>CAVVUX010000003.1:0-1052984 GCA_963751575.1 uncultured Chloroflexia bacterium | reverse complement strand
CTCCCGCGGTGGTAATAATCATCATCATCGTCACTTCAGCGCTGGTGGCTGTCGCCGTCTGGGTGTCCGTTACACTGTTCGTCCCGTCCCAATCGCCAAATTCGCAATCGTGCAGCTCAGGGTCGGCAGCATCGGATCGGTCACAACCACATTCGTCAGCGCCACATTGCCGGTATTCTCCACAGAGAAACTGTAGGTGATCTCATCTCCTGCATCCGGAGTTCCCGAAGGCGCAACGACCGTGTCATCCAGAACGCCCGTCTTGGTCAGCTCCAACGCGGGGGCTGGTAAGAGCACATCATAATCATCATCATCGCTCGCACCTTCAGCGCTGGTGGCTGTCGCCGTGTTGTCGCGATGGGCAGCAGTGATGTCAGAAACCAGGAGCGTGTACACATTGTTCGTCGCCGTGCAGCTTGTGGTCGCCCCAATCGCCAAATTCGCAATCGTGCAGCTCAGGGTCGGCAGCATCGGATCGGTCACAACCACATTCGTCAGCGCCACATTGCCGGTATTCTCCACAGAGAAACTGTAGGTGATCTCATCTCCTGCATCCGGAGTTCCCGAAGGCGCAACGACCGTGTCATCCAGAACGCCCGTCTTGGTCAGCTCCAACGCGGGGGCTGGTAAGAGCACATCATAATCATCATCATCGCTCGCACCTTCAGCGCTGGTGGCTGTCGCCGTGTTGTCGCGATGGGCAGCAGTGATGTCAGAAACCAGGAGCGTGTACACATTGTTCGTCGCCGTGCAGCTTGTGGTCGCCCCAATCGCCAAATTCGCAATCGTGCAGCTCAGGGTCGGCAGCATCGGATCGGTCACAACCACATTCGTCAGCGCCACATTGCCGGTATTCTCCACAGAGAAACTGTAGGTGATCTCATCTCCTGCATCCGGAGTTCCCGAAGGCGCAACGACCGTGTCATCCAGAACGCCCGTCTTGGTCAGGCCCTCCAACGCGGGGGGCTGGTAAAAGAGCACATCATAATCATCATCATCGCTCGCACCTTCAGCGCTGGTGGCTGTCGCCGTGTTGTCGCGATGGGCAGCAGTGATGTCAGAAACCAGGAGCGTGTACACATTGTTCGTCGCCGTGCAGCTTGTGGTCGCCCCAATCGCCAAATTCGCAATCGTGCAGCTCAGGGTCGGCAGCATCGGATCGGTCACAACCACATTCGTCAGCGCCACATTGCCGGTATTCTCCACAGAGAAACTGTAGGTGATCTCATCTCCTGCATCCGGAGTTCCCGAAGGCGCAACGACCGGTGTCATCCAGAACGCCCGTCTTGGTCAGCTCCAACGCGGCCAGGTAAACTGTTTCGGAGTCAGTAATTGAAACCACGCTGTCGACCGTTGCCGAAGCCGTGTTGGTTGCCGATCCCGCAGTCACATCATCAGAAGTAATGGTGTAGGTGGCCGTGCAGGTCAGGAACTCAGCAGGATCTCCAGGATTGGGATGATCAACCGGATCCAGCCAGTTATCTCCATCACCAACGTCGCCACAGCCGGACAAGTCACAGTCGCCTTGTCATCAGTGACAGTGACTGGCCCCAAGAGCGAAGCACCGCCAGTATTGGTAACCTTGAAACTGTAGGAGATAAGATCCCCATCAACTGTAAGTAAGCAGGGTCCACTTTTTTCGATACTCAGCAAAGGATTTCCATACGCCGCTGTTGATATATCCGTCACAGTAGTGCTGTTATACGTGCCGGCAGCAGTCGCCGTATTAGGATAATAATCTGCGGTTGAATTTGTCGTGATCGGTCCCAGAATACATTCGGCGATGTGATCTTCATTTGCAACCGCGGCGACTTGCAATGTGAATGGAGCGCTGAGTGAATCCCCGTCACCATCAACCCACGAGCAGGTTGCCATATTAAGAATAAGATGCAGGATCTGTTACATCCACTGAACTGAGTGTGGTGTCCCCAATATTTTCAACCACAAACTTATAATAGATATTACTACTCGTTCCGATCCGCAAGAAAGATATCCATGGGCCGCTGGCGGTAGAACCAACCCGTTTCAACAAATTTATCTTAGGCGCTGGTTCTTTTACAAAAACCGAGGCTGAGGCAGTATTTCCATCTCCGCCTTCAGTTGAAGTCACCGCACTGGTGAGATTGTCTTTAGCGCCAGTTGTTAATCCAGTGGCTGTTACATTGAATGTGCAGCTGCTATCCGCTGCTAACACCCCCCCAGTCAATACTACGGTATCAGCCGACACAGCATTATCAGTCAAGGTCAATGTGCCCCCACAAGCGGAAATGGGTGGGGTGGAAGCATCCAGCTCCAGACCAACGGGCAAAGTATCAGAGAAGGCAATTCCGGTTAATGCCTGGGACTGGTTTGGGTTGGTAATCCTAAAACTCAAGGTTGTGTCTGCATCCCTAAGAATGGTCGTTGGGTTAAAATCCTTCGAAATACTGGGAGGAGCAACCACAGTTAGTGTGTCCGTTGCATATCCGCTGGAAGTTTTGTTCTCGCCGCTCTGGTCAGAGGATATATAATCGCTGATATTTTCAAAGAACCCAGCCGCTGTTGCGGTAATATCCACCGAGAGCGTGCAGCTGGAGCCAGCAGCCATGGTAGCCCCGGCGGGTGTGCCGAAAACCAGGTTGGTACTGCCAGCTAAAGGAGCCCAGGTAGGTGTCCCGGCGCAGGTTGTGCTGGCATTGGGTGGATCCGCCACTACCAGGCCGGTGGGCAGCAGGTCAGAGAACTGGACCCCGGTCAGAGCCACAGCTGCCGCATCCAGGTTGGAAAGGGTGAATGTTAAGGTCGATGTGCCTCCGACTGTGATCGGATCGCTGGCAAACGATTTGGTTATCGTCGGGGGAGGATCTGTCTCAAGACAACCTGTGAAAATTATGTTATCGATATACAGATAGGAAGAATTTTTGTTATTAGCACCGATTGCGAATATCCTGAAATAGGTGTCGGAGGATCCCGTTATGTCTGCATCAAGATTGATGGTTTGAAATACAGCTGTTATTTCACTGGATCCGATAAAAGTAAAAGAACCGACTGCCCCTGTTGGACTGGAGTATACATATAAATTCGAATCCGGACTCGCTACCCAACCCGTTTCTCTCACAAAATCAAAAGTGATATCTAGATCAGAATAACTGCTGGACTCAATTTGAAACTGGAAATAGGGAGATGCATCTGGATCGATACTGCCAGTTTTTTCAAATCCCTTTGCTCCCCATGAATTGATTGGGTTACCTACGCCAACATCAATAAATGTTGTTGCCCCGCCACCAGACGACGCAATCGCAGCACTCACGTTACCAGCTTTAGTCCAAAAAGTTGGAGGAACACCTACCCCTTGGGAAGGATCCATCACCCAGCGCGCCACCTCTTGGCCTGGCGTACAAGAAGTCACAGATCCCACTGTTAAAGTATCTGTGGCGGTATTTCCAGTATCAACCGAAGTGTTGATGAAAAGATGATCTGTGGTGTTTACGTATGTCCCATCACTTGCGGCTGTGACATCCACCTTGATCTGGCAGCTGCTGTTGGGTGCGATTTTCCCCCCCGAAAAATTCAAGTTTGAATTACCAGCCAGCGGCGTAAATGTCGGCGATCCGCATCCAATTGTGGAAACATTGGCTGGGTTACTAACCACCACTCCCACGGGCAGCAGATCTGTAAAATTTACCCCCTCAACAATGGTTGAGGTTGGGTTGGGTATCGTAAACGACAGAGTGCTGCTGCTTCCGGCAGTTATGGAATCCGGGATAAACCGTTTGCTGATAGTGATGCTGGATGGACCAATGATATTGAATACCCGGTAGGAAACTGAATAATCAGCATTATAGTGGAAGCTGCTGCCTGAAAAGTCATATATCAGCGAGTTCAGCGTATCAGAAGTGCCAGCACCCCCGATGATCTTTACCTCGTAATCAACCCGCACGGTACCCCCATTTTTGCCCACATCCAGGCAGGACCGATAATTGGGGTTGTCGGGATCATTCTCCCATAAACAGCTGTCGGCATATAGTTTGTTGTTCGGATTATCAACATGGGCGGACGAATCAGCGCTGTAGTCAGTATTCACTGACAGGACCTGGAAGATCGTGTTGGGGAAATGGATAAAGCTCTCGATCTGTTCATAGCCCTGGGTCGCTGTGGAGGCATCCAGGCTGATGATATAGGTTTCCCCCACCATCAGGTCCATAGCCCCTCCGACAGGGACTGAAACGCTATCCAGTTCTACATCAATCACCGAGTTCCTGTTCTGGGAAATCAGGCGTTCGACATATATTTCTCTTGGTGTAGGGGAAGTGATAGTTTCCCGGAAGCCAGAGTCCGGGTCGTCATAGGTGACGTCTATCCGGTATCTCCTGGTCTGGTCAAAAGATGCTGCTATCGGGTTTAGCTCAACTTCAAAGTAGAAATCATAACAGGTATTTGGGGCAAGATCGATCTGGGGGTTGGGCTGGATTGGATCCATTGACCCCGGTCTCAATTTTATGTACGTATCATTTGTGGTGGTCCCACCCCCTAACCAGACAAAATCTGCTTCGACATCCGTCGAATGGGTCACCGAGTTGGAAGCTGGGTTACAGGCTCGAATTCCAACAGGAAAATCCCTTGGTCCATCTGCTGGGCGGTTGCTGTCCAGGCCAATCACATTCCAGGTTATTGGAGCAACAGTCAGTGCTGTAGCTGCCCGGGCATTGGGATTGAGGCCAGAACACAGTCCCGATCAGGACGATAATATTGATCAAAGATAAAAATTTCAGGACATTTTTTTCGCGCATAACCAGTTATTTCCCGTTAATAGAACAATAAATGCGATCAGTCGTGTTAGAAATACTAACTCCAACCCTCAATTATACTGAAAACAAGGAGTTTATTCGCCTGATAATCCTAACAATATTGTATCTTATTAGTCAATGCAGCTGCTCGTTGACAGGCAGGCAGACCACTGGTCCGCCCTTTCCTGGGGATCAGCCAGGATAGGCAAAGGGGGACAATATGGTATCCATTTCCCGGAAAGACGAAACAGAGACAATGTGATTATTGCTGGTTTTTGCCTCAGGGTCGTACCTATTTCCAATCCAAATTCCTGAGATCATCGGGAGATGTGTGTAATCTTGGCAGGATTCTATAAACCAATTATTCCTTATGTTTTTGGGCGGACCCTGATTTAGAGTCGTTTCCAGGGTTTTTTTGTCACCAGGTCCCCCCTTTTTCAGGATTTTATCCCTTTCAGCAGCCGCTCAATCCAGAAGTCCTGGAACGATAAGATCTAATGACGTTAAAAATATATCGGTAATTGAATGTTCATCTGATCTGATCTGATTTGATGGCAATTGAAATTTTATAGCGGCAATGGAAATCTCTCCTGTGCTACAATCGAAGTCAAACCATGAGTACAAAGACTGATATCCGGCACTCGCCCCTGGCCGGCCGCTGGTATCCTGCTGACCCCAAAGAATTGGCTGATTCCGTGGATCGTTTTATCCAGGCAGCAGAAATTCCAGCACTTGAAGGTAAAGTGATTGCTCTGATCTCGCCCCATGCCGGACACCTGTATTCTGGCCCGGTTGCAGGCTACAGTTTTGCTGCCATCAAAGACCTCGAACCGGACATAGTTGCCATCCTTTCTCCATACCATGCCTATCATGAGGGGGCGATCCTCACGACAGCCCATCAAGCCTATCAAACTCCGCTCGGGGTCATTCCCGTCGACCAGGATATTCTCCAGCAGATTGAAACCAGTTTACAGGATATAGCAGGAGTGAAATTGGACCGGGTGAGGAACGATGAAGAGCATGCCATCGAAATCATCTTACCTTTCTTTCAACGGGCGATCCGCTCACCTTTTCGGCTGCTGCCGATCATGATCCGCAACCAGGACCCGGCCTTGATGAAAACCCTGGGAATGATCCTTTCCGGGCTGTTAAACAAGGGAAGGATGATCCTCGCAGCAAGCTCTGACCTGTCCCATTTTTTTCCTGCTGAGCAGGCCCGGAAGTTGGACCAGGTCATCATCAACCAGGTCATTGACCTCAACCCGGAAGGGTTGTACAACGTCCAGGCTAGTGGAGCCGGGGCGGCTTGCGGATTGGGACCGCTGGCATCAGTGATCTGGGCAGCCAAGGAAACAGGACCCGTCAAACTCCATCAGCTTCACTACGCTCATTCTGGTGAGATAACGGGAGACAATTCTAGCGTTGTTGGTTATTCAGCAGCGGTCATAACCCGCGAATAATACAGGAAATCTTATGATCTGGAATTTCATACTAATACTCGTTCTTGTCGCGTTGAATGGCTTTTTTGTTGCCGCGGAATTTGCTGTCATAACTGCCAGGAAATCCAGGATCCGGATTCTGGCCAATCAAGGCAACGCATCCGCCCGGCTGGTGCTGAATTGGCTGGACGATCCACAAGCCAGAGATAAATTGATCGCAGCCGCCCAGCTGGGGATCACGATCGTCAGCCTGGCATTGGGCGCGGTTGGAGAAAACACCTTTGAGATCTTGCTCGAGCCGGTTTTCCACTCCCTGGAAATACCAGTCCAGTGGAGCCGAATCGAACCAATTCTGGCCGGTCTTCCGCTAGCAATATCGCTGGTCATTGTCACCAGTCTACATGTAGTTCTTGGCGAACAGGTCCCAAAGGTCGCTGCATTGGAAGCCCCGGAACAATTCTCCCTGGTGGTGGCAGCACCCATGAAATGGTTCAGCATCATTTTCACCTGGTTCGTAAACATCCTGGATTGGGCTACCCAGGGCATCCTGCGGCTGTTCGGCGTGAAAAGTTCAGGAGGCGGTCATTCGGTGCTGTATACCGTGGACGAGTTAAAAGAAATCCTGGCAGAATCAGAACAGTCGGGAACGATTGAACCTCCCCAGCTTGAAATGCTGGGTGCGGTGTTTGATTTCAACAGGCTCCTGGTCAGGCATGTCATGATCCCCCGCACGGAGATCATTGCCATTCCAAGCGGCACCACGCTTGATGAAAGCATAAATATTGCAGTTAATACCCGCTTCACTAAATTTCCGATCTATGAAGGAGACCTGGACAAGATCTCCGGGGTTGTCAATATAAAAGACCTGCTGCGGGCCAAGCACAAAGATCCGAATTGGGATCAAACAACTGAAATACTTGCCAGAGATCCAGTATTTGTGCCGGAGAGCAGTTCGGTCAGGGTCTTGTTAAACCTATTTCAAAAACACCGCCGCCATATTGCGATCGTCTTGGATGAATATGGCGGGACTGCGGGATTGATCACCCTGGAAGATCTGCTGGAGGAAATAGTTGGTGAAATCGATGATCCATTTGACGAGGTAAATCCAGAAATCCAGCGGATCAACCAGAACACTGTCCTGGTTGATGGCTTGGCATTAATTGATGAAGTTAATGATTACCTGGGAACCACATTTGTGGACGAGAATTATGACACGATCGCAGGCTACTTCCTCGGACATCTCGATCATATCCCTGTGATCGGAGAAGAGATCAAACTGGCAGACGGAGTTCAACTCCAGGTAGCTGAAATGGATGGGCTAAGAATTTCAAAGATCCAGATCAAGGGAGTGTGACCTGCATGGAAGGCATTGATCTGAACAAAGCCGTCTATGCCCGCATCGCTGTAAATGTCCCCCAGGTCCAGGGAGAGTTTGACTACCACCTAAATCAAGGTCAGCAGACACAAATCACCCTGGGGCAATTGGTTACCGTTCCTTTTGGGAAACAAAACGTCCAGGGAGTTGTGATCGGTTTTACAGATATTCCGGCTGTAACGAAAACCAAGCCCGTGGGAACGATTCTGGATCCTGATCCAGTAGTAACTCCCCAGCAGATAAAACTTGCCCAGGCGATCAGTGAACAGACCCTCTCTCCCCTGGGCGTCACAATCCATGCCATGATCCCGGCAGGATTAAGTGTGCGGGCGGATACCCTCTACCAGTTAACTGAAACTTCCCTGGCTGCTCTTGAAGCAGGGCAATCTTTGATGGACAAGCCAAGCCCAGCACAGACAAATGCATTGAACTTATTATTCGACCGCGGACCACTCCGGGGGCGACAGCTGGATCGGGCCTTGCCGTCTAAGAATTGGCGCAAAACTCTCGGCACCCTTGAGCGCAGAGGATTGATCAGCAGCCAAACAACACTTGGTGATCCGAGTGTGAAACCAAAATTTGAAAAACGTGTGGTACTCATAGCAGAACCCACCCGGGCTTTGGAGCAAATGAATACGCTGGCCAGGAAAGGATACGTCGATGCGCTGGCCCGCAGGCAGGAAATGCTTAAAATCCTGATTGAGGAGCCCGGTGAAATTTCGGCGGTTGAGCTCAACAATAGATCTGGAGGCACATCCAGCGATCTGAAGCAGCTCGTGCAAAAAGGATTGGTAACGATCAATCAGGTGCAAGTCACACGTGACCCGCTAGGCGAGGTCCTGATCAAAGACCAGCCGGTTCCAACATTGACACCAGATCAAGAGCAAGTATGGAAAAAAATAAAAACCTCGTTCACTTTAGAGAAACCTGAACCTTTCCTTCTTCACGGTGTGACTGGATCCGGGAAAACAGAAATCTACCTGCGGGCTGTTTCTGAAGCTTTGAAGCTGGGAAAACAAGCCCTGATCCTGGTGCCTGAGATAGCGCTGACACCGCAAACAGTGAGCAGGTTTATGAGCCGCTTCCCCGGGGAGATCGGTGTTCTGCATTCGGAATTATCGACTGGTGAACGATATGACACCTGGCGGTCAGCCCGGGCTGGCAAGATCAAAATCATTGTTGGCCCCCGCAGCGCATTATTCACTCCATTCGCCGCTCCGGGATTAATCGTAGTTGATGAATGCCATGACAGCTCCTATTACCAGGGTGATCTCAATCCACGCTATCATGCCCTTCGATCAGCAATTGATTATGCAGAAATCTGCGGAGCAGTCTGTATCCTTGGCTCGGCCACTCCAGATATTTCAACAACCTTTGACAGCCACAATGGAAAGTTGATTTATCTTTCGCTTCCAGAACGGATCCTGGCCCACCGGGAGGCCATCCAGATCCAGATCAGCAGGTCTGAAAAAGAATTCGAGACGCCACGCTACACAGCTTTAACCAATGATCTTCAGATGGCGGATTTACCGGAAGTTGAAATCATAGACATGAGGGATGAACTGCGTCGTGGCAACCGGTCTATCTTCAGTAATTTATTGCAGGACTCCTTATCAGCGACCTTGGCCAGGAACCAGCAGGCGATCCTGTTCCTAAATCGAAGGGGAAGCGCCAGTTATGTCTTCTGCCGGGATTGCGGTCATGCGCTTCGTTGTCCGCGCTGTGAAACATCGCTCACTTTTCACGCCCGGGATAATTCACTGCGCTGTCATCACTGTGGATATCAACGGAACATCCCCCGAATCTGTCCCGCCTGCGGGAGCGATCGCATTCGCCAGCTTGGGACCGGAACAGAGCAGGTTGAAAACGCGTTGAAAAAAATGATGCCGGGAGTAAGAACCCTGCGCTGGGATCGGGATACAACCAGATCGAAGGGAGCTCATTGGAAGATTATGGAGGATTTTTCAAGCCATCAGGCTGACGTATTGATTGGGACCCAGATGCTCGCCAAGGGATTGGATCTTCCCCTGGTCACCCTGGTGGGCATAGTTCTGGCTGATTCAGGTTTGCATCTTCCAGATTACAAAGCTCCAGAACGCACCTTCCAGGTCCTGACCCAGGTTGCCGGACGAGCCGGACGCAGCCCTCTGGGCGGGAGGGTGATCTTGCAGACATTTGACCCTGATCATTATGTCATCCAGGCGGCAGCCGGACATAACTATCAGGACTTTTATGATCAGGAAATTGAATATCGCCGCGAGCTGGGATATCCACCATTCTCAAATCTGGTCCGATTGGAATTAAGAAGCAGGGATAACCGGTCTGTAGAAACCAAGGCCAGGTCCTATGCAAACGTTTTAAAAAACTGGATCAAAAATGAAGGTTATCGAGCAACACGGATGGTTGGTCCTGTTCCAGCCTATTTCAGCAAGATCCGGGGGGAATACCGCTGGCAGATCTTATTAAAAGGTCCCAACCCGCTTCAGCTTGTTCGCGATCATCCACCCGATGCTGACTGGATCATTGAAGTAAATCCCCCGGCTATCCTCTAAATTGATCAATCCCCAGAATCTGCTGTCCTTCGACCACTCAGGGTAATCTATTTTACTCTCGATCTGAGGGGTTAAAGTACCGGTCCACCCCCATCCAGTCTCTCTTTCCCCTAAAACCACAATTTCTGCTGCGCAAATGGATCCCAGGCGAGCAACCCCCTCGATTCCATGCTAACAATGCTGTAATTTGCATTCCACCCTCAGGGAAGTATCATAAACATAGGCAGCAAGGGCAAGCAAGGCTCTATTTTGATCAATAACAGATCAAAGTCGAGCCTGCCCTGCTTATTGGAGGTTATTTTGCCGCAAAAAAAAGTGTTCTTGAAGGTAATTTATTACCGGAGACACATGCCTGTCGCAGATATTCATTGCAGCAGGTTTGCCATTTTTCACCGAACCAGGTTAATTGATACGCGTTATTCTGCCAAAACGCAATCAGTTCACTGCACGCGATCAGGAATATCTGCTGATGACTGGCAGAAAATTTTATGAAGATTAAGAATTTATTTGACAAGTTTAGATATTCTATCCAGGTAAAAATCACCTTACCTTATATCTTGCTGTCGGTAATTGGTTCCTTAGGTGCTGGCCTGATAATCACACAGCTGATCGTGCAGTCGATTGATAAAAGGCTGATCGGTTCATTGATTGAGACCGGAATTGCCAGTAAAGAGCTTATTGTCGACCAGGAAGACGAGCTGCTTGATTCATTGAGATTGATATCCTTTCTGAGTGGGATTGATCAATTGATCGTTGCTGAAGATTCAGAAGGTTTGAGAGAAATGGTCCTGCCCGTCGTCTTTAATAATTCTGAAGATGTGGTCGAATTACTTAATACGGATGGGGTCAGTATCATCTCGCTCAGACGAGATCTGACAAGTGTTCAGCTCGATTACCAATCTACCAAATGGGGCGAGCATTTTAAGGAAGAGCCGGTCGTTCAGCAAATATTAGATGGGAAAATTGACCAGCAGGGGGATAAGTTTGCCTTCCTGATCGAACTGGATGGCAAGGATTATTTTTTTGTTGCCGGCCCACTTAAAAACGATAACAATTCCGTGATTGGCGTCATTATGGTTGGCAGTCTGATTCAGGACATGCTCGACGATATCCGCAAACAAACAGTCGCCCACGTTTCCACTTATGATTCCGATGGAGATCTGATCGCGAGCACACTTTTATCTCCAGAGGAATTAAGCCCTGACTTGTTTAATGAAATATCAACCAAACAAAACCAAGAAAGCATTATCCGTGATTTTACAGTCCAGAATATTTCTTATCGGGAAGCGATTTCGGTCTGGAAATTACGGGGAAACCTCGAGGCGGGTTTGATTGGGGTTTCATTTTCGACCACTTTCCTTGAAGAAACCAGTCAGTCTACAAGATGGAATGTGTTTGGTCTGGTATCCACTGTATTATTTGTCATTATTATCATTGGGATATTTATTGCCCGCATGGTCACAAACCCGATCCAGGCATTAAAATCAGCAGCCATTGCGGTCTCGGGTGGGGATCTGGATGTTCGGGTGGATCCTGTCGGAAATGACGAAATCGCATTGCTGACCCGTTCTTTTAACGAGATGGTTACAAATATCAAAGGATCCAAAGCAGATCTGATCGAGGCTTATGACCTGACCCTGGAAGGATGGTCCAAAGCCCTGGAGCTGCGAGATGAAGAGACAGAAGGTCACACCCAGCGGGTAACTGAAATGACTGTTGTCCTGGCAGGCTTGTCAGGTATCAATGGGACCGATCTGGAAAATATCCGCCGGGGTGCTTTGCTGCACGATATGGGCAAGGTTGGTGTGCCTGACCACATCCTCAGAAAACCCGGAAAGCTGACCGAGGAGGAGTTTGATGTCATCAAACTGCACCCATGGTATGCCTACGAGATGCTCTCGGAGATTTCTTTTTTGAAACCAGCCCTGGATATCCCGTACTGCCATCACGAAAAATGGGATGGCAGTGGCTACCCTGAAGGATTAAAAGGGAAAAAAATACCCCTCGCCGCCAGAATCTTCAGCCTGGTTGATGTCTGGGATGCTATCACCTCTGACCGCCCATACCGGAAAGCTATGCCCTTTGAGAAGGCGCTGAAAATCATCGAAGATGGTCGGGGGACTCATTTTGATCCAAAATTAACAGACCTATTCCTAGAATATATCAAGAAAGTGGAATAACAACGTTTAACTGACTTAATGGTTTGATGCTATGAGACTACTAAACAAAGGAGAAAGATCGGGGCCACAACGGGAGAGGGGGTTAGCTGTATTTATTCTCCTGTTGTTGATGGTCTTGGGCTGGTTTTCAGTTGCTCTCGCCAGTAGTTTCGACAGCTTCCAAACAGTCAGATATGTCAATTTTCCGATCGAGATCGATTCAATTGCAGATTATTCGGCGGATCCGACTGGAATAGAGATACCACTGATCGATATCAATCTGATTGCAGATCTAGTTTCCCCTGAAACCCTCGCTGAGATACAAAGTGAGCTGCTTGAATCAGTGCCAGTTGAACCGGTAATTTTCGATACTAACCCAGCAGTAAAACTCTCCCTGAAAGCAGCTGAGACATCCATTCCGGAACCCGGCCGATCGGTTGTTTACAATTTAACACTGACCAACCAAACCGCGGAACAAATCACTCTCTCCTCACTGGTCGAGAGCAGATCGGGTGACCTGGCGAGAAAAGGCTGTCCAATCCGGATCACGATTGAAGGATTCGGATCCTATTCCTGTTCATATGACAGCCTGGTCGAAGGTAATGCCGGCACCACTGTGACCAATCTTGTGACAGCCTCCGGGGCTGATAATAATGGCAGCGTTTTTTCAGTACGCGCAGAAAGTTCCGTTTATCTTGCCGATATTATCCCGACTCCCTCTATATCCAAGACAGCCAGCAGATTGATCGTCAATGAGCCGGGCAGCCAGGTAACCTATACTGTTCAGGTCACCAATTCATCCCGGGAACCAGCCAGATTGGTTGGCCTGGAGGATGACCTACGGGGTGATCTTAATGGCGTGGGCAGCTGCAATTCCGCTGCGAACCCCTTCCCGGCAAACCTGGAGAGGGGAGTAATTTATACCTGCAGCTTTGCGGCTGAAGTTATGGGCAACGCAGGAGACATGTTTACAGCATCGACAATGGTCAAAATCCAGGATGACGAGGGTAATCTGGGAACAGCCTCTGATACCGTCACGGTGAGTATTGCAGATCTAAAACCATCCCTTTTCTTGTTGATTACTGCTAACAAATCCACCCTGGATGAACCCTCTGGCACTGTAATTTATTCTATCGCTGTCACAAACACATCAGTAGAACCTGTGATCCTCACCAGCCTGGACGCGAGTGCCCTTGGCAGCCTGAATAATAAGGGGAATTGTTCAATTGGCGGTTCTATTCAAGTTGGAGCAACTTATAGCTGCAGTTTCCCAAAGACGATCACTGGCAATGCGGGGGATATTCTGAACTCAGCTGTAACTGCCACGATTGCAGACGATGAAGGCAATTCAAGTTATGCTTCGGCAAGCGCTGGGGTTAAATTTATCAATGTTTATCCCACAGTAAAGATCACAAATTCTGTCTCACCAGGAACATTGGCCGAACCCGGAGGAACGCTTACCTATACCATCCAGGGGAAAAATACATCTGTTGAGAATGTGGCCGTGGTAAGTTTGTCAGATGATCAAATTGGAAGCCTGGCCGGGGTAGGAACCTGCGGTACGCTGGCTAATCCCTATCCAGCAGACCTCACTCCCGGCGATTCTTATCAATGTCAATACTCAATTCCTTTTAGTGGAGACGCGGGGGATTCGTACAGCAGCACAGTTGCAATCGTAATTCAAGACGATGAAGGATCCTCTGCCTCAGACAGTGATGGAGAAACTGTGGCGATCACCGACCTGCTCCCCAGCATCACTGCTACCAATCAAGCTGGCTCTGGAACGATCAATGAACCGGGTGGTGATATCACCTATACCGTCCAGGTCGAGAATACCTCTGTTGAAACAGTGACCCTGACCAGCCTGACCGATTCAAAGTTTGGCGATCTGACTGCCAAAGGATGTGTTTTGGGCCCAATCAACAGCGGCGAGTCATACATCTGTGTTTACACCGGTTCTGTGACGGGAGACGCCGGAGATACATTTACATCCAATGTCATCGCGCTGGCCTGGGACAATGATTCCAATTCAACTGCCGATAATTCCAGCGCGGTGGTCGTTATAGCGGATGTCCTGCCAACAATCCTGGTCACCAATCAAGCCAATTTGCCATCCGTCGACGAACCAGGAGCTGAAGTGACTTTCGCCATTCAGGTCCAGAATACCTCACCAGAATCGGTGACATTAAATTCATTATCCAGCGATGTGTTTGGCAGTCTCGACGGCAAGGGTACTTGTGCCTCAGGTGGAGTAATTCCTACAGCCGGAACCTATGACTGCAGCTTCACCCGCTCCATTTCAGGCAATGGCGGCGAATCCAAAACAAGTATTGTTACCGCAACTGTGATGGATAATGAAAACAATACCGGATCTGCGAGCGCTGCTGCAATTGTCGCAATAGCGGATGTCCTGCCAACAATCCTGGTCACCAATCAAGCCAGTTTACCAGCCGTGGACGAACCAGGTCAGGATCTGACCTTCACCGTTCAGGTAGAGAACACCTCGCCCGAAACAGTGACCCTGACCAGCCTGACCGATTCGAAGTTTGGCGATCTGACCGCCAAAGGATGTGTTTTGGGACCAATCAACAGCGGCGAGTCATACTTCTGTGTTTACACCGGTTCTGTGACGGGAGACGCCGGAGATACATTTACATCCAATGTCATCGCGCTGGCCTGGGACAATGATTCCAATTCAACTGCCGATAATTCCAGCGCGGTGGTCGTTATAACGGATGTCCTGCCAACAATCCTGGTCACCAATCAAGCCAGTTCACCATCCGTGGACGAACCAGGGCAGGATCTGACCTATACCGTTCAGGTAGAGAATACCTCTGTTGAAACAGTGACCTTGACCAGTCTGACAGATACACGGTTTGGTGATTTATCCTCCCGCGGGTGTCTATTAAGCTCAATCGCCAGCGGAGCTACCTACAGCTGTGATTTCACCGGCCCTGTGAGCGGAGATGCGGGGGATACATTCACGAACACAATCACAGCGACAGCTGTAGATAATGATGGCAATTCAACAGCAGCCAGTGCAACAGATGCAGTCTTTATATTTGACGTTCTCCCAGCTATCATTGTAAACACTCAGGCTGGCGCAGCAGAAGTTGACGAACCTGGTCAGGATCTGACCTTCACCGTTCAGGTCGAGAACACCTCGCCCGAAACAGTGACCCTGACCAGCCTGACCGATTCGAAGTTTGGCGATCTGACCGCCAAAGGATGTGTTTTGGGCCCAATCACCAGCGGCGAGTCATACTTCTGTGTTTACACCGGTTCTGTGACGGGAGACGCCGGAGATACATTTACATCCAATGTCATCGCGCTGGCCTGGGACAATGATTCCAATTCAACTGCCGATAATTCCAGCGCGGTGGTCGTTATAGCGGATGTCCTGCCAACAATCCAGGTCACCAATCAAGCCAGTTTGCCATCCGTGGACGAACCAGGAGCTGAAGTGACTTATGCCATTCAGGTCCAGAATACCTCACCAGAATCGGTTACCTTAAATTCATTATCCAGCGATGTGTTTGGCAGTCTGAACGGTAAGGGTACCTGTGCTTCAGGTGGCGTGATACCTTCAGGCGGAACCTATGACTGCAGCTTCACCCGCTCCATTTCAGGCAATGGCGGCGAATCCAAAACAAGTATTGTTACCGCAACTGTGATGGATAATGAAAACAATATCGGATCTGCGAGCGCCGCTGCAGATGTCGCAATAAATGACCTGGATCCAACCATCACTATCGAAAAAACAGCCAGCAAAACATCCCTCAGAGCACCCGGCGGGATTGTTACTTTCGTCGTGGTGGTAGACAACACATCCCTGGAAGATCTGATATTAACATCCCTCCTGGACGATAAATATGGTGATCTCGATGGGCAGGGTTCCTGCACCTTGCCGCAGGAGATTGTCCCCGGCGGCAGTTATGCATGCAGTTTCAGTGGCATGGTGAATGGAGTATCAGGCGATGTGCATACGAATATTGTGACCGCCTCTGCCCGCGATGATGAATTTAATCTGGTAACAGAATTTGATGACGCCAGCGTGACCCTCATCAATGGATCTCCGCCCTCATTTAATATCTCCAAGGTGCCTGGTGCCACAACTATCCCCGAACCAGGGGGGATGGTAACCTTTACAATCCAAATTCAGAATACCTTCGGGGAGGAATTGCAATTAATCAGTTTAATGGATGATGCATTCGGAGACCTGGATGGACAGGGTACCTGTTCCTATCCGCGCGAGATTGATGATGAAAGCTCGTATACCTGTGCTTTCAGCGCCAATATTTCCGGTAATGCCGGGCTGATCCATACCAATGTCGTCACAGCAGAGCTGGTTGAAGAGGGACCGACAGGCAGCCAAAGCGATTCCGCCAGTATCACCATCACCGATGTCCTGCCAAGTCTCCTGGTCACTGTTACTCCAGATCGATCAGATGTGGTTGATCCAGGGGAGATTGTGGCATTTACGGTTGTTATTGAAAATACTTCTGTTGAGGACATATCACTCATCAGTCTGATTGACGACACTTTCGGGAATTTGCATGGTCAAGGCTCTTGTGCAGTTGATGCCCAGATTGCTGTAGGGGATACCTACAGCTGCACATTTGAAGGTCATGTGCAACGGGAGCGCTGGAGAAACCAAAGCCAACACAATCACTGCTCAAGTCCAGGATGATGAGGACAACCTTGCTTCTGATTCAGATCCGGTAGAAATTGAAATAATTCCTCCTGTCCCGGCTGATATCTCCGGCCAGGTTCGCAATGATACTGATTTTGATGGTGATCTGAGTGATTTGGATAACGGCATTTCAGGGGTTGAAATCCAGCTCATAGACGGTGAGTGCGTGATTGGATTTAATTGTCCCAGGACTAATACCAATCTTGCTGGTTACTATAACTTCAGCGGAATTTTACCCGGGGATTATCTGGTTCTAGAAACCGATCCCAACGGATATGTCTCAACAGCTGACAGCCAGGGAGCCAATGATAATCAGATTTCTCTAACTGTTATTTCAGGGATTGATCTGGGCGGTAATGACTTCCTGGACACTGATCAAACAGCCAGTATCTTGGGCCAGGTGCGGGAAGACTCCGACGGTGATGGAAACATCGGGGATAATGATTCTGGGATAGCTGGAGTGAGCATTGAGCTGCTGCAAGGGTATTGTGATTTGGGTATTGATTGCCTGACCACGCTGACTGATTCCAATGGATATTACGGGTTCCACAACCTGATATCCGGGGAATATATAATCGTCGAAAATGATCTGCCAGATTTTATTTCCACCAACGACAGCGATCCTCCGAATGACAATCGGATCCGGGCGACTATCATTCAAGGTGTAAATTCAGTTGCAAATGATTTCCTGGATAAGATCGATCCTTCAACCTGCATCCCTCCTGATCCGGTGAGCGGATTTGTGAGCAGCACTGATCCGGCTGCCGGGGATGTTATTTCATTGACCAGATCCACAATTGATGTGGTCTTTAACCAGCCCATGGCCACCAGCGGGAGCGGCAGTGTGCTTGATAAGAGCAGCTATGACAACAGGATCAGAAATATTACTGCTGGCAGGAATGTGGATATTCTCTCGGTGAGCTATTACGCCCCCACCAGAACTGCCACGCTGGTCTTGGATACCAGCGATTCGGATTGGAGTCCAGGATCGGAATATCGATTAACAATCCTGGATGGCTGGGACAGTGTAGAAAATGTATGCGGAGCAGAACAGGATAATGATGTCAGGATTACCTTTTTTACCCAGAGCGGAATCTCTGGGCAGATCCGTCACGATCAAGATGGTGACGGGAATCTGGCTGATAATGACCCGGGCATCCATGGTGTGACCCTGGAGCTGGTCCAGGCGGGATGCAGCCTGGGCTCCTGCCCCACAACCACCAGCAACAGCAATGGGTATTTCGAATTTACAGACCTCCCAGCCGGGAATTACACGCTGCATGAATATGATCTGAGCAATTATACTTCCACAGCAGATGCGGACGGGGGTAATGACAACCAGATAAACGTGACAGTTGGTGATCACGATTTCCACACTAGGCGTGATTTCCTCGATAAGATCGATCCATCAACCTGCAGCCCTCCTGATCCGGTGAACGGATTTGTGAGCAGCACTGATCCGGCTGCCGGGGATGTGATTTCATTGACCACAACCACAATTAAGGTAGTTTTTAATCAGCCCATGGCCACCAGTGGGAGCGGCAGCGTGCTTGATCTAAGCAGTTATGACAGCAGGATCAGAAATATTACTGCTGACAGGAATGTGGATATTCTCTCGGTGAGCTACCACGCCCCCACCAGAACTGCCACGCTGGTCTTGGATACCAGCGATTCGGATTGGAAGCCAGGATCGGAATATCGTTTGACAATCAAGGATGGACCGGGCAGTATTACAAATCCCTGCGGGATGCATCAGGATGATGACGTTTTTATCAACTTTTTCACCCGGAGCGGCATCAGCGGGCAGATCCGCAATGACGTGGATGTTGATGGGGATTTCTCTGATAATGACCAGGGAATCCATGGTGTGACCCTGGAGCTGGTCCAGGCGGGATGCAGCCTGGGCTCCTGCCCTACAACCACCAGTGACAGCAATGGCAATTTCCGATTTACTGACCTGGGAGCTGGAACCTACCGGCTGTACGAATACGACCTGAGCGGCTTTACCTCCACCGCAGATACTGGTGGAGCCAATGATAACCAGATTAACCTGACTGTTGGTGAACACGATTTCCTTACCGGGAACACTTTCCTGGATACCGGTTCCTGCAGTGCACCAGATCCGCTGAGCGGTTTTGTGAGCAACATCACACCAGCGAATAACTCTACGCTGGTCTCAATGGCGACAAACTCGATCACGATCCAATTCAACCAACCCATGGATTCTGAAGATGGAGAGGGAGTCCTCAGATTGGAGAACTATCACAATAGTCTAAAAAATCTGGATTCAGGTGGGAGTGTGGCATTTACGGGTGTGACCTACAATAGTTTGAGTTACACCGCCACTCTTTCGCTTGATTCAGCAGATGATGATTGGCGGCCTGGCACCAATTACGAACTGACAATTTCAAACAATATTGCTAATGCCTGCGGAGTGAAACAGGATGTAAACATCATCAGCGTATTCCAAACCACTTCCGCTATCAGCGGCCAGGTCCGGGAAGATACCGACGGGGACGGCAATCTCAACGATGAAGATCCTGGGTTAGCCAATGTGCGCCTCGAGCTCAGGGATGGATCATGCACGATCGGTGCCGACTGCCGCACAACCCTTACCTCAGGCAGTGGTTTCTATATTTTCACCAACGTGATTCCCGGGAATTACACACTGTATGAATATAACCTGCCAGGTTTTACCTCAACGGCAGATTCTGCGGGGGCAAACAATGACATAATCGGCATAAATCTTACACCAGGGCCGATTTCCTCCCAGAACGATTTCCTCGATACTGACAAGCCATTGATCCAGGTTTACATTAGTCCAGATCCAGGTTCAATTGGTGAAGGCAGCCGAGATATCAACTATTCAGTAACCGTTGAGAACGTCTCTGCCGAAGCGGCAGCCCTGATCAATCTCTCAGATAATGTTTTTGGAGATTTGAATGGTCAGGGATCTTGCACTGTTGGTGGATCGATCCCGAGCGGCGGAAGTTATTCCTGCAGTTTTGCCGGAACCATCACTGGCAATGCAGGCGATTCTCACACCAACACCCTCTCCAGCTCGGTGCAGGATAACAGCGGGAATGGAGCCAGTGACACAGACAGCTCAACAGTTGGATTCACTGATGTCGAGCCCTCCCTATCGATTTTGATCTCTCCTGACATCACTGAGGTCGATGCCAGCGGCCAGGCAGTGCTCTTTACTGTTCAGGTCAACAATACGTCCCCGGAAAGTGTGGAACTCAGAATGCTGAATGACAATATCTACGGTAATCTGGAAGGCCAGGGCACGTGTGCCCTCAGTCAAACCATACCCGTTGGTGGATCATATTCCTGCACCTATCCAGGTGAAGTAGCCGGGTTGATAGGGGATATAAAAATCAACGAAATAACGGCCGAAATCCAGGATGACGAGGGGAATAATACTTCGGAAAGCTCTTCCAGCTCTGTCAATGTGGTGGATATTCTTCCTACCTTCACTGTCAGCAAAATCCCCAGTGCCAGCACAATCGATCCTCCTCTGGAAGTAAGTTTCGATATTCTGGTCACGAACACATCCCCCGAACCAGTTACCCTGGAAAGCCTGGTTGATGATCTTTACGGAGATCTGAATGGGTTGGGCAGCTGCGATTTATCCCTTCGCCCTCTGTTACCAGCCTTTGGCGGGATCTATAACTGCAGCTTCACAGAAATAATAACTGGCAGCGATGGTGAAATCCATACGAATATTGTTACCGCTCAGATCTCGGATGATGAGGGCAATCTTGTGACTGAGATTGCTTCCGCTACTGTAAACATCATTGATTCGCTGCCATCAATCAACGTCACAATTGTGCCTGAACTGCCATCACTGCCCGAGCCCGGGGGAGAGATCTCCTATACGATTACAATCGAAAACACATCGGTGGAAGCCATTACCATCCTGTCCTTGCTTGATGACCTTTATGGGGATTTGAGCGGGGAGTGCAGCGTGGGAGGCAGTATTTTGGCTGGTGAAATTTACCAGTGTTCATTCATGCGGCTCATCAGCGGAGTGCAGGGTGATTTAGTCACCAATACTTTGACTGCATCCATAGAGGATGATGAGGGCAATCTGATATCAGGATTGGCCAGCGCTACGGTGACAATCCTAGAAGGCCTGCCTGCTCCCTGAGTGGCCGCGAAGATCATTCACCTGATGCGGAATTGGGTCGCTGAGGAAGGTTTTTGTGGCCAAACAACCATGGTAGAAGTTACAGATTTCTGCCATAGATGATCAGGGCAGTTCCCCCAAAGATCAAAACAGACCCCAGGATCAGTTGGGGGGTGAGCTGCTCCCGATCCTCAGCTCCCAGAATGGCTGGTCCCAAGATCAAGGTAACCAGGATTTGCAATTGAACCAGACCAATAACTATTGCCACCCGGGTTGTATCCAGAGCCATATTTCTGGCTAATATGCCTAAACCACCTGCCAGGCCAGCTGCAATTTGCCAGATCAGATCTTTGCGCATAATTCCTTTCAGCCCGGCCGATTTCTTTTGAATGAGAAACAATACCAGATATATCAGGGTCGCGAACAGTAATCCAATCGCTGTCGCCCAGATCGATGACTGAATTCCTTCAAGCCCTTTGGCAATAAATATCGGACTGATCGCCCAGCAAAGGGCTGTTAAGATTCCGTATAAATAACCTTTGAATTGCTCGTTGTTCATGATTTACTCCCCAGCGCAATCGCGCCAACACCGATCATGATCAACAATATTCCCGACAGCAAATAAACATTAAGGGATTGGTTGAGGGTGATAAATGCCAGAACTGCCGCAAACAGAGGCGTCGATCCCGTCATTGCGCTCAATCTTGTAGGACCGATCCGGCTGGCACTGGCGTTTTGAAAGCCCCATCCCCCCAAAAAGTGGACCAGGCCGCCCAAAACAAAAAACAAAATACTGGTCCAATTTATTGGCAGGAGGAAATCAATTCCTTCAACACTCAACGCTATTATCAAAGTAGAGGCAGTTCCGGAAAGAAGCATGATTATCATGCCGGAAGAAACCCCTAATCTCGTGACCCCTTTCCTGAGTGTAATATGGCTGAGTGAAAAAAACAGCGCTGCCGCCAGGGCATAGATAATTCCCATAGTTTCCTGCTATTTAAATACTATCTGGTAAGCAGGTCGGTGTGTACCTGCCTGCCAATATAGCTTGAATATATCCTGCAGTTGAGAATGAGCAGTAAATTTGATTGACAAAGGATTAATTAATTTACCTGCAGCGATTGACAAAGCTCTCGATCCGCTCCAGGGCCTGTTCGATCTTGCTGTAATTCGTGGCATAAGAGCAGCGCACAAAACCTGCTCCTCCTGCCCCGAAAGCAGAGCCAGGGACAACGGCTACTTTTTCCTCTTCCAGGAGTTTCTGGGCAAAGATTTCGTCATTCAGTCCGGAGCAGTCAATTTTCGGGAAAGCATAAAAGGCTCCCTCGGGCAAGAATGTTTCCAGACCGATCTCGTTCAGACCGCTGACTATCAACTGGCGGCGGCGGTCATATTTCAAGCGCATCTGTTCAGCGTGATCAGCCCCCAGCTGAATGGCGGCCAGGGCTGCGTACTGAGACACAGATGGAGCTGACATCACTGTGTATTGGTGGATCCGAACCAGACCAGAGAGGATATTCGCCGGGGCAGCTGCATATCCCACCCTCCAGCCTGTCATCGCATAGCTCTTGGAAAATCCCCCCAGGGTGATCGTGCGTTCTTTCATCCCCGGTAGCGCAGCAAAACAAACATGCTCAACACCATATACCAGGGAATCATATATTTCATCCGAGATCACCAGTAAATCATGTTTTTGGGCGATCCGGGAGATGGCAAGCAAATTTTCACGGGTGGCAACAGCTCCAGTAGGGTTGTTGGGAAAACCGATAAAGATCGCTTTCGTCCGGGGAGTAATGGCAGCTTCGATCAACACAGGATCTGGTTGGAATTTATTTGAAAGTGAACCAGGAACTTCCACAGGAACACCACCTGCGAGCAGCACTTCTGCCTGGTAGGAAACAAAACAGGGCGTGGGAATGATGATCTCTTCTCCGGGATTGATCACTGCTGTCAACGCCAGATATAAAGCCTCAGACACTCCGACTGTAACCACAACCTCATCCTTCGGGTTGTATTTGACCTGGTATTTCTCTTCCAGCTGGTCAGATATTGCCTCCCTGAGTTCCAAAATGCCCGCATTGGACGTGTAGTGGGTTTCTCCATTTTTTAGAGCTTCTATTCCCGCCTCGAGGATAGGGGCTGGTGTCGTGAAATCTGGTTCACCAATGCCCAAGGAAATGACATCATCCATGGTGGCGACAATGTCAAAGAATTTCCTGATCCCCGATGGCTTTAAATCGGCTACTCGGCTGGCGATAAAATCTCTCGGCATGGATCTCCTTGGCTAATCTAGATCTGATCTGAGGATCTACATCTCAATTTCAGTATGATCCCCGATAGTGATTGATTGTGATCCACCTTTAAGGATAGTATATTGGCCGATCATAGACCCGGATAAATTTGCGTCAAAGACCTGGGATCCTTTTTCAATTATCGAGTTCTGAATCACACAGCCAATCACTTTGCAGCCGGCTTCGATTGAGGTATGCGGCCCGATGACTGAGGATTCTACCTCAGCTTCGGGATGAATATAAACAGGAGGAATGATCTTCACACCCATGCGTTGGGCTGCTTTTTCGGAATTTTCATGTCCGTGTTCGAGCAGATAGCGATTGGTACCAAGCATGGCATCAAATGTGCCTGCATCCAGCCAGACATTTACCTTCTGAGTGCGCATATTGCACACATCTTGATCAAGCATAATATTGATCGCGTCGGCCAGGAAAAATTCACCCTTCAGCTGGACCTTCTGGTCGATTTGTTTTTCGATGGCTTTGATCAGATCCTGACCGTCCTTGAAGTAGTAAAAACCTACCAGGGCAAGATTATTATCCATGGTCTGGGGTTTTTCGATCAGCCGCGTGACGCGTTGATCCTGGCCTAACTCCGCCACACCAAACCTGCGCGGGTCTGGAACTGGTTTCACCCAGGCAACAATATCCGATTCTTCCTGATCAAGGAAAGACAGGTCTGTCTCAATCAATGTGTCAGCAAAGACCATGATCATGGGACCATCGACAAAATCACGGGCCAAATAGATGGCATGGGACTGCCCTTTCATTTCCTCCTGATTTACAAAGTCCACTTTTAGATCAGGATGATCCTCAGCCATAAATGATTTAATTTTATCGCCCAGGTAGCCAACAATAAAAACATATTCCACCACAACGTCTTTCGGCACAGTGTCAAAAGTATTCAAAACGTGGTCGATCACAGCTTTTCCGGCCAATCCAAGCAGCTGTTTGGGCCTGCTCCAGGTGTGAGGGCGCAGGCGTTTACCAAAACCAGCCATAGGAATTACAACTTTCAGTTTCTTTGTCATCATCTATCCCTTTAAATCCTCTTCCAAAAATTCATTATAACGGAAGCGCTCAGCAAGGTGTACTGACATATGACATACAAACCTTGCGAGCGAAAATAAATTCCCGCCTTTGGGTGGTAAGAGAACTAAACTAATTGACCTTCTAACTCCGCCATGGTTTTTTCGATCAGCTCCACAACCGAACCCAAAGTTGTTTCATCGAAAGCCAGTTTGGCTCCCGATGTCTCGTAAAGTTCCGGTAGAGATGCTGTCCCACCCAGCGCCAGGGCTTTGCGGTAATCAACAATTGCCTGAGCTGGGTCATTCCGGGCTTTATCCCAGATCTGGAATGCTCCCAGGGATGCCAAACCATACTCAATATAATAAAAGGGCACCAGATGGATGTGGAGTTTTCGGTGCCAGCCAGTCATTTTCACTTTTTCATAACCATCCCAGGCGATCCCGGGCATGTATTCATCCACCAGCTCAGCCCATTTCTTATCGCATGCTCCAGGACTGATCCCCTGCTCGGGATTTTCATAGACCCAATGCTGGAAAGCCACCACGACTGCCATGTATGGCCAGAACAACAATTTTTCTTCAAGGTTTAATAATCTGGCAAGCGCAGCATCGCGGGTCGACATAAAACCTCCCTGGTCCTCACCCAGATAGGGTTCAGCCAGTAGTTCCATCGCGGTTGAAGCCACCTCATTAAATTCCATACCAGCCCGCCATTGGTGATGGTAAGCGAGATTAACCCGTTCATAAACATGAAAAGCATGTCCTGCCTCGTGAAAAAGGACACGCAGGTCTGAACTTTTTCCGGAAGAATTCATAAAAATAAATGGTACGCCTTCTGTTGCAAATGATGTACAAAAACCACCGGGCGCTTTTCCTTTTCGATTCATCAAATCAAGCAGCTTGCCTTCCACCATGGATTTGAAATATCCGCCCAGAACCGGATCAACCCGGTTAAGTATCCCTCCTACTTTGCTGGTGAATTCCTCTTCAGTCTCAAAAACCATCAGAGCCGGTAAACTGAAAGTCGTTTGATCATTCAATAGATCCCAGGGCTTGACCTGATCGATCCCCAACCTGGCCTGATAGCGTTGATAGACACGGCTAGCAGCTGGAACCACTACTTTTTTGACAGCTTTTAAGAATTGTTTGCTCTGATCAGGACCATAATCCAACCGCAGCTTTCTTTGCCAGACGTAGGAACGATAATCCGAAAAACCCGCGTTGGTTGCCTGATCACTCCGCAGCTTCATGAACTTGACCCAGAGCTGATTGATGGCATCTTGATCTGCAAGCTGGCGATCAGCCATCAGCTCCCAAAGTTTCTGGCGTTTTTCCCGATCGGCAGTTAACAAAGCAGTTTTTACCTGGACCAGGGTCAGTTCCTCCCCTTCCCAGATAATAGATTGAGCTCCCGAGATCTTATTGTATTCTGTACCCAGCTTGCTTTCCGCAGTGATCAGGGGGAGATTCTCCTCCCGAAACAGGTTGGCTTCAACTCGCATCTTCTTGAGAACCAGTTCCATACCAGCAGGTTCCAGGCCGCTCTCAAGTAATTTTTCCTTGAGTTTCTGATCTGCTGATTGGGCAGAACTGTAAAATTCTTCCAGGAATTGATGATAGGCTGTTTCAGCTTTTTCGTCTGCGGTGTCAAGATCCGCAGCAAGGGAAAGCCGGGCGTTCCTTTCATCCACTAATTTCCGCAGTTCGGACCAATCCAGCATCCAGCTGTCAATACTTTCACTGTTTACCTCTTGCGACTGAAGTGTTTGGTAGAGAGGGGCAATCTGCTCCCAGGTGGATCCAAAATACTCTTGAAAAGATGGTAAATTCATGCTTATCCTCCAGGTTTAACGCTCTGCCTGCCTTTATTTAGCCGGTTAGTAAAATTTCCCTGTCCCTTATTTTAGCAAGTGTTTCCAGCCTGAGCTATACCAGAGCAAATATTCTTCCAGATGAGATCTCCAGTACACTTCTTCGTGTAAACCCGGATAAATATGCCAGTCATGGGGAATCATGCTAGCACTTAAAACTTTTTCCAGTTCGAGGGCTGAGGCGAGGTGATTGTCATCCTCACCGATGTCAAGATAAATTCGCGGCAGATACGATTCTGGTATAGCCTTAATCCAACCGGGTATTCGCTCCAGGTCCCCATAAAACAAGGGAGTGCTATGGGCTCCTAGCGAGCCGAACAAGCCCCAGTGAAGCAAGCCGATCCGCAGGGACCAATTACCTCCCCTGGATAACCCGCCAAGAGCCCGGTATTCTCTGTCTGGAAGCGTATGATACTCGTTATCTATCCAGGGTATCAACTGAGTCACGATATCATCCCCGAAGGGGTTTTCAGGCAGGGCGACCCAGGTTAGCTCCAGGGGCATGACAATGATAAGAGGGGGTATGATCAAATCATTGATCAATCGATCCGCGGTTTCGGCAATGCCCAGGTCTATCCACTGCTGATCACTTTCTGTTGCTCCGTGGAAAAGGTACAGCGTCGGATAACTGATTTCGAGGTCAAATTCATAACAAGGGGGAGTGTAAATGCTGCCAGATAACTCAACACCCCCGCGTGAAATCTGATAGCTCGCAATTGAACCTGAATCTTCCTTGCATTCCAGTTTATCAGCAACTGCTGAAGTTGCTTGTGGTTCTGGAGTATTAGATCGTTCCTGAGTCGATGTCTGGGTATTATCAGTAGTGCTCAGAGGAATACCTGTGCTCGCTAAATCTTCAGAGGACGGTAAGGTCAAAGGTAATTGACTGCAAGCAGACAGCAAACCCAATCCAATGAGTCCAGCCAACAAGGTGATCGATGTCTTAGTTTTTATTCCCTGCATTTTTCTTGGGCCTTAGTTCTGGCTTGGCTGCTTTCTGCTGGACATCTGGCTGCTCTGGTACAGGGTCCGGGTTAATCTCAGTTTCGGGGGGTTTATCTTCCATCTGGATCTTTCCCCTCAAATAAGCGCCCTCTTCGGTAGAAAAACGGACGGTAGTGACATTTCCCCAGACCCGCCCGGTGCTGCGAATTTCAACCCGATTAGCCTGGATATCACTCCGGACGGATCCCCCCACTATGACAGTATCCGCTGTAATCAGATCACTTTCCACCCGGCCTTTTGGATCAACGATGACTAATCCTTCCAGATCAATCTTTCCCTCGAATAATCCCTCGATGCGGATGCCTCCCCGGCCGGAGATTTCCCCTTTCCAGCTGGTATCCTCGCCAATGATCGAGGTAACCCTGAACTGGATTGTTGGCGCGTCCTGGAGAGGTGCGGGTTCTTCACGTCTTTTAAACATATCAACTCCGAATCTTAGCTATTTACTCATCCTTGAAGCTTTGATAATTTACCACAAATCTCCAGGCTATGCTCTTCCACGGTTCTGGAACAGCGTTTAATCCCACCCGGGGACCAGACTGGATAATTGCAGGGTGCACATTTTCCCCGGATTCAACAAAAATTGCCGAATCTGGTTGGCAGGCATTTTCTCCATTTAGGTCTCCATTAATTTCCAATGCTTGGCAGATCTTGGCCGGACCGTTCGTCCACAACCGTTCAGGCTGCCCACGCCGGCGTTTAGAAATAAAAACCCTCCCTTCATCAGGGTGGATGGACCTGATTAACACTGCTCCGGGAAATCCATCCTGTTCAGTGACAAAATTCAAGAGCCAGTGCATGCCGTAAATATAATAAATATAAGCCCGACCTGCTGGCCCGTACATGGTTTCCGTCCGGGGCGTTCGTCCTGCCCGGGCGTGGCAAGCCAGGTCTTTTTCACCCCGGTAGGCTTCTGTCTCGAGAATGATCCCCGAGATCCGCTGGTCGCCTATCTGCCGTACCAAACGTTTACCGAGCAGGTCCCTGGCAACATCGAGCGTATTTCTGGCAAAAAAGGGTTCGGTTAAGCGGCGCTGCATAAGGTTATTTTACATCAGGCAGCAGTGAGAAGCAGTAATTCAGCAGGAAGACTGACAGGTTCAACCGATCATGCAACCATCACGCAGAGTGAATTTTCAAGATCACTCTGCATTCGGGTGGTTAACTAAATGTAATTGTATTGACCGGAATTTAGCGCAACAAATAGACATGATTCAATCTCCGCTGACCAAAACCAGGGAAAGATCATTTCTTTGGCTGGAATCTGGAATCCAGATCGAGGGTTTGTTTTAATCCTTCCTGCAATGAATACCTGGGTTTATACCCTAATAGTTTTTTTGATCTGGAGATATCTGCCCGCATGCGATTCACGCCGCCTTTAGCTTTGTGATTATATATTTTTTCTGTTTTAGCACCGGTTAAGTTTGTGATCTCAGCTGCCAGATCCAAAATGCTGACTTCTTTTCCGCTGCCAATATTGATAGTGGCATCATCAACTCCAGAAGCTGTCCCAGCCATGGTTAACGCCCCAACTACATCATCCAGGTATACAAAATCCCTGGTTTGCATCCCGCTGTTGTGGATTATCAGCGAGCCACCCTTGACAGCTTGATTTAAAAAGTAAGGGATCACCGGGGGATGATCCGACGGCAGATGCTGGCCCGGGCCATAGGCATTGAATATCCTCAGGGTCACAGTCTCAATTCCCCATAATCTACCGATAGTTTTGACATAATATTCAGCTGAGAGTTTGGACACCGCGTATGGAGAATCCGGCGCAGGGACCATATGCTCATGAAGAGGTTGAGCAATTTGAGCACCATAAACAGCTCCGGAAGATGTAAAAACCACCCGCTTGACTCCTACATCGCGCATGGCTTCCATAACACTCACCGTGCCACCCACATTCGTGGAGTTATATTCCCTGGGATACAGGATCGATTCCTGGACAGCCACTTTAGCTGCCAGGTGATAAACACACTCAACACCCTGGAGCAAGGTCCATAATTTTGGCCTGTCAAGCATATCTCCCGGTTCAAATTGAACAGCAGAGGGGATGGCTTCTTCTTTTCCGGTCGAAAGATCATCCAAACCCAGTACAGTATGACCATCATCAATCAGTTTTTTGGCCAGGGCTGATCCCAGAAATCCTGCTACGCCTGTAATCAATGTTTTCATATGCTCATCATCACCTGAATCTACATTTTTAGAGCCAGAATTATAGCACGCCAAAATACTAGTCTGATATACAAATCTATCAAGAGTTTATTATATCAATCTCCCTCCGGTAGTATTTATGATTATTCTCTAGTAAAATAGGAATCCTACCTGCTGGAATATTGAAGCAAATATAAGTTTAGGTACCTCGAAGACAAAAAATTATGAAAGAAATCCTTTCACGCATACGCCGCAATCACGGACTGGAACACGCTACATTAAATATTTTGGCTGGCATCCACCCCGGGTCCAGTTTTGCGGGCCATTCGGATGCCGGCGGTTTTTGGATCCTGGGCAGGATCGACGCCGAGCAGGTCGCTGGAGCAGCTGAATTGGCTCTTGAGAAACTTTCTGCAGGCCAGGAGCATCTTGCTATCCACAAAAACTGCGGAACCAATTTACTGGTTTCTGGTTTTTCTGCCGGCCTGGCAGGAGCTGCTGGATTAATTGGCGTAGGTGAACGGACCCGAGATAAGGTCGAGCGGATCCCGATCATCACAGCATTAAGCGTTCTAGCCCTGCTGCTGTCTAAACCCATTGGACCAGTAGTCCAAAAATTATTTACTACAAGTGGCAAACCAGGATCCTTGAAAATCACAGCGATCAGGAAAAGTCAACTGAATGGTATTCCAGCCCATCGGATAAGCACCAGGGATATAAATGAGTAAACCATCTCCCCGGGTTTATCTACTTCACGGCAATGATGAATTTGCCATCCAGAGCTTTTTAAAGACTCAGCTGATACCGAAAATGGGGTCGAGTACTGATTCAGCCATGGACATCACCACCCTTGACGGCAAAATTGAACGCCTGGAAGCTGTCAAAGGCGAAGCCATGACAATACCTTTTTTAAGCAAACGCCGAATGCTGATCCTGGAAAGTCCTCTGGTCCTGGCCAAAAAAAGTCGTGACAAATTCAAGGAATTTTTGAATTTGGTTCCGGAAACTACTGCCCTGATCTTGATCGAAGACGTTTTATCAGCGCCCAAAAAGGGCACTCATTGGCTGCTGGATTGGGTCCAGCAGAATCCTGATCTTGGCTGGAGTAAACAATTTTCACTCCCAACGGGGCCAGCCATGACCCGGTGGATTGAGGATCAGGCTTTGGCCCTGGGAGGAAAATTCGACCAAGGGGCTGCTGAGCTGCTGGCCAGCTTTATCGATGAAGACCCGCGCCTGGCGAAAATGGAAATCATCAAACTGCTCACTTACGTTGATCATGCCCGGCCTGTTACAGAAGAGGATGTTCACTACCTGGTCTCAGATGTGCGCCAGGGAGATGTATTTGAAATGGTAGACGCCATCGGCTACGGTGATGGCAAAAAGGCCATGTTCATGCTGCGCCGGCTGCTGGAAGACAGCGATCCACTACCCTTGTTCGGAATGATCGTGAGGCAGTTTCGCCTCTTGATCCAGGTCAAAGAGTTAGTAGATGAGAATCCCGCCCAGGACCATTACAGCATTGCAAAAACAATCGGCTCTCATCCTTACCCGATTCAAAAATTGATGCCCCAGGTCAAACTCTTTAACCTGGCCCAATTAAAGAAGATATTTCATCAACTGTCGGAAGTCGATCAAGCTCTAAAAACCGGCCAGCTGGAAGGCGGCCTGGCGCTGGATCTCTTGATAGCTTCCCTCACTCAATAAGGTAAATCAAATCAGCCTATGCTAGAACCTATCCCCACAATTACTCTAGAAAATGGTTTAGAAATCAAACTAAAAGAAATTCACACTGCTCCCGTGATCAGCAGCTGGGTCTGGTACCGGGTTGGATCACGGGATGAAATTCCCGGAAAGCACGGCATCAGCCACTGGGTAGAGCATATGCAATTTAAAGGTACCCGGCGCTTCCCAGCCGATGTGATCGAAAAAGGCGTCGCCCGGGCAGGCGGGGTCTGGAATGCCTTTACCTACCTGGATTGGACAACCTACTTCGAATCCATGCCGGCAGACAAGATCGATCTGGCCCTCGAGATGGAAGCTGATCGAATGAAAAACACCTTATATGAGACCAAGGAAGTTGAGTCTGAACGGACTGTGATCATCTCTGAAAGACAGGGGCGCGAGAATAATCCCGACTTCTGGCTTTCAGAAGCCATCCATAATGCAGCCTTTCGGATCCACCCCTATAGCCACAGCATTATCGGTGACATGGTTGACCTCGAGACAATGACCAAGGACGATCTGTATGGCCATTACCAGACTTTTTATTCCCCCAATAATGCGGTTATATCGATCGCAGGTGCTTTTGAGAAAGAAAAATTGCTCGATCAGCTCTCCGAGCTATACATGAATATCCCGGCCGGAGCTGATCCGCCCAGGGTAAACAGACCCGAACTACCCCAGCGGGGAGAGCACAGGTTGACTGTAGATGGCCCTGGCGACACTATCCTGGTAGATGTTGTCTACCACACGCCTGCTGCCAACCATCCCGATTTCTTCCCTCTCCTGATCATGGACAGCATCCTTTCAGGACCCCAGGGTTTAAATATGTTTGGCGGGGGCGGCATATCGAATAAAACTTCCCGACTTTACGACCGGATGGTTGAAGACCAGGAAGTTGTTGTGGACATTCACGGTGGATTGCCAGCAACGATCGATCCTTATCTATACAGTTTGAACTATATAGTCCACCCATCAGCTACGCCTGACGCGGCGTTAAAGGTACTTGATGAGGAAATCCAAAAAATGCAGGACGCTCCACCTAAACAGGAAGAACTACAGCGGGCAGCCAAACAAACCAGAGCCCTGTTTGCCTACGGAGGAGAGAGCATCACAAACCAGGCTTTCTGGATGGGTTTTTCAGAAATGTTTGCCAATTATGAATGGGTGACAGGATATCTAGAGATGCTGGAAGCTGTCACTCCAGATGAAGTGCAGCGGGTTGCCCAAACCTACTTACAGCCTAAAAACAGACTAGTGGGGATCTATCTTCCTCATAACAAGGGGGGAAACCGAAAATGAGCCTAGCTAAATTCAGTTCCCTCAACACTTCTACCCTACCCGGTCCTGATGATATTACGAGGACCGAGCTGAAGAATGGGATCACTTTGCTGGTCCGGCCAAATTTTAACACTCTTTCGATCTCAATTGCCGGGTATTTACAAGCGGGAAGTCTGTATGACCCAGAAGAAAAATTAGGCCTGGCAGATTTTACTGCATCGACATTGATGCGGGGCACAAAAAGTCGAAATTTCCAGGAAATATTCAATGCTCTTGAATCTATTGGAGCTAACCTGGGTATCAGCTCAGGGACACACACTGCCGGTTTCGGAGGGAAGTCGCTGGGAGATGATCTCCCGGTTTTACTGGATATGATGGCAGATGTCCTGAAAAATCCGGTTTTTCCTAAAGAACACATAGAGCGAGTCCGTTCCCAGCTGCTGACCGGTCTGGATCTAAGAGCCCAGGATACAGGTGAAATGGCCTCGTTGGGATTTGATGCGATTGTATATGCTGACCATCCCTATCGCTTTCCAGATGATGGCTACCTGGAAACAATTCAGGCAATCCAAGTCGAGGATCTGATCAATTTTCATCAAAGCCATTATGGCCCAGACAAAATGGTGATCGTGATTGTCGGACCCGTTGAACCTGAGCGGGCCTTGACTCTGGTCGAATCAAGCCTGGGGGATTGGACCAATCCTGATCAACCAGCCCAGATCGAGGTCCCGGATGCTGTTCCTCTGAAAAAACTGGTTCAAACTCACCATGTCATTGAAGATAAAAGCCAGGCTGATATCGTTCTGGGCGTTGTTGGCCCGCGGCGGGAGTGGAAGGATTTTTATTCTGCACTGCTGGGGAACAGCATCCTGGGACAATTCGGCATGATGGGACGAATCGGCGAATCAGTCCGGGTCCAGTCGGGATTGGCATATTATGCATACAGTTCGCTCGGCAGCAGCATCGGACCTGGTCCCTGGGCTGTTTCAGCTGGCGTGGATCCGGCCAACATGGATCGAGCCATCTTGCTGATCAAAGACGAAATCAAGAAATTCGTCACGGCTCCGGTAAGTGCCGATGAGCTTTTTGATGTGCAATCAAACTATATTGGCAAACTACCTTTATCCCTGGAATCCAACAGCGGGGTAGCCGGGGCTCTATTAACCATTGAACGCCACCAACTCGGCCTGGATTATTTCCAGGAGTATGAAGAGATGATCAAGAAAATAACCAGTGAAAGCATACTGGAAGCTGCCAGAACCTTTCTGGATCCAGAAAAATTAGCTGTATCAACAGCGGGACCAAAATTATGAACTTATCCTCGGGAATTGACCTGATCGAAATAGCCCGCATAGAAAAAGCCCTCCAACGTCATGGTACCCGGTTCCTGGAGAGGATCTTCAGCGAAACCGAACTGGAAAGACTGCGCCGGTTCCAGGCCAGAAAAGCCCATCCCAGGATCATAACAGCCGAGATCGCAGCTCGATTTGCAGCCAAGGAGGCCTGCTCAAAAGCCCTGGGTACAGGGATTGGACCGGTATCCTGGAAAGAGATGGAAATTCTGAATGAGCCGAGCGGAAAACCGATCATGAGATTGACCGGAAAAGCAGCCAGCATAGCCGGCTTTTTGGGATATACAAGCTGGTCTGTCAGTTTGACCCATACCAAGAAAATGGCATCGGCCGTGGTGGTATGTGCCGGAGAAAATTGACAGGAATTCAATCCTTGAAAAAGCAGAACCAAACTTATTAAACCGGGGGGTTGGTCAACCCAGGTTTGGGAATTTATTTTAATATTCCATTTTTTGAAACTTAAACTATAATAATTACTTGTGTACCTGGCAGCGGACACCTGCCTCAGCTTTGTGAAGGAATCAGAATACCCAACTTCAATCCCGGCGCACTTTATTGAAGCTACGTCCGGGTGATGAGGGGGGATGCAAAAATCGGGGAGGAGAACCAGAGGGCAAGGATAATTTGGATAGGCATTTAGAGCATTATTACAACCGCTGTAAAGCAGTGCTGGATAATCCAAATATGTAATCAATTGCAACTGTCCTACTCTTGCTCACACTGCCCGTCAATCTAATAATCTAGGAATTATCGAGGAGGTTCTATGGGTGGGTTAGAAACATTACAAAACGCAACACTGTTCGAACAAATCGGCCTTGTTATCGTTCTGGTAACAGCAATCGGTGCCTTGCTTTATGCCTGGGCCCTGGCGCGCCAGGTATTGAGAGAAGATCCCGGGACAGAAAAGATGCAGGCCATCTCTGATGCGATCCGAACGGGCGCGGTTGCTTATCTCAACAAACAGATGCAGGTTGTTATCCCGCTCTCGTTTGTGCTGGCAATCGTTTTATTCCTGACGGCCCATCTGGCAGATTCTCCTCTCAGCATCTCGATCGGACGCGGTGCTGCCCTGCTCTTAGGCGCCAGCTGTTCGCTTGCCATTGGCCAGATCGGTCTGCGCTATATCGGCACCAGGGGCAATGTCCGTGTTGCCAATCAGGCCAGGATGGGTTCATTTGCAGGAGCTCTGCGTGTTGCCTACCGCTCCGGCACAGTCGCCGGCATGCTGGCCGACGGTCTCGGACTTTTGGGCGGTACGATCATCTTTATCCTCTACGGAAGACATGCTCCCGAAGTGCTGCTGGGGTTTGGTTTTGGCGGCACTCTGCTGGCCATGTTCATGCGTGTGGGTGGAGGCATCTACACCAAGGCAGCTGATGTCGGCGCTGATCTGGTCGGCAAAGTCGAAGAAAATATGCCAGAAGATGATCCGCGCAACGCTGCTGCGATCGCCGATCTGGTCGGTGATAACGTGGGCGACTTCTCTGGAATGGCTGAGGATGTATTTGAGTCCTACGAAGTTACCATCGTCTCGGCAATGATCCTCGGCCTGGCAGTCATGCAGCTTGACCCGACACAGAGCCTGAAATGGATCGTATTCCCGCTATTGGTCAGAGCCATCGGTGTTTTCTCAAGTATCATCGGCACCTATGCAGTCTCCATGTGGCCAACCAAGGAAGATGCTTTCCGGGCTATGGATCTTTCGTATGACCTTTCATCCATCATTTCAACCATATCCTTTTTCTTTTTAGCCTTATTCTATGCCCAGGACCTGCGCTTATTTGCTGCCACGGCATCCGGTATTTTGCTGGCGGTTGGATTTAACAAATACACAGCTGCCTTTACAGAGGTAGGAACAACTTCAGTGAACCGGTTGGTGCGTTCTTCAAAAACCGGACCGGCGACGATCATCCTGGCCGGAATAGCTATCGGTTACGAAAGCACTGTCTGGGCTGTTCTGATCATAGTTGTTGCTATCCTGCTCTCGATTGCAATCTACTCAGTTACAATTCCAGCTGCTCTGGTGCCAATTATCATTGGTACAGCAGTCGTGGTTGGTATCGGCGTAGGTATTTATCTGGCAATTAAAAGCAAGAAAATCGAAAATGGTATCTTCAGCGCGCTGGGTGTGATCGTGATCGGGCTGATCGTCATCAGCTTCAAACCAGCGCCGGTTGGTCAGGAGTTTATCTTCATCATGTATTCGATAGCGATGGCAGGAATCGGAATGCTTTCGCATACCGGCAACAACCTGGCCATGGACGCTTTTGGTCCGCTGGCTGATAATGCCGGGGGCATTGCCGAAATGGCCAAAGAGGACTTTAAAGATCCCCAGGCCCAGGCAACACTGGCAACCCTGGATGCTGTTGGCAATACAACCAAGGCCATCACCAAAGGAATCGCAATCGCCTCGGCGGTTATCGCAGCCTTAGCCCTGTTTGCTTCTTATATCGAGGTCACAGGACTTGAGGAAGAAGGACTTAATATCGCCGATCCGCTGGTGTTTGTGGGTCTACTGATAGGCGGAGCACTGCCCTTCCTATTTAGTTCAATCCTTCTGCGGGCTGTTGAGCGTGCGGCAGCATTGATCATTGAAGAAGTCCGCAAGCAGTTCCGCACCCCTGGCGTGATGGAAGGAACCAAATTACCGGATTACGGTAGAGTGGTTGTGATCTGCACCGATGCGGCCCAACGAGAGCTGATCGTTGTGGCAATGTTGGGAATACTGGTTCCCGTCATCGTTGGATTCTTAATCGGCGAACGAGCACTGGGGGGATTCCTGGCAGGCATAATCGTTACCGGACAGCTGCTAGCAGTCTTCATGGCTAACGCTGGCGGTGCCTGGGACAACGCTAAAAAACAGATAGAGTCCGAGGTTTCAGATCCTGCGAATAATATGGGTAAAAATTCTGAGCGCCATAAAGCGGGCGTAATCGGAGACACCGTTGGTGATCCCCTCAAGGACACTGCCGGTCCGGCTCTCAACCCGATGATCAAAGTTGTCAACCTGGTTTCTCTGCTGATCGCTCCCTTGATCATCAGTGTAGCTGCCAATGGCGGCTCAGCCCGGACGGTTACCCTGATCATTGCTGGTGCCAGCCTTGTCGCTCTGACGATAGGAATATTGTTCAGCATGCGGGAAGCCCATGAAATTGGCGACTAGATAAACCAGCCTTCCTGGGTTTCAGACCAGGATTTAGTCACTGTCTGGAAATCAAAGGAAATTTAAAACAACATCCATCTTCTGATCAGCTAGTTCTCGGTCAGAAGATGGTGTGTTTTAACCCAAGGATCTTCATCTGGGTCGGGGATCAATACTATCATCAATCCGTCCAGGCTCCAACGGAGTCCGGCAATGATCTGCTGTAGATCAGGCAAGAATAACCCAGGTCAGGTATGCCTAGTTCTCGGTTCTCCTAGAATTTCTCGATTCTTATAAAAAAAAACCGCCCGGGGGGCGGTTTATTTTATGTTGAATTCTTTATTTTAGCTGACAGGCTGATCGACTTTTCCCTCCCGCCTGGCCTTGATGATTTCAAATATCGGTGGCAAGAAGGAAATAAAAATGATCGCAAAGATCACCAGTTCAAAATTCTTCTGCACAAAGGGAATATTGCCAAAGAAATAGCCCAGGGAGATGAATATTGCCACCCAGGCTATGCCACCGACCACGTTGTATGTTATGAACTTGCTGTACTTCATGGTTCCAATACCAGCCACAAAGGGGGCAAAAGTGCGGATGATTGGGATAAACCTGGCCAGGATAATGGTTTTTCCTCCGTGCTTTTCATAAAAGGCCTGAGTTTTATCCAAGTGCTCCTTTTTCAGGAATTTCAAGTCGCCAGAGAAGGCTTTGGGTCCAACATAGGCCCCGATCGAATAATTTACTGTATCTCCAATAATAGCTGCAACAACCAGAAGCAGGAACAGGTAGACCGGATTCAAGGCGCCGAGCGCGGCAAAGGTGCCCGCCGCAAAGAGCAGAGAATCACCTGGTAAAAATGGAGTAACGACAAAACCAGTTTCCATAAAGATCACAAAAAACAGGATCCCGTAGGTCCAGACACCATAATTTGTGATGATGTCTTTCAAGTAAACATCCATATGCAGGACAAAATCAATCAGAAATTTTATTACTTCCATGAAGCCTCGCTTTGCTTAATTTGACTGCGTTATTATAGCACGCCGGAAGTAGGAATTAGCCCTGATGATTCCTATCAAACTGCCCAGTGCCAGGATCAATAAACCTGCTGGAGCATAGTCCGCGAAATATGAGCCAAATGAACCCACCATGCTCCTGGCTTGACCAAATTGAGCCAGGGATGTCAGGATATTTAAACCGTTCCAGACGCCATGAATGCTTACCGCCGCAATATATGCTCCTAACAATCGAAAATATTTTTTCTCAGTACCCGCAGAGGCGATACCCCACCCCACCATGCCCGTGGCCAGGATATGGACAGCAGCAGTTCCCAGGCGGGAGATCATCACAAATGTCCAGACATCAGCCACTGCGCCGATGGTCAAATTTTCAAACAGGGCATAGCCAGCACCGGCAGCAGCTCCAGCCAAAAATCCTTCTCTAGGTGTAATCTTCCTTCTGATTAACAACCAGAGCGCCGCCGGTTTGAGAATTTCTTCAACTACGGGAATCAAAACTGCGATATAGAAGAATATTGTTGCGCTTATGCCCGGCAAACTAATAAAACGGTCCATGGACTGCTGCATGATTTCTGCTCCCACATTCCCGGGCTGCAGTCTGCTGACAATATCCAATAATTCCTGCATCAGGTCAGGTTGAGATTGAAGGAACAGGATCCAGATCAAACCCAAAATGATCAACATCAGAAGTTCAATGATAAATGTGAGAACCGGTATTACTGATAATCCTGTGCCAAAAGCTCCCCAGAACCGCTGCGCGCTTTCCGCGGGCATGCCCTTATGGACCAGACTCAATAACCAGAATAAAGCGCTGCCGTTGGCAGCTATGTGAAACAGGGGAAGCAGGATCTTGATCCAGTCTGGTCCACTTTGAACGAAGTACCCTGCCAGGATCAAGATTGGAAAGATCATGGTTATCCGGCCCACCGTTTTCCAGATCTGAAGGTCGCTCTTTAGGCCTTGTTTAGACCCAAATATATGCCTGCCGGAATAATAGACTGAAGGGATCATCAACAAACCGCCCAAACCCAAACCGGCAGAAAAAAGATAGGATGACAAGATATCTGGATCGGGAAGGAAAGGTGAGATTTCAGAATTATTGATGACCAGTGCCAGGCTGCTGATCAGGGCAGTTCCCAGGAACAGGATGCCAATTATCAGACTGATCCAAAATTGGCCGGCACTCAGCCAATCGAATTCCTTAATACCAGGGACCTGATCATTCAGATTTGTTCGATCTGTATTCTCAGGTCCCTGTTCAATCATCAGGTTAGTTTTTATCTATCGTAATACTGATCAGAGCATCGCCCGGAGGCAAAGCAAGCCCCGGTTGAGGATCTCGAGGAGTAATACTATTCACCACCTCCAAACCTTCAATTACCTCACCAAAAATGGTATAGGCGCCGTTTAATGACGGGGCAGCATCGTAAGTAATGAAGAATTGACTTCCATTGCTGTCGGGACCAGAGTTGGCCATGGCAACCAGCCCGGGGCGGTCAAATACCAGGTCAGATTCTAATTCAACACTGAACCTATAACCGGGTCCACCATAGCCAGTCCCGGTTGGATCTCCGGTTTGGGCCACGAATCCAGGCAGAACCCGATGGAATGTAATATCGCTGAACCAGCCATTCTCAACCAGGAAAATGAAGCTGTTGACAGCCAAAGGTGCAGATTCCGGGAAGAGCTCGATCACAATTGATCCGTTTTCAGTTTCGATTATCGCCTGGTAATCAGCATTGGGGTCCACAGTCATCGGAGGACAGGCAGTGTATTGATAATCTTCCAATTTGATCAATTCCACATAGGCCGCCAGGGTCGAAGGATCAGCCTGGGGTTCATAAATCGCGTTGATTTTGATGAAAGGAGTTCCGGGAATGCCCAAAGCTTGACCATCAGTCCAGGTCGATTCCCCAAAACTTTTCAGCTCGTCACTATAAAGGTCGGTTTCAAATTGGACAGGATCAAGTCCAATTTCCACGGCAGCATCAATCAACCAGAGCCCAAAATCATCGACAGATAAATCTGACCAGGCAGTCTGGGTATCATATAAAAGGTCGTGCATGGTCCAGAAATAATCTGCTCCCTGCCAACCGGCGGCTTCTGCCGCCTGGGTTGCCAGGATTGCTTTATCATGAATGCTTGCCAGCGGGAAATGGCGGTAGACCACGCGGACATCATCAGGATATTTTTCAAGCAGATCCTTTAAACTTTGAGAGGCAATCGAACAATATGGACATTGGAAATCAGCATATTCAACTATGGTAATGGATGCGTCGTCAGGCCCTTTGATCCAATCTCGATCCGGATCCGGCGTATAAACAGCGAGATCCTGTTCTGAAGGGACAGGCGGAGGGGGATTGGCGACACAAACTGGGCCGGTCGAGGCTGGATTATCAAACAGTGTTGGTTGTTCTTCGTCCACTATGATAACGGTTTCAGTTGGGCTTTGCTCAGTTTCAACAGCAGGGGAACACGCCACGAGTAATAGAGTCAAACTAACTGCTAAAATTATTGTTTTCAGGTTTTTCACACTACCTCCTCAAGTAATCTGTCCCCAAATTGTACCAATAAGTTTAGATTCTTATCATTGATCAGGAGTTCTAACAAAAGTTTTAGGGTCGAGATCTGGGAGTGTTAAGTGGTTGTTGAGTTTCGTGTGCCAAGCATGGTCTCATCTTATTCAACCAGGAATTATCCCTTGCAGAGATAGCCCGGCAGGCTCGGATTGATAAATTACGCTGGCTTTAATCAAGGGATTCAAACAATTTCTCAAATTGATCCAGACGCCACTTCCAGGCAACCTGGATTAAAAAATCTTTATAGGTTGGAGAACTGGATTTTAACAACCGAAGCAAACTGCCGAGATCTGCTCCCTCCTGGTTAGCTGCCCCACCGGGGTCAGCCGCATAGGAGCCGTGAAATGCAAAATATGCCTGGTTGAGTCTGCGGATCTGGTAGCCATTTTCCCAGAACAGACCGCGACGCTGTTCCATATACTCTTCTGCCTCCGAAATTAATCCCTCGCCAAGAAGCCGGTCCACTTCCAGGCGAGTGATATGCATCTGTTCCCTGAAATCGAAGGGTTGTTCCTGAGTTGTGACTTCAAGGGCAGGGGGGATTTCTAAGGCGGGTTCAGTTTCAGCAGGAGGTGCAAGATCAAGAATTTCCGGTTCCGGAGGAAGGTATTCAGGATAAAACAGCTGGAAAGTCCTCTTCTGGATCTCGTCAGCAGACAGATCAGCTACGGATTCATTAATTGTAGTCAATTCAGGGCTGGCGCTGTAATTAGCTCCCAATGGCCTGATGGTTAAAAAATTATGGGTCCATTCATGGCTGATGACATGGATCAACCAATCCAGGTTGGGTGATTCAATGATCATCGAGGGGTATAGACCCACCCCGCCGATTCCAACAACCAGGGCAGAAAGATCCCCGGATTCCTCTATCTCCAGCTCAAGCCTGATAATCTCATCCAGGGTTATGCCCCTGATCAACATCAGGTTGGCAGTCTGACGAATCTCCTCCCGGGGAGAGACAATCAAGGCATAAGAATCTGGTTCGGATCGGTACAGAACCGGCGGTACCAGCTGGCCCCCCAGGGATAGACCCAGGTCCACCAGAGCCTGGTTAATTTGATCCTGGAGAACCTGCTCAGCAAACGGGGCCAGGTCCGATCTTTGGCTTATATCAGCCGCCAGCTCTGCCCGGAGTTTTTTTTCTTGGATCCCCCTCTGATCTTGATCTGGATCAGCAAGTAAATTCGAAAGTTCCCCCTGGAGCTGATTGGTTTTCCTTCCCAGGTCCAAATATTCAATGACCAGATCGTGTTTTGCCTGAAGAGGCAGGTAGCGATCAACATCCAAGCCTGCCTGGATGAACTTTCTTTCCAGGGCTGAAATCGTCCAGGAGACATAATCAAATTCATATATCCGGGAATAGGCGCGGATTTGCTCAAGTTCTCGAGATGGGTCCAGATTTGATCCACTGATCGGCAGAATGAGCAGCACCAGTATGAGTATGATGATAAAGATCCGTTCGATCATGTTTAATCTGCTCACTAGTAAGCTGTCAGGGCGAGGAGGATACAGTCAAAGGAAGCAAGTTCGCGCTGACAAGATAGACTATTAAGGAAGCCAGGCTGCAACTGATATTATCCGAACAGGTCTTTCGGCGGCGCAGTTTGGGCCTGGATTTGCATAGCCAGGTCCATTTCATCCGCTAAGATCATATCTCCCAAGATGTCCCCATAAGCTGTTAACTCCGGGATCTTCCCAGGATCATCCATCGGGTAGGATCCGTCCAGGTTGACCTGGAAACGACGGAAGTCCATCTTGTCAAAGAAAGTTTGCACGAGGTGGACCTGCTGGTCATCTGAAGAACCCTGGAAAGCACCTAAAATCGGACTGATCCAATGCCAGGGATAGAATCCCTTGATCAGGTCCGGGGTCAGGGTATGCGGTTCCCTGCCGGTTCCCAGGCTGATCAAGGTGGTTTCAGCAGGATCCCAGCCCAATACAAACTGGGCTTCATAGGCAGCAACATAACAGGGATTATGATATGAGCCCACACCACCGTCCACATACCGATCTTCGACAGCTGGAAAATAAGATGGCACAGAAGAGGACGCCAGGACCGCCTTAACAACAGGCCACAGGTCATATCCGCTGGATTGGTTAAAAGGTTTGATAAACAGGGTTTTATTTTCAACCAGGTCAAAAGCGGTGATAACCAGGTCTATTGGATTTTCAGTGAACCAGAAATCGCCCATGATCTTTCCCCCCATCTGCTCCTCAAGAGCCTGCTGGAGCGGCTCCAGAGGGTAGCGATAGCGGGTCAACGGCCAGAACGATGATCTCCAGGTTTTCCGGAAGATCTTTGGACCCAGGTCACAGTACAGCTGATGGATCTCTTCACCAAACAAACCGGTTGCGATCCCGGCAGAAACGATTGAACCGGTAGATGTGCCGGCCAATAATTGAAAGGTCTCATAGGCAGGTTTCTGGAGGTAGGATTCAAGTTTTGCCAGGGCTCTGGCGACAATAACTCCCTTGATACCTCCTCCATCAACAGCCAGGGCGACATTTTTTCGGAATGGTTTCATAAGAACCTCCAGATGCTTCAAGGTTATTATACCGTCTGTCATTGGTCCAGGAGGTTTTCTAGCGTCGAACAAGCGCTTGCGCCAGATTCTTCGATGCTGAAGAATGTAGGAATCGGCCGCTCTCACTGAGGCTAGAGAAAAACGATCTTTGGGTCATCGGCAGAGAAAATCCACTCTGATTAGAATGGCGGGCATAAAATTATAGCTGGATCGCTGATTTTGAAAATATCTGTCTATATTCTACATATAATTTACTGAATCAGGACTTCCAGTAAATCTAAACTCACTGCCCGCGATTGTGCTGCGCCAGGCAAGGCCGGCGCCCAGGATGAGAGAGATACGGCCCGGATTTTTCCTGTATCTGACAGGTGTTGAAAGATCTGGGCCAATTGTTCCTTTCCGGGCCCACCCGGCGCAGGGTAATTCTGGGCTGGTACTTCCTCAGGATTAACTATATCAGTATCAAAATGGACCCAGAGCGGCCGATCAGGAATTGGATATTCCAGCAACGCTGCTGGATCTTTAAGATGAATGATCTCAGAACCAGCTACCAACTTCTTCTCACCCGGATCAAGATCCCGCCCGTCGGTCAGGATGATCTGATCCTGAGGATGTGGATCGATCTCCAAAAAATCTAGTATTGTCTGGTCACCAAGTCCAGCCAGCATGGCCAGCGGCATACCACCCAGGAATCCGCTGGGTGATGTTTCCCAGGTATTGAAATCACCATGGGCATCAAACCAGATCAGGGTCGGATCGATTCCAGACCACTTTAAACCCGCTAATACTCCGAGGGCTGTGCAGCAGTCCCCTGCAATCGAGACCGGCAGATTTCCATCTGAGATTATATCTTCCACGTAACAAGCCAGCGCGGCATGCAGAGGAGCGATGCGGTCAATAACCTGCGCTTCAGGTAGGAGCTCCTGGTTAATGATCCAGCCAGGCCTTTCAAGTTCATCCAAGCCCGGGAGGGGCTGGTCAAGAAAAAAAGGAGTAAGGATAGTTTGGATCTTCATAATTGAGCCCTCCTTGAGTTTAAAACACTCAGAACCTGCTCTGGTTGCCGGGTCGAAAAAACCAAAGCCTCCGTCCAGCCCTGTTTCTCACCAAAAAAGATCAGCAGGCGGGGATATTCCAGAAAATTAAAGTAAGCCCGATATCGACCACCAACAAAAGCGAAATGCACACCTGCTCCGCCATATTTGATCAGGGCTGGAGAATCGTCGAGACAGACATCTTGAATGTTAGTGAGGGGTGTCTTCCAGGAAATGATTCCAAATTTGAGTTTCAGGTGAGTAGAGTCGATTGAAATTTCAAGTGTCCTGTAATTGATAACATAGAATATGAAAACCAGACCTAACAATGCGAACAAGCCCGGAAGAAAACGGTATCCTACCGCTGAGACCCTCCACCATGTCAGATAGATAAAAACAACCGAGAGGAAAAGAAACAATAAGGTGGTCTTGAATGATTTTACTTTTTCTGAGTATTTAATTTCCATCCTGTTATTCCTTATGACAAGTATACATTTTCGGATCCATATTTCCAGAGCTGGATCCGGGCGAAGATTGGTATATTGAGCAAGGATATTGGGGTTATCGAGTGATTCTGCTCAAACAGCGAGCTTTCTACCAATTCTTGCAGCTCGGAGATCGCATAAAGTTTCATTCCCACCCGGTGACCGTGCTCTAATCCAAACCTATTTAACTGTACTGCTCCCCAGCGCCGGACGGGGCTCTTGTCCGCCAGATTGCTCCGGATCTGGTCCAGGGCTTTCTCAAGATCAATTTCCCGGTGTGGTTCGAACAGCAACACTCGCCCGCCCGGCTTCAGGATCCGGAATATCTCATTCAAACATTCTCCGGGGTATTCCCAATATGACAGACTTGCATTGCAGGTTATGACATCAAAAAACTGATCCGGATAGGAGGTGGATCTGATCGAGCCTGCTCGCAGATCCGCATTCAAGTCGATCAATGCTTGCCTGGCCAGTGCAATAGCTGGTAGTGAAAGATCCAATCCATAGAGTTCGGCCAAGGGTTGAAGCTGATACATCGCCCGCAGCTGCAATCCAGTGCCTGTTCCAATATCTAGCACGCGCTCGCCCGCCTGCAGCTCCAAATGGATGGCAATTTCATGGTAGAGACCGCTGGCTTCCCTGCGATATGAGACAATTTTCTGGAGCCAGGCCGTTAATTTGCTTTCCGAGAATCCTGACATCTCAATTCCCTTCAGTAAAAATTATTTTCCTTGTGGATTGACTTTTTCTGTCGAATATGCTAAGATTCCGATTGTTAAGATGAAGTAGGTACTGGTAGCAACTAATGGAAACTGCCCAAACTTGCGGAAACTGGGCGGTTTTTTGTACTAACTGCACTGCTTCAATTCTATCAAATGTACTAAGGAGTAACAAAAGTGTCCGAAAAAGAAATTGGAACCGTGAAATGGTTCAACGATGCAAAAGGTTATGGATTTATTTCCCGCGAAAGCGGTGATGATGTATTCGTACACCACACCGCAATTCAAATGGAAGGATTCAAATCCCTCAGCGAAGAACAGCAGGTTGAGTTTTCCGTTGAGCAAGGCGATAAAGGCCTTCAGGCAGTTGACGTAAGACCTGTCTAGATTGATTATCACCTACCTGGATGCATCAAGAAATTGAAGCAGTAAGGTAATAAAAAATAAAACACCCGGCTTTCCGCAAAGCCGGGTGTTTTTTATTATCAAAAGCCCAAAAGTCATAATCTTTGGTTATGGTAGATATTCTAGCCCATTAATCTCTCCTGAAATCCATCGAGACCCTGTCTAATAGGGAAATATCCTCATCGGACAGGACAAGATGCATAGCTCCGACACTTTCATCGACATGGCCAACCCGGGAGGCACCGGGTATTGCGACAACCAGGTCTCCCTGGTTGTGAATGACCCAGGATAACGCTACCTGGGCAGGTTCTGAATCATACTTTTTTGCCAGATCAGTCAAAACATCTACTACGGGCTGGCTGGCTGCCAGCTGTTTTTTTAGGCTCTGGCGGCGGACAGCTGGTGTCCGGGCTAAATATTTTGGATCGGTGTGGAATTTTCCTGTTAGCAGTCCTGATTCCAGGGGAGACCAGGCGATGATCGTCATTCCCAGTTCCCTGGCTGCGGCAAGGATTCCATTGGTTTCAATCTCTCTGTTCAACAGGCTGTAATGGACCTGGTTGGATGCCAGCGGGATATCATATTTATCCAGAGTTGAATACGCCCGATTCATTTGACCGGGATTAAAATTACTGACACCTACAGACCGGATTTGACCATTCGTCACCAGCTCGGCCATCATCTCCATTTCTTTTTCAGGTGGTGAAAAAGACCAGGGATTATGGATCTGGTAAAGGTCGATCTGATAGGGTGCAAGATTGTCCAACCGGATCTGAATGGTTTTGGGAATATTGCTGGCGAATCGAAAGAATGGCGACCATTTCGTGGCAATCACCACATCCTGATCTGGTGCGCCGGCAGATTGAAGGGAACTAGCCAGATACTGTTCTGACTGTCCTCCACCATACATTTCGGCCGTATCAAACCAATTGATTCCCCCATTGAGAGCTGCCTGCACGATCTCATTCCGGACCTGTTCTGGGATAGCCGGAAACATGGTTTTAAAAGTGCCTTTGCCTCCGGCAAACTGCATCACGCCCAATCCAATGGGTGAAATCATAATCCCGGTATTTCCCAATGGTCGTAATTCAACTGACATAAGTTTCTCCTTCTCTGTGACAGGTTAAGTTTTAGGCAATAATAAATACACTCCAACACCAGTAAGTGCCAGACCTAAGATCCTGGCAGCAGTCAAAGGTATAGGGTCAACCCCACCCAGACCTATTGAATCGATAATCGTTGATAACACTAATTGTCCCAAAATTACACTGGCCAACCCGGCTGCTACACCAGCCCGTTGGAGAGAAAAAGAAATCCCGGTAATGATCAAGATTCCAAGGATACCAGAAATTGCTGTAATACCAACTGCAACTGGAGGAACTTTCCAGGTCTCGGGGCCTTCGCGCAGCAGCCACAGCAGCACTAATGATCCTGCTGCTATTCCACCCATGGTATTGGTCAAGATCCCGGTCCGGATATCACCGATCAGGCTGCCTACCCGACTGGTCAGGGTCGATTGGGCTGCAATCGCTATCCCGGTTAACAGAGCCACCAGGGCTCCGGTTAAGATTGAAAGTTTCACTGCTCCTCCCAATTAGATCCGTTTAAATCATTAAATTGAGACATCTTCTTCCTTTAACCATCCGGCATAGATGCTCAATGATGTTATTCCCAGCATCAAACTCAGCGCTCCGGCCAGGAAATTCTTTTTAGCAAAAGCCATGCTGCTGAACAAGCCCAGCAGGATTGCTGCGGGGCCGTTCAGGTTCTTTACAACCCGGTCCGCCTCCTGAATTGTCCTCCCCCCTTTGACCAGGCTCCATTTCAGGATAGGACCACCATCGATCCCGGGGATCGGCAGCAAAGAAATCAGACTGAGGAACAAATTGGTCTGATAGGCAGTTTTAGCGGTCTCACCGGCGATGGAACCGGGTTCAGTGTTCTTTTTGAAAAAACCAGTGATAGGCAGCAGGATCAGGTTGATCAGCGGTCCTGCCAGCGAGCGGACCAGGTGCTGGCGGGGTGTCACGGCCGGATCATTTAGATCATAATAAACACAGCGGGGCATCCCAAGGAGGATCCTTAACTGGTCCATCGGTTTGTTGATCAGATTTGAGGCAAATAAATGGGCCAGGTTATGGCACCATTCTGATCCCAGAGAGACTGCTGTCAGCAGGATGCCCTCCCCGGACCAATCAATTATGGTATCCCCGGGTTTGCGCCTGGATGCCTTCCAGGTAAAGAAGATCCAACCCAGAAGCTGGGTAATGGGCAACCAGCTCAAACCCCGCTTTGTTACTGGTGTATCCCCAATCACACCGATAATCTCTTCGCCAAACATCAGGGCATCATCGGGAAGGCTCAATTCCACATCCATGGTCCTCCTCCGACAGATCTGCATCTCGTTAGTGCTTTGGATTTCCCCTTCGGTGGCGGGGCGAGACAAGGCTGAATTGATGAAAGAACTTCGAAGTCAAAGCCAACTCCTCTGGGCAGCTGGGGATGCCAGCACACCCTGAATTTCCACACCCCGGGCAGGTTGGTGAATGCCCGGAATGGTTGAGGATCATCAACAGCTTGGGCATCGAAAATATCTATCTGATCCCCTTCTTCTCTAGGTCCGGATTGGGGTTTGCAGGCAACCAGACCAAAGTTTAACATCGCTAAAACTATCCAGTTCAGTGAGATCCTTTTTGGAAGCTCCATAAATCAGATCGCTTGAATCAAATTATCGTCACAAATCTGGAGGTCAAGTACTCCCTACCAGATAATAAGTATGCGGGCTCATTTAATTATAACGGGAATTAGATGCCCAAATTGCATTGTAGTCTGCTCACTATAATCCTGATCAAAAACCAGATTACCAGTGACAATGCATTTTAGAATAGATACCAGGAAAAACATTCCTTCGGACACCATTTCCTAAGAACAATCACACAGGCAGTGATAGTTCCGGTCAAGGCAACCAGGGGTACAGCCTTTCTTACAGCCAACAGCAAGGCCCGCAACTGAATAACGAACTAGGTGTGAGCAAAAATTTACGCTCATTACAAATGTAGTGCTAGAAAATCAATCGTGATCAGAAGAATTAGCAAATTGTTGTCGTTCATAATTCCTGATCACTGCCAGTGGTCTGAACGAGAATCACACCACCGATCACAATCAGCATTCCAAGAATTTGCATTAGGGTTACTACTTCATCCAGAAGTAACCAGCTCATTACGGCAGTAAAGAAGGGAGAAAGGTTCAGGACCATACTCAATTCCAGGGCAGTCAATTCCCGCAGGGCATGATTGTACAACACATATCCCAGGGCAGTGTTGATCACAGCCAGCCAGGAAACAATCAGGAAACCATTCCAGGTTAAGCTGGGCACACCCTCCACGGCAAGGGCCAGAACAAGGCTCACAGATCCGCCGATCAGCAAAGGCAAAGTTGTCAATCTCAGCGTATCCAGTTGTTTATCACGGGCTACTTCGCGACCCAATATACTGAAGGCCATAAAACCAAGCAATCCCACGATCAGGATCAAAAAACCTTCAGGTTCACCAGTCGTCAACCCTGATGAGAAAAATATGCCGCTGCCGACCAGGGAGAGGATCACACCCAGGAACTGCCATTTCGATGGAATTTCCTTCAACAGGATTGCTCCACCAAATAGGATAAAGAGAGGGATCAGGCTCATCAGGAATGATCCAGTGGTGGCCGGGATATATTTCAAACCCCAGAAAAGCGCTCCATTCCCGATCGTATAGGAACTGATGCCGATCAGGATCAATTTTGGCCAAAGGTGCTTTGGAACAGGAATATCGAAAGATTTCCTCACCAACAGGAACGGCAGTAAGACCAGTGCTCCAATCAGATACCTCAGACCAGCTATCGTCAGGGGTCCGAGTGTTTCCAGTCCCAACTTAACTATCACAAATGTGGATGACCAGATAATGGTTACCAGAAAGGCTGTCAGCAAAGCCCATTTTCGCCGCTTAGGTGAAGATTTTCTCAGGACCAAATCGTTTTCGAGCGACAAATTACCTCCGCATTCAGGCCGGCTTAGAAACTGCGCTGATATATTCGGTAGCGCCTCAGGGGTTTGGCCAACAATTTATTGATTGCGTTGTTCATCTGGTGATTGTCTTCCAGGACATAATTGATTTCCATCCAAAGATCCTGGCTGAAGAGCGACTCATAGAGAGCGCGGTAAATCAGGCTGTCGATCCCGCGGCCGTGATATTCCGGAATGACTCCCAGGGCAAACATGCGGAAGTTATTCAAACGGGGGATACCGAGCAATAGCTTCAGCCAGCCAAATGGCAGCAAGCGGCCGTTCAGTCCTCGTAATAAGAGGTTAATATTCGGCAGCGCAATCGCAAAACCAATCGGTTTGCCATTTCTGTCCTCAGCGAATAAAACACCCCTGGGCTGAATGACTTGTTTTAGATCTTTCGCCATCGCCTCAGCTTCCGCATCAGTAACGGGGGAATATCCCCAGTTATCTATAATGCTTGTATTTGACAATTCCAGGAAGATCTCAACTTCTTTCTCATATTTTTTCATGTCAACCTGGCGCACAGTGACACCGTATCGCCGGGCAACCCGATCGGTAAGATTCAGGATCCGATCCGGGATCTGGTAATCTTCCTGGCCTGAAATGTAATAACACAGCAGATCTTTGACCTTTTCCAATCCAAAAACTTCAAACTGGGATCCATAATATGGCATGTTATATGGCGCCATGATGGTGGGCGGTGGCGAGAAACCTTCTACCACCAGTCCCCATTCCTGGGAGACAAAGGTCCAGGGACCGCGCATCGATTCCATGCCCTGACCCCTGAGCCAGTTGGCAGCCGCACCCAGAAGGGCTTGGGAGGCGGCTTGATCCCGGGTGCATTCATAATAACCAAACAGTCCGATCTTCTCCTTCCAAAAGTCAACAGCGAGATGATCAATAAATGCTGCAATCCGGCCAAGAATCTTATCCCCTTCAAGAAGCAGGAAGAGCTGGTAAGTGCAGTGGTCAAGAAGGGGATTGGTCTTGGGATTAAATTGGTTCTTCAGCTCAATCCGCAAGGGAGCAATATAATTCTTGTCGTTCTGATAAAAAATATAGGGGAAATTGATGAATTTGCGTAATTCTTTCGGAGACTTGACTTGAATGATTTTCATTACCCTTCCTTCTGCCGTTAGGGTGTTCCGCGCTGCAGGGTTAAATTCCAAATTCCTGTACATTCGGGAAGGATGGGATTTTCCCCGGAATCAATATTCTCCAGCATCTCGGTTCCAAAAAAGAATTCAGTCAGTTCAGCAGCTTCTGCCCAGGTTTGAAATCTGTAATCAGTCCGAATCCAGGAGCGGGAAAATCCCGCTTTTTCCAGGTAGCTGAAATAATCCCTGAGCTTTTCAGGAGCATCTGGTTTGGTTGTGCCTGTCCCCAGGGTTTCAATAATGATCATTGTGCCCCCTTCCCTGAGCAGGCGCTTCATTTCCGCCAGAGCAAACTCGAGGTTGTTCTTCCAATTTTCCTCAGCCCAGACAACCAGATAACAGATACTCCAACCAGAGATGATCAAATCAGCCGACTTGGATGATCTCGGTATCCTGCGGTGCTCAGCTGCCGAAACCTGCCAGTTCGAGCAACCCTCCATTTCCAGATCTGCTGCTGCCACATCCAGCATGTGGGTTGAAAGGTCAAAAGCATGGATTGTTTTTGCCATCGGAGACAGTAGTTTCGTTAATCTTCCGGTTCCGGCGCCCAGATCAAAAATATCCAGTCCAGCCAGATCAAGAATTGCTCTCAGGGCTGGCAGCAAATTTCCCTGGTAGTCCTCCCGGGATATCAACTTCTGATAGCGATCCCCTTCCTGTGCGTAAACCAAGCGGTGGTCTGTCATCAGTTCTCATTATTTAGGAGGCAAGGATACCGAATATTCTTCCCCTTGCGCTACCCAATCTTTCAAATCCTGATCGTCTTGATATCCTGGTTCTTTAACGACAACCCAACCCGTCATCGCTTTACCTGTCATATCAAACAGCTCCACATTGGGTTTTAAAAGAGCGTCGGTATAATTATCTGCTCCAACCCTCACTATCAGATCCTGCCTGATCACTCCACAGGCCATATTCCCGTGCAGTAAAAAACCTATCCCTCCAAACATTTTCTTTTCTTCATATCCTGGCCGGTTTGCTATCAGAGCCCTGACCCGCTGCGCCAGCCCCTCGTCAAAAGCCATACCTTCCTCCCGAAATTTATCCGAAGTGTGAATAAAAAACGATCGAAATATATTCTATCGATCAAAAACCCTTGATACAGGATGTACCTATTGTACAATAGTAACGCTTGCTGAGGGTTGTTTGCCTTGAAGTTAAGCCGGAGGAGAGGCTGATCGAAGGGAAGAGCAGATCAATCCCACTAACCCATTAATGGGCAGCATTTTCGGACTGCGAAATCATTTCTAATAGTTGGATATACAAAAAAATCTATCGGCACGAACTTCAAGCCGTCCGCAGCCAGTGACCTTGAATAATATTCTCGGTGATTCTCTTGAGAATCGGGATTTATGTCAGCTTAATCATCAATCAGGACCAACAGAAAATAGCCTTCAGGCTACCGTCGCAAATGTTTCCGGCCAAAAAGCCAGATACCAATGCCGTAAAACACAAGAGATAAAATCACCAGGGACGATAACTCATAGATCAAACCTGAATAACTCTCTCCCAGGGTTAATATTTTATTAAGCGCTACCACGGCATGGGTTGGAGGGAGGATATCATAGATACTGACCTGGACCCCGCCGATCTGGAATAGATTAATCCTTGGAATGGGATAGACTGCACCCGAGAAGAACATAAAAAAGATCAGCGGGAAATTGGCAATGATAAATGCCTGGCTGACAGAACTTGAAAAGGCAGCCACGATTAGACCGATCCCAACCACAGCAACGGAGGTAATCGCTCCAATCAATAGCGCCGCCAATATCGAGCCCTGAGAATCAAACCCCAAACCGATTGCCACGGCCAATGTCAGTAATAATGACAGGATACCCCACAGCAGTGTTGGCAGGCTAAGACCAATCAATAATTGCGCTGGACTAACACCTGTCATCTGAAGCCTTCTGAGCGTGCCGGCTTCAACCTCAGACATGATAGTCATCGAGGCAATGAATACCAGCATGACCACAGATATGATCAGGATACCCGGAATATATAGATCGAATTCAGATCTGCCCAGCGAAGCTCCCAGGGCAATTTCTGAATATTCAACTGTAGGCTGCTCACCTGTCTGGGCCTGAATGAACTCGTCTAGCACACTCCCCGCCATGACAGCGCCGACTGCATAATATGGATTAGTAAGATCTCCAATCAGAGTAATATGCGCCGGATCAGGCCTTTCACCCCTGGAAACCGCTCCGATGGTTTCGCTGAAATCTTCTGGAATGATAAGAAAGACCTCTGCATCGCGATTCCTCAAGAGATTTTCTGCTAGAGATCGGGAATCTGTAAGTGAGACATCCAGGAGGGGATCCCCACCCGGATAAGTTAAATCATGAAGCATCTCAACTGCCCGGTCTCCCTGATTTCCAAGATCGCGATTCTGGACCATCACCGCGTAGGTTGTAGAACCGCTGGGAATCATTAACCAGTAAATCAAAACGAAAGAAGAACCGATCACAAGGCTTAGTCCCAGGGTCGGCAGATCCCGAATTTGTTCTTTGATGTTTTTCAGGGAGATAATTAATGCCTTCATGCCTGAAGTCTCCTCCCGGTTAACTGAATAAAAACATCTTCGAGGGTGTTCTTTCTGAGTTTGATTTCGCCGACATTCATGCCGTCGCGTTCCAATTTGGAGACGATGGCGGGAAGAATGTTGACCAGATCCAATCCTCTGATCTGCAGCCGTTGATCCAGAACATTTACTTGAATTTGATGGGGGATATTCAGATCATAGTCTTTCAGTCCGGAGCTCAAACCGGCGCATTCAATCTCCAATACATCACCTTCACCCACGTTGGCCACCAGTGTCTCTGGATCATCAACCACCAGTAAGTTTCCCTGATCAACAACCGCAACCCGGTCAGCCATTCTCTGGGCTTCGTCCATATTGTGCGTGGTGAGGATAATAGTTTTACTGGCTGCCAGTGATTTGATATAAACCCTGACATTGATCCTGCTTTGAGGGTCCAATCCGGCTTCTGGTTCATCCAAGATTAATATTTCTGGATCATGGATCAGCGCCAGAGCAATGTTTAAGCGCCGCTTCATTCCTCCAGATAGTTTTCCGGTCAATCTTTTTGCTACTTGCTCTAAGCCAAGCGCCTCGATCAAGATTTGAGTCCGCTGCTTAATCAGTCCCGGCGGCATGCCATACATCTGGCCTAAAAAGATCAGCTGTTCTTCCGGGGTGAGTTTATTCCAGTGAATATTTTCCTGGGTGCAGATACCGATCTTTGACAGGTAGCTCCCTTTTTGGTCCTGGAGGGGAACTCCTTTATAAAAGATTAGGCCCAGATCCGGCTTAATGATTCCTGCGATCATGTTTATCGTGGTTGTTTTTCCTGCTCCATTTGGACCCAGCAGTCCCAATATTTCCCCCTGGTTGATATCCAAATTCAGGTCATTAACAGCCAGTACGTCCCCAAATGCTTTGGATATATGGTCCAACCGAAGAATCCCTTCGGATACCAAATATTCCTCCTGACCAGAAACCGATCAATTGGATCGAAACTGGTTTATAGAATTGCTGGATTCTTTTATTATAACCAATCAGGGGTCTGGCCAGGAAGACCTGCCAGGTATTCATCCAGGCAGAAAACCGATCAGGATCTGGCAGGCAGTTAGGAGGATTGTGAACTAGACTTTGGGTCCCGGCTCAAAAAAGCGGAAAGCATTTTTGCCCTCATTTTTAACCTGATACATGGCAATATCAGATGATTTCACCAGGTCGACATCTGGTAGATTTTTACTTTGCGTGAGGCTAATGCCGATACTTACTGTAATCTGGATCTGATGGTCTCCGATTAAAAAAGGCTCCGAAATTCGGTCAACGACTTTTTGGGCAATCCGCCTGACAACAATCTCGGTGTTTACATTTTCCAGGATCATTAAAAATTCATCCCCACCAACACGGGCAACGGTATCACTCTCCCGGACTGAATCCTGTAAACGGGCACCCAATTCCACCAGGACCAAATCTCCAATATTATGTCCGAAAGCGTCATTGACTTGCTTAAAATCATCAATGTCAATAAATAAGACAGCAACCAGATTTTGATCATCGGGATTAGAAGATTTTGCAAGATTGTAGCGATTTTCAAAATACTTCCGGTTCGGCAAATTCGTTAATGGGTCGTGAAGAGCCTGGTGCTCAAGAAACTGCTCGTATTCTTTTCTTTGGGTGATGTCACGCATAACACATTGAATATGCTGGGGATCTCCCTGGGCATTCGGGACCAAAGCCATACTTATTTCAACCGGAAATTCCGAGCCGCTTTTTTTACGCAGAGTATGCTCAAACATCGGGAGATCAATTCCACTCAGGATGTCTTCCTTGTGTCTATCAAGTATTTGAGGATCATCCGAAGCATCCCAGGTAGAAAAAATTTGACCGATCATGGTTTCCCGGGAGTATTCCAGCAAGTGAGCGGCTTGGATATTGGTTGACAACACACACCAGCTAAGATCGAAAATGATCACACCATCTGTTGTGCGTTCAAATAAGGCCCGATAACGATCCAGGGTCGTCTGGGTTTTTAAGAATGCTTCCTTGATTACACCGTCTGATCTCCAGATATATATAGCCGCCAGAACGGAGTAAATAGTTTGGATAATGTAGCGTATAAAACTGGCCCCCAGGGGAGTGGGGTCAGCCAAAATACCAGTCAGCTCCAGCTGGAGGACAATAAAATTGGCTCCTGCGCTGCACACGGTCATGATAAGGGCAGCTCTGCCGTTAATGGCCAGTCCGGCAAACATCACGATCAATACCTGTCCGAGGATATTTACACCTCTCACACCTGATATCAGAGCCAGGTCAAGGGTTAATATCAGCCACCCAAATATAACCACTGTCCAGCCAGATGCTTCCAGTTTTCCCGATTTGAGAAGAGCAAAGGCCAATACCATCGCTGCGGCTCCAACACCGCCCTCAAATATCACTTCTGGATGGTCCGGCGACAAAATCAGGGAAAAAACGATGATCAGCAGAATTAATATCCAGGCAGCAACTTGCGTCACAGCCAGGATATTGGCGCGACGCTGTTTTTCCGGATCATGAAAATCTGGTACTGCGAACAGTTTAAGCATAAGATTGCTTGGGATGACCCTCTGAATCGATTAACGGTTTCTTAATATTATAGTTGATTTCATCCTACGACAGCAGAAACACGCTTCCCTTTACAGGTTTGTTATCAGATGCTTTTCACCCTCTGTGGGAGGCTTACAAACAGGTCACAAATCGATTTTTTTTGCTTTTATTCAAGGAAAGGGATTATTAGGTCTTTTCATTTTCCCCTGGCCAACGAGCGAAGTTGGAAGTATTGGTCGACTTAATAAAATTGAGGGTTATCTGATAGTAAATTCAAATTATCAAAGATGTTTTCCCAATTTAGTTAAAATCAATTTCTGACGGCGCTAACAGTACTGCGCCCGCTTCAACCAGTTCTTTCTCACGCTGTTCTATCATTCCCAGAGGATCTTTGTCGTAATTGCTGTGACCTCCCCGAACCAAAACAACCCTGTGCCCAAGCTCAAGGCCGCCCAGAGCTGTTGCCCTGACACAACCCTGCGTTACCAGGCCAGTGACAATCAGATTTTTAGTTCCCCTTGCTTCTAATGCGCTCTGAAACACTGGTTCAGCAAAAGCGTTCCCCTGAGTCTTCTGGATCGTGAGATCTGAACCTGAACGAGAAAGTTTGGGGTGAAAATCCCACCCGCTGGACCCTTTCTTTAAGAACGATTGGTTAACGTGCTGAAAAAAAACTACCTGGACCCCGTATAATTGGGCCCGGGCGACCAAGGCGTTAATGGTTTCTATCAACTTATAAGGTTCGTAAACGGGTGTCGGCCTGGTGAATAATGCCCGCTGGACATCTATCACCAGCAATGCTGTTTGCCCGGGCTTGAGCATAATAAGTTGTTTCATGTCTGCGTCTTCCTCCTGTTATTCATACAGGACTGACCTAATCAGAAAAGAGGGCAATCTGCGGGCTTTTCCCGGTCTTCGAAACTGGTGCAAAGATCGGCATCTTTGATTTTAAGTTCAGTAAATCGATTTCATTTTGAAAAACATCATTCAATTCGCGCCAGTTGGGTGAATTGCATTGATAATCAGTCCCGTAGTGATTGATATATCTATCTTTCACTCCGGGAAACGATTTGTCAAGTTTATCATAAAAGAAATCTCTTGAACCGGGACGGAGCGATATCCCAAAGGACGGAATGATATAACTGGCCCCGCTGCTGGAGGCAAGTCTTATTATCTGGCGGATATTCTCAGGGTCATCCTCAATAAAAGGCAGAATTGGCATCATAGTGATGCCTGTTAATATTCCAGCATCTGCCAATTCTTTCATGGCGCTGAACCTCGCCGAAGGGGATGGAGCTCCCGGCTCGAGAATCGCGGCCAGCTCATCATCCGCGGTTGTGACTGTAAAACTGACTGCTGCATATATACGAGATATTTCCTTGAGGATCTTCAGGTCCCGGACAACAAGATCTGATTTTGTAAGTATATGAACTGGAAATTGAAAAAAATTGATGATCTCAAGAGCACGGCCAGTCAAACGGTAATCTTTTTCAACAGGCATATAGGGATCATTCATAGACCCAAAACCAATGGTTCCGATCATTCTTTTGCGGGGCAGGGCATCAGCCAGCAGGTCAGGAGCGTTGATCTTGACTTCGATCCGGGAAAAATCATCGATTTGGTAGCAATCCGAGCGGGAATCACAATAGATGCATTGATGCTGACAGCCTCGATAAAGGTTCATGTTGTACTTTAAACCAAACCAGGGATCCGGCTGTTTAACATGATTGAGAATAGTTTTGGACTCAATCTCGGTGATCATTGACTTATCCCATGATTATTGCGCGAAAAGATTTCTCCACCAGATCCTGATTGATCAAGTGGATGATTGCCAACGGGCTAACCTTGATGCGTTAGAACTTCAGACTACGCCACTGGAGTTATCTCAGGGATGCTCATCCTCTAATTGAATGCATATTCAATTATGGAATTTCGTCAAAAATCGCCTGATCACCAAAACCAACTCCTACCATGCTGGGCCCGGTGTGGGCTCCGAGGACCAGTGACATGGGACCAAGCGGCCTCCAGGTGCAATCGTACAACTTGTCAACCTGCTCCCTCAAGAATGAGGCGGCATCAGGATTGAACGAATGCAGCACCTGAACATGAATTCTGCTTCCCGGCTGGAATTTTTTCTCGATCTGTTTTACCAGGCCATTTAATGCACCTTTGAATGTGCGTACCTGTCCGAGCTGAGAATAGGTTCCATTCTCCTTTTCAACGCCAATCAGCGGTTTGATATTGATCAGGGATGCAATTAACCCTTTCATGTGGCTGATTCGGCCGCCGTGAATCAGGTATTTCAATTCATCGAGTGTATAAGCGCTCTCACAAGATTCACCAATCCGTTTAATAAGATCCAATATGCGCTCTTTGGCCCATCCCGCTTGATTGGTACGGGCAGCTGCTTCTACCTGCCAACCCGCGGCTGCTGATAGGGTTTTGGTATCAACATGGGTGACTTTTGCTTCGGGTACCAGCTTCGCACCAGCGAGGGCAGAATTAAAGGTTCCACTTAAACCTGATGTCATATGGATGGACATGATCTCCGGATCGTCAGCAGCCAGACGCCGGTACAGTTCCGCAAATTCACCAGCTGAAGGTTGGGAAGTTATTGGTAAACTTTTTGTCGATGCCAAGAGATCATAAAAATCTTTCGGCTCAATATCGATCCCTTCCTGGTAGGATTTCCCGTCCAGCGTAACGCTGAGGGGTACAATATGGACCTTAAAATTAGCTGCTTCCTGTTTGGAAAAATTCAAGTCTGTTCCGCTGTCAGTTACGATTTGCATGTTCGCTCCTCTTTGTAAAGTAACGCTTCTATCCCATACCCTGGCTATCATCTTGATAATAGCCCTGACTTTCATAAAATGCCTTCAGAACCCAATGTCTGCCCGGATCTGCAGATCAGTGCTCAAGCCAGCCAACACCATCCAAATTCACGTCCACCCTTTTCATCAACATTGTACTTAAACCCTGCCATTGAAAATCCGGATCAACCGCCAGAGCAGCCCACCCATCCTCGCTGGCCATCAAAACCAGCCTTACCTGGAACCACCAGCCACCCTTCCATGCCAGGCACCAAAAATAGTTCTTATAGACCTTTCCGCATGATCGTGGTCAGGATTTTTGTGAGCAGGCAGATCAAGAAAACTATCTCCCCAAGTGCTTGATAATGTGAAGCTGATCATAATCACTAATTGTACGAAGGTAAATTTTCAATTCCTGGTAGGAGCTGGGAACTTACCAAGTCTTAAATCGCAGTTTTGGATGAGACCGTCATCCTCTTCCAGTTCCATAAAATTATATCAAATTCAAATAAATATTCAATTTTCAAAGGACAAAATGACAGAAATAGTGACAGGAATAATCTCCGGAATCATATAGTCGCAGCCATATCCTTCGGATTCCGAAATTTGGAAACTACCCTGGAAATCCGTCTTTCCTGATTCTGTGATAGTTCAGGCAATCTTTTCAAAAGTACCCCTTCAATTTCAGCGAGATTCGCGGTAGAGATGATGGGCAGAATGCTCTCAGTATACTGGGGCAGGCTTTTCGCCCGGCAATTCTTTAACTGATCGATCAGAATTGGATAAACCTCCTCGATGTATTCCGGTTTAGCTGCTCCAGCCCGGGCCAGGATTTTAATACAGTTGTCGCGCATGATCACTGAACCAGTTTTAATCAAGTTCACAAATTGATCAAAACATGCCATCATCCGGTCCGGTTTCCTGTCAGCGATCAGAGCCAGATTGATCAACGATTGCCAGACCAAACGATTATCAGATCCAAAAGCCAGCACCAGGAAATCATCAAGATAATCTTCAATCAATTCAGGCGCCAGGCGGCCAACCTGTTCCAATACTCCCAGGCAATCAACCTGGATCTTCCGGTCAGGATGGGTGAGATTTTCTGCCGCTTCTTTGATACCTTCCAGATCCTGGTTCGCAACCAATTTCTTTCCCAACACCTGATTGGGCTGATCGTCTTTCCTTCCTATTTGACTGGCGAGCTCCGGAATAATTGTCATATCATCCTATCCTGGATTTTTATAATACAGGGTAAAAAGCCAATCCCAACCCCCCGGGTCCAACATGGGTGCCAACAACCGGGCTGACATCAGACAGGTGGATCAAGGGGGGATTGAATCTTTCCCGGACCTGGTCCAATAATTCCTGTCCTTCATCCAGACAATCGACATGGACAACAGCTGCCTCAGCCATTTTTCGTGATTCAAGCCGCATTTCAGTTATATTCAGCAGTTCTTGAACTGCCTTTGCCTTGGTTCTGGTTTGTGAAAGGGGTTGGATTATTCCATCTTCAAAATGCAGGATCGGTTTGATATTCAAAGCAGTGCCAAGCAATCTTTTCGCTCCCCCAATTCGACCACCTTTATGGAGATACTCCAATGTGTCAACTGCGAAGAGCAGATTTGTTTCATCCCTGGTCGTTTCAGCAATCCGGACCACATTCTGGAGCGATTTTCCTGCTGCCGCTGACCTGGCTGCCGCTGCGGCTACCAGCCCCTGACCCATGGCGCTGAAAAGGGAATCAACCACGCTGATTGGAATATCCGGCATCTGCTTCATCGCCGTCAGTGCACTATCAACTGTACCGCTGATCTGAGATGACGCCAGGACACATACAAATCCGCCCCAATCAGCAGACCGCTGCTGAATAAAATCCTTAAACTCCTCTACCGAGGGCTGGGTTGAGGAGGGAAGTGTATTTGATCCTTTCAGGCGTTGATAAAAACTACGGGGTTCCAGATCAATTCCATCCCGGAAACTCTCATTATCCCAGATCAGCCAAAGGGGAATAACATGGATATTTAATTCTTTCTGAAGCTTTTCGGGCAGCGAGGCGGAACTGTCCGTGATAACCAGGACTTTCTGTGGGGTCATTAAAAGCTCCTCAAGGCAAGCAATCTCAGCCAGGATTCAGATTAATCTGACCGGGGAGATATCGTTTGACGGCCATCAAGAACTTCTCCCTGTTTTCAGGATACCAGGGATCCTCATCCTGCGAGATCCATCTGACATCAAGCAATTCGTCATCTTTTCTTATTTCAACACCATCTACCAGAAAAAGATACCAGAGGCATAATTCGTTATAGCCATCGAAATAATCAACCACCAATCTTTCACGCCAGCATTCATCATTTCCAATCAGATCAATGCCCTCTTCATCCAGTTCTCTCACCAGCGCGGACTCAGCGCTTTCGCCGTCGTCAATGGCCCCGCCCGGCAGTGCATATTTTCCATCTGGCCGATGCAGTGCGCCCAAGATAGCCCCGTCCTTGCGACGGATGATGATTGCCCTCGAGCTTAAGTGGGTGAAAGGCAAACTTACCCTCTTGGACACACCAGGAATTCTTTCACCATTCAAAACCAGGCTATCCTCAAAATTCACTATCATCGAAATACACCTCTCAAAGACCGACTAAATGTATGGTTGATTAGCTTGCTTTTTCATCCAGGGTTCGCGCGCAGGATCCTAAGATAGGTCAATCCTTGAATTTTCCTCCAATATCATAAGCCCCGCCTACTGCCTCTCCAACCGTGTGATAGGTTTGAGCCTTTGTTGCATAAATAAGGGGAGAAACTTCCGTTATATCTGGAATTCCATCCTTCAGGAATAAATCGTCATCAACCTTGACATCCAGGATCTCACCAATAAATTGCGTGTGCAAACCGATCTCGAATTGGTGCAGCAGTTTGCACTCCAGGACCATGGGAAATTCATCCACATAAGGCGCATCAACCAGGGAAGATCTGATCGGCGTCATGTCAGTTTGTTCAAATTTATTGATAGTCCTCCCGGAAACGTTTCCAAAATAATCTGCTTCAGCAACAAATTCTACTGATGGAACACTGATGGTATAAGCCTTCCGCTCCACGATGTTCTGATAGGTATAGGTGGCTTTTCGAAGTGATATAGTCAGGCAAGGTGGTTTTGAGCAGCAGACCCCTCCCCAGGCAATAGTCATAATATTTGGCTGACCATCTTTATCGTAACTACCCACACACCAGACTGGCGTGGGAAAGATCAGAGTTTGGGCTCCAAGTGATTTTTTCATTGATCAGTTCCTTTGGTTAGGTTCCTTGATTTAATAAAGTAGTTAAGTAGGATTTGAGGGCTCAGAGATCGAAAGCCGCTAAAAAATCAGCGGTGCAATTGGCCTCTTAGGCAGGATAAGTTTTTTTCTGCACCAGATATTTTTCCATGCGATCCGGATCAGGAGTTACTCCCAGTCCTGGCCGATCAGGAACAGTAATGGTGCTGTCTTCGGAATTCAGGGTAAATTCCTGCTCGATGATGTCCTCAGCCCAGTATCGCTTTGTCGGCCCGTTATCCGTCGGGAGAATAAAATTCGGCAAACTGGCTGCTGCCAGATTGGCTGCCCTGCCAACCCCGGTTTCCAGCATTCCACCACACCAGACTGGTATTCCCTGCTCAAAGCAGATATCGTGGATCTGCCGTGTTTGCCAGAGACCGCCTACTCTGCCAGGCTTGATATTGATCATCTGGCAAGCCCCGATCTTCAAGGCCCAGGTTGCCTGATCAGGGGAATCGATGCTTTCATCCAGACAGATGGGTGTGTTAAGGATCCGTTGAAGCTGCCCGTGCTGATAGATATCATCATGGGCCAGAGGCTGTTCCAGCATAACCAGATTGAATTCATCCAGAGCATTTAACAGCTCAAGATCGGCCATGCTGTAGGCAGAATTGGCATCAACCATCAATTCAATCTGTGGAAATCTGCGGCGGACCTGCCTTAATAACTCCAGGTCCCAGCCTGGCTTGATCTTCAGCTTGATGCGGGAAAATCCCTGCTTCAGGAAGTCTTCGATGCGGGTTAATGTTGCCTCAATTGTCGGCTGGATACCTATACTGACTCCAACAGGTACCCGTTTTTTTGGTCCAGCCTGATAAGGCTCAGCCAGTTTGGCGGCCAAGCTGAGTCCCTCGGATTGAGCCAACAGATCCCAGGCTGCTGATTGGATGGAAGCCCTGGCCATGAGATTGCCCCGGATCCAGGCCTGGGGTCTGAGAAACTCTTCAATATCCCGCCAATGCGTATCCAGCGCTGCAGGGATTAAAAATTCTTCCAGGATATGCCAGGCGGTTCCGATCGTTTCTGAAGAATAGGACGGCCTGTCCAGAGCCACGCATTCTCCCCAGCCGGTTAAACCTTCCCCGGAGGCGGCAATTAGCAAACACTGCCGGCGGATTTCCAATCCAAAACTTGTTTCAAATGGATGGGCCAGGGGCATATCCAGATGATAGACTGCAACCCGTTCAATTTTCATGTTTTTTTTCCAGGAGGTAATAACTGCGGGGCTTGGGGATCTTATCAAAGATGAAATCAATGATCTGATAATCAGCCTTAAAATAAGTTTCAAAAATTTTCCTGGTATGATAACGCCAGTTGAGGGCCAGCTCTGGATCAGCTGCCTTGAGAGCCTGATAATTTGAGGGGATCTCTACCAAAATTTTCCCTGACCCCGGAAGAGGTAAACGAAGATCAGCATCGATATTTTCCTGATCCAGGTCCCCGGGGGGAGCAATCAAATGGTACTGATCGGTTTGGGAATCGATGGGTCGCGGGAAATCCTCCAGCACCCGAGCTCCAGCCAGGCAGTTCTCGGTTCCAGGGTTGGTGATCCACCAATCTACACTGAAACGATCCGATGGAATACCTTCATTCATCTGGTCGCTCATCTCTCCATAGTAGTCCCTAAAGTAAGTTTGACAGACACAACCCAGTAAATGCATGTTGAAATAGCCATTTCTGCTTTCCAGTGGATCATAAGTCCAGGTGATCAGGTCCAATCCCTGGGCCAAAGCCCAGTCCCGCTGGGCTAGTTTTAACCTGAATCCAATCCGTTGATCACGATACTGGCCCAGCACACCTGTCATGTGGGATACCAATTTAAGCTGGTCAGCTGCGGGTAAGTTCTCGCCTGGCTCAACTGTTCCCAACCACCCCAGGGTAAAACCAACTAATTGATCATCCTCATATGCGCCAAGCAGCACACCGCCATCACGGGCAAAGGCTGTCAGGACATGACCGGGGACAGTATCCCCCCTTTTCATGCCCCAGGTTTCAGCTTCCACAGTGGCGATCTGCCTGATTTCGTTTTGGGATTGAATTGCCTTAATAATCAACTGGTTTTCCTGGTATTCAAATTGAGACCAACAAAGGGCTTTGTTCCTGTACAAGATTACTATTTATTCCAGCTGCCACCTTTTCACAAGCCGCGCAAAAAATCGGTGACGATTCGATTGAATTCCTCCGGTTTTTCAGCCGGCAGGGCATGCATCGAGTCCTTAACAATCACCAGCTCAGCTCCTGGAATTTTGCTCGAATAGATTTCCTTTTCCCTGGTTGGGAAATAATCACCATCTGCTCCAATGACAAGGGTAGGGCAGCTGATCTCTCCCAATTTATCTGCTACGCTCCAGCCAACAACAGCTTTCATGGCTTCCAGATAGGCGGCTTTATCATTCTCAGCCCAGCGTCCTATGAAAATCTCTTTCAGGTCGGTCTGATCCGGGCGAGGAAAAAAACGCTCCCCTAAAACCTGTCCCATTTTCCTCATTCCCAGCAGCCGGGTAATGATAAGTCGCTGCCAGATTGCGGTTTTTTGTTGAAGTGTCCGGGGAACCATATCTGGTGAGCTGTTGACGATAAGCAAACTCCTGATCAAGTCTGGATAATCAAGGGCCAGTTGAAAAGCAACCATTCCTCCCAGGGAAATCCCCAGGATATGAGCTGGTCCAGCGTCTAATTCCTTGATCAGCCGGGCTGTGTCATCTGCAAACATTGCCATGCTGTATGGTCCAGCCGATTTAGCTGATCTTCCGTGACCCCGCAGATCGAGAGAAATGACCTTGAAATATTTACTGAATGCGGGCAGCTGCAGCTCCCAATCCCTCGTGCTTGATCCCAGCCCATGGATCAAAACCAGCGGATCACCATCACCATGGATTTCGTAATAGAACCTGTCTAGATCGATATTAAGTTCAGACATTGTTTTGATCCCGCTCACTTTTCTCAACTCAAGTATAACGCCAAAATCAAGCTAAAGAAAACGTTTGAGGTTTCAATATTCGCAGGTTCAGCTGACCTTGTCGAAGGGCGAGTCAACAAAGATTAAGGATGATTTTCAGTAATTAATCCTGACATATTTCTGCCACAATTCTATGCTAAACTGAGTTTATGAGCTTACGAATCCTGGTTGTAGATGACGAAACTGCAGTGACTGATCTGATCGGCTATAACCTGGAAAAAGCCCATTACCAGGTATTGACCGCTCACGATGGTGAAACAGCCCTGAAACTCGCCCGGGAAAACAGCCCGGATCTGATCCTGCTTGATCTCATGCTGCCCAGGGTTGATGGACTGGATGTCTGCCGTGAGCTGCGCAAAACCAGCCAGGTTCCGATCATTATGGTGACAGCCAGAGGTGAGGAAACCGACCGGGTGATCGGCCTGGAACTTGGCGCAGATGATTACCTGACCAAACCTTTCAGCATGCGGGAACTTCTGGCCCGGATCAAAGCTGTTTTGAGAAGAAGTCAAAACCTCAATCCAGCAGACTCTGGGAAGAACATTTTTTCCGGACCTCACGGTATAGTTTTGGATGAAGATTCCCGGACAGCGACAATCCAGGGATCAGATCTACCACTCACCCGGTTGGAGTTTGATTTACTGCAGCATTTATTGATCAACGCTGGGCGGGTTCTTTCCCGGGAACAGCTGCTCAGCCAAGCCTGGGGTTATGATTTTGTCGGCGGCACAAGGGCAGTTGACAGTTCGATCAAACGCTTACGATCTAAATTACGAAGGCTGGTGCCAGAATCCAATATTATTGAGAGCGTCAGGGGAATCGGATACCGCCTGGCGAAGTAGGCCCATGAATACATCACTCCGCACACGGTTATCAACCAGCCATCTACTGGTTCTCATAATTGGAATGGTCCTGGCAGGATCTCTGACCTGGCTGGCAGTTGAACGAGTTTATCTGGCAACCCAGCGGGAAAACCTGCTGGCCCAGGCCAGGTTGACCGCAGCAGCCCTGGGTGACTCCCCGGTTTTTTTTGAGCAGGAGGAAATCTATTCTCAAACTACCAATATCACTCCCGGAATCCACACCAGGCTGCTGGATGAAGGAGGTGCGGTTATTTTAGGCGTGCCATTTCCAGAGGGAGAGGATCCAGTTCAGGTACCTCCCGGTGAAGATCCCGGATATGTTCCAGCTGAGGACCTGGTTCAGAGGACAGAGATCCAATCAGCTTTATCAGGTCTGGCAGAGACAGCCATTCGAAAAGTAGATTCATTGGACGGCCGGCGTGTTCTCTACGCTGCTGCTCCAGTCTTTGACCAGGATGGGAATGTTATTAACCTGGTATATCTGGCTACTCCGCTTCCCCTCCAGGGACTGCCGGATGACCTTACCACGCAGTTGATTGCTGTTACCCTGGGAGCAATTATACTGGCAGGCCTTATTGGCATTCTGCTGGCAAGGAGTATCGCCCAGCCGCTCGAGATCCTGGACAGTTCAGCGGCTGCAGTCTCTAGTGGAGATTTTACGCAGCAGACCTCACAACATGCTGGCATCCGTGAGGTGGACAATTTAAACCAAACTTTTAATAAAATGAGTTCCAACCTGCGTTTCTCGGAGCAAGCCAAGAATGCTTTTATCGCTGATGTGACTCATGAGCTGCGCACTCCTCTAACAGTGATCAAAGGGACTGTTGAAACCCTCGAAGATGGGGCCATGGACGATCTGGATGGCAGGGATCGCCTGCTGTCTTCCCTGGGTAAGGAATCGAACCGGATGATCCGGCTGGTCAACAACTTATTAACCCTAACCAGGGCAGATGCCAAGGCCTTGAATCTAAACCTGAAAACCATGGATCTGGCCGAAGCGGCCAGAGAACGCTGCCTGGCTCTGGAACCCTTGGCAGCCAATAAAGATCTTCACTTGAAAGTAACCCTCGCTAGCCAATCTGAAACAAACGCCTGCTATGTCAGAGCTGATCCAGACCGGATCTCCCAGGTATTGGACAATCTGCTCGACAATGCTATCAGGCATGCTCCCGTCGGCTCCACGATAACAATCTCCTTAACTACAGACTCCGGCCAGGTCACATGTTCTGTCAGCGACCAGGGACCGGGGATACCTTCAGAGCATCTTCCCTTTATTTTTGAACGATTTTACAGGATCGAATCTGCCCGCGATCGCAGCAGCGGTGGTTCAGGACTTGGCCTGGCAATTGCCCGCTCCCTGATCGAAGCCCAGGGTGGCACAATGAGAGCCGACAGTTCAGTTGGCACCGGGACCAGGATCATTTTTATCATTCCGGCAATCGATCATCCCACCAATATTGGCTAATTACTGACAAATATCTGACATCCTCCTGACCTGGTCACAAATTATGATGATGGTCTAGGATCCCATTTGGGAAGGAGGAACCCATGAAATCACTTTCATTAGTATTGAACACTATCCTGGTTAGCGTCCTGGTTTTTCTACTGGTCAGCATGGGCGTGCCAACCAATCCGGTCAAAGCCGCTGGTGGAGTCTTCTCTCCCGGGAGTGACGAAGCCAGCTGCACAAGCGGGAGAACAGTTCATGTCAGCGGGACCGCCGTGATCAATATCACTCCAGACAGAGTGCTGATCCAGCTGGGCGTGCAGTCAAACGGCAGAACACCTCAAATCACTGAAGCGGCAAACAGCGCTACGATCTTCCGGGTTATCCAGGCAGTCAAGAAAGAGGGTGTATCCGAGAAAGACATTGTGACCGATCGATATGTGATCGATCCAATCTACGAGGATTATGATTCGCTGAGCATTAAAGGCTACCGGATTTACAATATGGTCGCCATCACCTTGCGAGATATCGAACAAGCGAACGAGGTTATTGTCGCTGCCCTGGGAGCCGGAGCAAACCAGGTGGTCAATGTCGAGTTTTACCTGAGTGATCTCAGGAAATACCGCGATCAAGCCCGGGAGCTGGCCATGGTTGCTGCCGGTGAAAAAGCCCAGGATCTCGCTGAAGCTGCAGGCGCAGAGGCTGGTTGTGTGTTAAGTATCAGCGAAAACAGCTGGTCCTACTTCAGCGGCGGGTGGTGGGGGCGCAACAATAATCTCTGGACCCAGAATACTGTCCAAAATATTCCGACCGCTAACGGGCAGGGTGATGGCTCGGAGTTCGGACCCGTCAACCTGGGTCAGATATCCGTCAGGGCCGAGGTTAGTGCGAGTTACAGTCTTAAATAGAAATTCTGTATTGAATAAAACACCTCCCATTCAATTAATGTTTGAGAGGTGTTTTTCTATTCTGCCTCATCTAATCAGTGCAGAATCAGATCAGTGGAACAGCGGACGATAGGGCGGTTGCAAAACCGCTGAGCAACAAAACTAAAATCCCAAGGATAATATTCAATATTAATAATTTTCCTTTCAATTGTTCCTGGCCAGATGTTGTGGTTTTCCCCAAGACCAGACTGCGATAAAGCGAGACCAGGATCATTGCCAGTACCAGGATGTGCTTCCCCGCCATAACAGCTGAAAACGTATTACCAAAACTGAACAAACCCAGGAACTCTGAGCTCTGATTCGCCTTGAGTAAACCCGTCAACACCAACCCAAGTATGCTCACATAAATAAGAACACTATGGCGTTTTTGGATCGCGGCCATGACCTGTTTTGTCGCTGGCTCTTTTCCTAATATTTTTTTTACTGAAGGCATGACAGAAAGTCCAAGGGTAATAAGACCTCCGATCCAGACTGCAGTAAAAAGGTCGTGCAGAAATGTGACCATTCCGAAAATGAGTATTTTTGTTGGCATTATTTCCTCTTTATTGATAGTTTATTATTTTTTTGACTTAATGATAGCAAGCGGTAAGCTTGATTAATATCAGCGTGTGTAAACAGTCCAATCAAATTCCCTTCATGATCTACCACTGGCACTGCATCGGTGCTTCCCTCTGCCAGTTGTTCTTGAATCTCGTAAACCGGCTGATCAGAAGTGGAAGATAGAATTGTTGTCCGCATCATATCTCTCGCTGGAGCAGTCTGGTCGAATGCCTGCAACTCCTGATGTAAATCTCTCTGGCATAATAATCCGCCAGCTCGATACGACTCATCATCAGGGTGGGCGAAGACAGCCAGCAATCGTTGTCTATCATTCATAACAATATGGTTACCATGCGGTCTATTTGGCTGCTATTCTGTCTTTTCGGCCCTGGACGATGATCAGGGATAGAATCACCAGCCAGATTATTATCCTGACTGTCATTGCCTTGATGCTATCCGAGGCAACCACTTCACGATAAGCTGTTTGCAAAATCAGCATCACAACACCGTGAACAGCGAATGTGCCAGCGGAGGCTATTAAAGCCAGTTTGCTGTCCTTCCAGATCACGATTGCGGTAAAAAAGGAGGAGATCAAGCCAACGGTAAAGTTGTAGATCGGAAGCCAATCGATCACAAAATAATCCATGACCTTGCCTAATAAAACCTGTCCGCCTGCGAAAATCGCCATTGCGCCAATAATAAATGCCAGGACAGCTGCTATTTTTCTGTAGATTGATTTCATTTTTTTCTCCATAATGAAGATGGTAAAGGAATGATAAAAGGTGTTTTTTCCTTATAGACCAGATACTCAGCTCCAAATCTGTTTTCAAGTTCCTTTTCTTCAATGAACTTCGTATAGATCAAGATAATGACTGAAAATAGCAATACGGCAAATAAGGAACTGAGGGAATTAAACAAAATGCTGATTCCAAAAAAGAGGCTGATAACACCGAAAAATATCGGGTTGCGACAATAGAAGTACGCCTTATCAACGACAAGCTTTTGGGTGGCCATCAATGGCATGGGTGTGCCTTTACCAAGCTCCAGTTGAGCCCTGATCGACCAGATGACGAAGACAATACCCAGGGTAATTAATCCCCCAGCCAGCAACCCGCTAATAAATGGAGGCAGATAGATGGAAAGTTTCAACCAACTATCCAAATATAGTTTCGGAATAATAAATAGAAGCGAGGGAAAGATGATCGTGTACATCAAAACCGGAAGGAGCTTGGCCAGTATCCGCCGCCATTTTGATGGCAGCTGCCTGGATGAGTCTTCTACTCTACCTGGTATCTTCATCGTTTACCCCCGAGAAAATTGATCCGGATGCGAAATGCTCTCAGTATGGGATTTGATTTTTTTTGTGCGGTCCCGGTTCCATTTGGTGAAATAAGGGAGCAAGTACAGATAAGATCCACTGATCACCAGCAGTAACATCAATACAGATTGAAATTGTTCTATTTGAGGAGGCAGATGTTCTGTACCTGCACCGGAAAATTTTGAAATCACCGCCAGGGGGATGATAATAACCGTTGGTACAGCTATCCAGCGGTGAAACTTACGGGTCCATTTATTAAAGAATTTTTTCATTCTGTTTCTCCGTGTGGGTCATTTTCAGCCATCTCTAGAGCCTTGTCCAATAAAGTATTCAGGGTTATCCGTTCTTGAAGGGTGAGATATTTAAGCAGCCGTTCAAATTTCTGGCACCGGAATTCGTACGTGCGCTGCTGCAGTTTCTGACCTTTCGGGGTTAAGAAAAGCTGGATTGCCCGCCCATCATGGGGATCAGGTTTACGGGTGAGAAATCCCGCCTGTTCTAATTGCGCCACCCCGATACTAATACTTGGTTTTGATAGTTTAAGACCAGAAGCCATCGCTTGAACACCACAGCCTGGGTTTGAGGACAAAAAGGAAATCAATGTCAATTGCGAGACCGAGATGTTGGCCTCCCGGGGAGGAGCGGTTTGGGGACCGATCTGACGCAGCCTGTCCATCAAATTCAATAATTCTTCAGCCGATCCTTCAAGATTATTTATCATGAGCATATTCCCTGACCAAAAGATCAAATATCCGAATATTAATATGCTGCTTTTACCTATCTAATCATTAATCAGAGTGTCATTCTTGACCGCTTTGTCCAAAATATCCAGGAAATCCTCCAGAGGGACACGATGGATGAGAGCAGCAGTCTTTACTGTCAGGACTTTCGCTAACAAAGCCCGTATCGAGTAGCGTCCTACTCTATTGACGCCGAATAATTCCATCACGTCCGCTATATCACCATATTCGTTGAGAATCTCTGAAACACGAGTGTCTTTAGTTATTTCCACAGCCTCTCTCCACCTATTATAGTTAGTTTGTCTAACTAACTATAATAGGTGGAGCATTTTTTGTCAAGGGCTTTAAGCCATTGTTTTTCTGATTTTATATTTCCGGCCCTATCCTTTGCGCATCTTAGATTGAATCAAGGATCTCGCTAGTAAAAGAACTCGAGGTAAAAAGATCATCGAATTAATTGCCCCGGGGAGAAGATTCAAATTAGGTCAAAAGGAAAGAGACGCCGAAATCTCAGCGTCTCTTCATATTAATTGTTTTTAGGCACTTATCAGATACTAGGAACTCTTATTCATAGACTGTGACTGTAAAAAATCCATCAAGGTTGTCTGCTCTCTCGAGCACAAACTTAGCCCTGTCATTCCAGTATTGATAGTAATCCGCGGCCTCATCAGGAGTAGCTTCACCAGCGGCCATTGTCTTTCCCATGGCTATTCGTCCCGGGGTTGGAAGAGGTGTTATCACAACAAGATTAAATTTGACTCCAACCCTTGTCCCTGTATCGAGACGGGTGAAAATCCATTCTCTAAATGGCGGGAGCTCTCCGGTTGGCTCCTGGGCATAGACCATCTTGTTTTGGCGCAAAAAGACATCGTCTGTCTGCCCAAACTCTGCGCCTATAAAGCCTGTGTGGGGAGCGGCTCCGGTAACGAAAGTGATAATCTCTCCAAATACACCCACGAACCATTCATCCTCAGCACCGGGAGCTTCGACAGCGATCTGTCCGCGGACAGGTATTTCCCCGTCAGGATATAGCACTTCAAGAGCTTTCCTGGCTATGGTCCACGCTCCTGTTGTAGCGCCGCAAGAGTGGCCTGCCAGCTTGACAGCTTCCTCGTAATAATAAGGAACAGGCTCCTGTGACTGCCCGAATATCGCAAAGTAGGGATCTCTCATCAGGATCGGGGGAACTTCAGTGATATAGTCCTGATCCCAGCTAAAGCCTTCAGCCAACTCGGCTGTGTTTACTTCTGCAATTGCCTCCCCGGTTGAAATTGGAGCTGCCTGATAGATCGTGACCTGGAAGAAGCCATCGAGGGAATCTGCATTTTCAAACACATACTTTGCCCTGTCATTCCAGTAATCATAATAGTCGGCGGCTTCCTCTGGAGTAGCTTCACCAGCTGCCATCTTCTTTCCCATTGCCTGTCGTTCAGGCGTGGCAATAGGAGTAATCACTGCCAGGTTAAATTTAATTCCGACTTTTGTGCCGGTATCAAGGCGGGTGAAAATCCATTCCCGCTCTGGCGGCATCTGTCCGGTTGGCTCAGCTGCATAGACCATTTTATTCTGGCGAATAAAGACATCGTCTGTTTGTCCAAACTCAGCTCCAATAAAACCGGTTTTGGGTGAAGCGCCGGTGAGGTAGGTAATCACTTCGCCAAATACACCCACGAACCATTCATCCTCAGCACCGGGAGCCTCTACAGCTATCTGACCACGGACAGGAGTTTCTCCATCGGGATACAGCACTTCAAGTGCCTTGCGGGCTATTGTCCATGCCCCTGATGTTGCTCCACATGAATGGCCGGATAATTTAACAGCATCCTCGTAGTAATAAGGAACCGGGACTTGGGATTGTCCAAAGATCGAGAAATATGGATCGACCATCATGATAGGCGGTACTTCGGTAATATAGGCCTGATCCCAGTGTGAATTCAGATTCTGTGTCTGCTGTGTCTGCATCAACAGTCGCCGAATCGTCAGTCGAAGCCTCAGCATCCGTCGAATCCTCTGCTGGAGCAGGATCAGAAACCCCATCATTTACTACGGCGTCAGTCGGAGCAGAAGCAGGAGCGCAAGCCGCCAAGCAAAGAGCGACTAACGCCAGCAATCCAAGGGCTTGATACAGTTTCCTCATTTTCATCTCCTTAGTAAATTGGTCTCAACTATTTAATTACAGAGAGCATAACAAATTAGTGACATTAAGTCCTCAACTTAAGTTTATTTATTACGGAATTTTTTTACAAAAAAGAGTTTGCCCCTGAATGGACATTAAATAAAAAAATAAGTGTCAACTGATTCCAGACAGAAATGGGAATATCAGTGATCACTTATCATTAATAAATGATGACAACTGAAGAATATTAGAATGCCTATTTAAACAAAAACACAAAGCTACTCAGTCAACGAGGCTATTGCCTGTAACTTCTGGCGGTCCAAGATCTTGATCTGGTTCCTCTCCAGCTCTATCAGATCATTCTCAACAAATGAGCAGAAAGCTCGGTTGATCACAACGGGAACAGTCCCAATTTGTGAGGCAATAAAAGCCTGGGTTGTCCATTTTTTTCGGCTGATGATATCCTCTTTTTCCTGAGATAACAGGAAACGAGCAAGCCGACTTTCAACAGAGTGCAGTGAAAGACTTGTGACCAAATTCATTGCGTAGAGCACTCGTTTGGCGAGATTTTCAATCAGGGCTTTTGCCAGAGTCGGTTGCTCGTCCACCAGGCTTAGCAGGGCAGTTCTTTGAACAATGAGTAATTTAACAGGTTCCAATGCTTCCACAGAGACCACATTCACTCCACCTGCCATCACGCCAACCTCATTAAAAACATCCCCGGGTCCAACAAACCGGATGACCTGTTCCCTGCCCGCAGCCGAAATCTTAACCGCCCTGACCCAGCCCTGCTCGACAATATATAAACCAAGGCAGGGATCTCCCTCCATAAATATGAATTGCCCTTCTTGATACGATTGATGAACAGTCGCTTCTGTAATTAATTCCAAAACTTCTGAGTCTAAGTCAGAAAAATAGGGGATGCCTGACAGCACCTTTATCGTGTCTGTTTTATTCATATGAGGTTGTTCTTTCTCCAATCGATCATCTTTGTCATATGCTCCCAGTTGATGCATAGATCATACTAACGCCCATTATAGCCTGATAAAACAATGCCGCAATATTCCTGACTAGCAAAACAACTGGTTCTGGCAAAAACAGAAAGTGGAGCGCGTTGCTTGACAAGTCATCTTCAATCAGGTACTATCAAGCCCGTTTGACCATTACCTCAGCTGTCGTTGCCGAAATATCAATTACTGACTCCTTGATTCCCCTGGTAACTTAGAGACATCTGAATAGAAGGTTTTTTTATGAGCTTCACTCAGTTCAATCTTGATGCACGCTTAAATTCTGCGATTAAACAGGCCGGGTTTATCAAACCCACTCCGATCCAATCCGCAGCAATTCCCCTGGCTTTGGCTGGCAATGACCTGATCGGTACTGCCCAGACAGGAACGGGAAAGACAGCTGCTTTTGTGCTGCCAATCCTCCAGAAATTACTGAATGTTCCCGGAAATCAGACCAGGGTTTTGATCATCACTCCAACCCGCGAACTGGCTGAACAGATCCATCAAGCCATCGGTATCTTGAGCCACGGAACAAAAATTCGAAGTGTCTCAATTTACGGCGGGGTTGGCCCGGGTCCACAGATCGAGGCGTTAAGGACCGGAGCAGAAATTGTTGTTGCCTGCCCGGGCAGGTTGCTGGACCATATGCAGAACAAGCATGCCAGGTTGGGAAACATAGAGATCCTCGTCCTTGACGAAGCTGACCGGATGCTCGACATGGGGTTTTTGCCAGATATCAAGAGGATCCTGCGCCAGGTGCCAAAAAAACGGCAAACCATGCTCTTCTCGGCAACCTTCCCTGAGGAAATAGTTCAGTTGGCATCTCAAACAATGATCAATCCCAAAAGGGTATCGATCGGCCTTGTCCGACCCGCCCATACTGTTGACCACACGCTGTATCCTGTGCCACATCACCTGAAAAATAAATTGCTGATCAATATACTCGATCAGACAGACACAAATTCAATCTTGGTTTTCACCCGGACAAAACATCGGGCTCGCAATCTGCTCAAAAAAATCAAGCGCACCCAATATAAAGCCACCAGTTTACATGGGGACCGGACCCAGGGACAGCGCCGACAAGCCTTGACTGGATTTAAAGATGGCAAATACCAGATCATGGTAGCCACAGATATCGCAGCCCGAGGACTGGATATTGATGGAATATCACATGTGATCAATTTTGATATGCCGGGAACCGCCGATGACTATATTCACAGGATCGGACGAACAGGCAGAGCACAACGAACCGGGGAGGCTTTTACCTTTGTGACTCCTGATGATCAGGAACTGGTAAAAAAGATCGAAAAGATCATGAAACAAAAATTGACCAGGAAAATCCTGCCGGATTTTGATTACGAAGAAACCAAACCTGACAATCAACCGCGATCAAGAACTCCTAAAAACCGCAGGACTACTTCTCGCGTCTAATATTCACACCAAAACATTTCTTGTCCCGGGTCGACTTAAAACCAGTTCAGAATAACTTAGGCTGAGAGTAGCGGGGAGTGAAGCCCTGATTGCCATTCGACTGGACCCAGTCGATGATTTCCTGGCAGACCACTCCGGGGGTTTTTCCGTCAGTATAAATAGTCTTTTTTGCCAGCAGATGATTGGACGGATGATGAACAAATAACTGATTCAACTCCAGCAGTTCGGAGTCGATTTTTCCAACTTCATGAATCAGTAAATCCGAGAACCTTTGATTGACAATTAGTGTAGATTGATCTAGGTCCGGGGACGGCAGGATCAAGATCACATGTCTGATAGGCTGAAGGGCTTTCTGGACCCTGGAAAATAATTCCTGGTCCTGATAAACAGAATGCCCAGCCCCAAAATCCAGCACACAATTATCATATTCCTGGATAGCCCGTTCGACTGCATGGGCTTCAAAGGGTTTCCAGTAATTGATCAAGCCCATCATTCCTAATTCGCCCACGATCCTGGAAGCATATCCTTCATCATATCCTATCTCGCCATAGAACCTTTGACGGACATCATCCAGCTCAATGCGCTTGACTTTCAACCGCTTCGCGAGCAATTTTGCGAGCGTGCTTTTTCCGGCACTCATGGGACCAATCAGGATGATGATAGATTTCATAAAGTTCAACTGGTTCTATGTCTAATATTTATACCAAAAAATCATGCTCTGCTTTACCTTTGATCCCTGAATAAAGCAGGAACAGATCACCGGCAAACAACTGCTCCTGTCTGTCAGATTCACTCAAACCCGTCCAGGCTGAGGTGATGAATAAATGATCGAGACCCGGTCCTCCAAAAGCGCAGCTGGTTGGCCGTTGGACCGGGAGTGGTACTGCCCGCTCCATTTTTCCATCCGGATCGTATCGAACCACCTGCCAACCATCCCATTGAGCGCTCCAGATAAAACCCTCACTATCGACCGTTAAACCATCAGGGAATCCGTCACTGACCGGTACACGAATGAAATCGCGCCGGTTTTCGATCTCACCGCTTTCTGGGTCAAAATCATAAGCGTAAATTATCCGGAGGGAAGTATCAGTATAATACATGGTTTGATCGTCCGGACTCCAATCAATACCGTTGGAAATGCTTATGCCAGTTTCCATAATCTTTAGTGAACCATCTGGATCCAGGCGGTACAGTTTGCTCTGGTCATCTTGTCCAATAGTGCCGGCCCAGAATCTTCCCCGGCTGTCCACTCTTCCGTCATTAAACCGGGCTCCTGTTCGTTCAGGCTCCGGATCAGCAATGATCTCGAGGGACTTGGAATCCCAATCCCAATAAGCTATTCCGTCTCTAAGACCTAAAACCAATCCGCCATTAACCCGGAAAGCCAGGCAGCCAATTGGTTGGCCAACCTGGAAAGTTTCCAGAGTGTCTGTATCTATGAAATATCTGTGGAATTTTTCACCCTCAACATCTACCCAGTAAAGTGCCTGATGCTGGTGATGCCAAAGGGGACATTCGCCAAGTTTATTTCGAATTGCTATTAGATGTTCCGCCGCAACCATATTATTTCCTCTCAAGCTGAATCGTAACATAATTCAGCTCAGGATGAGAGTAAATCAAACAGGCAAGGCTTGGCGGGAAATCAAACCCTTAAATTCAACTTTCCCCCTGCAAATCCCCTCTGAGAGACCTGATCTCGAAATTTATTTGCTGACTTAGTGCATACACCTGATCAAAATCTGTTTCTGTCCACTCACCGTTGTCTAATAATACCCAGCCCCGCTGAAAACAGGCCTCGATTTCCCCCAGCAGCGTACTGAGTTTCCTGCTTTTGACTGGCAGCGAGAGGGATTGGATCCTCTGACCTTCGAATTTCCTGAAATATTCATCTTTCGTATCAAGATCGACCAAAAAATCTGATCTGCTCACGGTTCCGACAAAATCACCGAAGATCAGCATCCTGGTCAGGACATATCCTTCGATCCAATCAAGCGCTTTTGCATTTATCATAGTTATTTTCAGGGGCAATTTTTATACCATGGACCGGGAATCATTCGTTTTTGAAGGACATGATCAGGATAGTTAATAATTAGACTGTCTTGAGATACTCCCTGATCAATAAGGCCGCGGTTGCCCCTTCGCCAGCTGCAGAAGCCACCTGTTTGGTGCTCGACGCCCGCACATCTCCTGCGCTGAAAATTCCCGGAATGCTGGTTTCCAGAGCAGCCGGCTCCCGATCCTGAAATCCTTCCCGCACTTGATGTTGATGGACCAAGGCGTGACCGGTCACAATATATTTCGAATCATCCAGCTCTACACCGGATTTTCCCAGAAATGAGGTGTTGGGAATTTGCCCGATAAAGATAAACACTCCGGCGGGAGTAATTTCCCTGCCCTCATCAGTTTGGCTGTTCTTGATCCTGACTGACTCTAGTTTACCTCCAGAACCTTTGAATTCCTGGACATCAGTATTATAAAAGACCTTGATCTTATCGTGTGAAATTACTTTATCAATTAAAATCTGGCTGGCCATCAAATCCGGTTCGCGGACCAGCAGGGTGACGTCTTTGACGAATCTGGTCAGGAACAGGCTTTCCTCAACCGCGCTGTTCCCGCCACCAATGACTGCAACTGATTGGCCTTTATAAAAAGGGCCATCGCAGGTAGCACAAAAATGGACGCCTGCTCCAATAAAATCCATTTCGCCGGGTACATTGAGCAAGCGGTAGCGGCTGCCGGTTGTAATCAAGATTGCCCTGGCACTGTATTCACTGTTATCTTTGGTAGTTAAACAATGGTAGTTGCTGTGGCTGTGCAGACTTACCACATCCTGGGCCTGGAGCAGTTCTACGCCAAATCGTTCAGCCTGGGTTCGCAGCTGCCCGGAAAATTCCGCTCCCGAGATCCCCTCGCTAAATCCAGGCACGTTGTCCAGCCACTGGGTTGTGGCAGCCTGTCCCCCCGGAGCTGCCCGTTCAATCACCATGGTATCGATCCCTTCCCTGGCTGTATATATGGCAGCAGTTAGGCCAGCAGGACCTCCACCCAGGATGATCAAATCATAATGGCTTTTTTCAGCTTTTGTTTTTAACCCTAACTTTTCAGCTAGGGCAGCATTGGAGGGCTCTGATAAGATCGAGCCATCTTCAAACTCAATGGTGGGGATGATCCGTTTACCATCATTCTTCTGGATCACATAGGCTTCACCAGCCGGGTCAGCTTCAATGTCAATGTAAGTATAGGGTATCTGATGTTCGCCCAGGAATTGTTTGCTGCGGGTGCAATCTGGGCACCAATATGCTCCGTAAAGGGTTAAATTCGTTTTTTTAGTCACAATTCCTCCATCTAAAATAGCGTGCCACACCCATTGGATGATTTCACAAGGGTTGAGCTTACATTTAAGAATACTGCACCCGAACAACCCTGGGCGTACTCAGCAGTCAGGTAAGCTTCCAACTGTTGGGTGCGTCCATTTAAAACCGGGGCTCTACCGCCGGGATCAAATCTACCTAATCAGTTTTAGACAAAGGATCTGTTCATGAAATCTCGCCAGTATTTATGGGTATTCATCCCCTTCGTTTTATTAATCCTGACCGCATGCAGCGCTGGAACAAACCCGGAAACTGCCTTGGAAACTGATCAAACAGCCTCAGAATTGGATGAACCGACCGTGGAAGCATCGCCAACAGCAGCCGCTGTTCAAGAAGAAGCAGACTGCGAAGATCCATTTGGAAATTCCACTCCTGCTTTTAGAACAGAAGGTTGGGACACTAACTTCTGCAAACACAGCGTTTCATATGATGAGATCTTTTCCGGTGGACCTCCCAGAGATGGTATCCCTCCCCTGGATTCTCCCCGCTTTGAAAGCGTGAGTTCAGCAGATGCCTGGATAGATGATGTAGAACCAGTCATAATCTTCGATTTCGAAGGATCTGTCCGGGCCTATCCTCTTCAAATCCTGACCTGGCACGAAATCGTAAATGACGAAGTTTCCGGCATACCGGTCGCAGTTACATTCTGCCCGCTGTGCAATACTGCCCTGGTTTTCGAGCGCCCAACAATCGCCGGTGAAACTTTGACTTTTGGAACCAGCGGAAATCTCAGGTTCAGCGACCTGGTGATGTGGGACCGTCAAACCGAATCCTGGTGGCAGCAGTTTAACGGCCAGGCCATTGTAGGAGATCTGACCGGAACCCAGCTTCAATTTCTGCCTTCGGCAATCATATCCTGGGCTGATTTCAAGGGCAATCATCCTGATGGTGAAGTGCTTTCAATTGAGACCGGTTTTACCCGCAGTTACGGCCGCAATCCATACAGCGGTTATGACAATATCAATTCCTATCCCTTTGCATTTACTGGAGATCTCAAAAATGACCTGCCTCCAATGGCCCGGGTGCTCGGAATCGAGCTTGAAGACGGGCAGGGGGGAGCATTCTCCTATGACCTGCTGCAGGAAAAACTCGTTCTCAACCAGCTCCTGGGGGACGTGGAAATAGTGATCTTCTGGAAACCCGGAACAGCCAGCGCCCTGGACAGCAGTTCGATCGCAAGTGGTCGGGATGTGGGCACTACCGGTGTCTTCCGGAGTGATGTGGATGGACAGGTCTTGACATTCGATGCTGGCCAAGATGGAGTTTTTGTTGATCAACAGACCGGCACAACCTGGGATATCCTTGGGAAAGCAATTGCCGGACCACTCGAGGGCAGCCGGCTGGTCCTCCTCCCGCATCATGATACCTTCTGGTTTGCCTGGGCTGCCTTTGTTCCAGAACTAGGCTTAACTCAATAGGTGCATTTATGCGATCAAAATCAAATCTTTTGATCAGCGCCCGAGAACGGCTGCTTAACCTGATCCTGAAAGTCGATCCGGCTGGTTTTTTCAATGCCCGTCATTCAACACCAGATAATGGAATTCCAGGCAGCGCCGTCGCAAATAAGTTGAAAGAAACTCTCAATCAGGTCAAAGTCCTGGTTGTCACAACCGACGGCAGCCAGGTGGACTATCAGCAGCTGGCAAACAGCCCTCTCTACTTAAGTTACCGCGAGCAGTCTGCTGAGCTTGCCAGGTTCGATTACAGATCCCTTAAGGGAAATGACCAGCTGTTGGCGTTCTGGATCAATCTTTATAACGCGCTGGTGATCGATGCTGTCATCCAGGAAAATGTAAAGAACAGCGTGACAGAATCCTGGCTGGGCATCCTTGGTTTTTTCCAAAAAGCCGCCTACCATGTAAACGGCCAACGTTTCAGCTTGACCGACATCGAACATGGTGTTTTGCGCGGCAACCGGGGATTCCCTTATTTTCCGGGGCAGCATTTTTCCGGGATTGATCCCCGCCTGGATTCAGTCATCCCCGAGGTTGATCCGAGGATCCACTTTGCCTTGAACTGTGCCAGCCAATCCTGTCCGCCGATTGGGGTTTACAGCCCGGAGAAAATTCAGGATCAACTCGACCTGGCAGCCAGGAATTTCATCAATAATGACCTGATTATCAATCCAGAAGCCAACCAGATCCATGTCTCAAAGATCTTTCAATGGTACCTGGGCGATTTTGGGGGGATCCAAGCGCTGCCTGCTTACCTGGCAGATTATCTGATCGATCCGGATTCTAAACTCTGGATCATGAACAATCAAGCCAACCTTAGGATAAAATTCCATCCCTATGATTGGAGCTTGAACCGGATCCGACTCTAATTTTTTCCTCATTTATTATGATTTGAGGGGTTCTGCATGCTATAATTTGTTCACCTCCCAAGGAGGAAAACATATGCAGAACCGCACAAATGATGAATGGTTAAGCGACCTTCGCGGCAAAAATCAGGATCAGGCCATTACTGATTTAACAAAGGTGCTGACAAGGGGGCTGATCTACTCCCTGTCCAGCCGGATCTCAACGGATCTTGAAGCGCAAGTTGATGATTTTGTTCAGGATTCAATCCTGCGTATCCTGGATAAAATGGACACATTCCGGGGAGAGAGCCGGTTTACGACCTGGGCCCAAAAAGTTGCTGTCCGGGTAGCATTCACTGAAATGCGGCGTCAGCGCTGGAAAGATATTTCTCTGGAAGATCTGCTGCCAGAAGATAGCGGTGATTTTACTCCCCTGGTTCTCTCGGATCCGAGCCCGGATCCTGAAAAGCGGACCGCTCAAACCCAGCATCTGGAAATGATCGAAAAAATGCTTTCGGAAGAATTGACAGAACGCCAGCGAACTGCTTTACTCGCAGTTGTCCACGGGGGAATGCCGCTGGAGGAAGTTGCTCTGCGGATGGACACCAACCGGAACGCCCTCTATAAATTACTGCACGATGCCCGCAAACAAATGCGGAACAGATTAATTGAAAAAGGATTAACTGCCGAAGAAGTCCTGGCGGTATTTGAAAATGAGTAAGACAAATCCAGCAGAAATCATCTGAACTGCAGGAGAAAGAAATGAAATTATCGTCAGAATCCATTCGAAAAATAATGAGATCGGTCAAATCGACCAGGGATCAGGAACTATCCTGTGGTCATTGTTATGATGAGCTGGATCATTTTATTGAAATGAAACTCGAGGGCAAGAACGCCGCTGAAGCCTTGCCTTTGGTTAAGGAACATCTTGAACGCTGTGAGGGCTGCCGCGAAGAATATGAAGTTTTACTGGAAGCCCTGAAAACCATGATCGATTAGTTTAGAGGTGTACAGAATGGCAGAAAATCAAGAATTTACTTGCATTCATTGCGGCCGGGGAGAAAATGACGTTCCCCTGGTGATCTTTTTCTATAAAGGAAACGAGCACAGGATCTGTACCGAACACTTTCCGGTCTTGATCCATAAGCCCCTGGAATTGATGGACAAGCTTCCCGATATGGACAAGCTGAATCCGATCGAACACGATTAATCCCTCATTGAGGGTATTCTCAGATTACCTATCATCTCAATAATTGGAGATTTCAGATGCGGATCCTGGTTTTAACATCAGGGGAATTTGGCCAGCGCAATCTCAGGAATATTCAGGCTTATGCTCCCGAAGATTGGGCCTTTAATACCTGGCAAACACCTCCAGCACTGCCGCCTATGATCGATGATCCAGAAGACCATCTCCCTGACACATTTCCTGAGTCAGATCTGATCCTCTCATTTGCTGAACTTAAAGGGTGTTGCTGAACTGCTGCCGGACATAGCCGCATTAAGTAAAGCCAGGGCAGTGATCGTTGCTGTGAATAATGAAACCTGGCTTCCCCTCGGTCTGGCACGTCAGCTGAGAGGATGGCTGAGCTGATATGAATGTAGTCTGTGCTACACCCAGACCCCTTTGTTCTTTAACCGAGACTGATTACGGGGTAACGCGCCTGGACAGGATTAAATTTGACAGCCCCGAGATTGCGGAATTCGCAAAATTTTTTGGGAAGCCTAACCTGAAGATTGAGGTCGATCCCAAAACTGATACTGTCAAATCGGCCGAGGTGATCCGCGATGCGGTTTGCGGCAATACACGCCACGTCGCCGGTCAGATAATTGGCCTGCCAACCAGCGAGGTCCTTGACAAAGCTGGATTACTGCATAAACACTTCCCGTGCCTGACAACAATGACCAAGCTCGATGATTTTGATCATCAAACCCTGATGCATGAATCAGGCAACCAGCTGACAGAGAATATAGCCGCTCAGCTGAACCTGGATTAACTTTTCAGATCTTTCCTATCTTTAAACTAATTTCTCAAGCCATCCTTTTCAATTGAGAGCTGGTCCTGATAAGAAGCGCTGTGTGTGTTGTATAATGCACACAGAAAGTCAATTTGAAGGATTGGCATGCGTTCCCTCCCCCGATTGCTCCTGATTCTTTTTGGATTGCTGATAGTTGGCGGCGTCTGGTTTGCCGCCGGTCCTGTTAGCGCCCAACCCCATTCCGAGATCAGCCAACCTCCCTCCAGCGAGAGACCGCCGCCGCCGCCGACCATTTTTCCACCCTCACAATCTGATAATGGTGCCCAGGTTTTTTGGGGCATGTGCCAGGACTGCCATGGAGATCTGGGGCAGGGCCTGACCGCCGAATGGCGGTCAACGTTCGCGCCAGATTCCCAGGATTGCTGGGCATCTGGCTGCCATGGAGGGGACGGGGCCGAGAACAGCTTTACTCTCCCCGAGGCTGGCGCGCCTGTCCTGGCCGGGCCAGGGGCCCTGACCCGTTTTTCAACGGCATTCGAATTGGGCACCTATATTCAGCAATCCATGCCCCTCTCACCAGCCGGATCAATCACGCCTGACCAGGCCTGGGAGTTAACGGCCTTTTTACTCGATCTGAATGAGAGCGAAAATAGCCAGATCACACTTTCAGGGGTGACAAGCGCAGCGATCCCGGTTCACCACCTGATCACACCTCCGGAAAGCGAATATCCCGGAACCCTGCTTTTAGCCCTGGTATTATTCCTGGCTGCAGTCGGGATTGGCCGGGAGCTGTCTAATAAACCAGACAGTTCCAAAAAGGGCGGGAAAGGGACTTTCTACCATCATTTGCACCCGCCAAAGATTCCCACCGCTCAAGCCCGGTTTGGTTTCACTCTTGGAGCCGGGGGGCTGTCAGTTTTCTTCAGCCTTGTGCTGCTGATCACTGGAGCGCTGGAGATGTACTACTATACTCCAACACCGGAAAGCGCTGCAGCCTCGATCCAGGTGATCACCAATTTAATTCCCTATGGAAATCTGGTCCGGAATTTGCATTACTGGTCTGCCCAGCTGCTGATCATCGCTGTCATGGTCCACCTGCTGAGGGTGATCCTGACCGGTGCCTACGCTCCTCCCCGCAGGTTCAACTACCTGCTTGGAGTGATCCTGCTGGTTCTGGTGCTGCTGCTGGATTTTACAGGTTACGTACTCAGATGGGATGAAGGCATCCGCTGGGCCCTGGTAGTAGGTACCAACCTGATTAAAACCATCCCCGCCATCGGGCCTGGGTTATATCGATTCCTGATCGGTGGGTCAGAACCCGGACTGGCTGCCTTGACCAGGTTTTACAGCTGGCATATATATGGATTGACCCTGGCTGCTGCTGGCATCACAGCCTGGCATATCTTCAAGGTCCGCCGCGATGGAGGGATCAGCAGTCCACCACCTCAGAGAGGAGAGATCATCGAGAAGGTTACGCGCTGGATGCTGGTCCAAAAAGAAGTCCTGGCCATGTTAATTGCTGGAGGAATCCTGCTGTTTGTTTCGTTGGTCATCCCGGCCCCGATCGATCAGCCTATCACAGATGGTGGAGGCCTGGTTGGGGATTCGCTTGCGCCCTGGTTCTTTCTCTGGATCCAGGAAACTCTCAAATGGGGAAGTCCGTTCTTTTGGGGAGTGGGCCTGCCATTAATTGCTATCCTGGCCCTGGCGCTGCTGCCGTATGCGCTTCCCAATGCGCGAGAGAATGAATTGGGCAGCTGGTTTCCCCGCGGCAATCGGATCGCCCAGATCCTGGGCAGCCTGATCATCGCCCTCATTTTTACTCTGACAATCATTGGCTGGATTCGCTGAGGAAAAATCCATGACTGAGGAAAATAATCTCTCCCGCGGAAACTTTATCCAAATCAGCACCAGGTTCACCCTCTGGCTGGCTGGAGCCCTGGGGCTGGCAGGCCTGGTTCGTTTTTTCAGCCATGAACCCGATAGTGGGCCCCCAACTATTTTTGATCTTGGACCACAGGTTGATCTTCTGGAAAATACAAGAACCGTATATCCTGAAATCCCTGCTGTACTCTATCGGAACGGTGCTGAATTTAGGGCCTACAGCTTACGGTGTACTCACCTGGGGTGCTATCTTGAATTATCCGGTGATGGTTTTTTATGTCCCTGCCATGGATCTGAATTCTCTGCATCCGGTGTTGTATTAAAAGGACCCGCACTGAATGACTTGCCCCAGCTGCACCTGGAAGTAAATGAGAATGGAAATCTGATCCTGGATACCGCGGGGGCAGATAAATGAAACGTTACCTGAAATGGATCCTCGGCTTGACAGGAGCTTTGCTTGGTTTAATCCTGCTGGCGGGCATCGGTTTTTACAGCCTGGGACAAATCAGAATTAATAAAACATATCAAGTTACGCCTGCGCTGATCCAGTTTCCGCCTGACCAGAAAAGTCTGGCTGAAGGACGCCGAATTTTCCAATACCGGGGATGTGAAGCCTGCCACGGGGAGAATCTTGAGGGGCTGGTCTATCTGGAGAATCCTGCGATCGGTTTGGTGTCCACCCCAAATTTAACAACAGGCCAGGGAGGCATAGGAAGTGAAAGAACGGACCTCGATTTGATCAGGGCTGTCCGGCACGGCCTGAAACCGGATGGAAGACCGCTCCTGTTCATGCCCGCAACAGAGTTTTATTATCTCTCCGAAAAGGATCTCGGAGCTGTGCTGTCCTATATCCGCAGTAAAACCGCAGTAAATAATCAGCCCCAGCCCAGCGAACTCTCTCCAACTGGATTTCTGGTCATGAACCTGACCCGCGAGATCACATTCCTTCCTGCGGAATTAATCCCGCACGAACAAGATCCTCCGCCCGGTCCGGATCCTGGTGAATCTCCCGAATATGGAGAGTATCTGGCCTTGTCCTGCCCGGTTTGCCACGGGATCAACATGTCAGGGGGAGAGATCCCCGGTTTTCCAGCTGAGTGGCCAGCTGCTGGCAACCTGACTTTGGGTCAGGGCAGCCGTTTGCCCACCTGGGGGGAGGCTGGCTTTGTCGAGATCATCCAGCAGGGAGAAAAACACGGCCGCGCGCTGCATCCTGCCTACATGCCCTGGACATCCTACAAATATATGACCAGCCAGGAATTGGATGCCATTTTTCAATATTTGATGTCATTACCTCCCCTCGATTTTGGCAACCATTAATAAATTCCACCTTCATTAATCCTTCCTGGAAGTCCTCTTGACAGACCGGACAGAATGATATATTATTCCAGTACTGGAATATTCTAGCGATGGAATAATAATGAGCAAATTTGCCCTGACTGATGCCGAATTTGTAGTTCTCAGCCTGATCTGCGAGGAACCTCAGCACGGCTACCAGATCGAGCAGCAGATCCAGGCTCGTAATCTGATGGAGTGGACAGACCTCTCAACTTCTTCAATCTATTATTTGGTTGGAAAAATGGCAGGGAAAGGCTGGATAGAACAAATTCCTGCAGAGACAGACGATTCCTCGGGGAAATTGCGCAAGGTTTTCCAGGCCACCCCGGAAGGAATAACTGTCTGGAAGGATGCAACCCGGAACGTTCTTCAGCATCCCAAGATCACCTATACAAATTTTTTACTGGGTTTGCACAATCTTTGGGCAATCCCAACATCAGAAGCTCTTGAGGCTGTAAAGGTCCACAGGGAATTACTCGACGCCGATCTGCAGCGCCGGCTGGAAGAGTATCAGGATCTGGGAGAATCCATCTTTCCCCAGGATGTCCTGTTTGAATATAGTTTCCTTCTTGGCGGAGCAGAATCGGCATTCCTGGCGGACCTGATCACCCGACTGGAGGAACGCGCCAGGGATTCTAGGTAAGTCAAGGATACGGTTTCCCCCGGGGGATTCTCAAGCCCTGGCCAATAAACCATCCTTTTCAACATAGATCTTCTGGGGGCCTGATATTATCTAAGAAACAAAAAGGGTCAACCAGCTGGTTGACCCTTGATACTCTCTGTTCAGGCTGGCGGCCCTGCGGCGGCAGTCCGGCTGCCCTCCATCGATTGCAGGGCAAGATAGCTTTCTCCAAATTTTTCGATCTTGACTGCTTCGTCATCATATTGGGAATAATGCCGTTCCTCATCGGCGACCAATCCCTCAAATACCTGTCTGGAACCAGCATCGTTATAGGTTGTGCATTCGTTGGCCCAGATATTGTAGTCCTTGACGCTGTCCTCTTCCATTTTCCGCGCCATTTCCAGCATTTTCTTGACGTCCTGAATTTTCTTCGACTTCGTTAGATGCAACCATTTCCACATCACCACCGAGGAAGATAATCCGTTCGGCGCAGCGTTCAATATGGGTCATTTCTTCAATCGCTGTTCGGATGAACAGAGCGGCCAGAAGATCATAGCCCTGATCTTCGCAGTGAAAATGAAAATACATATACTGATGAACAGCAAACAACTCATCGGCTGCCGCCTTGTTCAACAATTCAATACTCTTTTCGTACATTTGATCTCCTTTCTTTTATAGATAGTGTTCTCATTATAAACTATTCAAGCTGGCCTGAAGACTTTAACCGCAGGCTGTCTTAAAAGCATCCCGGGGCTCCAGCGCTAATTGATGGTAACGCCTTATCCACCATCCAGAAGCAATTCGGGGGCGTCTAAAAGTCTCTGGAATTCCTGATAGAATTTTCCCGCATGCAGGCCATCCATCAAGGCATGATGGCCCTGTACTGATAGCGGCATAATCGTTTTGTGGTTTTCCTCCCGGAATTTGCCCCAGGCAAAGCGGGGAACCGAATCCGCGGGGTTTAATTTCAGTGGATGCATGAAGCTGGTAAACGACACCCAGGGAATCGAGGTCATAAACAACATGCGGTCATCAGCGAATTTTTCTTCGAGGGAGGGCTGGACTTTGACACGGCGGATTTCGTCTTTTGCATCCCTGGTGAATTCCCTGAAATCAGCTTGATATTCTACGGTGCAAAATGTAAACAGATCATCCTTGGTCAGCACAGTCGCTGATGGGTGAACCAGGTCATGTTCAATGGGATTTCCTTCCCTCACCCGTTGTTTGAATTCCGGAATCCCGTTTGCTGTTCTGGCAATCAGGTACATGATCGCGCCAGTAAACGAAATCTTGTTTTCCTTGATTGCTGGCAAAAAAACAGTCAGGTCCATCTCAGCTGTCAGGCTGAAATAAGGAAATTCAAAGGCGCAGAAAAACAGGTAATGATCACGCCTGGGCCAATTTTCAAGATCTATCGTGCGCATTTCCACCTCTCCACTGCTGACTTTATCATACACCTTTGTTTTACGCAGGATAAGGGATTAAAAAAAGAACCCGCCTCGGGATCGGGGCAGGTTCTTGAAATTTATCGTGTTCGATTTATTTTACGGCTTCTATTGCGGCCGAGATAACGTAATCCTCAATGGGAATTCCCGGAGTCCACTTCTGAATAAATTCCCGGCTTTCATCCTTGGGATTGATCTGGATCTCTCGAAATCCTGCTCGTTCGAGGATTTGGTGCAGAACATCAATTTTTAGTGCTCCTGCGACGCAAGACGAATAGAGGGACAGGTCTTCCGTGATCTCAGGCGGCAGGTCGACTGATGCCACCATGTCTGAGATCGCCAGTCTCCCTCCGGGTTTTAGGACCCGGTAGGCCTCATCAAAAACCGCGGGTTTATCAGGAGACAGATTGATAACACAATTGGAAAGAATAACATCGATGCTGTCATCATCTACCGGAAGTTTTTCTATTTCTCCCAACCTGAACTCCACGTTGTCAAACGAGCCCTTGAGCGCGTTTTCCTCCGCCCGGCTGATCATGTCGGGGGTCATGTCCACACCGATCACTTTTCCGGTCGGTCCGATCTGCCTGGCAGCCAAGAAGCTGTCGAATCCAGCTCCACTTCCCAGATCCAGGACAACTTCTCCCGGTTTGAGGTCTGCTATCGCCTGGGGGTTTCCGCAGCCCAAGCCCAGATTTGCCCCCGTTGGAACACTTGCTAAATTCTTCAGCTGAATATCCCATCAGGGAAGATTGTTTTTCCGGATGGATCAAATCAAAGGGATCGATCGTGTTCTCACCGCAGCAGGAAGATCCTTCCCGGGCGATATCCCCATAACGTTCTTTGACAGCAGATTTGATTTTCTTGTCATCAGCAATACCCATCATTTCCTCCACCAATCACCTGCTTAATATCTGGGTTAAGGGATATATTATCAGAATTTCTTTCTGATAGGTGTGGCAGTAGGGCTGCTGTTTCTTTTTGACGTAATAATCCTGGTGATAATCCTCTGCCGGCCAGAACTTTTCCGCCGGGAATACTTTGGTTACCACGGCATATCCCTTCCCAATTAATTGCTCAATCAAATCCTCGGTAGTAATCTTTCTCGTCCGCTGAGGAGTAAAAAACTCCCGAGAGATACTGAGCGCCGATATCCGGACCCTGGCCATTGGCCTGAGTAGGATCATGGATCTCAAAGAAGAATTTGGTGAGGTCCTCGTAGCTTGACCTGTTCTGGATCGTAGGTGATCTCTACAGCTTCCAGATGTCCTGTTTTGCCGGTCAGCACATCCTGGTAAGACGGGTCGTCCAATGAACCTCCCATGTACCCGGAAACAGCATTTAATACACCCGGTTTGCTTTGAAAGAGATGTTCAACGCCCCAGAAACAACCTCCGGCGTAATATGCTTTCTTTTCAGCCATCTTTATTCCTCCGGTACAAACACTAGTGAGATTGAATTTACACAGTGCCTGGTATTTTTTGGGGTCAGGTTTTCCCCCAGAAATACATGGCCGAGATGGCCGCCACAGCCGGTGCAGATGATCTCTGTTCTTCTGCCATCAGCGTCAACATTGCGAGTCACAGCGCCTTCAACCTCATCATCAAAACTGGGCCAGCCACAGCCTGATTTAAATTTATCAACGGAATGATACAGCAGGGCATCACATTGGCGGCAGTGATAGGAGCCTTTCTCGTAAAAATTATCATATTCACCGGTGAAAGGCCGCTCAGTTCCTTTGCCCAGAATCACTCGCTCTTCTTCGGGAGTTAAAACACGCATTTCATTTTCCATAATCATACCTCATCAGCTTATTTACTTCCGGTTCAGGGGTGAAGCCCATCAGGGCAGCACCAGAACAGGACTGGAATGGGCCCCCGTTCGATCAAAGATTTTGCTTATTCCTAGATGGTTTTCAAGAGATTTTTCTTACCAGCTCCAAACGCAGTTTACCAGCCCTTTTTCTGACTGCAGGGCTCCCGTTATCAGCCTTATCCTCCACGATGTCCTTTACTACAGCGAGTAGCTGGTCATCAACCTTGGCCAGCTCTACCAGAGCCGAGAGCGCGTTCACCTGAACGATCTTGCTGGAATCTTCAAGGAACAATAACAGGCTCGCCGCAGCCTGTTTTCTTTCCCGGGCATTCAATTCAAGTCGTGGAATAATTTGGGCCAGATGCCAGCGGACTTCCTGCTGGGATAGCTGCGAGATTCCTTCCAGGAGCAATTTTTTGTAAGGGATCAGGTAATCTGGTTTTTTTCTAGTGATCTTCTCGGCAGCATCCGCGGAGCGCATCCTCACGCCCGCATCGGGGTGCACCATACCTTCGATCACGATCTGGAATAAATCGGGGTTGGCAAAGACGATCTCCACAACTTCAGGAACTTTGCCCGTTGTTCGCAGATCTCCTTCCTTGAGCATGTTAATTATTTTGTTCATATCTCCAGGTCTGGTCAGGGGTACTAATTATTGATGCCCGGCTGCTTTCTCGATCGTTTCGCTGCGCCTCTCCTTCCTGAGGACCAGATCCAATTGTAGCGATTTTCTCCTTTATACCCACGATCCGGAATCCGAATGACTGATGCAGCTGGACGCTGATGGTAGTCGGGGAAGATGCTCGCCTTCAGAATTTAGCACCAGGATTGTGAAATGCCTGGATGGATCTCTTCTATCAACACAGAGAGAATTATCAGTCCAGCCTCACATACTCCTCGTAAATCTGATTCAGTGTCCGGTATTCCAGTTTACCGCTTTCGGTATATGGTTTTAGAGCTTCGAACATTTGGGAATAAAAAACCTGGTCAACTTCCGGGTCGCCTATGCTGAGAGAAAAATAGATTTGATTGATCTGTCCAGCTTTCGATAACCTGAGAGCTTCATCAATCTTCTCCACAAGAACTGTAATATCCTCGCTTGAATAGGACATCCCCTCCTGAGCAGCAGCAGGCCCCAGGCTGGACTCACCCAGATCCTTGATACCGCCATCAGAGGCCAGGATCACCAGCGCCCCCGCCTGCACATGCTCAGTCCAATCACCCAGAGCAGTCGACACTCTCCAGGGATGAATCCGGTTTTCCATCTCGAGGGGCATGTTGCCGTGGCATTGGGATGGGCTCGGACAGTTCAAATATTCTGGGGGACGCATTATTTCTGGCATTGACATGGCGCAAAATCCCACTCCACCACTGGTAAAGAGGTAACCGGCATCAATGGATGCTTTAGCCCAATCCAATTCGGAGCAGGTGCCTGAGACATGCTGGATGTTCAATCCCAGAGCCTGGGCGTCTTTGCGCATTTCTCTGATCTCGGCTGTAAAAAGCTCAAGATCGTAATTAGGTTTTTGGCTGAATCCCCGATCCGCGTGGACACCCACTCCATGACCGCGTTCTTGAAGCTCCAGGAGCACATTCTCCCACTTGGCACTGGCCTGAATAGTTTCAGGGCTGGCTTCGAAGGTAACCCTGGCTCCGTACTTTTCAAACACATCTGCCAGGGCTCTGGCAGCATCCATATGGCGCTGAAATGCCGCCTGATCGGAAACCTCATTTTGCCAACCCTCCAGATGGACCATAAAACCAAAATACAGTTTTGCTGATCGATTTTCTATTGGCTTTGTTTCAGGGGTAGAAGTTTGAGGAAGAGCTGAGACCTGGGTGCTTCGATCTGGATCTGCGGTCAGCGTTGGTAGAAAATCAGAGGATTTTTGGGGAGGAATCTTGGGACCAGGCTTTGGGTTCGACACAGGACCGCACCCGGAGACCATAAACAGGATCAGGAAAAGTGGCGTCAGGGACAGAGTGAACTTTCTCATGTATCCTCCTCGTGATGTTACTCATGGTCCAAATATGTTAATTAACTCAAAAGCCCTCTCTGTTACCGGATCCAGGGCAGCAGCGCGCCTGTTCGGGCCTGGTAGCATTCATATTCTTCGCCAAACGAATCCAGGAGCTGCTTTTCTTCGGCCGGGATCACCAATAAGCGGAAAGCCAGTAATCCAACCAGGCTGTATCCCAGGATAATCCAATCGCTAAAAACGAGTCCGACAGAAAAAATCAGCAACAAAGCCGTCCCATAGAGAGGATGGCGGATTTTGGCGTATGGGCCGCTGGTAACCAATTCTTGTGATTCTTTGGTCAGTACAGTCTCGGAGATATTTTTGCCAATACTGCTAAAAACCCACCACAGCAGGGGCAGACATAAGGATGCCAGAACCAGGCCAATTATTTGCAGATAGAGCCCAGGAACAAACTTGGACCAGGCCAGAGCGGCAGGATAAAAGATATTCAAGATGAGCACGATCAGCAGAGGCAGCGCTGTGCCCATCCGCAGCGCAAGTATCAGCCAACCTTCTTCCTGGCGTTTAATCGTACCTCCCTCTTCGCGAGCTCGTTTTCGGAACGATCCTGAGATAATGAATGCCAGCAATAAGATCGTGAGGATTGCTATCCGGAAAAAGGCGGGGGTTTCCATCTTTAAACTCCAGTCTGGTCAATATTATTCTAATGGTGATAATTAATTATCCCTGGATTGGTGTCCTCATCCAAGGGAGAATTTTTTATCGACTTCGAAACAAAATCCTTCATCCGGTATTATATATGTTACTTCCTGGCAGATGAATGATCCCGGGCAGCTTTCCTGCTGAAGAATGTTTAATAATTTTTCATCTACATCGGGACCGGATTGTCCTTCTGTAATCGTCAGGTGGGGAATAAAACCATCCCTATGCTCGAGGGATAAATCGAATAAACCGGACTGGTGGAGAGCTTTCCTCAAGTCCAGGATCTTGTTGACAGGCTGAATCTCATACCAGATGCAGGGATAGGGCAGAAAGGATCTCAGCGGTCCATATTGAATATCAAAGGCTGTGAAAGAGTCGATAATATTTTCGATCGTGTGCCATTCAGGCGCTGATAGGGGATAGAGCAGGGGGTGGGTCAGGGTGATATGAGCTTCAGTATAAGCTGCGGATACCGGATCATATTTTTCTCTCTGCTTGTTAATCATCTGCCGGATTGGATCTGGAGGAAAAATTACCAGCGTGCCGTGTTGGTATGCTTTCTGCCAATTTTCCCAGTGATCCATATTCAGACCTTTTGATTAATCCTAATCAGAAAAGAACGAGTCCATTATTTCGGATACCAGGTATTCAAGTGGCGAACGCGGATTTTTCTTTGCCTTCGATCCTTTCTTTTTTTGATCCTCTTTTTTTGGTTTTACCCGCGGGATTCCCCGATCCCTGCCTGGAGCGCTGATAACTTTGTTGAGTTCTCCATAATCCAGCCAGATCAGATCATCTGTGTGGCAGGTGTCGATGACAATATTGCCCGGACCCAGATATTGGAAGGTTTCCATTTCTTGAAAACAGATCGGACATTCTGTATTCCGTTCCAGTTCCACCGCATTGAAAGAATTTACAGGTTCAGGAGCAGCTTTGACCTTAGAACGCCGGCTGTCAACAATTTCACGGAAACGGGTTCGATTGAACATTAATCCCCGACAGTTCGAGCATTGAAATCCACGGTAATAATCATCCACTGTTGCCAGGTTAAGTTTGACCCTGCATAAGGGACATTCTATGCCATCAGGATTTTCTCCCATCACCCGGATGCCTGGCATTGATTCTTGTGGGAAATGATAGCTATCGCAATGTTCACAATGATAATAGTCCCGTTCCCTGTACAGCACCATGGGTGCACCACACTGTTTACAATTCATTTCAACCTTTACCCATTTGATTGGATTTGAAACTTAGTATACCCGACACCAGATTGATCAAATAAGATTACCGGTATTATTCCATCTTACGCCAGGCTGGCCAGAATGAGCCGCCCCAACCATAAGCCCCAGATTGGATAACAAAGGCTGAGTAATAACGCACCTGTATGATAGAGTGGATCCTGCTGACCTCCTTTCAAGAAGCCGGCAGCAGTCAACAGGTAGCCGGCCCCAGCAGCAATCCCTATCCAGATCAATATCGCTGGCAGTTCATTGGATCCGAACGAAGCAAAATTTGACATGATCAACCAGAACCCGATCGCGCCTCCTGCGGGAAAAAATTTCAAGGATTCTTCAGAATTGATCTTCCCGATCAGGAGCCGGATTTGACCAAAGGCACTGACCAATATACCCCCTAATCCAAGTGCGCTGCTGATTAACATTGGAAAGAATTTAGGCGGCACTATGTATTGATTAAATAAAAATACCAGCGGTATCAGCAGCAGCACCTGAAGTATGCTGAACAGGCCATTCATTATTCCATGCTTGCGGCCGACACTAAAGAACTGAGATCCTGTAATAAGCGTAAGTATCACAGCTGCGGAGCTGAGATAGGCTGACCAGCCATATATTAGGATTTTAAATTGAGGATTCATTTCAGATCTCGAAGGTCCAATTTACCATAGAAGCGGGTCTGGTTTCTTTTGTCAGGGAGAACTGTCAAGTCAGCGAAAAGATAGAGCGGGTCTGCTTTCCAAGGAAGTGCTTAGCGAAATATGATCAGGCTGGGACCGCGAATGATCTCCCGGTCTCATTCTAACTCGATCACAATTCCCCGGCGAGGAAGAATCTTAACTTCAAAGCCATCATCTCGGCCAGATAATTCTGCCTCCCCAAATACGATATCTCTTGCTTTTCCCGGAAATGCCACGGAGGCAGGTTCCGCTGCGGTATTAAAGACTGCCAGCAATCTCTCATTCTCCAATACTCGCTCACAGGCAAACGTACTAGGACCGCTGTGAACTGCCCGGTAGCTGCCAGTTCGAAGGGCGGGATATTTTTTCCGCAGCTGGATGCAGGATTTGAAATAATTCTGCAGTTCAAGATCCCATTGGTCTTCATCCCACGGAAATGATTTCCGACAGTCCGGATCTTTTTCCCCGTCAAGGCCGATCTCTGACCCATAATAGATTGTTGGCGCGCCTGGGATCGTGAACATAAATAATGCGGCTAATTTTTGCGAATCACGATCGTTTCCAACATAAGTTATAAAGCGTGGTGTGTCGTGGCTTTCGAGCAGATTCAGCTGGACCTGATTGGTCTCTGGTGTGTACCAGCTGAATATTCCATCTATTTTCTTTGAAAATTCAAAACCATCCATTAACTGGACTTTCGAGTTGTAGTCTCCCACTGGATTATTATCCGATGTGTCTATCCTTGAATTAGCAAAGAATCCCAATGATGCAAGCGTGATCGGATAGTTCATCACAGCATCGAATTGGTCTCCTTCGAGCCAGCGCCTGGCTTCATGCCAAATTTCTCCTACAATATAGGCTTCTGGATTTATATTCTTTACCCTCTGCCGAAATTCCTGCCAGAAATCCTTGTCATCTATCTCTTCCGGGACATCCAGTCTCCAACCATCTATTCCGAATTTGATCCAGTATTCAGCTACATCAAATAAAAAGTTTCTGACTGCTGGAGAATCAGTATTGAATTTCGGCAGGGCAGGCAAATCCCACCAGGCTCGATAACCATATTTTTTTACTGATTTATCCCCGCTATAAGAGACTCCATCCCAGGAAACATCACTGTAGACATTCCAGGGAACCTTTCCTGTCAGCCGGTCTTCATCAAAATAGAACCAATCAACGTATGGTGAATCGGAGCGGTTTTCAAGGGTGTGGTTGAATTGCCAGAATCCACGGCTGGCATGATTGAAAACACCATCAAGCACAATGCGGATCTCGCGCTTGTGAGATGCATCAAGCAGTGATCTAAAAGCCTCATTTCCGCCCAGCAAGGGATCGACATTGTAATAGTCATAGGTATGATAGCGATGGTTTGCCGCTGAAGAAAAGATCGGGTTGAAATAGATGGCTGTGATACCCAAGTCCACCAGATAATCGAGCTTGTCTATCACACCATAAAGATTGCCACCCTTAAAACCAAATATTGAAGGTGGTGAATTCCAACTTTCTAAATTCAGGTGTTCGTCACCAGGCTGGGGGATCCTGGCGAAACGATCAGGAAATATCTGGTAAAACACGGCGTGTTTTACCCAATCGGGTGTATTAATCATCGGTGGTCGGTCTCCATTCTAGTAGTATTAATTCCTGCTGATTAAAAAAAGCAAGACGATCATCAGGGAACGATGAGAGGGATTTGGGAAAAATCATCCTCCCCAAGGACCTGAATGTTCTCTTTAGAACTTGGATAGGTGCTCAAAATATCCCCTTGTTCTCCCGCAAATGCCAGGTCGATAATCCTGGTATGATTGACATCATCAATTCCTCCCCCAAACCGCCACTGTTCCCCAACCGGACTAACGTCTCGGACTCGCCAGACGCCTGTCGAGGGATATCCTTCCTGGCCAAGCACCGCTGCTGCATAACCCCATTCAGCGGGATCTCCGGGTCCAAATATATCCAACGGCACCCGCAGTGTAACCAGGTTGGCCGCAGGATCAACAATAATTTTAAAATCCACGTTAGTGAGAGTTTTCGGTTCCAGGGTATCTGGGTCAGGCACCAATACCTGAGGCGTCCATCCCTCAGCCCAGAGAGCAATCTCCCAACCATTGTCAGATTCAAGTGCTGCGTTCCGGCCCGGCAAGAACAGCCGTGCCCCAGAACCTGCTCCAGGGTCCGTATCAATATATACATCCAGGCTTTGAATGGCAAGATTATTCGGTGAGCCCCAGGGATTGGGAACCGGTCCATAGAATTCGAACTTAAATATCATTTGCTTCTCATCGCGAGAAACTGTTAAAGCTTTCAGATCAAAGGCCTGGGTTTCAAAAACAGCATCTGTGGGATAGGTGTAAGTGCCTGGCCCATAATCGTCACCTTCCGGATCAATAATTTCCAGAACGATGGTGCTGTTGCCAAAATCTGGGGTAACTATCTGGGCTGGCCCGCCAGCTGGCATTAAACCGCCAAAAGGCGTTCCGGCAACGACCATTCTCAAGTCATCCCCAGCTTCCAGGTCTCCAAATACAGACCAGGGCAAGGCAGCTTCAAATGTAGAAGTCCCTAATTTCGCTTCACCTACTTGGCTGCTGACTACCCATCCATTTTGAACCGGAGTATATGAAGTAAGTTGGTTGTTCTTAAACTCTATCAGATGAGTTGCAGCTATTCCCAGCAGGGTCTGGTTATCCTGAGTGAATGGATAATTCTGAGTACCCCGGGGAGAAGCAATATAAAAACCAAGGAACATATTCTGAGTGAAGGGCTGGGGAGATGTTACACGCAGGTAAAGGTTATTAGCGTCATAAGCGTAAGCTAAACTGCTGCCGGCCATCGTCCCGCTGGTAAAAATACCAGCCTGGGACCATTCTTCCAACCCATCAATGCCATCAATCTTGGGGGTTGAGAAACCCTGTATTCTCTGGTTAGCATCAACTGGCTGTTTCGGTATGATGGGTACGTTAACAAAAGCTGGTATTGGCTCTCCCAGCGACTCGTAAACTTTGCCCAGTAAGGCCCGGAAACCTTCATCAAAGTAGGAGTCTTGTCCTGAATCTTGATCACTTCCATACCACCAGAACCAGTCAGATCCTTCTGCCAGATACATATAATCCAGTGCCAGGGAAATTTCTTCCTGGGAAGCTTCTCGTTGTCCAGTTATGTCAAATTTTGAAAGATCATAGCGTGTTTGGCGAAGGTATTCCCAGGCGGTTTTTTCTTCATTCTCTCCAATCCAGGTATCAAAATTGGCACTGAACCAGGCACCAGGTACCAATGTTTCCAGGGTGCGTTGTTCAGGGAAAAGTTTGAGGTAATTAGTAGGTGTGATAGTTTTAAGATTCTTGTTATCAGACAGCAATCTGTATAATGCGTTCAGGAATTCCTTGCCGTCGTTCTGGTAGTATTCCCAGGCATTTTCCCCATCCAGGACAATGCTGACGATATGCGGTCCGGCTGCAGATTCTGCTTCCAGCTGCTTTTTGATATTTTCGAGACGATTAATGAGGTCTTGAGCTGCGTTTTCTCCCGGCATCCCGGAATATGTGAATCCCACTTTGTCCGACAAAGTCCAGTCCCTGAAAAAAATGGCAACTGATTCTCCGGTCAATCCCTTTACATAATATGGTCGGTATAAAATATCAGCATCTTGAACAGTTTCATTAAAATCCCTGGTAAAAGATCCAATCCCCAGGGAAGCAGCCAGAACTGGTTCTCCTGTTGCTATCCACTGGTATCCTGCTTTCGCAATCAGCGGGATGATTTCTTCTGAAACTGAGCCTTCAGAAGGCCACAGTCCTGTCGGTAATTGGCCGAAGTGATCCTGATAGATTTCCGCGCTGAGGGCTAGCTGGGCGATAGCATCATTGGGGTATGAAAAACGATCAGAAGGTAATTTCGCACCCGGATTTCCTACCAGCGCTAAATTCGTATCATAGATCAATGGCAAGATTGGATGTGCATATGGAGTGGTAATAATTTCAATCTGACCTTTGGCTTGCAGGTCTTTGTGAACAGGCAAAACTTCTAAGATAATTCTGGAAATTTCAGTAAAAAGAATAACCTTATCAGATTCGCTGTAATCGTGGTCTTTCTCCACCAATGACTTTAGCGGTTCCTGTCCGAGGAAATCTGGATCAATCCAGGCCAGGTTGAACCAGATCTGCAAATCTCTGAAGTCCTGCTCACTGAAAGCATCCAGGGCTGCGATTATTTTTTCTTCGTCCGATCCACCTCTTTTATCAAGCAGAGCTTTATATCCTGGATGGACGCGGATCATGTTATCCCAATTGGCATCGAAAAATCGATTTAACAGGAACAGTTTATCCTGTTCAGTAAGTTCACTCGCCGGCGTTTCAGCCAAAACCCAATATTTATCCTTGGCCCCAGCATTAAAGTCATCCAATTGACGGATTAGTACTGGAGTCAGGTTGAAAGTTGCCTGAATATCTGGATATTCAGCTAGTGTTGACGCCATATCAAAATAATCTTTGGTCGCGTGGACACGAACCCAGGGCCGTGTATAAACACCATCGTCGCCTTTGTAATACAGCGGCTGGTGTTGATGCCAGAGCAGATTTACATACAGGGGATCATCAGCAGGCATAACAGTCTCGTTTTTGATCACTTCCTCGGAAGTCGCAGCACTAGCAGGAGATTCCTCCGGGGCGGAAGTCAGGATAATAACAGCTAAAAAGAAGCTCAAGGCTAGAAGGAAACTTGTGGATAGGGGAATTTTTTTGTTCATAGATTATATTTTTCCTGATAGAAATTAAAAAACCGCGGAGTATTGAGAATTTTTGATTCCCGGGACTCCGCGGCATAAGATGATGATTTATCCTTTAACGCTTCCTAAGGTGAGGCCGGATATCAACCATTTGGCAGAATAAAGGAACAATGCCATGACAGGTATCGCAATAATGACCGATGCTGCAGCAAATTTCCCCCAAGAAACCGTGAATTCCTGTGCAAAGTTGAAGATACCCAAAGGCCAGGTATAGGCACTATTCTTCTGAAGGACAACCCGAGCCACCAGGTATTCACTCCACCCCCCCATAAAACTAAACAGGAAGGCAATTGCCAGGGCTGGCGTGGAAAGAGGAAGGATAATTCTGGTAAAGGTGGTAAAACGATTGGCTCCATCGATCAGGGCTGCTTCTTCGAGGTCAATCGGTATGGTCTCATAATACCCTTTCAGGGTCCAGATCGTGAGGGGTACAGACGTTGTTGAGTAAGCAATGATCAATCCTAAAACTGAATTAATCATTTTCAATTTTGCCAGCATGATAAAGATCGGCAATAGCAGCATACCAGCTGGTATCATCTGAGTTGTGAGCAGGAAGATCAGCCCTGCCTTGCGTCCCGGGAATCTGAATCGGGCAAAGGCGTAAGCGCTGATAGCTGCCAGGATCACACTTACTATCGATGTAATACTCACGACAGAGATTGAATTCCAGAGCCAGAGGAAAAAATCCGATTTTCTAGGAATATCCGTGTTCCCAAACAGCACTTCCTTGTAGTTATCCAGGGTAGCATTTTCAGGTATGATTTCCAGGGTAGTCGACAAAAGAGTATCGTTGGGACGCAGGGAAATTGTCACAACGCGCAAGACCGGATAAACTGCAATGATACAGGCAATGATCAGCGTAGCATGAATCAGCAGCCGTTTAAATGGGCTGTCGCCCCGGGACCGGAAGAAGAACCAGCGAAACCCTTTCTGAATTAATTCGAGAATATTCACTTTGTTCTCCTTTAATCGTAGATGGATTTTGTGCCGCCGGTTACGCGCAGGTAAACCAACGTGAAAAGGAACAGGATCACGAATATCACCAGCGCAAACATGGCAGTAAAACCATAGCGATAGAATTGGAAGGCCGCTTTATACATGGAAGATACCAGAATATCGGTCTTTTCCTGTGGACCTCCCTGGGTTATCAGGTAGATAATGTCAAATTTATTAAAAGTCCATACCACACCGAGGATTATTGCCGGGGTTAGAACCGGCTGGATCAGAGGCATGGTAATGTTGCGGAATTGCTGCCATTTTCCTGCACCATCGATCTCAGCTGCTTCGTAATATTCTCGGGAAATGCTCTGTAGTCCCCCCAGGATGATCACAGCCATAAAAGGAATGCCCAACCAAATATTGGAAATCAATATCGACACAAATGCCCAGAAGGGGTCCTGCTTCCAACTCACCGGACCTATAGTGGCAGCCAGCCAGTTAAATGTTGGTCCGAGCAGGATCAGGTTATTGACCTTGGTGCTGATTGCTGTTAGCCAGGTCTGGAGATTGGTTAATAAAATATTAAACAGACCATATCTGCTGTCAAACTCGTTTCTCAGGGCCATTGCAGCCACAGTGGTTGGTATTGCCCAGGGGAAAACCAGCAATGTTCTGTACAATCCCTGCAGTTTCATGGGGCGATTGAGCAGGAGCGCCAGGAACATTCCTCCGGACACATGGAACACAACATTGATCACGGTCCACAATATTGTCCTTATAAAAACATCCAGGAATTTGGCGTCTTTGGCTACGGTCCCGGTAAAAAGCGTCTTCAGATTTTCCCACCCATAGATCAATCCATATTCAGCATTCTTGGTTGCCTGGGTTCCCAGAGAGGCATTTGAAAATGCCAGTCTGATCTCATAAATAAATGGATAAATGATCAGAAATAATACGCCAACAAAAGCTGGCAGGATGAGTAAGTAAGCCAATCCAATCTTTGATTTCTTCCCCAGGCTCAAAGCCTGGATTATGCCGAAGAAAATCAGCAGAATAGCTGCCACAATGATTGTGCTGGCAACTCCTACCCATTCCTCGCTCAGAAATCTTGCTGCCCATTCAGTTAAGATGGACATTGAATTACCCGGGGTTTGAATAATTATTGCAAATATTCCCTCTCCCGGTTTTATTAGATCTGTTGTTGCAAAGAATGAGGTAATTATTAATAATAGTCCCAGGCCAATGAAACCTTGGATAATTCGGATGATTAGGCCTGAGGAAAGGTTTTTCGGTTTCCGAAAAAAGATCTGATAAAGATATAATTCCAACAAACCAATTCCAACCAAAATACTTAATAGAAAACCGCCAGATTCTTTTAATGTCCCTACCATTATTTCACCGGTAAGAGTTATACCGGCGGCATTAGGCAAGATCCATTTAAAATAGGTAACAACAGCGGAAGATAGGGCAACAATCCATAGAGCAGGTTTAAGATAACGATCGGTAAAACTGTTCTCGTTCATGAGTGCCTCCTCAGTAGGGCGAGAAGAAGAGAGGGGAGACAGAAGTCTCCCCTCTCTAGTATTCAGACAGAATTACTGAAGTGTGACAACACATGCATCAGCAGCTGCCTGGGCCGCGGCTGCGGCATCAACAGCTGTGACTGTTCCAGCCATAACGCCTTCGAGGTTCGGGCGCCAGGCATCCCAGGCGCAGCGCATCTCAGCGGCGGCGGGGGAACCCCGGCCGTTAGAAAGGGCGGCCATCGAACCAGCCAGTACCGGGTCATCAGCGATGGAGGGATCTGCTGCCAATTCAACATTGGATGGCAGGCGGCTCCAATCACTTAACCACCGGGACTGAACATCGTAGGAGGTCATGAAAGTGATGAATTCAACCACTGCTGCTTGTTTGGCTTCATCTTCCAACACCAGGTTGGAGACCATAAAATACTTGCCAGCAGTCATTTCGGTGAAATTCCCACCATTGATCGGGGGAACAGGGGCTGTGCCAAGGTTCTCGCCTAGTGCCTCAACGTAGCCACCAATGGACCAATCGCCATTGATGATCATCGCGGCATTGCCCTCTTTAAAGAGGGTGTCGGCGCAGTTGTAATCACATTCTTCGGGAACGACGCCATCAGCTTTTAAACCGGCCACAAACTCCAGGTAATCGATGAAAGCCTGGTTGTCAAAGGTAGGAACATCATTTTCGTCCAGAGGCCAACCGCCAAAGGCGCCATAAAAACCAGCACCCCAGAAAGGCTCATTCAGGTTGTAGGCAAAACCCTGGATATCACCAGTGGTGAGAGCGGCTGCTTCTGTAATCAGGTCTTCAAAAGTTGCAGGTGCTTCAGCAATCAAGCTTTTGTTGTATAACAGCATCAAGTGGTTACCATAGTTGTCGGGTACGCCCCAAAGGGTTCCACCAACGACAGCTGGGCCAAGCGATCCTTCAAAGAATTGAGCCAAGAAGGCATCGTCAAACAGGTCAGAAATTGGAGCCACAATCTGCAGGGTGCTGAAAGGACCCGCAAAGTCATTCGGAACACGAACGATATCGGGGGCAGCTTCAGCCAATGAAGCTGTCTGGAACTGGTCACGAAGAGCTTCGTTTTCATAGTGAGTCCGCTCAATGGTGATGTAATCGTACTCAGCTTGGAATTCAGCGATCAGCTCATCAAGGAAGACGTCAACCTCATCACCTTCTTGTTCCCAGAAAAAAATGGTAACTGGGGCCATTTCCGCAGGAGCTTCTTCTTCCATTTCTTCTTCGGCTTCTTCAGCAACCGGTTCTTCAACCACAACTTCAGGGGCTTCTGTGGCTTGTCCGTCACAGGCTGCCAGAACAAACGTGGCAACAATCATCAGGCTGATCAACACAATTAAGGATTTCTTCATTCTTACTCTCCTAAAGATATTTTTTCAATGAAACTTGTTTTAGTAAAAGTTGTAATCAAGATTTGAGAGCAACCACCTCCTTAGATTTCTAAAATGGATTGCTTGTTGTGATGTCCGAGAATTCGGTTTGAGTGAACAATGCTGATCAAAGCAATTCCATTACTCATGCTGCTTATCCATGGAATCCGGATGTATTATTTCTGTTTTGAACCTGCATATTTTTTATCTTTCCTAATTGACCACAAATTCCCTGCTCGACTGATGATTGAACAGGCAACATGAATGCTTATTTGATTGACTTTATAATATGATTCTTATTCTTGGAGGAAACCATTATTATCCCAATAATCAAGATCGAATTGAAGTATTTCTCAATATAATTTGTCGCATCTTATGTGTTATATTGCCGCTTACTCCTTTTCAAGAGGCACTTCCCAGCGATATATACAATTTCTGGAAATCTGTTCCTGCCTCAGCATTAAATCATAAACAATACTTAAGTCAAGTTGCCCAAGTCCCGTGAAATTGATAATATCATATCAGATTAATCGGTTGCCCGTCGCAGGAAGATATCCAGTCCGGATTCTGGCGGGGGACTCATCCACGCCATTTCTACTTGGAAAGCGTGCTTCTGAAAAAATACCCGACAGTACTTTTATTTTGAAATGGAAAAGCCATCAGCTCAGCGGGATACAATTTCTTCCCGCTGATGATTATTCCGGACAAATTTCTGATCGATAAAATTCTCTTCCGGAGCTTAAAAACCCGGAATATATTCATTCTCCGCGATCCAGGTCTGGCAATTAAGGGCGATTATCTTTGAAATATACTACCTATCATCATCCAGGAAGCAAGCTTGCCTATCAAGAACAAATTAAATACTAAAACGCTGGAGCAAACCGATTGGTTTACGGATCCAATTATCATCACTAATTTGCCCTGATGTTTGGATATATCCAGCGTTTTAGGAATAATTTTGAGCAATTCTTACATATTTCGATTTAGACCGGAGCTAATGTTCCTGCAAAGATGATCCAGGCCAGGATTGATTTGGACACCAGGCTGAGAACGATATAAGTCCTCTCGCCAAACAGATAATCCTTCCAGGGACCAACTTTTTTGTACTGCAGCACCATGTTCAGCGCAAAAATATTGAAGAATACAAACAGGGTGGGGTTGATGATATAAACAAAGGTTGGGGGACCCTCTCCAGCTCCGCTGACTGATCCAAAGAAAAACATGAAAATCACGATCCAGGGAATAATCCCGGCAATGCTGCCATATATGAATGAGATCCAATTGGTCTGATCTGTTCTCTGATTGTGATATTCCATCATGATGCCAAAAAGATTCATCGTGGCATTAAGGCCAAAGATTAATATAATCGCACCAAGATCCCATAATCCAGAAAGCATGCCGATCAAAACGATCATCAGGGATGAACTTAAGGCATATTCATAAAACCGGGTCGGGTTCATTCCCTTCAGCAGGTTTTCTTTGTACTTTTTATTCCCAACAGTTGCCAGGTAAAAATGGGCCACTGCCGAAATTAATAAGAAGGCCGCTACTGCCGGACCAAAGCGCAGATCATAGAACAGTTTGGATTCTGGCAGCAAAGATAGATTTTCTACATTAAATCCTAAAAAATTGGTGAAAATCGGATACGTGGTATCGTTGCTTAAAACAATCATCAAGATACCCTGGATCAGATGCAGAACACCCATGATCAGATTAAATCTGGTCAATTTGGAAAATTTTACTTCCGTTAAGTCCATCGTTGTTGAATTTGTCATTCTTGTCTCCTTAAATTATACTGGGGTTGTACATGTTTTATAAACATATATTAGACAACATATCTACAAAAAATTCTACCATCATCTGTGTGGGGGTGTCAAGACGAGATAACTGAAACTAGATTTCGAGATCGAGTTGGCTGGTGATGAATTTGAATTCACGGTTGATGCGGGCTTTGCTCAAACCCATTCTCTTCAGTGAATACTTGTGTTTGGATTTAAATGACTTAGCTTTAGCTGCTTCAATATCGAGGATCTTATTAAATTCCGGACTGAGATCAAATCCAAATTGCTGGTAAATATCCTCGACCGTTCCCCTCGGATCGGAGACCAGGTCCTTGTAGCGGACCCGGATATATTGATCTGGTGGCAGTGTTTTTAAATATTGGTGCGGGTATAGATACCAGTGTTTGCTGTGTTCGATGACTGCTTCCTGGAGCGAGTAATCAGTGTCTGGATTCCCGTAGGTATGGGTGTGTTTTGAGTACAGGCTGATCGATGAAGGAATCACCTGGAGAGGATTGCGCACCAGATTGATAAATTTGGCGTCAGGAAAATGATGGTGCAGTGTCCGGACCTTGGGAGAATTGCTGGGGTTTTTGGATATATATCGCTTTCCCTCATGGGCATAAATATGTTTTTTGACGATCTCGGAATAATAAGCCATGTCCCGGGCTTTTTCTTCAGCGGATATCAAATCATCATAATAGATGTATTTTTTGACAAGTTTCGGGAACGGGAAGAACGCCAGTAAATCATAGCCCGACCAGATATGGAAAAAGACCTGACCATCTTCTTCCGCCTCATTCAGGCCGATTTTGTGCATATAGGCTTCTTTGGCAACGATCCGGTCAAAAACACCGATGATCCATCTAGCAGGGTTTCCAATGGCGTAGTTGATTTTCATCAACCAGCGGTAAAAGAACCTGCCAATTACCGAGGGAGCCAGATATAACTCCCAGCTTGAAAAGCTTGTCGAGCGATCATCTTTGTTCAGCAACCGGTGCAGGAATGTAGTCCCTGAGCGGAAGTTTCCGACGATAAATACCGGTTCTTTTACTTCCTGATCCAAATGATCTGGATAAAATAGATTATCCAGCATATACGCTGCCCTGATACTCAGCTGCCACAGGGGATAGAAGATAAAGATAAAAAGTACTATCAGGAGTCTTTTGGGGGAGAGTCTTCCAGGGGTGCCTTCAGATTTAAAAAAAGTATATTTAATGGTTTCGAGATACAACTTTAGATTAATTTTCATGATTTCATCGGTAGTAGTGAGCTCTACATTTCCCGTCTGTAATAGGGATGAATTTCAAATCGTGTCATATTCAGGCCAGATAACACCGTAGTATAGCACAACTTGTTTTAGTAATTCCCGGATGTATTAATCGCACCAGGTGCTGGGAATTATGCCGGTCTTGTCAATCTTGGCCCATCTTGTATAATGGGGGCAAGAATATTAAATCCAAAGATGCCCACGGAGATCAGTACCCGGAGTGTTTTTTCAGAGAGTTCCCGCCTGGTGAAAGGGAATAAAACTCATGCGGGGAATTCCCCTCCGTTTCTCAAGCCCGGTGGCTTCAGACATCGCTCCTGGAGGGGTCAGATCAGACCGTAAGGGAGCCGGTCCGCCCGTTAGCCGGAAACAATAAGACCGCAGATCCGCGGTGAAAGCAGGTGGCACCACGACCACCCCCTCGTCCTGCTGGAGAGGGGGGTTTTTAATTAAGCAAAAACAGGAGTTAATGATGCTAGATATCCAGATTTTCAGAGACAACCCTGATCTGGTACGCCAGGCGTTGATCAAAAGGCACCAGGATCCAGCTCCTGTGGACCTGGTGATCCAGCTGGACACTGAACGCAGGGATCTGCTCCAGGAGGTCGAACAGCTCAGGGCAGAGCGCAATCTGGAATCCAAGGCCATTGGAAAAATTCAAGACTCCGCCGAACGCGAGGAGAAGATTTTGGCCATGAGCAAACTGGGGGATCAGCTCGATCTTCTTGAGACAAAACTCAAGGAAATTGAACCCGAGCTTTCAGACCTGGTGGGCACTTTCCCTAATCTCCCTGATGATAGAGTTCCGGTTGGAAAGGATGAGAGCGAAAACGTTTTAATCAGGACAGTCGGAGAAAAAACTGTTTATGATTTTAAGGCCCAAGCTCATTGGGATTTAGGACCTGCGCTCGGCATCCTCGATTTTGAGCGCGGAACCAAGCTCTCAGGCACCAGGTTTTATGTTTTGAACGGATCCGGAGCCAGGCTGCAGCGCGCGTTGATAAATTTCATGCTTGACACGCATACCCGGCATGGATATCAGGAGCGGTACACACCATATATGGTCAAGGAAGAGATCGTCTACGCCTCAGGACAGCTTCCAAAATTTGAAGGAAATCTTTACCATGATCATGAAGAGGATTTCTGGTGGGTGCCAACTGCAGAAGTGCCGCTGACAGGGCTGCATATGGATGAAATAATCGAGGAAGCAGATCTGCCGCTGGAATATACGGCCTATACTGCCTGCTTCCGGAGGGAGAAGATCAGTGCCGGCCGCGATGTTCGCGGGATTAAGCGCGGCCATCAATTTGACAAAGTGGAAATGTATATCTACTGCACGCCTGAAGAATCTGAACAGCAGCATCAACGATTACTGGAAGATGCCGAGAGGATCTGTATAGAACTCGACCTTCCATATCGAGTCAAAAAACTCTGCACGGGCGATTTGGGATTTGCAGCCGCATATACTTATGATATTGAAGTCTGGGCTGCCGGCTGTGAAGAATGGCTCGAGGTTTCCTCCGTATCCAATACTCGTGATTTTCAAGCCCGGCGGGCTGCCATCCGCTACCGGCCCGATGGGGGCAAAAACACCCGCTTTGTCCATACTCTGAATGGATCCGGATTGGCATTACCCAGATTGATGATCGCCATCCTGGAAAATAATCAGCAAAAGGATGGCTCGGTTGTGATCCCTGCTGTTCTCCGGCCCTGGATGGGCGGGGTCGAAATCATAGAACCCATTTAAGGTGGAGACCTCGGAGGTCGTTATGACCTCCGAGGTCTCTAATAATCTTATGCCAAACTGGTTAAATCTGTCTCTAAATATTTTCGTTTATTTGATCATGGCTGTTGGCCTGTTCGGGATGGTGCTGCCCATTTATCCTGGTGTGGTGATCATCTGGGCCGCGGTCCTGATTCACGGCGTGCTGACCAGCTTTGCAACTCTGGAGATCTGGGTCCTGGCGGTCATCAGCTTATTGATGATCGGAGGCAGCCTGGTTGATAATTTCCTAATGGGAGGCAAAGCCCGCCAGGCAGGGGCCAGCTGGATTTCGATCGGCGGCGCTCTGCTGGGTGGATTAATTGGCACATTTGCCTTTCCTCCCCTGGGAGGTATTATTGCCGCGCCTACACTGCTGTTTTTGCTGGAATTCGCCCGGATCCGTGACAGCAATCAAGCCTGGACCACTACCAAAGGACTCCTCTCGGGTTGGGGCCTCTCATTTGTGGCCCGCTTCATGATCGGCCTGGTCATGATAGCGATTTGGGCCATCTGGGGAGTTCGCTAGAATATCACGACCTCGGAGGTCGAAACGACCTCCGAGGTCTCCACAGCATCTGAGGAGGTCCCCATGGTTCAGGACAGCGGAGGATACCAAAGCAACCCGCTGGTGGCCCAGTTGTATGACCAGGTCATCCCCTACCGGGAACGGCCGGATGTGGCTTTTTTTGTCCAGGCTGCTCTCGATTCTGGAGGTCCCGTTCTCGAAGTAGGCTGCGGAACTGGCCGGGTTTTGCTGCCCACCGCCAGGGCTGGAGTAAACATCACCGGATTGGACCTTTCCCAACACATGCTGACAGTTCTCCGGCAGGCGCTGGACCGGGAAGCTCCCGATGTCAAGGACCGGGTCACCCTGGTCGAAGCAGACATGCGGAATTTTGATCTGGGAAAAACCTTCTCCCTGGTTACCACTCCCTTCCGCCCCTTTCAGCATTTATTAACCACCGAAGACCAGATCAGCTGTCTCAAGTGCATTCACAACCACCTTGAACCAGGGGGCATGTTGATCCTGGACATCTTCAATCCCTCCCTCGCAGGCATCACGGAAGATAATCTGGGCCAGGAAAAGGGCGCGGAACCGGAATTTACCACCCCCGACGGCATCCAGGTCCTTCGGCTTGACAAGACAATTGCCAGGGATCATTTTAAACAGGTACTTGACGTAGAGCTGATCTACTACTTAACATACCCTGATGGAAAGCAGGAGCGCGTTGTCCATGCTTTCCAGATGCGCTACCTGTTCAGGTATGAAGCCGAGCATCTGCTAGCCCGCTGTGGTTTCGAGGTTATTGATCTCTTCAGTGATTATCATGGAAATTCTTACGGAACCAACTATCCAGGGGAGTTGATCTTCCTGGCGAAGAAACTACCCGTTTCGGCAGTCTAATCAAGAGGTTTTATTTCCGGCTTATCAAAGCCTGGCAGGACAAAAACATGACCCTCTTTCCACCGCTTTCTATCGGCTGGCGTATTGGCTTTGGTCTCTGTCAGGATCATTATCGACCACTTCAGAATCCCGGGGGAAGAGCGCGCCCTTGAGTTACAATACGGTGGATCCTATCTCGACTATTAAAACTTTGCTCCCGGGTATTTAGTCTTTCTCTAAGGAGAAGTTTATGAAACCAGCTTTACTGGTAATAGATATGCAGGAAGTATTCTTCACTGAAAACCAGCTAACCTCTCAGTCGCTGACCGCTGCTGTGGAGTACATCAACGCGGCTATTGAGCTTTTTCGGTCTAAGGACCTGCCCATCTTTGTCGTCGAGGATATTGAGGAAGGGGAAGGCCGGGTACCCGGATCACCGGGTTTCGAGACCACTACAAAAATTGACCTGCTGCCAGCTGATGCCCGGGTTCACAAAACTTACGGGAACGCTTTCAACAAGACCGACCTCCATCAACAGCTTCAAGATCTGAAGGTAGACACCCTCTTTCTGACCGGGTTTGCAGCTTCCCAGTGTGTGCTTTCAACCTACCGGGGTGCCCTGGACCTGGATTATGCTCCTCTTATTATCCGGGGATCGCTGGCTGATTCCTCTCCAGAACGGGTCCGATTTGTGGAGGAGATCCACAACCTGCTTTCCTATGGTGCCTTGAAAAAAATGATCGACCTCGTTTAGGCCCAGGTTTACTATGATCAAACTCAAACCCCATTCCGTGATCCTGTTCCAGGGAGATTCCATCACCGACACTGGCCGCAGCCGGACTTCATTTGGTCCTCACTCCGGAGACGCCCTCGGTTATGGATATGTCCGCTTGATCGCCAATCGACTTCAAGATCAAGAACAGGATTCGTATTTGCAGATCTACAACCGCGGAGTCAGCGGTAATCGGATCAGAGACATGCAAAGTCGCTGGGAGGGAGATTCCCTGCGCCTGATGCCCGACCTGCTGAGTATATTAATCGGCGTCAATGATACCTGGAACTACCTGTTTACCGGTCTGGGATCCAGCCCGGAGGAATATCACCTTGTTTATCACGATATACTTGATCTTACCCGCCAGCGTTTGCCAGATATTCAATTAGTGCTCTGTGAGCCGTTCTTACTGCTCACCGGCGAGGTCAGTGAAAAGTGGGAAGAGGATCTCAAAATCAGGCAGGAATCTGTCCGACAGCTTGCCGGGGAATTTGAGGCGATCCATGTCCCTTTCCAGGATGCATTGGACGAAGCAGCCAAACAAGTCTCACCCCGTTTGCTTCTGGATGACGGGGTTCACCCCACAGAAAAAGGCCATCGGGTGCTTGAGAAATGCTGGATGAAGGCAGTCACGGTTTAAATAGAAAAGACACGGATTCCTTGCTGGAAACCGTGTCCTGGAATAATGAATCAGTCTGATTACTTTTCTGGGGGAGGGACAGGTAGATCTGATACCGCTGTATCCACCCATTTATCGCCTTCATCGATCAACATCACCGGGATGTCCTGGCGGATAGGATATTTTCGGCCGCATTCATTACATACCAGCCAACTTTCTTGGTAATAATCCAGGGTGCCCTCTCTGGTTTGGACACAGGCCGGACATCTCAATATTTCAAGCAGTTCTTTACTGACCATCCAATCCTCCTCGGTGGAAATTTTCGTTATTCAATTATAACTTACTTCCTTTTACAGGGATTGTCTGGATCAGGATTCTCGGGAGGCATATTACCCGTATCCGGTCCATATTGGCAGACTGCTGCCCAGGGTTGATATTTCGTCGTAAAGACATCCTGCCAGAGCTTTTGCCCATCCCGGAACACATCCCGGGTAACGGTCACTGTGGCCCCATCCACAGCCCAATCAACCTGGCGGACCTCCCCTTTTTTCAATTCCGGGTTTTCTTCATAAACCGGATCGGGGGCTTCCTTGATGTTCTGCAAACCAGTCGTGCTCCAGTTTACAGTCCTGCCATCTGATGTGCTGTAAAATTTCCAGACCAGCTGGCGGTATCCCTCATATACATAGGTTTCCATTAATAACCAGTGTTCGGTATCATTGGTGAATTTAAAATCCACAATAGGCACATAGACCGTTGCATCCAGCCCGGCCAGTTTCGGATTATTCTTGCCGTTGGGATTTTGCTCATAGTACAACACACGGTAGGCATGGGGATAGCGCTCATCAACCGGAAAACCTCCGAAAAACACTGTCCGGAACAAGGTTGTGCTCACCTGGCAGACCCCGCCTCCTACACCCTTAATGGTGCGGTCTCCAAAGATGATCCAGGCTTCTGAATAACCGGTATCCAGGCTGACATCGCCCAGCTGGTTCGCCATTGAAAAAGTCTCTCCGGGCGCGATAAAAATGCCGTGGAATTTTGCCGCGGCAGTCGCAATGTTATTGATCCGTGATCCATCTGATCCGTAATAATATGATGTCTCGGAGCTGACCAATTCCGTAATTCCCAGCTCTTCAGCTGTTTTTTCCGAGGTAATATCCGGATAGGTTTTTTCCACTGACAGATCAATTTCGTGAGAACCTGCCAGGAGACCATTCTGGATCGCATTGATGGAGCGGCCAATATCCAGGCGAAGTCCAATATCTTCAGCTTCGATCAGGACAAGTTCCTCTGTATCATCATCAAAATACATGCGGGCATTTTTTGGATCCCGGTTGATATTCTTGGCCCGTTTTTCAAGATACTCACCCAGCTTTTCAGAATCAAGAGCAATCCTGTAATCTTCTCCATCTTCGGTGGAGATCTTCTCTATGACCATCATCTCCACCAGGCTCTCTGGATTAAGCGCCCATGGACCCGGATCATTTTCAGCTGGATCTGGAATCTGGATCACCAGGGGTTGAGAGAGGATCTTCCGGGCGAATTCAGCCTGGGCTGTTACGTCAAGGATATCTGGATATGTTTCCGAGACCAGAAGCGGCAGATATCCACTTTGCATGGTTTGCAGCTGGGTTATGATCACATCCAGCGAGGCCGGTATATCCAATTCCCGACCGATTTGTCCAGGTTGAACCAATACTTCCAAACCTTCCAGGTTTAAGGAAGCTTCAACGGCGGGTTGATTTAACTGGTCTGCGATCGCAGCCAGGAAATCCGATCGTGGTTTTTTCATCCACCACAAATTGTGGCGCCAGGACGATCCCATGCCGAAGGATCTGGATCTGGGCCGCAATTCGCTTAGCAATACCGCCATCCCTCCCAGATTGAAATGCAGCCTCGGCGTTAAAATTGGGGCTGAAGTACATGCCCAGCTCTTCCGGAGTTGCTTGCCACTCCAAATCATCCATATTGGAGAGTGATCTGCCCCTCAGCTGTATAGCCAAATTCATCGCTGATCAAACGGGCCGCATCTTCGGGCGTTTGACCACTGAGGTTCACCCACCCCAGGTATATACCAGGGAAGATCCTTCCCTTATAGATTGATCGAAAACCCGCTGTAGCCAATCCGATCACCAGCACAAAAAGGACTGTTCCACCAGCCAGGGCAGCGGATATTTTTATCAGGGTCTTAGTCATGCCAGGGTTGTTTTTCATGATTTTCATTTCACCAATAGTAACCGATAAAAATAATTCTGGTAACAACAATATTTTTCTTTAATATATCCCTTGTTAATTTAATTAGGTGCAATAAGCCTGCCAGAAATACTGACCTTATTTTACTCCCGGAAATCACCTGGGTGGATAGATATCTCCGCTAATAGATTAGGCAACTGGTCTCACTCCTTGAGTGGGAGATTTTATCAGGCAGAGGGCTTCCCTGTCCCTGATCATCTCAGGCAGCGTGACCGGCCGGCCAGCCCGGGCAGATCCATTCCGGATGAATAGATCATGCTGGGATCGATGGCAAGCTGCAGCCTGGATCTTTTGTTCCTTCCAGGCAGAGATATCAAGCAGAATGTCCGGCTCAGGTGTAAAAGTCATCGTTTCCCTCGAATGATAGGAGGGTGAATAAACAGCTCCTGAAAAATCAGGAATCTCTTCCAGGGCCAGCATCACTGCCTGATGAGCCTGGATATGCCCGGGGTGTCCATACTCACCTGCAGCCCCGTGGGTAATGATCGCCTGGGGATTAATAGATAAGATATCACGCCTGACCTGGTCGAGTCAGTTTTTTGAGATCAGCCGCAAATGGATAAAGCTCACCATCCGGTCCAACTACTGGGTCGAGGTAGCCTGAAAATTTGAACGCTCGCACCGCCCAGGATGTTCCACTGCGCAGCGAAGTTCCTCTTCCCGGATCTGGCCCAGATCCTCTCTGGTGCAGATGGGTGGATCCCCCATATCTCCTCCTTCTCCCCGGGTGGCACAGATAAAATGGATCTCTGCTCCCCGGTCTGCCAGATATGCAAATGTCCCCCCCAGGAACATCGTCTCATCATCTGGATGGGCAAAAAAAGTCAGTATTTTTAGTGCGGATTTGTTTAGTCTGTCATAAACTCCAAATGTACCACAGGCTCTATTAATAAGGTATAAGAACTCATTCATGAAACCTGACAGCGTCTGGCTGCGTATATAATGAATACAAAGAAGCTTAATTGGAAAGTATAGCGGAGGAAAAAAATGCAAATCACAATTTTGGTCTCAGCCTTAGCCGCGTTTTCCTGGTTGATGGTCATCGGTTTCTTAGCCCTGATGATCCTGCGCGCCCGCCAGGGAAAGAAAACTCGCGGGACCGTGACCGGGATTATAGTCGCCTTAGTCGCTGCCGTGATCTTGAATACTGTCAGCGCCGGACTGGTATTCATCCAGCCCCAGGAACGGGGAGTGGTGATCAGTGCCATTGAACCGAATGGCTACCGGAGTGAAGTCCTTCAACCTGGACTGCGCTGGGTCATACCTTATGCTGAAAATGTAAAAACCTACTCGATCTCAAAAAACACCTATACCATGTCCATCGCCCAGTTGGAGGGTGATGTTCAAGGTGATGATTCCATTGCTGCCAGAACATCTGATGGCCAGGAAGTTTATATCGATGCCTCAATCATCTATTCCCTGGATCCAGATGAAATTCTTGATGTTCACATCACCTGGCAGGACCGCTACCTGAGCGGCCTGATCCGTCCCACCGTCCGCGGAGTGATCCGGGATGCAGTATCCAATTACAAAGTCAATGAGGTGTACAGCACCCAACGAGAAGAGCTAAAAAAATTAATTGAGACTGAGATGATGGCGGCCATGTCAAATAACGGCCTGATCCTGTCCGATTTTGTGCTGCGGAACATCACTTTTACAGTCGAATATGCAGCCTCGATTGAACAGAAGCAGATTGCTGAACAGCTGGCCCAGCAGGCGGAATACATCGTTGAACAGCGCATTCAGGAAGCGGAACAAGCCCGGCAGATCGCTGAAGGCACCAAGGACGCTGCTATTCTGGCGGCCGAGGGGCGGGCAGAATCCCAGATTATTGAAGCCAAAGCAGAAGCAGAAGCCCTCCAGCTGATCGCTGATGTTCTGGCCAGATACCCTGAACTGCTGAACTATCGCTATATTGAAAAGCTGGCTCCTGGAATTCAGGTCATGCTGGTTCCCAATGACAATCCCTATATCCTGCCCTTACCTGACATCGCACCCTGATACCAGGCCAAGAGAATTAGTATCAATCAAAAAGGATCCCCGGTTTTTTTCCCGGGGATTTTTTTGATAGAGTATTCTAAAACTTGGCAGCCAGGTTTTGGATTGGGATCTTTTGAATTGACCTGCAAATTAGCAAGCCTGATTAATCCTGCCTCAGCCTGTGATAAAATTTTCATCACAAGCCAAGTTTATTACCACGTTCAGAGATAAGTACCCTATGAGCAAAGAAAAAAAACCGTCTGGCCGCCAAATCCGCCTGACATCACTATCCAAATGTGCCGGTTGAGCATCCAAACTTAATGCGGAAACGCTGGCGCAGGTCCTGCGCCCCCTGGATGGTCTGTTTTCTGACAAAGATTATCCTGATCTACTGATCGGACTTGGACAACCGGATGATGCAGCTGTCTGGAAACTTGATGACGATCGGGTCTTGATCGCAACCACGGATTTCTTCACGCCGGTTGTTGATGATCCTTATGACTACGGTGCGATCTCGGCAGCCAACAGCCTTTCGGATATCTATGCTATGGGGGGAACTCCCTTCCTGGCGCTGAATATTGCAGCCCTGCCGCCAAAACTCCCCCCGGATGTATCTGGTGAAATAATGCGCGGTGGAGCTGAAAAAGCCAAGGAAGCCGGCGTTGTCATCGCCGGGGGTCACACGATTCAGGACGAAGAACCTAAATACGGATTGGTCTGCCTTGGCTTCGCCCATCCTGACCTGCTGATGACCAAGTCTGCTGCTCAACCCGGGGATGCCCTTGTCCTTACCAAACCACTCGGATTCGGAGTCACAACATCTGCGATCAAGAATCAAACCGCGAAACCAGAACATGTAAAGGAAGTTGTGCTCTGGATGAAAAGGTTGAACAGAAAAGCCAGTGAACTTGCCCAATCCTTTGGCGTAAAAGCTGCTACTGATATTACCGGTTTCAGCCTGTTAGGTCATGCCGCTGAAATGGCGCAGCTATCCGGCGTTGGGATGAACATTCATTGGGATATGATTCCCTTCATCAGTTCAGCCAGGGAATATGCCAACCTATACAGTTTCCCGGGCGGCGCTTTTGATAACAAGCTATTCTTTAGCAAACACATCAAAGCGCCAAAATCAATGACGGACGAGGAATTACTGCTTCTTTTTGACCCTCAGACCAGCGGCGGATTGCTTTTTTCTGTTCAGGCTGAACACCTCGCCAACTTGCGCGTAGAAGCAGAAAAGATGGGTCAACCGATCTGGGTCATAGGTGAGGTTGTCGAAGGCAAGCAGATCACAATTAAATAAGTACAATAACAACACAAAAAAGGCTGTCAGATTGACAGCCTTTTTTTAATCATTCCGCCAGGGATTTTTACCAATCCCCGGCATAGTCCATCCGGTAGGGTTTTGCCTGCTCTGCCAGGTAAAACCTTTGAATTTCAACCAGCTGCCTGATATGGAGCAGATCGTGGGTCACCCAGGAGACAAACATATCTCCCGCCCTGACTTCGCCGAAGGGCGCTTCATAGACAATGTCCCAGTCCGGATTCTCAATCGATTCAAACCAGACCAGGGATTCATTCCTTAATCTCAGGTAACGATTGATGGTATCAAATAGATCTCCTTCGTTGTATTTCCGTTCAATTACCCACCCGAGCGGATCGATTGCCGGCCAGGGTTTATCAGATCTTTCCAGGATCAGTTTCAGTCTAACAGGAAAATCAAACTCCTCTTCGTCTGCCAGGTGGTTGACAACCTCAAGAATCGACCAGGTGTCAGGATCTGATTTCCAACAGGCTTGATCTTCAGGAACTCCCCGCGCCAGGGCTGCTACCCGGTCACGGTTCAACGCCAGCTGCCTTCGTAAAAAATCCGTATTCATTACTCCTCCCTGCTGCATTAATGCCGGGGTGTTATCCACTAATAGTTCTTAGATTGCTCGATAAAATCATTATACAGGATATCCTCTTAAACCAATACTTTTCTACCCATTGCCGCTTCAACAGCAGCTTTTGCATGGATTTCCATGGTATCAAATAATGGGACGGGCGTGTCTTGCTGCTTAACCAGCAAGCCAATTTCAGTACAACCCAGGATGATACCTTCAGCACCAAGTTTGGTCAGGGAATCGATCACTGACTGGTATTCGTTGCGGGATCTGTCCACGATCCTGCCCTGGACCAGTTCATCATAGATCACCTGGTGGATCATATCCCTTTGATCTTGATCAGGGATGATTACTTTGAAATTGTGTTTTTCTGCCAGTCTGCCCCGGTAGAATTCTTCCTCCATTGTGAATCTGGTCCCCAGCAAACCGACGGTATGGATTCGCCTGCCCTTGATCGCTTCCGCAGTGGCATCAGCGATGTGCAGCAGCGGAATTGAGACAGCAGCTGCGACATCCTCGGCCATCAAATGCATGGTATTGGTGCAGATCAGGAAAAAATCCGCCCCTGCTCGTTCGAGTTCACGGGCGCTTTGGATCAGGATCCGGGTAGCGGATTTCCAGTCTCCCTTCATTTGCAATTCTTCAATTTCCGCAAAATCGAGCGAGACCAGGATAATTTTGGCCGAATGCACTCCGCCTAACTCTTTCCTGACAGATTGGTTGATGATCCGGTAATATTCCAGTGACGATTCCCAGCTCATACCGCCCAATAATCCTATGGTTTTCATCAGCTTGTTCCCTTTATTTCATCGAATTGAAAATGATATTGATCCACATCTGTTACAGCTTCAAATCCAATTTTTTGGTAAATATGATTTGAAACTGGATTCAATAAATCGGTGAACAGGAAGCAGAACCTGAATCCCTGGTCAAGCAGATATTGGCACAGGCCGGCAGTACAGGCACTGGCGTATCCCTGAGTACGATGCTCTTCTGGTGTGAAGACTGTGCCTACTCTAATGCCGTTCGGCGTAGGTCCTGAATATCCCGCCATCGATACCGGGATCCCAGCCGCTTCCCAGATCATCAAACCCCGCAGGAATTTCTCTGAATTGGCCAGGGATCGTTTTACCCACTTACCTACCCGGGCAGGATTTGGCTCGTCCCCTGTAATTTCTAGCAGAAATCGGACATACCAATCTCTCAGCAGCTCCCTGTCATCATTGTTTACAGAGCGCAGCCTGCCCTGAACTCCTCGAACCGGTATTACAATATCCAATTTGTAGATCCGCATCGCCATATTAAGGCTTGCTTTATTTCCAGTCATCGCTTCCCAGGCATCCATCAGAGCAGCTGCCATGGTTTTATTCGCTGTAATCCCAGTGAAATTATCTTTTAGTGTTTCAAGCAGGTCCACTAATACCATCTGTAAATGTTCCTGCGAGGGAGGGGTCTCCTGGTACGAAAATAAGACTGGATGGGGAGGCGTACACATCATTACCAACAGGGGTTTCCCGCCTGATTCCACCAGGCTCATATAGGGTGTTGTTTCAAGATATTCCCCGGCGATGATGCTGGCCAATACCCCCAGGGGAAGGTTATTTTCGATTTCATCTTTGGCCAGGAACGCAACCACTTTTGAATGAAATAAAACCGGGTCGACATATTTTTTGATTTTCACGAGAAGATCCCTTTCAGAAATAATGAATGGGGCTTGCAAGACCATCATAACATCTCTTGGGTCTGAAAATGATATTTCCAGATAACTTGATTTCTTCATAAAATCAAATCCATTAATCCTAATTCATTGTGGATAGAGATTGCCTTTCTAAAGTCAGTATCCTCTAATTAACCCTGTCTGGAGGTTGATTCGGGGCCTCCCTGGCACTGAAGAAGCACCCTAATTTTCTATGCTATAATCCCTTTTTCACTCCAAGAAAAGGAAATTCTTTTGTTCAACCGGCTGAGAGGCATTTATCAAGATTTTCCGGATAAATTCTGGGTTGTGGTAGGTTCCCGGTTTATCGATGGCATCGGAAGCACTTTGCTTTTTCCGTTCTTTTCGCTTTATATCACCGATAGATTTAATGTTGGCATGACCCAGGCAGGACTTGTCCTGGGAACATTTTCGGCTTTCGGACTAATTGGATCCATGATCGGTGGTGCATTGACCGACAAGTTCGGGCGCAAAACGCTGATCCTGGTCGGCCTGGTTTTCAGCGCGGTCAGTACGCTTTCCCTCGGATTGGTCAATGAATTTGCTGTCCTGATCCCGCTGGCAGTTGTTATCGGCCTGCTATCCAATATCGCCGGTCCTGCCCATCAGGCAATGGTGGCAGACCTGCTTCCAGAGGATAAAAGGCAGGAAGGCTTTGGCATCTTGCGGATTGCGGGCAATATGGCCTGGATCATCGGGCCCACGATCGGTGGTTTTATCGCCAACCGAAGCTATTTTCCACTTTTTGTTCTGGATGCCGTGCTGAGCATCATTGTCGCGGCCATCGTCTTCTTCAACATCCCAGAAACTAAACCTGAGACCTCCCAGGAGCCCGAGAGTGTGCTGAAAACTTTCGCCGGTTATGGAATCGTTTTGAAGGATTATGCATATATAGCATTCTTGATCGTATCAATGTTAATGGGGGTTGTTTACCAGCAAATGTACAATTCTCTCTCGGTCTACTTAAGGGATGTTCATAGCATTGAACCTCAGGGTTATGGGTTCCTGATGACCACCAGCGCCATTACTGTGATCCTGTTCCAGTTCACAACCACACGGGCAATCAAGAAATATCCTGCATTCCTGATGATGGGCCTGGGGGTCTTTTTCTACATGATCGGTTTTGGCATGTTTGGATTTGTGACCCCCTACTGGTTATTTGCCGCAGCTGTTGTGATTATCACCATCGGGGAAATGATCATTATGCCCACAGCCTCAGCCCTGGCCACCAACTTCGCGCCAGATGATATGCGGGGGCGTTACATGGCAGTCTTTGGATTATCCTGGGCTCTGCCAGCAACGGTAGGACCGAGCCTGGCCGGATTGATCCTGGATAACTATAATCCTGATCTGCTGTGGTACATCGGCGCCGCAATCTGTGCTGTGGCTGTGATCAGTTTTTATGGCCTTCATCTCTGGCTGGGCACACGGGACCGATTTCAAAATTCGGAATCAGGGGCATAAGCTGGATCCACCCGGTAGGCAATAGCCCAATCGGTAAGATAATCACTCCCCATTCTGCCGGCTCGAATTGAACTTTCGTAGAAATTAGACACACGTCTGCATGAATTCAGGTGATCTGAATCAACCTGCCCGGGAATAGGATGCGTTTTTAGAGCTGAAAATGCAGGAAGTTTACTCTGATCCCGGCCACCACTGACCAATAAAGTAGACCGCATCATCATCCAGGCCGAATCGAGCTCCGTGGATCAGTAAATTGGGGGGCAGGGATGCAGGATTCAGGAGCTGATTATCAGTCCCGTCTCTCCGGATCGAATATAAGTCATATAATCCTTCTTCCCCGATCGCAGAAAGCACATACAATATCCTCTCCCCGTTGGAGGACCAGCTAGAAAGACCTTGTGAGTAACCAGTCTTCGTCAGATTTACGAGATCTGTGCTGTCCAGATCCAACAAGAAGAGATCATAATTTCCATGAACAGATTCGTCCCTTACTAGCCGGGAAAACACAACTTGATCATCTGCGGGATTAAGGCGAGGATCGTAATCCCCAAATGGTAGATTCGCCTGGCCCCATTCTCCTGCCCGGGGCGGATCGGTCAGCTGGCCGGGGTTATTCCCGTCAGATCCCATGATCCAGATCCTGCTTTGGCTGGTGAACACAATTCGATCACCAACCCAATCGATATCTGCGTCGTGATATCCGGAATCATATAACAGAACCTGGTTGGCGCCATCGCTGTCCATCTTATAAATGTCGAGGGTTGATTCCCTCCAGGATAAAAATGCTATCTCATCTCCTGCTGGCGACCAGACCGGATAGATATCCCAGAACTGGTTATCTGTGAGCCTGTTTAAGTCACCTTCAGTGAGATCCAGGGTGTAAATTTCTGAATATTCATACCCTGACCCGCCCGTTATTTGAGAGAACACCAACTTTTCTCCTGCAGGGTCAAAACTCAAGCCGGATAATTCATCCTCTCCAGCATAGATGGTTTGAATTCCTCCAGTTTTCAAATTCATCTCATAGATACCCCAGCTTTCACCTGCTGAAGAAAACATCTCCTGCCGGTTCGCACAGGCCCCCAAAACCGATAAGAACAATATGATCAAAACTCTGGAAAATATCCTGGTTTTACTTTCCATCCGGATGTCTTTTCACAACATAGATAGCTGATATTAACAGGGATATTCCTGATATGATCATGCCGATGATCAATCCTTCTGAGAACCAACCGCTCCAGTAGGGACCAGGTTTAATGATCAGCGGAATATGCTTTAAGATCCCGGCTAAAGCTAAAAAGGATCCCATAAACATCGCCCCGTATAACCCAATCCTGGTTCCCCGAACGACCTCCCGAAATATCAGCATAAAAATCAGGATAAACACCCCGGACAGGATCTGGGCTGTCATGTTGCTGATTCCAAAATCCTCGGGTATGCCAAACAGGAAATCATCGATCAGGTGCGGGGTCGATACCGCGGCCAGTGTCAGGTAAAGAGCAGTCACTGCAGAGTTCATTTGTGTGGCTAATTTCAAATCAGTCATTCCTGTTTTTCATTGTGGTTGATCTGGATCCTACTCAGCGAAGTTATCGCGGCAGATATCAACCCTGGTCCACCACTGATTTCCTCCGGGGGCTGTCACAATAAAACTGTGCCTGCCGACATCATCACGACGTGGCCAGTTGCTGCAGCCACCTCCCGGTGCATCGCCTCCAGCTCCCCAGGAAGGAGCCTCGTAGATGCGGTCAAATGTAAACGATTCCGTCAGGGAACCCGGATTGGTGATGCTCATGACGAGCTGGAGGGATTCGTCTCCATAAATTTCATATCGACTAGTCCAGTAATCCGAATAAAAAAGCAGAACGCAGTACCGGGGATCAAAACAAGATCCCCAATCAATATCCTGGGTCTCGGACCAATCCACGATATGCTGGGTTCGTTCCGATCCCTGAAGGATATAGATATCCACGTGGAATTCAGAGATATTCCTCATTCCGTAGGGCGCATTGATTCCATACCAGGTTGCAGATATCTCAGTGCCAGCCCCAACGGTAAAACTGTTGTTTTCTAAAGTAATCTCGGGGAACGCAGCCTCCGGATTAAGGGTTACTGTATAGCCATCAAACATCGACCGCCTGGTCGAAGCTTCCAAGACAGGTATTTCAACCGTGGAGGATACTCCCGCTGCCAATACAAATCCCGGCAGGCGATAATTTTCAAATAGATACTGACCATCCGGCAGCTGGATATTAATATCAAGCGGCCAATTCGATACCGGTCCTGATCCAGCATTCACGAAATCGATCTGGATCATGGGCGGGCTGCCCTCACGATAGCGAACCGCATTGATATCCAGATCCGGCAGTCTTGTGCAAACCGGAGTGTGAATCAGCGCACCGCTGCGCTCGTAAAGCTCGAGGACTTCGTCTTGAGAATCCAGGAGAACACAGACATCGATCAGCGCTCCCGTAGAATCAGTGGGAATGCGGAAAATTTGGGTTTCTCCGACCGGGAGATTTACATCCTCAAAGGGGAAATGACCCAGCGAATCGCCATCCCTGGTCTGTAACTCAATAGTTAGTGTTCTGCCGGGCCAACTTGCCGTCCCGGTATTCTCAACTTCAACGATGGTGTTTTCAGGATCAGAATAGACATCCAGGGCTGCTACCTCCAACCACGGCAGAGGTTCACCCCAGGTGCCTCTCTCTCCTGTTGGACTATCGTCTGTCAAACGGTATTCAAATGTCAGCCGGCAGCGTCCATTTTCTGTGGTTATGGTTTCAGTGTGAACCCCGTCCAATTGGCCATACTGGTCACGAATTGGGGCATGCACACCTCTGCATATGATGTCATCACAGCCACGATCATCCGAATCCCGACAGCGGCCCGTATCCCTATCCATGATCCCAAAACCCACCCGCATTGTTCCTCCTGTGGGTACTTCTGTTACAACAGTATTGGGACCGGCAAAATGCCAGCTAATGTCAGCCGCAGCGACTGTAAGGTCATACATGCTGTCATGGCTCAATCCGTTGGGCATATCAAGACCGGGACCTTCGTGGCCGTGATCGAAATCTACCCGACTCTCATTGGCATAAAATCTGCCGTAAGCTGGACCAACATCACCATGGCGGTCCTCAAACCGGCCATCTCCGCCCAGGTTGAATGTTTCCAGGGACAGGAAGGTAACCTGAACCTGTTTAATACATCCCTCCCGGGGCTGCTCAAGCAGGACAGATCCTGGCAGCGATTCTCGGCCCTCAGGATAGTCAATGATAAAAGCATAGATCTCAAAATTGTAGATCGTGGCACAAGGAGGGTGGAACCATTCTGGGGGAAGGTTGCTCGACCGAGCATCCGCACCTTCTGTCCACTGCAAATTACCGTTCAAGTGGACCTGGAATCCATTGATGGGATCATCTGGATTTGGATCAAAATCCCATTCAATCAATCCCTCTTCCTCACTCAAGCGCACGTTATATGGTATGGGCATTAAAGGGTCAGGGGATTTAGGAGTATATCCCGGCGTCCCTTCCAGCCTTGTCACCCGGATTTCAAAAGATAAATGCCCTCCCTCGCCATCGCTCTCAAATGGCTGGCGAATACCATCCCATCGCTCCGGAGGTATATTCACGTCAACCTGTCCCAGATCAATCGCATCAGTACCCCCGCCGGTCAGTCCCACACATAAGACAGACATCGGTAGGGATTGGTCTCCAGGCCAGACGATCACAGGAGCAGCTTCCCCTGTCAGGGAGTCCTCTGTGTTCCACCACCCGTCAGTCATAGGGGCAAATGATTCGTCTGTTGCCTGATCTTGGTCCCAGTCCGGATACCATTGCGGGAGGCTGTCAGCCAGGCTAACATAACAATGTAAACTATCAAAAGCTGTTGTTGTTCGCATCCTGGGAATTTCCAGACGCAAGGCGACCCCCTCATTAGCAGCAGGTGAAAAACCAAATATACCCTCTATGTATCCCAGCAGAGGCTGATCGCCTGCAAAGGTTGGCGCCTCGCCTCCATCACCTGCAGGTGGATCATCCGAAAGTGGTTCATCGTCAGGAACGATCACTTCATCTCCGGGGTTAATACCTCCGGGGTCAATTCCGGGGTTCAGCTCCGATAACTCATCCGCAGAACTTCCATATTCAGCAGCTATCGATTCCAGCGTATCCCCCTCTTCAACAAGGTGCCTACCTGTCTGGTCCTCTCCTGACTCACTGGCGAATATATTGATTGATGATTGACCGGCAACATTATCAGCAGAGATCGCCCTGACAACCAGCTGCTGGATACCGGTATAGGTCGGATACCAGGCCGCTGCCAGAACCAGGTTGGTTGGAGGGGGATCCTCCGCGTCCAGCGATTCGATCAGCTGACCGTTCGCCCACAATTCTATCCTTGCCAATCCCTGATCTTCCCGGGCTGTTGCGTGGACCATAATGCTCTCGCCCACTTGATAGGTGCTGTCCCCCACCGGGTCGTGGATCAGGACCAGGGGCCTCGATTCAAATACTGTCCTGTTCTGGAAATATCTGCCCACCAGAATCCCCAGTAGAATAATAACCATCAGCACAATAATACTTAACAATATCAGGTTGCGAGTTTTTGTCTTATTCATCAATTCCTCCCTAGGAATCAATATCTTGCTTTTAGTTCTCCCAATTGGCCGGCTGCTCTTCGTCAATATGCTACTCGAGAATGATCACAAAACTCCACCGGCTGGACCAGGGACCGGAATTCCCCGCACCGTCTACTGCTAACACTCTCCAGCGGTAAGTCCAACCGCACTCAACTGACAAATTGTATTGTTTGTTACTTATCCCGCCGAAAATACTGCCGGGTACTTCCTGCCAATTATTGTCACCGGAATGGCGCTGGACCTGGACCCGGTATTCACTGATGCCGCTCGAGTCATTTACAGGCTGCCAGGCCAGGTTTTGGGTAGATATACAGGAGATGGATAAACCGTTGGCTGGTACAGCCAGGGCAGGAGCTGGAGGTGCTGTTGTGTCTGCACATGTACCTGTGACCGCAATATTAACTTTCTGTTTCTCCTCAGATCCATCCTGGTGATTGACTGTCAATGTATAGGTTTGGGCAGCACACAAACAATCCTGGTAGGAGCCCTCAAAGGGTTGCTCAACTCCTCCGAAGATCACACCAGCCACTCCTGATACTTTCCAGAAGATAGTGGTGCATTCTCCGGCCTGGATCGTCTCTGGCTCTGCCCAGAATTGAACTTCACTCTCTTCGGCACCCGGTACTGGTGTGACAGTTATGACCGGAGTAGCGGTAATTATGGCTGCTGCCGCTTCGTCTCCGAATGTTATCCGGGCTTGATCGTATAAGCTGGCAGTGCCATCTGGAGAGTAGGCTATCACCTGTAACAAATAGGTCCCGAATCCGGGTGGAAGCCACTCCGCCTCGAACCTGGCCAGGTTATCACTGATCGGTGGATCCTCTATAGTTGTCCAGAGTTCTCCATCCGCATATACCTCTACCCGCGAGATTCCCCCCACACCGGATGCATGGCCCTCCACATTGACCGGCTGCAAGATTGGGTATGATATCCCGTCCGAGGGTACGTCAATCCAGACGTAGGTATCGCTGGCCTGCGCCGCATCACAAGCGGTCAGAAATAACAAAACTATAATCAGCGGAAATAGATAATGGAGCAGCATTTTAGATCTCACTGGACCTCCTATCAAGATGCTTGTTAAAATGGATCAGAAGAAACCTATAATGATCCCCTGAGTTTCTGCTCAACAGATAATAAAACAAATCCTAAAAAATTAATCGTGTTCTGTTCTAATAAATCGTTGCAAAGTGCAACCCTGACAATTGTTTTCCGTATATATATACGAATATCACAAAGGAGCTTTTAGTGAACAGGCAGCAAGGTTGTCTTAGCGGTTTGTTCAAATTATTCATGCTTGATGTGGTGTTCGATTGGCTCCAGGAACGTTTTGGATTCGGTCGGGGCGCTTCCTGCTCAGGGTGCGGGTGCGGGTTGATCTTATTAATCATCTTTGTCGCCTTGACCTGCCAGGTATTATTTAATACCAACTGGTTCCAATTTGGATTTTAAACTTCCCATTCGTTCTTAATATATCAACGCAACTGGACTGAAAAAAGTTACATCTTTATCTGCCAGCTTCCACGCTGAACTTATCCCCGGCGCTGATGGCCTGGGTTTCTGGGAAATACTGCTGCCAGGCCCGGGCTGGTAAAACCTGGTATTCACCCGGATGGGTCAGCGACAGCGTATAAATCATTTGGTAGGTTCCAGCAGGCACAAAATTAGCTGCCCACATGATCCGGTTATCATAAACAACCGGTTGGTTGAAATACCACCATCCCCAGCCATCTTTAAACGGGGAGCCCACCTGATATTCAGCTATGTCCTGGCGGGAGGTGTTCAGTCTTGTGTCCAGGATCTCTGTTCCAGCAGGGATCCGATCTTCCACGATCAGGTACTGCAGATCGTGTTCCACTACAAGGGTTAATCGGACCTGAATCAAATCACCTACATCACCTGATTGAGTAAAACTAACTTTATTCTCAGGATTAATTCCTGAGTAAATACGGGAAATGCTGATTCCCTTGCCATACGGTTCGATGTCTTCTGCAGGCCTATACACCAGCAGGTGGGCTTTGTAATACAGCCTGCCTTCTCCTTCACTTCTGCTGATCACCAGAGCGTTTGGGTCATCTGCATACAGCGTGTCAATGGGAATTGAAGCTTTGACCGCTTCAATTCCGGCCGTGCCGTCCACCTGCCCTGTGATCAACTCTGTCCCATTAACTGAACCAGCGTATTGGTAGTTGGTAGTCAAGCCGCTGCTTGATAACAACATTTCGTTCAATGCCAAAATGGACCAGCTGGTTTCTAAGGGCGATCCCCAATCACCCGCCGCGGTCAGGTTTGAAACCAGATACCGGAGGGATTCTGGCAGAAGATCGGAAAAACCTTCCACCCTGGCCAGGGCATAATTTACCATGGCCGTTGTGGTTAGTGTGTTGGTGAACCAGCAGCGGCAGCTGTCAGGGTTTTCCCAATAAGCTCCGGTTGCGCTCCGGACCGCGCTGCCGGCAAGATTGGAAAGCAGTGAAATCGTATATTCGTTGCCTGGGATCTGGGTCTCAAGGGCTACTGCCAATAAAGCCTGTTTGGCCGGGCTGATCTGACTGGCAAGCGGAACCAGGGCTACCATGCCATTACTGACATCGATCCCAGACTCTGCTAAGGCAAAATATCTGAAAGCCAATTGATCATACTGCCAGCCCGCAGTTAACATCTCAACAGCGGGTAGGGTGGCCAATAAATAACCCCTGGCACCCTGGATCATAGAATCATCCACGAATGCACCGGATTGCTGAGCTTTGACCAATCCGAACAATATATAGGAACTGATCTCAACATTAGAAGCGCCGCCATCCCACCATCCCCATCCCCCATCTTCATTCTGCCTGGCAGCCAGGGCATCAAGCGACTCCGGAATGATTGTGTCCAGTTTTTCTTCCAGGCGAGGGTAATCCAACTCCAGGGTCTGAACAGTATGATACGTGATGACATTAGGTAAAAAATGAGACATCAAGGCATCATTGGAAAAACGGGGATCATCTTCCATGGCATCCAAAGCTGTAAATAATACTGCTGCAAGAGAGGGAGATAGTTCAATATCCAGTGATCCCGCATCTGGATCGTAGCTTTTTGGGAGGGTGACTATTTCAAGGCGATTTCCTCCACTGTCCAAGATTCCTGATGTCCCAAAAACCACAGGAGCGGTATACCGATAGACAGGAATCGAGCCCTGATATGGCTTAACATCGTCTCTGATCGACCCTGCATCTGCCATAAACAGCAGGTCTGCCTTGTCCGTGTCTTCCACGGTCCCCCACCACTCAACCCGCACGCTTGAGTGAGCTTCGATCTCCACTACCTGGGTGGAAGTATCAGGCTGATCGAGCAGAATACCAGAATACTGCAGAGTCACCTCTACAGAATGAGGACTATCCTCATTATTATGGACTATTGCTGCCAGGGCGAGGTGATCGCCGGCAACCAGGAAGCGAGGCGTTACCGGACGAACCAGCAGCTGCTTGGACGTGATAACCTGGGTTGAACCCTGTCCAACTTCTGAATTAGAGGTCACTCCCAGTACGTCAGCCTGCCAGGTTGTTAAATTATCCGGCAAAGTGAAGCTGATCTGGGCTTCACCATTATCATCCGTCACGATATCGGCCTGCCAATACCCTGTATCCTCAAACTGCTCTCTCACAAAGGCAGCAGCGTCCCCGCCGCCGCCCAGACCGCCGGGTACCCAGACAATCCTCCCGGCGTGAACACCAAGAGGAAATCCCAGGCGAACCGCCAGCGGTTGAACGCCATAAAATGCTTCGCTGATCTCAGGTGAATTGGGGTCTGCCAGGGCAAGCACAGCCAGATCTACAACCGCCAGGGATAATTCGCCAACCACGGGTTTACCTTCATAATCAGTCACCCGGATGTTAAATTCAACTTGCTCTCCGGGACCCAGCCTTTCGGGTTCACTCACGACCTCAACGTTTAGCAGCTGATTTATCGGCTCAACCAGTAAATTAACATATCCCTGCCTGAAATCAGATCTACCATCTGAATCCTTGCCCAGAAGAATGACTGACACATAAATATTCGGTGCGTCATCATCATCCAGCGGGAGAAGGATTGTTTCCCCTGAAGATTCGATCGATATAGTTTGGTAGTCAATGACTTTGTGCCGTTCGATTGTAATCAAGGCCTTGGCTCCGCCCGGGAAAGGATTGGGAATAAATATCGTGGCCGAGTCACCTGGTTGATAGGCATTTTTATCAGATATCAGATTGATTTTTTGATTGCTCTGGGTCGGCCAGGCTGTCGTCCCGGGGCCTCCTACCCAGAGAGTGACTTCCGTTCTGGCGCCATTTTCAAACACATCGACCTGATATGTTCCAGGGGATGGCGGCGTAAAACTGAATACTGCCTCTCCATTCATGTCTGTGCTGAAACTTTCTTCAGCGATCAGTTCTTGGTCACGTGTATAATCGATCTGTCCGATTGCACCCACTTCGTAATTCCAGGTTATCCGGCTGAATTCAGCCTTCAATTGATGGACCCCATCCGGGGATTTGTCCCAATCTACTGTCAGGATCTCGAACTCAACGGGTTGATCTGCTTCAGCAATCCAGGTTGAGGGGTTAACACCGATATAAAAATCGCTAGGGTGCACCAGCATGTTTGTCTCATTTGAAACCTGGAATCCGGATTCGTCCTGCGTGGTAACGCTGAGAATGTAGGTAGATGGCAGGACAATCTCGTTTTCATAGATGTCGATTTTTGTTAGCTGATCTGAATTAGTCCATAATCCGTCAGCGTCTGTTGCGCCTTCTCCAGAAGCAACCAGGGATCCCCATGAAAAAGGAGCGTAGCCAGGATAGGAAAACCAATTTTGATCCAGCACACCTACCTGGTAGCCTGGTAGGTAAAACGGCGTTGGCACAGCCCTTAAAGTCCAGGAGAGATCAATCTCTTTTGCAGGAGCATCAAAATAATAGCGGGCGTTTGCGGTTCCTTGCCATTCTTCGCCAATGATAAGGTCTCTTTTTTCCAGGGACAGGGCTAAGTTAATTTCAGGTTTTCTATACTCAGCAACCTGGAATAAAACCATCCCGTATTCTGTTTCCAGGCGGTAATAGCCCGGTTCCGCGGATGATGATAATTTGAATTCCCCGTGGGCTGTCCCAAAATCTGACAGGGGCAGAACCACGTCCTTCGATTTTCCTCCACTCTGAAAGATAGTCAGCTCGATATTGTCATCAGTTGAAAGAGCATATCCACCATCCTGGCGGATGCGGTGGACAAGGCGATAGAAAACAGTTTGACCAGGCCTGTATATGGGTCGGTCAGTATAAATATGAGTTAGTGGAACCGGCATACCATAATTCGATTGGATCCCGAAATTATAAGGTTCTGTCCCAAAAGCCCAATTACTGGCCGTGATACCAAAACTTTCTGAGCCCGGCTCACCAGTAACAGCATAAAAAACGGAATCATATAAATCCAGCGGTCTCGGTAAATCCACCTGGAAGATACCATCCTGGTTGGTATCTCCACGGTATAAAACCTCGCCACCATCGTTATAAATGGCTATATCCGTGTTCTCGAGAGGAGCGCCAGTAGCGAGATTTACAGCCCAGATTAAAATATTTTCCGGGCTGGTTTTCATGGTCAGATGATTATCGCTGACTGCCAGCAGAAAAGGAGCAGGATTATAGGGCAGCTCCTGGGAATAGATCTGATATCGATATAAACCTGGAGCCAGCTTCGAACCAGCCTGGTTCAACGGAAGGTTTACAGTATAACTGTCATCTCCAGGCACATTGAAGTTTTTAGTCCAGTATTTGACATCGGGGGGATAGTAATCCTCGAGGGTTAGATAATATTCTGAGCCAAAGAATTGTGGGAAGGTCTCTTCTGGTATAGTGCCGATATTAATTGATACCTGGTAAAGGTTTGTAGCCTGGGCTGGAATCGCGTTTTCTGATCCGGTTATATAGAGAACACTGGTTCCCTGGGTTAAGACCAGGTTCGGCGGCAAGGGTTCTGTGGTGATATTCAGGGCGCGCGGTGTTCCTAGCTGTCCTCCCCACTCATCTGCCAGGTTTTGATTGATAATCACCCTGTAATTTGTCAGCGGCTCTAAATCGCCGTAAAGGTTGATTACGTTGCCCGATCCAATAAGAGAAGGATATAGATTTGTTACTTCAGGAAGAATGGTTATGTTCTCAATTACTGTCTCCAAGTCAACCGGGTTGTTGAAATAAAGCGTGATCCCTTCGTAGATCGATGTGGTGTAATTTTGCCCGGCAGGAGTTCCCAGAAATGCGAATTCCCCAGTAGTTTGAAACCCCCAGTTGGTATCAAGCTGGATAGGGGTTCCTCCCGCAGATAGGACTTCCCCCGGCAATATCGCTGAATAATTGCTGAACCTGGCCAGAAGATCATCAGGAATAAAAGATGCTTCCGTAAAATCATCCGACCATTCCAGTGTTCCCTGGACCGGCTGGCCCAGAGGATCCATGAGCATGAAGTGCTCCGCTGCACTCTCCGGGTCCATTGCCTGGTTAAAATTTAAGATAATGCTGGTATCTAGAGGCACACCAAGATTTCCATCAGCTGGTTCCCAGGACAGGATCCGGGGATAGCTGGTAGAAAAGGTCCAGGATTTGATCGTGTCGGGTGAAATTTTGGAGCCGGCCGTGCTGATCAAATCAGGTGCTAGATCAACCCGGTAGGTAACCCCACCAGCCAGTCCGCTGTTAGGCATGAACTGATACGTGCTGGTATTGATCCAGGTTCCCTCTCCAGGTACGGAAGGTGTCAAATTAAAGCCTGGGATCTCGTCCTGGTCAGCACTGCCCAAAGAGACCACGGCCTGGTTAAAAGCCACAACAATCGCTGAAGCTGGGTCGATTTCAACGCTTCCCTGGACAGGCAAGAACGTGCTTGCCTTGAGCCAGTCGGGGGTGTAATAACTCAGTTCAATCGGGGCTGTGAGCAGCAAACCATTGGAAGCTGCTGCTGTAGTTTCCAGCAAAATGCTGATCCTTGTCGCTGGAGAAAAACTATCCTGGGGAGTGAAGGTCAGTGTTGACCCGTCTTGCCAGGTGTAAGTGCCGTTCAGCCCTGGAGATATGGCAAGAGATTCTTCAACACTCTTTTGATCCATTGGTTGATTAAAATAAATCGTGATCGAGCTTTCGAGACCAACGCTGCTGCCGGGAGGAGGATCTGTTTCAACTATAGCCGGAGGAAGCGGTTGAGGTGTATTGGTTGGCAGCGGAGTTGGCGTTAGGTCGCCCTTGCTGCTTAAAAATCTTTCCTGGAGTCCGGCTGGCAAATTGCAGGAAATTGATACCAGGCTAAAAATCAGCGCTGCGCCCGCCAGAATAAGGTATAAGTTGGGTTTGTGAGAAGAGTTCATCGATTGGGATCCTTTTGATAATCCTCTTGATAACAGGCAGATTTCAAGGATAGCTAGATTATACTCTCTTCTCCGCCTAGCTCTGGCGGACAGCTTAAAAATCAACTGCTGCCGATAATCAGGCAGCAGTCAAAATGGCTGGTCTAGCTGGGACTAATAAATCAACATTTTAATCTGTTTCGGACAGTTTTCGCTCCAGCATCTGCATATTTGATGTGACAACTTTCGTAAAATACCTGGTATTCCCATTCTCTTCATATGAATCAGTTTGCAGCCTCCCTTCTAAAAAAACCAGGCTGCCCTTTTTGAGGAAGTCTGCACAGATTTCTCCCAATCTCTCCCAAGCTTCGATGTTAAACCAATCAGTTTCCTCCTGTTGATCACCATCCTTACCTTTCCAGCGGCGATTGACTGCCATGCTGAAGACACATACTTTTTTCCCGTTAGGGATGTTTTTGAGTTCGGGATCTCGTCCCAATCTGCCGATCAGTTGAACCCGGTTCAGGCCGACCATATTTCCCTCCTTATACGATATAATTGTTAGGTCTTAGTTTGCAGTGTAGCGTTAACAAAAGGGGTTTGTCAACCATAAGCCACTTTTATTATTATCCTGATCTATTAAAGATTTTTCGGATCGCCCCCATCAGTCAAATAGAACTCTAATAAGGTCAAAATTCACTTATGTACATAGCTATAGAAGGCGCAATAGGTGTCGGAAAAACAACGCTATCCCGTTTGTTATCATCCCGCTTCCAGGCAAAATTAATGCTGGAGGTATTTGAAGAAAACCCGTTCCTGGCTGATTTTTATGCAGATCGTGAGGCTTATGGATTTCAGACCCAGATCTTTTTCTTATTAAGCAGGTATCACCAACAGCAGGAAGTTCCCAAGGGCCTCGAATCTGGTGCTAGTTTGATCGCAGATTATACTTTCGAAAAGGATGCCTTATTCGCCAGATTAAATCTTTCCGGGGATGAACTGGATACCTATTTTAGCGTTCATAATGCCCTGGCGGAAAAACTTCGGCTTCCTGACCTGGTTGTCTATCTTCAAGCGGAAACCAGCGTCCTCATGCAGCGCATCGCCCACCGTGATCGTCCCTATGAGCGCAACATGGACCAATCATATATCCACAATCTTAACCAGACTTATGAGGAATTTTACAGCGGGCAGGGTTCTGGAGCTCCAGTACTCCGAATTAACACTAATGATCTTAATTATGTTGCTAATGAAAAAGATCTGGATTCAGTAGAGGATCGAATTCGACAAACCCTGATGCTCGGTTCCTATCAAACTCAGTTCTTTGACAAAGCCTGAACCCGGAGAAGGAAAAATCCCAGATGATCTTTACTCCAGAAATCCTTCGGAAACACGCCCAGATATTGGTTGATAAGGAAGTCAAGAAAAACAGGGGCATTATTGCCTCATATCTGCAGAGGTTCTTTGCTTTACGGATCCCCTTTACTGGGAGGAGCAGGAGATATCGATCTGGTATTTATCCATAATTCACCTCCAGCCACTGATAACCAGATCATTAAACTCACCCCGGAAATTCATTTTGATATTGAACATCACGATGAAGTTCTCTACCGAAAGCCCCGCGAGATCCGCCTGGATCCCTGGTTGGGCCCAACGATCTATGACGCCCAACCGCTTTATGATCCCCGCCACTTCCTAGACTATACGCAATCAGGTGCCCGGAGCAATTTTTCTTTCCCCGAAAACATCGAGGCCAGAAGCAAGCCACTGATCGCTCAGGCCCGACAGTTCTGGATGGATCGCCAGGTATCTGCCCCCGGAGAGATCCTCGTTGAATTTCCAGCTTTCCTCCAGGCCCTTAATAACGCGGTAAACGCCGTCGCCCTCCAATCCGGACCTCCCCTTCCAACTCGCCGCTTAGCGTTGGATTTTCCTGCCCGAGCGGCAGCCGTTGGCGCGCCCGGGTTGGCCGTTGCATTTAACCATTTACTAGGCAGCATAGCGCTCCCGCCTGATCTCATGAAAAGCTGGTTAGTTGAGTGGGATTTGGTTATCAATGCCCTGCAGGCTGCTGGAAAAGGAACAATGCTGGTTGAAAAAAAGTCCTATTACCGGTCAGCCATGGATTCAATCCTTAAAAGCGCTCAACCGCAGGATCTGGTCTGGCCCCTGATCAATACCTGGACCGAAGCCCTTTCCCTGCTGCCTGAAATGGAAAAAAATCAGCTGGCCTGGACCAAAGCTATTACAAATTTGGGATTCGCAGGCAAGGATTACCAAACCAGACTGGCAGCCCTGGATAGTTTCCTGGAAATGTGCGAATCACTTATTTTTGGGGATGTAGCGGAAATCTGACTAGCTTTTCTGGGACTGCGGTCCCGCTTTGGGAAGCACGACTTTGAGTGTTGCTCCTTTCCCTAATCCTTCACTCTCTGCCCAAATCCTTCCTCCATGAAGCTGAACAAGTTCACGGGCAATAGACAAACCCAATCCCAATCCACCATAGCGGCGGGTCATATGATCGTCTTCCTGATAGAAGACTTCGAAGATTTTTTCCAGGCTTTCCGGTTTAATACCCCGACCGGTATCCGCAATCGATACCATTATTTCATCTTTTCGGTCTTCCACACTGAAAATGATTTCTCCCTCAACCGGCGTAAACCGAATTGCATTGAGCAGCAAGTTGACAAAAACCACACTCATTTTTGGCAGGTCTAGATTCAGCGGGATCGGTTCATCTGGAATATCATAAACAACCGTATGATCTTCCTTGTTCACGGTTACCTGAACTTCTTCCTTTGCAAAATCTAATATCTGCTGAATCGTAGTAGCTGAGTAATCCAGGTCTGCTTCGCCGGCGTACAGCAAGTTCATATTGGCGATATCATCCAGAACTGCCCGCAGTTTTGAGGAAGCCTTTAAGATTGAGGCCGCCAGCGGTTTATTCTCATCAATCGCATCTTCAAACAGCAAGGTGGCATAACCCAGGATATTGCCCAGCGGTGTGCGTAGTTCATGAGAAGCAACCGCCATCAGATCCCGTTTTAATTTATCTGCCTGGCTCAATTCCACATTGGCTTTCTGCAGCGCCTGGATCAATTGGGCATTGTGAATGGAGATTGCCGCCTGGGAGGCAATCACCAACAGCAGGGAAACATCAAAGTCTGTGAATTCTCCTTCTTTTTTATTTAATGCCTCAATAACCCCGGTCACCCTGTCCTTGATTCTCATTGGAACGCCCAGCAGGGAATCCACCTGCAGTCCAGTCTCGTCAGCTACTTCAGCATAATGGCGGGGATCATCCTTGGTGCTGTTAATAACAAGGTGCCGGTTCTCGGTATAGATAGTCCCCGCCAGACTGTTGTTCAGCGGGACCGGAATTTGTTCGAGCTGATCGATATTCACACTGGTTGTGGCAGCAAATCTTAATTCTTTTTCCCTTTCGTCATAAAGCAGGATCGAAATCACACAGCATTCCAGCAAATCCGCTGCCGATTCGAGGATATTCTGCAGCAGCAATTCCGGTTTTAAAGTCGAGTTCAGTATCGCACTGATCTCCACCAACTGAGCGATCTTGCGGGTCTTCTTCTGGATTTCGGGTTCAGTTATGGATGCTGTCAGATTATTGAACATTGATCACCAGCCTATCATTGAATATATAGGCTGGTTAATTATAGTCCAATAGGTTTCTTTTTACCTTTTAGTTTCGAAAGCCGGAGCCCTTATTCTTCAAATCGAGAATCTTCGATCAATTTGGATAAGTTCTCCTCTGCCGGTTGCCCGGCACCTGTTCTATCCAGATTGACAAAATGGTTTTCGGCCTCCTCGAGCCTGGCCTGCGAAGCCCTGGCCAGAATACTGATCTTTCCGCAATGAGGACAGCGAACCAATTTGCCCGTCACCAGATTGGGAGAAAAGACAGATCGAGAAAAAGGCAGCTCGCAGCGGGGACAAATTACACCACCCGCCGGACCATATTTCCCCAATACAAATTCCTTCTTCTGATTGAACAACAATGGCAGTCCAATTCCCAAGATTGTCAACACCGCTGTTCCGATCAGAAGAGGTCCGATCAACTGCTGAGTTTCCCCCCAGGCCTGGTTGGACGAAAGAAAATCCTTGGTAATCTTCCTGGTTTCCAGAATAGTCCCATCAGCCAGATAGCCGATGGCATACATCTGGTACTGCCCGTCTTCAAATTCACTGGTGTGGAATTTAAACTTGAAGGGTTCCTTGTCAGTTGAAAAAACGAGCACATCACCTAGAAAGAACTCTACCCGCTCCAGCTCATCCGGAGGATCACTGATATAGAGAGTAAAGTTTCCCTGGATCTTTCCCAGTCCGCCATAGCCAAAATTCCTGGTCAACCCCAACAGCAAATCCCCGCCTGACATCCTGGGCTGCCACAACAGTATGGCATTATCAACGCCAGCAGCAGTATCATCAAAACAGCTCTGCTAATTTTTTTCATATTTTCATTTCCATCTCGACAGAATAGTTTCCCTTTGGAATACCTGGACAGCGAAATAAAACAGGACGCTGTCCAGGATAATCAGGGCAAAGGCCATCCAGAGAATAAATTGCTCATTTACCAGGATCAAACCTGTGGTTTGGCCAACAAACAGAAAAACAATTGGAAGTACAAATATCCCCGAGATCTGTTCCGCAACCCGTGGGATCAGTGACTCTCGAAGAAATCATCACAGCGATACTGACTCCCATAGACTGACAACAGAGGACCTACTAAAAAGATGGCGGTCAACCAGATTGGATCAAATAATTTTCCTACCACCTGGGGATTAGGAACCATTAAGTAAGCCCCTGCGGCATAAAGCAAATAACCTGCCCAGGTGGCCAATACAGCAGGTATCACACCTGCCAAACCCTTGCCCACCAGGATCTCCACCGTTGATACCGGCGTGACCAATAGCGGCTCAAGAGTCCGGGTAGTTTTTTCACCGACAATGCTGTAGGAAGCCACAGTCATCGGCACAATGATCGGCACCATCATGAACAACAAGATGAACTGGGTCACAATATAATAGAGCATACAATCTCCCCCGCTCAAATCTCCACAGAGAGATTCAAACTGAGGTGGCAGGTCAGCCGTTGTGATTCCGCCAAAATCCTCCGACCGGCCTGTAAAATAGAGGATGACCAGGGGAAGTGCCGTGATCATGATCGGCAGAAATGCAACAGTAAATAGAACAAATTTATTCTTGAATACTTCCCGCCATTCCTTAATTAAAATTGCTTTTATTCTTCCCATGTTATTTATCCTCGACCCCGTCCATTAATTCCAGGTAAACGTCTTCCAACCTGCGCCGCAGCTCTCCCACAAATTGGATTTCTCCGCCGGCTTCGACCAGGGCTTTGACCAGCAGTGGATTATTGCTTTCAGGATCATCCACTGCCGCCAGGATCTTATTGTCAACTTGTTGAATTTCAGTCACAAAATTGAACTCTTTTAAGGCTTCAACAAGCTCTGGTTTCATTTCTGTTAAATGAAATACCACTTTCCGCCCAAAAAGCTTCCTTCGTAATATTCCTGGGGCATCCAGTGCCAGCAGGTGTCCGCTGACCACGGCAACCCGATCACAAAGGCGGTCCGCCTCTTCCAGGTTGTGGGTGCACAAAATGATCGTGCGGCCCTCTCCCTTAAGGTCGGCGATAAAATCCCGGACCAGGCGGGCAGCCTGCGGATCCAATCCGCTGGTGGGCTCATCGAGAAATAAAACCTCCGGCTCGTGCAGCATAGCCCTGGTGATGGCCAATTTCTGCCGCATCCCTTTCGAAAAAGTACCAACTGGCTCATAGCGCCTATTCCACAAACCCAATAATTCCAGGTAGCGCTGACTTTGGGCTTCAATGTTTTCCATTCCATACATGGCACCATAAAAAGCCAAATTCTGTTCTGCCGTCAAGCCATCATACAGCCCCGGAGCTTCGGGCAGCAACCCGATTTTTCGGCGGATCTGCTGATCTTCCTTCCCAACCTTAAATCCGGAAACTGACGCTGTGCCTCCGGTTGGGGCCAACAGAGCCGCCAGCATCCTCACCGTGGTGGTCTTCCCGGCGCCGTTGGGGCCCAACAAGCCGAAAACCTCTCCGCGGTCAACAGAAAAAGTTAAGCGGTCGACAGCTAAAATATCCCCAAAACTCTTGGTCAGGTCTTCTGCAACAATGATTGGTTGATTATTCATCATAGCGACTCTCTTCTATTTGCCGTGGTGTGATTTGAGGACCCCGAAAAGACACTTCCGGCAGCGGGGGCTGGGGTGGATTCAATAATTCGGGTTCCTGAACCCTAACCACCCAGGCCCAAATCAGCCAGCCAGCCGCAAACAGGAACAGAATGCCTTCCAGGGTGACAATATCGATCTTTGCGGCATAAATAACAACAAATGCGTTAAGGGCAGTGTGCCCCAAAACAGCACTCAGCAGCCAGAGAGGCTTTTTCGACCGAATGCTTTTATAGACCATGATCGAAGCCCCGACATGAAACATCATGGCGGAGACCCGCTCCCAGGCGCCAAGCAGTGTTTGCTGCCAGGGGACTGCCCAATATGCCTCCAGTTGAGACTGGATCAGTGCCGCCTGGTCGGGGTCAAAAGCTGACAAAGCTCCCTCGCCTGCCAGGACCATGACCTGAATCAAGGCGTACAATGCCAACAACCCGGTTAATACAGCTTCAATTCCCCCATGCCCTAAACCATATTTTATTGGCAGAAAATCATTGTGCTCTTTTTTCAACCAATATTTTAGGGCCAGAAATCGGGTGACTTCCTCAAATACACCAGCAGATAATCCAACCGCTGCTCCCAGGACCAGCAAAGGCAATCCTTCCTGAACAGCAGCTGAAATTCCCTGCCGCTCGAGTAAAGGAAGCATTACGAATTGATTAAACGGGATATGTCCAATCTGAGACAGGATAAAAGCTGCCGCTCCGATCCAGATCGGCCTGAAACTCCCTTTACCCCTCCGATACAAGATTATCGCCAGGACAACGGGAATTCCCACCATCAGGACCACGTTCATTATCCTCAAGGCCAAACCAATAACTGTCATAATATTAATTGTTTCACGTGAAACATCTCCTCGATTTTCATAGGGCAAAGTAAAAGACAAAGAGCCTAGCCCCCGGCTTTATTCTCGTTCCGGCTGAGATTTGCTCTCTTTATTCCTCTCCACTGATCTTATCAAAACAATCCTGGATCTCCTCGGGTTCAAACCCTAGATAGGCCGCCTTTCTCAAATAAAAACGCGTCAAGTCCTCAATTATATCCGGGGATCTTCTTTTTGCCCGCAGGGGATTGTTATGCTCCAGGATAAATGTTCCCCGACCTGGTTGGGTTGAGATGATCGATCTCTGATCTAAGACCCTGTACGCCCTGGCAACTGTATTAAAATTCACTCCTAATTGAACTGCCAATTGTCTTGTGGTTGGCAGCTGGTCACCTGGTACAAGTTTGCCAGAGTTTATTACTGCCAGGATCTGGTGGGCGATTTGCTCGTAGAGCGGAATCCCGCTCTCGAACTCGATTGATATATTCATGCCATGCTCTGCCTGCTCTGTCGATCGCTGTTATATTGTATCAATGTATCATGCTTATTATAATGCCTTAATCTGGTCTGGCAAGGCGTTGGTCGGTTGACGAACAAGCATGATGATTTTCAATTCCCAGGTTTAAAGGGGGGCTCTTAGCTCGAGGTGGGCAGGCGGCATAAGCTTGACCGGCACTCTACTTTTAGGTATACTAGAAATCCATTAGCCGGAGTGGCGGAATTGGCAGACGCGCGCGACTCAAACTCGCGTTCCCTTGAGGATTGTGGGTTCGATTCCCACCTTCGGCACAAATCAATCATCGACCGATCAGGTGTTCACCGGATCGGTTTTTGTATGTCTGGATTTCGGTGCCCTGGCAGATATTGCGTCATTGCTAATTGGCAGATTAGGGTTCCCTCTTTTAAGTGTTCTCTTCTTAAGGTGCGCCATAATTCGCTGTTGGAGCCCATCGGGGTTGAAAAAAACAAGCCCTCGTTTTTAGTCATTTTCGGCTCAGGCAGTGGGTAAATTTATTCCTTGCCTGTCTCAAGTTACCAGGACTGATCAGATTAATCCGTATTTACTTACTGGAAGCATTATAATTTGATGAGGATCTTATATCATGGGAAGGAGATCGAATGCCGTCAACGAAGGATATTCTGGCTGTGATCATGGGTGGTGGCCAGGGAACACGCTTGTTTCCACTCACAAAAGTCAGGTCCAAGCCTGCCGTTCCAATCGGGGGCAAATACCGTTTGATCGATATTCCGATCAGCAACTGCATCAACTCTAAAATCGACCGGATCGCCCTGCTGACCCAATTTAATTCTGTATCCCTGCACCGACACATAACAAGGACCTATAATTTTGATCCGTTCCACAGAGGATGGGTCCAGATCTGGGCAGCTGAACAAACCATACACAATGATACCTGGTATCAGGGCACGGCTGATGCTGTCCGGCAGCAGATGTTCGAAATCCACAGCACCGGAGCTGGGTACACATTAATCCTGGCGGGTGACCATTTATACAGGATGGATTACGAACAAATGGCTCACCATATGTGGGAAAACGGGGGTGATATTTCGATTGCTCTGCAGCCAGTTTCGCTCGCTTCCGCACCGCAATTGGGTATCTTAAAACGGGGAAAGGATCAGCAGATCACAGATTTTGTGGAAAAACCCACAGACCCGGCGGTCCAGAAATCCTTTATCAGCCGGGAAGACCCCGATTTGCCTCTACTGGGATCAATGGGTATCTACCTCTTTAAAACCCCTGTCCTCTATGAGCTATTACAGGAATTAAATGTCGATGATTTTGGAAGGGAAGTAATTCCCAAGGCTATTCATTCTCACAAGGTTATCGGATATGATTTCGCTGGCTACTGGGAAGATATCGGCACTATCCGGTCTTTTTATCACGCCAATCTGGCCCTGACGCAACCCGATCCCCCGTTCAATTTTTATGATGTTGAACGGCCCATCTATACCCACGCCCGCTTCCTTCCCGGTTCGAAAATTTCTGGAGCCCAGCTGAAGGATGTCTCCCTGTCCGACGGCTGTTTTATAGGTAAGGCTGAAATAGAGTCCAGTGTAATTGGCCTGCGAAGCCAAATCCAGGATGGTTCAGTGATCAGGAATACTGTCCTGATGGGAGCTGATTACTATGAGAAAGACACACCTTTGGACGATCCGATCCCGATCGGAATTGGAAAGAACTGTCGAATCGACGGAGCAATCATAGACAAAAATGCCCGCATCGGCTCAAATGTGACTATCCAGCCTTTTCCTCTTGGGACAGAATTAGATACTGATCATTGGTCGATCAGGGATGGTATTGTAGTCATTCCCAAAAGCGTTGTAATTCCAGATAACACCCAAATTGTTCCAGACTAATGGGTACCAGTATTACTGCTGTGATCTATCTGATAAACACAGATCTGGCTTTTGCTGGTTAATGAATAATTAATAATATGCCTGTTTTCTGTGGATAAACCCACTTATTATGTGGATAACTTGCCTCTTATGGGGATAACTTAATCTTCTTTGGTGGTATTTTGAGAGGATAAACTAAAGAAAAATCCCCTGTTTTCCACAGATCCTGATCTTGATGGATTGAAATTGAGCCAGAATCAGCTCTCCCTGCTAGTTGTTCAAATCTATCCCCAACCGCCTGTGGAACTGTTCTGGAGGTAATTCCTGCTCAGATATCCTGTCAGGAGTGGTCTTGTACTTAATGCACCATAGATAGAGGGGGTCAGCGCACTTTCCCATAATTTAGTTCTGTTTATCCACTTATCCCCAGCCCCTACTACTAATACTATTAATTAACTATATATAAATCTGAGGATAAAGAACTTACCTGGGTCTTCAACCCTTAACTTATTTTCCGGTCCACTCAGGAGTTCTTTTTTCCAGAAAAGCCTGCATGCCTTCTTTTTGATCCTGGCTGGAAAATAATTCAAAAAAAAGCTCCCGTTCCTGATCCAATCCATTTTCAAGGTGGGATTCAAAGGCAAGGTTCACAGCTTGTTTAGCAGCCAATATGGCAAGTGGTGCCCGCTCTGCGATCTTTTGAGCCAGGGTAATCGTCTCAGACAGGTAATCATCTATAGGATAAATGTGATTGATCAAACCCATGTCTAATGCTTCCTGGGCTGAAAGGGTCCTGTTGGTCAGGATCATTTCCATCGCGACAACTTTTCCAACGGACCTGGTAAGACGCTGGGTTCCTCCAGCTCCTGGAATAACACCCAGGTTGATTTCTGGTTGACCAAATTTTGAATTTTCTGCAGCAGTTATCAGGTCACACGCCATTGCCACCTCAAGTCCTCCACCCAGACAAAACCCGGCAACTGCAGCTATCACCGGTTTTTTGATCAATTTTAATTTTGTAAATGCTGGGATGAAAGGACTTTTTTTGATTTCTTCCACGGAAGCATTAACCATATTGGTAATATCTGCTCCAGCAGCGAATGATTTCTGATTTCCAGTTATTACCATGGCTCCTACATCGTCCTGTTCGTCATAATCTGCCAGAGCGCTCATCAGTTCTTCGAGCAGCTCCAGGTTCAGGGCATTATACGCTTGTGGACGATTGAGAGTAATCAATCCAACCTTTCCAATTTTTTCAATCAGGATATGCTGATATTTGGACATCTTACTTTTCTCCTCTAAGATAGGATCTGATAGTTTTCAAACTAGGGTGGACAAAGTGGAATATCGGTCTGGTTTGTGGTGCCATTTAATGGCAAATCAAAATAGGCTGAAGGATCAAGTGTATTCTGGATCTTTAGCTCATTTAAAAATTTTCCACTACCATCATCCAAGACGATTGAGAAATGCAGATGGACTCCAACGGGGTGGCCAGGAGTTCCAGAATAATTGCCCTGGTAGCCAAGCAATGTTCCCTGGCTGACATATAATTCAGTGGTTCCAGGTGAAAATTCTTCCAGGATATGTGAATTGCCATTGGTGTCAGCCAGATGGGTGTAGTAGTTCCAGATCTGGCGGCCTGGAACTAGAGGATCATTTGGAATGCGAATTATCAAGGAAGATTTCCAACTCGGCAGACGGGTCAGGTATCCTTCATAAGCAGCATAGACTGGAGTTGCTCCACTTTTTTCTCCGCTGAAAATGTCGATTCCCTGATGACGATGACCGGGCCGAAAAGAATCATCCCAAAGAAAACCCACATATCCATCCGTGGGAAATATAAAGGGGGATGTTGGTTTGCAGCGCGTTAACGATTCCATTGCCCAGGCAGGATTTGCCAAAGGATTCCTGATCCAGGTTATTATCCTCCGGGAGCGGACAGAAGTTCCCTTGAATGCTCGATAAACAAAAAAACCTCCCGTGGTGAGGACGATGATCAAGAGTGGAAAGAGCAACCATTTAAGGAAGGAACGCCTGGGTGAAGCTCTCATCAGCTGTCATCTTGTGAAGAATAGGATTGGATTCGATTGAGGGTATCAGATTGATGGAACCCTGTTGTAATAGTGATATTTCCTCCGGACAGAACGTGCAGTAAATTTCCCGCTTTTTGACCTTCTTCGGATATTAAAGCCAGTTCAAGTGATTTCTTGTCAGGAAAACCAAATGTATAAAACCTTTGAAAAATATCTGAACCAAAAAGGACTCGATCGACTCTGGTGATTGATTCTTGTATTAGTCCAGGCATTTGTTCAGCGACAGCCAAGAACTGAGGCCAGCCTTCATCGAATGCATGAAGATCAAGTCCAGTTGGCAGAAGAATGATCAGTTGATACATAATATATCTTGTACTTTGATCAGGGGAGAATGATCTGTCAATTTTTGCAGTGCAGAATCAAGGTTTAAAAAGATGATAAGTGTTGCCGCCTTTTTCTTTGGCTTTGTACATGGCTATGTCAGCATTCTTAATCAAGACTTCAGGGTTTTCACCGTCATCTGGGAAAAACGATATGCCTATGCTGGTAGTGATAGAAATTTCATACCCTTCCAGTACAAAAGCAGTACTTAAAGCATCCAGTATCCGCTCAGCTGTTTGAATTGCATCAGTTTGAACATTCATTTCCGGAAGGATCAATAAGAATTCATCTCCGCCCATGCGGGCAATAGTATCACTTTTCCGGAGCAACCCCAGCATCCGCTGGGATACTGCCTGGAGCAGCAGATCTCCCACATTGTGTCCGAAAGAATCATTTACTTTCTTGAGGTGATCAAGGTCAAATAACATCACGCCGATTTTTTGATTATTGCGTTCTGAGCGGGAAATTTCGAGAGCAATCCTTTCATTGAATAATCTGCGATTGGGTAATCCAGTCAGGGAATCATGGTTGGCCAGATGCTTGATTGCTTTTTCTGCTTTTTTCCGATCGGCTATTTCCTGTTGAGCTTGCTCGTATAATTTTGCGTTCTGGATTGCAATCGATGCCTGGTCTCCCAGAAATTCCAGGGCCCGGATTTCATTCTCGGTAAATTTATGGGCTCTAATCAGGGCAACATTCATCACTCCCAGAACCTTTTGCCCGATCTTGAGGGGAAGGCTGATAATGGATCCTTCCCAGGTGCGGTCTTTAAAAAGCGGATCCGTCAGCATGTCATCAACGACCTTTAATTTTCCCTCCCGGGCAACCGTGTAGGTCAGACCCTGAGGGCGAGGATGCATAAAGGGCTCTTTTTGCTGGTGCCCATCGAACAAAGCCGCAGCAAAAGATAAAGCGCCATGCTCGTATAAAAATATATGAGTATCGTCCGCGGTTACCAACTCCAGCGCGCTCTCGAGGATCGCTTCCAGGACTGCGTCGAGGGTTAAATTCATGGTTAGGTGCAAGCTGGCTTTTCTGATCGATAGCAGTTCGGTCAACCTCTTATTAAGGTCCTCCTGAACGATGAGATTTGATTGAATTAGCGCTGTTTGGGATATCAGACAGGATATAAAACTGTAGAACAAGCTGCTTTCAAGATCCTGGATGAGAACGTTGTAAATCGGACGGCTGCTCTCAGGCGGGAGGGTGATGTTTTTATCGGATACGATGATCAGGGATTGATTATTGAATTTGTTTATTAGCTCCGGAATAAACTTGTCCAAAGCTATCTCAAGGCCAGTATGGTCGACGAGAACAATCTGGCAGCTGCTCACAAGGTTTGCAGGGATAGGACTGGAAATGGATGTAAAAAGATGGACCTCAACTGTGAAGTTTTGGTCCAGAAGATCCTTCCCCGACAGAAAAATACCCTTGATCTTCTTAAGGAAAGCGGATTTTGCTGACAGACAAAGTATATTGACAGATTCCATAAGAGTTCTGCCCAGGAATAAGATCCCGGACTGGTTTTTTTATTATACATCAGGTTGGAAACACTGACATTTTCTAGAAAAAAACTGAAATCTATAGCGCCACAAATTTCGTATAGGTATCAAACAATATGAGCTGTTATTCCATGTTGGTATCAGGGCTGGAAACTCAAAAATCCGTAAGGTTTTACTGGGATAAAAATATGGTAAGATAGGCCTAAGCGGAGGTGCTGGAGCAATTCGATCCAGAAAAGGTATGACTGAAAAAATTACTATTATCGAAGGACCAACGCCAGAATTCCGGGAAGTTAATGGTTTATGGATTCAAGGAGTTGCTGAGGGCCCTGGCCAATATGATACCTATTACACTGAGCTGAGGGCTTTTGATGGCTTATCCCTGGTTGACCGATGCAGTTCAGCCTGGGAGAAAAATGATACCATCGTCCTGGAATATCGGACTGAAGCAGGCTTAGTTGACGAGATCACGATCATCGCCGCTCACCGGGAAGAAACAGTGGACGGGGATATGATCCAGCTCTGGGTCAGACAGCCTCGAGAGGATGTCGAGTTTGAACTGAAATTTGATGACAGTGACGATGAGGAAGATTTTTTCTAACTGCTGGATACAAGATAAATAAAACTCCCCGTTTGGGGAGTTTCTTATTTAATCGGGTAAATCATTCTTCCCAGAATTCTCCTTCAATGATAGTATCTTCTTCGGACACCATCGTTTCCTCGCGCTCCTGGTCTAACCTGACTTCATCCACCAATTCATCCGGAATAAGCGACAGGAAGAACTGCAGAAAGAGCGTTATGACGACCGCGTCATCAAATGGTCCTGGTATCAGATCAGGATAAACAAGATAGAAAAGGGACAAAAAAGGCAGAAGCTTAATGAGAGGATGGACCCTTTTGTCTTTCATCAATCTCATAATCAATTGAAGTTGTTTGACCATTATTTTCCAGAGCAAAATATTTTGACGGACCTTAATTATACTACTGTAAGGTAGAGGGGGTCCTGATTTCATTTATAATCACACTTATGATCCTAAATACACCGCTGGAAGGTTTATTATTTGACTTTGATGGTCTGATTCTTGATACCGAGACAACGATCTTTCAGGCCTGGGAAGAAAAATTCAGGGAGCACGACCAGGAATTGAAAATTGAGGACTGGGCAGAAATCCTGGGCAAATCAGCAAAGGAGCTCGGTCCAATCGAGAGATTTTTGGATACTGTTGGCGATGAGGACAAGCAGAAAAAAGTCTTTGAGGAAGTCTCCAGGAAGGAACAAGTCATGCTGGGCGAGCAAAAACCCCTCCCCGGGGCGGTAGATTTGATCAAGAAAGCCAAGAGAGCGGGGATCAAGCTAGGTATAGTATCAAGCTCAGACCGGCAGTGGGTTCATTCCCATCTCCTGCGCCTGGATTTATTAGCACACTTTGACCATACCAGCTGTTCCGATGACGTTGTGGAAGCGAAACCGGATCCGGCGCTTTATCATCTAGGCCTTGAAAAGATGGGCAGCAAACCTGATAAAGTACTTGTTCTGGAGGATTCTCCTAACGGAGTCCTGGCAGCTAAAAGAGCGGGATTATACTGTATTGCAGTTCCTAACAGGATTACCAGCCAGGTGCCGTTTTATGAAAACGGGGGCACCCCCGACAGGGTGCTGGCTTCCCTGGAGGAATTTCCCTGGGATGAATATATGAAGGCTTATCGATGAAAACTATTCTTAATGCGATCATGAAGTTCATTGCTTTTATCCTGGCAGGTATGTTGGTGTTTGTCCTGCCGATTTCCCTTGTGGCAAATAACGCGGGAGATGTGCTGTTTTCCGAGGAAACACTGAATGGAATTTCCAATTCGGTCATTCTCGATTCAGATATCATATCGGCGGCACTTGAAATCATCACCAACCGCCAGGCTGAGGATATTTCCAACAAGATCGAAGACACAGATCAGCCGGAAGGACAGCAGTTAAATCTATTCAATTTGATTTATTCCATGGAAGAGGATAACTGGAAAAATTTCAGAAACGCCTTGTTATCTGATCAGGTGGTAGGAAATTGGGTTACTGGAACTGTCACTGGCTTGTTCCAGTGGTTGAATTCGGAAGAGCAGCTTCCAGATATAAGCTGGGATCTGGCAGCCCCTCGTCGAAAGCATGAAGGGGCCAGAGGGTAAAGCCGCCGTGGAGGCTTATTATGAATCGCTGCCTGATTGCACGGACCTGCAAATGGAAGAGATGCAAACTCCTCCCGGATCCCCTCTGCCCAGAGCGAAAATGGTCAAGGAATTGTGTAAACTTTCCAACTACCCCCATTCAGAACAGATCCAGGTTTATAACGATGTGATGGGAATGGTGGTCGATGCAACTCCACCTGAATATGATGCAACCCAGGCTTTATTAAAATCCGGTGATCAGATCGGAGGCGCATATACAGCAAAATGGAATTTGCGCAATATTCGCTGGAACCTTGACACGGCTTTGTTGTTGCCGCTGGGTCTGCTTTTCCTGATCTTGATCTTTGGAGTGCGATCTATGGAAGGATTGGGACAATGGTGGGGCATTCCCCTTGCCGGCGGAAGCTTGATCGCCTTGATCACCGCTTTACTCTACCGTCCACTCTGGACAGGCATTATGACTGATCGCATGCCAGAGGCAATCCCTCCAACCTCGCTGTTATACCATGAACTAATCGACGGGAGCAGCAGGATAATTTCGCCAATTTTTAACCCTCTGCGCTGGCAGTCGTTTGTGATCCTGTTGATCGGGGCCGGGTTGATGGCGATGGGATTTATTCTCCGAATGAGAGATGAGGCTCGCGCGGCTGAATAATCACAACAATATACTTAAAAAATTAAAAATCCCTGGCGAAATTATCGGCAGGGATTTTTTTTATTCCAGCAGCTGGTGAAATTCAGCGGAGGGGGTGGGATTCGAACCCACGGTGGACAATAAAGCCCACAACGGTTTTCGAGACCGCCCCATTCGGCCACTCTGGCACCCCTCCTCTAAATCAATCCGACATTATACCAAGTTGAAGATGACAAGTAAACTAACCGGGAGGTTGGTAAAAATAGATCCAGAAACTGCCCCCGGATGATTTTTCATAAGATTTTCCTTAACAATTTTGATGAGTTTCCCTTCTTGAAGGGAAACCTCCTGATCAGAGCATACTCCCTCCAGAATTTCTCCAGATTTATACACTACAATGAGGCAGGTTTAGAATCACAACCTGTCAAACATAGACTAAAGAAAAATTGACTGAAGACAGCTCATTATTGATCAAGAAGGAAAATGGACATGAAAAAAAGAACCATAATAATCATTGTTGTTGTTGCCCTGGTCCTTGCCGGATCTGTATATGGCATTGTGAGTGCCCGACAGAGCAGCCAGGCCAGCGCTGGCGAATTACAAACCTATCAAATCGTATTCGGTGATCTCAGCGCAGTTATCGACGAAACTGGAGAAGTTCATGCTGATCAAAGCGCCACCCTTGTCTGGGAAACATCCGGTATTGTTGAGGAGGTTTCCGTGTCTCTGGGGGACGTGGTTACAACGGACCAGGTTCTGGCTACATTGCGGGAAGGATCCCTTTCCCAGTCTTATTTCATCGCCCAGCAGGAACTGATCACGGCAACTCGGGCCCTGGAAGATCTGTACGAGAACGCTGCCGATGTTGCTGCCCAAGCCCAATCTGCGGTAGCTCAAGCTAGAGACCAGCTAGACTGCCGCTGAATATCGCTGGAACCTTAATCAACCTGGCAGCCGCTACTCGCCTGAAGAATTAAAAAGGGCAAAAGCTCAGGTGACGATCACCAAGAAACAGCTTGAGAACAAACAAAATCGCTTTGATAACGCCGCCGGAGAGATGCAGGAAGCCCAGGCCCAGATTCTATTGACAGGAGCGATCAATCAATATCAGCAAGCTGTTTGGTATGTCAATTGGCTTCAGGACGGGGCTGATGAGATTGAAATGGCTATCCTCGATGCCAACCTTGCAGTGGCACTGGCTAATCTTAAGTCGGCTGAGCGGCAGTACGAAAAAGTTAAAGATGGACCAAGCCCTGATGATATAAAACTGGCCGAAGCCCGGATCGCGGGAGCCCAGTCATCAATTGATGCGGCTTTTATTACTGCCCCATTTGATGGTGTTGTAACAAATATTGATATTCTTCCCGGAGACTTGGTGACCCCAAATAAACTGGCGTTCCGGATTGACAATCTGAATAATCTTCTGATTGACGTTGCAGTGTCTGAGGTTGATATCACTCAGATCGAAATTGGACAGCCCACTACTTTGACGTTTGATGCCATTCTGGACGAAGAATACAATGGTGAGGTTATCAGCGTTTCACCTGTCGGTGTTCTTCAGCAGGGATTAGTGACATTTGAGGTAACGATCAAGATCACCGATGCTGATCGGGAAGTCCGCCCGGGATTAACTGCTGGCGTGCAGATTGTTGTCCGCCAGGTTGAGGATGCATTGTTGATTCCAAACCGGGCTGTGCGCTGGGTGAGCGGACAGCAGGTTGTGTATGTTTCGAAAAGTGGAGAACAAGCCAGCCTACAGAACCTGGAAAGGGTACCAGTTTTCCTGGGTGCGTCCTCGGATGAATATTCGGAGCTCCTGGAGAGTGAGATCAACGAAGGCGATTTTATAGTTCTCAATCCCCCCAATATCAGCATCTTTGAGGAGATGGAGCCCGGACAGGGTCCCCCGGAAATGTTCCGGTAAGTCAAGGTCAAGCAGATGGAGAAGTCTATGAGTAAGTGGGTAGTTGAAGCGAAAGACATTACCAAGGTCTACCAGATGGGAGAAATTGAGGTTCATGCCTTAAGGGGTCTGACCATCAATATTGCCCCGGGTGAGATCCTTTCCATAATGGGACCATCTGGTTCTGGGAAATCAACCTTGATGAATATTCTGGGCTGTTTGGACCGCCCGACATCAGGTGAATACAGCTTGAACGGAGAAAGCGTGGGAACGCTTTCTGATGATCAGCTGGCAGAGATTCGCAATCGGGGAGTAGGATTTGTTTTTCAAAGTTTCAACCTGCTTCCGCGGGCAACAGCATTGACAAATGTTGAACTCCCGATGCGGTATGCAGTGCTGAATGGCCGGAACAGAAAGGACGTGGCCAGAGAAGCCTTGGAAGCTGTTGGGCTGGGAGACAGAATACACCATCGCCCCAACGAGTTGTCTGGCGGTCAGATGCAGCGCGTTGCGATTGCCCGCGCCCTGGTAAATGATCCAGCTATCATCATGGCCGATGAACCGACCGGGAATCTTGATACCAAATCAGGTGATGAAATCATGGCTTTGTTAAAGAACCTAAATAAGGAACGGGGTACGACATTGATCATCGTTACCCACGACCCTGAAGTTGCAGAACTGACAAACCGGGTGGTATCTCTCCGGGATGGATGTATAGTGGAGTAATTGATATGAATTTTGGATCTTCAATGTGGGAGGCTCTCGAAAGCCTAACCTCAAATAAAGTCCGAACAGCATTAACTATGCTGGGCATCATTATTGGTGTCGGGGCAGTGATTGCGATGCTGGCAATTGGCAACGGCACAGAACAAGCCATAGTGGGTGAAATTGAAGGCATTGGTGTTAACCTGCTTTTTGTGAGGACCAACTATGAAGATGTCACCAACCCGGAACCGCTGACGATCCGTGATGCAGAAGCGATCGCGGATCCGATTTATGCACCTTCTGTGGCAGCTGCAGCACCGGTGGTCCAAGGACAGGCAGAGTTGACCAACGCCGGAAATGCAAGAATCGTATCTTTTGTCGGTGTGACCGTTGATTATATTGATGTTCAGACCGTTGAACTTTCAGAAGGGGAATTCTTTACCCCTTCCCAAATCTCCGGATTGGCCTCGGCGGCAATCCTGGGAACGAATGTGGCAGAAGACCTTTTTGGAAGGTCTGACGGGTTAGTAGGAGAAACAGTCAGAGTTGCTGGACAGCCTTTCCGCGTTGTGGGTATTCTGAAAAAAGAAGGCGGTTCCGGCTTTGGCGTCAGTGCGGACGAACAGATTCTGATTCCATTGACTACGGCTCAAACCCGGTTAATGCCGCGCAGTGTAAAGAACCAGGTTGACATGATCTATGTTTCTGCGATTGATGCCGATTCTGTGAAAATAGCTGAAGAAGAAGTGACGACCATCCTGCGGGACAGGCATAACATCAAGTTAGGGGAAAATGATTTTTCGATCCTCACCCAGGAACTTTTCCTTGATTTTGCATCTACAATTACTGGTGTGTTCACGATCTTCCTGGGGGGCGTTGCCGGGATCAGCTTACTGGTCGGCGGGATCGGGATCATGAATATCATGCTGGTATCAGTTACTGAAAGGACCAAGGAAATCGGTTTAAGGAAAGCTGTGGGCGCCAAGAAAAAGGATATCCTGACTCAATTCCTGATCGAATCATCCTTATTAAGTGTGATTGGAGGCATTGTTGGTATTATCCTGGGCTGGTTGTTATCCCTTGGCATCGGGCGGGTGGCTGCAGCGAGTGACTTCTTGCTGAATCCTGCCATAACTTTAAATTCAGTTCTGCTGGCAACCCTGTTCTCAGCAGCTGTTGGCCTGTTCTTTGGGATTTATCCTGCCAATCGAGCATCCCAGCTGGAACCCATTGAAGCGCTGCGGAGCGAATAACTTTATGATGATCTTAGATCTCCAATTTCAGGATAGCTGCTGTGGATAGAATCCTTGTTGTGGACGATGATCGGGATATAGTCCGCCTGGTGCGGTTCCTATCTGGAAAAAGCGGGTTTTCAAGTACTGACTGCCTATGATGGCGAAACGGCTCTGAAGGTCCTTAAAGCTGAACGCCCTCAGCTGCTGATCCTGGACTTGATGCTGCCAGACAAGGATGGCTGGGATGTTGCCCGCGAGGTCCGGTCAGATCCGCCGCTTGCCGCCACCCCGATCATTATGCTCACGGCCAGAGTGGAGGACACGGATAAAATCGTTGGGCTTGAGATAGGGGCAGACGATTATATTACCAAGCCATTTAATCCCCGGGAAGTTGTTGCCAGAGTTCGAGCTCTTTTACGCAGGACCCATCTTCAACGAGATCAAAGGTCTCCAGTGAGATTGCAAATGGGCGAACTAATCCTCGATCTTGGAAAACGGGAACTTACAGACCGGGGGCAGCTGATTGATTTGACTCCCTCTGAATTTGAAATTCTATATGTCCTGCTGCAAAACCCTGATTTTGTGATTACCAGAACCGAACTGGCAGAAAAAGCCCTTGGTTATGGTTCAGAAGGCATTGGCAGGACATTGGATTCACATATTAAAAATCTGCGGAAAAAAATTGACCGGGACAGCACACAAAAATCTTATATTCAAACAGTTCACGGTATAGGATACCGCCTGCGAGATCGATCCTGATGAATCAACTCTGGGTGAGGATCAGTTTGACCTTTGTGGCAATTGTTCTCTTTCTGATCATTGTTCCTTCAGTTTTCTATTTAACAATCCAGGCCGATGAAATTGATTTTGGGAATACCGACAACACGATTGTTCACGGAAATACACCTCTTTTTTAACCAACTCAAAGGCCTATCAGCGCATCAACGATATCACCGATCTTGAACTGGTGTGGCGCTTGCTCAGGATCCTGCTCAGTATCTCGGTGCTGGGCATACTGGTTGGAATTATCAGCAGCCGGGGATTGGCTGCTCCGCTGAATAATTTGGCCAAAGCTGCCCGCGCGGTTGGCTCTCAAGACCTTTCCCAGCGCATTGATGTCAAGGGCAGCAGCGAGATCAGGGAAGTAGCCGTTGCTTTTAACTCCATGGCAGAAGAGCTGGAGCAGGCTGACCATCTGCGCACAAACATGCTGGCTGATATCTCCCATGAACTCAGGACTCCGCTGACTGTTATCCAGGGCAACCTGCGAGCAATACTTGATGATGTCTATGAACTTGATAAAGTCGAAGTTGCCCGCCTTTATGACCAGACACGGCAGCTTTCCCGCCTGGTAGATGATTTGCACGACCTGGCATTGTTAGAAGCCAAAGAGTTTTCTTTAAACCTCACCGAATTGGACTTAATAGAAATCGTCAATGACGTGGCGGCAATCTATCAGCCGATATTTGAGGATCGAGGTATTTCACTTAAACTCGATTTGCCTGGATCGATACCGCAAGTAGAGGGGGATAAGTCCCGCATTATCCAGTGCCTGAACAATTTGATCAATAATGCCCTCAGGCATACAGATCAGGGCGGAAGCATTAATATCAGAGTATTAAAGGCGGATAAAAGCGTGCAGGTGGCAGTCAAGGATGATGGAACAGGAATCAAGGCTGAGCATATTCCCAATATATTCAATCGGTTTTATCGAGTGGATCAGGACAGGAACCGACAAACTGGCGGTTCAGGACTTGGGCTGGCAATCAGCCAGGCTTTAATCCAGGCTCACGGAGGAGAGATCCATGTCTATTCGTCAGGAATTGGACAGGGAAGCGAATTCAGACTGGAAATACCTTCCTAAAAAAGCTTTGTAAAATGGATATTCAGCTGGCATTCTAAAAGATGCCAGTTTTTTTATACACCGGAGCTGCTGGAGCGGTCCATTTCAGAGAATCTTGACAGCCCCGGGTTGATTGGTAATATTGACCTTCTTGAGATATTAGGTAATATAGAAAGATATCGCGGGTTTTGCGTATCGTCGAACTGGAGAATTAATTCTTTAAAAGAGTTGTTTATGGACCATATCCTGATCATCATCCTGGTTGCCCTGGCTCTAATCTTTGATTTCCTAAACGGATTTCACGATAGCGCCAACGTTGTGGCTACCATGATCTCTTCGAGAGCTATGACACCCACGGCTGCGCTGCTGATTGCCAGCGTGGCTAATTTTATCGGTCCTTTTGTCTTTGGCGTCGCAGTGGCAAAAACAATCGGACAGGATGTCACATCACCCAACTCGATCACTATCGCAGTTGTCCTGGCGGCCTTATTAAGTGCCAGTATCTGGAATATTATCACCTGGTATTTCGGCATCCCATCCAGTTCTTCCCATGCCCTGATCGGGGGAATCGTCGGTGCAGTCCTGGTAGGGTCTGGCTGGCAGGCCTTGAAAATGGAAGGACTTCTCCTGGTTGGCATTGCGCTGTTCCTCTCGCCGGTTTTGGGATATTTGCTGGGACTGATCACGATGAGGATCAGCTTATGGGCAGTGAGAGACGCTACACCAAAAGCAAACCTGTTCTTTAAGTACGGACAGATCCCAACGGCATTTGCCTTGGCTTTAAGCCACGGCACCAACGATGCTCAGAAAACAATGGGTATTATTACCATGGGGTTGGTCGTGCTGGGCTATCAGCAAACTTTTGTTGTTCCCTTGTGGGTGATAATTGCCAGTGCTACAGCCATAGGCATCGGTACTGCCTCAGGAGGATGGCGGATCATCCACACCCTGGGGGGAAAATTTTATAAGATCAGACCTATCCACAGCTTCACATCACAACTTTCCTCGATGATGGTGATCCTGACAGCCTCGCTGGTCGGTGGCCCGGTCAGCACCACGCACGTGGTCAGTTCAGCGATCCTTGGTGTGGGGGCTGCCCAGCGCAGGTCGCAGGTGCGCTGGGGAGTGATGGGAGATATCTTATTAGCCTGGTTATTAACAGTCCCTGCCTCGGCAGCTTTTGCGGCAGGATTATATTATTTGATTGATTTCTTCATCAAATGACAAGCAGTGCTGGATAATTTCCAGCAGCGGAGGTTAACTATGGGAGTCGCAGGAGTGTTCAAGCGCGGGAAAAAGGAAGATAAATTTGTGGGTATGTTAATTGAACAGGCCCAAATCACCGTGGAAGGACTGCGTTTGCTCGAAAAATGGCTGGGAAAAACTGAATTGAAGGAAAAAGCCTCCGAGCAGATGAGAGAAAAAGAAATCGAAGCCGATGAAGTCCGGCGCATCCTGATCGATGAACTCCATAATACATTCATCACTCCCCTGGACAGGGAGGATATCTTCATGATTTCATTGTATATCGATGATATTCTCGATTACTGCTATACAACTGTTGAAGAGATGCAGCTTTTGAATATCGATGCTGACGAATATCTGATCGATATGGTAAAGCTTACCCGGGAAGCCACAGAAGAATTAGAAATGGCTTTTCACCGGATCTTCACCAATCCCCGGGTCTCAGGTGATCACGCCCGGAGAGCCAAAAAGATTGAAAATGAGGTCGAGCACCTCTATCGGGTAGCTATTGGAGATTTATTTACCAAAGCCAAAGACTTTGAACCGTTAATGGTAATGCTCCGGCGCCGGGAAGTCTACCGGCATGTGTCCAATATGGCTGACCAGGCTGACCGCGCAGCCGACATCCTGGGCAAAATCGTCATGAAACTTGACCTAGACTAACCGGTTATATATTAAAAAAAGTGCGCCGGATGCCTCCGGCGCACTTTTTTATAATTGATCAGCATTCAAAATCAGCCCTCGATTATCAAGGCAACTCACGTTTACGGTCCATTTCCTGCAAGACTCTATCTAATGCCTCAAGCATTGTTTCGGTGTTCCTGTCGGTAGATTATTGTGACGTCAGCTTGAGGATCGACCCTTCCAGGTCCAGCAGATAGACTTCCCCAGCCTGATCCTGGTCTATGGCAGCGATCCGGCCTCCAACGCGAAAGAGCAGCTCGTTCTGCCACTCACCGCCGGGAGTTCGCAGCAGGCCCCAAATATTCCCGGTGCAGAAATCGCTGTACAGGTAAATCCCCTGCCAGTCCACCAGGGATCCCCGGTAAACAGCGCCTCCGGAAACCGAACAGCCCAGAGAATGGTCATATTCCCAAACTGGATCAATTAGCGCCAGATCCTGGGGGGGAGTACCCTGATAGGGGTGGCTCCCTTCCAGATAATTCCAGCCAAAATTAGCGCCGGCCGGAGCATCTGCGGCTAAATAATGGATCTCTTCCCATTGATTCTGACCCACATCAGCAATGTAAAGGTCGCTGCTGGCGGGATCGAATGTAAATCTCCAAGGGTTTCTAAGCCCATAAGCCCAAATTTCATTTCCGAAGGGATTATCCGCGGGAACTCCATAAGGCTGTTGGTTGATATCGACTCGCAGCAGTTTCCCCAGCAGGCTATCCAGATTCTGGCCATTTCCCTGGGGGTCCCCGCCGCTCCCTCCATCCCCGGAAGCAATCCATAAATATCCCTCAGGGCCAAATCTGATCTGGCCGCCATTGTGATTCTTGTAGGGCTGGTCAAAGCTCAGCACAATGGACTCAGAACTTCCGTCCCCGCTATCAGGATCGGAGGACACGGAAAACCGGGAGACGACAGTATTGCCTTTTTTATTGGTGTAGTTGACGAAAAAGAATCCATTATCTTCAAAATCAGGATGAAAAGCTAGGCCGAGCAAGCCCTGCTCCGATCCGTTGGAACCCACCCGCCCCTGGATATCCAGGAATGGAGAGTCCAGCAGTCTCTCGCCAGCATAGATCAGGATCCGGCCCCGCTGTTCAATAATGAACAAACGTCCAGAGCCGTCTCCGGCAGAAACCAGGCCGATCGGCCGATCGAGGCCGGTGATGATCTCCGACCAGGTGTAGTCAGCGGGATCGGGAAATCCAGTCGCATTCGCGATAGTAGGTGTAGGGATAGGCGGTTCAGTTGGCTCTATGGTCGGAGGCAGCACCTCAGCGGAGGGCAGGGTGGTGGGAGCGGTGGAGGAGAAAGGTGTTGGGGTGTCAGCTGCAGGAAGTTCTGCAGGGGTGGAACAGGCTGCGGTCAGCAGGAGAAAGAGCGGCAGACCGAGAGCCAAATAGAGCTTGATATTTTTTGATCTGGACATTGGGAAACCTCTCAAGTTGGGTCTGAAACGGGTTAAGTTTATATTTATTATAGTCAGGGAAGATAAGATTTAGATTAGAAAGGAATTGAATTGGTCAGGGGGTGGCTGACGATAGGTCTGGGCCAGATGGTTAGGAAATAGACCCGAGATCAAGATTTTAAGGAAATGCAAAATTGCTGATCTGATCATAAAGGAGAAAGACGGATTGCATGCTGCTTCTATCCGGAGGACTGAAGAGGATGATATTATTAAGCGATTGCTGTCCGCCTGGCAATCAGCAAGTGTCCAGACCAGGATCATTGCCGTTGGTAAAATAATAACAGCTCAAATTAGGATAAGGCCAGGAACTGGAAACTATAATCAAAAGTGCAACAAAAGATTTTGTCATCAGCAATCATAAACTCTATTTGGTTACTGGCGGGCACACAAAACTGAGGACATAATTTAGGATATGAAAAATTGGCAGATCTCCGAGCTAGATATTAATGCTGATGCGGTTTTGCGCGGGCAGGGCGCGGATCCTGATCTAATCCGATCTCGCAGCCCGCGCTTGATAGATATTGCTGAAAAAGCCCTGGAAGATTCTCTTCACCTGCTTGAACCAAAGGTACTGGTCGAGGAGTTGCGGGTGCTCAGTTATCAACACGAAATCCTCGAATTAGAGAATGACAAGAAGCTTTCCGGACCGCTGGTTACCGGCCATCTTGTTGGTGCCCGAAGCGTAATCGTGGCAGTCTGTACGGTTGGTTCGAAGATCGATGAATACGCATCTGATGTGATGGCTGAGGACATTGTCCTTGGTCTGGCGATTGATGGTGTTGGCTCGGCTGCAGTTGAAGCCCTGGCCAACGCGGTCTGCAGGCAGATCGAACTGGAAGCTGCTGAAAAGGATCATCAAACCACAATTCCTCTCAGCCCGGGCATGATTGGCTGGGACGTAGAAAGCGGCCAACCGATAATCTTCGACTTGCTGAATCCCGCAGAGATTGGTGTTGAGTTAACCCCTTACTTTTTAATGATTCCTCGAAAATCCCTTTCAATGCTTATGGGAGTCGGTCCTGGTCTAAAATCCGGGGAAAGGATCTGTGATTACTGCGATATGCGGGAAACCTGCAGGTATCAGGATCGATACCAGGAAATCCAGGGTTGAATAGAAACTTATCGCCAGTGATATAAAGGTAGCTGCCACGGTGGTCATTATCTACTTGGGCTAGGCGGTTCATTGCGCTAATAGTTCCGCCGGGGTCGATATCTTCCTCCTGCATGGAGGAGAAAGCTGGTCTAATCACTGCCAGGTGGGGATTGTTGAGCGCTGGGTTGTTTTTCTATAAACTGACAGATAAAATACAACCAAACTGACCGAGGAGAATAAGATGATCCACAAAACCGCCCTGATCACAGACAGCACCTGCGATATTCCTGAAAACCTGATCAAGCAATACCAGATTTTTGTGGTGCCATTAACAATTATCTGGGGAGAAGATCAATTCCGGGATGGCGTGGATCTCAAAGCTGCAGATTTTTATCACCCGCCTGGATCACGACCCTGCGCTTCCAACAACTTCCCAACCCACACCCCAGGAAATGGTGAGTGTTTACCAGCAAGCCCAATCCGGGGGAGCAGAGGAGATCTTGATCATTACCATCAGCAGTGCCATGAGCGGCACTTATACTTCGGCTGTCAAAGCAGCAGAGCTGGTGGACATACCGGTCCGGGTCCTGGATTCAAGATCCAATTCGATGGGGCTGGGTTGGCAGGTTTTGGCCGCCGCCAGAGTTCGGGAAAAGGGGGGTGATTTGGAGGCAATGGTGCAAGCGGCTGACTCTGCCCGGTCCACTATGGTCTACGTGATCACACTTGATACTCTGGAGTATCTCCATAAAGGGGGGCGCATCGGCGGCGCCAGCCACTTCATAGGCAATTTGTTGAACCTTAAGCCGCAAATTTCTGTCAATCACACCAGCGGCGAGGTTGAGGGCGGCCGGCGTTCCAGGACAAGGAAAAAAGCCCTGGCAGATCTCTGGGATGATTTTTTGGGACAGATCGACACTGCCAAAAATTTCAGGATCGCTGTGCTGCACAATGCAGCTCTAGCTGAAGCCCAACAAATCGCTGACCGATTTGAAACCGAGTATCACCCCCAGGAGATTTTAGTCAGCATTGTCTCTCCTGTATTGGGAGTTCATACCGGCCCCCGGGCTGTGGCCATTTGTGGCTATGTGGAGTAATTACTGAATCAAATTCTGGGAAGGACCAAGATACTATTCGATAATAACCGCCTGCTGACCAGGAAGACAGCAGGCGGTTTCAATTATCAACAGTGCTGTTCTCAGGCGTGAATCGCTTCGCCATTTACTGCTTTGGCAGCTTCATGCAGCGCTTCGCTGAGTGTTGGATGGGCATGGATGTTATGTCCTATCTCAACTGCAGTGAGTTCATTTTGCTGGGCCAGGGTTAGCTCTGGTAAAAGTTCGGTTACTTCCGGGCCGATCATGTGAGCGCCCAGGATTTCTCCATACTTTTTATCGGTGATGATCTTAACCCAGCCGGCGTAATCATTGAGACCCAGGGCTTTACCATTGGCCTGGAAATTAAATCTGCCCACTGTTATCTCGTAACCCGATTCTATGGCTTGTTCTTCAGTTAGTCCAAAAGAAGCGATTTGGGGATGACAGTATGTTGCCCGGGGCATATTCTGGTACTTGATCTCAGCAGTTGGTTGACCCGCAATGGCCTCAGCGCATGCCGTGCCCATGGCCATCCCGACGTGAGCCAGCATCAATTTTCCAGTTACATCCCCAATGGCCCAGATTCCCGGGATGTTGGTCTGCATGGAATCTGTGATCTTCACGAATCCCCTGCCATCAAGCTCTACACCGGTTGTTTCCAATCCCAGATCATTCGTATTGGGCACGAAACTGGCTGCCAGCAAGACTTGTTCTGCTGAAAAATTATCTTCACCGTCTGGAGTTTCTACTGATATATTGACTTTGGTTTTGAGCACCTCGACCTTAGTAACCTTGCTTTTAACCAGGGTTTTAATCCCTTGCTTATTGACCTCTTTCTGCAGTGCAGAGCTGATCTCCTGGTCCTCGTTGGGCACGATCCGGTCCAGCATTTCCACTACTGTGACCTGAACTCCGTAGCTGTTCCAGATGGTCGCAAATTCCATTCCAATCGCGCCGGCACCAACAATCAATACTGATTCGGGCAGGGTTTCCTGGAGGATAGCTTCTACATAGGTCACTACCTGCTTGCCATCCACCTCAATTCCGGGGATGATGAATGGCCGGGCTCCGGTAGCAATGATGATGTCTTTGGCTTCCAACTCCTGGTTGCCATCTAGGCCTGTTATCGATAATCTATTTTTGGTCACGAACTTGGCCGAACCTGGATAGTGGTCGATCTTGTTCTTCTTAAGTAAGAACTCGACGCCCTTGGTTAATCTCTTGGATACCTGCCGGCTGCGCTTGACCGCTGCGCCGTAATCCAGCTTGAGATTATCAAAGGAGATTCCGAAATCCCTGGCTTTGTTGGTGAGGGTATAGGCCAGCTCGGCATTCTTTAATAAACTTTTGGAAGGAATGCAGCCTACATTAAGACAGACACCGCCAAGATATTCTTTCTCGATCACCGCGGTTTTTAATCCCAGCTGGGAAGCTCGAATTGCAGATACATATCCTGCTGGTCCAGCCCCAATAACGATCAGATCATATTTGTCCATAATTGCCTCTATGTTTGGTAATGGATACTCCCTAAGTTAATAAGTAAATTTCAGCCTGGTTGACCTTTGAATTTCTGGTCCCAGAATTATATCGACAATAAACATCTCTGTGAATGATACTCTTCCTTCGGCCAGCGGGTCCTGCTGCCCATCTGCCTGCTAAGTGGTACTCCGCACTGTATTGGATCAACATGTTCTGGTCCTGTCCCGCGCAAGACCTTTCTTCCCAGCACCGGCAAATAATCTTCTTGATCCGGATATAAACTATTTATTGGTTGTCCAGATAGGTTTTCCTGAGTGCTTTGTGGAAATCGATCAGATCATCAAAAATGAAATCGGGCTTGATACTGCTTTGAGCAATCTCCTCCCGGGACGTGATCCCTGTCAGAACGGCTGCGGTATGGATTCCAAGTGCTGAAGCTCCCTTGATATCGGTTTGTAGCCGGTCACCGACCATCAATGTTTCTTCGGGGCCAACCTCCAGATTTATTAATGCCGATTGAAAGATTGCAGGATGCGGTTTGCCAGCTATATAGGGTTCAACACCGGAAGCAAACTGAAGGGCGCCGATAACCATCCCGGTGCCTGGATATATACCATCGGGCGCGGGGAATGTTCCATCTGTATTCGTAGCAATAAAGGCAGCTCCGTCCTGAATTAATCGGACGGCTAATGTTACCTTTTTGTAATTGAGATACGGATCCATTCCTGCGACAACTGCAGCGGTATCACTCCGGGGTTGTTCTTCTCCGTGGGTTAAGGAAAACCCGGAATTTAGCAAGGTATCTATCAGGCCCTTTGTTCCGATGACATGAAGTTGGGCTGCTGTGCCGAACTGATCCAGAAGATATGCGGTTGCTGCTGATGAACTTGAGAAAACATTGTTGTGATTTGCGGATATACCCAACTTTTTCAACTTTTTTATATATTCACTGATCGTTTGTGTGTTGTTGTTGGTTAACAGGGCCCACTTTAAACCTTGCTTCCGAATAAATTCAAAGAGCGGGTCGACCCCGGGAAGGGGATAATTTAATTTCCACAGGACACCATCTCCATCAAACAGGATCGCTTTGTATCGTTTCAGCTGCATCATTTTTGGCTGGATCTCCTGTTATTCGATAATATTACAACAACACCAACGGCCGCATTTTTCAGATTGCCAATTCATCCATCCCCGGGATATAAACCCAATCATCTTATATCACATATGTGATTGTTGATTAATAAATGAGGCAGAACAATCTGAGATCCCGCTGGTGATGATCCCATGATCCAAACTACGTGGGAGGAGGAAACAAGTAGCAGAAGAGGGTTATCGAAGAGCTTAATTTGGCGCTGTAGCTGCCTCACCTGGTGTTATCCAGGTGTCCAGGAACCGGATGGGCGATACCTGGCTTCCTTCAGATTGCTGGAAAAATTCCCTCCAGCGCGTAAACTGTCTTGCACTGATCGGAACCTCCAGTAAGATTGCTGAGCGTTTCTCAGCAGGTTCTCAATCCATCCCGAATATTCTAATCATTGTGCGGTCGAATGTGACCAATTTCCTTGGAACAAGGGCCTATAATAATCATCAGGCTCTGGAGAAAATGTATCTAGGCCTGCTATACTGGTAAAATTGGGATGATGACGATCTCAAAACAACCTGCACTTATCTGGTAAATGACCAGGAATTTGTTTGAGGTAGATCAGGAACTCAATATTTTATGTATAAATGCGCTTATGATAGCTTGGATCGTTCCGCCGCAAAAATAACTTTATCACGGACAACAGCGCCTTAGAGTTGGAACTTTGTCACCTGGATCTGAGGGAAAGCAGCAAAGCCCTGACCAGCAAGGATCTCAAAGCCGGCACTTTTCCTATCGCCACCCCGGATACATTTGATGTTGAGCTGTTCAATGCGATCATCATCCCCCCTGCAGCCGGCCTAATGGCAGTTGCGATAAAATCTTATGAGATAATTACTTTGTCAGCTGAACAATGGATTCTTGATGGAGCGGTTGCTTATCATTTTATTTTGAACTTTACGGCAATCTTTGAAAATCCAAATTTATCAGGTATTCAGTAGGAGAGACTATGCCAGAAATTATCCTGACTATAACCCACGAAGTTGGCCTGCACGCCCGACCAGCCTCAATCTTTGTCCAGACCGCAGCTAAATTCTCGAGCGACATTGAAATCACCTTTGGTGAAACAACAGTGAATGGAAAAAGCATCCTGGCAGTCCTGACCCTGGGTGTCCATAAGGATGCAGAGATCAAAGTGACTGCAGAGGGTGAGGATGCTGCTGATGCTCTGGCAGCCCTGGAAGAATTGGTGCTGAATAATTTTGGCGGGATCTGATGAGAACGATCTCTGGAATTCCTGCATCATATGGAATAGCTATTGGCCCGGCTTATGTATTTGACCGGATTGATATCGTCATTGAATCACATAAGATCCAGGACCCTGCCGCTGAGTGGCAGAGGTTTTTGGATGCAAAAAATTCCACATTGGAGCAGCTTGAGGCAGCTTACGCAAAGGCCCTTGAAGAACTCGGAGAAGAATCTGCTCAGATCTTCAGCGCGCAGAAATTAATGCTGGAAGACCCTGACTTGATCGGTACTGTCAAGAAACGAGTAGAGCAAGACCTGGACAATGTGGAATCCGCCTTGTTCGAAACAGCTGAAAGTTATGCGGCCCAGCTGGAAGCCCTGGAGGATGAGTACCTCAGCGCCAGAGCACTCGATATCCGAGATGTGACTGCCCGCTGTCTGAGAAATTTGCTTGGTCTGAAGGATTCCCCGGCTGCAGGGCTAAAAACACCCTCAATAATCACTGCCAAAGATTTGACTCCTTCAGATACAGTCCTTTTAAACAAGGATTATGTATTGGGTTTCTGCACCGAGGTGGGTGGCTCAACATCCCATACGGCGATTTTAGCGCGGGGAATGGGAATCCCTGCTGTTGTAGGAGCGGGAACTGACCTAGGCCTGATCAATACCGGCGACAGCATCGTCGTCGATGGTGATGCTGGTGAGATCGTCATTGAAGCTGACAGCACAGCCCTCACCGAATATAAGGCACGCCAGAAAAAGCTCATCGCGGTCAAAGCAGAGGCAGAGGAGATCAGCCATCAACCAGCAGTGACCACAGATGGCTACCAGGTTGAGGTTGTCGCCAATATCGGCAGCGTGGATGATGTCCAGCCAGCTCTGCTATCCGGAGCAGAGGGAGTCGGCTTGCTTCGTTCTGAGTTCCTTTACCTGCAACGGACAAGTTTGCCGACAGAAGAGGAACAATATCAGAGCTACAAAACCATTGCGGATGCGTTTGGTGATCGGCCGGTGATTTTGAGATCCCTGGATGTGGGTGGTGATAAGGATATCCCCTACATAAAAATGGAGCCTGAAGATAATCCATTCCTGGGCCTGCGAGCAATCCGCCTCTGTCTCTCCCGGCCTGATATCTTTAAACCGCAGCTCAGAGCCGCGTTAAGAGCAGGCTACGGCAATAATTTAAAATTGATGTTTCCCATGGTCGCCTCAGTGGATGATGTCGTGCAAATCAGGAAGGTGCTTGATGAATGTCGAGCAGAACTGCGCGCTGAAGGGAAGAAGGTAGCGGAGGATATGGACATCGGGATCATGATCGAGATCCCCTCAGCCGCTATCATAGCCGACCAATTGGCGGAAGTTGTAGATTTCTTTTCGATTGGCACCAATGATTTGAGCCAGTATACAATGGCGGCTGACCGAACCAATGCCCGCGTAGCCCGGATCGCTTCCGGGTTCCAGCCGGCTGTATTCCGGTTGATCAAGGGAGTGATCGACGCAGCCCACGCGAGAGGCAAGTGGGTTGGTTTATGTGGTGAAATGGCTGGAGAATTGCTTGCCATCCCGATTTTGCTTGGACTGGGATTGGATGAGTTCAGCATGAATCCCCCGGCAATTCCCTTTGCTAAACGACTGATCCAGTCGATTTCAATGGATCAGGCCAGGACAGCCGCAGAAAAAGCCCTGAGCTTAACTGGTGACATTGAGATCCGGAACTACATTCAGGACACTATCCCTCAAGTTCGTAGGGGATAAATGATAGATGAGAACAAATCCTGAATGTTTTGAATGTATATTTCGGCAGGCCTCAAACGCAGTAAAACTTACTGATAGCTCTCGAGAAAATCAGATCCGCGCCCTCAATAAAGTCCTGCTGGTCCTCGAAAACGCAGATCCCTCGTTAATCCCGCCTGCACTTGCAGGTGAAACGAATCGCGTCCTCCGGGAATCTCTGGGCATTGAAGATTTTTACAAGGCCGAGAAATTGGCGAATCATGAATTAGCGCTGAGCTACATCGATCAGCTGAGGGCTCTTGTCCCGGCAGGTCCGGAAGGTTTGGAAGAGGGTCTAAAAATCAGCGCAGCCGGAAATGTGATTGATATTATTCACAGCAGTGATTATGACCTGTGGCAGGAAGTTCAAACGACGGTTAACCAAAACTTGCTGGGTGGTGGGCTGCAGAACTTCCAGAAAAAGTTAATTGAAGCTCCCTATCTTTTATACCTGGCTGATAACGTGGGAGAGACGATCTTCGATCGGGTATTTATCGAATCGCTGGATATACCTGTTATCTACGCAGTTAAGAGCGGGCCAATCTTAAATGATGCGACTCTGGATGATGCCCTGGCTGCTGGTCTTGATGAAATAGCCGAAATAGTTGAAACGGGAGTTCAGTCACCGGGGACTATACTGGATCAATGCACTCCTGAATTCCGCGAGTTATTTCAGCGATCAGAGCTGGTGCTGTCCAAGGGTCAGGCAAATTATGAAACCATGGACGAACAGGGGGATAAAGTGTTTTTCCTGCTGCGGATTAAATGCCCGGTATTGGGTCGCATGCTTGATGCGCCGCTGGGAAGCCTGGTTTTTAAGCAGGGCCAGCCTATTAAGTCAGATGCCTAGCCAGTCACCAGAAGTGATTGCTATAAATTAAAACTTCTCCCCTCTCTGGATAGTACACATCATTGATTCCCAGCTCTCTGATCTTTTCCATCAGCGGTTCTGCGCCGCGGGGTTCGCCATGAACCAGGAAAACTTTTTGCAGTGTGTTCCTGGTATGTTCGACATACTCCAGCAGGCCAGCCTGGCCGGCATGAGCTGAAAATCCGTTGATAGTTACCACTTCAGCCTGTCTGTGATAAGTTTCTCCAAAGATCTTGATTTCTTTCTTTTGCTCTGCTAATCGCCGGCCGAGGGTGTGAGGCGCCTGCCAGGAAACGATCATGATCGTATTCCTGGAATCCCCGATATGGTTCTTGAGGTGATGCAGGATCCGGCCCGTTTCGGCCATTCCTGAAGCCGAGATAACCACAAAGGGCGGTTTGGTGAAATTGATCGCCTTTGACTCTTCAACTGACAGGGTGTACTTCAATCTGTCAAAACCCAGGGCGGCATTGTGTTTATCCTGCGCGATAAATTCCCTGGTCTCTTCATCAAAACACTCCGGGAATTTCCGAAATACCTCGGTAGCGCGAATAGCCAGGGGGCTGTCGACAAAAACAGGGATTTCAGGGATTTCCCCCGCTTCAATCATTTTGTGCAGGTTATACACCAATTCCTGCGTGCGGCCGACTGCAAAAGCCGGAATGATCACCCGGCCTTTCCGGTTGACGGTTTTCTTGACCACTTCCCGGAACTCAAGCAGGGCAGAATCCAGATCCCTTTTTTTTGTATCACCATAGGTGGACTCCATGATCAGGTAATCAGCCCCAACAGGCAGCTCGGGATCTCGGATTAACTGCAGGCCCGGTCTTCCGATATCGCCGGAAAACCACAAGCGGTGTTTTTTTCCAGACTCCACAATATCAAGGACCACAGCTGCCGATCCCAGAATATGGCCGGCATCAACCAGGTGAGCCTGGACACCCGGCACGGGCTCAAATGATTCCCCATAGGCAACACTCTTAAAAAGCGGATCGACCTTGCTGGCATCCTCTTTGGTATAAAGTGGAGTTATCGGGGGTTTGCCTTGTTTGAGAAGTTTTTTATTGAGATACTCAGCATCCTTTTCATGAATATATCCCGAGTCTTGGAGCATGATATTGTCTAGATGGGCTGTTGCGCGGGTTGTATAGATTGGTCCAGAATAACCCTGTTTGACAAGATTGGGCAAATTGCCGCTGTGATCGATGTGCGCGTGAGAGAGAATTACCGCATCAATGACCTGGGGGTCGAATGGGAAATTACGGTTGCGCTGATTGCTTTCTTTTCTTTTTCCCTGGAACAGACCGCAATCCAGCAAAAGTTTTTGTCCATTGATTTCCAGCAGGTGCATGGACCCGGTTACTGTCCGGGCTGCTCCCCAAAAAGTTATTTTCAAAACGGACTCCTGTCATTTAGGCTTCTTTTAATATTGACAGTATCTCCCTGCCAAATCTTTCCAAACGCCAGGGAAGCTCAGACAAAACCTCTGCTACTTCAGCAGGCGTTTGGGGGTTTGTTGAGATAAGGTTGTATAAAACATCCCGGGGAAGCACAACCGCAGAGTTAACATCCAGCTTGCGGGCAGTTCTTTTCCTCCAGTCCCTGAGGGCTTTTTCACGGGCCAGGAAAGAATCGTCAATATGATCTCTCTGGGGAGGATATTCCGGGGGGGCTTCCAAACCAGCCTGAACTGCCTGAACCAATCCCTCGGCATGGCGTCGGATGGATTTATTCCCTGCCAGGTCCAGGGCGAGCAGCTGGGAGACCGATCTTGGACTGATTTCTGCCAGCCGCAGCAGGCTTTGAGACCCAAGCACCTTAAATACCGGCTGGTTGATTTTCCTGGCCACCTCATCCCTGTAATCACAGAGCTTAAGCAGGACGGCTGCTTTTTGAGGGGACAGTTTTTTTGCTCCCCGGATCCGCCAAAATGTGGCCAGCTTTTCCTCCCGGTTATGTTCGTGGGCCCGGCAGGCTCGTTTAAAATCTTCGTCGGCCATTGCTGTCAGATTCCTGGCTTCGATTTCCGCCGCCAGGATATCCCGGATTTTAAATAGGTAATGGGTATCGATCTGGGCATATTTGAGCATCTCAGCCCGGATCGGGCGTTTGCCCCAGTTCGCCCGCTGATATTTTTTGTTGACCTTGATTCCGACGTACTGCCCAAGCAAAGCATCCAGGCCCAATTTCTCTTTTCCCAGGATCTGGGCAGCCAGCATCGTATCAAACATATTCTTGAACTCAAAGCCAAACTCATCATGCATGATCAAGATGTCGTATTCTGAGGCATGAAAGATCTTCTCAATGCCCGGATCCTGAAAGATCTTACCCAGCGGCGCAAGGTCCTTCAAAGCCAGGGTATCGATAATAAAATCGGCTTCCCTGGTCGATATTTGGATCAGGCAGACTTGTTCCTGGTAAGCAAACAGGCTGTTGGCTTCCGTATCAACAGCGATGCTCTTTTCCAAACTCAGGAGGGCAGCTGCAGATTCAAAATCAATCTGGGTATTGATGAATTGGGGCGGATCGAGGTGAGTGTCGTTGGGTGCCATAGGTCTCTATTATAAAATAAACGCCGCAAGTTAGCCGGACAAATGCCAATCCCCCGGCTGATTGTTTTTCAAGATTGTAAATACAAAAAATTGATAGAGGCCTGAAGTTATGCTGGGCGTTTCATGACCTTTTCAAAGACCAATGCGTCAACTCCACCCCTGTAATAGGATTTCCAGATCTCAACTTGTTGAAAACCGTGTTTGCGATAAAGTTCTATGGCCGGGAAATTGGATTCCCGAACGCTGAGACGCATGACGGGCAAATCGATTTGCTCTTCACTGGCAATGATTAATCCGGAGCCTATTCCTTGTTTCCTGTAGCCAGGATCTACTGCCAGGGTAGCGATCCAGGCAGCTCGCTGGCCCCGCCGTAAATCCACCGCAATGAAACCTGCTAAATCCGTCCCGGCAACAGCTTTAAGGCGGATGACCTGGGGAAAGGTCAACACGCCCATCACGTCCAATAATGGCCAGGCATCACGCTGAAAACAAATCTTTTCCAGCTCATGCAGATCCATTAAATCACGCCAGGTTGCGGGAACGATGCTGACGCCGCTGCCAGGAAGGATTGGGGATAGACTCATCGACATTCTCGCCCTGGAATCAAACGAAATGACCTAGAGGGATTTTTCATAGAACCGGTATGTTTTATAAACTTCTCCCCCCATGGCAATAATGGGCCGATTCATGCTGTCATTATTGTCCAGGATCCAGCTCATTTCTCCCGAAATGATGCCTTTCTTGGCCGCTGCTGTGGCAGATTTATAATACATCAGGGCATCAATACCCAGTTTCCGGTATTCTGGCAGGACCCCCAGCACCAGGACCCGGATCCAGGTGATTTTTTTAGCAATTTTCCAATGCCAAACCAATTTAAGCATAGCCCACCATTCCGGGGTGGTTGATTTTGGACGGACAGCATGCAGGGCCTGGTTAACATCAGGCAGGGTGATGCTGAAACCGACAGTCTTGCCGTCCTTTTCGGCGATGAACGCCATGTCTGGATCAATAATGGCTTTCAACTCATCAGCCAGCTGTCCAAATTCGGCATCGGTCATGGGAATAAATCCCCAATTCTTGGCCCAGGCACCATTATAGAGTTCCTTGACCTTCGCCACCTCTTGATCATAGATCTTCATATTGAGGTTGCGAATGGTGATATCTTTCCGGGCCATGATCCTGGATGTAAGTTTATTTAACCGCTCACCAATAATGTCCATGAATTCACTGATACCCAGTTCGTATGCCCAAAGATCCCGGGCGTATTGAAAACCAGCTTTTTCGACGAAATCGACATAATAGGCAGGGTTATAGGTCATCAGGATCCTGGGCAGATCATCGAATCCGTCAACCAGCAAGCCGCATTCATCGTTGGTAGACCATTGGGCCGGACCGCGCAACGCGCTGTGGCCTTTTTCCCTGGCCCAATTTTCGGCTGTTTTTAACAAGGCTTCAGCAGCTTCGTAATCTTTCAGCACCTCGAAAAATCCAAAAAAGGCAATGTTCTCGTTTTGATATTCATTATGGCGGTGGTTGGTAAAGACCGCGATGGTCCCTACGATCTCCTCACCTCTGAGCGCGGTATACAACTGGGCGTCGATGTGCTCGAAGGAAGCATTCTTGGTTGGATCCGTGATATGCAGGCGTTCTGAAAAGAGAGGGGGAACCCAATAGGGGTCGCCTTCATAAACCTTCCAGGGAAATCTGAGAAAAGCCTTTCTTTCTGCGAGATTTTCAACCGGTTTGATGATGAGAGGATTCATGTGAATCTCCTTTAATCGAGCCCCTCTTAATATATTTTTTCAATAAATGAGCTGAAACAACCTGATTATACATGATAGGACCCCTATGGTATGATTTTAAGGTGATCATCCAGCCCCTCCTGGGAGGGTATCTTGCCCCTTATGCCATCATACTTTCTGGCTTTGCTGCCGTTGGTTTAGGCCTGTCAGTTTGGCTCTGCAAAGAAGATCGAGTTGCTCTGGTGGATGCTGGCCTGGCTGCATTATTTGTCAGCCTGCTGAGCGCCCGGATTGGATTTGTGCTCCGTAATTTCTCCTACTTTAAAATTAACCTGGTTGAGATCCCCCAGCTATGGCTGGGAGGGTTGAGCTGGCCGGGAGCTTTGATCGGATTTGGATTGGCGCTGGTTGGGATCCATTGGATCAGGAAAGAATCCCTGGGTGAGTTGGCAGACAGCTTTCTGCCTCTGGTAGGTACCCTTGTTCTTGGTGTCTGGCTGACAAGCTGGGGATCGCGGATTGGTTATGGTCCCAGCCTGAATGCCTGGTTTGGCATCCCGGTCCGCGATATTCTGGGCCTGGTTTCAAGGCGCTGGCCCCTGCCACTTATCGGTGCGGTTGCCAGCACAGCCTGGATGATCGCGACGATCCTGTTTCCGTTGAAAAAAATCCGTCAACCAGGATATCGATCATTGCTGGCCCTGGCCGGAATCATGGCAATTAATGGATTGATTTCTATTTTCAGGGCAGACCCTGCTCCTTTATTCCTGAATCTGCGTTGGGAAAGCTGGTTCTCAATCGTAATTCTCGCCGGGGCTGCATTCTTGATATTCTTACAAAGGGAAAAGCCGATTGATGGAAAACCTAATTCTTGATGGACCAAAATCCATCCAGTCCCTGACTGAGTTTATCCAGGAGACAGTCTTGGCTGCCGGCTACAGCAAAGTTGTCCTGGGAATCTCGGGAGGGATAGATTCTTCCCTGAGCGCATTTTTAGCTGTCCGCGCCTTGGGTCCGGAAAATGTATTTGTTTTACGCTTACCTTATCGAACCTCTTCCCCGGAATCGCTGGACCATGCGCAGCTGATCATTGATCAGCTGGGCGTGCCGTCCAAAACGATCGATATCACAAAAGCAGTTGATGCTGTTCTGGAAAGTTTCCCCGAAGCTACGCCTGTCAGGCGAGGCAACGTGATGGCCCGGATCAGGATGGTCAACATCTATGATCAGTCAGCAGCATTTCCCGGATTGGTTGTTGGCACGGGCAACAAGACTGAGACCCTGCTGGGCTACAGCACAATTCATGGAGACGGAGCCTTCGATTTTAATCCGCTGGCTGATCTCTACAAAGCTCAGGTCAGGCAGCTGGCAGGGGAATTAGGTGTGCCTGGAGTGATAATCACCAAAGCACCCTCGGCTGATCTGTGGGCCGGACAAACCGATGAAGGTGAATTGGGCTATTCCTATGATGATCTGGACCAGCTGCTGTATCTGCTGCTGGAAGAAAAGCTAACAGCCGATTCCTGTGTCCAGAAAGGATTTGACGGGAAATTTGTGGCCGAGATCATCGACAGGGTCAAACGCTATCGCTACAAGAGCATCCTGCCCCTGGCCGGCAGTGTGGGCCAATATTCGCTCTCAGATCTGGAACAGCTGCCTTTTTATTCAAGCTAATAATCAAGTTGATAGGGAGCCAGTGGGGTTGGTGGAGCTGATAAGCACCATTGATTTAGAGTCAATTGCTCTGCCAATTGAGCTAGCGGGCCATGTGAAGTGAAGCAGGAAGATTGTATCTTTTCAGAGGAGAAATGTCAAGAATTTTGGATTCTTTTCCTTACTTCAACTTTACTTGCTCCCAAAATTCCGGGAATCTTTCAACCCGTTTAATTTCATCCTTGTTCATTAAGAAGGGAGCCACATCATCTGCAAGATCTTTAAAGTTAAACTCGGCTATTCTGGAAGAGATCTCTTCCCTCAATCCCTCTGCTGTCTTTAGACCCATTTTCTGTTGGATATACCCTAGATCAGGTTTTGTCCTGCTGGATAGGTAGGTGATGTCATAAAAATCTCTACCCTTGGTCTTTTCTCGGTTTACAGATGTAAAGATCTTTTGGGATAGGAGGATCTCCAAAGGAGTCACCCTGATATCAGTAAAGACGTCAAACTTGTTTAGAAGAAAGGTCTCAGGCTTGTACGAATATCCTTGAGCCGTTGTATCAACTTGGATAAGGATCTTCTCCTCTGGAAGTGGAGAAAGACCCTGCTCGTAAAGCAGCGTCGGAATTTTTAGATAACACCGATAGGCACCCTTGGCTACATTCCTGACTTCTACGCTAAAACCTTCTAATTCCAGGAAACGTTTTACTTTCTGAATAACCTCTTCGAACTCGGGCCATTTCAGACCGAAGTTATCTAAATCAATATCTTCAGAAAAACGATTGTTCCCGTGGACAATTCTTAAGGCAGTCCCTCCCAGGAAGGCCAGTTTACTGGCATTTTTGCTGTCAAATATCGCTTGCAGGATCTTATACTGCAGATACTCCCGCAGGATAGCCCGTTCGAATCTATGCAAATTTTCTGGATACTGATCTTTGATCTGTTGGAAATCAAGCATGAATAAACTCCATTAATATATCTACCTTGTTTTCAAGGGCCTTACTATTATAGATATTCAAATACTTCCAAAATAAGGTGTTGTTTTCCAAGCTTCCTAGTTGCTCCTGATTCCACCGCAGCCCGTCAAAATCTGCCCCGGATTCGATATTAGGATTCCAGTAGAGATAGTCCAGAACAGCCTTTTCCAGACTGGCGATCTTGTACTTGATCATCTTGTCCTTCTCAATTACCTGGTATCCAAACATCAAACCAGGCTTGATGGTGCGATAGCTCAATCTTCCCCATTCACTGTCAAACAACTTGGTCTTCCGGGAGCTGACACTGGTCACTCCTAGTACAGACTCAGGAATCACCAGATAATAGGCCAGAGCAGACTCCCTGCTAATATAGGAGGGTTCGTAGATTCGATTGGCCAGCATGAACAATGTACTCTCGTCAATCTGCGCATCAGCTAACAGGTAATAACCACCCGTCAAGGACTTGATATATCCTCGATCTAGCCAATCATTTAGCTGCTGCCGATGAAAATCGGGATCGATCTTGCGGACATCGTTGAGATTAAAGGCCGGCAAGGTCTTCATTTGGGTTTCAAAGTCTCTAAAAAGCACGATATATTTCCTAATGACAATACTATTATTTACATTAGGAAATATTTTATACCCATAATTGAGTCCTGTCAAGCCTATTCGAGTGGCTGCAGGACCGTTATTTGGATGTGTTTTTAATCTTTGAGCGGTAATATTGGAGGTAAAGTTTTCACTGGAAGTGAAAACTATCTGGCTTCTGTCTGCTAAAATGGGCTTCCCGGTGCAGTTTTGGTGCAAATAGGGTGGATACAATAGAAACAATGGAAACAATAGAATCTATGGACTAATTTCCCCCTCCGGAATAGACACAATGGACAACATTGTACTCAATGGACAGGGTGGACAAGTAACACCCTTGATTAAGAGTCAAATGCTCTGCCAATTGAGCTAGCGGGCCAAAACAGAGAGATTGGATTTTTTCAGACGGGAATGCTAAGAAATCCGATCTGTTTTGCTGATCCAGAGCAATTCAGGGTCATTCGGGGTCCAGTCCTGGTTCACTCACACATTATTTCTTTAAAACTTTTTCAGCCTCTTTTTTAATGCTGCGGATCAAACCGGAAAAGATGATTCCATGGATGGGGTAGAGGGTGTACCAATATAGGAAACCAGCCAATCCCCTTGGAGCAAAGATCGCAGTTTGTAACAGAAGAGTATCTCCCTGAGGTGTTTTACCGCTTTCATATTTCAGCCAGGCTTCCCCGGGGACGATCATTTCCGACCTTAATCTCAAACTTGAGTCGGGCTGCAGGTCTTCCACACGCCAAAAATCTACGGCATCTCCCATTCGCAAGTGATCAGGATCTCGCCGACCCCGGCGTAATCCTGATCCTCCCAATAAGCGGTCAATAGTCCCTCGTATCCTCCAAGCCCAATCCATAAATAACCAACCATTATCACCCCCCAACCGCGTATAAACCTCATAAACCTGCTGTTCTGAGGCCTGAATTCGGACCTGGCGTTGTTCCAGGATCATACCTTCTTCACTTACAAGGCTGACTGGCCGTTGATTTCCCTTGCTGCTGTACAGGGCGTCACACCAGCGGGTCTCAACTTCTCCTAACTTGAGATTCTCAAGCGCTAATTTTACGCCTTCCCGATAGGTGATCGGCTGGATGGATGGAAATATCCTTTTAGCAGAATCATCTTGAACCAGGATCTCGTTTTTTAATCCTTCGATCAGTGGACGGGTGACGCTGGCAGCGACCGGAGTGATCCAGTGCACCCAATGAGAAGATAAACCTGGAGTGAGTACGGGAACCGGAACCAACAACCGCTTCAATCCCCGCAGTTCGGCATATGTAGTCATCATCTCTGAATAAGGCAGCTGATCAGATCCCCCAATCTCAATAACCTTCCCGATACTGTCTGGTGTTGTTAAGGCTTCAATAAGATAGGTCAACACATCTTCGATTGCGATTGGCTGGACTTGCTGATAAACCCAGCGGGGACAAATCATGACGGGGAGTTTCTCTGTCAGATAGCGGATCATCTCAAAGGAAATACTTCCTGATCCAACAATGATAGCCGCCCTGAATTCTGTAACTGGAATATTATATTCACCAAGCACCTGTCCGGTTTTTTGTCTTGATAACAGATGAGGGGCCAGGTCTGATTCCGGATCCCCCAAAGCGCCCAGATAGATGATTCTTTTAATCCCGGCAGTTTCAGCTGCTCCGCCAAAATTCCTGGCAGCGAGCAGTTCCTGATCGCGGTAACCTTGGCGTTCAGACATGTTATGGATCAGATAATAGGCTGCATCAACCCCGTTCATGGCAGCTGGTAAATCATCTGCTTTTAATACGTTGCCTTCGACGATCTCAACTTGATCTACCCAGGACCTTCCTGAGAGACGGATAGCATCGCGGACAAAAACTCGTACCTGATATCCTTTTTCAAGCAATCGGGGAATAAGTCTACCTCCAACATAACCTGTGGCTCCAGTCACCAGAACAGATTTTATGGTTTGATTTGAGTTCATGATGCCTCCAGGGCGCTACCAGCAATGACAATTCCAGTGAAATGAAAATCCAGTTTAAACTTTATAACTTAGATGTAGTATCCCGATTATATCTTTCTTGAACACCCAGCACGAATTTAATATCGATTCAAATCTTTATTCCAAGGTAAGAAATTCAAAACATACCGCGTATTAAAAGGGTATCCGCTGAATGAATTCTGAATCAAGGAGCAAAGGTATGAAGGCAGCACTAATATGGGGAAGCGAAGGCGGTATTGGACAAAAGATCATGGAAAAATTCCAGCTGGAAGGCTGGCAAGTAGCCGCGGTTGCTCGAAAGATTGGATTGAAAAGCCAGACTGCAGCGATGTCTTTTGAAGCGGATTTTTCCAGTACTGCAGATGTTGACCAGGTCGGAGAGGTTTTGAGGGATACACTGAAAATCATAGATGTTTTTGTTTATGCGGCTGGAGATATCACCTCCAGTAAGATCATCGAATCCGACCCTCAGCGCTGGAGGGAAATTATTGATAATAATCTCACCGGTGTATTTGAGGCATTAAGGGTATCTTTGCCGCTGATGAATGAAACCGGCCATATTTTTATTTTAGGGGCTGTCAGCGAACGTTTGCAATTACCGGGTTTGTCAGCTTATGCAGCTGCCAAAGCAGGGCTGGAAGCGCTGGTTGTGTCTCTGGCCAAGGAAGAACGCCGGAAGAAGATCACCCTGGTTCGCCCCGGTGCTGTTGCAACTCCCTTGTGGGAAAAAGTGCCCTTTAAACAGCCGCAACATACCTATTCTCCGGAACAGGTGGCTGACCGGATCTGGCAGGCTTATCTGGATGAACATCAGGGCAAACTTGACCTGACCTAAATTGCCAGCGGGAGTGGTGGATTATTGCCTGGTAGATATTTCATTCACAATCTACCCAGACCTAAAGCCTAATAGAAACTATTAAATAAATTGATCACAAAATCCTAAACCATCATCTCAACGCTCAGCGCCACGGCTTCTCCTCCACCCAGGCAGAGGGAGGCGATGCCGGTCTTGAGCTTGCGCTGCTTGAGGGCGTAAAGCAAGGTGACCAGGACCCGGGTGCCGGAGCAGCCGATCGGATGGCCGAGGGCGATAGCGCCGCCGTTCACATTCACCTTATCCCAGTCCCAGCTCTTGTCATCCAGGACCTTTTCATCTCCCAGGCACTGGGCAGCGAACGCTTCGTTGAGCTCGATCAGGTCATAATCATCCAGGGTGGTATTTGATTTTTCTAATAAAGCCCGCATGGTGTAGGCTGGGGCGGTAAAGATTTCCAGCGGGTCAACCCCGGTGTTTGCGTATCCCGTGATGCGGGCCAGGGGTTTAATGCCCAATTCCTCTGCTTTGGCTTCGCTCATGATCACGACCGCGGCAGCGCCATCAGAAATTGCAGAGGCGTTGCCTGCAGTTACAGTGCCGTCCCCTTGAAAAACTGGTTTTAGTCTGCCTAATCTTTCCAGCGAAGTATCTTCGCGCGGGAATCTCATCCGTATCAAAGATGATCGGGTCTCCCTTGCGCTGGGGTATCTCAACCGGTGTTATTTCTTCTTTGAAATTGTCCAGCTTTGATCGCTGCCACAGCTTTCTGGTGGCTTTTAAGGGCAAACTCGTCCTGCTCCTGGCGGCTTACTTTATACTCTGCAGCTATCCACTCGGCTGACAAGCCCATATGCTTATTTTCAAAAGCGCACCACAAACCATCATGGACAACGGCGTCTACCACATACACCATCTCCCAGGCGGTACCCTGTTCGGCCCTGCTGCAGTAAATAGGGGGCTTTATTCATGTTTTCCATACCACCCGCCACAAAGATCTCCCCATCGCCGGCTTTGATCATGCTGGCTGCCATCATCACAGTTTTGAGGCCTGATCCGCAGACCTTGTTAACTGTTACAGCGCCAACCCGGTCTGGTATGCCAGCCTTGATGGCTGCCTGACGGGCAGGCGCCTGGCCCATTCCTGCCGGTACTACACAGCCCATCAAGACCTCATCAATGCTGGCTGGATCGATCCCGGCTCTTTTAATCGCTGCCCGGATGGCCACAGCGCCCAATTCAGGAGCGGGGATAGTGGATAAAGTTCCTCCAAAACCGCCAATGGCTGTCCTGGCGGCACCGACAATGACTGGAGTCCGGTTCTTTGACATGGTTTTACTCCTCTGACTATAAATTCCTTCTTGAAGTCATCCTGGCCACCATGCCAGTCCTATCAATATCTGGTGTGATAGATCATAATTTCATTGCATGCTGACTGGTCAGGATCGTCAGGCATCTTTCGATCTCCTGCTGTTGATCCTGATCGGACCACCCCAAAATATCTCCCATGATTTGTGCCAGCTCGGAGATCATTTCCCGGGATACCTGCCCGGTCCAGGCAAGTTTTGTCCGGCGCAGGAGGAAATCATCGATATGAGCGATGTGTTCATGTTCTGCCAGGAAACGAATTTCGGCACTGGAATAATCCAGGTGGGTTGAAGGGAAGTCATTGTGAGATGAAATGAATGAGGCAATTTCACTTGCCCGGCTGCCATAGCGGGAAAAAAGCTCTGTAACGCGGTTCTCAGTTAATCCAGTCTGACTTGCAATCTTGCTGATCAATGCCAGTTGTTCCTTCTCGCTGGTTGGATACCCTTTTCCTCCCCCGATCGCCAGCCGGGAAGTCCCGGTCAAGCGGGGGCGGGCGAGCATTTCTAAAACCCGATCAGTCACCTGTTCCGAAAATGCCCGGTAGCTGGTCCATTTTCCTCCTACCAGGCTGAATATGGGCCAGGGGTTATCCTCACTTTGATCCTGGATCTCAATAGAGTGGTCGCGGCTGATCTGCCCGGTGCTGCCTTTGGCAACCGGAAGCGGACGAACTCCGGAAAATTGGAAGACGACCTGTTCGCGGGTCACAATAATATCCGGGAAAGATCCTGGGGACCATGGCCAGGATGTATTCAATCTCATCATCAGTGCAGAGGACTTGATCAGGGTCTTCGATCCTGATATCGGTCGAACCGATCATGACCTGATTTTCCATGGTAGGGGAAGATCAAGACGATCCGGCCATCAAGATATTCAAAGAAGATCTCGTGGCCGCCGATCGCTTGCCGGAGTTCGGGATGGTCAACGATCAGATGGGAACCCTTGGTGCCGCCGATCAGCCCGGTCTTGGAGCCAAGCTCCTGATTGACAAGATCGATCCATGGCCCCCCGGCATTGATGATGATTTGCGGCTTAACGTAGAATTCTTCCCCGCTGATCTCGTCTTTCAGCAGGACCTGGTTTGCCTGCGGATCCTGCAGCTCTGAGGTAGTTGATTGCCCGGGCATGATCGCCTTCAGCTTCACCATCCAGCAGTATTTCAAGTGCCAAGCGCTCGGGCGAGGTCATGGCTCCATCATAATAGGTGGCAGCGAAGAGGACTTCAGGGTTGAGTGCGGGCCATTTTTTGAGGGCGCTGGAGCGATTATCAAATTGATGGCCGGGCATTGTGCTGTCTCCTCTCACATAGGCATCATACAGCATCAATCCCAGCTTGATGATAACTGCGCCCCTTTCAGCAGGCTTGTTGAGCAAGCCCAGGAATTTCAACGGCGAGTTGAAGATTCCAGAAAACCATTTAAAGATCGGAATGGTTGTCGGTAATGGCCGGGTGAGGTGGGGAGCATTGCGGAGTAAGTTATTGCGCTCGTGCAGGGCTTCCCGGACCAGGCGGAATTCACCATTTTCCAGGTAGCGGATGCCTCCATGCAGCATATGCGAGGATGCCATGCTTGCTCCGGAGCAAATATCACCCCGGTCAATGATCAGACAATCAATGCCCTGTAAGGCCAGGTCCCGGAAAGTGCCAATACCGTTGATTCCTGCGCCAATGATCAGGACGGTTAGCTCTGGTTGGTCTTTGATAGCCTGGATCGTTTGCTGACGATTTTCCATTTCAATCTTCTCCTAGCTGGTTTTGGAGTCCCTTGAAAATCCACAATACCGATCAGAGAACATCCGCTGAAAAGAGTACAATAGTTATCAGATGATCTGGTTAATTTTATCATTCTGGATCGAAAATCAACGGAGCTTAAAAAGGAAATGACCAGTTTTTACACGATCAAATGGGTCGAGCCCGGCCTGGTCAGCATGATCGATCAGCGGCTGCTCCCTCACGAGGTCAAATATAACGAATATGCTGATCCGGCTGCAGTTGCCGGAGCGATCAGGGAAATGGTGATCCGCGGCGCGCCTGCGATCGGTGCAGCAGCGGCTTTTGGCCTGGCGCTCGTGCCCTGGCATGACAAAAGTGGTGATCTGGAGTTGGTTTTGTCCGAGGTGGAGATTGGGGCTGAGGTCCTGGGAGCTGCACGGCCGACAGCAGTGAATTTAACCTGGGCCTTGAACCGGATGTTGAGGCTGGTCAAAACTGGCAATTATACGAATGTCACTGACTTGCGCGATTTGTTATTGAATGAGGCCCAGACCATTGCTGCCGAGGATGCAAAAATCAATCTCGCAATCTGTAAAAATGCCCAGGCGCTGATCCCTGAGGGAGCCGTGATCTTTCACCACTGCAATACCGGCAGCCTGGCCGCTGTTGAATATGGAACCGCGCTGGGAATCATCAGGTTGGCGCACGAAGAGGGCAAGAATGTCTTTGCCTTTGTGGACGAGACCCGTCCCAGGCTGCAGGGTGCCCGCTTGACGGCCTGGGAATTACTGCAGTATGGAGTGCCGTTCAAGGTTGTGGCCGACAGCGCTTCAGGGCATTATATGAGAACCCAAAAGGTAGATCTTTGTGTCGTTGGTACTGACAGGGTTGCTGCTAACGGGGATGTCGCCAACAAAATTGGAACCTACAACCTGGCGGTTGTCGCTCACGAGAATCAGATACCATTTTATGTCGGCCTGCCAAAATCTACCATCGATCTGAGCTTGCCCTCAGGCGACTTAATTAAAATCGAAGAACGCCCGGTGGAAGAAGTGACCCATGTCGGCACCTGGCAGATCACACCGGATCAGACCCCGGTCGGCAACCCGGCTTTTGATGTCACGCCCGCTAAGTACATTACTGCCTTCATCACAGAGGATGGCATCGTTTATCCGCCGTATGAAGAAAATCTGGCCAGGTTATTTGAAGGCTAGGAACAGCGAGGAAATTATTGGATAATCTGGACGCAATCATCAATACGGCCTGTTTTTTATTTGACCTGGATGGGACAGTCTTCCTGGGAGACCGGCTTCTGCCTGGCGCTCGGGAGCTGATGGCTTACCTGGATCAAAACTCCCGGACTTATTATTTTCTGACCAATAACTCATCCAAATCCCGGGCAGATTATTCCCGAAAATTAACAGGTTTTGGTTTATCCGCCCCGGAAGACAAGATCTTTTCAGCGGGGATGGCTACGGCGATCTACCTGAAGAAGCAAAAACCCGGGGCCAGGATATTCCTGGTCGGCACACCCTCCCTGGAAGAAGAGTTCCGAGCCTATGGTTTTGAGCTGGTTGAGGAAGATCCTGATTTTGCTGTCCTGGGTTTTGATACCACGCTGACCTATCAGAAGCTGCACAAATTGACAGATTTTGTAGTTGAAGGCAGGCCTTATATTGCCACCCATCCGGACATTAACTGCCCCACACCCGGCGGATTTATGCCTGATATTGGCGCCATGATGGCGCTGATCAAAACTTCCACCGGCAGGGATGCGGACCTGATTGTCGGCAAACCCAATGCTCCAATGGTGGAAGCAATCGTTGAGCAGACCGGGTTGGAACCGGAAAGCCTGACAATGGTCGGGGATCGTCTGTACACCGATATAGCGATGGGGGCAGCAGGTATTCAGACAGTGCTGGTACTGAGTGGAGAAGCCAAAATGGAGGATCTGGTTTCTGCACCCCATCAACCGGACCTGGTGTGTGAGAATTTGGGTGAATTGCTGAAACATTTGAAGGGCTGAGATGGTTTTGGCGGGGCCAATAGCAGGCTTTATTGAAAGCCCGTGGATTTTTCGCTGTTTCTATGCAATGTCCGGGTCTATTTTATATGCTATACTGTCGATAATCCAATTAATCCAAAGGGCAGGAATCATTGGAAGTGGGGCGGATTTCTACAAAAAGACGAAAAGGTCGGGGTCAGGCGATGGTGGAATTCCTCATCACCCTCCCGATCTTGTTGTTTGTGCTGATTGGACTGATTGAGTTTGGCAGGATGATTTTTGCCTGGATGGCAGTGCAAAACGCTGCCAGATTTGGTGTCCGCTACGCCGTTACAGGTGAATTCGATCATACCTATTGCATCGAAGCCGGGAGTTACCTTGGGGCGGCTCACATTAATGCAGATGTGTTTGGCGGTGATCCCCAGGATTGTGATGTTCCTGAGGCTTATCCAGGTACAGATTCCAAAGACCTGGAAAAAGAAATGATCGATCTGGCCCGACTCCATTCTATTAAAGATGTCACTCTGGGAGGTGGAGCAGGATTATGGCTTCGCCCCAATGTCTCAGGAAATTATGGCCAGTACCTTTCAAATCACGATGAAGCTTTCATTGGATTGCCCACAGAAAAAGGGTTTTCTCATGTGACTATTTGCAGCAACAGGGAAGGGCAGTATGCGATGGATTATTTTAATTATTCCATACCCCTTTGTTTCGATAATATCAATGGCCAATTGATGGATGATGCTGGTGGGCCAGGAGACCGGGTTAAAGTCCATGTTGAACACGAGCATCCCCTTTTCCTCCCAATTCTAACCAAGATTTGGCCCTCGGTTACGCTAACTGCAGAAAGGGACGGTATCGTAGAAAAATTCCGTGTCTCGCGAGTAGGTGGGGTTTCGGGCCCTATTCTTTCCGCACCAACCTGGACATTGACGCCAACCATCACACTCACCCCGACCAAGACCAATACGCCATCGATAACTCCGACACCCACAATCACTGATACGCCTGTTCCCATTGATTGTGCATTGATATCCATTAATGCCAGTTTCATTGGAAATCTGGGTGGTGGTTTCTACGGTACACGCCTCGATATCAGAAACGACAATCCTGTGCCAATCCACCTCTTCCAGGCCAATGTAAATTGGGAAAAGATCCCTGCCAGCCGATATTTGGAAGCGATGCTGTTTAATTTCAGCCCCTTGGCTGTTTTGAATGATCCAACCCCGCCGTCATCCTGGAACCCTGGAGCTCCGATAGAACTGGCTGCTTCGAGTACGGGAGCTTACTATAGTTTGTTCAAGCCCCTTGCTGTTCCTATTCAAGGAGATATTTCAGTTGATTTGATATTCGAGGATGGCTGTACTTTGAGCGTATCAGATAACTTCCCGACCTCAACACCAACTGATACGCCAACAATTACCTATACACCAACCATAACATTTACTCCTACAACCGCTCCGCCACCAGATTGCAGCACCTACAGCCTTTCCGGATTTTCGCTCGGGAATAATGGTATCCAGAGATTAACCGTTACCAATGGTGATGTGGTCGATACGACAGTCTCCCAGATCCAATTCGATTGGGCTTTCGCTGAAAGCTATGGTGCAGCAAATGGTTTTCCAAATCTGTACGTGGATTGGTTCGCCTGGAATGGTGCGTATTTTTATCTGGGTGGAAATGATGATTTAGTACGGGACCTCGATTCTCCTACTAATTGGATTGGGGGATCTCGTCCCTTTAACAGCGGATCCAGCTATACCTGGTCAATTGACTTTGATGGAGATTGGGGAGGGGGCGGACCGTTATCCGGTTTGATCGGGAGCGATTTTGGCGTGATCATTGATTTTGCTAACGGCTGCCAGCTCCGCCGGGATCCTGTTCCCAGGGTTATCACGATCTGGACACTCACATATACACCAACCAGCACGGGCTCACCAACCCCCTCTTCAACCTCGACATTTACTCCAGTCGCGACCTGGACGCCGGCGTGCCCGTATGACGATCCCAATTGGCCTTGCCACCAGACCTTGACGCCCACTCCCTGATAACCCGCCCGGGCGACTTCGAATTCTTGATTTCCTCCCCCATTAATGCTTGTCGCTAATTCTATCTAATGCCTTCGTTCGGTTGGTCTGACACTTTTAATTTCATGGAATACGCACACGTGGTTAGATAAACTTCTATTTACAGATTTATAAGTTGTTAAAGAAGCCAATGCTCGAGAGATATAATGGAAAAAGCTCTTCTTGGGTCAGCTAAATTTTTTGGCCGAGCTGTTCCACCACCGGGTACGCATTTAATGATCTGTCAGAATTCACCCCTTCTTTGAAAATCGCGAAAAATTGTGCTGAAGATCTGATTATGCGTAGATATTGGTTCTTGATACTTTTCAAAATGGTTCTAGTCACAGGGTTATCTGCTGCCTGTAATTCGGGGACAAAGATGGTCAGGAGAGACATTGGCGGAACCTCAACGCTAACGCCAAAACGCCATTTGCTTTAAAAGCTACCTTTACGAGTACAAATACTCCGTTAATAATGGCAGGGGAGGAGATAGTCACTAACCCCACCTTCACAGGAACGATTGAACCTGCCGATTCAGAAAAGACTAGCGAGGTGGTAGACACCGGGGAGCCATCCTCTACACCTTCCTTTACACAAACTCCAGAAAATTATTCAACCACAGTAGACACTGCTACGTCTTCCGCAACCTCAAAACCAGTCAAACCATCCGGCAAACTGACCCCCGGGATTCCATCCCTTACCCCGACTTTGCCAAACCCATCCTCTTCGCCGAACCAGCCTTCAGCAACAAACACACCTAAACCACCTGCAGCGACATACACATCTATACCACCAACTAAGACATCAGAACCCCCGCCGACCCAAACTCCTGATGGCTGCTCTTTCTCAGGCAATGCCAGCTATGAAAATCAGGTAGTCGACCTTATTAACCAGGAACGAACAGATCGCGGGCTGCCTGCCCTGGTGAATTATTCCAGCTTGCGTCTGGCTGCCCGTCGGCACAGTCAGGACATGGCATGTAATGACATTTTTAGCCACACAGGATCCGACGGATCGACGCTAAGTACCAGGTTGATCGGGGCAGGGTACAGTTATTCCTGGGCAGCCGAGAACATCGCGGCCAACTCGAGCAGCAGTTTCTCGGCCCAGGCGGTAAGATCTGGTACCAGGATGCTTCAATAGTACTTAAACAACTCAACCCAATCCTTGGAATCCACTGGACCTGGACCGATTAGCTCATCTCAGAAAAACCCAAAAAATCTCATTGATCCTGCGGTACACATAACAGGAATTTCAGGTGATGGTATGTGCCAACGCCTGAGCCATATGATCCGCCTGATCCCCTCAGTACTGGCTTCGTATGGTGGGAGACCGATGCTATGCTAGTTCTTAGAAGCTCTTTATTTGTGTTGTCTAACGATTTTACTTAGAATCGAGTCGCTGCCGTTTGATTGGGGTGTAGTAATTGGTGCAATTCAGCTGCTTATATTTAGGCTGATCCTTTTATTCCTGGAACACGTTGTACCGTAACAATATTAAAATACGACAGCAGTCCCCAGGTTCTTTGAAAATCTGCCTCTGTCATCCAAAACAAAAAACCGTTCCCGGGCCAGGAACTTAGAAACCCCCAGGGAGTTTTCAAGCCGGCCTCGTTTTCGTGACCGGGATCGTAGGCTGCCAGGATCATCAAGTGTCCGCCAAGCAAACGGGTCGCCCCCAGCGAGGTTGCCGTATTGTTTCCCCGCGCTATCACCGGCTCCCTGCCCTGAAAGTAGGTCACAGAAACCAGGGTCAGGCTGTTTCCATCCTCCAGGCGCTGCCGTAAATCCTCAGGAGTCCCGAACCCGCTCCTCACAGTAGGGTTAAGACCACGTTGCCTGGCCGCCAACCGGACCAGATTGGCTGTTTGATAGACCAGACTGCCGTTCTGATTTCCCAGGATGGCATAAGCGCCTGTGCCTTTCATTATTTTGGAATCCAGCCAGGAAACCAGCTCAGCGCCATCTATTCCTGTACCGTATAATAAATTAAGGGCACTGGCAGCCGCGTATTTGGCGCAGTGGTTTGATTTTCCCTGGTCTTGTTGAAAATCAGCCAGCTGACCCTCGGGCCAACCACGCCAGTATCTAGGTGAAATGGACATAGTATGTAGTATACCTTTCAGCAGCTGAGGCAGTAAATCTTGCTCTCCAGTACCGCTGAGTTTGACTTCCTGGATTACTTTCCCTATAATCCATTAATATGGATTCAATCAACCCTTGCTCTGGATTTCCGACATGAATCATAAATCCTACTTAAAATCTATTTTGGTGGCAGTCCTGATCATCCTGACGGCTGGTTGTCAGCCGCCAGAGCTGGATTCAAGCGCCTCCTGCATAGAGAGGGAAGCGACCCTCTGTGAGGATTTTGAGGACCTGGAGGGGGATCTGGGGGCAAGCCAAATCATCAAGCCCTCGTTATACAGCAAATGGTGGTTGACAGGGGACGGGGAACAAAATTTTTTGTATCCTGATTTCCCCCTCGATGGCAGATCACAGGGCAGTATGATCCTGCTCGGCAATGGAGGTTACGAAGATCAGGAAATATCCCTGCTCCATACAGCAGAACTAGATCTGGCAAATGTGGCTTCTGCCAGCTTGTCCTATAACCTGATCTACCGGACAGAAGCCCATTGGGACGGACTGGTTGTTTTTGCAATCAAGGGAGGCCTAAATGGCTTCAGCAGTTCGGAAAACTGGATAGTCCTTATACCTGAAAACGGATATCCAGATACAGTGCTCGTTAAGGATGCCATCCTGCCCGGTTATTCTGGGGTGACGACGATCTGGCGGGAAGAAAAAATTGACCTGATGCCTGTCCTGGGAGAGAAGGTGGTTATCGGTTTTGTCTTTTCCTCGGATGATCAAGTGACAGGTTGGGGAGCAGCGCTGGATGATATTGTTATCAACGCTCCGGGAGCCCAGGTCACTGACCTGCTGGGTCTGGCCCTGAATATCAGGGATCTGGATCTGGACCTGGTTGACCAGAACCTGGTGCCATCTCCGATTCCCCGGGCAAATATCACAGCTGATGTAATCTGTGAAGGAACGACTGAGATCCTCCTCAATGGGCAGCGGCCATATATTAAAGCCTTAAACGAACCAGGTGACCGGGCGCTTGTCCTGCACCCGATCAATCATGAGTTCTGCTGGGTCAACCAGGACAGTTTCTGGATCGATGGCGATGTCAGCGATTTAGAACGGATCTCGGATCTTAAACCGGAGGACTTCTACTTACCGATCTGTGCGCTCAGTTATACTCCAGCCTTATCCAGTCCAGGGTGTTCAGACCTGGCTGAGACTGCAGATATCAAGGGCGACTTTCCTCCATATCAGATCCAAACGGCCCTGGTTGAGGATGGTCTGATCAGGTCGGTTGTCCTGGTTCCTGCAGCTGGCGGGATCCCCCCAGGGGAGACTCCTGATCCAAGGGTTAGTGAACCAGGCGAGCTATTTAGCGGCTCCTTATTTCGACCAGCCGGAGGCCAGCTCTGGATTGAAGCCGATGGGAAAACAGGTATTTGTTTTCTGGACCAGGACCAGACGGGCAGGGTGATCTGTGAGGATTTATCCCTGACTCCGGGTGGTAAGCTGGATCTGGACCTGTGCTGGCAGGGATTTGACGAACGGCAGCTCTGCCCGCCGGGATTTGGGATCCAGCCTGAAGGGGGATGTCTGCTGATGCCCGACTGCTCCCCTGAGTGTCCTGCCGGGTACCGGTACAACGAACCCGCCGGGACCTGCCAGCTGAATACTGATCCTGGCCAGTTGAGTGATAATCCGATCTTGTGTCCAGCTGGGTTATCGGTTGTCAGCGAGGCTGACTGCTGCGGAAAAGAAGAATTCAAACCAGCAGAGATCTGCCCGGGTGGGTATTTTTATGCTTCCGGTCAAAATTCCTGCCAGGTCCTGCCAGCCAGCGGGTCCTGTCCAGCGGGTTATTCACTGGTTCCAGGCCGGGAGGATTGTATCCCTGACAATCTTTCAACCAGGATCCAATGCTCAGAGATCGAACATGATCTGCCTGTCCACACTGTCTCGGTTCGAGCCTCAACCCGCTGTTACACCGACCAGATCAATAAAACAGGGATCATTGGCTCCTTAAAACCTTTTTCTGTTGTTGAAGTGATTGGATTGGATCGAGCTGGCGAGACATTATTGATTAAAAACCCTGACTATGAGGTAGCTTGCTGGGCCTCAGTGGCTGATTTTTATCTTGATCAAATTAATTTGAGGGTACTGCCGATCGTTGATCCGCAGTGACAGGCCAGTTCAGGCCTCAAGCAGGTCTTCCCATTCCAGCAGAAGTTCCCCCAATTCGTCCTCGGCAGCCTTGTATTTAAAGCCCATTTCCACAACCAGGTCTGAATCTCCGGGGGGATTTTCTAATTCTTTCCCGAGCATAGAAATTTCCTTTTCCAGCTCAGCGATCCTGTTCTCAACTTCTTTCAACCGGGATGACCGTTTCCTATCAGCTGCCAAAGCCTGGTTCTTGGCTTGTTTTTGATCCTTAAAACTCCCCGTTGCTTCATCCGAAAGATAGTCCGGGACTTTTTCAGGTTCGAGTTCACCTCTCTGGAGGGATTGATACGCCTGGTAGGTACCTTCATATACTTCCAGGTTTTCCTCATCAACATCAATTTCCCAGATCTGGCTGGCTAGCGCGTTGATCAAGTAACGATCGTGAGAGACGAGCAGTATCGTTCCCGGATATTCAGCCAGAACAGCCTGGAGGGTCTCCTGGGAAGGAATATCAAGGTGATTGCTTGGTTCATCCAATAAAAGCAGATTGGCATTGGATAAGGAAAGTTTTGCCAGTGCCAGCCGGCCCCTTTCACCGCCTGATAATACACTGACTTTCTTATACACATCCTCTCCGGAAAATAGATACGCGCCCAGGTAGCTGCGGGCAGCATGATCAGATTCGAAATTACCGGCCTGGTCAATTTCTTCCAGGACAGTATTCAGTTCATTGAGATCCTGGTGGGCCTGGGCGAAGTATCCCACATCAAGATTTGCACCAAGTTTTACAGTTCCCGCCAGAGGGGGGATTTGCCCCAGGATGGTTTTTAAGAAAGTGGTTTTCCCTGCGCCATTGGGTCCGATCAGGGCTGCACATTCTCCCCTCAACAGTGTGATTTCAGGTGCTTTAAATAGGGCTTTTTCTCCGTCCAGATATCCAATACCCAGCTCCGTTGTCCTTAGAACCAGGTCGCCACCGCGTTTCCTGGTTTGAAATTTAATCGAAGCTGATTGAGGTTTTTTAGATGGATTCTTTAATGCTGATAGTCGCTGATGAGCTTCCTGGGGACTCATAGGGCTGGTAGTGACATGAATATCCTTGCTGATCACAGACCAGGATTTTCCCTTAAGGGCCTGGATTCCGAGCTGTTCGATGGCTTGGATCCTTCTGCTCAGCAGCCTGAGTTTGCCTTTGGCCTGATTCGTATTCTGGCCGGCAATATTCCTTTTTACATAATCAAGTTCGTTGACTAGACGGGCTTTTTCTGACTCAAAGACCTCTTGCTGTCTTTCCCAGCGTTCCTGGCGTTGACCCAGATATGAGCTGTAATTCCCTCGGTAGGTTTCAAACCCCCCACGGCTCATCTCCCAGATCTGGTTGCAGACCTGATCAATGAAATATCGGTCATGGGATACCAGCAGCACGGCCCCGGGATAATTTTTTAAATATCCTTCAAGCCATTGAATAGATTCGATATCAAGGTGATTGGTCGGCTCATCAAATATCAGCAGTTCAGTCGGTCTTAATAGAATCTGGCAGAGCAAAGCCCTGGTCCTCTGCCCTCCAGAGAGGTGGTTGACAGGCATCTTGAATTCTTCCTGCTTGAACCCCAACCCGCCGAGGACCTGCTGAACGCGGCTCTCATATGTGTAACCGCCCAGGGTCTCAAATTTGATCTGGAGAGATCCATAGCGGGAGACAAGATCGTCTGTTGCCTCACCTGGTTCGCCCATTAACTTCTCATGTTCCTGAAGTTCAGCTTCAAGGCTCTGGAGCTCGCTGACAGCTTTCAGGGTCTCTTCCCACAATGTCAGATCAGACGAGAGAGAGCTTTTCTGGGGCAAATAGCCAATTCTAAGCTGATTGGCCCGGTTGATCTTTCCTTCAGAGGCAGACTCGAGATCGGCCAATATATTCAATAATGTGGTTTTGCCGATCCCGTTTTCACCAACCAGGGCTATTCTGGCAGCAGGAGGTATGGATAGATTTAATCCGCTGAAGATATCAACAGATCCATATGATTTCGATAAACCGGCAGTAGTAATTAATGTCATATGCTTAATGATGGGTCATGATAAGATTTTCCTGGGTATGCCCAGGAATTCGAAAAATTGACTGGCCTGGAGCGTGTTATAATCCCGACCAGACCCAAACCAGACAATCGTTGGCTATTATAGTCTGGTCTAAAGGAAAGTACAGGGTTCTCTATAAAAAAATGCCTGATTACCCAACCAGAAACACAAAATCTCCAGATATGATCAAAAGAGGATTGTGGGCGGCTTTTCTTCTGTCTGCCGTGATCACTGCTGTTTTGGCATTCCGCAATCCGGGGGATTCGAGTGAACCTCCACCCCCTGACCAGGGAACATTTTTTGGGAATAACACTCCCGCCGTTGTTGCCCAATCAACAATTGATGACGGAGAATTGCTCCAGACCAATTCAAATCGGCCTGATTATGTGGAGCTTGATCTGGACCAGATCATCTATTTCCTGTTAACCGGGCTGGATAAAAGGGAGTGGGAAGGGGATACCGGTCCGGGATTAACTGATACGGTTATTGTTGCTTTTCTTGACCCTAGAAACCTCACTGCGGGGTTGATCTCAATTCCCCGTGATACTTTCGTTGAAGTTCCTGAGTATGGACCCTATAAAATCAATCAGGCATTTTCGATCGGAGAAGCCTATGGTTATCCTGGTGGAGGTCCTGGAATATTGATGGATTCAGCAGGCGACTTGCTGGGAATCGATATTGATTATTATGCCCAGGTGGACTTCGAAGCCTTTGTGGTTCTGGTGGATGCAGTTGATGGTGTGCTGGTGGATGTAAAGGAAAATATCCTGGTCCAACAAAACGCCGAGATGAAAGGTCCAATGAAAAAACTCCTGCCCGGGGAGCAGGTCCTTTCCGGAAACCTTGCCCTTGGTTATGTTCGCACCAGGGCCACAGATGAAGGTGATTTCGGCAGGACCAAAAGACAGCAGCAGGTTCTGGTGGCTTTGCAAAAGAAAGTGTTTTCTTATGAAATCCTTCCGGTCCTGATTCCCAGGCTGCCTGGCTTATATCGGGATTTGGTAACACATGTGGAAACAAACCTTACCCTCAGCCAGCTAATTACATTAGCCTGGACAGTTAGGGATATCGATCCCAGGAACATCTCAACCCGGGTGATCAATCAACCCATAGTTGAAGCGGGGTTCAATGAGCGAGGTGAATATGTTTTGTTTCCAGATCTGGAGAGGATCAGGAAAATCTGGAGTGACATGCAGGTAATCGCCGCAACACCGGTACCGGAGCCGACCAAGGAAATAACATTGAGCGAATCTGTCCTTGCAGAAAACGCCCGGATAGCGATATTAAATGGAACAGTCTCACCAGGTTTGGCTTCCGAAACCGCAGATTACTTGATTGCCAATGGGATCAATGTTGCCGAAGTCGGCAATTCGGATAAATTCAGGGATCAGACCATTGTCTTTGATTATTCAGGGAAACCAGCTACGGTCCAAATGATCTTGAATTTAATGGGATTTAACAAGAATATACTTTTTTACCGTTCTGATCCTTCCACTACGGCAGATATTGTCATCGTCTTGGGCGCTGATTGGAGTTTGGAAAATACCATCACCGATGACGAGTAAGGCTCTGCGACCGGGAAGCAATATTATATTGCTCCTTGGTATTATTGACATTGACCGCAAAAACCATTAGACTTTTAAGACATGTTTTGTTATTAGATTCAGGAGGACCAATATGGGGTACAAAAATTATCGCCTCACAGTGATCAAAGGATTTAATAAGGGAGAGGTGTTTCCATTGGATGCCGATAAAGTAGTCATTGGTCGCGGTGAGGAGACTGATATTGTGCTCGGTATTGCTGAAGTGTCCAGAACCCATGCCATGCTGACCAAGGCAGAAGAAGGTTATATGATCAAAGACCTGGGTTCTACGAATGGGACATTTGTAGACAAGAAAAAAGTTGGGGAAAAATACCTGCTCAAACCTGGTGATACGGTCATGCTTGGCGATGCCATTTACCTGACCTATTCAGCAGATACTGACCCTGAGGAAACCCTGGTCGCTCCCCGCCCCGACCAATTTATTGACGAAGATGTAACAGCAGTCACCGCTGTGCCTGTTCCCACCGCAGAAAAACCTGCTCCACCATCTCCGCCCAAGAAAAGAAAAACAGCTGAGCAGATCTTGAGCCAGGACCAGGTGACCGAGGAGAAAAAAGGCCGTACGTGGTTGTGGGCCGGTGTTGGCTGTCTTGTGGTCATCTTCTTCCTGTTGGTGATTGGGTTGATCGCCTTCGACTACCTCAATCTATACTGTACTCCCCCCTTTGATACCCTGTTTAGTTTCATTTATTCCTGTGCACCCTGACCTGGTAGTAGTCTGTCACAAGACAGTCAGCTGGAGCAGATTGAAAAAATCGGTGGTACAAGAATAATGGCTAACGATGAATTCGAAGTGATCCCATCAGCCTGTGTTTATGGTGGAGATGCCCTTGCCCGACTGCCGGATGGTCGGGCAGTTTTTATCCCGTTCGCTCTTCCCGGGGAAAAGTGCAGGATTCGCTTGACCGAGGATAAAGAGCGTTTTGCCCGGGGTGAATTAATTGAAGTGCTTTCTCCCTCACCATTGCGCATCGTACCCCGCTGTCAGCATTTCAAAGATTGTGGTGGCTGCCACTATCAGCATATTAATTACCTTGAACAGCTCAATATCAAACAAGCCATTCTAAAAGAGCAATTAGAACGGATCGGTAAATTATCAGATCCACCCGTCAGGGAAACCATCCCATCTCCTGAGATTTGGAATTACCGCAATCAAATTCAATTCCAGATCTCAGCGACAGGGCAGCCGGGCTTCAGCAGGCATCGCTCAAATCAGATCGTTCCAATTCAAGAATGCCACCTGCCGGAAGAATCCCTGAATGAGATCTGGCCTGCTCTTGACCTGGAATATATTCCGGGACTTGATCGGATCAGCCTGAGAACAGGAGAAGAAGGGCAGGACATACTCCTCGTTTTAGAAACCAGTGATCCTGAGGGGATGGAATTCAGTGTAGATTTACCATTGTCCGCAGTGCTTCAAGGACCGGACGATCAGGTCATCCTCGCGGGGGATGATTTTACGATCGTTCAAGTCCACGATTTCCCATTTGTTGTCTCAGCAGGGTCTTTCTTCCAGGTCAACACGTATATGGCAGAATTACTAATTGACTATTTGCTGGATATCCTTCCCCTCGGCAAGGATACAATCTTGCTGGATGTTTATTGTGGAGTTGGTTTGTTCAGCGTGTTTCTTGCTCCCCTGGTTAAAACACTGATTGGCGTTGAGTCCCAACCGGCAGCAGGTGAGGATTTTTTGTATAACCTTTCTGGCCACGAGAATGTAGAGTTATATGATGCGCCTGCAGAAGATGTGTTATCTAAACTTGATATCGAACCTGATATTATCCTGCTTGATCCTCCCCGGGCTGGATTATCAGGCCTTGTTCTAGACAGTGTTGTTGGGTTGGCCCCTGAAACAATCGTCTATATATCCTGCGACCCGGCCACACTGGCCAGGGATGCTGCCCGTTTTCTAAAGCAAGGCTATGAATTGGTCGATTCCACGCCCTTTGATATGTTCCCTCATACTTATCATATTGAGAGCGTGAATATATTCCGACGATAATCTATTTAAGTATGATATAAAACACTATGCTGTAAAATTAGAGTGGTGTAAAATCTGTGATGAGCAAAAGCTAAGATACTGGTTTATTGATACGGGCAGAAGGAATAAAGTTCAACACATTTCTTCTCAGGGTAATAAATGATGGTATTTAGTGAACTAAAACCTTTTTTACCAGCACTGGATAATTTGAAAGCAAAACGATTGTTTATTTTGAAGGGTTTATTGATATCTGGTGCAAACTGAAGAAATCAAGCCTGTTTCGAGTAATTACCCCGAAACAGGTTTTTTTTTATCCAACTTTCTATCCTGTAGATCCATCCCAGGATAGACTTAGCAGGGAGGCAGGATATGGAAATTAATCACGATATGAATCGAGATATACCCGTCCTTGATTGGGAATCACAACTTTCAGAACGCACCAAGGGTATGAAAAGCTCAGCAATCAGGGAGTTGTTGAAAGTAACCCAGGATCCAGAGGTTATTTCATTTGCGGGGGGCCTTCCTGCACCAGAACTATTTCCAATGAGAGCAATTGAGGAAGCTTGTATCTATGTCATCCGGGAAATGGGAAAGAAGGCGCTGCAGTATAGTGCAACAGAAGGAGTCTATCCATTAAAGGAATTTTTAGCTGAATCAATGCATAAATATGGAATACCAGCCACACCAGAAAACATCCTGCTGACCAACGGCTCCCAGCAGGCACTTGATTTGATCGGACGGATATTCCTTGACCCGGGCAGGTATATTTTATCGGGGCGGCCAACTTACCTGGGGGCGATCCAGGCCTGGCAGGCTTACCAGGCGAATTTCCACACGATGCGGGTTGATGAACATGGAATGGTTGTTGATGAAATTGAACACGCATACGAAAAAGCAGTCGAAGACGGCGGAAGGCCGCCGGCTTTTATATATGTCCTTCCGAATTTTCACAACCCGGCTGGGACAACCCTGCCGCTTGACCGGCGGATTAAATTGGCTGAAATTGCGACCAAACTGAATCTGGCGGTTATTGAGGACGACCCGTATGGTCAGCTTAGATTTGAAGGGGAAGACATCACTCCCATTTGCAACCTGATCCCGGAACGAACCATTTACCTGGGGACTTTCTCGAAAACGATGGCCCCGGGTTTGCGCCTGGGATGGATCGTTGCCTCCGAGGCTTTAATGACCCGCTTGATCCAGGCTAAACAGGGCTGTGATCTGCACACTGGAACCTTTGTTCAGTACGTTGCCAATGATATCTGTCAGCGGGGAATTTTGAAACAGCATATTAAGAAGATCCGCACATTTTATAAAGAACGCCGGGACACCATGGTGGAAGCCTTGACAGAATTCTGGCCGGATGGGTGCCACTGGACAGATCCCGAGGGTGGTTTGTTCCTCTGGGCTCAGATACCCGAATCGATTGACACCGATGTTTTTTTGCGGGAGATCGCCCTGGCAGAGAAAGTTGCTTATGTTCCGGGGATCCATTTTTATCCTAATGCTGATGGTGGCCATAATGCCATGCGCTTGAATTTTTCTTACTCTTCACCTGACGTCATCGTTAAGGGGATTAAGCGCCTGGGAATTGCATTAAAGAAGGAGCTGTCCAAATAATTGTGTTAATCGGGCATTGATGATAATTGCGTGTTCCTTTGTCATTGAATTGAACTGACATTTGTCATAAAATCCACCCGGATTTGCTCAGGAATATAACCGGGCTTGTATGATAAAGTCGCTGATAACAATGACTGGTCAATCAAACAATACATTCCTATTGAATCGTCTGGCTTAAGGAGGTAAATTGTGTCACTTATTCAAGAAGTAATCGCAAAAACCAAAGAGAAAGATCCAGCCCAACCGGAATTTCACCAGGCTGTTGAGGAAGTCCTGAACACACTTCAGCCAACTGTAGAACGCCACCCTGAATTAGTTCAGGCAAAGATTTATGAACGCGTAGTTGAGCCGGATCGAGTCATTATGTTCCGGGTTCCCTGGATGGACGATAACGGTGAAGTCCACGTTAATCGGGGATTCCGGGTGCAGTTTAATAACGCAATTGGTCCATATAAAGGTGGTCTTCGATTCCACCCTTCTGTTAACCTGGGCATTATTAAATTCCTGGGTTTTGAGCAGATCTTTAAAAATTCCCTGACCACTCTTGCCGATGGGTGGAGGCAAGGGCGGATCGGATTTTGATCCCAAGGGTAAAACCGATAGCGAAGTCATGAGTTTCTGCTATGCGTTTATGCGGGAACTGTATCGACATATTGGCCCTGATACTGATGTGCCGGCTGGTGATATCGGAGTTGGTGGTCGCGAAATCGGCTATCTTTATGGTTATTACAAGAAGATCCGCAATGATCATGTCGGTGTCCTGACAGGAAAAGGCCTTGGAATATGGCGGCAGTCTGATCAGACCAGAAGCCACTGGTTACGGTGCGGTCTATTTTGCTGGAGAAATGCTTGCTGTGCGCGGTCAATCGATGGAGAACAAAAACAGCCATTGTCAGCGGATCTGGAAATGTGGCCCAATATACGATTGAAAAACTGCTTGATCTGGGAGCTAAACCAATTTCCCTGTCCGATTCGAGCGGAACAATGATCGACGAGGGCGGCATTGACCGTGACAAACTGTAGCTTTCGCCATGGATTTGAAGAATATTCGCCGCGGCCGCATCAAGGAATATGCTGAAAAATATGATCTGCCTTACTTCCCTGATCTTGAGTGTCTGGGATGTCAGTCAAGAAAGAAGGCATCAAGGCTGATATGGCATTTCCCGTCAGCAACTCAGAACGAGATCAATGCTGACCATGCTCAGGCACTGGTTGATAATGGCGTCACCTGTGTCTCAGAAGGTGCAAATATGCCCTCAACCCAGGAAGCTGTTGATATCTTCCAGGATAATAAACTGATGTATGGCCCTGGAAAAGCAGCCAATGCTGGTGGTGTTGCAACCTCTGGCCTGGAGATGAGCCAGAACAGCGCCAGGCTTGGCCTGGACTCGCGAAGAAGTTGACCAGAAACTCCACGGCATCATGAAGAGCATTCACAAAACCGCTCTGGATGCAGCTGAAGCTTATGGCGATCCTGGAAATTATGTCATGGGCGCAAATATTGCCGGCTTCTTGAAAGTTGCCAAGGCAATGCTTGCCTACGGTGTAGTCTAAGCTACTGGTCTCAAAATAAAAAAAACCGCCAGCAATACTAGCTGGCGGTTTTTTATTTTCAGTTTGAGGACTCAATCGCTGGACCATTCGACCTTCATCTCTTTCTGTGAAAACACAACTTCTTTCCCGGTCAATTTTTCTTGTACTTTTTTGATGATCAGATCGAAATGGCCATTATTGGCCACAAAATCAAGATCATCACCGGGGATGGTCAAGACCGGACATAAACTAAAATCATTCGATCCATTGGTCATAAAGAATATTTAAGCTTTCCAGATATGCAGGATCGATTTATTCTTCATAGTCTCTGCCCGCGCAGTTTGATCCGGGTCTGCAAGGTGGGAACTGAGGCTTTGATATACAGGACCAGATCTGGAGGTGGTAAAAATTCCACCAGGGCCTGGTAGAGCTCCTGGTAGGTTTGGTAATCTCTTTCTCCAATTTGTTTTTGCCGGTAGAGGTTATGGGCAAAGATCTTGGCATCTTCGTAAACACTCCGGTCCTGGATCACTGATCCCGGGATGGGCGCAAAGATTTTTATGGGCTCGCAGTCGACGGGTCAAGAAAAAGATCTGGCTGTGAAAAGCCCAGGTTTGCATGTCTTTATAAAAATCTGGCAGATAGGGATTATCACTTTCGGGTTCAAAAAAAGGGGTCCAATACAGGTTGTCGCAAAGTTTTTGTACTAAGGTTGTTTTCCCTACACCAATATTCCCAGCAACTGCGACAAATTTTTCCATATCTTCTCCCCGCACACTAATATCCCATTACCTGAATTTTACTATGCTCTTGGAAATGGGATGAATTTTTTAATCTTTCACGATTTTAGATTTTCAGCAGATATAACAAAAACCCGGCTTCATAGATTGAAACCGGGATCTGTTCCAGGGTTGATTATGATCCTAATTTCCCAGATGCATTGGCATGATCACGTGCAGGAAATCTTCATCACCAACCGGACGGATCACTCCCGGGCTGGTGGGTTTGGACGTTTCCAGAGCCACAGTGGGAGTTCGGATAACATCAAGAACTTCTCTGAGGTAGCGAACGTTAAAAGCGATGATGATATCTCCGCCATCAATTGTGGCATCCATGACAGCCTGGCTGGATCCGGTCTCTTCTGATTGGCCTGAGATTTCTACCTCTCCAGGTGTATTTTCTTCAGTTCCGGGTCGAATATTGACCTGGGCGATCAGGGATCCTTCCCGGGCGAAGATCTCAGCCTGTTTGCAGGATTTCAGGAAGGAAGGAGTAGACAGGATTGTCCGCGATTGATATTCCTTGGGAATGATCTGCTGATAATCCGGGAATGTGCCTTCGATCAATTGAGAGATCAACTCAATATCCTTGGTTCGGAAAATGACCTGGCCCCGATCAGGCGGAAGTGCCATGGTGATGACATCGCTGCCGTCATTGCTGATGCGGGCTAATTCACTCAGAGCCCGGGCGGGAATGACTGCTTTGACCGGAGCTGGAACAGAAGAGGAAAGTTTGGCTTTCCTGACTGAGAGACGGAATCCATCTGCTGCTGCCAGGGTCATGGTATTGTCTTCCACGGTGAGCAGAACCCCGGTCAGGATCGGGCGGGCTTCATCATGCGAGGCGGCAAACACCACCTGCTTGATCATTTCCTTAAAATCAGTCACATTGATTTCAATGCCGGTTTCCATGTCCGGTGAAGGCATGGGGGGAAATTCCTGGGCATCAATGCATTTGATATCAGTATTTAGGGACCCGCTCTTGATATTCAATGTCTGAGTGGGTTCATGCAGGCTGATATCGGTTTTTGCCGGAGGAATTGTGCTGACCAGGTCAGTGAACGTCCGGGCAGGAACTGTGGTGGAGCCTTCTTCTTCTATTTTTGCACCAATCCAGCAGGTGATGCCCAACTCAAGATTGGTGGCAGAGAGACGCAAGCGGCCATCGTCTGTAGCAACCAGGATATTGGACAGGACTGGAAGAGTGCTTCGGGGTGACACGGCCCGGGATACGATGCTTAAGCCGTGGGCAAGGTTTTCTTGCAGGACTGTAATCTTCATAAATAACTTCCTATTATGACATATGTCGTGAGGTCTCGTACATGCGTACAGTAAGTATACAATGAGACCATTTTTTTTGCTATAAGAAAAAACCCTCGACAAGCAGTCTAGAACATCAGGCGGATTAACAATTTCTTTTCGAACTGTTCCTTGTGGTTAATTGACAGCAATATATGGTCGTGTTATCATCCCGATACAATACCATATGCCTCTAACGGCACTCTTATCCAGAGAGGTGGAGGGAACGGCCCTTTGAAACCTCGGCAACCGGGCAGCGCTTGCGCTGCAGATGGTGCTAACTCCGACAGGTGGATTCTGGAAGATGAGAGGGCAATTGCGAGTTGATGCCCTTTCCTGCAGGTCAGAAGGGGCACTTTTAGTTAAGGGAAGATCCCTAACTCAGGAGGGTAGATGAGTAGTACATTGAATAATGTTCCAAGCTATGATTATTTACATCAGAATCTGTCACTGAAGGTCACCCGGACAAGATGTGTGACCAGATCAGTGATGCAGTTCTGGATGCTTGTCTGGAACAGGATCCAACGCTCGCGGGTTGCCTGTGAAACAGCAACGAAAACCGGTTATGTCATGCTGTCTGGGAGAAATCACCACGACCGCAGATATCAATTATGATACGCTGGCCCGTGAAGTTGTCACTGGTATTGGATATGACCGGGCTAAAAAAGGATTTGATGGAGCTACCTGCGGTGTGCTGGTTGCGATTTCCCAACAATCTGGTGATATTGCCCTTGGGTGTAGACCAGGCCCTGGAATCCAAAGCCGGGGAAATGACAGAGGAAGAAATTGAAGCTATCGGAGCAGGCGACCAGGGGATGATGTTTGGCTATGCCTGTGACGAAACGCCCATGTTGATGCCCACCCCGATTTATCTGGCTCATAAACTTTCCCGCCGCCTGGCGGAAGTCCGGAAGGATGGCACGCTTGACTGGGTTCGGCCTGACGGAAAAAGCCAGGTAACAATTGAATACCAGTATGGAAAACCCGTTCGGGTTGACACAGCCCTGATCAGCACCCAGCATGCTCCAGATATTTCTCAGGAAGAGATCCGGGAAGCCATCATCAAGCATGTGATTGAGCCTGTTCTGCCGGAGACATGGTGGATGACAAGTTGAAAATCTTTGTTAATCCTACTGGGCGATTTGTCACCGGAGGACCAATGGGGATGCTGGCCTGACAGGCAGGAAGATCATCGTTGATACCTACGGAGGTATGGGCAGACATGGCGGTGGCGCTTTTTCAGGCAAGGATCCCGACCAAGGTTGACCGCTCGGCTGCCTATGCTGCCCGCTGGGTAGCAAAAAATTTAGTTGCTGCCGGACTGGCCAACCGCTGTGAGATCCAGGTATCCTATGCGATTGGTGTTGCCCATCCCCTGAGTGTTAATGTGGAAACATTTGGCACTGGCAATGATTCCAGATGAAAAGATCAGCGAACTGGTTGAGTGAGTTCTTTGACCTTCGTCCTGGAGCAATCATCAGGGATCTGGATCTGAGGCGACCAATTTACCAGGAGCTGGCAGCGTACGGACACTTTGGCCGGGATGATCTGGATTTGACCTGGGAAAATACTGATCGGGCAGCTGAGATCAGGAAAGCTGCGGGTTTGTAGAATAGATAAAAAAAGATCCCGGATGATATCATCCGGGATTTTTTTTTAGATATGGGGCTCGAAGGTTGTGACCAGTTGTTTTTTCGGTCTGAAGCCAGTAACCCTGGCCATGACTTCCCCATTTTTAAAAAGGATTAAGGCAGGAACCCCCATCACATCATATTTGAGGGGTGTGGTCGGGTTGGTATCGACATCCATCTTGTAGATATTTACTTTGTCCTTCCCACTCAACTGCCAGTTCTTCCACCAGGGGCGCGAGCATTTTACACGGGCCGCACCAGACTGCTGTGAAATCAACCAGGACAGGCAGATCCGAATTCAGTACTTCGCTGTCAAAGTCATCTTCGGTTATATATTTCACATCTGCCATCTAAAGTCTCCTTGATCTTATTGCTATTATAAATTTATCTTGCCGGATATTTGAGGCAGGTGTTGTTGCCCCGGGCATTGTTTAGAGGCTGTGTCAGATCGAAATTATACCAAAGTCACCCTGGAACCACGGGAAGTCTTTTCAACGAATAGCTGGGTTGAAAACGCTTCCTTGATCTGTTCTACATGGGTGATCACCAGGATCTTTTCAAAATCGTCCTGGACCAGATTGATTGCTTCAATCAAACGCTGCCTGCCGATGGCATCCTGGCTGCCAAATCCTTCATCAACTACCAGGGTTTGCAGCCTGGCACCAGCCCGCTGAGCCAGAACATGGGACAGGGCCAGTCGGATCGCAAAATTGATCCGGAACGATTCTCCACCGGAATACAATTCATAATCCCGGAATCCGGACTGGTCGCGGATCTGGATTTCAAGGGTTTCCTTGAGATCTTCCCTTCCGACTATCCTTGTATTCCCGCTGGGTTAGAAATCTGATCGACATCGTTCCACCGCTAAGCCTGTCCAGGATCTGGTTGGCTTTGGCCTCAATATTTGGCAGAGCCTGTTCGATCAGAAGAGCTGGTACCCCGTCTTTTCCGAAGGCTTCTTCCAGCTGTTTCAACTGTTTGATGGAATTGGTAAAATCCTGGCGCTCGCTGTCCAGCCCTATTTTGCGACCCTTTTGGATTTTGAGAACGGATACCTTTTGCTGGGCTGCTCCGACCTCGCGCTCCAGGCTTTTTTCATCTTCTTTTAAACTCAACAGCAAATTTTCTTGTGAACTTGTATCTGGCGCGTTTTTTTGCCCTTCTTCAAGGACCTTGCGGCAGCCTTCAAGTTCATCATCAAGTTTGCTCAATTCGATCTGGTCCTGGTCGATCTGGTCAGTTAGTTCCTTGATTTCCCTGGAAAGGGGCTTTAAAGCTGCTTCTGCTTTATCAAGGGAGGTTTTTTGATCCTGGATGCGTGTTCCCTGATTTGAAAGATCTCTCACCCGATCATGTTCGGCTGCATCATAACCGATCTTTTTTAATTCCGTATTAAGCGAATTTAATTTTGCCCTGGCATCAGCACCAAAATTTTCTAGCCGGAGGTTTTTTTCTATTGCCTGGAGAGAAACCTTCTGATCCATCTCCCAGGATGCTTGCTGTTCTTCTAAGTGAGTGATCTGGTTTTGGACCTGATCCGCTTCTCTGGCAGCAAGGCGCAGGGATCTCTCGGCTGTGCCAAGTTCAGCTATTTGCGCTTGAAGATCTTTAACGACCTGGTCAGCTTGTTTAAGTGTGGACTGATTGTCCCGGTAGCGGTTGCCCAGTTCTTGGCCCTCACCCCGAAGGATTTCTATCTGAGCCGAACGATCAGAGTCTGATAACTCCTGTCCGCATAAAGGACAAAGTGCTCCCTGGGCTGCTTCCAGTTCCTGGATACTTTTTTCCAGATCCTTCATCTCCTGGAAGAGTCGGGGATTCTCTGCCTTGGCACCTGCCTGCTCCTGACGGGCAGATTCTAATTCCTGTGTCTTGCCCGCCCTAATCCCAAGTTGTTTTTCTGCATCATCAATATCTTGTTGTTTGCTTTTGAGCTCTTTATATAAATCAGGTAATTTGGATAATTCAATTTCTAAATCCTTCCAGAGGGCTGTTAAACTTGTCTGTTCCTGGACCAAGCGGGCTTTTTCAGCTGCGATTTGCAGAAGCGGTTCCTGTCTCTCAAGTTCTTTTTCCCTGAATTTTTCGGCAACTTTCTCCCACTCAGTGAGAGATTGTTGGGCAGCTTGCCAGGCTTGATATTCCTGATTGATCCGATCCTGGTCCTGGAGAGTTTTTTTGAAATTGGTTTGTTCGTCTTGACGCAGATTAAGTTTTTCCTGGGTCTGACGTATTTTTTCAGCAAGGTTATCGGCTTGATCCTTCAGAGTATCAACCATTTCGTTTTGTTGATTGAGCGATACCAGCGCTGCCTGGAGGTCTGCCAATTGTTGTTCAGATTGAACTCTGGCGTTCTGAGCTTTTGATAGTTCTTTTTCAAGATCTTTTAGTTGGCTTATCCGCTGATCCTCTTCCTCCAGCTCAACCTGGATCTCTGCAAGGCGCCCGTCGAGACGAGCGACTTCACTTTCAGATTTTTTTCTCTGGAGTAAGGTCCTTTTCCTGTATTCCTCCCAGATTTCAAGTCCCAGAATCTGAGACAGGATCCGTTTTCTGGACGAGGGATTCTGTTGTGTGAATTGGTCTGCTTCTCCCTGCAGTAAAAAGGAGGCGTTAATAAAGGATTCGTAGTCCAGGCGCAGGATCCCGGATATTTTTTGATCGGTTTCTCTGATGGTACGCTCGGTCAATGGATGCCACTCGGTTAGCGAAGGATCTATCTCCTGATCCCTGAGGAAAAGCTCTACCTGCCTGGTATCACCCCTGGGGTTTGTCCTGACAACTCGATACTGGTTTCCTTCATAGTTGAAGATCAGGGAAACAATGGCCTGATTAGAATCAAGATTGATCACTGACTCATCATGTCTTCTGGCTCTCCCGAATAATACCCAGGTGATGGCATCCAGGATGGAAGATTTCCCAGCCCCGTTTTCCCCGGAAATGCAAGCCAGATCAAAACCCGTGAAATCGATTTCCACAGGTTCTTGATAAGATAAAAAACCTTCCATGGTCAGCAGGACAGGAATCATGATTCCAATGATAACAGATAGTGTTGATCTCCCCCTTGATCTGACCTCTAATCAAACTCAATAGCCCATTTCTTCTTTGACAGTTCGTAATAATTTTTCTGCCTGCAGGTCAGATAGGCAGTAATATGAGGCTTGTAAATGGTCTGCGACTTCGCCTGCCAGTCCCTTGTCAAATTCCTTATGTTCCATATTGATCACAACGCTGGGGATATCGTCCGCGGCTATCATATCAGCTATTTGATAGGCTTCTTGTTGGGGAGGCAGGTTAGCCATAGAAACATTGCCAACCCCGTCAGTTAACAAGATCAGCATGGGCTGGATGTCAGGGTGGGCGAGTTCTTCCCTCTTGATGACTTCATAAGCCAGGTTTAAGCCGGCAGAAAGGGGAGTTTTACCTCCGATAGGAATATCAGCCAGGTAGCGGCGGGCAAGTTCAACAGAATTGGTAGGAGGTAAAACGATCTGGGCCCGGTCTTTTTGAAAAACGATCATACCGACCCGGTCGCGCCGTTGGTAAGCATCCGTCAGCAGGGATAGAACAGCTCCCTTCGCGGCACTCATTCTTTCAGCAACCGCCATTGACCAGGACGCGTCCACTACAAACAGGATCAGGTTTGCGGTTTGTTTAATTCTTACTTTCCGCTGCAGGTCATGTTTCCGGATTGAAAATGCGATTTCGCTCTCAGGATCATAGCGATCCTTTTGGAAAGGAGCTGCGGCTCTGATGGTTGCGTCAAAGGCGATATCAGACAGCTCGTCGTTTGCAGGACGGGCTTTGATATATCTTCCGCGCTTGGTTTCGGTTCGAGTTTGGGATCTGCGGCCGCCGGACCGCCTGTTCATCCTGTCCAGCGGGGTTTCAATCATGTCCGGGTTGAAGGTTCCGCCAATTTTTACGGGATTGCCACCTTCCCACCAGGAGGCATTGCTGTTTTCAAATACTTCCCCGGCACCTGAGTCCGCCGGAACTTCGAGCTGAGGAGCGTCAGTTATTGAGCTTACGAGTGTTTTTTTTTATCTTTGTTCTCGCCCGATTCAGCCTTGGATTCCTGTCCCTGGTCACGCATCTTCGCCCTCTCCATCAGGAGATCCGCCTGTCAGCTGTTCGATCTTTTCAGCTAGTTCCTCAGCGGATATCATCAGATTGCTGGAAAGGACCCCGTTTGATGCGATGTGGATAAGCGAGTTCGGCTGCGAGGGCGATATCACGCCCAGTTACGACCTTTCTTCCCTCAAAAGCAGCATGAGCTCGGGCTGTTTTCAGAATGACCAGGTCAGACCTGTGGCCATCTACTTGAAGGGAAGTGCTTAAATTGGCGATATCCACCAGATTTTTTGATGAATACTCAACTTCAGGAAGAATATTCCTGGCCTGGGTGATTTGTTTGGACAGCTCCTGTTCCTTGGGAAGCCATTGTTCCCGGAACTCTTCCGGTTTTTCTTCATAGGCCAGGTGGCGTTCCATGATCAGAACCCGTTCCCTGGTTTCCCGGATGCCGCTGATATCTACGGACAGGGCAAAACGATCCAGCAGCTGGGGGCGCAGGTCACCTTCTTCGGGGTTCATGGTTCCAACGAGAATAAATCTGGCTGGATGGCTGAACGAAATGCCCTCCCGCTCAACGATGTTCATGCCCATGGCGGCAGAATCAAGCAGCAGGTCCACCACGTGATCGTCCAGCAAGTTGACTTCATCGATATATAGCAACCCCCGATTGGCATCTGCCAGCACACCCGGTTCAAAATGCCGTTCACCCTTCTGGATAGCCTTTTCAATATCCAGGGTTCCAACTACGCGGTCCTCGGTAGCTGAGACGGGCAAATTGACAAAAGGAGTGGGCAGCATTTCAATTTTGCGGTTCTCGCCGTTGTTCGATTTTTCACGGCATTCAGTGCACCAGGTGCTCGAGCGGTTGGGATCGCAGCCAAATCGGCAGTCTGAGAAAGTTTCTACGGTTGGCAGTAAGGCAGCCAGGGCCCGGGCTGCAGTGGATTTTGCGGTTCCTCGTTCTCCCCGGATCAATACACCACCAATGCGCGGGTTAACAGCATTCAGGACAAGGGCTCGCCTCATCCGTTCCTGGCCAACTACTGCTGTGAAGGGGTATATTGCTGTCATTATGTATCCTTGAATTTCAAAAAATTTCAAATTATACCGATATATGTCAATAACATCATAAATATCAGGTTTGTTTTTATTCAGGAACTATCTTACCACAAAGGTTGCCAAGTTGATATTTGCACTGTATAATGAGTCCCATTCTAAAAACGGAGCGTGCCCTTAACATGGAAGAATTGAAGTCCCAACAAGGGGGAGAAGTAATGAGCGAAAGTTCACCCCTGACCGAACCAATGGATATGGAAACCCTGTTAGCCCAGGAAGGATTGGGTCTGGGGAATATCCCCGAAAAGGGAGATATCCGAAAAGGCGTGATCACCGCCATCACTTCAAACGAAATCTTGATCGATGTTCAATCAAAAGCCGATGGGTTGATCGCCGGTAGAGAGCTTGAACAAATCAATCCCCAGAACGCTGGAAAAGTTCCAGGTTGGAGAGGAAATTACGGTCTATGTCCTTGAACCAGAGGATATGAACGGACATGTAGTGCTTTCTTACACCAGAGCCCAGGAAGAAAAGGATTGGGAGATGGTTGAGAACAGCCTTGAATCCGGAGACACGATTACAACCTTTGTGGAAGGCTACAACAAAGGTGGCCTGCTGGTTCCTGTAGGTCAGCTGCGTGGATTTGTTCCCGGCTCCCTGGTTAGTGTTTTCAGAGAAGGCGAAGGATCCTCAGAAGACCGCTGGAGCGAAGCAATCGGCAAAGAAATCACTCTCAAAGTGATCGAAGTCGATCGATCACGCCAGAGGCTGATACTTTCCGAGAGAGATGCCATCGGAGAAACCCGGGAAGCGATCAAGGATCAGCTGTTGGACAATTTGGCTGTAGGCGACAAGGTAACTGGATATGTCAGCAGCCTGGCTGATTTTGGAGCATTTGTAAACATTCAGGGTGTAGATGGACTGGTGCACCTTTCAGAACTATCCTGGGATCACGTAGAGCATCCCAGCGACCTGGTGAAGGTTGGCCAGGAACTGACAGTTGAGGTTATCAGTATCGATGAAGAAAAACGCAGGATAGGTTTATCCATGCGCAGACTGCTTGATAATCCCTGGATCGAAAAAGCTGAAGAAATCCAGGAAGGTCAATTAATCCAGGGAACAATCACCAATCTGACCGACTTTGGTGCTTTTGCCCGCATTGAGAATACCGATCTGGAAGGATTGATCCATATCTCAGAGTTAAGTATGGATCGGGTTGGTCATCCCTCTGAAGTTGTCAGTGTTGGAGAGACTCTGGCATTGCGCGTTATTAGCCTGGATATGGAACGGCACAGGATCGGCTTAAGCCTTGAAAAGGTAGATTCCGACGAATACGCGGCCATAGATTTCGAACAGATCCAGGAAGAGATGGGTGAAGAAGGATCGCTCGAGGACATCATGTCTGGCGCTGAGGATGAGGTTCCAGAATCTGTCGAAGAAGAACCAACATCCGAATCTGAGGTCGAAGAAGCAGCTCGAAGCTGAAGTGGAAGAAGCAGCTGAAGCCGAAGAAGAAGAAGCTGAAGACGAAGTGCCTGAAGCTGAGGTTGAAGAAGACCGCTGAACCCAAAGAGGAAGAAGCTGCTCCTGAAGCTGAGGTTGCAGAAGACGCAGAACCGGAAGAGGAAGAAGTCTGATCCGGAAAACGGAGATCCTGAAGCGAGTCTCCTCCAGATGAGGAAGATTAACTAAACAAGGAAGCGCATCTGGAAGGATGCGCTTTTTTTTATCTGCCTGGCCACCCAGTATATATTTTTTATAAATTCTATTGCTAAGATATTTATTTAGTGAGTAATTTGGTAGAATGTCTAGACAAAAAAGCGGGGAGTGCATTGTAAATTTAATTACGGTGATATCCGGGAATTTCGACGGATCATTGCGGGAGGTTGTCCTTTGGCTAGCATGGAAAGATTTACCCAACGCGCACGCAGGGTATTGAGTTTAGCTCATAAAGAAGCTGAACGGATGAAACACGATAAAATTGGGACCGAGCACCTCCTGCTGGGTTTATTATTGGACCAGGGAGGAATAGCGGGAAGGGTTCTGCGTGAATTGGGACTGGACATTGAAAGTGTTCTGACCATAACCGAACGGATTACAGGCATTGGTGAATACAGTGGGGAAGCTCTGGCTTTATCGCAAGGAACTCAACGAGTCCTCGAGCTCGCAGTTGAAGAAGCTCGAAATTTAAGCCATCATTACATCGGTGTTGAACATATCCTGCTGGGATTGATATCTTATGGCAAAGGTGTAGCGAATGATGTGCTGGTCCAATTGGGATTGACTGCTGAACAGATTCGCAGGCAAACCCTGCGCATGATGGAAGAAGCCGGGGAAAAGAACAAACTCCAACGAGAGAGAAGACACTCAGATAAAGGCAAAAAGAGTAAAACCAAAAGTTCAACTCCGATGGTCGATCAGCTGGCTGTGAACCTGACCGATCTGGCCGAAGATGGTAAACTGGATCCGGTCATTGGACGGGAAGCCGAAATCGAACGTGTTGTGCAAATCCTCGCTCGCCGGACCAAAAATAATCCTGCCCTGATCGGTGAACCTGGAGTCGGAAAAACAGCCATCGTTGAAGGGTTAACCCAGCGTATTGCAGATGGAGAAGTTCCAGCTCCGCTGCTGGGAAAGCGTGTGCTGCAGCTTGACCTGGGATCGGTTGTTGCCGGTACCATGTACCGTGGTCAATTTGAAGAACGCCTGAAACGGGTGATATCTGAGTTGAAGCAGTCAGACGCGATCTTATTTATTGACGAAGTGCATATGCTGGTTGGCGCGGGATCTGCTGGTTCAGCAATGGATGCCGCCAATATCCTTAAACCTGCCCTCTCCAGGGGTGAACTCCAGGTAGTAGGTGCAACCACCCTGGATGAATATCGCAAGCACATTGAAAGTGATGCAGCCCTGGAACGACGGTTTCCAGCCGATTACAGTCGAGGAACCATCCAAGGAAGAAACCATTGAAATCCTGCAGGGTATTCGCCCTGCTTATGAAGAACATCACCAACTAAAGATCTCTGATGAAGCGCTTGAAGCTGCGACTGATCTTTCGGCCCGATATGTATCAGACCGTTTCCTGCCTGATAAAGCTATTGATCTGATCGACGAGGCTTCCTCCCGGGTTCGGATGTATAAAAATCCGATTGGCGAAGAAGCCAAGGAAATTGTTCAAAAACTGCGAATTGTCCGCAGGGAACTCAAAGGGATTGAAGACAATCAAGGCCAGGTAACCGATCTTGAAGATCAGGAAAAGAGCTCTGGAAGAGAAACTTGAGGACCTCAAAGCAGCCTGGGATAGAGATACCAGCCCGACTGTTTCCATTGAGGATATTGCAGAAATTGTATCCATGTGGACAGGGATCCCTGTCATGGAACTTGCCGAAGAAGAATCAGATCGACTGATCCATATGGAAGAAGAACTTCACCGGCATATTATCGGCCAGGACGAAGCAATTGAAAAAATTTCCAAAGCGGTCCGGAGATCGCGGGCAGGATTAAAAGATCCTAAACGCCCGGTCGGGTCCTTTATTTTCCTGGGGCCCACAGGTGTAGGAAAGACCGAACTGACCAAAGCGCTGGCTAAATTCATGTTTGGATCTGAAGATGCGTTGATCCATCTTGATATGTCTGAATTTATGGAACGCCATAGTATCAGCCGCCTGGTAGGCGCACCTCCCGGATATATTGGTTACGACGATGCAGGTCAGCTAACCGAAGCAATCCGGAGACGCCCTTATTCGATCGTTGTCTTTGACGAAATCGAAAAAGCACACCAGGAAGCCCATAATATGCTGCTGCAAATCATGGAAGAAGGTCATATAACCGATGCCCGGGGAAGGAAAGTTGATTTCCGGAATGCGATTGTGATTATGACTTCGAATATTGGCGCGGAATTGATCCAGAATAATGCTTCGATTGGATTTGAACTGACCCAGGATGAGGATCTAACCCGTAAACGTGATTATGATGACATGAGAAGAAAACTCTTGAAATCCCTTAAAAACACATTCCGTCCGGAATTTATCAACCGGGTTGATTCGGTAGTTGTCTTCCATGCCTTGAGCAAGGAACACATTCGCGATATCGTTGATCTGGAGTTGGAAAAAGTTCGGGTAAGGTTGGTTGAAAAGAACCTCCAGCTGGAAATAACCCCTGAGGGCATCGATTTGCTGGTAACTCTGGGCTACAATCCCGAAATGGGTGCCCGGCCGCTGAGGCGGGTTATCCAGGAAAAGATCGAGGATCAATTATCTGATGCGGTGCTATCTGGAATTTTCTCTCCTGGTGATATCGTGCTTGTGACGGCATCCCTCTCTGAAGAAAATGAAGCCGGCGATATCGTCCTTGAAAAAGGTGATCCGGATTTGTTCGGAAAATCATTACTTCCGGAAACAGAAGACGAACCTGTAGCTGTAGGCTGATCAATCCAGAAATAATAAAACTTCCGAAAATCCAGTCTGCCTGAGGACCTAGTTCAGAGACCATGGATTTCGGAAGTTTTTGTTTATCTTTCGATGGTCTTACGGGTTGTCCTGCTCGGTTACCAAATCCAGGTTATTAAATTCCCTGAAGCTGTAGATATCGTGAGCGCTGATTGCCTTGACATCAGACTCGATGTCCTTTCAAGAATGATCGTAACCTTGGAACATGTCCACCTAATATTCGGTTCGCAAATTGGTCTGGCAGGAAATCCAGCTGATAGGCAGATGGTCCCCGATAGTGAAGATCTGCCCCGGCATGAAATGGTGATGCAGCGTCGCCGCAATGGAACAGCCAATTTCCGGGTTTTCCCAGGGCTATTCCGCAGTGTCCCCGGGTGTGACCAGGGAGCGGGATAAACCAGAAATCCACTTCTGGAGTTTCAAGGATTTTTACAGCATCAAAATCAAACCATTTCTCCCCTGATAATTGATGGCTGACCCAGTTTGGCTGGTGACTCCAGTGCTCCTGAACATAGGCGAATTCCATCAGTCCCTGTGGATTCTGAATTGCTTGATATTCCTGCTCAAAAACATGGACATTAGCCCAGGGAAAATCAGCCAACCCGCCGGCATGGTCGATATGAAGATGAGTTTGGATTATGTGTTTCAGATCTCGAGGCGAATATCCCAGGTCAGATACCTGTGACAGGGCAGTTTCTTCCATTTTTTTTGGAACCCCCATATATTTGAGAAAAAACCGCATCTTCGCAGATGGTTTCTGATAGTCCCTGGTTCCAAAACCGGTATCAACCAAAACCAATCCCTGGCTGGTTTCGACAAGCAGGCAATAGACAATAGTCTGAACGCGTATCAAGGGCGCGGTCATCGAGCCACAATTCAGGTGGTGGATTTTCATCTATTCTTTCCTGGTTAATGTGTCCAAAAGACAAGAATCCTGACCGTGGTCAAGGTTGGTATGACTGAGCTCGCCGGATCCTTTTTTCTAATGCTGGATGCGAGTGGAGCAAAAACTCTACCCAGGGTTCGGGATCGACTTCAGCGAGATTTTGATTGCTCAAGCGGATCAGAGCATCCGCATAGGCTCTGCCATTGTTGGTCAGCTTGAGGGCAAAATAGTCAGCTAGATCCTCTCTCCAGCGGCTGAAAGCGTTCGAGAGCGGCAGAGTTATTAAACCAAATGCCCCCAGGAATAAACCAAATAATGGGAAGGCTGCTAAATCCGAGACAGCCCCGAGATTGAAATATGAGATCCCTCGCGCTAGTCCCAGAGAAGTCAGATACAGTCCACCCAGGGTTAACAGGGTTTGAACAAGCATACCCAGGGGAATATCATGGTTGCTATGATGCCCCAGCTCATGAGCGAGAACAGTTTCGATTTCATCAGGTGGGAATTCTTTTAATAAGGTATCACCCAGGATGATCCTGCGGGTATTTCCTAGTCCAGTTAAACCGGCATTGGCAGATTTTGTCCGCCGGCTCATGTCAAAGGAAAATACTCCCATTACATTAATGCCTGCTTTTTCGGCCAGGGCCAGGAGGCGTTCCTGCAGGTCGTGATAGCCCTCTGCCAGAGGTATAAAGGTATAAAAAATCGGGAATAATATAAGCGGGGCAAGGTTAGCCAGCAGGACATTAAAAACCAATAAAAAGCCAGCAGTCCAGGCCCACCAATATTGAGGGGAAGACCTCAGCAGCATATAAATAATTTCCAGAACAAATCCACCTAGTACTATTGATATTCCCAGGTTCTTAAGCAAATCTATCACCCAGCTTTTTAGAGTCTGGTTGGATTGCTGGAATTTGTGAGGCAGAATAAAACCAGTATAAAAAGAGAGTGGAAGATCAAGGATTGAAAAAGCTCCACCAAAAACAGCCCCGAATATCAATACCTGCAGCCAGGGATTCCGGGTCCAGGTTTGTATCAAATCTCTGAGCGAAACTGACCAGCCCATCAGCAGCCAGAGCAGCATCAGAATCACGCCCAGCAGCAGGTCAACGAGCATGAAGCGCCGGCGAATTCTGGCATATTTTTTGGCAGTTTCTTGGCGTTGAGGATCGAGGGTTTGATCTAGCATGTATTCCATCCCGGCCTGAATTATGGAGGCATTTAGTGAGCCTGCTTGATATAGATTATACAGGGTAGAGGCAAAGTTAATTCACAAGCCATTTTCGCTCTGACCTTACAATTTAGAGAGCAGGGGAAGTATTGGATATAATTTTAGGATAGGATAACCTTTAATAACTAAATCATTATAGATTCTAATATGGCGCAGGATAAAAAGATCACCCTCTATGCTCTCGATTGTGGAACAGTGAATTGGCGCCTGTACCGCATGGAATATCACTATGACGGGGCGCAGGCTCAACACGTCACAAGTCCCTTGTCATCCCCCCTGGCAAATTTTTCAGATCGGAAATTGCCAGCAGTCTTGACGTTAACTAACGACGGGATAGATATCGAAAATATCGGTGAAACGGCTTTGGCAATCCTCGAAGACCCCCAGGCCCGCTATCGGGTCAGAGATTTCTTTAAACCATCCATAGGCTCTCACCTGCTTGCAAATCCATCCCCTCATCAGAAGCGCTACTCTCACTTTGAAGCCCTGCTCTTTACCAGGCTGTTGCTCAAAACATTGATCGATCAAATTCAGGAAGAAAAATATAACTCCGAGCCGTTTGATGAGGGGGTCCATTTTTCAATTGCCTATCCAGACCGCTGGCGTTCAGAGAATGATGGAAAGGTATTTGAAGATTTTTACCATGTGATCCTGGAATGTTTTCCAGCTGAAATATGCGAGCAAATCCATTTTGTGCCTGAATCTGAAGGCGTGATCCTCGGTTTGAAAGACCAGGCACTCCTGGAAAAATTTCATTCCAATGATATCAATCTTATCGTGGATGTTGGCGGCAGCTATACGACGATCTATGCCCGCAGGTACAATGCTGAAACTGGTGTACTGACAGACATCAACCGCTATGAAGAGGCATTCGGTGGCGGGTTATATGATGCTCTCCTGGCAAAACACATCTCATATGAGTTGGATATTCCACCTGATGATTTGGGATCGGATGCCTCCGCTTTCCTGGCATTAAGGATCTGGGGGCAGCTTCTCAAGGAAACTATCAGCCGACAGATCAGCGGCGGGGAAGCGGCTGCCGGTGCGCCTGCCAATCACCAGGCTGTTACGCTGGTAATGAAAAACAATCAGGTCTACCGCAAGAATATTGTCCTCACACCTGCGGATTTTTGTGAAATGATAAAACCCGTCGACAGGGCCTTTCAAGATGTAATCACAAGGTCTTTGGAATATATGGGTATCAAGGAAGAAGCTATTGGTCGGGTGATCTTGCTGGGAGGAGGAACCTTGCTGCCCGGAATATCTGAGGGAGTCCGGAAGCGTTTTGGAAGCGAGAAGGTTGTTTCGCCAAATAATCCCGAGGAAACTATAGTCAGGGGTATTGGCTTGTCATTTATGTCCTCGATTCCTGAGCGGGTAGCTCAGCAGAGGAAATATATTCCGGAAAAGAAATCTGATTGGCGATTTGTCCACCAAAATGGAGCTGTCGTGGATCTTGTCAAAGAGATCATGATTGCTGGCAGGAGCCAGGAATCAGATATAACGCTGGATAGTAAAAAATGTTCCCGGACTCACGCATTGATCCGCCTTGAAGGCGATGTCCTGACTCTGATAGATCTCCAAAGTCGGAACGGAACTTTTGTCAATCATTCCCAGCTGATACCTAATTCGCCCCATTATCTCAGGGCAGGAGACCAGATTCGATTTGGTGATCAAGAATTTAGATTAGAATAGCGCTGTCTTAAATAAAAAAAACCCGGAGCTAGGCTCCGGGTTTTTTTGTTAAATCCAACCCTGATCTTTACAGAATTGTGTCAACCAGGGGAGCTCAAACCATTCGCCCTGATAGGCTTTGATGGCAGGATAAATGGTTGCCAGTCCCAGGAAAGGAACAATACAGGATAAGAGCACTGTAATTCCCAGCACCAAGCTCAGGATACCAATAATGATATTGGCACCAATCGCCTGGACTGCGTGGAAACGGATAAAGGGACGGGTTTTCTGGGGTTCAACCAGTAAAGAGATAATAGCCAGGATCACGCCGAACCAGGGAATCCAACCCAGCATTGCCCATAATTTATCGTCATTGCTGATTTCCACATCTGCATAGGGGGCTTTGGTAATTTCTTCAGTCATGTTTTTCTCCTTTGTCTAACTCGAATGTAATTTTATATTTTTACTGCTGCATATATAACGGATTTTTACTGTTAAGGTTGTGCGGACATTAATTTGCTGTTGTCATGAGCCAATTAACCAGGGCTTCAATTTCTTCTGGAGTCATATCGTCTGCCCAGGCAGGCATCCTTCCGCGTCCATTTGTGATCGTGTTAATATAAGATTGAGCATTGCTGGTAAGGGCATCAGGCAGGATGGATGGGGCGAAATCGCCGCTTCTATCTGCGCCATGGCAATCCGCACAGCCCATTGCGTCATACAAAGCCTGGCCATCAAATTCAGCAGCCATCTCGTCCTCGGTATCTTCCGGAACTTCTGTCTCAGCAGCGGTATCATCAGCTGGATCCTCTGAATCAGTATTCTGGTCTGGAACATCGGCCGGGGTAGGGGTGTTCTGTACTGAGCCAGTTGCGACGGCAGGCGTACAGGCCGCCAGGATGAAAACGACTAAAATTAAAGCTGTTATACCCATCAATTTTCTATTCATTCTTTTCTCCTTGACTATACCAATAAATAATACTACTACTATACCCTAATTTAGATACAAATAAACCCAAAATATGACCTAAGTGAATGTTTTTAGGAAAATCTAACAATAAATCAGCAATCATGTACAATTTTAAGGAATGAATTTAGCAGAAAATCATATTGGATAAAGAATGCGCAGATTATCTTCAACAGAAGACCAGCGAAAAGCAGCCCTTCATGAAAACCGATACCTGGCAGGACTGGATAATACTATTCTGGCATTCCTGGCCAGGCATACTCGGCTGTTATCTTATGATGTCGATGAATTGATCGTCAGCGAGGGACAGGAGTGCGAGGGTTTGTTTTTTATTGATTCCGGCCGGGTTAAGATCTTTAAAAATTCCTCCAGCGGCAGGGAGATGATCATCAATGTCATAGGGAATGGAGAATCTTTTAATGAAGTACCTGTCTTAGACCAGTTGGAGAATCCGGTCAATGTTGGAGCGGTGATCGAAACTACGATCTGGCTGATCGATGCTCAGGCACTAAGGAGAGTCATTGCTGATCATCCGCAAGCCTGCCAACAGATAATCATTAATTTATCTCAAAATCTGCGCATGCTGGTTGATAAAGTAGCAGAATTATCTTTTTATACGGTCACTGCCAGGTTGTCCAGTTTGCTGGGGCAGCTCTCGGCAGAACAGCTCTCTGGAGATACGGGGACCCGGTTGACCCAGGACGACCTGGCTTCGCGGATAGGAACAGTGAGGGAGGTTGTAGCCCGTTCCTTGAAGGAACTTGAAAAATCAGGCGCGATTGATGTTGAGCGCGGCAAGATCAGGATATTAGATCGAGCAAAACTAGTTGACTGGGATTAGGGGGAAATTTTCTGCGCCAGTTAGTTCACTGAAATGAGAATCCAATTACATAAGCACATGACATTAGAAATAACAGGGCTGGTAGAACGGACAAGATCTTCTCCTCGGAAAGAATTGGCTGCCCTGTTTTAAGGAAGGCCAGCAGTATCCCGCCAATCCCGATCAACCCTCCCCCCAGACTAACCAGGCTATAACCGGGGCTGATCTGCCCTTGAGCCACAACAATGACAGGAATGAATGTGATCAATAATCCGGCAATACCGTGAACAATGGCCAGGATTATGGTAGCGATCTTGCCCTCGGATGTGAATCTGGTGATTGATATCAGACCAAACCCAACAATACAAAAAAATAAATAAAACAATCCGATTTCCGAATAATGGACACTTATCAGTCCAAAGGAAATACTGAGAGGGATCAGTGTCGATACAATAATCACGGCCTGGCTTTCCAATCCTCCAAACCCCAAAATGATCAATAACAAGCTAGCCACCAGCAGGGTGCCAAATCCGATCGTAAAGCCCCAGGTAGCAGATGGGCTTAAATCATTCACCCCTGCTGTTATCTGGAAAGCAGCTAGTAAGCACGTGCCCAAGAGGAGGATTCGATCCAGAACAGATATTTTTTTCACCAGCTAAAATCCCGCAAAGAACATCAGCAGCATAGCGCTCAGCATGTAAAGGGAGGCATATTTAAACAAGCCGTAAGTCATGCGCTCAGAGGGGGATGTCAGACTGCGGAAAGCAAGGATAAACAGTCCGGCAGATAGCACTATTAATAATCGCAGGAAACCCCAGGTGAGACCTACGCCATAAGCCGCAACACCAAGAGATATTGTTGTTAATACACTGGCAAGGGCAATAATATATCGTGTGGTCTGAAAGTTGTAGGTGCTTGGAAAAGTTGGCACCCGGGCTGCCTGATAATCAGCTTGGTAGCGGATGCTAAACGTGAGAATGTGGGTGGGGATCCAGAAGAGGATACCCAGGGCAAGCGCTATTCCTATCCAATCGATCTGCCCTGTTCCCAGGACCCTCCCTGCCAGCACAGGCATGCCGCCAGATATGCCGCCCCAAACGATGGACCAGGCTGTTTTTCTCTTCAACCAGATGGTGTAAATCACCACATCAAAGAACAGACCGGCAAAAACGATCAACCCGTACAGTATGTCGAGGCTGACAGCCCAAGAAATTCCTATGAAAGAGAGGACCAGTCCAAAAATCAATGCCTCCCGAGGCTTGGTTTCCCCGGTGCACAAGGGCCGGTTGCAGGTCCGGGGCATAATGGCGTCAATATCTCTGTCATACCACATGTTCAATACGGTACTGCCGCTGATTGAGAGGAACAAGCTGCCTGTTAATCCCAGGAGCGTGTTCAGGCTCAACATCGGACACTGGGCGCTCATATATCCTGCCAGACCCGTGATCAACAGCAAACCGGTCTGGAGGGATTTGATAAGGGGAAAGTATTTCCTCTTGATTGTCTTGAATGTAGTTTCCAATCTTTCTATCATCGTTTTTTCCTGGTCGTGATGACCGGTAAATGTAAATTATACTCTGACCAGCCTCCGCTTACCTAGTCCTGTGCGCAGCGGAAGCCGACATCTGGGGCAAGATAGGTTGGTCCAGCGCTGTCTCGTTTCCAGACCCGCAGATCGACTTCATAGGAATAAAAGCTTCCTCCCCTCATGTAGCGGTAATGCTGTTTGGGATAATCATCTCCGGTCCACTGCCAGACATTACCGGCCATATCATAGAGACCGTAAGGGGAAGACTGGTCATGGGTCTCATAACCATCATATGAGCTGCCGTTGTATAAACCGACGGGTGTTGTGTTTCCCAGCTTGCCGAATATTTTTTCGAACAAGTCAAATGAAGAATAAAAATTGGCCCGATTTCGATCAATTTCATAACCCCAGGGAAATGCCAGGCCGTTTCCATCTTCATCTAATTCCGTACCGCGGGCAGCTTTTTCCCATTCCAGTTCCGATGGCAAACGCCAACCGTAATAGTCACAAAAAGCGTTGGCTCCGAACCAGGTCACCATAGTGACAGGATGATTGGCATACTCTGGAATTGAGGAGAAATCCCCTTCATCCAGCTCGATTCGATTGGCGGGATTATCTAACCTGTAAAGCAATTTACTGCCGCTTTCGATCTTTTCTTCATGTTCGTAACCATCAAACGGATCGCCCGGATAGGGACCGTAAACACCGTAAACAGTGTAGATATTTTCACTTTCCTGGACTTCAACATCCCCGATGCCCACCGATTGGTCGGCAACAGCCTCGTTTAGAAACTGGGCATATTGCTGGTTAGTGACATCAGTGAGCATGATCTGATATTCAACCTTCATCTCAGTGATGTGATTATGCTGTCCGCTGGGAAAATCTCCTGCAGGTATAAGAACCCAGGCATTTGAATCCACACCGGTCTCTATGATCTGTGGAAGGGTTTGGGCAGAAATATCAGGAGCCTGGCTGCACGCAGTTAAGAAGAGAATAAATAAAATAAGTGAAACGCGTTTCATTCTGATACCTCCTCAAGGGCAGATGTAAGCTCTTCGAGTTTGCGTTTTTGATCTTCGATTTCTGCCTGAGCAAAAACTTTCTTCTCATTGGTGAATTCCCGGCTCCAGTGACCTTTTTTCTGGAATAAGTCATATAAGCGCCAGAGTAAAAATAGAGCCAGGATCACCAGGACAGCTGCGAGTCCAAGATCAGTTAATAGCATGGTCGTATTCACCACGGATTGCTGGGCGGATTTTTCAACAAATAATCTCTTCATGGAAAAAACAGTCACGGATCCAAAAGCGAGATCAGAACCAATAATAAGTATCCAGCCAAACCATTTGCGGGCTTTTCCCTTCAATCCGGAAAGGTCTGCAAAATAGAATAGGATAATGGTGGCGATCAATCCGGAAAGAATATGCCAGTGCCCAGTTAATGTTATTCTCTCTTCGCGGTGGGGCCAAACCCGGAATATTTCATCCAGTTTGACTGCCATGAAAATTCCAACAAAGCTGACCGTGAAATTCATGAATACCATTTGCCAGCCAGAACCGAATTTCAACGGGTCTCTGGTCAGGGCTCTTGATCTTCTGCCAGGCGTTGGGTTTTTCCAACCCCATTTCAGCTGTCCCGTCCCTGATGAGTTTATCCCAGGAATAGATAACATAGAACAGACCGGCCAGGAGGATCAATGTTGAGCCGCCATAAATGATGGTATGGGCCCATTCCAGCCAGGTTACTGATAGTGCACCAACTGTAGTGACAATGGTTCCTGCGATCATAAAGGGCATGGCAATTTTATGGAAGATCCCTTTGAAGTCCATCCAGATACCAACGATCAAAGTGATGCCGACCGCAACAAGGGTAAGCATGATATGCAGGTGTCCGATAATTGCCCGCTGCAGAATTGTCTTGTCTGGAGTCCGGATCAGGTCTTCAGCCAGGAAAGTCTCGTGGCCGTTGCTCCAGTACGATCCGGTCACTGCGCCAAATGTAGCAGAAACCAGTGTGGCTATTGCCATGACCAAAAAGGCAACTCGTTCCAGATCGACACCTTTTTTGGTTTTGGATTTCAGCGAATCGCTTGGCAGCAGATATTCTTTTTTCCAGGGCCAGAGAGCCACGACAAGCAAAATCCCGGCGAAAAATACCAGGGTTTGTCCGACCAGGAAAAGTCCATGGTAAACATAATTATGCCCAAAATACCCGAATATCAATCCAAAGACCAGAGAGGTCAAATAACCGATCGTGATTGTGGCATTGATCATCACTCGCTGGTGGTGCTTGATTTTTATGATTTCAGTGATGAAGTAGACCTCGATCGCGATCACAGTCATGGCGATCGTATGGTAAAGCATGATGATGCGGCCTTCGCGTTCAGCCTGGACCAGATCCATTCCCAAGACCCTGACGGTAACATCTCTAACTCCCCATTCAACCATCGGCCCCGACAGAGTTCCCCAGATAGCTGTTATCAGGGCTACCGCAGCTATTCCCATCAGGGCCAGGCCCCGGGTCGATGTGAACAAGTAAGTAAAACGCTTTTTGATCTCTTGCATACGATCTGCTCCTCTGAATGGTTGTCCGGCAAGACATCTGTCCTATAGTCTGCCCAATTAAACTTTTAATCGCAACCTGTTATTTTCAAAACAAATTGCAGATAATGGTGTGACGTCCTTTATTTGTGTCATTAAGATAACATAAGGCCAATCAAAAGTCTTTGACAAATGGCAAATTAGATGGAAGGGTCTCGGGTATTGATAAGGAAGGCTAGATCAGGATCAGCTGGTCTCCTGGAGTGCGATCTCAAGAAGATGGGAGATGTTGATTACTGTAATCAGATTGCGGTCTGTAGTAATAATCTCGCGCTTATTCAACCAACTTAAGGACCTGCTCACAGATTCGGGAGCAGTTGCAACCCGGGCCGAGAGATCTATAAGGGGGTAGTCATTCCGGCTGATAGGTTTTGTGCCTTTGTTGCTCAGATCGTAAATCAATTTGGAAGTTCTGGATAAAACTGACCTGAACGAAAGATCACCACACAGGTCTATCAAATCCCTGGTTCGTCCGGCCAAGACGCGCAGCATTGCCAGGCCAATGGTCGGGTCTGGGTATTGCTTAACCAAATTTTCAAATGCTTCATACCCAATATTCCAGGTCAGGCAGTCCTTGACAGCAATGGCAGTCGCCGGGTTTGGCCCTCCATCAATCGCAGTAACCTCGTTGAACATAATCACGGGTTCGATCACGGAAAAGATCTGCATCTGACCTTCGCAGCCGTAGTGGCATAAATTGACTTTACCGCTAAACAGGACAAACATACCTGCACTGCTTTCGCCTTCCGTGTAGATATATCGGTCACTCTTAAATTGTTTCACCTGTCCAGAATTAATGATCCTTAACAAGTCCGAAGGCTTGAGGTATTTGAAGTGAGGCACGCCTTTAAGAAGGCTGACATATTTTTCCATAACTTATTCCCTTATCATTAAAATGATTATAGTCTATGCCTGGTTCAGACTCGACTCTATATTTATCTACAGGAAAAAATTTTTCCCAACTAAAAGAGATATATTGGAATCCGACTCAAGTCAAATCGATTGGCCCAGGATTCAGGTCCTGATCCTTTTTACTCCAGCGATAACAGATTAATATTTCCAATCGCTCAATTTGACACAAATCAATTACAAACTAAAATCCTTGTGATATAAAGCACACATGGAAATTATTATTTCCATGTGTTATTAACTATCGCGCCAGGCCCTGGAGGAGCATATGAACCATATCGACCAGAAGAAATTGATAATATTTGGATCATTGATATTAGTAACGCTGATCCTTGCTGGCTGCCAGCCAACCGAGGTCATCAAGGAGGTTCAGGTTACAGTTGTTGTAGAACCGACTGCAGTGCCCCCAGAACCATTCGCTGATCAATCGGCTTACCATGCCGACTGGGAAGCTGGCCCCCATAGTACCTACGACCAGGGCCATGGCCCGAATGACTGGTGTGCCCGCTGCCACTCACCCCAAAACTGGAATCCGGAAGCAACAATCGGTAGACCACCAAACTGCGTCAGCTGCAAATTCCCCAACCAGGACATGACGGTGGGAGATGGCAACGTTCTGATCGAGGAAGAAGACTGGAAAGCCATTCCCTGTGAATCCTGCCACGTGATGGTTGACGGCTATGCAACTGAGTCTGCCTGGCTGAATCCGATCTCGATGGAATATGTGAGTGTCAGCAACCCGACTGAGCTGTGCGAGAAGTGTCATGTGACCACGACCGGCAACGCCTTTGGTTCAGGAGTTGACCACAAAATCACCTTTGGCGGCAGCGCCCATCTTAATTATGGCGGATTCATTGGTGATCAAGCGCCCCCAACCTTCTGCACTGATTGCCATGATCCCCATACTGCAGAACCAAAACAGTGTGTGGAGTGCCATGCTGAAGACATTGAATCAGCGGAACACGCAGGTGGTATGTATGGAGTCATGAAAGATACCGTAACCTGCATGGCCTGCCATGATGCCTCTGGTGCCGATGTCGGTCCTCATCCTGATGAGGGCAATGATATATGGGTGACCCAACTTACAGAAGTTGGCAGAGGTGGTCCCACGACATCTGCAATTATCTCTCACAGCATCGTGTTTGAAGTTGCCTGTGATCGCTGCCACTTTGCAGACAATACCTGGGAGCTCACCGTCTTGACCGCTGCAGGCGCAGTGCCTGAACCTCCAGCGGCAGAATAATCTGGAGACCTGATATTATTTAGGTCTGAGGTAGATAACACAGAATATTCGATCAGTAATTTGTGGGGTGAGATCTTGCTCTCACCCCACTTACATATCCGGATTAAATTGACAGCAACATGATACTTAAACTTGGAAAGCTGATTTTCATCATAGCTCTGGTAGCGACATTATGGCTTGTGGTTGGATGTAAACCTTCAGAAAACCAACCTGTAATCACCGAACCAGCTTCCGGATTCTCTGAAAATAGTGTTGGAGCAGAGACTGGAACAGATCATCCTTCTGGTTCGGATCAAGATCCGGAATCGGGCGGAGACCCGCTGGTTTTAGCCCAACAAGCCTGGGATTTAAGCCCTCATGCCAGCACTTTTGTGGTCGATGAAAAAAATCAAAACAACTCCTGTGCCAGATGCCATGCGCCAACAGACTGGATGCCAACCCTGGAGGATATACCTGAAAGCTGCCAGGCCTGCAAATTTGAACTTGCCGCTCCTCCGCCGCTGATTCCAGAGAATGAGTGGTCGGGGATCACCTGTTTGTATTGCCACGAGCAGGATAAAAAAGGCGTTGTCCAGGCAGAAGTGATGTGGTTGGAAATACCAGCCCTGGAAGAATACGCCAGCGTGGAAACTTATACTGAACTATGTTTGAAATGCCACGACACGACCAATCTCCCGGATCATGGAGAACTCAGGCTGGCTGGTGATCACTCAGGGATGATGTGTACTGATTGCCATCCACCCCACAGCTCCTCAGTATCCTGTGATTCAGCAGACTGCCACCCTTCCGATCAGGCAGCTGTAACGATCGAAGGACACGATGATCTTCATCAGGATGTTTCCTGTGAGGCCTGTCACGACAGCGCTGGATGGGAGGTCGGGATTGATCAGGAAACTGGCAGCTGGATCACGTTTAGCCCCTGGTCACAAGAAATCATCATTGCCGAAGGGGATTCGATTATTAATACCGGGAATGTCGGTTTTACTTCTCATGATATTTCAAAAACAGTGAATTGCGGCCGCTGCCATTTCGCGAACAATGAATGGGGCTTAACTACCGATGTGGAATCTCCCTGAGTTATGGCGATATCAAAGATAGATTGGAGAATAAGATGAAAGGATCACTGAAAATACTGCGGGTTTTGGCAATCATATTATTGGGCATGACTGCTGCCATGAATTTATTGGGCGGCGCAGGCACTTTTTGTGCCGCATTTTCTAATAATGTCGGCTACAGAATGGCATTTAAAGCAATCATGGATTACCGCTGGATCTACCAGATCGTGATGGTAACGACCATCTTAACTGGCATTGCCGGTGTGGTGGCATTGATAAATCTTCTTAAAGGCAAACCCGGGGTTTACCGTTTGATCATGATCATCCTGATCGTTGGAACCATTCTGGGAGGTACCCAGTACTTTACATCAATGGCCTTGCGGGGAAAAGCTACTCCCGCTAATGTGAAATTCTTTACCAACCTGGTCACATTGGTCTATTTCATGATTTTCCTGATTCCGGGGATCAAGGACAAAGTTGATTTTTCCAAACCGTCAGATAAATCCGAGACAAATTCAGCTGGTGGAATGGTGGCATTTTTAGCAGGCATTACAACCTTGACCATCTTCTCCTGGGCAGGACCGTCTCACACCTTCTTTGGCGAAAACTGGGTCTTTGTTTTTGAGTGGCCGCTGATCGTCATCGGAACATTGCTGATCGTAGGTGGCTTTGTTGTTGTCCTGCGAGAAGTTTTGCAGCAGGTTGCGAAACAATCTGAGACTGTTGATATGAAAGTTTAATTGATAATCTTTTTGCATCAAAAAAGCCCTCCAACAGGAGGGCTTTTCATTTAATGATCCTGCGTTCCAGGCTTATCCAATCTCCTTCTTAAAGCCATAGACAAAAGCGAGTGTCATCAGGAACAGCAGGGGACCCAGGATCATGAGGACAACTTCCCGGCTGAAAAACAGCAGTTGACTGCCGGATACAAGAAAAGCCAGGGCAATTCCGCCGATGCCGATCAAAGCGCCGCCGATACCAACCGATGCGAAGCCTTTGGGTGCGTTCTTTTCAACCGCCCGTTTATAGATAGGTAATCCAAAGATTATCAGTCCGGCTACCCCATGGAAGATTGGAACAGCCACACTTTTTAATGCCAGGCCGCCAATGCTTGTGACTGCTATGGCTAGAAATCCTGCCAGCGCAAACCAGGAATAGTATTTTTTATATTTGGGACGGAACTGATTCATGAGCCCCATGGATATGCCCAGCGGGATCAAGGTGGCTACTGTCAGCACATAGGGTGACGCCAGAATATCCCATCCGAAAAAGATCAAGAGCAGGCCGGACACCAGCAGGACAGCAAACCCAACCAGGTAATAAACATCATAGAGAGCTTTTTGTTTTTGGTACCTGTTGAAAAATTGCCACAGGATATAGATTGCCAAGAGACCAGTTAATAACAGGATAATGCGATCGAACCAGGTCATGGGAATACTCCTTTTAGATAATAAATCCAATAGCAAAGCCTGCTGGAGTCAACCAGTTGGCCGCTATTACCATTATGCAACATATTAACGACCTTTGTCTGTGATTTTTGTCACTAAGCCAGAGGTAGTTGAGGAAGAACAAAGTCCCAACCTGGATCAGAACCGGGCCGTGAAGACCTGAATATTATTTTCATAATCCCCTCACAATTCCTTAATGATTCCCGGATAAGATGACACTATGACAGGTATTGCTACGACCCATAAAAATAACGAGCCGCATTGAGGAGTTAACTATGACACAACCAACCAAGAAGAGAATTTTTTCTGTCCAAACCCGGAATAACATCACGCTGGATATGTTGATGTTGATCTCCGGGCTGATATCAATCTTGTCCGGGGTCTATTTTTTATTCCTGCCGGTCGGAGGTTTCCAGGGTGGTCGGAACCCGCTTTACGGGCTGATTATTTTCTTTGAACGCCACACCTGGGGCGACATCCATATCTGGTCAAGTGTGATCATCATGGCCCTGTTGGCACTTCATATCCCATTGCATTGGGATTTGATAGTCAAGATGACCAAAACCGGTTTTCGATCACTGATCGGTCGAGGTAGATTAAATAATAATAGTATGTTTAACCTTGCTATCAACATCCTCATCGGAATCAGCGGGCTGATCTGTGGCCTGAGCGGACTGTATTTTTTACTGAGACCGGAGTTCCTTGGAGTGGCAGCAGCAGCCTCCGTCTGGATTTTTACCCCCCTGGTCTGGGATTTGATCCATACCTGGAGTGGAGTTGTCATGACAGCCGCTGCAATCCTGCATTTTGGTATTCACTGGAAATGGGTCCTGAAAGTCCTAGGAAAATATACCAGGAGTCTGAGAACCTGGAAACCATTCCGGCGATTGCAGCCGGCCTATATTAATCCAGGCGTTTTACAAGTAAAAGGTCCTGAAAAATAATAATTTTAAATCTAAGAGATATTGAGGTGGATCATGATCAAAAAAATAATAATGTGGACCATATATGCAGGGATTGTTGGCTTGCTGGTTTTTGGAGCTGTAAACCGGACTTCAGCCAAGACAGATCAGGGCGTCCTGTTTGGAAAGCCTGCTGCAGAAGCTGAAACTGCACAGGGGAGAGGCGGTACCAGTTCCTCGGTTCAAACCAATGATTTCAATGACGCGGATCACGCTGAAAATCCTGAAGAGCACGATTGGGTAGAACTGGGTGGAATAATAACCGAATTCGATTCAAGATCCCTGATCATTCTCACCGAGGGTGCAGGAGAATTGGAATTAGCAGGCCGGGCCGGGCGTTTTATCCTCGAGACTGGATATCTACCTTCAGTGGGCCAGCAGGTTTGGCTCTCGGGATTTTACGAGAGTGGGGAGTTTAAAATAGCTAATTTTCAGGATCTAAAAACCGGGCAAATAGTATTGGTTCGGGATAATTCAGGCCAGCCGTTGTGGCGCTAAATTTGAAAAATGAATCAAATAGCGGAGCCAATCTGGCTCCGCTATTTTGTTCAGGCACCAGCTGAATATCAAGCTAACTGAATATGTAGGGCATCTTTTACTGCACATGCCTCAAGACATTCCAGACATTGGATACATTCCGCGCTGCGTAAATTCTCAGGCACGTTGGGAATATCCATTGGACAGGCTGCATCGCAGCTGCCGCAGCTGGTACATGAATTCTGGTCATTAACCAGGCGCAAGGGGGCAATTTTGTTAAAGATCGCCAGAGAAGCGCCAAAAGGGCAGAGATATTTACACCAGAACAGTTTATTCACCATCGAAGTAGCTATGAATACGACCAGGACACTAATCAATAAAGGTGTTGTGGTTTGAAAACTAAAAAAGGCTCTCGCCGGACAGATATCCCGGAGCGGAGGATAGATCGACCAAGTGCTTGCGAGCAAGATAATCGCCAGGATCAAGTACTTCAGGGACCGCAGCCAGGAATCCAATCTTAATGAAAAATGGACAGGAAATCTTCCCTGGTTCTTAGTGCCCGCTGTCAACCGGTGGGTCAATCTGGAAAAAAGGTTTTGCAGAGTGCCTATTGGACACATCCAGCCGCAAAAAGCTCTTCCTGCCAGTAAAGAGACACCTAAAACACCCAGCAGGATAGAAAAATTTAGCAAATTGGTTGTGAGCAGTGTTTGTCCGGATTCCAAAAAGGGGATCAGGGTTTCGATCCCCCCCAGGGGACAGAAGGCATCAAATGCGCCCCCCTTCGAAGATTCTCCCGGGAGGATATGGCGCAAGCCGACCAGGATAGTGAGAACCAGGAATATGGTTTGTATAGTAGTCCTGACAGCAGAAGATGATTTTCCCTTCTGCTGTCGATGGGTTTGCTTATTCATTGGCAAAGGATAACCTTTTCTGTCAGTGTGCTCGAGAGCTCATTAATGCTGCGGCCGATGCAGCGGAAGGGATTAAGGCTCCGGTGAAGTAAGAGATTCCCTCTCAGCAGGAGTATATTTCAGTGATCGTTAGTCTTGGCCCGGATTGTTTCCCGTGTTGGTCTCCATTTTCATGACCGGGCAGAAAGCCCAGAACAAATCCAAGCAGAATAAAAATAACCATCACTACGATAATAATCACAGGATAATGATCTGTTTTTATCTTCACAGCTATTTTTTGGGTAGAAGATTATTTTGATCGATCCACTCGTTGATCATTTTTTGCATACCGGGCAAAAGAAATACTACCAGGAGAACAGCGCTCAGAAGTGGTCCTGGCAGGAACATCGAGAACCGACCTAAACGGACAACATCTGTAATCCCTACTGGAATCCCACCAAAGATAGACATGGAAGCTGCAAAGACACCAGCCGGTAAAATCCAGGTTTTCCCTTTCACCAATGAAAAAATAAACACCACCCAGGCGGCACCTGCCCACCAGTTAACCATCTGTCCTACCGCATACATGCCGATCGGGAAGCTCTCTTTGACGGTTTGATAGCGGGAAATAGCGCCTACGCCGTCTATGAAAGTCATCACATAGGCTAATCCACTGACAAATGCCAGAGCTACGATTTTGCTGGAAACACCACCGATGAACAACATCCCGAACCAGAGCAAAAAAGCCAGCAGGAAAACCCAGATTGTGGGGGTTGGCATGCCAATGCTTGCTGGTGGAATCATGGGGAAAAAGCCGGCTAAGATCTGCATCGAAGCCGCGACCACACCAAAACCCCAGGCCCAGTTCTTCTGCTTTAGAAAACCATAAAGCACAACTGCCCAGACCGCTCCTCCTGTCATTCCGATCCAACCCATCAGCGCGTGGACGATCCTGACGGTGATTGCTTCATCCGGACGTCCATCAAGGATTTTTCCTTCAACTGTTGGCATGTAGGTGGCTGCAATTAAATAGAGTGCCAGCATACCAACCAGGATTCCAACAACGGCCAGGATAGCGCCAATTTTATGATTATTTTTCAAGGATTTCATTTCGAACTCTCCTTCTAATAGATTGGGATCAACCCAATCTACTCTAGGCCTGGATGAGTAGACTGGGTCGATGTTGATCTGCGGAACCGTTAGAATTTATTCAGGAGGATTATCATCAACAAGCAAGTGTTTTTTAAAGTATGGGATCAGTGTAAACACAAGTACTCCCAGAGCTAAGAGTGCTCCATAGAGGTAATCCAATGTTTTGGTGCGGATGAACTGTGTTGGCACATTGATCATCAGGATCGCGATCGAAGCTGTGACAGCCAGCCACCAACCTTTCTTTTTACCAATCGACAGGAGGGGTATCGAGGCGACAAGCAAAATGAATGCAACCCAATTGGCTTCGCCAACCCAGTTGAATAACCACCAGGTGAAGTCTTTATAGAAAGGATAACCTGGCCGGGTCCACATTGTCCGCTGGGCACCGACGCCGATCGTGAATGCATGGGTCGATAGCATGCCCACGAAGAACAAGGCGCCGAGCCGGGCCAGCTTGACAGGCAGCTCTGCTTTTCGTAAGAGGATAAAACTGACATATCCAATTAATCCTATGGCGGAGATGGCCATTGGCAGTGGGAAGCCTTCTACAAAACTGACATAGGGGAGAAACATGAAGAATCCGCCAATTGATGGGACGGCAAAAAGGGTGATTGCAATGGGATAGGTCCACTCAGAGCCTTTCCGGATTTCTCCTGATAAGACGATCAAGGCCGCGCCGGCAACAAAGATAAACGCCCGCCAGACCGGGTAGAAGAAATCAAATAATTTTAAACCACTGGTAAAAGTGGGATTGCCTGCTTCAATATGGGCAGTCAGATTTACCAGCACCCGCTCGAGGGATGTTTGGACAAGGAACGGGATTAGATAGGCCATCATCAGTCCGATAACTATAGCGATGATGGACATGATCGTGCGATTCTTTTGGGGTGTCTCCTGCATGGCGTGCCTCCAATTATGATATGTTAGATGATTAAAATACGGCAATTGATTGTGATAATTTTAACAAGGATTGGGGTTAATTTCTTTGCTTTAACGCAATGAATTTCGATATATTTGCCTCTTGATTTCTTTAATACAAATAATCTGAATCAGCCAGACTTCAGATTATTTGTTCTGAGGAGCAGAAATGGATATTCTTACTCTGAGTATTTCTTGAGAAGGCGATCTTTAAAGAACGGGATCAACATCATCACCACGATACTGAGACCCATCAGGGATCCATAAAGATAATCCAGCGTCGCGTGGCGAACGTAGTGAGTAGCTCCGCTGACTAACAAGGCTACTGCGCCCCCGATCAACGCCAGATACCAGCCTGATTTTTTCCGGACTCCGAGCTGATAAATTGCAGCGACCAGGAGACCGAAGGCGACCCACAAGCCAAGCCAGCCAAAATACGTGATCGCAATCCCCTCGGCAAAGAGCGGGCGTTTGGGATGCCCATATAGTATCCGGAATGCTGCATGTCCGTTCGCAAAATTTTCTGCAGCCGAGACGCCTAACATCAGGAACACAAAGAAATCCACCAATTTCTGTTTGAGATCACCTTTGTCAGCCAGGAGGATTAAGAAATATGGAATTAGTCCGATGGACATGATGATCACTGCCGGCGGGAATCCGCCTTCTACGCTTCCGACAAAATTCATCCAGGGAACGATCATATATGCGCCGCCCATGGATGGTACAGCCAAACATAGCAGTGCCAATCCCCGGGACCATTCTTTGCCTTCGTACAATGCTTTAACGATCACCAGGAGGGTGATACCCCCGATGACACTCATTGTCCCCCAGAAAGGGTAGAAGAAGCTGACCAGCCAGGTGGTTAGTGTCAGCAGAGGTGCACTCGGGTTTGCTTCGGCAGTGAATTTTGCAATCCGTTCAAGTTGGTAGGTGAGAATCGGATTTACCATATTGAACGCTGTAAATGGAACAACAGCAATCATTAAAATAGCTGCCAAGACTACTACTGCGATAACGATCTTCCTTGTTGAGGTACTAGTGTTTGGTGACATATGCTCTCCTTTCAGATATAAAAATCAGTAGACCGATCTGGTTCTTCCTATATAATCACTATACATATCCAGGATGATAATTTCCTTGACTTTTAATAAGTTAGAAATCAATAGGTGGGAGGTAAGTTGAGCGAGATAGCAAATAAAATATCGGAACAAGATGTTTTTAGTAAATTCCCCCCCGATGTCTTGAAAGTCCTGGCTGGTTATTCGCTGGCTAGAAAATTATCAGAAGGTGATCATCTCTGCCGCCAGGGTGAGATTTGGCCCTATGTTTTGTTCCTGGAAGAAGGGAAATTAAGTTGGTCAATGCTGTCATCCGGCGGAAAAGAGCATCAGCTTTTTAAAATTCGGCCAGGCGAAATATTCTGGGCACATTCTTTCTTTGATGATCAACCAATGCCGGCCTCGCTTAAGGCTGATGGGTCCGTTTTGGTTCATGTCTGGTCAGCAGACATCATGCTTCCAATGCTAATGAAATATCCCGCCGCTATGTGGGATATCCCAAAAAGATTGACAGGAATCATGCGCAATGCCCGCGAGATCATCTATGGTTTGGCTTTTCAGCCTGTAGCCAGTCGCTTGGCCAGCTATTTACTTGACAATCTGGATCTGCCAGGCCGGGAGTCGATCGAAAGGGAAATGACCCTGGAAGAGATCGCCTCTGTTTTAGCTACCTCCCCTGAAGTTGTCTGCCGATTGTTATATCAATTTCAAACTGATGGAATTCTTAAGGTTACCAGGACCCGGATCACCCTCGAAGACCAGGATGCACTTAAGAAGTTAATTTCAACCTTATGAGAGGATAAATGACTGAATCAGGAATATCTGCGAACTGGTTATTTGAAAAATTTTCCAAATCTGATCATGATCGACTGATCAGGATCAGCCTGGAAAAAAAATACCAGAAAGGCCAATGGATCACACATTATGGTTCTGATTGGCCGTATTTGTTCCTGGTTGAGCAGGGAAAAGTAACGGCAATCAAGGAATCAGGGGAGGGCAGAAGCCTGGTTGTCATAACCCTGGAAGAAGCTGAGGTATTTTGGGGAGTGGGATTTTTTAAGGAAGGTATTGGCATGCCTGTCGCCCTGGTCGCTGACAAAGATACCCGCCTTCGGCTCTGGTCGAGGGAAACACTCGAGCCGTTTATGATCGCAAACGGTCAATTCACCTGGGACCTGGCACAATTAATGGCTGAACGCATGATGCGGGCCAGCCGGATTTTGGAGGAAATTGCTTTTCAGCCTGTTGCAGGGCGTCTGGCGCATATGCTGCTGGAACAGTTTAATGACCAATCTGGAGATACATTATCCCGGGATCTGACTCTGGACGAGATGGCAGCCCGGATCGGGTCAACCCGGGAAATGGTCTGCCGGCATCTGTATCATTTTGCTGACCAGGGCGCTATTCATATCAACAGGACGGAGTTTAAAATCACTGATCAGGCATTATTAAAAACTCTGGCAGAAAAAGGCAGGTAAGAACGCCGATAGATAAAAAAACCCCCTTGATCAGGAGGGGGTTCGTTATGTTTGTTTCGCGAAGAATATTCAGCCAGGTTGTTTGCGTTCCGCCGGATCAAAAAGATTCAGCAATCCCAGTGTCCCCATATTTGCGAATAGCAGCGGAGCAAGGAACGGTGCGCCCCGGATGAATCTTTCAAGTACGAACTCGCTTTTGGATGTCAGATTATCCAGGATGTGCAGACCCGCTCCCAAAACTCCCACGAGGATCAACAAACCCATCACCGAAAAATAGATTAATATATCTCCCCGCCCGGGTTCGTCCATCAGGGCCATGATCAGGGGTGCGATCACTCCCAGGACCCCGGCAGCGACGGGCACCCATAGCCAGGGATTGACGAATCTGGTTCTGGCATGATCGAGCACACTGCTGATCAGAGTCGCCAGGGTTCCCAGGCTGACCATGAAGAAAAAAGCCCTGGTTTTGCTGTAAGGAAATTGGAACGATTTATCACGGAAGAGAATCAACCGACCGCTGTTTACGGGTTCTTCCCTCCAGATTGCTGTAATGCCCAACAGGCCAACTAAACTGAACACCAATGGACCAATAACAGGAGGAGCCCAGATCAGCATCTGGATCGTAAGTTTAGATCCGACCGGACCGGAGGGCAGGATAGCCCTGATAAAATGAAAATAGGTCCCCAGTAATCCGACAATTATGCTCGAGATGAAAAGGATATTTGCGATCCAGCTGGCAAGTTTAAAGTTTTTGACAGCGATCCATCCGGCGAAAAGCAGCCCAACACCTGCGACCGCCCCGAACACTATTGGAATCCATTCCCGAAGAACGATGGTCCCACTCAACATATGAGCCAGGTAAATATCAATGCCCAGGAAGATCTCATTTACCGCAACCATGATCAACATCAATTGATTCCGGGTTAGAGGAATTTTAAATTTGGCTAAACGGGGGAAAAGGATATCAAGATAAGCAGCCATTTCTTACTGATCCTCCCCGGCCTGGCGAAGTTTTTCATCCACCATTTCCTGCAGATCTGCCAGTTCGTGCAAGACTTCATAAGCTCCATGCCACTGGGCATAATCTGGTCCCTGCATCCAGGTTCCAAATTTCGCCGTCCTGCCCCAGTGGTGCCAGAGGTTAAAGAAAGTGAAATCAATTGGTTCGTCGAACGGCTCATCTGTCAGCAGGCCGGCTTCTTCCAGCGGGGCAATGATATCGCGGCTTTCCAGGACCCATTCATTAACCCTTTCAGTTGCCTTGTCAGCCTCTAAATAAAATGTGCTGATGAAATTTTCATTGTGGCACTGTGTGCAAACTCCTTGCATGGCTAGCAGGTTCTTTTCCCAATCTGGACGCTTGGTGCTGACCGGGGCGAAAAGGTACCAGGTTAATCGGTCTCCTACATCGTGTGTTGTCGGCTGATTGCCAAAACCACTTATGTGACAGATGGCACAGGTAGCTGCAGGAAAATCTTTTGTTGACAAAGTTCCCGCTTCGGCATCCCAGTGCCAATTATCACCCATGGTTGCGTAAGCAATACCGTGGGGCGATTCCTGGTAAATCTCGAATTGCGGATGATCCGGTCCAATATGACAGGCGTTGCAGGTTTCAGGTTTGCGAGCCTGTTCCAGGCTGTATTGATGCCTCAGGTGGCATTTCTGGCATTGTCCTACTGACCCATCTTCTGCGGGTTTTCCAATATCGTGGCAGGCTTCACAGGTAAATTTGGTCAGATCCGGACCTTCCATGGCAGCAATGGCATTGCGGCTTTTGTCAGGAGCGTATTGACCTTCTGGTATTAATTCGTAAGCAGCCAGGTGTTCTGGAGAAAGATCCTGAGATCCCCAAACAGCAATATAGGCTGGCAGACCGTGGCGGCTCAGATTGAATTCAGCCACTTCTTGCTCATGACATTCCTGGCACATGGCTGCTGTGGGTGCCGCCAAGATAATGGAGCCCTCATGGTCAATCGCGGTTGGATAATCTTGAGGCACTTCATGACAATCCCGGCAGGAGACTTCTGCAGCAGCCATTGTGCTGTAGGAATATTGTTGAACTATACCTGGAGTTTCATCTCGATGGCAGGTGACACAATCATCCTGGCTGGTTGCCAGGGCATCGAGGGGTTCTTCAGACACATTTTGTCCAAGCAGGGCTTGATTTATTGCAAACAGGGCCAAGCCTAGACCGACCAAGACTGCGATCGATACCAGACCAATGATCCAATATTTAGAAAACCCGCCAGAGTCCTTTTCAGGCTTATCCATTCCATCCTCCCGTGACATTATCGGTACGAAATTGAATTTAATCCATGAAACACATAATGGACATTCCAGAATTCTTTCCAACAGAAATGAATGAGCAGAAGTTTGATCTGATTATACATTTAATCAGAATATTTTCCCGGTTTGAAAGTGCGCACAGTCTTATATGGTTTTACCTGGGCGCCAACATTGTTCTTTAAAACCTGTCCAGAGACATGCATCAGAGTATCATGATCAAAATGGGGCAATTTTTGCATGCTTGCCAGGCAAGGAAAATGGTGGTGGAGCAAACCGGCTTTTTCTTCAGCCTCATCGACTGATAATCCAATCAGTCCCTCAGCTGTAAATCTGGCACACCCACAAACAGCATCCCGGGTCACTGTAGCTCCGGAGATCGTATTGGATTCTTCGTCAATTTCCAGGGCCAGAACTGGTTGACCAAAGAACCCGGCGAATTCGGATATCAGGGAATTTTTATACTCTGCTGTTTCATGCCGGGTGACGCCATAGGTAGTTTCAGTCAAGGAGCAGAGCGGTTTTGGGGTAACGCAGGTCACATTAATTTTTTCAAGCCAGCCATGGAGCTGTCGATCCAATCCTCTGGGAAGCCAGTTTTCATCATCTACAGCCACCAGAACCGCCTTAGCCCCTGTTTTTGTGGCAATTTCCGGGAGCAGCTCAGCAGCGCCTTTATGCTCTGCAAACGATAAAATCAGGTCTGCTGGGCCCATTTCCTCTGGTAAAAAGTCATCTGGATCATCAATGAATGGGGGGAATGCCGGAGGGGTTTGCCAGATATTTATTTCCCAATGATCGGGGCCATGTTCTTTAATATTCCTGACATGCCTCTTTCCATATTCGCCGGTCACGATGGCAAGAATTTTCATATCTGTTCTCCTGAACCAAGCATTAAAAAACCAATGTAAGCAGCATCAGGGTTTCTTTTTCCGCATGAATGCTGTGAGAGAGATTGGCTGGCAGCTGTATCCAGGTCCCTGCCTGTGCAGATTGTTTCTGCTCGCCAAGCACTACCCGGGCTTCACCTTTAATAAAATGAATGATTGCCGGGACAGAAGCTGTGTGTTCAGATAGCTCCTGGCCGGGTTGAAACCCAAACAGAATGGTTTTGGAGGATTTATCCTGGTGGATAGTCCGGCTGAGAATACTGTCGGGGGGAAACGCTTCTATCAAATTTTCAAGCTGCTCGATAAAGACCACATCATCAGTCATGGACGCCTTCCTGGTAAGGATTGAGGTTTTTGCAAGGAAAAATATAATATTTAACCCTGTAGGGCATATTGTACACCAGACCGTAAATGGAGTATGTAACTGTAGTTACACTTCCAAAAAACGGTCAGAAGTAAGTTATCTGCCCTAGCTTGATATTATAGTAAGCATTTTGTACAATGAAAGATACAAATCAGGCCACATTAATAAGAATCTGGCTATCGTTATGTCCCAGGGAGTATGTCATGGATACCGACAAAGTTGACATAATCAAGGTTTCAGCGACGTCCCGGACCTCAGCCGTAGCGGGGGCTATTGCAGGAATATTTCGCGAGCGTCAATTTGTTAACGTTCAAGCCATTGGCGCAAGTGCTGTGAATCAAGCCGTCAAGGCTTTGGCCCTCGCCCGCGATTACCTGGCTGAGGATGGATACGATATTGTCAGTATTCCCGAGTTCGTTGACGTTGAAATTGACGGCAATGTTCGGACAGCGATCAGGTTAAGCGTATTTGCTCGTTAATGATCTGAAGCTGAACTGCTGATATCTCAAAACCCGTTCCGATCCCAACACTCGGATTCCGATTGGATTTACACGGATTAAAGCAGTTAATGCCGATCTGATGTTTCCTTCCGCCCGGAAGCGAAAAAATTTGCCTCCAGATATCCAGCGTGGTAAAATCAAAATGCAAATTATTACTCAGGATCCATCCTTCTGGCAAGCCTGTGGATGGGTTTTTGCGTAGATTTTGGGCTCTGGAAGATCTGGAAAACCGTCTTAATAGAGCTGAAAACTAGGAGTGTAGATAATATGGATTCTCAAGTTAGTACTTTCACCACAAAAAAAGGTTTAGCCCAGATGTTGAAGGGTGGCGTGATCATGGATGTTGTGACAGCAGATCATGCCAAGATCGCGGAAGATGCGGGTGCTGTTGCTGTGATGGCTCTGGAAAGAGTCCCGGCAGATATCAGGGCTGATGGTGGTGTGGCTCGTATGAGTGATCCTGAATTAATCATCCAGATCATGGAAAGCGTGTCAATTCCAGTCATGGCTAAAGTTCGAATTGGTCACTTTGTGGAAGCGCAGATCCTGGAGTATTTGGAAGTGGATTATATTGATGAGTCAGAAGTTCTGACTCCGGCGGATGAAGCCTACCACATTAATAAACATGTTTTTAAGACCCCCTTCGTTTGCGGCTGCCGGAATTTGGGAGAAGCGCTGAGAAGAATTGGGGAGGGGGCAGCTATGATCCGCACCAAGGGCGAAGCAGGTACAGGGGATGTGATTGAGGCTGTCCGGCATGCCCGAACCGTCCTTGGGGACGTAAAAAAATTGATCAATCTTCCGGAAGAAGAACTGATGACATTTGCTAAAAATATTGGCGCTCCCTACGAACTGGTAAGGGAAACCCGGGACCTGGGCAAATTACCTGTGGTAAATTTTGCAGCAGGCGGAATTGCCACTCCTGCAGACGCAGGCTTAATGATGCAGCTTGGAGTTGACGGGGTATTTGTCGGATCTGGCATATTTAAATCTGGCGATCCGGCGAAGCGGGCTGCAGCTATAGTCAAGGCTGTAACTCATTTTAATAATCCTGAAATATTGGCAGAAGTCAGCAGAAATCTTGGCGAACCTATGGTTGGCCGTAACGTATCAGATCTGGAAGACAAGGAACGTCTCGCAGCAGCGAGGATGGTAACCAGGGGCTCGAAATTATAAGTGTGAAATGACAAAAAAACCATCTTTGCCACCTCTCCAATTCGATCAGCTAAAAATTGGTGTGCTTGCGTTGCAGGGGTCTTTTCAGGAACATCTGATCGTTCTGGAAAGTATTGGTATCGAAGCTGTTGAAATACGTTTACCCGACCAGGTCCAGGAAATTGATGGCCTGATCATTCCAGGTGGAGAATCTACAACTATTGGTAAATTGATGGTTGACTTTGATCTCCTGGAGCCACTTAGATTATTCGGGAAAAAGAAAACCATCTGGGGAACCTGCGCAGGGGCAATCTTGTTATCCAGGGATGCCCGGCGAGAACAGCCCTTGCTGGAGCTAATGAATATCACTGTCGATCGAAATGCCTATGGTAGGCAGATTGCCAGTTTTGAGACCACGCTGGAGATCCCGGTCCTGGAAGAAATCAGCCCTGGATCAGCTGAGTTCCCTGGTATTTTTATCAGAGCGCCATTGATTAATTCTGTCAGCGGAGACGCCCGGTCCCTTTCAACTTTACCGGATGGCAGGATCGTGGCAGCCCAGGAAAACCATCTCCTGGCCACAGCCTTCCACCCTGAACTGACCCAAGACGCAAGATTCCATCAATATTTTTTACACCTCGTTCAACAGCAGACTGAATTCTAAGAACCGGTTGATATGGCGCGAAAGCTGTTATGGAAAGACCTACCAATTTTGCATCGATTCCAGAAACATAAACTGTTCCTGGATAATGCCCTTCGTTTGACCTACAACCCCGGTTTATTTTCAAGTTCCCTGCTGTCTGTTCTGACATCATCAAGCGGATTCTGCACAATTATTGAACCGGTTGATTCTCATCAGCTTCCTTATCTGATCGGCCAGGTTGTTCACGCTCCTGATCAGCCAACAGCCAGACTTGCATTCCTTGCTCCCGGTGACAAGGAACACCGGGGATTTACGGATCTCCTGGCATTTTTGACCTGCAGAGTCGGGGAACAGGGCGCCCTGCAGATCCTGGCTGAGGTCGACATGAATACTCCGGGAGAAACAATTCTCTCTCGGGCGGGATTTCGGCCCTATGCCGAACAGCAGATCTGGAAATTACCCCGCAGATTATTTTATGGATCTGGTAAAAAAGCCTGGGTACCAATTTCCAGGACCGACTCCGATCGAATTGCATCAGCTTACCAGAGATTTGTCCCTCTCCAGGTTCAACGCGTGGAAGCTCCTCTGGCTGGAGCAGCCCTTCAGGGTATGATCAGCTGGAACTCAGGAAAGATAGCGGGTATCGCCCTGACAAGCTTCGGCCCGAATGGCATCCTGGTCGATCTGGTCCTCGATCCTGATCTGGAAATGCTGGATGATTATTTGGGGGCCTTGTTTTTCCACCTGCCGTATAGAAATTCCCGGGATATTTTTTTCCGGATCAGGTCATATCAAGCAGAAATCGCAACGGTTCTTGAAAGGTCAGGAGCTGTAGCTGGTCCGAAACAATACGCAGTGGTGAAAAAATTGGCTGTCCACTATAATGCCAAACAAACTTTCAGAGTGCAGGGATTTGAAAATCAGCCGGACATCACAACGCCTATATCCAACACCAAGGTAAAGAATTAATGCTATGTCTGAAACAACGAATAACCGACAATCTGGATTCATTGTTTGAGGTATTGCCTCCAGAAATTACCCAATCGATCAACGATGAGAAGAATAACGCGGATCTAATTGAGGTGATCCTGGACCTGGGCCGGATCCCAACCGCAAGATTTGCTGAAGTAGAGCTGGAATTGACCAGGGTTGAGGTCACAAGGGATGATCTTGATTATGTGGTCAATCGCATCGGTATCTTTGACGGAGATAACAGGGCGGGTTTAGAACGCACTTTGCACAGGATTGCCGCCATACGCAACAGGACAGGCGATATTGTAGGATTGACCTGCCGGGTGGGCCGGGCGGTTTATGGAACGACAGATATTGTCAAGGACCTGATCGAAAGTGGAAAAAGCCTGCTGATACTGGGTCGCCCTGGAGTTGGGAAAACAACCATGCTCCGGGAAGCAGCCAGGATCCTGGCCGATAATAAAAGAGTGGTTATCGTCGATACCTCGAATGAAATTGCTGGGGATGGCGATGTTCCTCATCCTGCAATTGGAAAAGCCCGCCGCATGCAGGTTGCAAAACCTTCCCAACAGCATGAAGTCATGATCGAAGCGGTTGAGAATCATAATCCTGAAGTTATTGTTATTGATGAAATTGGCAGGGAACTGGAAGCCCAGGCAGCCCGGACAATTGCCGAGCGGGGAGTTCAATTGATTGGAACCGCTCATGGAAATTCGTTAGAAAACCTCTTGATCAACCCCACACTGGCAGACTTAGTGGGAGGGATCGAATCTGTAACCCTGTCAGACGAGGAAGCCAAGCGCCGGGGGACCCAGAAGACAGTTCTTGAACGGCGTTCAAATCCAACCTTCCATGTCCTGATCGAAATTCAAACCCGTGATAGTGTGGCGGTTCATCAAGATGTTGCAACCGCGGTAGATTCCATGCTCAGGGGAGCACTGCTGGTGCCAGAAGTTCGGTCCCGGGACTCTGATGGTGAGATCAAGATCAAAAAGACACCTACCAGGCCAGCCATGCAAAGCGTCGGCAAACCTGTCCCAACCCGGCCAGTGATGGGGAGCGTTGGATCAGATCCACGCCCCGCAGATGATTTCACGATCGAGGTGCCTGACTGGCAGATTGACAGGGATAGCCTGGAGAATTTGCCAATATTCACTTATGGCGTTGCCAGGGACCGCATGCTGAAAGCAGCCAAGAACCTGAATGTCCCGGTATCGATCGAGAAAAATGTCAAGGATGCCAGGATCGCTGTTACTCTCAAACATCATTATCGTGACAATCCAAAAGCAATCGCCCAAGCAGAGGAAATTGGTCTGCCAATCTATGTGCTGCGGTCAAATACTGCCAAGCGCATGGAGCACCTTCTGAAAGATATATTTAATCTTAAGAATGGAAGTCTCACCACATCTGATGAACAAGCCTTGCAGCAAACCCAGGGCGCAATTCAGGCTGTTATCGACGGGGAACGCTGGGTAGAACTCCCGCCAGCTTCCTCATATATTCGCCGTCTGCAGCACCAGATGGTGACCCAGGCCAACCTGGTATCACATTCTTTCGGAAAGGATCCCAACCGCAGGGTCAGGATCTTCCGGGAAGATAACCAGCATTAACCTTTCCTGGATTAATCAGGAGAACAAACGGACTGATCATGGATCTTAAAAAAGGAAAGTTCATCACTTTTGAAGGACCCGACGGAAGCGGCAAAACCGCCCAGATGGATATTCTGGTTGATGAATTTACAGAAAAAGGCTATCCAATTCTCAGGACAAGGGAACCAGGGGGCACATCCATCGGTGATCAAATCAGGGCAACCTTGCTGGACTTAAAAAATACCTCGATGGTGGATCGGACAGAGGCGTTGTTATACCAGGCTGCCAGGGCACAGCTTGTTGACGAGATCATCAAACCCCATTTGGGTGGCGGGGGGATTGTCCTTTGCGACCGCTATGCAGATTCAACGCTTGCCTATCAGGGTTACGGTCACAGGAATACTGTTGAATCTTTGCAGGGTATTATTCATTATGCGACCGGTGGACTGATTCCGGACTTAACCATTCTGCTTGATTTAGCGCCTGAAGTTGGCCTGGAACGACGATTGGCCGATGGTGGCCTGAATCGCTTGGATGCTTATGATCTTGAATTTCATCAGCGGGTGCGTTCTGGATATTTGGAGCTAATGAAGGAAAGTCCCGATCGCTGGGTTTTGATTGACGCCGATCAGGATTTTGACCAGGTTCAATCAGAAATCCGGGCTGTCCTGCAGCGAAGCCTTACTGATTGGGGGTTTTGAGAAAGAATTCAGGACAGTTCTGATCCGCCGGGATCGATGGATCAGGTGTTATCAATCTCATCGCCCGCCAGATCTGGCAGGTCCCTTTCAATATCCTCTGGGGATTGCCCTTTTTCAAGACGGTCAACCACCTCATAAAAATCGGCCCCCATATCCTCTCCAAGCTCCTGGCTCATCTGGCGCATCATTTTGCCCAGTGTTTGAGGATCATCATCCAGCCCGGCAAGAACTTCGGGGTCAGCCATGGCATCAAATCGGTCTTCGCCTGAACGGCTGATCCTGAGAGGTTTGATAATCCGCTCTGGTCTTGAATGATCACATTCTGGGCAGTTGATCTCCCGGTTACCATATTCCTGGTAGGTAAGGAAAATTTCAAAAATATGGTTACAATTGAGACAGCGGAACTCGTAGATAGGCATATGGATCAGTTATTAAGCAGATCTTAGACTCCCTCCAATTATACTGGATAAGGATTTATACTCATGAGCATTGATACTCAAGCCTCACCTTTTTCGCTGAATCCCCCGAATCCACTACTAATTGTCATCTCTGGTCCGTCAGGAGTTGGAAAGGATTCGGTCCTGGAAGAGATGAAATCACGCGGTCTTCCATTCCATTTTGTTATTACCGCCACTACCCGGGTGCCCCGACCGGATGAGGTAGACGGGAAGGATTATTTTTTCCTGAGCCAGGATGAATTTGCCAGGATGATCGATGAAGGCGAACTGCTTGAATATGCAGTGGTATATCAAGACTATAAGGGAATTCCTAAGTCCCAGGTCAGGGAAGCCCTGGCCAGCGGCAAAAATGTCATCATGCGGATTGATGTTCAGGGAGCGGAAACAGTACGCAAGCTTGCAGCTGACGCCTTGCTGATTTTTCTGACACCTCAAAACGAGGAGGAATTAATTCAACGGCTTAAGAATCGCAACACAGAAACGATGGAAAGCTTAAAGCTGCGGATTGCCACCACGCGCCAGGAATATAACAAGATCGATATCTTCGATTATATTGTTGTTAATAAACATGACTTGTTGAATGAAACTGTGGATATGATCGAAGCCATAATCAAGGCAGAACAGCAGCGTGTTGATCAACGAGTTGTAGAATTATGAATCAAAATCCATTATCGGTTTCACCTGAACAAAATTCAGCAGAACAGACTGTCATTTCCGGTATCTTAGCTGAAATCAGGAACCAGTACCGCCTTGATCTCGCCGGAGATCCAACTGCCCTGGATAGGATCAGCCAGGCAGTTCATAAAGCTCGCCTTGAATTGGAAGTACAGCCCGAGGCTGAAGTAAATTTACCCTTTATCAGCGCCAATGCTGCGGGTCCGATTCACTATCTAAGAAAACTATCCCGGGCAGACTTCATGATGGCTGGCGAGGGTGACGATCCCCCTGCTGGTTTTACAGTTCCGGCCCCCATGGATCAGGAATCACTCCCCCAGCAGAGAAGTGTTGAGCTGCCAAATCGCAAACCCATAGTGACCAACATTTTGCTGGTGGTCACTATCCTGATCTACTTGCTGCAGCTGCTAACAGACTACACTATTGGTTATGACCTGCCCGCTGCGCTGGGAATGAAATCAAACGAATTGATCATCTCGGGACAATACTGGCGGCTGTTCACACCCATGTTCCTGCATGGCTCGATTATCCATCTTGGATTTAATATGTACGCCCTGAATATCCTGGGGAGAAGGGTGGAGAGGTTTTTTGGTCCTTACCGGTTCCTGGGTTTATATCTGCTGGCCGGGATTACCGGGAACATTTTTTCGTTTCTTTTCACAGTGTCTCCTTCGCTGGGTTCGTCGACTGCAGTCTTTGGTTTATTAGGAGCAGAAGGAATATTCATATACCAGCACCAGAAACTGTTCGGGGACCAATCCCGGACAGCCCTGCGGCAGATCATCCAGGTGGCGGCCATCAATCTCCTGATCGGCCTTTCCCCCGGGATCGATAACTGGGGGCATGTGGGAGGGCTCATCGGAGGTGCGGTATTTACCTGGTTCACCGGTCCTAAGTACCAGGTATCAGGCCAGCCTCCGCTGCTCACTCTGGAAGATAAACGTACCCCTGCTGCAATCGGGATCGGCTTTGTCCTCCAGCTGCTGATACTGATAGGCGTGACCGCTTTGATTGTTTCCGCTTAAGTAAAAAGGACTTTTTGTTACCTGGCTGACAACGCAGGCTGAACTTTGCCCAAAATCCCCAAAACCCCTCGCTGACTTATTGACTTAGTCCCCGACACCAAGTATAATTCCATCAAAATATGTTTTGTACCATGCCTATTAAGCCCTTGTTACACTCTAAAGTAATCAGGGGAGCATAGGCAGTTTTTATAAGTAAAGGACGGTTTATAAATTGTTCGACTGAGCAGGGATTCTATAACGTTTATCCCCGGCAGGTCAAAATCGTACTGGTAGCCTGGCAGTGGTTTAAATAGCACAGCCGGGCACAATACAAGAGGCAGGGCACGCTTAGCCGCGAGTGGATGTGCAGATTGCTTCGATCCGGCGAACAAGCTGGATAAGAGGGGGATTCACGGCTTTTCAAGATAAATCATTAACCAATTTAACAAGAAAAGAATAGACTTGCCGATGGAAAATTTCCAGCAAGGCGAGGTTATTTGTATTTCAGGAGAATAATTTATGGGTAAAAAACTTCAATTTCAGCAGCCGTTGATTCTTGGGATAGCTATCTGCTTGATGCTCAGTGGTTGCACACCGGGAAATTCCTCTGGTCTGCCCAATCAAAACACATCAGCTGAAGATTCGGCAAATCTAGATACTTCAATTGACAAAAACACAGAACCATTTATAGCGGAGACTGATGGTCCTCCCGGTTTTGATGCTGCCCTCTCCGCTCCAGATGTCGTGCTTCTCACCTGGGAACCAGTCGAGGCCGCCACCGGCTATGAGCTGCAGATTGATGATCTTGCAGGCGGATTCTTCACGATCGCGCACTTGCCTTCCAACGCCGTCAGCTATGAGGACCTGATGGCTCCAGCGGATTTCAGTCTGACTTACCGTCTCCAGACGATCACCGATGATGGATCGGGTGGAGCCAGCACACTGCAAATAGACACGCTTTCTCCGCAGCCAAATCCGCTTAGTGTGGTCCCAAATTATGATATGGAAGCTGCTGTGTCCGCCACAATTGGAGCAGACGGCGGATCAGTGGTTTTAACTGATACCCGTGGTTTGGAATTTCTTTTTGAAATCCCTGCAGGAGCTGTCCTCATGGATACAGAATTCCAATTGATACCTGTAACCTCAATCGGTGACTGGCCGCTAGATGGTGAGTCCCTGGCAGCAGTCCGAATAGAACCGGAAGGGCTGCGGTTATTCGGTGCAGCCACATTGACCATCAGCTTGCCAGCGCAAACCGACCCCTCCCTGGCGATAGTGGGTTATGCCTTCGATGGCACAGGTGAAGACTTTTACTTACGACCGGTCAGTCCCGGGCAGGAAGCCACTGCCTTTTATTTGGGCAGTTCCCATTTGGCGGTGCCGGCGCTCCAGGCAGTGAGGAGGATTGTCCTGCCCGTGATAGAACTTAATGTCCATGGGGTTGGCCAGAGCACCCCGACCCGAGCGGCTGATCTGGTTAAGAACTCATCGCCCAGCACAGATACCAAGGCCGCTAATCAAAAGCAGGCTGCATCCGCAGCCCTGGATGAACTGACTCCATTGATGACCCTCGATCGTGAGACAGATCCGGGTAAACGTGCTGGCAACGAAATCCTGCGGTCATTAACCTACCTAAACACCTGTGAAAAACTGGCTGGCGCCGTAGAACGAATGCAGGAATGGCAGGTGGCTCAAAACCGGTCAGGCCAGCTGGCGAGTGGTGAACTGCAATTAAGAGAACGGGCGATGAAGGACCAGCTTGTGAAAAGCTTGAAAGAGCAGCTGGATAGGCTGGCAGAAGAATGTGAGAAGGGAGCTGCGGGCTCCAAAAGTGGAGCGCCCTGCCTGTTGGATATGGTCGATACTGTTTCTGCTTCCTCGACACCATTCTGGACCGAGATCAAGGCCCAGATGGGCAGTGACTACCTGGATGAGATCAACTCAAAATTGGATCAATGCCGCACCCATTATCAAGCATTGGAGATCCCGGGAGGAAGCCGGACCTGGCAGGGAGCCTGTTTTGACAATTTGCTCAAGATGATTGATATCAGATGGATCGGAGGTTCAGATTTTGGGATATACAGGATAATTCCCAGGGATGCGAATTCCGGCAAGATGTTCGATTCCTGGCATCTAGAAGCTGGGGGAACAACAATGGATTATGCAGGTGTGGGCCGCTACACCATTGAGGTCACCAGGAAAGATGCCAACGAAAATGTCATCGAGATCGATATTATCTACAAGACCAATGGTACTGCGCAGAGCTGTACGGGGGGATTCTGTTCCTCATTTTCCCTGGATACCGATGAAGCCCGCATCCCGGTCTCTGTCAGCCCGGGGAGATGTCCTCAGGAATAAATCATGCCAGCTTGATCAACCACTATAAAAAGTAGATCCATTCTGGGGACAAAGCTCTAGTCGTCAACCCCCGGGGTCAAAATGGTAGCTGGGCTGCTAATCTCTCGATAGTCACCAGAGCCTTCCAAATCATTTTCCAGGAGTGATTGACTTTCATTAGTGATTGATGTAGAATTTCAATCAATATATTAACGTAACAAGGATACACGACCCGTGTTACACTCTTTTGCTGAACCAGGTTTCTGGTTTTTTTTAATTAACACAACAAAAATTGTGGCCAAGAGCTGATTTTAATTCTCTCCCCCGAATCAATTTTCTTTTTGCGTGGGAGGGTTTTGTATTTAACGAACCTGTTTTTTCGCTCTCCTTATATTCTTGGAATAAGTAAATCCAGGTGGTTCTCTGACCTGGGACTCGGTAAGGGAAAAAACTCGCCAGTGAGCTGCAAAAGAGGGAAAATAATTCAATAATGACAATGGAGAAAACAGATGATAATCCGAAAATTCTTTACCTTGTGTTTATTGTTGGTCTTGACTCTTGTGTTGGCTGCTTGTGGATCAAAGACTGATGCTGGAAATGCCGCTTCTGCGGTGTTGAACCAGGCAGGTTCCGGCCCAGTGGTCCAGAACAGCGGCCCTTTCCAGGCAGTGGCGACCTCTGCCATCAGCGTCGACCTGTCTTGGGACGCAGTTGAAGGTGCGACTGGCTACCGGATCGAAAACAGCTTCGCCGACAGCGAGTGGTTTTTGATCGCCGAACTTGGGAGTGAGCAAACCCGCTACGAGGATTTTCTAACTCCCTCCGATATGGAGCTGATCTATCGTTTGACACCTATCATGGGTGATCACGATGGGCAGGTTCTAAGTGTGTCAATCTCCACTCCTGAGATTACTCCCAACCCGTTGACAGTGATTGCCACTTTGGAGGAACCTGATTACAGCAGTGTAGGTATTGACCTGGCAGGGTTTGACGCATCAACCTTTGATCCGGCGACCTTCGATCCTTCCTCGCTGGATCTTTCCGCGATCAATCCGGCAGATATTGATCTCACCAGCCTGCTGCCAGAACCAGTTTCAACGATCGCCCTTATTGGGCCTGAGGGTGGGAGCTTATCGGTCAAAGGAAAAAACGGTGTAATCTATACCCTTGAAATACCCCCTGGCGCTCTTGATTTCTCCACCTATTTTGTGCTTAATCCAGTGGCGGGAATAGAAGCTTACCCATTCAGCGGAGGTTTCTATGGCGCAGTTCAAATCCAACCGGAGGGTATTATTTTTGATACGCCGGTCACGATTACCATTGATCTCCCGGAAGAGCTTCTCGTAGCGCAGCAGACGGGAGCTGATCTGCAGCAGGTGGCTTTTGCCTATGAGGGAAGCGGGGAAGAATTCCATCTAACATCGTTCACTCGGGACGACAGCTTACTGTCCAGCCTCCCTGTTCAAGCAAGCAAGGACGCCAGCCCTGCCCTGAAGAGTAATTTTAAAATGATCATAATAACTAACAACAGTCGTTCTGTAGGTATGGGGAGAGCAACCGCCGCGGAAGCTAAAAACCATGTAACCAAACAACCTCCGAGCAATCCTGTTAATGTTGCAGAACAGAATAGAGCGTTCCAGGAAATGGTTGATGAATTCATAAAGGATGAGATAAAAAGTGCCGAGGGAAAAAGAGAAAGCATTGTTCGCAGAGCGACAGTGATCTACCAGGCCTTGAAAAAAGCCCGCAATATACTTGATTATGCGGTCTGGCTGCTCGAGCTCGAGGATTTTTTCAATTCCTCCGACTACAGGAATTTGTCTAGTGAGGAACAAGATGGCATGATGCAGGTTGCTGGAATCCTCCTCAAGGGCTGGCTTCAACCTGTAAAATGCCCCTCAACTGATGCGTTTATAGTTCAAGCCTGGGCCAGGCGGTTGTTATCTCCTGTCAGTGCGTTTGATAAAGAACTAAAGAAGAATTTCATTGGGAGTGATCCAGTTGGCGGGGCGGAATTGCTCAAATCGGTCATTGCCGTGCAGGGCTGTAAGGTCCAGCTGGTCTTGAAATCAAAGTTGATTTCAGGTGATGCGGTTGGAACTTGCCGCTACAGATATGTTGTTTCTGCGATCGTACCTCTTTCGTGGAAATTAAATGGTTCTGGAATACCGTTCCTGCAGGGTGGATCCCCCGCGGGTGAGCACAACCTTGCATACAATCAGCCAATAGAAATATTGTCAGTTAAAAATGATACCGGGTGGTGTTCCTACATAAAAATTGGGAATTTGGCGAAGTCTGACCTTACTATTATCAGGCTCGTACCAGTCTTCATCGTGGACGGATCCAAGACAGTACATAAAGATTGGTACCTGGAGGCCTATCGCGTAGGCGGGAAAGTAAGCAGCTTGACCAAGACTATGAAATTCCCGGACCACGAAACCACCCAAACCCAGCCCATTCCGGGAGGAAATATTGCTGATCCCTGGGGAGGAACTATGGTCCTGATCGCAACCGATGGAGTAGAAAAACCAGGCCCGCTTGGTATCAATCATTGGGAGATATCTGAGATAGGGAACACCTCTTTCCTGGCGAAATGGACTGGCACGGGAATGTATACTGACGGGTCAAATTATCACTCCCATGAAACGTCTCTATGGATTAAACCGCAATAGACATAAGATGGATTTATAGATAAGGATATTGATGATATGAAAAGCAGACTAATTATTTTGTTGTTTATGATTACTGCAGCTTGGCTGCTCTCCGCATGCATGGGATTGATTCCTCTGGTTAAACAAACCGATAGTGATGAATACCTGGCTCCGGTCCTGTCCGAGTCTCTTGCCGAAACTGTGGATCTACCTGGATCCGATAACACCTCCGACTTATCTACGGATGTTGAGATATATTACAAAACCATGGTCTACATTGAGGGAACAGCCCAATTGATGACCAAGTTCGACTGGGGGTCAATGACCGAAGATAATCAGGGGGTTATTGTGTCAATGATGGCCATCCCCGGATTCATGGACAATCGTATCTTTGCCACCCAGCAGACCTCGCTTCCCGCCGAGTTGACCTCCCCCTGGAAAATATCACTCCAGGCAAGGGATCAAATATTAGCCTCCCTGGAGGCTTTGCTGATGATCAGTTTGACTCAAGAGGAATTTTCCAATCAGATTGAAGCCAGCCTGACCCTGGCCACGGCAGCAGTGGCTGAGACCGAAGAGATCATGCGATCCAGCCATGATGCAAGCGAGGATATGATCACCATCGCCAAGCGCGCAGCCCTGACAGAGATGGGAGAAGATTTCCAATCGATAGCATCATTCTTCCTGACTGCGCAATCCCAAGGAGAAGAAAAATCCGATTGATCAAAGGCACTTACGTGTATCCCGCTGATCAGTTACCAGAGGTACGGATAACAGGGCCTTATTGACTGCGCCTGACCAGTCTGGTAAAATCTTCCGGCGTCAATTGCGTTGTACCCTTCGCAAAAGACGGATCCTATTATCTAACAAGGAGCAAGGGCTAGCACTATGAAAGTACTCTTACTGGACGATGTATACAAATTGGGTCGGGCCGGCGATGTCAAGAAAGTCGCTCCCGGATATGCCCGCAACTACCTGATGCCCCAGGGTTTAGCCGTTCTGGCAACTCCCGGAGCTGTGAAACAGGCTGGCCGGATTCAAGAAACAAGGCGAGGTCAAGCGCGCCAAAGTCAATCAGGAACTCGGTGGTGTGGCAGAACAACTGATCGGCAAGCGCTTTACCTTTGCTGCCAAAGCCAGCGAGACCCGCCGTTTATACGGCTCTATCAACACCCAGATGATCGCCGAAGTAGTTAGTAAGGATATCGGGGTCACAGTCGAAGCCAAACAAATTGAATCTCAACCCCTCCGCATGATTGGCACCCACAAGGTTGCCGTTCGCCTGACAGTTGACCTGATCCCGGAGATCGAGGTCATTGTTCACCGCGAGGGCGAATCAATCGAGTCGGCTCTTGAAGAAGAAGAAAAGGAAGCTATCAGGGCAGAAGAAGCCCTGGCTGATTTCCTGGAGAAGGAAGCCGCAGCAGCAGACAGCCCGGAACCTCAACCAACCGCTGAGTACGATATCTTTGATAACCTTGACGATGTTGTGGTTGTCGGGACTGATGATCAGACCGCTGAGGTTGAATCATCTGATGAGGATGAGGCCGAGGTAGATGCTGAAGAAGCCGAATAATTCTAAAGCTCATATATTGAAAATCATAACCGGTCTGGGATCAGCAAAGCAGCTGGCCAGACCGGTCTTTGTATTGACCTATGCCAGAAGAAAAACGCACAATTGGTGAAATTCTAAAACAAGCCCGGGAAGAGAAAAAACTCTCCCTGGACGAGATTACCGCGTTAACGAAGGTGCGCCTGAAATACCTGGCCGCAATTGAAACAGACCAATATGATGTTCTCCCATCGATTGTCCAGATCAAGGGTTTTATTCGCTCCTATGCCCGGGCTCTGGGACTTGACCCTGAACCTCTACTATTAAAACTTAAGGCTAGAACTTGAGATCGGCGACGAAGAAGATCCAGAATTCCAGCCGGACCCACTGCCACAGGTGATATCTCAAGAATCTCAACCGTCGGGAGAGATCGGGATCGCGTTGCAGACCCAGCGGGAAAGATTGGGTTTCTCAACAGCCAATGTAGAGAGCCAAATTTTTATCCCCGAGCGATATCTGAAAGCTATTGAAGCAGGCAGTCTGGAAAAACTTCCCTCGACAGTCCAGGGCAGGGGTATGGTAAAAAACTATGCCCAGTTCCTGGGACTGGATCCTGAACCTATCCTGCTCCATTATGCAGACGTGCTGCAAGAAAGATTAAAGGTACTCGCGTTGATCCTGGTCCTAAAATTCAATCATCGTTCAAGGCAAGCATCCGGCGCTTTTTGGCCAGCCCCACAATTCTTTGGGTTGGTGTGATCATGCTGATCAGTGTAGTCTCGATCTGGTCGGGCTGGTTAATTTTCGGAAATACTGTTCTGGGCCAGGACTTCCACACCAACCATCCCCGGTGTAGCTGATATGTTAAATCCTACCTCTACTTTTTCCGCCACTCCGGATCAGATCGAGTCAACGCCTGGAGAAATTACGGTAGATATCTCTAACCACACCCGACGAAGCAGTTGATGGAGGATTGATACCTACTCCTACATCCGGGATCACTGGCAATGAAAAGATCCAGGTCCAACTGGTGATCATTCAACGGTCCTGGGTAAGAGTAATTGTCGATAACATCATCGCCTTTGAAGGCCGGCTGCTTCCGGGAAGTGTAAAAGTGTTCGGAGGTGAACTCAGTATTGAGGTTCTAACAGGAAACGCCGGTGGAGTAGAGGTGATCTTCAACCAGCAGGATCTGGGTGCAATGGGACTATATGGTGAGGTAATCGATCGTTTATATACCGCCGATGGTGTTGCCACACCAACTCCAACCATATCCCCCACACCGCTCCCTTCAGATACCCCCCTGCCGACATTGACACCTACGGCAACGATCCAGCCCTAACAAGCTTATTATTTCGCCTTAAAATAATTATGATCAAAAATTCTTTTCACCTGGTTTCCCTGGGCTGCGCAAAAAACACTGTCGACTCAAATTCTATGGCTCAACTTCTTCAGTCCAAGGGATTTTCTGCCGAAAACAATCCAGCCAGGGCTGAAATTATCCTTGTCAATACCTGTGGTTTTATTGAACCAGCCCGCGATGAATCCTATGCGGTTTTACGCGAACTGGGGGCGGGTAAAAAACCTGGTCAGCTGCTGATCGCTGCAGGATGCTTGACCCAGCGCTATGGTCAGGAGGTTCTCAACCAGGTTCCAGAGATCGACGGGATCCTTGGAACCCGGCGCTGGATGGATATACTCCGGGTGGTGAGTGATTTGCGGCAAGGAGGTTTTCCCCAACCCTATTATCATTTGCCTGCAGTCCAGACCGTTGGAAAGTCTCCAGCAGGCACGATCGGCGCCCACATCCAGGGAGGCAGCGCTTATTTGAAGATCGCCGATGGCTGCCGCAGGCCCTGTGCATTCTGCGCCATTCCCAACATTAAAGGTACTGCTGTCAGCCGGCCCCTGGATCAGATCCTGTCTGACGCCCGCTACCTGCAATCACAGGGAGTGAAAGAGATTAATCTGATCGCCCAGGATACCACTGATTATGGACATGACCTGGGGCAGAGTGATGGCCTGGCGAGTTTATTGTCAGAGATCTGTCTGGCAGCGCCAGATGTAGATTGGCTCCGGGTTTTATATGCCTTCCCTGGCTATGTGACAGACAAGCTGATTGAGGTGATTGCAGGGAATGCTCAAATCCTGCCCTATCTAGATCTTCCTCTTCAGCATGCCGACCCCGAGGTGCTGAAGAAAATGCTCCGGCCCGCAAATATGGAGTGGGTTTATCAAACGGTTTCCAAACTAAGAGCCCGGGTGCCCCAGCTGGCACTGAGAACTACCTTTATAGTTGGTTATCCCGGGGAGACAGAAAAAGCCTTTGAGACCCTTCTCGGTTTCATTGCCGACATCAGGTTTGACCGGGTTGGTGTCTTTGAATTTTCTTTTGAACCCGGCACAAGATCAGAATCGTTGGGTGATCCAATCCCGGCTGAGGTAAAGAAAGACCGGCTCGAGAGAATTATGCTCATTCAGCAAAAAATATCCCTTGAAAAAAATCAGGCCCAGGTCGGGAAGACCCTGGATGTTCTGATCGAGGGCCAGGGTGAGGTAGAAGGATCGACTGAGATCATTTCATTGGGAAGAAGCTACCGCGACGCTCCGGAAATTGATGGCATGGTGATCGTTGAAGGTGATCTTCCTGCAGGACAGATCCACCGGGTCGAGATCACCGGGGCGATGGTCTATGACCTGACCGGGATACCTGCTTCTGACAAATCAAGGTTGGTTTAGTGATTAACCAAAAGTATGGGATGGAGCAGATCGGCAGGCTTAAAACACTATCAAAGGTGATGATTAATGATCAATTGGCATGATAAACGGGTAATATTTGCCCTTCAGGCAGTCCAGCAAGCGGCACTGCTGGCTGCTGACATTCAGAATGAAATGGTTTCAAGGGCGATAACGAAGGATGACCGTTCACCGGTTACTGTAGCGGATTTTGCTGCCCAGGCTGTCGTTGGATTTCTATTGGGGCAGGCGCTGCCTGGAGAACTGCTGGTTGGCGAGGAAAATGCTGATGTGCTGAGGTCTCCTGCAGAGCGGGAGACATTGAACAGGATCACTGATTTTGTAAACAGGCTGATTCCGGATGTTTCAGCTGAAGATGTCTGCAGTTATATTGATAGGGGTGTTGATGATCCGGGCAGGAATTATTGGACCCTGGATCCCATAGATGGGACAAAAGGATTCCTCAGGGGAGCGCAGTATGCCTGCGCCCTGGCCTACGTTGAAGATGGTATTGTCCAGCTTGGTGTCCTGGGCTGTCCCAACATCACTCCTGATTTGAAGCAAGAAAAAGGTGGGGAAGGTTCACTGCTGATAGCCGAAAGAGAAAACGGGTCCTGGATCTCAACCCTCGCAGGTGAAATCTCGCCAGAACTTTTCAAACCGATCTCGGTCTCCGGCATTTCCAGGGTTGAAGATGCCCGCTTGATGAGATCCTTTGAAGCAGCCCACACCAACACTTCCCAGGTAGATGCAATTCAATCCGCTCTGGGGGGCGCGGCAGATCCTGTCAGGATCGACAGCCAGGTAAAGTATGCCCTGCTGGCTGCTGGTGTAGGCGAAATCTATCTCCGGCTCTTATCCCCGGACCGGATGGATTACCGGGAAAAGATCTGGGATCAGGCTGCCGGATCGATCATCGTCGAAGAAGCAGGCGGCAGAGTGACCGATCTGGATGGAAACGACCTTGATTTTTCCAGGGGGCGAACACTCAAGGCAAACAGGGGCATTTGTGCCACGAACGGCATCCTGCATGACCAGGCCCTGGCGGCCCTGAAAGCGGTCAAAGCCTGATCTTGGCCAGAACCGAAAGAGCCCAAACAGGAACTCACTGAAATAGATTAAGGAATTAGGAATGGCAGATATCAAAATACCCCGCAGATTATTGATCCGATCCGCCCTGAAAGGCTTGATCAGTGCCGCCCTGCATACCTTCTCGGATTTTGAGGTCATTGGCCTGGAAAATGTACCCGACCAGGGGCCATTGATCATCACCGGCAACCATTTCAGCTTCTCAGATTCGATTGCCATGCTGCAGATCGCACCACCCTCGATCGAAATGTTTTCCGGAGCGAACCCTGCCTTTACGCCCTGGTGGGGAAAGCTTTTACCCAGGTTATGGGGAGTGCTGTTCGTTTACCGGGGAACAGGTTCCCGGCAGGCGATCCGGGATGCTGAATCCGTTCTAGCCCAGGGTGGGTTCTTTGGGATCTTTCCCGAGGGCGGCGCCTGGGCTGAAATGATCCGCCCCGCCCGGCCGGGAGCAGCCTACCTGGCTGCCAGATCCGGGGCTCCCATTTTGCCGGTGGGATTCACCGGGTTCAATGAGGTGCTGCCACTGCGTTTTCGCAACCAGAGCAAGATCACGATTCGGATCGGAAAACCGTACCAGCCAGCGCCTGTCACCGGCAGGGGAAGGGAGCGCCGGCAGCAATTGGATGCGCTGGGAGAGCGTATTATGAGAGAGATTGCAGAGCTGGTGCCTGATCAGTTAAGGGGAAAATTCTCCAGCGATCCCGAAATTCGAGAGCGCGCCAAGGAAGTCGAAGCTTATCCCTGGGAGAATGCCTCCTGGGATGAAGTTTAAACGGATTCACTTTAGAAAATGAATTGGGACAGGTAGTAGACCACTGTCAACCCGATAAAACTAAAGATCGACGTCAGGCTGACGATCCCGGCAGTCTCAGTGACTTTGTAATCGTACCTTTCTGCGAATACAACCAGGGCGATCGCTGCCGGCATGCTGTTTTCAAGCATCAGGAATTGACTGAATTCGCCGCTGCCCGGGATGATGAACTGGATCGTTAACCAGGTTGCCAGGGGCATTCCGATTAACCTGAATAAAGAGTAGCTTAAAGAATCCTTCAGCATCTTGATTGAAAAGCGATCATAGATGAACACACCAAGGACGAAGATAGCAATTGCGCTGGATGTTTTTCCGACCAGGTTGAAGGCTGCGCTCAGAAATTCCACTTTGAAACCGACCAGAGAGGCCAGGGTCCCCGCCAGGATAGAAAGGATCAGGGGGTTGGTAAACACCTTTTTTATTAAGCTGCCGCTTTGCTTCTTTTGATTGGCGTATTCTAGAAGCAGCAGGGTGCTGATTATGCCCAAAATCCCCAAAAATGAAGCGGACAGGATCGAGATCTCCAGCCATCTCCCGTCCTGAAAAGTCTCAAAGAAAGCCACTCCAAAAAAAGCATAACTGCCAAAACTGATCGACAGGCCGAGCAGAATAAAGGTGTCATTCGTGATGACTCTGAAAACTTTTAACACCAGCAGCAGGGCGAGCAATAAGATGGTTGGGAGCAGGATGCCAACGATCAAATTCAGATCGAGGGAATATAGATCCAGGTTGGTGATCTTGACAAAGAACAGAGTGGGAAGTCCAAAATAATACACAAAAGATGACAGGATCCTGGCATCCTCTGCTTTAAACACGCCGGATTTCCTGCTGAAGACCCCCAGCAGCACGATGATCAGGATCGTAAATAAACTGGTTAGAACTTCCATGCCCGATTCCAGTGCAGTTTGTTTAAAATAACCATTGGGAAATTATACCTGCCAGAACTAAATCCGCAAATTATTTCGGTTTATCTAACAACGCTCTTAGATTTGGGCAAGGGGATTGAGTCTGGATCATTATATTCAATTCGGGCTTGATTCCTTACCGGGGAGGGACTCGAACCGCATGCGCGAACCAATGGCTTAAAAGGCCATCGCTTGCTGCATGATCCTTGGAGGGATCGTGATTGCCAGGGAAAACTGTGTTTGAAGTGGATGTCCATTAGCGTGGCCATTTACCAAATCTTTGGGATATACACGGTTTAATCCTTAACAAACGAAGATGTTCCCCTAAAAAGCAAAAGGTAGAACAAGTACAACAAGTAAATGGATGGTGCCCTCGATAAACCGTTCATAAATCACTATTTATCTGGCTTCCAACCTCCATCCTGCCGGAGTGAACCAGCCAATTCTAGTATAATGCAAACATGACTGATATCCGGTTCTTCCACCCTGTAACTGTCCGCTACGGGGACCTCGATCCCCAGGGACATGTCAATAATGCTGCCTTCATCACCTACCTGGAACACGGCCGGGTTTCTTATCTCCGCCAGCTCGGTTTATGGGATGGCAAATCTTTCTTTGAGATCGGCTTTATCCTGGCCAGGATCGAAATGGACTACCGGGAACCGATCCTGCTCGCTGATCTGGTCGAGGTTGGAGTCCGAGTTCCCCGCCTGGGGAATAAAAGCCTCGATATGGTTTATCTGATCAGGGAGCAAGGTTCTGAGCGGGTTTTCGCCGAAGGAAAATCCGTCCAGGTTGCCTATGACTATCAACAGAAAATCACCATCCCCCTGACGGATTCCTGGAGAGAAATTATTGGGAAATTCGAAGGTATTTAGACAGAAATTTAAAGGTATCCGATGACAAAGCTGCCAGACATCAATCAGACCTATTTATTGGATGTGCTCCAGGAGCTGTTATCGATTCCCAGCCCGACGGGATTTACAGAGAGTGCAATTATATACCTGGAAGAAAAACTGGCCGGGTTCCCTGCTCTAAGCTGCCAGCGGACAGCCAAGGGTGCCCTGGTCGCCACCTGGCCGGGAGGGTCCAGTAGTTCTCCCCGCGGCCTGACAGCTCATGTTGATACGCTGGGCGCGATGGTCAAAGAGATCAAAAGCAACGGGCGCCTGAAGTTATCCCAATTGGGGGGCTACTCCTGGAACACGATCGAAGGCGCTGGATGCACTGTTTTTGCAAGCGGCGGTCAGGTGATCAGGGGCAGTGTGCTGCTGAACCATGCTTCACGCCATGTCACAGGATTGGAAATGGATAAGATCGAACGCAAAGCGGACACGATGGAGGTCAGGCTCGATCTGCTGAGCAGCTCTGCGGCTGAGACCCGCCAGGCAGGGATTGAAGTGGGAGATTTTGTCAGCTTCGATCCCCGGATCGAGCTCAACCAGGGATTTATCCGCTCCCGCCACCTGGATGACAAAGCCGGGGTTGCCTGTTTATTGGCCGCGATCGAGGCTCTTTCAGGGGAAGGTCTGGTTCCTGCCCAGGACACGACTATTCATTTCAGCAATTATGAGGAAGTCGGCCATGGAGCATCCTCCGGTTTTCCGGATGGCATGCGAGAACTGATTGCTGTTGATATGGCAGCCGTTGGTGAAGGGCAAACCTCGAACGAATTCCATGCCACGCTGTGCGTCAAGGATTCGGGCGGCCCCTATCATCACGGCCTCAACCAGCGCCTGCGTGAGCTGGCGGAGCAGTATAAAATTCCTTATCAGGTTGATATTTATCCTTATTACGGATCCGATGGAGAAGCCTACTGGAGGGCCGGGGGCGATGTCGCTGTGGCCTTGATCGGCCCGGGCGTAGACGCTTCCCATAATTATGAACGGACTCATCAGGATGCATTGATCGCCACAACCCAATGGATTCTGGCCTATCTATTAAATTAGCCCTGATACCAGGAGTCCTGCTAAATGAAGATCGATTTTGAGGCTGCCCGCAAGCGGATGGTAGAGGGGCAGATCGCCCGGCGCGGCATTGATTCCCCCCGGGTCCTGGATGCGTTCCTGGAAGTACCCCGCCACCTCTTTCTTCCGAATATACAAAACCCGAATGCTTATCAGGATGGACCCTTGCCGATCGGTAAAGGCCAAACCATTTCCCAACCGTACATCGTTGCCTATATGACAGACCAGCTTAAACTAACAGGAACTGAAACGGTTCTTGAAATTGGAACAGGCTCCGGATACCAGGCGGCCATCCTGGGGGTGTTGGCTAAAAAGGTGCACAGTATCGAGAGGCATCCATCCCTGGCAAGTACGGCAGCTGACCTGCTGCAGAAACTTGGCTATGACAATATCCAGGTGCATGTGGGGGATGGGACTAACGGATTGCCAGAATATGCCCCTTTCCAGGCGATGATGGTGACGGCTGCCGGACCGGATGTTCCCCATCCGCTGCTTGATCAGCTTGCTGAAGGAGGTCGCCTGATCATGCCAGTGGGAGCCCGTTTCGGGCAGGTGCTGCGCTTATGCAGGCGGGAAGGTGGTTCGATATACCAGGAAGATTTATCCCCGGTTGCTTTTGTACCCCTGATCGGGGAACATGGTTGGGAAGGTCCCTGATTGTCTGGCTGTTAAAACAGGAACTTCTCCCCGTGAATTTAAATAATAACGGGGAAGGCAGTAAGCCTTCCCCGTTATCATAATTAATCTTAGAGCCAATTTATCGTTGTCAGAACAGTCGGCCGTTTCTTGGTCTTGCTGTACAAAAATGAGCGGATGGATTGAACCAGTTCGTTGTGCAGGTCTCCCTGTGATTTCTCAACGATCTCAACCACCTTTTTCCTGGTTTGTTCGATAACATCATCCGGGTCGGTTTTGTAAACAAATCCCCTCGAGATGATCTCCGGCTCTTCGTTCAGTTTCCCCTTGCCGTTCAGGACCAGATTGATCAGCACAACGCCATCCTGGGCTAATTGTTCCCGCTCTCTCATCACACTGGGACCAATTTCACCAACTCTGGATCCATCCACGAACACATAACTTCCGGGAATGCGATCTTTGATCACCATTGCGCCATTTTCAAATTCAATCACCTGCCCATTTTCTATCACGAGCACATTATCCGGGTTAAAACCAGTTTCTTTGGCCAGGACAGCATGCTGTTTCAAGTGTCTGAGTTCTCCATGGATCGGGATCAAGTACTTGGGATTGACCATATTAAGCATCAGGACCATTTCGTCCTGGCTGGCATGGCCCGAAACATGGACGCCGCCTGCCAGGGGCTCATAGATCACGTTGGCTCCGCGCCGGAACAGCCAGTTGATGGTTTTAAACACGGCTTCCTCGTTGCCGGGGATAGCGTGGGAGGAAAGCACAATCGTGTCGTCTTTGATCAGATCGAAGTGTTTGTTGGTACCCCGGGCTAATCTGCCCATGATCGAATAAGGTTCACCTTGGGAACCTGTGGCCATTAAAACCACATCTTTGGGCTTCATATTCAATGCTTCTTCAATTCCAATCTCGATGTTTGCCGGGATTTTTAAATAGCCTAATTTTTTGGCCATCTTGGAATTTTGCTTCATGCTGTAGCCAACAAAAGCAATTTTTCGATTGTACCGATCGGCGGCATCGATCACCTGCTGCATCCTGGATACCAGGGATGCGAACGAAGCGACAATGATCCGTCCCGGTGCTGCCCGGAATACTTTGTCCAGAGAGTCGTTGATGACCATCTCTGATGGGGTCCAGCCCGGTTTATCTGCGTTGGTCGAATCAGCCAGCAGAGCTAAAACGCCCCTGCCGGAAAACTCAGCCAATTTCGAAAAATCTGTTGGCCAGCCGTCAACCGGGGTGGGGTCAAATTTATAATCACCCGTGTGGACGATCAGTCCGTCGGGGCAGCTGATACCGAGACCGACACTGTCAGGAATCGAATGACAGACATGGAAAAACTCGACCTCGAAGGGACCGATCTTGACCGATTCTCCTGCGTGGACTTCCTGGATGGTGGTCTTATCCAGCAGGCCTTTCTCTGACAGGCTGACCTCTATTAACCCCTTGGTTAATGGTGTTGCATAAAGAGGTATGTTCAGATCTTCCAGGACATGATGGATAGCACCAACATGATCCATATGGCCGTGAGTGACGACCATGCCGCGGACAAGATCTTTATTCTCGCGGATATATTCGTAATCAGGGATTATGTAGTCAATCCCCAGCATCTCATTGTCGGGGAACATCAGGCCGGCATCAACGATCAGGATGTTTTTGCCGTATTCGTAGACCATCATATTCTTACCGACTTCCCCCAGGCCTCCCAGGGGAATAATTCTTAATTTACTTTTACTCATTTTTCATTTCCTTACTTATATCTCTCCCCAGGTTATTCCCCGGGAGAGTTAGTTTTAATATAATAAAATACCCGGTCGGTATCACCGGCCGGGCAGTGCTTTTGAAAACCTATTCTAAATTATATCTTTCGATAAAACGCAAATAAATATCTTCGTGGAGCAATTGCTCTAAAGCTGGAGTAACCAACCAGCCGGAATAGTCTCTTTCTAGAAACCGGGCTAATTTTAGCACGTGAACCCTGTTTTGTCAAAACGATGTTTGTAAATCTATTTGTGATCAGTCAGCAGCACCTGATCTGGATGTCACGATTAATTATAATAGCATTCTAAACTGCCTGATACCGCAAGTTCTAATAAAAAAAGCAGTGTGGTTATGTCTAAACCACACTGCTTTTGATTATCTGTTTGGTTCTTCTTACATCATGCCTGGCATACCGCCGCCCATGCCGCCCATTCCTCCCGGGGGCATATCGGAATCGTCTTTCGGTTCGTCAGCGATTAATGCTTCAGTGGTCAGGATCATGGCTGCGATTGAGGCTGCGTTTTCGAGAGCGCCGCGGGTAACCTTGGCGGGATCGATCACACCTGCTTCAACCATATCGATGTATTCTTCGCTCAGGACATCATAGCCAAGGTGTTTGTTCTTGGTCTCTGCCTGCTGGCGGCGAACGTTCTCAAGAATAACGGCGCCGTCTTTTCCAGCGTTCTCAGCGATTTTGCGCAGTGGGAACTCAAGAGCTTTCCGAACGATCTGGACGCCGACTTGAGCGTCAGGATAGTCCATTTTAAGTTTATCAATGGCCTTGGTGGCGTTGATCAGAGCTACTCCACCGCCAGGAACGATACCGGCTTCAACGGCTGCCCGGGTGGCAGATAAAGCATCTTCAACGCGGTGTTTCTTTTCTTTCAATTCGGTTTCAGTTGCTGCGCCAACACGGATGATGGCGACACCGCCGGAAAGTTTAGCTAAACGTTCCTGCAGTTTTTCGCGATCATAGTCGCTGGTGCTGCTGTCGATCTCGTTGCGGATCTGCTGGATGCGACCTTTGATACCATTTGCATCACCTGCTCCGCCGACAATTGTGGTGTCATCTTTGGTGGAGATCACTTTCTCCGCTTTGCCAAGATCTTCAACTGTAGCGCTTTCTAATTTACGACCCAGATCTTCGGAAATCACTGTTGCTCCGCTCAGGATAGCGATATCCTGAAGCATGGCTTTTCGTCGATCGCCAAAACCGGGAGCTTTGATCGCCAGGACATTGATCATGCCCCGCAATTTATTAAGCACCAGAGTGGCCAGGGCTTCGCCGTCAACATCCTCAGCGATAATGACCAGGTCTCGTTTTCCGATCTGAACCAATCTTTCCAGAAGCGGGACCAGGTCCTGGGCAGCGGAGATCTTGGAATCATGGATCAATATATTGGCTTCCTCGATGACAGCTTCCATTTCTTCTGCGTTGGTGACGAAATAGGGAGAGAGGTAACCGCGATCGAACTGCATACCTTCTACGTATTCAGTCTCAAATGCCAGAGTCTTGGATTCTTCGACAGTGATCACACCATCTTTTCCTACCTTGTCCATCACATCAGCGATTAGCTCACCGATGGAACGATCCTGGGCGGAAATGCTGGCAACGTTGCCGATCTCATCCCGGGTAGTAACTTTGATAGCGCTTTTTCCGATTTCTTCTGAGACAGCATGGGCAGCTGCTTCGATTCCCTGTTTCAGCAGCATAGGATTGGATCCGGCTGCCAGGTTTTTCATACCTTCAGTAACGATGGAATGAGCCAGGAGAGTGGATGTTGTTGTTCCGTCACCAGCGATGTCGTTGGTTTTGGTGGCTGCTTCTTTGAGCAATTGGGCGCCCATATTCTCAAGCTTATCTGAGAGCTCAACTTCCTTGGCTACGGTAACACCATCATGAGTGATGGTCGGGCTGCCAAAACTTCGATCAAGGGCTACGTTTCGTCCTTTGGGACCGAGAGTAGTGATAACGGCTTTTGCCAGTTTGTCCATCCCGGCCTGCAACTTTCGGCGAGCCTCTTCTGAGAATACAATTTGCTTTCCTGCCATAGATCTCAACTCCTTCGTTCTACATTATGAAATTCATGATTTGTCAATTAGTGCCATTTCTCCTTCACTCTCTCGGCTCAGAGCCAGGATAGTTCAAGGAGGTTTAGCAGTCATATCTGCGGACTGCTAACCAGCGCTGACTATAATAACTTTCTTCGTTTTGAAAGTCAAGTTTAGCAAAAAATCTTTAATATGATTCTTATAATTATTTGGGGGATAAAAACACAGAAAAGACAGCATTGGGGATGGTTCGATCAGGGTGCAGTGCTTCCTTCCAGCAGATAACATATCTCCTCGTTCTCTGCCACAATGCTCATCAGAACAGGATCACTTCCGTAGACAGCTCTTAATTCTGCTAGAATTTCCAGGGCTTGAGGGCAGTAATTTTCTTCCGGCCGGCTGAGCGCTGCCAGAACGGATCCGTATCTGGCGTAATAATAAGCAATATCAAAATTAGTGAGCTCCAATCCCTGGACGGCAACTCCACCGACCTCGTTCTCTTCTGCCGAACAGCCAACGACAGCGCATTTCAGAACCGGCAGAGCGCCCTCATAGTTTCGGGCCCTGACGTAAATATCCCCCAGTTGGCCGTACGTGTCTGCATTAGTGGGGTTAATGGCAATCGCTTTTTCTCCATTGACAGCTGCAATGAAAAATTCACCATCCCTGGAATATGTTTTTGCGATGGCTATGTAGGGGATAGAATCTTCAACCCCGTTTGACTGGTTGATTGTGATGGCTTTAGCGAAATATTCCAGGGCCGTATCATAAACTTTTAACGCGCGGTAGATAACACCAATCCTGATGTACAGGAATGTCAGATTTGGATTGATCTCAGCCGCTTTTTCGAATTCCTCGATGGCGTAGCGATACTCGCCCAGAGATTCCAGCACGGTTCCATAAACCCGGTGAGTATCCATCAGATCCGGACCCTGGTTAACTGCCAAGCGAGCATTTTCTTCAGCCTGGGCTGTCTGGTTCTGGTCCAGCAGAACCTCGGCATAAAAAGCCAAAGCCAAACTGTTATTTGGATCAAGGGTGATGGCCAGATTAGCGGCTTGTTCAGCCTCGTTTAGCCAGTCCTGTTTTTCTTGCTGGCTGGCGGCTGCGGAAGTCGAACTCCAATCCAGGACCAGGGCTCTGATGGCCTGGATGGTACTGTCGTCAGGAGCAAGCTCTGCAGCCCGTTGGATTTCCTGCCTGGCCAGGGATAACCTCTCGGTTCTTTCTTCAGTTGTGGATAACAGCGCTGAAGAATAAGTCAGCAGTCTGGCAAGTTCTGCCCTGACCTGGGCGTTTTCCGGGTGGAGCTCAAGAACATCATAATAGGCATCAATGGCATCCTTGCCATTAGGATCGAATATCTTGCCCGCTTCAAAATAGGCCTCTCCTTCTAAGACCAGGGAATCCACAGTTCGGGTTGCTGTCGGAGTAGGCATAAATAGAGGTTCAAATTGCCCCGCGGGATCGTTAACCTGGTTTGCGAACCAGATCCCTGCCCCGATTAATACGACCAGGACGAGCACCAGATTTAAATTTAAACCAGGTTTCCTGTTTGTGAATGATGGTTTTCTACCAGTAAGTCTTCGTTCCATGGTTTTCGGGAGTGCTGCCTCGACTGGGTGTATTATCCTGAGACTGATCAGTCCGGGGAGAATATGAAAGCTATCCCCGATAAAAATGAGTCAGGGTGTGGGAGTGATTTCAACCAGGTTTGCTGTGCAGATCGCTAAACCCTCGGTGGCATTTATCTCGGCAATATTATCATTCGATACCTGGCTTAACATCGTTTGGAAGACCGGGATTGCTTCCTCACACATGTTCATGCGGGCCAGCGTGAGCCCGTAAGCGGAAAATATTTCAATAACCCGGGGTTTGTATGCTAAAGGAACGCCTTCAACAACATAGCCTTCTTCCGTCGTGCCACCGCGGACAGCCAGGGACAAATAATTTAGGGCCTGATTATAATCGAGGTTCCTGAAGTAGAGGTAGCCTAAATTTCCGTACATGAGTGGATCTTCAGGGGCATCCTTGACAGCCAACTCACCATATTGAATGGCTTTATTATAAATACCATCCAATAGATAAATCCTGGAAATCTCAAAATCAGGCGTGGGGTCTGTAGGGTTGAGAGCGTTAGCCTGGCTGAAAGACGTGACTGCCTTATCATTCTCCTGGTTTGCGCTGTAAGAATATCCCAGCATCAGGTGCAGGTTAGGGATTGCGTTATTAATGTTCAATGCACTTTGATATTCTCTGATCGCTTCCTGGAAGTTTCCGGTCCAGTACAGCACATATCCCCTCGCTCGATGGGTTTCCAACAGGTTGGGACCCAGCTCGAGTGCTCTGAGCGATTCAATAGAAGCCTGCTCATAATTCTGGGTATCAACCAGGATTTCGGCGTAAACTGCATGGGCCAGGGGATTTTTATCTGCCAGCGATATCGCCCGTTCGATCGATACTTCTGCGGCAATCATGTCGCCCAGAAAATCCAGGGCCCAGGCTTTCATGACATGCGCCAGGGGGTTATCAGGATTGCGTAGTAAAGCTAGTTCGGAATTCTCAAGCGCAGCTTCAGGGTTTCCAGCCAGGATCTGGACCCGGGCGAGTGATACGTAAAGAGATGAATCCTCCGGGTTGGCAATAATCGCTTCCCGATAAGCTTCAATGGATTGGCTAAGTTTTCCTTCATCAAATAGAGTCTGGGCCCGATTCACAAATATTTCCGGATTTAATGTGGGGGTTACAGATGGAATAAATGGAGGTTCGATCTCGGGAACCACAATCTGATTAAAAGTAGACAATCACACCAATTAAAGCCAGCAGGAAAAGGATCCGCCAGGGGTTAGCTCTCCGCCGGGATTTTTTGGTCATTTTCCAATTACTGCCATTTAAATACATGGGCACATATTACCACTTTGATAAAAATTGCGTCAAGGATCGTCTTTTTAATCCATAAAAACATTTATTCTGAATGATTCATCATCACTTGCACATCTATCAGCTCTCAGCTAGAATGAGACCATGCAATTTGATATTTTCTCCCTGTTTCCTGAAGTATTTCCTGCTTATCTGGATTCCAGCATCATTAAAAGAGCCCGGGAAATGGGTAATCTAGAGGTCAATCTGCACAACATCCGGGACTGGGCTACGGATAAACACCAGGTTACTGATGAACCTCCCTACGGCGGTGGCGGCGGGATGGTTATGAAACCGGAGCCCATATTTGCTGCAGTCGAGGATATTTTAGGCAGCCCCCCTGTATGTCCGGTTTTATTAATGACACCCCAGGGTGAATTACTGAACCAGAAATTGGCTCAGGAAATGGCAGCCCACCCCCGCTTAGCGATCATCGCCGGCCATTATGAAGGCATTGATGAGCGGGTCAGAGAGCATCTTGTATCAAGGGAGATATCTATCGGAGATTACGTTCTCACCGGAGGTGAACTGCCTGCCCTGGTCACAATTGATATCCTCACCAGACTGATCCCGGGAGTGTTGGGCGACCCAGACGCGGCCGCGAAAGATTCTCATGCCAGCGGATTATTAGAATACCCTCACTACACCCGACCAGAAACATTCCGCGATTGGACTGTACCAGAGATCTTGCGGTCAGGTCATCATGCCCGCATAGATCGGTGGCGCAGGAACCAGTCGCTGAAACGAACCCTGGAAAGGCGCCCTGAGCTGCTCGATCCTCTAGTTTTGACCAAAGCTGACCTTGAATTTTTGGAACAGCTGAAAAGAGGAGCTGAGTAAGTTAGCGTTTCCTGCCCAATCCTGCAAGTTTTCCATTATTAACATCCCGTAAGAAAACCCAGATTAGCATTCCAAATTCTTGACTGCCAAGAACCCCCATGTTAAACTTTATTCCGGTTTAGCAGTCTCGTGTTGAGAGTGCTAAAAGAGAAAATGACAGGATTATCTGAAAGGCAAAATTTAGTTTTGGCGCTGCTGGTTCGCGATTATGTTGAGACAGCTGAACCAATTAGTTCCGGCCGCCTGGTCAGTAATTATCGACTAGATATCAGCTCGGCAACAGTCAGAAATGAGTTGGCGATCCTGGAGAAGGAAGGTTTTTTGTATCAACCCTATACCTCGGCGGGCAGGATACCGACCAAGAATGGTTATCGGTATTTTGTGCAAAGATTAATGGGTGAGGATCAATTGCCTACCCATATTCAGGATATGATCCGGCACCAGTTTTATCAGGCCCGGAATGATGTGGATGATTGGCTATTATTATCAGCATCTGTCTTGGCTCAGCACAGTCAGGCGGCTGCCTTGGTAACTCCGCTGCATACAGAAGGAGCCCGGCTGAAACACATCGCCCTTTTATCCACCCGCGGCCGGCAGGTTCTCCTGATCCTGGTCTTGATCTCGGGTGAAGTCCATCAACAAACACTGGTTTTGGAAAAAACCTTGGACCAGTCAGATTTAAACAATCTCGCCCAGAGGATCAATGCCCTGGTGGGCGAAATGGATGCCAAAGACCTGGCCGAGATCCCCTTGAGCAATTTTGACGGCCCTGAAAAAGAGATCTTCAGTGCTGTTTCTCAAATCATCAGGGATAAGGAAATGGTTTCATCTGGCGATGTCTATCGAGATGGATTGGCAAATATGCTTTCAGAACCCGAGTTTTCGGAACCAGAAAAAGCCAAGCAAACCCTGGAGATCTTTGAGGATAGAGTTATGCTTGACGAACTGTTATCAAGAACTGTATTTGAAAGTGATCTGCCCGGAGTCCATGTGATTATCGGAGGCGAAGACACCTGGGATCAATTGGGTGATTGCTCCTTGATCATCGCCAGTTATGGATCTGCGGAGCAGGCAATGGGAGCAGTAGGAATTCTTGGACCCTTAAGAATGCCCTACAGCCGGGGAGTTTCTACAGTGCGATTTGTATCAGACTTAATCAGCGAATTGATCTCGGAATCCATGATCAATTGATTTTGAGAATGAGGGAGAATTATCAGGTATGGATCACAAAAAAGAACCTAAAAAGAAAGCTGAATTCAGGGATGAAGATTTGGTTTCCAGGGAAGCAGACCTCACAGAGGCGCTTGCTGATGCTGGGATTGATATTCAAGATCCAGAAGATGCTTCTGCTGAGATTGGCGAAATTTCAGAGCCAGAGGATCAATTGGAGGACCGAATTAATTTAATGGAGGAACTGCAAGCAAAAGCAGATGAATACCTGGATGGCTGGCAAAGATCCAGGGCAGAATTTGCCAATTACAAGAAGAGGATTCTGCGGGAACAAGCGGAGATCCATCGGTCCGCCCGGGGTGAAGTGATCAAGATGTATCTTGACATTGCCGATGACTTGGAGCGAGCCCTGGAAGGTAAGCCGGCTGAAGGGGATGGCGCAATCTGGTCGGCAGGGATCGAACTGATTTATCAGAAATTGATTACCAGGTTCGAATCAGAGGGGATTAAACCGATGAATGCTCTCGGTCAGGAATTTGATCCCAACATCCATGAAGCGATCATGAAAGAAAAAAGTGATCAATATGAAAGCGGACAAATCATTGAAGTTTTACAGAAAGGTTATTGGATTGGAGATAAGGTCTTGCGACCTGCGCAGGTGAGGGTAGCTGCCTGATACAGCAATTATTTGGTTAAAAGAAAATTAGCAAAAACGGAGGAAAATAATGGCAAAAATAATAGGTATCGATCTGGGAACTACAAATTCAGCGGTGGCAGTTATGGAAGGCGGAGAACCAACCATAATCCCTTCTGCGGAAGGGGATCGCTTGATCCCGTCTGTTGTGGCGATGAATAAGAACCATGAACGTTTGGTTGGGCGACCGGCCAGGAACCAGGCTGTTGTAAACCCGGAGAATACAATTACATCGATAAAGAGGTTTATGGGTGGCAAGTATTCATCTCCCGGAGTTGAACGCGCCCGGAAAATGGTTTCTTACGAGATGATTGAAGCTCCCAATGGGGATGTTCGGGTCTTGATGGATGAAAAAGAGTATTCGCCGCCAGAAATCTCTGCCATGATCCTCGCCAAGATCAAGGCTGATGCTGAAGATTATCTTGGTGAGCCGGTGACCCAGGCAGTGATCACTGTTCCGGCGTATTTCAATGATAGCCAGAGGAACGCTACCAAAGATGCCGGGAAGATAGCAGGGTTGGAAGTCTTGAGAATAATCAATGAGCCTACCGCTTCTTCACTGGCGTATGGTCTGGATAAAAAACAAAATGAGGTCATCGCGGTCTATGACCTAGGTGGAGGTACCTTTGATATTTCTATCCTCGATGTTGGAGAAGGAGTATTTCAGGTTCGATCGACCAGCGGAGATACATTCCTCGGTGGAGATGATTTTGACCAGAGGATTATAGATTACCTGGCTGATGAGTTTAAAAAAGATCAAGGAATTGATCTTCGTGATCAGCGCCAGGCCCTGCAAAGATTGAGGGAAGCTGCAGAAAAAGCGAAAATTGAACTTTCCACTATGCAGCAAACAGAGATCAATTTGCCTTACATCACGGCAGACGAATCTGGTCCCAAGCACCTGGTCAAGAAATTCACCCGCGCTAAATTAGAACAGCTAACCGGTGACTTGATTGAAAATTCGATGGGACCGGTAAAACAAGCATTGGATGACGCAGGCCTTAAACCTGGTGATATCAATGAGGTTGTGCTGGTAGGCGGTATGACCCGCATGCCTGCTGTTCAGGAAGCTGTGGGAGAATTCTTTGGCAAAGCTCCTCACCGGGGCGTAAACCCGGATGAAGTCGTAGCTATTGGTGCCGCAATTCAAGCAGGTGTTCTTGGTGGCGAAGTTGACGATCTGCTGCTCCTGGATGTCACTCCACTGACCTTGTCTGTGGAGACCCTGGGTGGTGTCGCTACTCCTTTGATCGAGCGCAATACAACCATTCCAGCCAGAGAATCGCAAACTTTCTCGACTGCCAGTGCCAATCAATCCCAGGTTGAGATCCATGTCCTGCAAGGGGAACGGGCCATGGCGGCTGACAACAAGTCTTTGGGAAGATTCATCCTGGATGGCATTCCTGCCGCACCGCGTGGTATACCCCAGATCGAAGTAACATTCGATATCAATGCAAACGGTATCTTGGAAGTCACCGCAAAAGATAAAGCCACAGGCAAAACCCAGAACATCACAATTACTGCCAGCTCAGGTCTAAGTGATGATGAAATTGAACGCATGCGGCGGGATGCTGAAAAGCACGCGGATGAAGATCGGGTGAACAAAGAACAGATCGAGACCCGCAACCATGCTGATACCCTGGCTTACACAGCGGAAAAAACCCTCCAGGACCTGGGCGATAAAGTCCCGGCGGATCTTAAAGCAGAGGTTGAAGCAAAAGTGGCTGAGGTCAGATCCGAACTCGAAAAAGAAACCATCGACACAGCCCGCCTGAAAGAAATTTCAGATGCTTTATCAACAACTCTCCAGAAGGTCGGCGAAGCTGCCTACCAGACTGCAGGTGATCCCGGACAGGGTATGCCCGGTACTGGGCCAGAGACTGAAGGCGGAGAGCCTGATGATAATGAAGATGTGGTAGAAGGCGAGTTTGAAGACGTCTAATCTGCCTTGAATTTCGGAAAACTAAAACCGGGGAGGGAATTCCTGATCACCTCCCCGGATTTTGACTAACAGGCAATGTTATCTTGCCTGCAAACAAGCTACGGAATCAATTATGGCGAAACGTGATTATTATGAAGTGCTGGGAGTTTCCAGGGAAGCATCTGAAAACGACCTGAAAGCAGCATTCAGAAATTTAGCTCGCAAGTATCACCCGGATGTCAATGATGCTCCTGATGCAGAAGAAAAATTTAAGGAGATCAATGAAGCATATGGTGTTCTTTCTGATGCTGATAAAAGAGCTGCCTACGACAGGTTTGGCCATCAAGGGGTCCGCGGTCCGGGTGGTGGACCAGGGTTTGAATCCGTGGATTTCACTGATTTCGCTGATATTTTTGGAGATATGTTTGGTTTTGGGGGTTTTGGTGGAAGGTCCAGGACTGCTAGCAGGACTGCTCCCCGAAGGGGAGCTGACTTGCAGTACCAGGCGACTATCTCTTTCAAAGAAGCGGTTTTTGGCGCAGATAAAGAAATAGATGTCACAAAGGATGAGACTTGTGATACATGTTCTGGAAGCGGTGCAAAACCCGGCACATCTCCCAAGACCTGCCCTGAATGCCAGGGCCGGGGAGAAGTAAGGCAGACGCGGCAGACTTTGCTGGGGGCGATGGTCCAGGTCACGACCTGTCCTGTCTGCAATGGGCGGGGCAATGTGATTGAAGCGCAGTGTCCGACCTGCCAGGGTGGAGGATTGACAAGAAACACGCGCAGAAAGAAAGTCAGTATCCCCGCTGGAGTTGATGATGGAACGCGTATCAGGCTGGCAGGAGAAGGACAGCCTGGTGCAAATAGTGGTCCTCCCGGAGATCTTTATCTATTTGTCAGGGTCAGGCCGCATAAATATTTCCGCCGCAGGGAGAATGATATTCTGCTTGACCTGAATGTGAATATTGCCCAGGCTGCTCTGGGAGCTGAAGTAGAAGTGCCAACAGTGGATGGAAATGTTAAACTTAAGATCCCTGCCGGGACTCAACCGGGCAAGATCATTCGGATGAGAGACAGGGGTGTGCCTCACCTGCGGAGCAATTCCAGAGGTGATCAGCTGGTGATCGTTAACGTGACTATCCCCCGGAAATTGGATGATGAAGAGCGGGAGCTGTTTGAAAAATTGGCAGATAAAATGGACAGCAATGTCCTTCCTCAGGAAAAAGGTTTCCTAGACAGGTTGAAAAATGTCCTGGGCGGATAAACTTATTCGATGATCCCGGATTACTAAGTGCAAATCTACCAGGATTTAACCTGATTTGCACTTTTTTTTATTTTTATGACAAAACACAACCAGCAAAATGAATGGCTTGAATTCAGCTTGATCCTCGACCAGGACCAGGTAGGTACGGTCAGTGATTATCTGTCTGAGATAGTGACCTCAGGTTTGGTAGCTGAGCGAATTTATGGCGGAATCTTCCCTGATGAGCTGGATACAGTCATCGTTCCTGTCCGGTTATATGGCTACATACCAATCGATGACAGTATTGACAAGACGAGATCAGCAATTATTTCAACCTTGAGTGAACTGTCCCAGGACTTATCCCTGCCTGAACCTGTTTTCACTCCCCTGAAGAACCAGAATTGGGCCACAGCCTGGCAGGTAAGATATGAACCCATCCCGCTGGGTGAGAGATTGATCATAGTTCCTTCCTGGCTGGAAAACCCGCACCCGGAGCGCCTGCAAATAAACATGGATCCTGGAATGGCATTTGGTTCAGGGACCCATCCCACAACCAAACTTTCTCTGATCATGCTTGAACAATTCTTGGACGATTTCACGGTGCCACAAATGATCGATATTGGCTCCGGTTCGGGAATATTATCTATCGCCGGTTGTATGCTGGGGGCAGAACGGGTACTGGGGGTAGATAATGACCCCGAAGTGATCCGGGTATCTTCAGCCAATGCTGACCGGAACAAAGTCTCGGACAAGGTTGATTTTCAGCTGGGTTCTGTCGCCGAAATTTCGAGCGGAAAATTTGGATTTAAACAGGCTCCTCTTGTTGTTGCCAATATAATTACCCCGATCCTGACCAGTTTATTTGAGATCGGATTGTCCGGGATCGTCAGTCCCGGAGGAACATTGCTGCTGTCTGGAATTTTAGAGGAACAGCTGCCAGGAATGGTGGCGGTCATTAACAGGCACCAACTGAGAGTTCGGGAGCAGCGCCAGGAAGGTGAATGGATTGCGCTCCGTGTGGAAAGATCGTCCAAATAAATTCCAAAGGTATAATAATAGCTGAATATTTATCTAGACCAGGAGGATACCAGATGCCAGATCTCCATCCAGATATTGCCCGCATCTTAATTTCAGAAAAAGATATCCTGAATAGGGTCGCTGAATTAGCTGCTGAGATCGATCATGATTATCAGGAGGCCGGCCAGGTCGTGTTGATTGGGATCTTGAAAGGGGCATTCATTTTCACTGCAGACCTATCCCGAAAACTGACCTTACCCCACAGCGTGGATTTCATGTCAATCTCCAGTTACGGCGACACTGCCAGTTCGGAGGGAGCTGTGCGATTGATCATGGACCTCCGGAAACCGATCAGCAATCAACATGTGATTGTGGTTGAGGACATTGTGGACAGCGGGCATACCATGAATTATCTATATCAGACCTTGTTAGGGCGGAATCCGGCATCCCTCAAAACCTGTTCCCTCTTTAAGAAAAATCGGGACAGCCTGGATGTCCCTCTGGATTATGTGGGGTTTGACCTTCCCGATGTCTGGGTGGTTGGTTATGGATTGGATTATGCTGACACTCACCGGACCTTGCCTTATATCGCTGAATTAAAAAAGAAGTCTATTCCTGATTCGGGCCAGGCCAAAAATTTCCTAAATATGTCAAACCGGGAACGCTCGATCCGCACAGAAGGTATTATTCTGCGGCGAAAAGATTATGGAGAAGCAGACCGGATCCTGGTCATGTTTTCCAGAAAAATGGGCCGGATCTCTTGCCTTGCCAAAGGATCGCGCAAACCAACCTCAAAAATTTCAGGGCACCTCGAATTATTTAGCCGCTCCTCTTTTTTGATCGCTAAAGGAAGGAATCTCCACATTATCTCCCAGGCTGAAACTATTGAGTCCTATGACGGTCTTAGAAAAGATCTCGCGGGTATTGGACGAGGATCCTATCTGGTCGAATTGGTTGATGCGCTGACCTATGAAGAAGGCAGCAACCTTAAACTTTACGACCTTCTGCTAAAGACTTTGGAATCTCTTAACAAGGGTGAAAATCCATCTGTTGTGATCCATTATTATGAGCTCCATTTGCTGGACCTGGTTGGTTTTCGCCCCGAGTTGTTCAATTGTGTGGAATGTGGAAAAAAGATCATCGAGCAGGATCAATTCTTATCTGGAGAACTCGGCGGAGTGATCTGCCCGGCATGTATCACCGTTATCCCGGGAGCGGCAGTCAGACCAATCTCAGCCAGAACCTTAAAGTACCTGCGGCACTTCCAAAGGTCCAGTTTGCAAAGTCTATTAAAATTGAAAATTCACCAGGGTTTATTGGATGACCTTGAAAAGATCATCCAATATTATTTGACCCATACCCTGGAAAGGAATTTAAACAGCCCAGATTTTAATAGCAGGATACGGGAATCAAAATGAAGGATTATAAACAGGAACGTAACTCTACTAATCAAATATATTGATCAGGGCTGCCGGGATGGCCTGATCCGACTCTCTGCGGGCAATTTCAGTTTACGGATCTCTGATAATTTGGCAGCCATCACACCCAGCGGGATCCTTTATCAATCCATGAACGCTGACGACATCTCGCTTGTCGATCTGCACGGAAATAGCATTGCAGGACCTCCGCCATCCTCCGAAACACCCATGCATCTGGCAATTTACAGAGAGATTTCCAGGGCGTCAGGTATTTGCCACACTCACTCAAAATATGCCATGGTTTGTGCCATGCTGGGAGCTGAGATCCCAATCATGTGTATTGAATTGCTGGTCTGTGGAGCGCCAATCCCGGTTGCTCCCTGGGCTGCTCCGGGGTCAACTGAGGCCGGTCAGGTTGCTGTCAAGACGTTCCAGTCCAGAGAGAATCTCCAGGTAATGCTGCTGCGGCAGCATGGGTTGTTGGCGATCGGATCCAGCCTGGAACAAGCCTATAACCTGGCGGTTAATGCGGAAACAGGCTTGGAAGTTTATTACAAAACAAGTTTATTGGGGGAAGTAAAATCATTCACTCCGGAACAGATCAATCAGATCCGGGATGTTTACGGTATCTAGAGCTTCCGGACCTGGGATCAGGCTTTTGAAATGGAGCAGGATCTAGCGAAGTTTGCCTTCCAGGACAAGATCAGCCCCAACGAGAGATTCGCCTTCATAGATGAAATAGTGCAGCTCAACGGGCATGATTTTTCCGAGCATGGCCTGGGCAGGGCAGTAAGCATCAGCAGACAGTTCCATAGCCCTGGTCAGGGCGGATTCAGAAATATCCTTCCCGGCCACATGGTATTCGATCCTTGCCCTCGTAAATACTTTAGGATGTTCGTCAGACCTTTCTGTTTCCACTCTGACTTTATAGTCAGTAACCTGCTGGCGCTTTTTGGTCAAAATCGAGATCACATCCATGGCAGTACATCCGGCAAGGCTGAGAGCCATCAGCTCCATGGGGCGAAATCCATCATCATCTCCCCCCACTTCCGGATAGGACCCCAGCGGGACTTCAAAACCCGAATCGGCACTTCCGGTAAAGGTCAACCTGCCCTTCCACTGGACTTCGGCATTCATCATTTACTCCTTTAATAATGGGGTGACATATTTTTCGAGTGTATCAAGGTTGATCGCACCCAGCCAGGCGAGGCGCAAATTCCCCGCTCGATCTATGATCCAGGTATTCGGCAGTGATGCGCTTTGGAAAGCAGTCAGGGACTCATTTTCTGGATCAAGCAGGATAATAAAACTCAAGCCAAGCTGATTAACAAAATTCTGGACTTCGTCTTCAGGTTGACCAGCCTCGATGGCCACAATTTTAAAACCATCCTTGGCGTGGTCTTCAAAGTACGCTTGAAAATCAGGCATTTCCTGGCGGCAGGGGGGACACCAGGTTGCCCAATTATTGACCAGGACCACGTCTCCAGAAAAATCTGAGAGTGAAACCTGGTTTCCCTTTAAATCCGTCAATGAAAGATCCGGAGCCGGCTGATCCAGTTCGACGGGTGGAAAAATGTACAAATTATCCTCAACTGCAGAATTGTTCCCGCGGGATTGTAAAAAGAAGGTAGCGCCGCTGATAAGGATCAAACCTATACCGACCAGGATCAAGGGCAGGAAATTAGTTGTATTTGAATTTTCTTTCATGAGCCTGCTCCTCGTGCGACAACACTCCCCTGGGAAATGTCAGAATGAATAGTATTGTACTATCTAGACTCTCAAATCAAGATCGTTCTTACCAGATTTGTGGTTTTAGGGAAGAAATGGAATTTTTTACTCCTGGGGGCTCGATAATAAATAAATGTCACCCAAAACGAGTGAGTTTTGTCAATTTATTGAGGGAGGCGGGCGGTGATAAATAAGCTGATTACTGGTATACTTGCTGTGAAAGTTTTAACTAACTATGGCTTCATTGATGCTATCCAGCGCAAAATGACTAATTTTAATCAGATGTTTTGCTTAAGCAGCGCCCTAGCTGTACTCAACCGACCCATTGTTTATCGGTATCAGATGAATATTAATGGTAAGCAAGATCTCAGGGGATTATCGTCATCAGGACTTCGCGGAGGAGTGATTCTGAGCGCGCAATAGCGCGGCCTGGGTGCTCCTCCTCATTTTTTAACTGTGCTCTTTTCGAAAGGAGAAAATTATGGCAAGCTTATCTCTAGAACTTCCATCAATGTATGGAGACCATCATGTTATAGAAGTCCGGCGGATCCTGCTTGATTTTGAAGGCGTGAGCGAAGTATACGCTAGCAGCGGATTCAGGGCTGTGGAAGTTGAGTATAACAGTAAAAAAACTCCCAAGAAGGATCTAATTGATGCTCTTGAGAAAGCAGGTTATATGGGGGATTTTGCCATGGCTCTGGAATCATCGATCCCGGCCAATGAGCAAAGGGAAAGTGCCTATTTCCGGCATTCGGAAGCCAGCGAGCAGACAGGGAATACTGTGAATTTTGAGCAGGTTGTCAGAGTTCAAAGGTCACCTCTCTGGCCCTGCCCCGGCATGGGTCCGTTAAAGCCGGCAACTTTAGTAGTGGACGAGGAGAAATAAAATGGCTAAGAAAAAAAGAACACTTGAGGAATTTAGTATTGATCCAGCAACCCAGGAAATGCTGCAGCGAGCAGAGGATATGGGGATTTCGACCGCCTTTTCTAGGGCAGACGAAATGCCGGCCTGCAACATTGGTGGTGCTGGAATGTGCTGCAAGAACTGCGGCATGGGTCCCTGTCGTTTAACCAAGGATGGTCAGGTTGGAGTTTGTGGAGCTACGATCGATACCATCCAGGCTCGCAACTTCCTGCGGGCAGTCTCTGTCGGCACTTCTGCCCACTCCGATCACGGTCGCGATATGGCATTTACGCTCAAAGCTGTTGCCAATGATGAGACTGATGGATATGTGATCCGCGATGTTGCCAAATTAAGAACAGTAGCGCGCTACTATAACATCCCGGTCGAAGACCGCTCCCCCAAAGAAATTGCCAATGATCTGGCTGATTTGTATATTGCCCAATTTGGACAGCAAACCGGACAGGTGGCACCGATCGTTCGAGCCCCGAAGAAAAGGCAGGAGATCTGGAGAGAGCAGAAAGTCATCCCCCGCGGTGTTGACCGCGAGGTGGTAGAGGCTCTGCACCGGACACACATCGGCGATGACCAGGACGCCAACAATATCCTCCAGCAGGCCATTAAGACCTCCCTGGCAGATGGTTGGGGCGGCAGTCTGATGGCTACAGATATTTCGGATATCCTGTTTGGAACCCCCGCTCCCGTCTTGGGTGAGGCCAATCTCGGTGTCCTTAAAAAAGATTGGGTCAATGTGGTTGTGCACGGTCATGAACCGACTTTAAGTCAGATGATTGTGGCTGCCTCGCAGCATCCTGAGATTATCGCCTATGCCAAGGAAGCAGGCGCAGAAGGCGTTAGCTTGTCAGGGATTTGCTGCACGGCTAATGAAGTGTTGATGCGCCAGGGTGTGCCTGCAGCCGGCAACTTCCTGCAGCAGGAATTGGCGATCCTGACCGGTTCTGTCGAAGCCATGGTAGTTGACGTGCAGTGCATCATGCAGGCTCTGGTTGGTCTGGCAGAGAATTTCCATACCAAGATCATCACCACGTCTCCCAAAGTTAAGATCACCGGGGCAACCCATATCGAATTTGATGAAGAACATGCCCTGACAATTGCCAAGAATATATTGAAGGAAGCGATTGATAATTACAAGAATCGGGGAGAGATTCAAATTCCGGATTATAAATCCGAACTGATCCCGGGATTCTCGCACGAATACATCAACTACACCCTGGGAGGGTCCTACCGATCTTCGTTCCGGCCCCTCAACGACGCCATCATTTCCGGGCGTATCCGCGGTGTAGCAGCCATCGTGGGCTGCAACAATCCCCGCAGTCAGCATGATTATCCTGCACACCAAGGTCACCAAGGAACTCCTCAAACAGGATGTACTGGTGGTTGAAACTGGCTGTGCATCCATCGCCAGCGCGAAAGAAGGCTTGCTGATGGGTCAGGCTGGTCTGGACCAGGTTGGACCGGGATTGCGGGAAATTTGTGAAGCTACCGGCATGCCGCCAGTGCTGCATATGGGCAGCTGCGTGGACAATACCCGCATCCTGACTGTCCTGACCCAGGTAGTTGAAGAAGGTGGGTTGGGCGATGATATCGATCAGGTACCTGCAGTTGGTTTGGCGCCGGAGTGGATGAGTGAAAAAGCCCTGGCGATCGGAACCTACTGCGTGGCATCAGGGGCTTATGTGATTTTTGGCGGCACCTCCCCGGTTAGCGGAATGCCTGACAAAATGGCGGACAGCGCTATCGTTTCCAAGATCATGATCGAAGGCTGGGAGGAAAAATTCGGCGGCAAGATGGAATTCATCGCCGACCCGGATGAAATGATCAAAGCAACCCTGGCCCACATTGATAAAAAACGGGCAGATTTGGGTCTGATCGAATATGACCCCAGCCTGTTCGGGAAGAGCGGCGATCGGGATATGAACGAGATCGAGAAACTTCCCCTCAAAGAACGTCGGCAAGCGATCTACGGATCCGCAAAATGAAGGAGAAAAGATAAATGTCAAAGTACATTGCTACCCGAGCCGTTCGCGGCGCGAACGCCCTTGTATATGAAGCTGAGACGATGCTGCACACTGCCCTGGCAGAAAAGGGTCCGGAAACGGTTGTCGAATTTCCCAATACTGCCTATTACCTGCCCCTGATCTATGCCATGACGGGGGAAAAGATTGCCACTCTGGGTGATATTCCACCCCTCCTCAAAAAAGCCCGCAGTCTTTTACATCCCATTCCTTCCGAGGATAAATGGACGCCCTATCTTGGTGAAACCCTGGACAGCGGCATGGCAACTTTAATTGCCGCTGAAATCATTGAAGCTATCCGGACGGTCTATGGCCTTCAACCAGAGATGTATCCGGATATCGAATTGGCAGGTGGAACAGAATACGGCGATCGTGATTTTGGACTGTCTGGAAGATTAAATGGACCGATCGATGATATCCAGCTTCGCTCCTGGGGTATCCAGCTGGTAGATGGCAGGATGCCCGGCTTTGCAGCCATCGTGGGCGCGGCCAAATCGAATGAGGTCGCGGTAAAAATTGTCCGTGAACTTCAACAGCGAAATATCCTGACCTTCCTTTGTGGAAATGTCAACGGCAGAAGCATCATTGATCAGCTGGTGGAAGAAGGTGTTGAACTTGGATATGACACCTACACCGTTCCCTTTGGGACAGATACGCTCAGCGCGATCTATGCCCTGGGATTTGCCTCCCGGTCCGCACTGACCTTTGGCGGCATTAGTGCCGGCGAAGCTCGAAATATCCTCAACTACAACCGGGCCCGGGTATTTGCTTTTGTGCTTGCTCTCGGTGAAGTAGATGATCTGAAATACGCGGCAGCTGCCGGAGCCATCAATTTTGGCTTCCCGGTGATTGCTGATACCGTGATTCCTGAAATCCTGCCGACAGGCGTGACCACTTATGAGCATGTGGTCAGTATGCCCTTTGATGAGATCGATGGAGAAGATGATCTGGAACGCGCTACTGCCCTGGTGCAAAAATGTATCCAGATCCGCGGTGTAAAGATCAAAATCACGGATGTTCCTGTTCCTGTTCCTTACGGTTCGGCTTTTGAGGGCGAAGTTGTCCGCCGAGCTGATATGCGAGTTGAGTTTGGCGGGAAGAATTCCCGCTCCTTTGAATACCTCTACATGGCTGACATGGAAGATATCACTGACGGTAAAGTAGAGGTGGTTGGTTCCAGTTTTGAAGACCTGGAAGACGGCGCTTCGATGGACATGGGTGTTGTCGTCCAGGTAGCAGGCCGGGAAATGGAACCGGACTTCGAACCAGTTCTCGAGCGCCAGATCCATGACTTTGTCAACGGCGCCTCTGGAATCCAGCATATTGGACAGAGAGATATTGTCTGGTGCCGGATTGCCAAATCCGCTGCAGAAAAAGGTTTCACACTGGAACACTTTGGCAAGATCATCCATGCCCGCTTGCATTCTGATTTTGGAGCGGTGCTGGATAAAGTCCAGGTAACTATCTATACTGGTGAAAAAGATATGGAGACCTGGCTGGAGAAAGCCCGGGAAGCATACGATTATCGCAATAAACGCCTGGCAGATATGACTGATACGTCAGTGGAGGAATTCTATTCCTGCACTCTCTGCCAGAGTTTTGCTCCGGACCATGTTTGTGTGGTCAGCCCTGAGCGCCTCGGTCTGTGCGGTGCCTATAACTGGCTGGACTGCAAGGCATCCTTTCAGTATCGATCCAACAGGACCGAACCAGCCCATTAAACTGGGCGAGACCTATGACGAAGAAATTGGCTACTGGGAAGGAACTATCGACTACACCAAATCAGCTTCCCATGGTGTGATTGAAAAAGTATCCATGTACTCGATCATGGAAAACCCGATGACAGCCTGCGGTTGTTTTGAGGCCATCTTGATGTATATCCCGGAAGTCGAGGGTGTGATCGTGGTCAGCCGGGAAGACACCGGCATGACACCCATGGGTATGAAATTCAGCACCCTGGCCGGTATAGCTGGCGGTGGTGTGCAAACGCCCGGTGTGATGGGAGTGGGCAAATACTATATGCTCAGCCCCAAATTCATCTCAGCTGACGGCGGATTTAAGCGAGTAGTCTGGATGAGCAAGAATATCAAAGACTCCATGCAAGGAGAATTCCAGGCTGTTGCTGAGCGTGAGGGTATCCCCGATTTGATCGAAAAGATCGCTGACAGCGATTCCGTGACCACAGTCGAAGAACTCCAGGAATGGGTCAAAGCTAAAAATCATCCTGTCCTGGAAATGCCCACTATGCAGCGGGAAGAGAAAGAGACTTGATATTCCTGACAATGGAAAAGAAAGTGATGACGTAATTGCTCAGGCAGAAGCTGTAATTGCCAAAACAACAGATGAAGAAACGAAACCAGAAGCTGCGGTAGAAGCTCCGGTCAAGACTCCGACCGCACCAGCTCCCCAGCCCCCAGCCCCCGCAGCAGTCTCGAGTGGAATTCCTGCAGACCGGGCTGACAAGGCGGTGGATATGCTGCGGAGAGCACTGGTAGCGGCGCTGGCTGAATTGGGAGGTATTGAAGGGTTGGAAGGATTACAGCCTTCATCTTTGCCAACCATACCAACTGCAGCACCAGCAGCTGAAATCAAAGCTCCTGTTGTAGAGATCAAACAGGACGAGGTCTGGCTTCCGGCTGAGACCAAAACCAAACTGGCCAAGGAAAAATGGGATGGCGTTGTCCGGGAAATAACTCTTGGCGCAACCGCAGCTGAAGGCGGCACCCGTTCTCACACAGTGACAATTGGTGGTTCCACTGCAATGCCTTATATGCATTTTGAAGGAAAAACTCCCCATAAACCTGTCGATCGCAATCGAGATTCTCAGCCGCAGACCGGATGACTGGTCAGAATTGCTGATGAAAGCCTGGGGAGATGTCATGAATGATCCCGGGGAATGGGCAAAAGCTGCTGAAAAAGCAGGGGCTGAGGTTATATACCTGCGCCTTGCATTAACAGATGCAGATGGCAATCCAACAACCAAAGAACAGGCAATTGAGGCTGTTGATAAAGTTCTTAAAGCTTCGGGGTTGCCCCTGGTCATCTTTGGCCCAGGTCAACCAGAACCGGACAATGATCTATTGGTAGAGATATCCACCAAATTCAAAGGAGAACGTCTGCTCCTCGGTGTCTGTGAAGACAAGAACTATCGGACCATCGTGGCCTCAGCCATGGCTGATGGGCAGCTGGTAGTTGCCAGAACCGCCATGGATGTGAACCTGGCCAAACAACTCAATATATTGATCACTGATATGGGACTTCCGGCAGGAAGTATTGTGATGGATCCGACAACGGGAGCCCTTGGTTATGGATTTGAGTATGGCTACTCTGTGATGGAACGGTTGCGAATCGCAGCTCTGCAGGGTGACTCGATGACTCAATTCCCGATGCTGGTGACACCAGGTGAGGAATGCTGGAAAACCAAAGAATCCAAAGTTGGGGTGGATGTGCCTGAGTCCTGGGGTGATTGGGAAACCAGGGCAATTGCCTGGGAAACCACAACGGCGATCATGTTGGCGGAATCCTGTGCAGATCTGATCGTGCTTCGACATCCAGAAAGTGTCAGAAGGACCCATGAAGCCATCAATGATTTGATGAGCTCCTAGGAAAATAAATTGATATCCAGGTTGAGCCTAATTTCTAGGCTCAACCTGATTGCCTTCAGAGATAAACAGATCTGAGAAACGGAGAAATCATATGGCTCTTAGCGGAATTCAAATCTATAAGCTGCTTCCACAAACCAATTGTAAGGAATGTGATTTTCCAACGTGTCTTGCCTTTGCGATGAAATTGGCTGCAAAACAAGTCGAGTTGGCTAAGTGTCCTTATGTGAGTGAGGAATCTGCTGCCCAGCTGGCAGAAGCAGCTGCTCCACCTGTTCGTCCCATTATGGTCAAGTCGAATGGACACGAGGTAAAAGGTGGAAATGAAGTTGTTCTTTTTCGCCATAACAAAAAATTTGTCAGCCAGCCGGGATTATTCATCCGGGTTTATGATGATCAATCCGCTGCTGAGATCAAATCCAAAGTAAAACCTGTCTCGGATTACGTGGTTGATTATGTTGGAATGGAGCTGACGATGGGAGGGATTGCTGTCCAGGCGCGCGGAGGCGATTTTGGCGCTGCGGTTAAAGCAGTCCGGGAGCAATCTGCCCTGCCTTTGATCCTGATTGGATCCCCGGAGGAAATCAAAGCCGGGTTAGACCAACTGTCTGGTGATGAATCCCCACTGCTATGCAGTGCGACCTCTGATAATTGGGAAGCCATGGCAGCCCTGGCCAAGGATTCTAATGCACCTCTGGCTGTAGAAGCCGGCAATATAGATGAAATGGTTGGCCTGGTTGAAAAACTGGAAAGCAAGGACTTAAAAGATTTTGTCCTGGCCCCGAGACAGAGAACGCTGATTGGAACATTGACTGCCAATACAACCATGCGCAGGATGGCTTTGAAAGAGAATTTCCACTTATTGGGATTCCCCCTGCTCAATTTCCCGGGTGATAGCGGTGATCCGGTCCGGGAAGCAGCCCTGGCTATGCAGGCAATTGGTAAATACAGCAGTTTTATCGTCATGGACCATTTTGATCCAGCAATTGCTTATTCACTGCTGGTTTTGCGGGCAAATATCTATACAGATCCACAGGAACCGATCCAGGTCACACCTGGCATATATGAACTCAATAACCCGGGCCCCCAGGATCCTTTCCTGGTCACGACCAACTTCAGCATCACGTATTTCAGTGTTGCCAATGAAGTTGAGAGCATGGGCATTCCTGCCTGGCTGTTGGTAACAGACTCAGAAGGTATGAGCGTCCTGACAGCCTGGGCAGCAGGCAAATTCGATGCTGAAATCATTGCCAAAGATGCAAAAAGATTCAATGCGGCGGATAAAGTTGAGAAGAAAACCATTGTTCTGCCCGGACACACTGCTGTCCTTTCGGGTGAACTGGAAGAGGAAATGCCTGATTGGGATGTGAAAGTAGGCCCCAAAGAAGCCGTTGATCTGCCGGCATTCCTGAAAGAAGCCATCTAGGGTGGCAGGTGATGCCTGCGGGAGATGATGATTTACTCTATAATATAAGGTAGGGCAGCCATTCTGGTCCCTACCTTTTGTTTTTCGAGTGTAATGGATAATTTATTTTATGGCAAATTCTTATTCTGTAAAGTTTGATATAGCTGCTGAACCGGTTGATGTTCCAGCAGGAACAATGCTTACTGATGCTGCGGATCAGGCTGGAATCGAGATCAATCAGCCTTGCGGGGGACAGGGAAGGTGCGGTCAATGTGCTGTACAGGTTATCTTCAGGAAATGTGCGCAGACGCAGCACGATGCGTTTATCACCTGATGATGTGGAGCTGGGTTACGCTCATTGCCTGCCAGACAGTTATCGAAGGTGATCTGGAAGTTATTGTACCGCCTCAGGAAAAGATCCAACAGCGATTGACAACCAGCCACACGGCAGCAGATGTTGTAGTACCTGAAGGTTATGATCATATAAAAGATCAGACTCTTCAGCGGATACCTCTCTCATTAAAAACGCCCTCCATGGAAGATCAAACCAGTGACTGGGCCCGCTTGAAAACAGCCCTGCTCCAGAAAACAGGATTAAGCGAGATCACGGCAACCCTGCCAGTGCTCCAAAAATTACCGACGGTTCTAAGGGAAGGTGATTGGAAGATTTCTGCAGTGATCTCCACTCAGCAGGATCTCAGCCCGGGGGGAGCTGCAGAACTGATCGATATCCTGCCCGGATTGGCAGCAGACGATACACCCCTCTGGGGAGCGGCTGTAGATATTGGGACAACCACGGTAAAAGTCATGGTAGTGGATCTGATCAGCGGGCAGGCCACTTGGTCAGGCATCAGAATATAACGCTCAAATTGCCCGCGGAGAGGATGTCATCTCCAGGATAATCTTTGCCGGGAAAGGAACAGGTGATCAGACCTTAAGGGAGCTGGTGCTGGAGACGATCAATGAATTGTTGGCCAAGGCCAGTAAGCGTGCAAAAACATCTCCTGATCAGATCTATAAAACTGTTCTATCCGGGAACAGCACAATGATCCACCTGCTGCTGCAGATCCCACCAGCCAGCATCCGCCTGGCGCCTTATATCACGGTTGCCAATCAAATTCCCGAGCTCTCTGCCCTGGATTTGGGTCTTGGCACATACCCCCAGGGAAAAGCCCTGATCCTGCCCGGCGTAGCCAGTTATGTGGGTTCCGATATTTCAGCCGGTGTCTTGTCTTCAGGAATGTCTGAAACCGAAAAGGTAACGCTTTTCCTGGATGTGGGTACCAATGGCGAAATGGTGCTGGGCACCAAAGAGTGGCTGGTGACCTGTGCCTGCTCAGCCGGCCCTGCATTTGAAGGAGCGGGAGTGATCCATGGCATGCGGGCGACAACAGGTGCTATCGATGAGGTCTGGATCAATGAATCCACCCAAGAAGCGACCTGGAGGGTTATTGGAGGAGAAAAACCAAAAGGACTCTGCGGAAGCGCTCTGATCTCCCTGCTGGCAGAAATGCTGATGACAGGTGTGATCAACAAGAGCGGCAGATTTGATTATTCGTTGGGTACTGACCGGATCCGAAAAGGATCCCATGGCGGAGAATATGTGGTTTGCTGGGCTGATAAGAGCGCAAGCGGACAGGATATTGTTATCTCAGAGGTTGATATTGATAATTTAATGAGAGCCAAAGCAGCTATCTTCGCTGGATTTTCTGTCCTGGCTGATAGCGTGGGGGTAACCCTGGAATTCCGTTGAACAGGTTTTGATAGGAGGCGGGTTTGGTCAATATATCAATGTAGAAAAAGCAGTCCAAATTGGTTTGCTGCCTGATATGCCCTGGGAAAAATTCAAATTCCTTGGCAACACATCCCTTAAAGGAGCTTATCTGGCATTGTTGGATAGAAAGAACAGCAGGGAAATCTCGGAAATAGCCAATAAAATGACCTATATTGAACTATCGGCTGACAACCGGTTTTTTGACGCTTTTACGTCAGCAATGTTCTTGCCCCATACCGATATGAACCTGTTTCCATACGGTGATGATCGGAGGGGAAAAGTGAATTGTAGATCAAGAGTCATTTATAATAACCAAAGTAAAGACAAGCAAGGTTTGAGGAGGCATTTGAATGTACATCATTGGAGAGAATATTCATATTATTTCACCCAAGGTCAAGAAAGCGCTTGCAGAAAGGGATGCAGAGTTTTTTAAGACATCCGCTATTCAGCAGGTTGAAGCTGGGGCCAAGGCAATTGACCTGAACATGGGCAGGCAGAAACACGAATGGGAAGAGGTTTTTCCCTGGATTACCAAGATCGTTCAAGAAGTTGTTGATGTGCCCGCTTTGCATAGACAGCACCAATGTTGATGGCATTGAAGCTGCCTTGAAAGTGATCACCAAAGCCCGCCCGATCGTAAACTCAACATCCGCGGAAGCTGAGCGGCTGGAACAGGTTCCTCTGCTGGCGAAAAAATATGATGCCCAACTGATAGCCCTGACTCTAAAGAAAGAAGGCATCCCTGTCGAGGCTGACGAGCGGGTTAATATTGCCCTGGAATACCTGATCCCCACGTGCCATGGAAGTGGGCATGGAAATTCCGGACCTGATCATTGATCCGCTTGTGTTAACAGTCTCCGGATGCCAGGAGTATTGTCCGGAATTGATCGAAGCAGTCAGGACGATCAAATACGCTGGTGATCCTCCTCCGGGGATTTCCGTTGGTTTATCGAATGTGTCCAATGCTGTTCCGGAAGAAACCCGCCCGATCCTGAACCGGGTTTATCTTGCCATGTTAATGGGTGCCGGTTTGGAAATGATGATCGCAGATCCGTTTGACGAAAAGCAGAATGAAGTCATCCGGGTCATTGAAGAGCGGGATGAAGGAACAGCTCTGGGTAAACTCTATTTGAAGATCCATGATGCCACTGAGGCCATGAGTGAAATCACCAAGGCAGATATTGATGAGAGTGACCCTGAACAGGTTGCAGTCTGGAAAACTGTTCAGGTACTTCTGAATAAAGTGATTTACGCAGATTCCTTCCTGGAACAATAAATAAGAAGCTTCTTTTTTACTACAATAGGGATCCGGTCCCTTAAAGGGACCGGATCCCTATTTTCTTTTAAATGTCATGCTAAACGACACAGGAGGAGAGGATAAATGGAAGGGTTGATTGAAAAATCAGATCATCTATAATGAAATGGATTTCGATTACTAATAATATTCTGTTCAAACATCTGGACAGACTGGAGGATTCATGGCTGACGATCAGGTCAATTTGGACGATTTGTTGGAAAAAGCTAAAAAACCAGCCGCAGATGCATTAAAACTCCATCCCTTTCTATAAAGGAAAAATGGAAACCAATCTCAAATGCACAGTGCGGGGAATTGATGATTTTGCGATCTGGTATACGCCCGGAGTTGCTGCACCCTGCCGGGAGATCCATAAAGATCCGGAAATGGTGTATCAGCATACCAGCAAGGGCAATACCATTGCTGTGATCAGCGATGGGACAAGGGTGCTGGGTCTGGGTGATATCGGTCCGAAAGCCGGCCTGCCAGTGATGGAAGGAAAAGCCCTGCTCTTTAAATACCTGGGTGGTGTGGACGCGGTTCCCATCATGCTGGATACCAAAGACCCTGATGTCTTCATCGAAACAGTTTTGCTGCTGCAGGCATCCTTTGGCGGAATCAACCTGGAGGATATTGCCCAGCCAAAATGTTTCCGGATCCTGGATGAGCTGAGAGAACGGGCCGAAATTCCTGTTTGGCATGACGATCAGCAGGGAACAGCAACCGTTACATTGGCTGGATTGATGAACGCCCTCAAGGTTGTTGGCAAAAATAAAGAGGATATTCAGATCACTTTTATTGGCACGGGAGCATCCAATGTGGCTATCTCCCGCTTGATCTTCGGCTGGGGTGTGGATCCTGGCAAGTGCATGATGGTTGACAGCCAGGGGATCCTCGGGAAACACCGGGATGATATTGAAGCCAAGAAAGATCAATATGTAGATAAGTGGCGCTTATGCCAGGAGACCAATCAGGAAGGTCGGCAAGGTGGAATTAAGGAAGCCATGGATGGGGTGGACGTGGTTATTGCTCTCTCAAAACCTGGTCCCGATGTGATCAAGCCGGAATGGGTTCGGTCTATGAACTCCGATGCGATTGTTTTTAGCTGCGCTAATCCTATCCCCGAAATTTGGCCCTGGGTGGCCAAGGAGGCTGGTGCGAAGATTGTCTCAACAGGCAGATCTGATTTCCCCAACCAGATCAACAATTCTCTGGGATTCCCCGGGATTTTCAGGGGGACATTAGATGTTAGAGCATACGACGATTACAGATGAGATGTGTTTTGCTGCTGCTGAAGCCCTGGCTGACCAGATCGGTGATAAGTTGGACGAAGATCATTTGCTGCCCACGATGGATGATTGGGAAGTATTCGCGAAAGAGGCTGCGGCTGTGGGCATGAAAGCCCAGGAACAGGGAGTTGCCCGCCTGGAAAAAACCTATGACGAACTTCTAGAAAGCGCATTAAAAGTGATCAAACGCTCGCGGGATCTCACGTCCATGATGGAGAGCAAGGGTTTTATTCCGGCACCGCCAGAAGATTAAACTATTATTGAAATAGATATTTGAAGCTATTGAAGTTTCTCGATAAACACACCAAGGCTGTCAGGTACCAACCTGACAGCCTCGCTGGTAGGGGTTAGGAGCGCAATATTCCCCTTCCAGGGGATGATTTTCTTGATCTGACCGAAGTTCCCCCAGGTAAAAACAGCAATTCGAGTATACTGATCAAATAGCATCCAGCTTGTCATAACAAGAAGTTGACAGGATTTGAAAGTTGTTTATAATCAAATCCCATACACCTATGACGATGGAAAGAACTCTCAGGGGGAAATTCCTAAAGGAAAAACCTAACATTTTTTTGTACCTTTAGGCAGTGCCAGGTGGGGAATTATCGAGGCACTAATTTACTGAGAGTAAAGATTTTACTGGTTTCTGGTTATATTAACAACATACGTTTATCCAATTCTCTGATTTTCAGGAGGATATATTGAATTCATAAGGAGGTGATGCCCGGAAAATAATCACAACGATGTTATTGCCGTAGCTTTAACTAAACATTTCTCAATAGGAGGAGAAACAGTGTCAAAGAAACTATTTTTTATACTAATTTCATTACTTATGGTCAGGTTCCTTTGTTTTCGGCGCCTGCGCCCCGGCTCCAGCCCCTGTCGAAGAGGTTGAGGAAGTCGAAGAAATGGAAGAAGCTGAAGAAGATGGAAGAAGAAGCCGAAGAAGAAGAAATGGCTATGGGTGAAAAAATACCCCTGACCCTTTACTACATGCCCGTAACCCGCTTCTATTATCCCAGCCCGAAAGAAATTGCCGAAGGTATGGCCGCTGATCTGGCGAATGCCGGATTTGATGTTCAGCTCGAACTTGCTGGTGACTGGTCCACTTACCTGGGCTTGCGCCGTGAGGGAAATCTGGATGGCTTATACATGCTCGGTTGGGGTGGTGACAATGGTGACCCCGACAACTTCCTGAACTATTTCTTCGGATTTTCCGGTGCAGATAAAGTCGGCGACGACCCGACTGCCTGGGTGAAAAGCCCCGAAGCTCGGGAAGGTTGGTACGCCAATACTGAAGTAGCATATATGCTGTACCAGGCATCCATTAATCCTGATCAGGCAGCTCGTGAAGCCATGTATCAGGAAGTTGAGCAGATGCTTCATGACGACGTTGCTCGCCTCTGGGTTGCCCATAACAATACCCCGTTGGTTTTCTCCAGCGCAGTTAGCGGCTATGTGCCTCAGCCTGTTGGAGCAGATTATTTTGAAGGTGTTGTTGTGGAAGGTTCAGACACCTTTGTGTTTGGACGTGGTGGTGACTCTGTGCAGTTGGACCCCGCGATTGTTACTGATGGGGAAAGCTTCCGTGTAACTGGACAGGTTCTGGAACCACTTTACCAATACGAACCCGGCTCCACCAGACCAATTCCAGCGCTGGCGGAATCTTGCACAGCGAATGAAGCTAGCACAGAATGGACTTGTGTCTTGCGCCAAGGTGTGAAATTCCACGACGGCACAGATTTTAATGCTGACGCGGTCATATTCAACTATGATCGATGGCGCCAAACTGATAACCCGTATCACTTCGAAAGCCAGGTATTTGAATATTATGAATACATGTGGGGTGGATTCGATGATACAAGCATTATCACCTCAGTTGAAAAAGTTGATGATTACACTGTAAAGTTCATGCTGAGTGACTCTCTGGCCCCATTCCTGGCCAATCTGGCCATGGATATGTTTGCTATCTCCAGCCCGGCTGCGATCGAAGCTGCTGGTGAGGACTATGGTCTTCCCGCATTTGGTGCAGTTGGAACCGGTCCATTTAAATTTGTTGAATGGGTTGAAGGCGATAGCATTACCCTTACCCCGAATGCTGATTACTGGGGTGGTGCTCCAGTTGTTGATGTCGTTATGCGCGTAATTGCTGACGATTCCGCTCGCTTCCTGGCCCTTCAGGCTGGTGATATCCAGGGCTTTGAACAGGCCGTTGTCGAAGATCTCGCAACAGCAGAAGCATCTGAAGATTTCTATGTACAGACTCGACCAGCCCTCAACACAGGCTACCTGGCCTTCAGCTACAAGATTGTTGAATTCCAGGATGTTCGAGTTCGTCAGGCACTTGCTCATGCCATCAACCGCCAAGGGTTAATCGAAAACTTCTATGGCGCGTATGGTGAAGCAGCTGTGAACTTCTTGCCTCCGCTGATCTGGGGTCATAATTTCGATATCGTAGATTGGGAATATGATCCTGATCTCTCTCGGGCACTCCTGGCTGAAGCTGGGTTCCCCGATGGTCTTAGTGAAGTGACGATTGACCCCGCCTTTGGTGCAGAATAAGGTTTACCAGGAACTAATACTTCCTAAGTAAACAGGTTTGGTCATTCTGTAGTAAATGAGGAGGGGCGGTAATCGCCCCTCCTTTGTTTATCTAAGAATTGGAGGAAGAATTTGGCTCGATACGTTTTCCGGCGTTTAGTTTCTGTAATACCAACCTTGATCGGGGTCACGTTCGTGATCTTCATGTTCCAACGATTAATTCCTGGTGACCCGGCTATTGCCATGTTGGGTGAACATGCAACAGATGAAAGCATCGAACGGATCAGGGAGCAATTTGGACTCAATCGGCCGATATTTTTGGATAGGGAAGCTCTCGCAGCCGGTGATATTGATGGCTTCTTTGACAGTCAGTATATTCGTTATATGGGGCGCCTGGGCAGGTTCGACCTAGGTGATTCTATCCATCGACGGATACCAGTGATGGAAACCCTGTTGTTAAGGTTTCCCGCGACAGTTGAGCTTTCGCTGTTATCGATGATAATAGCAGTTGCTGTCGGAATTCCCGTTGGAATAATTTCCGCATCCCGGAGGAATTCGATCATTGATAGTGTAAGCATGGTTGGATCCCTGATCGGAGTTTCTATGCCGATATTTTGGTTGGGTTTAATGGAGATCATGCTCTTTGCAGTTATATTAAAATGGCTTCCTGCCGGATGCGAGATTAAGTACCGGGATAGAGATTCAGAAAATCACAAGCCTTTATCTGCTTGATAGCCTGATAACTGGCAATTGGCTGGGTTTTAAGGACGCATTTTCTCATATCATATTGCCTGCTATAGCGCTGGCAACAATTCCTATGGGAATCATTGCCCGCATGACCCGATCCAGCATGCTGGATGTCCTCCAGGAAGATTACATCCGGACTGCCAGAGCAAAAGGATTGGGCAATAGGTTGGTCCTTTTCAAGCATGCTCTGAAAAATGCCGCCTTGCCGGTGGTTACAATTATTGGCCTCCAGGCAGGAACTCTCTTGGCTGGCGCTGTTTTAACCGAAACGATATTTTCCTGGCCGGGGATTGGAAGATGGGTCTATGATGCCATTCTTGCTCGTGATTATCCTATTGTACAGGGCGGCACCTTATTGATCGCCCTGGTTTTTGTTGGAGTTAATCTGATTGTGGATATTTTGTATGCTCTGCTGGATCCAAGGATCCGGTATAAATAAGGAAGCGTTATGACCAAGATCAATCCTGATGAGTTTACTGTTACAGATTTTGCTGTCAGGGAACACCGCTCCCTCTGGGGTGATGCCTGGCGGAGACTGATATCCAGCAGCACTGCCCGCCTGGGCATGTTTATTGTGATCCTTTTTGTTTCTTCAGCGACATTTTCCCATTTTTTTTGGGAATATGAACCAAAAAAGGATCTGGATTATTCCTTAAAACTCAAAGCCCCCAACCTGGTTGTGACAGAGGAAATAACTTCTATCCATCCGTTTGGCACTGACAAGCTGGGACGGGATATTTTTCGGAGAGTTGTCCATGGTGGTTGGAATTCTCTCCGGGTAGGTATCGTTGCAGTGGGGATATCGCTTTTTTTTGGAGGTGTGATCGGTTTGCTGACCGGCTTTTATGAAACTGTTACGATGACAACAGGAGAGCGAATTGTCCTATTCGGCATTACTGGTTTATTATTGGGGATGTTATCCGCCTGGATTGCGAACCAATTTATCCAATTGGTGCTTTTTTCAGTTCTGGGCCTCGCGGCCGGTATCTTTGAGGAATTTTGGAAGGGTAAGTTCAAGCGAGTCTTGTTTTTTGGGATTATTGGAGCTCTGGCAGGTGCAATTCCTGCCTTATTTTTGAGCACATCAGTTGTCCTGATCTGCGGGATGCTGGGTTTGATAACAGGCGGGATGTTGTCCATGACATTGGACGGTAGATTTTTCTCAAATGTGATGATGCGAATCATGGATATGATTTTATCCTTTCCCGGTTATTTGCTGGCAATCGCCATTGTAGCTTTTTTAGGACCTGGTCTCAGCAAAGGCATGATAGCCATTGGTGTTGTTGGTATACCTGTTTATGCCCGATTAACCAGATCAGCAGTCTTATCCGTAGTCCATAAAGAGTATATTCTGGCAGCTCAATCAGTCGGGAGAATCCCATGGACGAATTATTTTCCGGCATATCACCCCGAATATTCTTTCCCCGATCATTGTTCAGACGACAATGGGATTGGCAAATGCAATCCTTTCAGCAGCAGCGCTTGGCTTTCTTGGGTTTGGGTGCCATTCCCCCTGAACCGGAATGGGGAGCCATGCTGGGTGACAGCTATCGATATTTAACCAGCGGTGCCTGGTGGGCAGTTTTATTTCCTGGCCTGGCGATAATGCTGAGTGTGCTAGGATTCAATTTACTCGGTGATGGTCTTCGGGACGCTCTTGATCCCAAGCTTCGGACGTAGGATTAATAGATATGACACCATTATTAGAAATAAAAAACCTCAAAACCCGTTTTTACACCCAGGATGGAGTTGTCAGAGCGGTTAACGACGTATCGTATACCATGGAAAGCGGTGAAATATTAGGCGTGGTTGGAGAAAGCGGCTGCGGAAAAAGTGTTCATGCGCTCTCAATGATGCAATTGATTCCCTCTCCCCCGGGAAAGATCACTAATGGAGAAGTCTGGCTCGATGGACAAGATCTCCTTACTTTTGGCGAGGAAGAGATGCGAAAAGTCCGCGGCGGGGATATCGCCATGATCTTCCAGGATCCAATGACCTCATTAAATCCTGTGTTTACTGTTGGTTTCCAGATTATCGAAGCGCTTCTGCTTCATACTGACATGACCAAAGCTGATGCTAAAACACGAGCAGGAGAACTGCTCGAATTGGTTGGCATCCCCGGTGCAAGAGATCGGCTGGATGATTATCCACATCAATTTTCTGGCGGGATGCGGCAGCGGGCAATGATTGCGATGGGATTATCCTGTGAGCCAAAACTGTTGATCGCTGACGAACCAACAACAGCCCTCGACGTCACGATTCAGGCTCAAATTATTGACCTTGTCAAGAAACTTCAGTCCGAATTAGGAATGGCTATTATGTGGATCACCCATGATTTGGGTGTCGTGGCTGAATTGGCCCATAATATTAATGTCATGTATGCTGGTTCAATCATCGAAACCGGGAAAATACGCAATATTTATAAGAAAACCAAACATCCTTATACGATTGGATTATTAGGATCATTACCGCGTCTGGATGATGCCCCAGGTACTGAATTGGTTTCAATCCCGGGTTTACCACCAGATTTATTAGCTCTGCCTGATGGCTGCCCATTTGCAGCTCGCTGTGAATACAGGATCGAGAAATGTTTGGCTGAGAAACCCCCCTTGATTGAAATTGACGGAAAAGATCATTTGGTGGCTTGTTGGCGATGGGAAGAGATAGCAGGATTAGGATCAAAATGAAACCTGAGATAAAAAAGCTTGTAGAAGTTCGAAATCTTAAGAAATATTTTCCTGGATCAGAGGTTTCTCTGTTCCGATCTGGAAATGATGTCAAAGCGGTGGATGGAGTCAGTTTTGATGTCTATGAGCAGGAAACATTGGGTTTGGTTGGCGAAACAGGTTGCGGAAAAACAACTGTTGGCAGAACGATGCTGCATTTATATCAACCGACAGCTGGAGATATAATCTTCGATGGCGAAAATTTGAATATCCTGGGTGAACGAGGTCTCCGCCATGCCCGCCGAAGGATGCAGATGATTTTCCAGGACCCGTATGCCTCCCTAAATCCCCGGATGACTGTCGGGTCTATCATAGCCGCACCGCTTGATGTCCACACAGTAGATTCTAGAAAGGATAAGAGGGAAAGAGTCCAGGAACTGCTTGATATGGTTGGCCTGAATCCTGATTTTGTGAATCGATATCCCCATGAATTCTCAGGTGGACAGCGTCAAAGGATAGGAATAGCTCGAGCTCTTGCCCTCAACCCGGAATTCGTAGTCTGTGATGAGCCAATCTCGTCCCTAGATGTCTCTATTCAGGCCCAGATAGTAAACCTGTTAGAAGAACTTCAGATGCGGCTTGGTTTGACTTATCTCTTCATCGCCCATGACTTGAGTATGGTCAGGCATATCAGCGACCGGATGGCTGTTATGTATCTAGGCAAAATAGTTGAATTGGCTGACAGGGATGAGATCTTTATAAATTCGCTTCATCCATATACCCAGGCATTGATGTCTGCAGTCCCAGTTCCAGACCCGGATCTGGCCGAAACTAAGGAACGAACAATTCTGGATGGTGATATTCCAAATCCTTCAAATCCACCTCTGGGCTGTAATTTTAATACCAGATGTCCAATAGCTGATAGTATTTGTTTCACAGAAGATCCAACTTATAGGGAAGTGAAAAACGATCACTGGGTAGCCTGCCACTTCGTTAAATGAACGATGATCACGTTATATAACAGCCCGTAAAAAACCTCCCACGCAGAATTTGTGGGGGGTTTTGTTGTTTTATAAATCCTTAACAACTATATCCACGATTCTGCTCATAATCATTGAAAGAGAATGGAGCTAAACGATGTCGGATAAACCTCGCCTGACCTGGGAGAAAATCAAATTGATGTTTCACAACCCTTTTCGACTTTCAACAGGCGAAAGTACAACTAGAATCGCCCACTGGATCCGTTTGGCAGGAGATCAGGGCTGGGGCGAGGGCACGATCCCGCCCTATTACAATATACCGGAGGAGGAGATAATATCTTGCTGGGAGCGGGCGGCGGTAAATGAAAACCCCTATCCTGATGACCCGCTGGATATCTCTGCCTGGGTTGGTTTTGAAGGCCCTGCGGTTGCCAGGGCAGCCTTAGACCTGGCTCTACACGACAGGATTGGAAAAATTCGGGGAATACCACTCTATGAACTACTGGAATTGAACAAACCCAAACCTGTTCCAACTGCTTATACAATTGCTATTTCCAGCCGGGAGGATATGGCTAGATTGGCTCTTGAATATTCTGATTATTCGATCATAAAACTCAAACTCGGAAGCGATGATGATATTGGCAGGGTGGCTGCAGTTCGAAATGCCCGACCAGATGCGAAAATATATTTGGATGCCAATGCGGCCTGGTCAGCAGCGGAAGCAGTGCTGATAATCAAGGAACTAACCCCTTACCAGATTGATTTGATCGAACAGCCTGTTCCAGGCAATGATATCGACGGTCTTGGATTTGTGCAGGAACATACAAATATCCCCATAGTGGCGGACGAATCATTAAGAACCAGTGAGGATCTGGAAGCTCTGGCGAAAGCAGGTGTTCGTGGAATCAATCTTAAAATCATGAAGCTTGGAGGATTGATTCCAACTCTCCAAATTTTGTTGAGGGCCAGGGAGTTAGGTTTGAAGGTTATGCTTGGATGTATGGCCGAAACCTCCCTTGGTGCCACAGCTATGGCTCACCTTTCTTCCCTCGGTGATTGGTTTGACCTGGATTCGCCTTTATTGATCACAAATGACCCATTTATTGGCGTCCAGTATGATAGCGGACAATTAAGGGTTCCTGATTTACCAGGTATCGGGGTTACCAGAAATGATCTTGAGCTTGATAGCCCTTAACTGTTTATTTTCAAATCTCATCTCAAATATGTGAAATTGGAAGTAAATTGCTTTAGTTAGGCAATCAGATGATGAATTAATTGACATTATTTCAAGCCCAGACTACAATGTAGAGTGACGACAGCCGATGACCCAAATCGGTTAGGAGGGATCATGAGTGCCTGGCGAGGAAAATATGCCATTGGGTTGACTGGTAATATTGCCACTGGAAAAAGCGTGGTGCGGAAAATGCTTGAACATCTGGGCGCCTATGGCATTGACGCGGATGTTCTTTCCCACCGGGCAATCATGAAGACATCGCCTGGTTATCAACCTGTGATAGATACCTTTGGTCAGTGGGTTTTGGGGGCAAATGGCGAAATTGACCGTTCCAAACTAGGTGAATTGGTGTTTAACAATCCAGATGCGATGATGCGGCTGGAAACAATCATCCACCCGCTTGTTCGACAGGCCCTGGACGTTCTGGTGAAAAAGACTGCCAGCCGGATTATTGTTATCGAAGCCATCAAGCTGCTGGAATCAGACATTCACAGCCTCTGCGATCAGGTCTGGGTAACCATGTCTCCCTCTGATCTCCAACTTGAGCGGCTGATGGATAAAACGAAGCCTGACCCGCCGGGAAGCTGAAGACCGGATCAATGCTCAACTCCCTGCAACAGCTAAACTGACCAAAGCGGATGTCGTCATTGAGAATGATGGTTCTTTTGAAAAGACCTGGAAGCAAGTGTATGATGCCTGGCAGGCTATTACCCAGGACGAACCCGACTTCAAGGAAGCCCCCTCCAAATCCTATGGTAAACTGGATGTGCGTCGGGCAACACCGGAATCTGCTGAACAGATCGCTGACTACATGAGTTTGCAGAGCAGATCCAAGAGGAAAATGACCAAAGACGATATCATGGCTGCCTTTGGCGAAAAAGCTTATATGTTATTGCTCTCGGAAGAGGAGATTATAGGTTTACTGGGATGGCAGGTCGAGAATTTGATCACCAGGGTAGATGATGTCATGCTCAACGAAGGATTGGCGCTTAAGAATGGCCTGGAAGCCTTGATGAGTTATGTCGAAGAATCATCCAAAGAACTTCAAAGCGAGGCGGCATTGTTATTCCTACCGCCTTCTTTGGCACAGCATGAGAGCCTTTGGGGTAGTTTAGGTTATGAAGCAAGGACAGTGAAAGACCTCCAGGTGAAAGCCTGGCAAAACGCAGTGATGGAATCCATGCCGCCCGGAACTGTGCTCTTATTCAAACAGCTGAGAAAGGACCGTGTCTTGCGTCCTATGCAGTAGCACATCACATCCTCAGGTAGAACACCGTGATTATTAGAAATCTTTGGATTTATTTGCTTTTTATATTTGAGCGAGCAAATTGGCTCAGCGTTGTTGATATCTTGCTGGTAGCTGCGATTGTTTTTTTCCTGCTTTACCTGCTCAGGGACACAAAAGCGTTGGTATTGATGCGGGGGGTCTTGTTTCTGATCGTCGTCATCAGCCTGTTATCAAGCCTGAGCGTGCTGCCAGCATTTTCCTGGTTAATATCCAATACTTTACCTACCCTGTTATTGGCAATCCCGGTAATTTTTGCTCCCGAAATTCGCCGTGTCCTGGAACGGATAGGAAGAACCGGATCGATTTTTTCCCAGGACCATTTATCAACGGAGATGGAAAATATCATCAGGAATGTTGTCAAAGCAACCCGGAAGATTGCAGAACGGAAATATGGCGGCCTGATCGTCTTCTCTAAATTGGATTCCCTGCAGGCATATATCGAAACCGGCGTTGTATTGAATTCTTCCGTCAGGCCTGAAACCCTGATCCAGATCTTTTACCCTAAGACACCCCTTCACGATGGAGCAGTCATCATCTCGGATGATACGATTGCCGCGGCATCCTGTGTTCTGCCCCTTTCATCAAGTGGTGTCCTGGAACAATCACCAGAGAGATCGATGGGATTGAGGCATAGGGCAGCCCTGGGTATAGCTGAAGAGACGGATGCGATTGCGATCGTTATTTCAGAAGAGACCGGAATTGTATCATTGGCGTATGAAGGAAAAATGGATAAATATGTTCCCTTAGATGAACTGCGGGGAAAATTGAATAGTTATTTTCAACCTGAGCTGACCCAAAAATCAATCCTGTCAAGATTGATTACCCTGTTTCAAGGAATTACTGAATGAGAATTTTACGCTGGTTGGGAAATAACCTGACTTCTTTGATCCTATCCCTACTGCTGGCGTTGGTTGTCTGGATTTCAGCGGTGACTTCTGCTAATCCCAATCTTGAAGTGGAGCTGACCATCCCCCTGGAAGTGATCCAACAGGCGAGCGATATAGCCATTGTTGATGACTTGCCTGCCACCATTGCAATCACAGTCCTGGCACCAGAAAGCATTATCCAGCAGCTGGAAGAAATTAATCCTCTGGTTGCAACAATAGACTTGAAAGACATCAGTGCGGGCACATACCGCTTTCCGGTTAAGATTAATATACCTGATGAGATTAGGCCTATCAGAATTCTGAATCAAAACCCGGAAAGACTTGAACTTAGGATCAGCAACCTGATCTCAAAAATGATAGCGATCTCGATTCAAGTTAATGGGGATCCAGCCATAGGCTACCAGGCCAGCGGATTATCCTGGGAAAATATACTGGTAACCATAACCGGGCAGGAAACCGGGGTTCAAAGTGTAACTTCTGTTGTAGGAACGATTGATATTTCTGATGCAACCGGATCCCTGGCCAAAGAGGTCATCCTGGACCCAAAAGATAGCAGCGGTGAGAGTGTGACCGGTGTTACCTTGAGCCCAAAGTCTGTCTTGGTAAATCAAAGTATCACCCTCAAGGGAGGATACCGAAATCTAGCTGTAAATGTCACGACTTTGGGTACGGTTGAACCTGGATACCGGTTTACCAGCATTAATCCAGCGCCACCGACTGTGATGGTTTTTTCTGCCGATCCGCAACTCGTTGCCCAGCTTCCTGGCTATGTGAACACCAAACCGCTGGATTTAACTGGTGTAGATGATTACCTGGAAACGATCCTGGAACTTGATCTGCCGCCAGGTGTTTCTGTGGTTGGTGATCCCACCGTACTGGTCCAAGTAAATGTCACTGCCCTGGAAACCAATCTGGTTCTTGACGAGGGATATCGAAATTATTGGACTGCGGCCTGGGTTAACAGCTTCTGTTTCTCCCGGGCAGGTCAGTGTTGCTGTTTCAGGCCCGGTGCCTGTCCTGGAAAACCTCACCTTGCGCGATATTCGTGTGGTTGTAGATCTGACAGATCTTGATATTGGCGTTCATATTGTCAGTCCCACCATTGAAATTCTTCCCTCGGAGGTAATCTGGGAGGATTCCTCCCCGGCAACAGTAGAAATTGTGATTGAATAGGGCAGGGAATCCTAAGCATAGTCCAATTGATCTCCCCCAAAAAAAATGATTAATAAACCAGTAGTTGCCATTGTTGGCAGACCCAATGTGGGCAAAAGCACCCTATTTAATCGTCTGGCAGAACGCCGGATGGCAATAGTCGATGATGTTCCTGGGACTACCAGGGATAGACTCAGTACTGAAGTTGAATGGACCGGTACAGTTTTTGATATTATCGACACAGGCGGTTTAGATCCAACCCAGGTCGGCCCAGGTAAGGGTCAGGAACCTTTATCGATCGGATCTCATCAATTTATTGATGAGATCAGGTCCCAGGCAGAAATTGCGATCGAGGAAGCAGACGCAATTCTGTTTGTGGTTGATGGACAAACTGGTATTACACCGGCTGACCGGGAGATCACCAATTCACTGCGAAAAGCCCAAAAGACCCGAGATGGAGAATTGTTTCCTCCAATATTGCTGGTTGTTAATAAATGCGAAAACCAGGAAACCAAACAAAACTCAGTTCAATTTTATGAACTTGGGTTTAAGAAAATCTTTGCTATTTCTGCTATCCATGGATCAGCGACAGGTGACATGCTGGACGCGTTAGTCGAGGTTCTGCCTGAAAGCCTTGAGGAGGAAGAGGATACTTCAGTCAAAATAGCAATCCTGGGAAAACCCAATGTTGGCAAATCCAGTTTACTGAATATGATGATTGGAGAGAACCGTGTGATTGTCAGCAATATCCCCGGTACAACCCGGGACGCAATTGATACTCGGGTTGTGTATAATGATACACCGATCACGATCATTGATACAGCTGGCATCAGAAAAAGAGGAAGCATTACACCAGGAGTTGAAAAATTCAGTGTCTTGAGAGCCATGAAATCAATCGAACGATCTGATGTGGCATTGCTGGTGGTTGATGCTTATGAAGGTGTTAAATCCCAGGATACACATATAGCTGGCTACATCCTGGATGAATGGAAAAGTGTCGTGGTGATAATCAATAAATGGGATCTGATCGAAAAAGATACCCACACCATGGCTGAATTCACCAACTATATTCGATTCGAACTTAATTTCATGGATTATGTGCCGATTTTATTTACTTCGGCATTAACCGGAAAGCGAGTAGACCAGATCCTTTCACTGGCGCTGAAAGTCCATGAAGAAAGAATGGTCCGACTGACAACTTCCCAGGTCAATAAGATCGTTCAGCACGCCCAGGACAAACACCCATCCCCGTCAAAAGCTGGAAAACACTTTAAGATCTACTATGGGTCCCAGGTTCGGAATGACCCTCCTACATTTTTACTGCATGTTAATAACCCAAAACTATCCCATTTCACCTATTTAAGATATATTGAAAACCAAATCCGCGAGGAATCACCTTTTCTTGGCACTCCGATCAGAATCATCCTCCGGGCGAGTTAGATCTTTCTAATTTTAACCATTTTAATAACTCTTTTGTTAAGCAAAATCCGAAGTATCCGATATATTCTTCCCTTGCCCTTGGGTGAATTGAATTATATAATCGGACACACAAACGAAGGATGATATTGATGACGGACGAGTTTGATCCATTGCGGGCTGAGCTGGAAGAGATTCCACCTGAGAAACCAAATTTACTTGGCATTCTGGTTGATATTCTGGAAACCTTGCTGCTTTCTGTGGTTTTGTTCTTCCTGATCAATGCCGTTTCCGCCCGGATCAAAATTGATGGATCAAGTATGGAACCCAATTTGCATCATGGCGAATTTGTCATTGTTAGCAAAATCAACTATCGCATCGGTGAACCGGAACGAGGTGATGTGGTAGTCTTTGATTTTCCCAGAAATATCACCGAGGAATACATCAAAAGGATCATTGGACTCCCCGGAGAAAATATTCTGATAGAAGATGGAAAAATTTTTGTGAATAACATTTTATTGTCAGAGCCTTATCTGATGGCGGAGCCACATTATGAAGGGAATTGGACAGTCCCGGAGGACTCGCTGTTTGTCCTGGGGGATAACCGAAATAATTCCTCTGATTCTCATAACTGGGGGATGGTTCCCCTGGAAAATATTGTCGGTGAAGCATTATTGGTATATTGGCCTCCATCCGAATGGGGGCTGATCAATGGTACCAATCCCGTCCTTGCCTCAGATTAATCTGAGCTGCTCTGGCAGATTGATCAGTAAGGACCTGCGCAAAATTTAAATACCCAACTTTATTAGTGGTGGACGATTTACATAGCCCATTGTTTTTGGGGGTTTCTGTTATCATATGATGAGACTGCCAAAATCGATTGAACACATCTTCATGCTGGGTTAGTGTTCGATTTAATTATTTGGTTGGCTGAATATTATTTGGAGCCCGGATATGTCGCAAGGAGCACTAACTAAAAGAATCATACCGGTTCACGTATTAACTGCCAGCTACCGGATTGCGGGCACAGTTAAAGTTAGCAATGCTGGCTTAAGTGGGTTGTTAACAGATTCAACAAGTGAGTTTATGACAATCATGGATGCCAGTTTGGGCCGCATTCATGAACCTGATTTTCTGGTTCAAAAATTGAATGAAATCCGTTTGGTTAAAGATCAAATCCACAGCGCAAGCGTACGACGCCGCCAGGATATTGGACCTAAAGGCATTACCCGTTCAGGGTATGCGAACTTCAATACTTTTAACATAGCTATTACTGATTCCACCTATGAGTATGAAGGAATTTTGGAATGGCCTGGCCGATTTGATTTTACCGCCCTGATGTCAGGGGGATCTTGGGAATACCTGCCAATATTTGAAGGAACTGTCAGATCAATCATCTTCCCGGAATTAGAAATCACGAGTGAAGCCATGCTGGTCAATCGCCAACAGATCGCGACCTTCACCCATAAATTGCGCAAAGATGATGATTCATCCTTACCGGGAATTCCGCTAGGCTTGACCTGATTAACCGGGAATGGTAAAATTTTTTGCTGTTCAGATAGTAAAAATTGCCCCCATCGTCTAGGGGACCAGGACATAACCCTTTCAAGGTTAAGACCGGAGTTCGAATCTCCGTGGGGGCACAACACGAACCGCTCAATTTAGTTGAGCGGTTTTGGTTTTAAAATTCCGAATCAGCCAGCGGATATTGAAATGGATTGAACTTTGGAGTTGATTATTATTTTGTTGGGAGCTAGAGATCAATTCCTGGCAGCCAGGATTACAACAGGTAATCCCCACATCATTGATTTGGTCGTTTGGGTGATTTCAAATCCGGATTCCTCAACCAATTGATGGGCAGGTATCGGTCTGCAATCCAGCAGCCTGGGATACCGGTCATGCAGTTTTTCATAAATTCTGCCGAGGAGCGGGAGGGGTCCGTCTTTTAAAAGGCTGACAAGAACCAACCTTCCGCCGGACTTTAGAACTCGGCGGCATTCAGAGAGAACAGCAGGGATCTCCGGCGTGTCAAATAATTCGAGGGTGAAACTCAAGAAAATTCCATCAACTGAGCTGCTTTTCATGGGAATTGGCAGCGAATCGCTCTGTGCCAGCGCTGTCTGGTCAGCCAATCCCGCTTTTGACAAATTCTTGGCTGCTGTTCTTCCCATCCCGGCGGAGATATCAATCCCAACCGATAAGCCCGGTCTCACGGTTTGGATAATAAACTTCTGAGCGTAGCCTGTGCCAAACCCCAGCTCGAGAATAAATTCCCCCTGCTGCGGATCCAATAGATCCAACCCCAGATCTATGAACTTCTTTTCACTGGTGGCTAACAAATCATAAACCCGGCTCAAGCTGGAATAATAGCTCGCTGCTTCATTCAGCGGACGATTTACACGGGAAAAGGAGATTTTTGGGTTAGTCACTTCTCATCCAAAACTGGTTCATTATTTGAAGTATATCCGAATTATCCCGCTGGTTAGATATTGAACTCTCCCTTATCCAGCAAAATATTGCTTCCCCTTAGACTGAAAAACGCTGTCCTATCGGACAGCGTTTTTTAAAATCTTGAGATCAATCTCCCAGGGTAACAGGTGGTTTCTTGCGTCCACCTTCCTTCCACTCTAATTCAATTTCCAGCTGTTTTTTTAACCCGTGTTTCTTGGGCTGTTCATAGTACTCCAGCTCAAAGGAAACCCTTTCAGGTAAATCAATAATCACTGCCTGATCGTCCTGCATCAGGGTAACTTTTCCTGATTCAACTTTGTCTGCCAGGTCGCGTAAAAATGCTGCCATCTCTGGCAAACTGTTCTTCTGGGAACTTTTCACGATCACATTTTTTTTCGCCATTTTTATCCTCCACTATTAACTCTAAACTGTAGATTCTATTGTAGCAAATTCATCCTGGCGGGGAATTAGAGTTGTGTTAATACTGTCCAGGATTCAATCCAATGGGAATGGTTAACTGCAGATATTTCAGGTGAGTGTTTTTTTAAATAAAAAAGGCGACCCTGGGAGCCGCCTCTCGATATCAGTAGTTTAGATTTTATTCTGATCCCCCCCTGAATGGTGGAGCAGTAATGGCGTAGATCCGGCAGATCCTTCGGTCTAGAATGCGGCTTCGGATCCGGGAGTCAACCTCACTGAGTTTGTCAGTTGTGGTGATAACCGTGGGTAATTTGGCATTATAGCGGTAATTGAACAGCTGGTAGAGTTTTTCGCGCACCCAGGGAGTCATGGATTCTGTTCCCAGATCATCCAGGATTAGCAGTGGCGATAGTCTTGATCTCATCAAATCTCCGGTCATAGCTGATTTTACTATCGGGGCTGAAGGTGGCCCGCAGGTGATCCATCAGATCAGGCACCATGATAAACAGCGGTGGAATGCCTTCACCAGACCGATAATTTGCTATAGCCGCAGCCAGATGTGTTTTTCCACTGGCAAAACCACCTTGCAGAACCATCCAACCCTTGGGTTTTTCGGCATATTTTTGAGCTGCTTTGAATGCACCTTCGAGTTTCTTGTGTTCTTCCTTGTCGAGGTTTTCACTGTTCCTCAAGGAGAAAGTTCCAAAGGTGTGATCGTGCAATAATCCCAAGGATGATAATTCTGAGTGTCCGGTATCATCCATCGGTCTCCGATAATCCGGAGCCAGGATCTTGACTCGGGTAACCAGTTCGGGATCTTGCAATCGGGAACTTATTCTTCCTTCCAGTTGATTAAGGGATAAATTGGTTGTTATCAACAAGGGCAGATTATTGATATAGCGGTAATTTAAGATCTGAAACAGCTTTTCCTGAGCCCAGGCAGTGGCGTTTTCTGTCCCAAAGTCATCCATGACCAACAGGGCGAGCTTTCCGGATATCTTCAAAACGATCTTCAAAGGTCTATTCAGGGCTGTTATAGGAAAACCTTAAACTGTCCAGAAGATCAGGTACAGTCAGAAACAGGGTTGGAATACCAATCTCAACCACAAAATTTGCTACTGCTGCAGCCAGATGTGTTTTTCCGCATCCATAAGGACCTTGCAGAACCAGCCAGCCATTCAGCTTGCTGGCAAACTGCTGAGAATGATTGAAAGCCTGTTCCAGAGAATCAGCCTGGGCAGGACCCATACCAATCTGTCCCCTGGAGTTCAAAATTCTCAAAGGTTAAGATGGGCCAATTCTTCCAGGTTGCTCATTTTATACAGACCATCCCGGGCTTGTTTCCTGAGCTGTCCTTCCCGGCAAGAGCAAATTTGGAGTTTGCCGAAATCGGGATGTCCTACCGGGAGATCCTGCCGCAGATAGCCGACACCTCCGCAGATCTCACAATTCGGATCACCGGGATAGGACCCAGCGTTTGGATCAGTCTTCGATGAATTCTGCGAATTCATCTTCGAGATATGCCCTGGCGGTCTTTTTTAGTATGTCCTCTATTCTGTCGCTCATCTCTTCCACCGTCCTGCCAACTGCGTAAGATGGCTTCAATATAATTCCATTTTCTGACGTTATTCTGAACTGCGATTTCTACTGCCTGTCGGATCCATTCTTCCGGGAAATCATTTTCTGCATCTCGGAGAGTATCAGCAATCAAGGGTGTCAGCGGTCCGATATTTTCTTCATACAGTCTGAAAATATTGGGCTGTTCCTGACTTAAGTGTTGGATGCGGGCAGATCTCCATCCGATGGGCGCCACGATCCGTCTGCGACGGATTGAACCGCGGCTTGCCCGCGAGGAGAGTTGAAAAAATAAATTTCCAGTTCACCTTCCCCGTCAGGAACAGATGTTTTCAGCAGGGTGCCGCGGTTCACCGCCCGCTCCAGCCCGGTGCGGACCGCGCTGGACTGGGCGGCGGCCGTGGCGCCCATGCCTGCCATAAATATCGGGTCTCCGGTAAAATTCTCTTCCTTGAGATACCGGACTTCCCCTTCCAATCGATGTGATCTGCCACAGCGCATAGAGGGTGACCTTCAATTCATCCAGGTCATCAATCTGCGGAAGCAGCTCCTTAAAGAACAGGGATGGGAATCCGGGTGGTATTAATTTTTCCGGGAGGAAAACCGTTAAATGTCATCAGGTCACCTGCGAGAGATCAATATCACGGGTGGCGGCATTTTCAAATTTGGCCAGATTCTTGCGGAAGACCAGCTGAACATCACCTGTCGGGCCATTACGGTGTTTGGCAATGATGATCTCTGCCAGGTTCTTGAAGTGCAGTATCTTCCTCATAGACTTCAGGGCGGTAGATAAACATGACAATATCGGCGTCCTGTTCCAGGCTTCCGGATTCCCTGAGATCTGAGAGAACCGGTCGTTTATCTGAGCGCTGCTCCACGGCCCGGGAGAGCTGGGCTGCAGCCAGGACAGGGACGTTCAGCTCCCTGGCCAGGATTTTCATGTTGCGGGATATTTCAGAGACTTCCTGCACGCGGTTGTTGTTCCGAATATCCCCGCCCATCAACTGCAGGTAATCAACTACGATCAAATCCAGTTTGTATTCCAGGTGTAAACGGCGGCATTTGGTTCGCAACTGGAGCGGGGTCAGAGCAGGGGTATCGTCCAGGAAAATATGGGTTTCAGTCAATACCTCAATCGCCTGAGTGAAAAGCAGCCATTCATCAGGAGAGAGTTTTCCTGACCGGAGGCGGGTAGAATCTATTCCGGTCTCCTGGGCGATCAGGCGCTGGACAAGTTGTTCGTTGGACATCTCCAGTGAAAAAACCGCAACGTGTTTCTTGTGAGTTAAGGCGGCGTTTTTCAGGGCTGATAACAAAAATCCTGTTTTCCCCATTCCAGGCCGGCCAGCGATGATCAGCAGGTCAGAAGGTTGTAAGCCACCCAGCATTCTTATCGATATCAAAGAACCCTGTTGGTACCCCAACCAGGGCGTCATCACGCTGGGAGAGCTCCTCAATCCGGTCGAAATAATCGCTTAACACAGTCCGGATAGGTTGAAGGTCCCTGGTTAAACGGCGTTCGCTGACATTAAAAACCGCTTTTTCGGAATTATCCATCACCGTATCCAAACTGATGTTTTCTTCGTATGCCAGTTTGGCGATCTGGTTGGCAGCAGTCAGCATGCGCCTGCGGATAGCCGTTTCTTCCACCCGCCGCCCGTATGCTTCGGCGTGCAGCGAGCTTGGTACATTGTTGATCAGTTTGGTGATATACGCTGCTCCACCGATATCCGCCAGGTGGCCCATTTGATCCAGCTCTTCTGTGACAGTGACGAAATCTATCGCTTCATTTCGATCATGAAGCGCAATAAATGCCTGCCAGATCCATTGGTTGCGGTGGATATAAAAATCATCATATTGCAGGAATTGAGCAACATCGTAATAGGCTTCAGGATTGATAAGAACCGCACCAATCACAGCTTCTTCTGATTCCCGGCTGTGTGGAACCATTTGGGGGCCAGATGTTTCAGGAGCGGTATCGAGTTCAAAGGCTTCAGTCATGATGGTCTTGAGGTATTTAACTGCTCTTTTTGAGTGACTTGTATTTTGAATCAGGGCTGAGCTGATAAAGATCCAATTTGGTTATCCGCTGGCCGTCGTTAATCTTCTTCCGGATCCTCTTCATCATCCCCGTCTTCTGGTTCATCGGGCGCTGATTTGATCCAGATAATTCTCAAATACCGAAAGCCGGTCGCTATCAAGTTCTTCCTCGATTCCTGTTTCTGAGAGATCATCTTCTGGCAACAGGCCGGCTTCCTCCAGCACGTTGTCTGCTACAAAGATCGGTACCTGCATTCTAATTGCCAGATTCATGGCATCAGAGGGACGGGAATCAATATTGTGGAGATTGCCATTGATGCTGATGCCGATATTTCCAAAGTAGGTTTCATCCTTTAGAGAAACGACTTCAACATGGGTGACTTGGGCATTCAAGAGTATCCAGGATGTTCACAAACAAGTCATAGGTCAGCGGGCGTGATACTTCAATGTCCTGGAGAGCAAGCGTAAGATGTTCAGCTTCGTAAACTCCAACCATGATTGGCAGGTAGCGGTTTGAGTTCAACTCGCGCAGGATAACCACGCGCTGCTGGGACATTAAACTAACCCTGATGCTATCAATCACTACTTCCACCATATTGGACATAACCGGAAATCCTTGATCGTGTTCTCAGTGTCTTGTTATTCTATCATGGTGAGGAAGCGGCTGCAACGAATGAACCTTAAAGCCTCTAATTTGTTAAGGATATTTTTGAAATCGATCTCAGGACAGGATCTGATCAGCCATCAGCTATTATCAGTATAACGTTACTGAAGATGGAATTCTGAAGGATTTCCTTTGATGGATCAAGCGTCGTTCTCAGACAGAGATCGGTTGATTACTGTCGATATGATCGCGGGTCTGGGAAACCTTTCCGCTGGATTAATTATGGATATTGGTAGCCGACCCGGGGGATCCTGGTTTTGCGATTAGGTCAAGTGGCCGGCACAATCCTAGGAGATCTTTTCAAGTTCGCGCTTGGCTTCTCTGATTCGCTTGCTGTGATCTAAAATTCGTTTTCTGATCCGTAAATTCTTTGGTGTGACTTCCAGAAGTTCATCATCTGCTAGGTATTCAATATATTGATCCAGGCTCATTTCCCGGGGAGTGACCAACCGCTGGTCTATTTCGCGGATGCTGTTCCGCATGTTGGTTAAATGTTTTGTCTTGCAGACATTTATCTCAATATCATCCGGGCGTTTGTTCTCTCCGACAACCATACCCTGATAGACTTCCACACCGGGTTCTATGAAGAGGATCCCACGTTCTTCTGCATTTTTTAAACCAAATGTGGTGGCTGTCCCTGTTTCCCAGGCGACCAGCGATCCATGAGACCGGATCTCAACCGTGCCTGCCTGGGGTGCGAATTCCTTAAATGATGTGTTCAAAACCCCGGTACCCTTGGTCATGGTCAAGAACCGATGGCGGAAACCGAGAATTCCCCTGGTTGGAGCAATAAAAGTTAGGAGTACTGTCCCGGTACTTGATTCTTTCATGTTCTGCAGTACACCCTGACGATGATTGAGAGCTTCCATAACCACGCCTATATCATCATGCTGGATCTCGATCCGGACCTCTTCGAATGGCTCTAGAATTTCTCCGGTAGGCGAGGTCTTTAAAATTACTTCTGGCCGGGAGACATGGAATTCATACCCTTCCCTGCGCATGGTCTCGATCAGAATTGCCAGGTGAAGTTCGCCTCTGCCGGATATCAGCAGCGAGTCCGTGGACCCGGTATCTTCTACACGGAGAGCCAGGTTGCTCTTGATCTCTCTAAAGAGACGTTCCCGGAGCTTACGCGATGTTTTCCAGGTTCCTTCCCGGCCAAAAAATGGGGATGTGTTGACGCCGAACGACATCCTGACAGTAGGGGCTTCTACTTTGATCCTGGGAAGTGACTGCGGGTTTTCTGGATTGCAGATCGTATCACCGATTGTCAATCCATCCAATCCAGCAACGGCAACGATATCTCCACCCAGCGCTTGAGCTACTTCTTTGCGCTCCAGGCCATGATAATCATAGAGATAGGTAATTTCACCAGGTACAATTTTTCCTTCAGAGGTCAGGTAGACGACCTGTTCGCCGACGTTGATCTCTCCGGCAGAGATCCTGCCAATGGCTATTGCGCCCCGGAAGTTATCATATTCCAGGGAGGTGACGAGCAATTGCAGCGGGTGATCGATCTTAACGGTGGGTGCAGGAATCTCTTTCAGAATAGTTTCGAAGAGGGGTTGCAGATCTGGGCCAACTTGATCGGTATGACCAGCTCGATGCTGAGTTGCGATAGTATAGACCACTGGAAAATTAGCCTGCTCCTCAGTTGCTCCAAGCTCGATGAATAAATCAAATGTGTCATTTAAAACCTGGCCACAGTCGGCCAATTTTCGGTCGACCTTATTGATGACAACAATCACTTTGTGGTTGAGTTCGAGTGCTTTTTGAAGGACAAATCTTGTTTGGGGGCGGGGACCTTCTGCGGCATCGACCAAGAGGAGGACGCCATCCACCATGTTCAGTACACGTTCAACTTCACCGCCAAAATCCGCGTGGCCGGGAGTATCAACGATGTTGATTTTTACAATCTGTCCTGTCGCTGGATCTGTGATTCTGATAGCCGTGTTTTTGGATAGGATTGTGATGCCGCGTTCCCGTTCAAGTTCGTTGGAATCCATCACCCGATCCTGAAGTTTTTTGTTTTCGTGAAATATACTCGCCTGTCGTAACAGACCATCAACCAGGGTGGTTTTTCCATGGTCAACATGGGCGATAATGGCTACATTTCGTAAATCTGTTCGTTTTTGTTCCATAGTATTAACCGTACTGCATAAAAAAAACCGACCGATTGAGGTCGGAGTTCATTTTGGGACAGGTACTAGTTTACCACCGAGGTGGTGTTCTGAATAGGCTGTTTCGAGGTGTATCCAGCAGTTTGTCAAGCTCTAAATAATTTATCATTGGGCAGATATTTCATAAATTGGTTTGTATAATTGAATCAATTGGGCATAGGGATCAAAAGGGGGTTTTTATGCCAAGACGTTTTGTTCCACTCCACCCAGGTGAACATTATCATATATTTAATCGTGGTGTTAATCGGGGAAAGATATTTTTTGATGAACCGAATTACCTCTACCTGCTGTTCAACATTGAACGATATCTATTGCCGGTACTGGATCTAGTGGCATATTGTTTAATGCCTACCCATTATCACTTGTTGGTTTTTGTTAAAGAGACCTCGGAGGTCGTTTCGACCTCCGAGGTCTCTAAAGCCATGATGAAGATGTCGGTTTCCTACACCAAGGCTGTTAATCATCGATATGATCGCATTGGTCCACTTTTTCAAGGAGCTTTTAAAGCAAAACCTATCGACACAGAGGTGTATTTAAGCCAGCTTATCGACTATATACACCTGAATCCGGTTGAGTCTGACTTGGTCCAGCACCCAGGAGATTGGTGTTATTCCAGTTATGCTTCCTACCAGGATGCTCGATATATTGATAATGTTGATCTGATACCACTTCAGGACCTCCGAGGTCGTTTCGACCTCGGAGGTCTTCCTCAAATATCTGACTCGTATATAATTAAGAGGATAAACACATATATTCCTAAGGAAACCCAATGACTAAGACCGATTTTAAGAAAGAATGGAAACAGCTCTATCAGCCATCTCAGAAAGCTTTTCAGGTCGTAGAAGTGCCGGAACTGCAATTTCTGATGGTTGATGGACACGGTGATCCGAACAGCGCCCCAGAATATGCAGAAGCTGTAGAAGCATTGTACGCTGTGGCTTACAAGATGAAGTTCTACAGTAAAAAAGAAGACAAGGATTATGTCGTCCCACCCCTTGAGGGTTTGTGGTGGGCTGACGACCTGGAGGATTTTACGATCAACCGGGATAAGAATAAATGGGATTGGACTATGATGATCATGACTCCGGGTTGGATTTCCAAGAGTTATTATCTTGAGGCTTGTAACGAGGTTAGCGGGAAAAAAGACCTGCCAGCTCTTAAGAAGCTCCGGTTGGAAAAATATCACGAGGGCAAATCGGTTCAGATCTTACACGTCGGATCTTACGACGATGAGGGGCCAGTGTTAAACCGCCTGCATCAAATTTGGATCCCTGAAAACGGCTATGTATTTAACGGCAAACATCACGAAATTTATTTGAACGATCCCAGAAAAGTAGCCCCTGAAAAACTCAAGACTATCCTCCGGCAACCAATCAAGGAAGCATAAACTTGTATTCAGATAAAATGACTGATCCTTTTATTATTCCAACCCTGGAAACAGACAGGTTAGTATTGCGCCCTTTTCATCGGGATGATCTTGATCCATTAGCTGCGATTATTGCAGATAACGATGTTATCCGCTACGCAACCTATAATGGAGAGGCAATGACCAGGTCCCACGCCTGGAACTGGCTCTGCCTGATGATAGGACACTGGTATATGCGTGGGTTTGGACTGTGGGCAGTTGAAATGAAGCAGACTGGGGAGTTTATCGGCCGCATTGGTCTGCAATACCTGGATTGGTTTGATGATGTTGAACTGGTCTGGATGTTAAAAAAATCCGCCTGGGGGGTAGGATATGGGACCGAGGGAGCCAGGGCAGCAATCAAGTATGGGTTCAATACATTGGAACTTCCGCGAATGACATCGATAATTCATACAGTAAATGAACCGTCCATTCGTCTGGCAAATAAACTGGGCATGAAATTTGAGCGACAGTTAGAACGTCAAAACATCCAATTTCTGGAGTTCAGCCTTAACCGCGAGGATATGGATCAGCAGATTTAATTGCCTATTTCTTCGAGACGGCTGGGTTTAAGTGGTTTTTTCATGGAGTACAATAATAAGTAGAACACTCCCATTAAGTAGGTAGTTGAACGCAGGGTTACTTATCAGGAGGTTTTTCTATGAATGACTTGCTGATGCTGGAAAAATATTTTCCAGAGGGAAATCTGGAAGGCGGGATCGGTTTAGCAAACCGCCTGGATTGGGGTATTACTGTCAAGAAGGCTGGAGAATCTTATGTTGTTACCAGTGGGGATGAACCCATCCTGCGCACAGATGATAAGGATGCCTTGCAGACCTTTATCTACGGCCTTGGCCTGGCTTATGCAATCCTTCCTGATCAGATATTCTCCTCCATTGAACGTGCATTAAAAGATTTATAATCGGGATTCATTGTAAATTTAAGATCCGGTTGACAAGGAGTGATTATGAGTCGCAACAAACCATTATTGATGATAAAAAGTCTATTATCTACCCGTTTGCTTTTGTTTATTTCTGCCCTGGTCTTATTGAGCATAGCCTGCAATGTGCCATTGCTGGCAAGTCAGCCAAAATCGCCAGGATTTGTAGAAACCAGCGTGGCAGAAACACTGGTCTCGATCGATGGTTCTGCGGGTCAAACAATAGAAGGGCAAACCGATCAAACAGAAGCCGCTCCAGTAGTCACAGATACACCAGAAATCACTGACACTGCAACTCTGACACCAACGGTTACAAATACGCCCACTCCCCAAGTTGCCATGATCTATGTCTCTGGAAATACAAACTGCAGAGTAGGGCAGGGAACAGAATTTGATTGGTTAGTTACATTGTCACAAGGTTCCCAGGCAGAAGCTGTCGCAGTTGAAAATACTCAAGAGTATCCTTATTGGTATATCAGGCGCCCGGATCAAACAGGTTCTTTCTGCTGGTTGTGGGGAAAATACGCCACGCCATCAGGCCCTTATGAATCTTTGCCAGTTTTTACTCCTATGCCAACACCAACGCCGGGTTTTGATTTTCAAGTTACATATGAAAAACTAATCGGACCGTGCGGCGCAAATTATTACACCCAGTACAAGATCGTGAATAATGGGGCTTTTACCCTGGAATCTTGGAGAACTATGTCCGATGATCATGATGGGGGCACGACCCCCTATGAAGCCAAGTTTGATGCTTTTATCCAAATAGCTGGGTGCGGTTTTGTTGATCATCAAGTCGACTTAACGCCCGGTGAGGCCCATCATCTGGTGGCAGCCTTTACCGGAAATCCCGCTGGTCATGATATTACCGTGAGGGTCAAAATCTGCCAGGAAGATGCTCTAAATGGGGATTGTTTGGTCAAAACAATCTCCCATACACCTTGATTTTACGGGTAGATTTCGGCTAATAATGCCTGGATTGCTGCCTCAGTCTCGCTCTAAGCACCTTCTCCGATGTGCCTGTAGCGGATATTGCTCTGTTTGTCGATCAAATACTCGGAGGGCCAATGCCGGGTGTTGTCTGCCTGCCAGGTGATACCTTGATTGTCCTGGGCTGCTGCATATTCGATCTTCAGGTCAAGGACTGCTAATTTGAGATCGTCCAGATCCTCTTCGTGAGTAAATTCTGGATTGTGGTTGCCAATTATCACCAATTCTTGATCCTGATCTGGCCTCTGCCATTCCCTCAATGAGGGAATAACGCTTTTGCTGTTGGTTCAACTATAAGTCACATTCCTAACAGAATAACCTGTCCTTTGAGGTTTGCCTGGCGGAGTGGTTGATTTGGGGTGATCCAAACCTCGTTTTTAAGAACCGGGGCTGCTCCCGGATTAGGTTCCTCTCCGGGACTATCAAGTGATCGAGACTCCGGGAGCAGCCCACACCCGGTGAGGAACAAGCCATCACTACTATGAATAAGAACCTTTTGAGTATTTCTCACCGTTTTCAAGCCTAGTTTTTCATCAAGGACTTCGTTGAGGTTACAATATTCCTAATATAAATACCGAGGATGTTAAGATGAGAATAGATGTGATTAATCTTAATGATAAATTTTCAGTGATCACCGATCAGTGGAATCCCCGAATCATTGCTCAGCTTAATGATTACCACCTTAAAATCGCCAAAGTTGAGGGAGAATTCATCTGGCATAGTCATCCAGAGACTGATGAGGCCTTCCTGGTTATTAGGGGGAAGCTGCAGATCCTTCTCCGCGATCAGGAACTTCGCTTAGAAGAAGGGGAATTATGTGTGATTCCAAGTGGTGTGGAGCACAAGCCTGTTGCAGACAAGGAATGTCAGATCCTGATGATCGAACCAGCTGGAACCTTAAATACTGGTGATGTCGGGGGGAGTAGAACTATTGATGATCCGACAAGGGATTGATGCAGCTTAGATTTCAGAAGGATGGGAAACGTGATCAGCGGTATCTGGAACCCCGCAGTCTATCATGGGAGAGGTAAAAGAGGAGTCTTTTTTGAAGGATGGTATTTTAAACTGATCTCAGCCTCAAAAGACAAACGCCTGGCAGTTATCCCGGGAGTCTTCCACCACCCGGATCCTGACCAGGAACATGCATTTATTCAAGTTCTCGATGGGATCAGCAGTCAAGTTCACTACCACCGGTTTCCTTTCAGCCAATTCAATTCATCAAATAAGACTTTTCTGATCAGGGTAGGAGAATCAACATTCCACTATCAAGGCCTCGAGCTGAATATTTCCAATCAGGACCAATCAATCACGGGAGATCTTGCTTTTGACAAGTTGCATCCCTGGCCAGTCAAAACTTTCTCTCCCGGTGTAATGGGACCATTTCGATTTGTTCCATTTATGCAAACTTACCATGGAATATTAAGCCTTGACCATTCTATTCAAGGCAGTCTAAATGTAAGCGGAGATCAGCATGATTTCACTGGCGGTCGGGGATATATCGAAAAAGATTGGGGACGGACTTTCCCAAGGGCATATATCTGGCTTCAAAGTAACCATTTTGCTGACGCAGGTATTTCCTTAAGTGCTTCTGTTGCTACCATCCCCTGGCTGCAAAGCTGGTTTCGAGGTTTTTTAATTGGTTTCCGGGTAGCTGGAAAATTATATCGATTTACTACCTATTTGGGATCCACGATTGATTCCCTCAAGGTCAATGATCATTCTGTAATCTGGATTACGACCGGGAAAAAGTGGTCTGACCCGGATGGTATTTATCCTGGTTATCGGTTGACCATTCAAGCCGAAAGAGGAGAGGCCGGACTCCTTTCGGCTCCAGAATTGGATGGAATGACCCCGAGGATATTTGAAAGCCTGACAGCCGAGGTTGCGGTCACTTTAACTGGCCTGGACGATCAAGGTGAACCGGCAGAGGTTCTTTTCCAGGGGCGGGGAGATTGCGGCGGATTGGAAGTAGCTGGTAGTGTAGAAGAATTAGTGGATCCTGGGCAGGAGCCCTAATGTTCAAGAAAACAACCCGGTGGATAGCAAATCACCCCGAGGCTTATCTGGGTATCTTGGTTATCAAGAACGCTTCCAACCTCTCTGCCCATCCAGCCCTGGATTCTGCCCGACTAGATTTGGAGAGAGAACTCCGGGATCAATACGGATCATTGTCCAAAAAGAACCTTCGAATGGATCCGGTCCTGTCAGCCTATGATTCCTTTTATCGGGTCTTTAGAAAATCCTATCATGTTCGTCTTCAGCTGGAATCAATTGTCTATCATAATAAGAAAATCTTTTCACCATCGACGCTGGTAGCAAGTATGTTTATGGCTGAATTAAGAACCGGGTTGCTCACAGCAGGACATGATCTGGAGAGTTTGGAGCTTCCCTTGACAGCAGACCTGGCCAACGGGAATGAGAGTTTTATCGCCCTGGGCGGGTCGCTCAAGCAGATCAAACAAGGCGACCTATATATCCGGGATCGTCAAGGCATAATATCCTCGGTGTTAGATGGTCCTGATCAGCGGAGCCAAATCCAACTAGAAACGGAACAGGTTATTTATACAACCTATGGTCCTCCTGGAATCAACCGGGATCAGATCCTCGACCAATTGGAAATCCTGGAATCGTACTTGAGATTATTCTCTCCGGAAGCAGAAAGAATCCAACTGGAAGTATTCTAACGTCGCGCATATCATCATTCAATTTCAAGGTCTTTGAGCATGACGAGCTGTTTTGTTTGAGCAGACCTGCGCAATGCCAGAACAGTCAGGATGTGATTTCTAGTCTCCCCTAAATCAATGTATGTCGGTGAACCATCCAGAACAGCCGCATTAAGGTCTTCAACTTCACCAAGATAGAGTGGTTTCTTCTGTATTTTTAATTTCTTGCTCCTGCGATGTTGGTCCAGGAAAACTATTGGTGTTTCTTTTTCCATATTTGAAAATGGCCGAGGGATGTGCAATCTTCCCTTTGTCCCCAGGATTTCAAGGTATGTGTGAAAAGGAGAGTTAAAAGAGCAAGTAAATTGAACAATCACTTCAGATCTTTTATGATCAATATAGCCCATTTGAGCTGCAAAATTTTCATCTATGCCGGTAGGGCCCAGAAGCTGGCTGCCGAACACCCATTGGGGTGGCCCGCCCAATAAATACTGGGCATAGCTGATCGGATATACCCCGATATCCCACAGACAGCCTCCCCCGAATTCCGGAACCATTCGCACATTGAGATTTCCTGGCATGCGTTGTGAATTAGGGAGATGAATATTGAATACTCCATTGATTACATTGATATCTCCCAGGTTTCCATCCCGGATCCAATCGCCAATGAATTTAGTTTGGGGGTGGTGGCGGTACATAAAGGCTTCCGCCAGGGGGACATTAGTCTCCCTGCTTGCGCTGATCATTTCATCAGCATCTTTTAGGGAAGTGGCAAATGGTTTTTCGCAGAGAACAGCTATTCCTGCCTCAATGGCCTTGACCGTCCACTCTTTGTGCAAATGATTTGGCAAACTAATATAGACAGCATCAATTTCTCCGCTTTCTAGCATTTCCTGGTAGCTCCCGAACGCAAGAGGGATATTCCAGTTGCGGGCATAGCTTTCGGCATGGACCCTTGACCGGCTGGCTACAGCTGCCAGCTTTCCCCTGGCAGATTGACGAATGACGGGTATAAGCGCTTGATTGATTTTGGCTGTTGATAATAATCCCCACCGGATGGTTTTCATGGTTGCTCCCGATTTTGACCTTGGATCTGGATTTACACTAGACGCGGATCAATCTTGATATAATCACATTCTAACAAGGTCTGACCATTATGAGAACATCCAAGAAAAATCTAATCATTCTCTCAGCAGTTGTTTGGTATCTTGGCGGATTCATCCTGTTGCGGAGCGGTTTCGATTTGCTTCAGCAGTCCATAGCCATCAGACCCGGGGAACAATGGCCCTGGATTTTGATCGGATTGGGCATAATATTAGGAATTTTTCAGGCGTTTTATATATTTAACCGCAACTGCCGAAATAACATCCAGCGGATCAACCAGCTTGATGATCCCAGGATCTGGCAGTTTTTCCGCCCCGGATTCTTCCTGGCCCTTGGCCTGATGATCACCAGCGGGGTTTTGCTGGACCATTATTCACAGGGACGTTATTTCTTTCTCCTGGCGGTCGCTGCGCTTGATATCGCTCTTTCGATTTCGCTGCTGGGTTCCAGTTATATCTTTTGGACAAAGAAGCCCTCATCTAATTAAATTGGGTTTCATCTTGTCTTGTTATGGAGCAGAATCCATGGAGGATCTCAAAGCATTTCGAAAAAAATGGAGTGAAGATCATAAAATACTACGGTCCTTGTTAAAGTCTGGTGCTCAGTTTGAGGAAAGCCGGAGATTATTCTACGCTCAACATGAAGTGCTTCACAGTAAAAACATGTCTGGGTCAGAACTCTGGTCATATTCTGACAAGGTGTTTGATGGCCTTGCTGAACAACACTATCGAGTTATACCCCCGGGGACTGAACACTCCCTGATCTGGATCCTGTGGCATATCAGCCGGATTGAAGATATCACCCTGAATATCCTGATCGCAGAGGGTGAACAGATCTATCTTCAGAACAACTGGAAAAACAGGTTGGGATCTCCGATCCATTACGCAGGAAATCAAATTACCCAGGCAGACCTTGGCAGGTTGAACAAAGCCATCAACCTTGCTGACCTGCTAGAATACCGGATTGAAGTTGGTAAACAAACGCGTTCCATCGTCGCCAGGATCAAGACAGAGAGGCTGGCTGACCAGGTAGATCCTGCTGCGCTGGACAGGCTTGTCAGAGAAGGCGCCGTGCTGGCAGAATCAGTGGACCTTCTTTCTTACTGGGGAAATAGAAAAATATACCAACTGCTGCTGATGCCGCCTACCCGGCATATAATGGTCCATATGAATGAAGCCTTCGAACTGAAGAAGAAGATCCAGAATATGAGTATTTAGTAGATCCTTTGATATAACAATTCGTCCAGCTGCTGCAATCGATGGTAATTATGGGAAATCCAAACCCCTCTCCAGTGGGATTAACGCGTGAAACAGGGTGGCAGATAGGATTAAGGCGCACCCTCTCAGTTCCAGCAGAGATCCTGGAAGATTTTTTATTATCCCCGGAAGGGATCAAGATCTGGTTGGGTCCTGGCAGCCCTTTTACATTTTCTAAAGGAGCCCGCTATAAATTGTTTGATGGAACCAGCGGAGAGGTCAGAGTGCTCAAACGAGGATCCCATTGGCGGATCACCCGTCTACCTCCAGACAAGACTTACAGCAGACCCGCCACGATCCAGATTCGGATCATAAGCAAAGGAGACCGGGCGATTCTTGCCTTTCATGAAGAGAATCTTCCTGATCAAGCGGCGCGCGAAACCCGGAGACTTTTTTTCATGGAAGTCATTGAAAAAATCAAGGATTCCCGCGCCGCTTATAAGGCTGGGCAAAAGCTCTGCCCTCCGGCTCCAAAAGAAAAATCCTGGTATGAAGCTGTGATTGACTTTGCCATGGACGCAGTTAACTGGGTCAGCACTGCTTATAATGATTTAAAAGGCACATTGGTCAGCATTGTCTCCCAATTTGTGCCGGATGCCCTCTGTGGCAAAAAATGCCTTGGCACAATACTTGATGCTGGCTTGATGGCGCTAGGAATACCGCCGAGCATACCTAATTTTGATCAGTTAATGAACGAAGGCCTGGATTATCTGGCTTCACAGGCAGTCGGACAACTTGGCGTCCCGCAGTCAGTTTATGACAGCATTGATCCGAGCCTGACTGGTATCGCCCTGGAAGTTGCATTGGGTCAAGCCGAAGAAATCTGGAAAAATGAAGCAGAGAAGCAGATCAAGGAAGGTTTAAAGCAAGGCCTTGAGGCTGCCCAATACTCGCTCTCAAAATCGGTCGGCTGGATTCCAGATGGTGTGCCGATCAAGCCTGATCCGCTTGGCGCTTATCAGCCACCGACTCTGATGTTGAAAGTTTCCAGAGACCCCGCTATCCCCTTAGGGGCTGATTTCTGCTCCGGTAAACCCGGTGCTATTGGCAATCTCAATGTGATGACAGATATCACCGTTACGGCAGAACAGGCCCAGGAATTCAATCAATCGATAGCTTCAACTAATCAAGCAATGATTGCCAATCAATTTTACTATTTGTACGAGTCTGTGTATGTGCCTCTGCCAAACTTGCGCCTGGAGAAAGCCAAAATTTCCCGGTTGTCCTAAAACCCAGTCTGTATAGCTACTGGGGAGCCCCCTGGACCTCATTCAATGATGCCGAGGATGCCTGGGAGACATGGTATCGGAAGGGTCAGATGCGTTTATCGGTCAGCAATGCTTGCACCAAGGGAGATTCAATCAAGGGAGATCCCAATCAATCGTTTGGTCAGTAAAGAGTCGGGAACAGGCTGGATTCTACCCCCCAGGAAGGATCCAGCTTGACAAAAATTTTTGCCAAGTGTATAAAGAACCTTACATCAGTTAGATATCGAAAGACTGTGATGGGGAATAGTAAACCTCGGAAGTGACGGCACAGAGAGTGAGCGCTGGTGAAAGTCTCACCCGTCCGATGATGTTGAATGGGCCTCGGAGTCGCAGGGCGAACGGATAATACCCAGTAGCCCGTGCCGGAGATGCCACCGTTATCAAGGTAAAAGATATAATCCCGTACTCCTGGGCCGTATCTGAAAAAGTGAGGCTGGCCTTCAGGGCTGCCAGGAAATCGAATCCCCGTTGCATCACTGACGGGTTTTTTGGTTAAATCTGAAGCCAGGCTAAATTGGGTGGCACCGCGAGAGTACTTTGCCCTCGTCCCTTAGTGGATGGGGGCTTTTTTATTAAGACAGAAAGATAAGGAGGAACGATGAGAGGGAAAAGGTTATTGACAGGCGATCGGCCCACAGGACCTCTGCACCTGGGTCATTATGTCGGAAGTCTGCAGAACAGGCTGGCATATCAAACATCACATGATTGTTTTTTTGTGATCGCAGACCTGCACACCTTAACTACCCGGCCGGAGAAGGAGCATATCGAACAGATGAACGGGTGTATCCAGCCAGATTGTATTGGATTATCTGGCCGCGGGTATTGATCCCGGGAAAGCCACAATTTTTGTCCAGAGCAGTGTGCCTGGGATATCAGAACTCAGCACCCTGCTGGGTATGCTGGTTTCTGCACCCAGGCTGGAGCGGGTCCCTTCCTTAAAGGACATGGTCCAGGCATCCGGACTGCGTTCCCTGCCATTTGGTTTGTTGGGTTACCCGGTCTTGATGGCTGCGGATATTTTGATCACCCGGGCTAATATTGTTCCGGTAGGTGAGGATAATCGGGGAAATGTTGAGTTGGCCAGAGAACTTGCCCGAAAATTCAATCATAATTACAGGGAAATATTTCCCGTACCGGAAATCATCGCCGAGGACACTTTGATCGGGACTGACGGACGTTCAAGATGAGCAAAAGCCTCGATAATGCGATCTTCCTATCTGATGATCCTGCCGCGGTTGAGGCCAAGGTAATGAAAATGTACACCGATCCCAGCCGAATCAAGGCGGATGTCCCGGGAAGGATCGAAGGGAATCCTCTTTTCATCTATCATGACCTCTTTAACAGCGACCAGGAGCAGGTCGAGGATTTAAAAACCCGCTATGCAAGCGGCAAAGTGGGAGACGTTGAAGTAAAACAAAAACTGGCAGGGGCTATCAATTCGTTTTTACTGCCTCACCGACAGCGCAGAACAAAATATGCTCAAGAGCCGGATCTGGTCCAGGATGTGTTGAGTGATGGAGCAAAACGCATGCAGATAGAAGCAGAAAAAACCCTGGGTCTGGTCCGGGAGGCTATGGGCCTGCAAAGCTACAAACAGGCGGCCAGTGGCGGATATATTGAGTCCAAGACTGGCGAAGTGTTGAGCGGCTTGGCTTTTCTGTAGGCTTATTCAAGGGTTAGCAGGGCTTCTTTTCGTTCGACGTTGTCGTTGACAGCAGTCTGGATCTGGGTGACTTTCCCGGAACGGGGAGATTTAAGTTCATTTTGCATTTTCATTGATTCGAGGATCACCAGGACGTCCCCCTTTTCTACCTGGGCGCCAATTTTCACAGGTATATCTATTACCAGACCAGGCATGGGGGCTAAGAGGGTATATTTTCCAGTCTGATGAACATTTGAACCTGATGCCAGGCGAAGTCGTCTTCCTATTTCATCTTCTACTTGAACATTGAACAATCTTCCCTTCAGAAGTATTTCCCAATCCCCGTTCTCATTAAACGTAAATGGTTCAAACGATTTGCCATCGACCAGCAGTGAGCAAGAGGATCCCAGATTGAGTGAGTGAAAATCGATCTCGTGAGGAGTTCCATTAATAATCACTCTTGTATCCGAGACGACCTCAATTTTGTATTCTTTCCCTTCAATTTCTGCAAAGTAATTTTCGTTAGTCATTTTATTCTTTTGTTCTTTCCCAGATGCCAATAGATTTCCAGCTGCTCAGGTTTTTTTTACCCTTCTGTATTGTCACTGCCGAATGAAGGGTCTGTTTATAGGTCGCCATAACGGCAGTAAGGGCGGCAATTTCCTCTAACAAAAGATCCTGCTCCAGATCATTTCCCGGCAGATATCCGTCCTGAATAAATTGAGTATCAAAATTTCCTGCCAGAAAATCAGGATTTACGAGCAGAGCTTGGTGAAAAGGGATATTTGTCCTGATCCCGATCACACGGTATTCATCGAGCGCTCTTCTCATCCTGGTGATAGTCTCCTCGCGGGTCTCTTCGTGAACAATAAGTTTAGAGATCAGGGCATCATAATAGGGCGAGATCTCAAGTCCGGAATATACGCCTGTGTCAATCCTGATCCCGGGGCCAGCTGGAAGCAGAGATTGTGAGATCACGCCTGTGGATGGTATAAAACCCCGGAAAGGGTCTTCTGCATTGATACGGCATTCCATTGCCCACCCGTTGAACTTTATATCTTCCTGTTTAAATTGGAGAGGTTTTCCTGCTGCGATCCGGATTTGTTCTTTGACAATATCAATTCCAGTCACAGCTTCAGTCACGGGATGTTCAACCTGGAGCCGGGTATTCATTTCCAGGAAATAGAAATTTTTATCCTTGTCGACCAGGAATTCGATAGTTCCGGCGTTGATGTAATCAACTGCCCTGGCTGCCTGGACTGCTACAGATCCCATCTGATTTCGCAGGTCCTGATCATCACCGATAAAAGGCGATGGTGCTTCCTCAAGTAGTTTTTGATGACGGCGCTGGATTGAACATTCCCGTTCACCAAGGTGGATCACATTTCCATGTTGATCTGCCAGGATCTGGAATTCGATATGACGCGCTCCCTGGATTAGTTTTTCAAGGTAGATATTGCCATCACCAAATGAGGATTCTGCTTCTCTCCGAGAAACAGTCAGCAGCCCGCGCATCTCGGAAATGTTCTGAACTTCACGCATTCCCTTCCCGCCCCCTCCTGCGCTGGGTTTGATCAACAAAGGAAAGCCTATCTCCGGAGCCAATTCGAGTAATATTTCGTCCGCCAGATCACCTTGTCCCTCAGTGCCGGGAACGACAGGCACACTGGCTTTTTGAACCGTATCCCGGGCTGCCTGTTTATCTCCCATAGCAGCGATTGAGGATGGTTTGGGACCGATAAATGTGATCCCGTGATCAAGGCAGGCTTGTGAAAAATCAGCTCTTTCTGCTAAAAATCCATATCCGGGATGGATCGCATCCGCACCATGATCGAGGGCGATCTGGATGATCTTGTCAGCCCGCAAATAGGACTCACTGGCTTTGGGGGGTCCCAGGCGATAAGCCTCGTCGGCATACCGGACGTGCAGGCTGTGGCGGTCCGCATCCGAATAGACGGCGATGGTTGGTATATCCATCTCCCGACAGCTGCGAATGATCCGGACTGCTATCTCTCCTCTGTTGGCGATCAAGATCTTTTTGAACATTATCTGCGTCCCAGTTTTGATCTATAAAGGTATATTGCCGTGTTTTTTGCGGAGGATTGGTATCCCGTTTATTGCTTAACATTTCCAGGGCATTGATCAATCGGGCCCTGGTTGTGCTGGGTTCTATGACATCATCAATATATCCCCGGGATGCTGCGATATAGGGATTGGCAAATTTCTTGCGGTAATCCTTGACCAATTCAGCCCGTTTTTTATCCGGGTCCTTGGCTTTGGAAAGCTCTTTCCGGAAGATGATATTCACTGCGCCTTCAGGTCCCATCACAGCGATCTCTGCGCTTGGCCAGGCCAGATTGATATCACCCCGGATGTGTTTGCTGCTCATTACGTCATAAGCACCGCCGTAAGCCTTGCGGGTGATCAGGGTGATTTTGGGCACAGTTGCCTCGGAAAAAGCATACAGCAATTTAGCGCCAGAGCGGATGATGCCGCCGTGTTCCTGGTCCACTCCGGGAAGGAACCCGGGCACGTCAACAAAGGTGAGCAGGGGGATATTGAACGAATCGCAGAATCGAACAAAACGCCCAGCTTTTTCAGAAGAATCGATATCCAGGACGCCAGCCAGATAGGCCGGCTGATTAGCCACAATACCAACGCTGTGACCTCCCAGCCGGGCAAAACCAACCACGATATTGCGGGCAAAACCTTCCTGGATTTCATAGAATTCAGTCTCATCTACCAGCAAACAGATCACATCCTTGATGTCGTAGGGCTTGGAAGGATCGTCCGGGATGATCGTATCCAGGGCAGGCTCTTTGCGGAGTGGACTGTCATCCGTGGGTATAAAAGGAGGATCTTCCATGTTGTTTTGGGGAAGATATGAGAGGAGTTTTCGGACCAAAAAGAGGGTATTGGCTTCAGTGTCAGCGGCAATATGGCAGACGCCTGATTTTTCAGCATGTACGTCTGCGCCACCCAGGTCCTCAAAGGACACTTCTTCATGGGTCACGGTTTTGACCACTTCTGGACCGGTGATAAACATGAATGAAGAACCCCTGACCATGAATATGAAATCTGTCAGGGCGGGAGAATAAACTGCACCTCCAGCACAGGGTCCCATAATAATGCTGATCTGGGGAATAACCCCGGATGAGAGAGTATTTCGCAAGGAAAATATCTGCATAGCCTCCCAGCGATACTACTCCTTCCTGGATGCGGGCCCCGCCGGAATCATTGATGCCAATGATAGGAGCGCCGTTTTTAAGCGCCATATCCATGATCTTGACTACTTTTTCTGCGTGCACTTCTCCCAGGCTGCCGCCAAAAACAGTGAAATCCTGGGAAAACACATAAACCAGGCGGTCGTTGATTGTTCCCCAACCGGTTGTGACCGAATCGCCCAGGATCTTATTCTCATCTGTTCCAAAATCAGTGCTGCGATGTTCAACAAAAGCGTCAACTTCCCGGTAAGAGCCTTTATCTAAGAGCAGGTCCAATCTTTCCCGGGCTGTAAGGCGCCCTTTTTCATGCTGTTTCTTGATTCTTTCGGAACCTCCGCCTAGCTGGCTGAGAGCTTTTTTCTTTTGAAGTTCTTCAATTTTTGGGTTCGATTTTTTTTCTGTCATAAGAGGTTCCTATGATGTTATTTTAACAGGAGTTCTGTTGAAATAAGCCCGGCTTGATTTCATGTTCAAGATCAGGATCATTCCGGGTAATCCTGCCAGCGTCAAGGCCAGGTTGATGGGCCAGCGGTTTTGCAGGATCCCAGGTTCAGCCAGGAAGATCAGATCAAGCCAAAAAACTGCCGTGAAGGCCGAGCTGAGTAATATTCCCCAGAATCGCGACCAGTTTTTCCCCGACCATAAACTCCATGATAAAAATCCGGCTGAAACAGCCCAGAACAATCCGTCTCCCATCAAGTATAGCGGGGATACTGTAATAGGAAGTGATGCTAGTAATTCCCACTGAATGAGGGCTTGACTGAATTTGACCAGATGAAATAGGCCGCTGAGAAATATCAGGATACTTAATACTGAAATGACTCCAGGCCGCCTTTGGACTCCGGATCCCTCTGCTGTCGTTTTGAGTTCTGGCATGAGTCTGCTACCGCTGCTAGGAATTGACGGGTTGGAAATGGTCAGCGCAAGCCGGTTTCCATCCTGGATATCACCAAGCGCTGAATTTCGCTGGTGCCCTCATATATTTCAGTGACCTTGGCATCACGGTAATATCTTTCGATCGGAAGCTCCTTGGAATACCCCATGCCGCCATGGATCTGAACAGCTTCATTTGCGCAAAAATTAGCAGTTTCTGAAGCAAAAAGTTTCGCCATCGAAGCCTCCAGCGTGAAGCGTTCGCCTGTCGTTTTATACCGCTCTTTTGCGAAAGCAGCCTGATAGATCAACAGGCGAGAGGCCTCGATGCGGGTTTTCATATCTGCGAGCTTGAAAGCAACTCCCTGGTATTGACCGATCTTTTTACCAAAGGCTTCTCTCTCTGTGGCGTAGGCAATACTGGCTTCATAAGCAGCTTCTGAGATCCCCAGGGCCTGGGAAGCGACACCTATTCGCCCGGCATCCAGCACCGTCATGGCGATCTTAAATCCCTCACCCTCCTCGCCGAGGCGATTAGCAGCCGGACATTGATAATCTTCAAAGACCAATTCGCTGGTAGCTGAAGCCCGGATACCCATTTTGGGTTCCTTTTTGTCTCCAGCAAAACCCGGCTGGTCGGTTTCAATCAAGAAGGCAGTGATCCCTTTGTGTTTTTTCTCCGGGTCAGTCATCATGAAAACAACGATGTAATCTGCGACCGGTCCCCCGGATACCCAGGATTTTCGACCATTCAGAATGTAATTATCTCCTTCCAGGACAGCCCTGCTGAGCATGGTGCTTGCATCTGAACCCGACATTGGTTCAGTAAGTGAATAGGCCCCGATCTTCTCTCCAGAGGCTACCGGCACCAGGTAGGTTTGCTTCTGGAACTCTGTTCCGTAGATCAGCAAGCCATAATTAAATAACGAATTATTCACAGACATGATCGTCCCATGAGAGGCATCAGCTTTGCAGATTTCTTCGAGTGCCAGAACATAGGCCAGCGTATCCATTCCTGCGCCACCATATTCTTCTGGAACTTCAATGCCCATAAAGCCCAATTGACCCATTTTTTTGATCGTTTCTGAGGGAAATTCACCACTTTCATCAAATTCTGCAGCGATGGGTTTAATTTCCTTTTCCGCGAAATCCCGGGCTGCTTTTTGGATCATTTTATGTTCATCGCTTAATGTGAAACCCTGCCCATTCGCTGACATAAGACAACCTCCTCAGAGAGAAAAATGATGTTATGGAACGACCTTTTTCATTATAGCACTACCTGCAATCAAAACGCTTGCTGTCAACTCTGAACGCCATTCAGTCTGTTGTTTTGGATAAAAATAAACCGGGGACTGAGACCCCGGTTTATTTATCCAGAATAGCTAGGCAATCTTATTTTCAGTCAACCGTTAGCGTTTTGCTCAGGTTGCGCGGAAAATCCGGATCGAATTCTCGATCCAGACTGCAGTTGTAAGATAACAACTGCAGCGGAAGTGCGCTGAGCAGAGCCAGAATGGCTGGTTTCAGCTCATCTGAGACATCAATCTCAGGTATGGTGATCGTCTGCTGGGCATTGGATTCTAATCGTGGATCTTCGAAACCGATCGCGATCACGTGACCTCCCCGGCAGGTGACTTCGTTGATTCCGGAGATGATCAACGGGATATCATCTGGTCCGGCACTGAAAATGACCGGATACCCATCATAGACTGCCGATAAGGGACCATGTTTAAATTCAGTCGATAGCATACCCTCGCAGTGGGCATACGTGATCTCTTTGAATTTTAGCGCGCCCTCCAGGGCAACAGGGTAGGTCAGGCCGTATCCCAAAATATACAGATCGTCCCATCCGCTAAGTTTGCCTACAACGGGTCCAATTTGTCCTGCCACGGACTGCAGGGTTAGATCTATCAGGGCCGGGATCTTGTGTAATTCAGATGTGTCCTTGCCGCCGCAGCGCAAAGCTGTGTACAGCAGGGCAAGGACCTGATTGCTGTAGGTTTTTGTTGCCGGCACACTGATCTCGTATCCACACACTAATGGAAGATGGAATTCACTCACCAGGGTCAGGGTGGATCCGACCACGTTAACCAGGCCGAGAATACCCATACCCTGTTTTTTAGCCACTGCAATGGCATTTAATACATCTTTGGTTTCACCGCTTTGACTGATGAATATTCCCACATCTTCCGGACCTACAGACGAACCATACTGAGCTGAAAACTGGGGTGCCAAGACGGGGATGGCTGCCCGGCCGGCGAATTTATTAAAATAGACTGATCCCAGTAATCCGGCATGATAACTCGTTCCGCAAGCGATCAGGTAGATATCCCTGGCTTGATTGAGCTTTGAAATAAATGGTGCCAGATCAGGAGAGCTATCCAGCACCCTTAATAATTCTCCTGCAACTTTGCTCTGTTCGTGAATTTCTTTCAGCATAAAGTGTGGATAACCACCTTTCTCGGCCGCTTCCATGCTGTCTTCCACAATTTCAGGATTTCGTTTAATTGTTTTTCCATCCTCGACACTGGTCAATTCAAATCCGCCGGCCCAAAAGCTGATGATCTCACCGTCGTTCAGGCGCAGGATATTTCTGGTAATCGGCAGGACAGATGGCAAGTCAGATCCAATGCAAGTGAGGTCGTCGGTTATTCCAGCTACCAGGCCAGAACCCTTTTTGATGGCGTAAAGCCGGTCTTCTCCAACAGCACCGATTACAAAAGAGTAGTCCCCTTCAAGATCCTTGGTTGCCATCCGAATTGATTCCACCATCCCATGGCCCTGGTCATAATAGCGTTCGACTGCATGGACGCAGCTCTCACCATCATTTTGGGACCGAACGGTCATGCCTTCTGCAGCGAATTCTTCCATTAATTCCTGATTGTTGACTACATTGCCGTTATGAGCTCCGACCAGATCACCATCTGAGTCGATATGTGGCTGCGAGTTTAATTTCGATGGCGCTCCAAAGGTTGCCCACCTCAGCTGGAGTATTGCCCTGTCACCTGTCATATTCTTAAAATCGTATTTCTCGGCAACTTCCTGGACTTTGCCGGCATCTTTTCTCAGGTCTATTTCCCCTTCTTGGGGCAGGGTAGCCGCTCCAACTGTATCGTATCCGCGGTAGGAGAGACGTTCACCTGCCCTAATCAATATTGGGCCGAGGTTTTGAGTTTCTTTGGTGACTATTCCGAATATTCCACACATGGATTAACCATCCTTGGATTTTTTTATTTATCTGATTCCGAGACCTAATTCTACCATCCGCCTGATTGGAAACCAGCTGGAAAAAGACTCTCTCTGGTTGGCTGTAAACTGGGAGTTTATTAAATTTCCAAGATCTGTTCTAAATAATTTTCAACCAATCAGCGTCTTTTTTTCAATGATAAAATACAACTACTGTTTCCTGAATATTAGCAGCGAGGTCTGACAATGAAAGATAAAATTACTCCTGGAGATTTCCAGCGTCTGGCTGATCTGGCATCCCTTGAACTGCCGGAAGCGGAGGCGGAATATCTTCGCAAAGAATTAAATAACCAGATGGTTTCTATCGAAGTTTTGGAATCCATTCCGATAGATGCAGATACAGGCACAGCCGCCCATGGTTTACCCTACACGAAGTCAAACAGCGCTGGTCCCAGGCAGGATCAGGTACATCAGGATCCCAATCGCCAGGACATCCTCGATCAGAGTCCTGAGCTGGAGGATGGTTATATCGTGGTTCCAGATATTTCTCATCAGGAGCTGGATTAAGCTATGCTGATACCCGATCTTCCCGCCTATACCATAGCTGATCTTGTTCGAACCAGGCAGATCTCAGCTGAAGAGGTTTTAGATAAAGTCCTCGAACGAATCCAGCAGGTTGATGGTCGTCCCGGAGAGGTTGACGCGCCGGAGGCCGAATCTCAGGCTGACCTCAACAGCATTCATGCTTTCACGCTGGTTACTGAGGATTATGCCCGGGAGCAGGCTCGCCGAATAGATAAACTGGTTGGTGAGGGCAAGAATCCCGGTGCGCTTGCCGGTGTTCCATATTCTGCTAAAGATATTTTCACTGTCAAAGGTGTTCGGGCAACCGCTGGATCCAAGATCCTTTCCAATTATATTGCTCCCTACTCAGCAACAGTGGTTGAACGGATGGCTCAAGCAGGGGCAGTGATGATAGGCAAAGTGAATTTGGATGAGTTTACCTATGGATCTTCGAGCGAATCCTCAGCTTTCAAACCGGTTCCTCGAAATCCCTGGGATACAAACCGCGTAGTCGGGGGATCTTCGGGAGGAAGTGCAGCTGCTGTTGCCGCGGGTGAGGGAGCTATATCTCTGGGAACTGACACCGGCGGATCAATCCGCCATCCGGCCTCGTTTTGCGGCACTGTAGGATTAAAACCAACCTATGGGAGGGTCTCACGATATGGCCTGATTGCTTTTGGCTCTTCCCTGGATTGCCCAGGTCCGTTAACCCGGACCGTGTCAGATGCTGCGATGACACTGCAGGCAATAGCTGGAAAAGATCCCAGAGACAGCACTGCTGCGGTAGTTCCGGTTCCGGATTATTTGGCTGAGATGGAAGCAGGCATTCGCGGGATGCGGATTGGTTTATCTGAAGAATTTTTCCGGGTGACTTATTTTGATGCTGAGACGGGGGAATTGGTTGAAAATCCAATCGATCCTCAGATCAAGGATGCAGTATTAAGCGTGGCAGGCTTCCTGGCCCAATTAGGTGCGGATATTGTGGAAGATGTTCCCCTTCCTCATACCAAGTATGGTGTACCGACCTATTTTGTAATATCCCGCGTTGAAGCATCTTCAAATTTGCTCCGCTATGATGGTGTTAAATATGGCTACCGGACGAATAAATCGTTCGAAGATCTGCGAGAACTGTATCGGAAAACCAGGGGAGAGGGATTCGGAGTTGAACCGAAACTCAGGATGCTGATGGGCATCTATCTCAGCGCAGCCCAGTTTGATAAAGGTTATTATCAACGAGCCTTAAAAGCCCGGGCTTTGATCAGGAGTGATTTTGAGGCGATTTTTGATCCCAAGGGCAAGCACCGCCTCGATGCCTTATTAACGCCAACGGCGCCTACTACTGCTTTCCCGATCGGCAGCGTGTATGGTGACTCTGTTTTGATGCAGTATTCTGACCAACTGACTGCCACAACAAATCACGCCGGAATCCCTGGATTGTCGGTCCCGGTTGGATTTGATCAAGAGGGTCTTCCCATAGGTGCCCAGTTTCTGGGTCCGGATTATTCAGAAGGGAAATTACTCCGTTTAGGACGATCTTACGAAAAAGTCACTGAAAATGAAGATTGGCGAAAAAAACGTCCTCCTCTGCTTGCTGATCTAGAGGGGTAATATTGCAGGTGTGTTCAAATAATCCTCCTGTCTGAGAATCTATCTGATGATGAATTGGCTCGCCTTTGATGCAGATGACACGCTCTGGAAAAATGAGCGCACTTACATTCACGGCAGAAATGTCTTGATCGAGATCCTTGCCGGGTATGGAATTAGACTGAATGACCCCGGAGAGATCAACTCATTGGTGGTCAAAAATATTAAATATTATGGTTATGGCGCGATGAGTTATGTGCTCTCACTGATCGAAATTGCGATTGATTTGACGGATAAAAAAATTCATCCCGGGGATATCCAACGGTTGCTGGATCTGGGAAAAGATATGCTCTCGGAGGATACGGAAGTTTTTGGTGGTGTTACAAACTTACTGGAAAAAATCTCAACCAAATATCATTTAATGTTAATTACCAAGGGAGACCTGTTCCACCAACAGCGGAAAATTGAGGCTTCCGGACTGGGTGAATATTTTTCCGCGATAGAAATCGTTAGCGAAAAATCAGCAGAGGTGTACCTGGAAATCCTGGAACGTTATCAGATCAAACCGGAAAATTTTATTATGGTTGGTAATTCGCTGCGTTCTGACATCCTGCCGGTCCTGGAACTTGGTGGCTATGCTGTCCATTTAACTGGACACCTGACCTGGTCATACGAAGATCAGAATAAGGATGGGATTGATATGACCCGGTACCTTGAAGTTCAGGATATTTCTGAAGTTTACCAAACGATCATGAACCTGGATCTGCGTTGAAATATCTAGCTGGGTTGAGGGAACGCCAATGAAGATCCTCGAAAAGCAAGGATATCATCTAATTTTCTTGAGCCTGCTTCTTTTTGGTGTCTATGCCGCAGCCCGGGGAAATATCTTGGCTGGATCTCTCTGGAATATTGAGACCAGCACCTGGCTCTGGCTGGCCATCCTCGATCCTGTCTTGCATCAGGTGTATGCAGTGGTCTGCTGGAGAGGTGAACTGTATTATCAATGGCTAAGCAAGCCTTTCGGTGAGAGGGCATTTTCGATCTGGACTGTTGGATTCATGATCCTTTTTATTGGCCGGCTTGTGACAATTCTTGCTTTGGCGGCATCCAATCGTGGCACTTTGCCTCTCTCCGGTAGGTTGGGGGGTTTCTTGACGCTTTTATGTTTTATCCCGGTTGTTTACCTGTTTTACTCTGTGATCAAGTATTTTGGAATGAAAAGAGCTCTAGGGATCGATCACTTTGAGCCAGAGGTTTATCGGGGTAAACCTCTGGTAAAACAAGGTATGTTCAAGTGGACCCCGAATGCCATGTATCTTTACGGCTTCCTGTTATTGTGGATCCCGGGATTATTGTTTCTGTCAAAGGCTGCCCTGCTGGCAGCTTTGTTTAATCACCTGTATATCTGGGTCCACTATTTCTTTACGGAAAAACCGGATATGCGATACATCTATCAGCTTGACCGAATTACCTCCTCATAGACCTGATTGGAATAATTGGTCCGGGAACCTTTTTGGCCGGGTGACCGTCATTAAGTCACTATCCTGATTTATTGAGGAGGAGAAAATGTTCTTTTTCCGAGAATCCCGAAATAAAATACTTGCTGGTACTATCATCTGCCTGATCATGCTGGCGGGGACTATTCAACCTGTGCTGGCGGATGGAATTATCATACCTGACCCGCCTCCTGTTCTGGATCCAATATCCTTTGAAGAAAGCTGGCTGACGATTCGTTATCATCAGGTAAATGTCACTATCGAAAACCAGGTTGCTGTTACGCGGGTAGAACAAGAATTTGTAAATCATCATGACTGGGAAGTTGAAGGAACCTACATTTTTCCTATCCCGGCAGGGGCAGCAATCTCGGATTTTGTGATGTGGGTGGATGGAACTCCAATCAAGGGAAATATTCTCCCCGCCGATCAAGCCAGGAAAATATATGAGGATATTGTCAGGGAAAGAAGGGACCCTGCCCTGCTGGAATATGTTGGCCTAGGTGCTGTTCAGGCCCGAATATTCCCGATCCCGCCAGGTGGATCAAGGAAAATTGAATTGGAATACAGCCAGGTATTGGAAATTGAGGACGGCCTGGTGAAATACCGATATCCATTGAACACGGAAAAATTCTCAGCCCAACCCCTTGAAAATTGCTCTGTCAGGGTAGAAATAATCTCACCAACACCTTTGAGAAGTTTATATTCACCCAGCCATCAAGACAGAATATTTGTGGAGAGGGATGGAAATTTCAGGGCCCTGATTGGCTATGAGGAAAAATATGTTCTTCCCGATCAGGATTTTGAACTGATCTTCACAGTCAGTCAGGACGATATTGGATTAAATCTATTAACATTCCCGGATCAGACAGGTGGTGATTGGTTGGGAAATGAAGGCTATTTTCTATTAATGGCTTCCCCGGCGATTGATGTAGATCAGGTTGTGCCCCGCGATATTGTCCTGGTCATGGACACTTCAGGATCTATGGAAGGGGATAAGCTGGATCAGGCCAAGCAGGCCGCGATCTATGTTCTTGAACATCTCAACCCGGAAGATCGGTTTGATGTTATTGCCTTCTCGACTGGCATCAAACGTTTTGACTATGAGCTGCAACCCCGAAGCAGAGCGGGAGAAGCTGCTTCCTGGTTGGAACGGATGCCTGCCTTGGGAGGCACAAATATCAATCTCGCCCTGTTAGAAGCGTTATCCTTGCTGGATAGATCAGGGGATTTTGGATCCGGGAGACCTCTGGTAGTTTTATTCCTGACAGATGGACTGCCAACCGAGGGTGTCACCGAAATCGAACAGATCATTAATAATGTTAGCGGTTCTTCTGATAACAACGTCCGGCTTTTCGCTTTTGGGGTAGGCGATGACGTTAACACCGAACTGCTAGATACCCTTGCGAATCATAATCGCGGGTTGGTGAGTTATGTTCGACCCGGCGAGAAAATTGATGAAGAAGTATCAACTCTCTTCGCCAGGATCAGGACACCAGTTTTAACCAATCTGGAGCTGGATTTTGGAGACATCATTGTTGAAGAAGTCTATCCGCCTGTCCTTCCAGATCTTTATGCGGGAACACAAATAACTGTAACTGGCCGCTACCGGATTCCGGCAGCTGGTTCTGGCAGAACACTGATCGGATTAACCGGCCAGGTAAATTCCAGGTCCGAATCATTTTCTTACCAAGTTGATTTTGAGAGTGATGATGGCCGTTCAGGCTCAAATTCTTATATTCCTCGCCTGTGGGCAACCCGCAAGATTGGATATCTGTTGAGTCAGATCAGATACCAGGGAGAGAACCAGGAATGGGTGGATGCGATTATCCAGCTGAGTATAAGGTATGGGATCATCACGCCTTATACATCCTTCCTGATCGAAGAACGCGATATCTATTCTACTGAGGGTTTTGATGATGCCGCAGAGGAATTAATGCAGGTATACTCCGGTCCTTCGGTTGGGGCCGAGGCAGTCGATAAAGCTGATGCTGAATCCAATCTGCGGTCAGCTGAATCTGTGCCACAGCCTGGTATATCAGGTGCTTCCAGCGGGGGATCTTCTGCAGGTCCGATCCTAAAATATGTCGATGATAAAACATTCCTGTTCAGAGATGGAATCTGGATTGACAGTCTGTTTGATCCGGGAAAGATGGCTCCGGTCCCGATCGGGTTTGGATCCGAGGCATATTTTGAATTGATCAGCCTCCAGCCTGCGCTGGGGAAGGTACTGGCGATGGGTGAACGGATTATCTTTGTCGTGGATGGCAAGGCATATGAAATTGTCGGTCAAGATCAAGGCGTGAGTGAGATACCCCAAGACCTCGTCCTGATCAACATCGGGACCGACAAAAACCCGAATAAGTATCCGGCCGGGGCTCAGGCAATCCGATCGGTCTGCAGTCCACCCTTATTAATCGGTCTGGTTCTGCTGGGCAGGAGAAAAGACAGAACAAATACCTCTTGCTAAGAAAGGAAATCAATAGAGCCGTGAATTTAATGTTCACGGCTCTGGATATTTTCGCGGATAGATCTCAATTTTCTTTTTGATTGAACAGGGGGGATAATTTGTTATAGATCCAGGCAAGCATTAATCCGATCAGAAAACCATCCAGGAAACCCCACAGGAAACCTACCAGGCTGCCCAGAGGGCTAATTGTATAACCCCGGTACATTTTGCTGACCAGGTAGGCATCGGCTGAGATACCATCGAGAAGTATCATCCACCAAGTGACTGCAAACCAGTTGATGCCCCAAACCAATCCCGCGGCCAGGGCAAAAGCCTTGATATTCAGTTTCATGATGATCCTCCTAATCAGGATGATATATCCTCATTATACAGAAAAAACATCTGCTTATAACAGCCAGATCGCTGTTGAGGTTGGATTTACTTATCAAACACACCCGCTCGATAAGAATATTCCATAAGAATTATGAATAAAATCACAATGTTAAAATAAAATAGAGGTGTAACATGGTATTATTATTCGTGGTACGGCTTAATAGATTGTGAAATAATGTGCAAGTAGATTTTGTGGTCAGGCCTTTGATAGGTTTTATTAGTTTCGGGAGAATTGATGATGAAAACGTTATTGATTTTGGGTGCTGGAACGGGCGGCACGATGGTAGCCAATAAAATGGTTCATGAGTTGGATTCCCGGGAGTGGGAGATTGTAGTAGTTGATCGGGATGAAACGCATTATTACCAGCCAGGTTTATTGTTTATTCCCTTTGGAATCTATTCTTCCAGGGACATTCAAAAACCCATGAGGGATTTTATACCGAATGGAGTCAGGTTGATCCTCTCAGATATTGAATTGATTGAACCTGAAAAGAACAGAGTGACCCTGACCAAAGATAACCAGGTTATTACCTACGACTATCTGGTTATTGCAACTGGGTCCCACGTTCAACCCGGGGAAACAGAAGGATTGCTGGATGGAGGAGGTTGGCGAAAGAACATCTTTGATTTCTACACTCCGGATGGAGCGGCCGATCTGGCCAATCACTTGAAATTCTGGAAGGGCGGCAGGTTAGTCCTTAATGTTGCTGAAATGCCCATTAAATGTCCGGTTGCGCCTCTGGAGTTCCTGTTCCTCGCTGATTGGTATTTCCACGAAAAAGGCATCCGTGATCAGGTCGAGATTGTTTATGCAACTCCTCTCGATGGGGCTTTTACCAAGCCGAGGGCAGCTGGCATATTGGGCGGTATGCTGGAATCCAAAAACATAAAAATGGAACCAGATTTTAATATAGGTCAAGTTGATAATAAGAATCAATTGATCAAATCCTGGGATGACCGTGAAATCCCTTATGATCTCCTGATCACAATTCCCACCAACATGGGTGCAGAGGTGATTGGAAAATCGGGCCTGGGTGATGAATTAAATTTTGTTCCGATTGACAAGCATACCCTGCAGTCAAATTCCTGGGAAAATATTTGGGTGATTGGTGATGCCGGCAACTCGCCGACCTCAAAGGCAGGATCCGTTGCCCACTTTATGCTGGATGTGCTGATTGAAAACATGCTGCGTCAGATGGAAGGACTTGAACCGCTGGCAAAGTTTGACGGTCACGCTAATTGTTTTATTGAATCTGGTTTTGAGCAGGGAATTCTGATCGATTTCAACTATGACGTCGAACCACTACCTGGCAAGTATCCCCTGCCGGGTCTGGGTCCTTTCTCGTTGTTAAAAGAATCTCCGGCAAATCACTGGGGCAAAATGATGTTCCGCTGGGTGTACTGGAATGTCTTGTTGAAAGGCGGGGAAATGCCTTTTGAATCCCAGATGACCATGGCAGGAAAGTGGAAGTGATCCATGGATAAAGATATCGCATTGCTTCACGAAAAAGTAGATCGGCTTGCCAGCCAGATGTTAATTCTTACCGAGCAAGCGAGCAAACAGCAGCGGAGAAATCAGGATTTTGATGAGCTGAAAGCTGATCTGATTCCAATAGGAAATCAGCTCGTGAATCTGACAATCAAAGAACTTGAGGAAATTGGAACTGAATTTTCATTAGATGATTTATTGTTCCTCCTCAAGCGAGTGCTCCGAAATACCCAGTTGATCCTCACCATGATGGATCGGTTCGAAGCTTTAATGGGAATAGTTGATGAGGTTGAACTGCTCGGAAAACAGGTTTTTTCTGCAGCAGTCGGGACCCTGGATCGTCTGGAGCGAGCCGGGTTATTTGACCAGGTAAGTGATATGTTTGATACCTTATCTAGCTCAAGTACCCTGGCTGATCTGAATGGCGCTCTCCTGGCCTTGCAGCTTCCAGACCAAGAGGAATTTTCACCGCCATCCCTGTTCTCGCTCATAAAAGAACTTGGAAAACCTGAAACCAGGACAGGTATGTATCGACTAATTAGAGTATTACAATCCCTTGGATCAACACCCAGGGGGAATTAATTGACCAGTTACTAAATAAAGGAGACAAATTATGTCACAAGATATTTTGGATACCGTTGAATTTGATGATGATGGCTTTCTGGTAGATGATACTGCCTGGACAAAAGAAATTGGCCAGGCTATCGCTGATGCGCTCGAGGTAAAACTATCTGAGCGTCATTGGGCGGTGATTGATTTCGCCAGAGCTGATTTTGCCAGCAGTGGAGAACCACCAACACTGCGTCGCATCACCCAGCAAACCGATGTCAGCATGAAAGAGATGTACCAACTGTTCCCGGAAGGACCGGCAAAACTAGCCGCAAATATTGCCGGGCTCAAGAAACCCACTGGCTGCATTTAAATAAAGGAGATCAAGATGGCTAAACCATCCAAAGCATTAAATCAAAATAAAGGAACGAATGGCAATCGAAAATTGGCCCTGATCGCATCCAAAGGGTCCCTGGATATGGCCTACCCACCTCTGATCCTGGCCAACGCCGCCAGAATGAGCGGAATTGATGTGGAAATGTTCTTTACCTTCTGGGGATTGGACATCATCACAAAAAAGAAAATGAGTGGACTGACGGTGGCAACAGTTGGTAATCCCAATATGCATCCCTGGTTTGGCATTCCCACCCTGTTAGGCGCTCTTCCCGGCATTTCTGCTGCTGCATCCTGGATGATGCGGGGCGAGATCAAAAAGCTGGGTTTCCCGCGCGTTCCGGAATTCATGGAGCTGATTATGGACGCTGGTGCCAATGTCTATGGCTGCAAAATGTCGATGGATATGATGAAATTGACCGAGAAGGATCTGATTGATGGGGCAGTTGTCCTGGGGGCGATGGAATTCATGGACTTGACGGAAGGAGCTCAAATCGTCTTTGTGTAATTTATTGCCTGCGAAATACCAAAACAGCCCTCGATTTGACGGGGGCTGTTTTTTAATTCAAGATTGCAGAGTTTATTTTTTTTCTTTGCCGGAGGTTGATGCCAGATGGTATTTGCTGGGGCTTTCATCGTCATGAAAACCGCACAGAATAATTAATGCATTGGTAACATTCGATCCTGGATTATGCCATTTATGCTCCAGGTCGGCTGAAAACAACAGTGCGTCGCCTGACTGCCAGCGTATAAGTGTTTTCCCCTACTTCGTAGGAGAGTTCTCCCCGCAAGCAGAAGACAAACTCATGCCCGGAGTGGGCCATTGAAAACCTTCCACTGCTGGTTCCTGCTTCCAGTGTGACCATAAATGGTTCAACTGTGCCCAGGAATTCTTCCCCTCCCAAACCTTCCCAAAGCCCTCTGTGAAGGGGGATGCGTTTCCGTTCGTTGGATTTGACCAGGACAACTTCCTGCTGGACAGGAGATTCCTCAAAAAATGCTGTGACGGGAATTTCAAGGGCAGTCGAGATCTTATACAGAGTGCTTACAGATGGTGAGGAAAGCCCCCGTTCAATCACGCTTAAAGCATTGGCGGATAATCCACTGAGGCGGCCAAGGGCTCGAATAGATAACCCCCGTTCTTCCCGGATTTTCTTTAATCTTTCACTGATATTCACTGAGCTTGCATTTTTATCGTAAATATCCATAGGCCCTCATTTATTTTTTAATAGTCCTGATTATATCAAATATTTATTACAATCTATTATTTAGAACAGGAGAAGGCGGTTTTAGTTTCACTTTTAGCATAATTAATCCAATCTCCGATTACAACTTTTGGGGCTGATTAGCGTATATCTGGTATGAAAATCGAATTATTTTATCAGGAGATGGATGATGACTAGTGAATATAAAAGACTCTTCCGTTCAGTAGATGATCGGATGATCGCGGGTGTCTGCGCAGGAGTGGCAGACTATTTTGATATTGATCCAACCCTGGTCCGTTTGTTATTTGTGCTGGGCTCTTTTGTGACAGGCAGCGGTTTGTTCTGGGCGTATGTGATCATGATGATCGTTGTTCCCGAATATGTGCCTGCGTCCCAAGATGTGATTACCACTGAAGCTGAAGATATTCCGTCAGATAAATAACAGGTTTACACCTCAAACATAAGAGCCTGGAATATTCCAGGCTCTTTTCATTGAGTTCGCCTATTCCAGAAGATTTCACTCAATAAAGATTTCAACGTGTTCTTGATCTTCTTCATCAATCACATCGACGATCTTGCCGCTCAAATTTTCTGCCAGGGCTTCTTTAACTGCCTCCATCATCTGGGCATTCTCCATTTCAGGAATAAATTGGGTTGCAATATTTAACCCCGCATCAACCAGTTTCATGGGCACATTAACATTCACCTTGGCTTTTCCTGTGCGCATATCTGTAACACGGACCCTCAGCATTTGACCACCGAGTGAGCGGTTGGATGCTTTCTTTGGTTTATCGCTTCTTTCTGTCAAGGCAGATATCAATTTTGAGCCTTCTTCGGCAGTGATTTTCCCGTCGTTGATCATTTTCAGGATTTTCATCCGTTCTTCACTGGTAACCATCCTAAATCCTCCTCAGATTGGGCTGTAATCCTTACCCAATATAGACTTTTACTTGTTCTCCATCCTCATCATCACTGACATTTATGCTCAGTGGGGTATCTCCAGGGGAATGCTTGCCCAGAGCCAGGATGACTTCATCAATGCCTGTGAAATCCAGACCCGGAATGAAACTTCCAAAATTCCTTATTATCCAGGCAAGGAAGCGAATAGGGATCGGCAAACTGATAGCGATCCGCTGCGGTGTCTCACCGGGTTTCTGATCGATCCTGATATGGACCCAGGCGCCGGTTTTACTGTTCCAGCCAAGAACCATAATGCCAACCCCGATCAGGAACGGAATCCAGGACAAGATAAAACCGATCCCGATGCCTTTGGCTAGCAAGGACGAATACAACAGGGACCCACCCAGGGTAGTAATGCCAACTCCCAGCCAGAAAGGAATGATCCACCAGGCTCTCCATTTATCAAAATCTTCCCCTGCGAAATCAGGCGCTGAAGAAAACTGTTCTGGATCAACTCCGTTCCTGTCCCGGGAATTTTCTAAATCGAGCTCTTCTTCCCAGGATTCTCCCAGGGCTTCAATCAGTTTTAAGCCTTCCTCGGGGCTGATCGTGCCCCGTTGAACCATATCAAGGATTTCTATTCGTTCGTCAGATGGGTTCATCGTATTTTCTTTCCTTCCAGGGCCTGTAATAAGACATCAGCTTCGTCCGGCGATATTTTCTTCTCCTGGAGCATTTTCAAAATCAGCATTCGCTCATCTGCCGAGACAGCTTTTCTCTGTTCACGCATGGTGAGGAATTTATTAACATCAAATTCTTTGGATTTTGCTTTGAATTTTAGGGCTTTCTTCCGGGCAAGTGCAATCCTCTTTTCAGCTTTGGCCTGGGCTTTGATGGCTGCAATTTCGGCTTTCTGGGCAGCTACCCTGCTGCTGTCCTCAATGCGCCGCGCAATATTCTGGAGATTCTCTTCTGATATACCCATGGAATCGAAGGTTTCGGATATTCCAGAGAAGGAAGACCTGATGTCTTCTTCCAGGTTCCCGAGTTGATTTCTGATCTGTTCTGCTGTCTGATTGGAAAAATCAACAGCCAGATTTTCGAACTCTTCAGCATTGATCTTGATATTAGTGAGCCAGGTGAAATCATCACCGGTTAAAAAAACCTTTCCACCCGCAGATAGCATTAAGGGAGCACCCCCTTCACCTAATTGCAGCGAAAAATCTTTTTCTTTCAGCTTCTGATCCTGGTCGCCAATTATGACAGTGATATCTTCTTGGTCACTGTGGATGGATAAGGAGACTGAACTATCATCTGGAATCGAGGTTGAAATATCGCCTCCCGTTTTTATCTCGTAAGCTTGCCAGGAGACGGGATTGAAACTAAGGCGGGCTCCTCCCCCGACTGTCAAATTAATACCACCATCCACTTTTTCGAGATCAACATCACCTCCCACTTGCTGGAGGGATAGCTGCCCTTTGATATTATCTATCAGCCCATCCCCGCCAATATTGTCAATCAAAATATCTCCCTGGACACGGTTCGCAATCAAGTTTCCTCCGATAGACTTGACCTTTGCTGCATTGGTATCAACTAAACTTAAATCTCCCCCAACACTGGATATTTGCAAACCGCCCCTGATTCCCTTGATCGATCCATCACCACCTATTGTATCGACCACAATATCAAGGGAGTGGGGTATATGAAGAAAAGCGTCACCGGAAAATGTCAGGCTGAGTTTGGTCTTCTTTTTCTTGACCTGATCCTGGTCCGAAAAATCCCTGATCCGGATCTGATCCTTGTTCCAGCCCGCGAGATATAATGAACCACCTGTGCTGGCTATTTCTAGCTCCGTAAGATCTTCCAAAGGAATGATATGTTCAGTCATCTTGTTATTCCTCGTCCTGCAATTGTTTCATCGCGGCTTGATAGCTTATTTTGCCTTCGTCCAGATCGGTCAATATCTTCTGACGTTCCTGATCTGATAGTGTCGAAATATCTTCCTCACCTCCAGGTTCATAACCCAGGGCCCGGATGACATCATGTAATTTCTTGCGGATTGTGGGATATGACACTTCGAGCTCTTTCTCCATGTGTTTGATCTTGCCTTCCAAACGGACAAAGCTTTCTACAAAATCCATTTGTTCTGGTGTGAGCTGAGAAAAAGTCCTGGATGAGAATCGTCCTTCAATAGAAGTATTGCAATCCCGGCAGTTGATCCTGGTAACTGTTATTTCGCCCTGACAGATGGGACATTGGGATGGTAATGGATGCATGTTTTTCTCCTCCTTATGACTAATGGATATCAGTGAGCTGTCTGGACTCGATTGATCAGCTGCTGACCAGATTGGATCAATAATTTGCCAAGCAGGGTGGTCATCCGGTAATGGATCGGATTGGGTTTTTCTAATGATTTCGCCAGGCGGTAGAATTCAGCCTGTCTGTGAAGTTCTTTTCGGCGAAGGTTGAACTCCATTAATGTCGTGGTAAACATATGATTCTCCTGTCAAGGATAGTAAATATTGCTTACAGTATATCAAAAAAATTTAGTTTGTCAATAGTTTATATAAGAAATATTAAAGAATATATTAATATTATTAAGTAATACCTGAAAATACCGGCCTGTCAGATAAAATAGCAGATGTTAAAAACAAAACCCCCGAATGCTGGCTGAGGCGGGGGATGATTTGGGAAAAGGGCTGGTTATTTCAGGGAACTGGAGTTGGTGCGTTGATGAGACTTTTCTGTTCAGCATCGATGCTTGCTGTGACGATTTCTGTGAATCGGACCAATGATCCCTGATATTCCGCGGATCCTTCCTGGGGGATCCAGCCGTTCATTACGAAAGGAACAACACCTGCTGCCGGGATCCATTCCCCGTTATATTTTCGGGCAATATGAATATGCGATCCTGTGCTTTCACCACCTTCGCAGGAAGGATGTCCCATCTTGTCACCTGCCTCAACTATCGAGCCGAGAGGGAGCTTGTTCTGGGATCCCAGATGGAGATAAAGAACAACCCAGCCCGTCCGGTAATCTCCATCACCATCAAGGTCAAGTTCGATCAATCCTTTTTGAGCTCGAGTGATGATACCTGGCGCGACCGCTACTGCCCATTCCGATGTGATTTCGCATCCACTTTCAGCACTTGGGGGGGCAAAATCCAGGGCAGCCAGGGGATCACCTTGGCCCCATCCAGTATGAGGGCCTCCGGTAAAAGCCCAGGTTTTTCCGCTTTCAAAAGGAAGCCTGAAAATTGGCTGCCTCAAACTTCCCGGAATATGGGGTTCACAATTCCATGGATCACCAAATAACTGGATGTAGGTTAGCTGGAATCCATCCGGACCGATTGTTCTGTAATATTGCTCCCTGGTTTCAAGGCGGGAATAATAGAGTTGTAATCCGACAGTGGCTGCATTTTGCCAGGGATCGGGGTGTTCGATTGTTTGATCCGAGAACTCAATAGTATCAAAATGGTTTGTCACCCAGCCATAATAGCCCTGATTGAGAATGTTAGCAGCCCATACCAGCTGGATATAGAGACCTTGGTAGCCCGTTTTTTCATACCCAAGCGGGTAACCATCAAGCAGATTATCAGGTGGAGTGGGATCGCTCAAAGCGCTGAGCTGGTGCTCAAGAACCGCCAGGAGGATCCGAGGACTGATGCTGAAGCTATCAGATACTAAGGATATGATTTCTGCACCTGACCGGGTTTGTCCTCCAGCAAACTGCCTAAAATCTTTAAACCAGCCTGGCTGGGATTCAACAAATAGATTGAGGTCGAATTCAACCTGAGCTGGTCCGTTGATGAATGCGCAGTTTGGCAAGATCTGAAATTGCGGTCCCCATAATGCTTCATAATAGATGGGGATGACCATCGGCAGTCCAGGCGGCAGGGTGGTTGCATCTTCAGGAATGATGGGATTCTCGGCGAGTATTTCCTCTCTGGTGGTATTGAACCGATATGCCAGGTTGGAGAGATTATCACCAGATTGAACTGTGTAATCAACTTTTTCACCGGGTGAATAAGACAGGTCTTGCCGTGAATGGGACCGGGGCAGGTATTGGCGTAGCAGAGATTGTTCCAGGCGCTGGTGTTGGATTAGCGACACGATTTTGCGGAAGGCAGGCCGAGAGCAAGGCAGACAGCAGCCAAATACTATGGGTGATCGAAGCAAAATATTTTCGGGTAAGTTTCTTTCGGCGGGACATAGGCCTCTATTTTACCGCTTAATCTGGCTGCCCGGGGCGCTGAACGAGCTGGCGTTAACGATCGTTTCTCCCGGTTTAGTCAAACTTCCCTTATACGGCGCAGCGCCGTTATGGACTCTCCAGCCACTCAGCACAAAAGGTATCGGCCCATCAGCGGTCATCCATTCCCCATTATATTTTCGTGCCAGATGAACATGGGTGCCAGTTGAGATTCCTCCCTCACAGGACGGGTGCCCTAAACGGTCTCCCCGGCTGACTTCATCTCCAGCGTTTACCAGGCGGCCATCTGTTGCGATATGCAGGTAAAGCAAAACCCAGCCAGAATGTTCGTTATCAATATAATCCAGGTTAATGATCACTGCACCATCTTCCGCCCTGACTACCAATCCTGGAGCTGAGGCTGTCACGTAGGCGTAAGAGTTTGAACATTCTCCCTGAAAGCCTGACGGTGCAAAATCGATCGCTGACAAGGGATCCTTCCCGTTCCCAGGCACCATGAGGACCGCCTGTATAATTCCAGACTGAGCCAGGTAAAAATGGCAGTTGCAGCTCCGGCTGGACTAAATTGTGAGAAAAGAGAGGTTCGTACTGGGTTCGGGATTCCGGGGATCCAAACATCTGCTCGTATGTTGTGATAAATCCAGTATCATCATCGAGCGCCTCGATCCATTCATCGCTATCGTAGATCTGGGAAAAATAGTATTGCAGGGCAACTGTTCCAGCGTTCAGGCTGGGTTCGATCCTGGCTGATACATCACTTGAGGGATTTTGTGAATTTTCGAGAATGATCTCAGTTAATCTGCCTTCTCGCCAGCCGTAATATCCGATCGAGAGTTGATTGACTGCCCAGCGTAGCTGATTGACCAGGCCGTCATCATCGTAATTGATATAACCCAGGGGGTATTTAAGTTGAGCTATATTCTGAGGCTCGCCAAATACCCACTGGCTCTGATATTCCAGCAAGGCAAGCAGCAGGAAGGGATTGATGGAATTGTTCTGGGCAATTTCCTTGACAATTTCACCGCCATGCGAAAGTGAGGAGTGTTCATATTCCCTGGTTACGCTCAGGTAACCCCCTGCCTGATTTACAAAATCAACCACATCTACAGGAAAATCAGAGTCTGTGATTGCTCTTGAGTAGACAAATTCACTGTCTGGCAGCAAATGTGTTTCGGCAGTGGTATTGATAAGAACCTGGGGAATAACAAGCAAGGTGCCAGGATTAATAAATGAAAACTGAGGGATATCCTGATTGGATTGGATCTGGTCTTTGCTGACACCAAAATGGGTTGCCACTACATCCAGGGTATCACCTGCCTGGGCATGGTAGACAATTGGTTCGCGCTTCACATCTGGTGTTGGCACCAGGGTTTCTGTCGGAGAGATGTAGAGTGTTGGCGTTGGATCAAAATCCACATCTTGGGTGGGTGTTGGCTCAATTGTCGGTTCAGATGTGAGTACTACAAAGGGGGTTTCTTGAGTCGGAGTAGAGCCCATGGGGGGTACAAAGATGGGGGGCGGTTTATAATAAAAACTGCACCCGGCAGAAGGAAAATGCCAGCAGAACTATGATAAGTCTTTTCACTGTTTTCTACCGTTCAATTCGATTAAAGTCAGTTTTTGTATCCTCGGCCCGGATCGTTTGATCATCCCGCACCATCAGCCCCTGGTATTCGTATCCCAACCCCTGTGAGATCCAGCCATCCAATATAAAGGGCAGATCCTGATCTGCCGAAATCCATTCCCCATTATACCGCCGGGCAATATGCAGGTGGGTCCCGGTTGAGATCCCTCCTTCACAAGATGGATGGCCGATCTTGTCCCCAGCCCGCAAATTCATACCACTGTCAATTCGATCCCGCGGGTTCGATATGCATGTAGAGATATGGACCAACCAGTCTGGTCATAAGGATCTCCATCTATGCTCTGGACGACTGCCCCGTGGTCTGACCTTGTGATGATCCCATCTGCTACAGCTACTACCCAATGATTGCTTGGTTGGCATCCGAGGTCTTTTGCTTCCGGTGCAAAATCAAGAGCTGCCCAGGCTGAACCTGTATCCCATCCTCCATGAGGACCTCCAGAAAACAACCAGGTAACATCATCTTCAAACGGAAGCTGTAGCTGGGGTTGGATTAAACCATCCGGTATGAGTGGGAAAAATGTAAAATCAAAGGGATATCCGAATAATTGGATATATGTATTTACTAATCCTTCTTCTGAAACAGCAGAAGTCCATTCCTGGTGTGGAAGGACCTGGGCAAAAAAATTTTGAACGCCTGCCGTACCCGCATTGATAGTCGGATCTATGGGCACGTTGACCCCGTCCTTTAAAGTCCACGATCCAACACCTTTAACTTTCCAGAGATAATATCCCCGATTGAGCTCATCTGCTGTCCAGGCAAGTTGATAGAATAATCCTTCGTAACCAGCTTCCCGGTAATCAAGAGGATAGGGAATATCCTGATCATTTTTCGAGGTCAGCCAACCAGATTGGTGTTCGATTAATGCTAGCAGCAGACGGGGATTTACTGAATAATCCTGAGATATCCGTGAGATGATCTCAGCCGAACCCATCATTTCACCTTCAATCTCAACTTCGTATTCCTTGAGAAACCCCGGCTGGTTATTGATGAAGGATTCTATCTGGAACCTGACCGAATATGGGCCACGGACTAATTCTGAATCGGGTATGATCTTGAATGAAGGACCAGTCGGGCTGATTTTTGGTGCAGGAAGCAGCAGACTCTGTCCGGTATAGATCAAGCTGGGATTAGTGATCTGGTTGGCCTCGATAATCTGCTCGGGAAGTAAATTGTACCGATAGGCGATCGATTTAACTGTATCTCCCCATTGAACCGAATAATATATATCTTCAGTTCTCAATGTTGGCAGCGGAAGGGGAGCACTAGGTGTTGGAGTATAGATCGGCTGATCTGGCATCCTGGTAGGTGGGAGATAAGGGTCAATAGTAGCTGTAAACTGCTGTTCGGATCCCAGATTTGAAAAATTTATGTATGGGGCTGTATGGGCCGGGCGATTACAGGCACCCACCAGCACAGCTATAATTACCAGGACTAATCGTAATGAGGTTATCTTCATACGGGTACATTTTACCTTTAACAGGGAACACTTTGTCCCTGATTTTGATGATTATAGGATAGGTTGCAAGAAGAATGCCATAGAAAACGCTTGCCTGGCTGATTTTGGACACCAGATCGGTCAGGTTTTGCATTTTCTGTCCGGATCCAAATAAGTCGCCCAGAACCTATTTATAAATAGAGCTTTACTGATTAGAGGGTTTAGCTTATGATTATGAAAATAATGCTCTTGGAACATTTAGAAAATCTTCATAATAAGGTCGCATCTAGATGAAAGCGCTCGTCATATCAGACATACATGGAAATCGAACTGCCCTCGAAGCTGTCCTGGAATCAGCAGGAAAGGTTGATGCTGTGTGGTGTTTAGGAGATGTTATTGGCTATGGACCAGATCCGAATGACTGTGTTGCTATTATCCGCGATCTACCTAATTTGACCTGTTTACGTGGAAATCATGACAGCGCTGTGATTGGATTAACCGAATCTGGCAAATTTAATCACGCCGCTCAGGTTGTGCTGGAGTGGACAAAAGATCAGCTTAACCCTGTTCACCGCCAGTATTTACAAAGCCTTTCGCCCCAGGCGGTTATTGATGATGTCACCCTTGCCCATGGCAGTCCCCGGGACCCGGTCTGGGAATATATAATGGATGTGTATACAGCCACGGCCAATTTTGATTATTTTGAGACCAATTTTTGTTTTGTAGGACATTCTCATCTTCCGGTACTGTATTACCTCAGGAATGGTAAGGACCTGGCGAACGTGTCGTTTGTCTATCCGGGTGATACGGCTAAACTTCCAGTCAAAAGCATCGTCAACCCGGGATCGGTCGGGCAACCGCGAGATCATGATCCCCGGGCAGCCTACACAATATTTGATACAGAGGGCCAAACCTGGTCACAGCATCGGGCTTCTTATGATATCGGAGAAGTTCAGGAAAGAATGTCTAGAGCAGGTTTGCCGGTTGAGTATATTCAACGGTTGGATTTGGGTTGGTAGGGAACTTTCTGGTTTAACTCAGCGTCATAAGAATGAAATCGGATTATTAAAAGGAGAATTAATCATGAGTAAAAAATTGATTATCCTGTCTGTGCTTGCCATTCTGTTGACTTCTTGTGCGGGAGCTCCGATATTTAGCTCCAGGGGCACGGCGGAATCAGGGGCCCCTCTGGAATACTACTCTTCAGATACCCTCTCCTGGGAAGGGGACGAATCTGTTTCCAACAGCTACTCAGAAGGAGAATTAAGAACCCAGGAAACACAGAACAGGTTGGTAATAAAAAATGCAGACCTCTCTATCGTTGTCAAAGAGCCAGGCCAGACCATGGATATTATCAGTAAGCTGGCGGAGGATCTGGGAGGATATGTGGTCACGTCTAATCTGTATCGGATCCAGCTAGATGGAGGATTGGAAGTTCCACAGGCAAATATCACGATCCGTGTGCCTTCTGAAAAATTGGACCAAGCTCTGGCGGTTATCAAAGCTGATGTTGATCAGATCCTCACTGAAAATATCTCAGGCCAGGATGTAACTCAGGAATTTACTGATCTTGAGTCCAGATTGAGGAATCTTGAGAAAGCAGAACAGCAGCTGACAGTCATCATGGAACAGGCCTGGGAAACAGAGGATGTGCTAAGTGTATATAACCGCCTGGTGGAAGTCCAGGAGCAGATCGAGTTGATCAAGGGTCAGATGAAGTATTATCAGCAATCTGCAGCTTTATCAGCGATCTCAGTTAATATTCAGGCGGATGAAGCAGTCCAGCCCTTGAAAATCGGGAATTGGCAGCCGGTTGGAGTAGCCAAACAGGCTATACAGGCCCTGATAAACACACTTGAATACATTGCCAATATGCTGATCTGGATCGGGTTATACATTCTGCCGGTAGTGTTGATCCTGTTCTTCCCGATCCGTTGGATTTGGAACGGAATCAAAAAACTTCAGGAGCGCAGAAAAGTTAAAAAAGAGCAAAGAAAAAAAGATCAGGCAGCTGAAAAGGCCTGACCAGGGACGCAGCTTTAGATCGCTAAGCCTGGTTTCCAATTTGGAAACCAGGCTTTTTTCCAAAGCCCCCATCCGAAGAATTCTGAAGGACCCCACCAGTTAATAATCCTGTATAATGCAAACCAGATGAAACTCCTCCTGAAAGAAACCCGGGATCTGATTGGAATTACACTGACTCCCTATCAGCTGACTCAATTGGAAGCTTTTAAAGGGGAGTTGGATAATTGGAATGAACGGTTCAGTTTAACAGCCATCATAGAACCTGAGAAAATTCGGGTGAAGCATTTTCTGGATTCCTTGAGTCCCTGGTTGGTCATGAAGGATACGGCCGTCAACCGGCTGATTGATATTGGCACAGGTGCAGGATTCCCGGGAATCCCCTTGAAGATCATACTCCCTGATAGTGAAGTAGTTTTGGTCGATTCGGTGAGTAAAAAAACAGATTTTTGCCAGCATATTGTTGATAAACTGGAACTTAAAGGTATTAAAGTCATTCACGACCGGGTCGAGAGGTTGGCCAAGGAGGAACACTTTCGGGAGAGTTTTGACTGGGCAGTTGCGAGGGCAGTAGCCCATCTTGATACATTAAGCGAGTATATGCTGCCTTTTGTAAAAATCGGGGGAAAAATGCTGGCAATGAAGGGTGACCAGGGACCTCAAGAAGTGCATCAAGCCCATGAGGCAATCCATTTGCTGGGTGGTGAGCTTTCTCAGATCCAGCGGCTTACGCTGCCTGGTGTACCCGAAGATAGATATTTGATTACATTTATAAAGAAAGCTTCCACACCTGAAAAATACCCCCGCCGGGTAGGTGTGCCGAATAAAAGACCCCTCTAGACTATTGGATCAGTTTTCCGCTGCTGATCTCCCATTTATGGGCGGATTGTTGGAACTCTTCTGAGAATAAATCGAGATCGGTTGTTGTTAACAGGCTTTGTTCAGTTTTTATCAACCTGTTCAGAAGATCCTGCCTGCGAAAATCATCCAAGTTCAGCCAGGACTTCATCGAGCAGCAGCACAGGCCAGTCCCCGTTCTTTTCCTTCAACCAGCTCACTTCAGCTAACTTTAAAGCCAGCAAGACTGTTCGTAATTGTCCCCTGGAGCCAAAGTTGCCCAGGTCTATCCCATTACTTAGAAAATAGATCTCATCCCGATGGGGACCAACTGTAGTGACTCCGCGAAATATTTCTTCCGAGCGCAACGATAGCAATTTTTCATGATAGCCATTCTGGATCTCTGTGAGATTGATCCCGGATCGATCCATTTGGGTGTCCAGGGGCATGGTCAGCTGATTAGTGGGTAAAGCAACTGGATCATAGGAAGGTGAATAATTCAATCGGAGGATTTCTTCTCCTCTTGTCAGTTCCTGGTGAATTCCAGCAGCAAATCGACCGAGATCCTGGATTGCTTGGATCCTCGCTTGAATCAAGTAGGAACCTGCCTGGGTGAGCTTTTCATCCCAGAAGGATAATTGATCTGGATCTCCAGAACGTTCATTGAGTTGTTTCAGCAGGGCATTTCTCTGTGAAAGGGCTTTATTAAAATCAGAGAGATATTCAGTATAGAGGGGATCTGTTTGGGCCAGGGATAAATTAAGGTAATGCCGCCGCAATTGAGGTGAGCCGGTGATAATTTGCAGCATGTGTGGCAGAAACAGAACAGCATTAAAAAGGCCGATGGCCTCGTTTATTTTCAGATGGCTGCCATCCAGCAGAACTTCCTTGCGCAGATTGACATTGCCGTTGGACTGGAAATCCCGGATGATCCTGATCTCCAGGCGGTGATCAGTATTTGCCTTTCGGTACTCACCGATAATCCGGCAAACGGCCAGATCTTTTTGCAGGGCAGAAAAATTGATCAGATCTGCTGAGTTGGAGGCCTGGAAAGAATCCAGGGTTGAAAGATAATAAACAGCTTCCAGGAGACTGGTTTTTCCCTGGGCATTATCACCGACCAGGATTAAGGAGTGTGGTGGAACTTCCTGATCAAAGCGGGAGAATATTCTAAAATCTGTCAGAGATAAATGAGTGAGTTGCATGCAATTTAGACTGGATTGTATTCTTCGTCGGTTTCCCAGACTTCAGTCGTGTGGTCGGTAAACAGAACTCCGTTAAGATGATCAACCTCGTGTTGAAAGATCCTGGCAACCCAACCGCTCAGTCTGAGCTTGATAGATTCCCCTTGACGATCCTGGGCTTCAACGATGATATCCCGGGACCGTTCTACTTCACCCATTAAACCGGGGATCGACAAACATCCCTCCGCTCCAACCACAGTCTCACTTGAGAATCGAGTGATTCGCGGGTTTACAGCAACATATAATGTCGGTGGAATTTCTTCATCCTCGTCACTGCCGTATTCAACCAGAATCACCCGTTGGGATTGGTCGACCTGGGGAGCCGCTAATCCAGCTCCGGAGTAACTGTGCAAAGTTGCGATCATATCATCGATCAGCATTTGCAGATCTGGACCAAAATCACTGACTTTGGCTGCTTTTTTTCTCAGGACAGGATGAGGAACATGGATGATTTCTCTAGCTGGCATGGGGATCCGCTCCACAATAAAACTCTGAACTACGTCTCAGTCGTCTCCTCGTTCTGAGGTTTTGAACGATCAGTATTCTCTTCATGATAAACCGCTAAAAATTCTACCATATCATCCCGGCGACGCTGGGATTCCAAAGCTTCTTTTTGTTTGACGGCAGTGTTATACCGTTCAAAGATCTCGTTTTGGACAGTCATCGGTTGGGCGACATACTCAAAATCCAGCTGGATATCACCGACGTTGATGGCCACTGTTCCGTAATCAAATAGTCTCTGGATTATATTCTCTCGTCTGTAATCGAGACTGAGGATATTTTCTAGAAGGGCCGATCTTTTGGTTTCTCTCCCAAATGGTTTCCGGTCAAGATCGATAACCTGGGTATCCGTGATCTGAAAGCGGTCATTTGCCCAGTCAGCAAACGCGTAAGCCAAGCCCAGAAGACTTAGAACCAGAACGCTGCCTATAAAAGTCAGCGAGGGAAAAGCGATCAAGCTCACCATTCGGGCAAAGAATAGGACCAGCATTAAGATTAATAACAGCCACAGCCACCAGGAGTTTTTGATCAGGATAAAGATATGTTTTCGGTAGTTGATCACGTTGTTAAGTTCATAACGGGCACGGAATAAATTGAAGAATTCCTGAAGAGGGGTGATCGATTCTGTCAGCTGGGGTCCACCCTCCATCTCAAGGTCAGTAAACTCATCGTCTTCAATTAATGGGATTGGATCATCACCTAGACCCAAACGGCTGCGAATTGCCTGATTGATATTTTCTTTATCGGTTTTTCGACCTCGTTCCTGGGCAATTTCCCTTGATTCGGCAATCAGATCCACCAGAACTTCCGGATGAGCAACATTGCGCATGGGAATATTTCCAGTATATGTCCTGATGATGACATCTCCATATCCGAATAATCGCTGGACCTGGTTAGTGGATATATTTACAGACAGGATTGATTGCAGCGGGACTTCCCGCCGTTGATCGTGGAGCCAGATCACTTTTTCAACCCAGGCAGCCCGATCGCTCGTAACAAGATAAAAATCGTTTCGCCAATCAAGCCATAACCAGACAATCCAGAGTCCGGAAATAACAAGGATGATGGGAATGAATATTGCTAGATTAAGTGCCAGAAGGAAAGCGCCTATTCCTGTCAAGATCAGGAACACCAAGGGAAGAATGATTTGTGAATAGAGCACATTGCTATGTTTTCGGTCGATATAGCGGATATTCTCTCCATCACCAATCCAGGGAAAATCGAAAGTTTGCAGGATCTGGTCACTGGTCCTGACTGCTGTCAGCCTGTTTTTTATAGATGGGTATGCTGATAATATTGCCAGGAATCCGCGTTTATTGATTGCTAGTACCTGGGTGTTTTCACGGGCAACTGCAGTATCGGTTCTTGGCAGGTCTTTGAACAGGCTTTTTTCTCCAAAATGACCCGGGGCGAAGATTCTTTTTTGATTTTGATTTTCATCTTCCAGGGTGAAACCTCCGGTAACAATCAGGAAAAAGTTCCTGCCAGGAAATCCTGCGCGATATAATACCTCTCCCTTTTTCAGGGACATAGGTTTGAACAGGGGCAAGATTTGCCCGAGTTCATCTTCTGTCAAATATCTGAATAGAAAATGGTCGTGTAAATAAGATAAGATGTCGTTGGATTCCATAATCAGTCTCTGATTGAATTTTAACACAACACTGCTCTCGCGGACTCGTTCTCCATTTTGAGCAGTCTAACCAGGAAGGGACACAAACACCCGTCCGGTGGCCATCAACTGGCTGTCGAACGCCAGTAACAATGATAGAATAGGGTACATTTATTTTAAGTAAATGAGGAGCAAGAAGTATGCCCATTAATTTCGGCACAGATGGTTGGCGGGCAGTCATATCAGATACGTTTACTTTTCATAATTTGCGTCTTGTTACCCAGGCGATAGCCGATGCAATTCGTTCAGGTCATTGGCACACAAAAACCACTCCGATCAATACGACAGTTCCTAATCGTGTCGTTGTAGGATTTGATACCAGGTTTTTGTCAGATCGTTATGCCCGGGATGTCGCCCGGGTCATGGCAGCAAATGGTTATTCTGTCTATATTGCCCAGGCAGATTCGTCGACGCCTTCGATATCCTATGCAGTGAGAAATCTTAATGCAATTGCCGGTATAGTGATCACCGCTTCCCACAATGCTCCCCGCTATAGTGGAGTGAAACTAAAGGCAGCTGAAGGATGTTCTGCTTCACCTGAACAGTCCCGACGGGTAGAGATCTACCTGAATGATAATCAGGAGCGCGGTCGCGGGCCGAACCTGATGGAGTGGGACCAGGCTGTGGATAAAGGCATGATCATCAGTTTTAATCCTGTTCCCGATTACTACCAGCATCTCCGTACTCTGATTGATTTTGATGCGATCGCGGCTAACCCTCCCCGGGTTGTGGTTGATTCTATGCATGGCTCTGGTAGGGGAATGATCAAGGGCATATTAACCGGAACAGGTTGTGAAGTCACTGAAATCCGGGGTGAAATGAACCCTGGATTTGGAGGAGCTCACCCTGAGCCGATTGGTGCTCACCTGGGGGCTCTGGCGGGAGCGATCAGCACAGGGATGGGCAATCTGGGCTTAGCACTGGATGGTGATGGTGATCGGATCGGGGCGATGGATGACAGAGGAAATTTTGTCGATCCTCATAAAATCATGGCTCTGGCTTTTAAGTATTTGGTCGAGAAGCGCAATTTGAGGGGTCCAGCTGTCCGCACAGTATCAACAACCAGGATGATCGATCGTTTAGCCGCCAAATATGACCTGCCAGTCTATGAAACCCCAGTGGGTTTTAATCATATTGCTGATTACATGATCTCTGAAGATGTCTTGATCGGCGGGGAAGAATCAGGTGGAATTTCTTTCCTTGGCAATATTCCTGAAGGCGATGGTGTTCTGATGGGCTTATTGTTAATTGAAATGGTAGCTGTTTATAAGAAGTCACTTCATTCTCTGGTTCTTGAACTTCTGGATGAAGTTGGACCAGCGTTTTATGAACGCAGAGACCAACGTTTGAAATATCCGATCGAGAAAAAGAAAATGGTTAATTATTTGATAGAAAACACACCGAGGGAAATCGGGGGAATAAAAGTCAGTGATTTACTGACCATCGATGGCGTAAAATATATCATGGAGGATGATTCCTGGCTGCTGATCCGTCCTTCGGGGACAGAACCGGTCCTGCGGGTCTATGCAGAGGGCCGAACCAGTGAGATGGTCAAAGCATTACTGGGTTATGGAGAGCAGGTTGCTGAAAGCATAACCTGAACGACGATCCAAGAAAAATAAAAACAACCACATCAATTTGGAGTCCATTGCTGTGGTTGTTTTATATTAACTACCTTTGACAGGGCAGGAGGGGAGTTTCAGCTATTGGATGTTCTCAGTCTCCTGCTCAAGATGATGATGACCATCAAAACACCGGCGACGAGTACTAGACCGGGCACACCAAAATCATCTGCAAAACCAGTATCTGGCAGCGCGGTAGATGTCGGAACCAGAGTTGGTCCGTCACCACCTCCACCAGCTTGCTGAGTGAGCAGTGCCGCAACAGTTTCTGTTGCCGCGGGATCAGGAGTACCTTCATCGACTGGCACCGGAGTATTAGTAGGTGCCAGCACAGGTGTTGCTGTGCTGCTCGGTGTGATAGTAGGAGTTGCCGTTGGCGGCAATGTCGCTGTGAATGTAGGTGTCGCGGTGATCTGTTTTGCTATCGCAGTCAGCTGGGCTTCTTCTGCAACAGCCGTATTGGTAGCATTGATCCCGGCTACCTGGGTTTGCTCGGCAGGTCCCCGGCTGGGCAGATACAGAACAGCATAGGCAGCGATTGCCAATAATGCAATCAGCAGGATCCCACCTAAGATTCCCGCCACAATCAGGAAAGTTCGATTAGAGCCCCTGCTAGTGGAGATTGTCTCTTCGCTGCTGACATCTTCGAAATCCAGATTATCAAAATCATTCATTCCCATATTTTCCTCTCCTCAATTTACCCTGTCAAATCTTCAGTAAATTGTTATTTCCTTTTTCATCTCAAAAGTTCCAGGTTGGCGAGTGGTACAGTAGCTCGTTGATCATTTGGCAGCGACACCTCAGCAACCCTGGTTTCAATCCCGCTAGGTAATTTTTGTTTACGCGGCTGGATAGATTCGATTGTTCCTATCCTGGTTGCTTCTGGTCCATTAATAATAATAACCTTTTTACCCTTTCTTAGGGTTTCAGCTTCGCTGGGAAGTTCAGTATCTGAGTGGGCAGTCTGAGTAATGATTATCTCGGGATATATTCCTTGGAATGGATCGTACTGCTGAGCATTCAATGAGATATTTCTATCCTTATTGCTGACCAGGATGCTTTCGGCGGCCCTGTTCATAGCTGTATGTCCAAAACCATCAATCACCAGGATCGGATAATCGACTGATTTTGCGAGAGGAATCAGATTTGATGAAATGCTTCCCAATATCAGGCCCTTGACGGGTATATTGCCAGCTGCTTCCAGGACTTCAGGGTTTCTGCAAAAACCAGCAGTAATAATCACTCCTCTGAAACCAATATTTAACTGTTCTGGAACAAGCTCCTGGAGCATTTCATTACTGACCGGCTGCACAACTCCGTAAGCGATTTTTCCATTTCCCCAGATTCCCTGGATTAGCGCACCGGTGGTTTCTATAATAGCTCCCCGTTCAGGAATGATATTGGTCACAGTCCCATCCATGCCTGCTCTGAGTTCATATTCTGCAGAAGTGATCTCATAGAGGACTTTGCCTTCGCCGGCGATCTTGATCTGTCCTGGATGTGGGGCTCGTATTACTCGTTTGAACATACCAACTGGCCCGGCGATCACATCACCACTAACCAGGTCATCACCTGACTCGCGTTGAATCAATTCATCTGCTCGCTCAGGACTCACTTTTAATCCCTGGGCGATATCCAGCAAGATAAATTTTGGAGAAAGTGGGGCGACGACGATCACATCTGTCGGGGCTACTTTCTGCATCCGGCGTACTAAGACGTGACCAGCAACCGGGAGGACACGCTCCCGTTTAATGCTTATCATGCTGTGGAATTGCTTAACTTTGCTGATCATAATATCCAATAATTATAGTTCAGGTTTCTAAGACTAAACTTATTCATATTTCTGGAAAGTTTTCCTCCAGGTCAGGTTCCTGCTCCTGTTTTTTTCCTGGTCCTCATAAAACTGGAGTGGGCGTCCCCTGGTATCGATTATGATCCCTAGCGCGCCACCAACAGCGGTAACCTTTCCAGCCTTGCCGGGACCCCCCATGCCGATATCAAACTTATGCAGGGGTCGGATATGAAGAGAAATCTTCTCTCCAAGGTTTACCGGCAGCACAGTTAAGGTCCCGTATTTTATATCACGGGTGATCGACCTTCCATCCTCCCGTAAAATTCGGACCCTCAACACCGTAGTGCCCGGTCTGCTGTATCCTATTGGTGCAATTATCGTGCCTATATTCAGGAAAGTATTGGACTCAATCACCTGAACAGTTAACAAGGGGTTGATCTCGGCTGTCGCACCAAGTCCTGGTAATAACCCATTTTGATCTAATGCCAGGGTTGTCACGCCGGTTGGTTGAAGGCCATCAAGTAAGATTGAAAGGACCTGGGAGAGATTTGGAGCTTCGGTGAGGATCCTGCCTGACCCAATAATTGGTTCTATAGCTGGCATGAAAGCCCCGGTAGTTCCTGAATTCTTTCGAAGGCTCGGGATAGTATTTTTTGCGGCAATCCTCAAGGCTTGTTTGGCAAGGGCGATTTCAATTTCAAGATGTTCTTCCAGAATAGGAAGGGTTGCGGGATAAGCAGTTTTGTTATAGATGTAATTCTTGATTTCTAGGTCAGAAACATCAATTGGCATCCAGCGTTTGATCTCCGCCAGGGAGCTCTTTTCCAGGACACCAGCTGCGCCTCCGCCTACACCGAGTCCGGGAAAGACTCTTAAAGTTTCCTTGCCGTTGAAGGCGGCAGCCATGATGATCGCTTCAGAGCCTATATCGACACCCATCACACCTTTTTCTGGTTCGTATTTCTCGCTCAGGAACCGGATAACCCGCCCAATCGCAGTTGCTGTAGATGAAAATTGCCCTTCAGTCCAGGATAATAACTCCCTGATTCCTCCAGCTTGTTTGTTACGAATATCCTTATAAATTTCGTTGATCTCATTCTGGGCTGGATGGATATTCTCCATGCCCAGGACAGGCTGAATATTTGGTGCGACCCGTAATTTGCTGATCTTGCCAAGATTATTTTTAACTTCTTCCTGCAGTTGGTCATTACCCGCAAAAAGAATATGCGGTTTCAGGCTTTCCTCCAGGAGAAAGCTCGCAAGACCGATTCCTTCCAGAATGCTTAGCAGGGAATGGGAAGCACCATTATTGGTGCCTCCGGTGATAATTATCAAGTCGGGCCGCTTTTCCGTCAGGAGATTAATCCTGTCTGACGAGGTATTCCGGTCATTAAGAGAAATTTCAGCGATGATCTTGGAATAGGTGGTCCTGGCCAGGTGTTGGGCATTTTGGAGAGACACATTGTCTAGCAAACCTACGGTTACAACTGAAATAGGATTGCCGGCAGACATCGTGGCAACCATGATATCGGTGCCCTGGTTATCCCTCGTGCTGGGTATGATGACTCCATCTTTTTCACTCAATAAGACCCGGCTTGTTATTGTTTGAAGATCCTCCAGGGCTCGCCAGATTCCTTCTGTGACATCGTAGAGGGGAGCCCCAGCCGTTGTGGGTGAGGATGCAGAAGCCAGAAAACGGTATCTCCCGCTGACAACATCAAAAAACAGTGCCCGCGTAATGGTGCTGCCGATATCTATGGCTATGACTGATTTTGCAGAGACAATATTTGTATCCATATTCCCTAAAATGATGAAAAGAGCTGAAAACCTATTGAGTTGAGGAAATCCCAGATAAACGACAATCGTTCAACCAAGGCTGCCAGGGCTGATAGATATACACCTGCATACAGTGCTCCAAATGTGACTGCCAGAAAAACCTTTCCGATTTTGCTGATTACTTCTATAAATGGCAGGCGTTCGTCAGTCTGGCCTGGTATATCCTGGGTGCCAAAATGAAAATACAATAAAGTAGTAATCGTACCAATAACAATAATGAGGCCGTTGATTGCCAGATCCCATCGATTGGTTGTGATTGCGTAGGCCGATGGATCCATGCTATTGATTGTTCCCAGAATCTGAGGGAATAATGTGCCGGTTATTGCCCCTCCGATTGCAGCGGCTGCCCCAATACCTACCAGGATTGCTACAGCCCAGTTTCCTGCCTTCCTTAATGGTGTGACTTTGAAAAATAGAAATATGCTCGGAATAAATAATATGATCGACAACAAGCGCTCTCCCTGGGAACCGTTGACAAGGGGCATAATCAAGCGCGGTATCAAAACGTTATTGACAGTTATGATTGCCACATAAGCTGCAGAGACCCCGATAAAAATATGAATTGCCAGACGGAAAAATGGATTATCTCCCATCAGATAACTAAATATCAAAATGGTAAGCAGGAATCCCAGGGTCAGACCGATAAATTCTGTCAGATTATTCATATGCTATTTATTTGATTTCTCCCTTGGCTTTGGCACGTTGACGAGAGAAGAGCGCTAAGACACCATTGGAAAGTCCTCCAATGAATATCGTCCCTACACTGATAATAATGCCGATATTGAAAGGGAGCCATCGTTCACTGGCCAAATTTGGTCTTCCGATCAAATCTTCATAATTCACGCTGTCAATAATCCCGGATACATACCCTGCAAGCTGTTGTGGTGATGACCTGAAGTAGGGTTGGATCAGGGGTTCAACATGCGCACTCACAACCATGGTCAGGGGTGTTACTTCCAGGATCGGACCTACCTGTTCTAACCAGATTTTTGCTGTGTTTGGATCATCTGTGATGACAAGGATCATCGCAAAGTCCTGGATTGAATCAACGTCAATCAGAGGCGGCGAACCCCAGGCATTACTCCCATCAAAAGCAAGGGGTATGATCATTTCCGGGGCAATGATGAAACTGAGTAATCCTGCTGACTCACCCGGGAGATATCCCAGATTGATGTATTGCTGGGTATGGCGGTAATCATGGATTTTTTGAGTGGTTGCCAAAAAATATTCAGCTAGTGCAGGACCAGTAGGAACTGTGGATACAAAGGTCAGATATGTGCCTTGTTCCATCAGGTGATCTACGACCCCGGCTGCCGCTGTGTGCAGCTCCCCGGCAGCAGCGGGTTGATAATCGTGAGCTATTAATACGGGCTGTCCAGCGGATAGACTTTCAATTTCAGCGTAGAGGGATCCAAAACCTGTGGAATACGAGGCTGTTTGATCTGGATCAGGATTAACGAAATTGCCCCCAAATATGATTGTCCCTGCTGTGGATACCAGCAAGATAAGTGAAATTAACCAGCGAAGAATTCTCTGGGTTTGGACTGGAGCGGCTTTTTGGATCGGCTTGGATTTGCCTTCCTCTCCTATTAATTTTTTCAATAGATTAACATAGTCTTGCTGGGTTTTATTCGCAACCAGATCGAGCGGTTTCCTGGCTTCTTTAGCAGGATCCTGGAGGATGTCTGCTTCTGCCGGTAGGACACTGGGTATTCCTGCCAGTGGACCGTAATTCTCTATATAATCCTCATCATCAGATAATCCAGAAGCACCACCCGATTCAACTACGGGCCGCATGGCTTCGACCCAACCAGGCAAATCACCCAAAGTGATCTCAGTTTCAAAGGGAAGGATCTCTTCAGTTGTTGAAGCCGTTGTTAACCATTCAGGAAGCTCATCACTGAACAGATCGTCGATGTATTCATCCTCACCCTGAAAAGGATCGACGATAGTACTTGGGGCGTCTTCCTGATCCATGCCTGTCAAAAACTGAAGTTCTTCAGGAATTTTCTCTGGATTTGATTGGCCATCAGCCCAGGAGGGGAATTTTCTAGGTTGAGACGAATCCTCATCAATTTCTGGCACACCATATCCATCCATTGAGAGCGTATCCTGCTGCTTTTCATCAACCGACTGGGGCCGAAATTCCTCGTTGGTAAGATCTTTTTTGCGCAAGAATTCATTAAGTGATTCGTCATCTTCATCGAGTTGTAGCCAGGCAGGCAGTTCACTGGATGGTGTTTCTTCCAGTTCCTCAGCTTCTACCTCTTCAATAAGTTCTTCTATCTCCGCAGGTTCTTCGGCCGGCTTTTCTGATACCGATAGCCAATCTGGAAACGAAGAATCCTCCTCAACGAGATCAGCGCTTTTATTTAATCTCTTAATCTTTGTCAGCCAATCGGTTTGAGGTTTCTCGTCTTTCAGGTTAGGATCGATTTCAGGCTGTGGTTCTTCTCTTGAATCTGGATCCGTGAGCATGTCCAGCCAACCTGAGTCTTCCTCAAAACCCGGTGATTCAGGTGCTGGTTCCGCTTTTTCCCAGGTTTCAGGAGTGTCAGCTATTTCCTCCGGTTTTGGGTCCTGATGGGAAAACTCTTCGGTGGACTGCCCGGGATCCAGGAATGAAAATGGGGAATCCGGATCTTCAGCAGGTTTTTCCTGCGGGACTTGGTCGTCTGGCTGACCGGTGGGGCTAGTTTGTTCTTCCAGGCGGCTGATTTCTTCCAGCCAGGCAGCGGAAGAACTTTCCAGATCTTCTACAGGAACGGGTTCATCTTGAGCAATTTTATGTTGATCTGGCGCATCAGCAGGTTTATCGGGCGTAAATAGGTCATCGAGGGAAAATTCTTCAGATTCAGTTATTGGTGGGTCGTGATCTATTTCAGGTCCCGGATCTTGAAAAGGCTCCGTTGGCGCATTGAACTCATCCAGCGTGAACAGATCATCATCCTCTGGCACTGAGGGAGTTATAAGTTCCGGATCATCAAGTTTGGGGTCCTGCGCCACAGGTGCAATGATCTGATCGAAGCGAATATCATCATCGGCTGGTTCTGGCTCAGAATAGTCTGTCTCAGCTTCAAGATTCAAGTCCTGGTTTTCAGGTGGCAAGATCTCATCGAGGCGAAATGCCTCATCTTCTTCTGCCCTGGAATCTTTCGCTGCTGACCCTCTGTCCTCGATCAAGTTCATCGGCTGCCATGATCTCATCCAGGCGAAAAATATCATCTTCTATTTCCGCCCCGGTATCCCTGCCTGCTGACTCACGGGCTTGATCAAGTTCAGCGGGCGCCATGATCTCATCCAGGCGAAAAGCATCATCATCTGCTTCAGCACCGGGATTCCGTAGGATCTGGACCATCGGTCCTGATCCAGCTCTGCGGCTGCCATGATCTCATCCAGGCGAAATGCATCATCTTCTGCTCAGCCCGGGAATCCTTAGGATGCTGCTCCTCTGTCCTGATCAAGTTCAGCGGCTGCCATGATCTCATCCAGGCGAAATGCATCCTCATCTGCATCGAGAGCGGTCTTCTGGTACTGCTCCGAGTTCAGGATCCAGATCATCAAATCCCATAATCTCATCCAGGCGGAGAGCATCATCTTCTGCTTCTGCCTGGGAATCCTTTGTCTCAGATTTGAATTTCAGATTCTGGTGTTCAGGCGGCAGGACCTCATCCAGGCGAAAAGCATCATCCTCTGCTTCTGGTCCTAACTAGTTCTTGTGCGCGGCTCGGAGGGTTGATCAGGATCCTGCTCTGAAAACAGGCTGTCCAACCGGGATACCTCATCAGCCTGTTCTTCGTTTGAGGAACTTTCCGGGGTGAATGAGTCGTCTTCAAGGTAGGAATTGTAAGATGGATTTCCTTCGGGTTCCTTAATGGGACCGCCGCAGAAATCACAAAAACTGTGATCGTCCGTATTGGGCTTTCCGCAAGTAGGACACAGGATATCAGCCATCATTAACCACCGTATGGTCGATCAGTGCCCATCAGGATCCTGATTCCAGTTGTTATAGTGCCCAGGGCTATCCCCAGCAGCAAACCGCGTGCACCGCCTAATGCCGGTACGCGCAGTATCCAATCTCTGACTGAATGCAAGAACGGTAAGAGTCGCCGGGGGAATTGAAAATGAGCCGATCAGCACAAGCAATAACACCAAGAAGAATGTGATCGAAAAAAGGTCCATCCTTTTTCTCAGGATGCCGGCTGCTGCATAAGTCAGGCTAACTGCTGTCACAGCCAGCAATGCTTGTTTCTATGGGCAGTTGAATATAGGTAAAGACCCAATTGGTCATCAGGAAATTAGGTTTTCCAGACAGATATGCCTGGACCATATCAATAATTCCAACTACAAGGGTAACCAGAAGGGATATGACAAGGATCAAACTGTATCCGCTGTTTTCGCCTTCTGCCCCCATTTTAGTAATATGGACTTTCAGCAGGTTAATAATTCCTACCAGAAGGGCAACTGCAGCCAGGACCAATCCGGTCCTCAAGAGGATAAAGCGAATATTTGTTATTGAGGGAATAAAATATCCCGCCAGAACGATCAGCCCGACGCCGATGGCAAACGCGGATGCGACGGGAGCATTTAGTTTAGTATTCACATCGACCCTGCCAGAATAGTTTCAATGAAGGAATCTATGCCAATTATATTCAGCAACACACCCAGGATAATGATCACTACAACGATCCACCTGATGACATCCTGGGCAGAGATACTTGCCAGATGTAGATCGTCAGCTCCAAGATATGCTCCTCCGGCAAAGAGTTCCTCACCTATCAAAGGATCTGTGGCCGAGGCATAGATTATTGCCTGGGCGGGGAGCTGAGCGGTTCCGGCAATGGTTGGGCTGCTCTGCCGTTCTCCTGCTGTTGTAAACCAAATAACCTCATTGCCAAACCACCCTGTATGTATATTTGCCGAAACATTACTGTCTCTAATCGTAGTCAGAGCTGCCAGCCGCATAGGAAAACGGAGTCACACCGATCAATTCTCCGGAAGGATTTCTGAGCTGATCTGAAACGCTGATGGCTTTTGAGGTTCCCTGAATAATATCCTGGGCCAAAATGGAAATCACAGCATCACCAGTAGATGCAACTGGTGGGTGATCACAAACGGAGGATTTTTTAATGATTTGTTTAAGAATGCTCAATCCAGCCAGGGCAGAAGCCGATTCCGGACCAGTCATTCCCCCTCTCCCGAGGGAGATATGCAGCTGGGTACCATCTTCAACTGCGATATTGATTTGCTGGTTGATCTTATCGTAGGCGGGAATTGGACGGATATTTCTTTTCGTAGAATCCTTATTAATGAACGAAAAAAAGATCATTAATCCTAGGAAAAGCACAATAACCACTATCCCTGTGAATCCTGTTGCAGACACAGTTTATTCCTCCAATTACTCTTCTGACTCGATGGATCGAAGGGCTTCGATAAATAATGCGGTTTCTGACGGGTCTTCTAGAATCTTGGCGAAATCCTGAGATTGATTTCCGGTAATAAACGGAGACAAGACTGGTTGGGTGAGATATACCAGCTGGGCGCCAAGGATGTTGATGGGACCCAGAGCTTCTAAAATGGTCGCCGTGAGGTTCTGAAGCCGCAATTTATACAGCGTTTTGATCCATTTTTGCCTGTTTTCTAGAGTTTTCATAGTTCAGAATTAGTATAGCATAGTTTCAATTTTCAAGTCAGCACAGCTCTTGCCATGATATGACTTTTGGTCTCAACCATTGATTATTTCCCATGCTCTACCCGCATTCCTGATAAAAGTAATGTATGATATAGAAATAAATGTCAATCCGCTGGTTGTGGAGGATAATATGCAGCCCGATTTAACTGAACAAATATTAGAGCTTGTTCGTTTAACCGCGACAAACTTGCCCCCTGATATTGAAAAGAAATTGCGGCAGTCGAGGGAAAATGAAGCCGAAGATTCTGCCGCCCAGGGTGCACTGGATACAATCCTGAAAAATGTTGAAATGTCCAGAGAAAACTCAACCCCAATTTGCCAGGATACAGGAACACCAATATTTTACGTGGCGTATCCTGAAGGGTGGTCGACAAGGAAGCTGAAAACCCAGATCCAGGAAGCAGTTAAGCAGGCTACGGGAAAATCTTATCTGAGACCCAATTCTGTTAACACGATGACTGGTAAAAATACTGGAGATAACAGCGGCGATGATCATTATCCCTCGATCCACTTTGCAGAAGTTGAGGGCAGTGACCTCGAAATAGACCTGATGCTCAAGGGTGGGGGCTGCGAGAATGTCAGCACACAATATAAATTGCCTGATGCATCACTCAATGCGGGAAGAGACCTGGATGGTGTGAGGCGGGCTGCCCTTGATGCTGTGGCTAAAGCCCAGGGGAAGGGATGTGCGCCAGGTACGCTGGGAATCGCTATTGGAGGTGATCGGGGTTCATCCTACGCCGCATCCAAAGAGGCCTTGCTTCGCCAGCTAGATGATACCAATCCTGATCAGGCACTGCAGGAATTAGAAGAGCAGATCACCTCGCAAGCCAATCAGCTTAATATTGGTCCGATGGGTTTTCGGGGAAAAACCACTGTTCTGGGTTCGAAGATCAAAAACCTTCATCGCCTTCCAGCAAGCTATTTTGTTTCGATATCGTACATGTGCTGGGCCTATCGGCGAAGAAGCATGGTATACCAGAACGGTGAAGTTAGCTTCCACTAAAAAATCACCCGGAGTTTAAAAAAAGAGCCGGACAGATGGCGACATCTTGTCCGGTTTTTCTTTTTTTCTGTGCTGAGTTGATCTAGAGCGTCTCCAGGTGTGATGTGGATTCCGATCCTGCTTGTTAGGCTGCTCGGTGTTCAGGTAACTTTTAATTGCTCGCTGGAGTAATTCAGGTAGACCTTTTTCTGAATGATCTCCTGGAGCCGGTACAATGCCCTTCGAATATCTGTGAAGCTTGTATAAAGTGGGGCAATTCCTAACCTGATATTATCCGGTGCTCGAAAATCAGGGATCACCCGCAGGTTTGTATCTTGCTTTGCTGGATCGATCAATGCCCTGCAGATCCTGTATGCTTCAGGATGTCTCAAGGATATGTGGGACCCGCGCCTGGAAGATTCCCTTGGGGACCCGATTTGATATCCAAGGGGAATCAAAAGCTCCAGGGCGAGATCGATCAAGTACCCGGTTTGTTTAACGCTCTTTTCTCTAATTCTATTCATTCCTGCTTCCAGCAGTAATTCCAGGGCGGGTTCAATTCCGGCCATCGAAAGAATATGGGGAGTGCTGACCTGGAACCGGGAAATACCTTCAGCTGGGGAAAAATCCAGATTAAAGGCGAATGGATCCTGGTCTGCAAACCAGCCCCAGATCGGTGAGAATAATTTATCCTGAAGATCTTTCCTTACAAATAGGAATGCAGGAGATCCAGGACCGCCATTGAGGTATTTATATGTACAGCCAACTGCCAGATCAACACCCCATTTGTTCAGTTCCAGCGGAACAGCACCAATAGAGTGGCTCAAATCCCATAAGGTCAGGGCACCTGCCTGGTGGGCAGCGGCAGAAACTTTCTCGATGTCATACATGAAGGCACTTTTAAATGCAACCTGGGTCAGCGCAACTAAAGCTGTCTCAGCGGTGATGGCAGCATTTACTGCTTGATCACTGATGGAAATTGAATCTTCCGAGTTGATTAAATCAAGCTGGTGGTGATTGCCCAGGAGATCAATTACACCCTGATAAATATACAAATCCGTGGGGAAATTAAATTCGTCGCTGACGATTTTGGTTCTCCCTTGCTGATAGCGAAGAGCCGCTGCAGAAAGTTTAAACAAATTGACTGAAGTGTTATCACAAACTACCACCTCGTCTGGCTGGGCGCCGATCAGTTTTGCCAATCTGGCTCCCAGACTGGTCGGTTTTTCAAACCAACCATCATTCCAACCCCGGATAAGATTCTTGCCCCATTGATTTTCTACCAGATCCTGGATGTGTGGGATTGTTGCTTTTGGTAGGCGTCCTAATGAATTGCCATCCAGGTAGATCAAGTCGGGGTCATCGATGACGAATCGGTCCCGGAATCCAGACAGTGGATCTTGTTCGTCAAGTTTCAGGGCATATGATTTCTCAGCAATATTTTCCATTTGTGGTTTCCTCTCTCACCAAGATCTGCTTCCTCTAAATTACCTCGTATTCATCCCACAGACCAATCCTTTGTATTGCCCAACCCTTGTCCGTGACGGGGAGATATCCGTCAAACCTCAATCCGTGAAATGCGAATAGCGTCCATCAGCCAGCCGGAGTTTTCCTGCTTCCAATAAATCATCAGGTATGACCCTGAAAGTCTCCCCTAAATTAGGGTCCTGTGGAGTCCGGGGGGCGTTTCCGTTCTTGATAGAGGCAACGGCTTCTGCCATCAATTCTCCTGCCAGAACAGCAATCCGATAATTAATGCTTTCATAGCTGTCATGGCGGTAGACAGCAAGTTTTCGAGAGACAATAATGTCACCAGTATCAATTCCTGGATCTATAAAATGAGCGGTAGCGCCTTGCGGCAGATCCTTGTATAACGCCCAGCCAACTGATGCTGACCCCCTCAGCCAGGGAAGCAATCCTGGATGCGAATTGACAGTAGAGTGCCGTGGTATCCCCAGGATATTTGGCTTTATGATGCGGGTTCCTCCCAAAACCAGCAGGTCAGGTTGACCAGCCTCAAGCAGCTCCCTGCAGGTTTCATCATTGTGGTTGGATACGCAGTAGACTGGGATTTTCCTGCCGGTGATCAATTCCGTCACTCTCGGTGGGATAGGCTGACCTTGCATGCGGGTCAGGAATTTTTCACGTTCTTCATCCCCCACATTTGAAACCTCCTGGATGATCATTCGGGGGACCAAATCGTTTTCGAGCAGGATTCGCAGCATTTCCCGGCCGTAGGGATGTTCTTCCAATACTAAAAAATCAAATTTGAATGACATGCTGATTTGCCTCGACCTCTAGGTCAGAAAATAATTATTTGGTTTGGATTATTCTGATAAAACGCCGTTTTCCGACCTGGAGGACCCCGGGGCCTGGAAATTCTGCGTGGGGGTCACTCAGAATTTGATCATCCAGGCGAACTGCATTTTGTTCGATCAAGCGCCGGGACTGGCTGCGGCTTTCGGATAGACCGCATTGCTGCAGGACATCAAGTATTGTCTGATCTTTTTTAAGAGGATATTCATCCATCTCGTCTGGTTGACCCTGTTCCTGGAAGACCTGAACGAACTCGCTTTCAGCTGCCTCTGCCGCTTCCTGACCATGGTAAGTTGTGACGATTTCCCGGGCCAGTTTCATCTTGGCGTCTTTGGGATGCAAACTGCCATTGGAAATATTTTCTTCGAAGGTTCTGATCTCGTCTGGTGTCCAGCGTGTTACCAGTCGGCTGAAAACCCCCATGGCATTATCGGGAATGCTCATCAATTTGCCATACATGTCTTTTGGATCACCTGTGATAGCGATGTGGTTGCCCAATGACTTGCTCATCCTGATCTCGCCGTCGGTTCCTGGCAGAATGGACATAATGATGCCAATATTTGGTTTTTTCCCCAGGGCAGACATCAGTTTCCTGGCTGCTGTGACAATATTGAATAATTGATCACTGCCTCCAACCTGGACATCAGCATCCAGGGTATAAGCATCGTATCCCTGCATCAGTGCATAATAGAATTCGTGCAGATAGATGGCCTCATTCTTTTGAAAACGTTTCGCGAAGTTGTCCCGGGTCAGGAACTGTCCGACGGTGAAATGTGAGCTTATGTGGATCAGGTCTTCAAAAGTCAGCTTTGACAACCAATCCGCATTGTGGCGGATGATGGTTTTATTCGGGATCGAGGAGCTTATAGCTTTGTTCGGCGTAGGTTTGCCCGTTCTGGGCAACCTGCTCTCGTGACAAGCGAGGACGAAGTTTGTCCTTATCGGAGGGATCACCGATCAGTGAGGTGAAATCTCCGATTACGAAGGATACTTCATGACCAAGTTCCTGGAATTGGCTGAGTTTGCGCATGGTCACAGTATGTCCCAGGTGCAGATCAGGAGCTGTTGGATCATATCCGCAGTAGACTTTGAGGGGACGTTTTTCTTTTTCAGCCTCCAGCAGGCGTTTTTTTAGTTCGTCTGCCATGGCTTTTTTTACCTGTTCATCGCCATAATCAGCACCCTGCATCAGGTAGGCTACTTGTTCATCGATCGTCATCTTTTTTTTGTCCATCTGGTTCTCCTGCTTCTAGACCTGTCTCTACATAATAACACGCCCCCTGATGGGAGGGCGTGTTGGGAAGCACTGACCTGTGATTTCGAATCAGCGCTTCTATGGACGATAATAATATTCAGCTGGAAATTGACTTATTTCTCTGAACATTTGATTGATTATAACAAAAAAACAATCTAAGGAGGACACGATTTCCTCACCGGAAACCGTATCCCGGGCCTTTCTTTTTATTTGATCACCTTCAACCCCAAAGTAACTTCCTCGCCTTCGAAAGTCGAGGTTCCGCTGTACATGCCTTTTTCAGGTTCACCTTCATGCATTTCCAGGCAAAGAGTTTCCTCCTTGATGTAATCCCGGTGTCCCTGGATCGCGTCCGCTAGCAGGGGGGATGCCTGGTAAACCAGGTGGATCCGATCGGAGATATCAAAATCTGCCTGTTTTCTGAAATCCTGGATGCGACGGATAAGTTCCCGCGCTAACCCTTCTTGGCGCAGTTCCGGGGAAATTTCCGTTTCTATGGCAACGGTCAGAAAGTTGCTATCTACTGTGGCATAACCTTCCGCGGCATCTGTGCTGAGCAAGATCTCATCTGGTTGGAATACAAATCCGGCATCAGTCGGGATCTCCTGCCCGCTGTTTACCAGGGCAGCTACCTGGTTGGGATCCAGGCTTGCCAGGGCTTCTTTTGCTTTTGGAAAATCAGCTCCATATTTAGGTCCTAGAATCTGATTGTCAGGCATGACAACATACTGAATCAGGGAACTGGCATCCTGAATAAATTCCAGCTCCTTAATATTCAGCTCATCCCTGACGATATCAATCAGTTCAGCTGCCAAGTTCTGCCCGGCCTTCTTTGACATGCACCAATACCTGGGCCAGGGGCTGGCGGACTTTGATGCCAGCGTTGCTCCTGGCGCTCAAGCCCTGGCTGGCCGTTTCACGGGCCAGCTTCATTTGTTCGATTAGCTTGAGATCGATGGCCTTCTGGATCTGCTTCAGGCCAAAGAGTATGATGAATGCTCTCCCTGGCAGTCTGGGTAAAGTGAGCGCACCAGATTTTGATAGATCTCTTCGGTCAGAAAAGGAATCACCGGGGCCAGGGATCGGATCATTTTAACCAGGACATGCCAGAATGTTGCATAAGCGGTGTTCTTGTCCAGTATCGGTCTCTGTTTTCCAAAAACGCCTTCTGGAGCGGCGGACAAACCAGTTGGACAGGTCGTCAAGCAAGGATCTCGTAAGCCAGGGTGGCGTTATACGCGTTGGAGTTCTCGAGTTCCTTATTTACCTGGTCCACTGTTTGATTCAAACGACCCAGGATCCAGCGATCAAGCGGGTTCAGACTTTCTGGAGTTGGTCCTTCAGGTGTATCTGGATCGAATTTTTCCAGGGTTGGCGACCAGCCATCGATCTCGGCATAAGTCGTAAAGAAGGAATACACATTCCAGAAAGGAATAATGAAATGCCGCCGGGTCTCTTCTGCCCGATGGTAACCAAACAGCAGATTATTTTCAGGTTTGTGGGAGCAGTACAGCCAGCGCATGACATCCACGCCCATCTTGTCGGCAGCTTCATTGAATTCAATCGAGTTGCCCGCAGGACTTATGCATTTCCCTGCCGTCTTCGGCATGCAAGCTGGCATAACTGAAATTCTCCAGGAAGGGAGGTGAATTATCCAGTACAGTGCCCATGGCCAGCAGACTGTAGAACCAGTTCCGGAACTGTCCCGGGAAGGATTCGCTGATCCAGTGGGCTGGATACCATTTTTCCCAGAACTCGGGGTCAACACGGTAGCTGAGAGTCGAGAAGGGCACAATGCCTGCGTCCAGCCAGGGATTGCCTACATCGGGGATGCGGGTCATTCTTGCCCCCGCATTTATCACAGGCAATAATAACTGCATCGATATAATGGCCGATGAGGTGTGTGGCCTGCAAGGTCATCATATCCTTCCACTGCCCGTTCTTCAAGTTCCTGATCGTCGCCGACCACATGGATAATGATCACAATCATCACAGATCCAGATAGGCAGGGCCAAGCCCCAATAGCGTTTTTTAGAGATCATCCAGTCATGCATATTTCTCAGCCAATCCAGTTCGCGGGCATGGCCAAAATCAGGTATCCAGCGGATTTGATCCACAACATCCATGATCTGGTATCGCAGGCTGGCATCTTTTTCTTCTTGGGTCAGCTCTTCCCGTGGTTTGTCATAGTTCTGGCCCATGCTGATGAACCATTCATCGACCAGCCTGAAAACCAGTTCGGTTTTACAGCGCCAGCAGGTTGGATAGCGGTGAGTGTAGGCTTCGATCTGATAAAGAATGCCTTTTCTCTTCAGATCCTCAAAGATCTCATCGTTGATATCTGAAACATGTTTGCCAGTGATCCAATCAAACCCATCAATGAAATAGCCTTCTTCGTTTAATGGAGCTATCCTGGGCAAGACCGTTTCAAAAGACAGCTGGAAGTCCTCCGCTCCACAGCCGGGTGCGATATGGACAATTCCAGTCCCCTCTTCATCTCCAACCTCATCCCAGATGATCACCTGGTGGGCTTCGACCGCGCTCTGTTTAATGCCTTCCTTGAGCTCTTTTAACACGGTCACTCCTCCCGGAGTCTGGGCAGCAGTCAGATCATCAAAAGGTCCATCATACGTCCAGCCAACCATCTCAGAACCTTTCAGCTCTGCGAGGACCTTGTAGTCGCCTCTGAGCATACCGAGGGTTCCTTTGGAAAGGTATACAATCTGGTCCTGTTCTCCTCCAGGAGCATTCATCCGAACCTGTGCTTTAACATATGTAAGTTCAGGACCAACAGCAGCCGCAACATTGGAAGTCAGAGTCCAGGGAGTGGTGGTCCAGATCAACAGCGATTCACCCGGTTTTTCACGCAGCGGGAAGCGCAGGGTAACTGAGCGGTGCGTAATCTCTGCGTACCCGTCAGTGACGATCTCATGCTGGCTGATGGCAGTTGCGCAGCGGGGGCACCAGGGCATGACATCTGCGCCCCGATAGAGCCAACCGTTTTCCCAGGTCTTTTTGATGAACTTCCAGATCATGTAATTGTTCTCATTGGAAAACGTGAAATAACTGCCCCCCATTTCCTGCAGTCCTAAGCGGCCGATGATCTGCTCCACAGTATCCGTGATCTGTCCCTTCGGAGCCCTGGACAGTAATCTCCTGGAGAGGATCATCAAGCAGTTTTTTCGCCAGATCCCGTAATAGATCGGGTTTGTTCCAATCCATCCAGTATCCGAGGCGGATGGACTGCTCGGTCTGGACCGCTGCATACTCCAGGACGCGAGCTTTGCATTCCCGGACAAATTGCGCCAGCCCGTAGCTTTCAATATCCTTTTTGGATTTAAACCCCTTTTCCTTTTCAACCTCAACCTCAACCCACAACCCCTGGCAGTCAAATCCATTCTGGTAGCGGAGTTCATGCCCTTTCATGGTCCAGAAGCGGTTAAAGAGGTCTTTGTAGGTCCGTCCCCAGCCGTGATGAACTCCCATGGGATTATTGGCTGTGATGGGTCCGTCAATGAAAGACCAGGGTGGTTTGCCTTTGTGCAGATTCTGCGTTGGGTGTTAAAGGCATCGATATCTTCCCAAAATTTCAGGGTTCGATGCTCCAGGTCGATAAAATCGATTTCGTTTGGTGCTTTGTTGATTGCCATCCTGCCTCCTGATAAAAAAATACTCTCATCCCATTCGGGACGAGAGTAATAATCTCACGCGGTACCACCCGGATTTCCGCTTCTAAAGCGGACGCTCTCAGCGAGGACTCTCACAATTGCTCTTTAATCTTTGATTCAGCCTCGCACCCTGGTAACGGGGGTGAGCCCGGATTCCTTACTTGCCACTGGCTTTCAGTTCACGGCTCCGAAAGGATTTTCAGACTGACTTTTCTGACCCGGCTTCCACCATTTCCGGGTTCGCTGGCAGATGCTTTCAGTCTTACTCGTTTTCATCTCTGCCTTTATAGATATAATGGGGCTGATTATGCCATAAACACCCCTGCCGGTCAACAGTTTAGGTAAAACTTGAATAGAGAAGACTTAGCTGGCAGCAGTTTCTTGTATGGGTTTAATCAGCCCGTGTTGAGATCAGTAAAACGATCGGACGCATTGAACTGAAGCCAGGCAAAAATAGCAGCAGACAGCATCATGCTGATTCCGCAAGCATACCAGACCCAATTTGGATTGTAATTATCCATTATCAGTCCAGCGGCAAGCGGTCCGATCGCGGTTGGTATTGTCCAGGAGAATCCATAGATCGCCATATATCTCCCCCGCATATCTTCCGGGGAAAGTTTTGCTACGATCGCCTGTCCGGTAGGGGAGACAAGCATTTCTGCGATCGTGATGATAACCATGGCAAGCACGAAGAGAAGCGTTGTGGCTACAAAACCGTACATGGTAAACCCTACCGCATAGATCACCATGCCCCAGGCCATGATTTTCATTGGAGCAAAACGTTTGATCTGGCGTGTGATCCAGAACTGGAAAAGCACTACCATGGCAGCATTAAGGCTTAATAACAAGCCATATCCGCGATCAGGAATTCCATGCACGTCTCTCAGGAAGACGGATAGGGTTGTATTCATCTGCATGTAAGCCAGGGCCATCAATAATGAAGCCAGGATAAAGACTATGTAAGTATTATCTTTTAAGACCTGGAAATAGCCCCCCATAACTTCGCCGATGGATTTTTCCTCTTCGATTTTTCCATCTTTATCAGGGATTGATTGTGGTTTTGTCTCAGGAACGTAAAGGAAAATAATCAGGGCAGTAATGGCGCTGGTAATGATATCGATCATAAACAGCAGGGTATAGGATCTGGCGGCCAGCAATCCGCCAATTGCGGGTCCTATCACAACAGCCAGATTGGCAACAATCCTTAAAATTCCGAAACCGTCAGCCCTCTGATCTTCAGGCAGGACGTCTGCGATCATCGCCTGGTGAGCGGGACCAGCCACATTGCCCAGCAAGCCAACCAATGCTCCAGCTATATATATGAAATTTAAATTGGGAGCAAATGCCAGCATGAGCGAGCTCGCTGCGCTGACAACCAATCCAAAAATTATGATCATTTTTCGGCCGAACTTATCCGTTAATGCGCCGCCAAGCATGCTGCCTATGACACCGGTCAAGGCAAAGATTGTGAACAGGATCCCGACTTCGGTCATGCCAACGTTATATTTTGATGTGATGTATAAACCAAAGAAGGGGAAGATCAGCATGCCACCCAATTGGTCGATAAACATCGCCATGATGATCAGCCAAAAAGTATTCGAGTATTCATTAAAGATATTTCTAAATCGAGAAATCATGATGGTCCCAGTCTAAAACGTGATCAATCCGGCTGATTTACGGTTTGCATTGTAGCATGAAAGTAAAAAAAGTCAACGGGATATTAATAATATTGAAATACAAATTAATAATATTAATAATAGGATGAATAAATGAATTAGACTTGTGGTTTGATTGCCATTTCATGAATTTAAAGGGCTTATCCGGATTTGAGCCTTGACAAATATTTAGATTAGACTAAAATATAATTTAGCATATCAAAACAGGAGTTGGAGTGCAAAGACAGTTATCGGACACAGTAGAAGATTATCTTAAGGTGATCTATTACCTGTCCGCTGAATCTGACCGGGTTAGATACAGGCAGTATCGCTGCTGAACTTGGTGTTAGTCCCGCATCAGTGACTGATATGCTTCAACGACTTGGCAGGAGATGATCCCCCCCTGCTGGATTACAAGAAACATCAGGGTGCAGCATTAACCGAGGCGGGAAACCGGGCTGCCCTTGAGATCATTCGCCACCATCGATTGCTGGAGCTTTTTCTTCATGAAGTACTTGGATATTCCTGGGATCAAGTTCATGCCGAAGCAGACCGGCTTGAACATGTTATCTCAGAAGAATTTGAAGAGCGGGTAGCTGCAGTCCTAGGTGATCCCGAACGGGGTTGCATGGAGAGCCCATACCGTCCCGCAATCTGGTAATGCCGAGATCATGATCACCAGCATCTTGCAGGATCTGCGGCCTGAGCAGGCGGGAGTTGTCCATTCCGTGAACGATGACGATCCGGGATTCCTGCGCTATTTAGAGTCAAGAGGCCTGGTGCCTGGGAGCTTGAATTCACAGTGGTTGACTACTCTCCTTATGATGACAATCTCCGACTAAAGCTCCACGATCAAAGCCAAGAGATTGTTCTGGGAGGATCAGTTACCGCCCAGGTCCAGGTAGAGATCAAGACCTGAGTTACCGTTTGCGTGGCTATATGTTCATTAGCAGGAAGGATTGAAGGAGTCTTAATGATAAATCCCTTAATTGCATTACTGGGCGGCATAGGCTTTTTATTGCTGGTCGGATTTTTATTCTGGCCCCAGAGTGGATTATTCTGGCGTCTTCAAACACGGGGAGAGCTGACTGAAAAAGTCCTGATAGAAGACACCCTGAAATATATCTTCAAATGTGAGCGGAAAGGAAAACAGTCAGCCTGGAAAGCCTGGCCGGGTTGCTGTCCATCAGTCTGGGGCATGTCTCAGAGATCCTGGCCCTGACCCAGGAAAGAGGATTGGTTGAACTGGTGAACAACAATTTCAGATTAACCGAGGCTGGAAAAAAGACTGCTACCCAGATTGTCCGGGCTCACCGCTTATGGGAGCGGTACCTGGCTGATGCAACTGGTTATCAGGAAAGTGACTGGCACAAGCAAGCAGACCGGCTGGAACACAAATTATCTGTGGAAGAACTGGACCGTTTATCTGCCAGCCTGGGACATCCTACCCACGACCCACACGGTGATCCGATTCCAACCCCCCGGGGAGATTTAAGTCTCCCATGGAGGTATACCCCTGACCGACTTCCTGTCCAAACCTCTGCCAGGATTGTCCATATTGAAGATGAGCCGGATGTGATCTATGCCCAGATCGTCGCTGAAGATCTGCATCCGAATATGATCATCGAGATTGATGAAAAGTCCACGAACCGGATCCGGTTCTGGACAGAAGACCAGGAACATGTCCTGGCTCCGATTGTTGCGGCCAATATCAGTGTCTTGCCATTAGTGGAAGATGCCCGTGAAAAGGTTATTGATGGAGTTCCTCTTGATACTCTTCTCCCGGGACAATCAGGTCTGGTGACTGGCATCTCCTCTTTAAGCAGGGGAGTAGAACGAAGACGATTATTCGACCTGGGCATTATTCCAGGAACCGAGATCAATGTTGAAATGGTAAACCCCGGGGGGGATCCTACTGCTTATCGGATCCGGGGAACAGTGATCGCTCTGAGAAATTCTCAGGCGCGATTGATCAAAGTTAATCCGAAGCAGGTAAGTGCCTGACGATTAGATGGCCAATTTAAGAACTGGACCTAAGGAATTGAATCATGGAAAAGATAACCAAAAACTTCAAAAACAGAACTCTGCTGCTGCAGCCCAGGCAGATTGCGCATCCTGCCCGGTCCATCATGCTGCAAATCTTAAGAAACTCGGTGTTGATATGGAAAACTGGGATTTTGTGGTTGCCCTGGCGGGCAATCCGAATACCGGTAAAAGCACGGTTTTTAACGCCCTGACCGGACTTCGTCAGCATACCGGAAATTGGCCGGGAAAAACAGTCACCAGGGCTGAAGGTGGATTTGAATATGCTGATAACCGATATAAGATGGTTGACCTTCCTGGTACATATTCCTTGCTGGCAACCAGTCTGGATGAAGAAATTGCCCGCGATTTTATCCTCTTTGGGCAGCCGGATGTGACCATTGTTGTTGTTGATGCCTCCCGTCTGGAGCGAAATCTGAACCTGGTTCTTCAGGTCCTTGAAATAACCAACCGGGTCGTGATCTGCCTGAACCTGATGGATGAAGTGGACCGACATAAAATGAAAGTGGATCACCGCCGTTTGGCTCGAGACCTTGGTGTTCCAGTAGTGCCAACAATTGCCCGGTACAACGAAGGTTTTGAGGAACTGCTGGCAGCCATTCACGAAGTGGCAGCGGGGGAGATCCAGGCCAAACCCTACCATGTCAAATACAACCATCCAAAATTGGACCGGGCTGTTTCCCAACTGGTGAATCAGATCGAAGAAACTTTTCCCCAGGTTCCTAATGCCCGCTGGGTAGCCTTGCGGCTGCTGGATGGAGACGAACGGATCATCCAAGCAGTTGAGAACGGAGAACTGGGTGAATTGAGCTATACCATGGAGGATCTGGACGGGGTTGGTGTGAACCAATGTAACCCAAAAAAGCGGATTCAGTCAATAGGGATGATGGGATATCTTTTTGGTTGATCAACCAATTTAAAGGTGAATTATGAATAACGACTATGAAAAAGTACTAAAAATGGCTCAAGATCTTCGCTGGGATATAGGAGGGGATTTCCATGAAAAGATCATGGAAACACTCTATACCGATGCCACCAGGTTGGCCGATCGGGCTGTGACTTATCCGTCTGAAAAACCCCGTTTTGATCTGGACCGGTACTATTGACCGCCTGGTTACCAGCCGGATCTGGGGTTTTCCACTTATGATCCTGATGTTAACCATCGTTTTCTGGTTAACCATCAGCGGAGCAAATGTTCCCTCCGGCCTGTTGTATGACCTTTTGATTGGCACCATTCATCCTTTCCTGAAAGGGGTTTTTGCGAGTATAGGTGTCCCCTGGTGGCTGTATGGTGTAGTCATGGACGGGGCTTATCTGGCAACTGCCTGGGTGATCAGCGTCATGCTCCCTCCGATGGCGATATTCTTCCCCCTCTTTACCCTGCTGGAGGATTTTGGATACCTTCCCCGGGTTGCCTTTAACCTGGACCATATTTTCCGAAAAGCCGGAGCACACGGCAAACAGGCCCTAAGTATGACCATGGGGTTTGGATGCAACGCTGCCGGAGTGATATCCACCCGGATCATCGATAGTCCCCGGGAGCGATTGATCGCCATCATTACCAATAACTTTTCGCTCTGCAATGGACGCTGGCCAACTCAGATTCTGATTGCCACAATATTTATCGGAACCCTGGTACCTGCCCAGCTTGGGGGCTTGATTTCAGCTCTGGCAGTGGTTGCCATTGCCCTGCTGGGTGTGTTTCTCACCTTTGCTGTATCATGGAGTTTGTCGAGAACTGTCCTTAAAGGAGAAGTCTCAACATTTAACCTGGAACTTCCTCCCTATCGGCCTCCCCGGATCCTGCAAACCCTTTACACCTCAGTGATTGACCGAACACTGGTGGTGCTGTGGAGAGCAGTTGTCTTTGCCCTCCCTGCCGGAGTGATCTTGTGGATTTCATCCAACCTGCTGATCGGCGGGGTCAGCATTGCTGAGTACCTGATCAATTTCCTCAACCCTTTTGGAATATTGCTGGGTCTGAACGGTGTGATCCTGGTGGCTTATATTGTTGCCATTCCAGCTAACGAGATAGTCATTCCCACGATCTTGATGTTGACTGTCATGGTCTCGGGAGTCACCGGCGTTGGCGCTGGGTCTGGAGTGATGTTTGAATTGGAATCCGGATTGGCTACGCTGAATATCCTTTCTCAGGGTGGTTGGACTTTGCTCACCGGAGTAAACTTGATGTTGTTCAGTCTGATTCATAATCCCTGCAGCACCACGATCTATACAATTTATAAAGAAACCGGCAGTGTTAAATGGACGACCTTCGCATCGGTTCTTCCTGTCGTTATGGGTTTTACGATCACATTCTTCACTGCCCAGATCTGGCAGGTTGATTGCAGGTTTATGATCCAGGGATCTGGCAGAAATAAAAAAAAGAAGCCGTATACCGGCTTCTTTTTTTATATCCAGTGTTAATTGGCATAGCCCTTAGTCTAGGGCTTCGTATCCAGGACCTTGGAGTAAAAATCCAGATTGGTTCTGAATTGCTGGGGTGAGGTCAACAACCTCTCCCTCGTCCAGGACGCGGGTACTTTTCAGAACCCAGGTGACACCATTGACATCTTCTGACTCAAATTCCTCAGTATAGCCTTCAGTTCCAGCGGGCATACTCATGCGCTCATCACCATAGGCTTCGTATGCGGAAGGTACTTCATCTTCCATGAAGATGGCTTCATAGGGGCATTCCGGGACGCAGGCTCCACAATCGATGCAGGAATCTGGATCAATGTAATAGCTGGGACATTCTTCCACAGGTTTTCCGCGCAACAATGCATTCAGTCGGACAGACTTCCACGCAGCTGCCATCGTGCAAACAGAAATTTGTGATTACATGGGTCATAACTTCCTCCAATAATAGTATTGATTGAATAGAGAATTCTAAAATGTATTCAAGCTACTGTATAATATACTCTCTAGCATGGAATTGTAGTCCCCGATTTTTTCTTTGTCAAGAAAAATCCTGTCCATTGAAACTTTCTTTTTTGAAAGAGGTTACATTCTTCATGAAAAAGGACGCTATACATCCTGCGGTTCCCTATCTTGTAGTCCCTGTTGGCATTCTTGCAGTCTCAACAGCTTCATTGTTGATCAGGTTTGCCCAGGAATATGTTCCATCGATAACTATTGCGGCGTTCCGGATGGGCTTGGCAGCCCTGATCCTTCTTCCCTATACCTCTGATGAAACACAGTCAGGAACTGAAATCACTTTCAAAGTCATGATCTAAGTCTGGTTTTGCTGGCGGGATTTTTGCTGGCAGTCCATTTTGCATCCTGGATCACATCGCTTGAATTATACCTCAGTGACGAGTTCTGTGGTTTTGGTGACCACAACACCACTCTGGGTGTCGCTTTTAGCGCCAATCTTCCTGGGTGAGAGAACTCCCCGGATCGCGATCCTGGGAATGATAATTGCCCTGATTGGGGGAGTAGTTATCGCCCTCAGTGATGTCTGTACTTGGGCTGCCGGCAGGTATCAGCTGCCAGGGACCGCTGGCAGATCTGGGGTCAAAGACTCTCCTGGGTGATTTCCTGGCCTTGATCGGGGCTGTTGCTGGGGCATCCTACTTAATGATTGGCAAACACCTGAGGGTCAAAATATCCCTAACGCCCTATATATTTCTGGTGTTCAGCGCCTCGGCAATATTCCTGGTGATTGCGATGTTGATCACGGAGGGAGTACCTCCGGTTTATCCCACAAAAGTGTATCTCTGGCTGTTGTTATTGGCTTTAGTTCCCCAACTCATCGGTCATTCCATATTTAATTGGTCTTTAAAATTCCTGCCAACAGGATATGTGGCGGTTAACCTGCTGGGAGAACCTATCGGGTCAACCATCCTGGCGTATTTCTTCCTGAATGAGACACCCTCGGCGGTGAAAATAATTGGTGCTATACTTATTTTAGCTGGAATTGTGACAGCGGCATTGAATCAGAATTCTCAAATAAAATGTGATCTTCCAAGGAGATTCGTGGTGAACAATCAAGACCCTCGCAACATCAAAGATATTCTGGATACCCTGGCTAACAAGAGCAAATCTTTCCAGGGAACCTGGAACCGGCTCAGGAATTACGGCTGGGATATCGGTGGAATTCTGCTGCTGGCTTTATCGATCATGATCCTGATCGCTACGCTCTTTCCCGGCCTGGTAGCGGGATCAGCACTTCTGAAATGGACTGATCTGATCCGGTTTGGACTGGGCTGGGGTAGTATCTTTGTGGTTGCTTCAGGGATCGTGTTGGGTATCTGGATGTTAAAACAGCAGATCGGAGAACCCTATTCAATTATCTGGGTCAGGATATTTGCCCTGGAAGGTGCGATTTTTGCCTTGATCGCCTTTTTTACTGTCATTGGCGGTCATTCCCTCCAGCGAGCCCGGACAGGATTGGACGGAGGACTGGTCGGTTGGGGGCTGGTTGAAGCGGTCTCAAGTGTGATCGGATTATTTTGGACAGGAGTCCTGGCATTTTTGGGAGTAGTCATTGGAGGAGTAATTGGATTAGGCTTGACGAGCAGGTTCAAGCAGCAGCTACAAACCCTGCAGTCTGATCCATCATTACAGCAGCTGGAACTCGAAATCCCTTCTGATATATCCGACCTTGAATCGCCAATCACTCGGACCGCCAAACGCCAGCGAAGTGTTCCTCCAGAGTTTCGAAAACAATTCAAAGTTGATGAAAAATCAGGAGAGAAGGTTGATGCCCCTCCCAGGGAACAGGGTTTGCCATCCCTGGACCTGTTAACGACCGGGAAAGCATTCAAACCCAATCAACGGCATATTAACACATCTGCTGGTCTGATTGAAAAAACTCTGGCTGAATTTGGAATCCCCGCCCAGGTGGTAGGTTTCCAGGTTGGTCCAACGGTTACCCAATTTGCGGTCAAGCCGGGATATCTGAATGGACCAGACGAAGAAACTGATGAAGAAAGGAAAAAAGTCCGTGTATCACGGATCACATCGCTCAAGAAGGATCTTGCCCTGGCTCTATCAGCCAAACAGCTTCGAATCGAAGCTCCGGTTCCGGGCAGATCGTATGTGGGAATTGAAGTACCTAACGAAAAATCATTTCTGGTCCGGCTCCGATCAGTGATGGAATCTGATGCGTTTTACAAAATCGACAGTCCCCTGGCGATTGCCCTGGGCAGTGATGTTTCTGGTGAACCTGTCGTGGCTGACCTGGCAAGCATGCCGCATTTGCTGATTGCCGGCACAACTGGATCGGGAAAATCGGTTTGTATCACGTCCATCACAACCTGCCTGGTGATGAATAATACACCTGAACAGCTTAAGTTGGTAATGATCGATCCGAAAATGGTTGAGCTGGTCAGGTTTAATGGGCTACCCCATCTGTATGGCAAAGTTGAGACCAATCTGGAGAGGATCCTGGGTGTATTGCAGTGGGTAGTCTCTGAAATGGATCGCCGCTACCAGGTGCTGGATGAAACCCGCTCCAGGAATATTGATACATATAATAGAAAAGCAACCCGGAGCAAAGGAGGAGAGATCCTGCCCCGGATCGTGGTGATGATTGATGAGCTGGCTGATCTGATGATGATGGCACCGGCTCAAACGGAATTCAGCCTTGTGCGCCTGGCTCAGATGGCAAGGGCAACTGGAATTCATCTGGTTGTAGCTACCCAGAGACCGAGCACTGATGTTGTCACCGGCCTGATAAAAGCCAATTTCCCCGCCAGGATGTCTTTTGCTGTGGCATCATCTGTGGATTCCCGGGTAGTGCTTGACATGAATGGAGCAGAATCCCTGCTTGGGAACGGCGATATGCTGTTCCTGTCGCCAGAAGCAAACAGCCCGATCCGAACTCAAGGATGCATGGTGACCACGGAAGAATTGGACAGGGTTATTAAATCCTGGAATGAGCTCTCAGATCTGGAACCTGAAGAGCTTGATCTGGCTCCCTGGGAAAAAGTTATCAACGAAACGGCTGAACTGGATGAATATGATGATCTTATCAAGGATGCTTTCAGGATAGTGAGAGATTCCCAGCGGGCATCTACATCACTTATTCAACGCAAACTAAGGATTGGCTATCCCCGGGCAGCCAGACTGATGGATGAATTATCTACCCTGGGCTATGTCGGTCCATCAAAGGGAAGTGGTATTGAACGGGAAGTATTTATTGCTTCTGATGAAGAGTTCGGCGAAGGCTTATAGTCGGACAATGATCTATCTGCTGCGACCTCCAAGATAAATATTTGAAGGAATCTTTATGTCAACAGGATTCAATCTGGGACCTTTTACCATCCATTATTACGGTCTTGTGATTATCATTGGCATCCTGATTGCCCTGCTCTTGATCTCACGGGAGGCAGCCCGGAGGGAAATAAAGCTTGATTTTCTATTCGATGCCATGCCCTGGATTCTTGTCGGAGGGGTGATAGGAGCCCGGATCTGGCATATTTTTACTCCCCCCCAATCCATGGTTGCCCGGGGGATCACAACCAGGTACTACCTGACCCATTTGTTGGAAGCGATTGCGATTTGGAAAGGTGGAATCGGGATCATAGGTGCGGTGCTTGGTGGATCTGCGGCATTGATCTTATTTGCCAGGGCAAAAAAAGTCAATCCGGGGATCTGGCTTGATTTAATTGCGCCCGGTCTCGCCCTGGCCCAGGCAGTTGGCCGGTGGGGAAATTTTATCAATCAAGAAGTTTTTGGCCTTCCGTCAAATCTTCCCTGGGCAATAACGATAGATTCCCAGCACAGGCTCCCGGAATTTGCCCAATTCTCGACTTATCATCCATTATTTCTCTACGAATCGCTCTGGAGTTTGTTGAATATGGTGTTTTTGCTATATCTTGGCAGAAAATACCAGGAAAAACTCCAGACAGGAAGCTTATTCCTGATTTATCTGATAATTTATGGAGTCGGCAGGGTTCTCCTGGAATATTTACGCCTCGATGTATCTGTCCAGCTGGGTATCAATATTAATCAGGCCTTTATGGCCCTGATTGTGATTGCAGCCAGTTTACTGCTGGTTAGAATACAGAAGAGATTCCCAGAGGTAACTGATCAGCCATGATTGTTACTAATAACCTTACTAAATATTTTAATAATTTCCTGGCTGTTGATAGCGTTAACCTGCATGTCAAAGCTGGAGAAGTATTGGCTTTGCTTGGCCCTAACGGAGCAGGGAAAACGACCACCATCAGGATGTTGACAACTGTGCTGAAGCCCAGTCGGGGAACTGCCCATGTTGCCGGGTATCATGTGATCTCGCATCCTGCTGAGGTTCGATCTTCAGTGGGGGTCCTGACTGAAGATCATGGATTATATGATCGGATGTACATGATCGAATACCTGGATTTTTTCGGACAGATCTATGATATGGATCCAGGCATTCGGAAAGAAAGAATTCTCTATCTGCTGGAAAAATTCGACCTAATGGATGCCAGAGATCGAAGGATCGGAAAATTTTCCAAAGGGATGAGGCAAAAGTTATCCTTGGCCCGGTCCCTGCTTCATTCTCCACCGGTTCTGCTGCTTGATGAACCAACATCGGCGATGGATCCTGCCAGCGCCCGGCTGGTCCGGAATGCTATCAAGACTTTGCGGTCAGAGGATCGATCGATCATTGTCTGCACCCACAACCTGGCAGAGGCTGAAGAGCTGGCTGATAAAATTGCCATCATCAGCGCGGGAAGGATTATTGCCCTGGGGACTTCCTCGGAATTGAAACAAGAACTGCTCGGTCCTGCGGAATACAAGATTACCTTGAATGGCGAACTGAATGATCGTCAGCTGCCCCTGCCGCCTGATCTTCAGATTAATGGCCAGGGTCCTGACTGGTTGATCTATCAAACTTGTTCTCCCCGGATAACGAATCCATTGATATTGAAAAATCTTGTAGCTGCTGATTTTGAAATGCTTAAACTGGAAGAACTCGAACGAAGTCTGGAATCTGTTTACCTCCAGGCGGTAAATAAAAAACCCGGGGAGGAAATTCAGGATGGGGAATAATTTCAATAAAGCCTGGATAATAACCCGCCGGGAAATCAGGGACCAGTTTCGGGATTGGAGGATCATTGCTCCAATCATCATTCTGACAGTCTTTTTCCCAGGCCTGATGAATTTTACGGCCCAACAAGCCGTAGACTTTGTTGCTAAATATGGTGCACCAATCATTGCTGATCGATTAATCCCGTTCCTGTTGATGGTGGTGGGATTTTTCCCGATCTCGGTTTCTCTGGTGATTGCCCTGGAAAGTTTTGTGGGGGAGAAGGAACGGAGGAGTATTGAACCGCTGCTGAGCAGTCCATTAACTGATGTTCAGTTATATCTGGGCAAGTTGATGGCTGTTATGTTTCCACCCCTGATCGGAAGTTTCCTGGGAATAACTGTTTACCTGGTCGGTGTTTACCGGCAGGTCGGTTGGGTGCCAGATCCTACCCTATTAATCCAGGTTGTATCTCTGGCGATTGTGCAGTCATTGGTCATGGTCAGCGGGGCAGTCGTGATCTCTTCTCAAACTACATCTGTCAGGGCTTCAAACTTACTGGCCTCTTTTATAATCATACCTATGGCTCTGCTTCTGGTTGGGGAAAGCATGATCATGTTCTGGGCCCGGTATCAGGTTCTTTGGTGGGCGATATTCGGCCAGGCAATCATCGCCTGGTTATTGATAAGAACCGGGATCGCCCATTTCAACCGCGAAGATCTTTTAGGGCGGGAACTGGACACACTAAACCTGCAATGGGCCTGGAGAGTTTTTAAAGAAGGGTTTAAAGGTGAGGAAAACTCGCTGCATACCTGGTGGAGGATCAATGTTTGGAATGCCATGATTGGTCTCCGCTGGCCAATCGTTCTGGCACTGCTGATTTTTGTTGGCGCGGGATTAATAGGAAACACTCAGGCCGATGTGTTTTCTGTTCCTCCCGGACTCCTGGATTGGGAAAATTTGGAATTTGGGCTTGTCTCAGGTATCGAAGAAGTTGGACCAATCCGTTTTTTCTCGGTCGAAGGAATCGGGCAAATATTCTTTCAAAATATCAGAGCAATTGGCCTGGCAAGTTTAATCGGAATATTCTCCTTTGGTGTCCTGGGGATAATTATTCTGATCCTTCCCTTTGGCCTGATTGGATATTTTGCGGGTGTGGCAGGCCAGACCGGGCTCGAACCATGGAAATTTCTGGCTGGTTTTGTGCTTCCGCATGGCATAGTTGAAATCCCGGCGATTATTCTTACCGGGGCATTGATCATCCGTCTGGGATTGATCCTGGTTTCACCTAGCGAAGACTATTCGATTGGAGAGGCCTGGGTCAGATCACTGGCTGAATGGACCCGTTTGATGTTGTATGTGATAATTCCTATGCTTCTGATCGCAGCCATCCTGGAGATCTATCTCACTCCAGCGGTTGCTTTGAAAATCTTTGGGGGATGAGCTTACAAACGAGGTGCTCAAATGGCGAAATTGATCTTCCTTGGAACCGCCAGTGCAGTTGCGTTTGAAGGACATGGCAATTCCTTCCTGGTTATCAAAGGTGAGCAATCATCGATATTGGTGGATTGCGCCGCATCTCCCCTACTGAGAATAAAACAAGCTGGCATCAACTTTGAAGAAATCCGGGATCTGATCATCACCCATTTTCACGCAGACCATGTCTCCGGTTTACCAACGTTCCTGATAAATATGTGGATCCTGGATCGCAAAGAGAAACTGGTAATACATGGTTCAGAGCATACACTTACCAGGGTGAGACAGCTCATGGAGTTATTCGATTGGGATGATTGGGAGGGCATGTTTCCAATCGAGATGAACATTGTCCCATTGGACGAATGCGCAGAAGTTCTTGAAACGTCCGAGTTTAGAGTTCGATCTTCTCCCGTAGAGCATATGATCCCAACCCTGGGATTGAGAATAGAATATCTTGAAAACAACTTTGTTTGTGCTTATTCGGCTGATACAAATCCAATCGCTCAAACTGTCAGATTGGCAAAAGACGCTGATGTCTTGATCCATGAAGCAGCTGGTACGGTCTATGGCCATTCAACACCAGCGCAAGCAGGAGAAATTGCTGCTCAAAGTGGTGTGAAATCACTTTACCTTATCCATTATGGTTTTTATGATGGTGGATCAGAAAAATCCCTCCTCGATGAGGCAAAAAAAACCTTCCCCAGGGATGTTTTCCTGGCAGAAGATTTTATGGAAATAGAGATGAAGGGAAGTTAACTCTTTCCTACCAACCCTTAATAAAGGGCTCCCATTCCTGGTAGATATTTAGATACTTTCGGAACAAGTAAACGGCTGATTGGGGAGGTTGAGCAGGCTTCTTTCGTAATGTTAAACCTGCCTGGGCCAGTGTATACCCTCCTTTCTTATGATTGCAAGATGCGCAGGCAGTCACAAGATTAGACCAGGTTGACAGCCCTCCCAGATGCTGCGGGACCACGTGATCAACGGTCAATTCGCTGGCTCTCTCACCGCAATATTGACATGTAAATTGATCTCTCCGGAATATTTCCTGTTTGGATAGTTTCACGCTGGCCCTGGGGCGTTTTACTACAGTATGCAAACGGATGACGGATGGTTTTGGAAATGACCTTGATACAGTTCGCACGACACCACGTCCATCCATAACCAGATTGGCTTTCCCGATCAGGATCAAACACATTGCCCGTCGGGTAGAGCAAATATTGATTGGAGCGTAATTCCCATTTAAAACAAGGACTGGTTCATTCATTTTCCGTTCACCTTCGAAAATTATAGCATGTACTTTCGGGCTTGCTCAAGGTTTTCTGCTGATTGGAAATTCAGTTCTAATAATCATTCCTCCGCAAAAATGTTCTGTCAGCCTGGTTGATTGGAGGGGTATATTCTACGGTAAAATGATGTAGTTAGCCAGAACTGGAGGAAAGGTTGAAAAAGTATTTTTCCGCTTACACGTTTTTAATTCCAATTTCTTTTGTGCTTGTGAGTATCGATCAATGGACAAAATCCCTTGTTCGAACAAATCTGGCATTAAATGAAACCTGGATCCCGATCCAATTCCTGGCTCCCTACGTCAGGATAGTTAATTGGCATAATACTGGCGCTGCCTTTGGGATATTTCAAGGAAACAACAGCATATTTATAGTTCTTGCCTTTGTGATCATCGGACTTATATTGATCTATTTTCCATCAATCCCCAAATCTGATTATTATTTTCGTTTGGCGCTTAGTCTCCAGTTGGCAGGAGCAGTTGGCAACTTGATTGACAGACTGATGCGTGGTTTTGTAACAGATTTTTTTTCTGTGGGAAGATTCCCTGTATTTAATGTCGCAGATTCCTGTATTACCATGGGTGTTGTTGTACTCCTGATAGGTATGTGGATCGATGAACGGAAGCAACCGCATGAGTGAAGAACCCCAACTCCTTCAAAACACATCTGACCAGGTCCTCAGGCTTGATAAATTTTTAGCCCGGGAGTTGGTTGATATCTCACGCTCTTATATTCAGAAGATTATATCTGAGGGAGGAGTCTTTATTGATGGGATCCCTGTCCTGAAGAAAGCAGAGGTGATTGCACCCGGAACCATTGTGGAAATCATCATCCCGCCAGCCAAGGAATCCAAGCTTGAGCCTGAGAATATCCCTCTCGATATTATCTTTGAAAATTCAGATCTGATTGTTGTTAATAAAGCACCGGGTATGGTGGTCCACCCTGCCCTTGGGCACCCAACAGGGACCCTGGTCCAGGCAGTTCTCGGCTATGCGCCTGAAATCGAAGGGGTCGGCGGTGTGAAAAGACCCGGCCTGGTCCACAGGCTTGATCAAGATACATCTGGTGTGATCATACTGGCAAAGAATGATCTCGCTCACCAGTTCCTTCAAGAGCAATTCCGTTCCCGTGAGGTCGATAAAGTTTACCTGGCGCTGGTTGACGGCCGTCCACCCACACCTCAGGGAAGGATCGAAGTAGCCATTGGAAGGGATCCTAAGTTTCGACAGCGCATGGCCCCTGTATTGAACAGAGATGGGAAAGAAGCAATCAGCGAGTATTTCACCATTCAGGAATTCCACGCTCAGACATTGATCAGGGTTTCCATCCTGACCGGGAGGACCCACCAGATCCGGGTCCATCTGGCTTACATCGGGTGTCCTGTTGTGGGAGATTCTGTCTATGGCAGGAAAAAACCCTCCCTCGAGATTAACAGGCACTTTCTTCATGCTTCTCAGCTTTCTATCCTGATTCCCGGAGAAAGTCAAAAACGAAACTTTGAAGCACCTCTGACAGCTGATCTGGAAAATATCCTGGACAGCCTGAGGACCTAGCCCCAAGGAGCAGGCACAATGATCGATCTGCGTTCCGATACTGTTACCCTTCCAACACCTGAGATGCGCGAGGTAATAGCCTCTGCAGAGGTCGGTGATGACGTGTATGGGGAGGACCCATCAGTCAATTTGCTTGAGATGGAATCAGCCCGATTACTTGGCAAGGAAGCCGGACTCTTTATTCCATCAGGGACGATGGGAAATCTGGCTGCAATTCTAACCCATTGTGAACGGGGCAGTGAAATTATTCTGGGTGATAAAGCGCACACATTTTTATATGAAGTAGGAGGAATTGCAGCCCTGGGTGGAATTCAATCACATATACTTCCAAATCAAAAAGACGGTACGATCAAACTGGAAGAGATCAGAGGTGCTATTCGGAGGAGCGATATTCATGACCCTCCAACTCGTTTGATCACACTGGAGAATACCCACAATCGCTGTGGAGGCTCCCCCCTAAATGAGTCCTACCTTGATTCAGTAGGTGAGATTGCCAAAGAATATAATCTAAAGTTCCACATCGACGGAGCCAGGATATTTAATGCAGCCGCCGCGTTAAATGCAGATCCAGCAGGTTTGGTTAGATCTGCAGATTCGATAATGTTTTGTCTGAGCAAAGGACTGGGAGCTCCGGTTGGATCCGTGCTCTGTGGAGAGGTGGAATTTATATTGCGGGCTCGAAAAAACCGAAAAATGCTCGGCGGTGGAATGAGGCAGGCAGGGTTGATCGCCGCTGCTGGCCTTTATGCCCTTAAATATCACCTTCCAAAATTAAAGGATGACCACCGGCGAGCCAGGGAGCTGGCTGTTGAGTTAAAAGAAATCGAAGGAATTTCCCTGGAGAACGATCAACCACCATCAAATATGGTGTATCTAAACCTGGACCAACGAGTGCCTGATGATGCCGAGCAGCTTGCCCTGAAATTGAAAAAAAGAGGAATCCTGGTCGGAATTACTGGAGATCGCCAGTTCCGGTTGGTAACCCACCTCTGTGTTTCCGATGAAGATCTCAGATCAATTGGGGCGGCATTCCGGGAAGAGTTGACCTAAGTTCCTGATCCCTGGCAGAGACAGGCAGGATTTTAAGGGCACCTTCAGGATGATATAATAAGTTGATTTAGGCTGAAAAAAGAAAAGGAAATCAGAGACTATGAAAACCAAATACTCGATCGAGGATATCGACAAGATAGCGGATGAAATCAGGTCCCGAATATCCCTGGAGCCAAAAATTGGCCTGATCTTGGGTTCTGGTCTGGGATTATTATCTGAGACTGTGTTGGATCCGGTCGTCATCCCTTATCATGATCTTCCCGGATGGCCCCTGTCAACAGTTGAAGGACATGCAGGAGAACTTGTGATCGGAAACCTGGAAGGAAAGCAAGTCTTGGTCATGAACGGCCGGATTCATTTTTATGAGGGCTATGAAATGAGTCAAGTGACCTTGCCAATCAGGGTTATGCAGCGTCTGGGAATTGAAATGTTGCTGGTAACAAATGCAGCTGGGGGTGTCAACCAGGATTTCGTGCCCGGAAATCCGATGCTGATTACTGACCATTTGAACTTGCTTGGAATGGCTGGTGTGAACCCGCTGCGTGGGCCAAATCAGGAAGAATTTGGTACCCGGTTTCCGGATATGAGCCAGGTTTACGATCAGGAGCTGCAGGAATTGGCCCGCTCCGTAGCAAAAGAACAGGATTTAACTCTCTATGAGGGAATCTATGTCTGCCTGGCTGGTCCAACATTCGAAACCCCGGCAGATCTGAGGTTTCTGCTTGGAGCTGGAGTCGATGCTGTTGGCATGTCAACAGTGCCTGAAGTTATCGTCGCCGTTCATGGAGGGCAGAGAGTCCTGGGCATTTCCGGAATTACGAACAGCTCGAACCTCTATGGAGAAGCTGAAACCACTCATGAAGAAGTAATTGAGACCGGAAAAGTATTGGCACCCAAAATGATCAAGCTGATCAGGGGAGTCCTGAAATCGCTGTAAGCACTGGATCCGGGTCATGTTCACCTAGCACCTAGCTGGAATATAATTTGGCCTGAAGCCGCACACCCTATGAATGAAATATTGCGATACTTAAGAGATCTGGAATATCTGATCTATATCGTGCTTGGTTCTCTGGCAGTTTGGCAGCTCCGCAAGTTTTATATTGCCTGGGAAGAGCTCCGCGCAGCAGCTTTTGGGTTGGAAAAAGAAAGTGCCCAACTGCGATTGAACCGTTCTGCCGCTTTGCTGGTCGTTCTGCTGTTTCTTGGTTCGGCGGAATTTGGCCTGGTTTCTTATATTATTCCTTCTATGCCAGGAGTTAATCCCCTGCCAACTCCTACTGTAGACCTCCTGGCAACACCCACCAGTACGCTGATTTCAAGCCCAAGCCTCGAGATAACTCCCCAACCCCTTCCCCAGGGAACAGAGATCAATCAAGCGGGCTGTATTCCTAACGAAGTGATGATAACTTATCCTGAGAATAACTCAACTGTGAGTGGGATAGTAGAAATTGAAGGTACAGTAAATATAGCGGATTTTGGATTTTATAAATTTGAAATATCAGCAGCTGAGACCAGATCCTGGCTGACTGTCCAGGCTGGCGACACACCTAAAGAAGATGAAATGCTGGGATTTTGGGATACCACGCAACTGCAGGCAGGTAATTATTATCTCAGGTTGGTAGTGATCGATAACCAGGGTATTGAACTGGATCCCTGTGCTGTCTACCTGTATGTTGATCTTCCCCCAAATTAAATTGGTTCAATTGTTGATTGTTATGATTATTCGCCCCGCAATTTCTACTGATATCCCGAAAATGATTGCCCTAGATCATAATTACACGACTGATCATGTCTGGCAAATGACCCTGGATTTGACCGAAGTCCAGACCCAGGTGTCGTTCAGGGAAGTTAAGTTACCCCGGGAAGTCCATGTAAATTATCCCAGAACCTATCACAAACTTGTTGATACTTGGACTGAGCGGGATTTACTGCTCTTGGCAGAAGAAGATCAAATCATCCGGGGCTACATCAGTGTTCAGTTGGACCTGGCTCCCGCCAGTGCCTGGATTGAAGACCTGGTGGTTGATCGACCGCAGCGTAGAACAGGCATTGGAAAGTCTCTGATCATGGCAGCCAGGGAATGGAGCGGCAGAAAAAGGCTGCATCGTCTTACACTGGAAATGCAGCCGAAAAATTACCCGGCAATCCATTTTGCTTATAAGCTGGGTTTTGAATTCTCTGGCTATAACGACCAATTTTATCGCGATCAGGAAATCGCAATATTCTTTTCCACTTATATATGAACCTGCTAAGTTTATTGCAGACGATTAATCAGCTTTTATCGGCAGGGATTTCGATTACAGCTTTTTCCCTGCTGCTTTATGCTTTAACATTTAATTTGAAAGATAAGGTTGCCCGGGCGTTTGCGTTTATTATGGCCTGTGTTGTGGTGGTTTTTGTAGGTGAATCCGTTGCAGGTGTTGTCAGCATTCCCAGGTGGATTGAATTCTGGTATCAAATTCAATGGATCGGGATAATTTTTCTTCCGGTTGCCTATGTCCTGCTTTCGGATGCTGTTTTGGCAACCACTGGCCGGCCATCACGGGGTCGCAGGACCAGGTTGATAAAGTTTTCGTTTTTTGTCTCATTCGTATTTCTGGTAACGATACCTTTTTCACTTTTGGTTGGTCCGTTGGTAAGCGAGAATGTTGTCGCGCCGCACCTGCAGCGAACGAGTTTGACCTGGATCTTTTCTGCATTTTATATCTTGAATATGATCTGGGCCTGGATCAATTTTCAACGTGCCTTTCACCGCACAGGTACCCGTTCTGGTCAGCGGAGAATGGGCTATTTGATTATTGGGGCTCTGGCACCTGCCCTGGGATCATTCCCTTATTTATTGTTCGGGTCCAATTTTGCGACTGAGAACCCGTATGTTTTCTGGCTGGCAGCAGTAACCAGCAATATTCTGGTTTCTGGATTGATCATCATCATGGCTTATGCAGTGGCCTTCTTTGGTGTTTCCTGGCCAGATCGGGTAGTTAAGCGGCGGTTGATCAAATGGGTGTTGAGAGGCCCAGTATCAGCCAGTACGGTATTGGCCCTGACGACACTGACCAGGCGAGCTGGAGAAACAGCATCTGTTTTTGCCCCAGTGGTGATGGCAGGATCATTCTTGTTGTTGCAGTATTTGATAACCATGTTTTCTCCTATTTGGGAACGCTGGTTCTTGTTTGGGGAGAGCAAGGACAATTTAACCGCTCTTCAAAATCTAGAGGAACGATTATTCACCCTGGAAGATCTGACCCAGTTTATGGAATCTGTCCTGGCAGCTATGTGCGACAGACTGCAGACCAGGCGGGCTTTTGCTGCATCCTCAACAGTTAATGGCATGGAGTTTCTGGTCTCCATTGGCGATAAGCCAGATTTTGATGAAGAGGAAATTACTCAAAAGATCCTCGATGGTTCAAATGGCGGGACGATGAAAGATCTAGGTTTATTCACATGGGGGGATTTTTGGATCTTTCCGCTCTTCAGCTCTGCCAATCAGGAAGATCTGCTGGGGTTGCTGGGTGTTGAAAAACCCGTTGATGAATTGTATGATGACCAGAGAGACGCCTTGCAGATTCTGGTCGAAAGGGCCCATTTGGCATTGGATGATCGAAATTTGCAGCAGCAGGTCTTTAATTCAATCGAGGAGCTTACTCCTCAAATGTATCGCATCCAACAGCTGAGAGCCGCAGCCAGGTATGACGGGACCAACGTGTTAACTGCAGCAGCAGAGAAAATAATTGATGAAAATACTTTGACAGAATGGGTCAGGAAAGCACTGTCAGATTATTGGGGGGGACCAGACCTCTCAGAAAGCCCACTGCTCCAGCTGGAGATTGTTCAAAATTCCCTCGATGAACATGAAGGAATAACTGTCCGGGCAGTCAGAGCGATATTAAGAGAAGCTATTGAAAAGATCCGCCCGGAAGGTACCAGGCGCTTCACACTGGATTGGGTTCTGTATAACATACTGGAATTGAAATTCTTGAAAGGCCAGAAGGTCAGGGATGTCGCCAAACGCCTGGCCATGTCAGAAGCTAACCTGTATCGCAAACAAAAAATAGCCATTGAAGTAGTCGCAAAAACAATCCTGGAAATGGAAAAACAAGCCCGTGAAGACGGGATAAAGAATTCTGGGGAAAAAGCATAAAAAATGTTACAATAAATCTTGCTTGCCTTATAGTTATAGAGGGATATTAATGGTTCAAGATGATCAGCTTCGTTCAGGTTCTGGAGACCCCCCTCAATTGGGGGATTCGTGGTGGAAAGCGGCCTTATCAGAAGGTGAAGAAAGCATTAATCCCTCCTTAGATAAAAATGAAATGGGGGATCCACTTGATCGCATACCCTCTCTGGTCCTCCTGGCTCAGCCGGAAAATGATTGGGTTTATGTCAATCGGCTTTATCAATCGGATGAAATTATTCAGTTGAAAGTTGTTGGTTGTAATCAGGGAGGGCTTCTTGTCCAGGGGGATACCATCAATGGTTTTGTGCCCAGTTCTCATCTCCTGGCAGGTCACAAGAAGAAAGAATATCTGCAACAAATAATATCCTTGAAAATTATTGAATTTGATCAAGACCGCTGTCGGGTTGTTCTTTCAGAAAGAGCAGCCCTGGCTGAAGCTGGCACCAGATTAAAATTATTGGATGCGCTCGAAGAGGGAACTTGCATCCCGGGCGTTGTGACTACACTGACGGATTTTGGAGCGTTTGTTGATCTTGGCGGTATGGAGGGTTTAATCCATATTTCTGAATTATCCTGGGGGCGGGTTGATCATCCTTCGGATGTAGTTGAAATTGGTGATAACCTGGAAGTGTATATCCTGAATATAGACAGGGAAGAAAACAAAGTCGCCCTCAGTCTCAAAAAATTGTGTGCCAATCCCTGGGAGACTATCTCAGATCGTTACCAAGAGGGACAGATAGTCGAGGCAGTAGTAAAGAATATTGTTTCCTATGGTGCATTTGTGCGGTTGGAAGAAGGTGTGGATGGTTTGATCCATGTCTCTGAACTGGGTGAAAATGGGGACCAAATATCTCCCTGGGATGTGCTGGAAGAGAACCAAAAGGTCCGGGTTGAAATAATCCACCTGGATCCTAAAGAACAGCGACTCGGATTAAGTTTGCAAATGGGGGAATAACAGATCCGGAATAACTAATTAATGCTAAATAGATGGGGGAATAGCTCGGTAGGGGTTTTAATCGGCCTGTTAAGTGCCGGTTTGATCTTGTTAATATGTAAACCTAAATCTGGTGCGACAATTCTGCTTCGACCACCTCCTACTCCTGTGCCGGTTGTCATTAATATCGATGGGGGTGTTCTTGTTCCCGGTGTATACACCCTGCCTCTCCGCAGCCGTGTGATAGATGCGGTTAATGCCGCTGGCGGTTTTTCTGGAAATGCCAGCCAGGGATCAATCAATCTGGCGGCAGCATTAGAGGATGGAGCTCATATTTATGTTCCGATCTTCAACCCTGAACCAGACCATCAAGCACAGGTGCAGACAAGATCAGAAACCGGTGAAATTCTGATCCTGGTAAATATAAACCAGGCATCCCTGGAAACACTGATCAGCCTGCCGGGTATTGGCCCTGTCACGGCTGATAAGATCATCGCCTATCGCGAATTGCAGGCCTTCACAAAAATAGAGGACATCCAAAAAGTTTCAGGAGTGGGACCGGCGACCTTTGAACAGATCCGAGCTTTTCTGACTGTGGGGCAGTAATTATGGTGCAGAGCGATCTTTTTAAACACAAAAACCCTGTCAGCTATATCGTTGGCGGGGAAAGAACTGATCACCGTTGTTGGGCGGTTGCTTTCTTCGCTGCGAACTGACAAGGTTTTGGTGTGTTGTTTTCTTGTCTGGTATTAGGCTTTCTTAAGTACGGGTAAACCGTTTTTGGTTTCTGATACTACATACCCTTTAGGAACGCTGTCTAGTGCGCCATCCTTGACCTCTTTTGCAAAAAAGTACAGGGTAGATTCTTTTCCGCTGTTAAGAACACGAGTTCTGCCGTGCAGATAATACGTGACACCTTTTCCGTTTTTGTGACTGTATGCCATAATATCTCCTTTGTCCAATACGCCTAACAAACCGCCCAACATGTTTTTGATGAGGTTTGAAACCTCAGACTGATAAGTAGTGCTTTTCCTCTGAATTCTGTTTTGTCTGAACTATTTTGTTGAGGAGGTGGATGATCATTCACCTGTATATATTGTAACCCTTATTGCTTAAAAAGTTCTGGAATTTATCGATTTTTAGGGGGAAAATGAGGTTTTTCGAGCTTTTTCAATGAAAATTCTCCATATTCTTCAGTAATTTTGAATCCAAGTGATTGGTAAAGATTGACAGCGAGGGAATTGGCAGCCTTTACATTGAGGCCTATAAAGTCAACTGTGTCTAAAAGAGAACTGATAAGTGTGGCTGTTGTCAACCTTGCCAGGCCGCGATTCCTGTATTCAGGGTGGGTAGCAATGTTTCCCAGGGCGGCAACTCTGAACATTTCAGAATAGATGTGTACTCCGCCAATACACACCAGCTTGCCAGATTCCCTGTACCCATAGTACTGTTTGGTATAAATCATTCTGGGATTAAAAGCATTATCCGGGTAGCTGTTCTTAAACATGCTTAACATCTCGGGAAGATCACGTTCGGTTAATCTATGGACCTTATCCCTGCTTTCCTGCTGATCCGGGTTGCGGTTCTGAAGGTCCATTTTGTAATGCTCTCCCTGGCCTTCAATCCTGTGAGTACCTGAAAAATAGTTCTCCAGCCCTGGACTCAAATGGGCATAAAAACAATCCGGTAGCAGCGGGTTTAGTTGTGAAAAATAGGCTTGATCCATTTTGCTTGGTGGTTGCGTAAAAGATAACAGCACAGGTACATCTTCCCCCTGATACAGAACTGATATATCAAATAACCCTCGAGGGGTATCCCGGCCAATATAAGTGGCATGAGGCCAATAAAAATCATCCAGGTCACCCAAGCTGTAGCAGTGTAAAGGAATATTCTGCTGGAAATAATTTGCGAGGGCCTGTCGATCACGAATAATTGTTAGGTCCATATTAGGTGTTGAACTGATAGATTTGGATTGTGAAAACGAAATTAGCACTGATTAGTTTATATGAAATTGAGTTGACTGTCAAATTCCGAATCAGATCGGGGCTGAAGACCCGGTCGACTAAACTTCGGTATAATTCAGATGATAACTTAACTTACCTGAAGAGGATAACTTATGACTACCCCTCTCGTTGAATGTGTTCCCAATTTCTCAGAAGGCCGCCGGCCGGAAGTGCTGGATAAAATCAAAGATGCGATAGGTGCCGTCCCGGGTGCAATTATCCTGGACCTGCATAGTGACCCGGACCACAACCGCAGTGTGATCACCTTTGTTGGACCTCCTGACGCGGTTGAAGAAGCCGCATTTCAAATGATCAAAACAGCAGCCCAACTAATTGATCTCAATCAGCAATCCGGGGAACACCCGCGGATTGGGGCAACGGATGTAGTGCCGTTTATTCCCATATCCGATCTAAGCATGGATGATTGTGTCAAGATTGCTCACCGCCTGGGGGAAAGAGTTGCCCGGGAGCTGGATATTCCGGTCTATTTTTATGAGAGCGCTGCCAAGATTCCGGAAAGGAAACGATTGGAAGTGATCCGCAGAGGTGAGTATGAAGGACTCAAAGATATTATCGCCACTGATCCAGATCGCAAACCTGACGCAGGTCCTTCCTTGCTGGGACCAGCCGGAGCAACGGTGATTGGTGCCCGGGAGTTTTTGATTGCCTATAATGTAAACCTGACTACTGATGATGAAACTATCGCCAGCCAGATCGCCCGCCGTGTACGGCATTCTTCTGGCGGACTGAGATATGTGAAAGCCCTGGGAATGACAGTTGAGGGCAGAGCTCAAGTTTCAATGAATTTGACAAACTTTCGTCAAACACCCCTTCCTCTGGTCGTCGAGACCATTCGCAGAGAAGCAGAAAGGTACGGGGTTGGAATTCATAATACAGAACTGGTCGGATTGATACCACAGCAAGCTCTGGTTGATACCGCAGTCTGGTATACGCAGCTGGATTTGTTCTCTCCCGACCAGGTGCTAGAGAATAAAATGGCAGCGGCTGATATAGCAGGTGATCAATATCAATTTATCGCTTCCTTAGCTGATGCCACACCAACTCCAGGAGGGGGGTCTGCGGCTGCTTATGCAGGTGCCATGGCAGCCGGATTGGTGAGCATGGTTGCCAGATTGACCCTTGGAAAAAAGAAATACCTGGCGGTTGCAAAAGAACTTGAAAAGATATTGTTTGAAGCTGAGGACCTCAGGGCATACCTAACATCAGCCGTTGAGGAAGATTCAAAGGCCTACCGGTTGGTCATGCAATCTTATCAGGAACCTAAAACAAATCCAGATCGGGACCAATTGATCCAGGATGCTACTTTAATTGCGGCCGAAGTTCCCCTGGAAGTAGCCCGGAAAGCGGAAAAGGTTTTGGAGCTGGCGCTCAGGACTTCTGAAATTGGAAATATCAATGCAATCACTGATGCCGGAGCAGCCGCCAATCTGGCTTTCGCTGCAGTTATCAGCGCTGCCTATAATGTCCGGATCAATCTGATTTCTTTCGATGATAAGGTAATGAGAGGAAAGATGATCTCAGACCTAACCGGGCTTGAAAATCAGGCCCAAAAATCAATTGAAAAAGTTAAAGCAGTCATGTCTGACCGGGGCGGGTTGTTTTAAACCCTGCCCCCTGGACCCAGGATTCTTTGTGATCCTTACTATTAAAATCTCTCACATCAAACCGTTTCGCGGATAAAGTTCTGGCAGCATATGAAGAAGGCAACTCAGTGGTTTCTGGTTTTTATTGGAATAATATTTGTTGTCTTCGCTGCAACATTGGTGATCAGGTGGAAATCCCTTCCCTGGTCTCCTGGGTATATCCCTGGAACAGTTTATGTGCCGCCAGCTGGTGAAACTCTACCCACGGCTACTTATTTTTCACCTTCTTCTGTAACTCCAACCCATGAATTTGATCTGGTGTGGATTGATCCAATCTTGCCAGAACAGCTCCAGTCCCAATTTGTTCTAAATGACACCATCCAGCGGGCTGGGCAGATCGGAGAAGCGGATGCTGTTCTCATGGTGAGTGATGAGTCTCCAATATTGAACTGGAACTATGCCCTGGTCGCACCTTTCCCAACCCTGGATGATGGCATTTCTGCATCTGAATTGGAATTGGCCTGGGAGGGAGGGAAAAACCCAGTTGCGGGCGATCAACCTTTGCTGTTGTCCAGTGAGAGTTTGGGCGTCCTGTCCGCCTGGTGGGGAGAGCCATCAGTTGGTGCAGTCAAGGTTATCCCGGCGGATGATATCTTGGATTATGCCTGGTTGAACCGCCCCTCCCTGGCAATCATTCCTTTTGAGCAGTTATCTCCAGAATGGAAGGTCTTGAAGATCAATGGGATTTCTCCCCTAGATAGTAATTTCAAGCAAAATGATTATTACCTCTCAGTTCAGGTCTCTGCGGTTGGTTCCGCAGCCCAACTTTTCCGGGATCTGAAAGGGAATCGGGATCCGGATAAATTCACAAGCGTGGTGTTAACCGGTGTAACAGCTCTTGTTCGCGCAACCGCCTGGACTATGGAAAACGAAGGCATAAATTACCCTGCCCGCGATATACAAGACTGGCTGACGGCTGCGGATATTTTACATATCAGTAATGAAGTGCCTTTTACACCCGGCTGTGCCTATCCCAATCCCAGCCAGGCAGGACTTCGATTCTGCAGCGATCCTCGCTATATCCAGCTGATGGAATATATCGGCACTGATGTGGTCGAGCTGACGGGAGATCACTTTGGTGATTACGGCCCGGATGCCATGCTCTATACCCTGGAACTTTATCGGGATCGGGGGTGGCCTTATTATGGAGGTGGTGAGAGCCGGCAGGATGCCCAGAAACCAGTTTTATTTGAGCACAATGGAAATAAGATCGCTTTCCTGGGATGCAATGCAAAGGGGGGAGGTTACGCAACTGCTGGTCCCCAGTATCCGGGAGCCGTGGCATGTGATTTTGAGAAAATGAGCGGGCAGATCAAAGAGCTTCGGGAGCAAGGTTACCAGCCAATTGCGACGTTCCAGCACTTCGAATATTATACCTATCTTGCTCAGCAGGATCAGATCAGGGACGCCCAGGTGTTAACCCGGGCCGGGGCAGTGATCGTCAGCGGCAGCCAGGCTCACCAGCCTCAGGGTTTCGAGATCAAATCCGGGGCATTCGTCCACCACGGATTGGGAAATCTATTTTTTGATCAGATTTACGAATATCCTCCTCATACAGCGACTGCATTCATTGATCGGCACATATTCTATGATGGGAAACACATCAGCACAGAACTGTTGACTATAAAATTCGTTGATTTTGCCCGGGCGAGACCAATGACCGTGGAGGAACGAAGAGAACTCCTCAGGTTGGTCTTTAATGCCAGCGGATGGTAAAGAAATCATAACCAATCAGGGAGGAAGATATGAGTGGTTTAACCAGTATTCCGGGATTTAGAGTCGGTCATGCCCAGGATCTGGAAGCGTTGACTGGTTGTACTGTTGTGCTTTGCCCGCCTAATACTGTAGGAGGTCTGGATCAAAGGGGAGGAGCACCCGGAACCCGGGAAACTGATCTGCTGCGCCCCATGCACCTCGTGAACACAGTCAATGCCATCTTATTAACTGGCGGATCGGCTTTTGGGCTGGATGCTGCAGCCGGTGTGATGCGTTACTGCGAAGAGAATAAAATGGGTTTTAATGCCGGTTTAGCAACCGTCCCGATTGTTCCGGCAGCGGTGTTATTCGATCTGGGAATCGGAAATCCAAAAGTCCGGCCAGATGCCGAGATGGGTTACCAGGCCTGCCAGAATGCGAGCGGGGGCATAATCGGGCAGGGAAATCTTGGTGCTGGAACAGGAGCGACAGTTGGAAAGATCCTCAGTCCTAAGATGGCTACCAAATCGGGCATCGGTACGGCCTGTATTGATCTGGGAGGAGGCGGGAAAGTTGCTGCCTTGGTCGCAGTTAACGCTTTTGGTGATGTGATCGATCCAGACAGCGGCGAGATCATTGCCGGGGTCAGGGGCATTAAAGGCTATGCGGACACACTGAAAATCATGAAAACATTCGTTGGAAAAAAAGTGATGAGTTTTGCTGCCGGGCCTGAGAATACGGTTATTGGCGTGGTAGCTACCAATGCAAAATTCAATAAAGAACAGATCACCCGCGTGGCCCAAATGGCGCATAATGGATTGGCACGGTCGATCCGGCCAGCTTTTACAATGTTGGACGGCGACACAGTTTTTGCCCTATCAGCTGGAGATAAAGAGATTGACCAGAATATTGTCGGCGCATATGCAGCATTGGCTTATCAAGAAGCAATTATTAATGCGGTTCGAAACGCTGAAAAAGCCGGGGGAATTCCCGCCTCACAGGACAAATAGGTCCAGTCTTATATGACATATAACTAGACATATGTCATATAAGCTGATATACTTCTATCAGATGGAGGTGGCAGATGGCAACCGTTATGATAGTTGATCCAAAAGATATGAAAGACGCCCGAAATATACTGGGGTTGACCCAGGTCCAGGCAGGTGTTGCGCTTGGCAATGTGCGACCCGAGACTGTCAGTCGCTGGGAACGGGCATCCAGGAAAGATCGGCCCAATATGCGGGGGATGCATGTTGAAACGACCAGACAGCTGACGGAAACAGCAGACCTGCTGGTAGATCTGTACCCTGACAAAAATGACCGGATGACATTTCTTCATACTGCTCAACCTGAGCTGGGCGGCCTATCGCCCTTTGATGCGATCATGCAGGATCCGCCCTATGGTCTGCGGGATGTTGTTAGACTGCTGGGAAGGATGGCTGAAGGAATACCAACTTAATAGATGGCCAGCTTGTTCAATGCTTGGCGCAAGGCCCTATCAGACTATAAGCCCCGCAGAATTCGCGGGGCGGTTTGGTACCGGGCAGTCACACCCGGATATCGGAAGACAATCCTGAAGATGGATGGCGCCCTCAGATGGGGAGGACGCTATAACGCTCCAGGCGAGTTTGGAGCATTGTACCTGTCAAAAACCCAGCCTGGATGCGCTGCTGAGATCACTCGTCGCCCGGCACATCCAACCAAATATGTTGTTGGTAAGATCCAGGTCAAATTGGGCAAGGTTTGCGACCTGACTGATCAGAATTTGCTTCGGAAGCTTGGGATTACCAGAAATCAGCTGACTGGAGATGATTGGGCTGAGACCCAGGCCCTGGGAGATTTGATCCGGGATGCCGGTTTCGAGGGCATTATTGTCCCTTCTGCTGCAGGGGATTTCAACAACCTGGTAATTTTTGTGGACCGCCTGGCACCTGCCTCCCGGGTTGAGCTGGATGATGTCAAGCCCCTGGATTTGTCTTGAACTAAATTCACTTACCTGGTGCGCTGCTCTTTCCAAACATCGCCTTCATTATGATAGCCAGCTTTTTCCCAAAACCCCATTTGATCCTCAGAGAGAAATTCCAACCCGGTCAGCCACTTGGCCCCTTTCCAAAAATAGGCAGATTTCAACCCGGATTTTTCAGGAATATGACCAACAATTCCCCTGAGTGGATAACCGTGGTCCGGGGTGAGAGGCAGGCCGTCGAAGTGGGTGGCCAGGAGGAAATTTTCCTGAAGAACCAAATCCAGGGGCAGATTGGTTGTATATCCCCCTGCTGCATGCTGGAGGACATATGCCGCTCCAGGTTTTAACTTTAGTATTCCCCCTTTGAGGAGGTCATTGATAGAAACGCCTTTCCATGCCGTATTGAATTTGCTCCATTTGGTCACACAGTGAATATCCATCAGGATCTCTGATTGGGGCAATGATTGGAAATGCTCCCAGCTCCAGGTGCGCTCTTCTACAACTTCTCCCCATATTTTGAACTCCCAGGTTGCAGGGTCAAACTCCGGAACACTGCCATAGTGCAGCACAGGAAATTTCTGTGTTAAACTCTGGCCTGGGGGCAGACGCCCTTGTTCCTCCATCTTTTTTTCCAGATCTTGTCTGTTTGTGAATTGAGGCATAGGTAAACCTTTGACTAAAATTCCATCTTGCTGTCAGGCTCAAGCAAATGAACCACAGAGGTGGTTTCAGATTCAACTCTTTTCTTCCAGGCTTTTGGGTCCTGGGCAATTAATGGCCAGGTATTGTAATGCGCCGGGATGACATGTTGGGGCTGGATCATTTTCACAGCTCTGAGGGCGTCATCCGGTCCCATTGTGTAATTATCACCGATTGGCAGCAAGGCCAGGTGAACTCCTTCTTCACCGATCAGTGACATGCCAGAAAATAGCCCGGTGTCACCCGCGAAGTAGATCTTGTTTCCTGCAAGCGTGGTGATCAGAAATCCGCCTGGCATCCCGCCGTAAGATCCATCCGGCAGGGATGATCCATGGACGGCCTGGGTCAGCTTGACGTAGCCAAAGGGATAATTATGTCCACCACCAATATGCTGGGGGAATACTTCTACTCCTTTGGCACCCAGCCATCTGGCGATCTCTGCATTAGCAATCACTTTTGCCCCAGTCCGGGTTGCTAGTTCTACCGCATCACCCACGTGGTCACCATGACCATGCGTGATCAGTATGTAATCCGGGCTGAGGTCATCTGCCCTGGTTTTGGTAGCGGGATTATCAGTGAAGAACGGATCAATCAGGATCTGGTAATCATCCAGGGCTAAACCGAATGTTCCATGACCATAAAAGGTGAGAATATAACTCATTATTCCTCCAGTCGTATTTTTTATAACCCCCTGTGGAATTTCAGGCTTTATTATATGCCAGCTTTAGGTTTCCTGGTGGGTGTAATGTCAAAAACAGCGGCTTGTTAAGGTAAAATCGGTTATGGAATAAAAGCCTTGGAAATCCAGGGGTATAAATTATTAGGTAGATTTTCTCAGTGAGGTTATGATGGCAAAATCAAACGATCGTTTTTATCTGGGCCGTATATTTGATATCCAAAAAGGTGAAGTCACCCCGGACCCGCTAATTTATGACCCTGACGATCTAACCACTCATGCGGTTGCAGTGGGTATGACAGGATCGGGAAAAACAGGATTGTGTATCGGCCTGCTGGAAGAAGCGGCTTTGCAGGGAATACCAGCAATCATGATCGATCCCAAGGGAGATATTACGAATGCCCTGCTGCACTTTCCAGAACTGCGCCCTGAGGATTTTCTACCCTGGATCAACCCCGATCAGGCTCGCGGGGATGATAAAACGATCGAAGAATCTGCCGCAGACACTGCTTCGCTGTGGAGGAATGGATTGGAAAAATGGGGACTTGGACCTGAGAACATCAAGGCCCTGAAGGAATCAGCTCATTTTGCAGTTTATACACCTGGATCGGAAGCTGGTATTCCGGTAAATATCCTGGCCTCATTGAAAGCGCCTGAGCTTCCCTGGGATGAAAACCGGGAAATGCTGGTGGAAAAGATTTCTGGGATTGTGATGGGGCTGCTGGGCCTGGTCGGGATGGATGATCTTGATCCGGTCCGATCTAAAGAACATATCTTGCTCAGCAATATATTTGAAAGTTCCTGGAGCAAGGGCCGGGATCTCAACCTGACTGAATTGATCCTGCAAATCCAAAACCCTCCCTTTGATAAACTTGGTGTCCTGGAGCTGGACAGCTTCTTCCCAGACAAGGAAAGACAGGAATTGTCAATCTTGCTCAACAACATCATGGCTGCCCCGACGTTCCAAAGCTGGATTGAAGGCGAACCCCTGGATATCAATTCACTGCTCTACAGCAGCGATGGTAAACCGCGCCACAGTGTGTTTTACATCGCCCATCTCTCGGATGCTGAACGAATGTTTTTTGTAACCCTGCTGTACTCTGCTGTTGAAACCTGGATGCGGACCCAAAAAGGTTCCACGTCATTAAGAGCGCTGGTATATTTTGATGAGATCTTCGGCTATCTTCCCCCGGTTAAAAACCCACCCTCCAAAACACCCATGCTGCGGATGTTAAAGCAGGCCAGGGCATTTGGAGTGGGGCAGGTTCTGGTGACCCAGAATCCGGTCGACGTCGACTACAAGGCTCTTTCGAATGCCGGTACCTGGTTTATCGGTAAGCTGCAAACGGAGCAGGATAAAAACCGACTCTTGGATGGATTGGAAGGAGCAGCACCAGGATTGGACCGCAAGGCATATGACAAAATGATCTCTGCACTGGATAAACGGGTTTTTCTGCTTCACAATGTCCATGAAGACCAACCGGTCCTATTCCATACCCGCTGGGTGATGAATTACCTGACTGGACCACTTACCCGGGTCCAGCTACCTGCGCTGAATAAGCTTGCGGGAGCGGAACCAGCCAAACCTGTTTCAATGCCACCTTCTTCACAACCGGTCTCTGGCACATCAAGCTCGAGCAAGACCAGTCAGCGATCAGCGACCAGCACACGTCCAAACGTTCCGTCTGGTATAGATGAATATTACCTGCCAAACTCGTTGAGTTTTCTGAAAGCAGTCGATGCCGCCGGCCTGGCCCCACCTCAGGATGATAAGTATACGGTGTTATATAAACCAGCATTGGTGGCCCAGGCAACAATCCGGTTTCTGAAGAGAAACTACAATCTTGACTATGACCTGGTAACAACCGCCCTGGTCAAGGAAGCTGATCCACAGGGCCGGGTCCGCTGGGATGATTGGGTCGCAGATCCCATTGATCTGAACAGCCTGGAACCGGGAGCGAGAACAGAAGCGCGCTTCCAGGAACTGATTGCGCCATTAAGTGACGGTTCCAGATTAAAGGAGATGGAGACAGACTTTAAGGATTGGATCTATCATTCTGTAACAGTTCCAGTCAGGGCCAATGAAGCCCTGGAAGTATTTGCTGGTCCTGAGGTCTCCCAGGGTGAGTTCCGCCGCTTGTGTGCCGCGGCTGCTGAAAAAGCCCTTGAGGAAGAAAAAGAAAAAGTGAACAGCAGTTTTGACAAGAAGCTGGACACCATCAAGGACCGTTTAATGCGGGAAGAGCGCGAATTGGATGAGGATCAGGCAGAACTCTCCCAACGCAAGATCGAAGAAGTTGGCACTCACGCGGAAAACTTGATCAGCCTGCTGGCAGGAAGGCAGCGAAGAATGACCACATCTCTAACCAAACGCAGAATGACCAGCCAGGCCAAAGCAGATGTGAAAGAATCCCTGGATTCGATTGAACAGTATCAGAAGGAAATCGAAGACCTGGAGAGGGAAAGACAGGACGCCCTGAAAGAGATCGAAGAGAAGTGGCAGGAGATCCTGGAGGGAAATACCGAAATACCTGTAACGCCCTACAAAAAAGATATCCTGATGGAAATCTTTGGAGTTGCCTGGTATCCGTATTATCTGTATGAGGATCAGGGTCGAGAGATCGAACTGGCCGCATATTGAGGGTAAATCAGAAGGACACGGTTTCCTTGGAGGAAACCGTGTCATCTAATATCTATCTTAGAATATCAAATACACCAGGACACCCATCATGATCCCGATGCCTGTGCCTACCACGATATCTGAAATGTAGTGAACTCCAAGTCCGATCCTGGAAATATCCACCAGAATCGCCCAGATCAACATGGCCCCGCCTATCCAGAAAAATCCAGAGAGCAGCATGATTATGGTTAACATGATCGCCCGGGCGGCGTGTCCTGATGGAAATGAATGGGGATCAGAACGACGGTAGACTTGCCCCCACTCACCTTCCGGCCGGGGACGTTTAATGAGAAATTTCAATGCCAGAACGCTCACAGCCGTGAACAAAATTCCTGTGATCAGCAGAATGATCTGGGTTCTCCAGCCGGTTGGTCCTACGAACCAGAGCAGCGCCAGGGCTGCTCCCCAAAACCAGGAATCGCCTGAATGAGCCAGGAAAGCAGCGACGCTTTTAATCCCTGGTTTATCCTCAGGTATCCTGAATTTCTGAGATAATTGTTGATCCTTTTCCAGAAGAGCGTTAATTGACATGGTTAGTTCCAGAGCTCAGCATTTCCCGGGCCAGCTCAAGCTGGTAGGGTTTGTCTATATCCATTCCGATTTCCGGAAAGGGACAAATTAATCCCCTGCCAGTGATTTCCAGGCGTTGAGTGACCCGCCTGACGGCATCATCCAGGGTTAGCCTGCGCAGCATCAATAAGAACAGAATGTCGATTCCTATCAGGGCTGCCAATCTGAGCGAACTTTTCCGGGCCCGGGCTATTTTTTTCCAGAACTCTTTTTTCTTTGTATAGAGGTCAAGCCTGATAACAGTTACATCTCCTCCACAAACGCTCAAATCCTTCAACCTGGTGTATGATCTGGCTGACCCTGGATATTTGTTTTCCATCGCAGGTTGGTCGATCACAAAATAGAATAGATCCTCGTTACTTTTCAGAGAAGTATCTATCACCCAATTGACGCTTTCAGGTGTAACAAAGGGAATATCGGCGGTAACTATCACGACGCGTTCTGCAGAGGGATTGATTTCCAGGATGGCATCAGCCCCGGTTTTGAAGTTGATCACTAGATCACCAGTATCTGGCAGAAAGCTGGCAACTTTCGTTGACCGCAGGTCGGGCTGAAGTTCTGGACTGCCAACTACCACGATCCTGTTTATCTTTTCTGCATCTTCCAGGGCGTCAAGCACCCATTGGAGCATAGGTTTGCCGCCGATCTCAATTGTGGCTTTGGATTTACCTTTTGTATATGGATAGAGTGGTGAGTCAGGGGCATCCATGCCTCCTGCAAGAACGATCGCATCGATCATACTAGATCCTGGATCTGAGCTTTCAATCCCAACTGATCGATGATCTGATTCAGTTCTTGATTACTGAGGACCCGTTTTTTACCAGCTGCCGCAACCAGGGCTGCCTCAAACATATTCGTTCCAAAAGACCTTCCATCTAAAACCGGGGTGGTGGTAACCAGATACCTAGCCCTCCGCTCTTTCAGGAAAGCAACATCATCCTCGGTGGTAGTGTTGGTCACGATCATCTTTCCAGAAATATCTTCAGGACAATGTTGTTTGATATAAATCCAATCTCCGGCAATAACTGTGTTATCCAAATAATGGTTCACGTATTTGGGCACGACCTCAAGCTGTTTTTCGCCGGTTGGATAAAGCATTGAAATAGGCATCCGGCCCACGATCGGCAGCAGGATAGCGGCTACAAAATTCACTACCGGAACAGAGTACATGGCTAAGGGGATTCCCAGACCGAACATCAAATCACCAAAGGTACATTTGTAGTTAGCTGCGAGAAAAGATTCGGTCATGCCAGAGCGGGTCATGCCGGCAACCAGGAAAGCAGATCGGGGCTGAATAATATCTCCAAGCTGTTTTTCTACATCCTGCATCACCCTGGATTCCAGGGTAGCTTTCAAACCACCGCCATCAACAACGGGAGTCTGCTTGACATCCCGGACCAGTTTCAGACCAGCATACAGAGGATAGTCCCGTTTTAACGCATGGACGTAGAGATCGATACCTCCCACTCCGAAGGCATCTACTTTGCCATCAAGGTCACAGAATAATTGGTAGGCTTTCTTCTCGTCACCATCTGTCCCGATCCGTTCGATCTGAACTTCTTCGCCAAGCAACTTGGTAACAACAGTTTTATCGCGGGAGGGTGATCCCAGACTGATACTCACAGCTCTTTTCATTGTATGCCCCAGGGATAGATTTGATATGTTCCTATTGTAAAGCAACTTTGTTTCTGATGGGGATGATAAAAGTCGGGATTTATTCCTGAAAACGAACAAGCAGCCTGGTATCAGGCTGCTTGTCAAATGTTTTGGATTCGTCTGTTTGTCAGGGAATTTGCAGGACCGTTCCTGGAGTCAAAACCTGGTTGATGTCGAGGTCATTTGCGGATGCAATTGCCCGTGGATCAACATCTCCGTAAAGGCAGGCAATTGAATAAAGCGTATCACCATAAATAACAGAATAGGTGGATGGGTGATATTGCAGTGCCCTGTTACCAACAAAGGCCCGGGCAGAGGCTGGAATTGAGATGGTCTCTCCGGGGTAAAAGATCGTGCCGTCGGCGATCCCGTTATAGGTCATGATATCTTCCGGCAGGATGTTAAATCTACGGGCTAAACAGAACACAAATTCTCCCTCGTGCAGGGTATACGAATCTGGAACAGCATACTCGGTGACGACTGTTGTTTCCTCGGTTTCAGCAGGAACCGATGTGCTGGTAGGCGCGGCAGCATTGGCTACCGTCGCAGTGATCTCTGTTCCTGTCTCGGAGGTTGTTTCAGGTACCTGGGTGTCGCCTGCTTTGGGAGTTTTGGCAATAGCAGTTTCTGTAGCTTGGCGGGCGATCTCACTCAAGTTCGTTGTCGGTGTTACAGGTGGCGGCGTGGACGCTGACATAGTACATGCTGAGAACATGAGCGATGAGATAATAATAACAAAGATTAGCATGCGGTTTTTTTTCATCTAACAGTTTCTCCTTGTGGGGGTCCGAACCCCTCTTTGTTTGATCATCTTTACGAATTTTCAAATCAATCAGGGTTGATTTGATACTAGCATAATAGGTAATTAGCGTCAAGAAAGAATAAAACCTCCTGATACGCTACCCTACAATGTGCAAGTTTAATGCCAATTATTTATTTCTTGATCAGAAGATTTTGATCATAACGAGATCGTTTGATTGACCCTCCCCGCCCCTTCTGATAAACTAATAATTACGTGAAAGCAATCTTGTCAGTGCAAACATCCAGCAGGAACAAACTCTATGACAAAAGTACTTTATTTGAAATGGCGTCCCGGAAATTGGGATGAGGTAATTGGCCAGGATCATATCATCACAACCCTCAAAAATGCTGTGCGCCAGGACAGAGTCTCTCATGCTCAACTATTCTCGGGACCGAGGGGAACCGGGAAAACAAGCACAGCGAGAGTGCTTGCCAAAGCAGTCAATTGCCTGGCAGAAGATCGATCGACCCGGCCCTGCAACGAATGTGCCAATTGCCTATCAGTCAATAAAGCTGAGTTTTTAGACCTGATTGAAATTGACGCTGCCTCAAATACCAGTGTAGATGATGTTCGCGAACTGAGGGAGAAGATCAATTTTGCGCCAAATATCGGAAAATTCAAGGTATATGTGATCGATGAAGTCCACATGCTTTCAACATCAGCATTTAATGCCCTGTTGAAAACACTCGAGGAACCTCCTCCCCATGCCATTTTCATCCTGGCTACGACAGAACCTCACAAGATTCCCATCACTGTGATCTCCAGGTGCCAGAGGCATGATTTCAGGAGGATTTCAGTGGAGGAGATCATTAAGCAGTTAGCGGATCTGGCTGAAGCAGAAAATATCAAAGTCGATCAAGACGTGCTGGGATTGATTGCCCGGCAAGCTACCGGAAGTATGCGGGATGCAATCTCTATAATCGATCAACTTGCAAGCACCAACGATGAGGTAACGGCTGAACTGGCTCATCAGATCCTGGGGACATCCCCCGACCAGGCAGTATTGAATTTTGTTGATGCGATCTTGTCGGGTGATCCGGCGAGAGGATTAAACGTGCTGCACGAATCATCTGAGAGAGGAAATGATCCGGGACAATTCTCCCGCCAGGTGGTGGCTTATTTCCGGAATGTGCTATTAATGCAAATGGATAATGCTGATCAAATTGATGTTCCAGCTGAAATCCTTGATGTGATTACCCGCCACAGCACTGATATCAATACCAGGCAGCTGCTGGATTTCATCCGGATTTTTAATGCGGCCGTAAACGACAGGGGTTCATCCTGGCAGCCTACATTGCCTTTGGAAATGGCTTTCCTGGAAGCCCTGGAAATCAGTTCATCAGATATACCAGCTCCGGGACCGCTGGCAGCAAAAAAAACCAAACCAGCACCTCAGGCTCCCGCAAAAAATGCGCCGGCACCTCAGGCTCCCGCTAAAAAAGAGCCGGCAAAAAAGACGCCAGCTGAAAAGGCGCCAGCTGAAAAGACACCAGCCACCAAACAAGAGCTGGACCAGTCGGTTGAAGAAAAATCACGAGTTGAACCTGAATCCGGTCAGCAGCCTCTCACGGTACTGCAAAGCTGGAAAGATGTTGTCGAACGGGTCCGGGAAACAAACCCGGCCACGCAGGGAATCCTCAATTCCTGCAAACCATTGGGCATTAAGGATAATAAACTTGTGCTGAGTTTTCGCAGTACTGCCATTAGGGATAAGATGGAAGGCAATGATCACATCAAGATCACTGAGGGTGTGATCGAAAAAGTGATTGGTGTTAAACTTCCCCTGGTATGTATCGTGGGCAGCAAAGATCAATCTGACCTTCCTGATGGTGTAGACCCCGATGGATTGGTAGCAGCCGTAGTTCGAGATCTGGGGGGAAGCTACGTCTCGGATCAGGATTAAAAAGAAATCGTCGATAATTTTTTATAAAGGAAATTGATTGCAGAGAGGGAGAGGTTGATGGCAAAAAGAGCAAAATCTGGCGGCAGCGAACTGGGCGGACGGGGTGTAATGCAGCAGATCCAGCAGCTCCAGGAGCAAATGTTAAAAGCTCAGGAAGCATTGGCAGATGAACAAGTGACCGGTTCTGCAGGTGGGGGTGCTATTAAGGTAATTGCCACCGGTGATCAAAGGTTGGTATCTGTCAGCGTTGATCCGGATCTGATCTCAGAAGGGGATCGGGAATTGATCGAAGATCTGTTCTTGACAGCTGCCAATCAGGCTCTGGATGAATCCAGAAAATTGGCAGAACAGAAGCTGGGTCCTTTAGCTGGACAGGGATTACCTTTTTAGTGCAGGAGAGATAACATGCTGCCAGAACCTATTCAGGAATGCATCAATGCTTTTGCCCGACTGCCGGGAGTGGGCCCAAAAACAGCTGCCCGGTTGACTTTTTATTTATTGCGCGACAGAGAAAGCGATCTGGTCCAGAAATTAGCCGGAGCATTGGTTGAACTGCTGAACGGGACTGACACCTGTCCGGTTTGTTTTAATATGATGAGCTCGAACCGGGAAAAATGCACAATCTGTGAAAACCGGGAACGCGATCAGGAGATCATCTGTGTGGTAGAAGAACCGTTGGATCTGGCAGCCCTGGAGCGCACATCGGGGTACCCTGGTGTATACCATGTCCTGACATGGCGCGCTGTCGCCAGTTGAGGGTATTACGCCGGATGATCTGAAGATCAAAGAACTGATCGCCCGGGTCAAGAATGGAGATGTCAGGGAAATCATCATTGCCACCAATCCCAGTCTGGAAGGGGATGCTACAGGTATGTATCTGCAGCAGCAGCTCAGCGCCTATGACTTAAAAATCACCCGGCTGGCAAGGGGATTGCCGACCGGTGGTGACCTGGAATATGCAGATCAAAACACCCTGTTGAGAGCCTTGATGGGACGTCAGGAGATGGATTGATCCACCTGTAAATAATAAATTTTAAAATTGCTCTTGATTCACCTTGACATATCAAAGATAAACACTATAATTACGTAGGTTTGACCCAAGAGATTTCGCCGCAAAAACGGCAAATCCATACAATTGAAAGAATGCAGACCCTGTGCGGAAGCGCAGTAGTTGCGCCGCCGCAAGACCGATTTCACAAGCAGTGAAAATCGGCGGGGTCTTTTGTTCTCTTTGGGTACTGCCCTTGACGCTTAAAAGCGGGGGTGGTAAAATAGAACCCGCTCTTAAAAAAGGGCCTTGAACCTTAACAACTGAATAGTGATAGAAAGCCAAAACAGCAAAACAAATCTTTGAGATAGAACTTCGTAATCGAATCCCACTCCTAAGTGGGATAATTTTTGCGGAGAGTTTGATCCTGGCTCAGGATGAACGCTGGCGGCGTGCCTAATACATGCAAGTCGAACGAAGATGTTCTTGTGTTCGCACGAGAGCTCTTAGTGGCGGACGGGTGAGTAACGCGTTGGTGACCTGCCCTAAAGAAGGGAACAACCTCGGGAAACTGAGGCTAATACCCTATATGCTTCTAAAGATTAGATGCTTTTGAAGTAAAGGTTCTGTGGACGAAAGGCTACAGTGCCGCTTTAGGAGGGGCCTGCGTCCCATCAGCTAGTTGGTAGGGTAATGGCCTACCAAGGCGATGACGGGTAGGGGACCTGAGAGGGTGACCCCCCACACTAGCACTGAAACACGGGCTAGACACCTACGGGTGGCAGCAGTAGGGAATATTGCACAATCGACGAAAGTCTGATGCAGCAACGCCGCGTGTGCGATGAAGGCCTTCGGGTTGTAAAGCACTTTTCTGAGGGAAGAGAAAGGACGGTACCTCAGGAATAAGTCTCGGCTAACTACGTGCCAGCAGCCGCGGTAATACGTAGGAGGCGAGCGTTATCCGGATTTATTGGGCGTAAAGCGCGTGCAGGTGGTTTGGAAAGTTGGGTATGAAATCTTCTGGCTTAACTAGGAGAGGTTGCTCAAAACTACCAGACTAGAGGACGATAGAGGAAGGTGGAATTCCCGGTGTAGTAGTGAAATGCGTAGATATCGGGAGGAACACCAGTGGCGAAGGCGGCCTTCTGGGTCGTTCCTGACACTAAGACGCGAAAGCATGGGTAGCAAACGGGATTAGAAACCCCGGTAGTCCATGCCGTAAACGATGTGAACTTGATGTCGGTGGCGTAATAGTCATCGGTGTCGAAGCTAACGCGATAAGTTCACCGCCTGGGGAGTACGATCGCAAGGTTAAAACTCAAAGGAATTGACGGGGACCCGCACAAGCAGCGGAGCGTGTGGTTTAATTCGATGCTACACGAAGAACCTTACCTGGGCTTGACATATAGGTGGTAGGGATCCGAAAGGTGACCGACCCCTCGGGGAGCTTATACAGGTGCTGCATGGCTGTCGTCAGCTCGTGCCGTGAGGTGTCCGGTTAAGTCCGGTAACGAGCGCAACCCTTGCCGTATGTTACATGTGTCATGCGGGACTGCCGGTACAAAACCGGAGGAAGGTGGGGACGACGTCAAGTCAGCATGGCCTTTATGTCCAGGGCTACACACACGCTACAATGGTCGGTACAATGGGTAGCAAAGTCGCGAGGCGAAGCCAATCCTCAAAACCGATCTCAGTTCGGATTGCAGTCTGCAACTCGACTGCATGAAGCCGGAGTTGCTAGTAAACGCGCGTCAGCAATAGTGCGTTGAATACGTTCCCGGGTCTTGTACACACCGCCCGTCACGTCATGGAAGCTGGTAATACTTGAAGCCGGTATCCTAACCCTAACGGGAAGGAGCTGGCGAGGGTAGGACCGGTAACTGGGACGAAGTCGTAACAAGGTAGGTGTACCGGAAGGTGCGCCTGGATCACCTCCTTTCTAGGAGAAATCTGAGCAAAAGTCTATGGACTGGCGCTCCACTCTAGATGTACTAAATATGTACTAAAGAACCAAAAAAATCCTTGACGGTGTCAAGGTTATCTCAATCGGTTTTCTATCACTCTTCAGATGTTAAGGAAAAGTGATGGGCCTGTAGCTCAGTTGGTTAGAGCACTGTGCTGATAACGCAGGGGTCACTGGTTCGAATCCAGTCAGGCCCACTCCCCCCAAATATGGGGATGTAGCTCAGCTGGGAGAGCACCGCCTTTGCAAGGCGGGGGTCAGGGGTTCGAGTCCCCTCATCTCCACTGAGAGAGTGGTCGAGCAAGAGAAGAAAGGACAAAAATTTGGCTGACATTCTGAATGACAAAACCTAAGATTGTAGTGCATTTCTAATGGGATCTCTGCGGCCCGGCGAAATGCCGGGCTGTTTTGTCTAAAGAAGCCAAATCAAATAAATTGCCTGGCAGTGCGTGTTCCTGATTGTTAAATGAGGAATACACACCGACAGACAAAAGTCAGTCGGGATCGTACCTTAACAATTGAATAGAAACTGCGAATAAATATCGATTTCTCCGCATCACAAGTTAAGCTACTAAGTGCTTACGGTGGATGCCTTGGCGTTCAAGTGCCGATGAAGGACGTGGGACACTGCGATAAGCCTCGAGGAGCCGTGAACAGGCGCCGATCCGAGGATTTCCGAATGGGGAAACCCGCTGCGGTAAACCCGCAGCATCCTTTGACTGAATACATAGGTCTTAGGATGGGAACCTGGGGAACTGAAACATCTTAGTACCCAGAGGAAAAGAGATTATTCCCTGAGTAGTGGCGAGCGAAAGGGGAGGAGCCCAAACCGGTTGCGTTTACGTGACCGGGGTTGTAGGGCCTGATATATAGAAGTTACAAATTGGTTTGTTAGCAGAAAGGTGTGAGACAGCCTACCATAGAGGGTTACAGTCCCGTAAGCGAAAACATACCAACTTCTTTCAGGTACCCTGAGTACAGCCAGACACGCTAATTTGGTTGGAATCCGGGAAGACCACTTTCCAAGGCTAAATACACTTGACGACCGATAGCGAAATAGTACCGTGAGGGAAAGGTGAAAAGTACCCCGATAAGGGGAGTGAAATAGAACCTGAAACCGTGAGCATACAATCTGTCGGAGGACTATGGTGGAAAGGCGTTGATGAGAATCAATAGCCGCCATAACGTCTGACGGCGTGCCTTTTGGAGAATGAGCCTGCGAGTTAATCTCAGTGGCTAGGTTAAGGGAGTAACACCCGGAGCCGGAGCGAAAGCGAGTCGTCTTAATAGGGCGCGAGTGGCTGGGATTAGACACGAAACCAAGTGAGCTACCCATGGTCAGGGTGAAGCGGGTTTAAACGCTCGTGGAGGCCCGAACCTTTCAACGTTGCAAAGTTGCAGGATGAACTGTGGGTAGAGGTGATATGCCAAACGAACTTGGAGATAGCTTGTTCTCTCCGAAATAGCTTTAGGGTTAGCGTCATGTGTTGAGTATTGGAGGTAGAGCCACTGGACGGGCTAGGGGGCTTGTCGCCTACCGAACCTAACCAAACTCCGAATGCCAATACTTTAAGCATGGCAGTTAGACTGTGGGAGATGAGTTTCATAGTCAAGAGGGAAAGAGCCCAGACCATCAGCTAAGGTCCCTAAGTATAAACTAAGTGGAAAACGAAGTAGGACTACCGAGACAACCAGGAGGTTGGCTTAGAAGCAGCCATTCCTTGAAAGAGTGCGTAACAGCTCACTGGTCAAGTGGTCTTGCGCGGAAAATTTACCGGGGCTAAGTTTATCACCGAAGCTATGGGTTTCAGTCTTCGGCTGGAGCGGTAGGAGAGCGTTCTGTCAGCAGTGAAGGTCGACCGTGAGGACGGCTGGAGCGGGCAGAAGTGAGAATGCAGGCATGAGTAGCGTAAAACATGTGAGAAGCATGTTCGTCGAATATCTAAGGTTTCCGATGCCAGGTCAATCCGCATCGGGTTAGTCGGTCCTTAGTCGAGGCCGGAAGGCGTAGGCGATGGATATCCGGTCAACATTCCGGAACTATTTAGAAGGAGCGATGGGGCAACGCAGGGTGGTAGACCAGCCTACAATTGGATGTAGGTGGAAATGTGTAGGCGTATGACGTCCGTAGGAAAATCCGCGGACTGAGCCGAGGCATGAGTACGAGTCCATGAGACAGAAGTGGTTGATCCATGCTGCCAAGAAAAACCTCTAAGTGTTGAATATCTAAGTACCCGTACCGCAAACCGACACTGGTAGATAGGTAGAGCATACCAAGACGAGCGAGAGAACTTTCGTTAAGGAACTCGGCAAATTAACCCCGTAACTTCGGGAGAAGGGGTGCCCTCTATTGTGAAAGATTTACATCTGGAGCATATGAGGGCCGCAGTGAACAGGCTCTGGTGACTGGTTACCAAAACCACAGGTCTCTGCTAAGTCGTAAGACGATGTATAGGGGCTGACGCCTGCCCAGTGCCGGAAGGTTAAAGGGAAGAGTTAGCTGGTCTTCGGATCAGCGAAGCTTAGAACTCAAGCCCCGGTGAACGGCGGCCGTAACTATAACGGTCCTAAGGTAGCGAAATTCCTTGTCGGGTAAGTTCCGACCCGCACGAATGGCGTAACAATCGGAGCACTGTCTCAACGAAAGACTCGGTGAAATTGAAGTACGCGTAAAGATGCGCGTTACCCGCAGCAGGACAAAAAGACCCCGTGGAGCTTTACTGTAAGCTGCCATTGTGTTTGGACATGGTTTGTGCAGGATAGGTGGGAGGCTTTGAAGCCGGAGCGCTAGCTTCGGTGGAGCCGCCACTGGAATACCACCCTTATCATGTTTAGGCCCTAACTCTGATCCGTTATCCGGATCGAGGACAGTGTCAGCCGGGCAGTTTGACTGGGGCGGTCGCCTCCGAAAGAGTAACGGAGGCGCCCAAAGGTTCCCTCAGGTTGAATGGAAACCAACCATAGAGTGTAAAAGCATAAGGGAGCTTGACTGCAAGACATACGCGTCGAGCAGGGACGAAAGTCGGGTTTAGTGATCCCATGATACCGTGTGGAAGGGTCATGGCTTACCGGATAAAAGCTACCCCGGGGATAACAGGCTAGTCTGGTCCAAGAGTTCACATCGACGACCAGGCTCGGCACCTCGATGTCGGCTCATCGCATCCTGGGGCTGGATAAGGTCCCAAGGGTTGGGCTGTTCGCCCATTAAAGCGGTACGCGAGCTGGGTTCAGACCGTCGTGAGACAGGTCGGTCTCTATCCGCTGTGGGCGTAAGGAATTTGAGAGGAGCTGCTCCTAGTACGAGAGGACCGGAGTGGACAGACCTCTAGTGTGCCAGTTGTTCCGCCAGGAGCATAGCTGGGTAGCTACGTCTGGCAAAGATAACCGCTGAAAGCATCTAAGCGGGAAACTTGCCTCAAGATTAGATTCCTCATCCCGTTAAGGGAGTAAGACCGCAAGAAGACTACTTGCTTGATAGGCGGCGTGTGTAAGCACAGCAATGTGTTCAGCTTAGCCGTACTAATGGTCGAGGGCTTATACAGTGATGCGGAGAACTCGTTATTTATTCCAATTTCTATTCAATTTAGGTACAACTTTAACATGTGAATATATGTTCTTGGTGATTGTAGCGGCAAGGGTACACCTGGTCTCATCCCGAACCCAGCAGTTAAGCTTGCCAGCGCCGATGGTACTTGAGGGGAGGCCCTCTGGGAGAGTTGGTCATTGCCAAGAACATTTTCTTTTAAATTAAAAAGGACCGGATACCTATCAGGTATGCGGTCCTTTTTGTTAACATTTATGATGGCAAAACCATCACCGGCCAATCTAGGTTGGAAATTGGGTTGTGACCAGTAAATTGGGGATCGGCGATTGGGTCCTCAGGATCTTATTTGCGACATTCCCAGTCCGCCAGCGGGGATTCCCGGTTTCACCATGGGATCCGATGATGATCAGATCGCACTTTTCAGATTGAGCTATATCATATATTTTCTCGGCAGGCTGACCCCGGTCGACGATAGTTTCAACCTCTATTCCCTCAGCCCTGATCTGCTCGGCAACCTGCTCAATACTTTCCTTCGTGAGCAGCTCTAATTCATCAAGGACTTGTCCGAGCAAATTCGGACTGGCCATGAATGATTGCCGCAGCGGTACCATAACATGCAGTAAAACGACAACAGCATCATGACACTTGGCTTCTGTAATAGCGATTGGCAGGACTTTCTTTGCATTATCTGATCCATCTAAAGGTACAAGAATTTGTTTAAACATGATGACTTTTCCTTTCTGATCCAAATTGGAGGCAGACCAGACATTATTGGCGACCTGGTTCAGGTTGACTGGCGAATTAGGGTGATGGTTTTTATTTGATTAGCAACATGAAACGTGGCAAGTGAGCTTATTTGCTTTATAATATCGTATCATGGCTTTGAGTTTCCAACTCAAGAAAAGATTTGAAAAAGACATCACCACCCGTGAGTTAGCAGGAAAGATCAGATCAAATAACATAAAAAAAGCTCCCGGTGGAGTTTTCCACCAGGAGCTTTCAGGTTAAAGGAGTTTGTAACTTGACCTATGCAGCTTCCTCTTCCAAACTGTAATCCATCTCGGCCATCTGCTCGTAGAAGACCAGCGCTTTTCAACTTCCTTCTGGGCCTCTTTCATGAGTTTTTCAGCTCGTTCCTCATTGCTCTTCAGCAAGGAACGATACCGCAGCTCGTTGTAGGCAAACTCAGTCAGCGGAATCGAGGGCGCTTTGGAATCCAGCTGAAGCGGATTCTTGCCCTCATCTGCCCGGTCAGGATTGAAGCGGTAAAGCGGCCACATGCCCGATTTCACTGCCAGATCCTGCTGATCCAAACCTTTGGCCATATCAATCCCGTGTTCGATGCAGGGACTGTATGCCAGGATCAAGGAAGGACCATCGAAAGCTTCAGCCTCGCGGAAGGCTTTCAGGGTCTGGGTATCGCTCGAACCCATCGCTACCTGGGCGACATACACATAGCCGTAGTTCATCGCCATCATGCCCAGGTCCTTGCGGGGTATCCCTTTCCCGCTTTCCGAGAAACGGGCGACCGCGCCCAGGGGTGTGGCTTTGGAGGATTGTCCGCCGGTGTTGGAATAAACCTGGGTGTCCAGCACGAGCACATTGACGTTTCGGCCAGAGGCCAGCACATGGTCCAGGCCGCCGAAGCCGATATCATAGGCCCAGCCGTCACCACCGACGATCCAGACATCCTTGCGGACCAGTTTGTCAGCCAGGCTGAGCAGGTCTTTGGCTTTCCGGCCTTTCTTCCTTGGCAGTCTTCTGGCGCAGGAGTATCAATTCGTGCTTCGCTGTTCGTTCAGACCGGCTTCGTCAGTCTGATCTGCGTTAACGATTTCGTCAATTAGATCCTGCCCGAGGACATCCGAGAATTGGGGCAGAAGCTCGAGAGCGTATTCTCGCTGCTTGTCCACGGTCAGGCGCATGCCCAAACCAAATTCTGCATTGTCCTCGAAGAGTGAGTTGCACCATGTAGGACCTCGTCCCTCTGCATTTGTTGTCCAGGGTGTGGTAGGCAGATTGCCGCCGTAGATCGAGGAGCAGCCGGTTGCGTTGGCAATCAAGCTCCGATCTCCATAGAGCTGGCTCAGTAATTTCACATATGGAGTTTCTCCACAGCCAGCACAAGCACCTGAGAATTCAAACAGGGGCTCCAGGAATTGGGAATCCTTGGGCCGGGTCAGTTTCAGTGTGGTTCGGTCCGGGTTGGGGATGAGCCAGGAAGAAGTCCCAGTTCTCTGCCTCAGTTTCCCTGAGGGGGGGCTGTTCAACCATTTTCAGAGCCGGGTTTTCAATGTCGGTTTTAGGACAGGCGCTGACACACAATGAGCAGCCGGTGCAGTCTTCTGGAGCAACCTGGATCGTGTATTTCATATCCTTGAATTCCCGTACCGGTTGCATCAATAGATTTGAAGGTTTCGGGTGCTTTGTCGAGCAGACCAGCATCATAAACCTTGGGGCGGATCACTGCGTGCGGACAAACAAAAGCGCACTTATTGCATTGGATGCAAGTATCCGGGTTCCACTGGGGTATTTCAAGCGCGATATTGCGTTTTTCATATTTGGTCGTTCCAACGGGGAAGGTGCCATCTGATGAGAATGCGCTCACTGGTAAATAATCACCATCACCGGTAATGATCTTTCCCAGAACGTTCTTTACGAATTCAGGCGAATCATCGGGTACCGGGGGCCTCATCTTTAAACTGCCGTCAGCCTTGGCTGGCAGTTCAACCTTGTGCATATTTTCAAGGGCTTTATCTACTGCCGCGTAGTTCATCTTGACTACATCTTCGCCCTTTTTCCCGTAGCTTTTCTTGATCATAGCCTTGATCTCTTTTATGGCCCGATCCTTGGGAAGGACCCCGCTGATCGCAGAAGAAACAAGTCTGCATGACCGTATTGATCCGTGTGCCAAGTCCAGCATCTTCAGCTACTTTGTAAGCATCGATCACATAAAAATCGGCTTCTTTTTCAAGCAGCCTTTCCTGGACATCCAGGGGCAGGTTCTGCCAGACTTCCTCAGGACCTATTTTACTGTTCAGCAGGAATGTTCCGCCGGGTTTGACATATTTCACCATGTCAAACTGCTCCAGAAAATTGAACTGGTGGCAGGCAACAAAATCAGCCTGGTTGACCTCAATGATGTAGGGTGCTTTGATAGGTTCGGGTCCGAAGCGCAGGTGGGAAATGGTTTTTGCGCCGGCTTTTTTGGAGTCGTAAACAAAATAGCCCTGGGCATAATTTTCCGTTTGGTCGCCGATGATCTTGATCGAGTTTTTGTTCCCGCCGACTGTGCCATCCGAACCCAATCCGAAGAACACACTGCGAATGACATCCTCGCCTTCAATCAGGTAGCAGGGGTCATATTCCAGGCTGGAATGTGTGACGTCATCATAGATGCCGATTGTGAAATGGTTTTTCGGCAATTTTTTCTTCATTTCATCAAAGATGCCTTTAACCATCCCGGGAGTAAATTCCTTGGAAGATAGACCATAACGGCCGCCTATTACCATCGGAGCTGTCTTAAAAGGGCCAATGCCTTCATTGACACCTTCCGCGATTGCAGAAACTACATCTTGATAAAGAGGTTCACCAGCGGCGCCGGGTTCTTTGGTGCGGTCCAGGGCTGCAATCACCTTTGTGGTGGCAGGCAGAGCATTCAGGAAGTGCTTGATTGAGAAAGGCCGATAGAGTCGAATCCGCAGGACACCGACTTTTTCGTCTTCGTGTTTCTGGAGGAATTTTGCGGTCTCCGCGGCAGCTACACCGCCGGATCCAATGATCACGATCACTCGCTCAGCATCTGCTGCCCCTTCATACTCAAAGAGTTTATATTCCCGGCCAGTTAACTTCTTGAACCTGTCCATTACCTGCTGGACGATCTCGGGAGCTTTATCATAATAGGGATTGACTGTTTCCCTGGCCTGGAAATACACATCAGGATTCTGAGCTGTACCGCGAATGACTGGTTGATCTGGATTCAATGCCCGGCTTCGATGAGCCATAACCGAATCCTCGGTGATCATTTCAGCCAGGATCTCATCAGAAAGCATTTCCACTTTGTTGATCTCATGCGATACCCGGAATCCTTCAAAGAAATGCAGGAAAGGTATGCGTGATTCCAGGCTTGATGCCTGGGAGATGACTGCAAAGTCGTGAGCCTCCTGAACTGAGCCGGAACCCAGCATTGCAAAACCGGTTGCCCGGGCAGCCATCACGTCGGAATGGTCGCCGAAGATCGATAGGGCCTGGGCTGCCAGTGATCGGGCTGCAATATGAAACACAGTTGGGGTCAACTCACCAGCAATTTTATACATATTGGGCAGCATCAGCAGCAAACCCTGCGAGGCTGTGAACGTGGTTGTTAACGCGCCTGCCTGCAGTGCACCATGCACTGCCCCGGCAGCTCCGCCCTCCGCCTGCATTTCCATTACATCCGGGACAGTGCCCCAGATATTGGTTTTTCCCTTAGCTGACCAGGCGTCAGCATGTTCACCCATTGGTGAGGAGGGAGTGATCGGATAAATTGCGATCACTTCATTGATCTTGTGAGCAACAGCAGCAACAGCTTCATTGCCGTCGATCATTTGAATATTTTTCGACATAGAATAAACTCCTAGTTCTAGGATACTATACGTATTTTTTTGCGGATTTATTTGGCTAAACCCAACGGTCAATTATAATCGATTATATGCCAGGTTGCGAATGTTATCCCTATTACTTATTTATCCCCTTGGATATGACATTCTCCCCATATTTTTCCTTGATTTTACTCAAGGCTTCCTCCAGTTGGATGTCTTTTACGACCCGGGTATCCCATAAGCCGAGTTGGTGGGCTTTGCTGTCGAGGTTATGAACACCTACGCCCACCAGGCGGATTAATCGTCCTTCCTGCCAGACCTGGTCCAGGAGTTTGGCCGCTGCTGCCTGGATGAATTGGTACTCATTCGTTGATTCGTTTAAAGTGATCTGGCGGGTGATAGTTGAAAAATCTGACCAGCGGACCTTGATCTGGACAGTTTTTCCGCGCAAATTTTTTTTCTGCAAACGCTGAGCGACTTTCTCGGCAAGCCTGTTTATGTATTTCTGCAGATCTGTTTTCCGGCCTAAATCCTCCCGAAAAGTTCGTTCATTGCTGACCGATTTAACACCTCTCTGTGTTACAATGCCGCGTTTATCGATTCCCTTTGCCCGCCGGCTGAGTTCATATCCGTGCTTACCAAAATTCTGAGCCAGTTCGATTTCAGAATAACGAGCCAGGTCTCCAATTGTGTGGATGTTAAATCTTTCCAGCCGTTCCCTGGTTTTTGGACCCACACCAGAAAGCATTTCCACAGGCAGTGGATCAAGGAAATTTCGTTCTTCTCCCCGGGGAACTACCGTGATCGCATTGGGATAACTATCACTGCTGGAAGCGATCTTTCCCACGTCTGTGGCAATCTTTGCGACTAGCTTATTGCTGGCGATTCCGATCGAATTGGGCAGACCCAGCTCACTGAAAATGACCCCTTGAATTTCAATTCCAATTAGCCTGGGTTCAGGACCAAGATCAGTAATATCTAAAAAAGCTTCATCGATCGAGATTTGTTCGACCTGATCTGTGTATCTCCCCAGACATTCCATTACCATTTTGGAATATCTCCCGTAATCGCTGTGGTTTCTCGAGACCAGGATCAGGTTTGGGCAGAGTGTCAGGGCTTTTCCTGCTGGCATGGCCGACCGGACACCCATCTTCCTGGCGGGATAGGAGCAGGATGTTATGACACCTCTGCCAGTGGGGGACCCACCGACAGCAAATGCTTTCCCGCGCAACTCGGGATCCTTGATTTCTTCCACAGCACAGAAGAAAGCATCCAGATCGAGGTGCAGGATGTTCGCGGTGATCGGCCATCTTAGCTGTTTACTTCTCGACAGAATAAGGTTTCCGGAGCTGAACTGGATTTGTCTTAGCTCGAACCTGGAGATTGATGACTTCCACAAACACAGAAAAGCCCATCGCAAAAGTAGATATAGCCCTTGGGAATATGCAGGCCCATGCCGTCTGCTACCAGCGAGAATCCGATCAAAAGCAGGAAGCTCAACGCCAGGATCTTGAGGGTAGGTCGATCATTAACAAAGCTGCTGATTGGTGCTGAAGCAAAGAGCATGATCCCTACAGCGATGACAACAGCCGCGATCATAATGCCAATTTCATTGACCATCCCGATGGCTGTGATAACCGAGTCCAATGAAAAAACGATGTCCAGCAACATGATCTGGAATATGACACCGGTAAACGATACAGCGACTTTTCTTGGATGCGTGACCTTCTTCACCTTCAAGACGTTCATGGATTTCAAAAGTGCTCTTACCCAACAGGAATAAACCCCCTGCAATCAGGATCAAATCTCGGCCTGAGATCTCTGTTGAGAACACCGCAAAAAGTGGAGCTGTCAAGCGTGTTAGCCAGGTCAGTGAAAACAATAACAGGATGCGGGTGACCATCGCCAATATCAGGCCAATCTGGCGTCCGAGATTTTGCTGGTGTTCGGGTAATTTGCCAGCAAGAATGGAGATAAAGATGATGTTATCAATGCCCAGCACAATTTCCAGGACGGTTAGAGTCAAGAGAGCGATCCAGATTTCAGGTGATGTTATCCAATCCATTATTTTGTCCTTTCCTTATTAATTTCTTAAAATGATCTATTAATTTCAATACGTAATTTAGTTAGAGAAGTTTCAAATCAGAGCATCTGAAAAAATCTCCAGGGGATGGATCGCACTGCGCTGGGTTGTATGACCAATTTGTTCCCTGCAGGACGTGCCAGAAGCGCAAATGATTGTATCTGGAGCTGATTCCCTGATCCGGGGAGCAAGGTCCAGCTCTGCAATTTCAAGCGATAATTGATAATGTTCTTTTTCATATCCAAAAGCACCGGCCATTCCGCAGCAGCTGGTTTCGATTTCCTCAACCACACAATGCGGCAGGGATTTGAGCAAGTTGAGGGTATTTTCGGTGCCAAGGTGGGCTTTCTGCTGGCAGTGTCCATGATATAGGACCTGTCTTGGTTTCTGATCGAATGCGAAATTGATCTTCCCGGAACTAATTCCCTGGAGCAGGAATTCTTCTACCAGCATCGTTGAATTTGATACTTGATCAGCAATCAAGCCTGGAACCAGGTCCCGATATTCATTCTTTAACATAACAGCCACTGACGGTTCGCAAGCAATGATTGGAATCTCTCTTTCAGTATAAGGCCCCAGCAGATCCAGATTTCTTTGAGCTAATTTCTTTGCTTTCCTTAACACACCTTTGGAATAGGCAGGACGACCTGAATCTACTTTTTCACGGAGTACGATCAAATCGATTCCGGCTTTCTGAAATATATTCACAACAGCCTGACCGATATGGGGATAATTATATTCCAGATAAGTATCATAGAAAAAAACTACCCCATTGGTCGAATGTTCTTGCTGGGAACCTGCCTGTTTTCTGTACCAGGATGTAAAACTTTCCCTGGCGAACGCTGGCATCTCACGATCTGGATGGATGCCAATCAAAGATAGCAAGTGAGCCAGGGGTGAATTTAAGATTGGATTGATGAGAGCAGAAAACGGTTGAGCAAGACGGCTGATTTCGGCAATATTGGCAAAGAACCAGCTTCTAAAAGGTAAACCGTGAGCCTGATGATAGTGGTGGAGGAATTCAGCTTTCAGTTTACTCATATCCACAGCTGAGGGACACTCGTTCGCGCAGGCCTGACAGGATAGGCAGAGATCAAGAACCTGGTATAACTCGCGGGATGTGAATCCCTTTGGTCCAAGCTTTCCGCTGATTGCCGCCCGGAGCAGGTTGGATCGTCCCCGTGTGCTGTGGGTTTCATCCCTGGTTGCTTTGAATGATGGGCACATCACACCTTCATCAAGCTGCCGGCAAACACCCGCCCCATTGCACATTTCCACCGCTCTGTCAAAACCCTGATCTTCCTCGAAACTCAGCAGGGTATATTGGGGTTGATATTTAGCCTGGTATTTTTTACCATACCGGAGAAGATCGATCTTGGTCCATTTTCGGTGGATCAATCACTTTGCCAGGATTGAGCAGATATTCAGGATCGAATAATTCTTTGACCTGCTTGAAAGCCAGGGTCAGTTCAGGGCCATAGAGCTGTTCGGGAAAATTCTCCCCGGGCTAATGCCCTCACCATGTTCTCCACTGGTTGTGCCTCCAAATCGGAGGACCAGTTCGAGTGATTTTTCAGCCAGCTGACGCATTTGTGCCAGCCCGGTCTCGCTTTTCAGGTTGACCTGGGGGCGGATGTGGAGACAGCCGGCACTGGCATGGGCATAGAAGGCTGTGGCTCCTACACCGATCTCTTCCGCAAATCTCTTGATTTCCAGCGCATAGTCAGATAGATGCTCTACAGGAACAGCAGCATCTTCGATAAATGCGGTTGGTTTGGCATCACCTCTTTTGCTCTGCAGGATACCCAAGCCGACTTTGCGCGCTTTCCAGACCCGGTCCTGCTGGCCTGGGTCAAGCAGGGCAACGGTAACTCCAAATTTTGACAGTGCCTTCTCTTTCCCAGATATCTCCCGTAAATCCTTTCCCTGGTATTCAACAGCCAGCACAGCAGCGGGATTGCCCTCGATGGAGTCAAGCAGGTTTCGATAGGAGGGATTTGCCCTGGCAAGATCGATCAGAATCTGATCAATTAATTCCACAGCGCTGGGATTGCTTTCCAGGATCTCTGGAACGCAATCTAGGGCATCTTTAAGTTCATCAAAATGGATCAGGTAAAGAGTTTTAAATGGGGGAATCGGGACCAGGTTAAGTTTGGCTGAAGTGATGATCCCCAGAGTGCCTTCGGATCCTGCCAACATGACTGCTGGATTAAGTCTTTGCTGTCGGGACAGGATATTCAAATTGTACCCTGCGACATTTCGAAAAGTTTTTGGGTAGCCGGCATTAATTGCTGCCCGATATTGATTGATCAATGCAGGAAGAGTTCGGTATAGATTGCCTTCCAGGTTGGATTTCTTCTGGATGGCACTCAGGGAAGCTGGTGTCTGCTCCTTGAGATTGACCAGGCTGCTGTCGGAAAGCACAACTTCTGTTTCGAGGAGGTGATCGTGGGCCATGCCATAAAGGATCGAATGAGCTCCGGTAGCATTATTTCCCAGAACTCCTCCGATCGTTGCTCGATCTGCACTGGCTGGATCTGGCCCAAACATCAAACCATGTGTTTGAAGCAGCCGGTTTAGTGTCCCCAGAACAACGCCAGGTTGGACGCTGACTGTTATATCCTCGGTGTCTAAATTCAGGATCTGATCCATGTGTCGGGAAAAATCAAGTATGATAGCTCCGCCCAATTGCCTGACCAGCAAGGCTGCTTCCACCACCCCGGGGAAGAACCGGGGCTTGGTGTTTTCTTCCTATATCGAGAATTGACTGCACTTCGGAGCTATTCTTTGGCCAGACCACTGCAATGGGCATGATCTGATAGATGCTGGCATCTGTGCTGTATAACAAGCGCGTGATCAGGTCAGCCGAATATTCAAGTTTGGCCTGTTTGAGATCACCCGATAACTCTGCCTGGTAATCTTCTGGGGGTGATTTTTCCATGTGGGTAGTATACCAAAGAACCACTGGATGACTTTGATCGGAGGAATTAGACTGGATGCTGATTACGGTCAAAATTGGAGCCCTAAATAATGCTATAATTTTGAGGGATAAAGACATCGGTTTTATCAGGAGCTGGGAATGTCTGAAAAGCAAAATCAATCAGATCACCAACAGGCAATAAAAAATTGGGAAGAAAAGATCCTGCGGGAAAGCGAGGGTCGCTTTCCTGAACGCCGAAAAGAGTTCATCACAACCTCATCTGAGATTGATCAATCGTCTTTATACTCCAGCTGATTTCCCGGATGATGAATACGATGAAAATATTGGTTATCCGGGTCAATTTCCCTTTACCAGGGGAGTTCATCCGACTATGTACCGTTCCCGGCAGTGGACCATGCGAATGTTTGCCGGTTTTGGGACTGCGGAAGAAACCAATCACCGTTTTAAATATTTATTGCAGGAAGGGCAGACCGGGCTGTCGGTTGCCTTTGATATGCCCACCCTGATGGGTTTTGACACTGATGCACCTGAAGCAGAGGGTGAATTCGGCCGCTGCGGCGTTGCTGTCGCATCTTTGCAGGATATGGAAGTTCTCCTCGATGGCTTGCCTCTGGATCAGGTCTCAACCAGTATGACCATAAATTCTCCTGCTGCTGTGATCTGGGCCATGTATATGGCAACTGCGGAAAATCGGGGGATAGGAATGGATCAGCTGCGAGGTACCATCCAGAACGATATCCTAAAGGAATACATCGCTCAAAAAGAGTATATCTTTCCCCCGGAACCATCCATGCGGCTGGTCACGGATACCATTGAATTTGGCTCTGGACAGGTCCCGCAGTGGAATACGATCAGCATTTCCGGCTATCATATCCGCGAAGCCGGAGCGACTGCTGTCCAGGAATTGGCATTTACGCTGGCTGATGGGTTGGAATATGTGCGCTGGGCTCTCGATCGAGGCCTGGATATAGATGATTTTGCTCCCAGATTGTCTTATTTCTTCAATGCGCACAATGATTTTTTTGAGGAGATCGCTAAATATCGAGCTGCGCGCAGGATCTGGGCCCGGGAGATCAGGGATGTCTACCATGCTAAAAATCCCCGGTCCTGGTTGATGAGGTTCCATGCCCAGACTGCTGGAGTATCTCTAACAGCCCAACAGCCAGAGATCAATATTGTCCGAGTAGCCGTCCAGGCGCTGGCAGCTGTCCTGGGAGGCACTCAATCTCTCCACACCAACAGCATGGATGAAGCCTTAGCCTTGCCATCCCAGCATGCGGCCACAATTGCCTTGCGGACACAGCAGATCATAGCTGAAGAATCCGGCGTGGTAAATAGTGTTGATCCTCTGGGTGGTTCCTATTATCTGGAGGCACTTACTAACAAAATGGAAAGACAAGTCTATCAATATTTTGATAAAATAGATGACCTTGGTGGTGTGCTGCCAGCCATTGAACAGGGTTTTTTCCAGGGAGAGATATCGGATTCTGCGTACCGTTATCAACGGGAAATAGATCAGCAGATCCGGACAGTGATTGGTGTAAACGCCTATAAGGATCAAAAAGATCCAGAGATCCCGCTGCTTGTGAATGGATCCGAAGGGTTACCAAAACCAGATCGAGCGCCTGGCAAAACTAAAGCAGGAAAGGGATTCCGGCCGGGTAGGTCAAACCCTTGATCAACTGCGAATTGCCTGTCAGGGTACTGAAAATACCATGCCATATATCCTTGAGGCAGTTCATGCCTATGCTACACTGGGTGAGATCACGAACGTCATGAAAGATGTATTTGGTACATATCGGGAAGAAAATTGGATCTAAAAGGAAAATATGGTGAAGTGATCTGAAATTCAAACCACTGGAAGATTTGACATATGAGCAAGCCCTGCAGGAATTGGAAGAACTTGTTCAGAACCTTGAGACCGGAGAAAATGATCTGCAGAGCACTTTATTGTATTACGAACGCGGCCAATCCCTGGCTTCCTACTGTATCTCCCTGCTCGACAATGCCGAGTTAAAAGTTGAAGATGTTTTGAAAGGGGAAAATGAAACTAGCTGATATATTGCTCTTTAATCCGATCTTGCTGGCTGCATTAATTGCCTGGGCGATTGCTCAAACTCTAAAAGTCTTGATCGAATTTATCATACTCAAGCGCTGGAACTGGGCGCTGTTATTTCAGGCTGGTGGCATGCCAAGTTCGCATTCCGCCATGGTCAGTGCAGCCTCGTTATCCATCGGTTTACAGTATGGTTTTGATCAGGCTATCTTTGCTATTTCTGCCATTCTGGCGATGATCGTGATCTATGATGCCACAGGTGTTCGGAGAGAATCCGGTAAGCAGGCTGTCCTGATCAATTCCATCATCGAGGAAATATCCAAAGGAAAAATTCCACCCCAGGAAAAACTGAAAGAAGTGCTTGGTCATACTCCGGGTGAAGCCGTTCTGGGTACAACTTTGGGAATTTCAATTGCCGTGGCTATGGGATTGCTAATTCGCTAAGTTTGCTGCAGATTTTCAACCTCTCCCCCCATCTTCCAGCAGCACTCGGTCCGGTCCAGCCTGGTCAATTTCCCAGGGGTAGATGATATAGGCATCTGTGATCGCCCCATAATAATCGGGGTGGTAATTTAACAAGTTCCGATATGGATTGTAGTGCAGCACGCAGGTGCAGGCCATCCCGCCGGCATTCTCAACCTGTTTGTGAACTGCCCAGGTTGTTCGTCCAGAACCCCAAGCATTATTTACAACCAGGACATTTTTTTCAGATAGTAGCTCATCCTCAGGAAAATGGAGAAAGGAAGGCCAGGAAAACAACTTTGATTGTTCAAGCTCTGATTCTGGCGGAAACTCCACCTGGGCTACCAGCATGTCCGAGATCCCCGCTGCGGCAGAAAGTATGCCCGCAGGGATCACACCACTGGGAGAAACTATCACAATGCTGTCAAACACGATATCAAATTGGGGAACGATTAACGAGACTAGTTTACTTACTTCCCGCCAGGTTATGATTTCTTTTCGAGGATCTTTCATAAAGCCCTGCTCATTTTGAATTATTGATACTATTCAACCATTATAGCAATTTTAGGTGATAGGAGTGATCTGAAAATCTACTTGCAGTTAGATCTTAATCCTGAACTTTTGGCAACCTGGAGTTATTCTTCCGGGATTTCAGCTGCTGCTTTTTCCAGGATCTCAAAACCGAGGACAAGCAAGAGCTCCAACGCTTCAAGATCTGGCCGGGGATTGCTGAGCGATTTTGCCAGAGAAGCCCTGACCCCGCTGGCTCGATGAGCCCAGGGCGAATCTGCCGATATTTTTTCCAACCTATCAAGCACAAGTTTGGCGAATGATAGCAGGTCACGGAGTTCTTCGCTGGGCATAAAGTATATTTTATCCTTATTTTTCCTGAGCGCTGTCTTTGTGTCATCAATCCTGCGGGATCCTCGCGAAATATTCTATCCATTCCAGGAATCATTTATGACAGCATTTGTTCAAAATTATGGTATCAATTAAGGAAAGCTAGAAATTAATTAAGGAGGAGCAATGTCTGGTAGTGTAGTAAGCGCTGGTTTCTGTGGTGGAATACTCATCCTGCTTGCGGTTGTGGTTGTTCTACGTGGAATCCGTTTGTTGTATGAATATGAACGGGGTGTGATCTTTACCCTGGGAAAATATACAGGAACGCGCCAACCGGGATTAACGATCGTGATTCCTGTTATTCAGTCAATGCGGAAAGTTGACATGCGCATTAAAACGGCGGAAATTCCAAGGCAGGAGGTAATGACCCGTGACAATATCCCCATGCTGGTCAATGCAGTGGTGTATTTCAAAGTTGTTGCGCCTGAAGAAGCGATAATAAAAATCGAAGATTACGCATTTGCGATCCGGCAGTATACCCAGGCTGCTCTGCGTGATGTGATCGGGAATAGCGAGATGGACTCTGTTTTAACAGAAAGGGAATCGATTGCTGAAGCGATCAAGGTGATTGTTGACGCCGAAACAAATGGTTGGGGAATCGATGTGGAATCGATCAAGATCCAGGAAGTGGAACTCCCGGCTGAAATGAAAAGAGCAATGGCGCAGCAGGCAGAAGCCGAACGCGAACGCCGGGCAGTTGTTATCAATTCCATGGGTGAGTTGGAAGCCTCCCGAAATTTGCAGAAAGCAGCCCAAGCCCTTTCAGAATCACCAGGAGCCATGCACCTCAGGACTTTGCAAACGATCCGGGCTATAGCAGCTGATCCATCAGAGAAGATTGTGCTCTTTATACCGTCCAATTTTGATGGCATTGCTCAAACAATCATTGGCAAGGACAAGGGATAGTTCCTTATGACCAGAAAGCTGGAACATAAAAACCGCTATCTGCAGATCGCATTTAACTATGATGACCGGATGGTCAGACAGATTTTGCCGACAATAGCTTACAGTGATCGCATACTGATCGAAGCTGGAACACCCTATCTCAAACGGGAAGGCATGGATGGTATCAGGATGATCCGGCGCTTTTGGCGCGGCCATGTTGTGGCTGATATCAAAACTGTTGATGGAGCCCTTGGTGAAGTTGATATGGTTCAGTCTGCCGGAGCAACAGCAGCCACGGTCCTGGGAAATTCACCAACTGAAACTCTCGATCTGTTCATCGACCGCTGTGATCGACTGGGTTTGATATCCATGATCGATATGCTCGGTGTGAAAGATCCTCTCAAGGTCATGATGAGCTTAACTAAGCCTCCGGATGTAATGGTGCTTCACAAAGGCAGGGATGAGGAATCAACCCGTGGAAAACTGATCCAATACCGGCATGTCAACCGCGTTCGGAGCAAATTTGATGTTCTGATATCGGCGGCCGGAGGAGTTGGAATCAAGGAAGCCCGCAGCGCCATTTTTAATGGCGCTAACATCGTCGTAGCCAACCTGGTTCATCCAAGCGATCCCTGGAAAGGCATTTCAACCAGTAGTGATGTCGGGGCGATGGCGCAGGAATTCTTGACGACTATTGAATGAGGCCACGATCAGTTTAGGTAATAAAGGCTAAATAAAAAGCCTGCTGTTTCCAGCAGGCTTTTTTTATTAATAGATTGGCAGGCTGGGGTCAATTTTCACAGCCCAGGCATTTATTCCACCCTTGAGGTTCTTTACCTTTTCAAATCCTGCGCTGGCTAGAATTTCCAGGGCCCTGGTTGAACGGGTACCTGATTTACAGTAGATCACTATGTCTTCAGCGCTGTCCAATTCCGACAGGCGGGCGGCAAATTGACCCAACGGTATCAATTCGGAACCATCCAGGTTTGAGATATCCTGTTCATGCGGCTCTCGCACATCTATCAAGCGGACTTGTTTGTTCGCTATTAATTTTTCTGATAACTCTTCAGCCGTGATATCCCAGGAAGCGCCTGCTGATCCTTCGGCGTGGTCCTGAGCTGGCATTCCACAAAAATCCTCATAATCTATCAGTTCTGTGACTTCAGGATTATCGCCACACACTTTACAGTCTGGATTCCTAACGAGCTTGACTTCATGAAAGGTTAAGTCGAGCGCATCATATAATAGCAGCCGTCCAATTAAAGTTTCTCCGATACCGAGGATTAATTTTAAGGTTTCAGTCGCCTGGATGCTGCCAATAGTTCCTGGCAGTACACCCAGTACTCCGCCTTCAGCACAGGAAGGTACCAATCCAGGGGGAGGGGGTTCAGGGAAAAGGCATCGATAGCAGGGTCCTTCCTTGGCATAGAAAACGCTTGCCTGGCCGTCAAATCTGAAAATCGAGCCATAGACATTGGGTTTTCCCGTCAGGACACAGAGGTCATTGATCAGGTAGCGGGTTGGAAAATTATCTGTTCCGTCAATGATGATGTCATAGGGTTCTGCAATAGTAAAAGCATTTTCGGACGTGATCATTTCATTGTAGATATCGACCTGGATCTCAGGGTTGAGATCAAGCATTCGGTCTCTGGCAGATTCGACTTTCAAATCTCCCAGCCGGGATTCTCCATGAATGATCTGCCGCTGCAAGTTGGAAAAATCGACCACGTCATAATCGACCAGACCTATTCTTCCCACACCGGCAGCAGCCAGGTATAAAGCAACCGGCGAACCTAATCCCCCCGATCCAATCACCAGGACTGAGGCGGCTTTCAATTTCTGTTGACCTGTCAAGCCGACATCGGGAATTAAAAGGTGTCTGGAATAACGATGGATCTCCTGATGGGTTAATTCTGGGAGCATTTGATCTCCTTGGGCAGATCTGGTTTAACCACCTGCGATGGATGGGATGATTAACAAAGTGTCGCTATTTTCTAGAGGGGTTTCTAATCCTTCCAATTGATTGATATTCTCATCGCCGAGAAATAAATTCACGAATGGCCGCAGCTTTTCCTCATCGTTAAAAAGATGTTTCTTAAGATCTGGGTGGCGTTCGACCAAAGCCCTTAATACTTCGGATACAGTTTTACCGGGCAGATCGATCACGCCTTCTCCATTGGCGTAGGGACGCAATGGCGTAGGAATTTTTAATGTGGGCATAATATTATTTCCTTATCTTATTCTAACTAATAATTACCGACAGCAGATGGATCGCTGAAACTCTTTGCCGCTTAGCTGGAGTTGAGATCAGGACCTGCTGGCGATCTGATTTCTTCAGAAATGAAACTGGTCCTGTCATCAGTTAATCTCCAGCATTTTGACCCCGCTGAGCGGCCATTCTGGACGCTTGTGATCAGGTAGGAATACCAGGGTATTGCATACTCCCGATCAAAATCCGAGGGCTGATTGGGGTGGTCAGGGTGGGAATGAAAGATACCGATGATGCTGAGGCCCAGGCTCTCAGCCTCCTGTTCACCCCGCAGCATATCCTCGGCAGTTATCAGGTATCGATTGTGGCGTGCTGAATCTTCCCTGGCGTTTGTGAGGAAGATGAGATTGGTGACAAACCGGACACCATTATTGTCTGTGCCCAGCATCAGCCCAGCACCTTCTTCCGGATATGCTTTTTCGCCGTCAAGATGGATTTGAGCCAGGATTTCCCGGGGAATATGAACGCTCATGATCCTTTCCATAATTCCTCATCACTTAAATATTTAAAACCTGCGTCAGGGAAAACTGTTACTATCACTCCCTGATCGAGTTCCTCTGCTACCTTGCGGGCAGCAACCGCTGCGGCTCCTGAGGAGATTCCGATAAAATAACCTTCTTCTCGTGCCAGGCAGCGGACCATATCGTAGGCGTCTTCTGTTCTGATTTCAATCACGCGGTCGGCTGCGTCTGGATCATAAATTCCTGGCTGGATAGAAGATGGCAGATGTTTTAATCCCTCAAGGCCATTAAATGGAGACTCAGGCTGGACGCCTATCACCTCGACATGCGGATGATGATCTGCAAAATAGCGCGATACACCAGTCAGTGTCCCGGTGGTTCCCATCCCAACAACAAAATGGGTGATCTTTCCCCCAGTCTGTTCAATTAGCTCTGGCCCGGTGCTCTTGTAATGGGATTTCCAATTCTCAGGATTATCGTACTGGTTAGCATAGAAATATTTTTCAGGATGATCATTTACCATCTGTTGAGCAATCCGGATCGCTCCATCTGAGCCTTCAAGTGGATCGGTCAGGATCAATTCCGCACCCAGGGCACGCATGATCTTGATTCGCTCAGGACTGGCGTTGGATGGCAGTGCCAGTGTGATAGGAATCCCCAGCGCTGCTCCGAATGTGGCATAGGCGATGCCCATATTTCCCGATGTTGAATCGAGCAGGTGCATTCCGGGCAGGATTGCTCCCTGGTGGAGCGCGTGCTGAATAATTCCCCAGGCCGGGCGATCTTTTACCGATCCGCTGGGATTAAACCATTCGGCTTTGGCAAATACCTGGACCTGGCTGGTCGTACGATCAGATAAGGTAACCAATGGAATCAGGGGAGTGTTGCCAACCAGAGATGGCATTCCCTCGTCCAGCGAAATTCTTTTTAGATATGGAATCAATTCCTGCATTTTTTGCTTCCTGTTAAATGAAAACTGACCAACTTGTCTGGATAGTCGAGTACTTCCGGATCTTGGCGGAAATCGCTCTGGCTTCCAGGATTGTGTTGGTCAGTGTTTTCCAGGAAGCAGTTTTACGATCCCCGCAGTGTACAGGAGCAAATGAAAATCATGATCCTCGCTAATTATTATGAATAAGTTGACATATATTGTAATGGCTTCTCGGTCCTTGTCAACCCTGATGGAATTGAACGGGTCCAAATTCCTCCAAATAATGATGGGCGCTGCCTATTCGTTCTTACTTTATTTGGATAGTCGCAGATTGGTTTTCCAGCGCCATGCCTTATGGAAAATCAATTAAAATTAACACACAGATTGTCATTTACTATCAAGGATAAACACATGGTATATGCAAATAGAATTACGTCACTGGCCTCAGAAGGCGCTTACCAGGTTTTGGCAAAAGCACAGGCTTTGGAAAAAGATGGCAAAAATATCATTCACCTGGAGATCGGTCAGCCAGATTTTGCCACTTTCTCCAATATCAGCAGCGCCGGGATTCAAGCGATCAAGGATGGATATACCCGCTATACACCTCCTCCTGGCATGCCCCGATTGCGGGAAGTGATTGCCGAGTATGCCGGGTCCCAGCGGGGGATAGCTTTCCATCCGGATCAGGTTGTAGTCAGCCCGGGTGCCAAACCGAACCTGTTTTTTCCGACCCTGGCCCTGGTGGAAGAGGGAGATGAGGTAATCTATCCCAATCCTGGGTTTCCTACCTATGAGGCTATGATTCGAATTGCCGGGGGTATTCCGGTGCCGGTACCGCTGCTCGAGAACAACCAGTTCTCGTTTGATCTGGCTGCGTTTGATCAACTTATAACAAATAAAACCAAACTTATTATTCTTAATTCGCCAGGAAACCCCACCGGCGGGATCATACCCAGAACGGATCTGGAGCATATTGCAGCCTCGGCCAGAAAATACGACTGCTGGGTGATCTCCGATGAAATCTACGCCCGCCTGGTTTATGACGGCCACGAAGCCCCCTCAATAGCTGCATTGCCGGGCATGGAAGAGCGTGTGATCATCATGGACGGGTTTTCAAAGACCTACGCGATGACCGGCTGGCGGCTTGGGTATGGCATCATGCCCCGTGAGCTGGCTGAAAAGGTTGGCCTGCTGCTAATGCACTCAGTGGGTTCCACTGCTCAGTTCACGCAAATTGCCGGGATCGAGGCTTTAACCGGAGACCAGATCCAGGTCGAACAAGTTGTAGCTGAATATCAAAGCCGGCGGGACCTGATTGTGGCAGGCTTAAATGGGCTACCTGGGATCAGCTGTCAGAACCCCCAGGGAGCGTTTTATGTCTTTCCAAATATAACCCGGCTGGGTAAATCTTCGAGGGATGCCGCCGACTGGATGCTAGAGCAAGCCGGTGTAGCCCTGCTGCCTGGATCGGCTTTTGGAGCATTCGGGGAAGGCTACCTGCGGCTTAGTTATGCCAACTCTCATGAAAATATTGAAAAAGCCCTGGCCAGACTGGAAGCAGTTCTGTAAATATTGCTGGTGGGATATCCGGAACAGCAAATGCTGGTACCTTATCCAACCGGCTGTTTTGGTTCGGTGCGTTTGAGGGAGACCAAGATCACTCCCAGGACAATCAGCAGGCCTCCCAGGATCTGCCACCCTCCCAGCCTTTCTCCCAGAAAGAGCATAGCCAGCAAGGAGGCAAATAGGATTTCAGCGGTGGCGGTGATAGATGCCACGCTGGCTGGCAAAATCTTAAGGGCTCTGGTGTAAAGGCCAAATCCCAGGATCGTTGACATGAGAACAAATCCCAGCAACCATCCCAGGATCCCGCTTCCAGAGGGCCAGGGATCTGGCCTGCCTCCCTGGAAGATGAAGATGGTCAGGGCACCGATGGCGAAGATGTAGAAAGTAATTGTCCAGGGATCGTAATCCGCTGAGAGCTTTTTTCCGAACAAGGACAGGGACCCATAGGTCAGGGCCGAAAGAAGAGCAATCCCCATACCTTGGGTTTGGAAGCTCCACTCTGCTCCTGATACCAATCCCGCAGCCAGGATAGTCCCGCTTGCTGCGGCCAGGATAGCCAGGATTTTTCGCAAGGTTAGAGGTTCCTTAAAGAATATCCGGGCCAGAATAGTGACAAATACAGGCGCGTTGCACTGGACTATGGTAGCCAGGGAAGCTCCCAAATTCACAACAGAAAGGTTCCAGAATATGTGAAAGGCCCCGATGCTGATTACACCCATTCCGAGCAGCCAGGGAAGGTCTTGAAATTTGATTTTTAACAGTTTGGGTTTGAATAGCAGGATCCCAGCCAGCAGGATGATAGATGATATCAGGTCGCGCCAGAAAGCCAGCCCAACGGCTGATAAACTGCTCTGGTTGATAATCCTGAAAATAAATATACCAGAAGATCCCCAGGTAGCACTGGCCACCAGAACCAGGATAATACCTGATAATCTGGAATTTTTGGACCCAGGAGTGTGTTGATCGGGTTGTTTCATTCAGGAACCTAATTTCATACCCTCTATATAATAGTCATAAAAGTTGGCTGCTTGGTCCAAGTCGACCTGCCTTGACCTTGCTGCCAGCTTCTCTCCCAGCGCAAATCCTTCTGCAGTCAGGAACATGGCTGCCCCAAATCCTGCGCCGTTGGCGATTGTTTCCACGATCTCCTCTGCCACCGGGGGGATCAAGCCCAGCTCCAGAATGGATTGGATATCTACTTCTCCTCCGAATGAGCCGGTTAATATGATTCGGGTCAGATCCCCCGGATCAAGGTCGAGCTGGTTGAGCAGCACATCCATAGCAGCCCGGATCGCTGCTTTGGCTTTTTGCAGTTCCCGGATATCCAGCTGCGTTAGATACAGTTCCGGTTCCTGGCAGATAAGGATGCTCTTTATATTGTTGATGTTCTGGATAGGGATTAGATCGAACCCCGCAGGCGGGTCGATCCGGCCGCTGTTATCGATCACCTTGGCCCGGCGGAAAGCAGCGATAGCAGATAGCAGACCCGATCCGGTTAATCCAATTGGTGGGGCATCGGCCAGTGTGTGGTAGTTCAACTCTCCGTCCAGGAATTCAAGTTTTGTGATCGCGCCGTCAACTGCCCGGGAGCCGCAGGAGATATTCACACCTTCAAAGGCCGGCCCAGCCGCGGTTGAAGCGGTGAGAATGCGGTCCCCATCGGTGATCATCACCTCCCCGTTGGTGCCCAGGTCTATGGCAGCCATTGGGCCAGCCGGTTGGTCGAATCCGAAATACGCCAGGCAGGCCAGGGCATCAGATCCCACAAAACCACCGATCAGCGGTGGCAGGGAAACACGCACGTGCGAGGGAAAGATACCACTCATTAAGTCCGAGGCATCCATAATAGAGCGGGCGCTGTGTGGTTGAAATGGGATGTATGCCAGCTGTTCCAAGGGCTGCCGAGTCAGGAGATGGTGCATGGCCACATTGCCAACAATGGTGACCTGCTGGATGCGCTCCCAGGTCTCGTCAGATAGTTTCAACGAATCCACTGCCTGGATGATGGAGGCCAGTGCCAACCGGTAAAGTCGCTCTTTGTTGTTATTATTCTCTAGTGCTGCGGCCAATCGCGAGATAACATCCGATCCATACACAGTCTGCTGGTTCAATCCCCCACCTCCTGCGGCGACTTCTCCGTTATCGAGGCAGGTCAGAAATGCGGCCACAGTCGTAGATCCCAGATCGATGGCCAGGCCTAAAGGGATGGAAGGATCCTTCCGATAACGGCTGCTGCCCCGGAAAATCTTGTTGGAATAGACCAGGATCGGTGAAAGAACCAGGCGGGTCTCTCCCTGAACCCGGGCCCGGCAGGCCAGACGATTGTTGAGAGCGATCTCACCCGCGGTGAGGTTCTGCAACTCAATCTCGTCCGGTGGAGCAGTGCCAAGCTCCACCAGAACTTTACATTTCCCACATGTACCTCTACCGGCGCAGGGCTGCTCCAGTGGAAGCTCGGTCCGGGTGATGACATCACCCAAAACCTCGCCTTCCTCAGCGGGGATTTTTTGAATCTCTGACCCATAGATCACGGTCACTTCTGGCATAACCGTCTACCTCCTGGAAAATTAAATGCGCTAGATGTTGATCAGATTCTTCTCGTGTATGATCTGGCTGATCTTCTGATAGAACTGCTCGATGTGACTTTGCATGATTTCCATGGCCAGAATCTCATCTTGGTTCTGAATTGCCTGAACCAGGTTGAGATGGGAATTTACAGCGCTGGGAAGGAAATCGAGGTCGGGCAGAGCCAGGAACCAGAGACGCTTGGAGAGACCATACAATCTCTCCAGGGTATCTGCCAGGTAGGGGTTATGAGCCGCCCGGGCGATGGCCTGGTGGAAGCGGTGGTCGAGCTCAAAATGCTCTCGGGTATTATCTGCCACTTCCTGGCAAAGGGCTTGCAGGATCACCAGGTCGTCCGGCTCAGCACTGCGGGCCGCCTGCTGAGCTGCTAGAGTCTCGAGGTTGAGTCGTATGGTGCTGATTTGCTCCAGATCGGACATTGCCAGACCAGCGACATATAAACCCCTGGGTGGGCTGTGGACAAGGTGATCATGCACCAGCATTCCCAGGGCTTCCCGGATCGAAGTTTGGGAGAACCCCAGCTCTTCAGCCAAGGAAGGGATTTCCAGTCTTTGGCCGGGCTGGAGCTCAAGGCAAGTTATTCTCTGCCAGAGGATTTGATAGGCTTTTTCCGTATCAACTCTATTCATCATTCTGCTCCTAAGCTTCCAAACATGGTTTGCCTACGGCGCGGGCCTGGACCAGATAGCTGTCAAGGCCATCCTGGATCACATCCACCTGGACCTGAGGGTTCATGGCTCCAGATCTTAATGCAGCGCTTTCAGCCAGGTCCCCTGCCATCCTTTGTGCTGCCTCAAGAGCCTCCCCCAGCTCCTCGAATTCCTCCCGGGCATCCCGGGCTTGCAGGTAGTAACCGATTACATCGATATCACCTTTGGATAGCCGGGGATAGACAAGAATCTTCTCAGTCACCATGACGCTGCCGGCCACAGCACCGGCTGCGTTGGCAACCTGATAGTGCTCGGGCAGGATCAATTCTGTGTTCAGAACGGAAGCAGCGTCCTTCAGCATTACCCCGGCCGGCGCGCCAATGCCGATCAAGGGCACCTTCAGCTGGATGCTGGTTGAAAGCTGAGCATGGGTTGGCTTCAGGCTGTTGGAAATGAACCAGTTGGCCAGCTGCTGGCGGGTGTCATCCTTATCCGGGATCTCGTTCCCAGTCAGGAAATGTAGCACTGATTTGACGAGGATCTCTGTGATCAGATCCCAGACTGCCTTTTGGAAACGCTTAGGCTCCCAGTGGAGATAAGTGCTGAATACCTGTGTGGCAGCAGCTGAAGCCTGCCTGTTCCATGGGGTATGCCTGCCATCCGTATGGAGGATATCAGTGGGTGTCAGCCCAGATTTTCCCAGCACCTCCTCCCTCCAGAGGTTCTTGATCTCGATCTGGTTTGGATCCAGCACCCCAAGCGATTTCAAGATAAGTGAGACTGGTTTTGGCCCCTGCTCCAGCAGCTCGACAACTTCCAATTCGCGCGGGCTGAAATCTTCAGGGTTATTGGGCTCACGCTGTATGAACCAGTGTTCTAGCTCTCGGGGCGATGGTGCCGGCCAACTCTGTTTGGAAAGGGCGTCCAGACGCTCAGCGACCTGGGGGTGCAGGTGCGAGATATAGGCCAGGGGTACAACCCTTTCGGGGCCGATCACCAGTTTATTGGAGCGGTCAAGCGTGATATGGCTGTCACCTCCCAGCCCAATAGATAGCAGATTGGCGGCCTGAACTGAGGTCTGATATCCAGCCACTGCTGCGCCTCGATCCGAGATCTCAACTTTCCCATCAAGGATCAGGGCCAGGTCAGTTGTTGTGCCGCCCACATCCATCACCAAGGCCTGATCCAGTTTAGATAGAAAACGTCCCCCGATTGCACTGGCTGCAGGACCGGAGTGGATAGTTTCTACCGGCGATCTGACAGCGAATTCATCATTCATTAGAGTACCATCTCCCCGAACGACCATCAGCGGTGCCTGGATGCCTCGATTTTCCATGGCCCGCCGAACAGCAATGATGAATTCCTGCAGAACTGCCAGCAGGGAAGCATTCAGGGCTGCTGTTGTAGCCCGTTCCACAGAACCCAGTGAGGTGGAAAGCTGATGGCCCAGTACAATCGGCAAATCGGAGACGCTGGAAACAGCTTTCTGGGCGCGGATCTCGTGTTCGGGATTGCGGGGGCTGAAGTAGCTGGAGATAGCAATCGCATCAACTTTCTTCCGGATCGACTTGGTCTGTTCAAGAATGCCTTGCAGGTCCAGCGGCTCTTTCTCCTGGCCATGCAGGTTATGCCCCCCCTGGAAATAATAATATTCCCGGGTTGCGAAGCGGTCTCCCAAGTTAAAGGTATCGATCAGCTCAGGATCGTAGCCGATCAGGAATAATCCAACCCTCTTGCCTTTACCTTCGGCGATGGCGTTGGTCGCCAAGGTGGTTGAGATCGAAACCATTTGGATCGCACCTGGATCATCCAGCTCGATCTCCTTGATTACGTTTTCGATCCCTATCGAATAATCCCGTTTGGTGGTCAGGCTTTTACAGGCAGCCAGAATTTTGTGCGAGTTATATTCCAGCAGCACGCCATCGGTATAGGTTCCTCCGGTATCAATCCCCAATACCAGAGTTTCTGAGGAGGTATCGCCAGCAGCCATAGAATTACGGGTAGTTTAGGGGCGTGCTCGTTTCCGCGCAGACCACGCCCCGATGACAGGTCAATTACTAAGGACTAAACGAACATATCAACGTCCAACTCTTCATCCTTGTATTTCTCATCGGCCAGTTCGCAGATCCTTTTGAGCTCTTTATACATCTTCTCATCCAAAAGGGGCTCTTCTTCTCGGTCGAGGATCTCAATCACTCTCTCATTGACGCGCTTCCGGTGAGTCTTGCTCCCGGAGTCTACCCAGCCTTCGTAATTCTGACGATCCATCAGCTTTGGCTTCCAGATCCCGTCTTTGAAGCGCTCAAATGTGTGGTCGTGGGCCAGGTAGTGCCCACCAGGGCCTACATCCTCGATCACGTGGAGAGCTCTGCTGTCATCATCGACCGGTATACCCTTGAGGATGCGTTTGACCATATCGATGATCTCATCTGAGGCGACCATCATCTCAGCTGAGCTGGTCAATCCCTGTTCCAGGTAGCCAACATCATGGATCATGTTGCCTCCCACTAGAGCGGCTGTCGCAATATTCATCGTGGCTTCCATGGCGGCCTGTTCATCATACATCTTGGCATCTGAGCAACCTGCAGTCTCGTATTCCGGAACACCCAGCCATTTGGTGATCTGGGTGTATGCCGCGCTCAGCAGAGCCATTTCCGGTGATCCATAGGAATAGACGGCAGTGCGCATGTCCATGGCCGACATCAACCCACCGATGATCATTGGAGCGCCAGGACGGCGCAGCTGGCTGAGCACTATGCCCAGCAGGCTTTCGGTCAGGGCTTGCACGGCTGTGCCCGCCAGGGTCGCGGGAGAGGTTGCACCTGCCAACGGGCAGGGTGTGTATACAAAGGGGATGCGGTGATCGGCGCAGAATAGCAGTTTATCGATCACTTCCATCGAATGGCTCAGGGGTGAGACTGGCTCTATATAGAGAGAAAAGATCGGGGTTTTCCACCACTCCTTTTCACCACCCACCCGGATGTAAGCCATCTCAAGCTGGTCTTTCAAGCCATCTTTGTCCACTGCAGTGATATTGATAGGTTTATTGGTTCCTTCCAGCATGGCAAGATACTGCCAGCGGTCATAGGTTCCGACTGAGGTGTCCTGGACGATACCAAGTGACATATGGAAATCCAGGTTAGGCAGGGCTTCTGCCAGGCGGGCAAAATTCTTGACATCTTGATAGATTGCCCGGCGGCGCTCCCCAGTGTAGGGATCGATAGTAAAGGGAGTGTCCGATCCAGCTCCAAAATAGATCTGGTTCTTGTACAATTCCATCTTGTATTTAGCGGGATCCGCGCCGTAGATCACTACCTTGCGGGGTAATGTCGACAGGGCAATATCCACCATCTCGGGAGGTAGCTTGACCAGGGCACTGTCATCTGTGACATCCTCAACTGTGGCACCATGAGCGCCTGCCAGCTCATAACCTTCCTGGTTATAGATCCGCACCCCAGTCTCCGAGAGAACGGTCAATGCAGCAAAGTAGATGGCTTCGATCTCCTCTTCGGTGAGCACCTCAAATGATGGTGTCCTGTTGACGAGATAATTTGTTTTATTAACTTGCATGTTTTTCTCCTCATTTCATATCAGGTTTGGGCGTGTCTTCAACGCATAAACATGGCCTGCTCTATGGTCTTGCCGGGCGGGATGACCAGAAAATCCTGGCCAGCCTGATCCAGTGCTGACGCTGTTTCGATCAATTTGCGGACATACCGGTCGGAGCCCAGCATTTCCTCGTAATCCATGTTCCAGCGCTGACAGTATTCCGCCACTTCTTTGGCTCGAGGACGATAGTCATCAAGATCAGACTGGTGATGGGCTACGAACAACAGCCGTTTGTAGTGCTGGTACTGGGTGTCCATGATCCACTGGGCATCCTCTTCACTATATTTTTCTCTGACCTCATGGTACTCCTTGAGCGGGTCACTTCCTGATTCCAGCCAGCCTTTGGTCAGGTAGTAGGTTCCGGGTTCCTTTGAGAACTCTCTCAGATAATTCCCATATGAGCCTAAAAGGATGGCGATGCAGTCATCCGTCCGGGGGATCAGCAGGGTATGCCGGCCAGACTGGATACCTTTCAGGCCATTTCCGCATAATCCATAACCAAGAACGATCAAGCTGGGAGTTTCTACCGCATCGATCTGTTCCTGGACTGCCCGGGTCAATTTTTCTGGAACGCGGTGCAGTCCGTAGTCGAGATAGGTGATGCTTTCGAAGGTTCCCTCAGGCAGGATCCTTTCCAGCAGGCTTTCAAAGATCCTGCAGGCGATCATAATGGTTGGAATATTTCCGATCGAAGCTGTCATGCGTCTCCCTGCTGGATCGATCAACTCAATCCGACGAGCCGTTTAGCCAGTTCGGAGGAAGCGGGGGCGTTCGCGCCGTAGCCGTCCGCGCCGATCCGATCCGCAAATTCCTGATCAACCGGGGCTCCCCCGACCATGATCTTGACCTTGTCACGCAGGCCTGCTTCTTCAATGGCCTTGATTGTGTGGCCCATCGCCCGCATGGTAGTGGTCAGCATAGCTGACATGCCCACGATGTCAGGCTGGTTATTCTTGATGGCTTCAATGAATTTCTCTGGAGCGGCATCAAAACCGATATTGATAATCTCAAATCCTCCGCCTTCGCACATCATGCTAACCAGGTTCTTGCCGATATCATGCAGGTCGCCTTTCACGGTGCCCATGACGATCTTGCCAGCCATCAGGGTGCCGCTCTCGGCCAGCAATGGGCGCAGCAGAAACATGCCGGAAGACATGGCCTCGGCGGACATCAGCACCTCGGGGACGAACATATCGCCGGCTTTGAAGAGAACGCCAACTTCGTCCATACCCACGATCAAACCCTTGTTCATCAGGTTCTCGGGTGTAATACCCGCATCAAGCCCTTCCTGGGTGATCGCGGCGCTGCTCTGACTGTCTCCTTCCAAGATTGCTGTGGATAGTTTTTTAAAGATCATATCGCTCATTTTCCAATCTCCTAATTAATCTTCCTTGCTTTTGACCCAATCTTCTGCTTCACGCAAAACCAGTTCAATTAATTTTTCAGTTTCGGGTTTCAGAGGAACTTGTTCATATTCAGCCAGGATTTTCTGGACTCTGGCAACCGTTCGGTCCTTGAAAGATTTGCCACCCATCAATTCCCAGTCCTCGAAGGAGGTCCGGTCATTCAGGTTGGGTAGCCAGTACTCTTTCTTAAAATGACGCCGGGTATGTTCGTCTTTCAGATAGTGGCCGTTTGGACCAACCCGATTGATGACTTCCACTGCCAGGGTATCGTCGTTGACTTCAATGCCCCGGGTGATGCGCCGGGCATAGCCAATGGATTCATCCATGGCAGTCAGCTGGAAGACAGAGCCGGTCATTCCGCTCTCGGTGTAGCCCACGTCGTGGCACAGGTCTCCACCGGTCAGGGCTGAGAAGAAAACCGACAGCGAACCTTCGGTGATTGCCTGCTCATCAAAGGTCTTTGAGTCTGTGCACCCGCCAGTCTGCCAGAGAGGCAGGCCAGCAAAATGAGCCAACTCGGTGATGCCGGCCATCATCAAAGACAGCTCCGGAGCACCGTAACTAAGGATCATGGCGCTCATATCCATCACGGATAGCACGCCGCCCATGATGAACGGCAGACCAGGCTGGATGTTCTGAGCGATTGTCAGGCCCATCCAGGATTCCGCTGCTGCCTGAGTGATGATACCCGCTGGGGTAACTGGTGCGGTACCACCAGCCAGGGGGCAGGGAGTGAAGATCAGCGGTATTCGTTTCTCCGCCGCGAAGACCAGCTTGTTGAGGGAATCCGTGGTAGAGATCAGTGGTGAAAGAGGTTCACAGTAATGAATGTATGTGGGTCGTTTTTCAAATGCTTCTTGGCTTCCGGCTTCCTCGACTGCGATGCGGTGAAGGGCATTGGAATCGTAGTAGTCAAATGACCAGGCCACGATCGGCTTGGTAGTGAAGCGGAACATTTCTGCGAACTCATACAATGCGCTGAGGTCGTAGGGCACATCGTCCACCGAGCCCAGGGATTCACAAAAATCGATATTGGGCAAGGAATCAACGACTTTGGCAACCAAGGGAACGTCGCTGAGCTGGTAGGGCCGCCTTTCCATGGTCTCCACATCGATGAAATTCACGCAAGTGGGACCTGGCCCGAAGTGAGCCCGGCCGGGGCCGATCTGGATATCATGATCAGGATTGCCATCCCGGGAGAAGACTGTAAAACTGCGGGGAGCCTTTGCCAGGGCATCCTTGACCATATAGGAGGGCAGCCTGACCCGGTCTCCATCCACCCAGGCCCCGGCTTTCTTGAGTACCTCTCTGGCCCTTTCATGTTTCACTTCCAGCCCGACATATTCGAGGACATGCAGCACGCCATCAAATAATTCCTGGAGCTGATCATCGGATAACATTCGGAAGCGGACACCAGAATTTGCTCGATAATTTGTTCTCATGCTCTTACTCCTTATTGATAATCTTGAGCTAGCCGGCAAATTGTTTGGCCATCTCAGATGCGGAGGCCGCGTTGGCAGCGTAGCCGTCAGCACCGATCTGGTCCGCGAATTCCTGGGTGACTGGAGCACCACCGATCATGATCTTGACGGTATCGCGCACGCCGGCTTCCTCGAGGGACTTTGATGGTTCGCTCCATAGCCCGCATGGTAGTGGTCAGCAGGGCGGACATTCCCAGAATGGTGGGTTTGTGTTCCTTGACCGCAGCGACGAATGCCTCGGGCTCAATGTCCTTGCCGAGGTCGATGATCTCGAAGCCGGCCCCTTCACACATCATGCCGACCAGATTTTTTCCGATATCGTGCAGATCACCCTTGACCGTGCCCAGAAGAACCTTGCCGGAGGTTTTGGCACCAGATTCGATCAGCAGGGGGCGGATGATGTTCATGGATTCCTGCATGGCCTTGGCTGAGCGGAGAACCTCGGGTACAAACATGTTGCCGGCTTTAAACTCCACGCCAACATGATCCATACCCGGCATGAGGCCCTTGTTCAGGATCTCATCGGCGCTCAGGCCCTCTCCAAGAGCAGCCTGAGTCTTGTCGACCATCTCGGCAAAGTTGCCTTCAATGATCAGGGTAGAAATGGTAGATAGGATATCGCTCATAGTTCTGATCCTCCTTCAATTACAAAGATTGGGGTGTTTTATTAGCTCTTGTTTAGAGGTAGTCCTTGATGGTTTGATGGAACTCCCGGACATGTTTGGCTATCATGGCGGCGGCTTGATCTGGGTTCCCTTCAGCGATTGCTTGATAGATATCGCAGTGGGCTTTGACGTCTATTTCCTCGACAGCGGCCCAGGGCAGAGCCAGATACCAGATTCGGAGGGAAAGATTGTAATAATATTCCAGATTGGCAATCAGGAACCGGTTATGGGTCGCTTCCCTGATCAGGGCATGAAATTTCCCGTCCAGATCGATCATCAGATCTTTGCTGGCGTTCTCGATTGCCAGGAACTGATCTGCCAGATCCTCCAGTTTTTCAAGCTGTTGATCGGTGATTCGCTGGCAGGCTAGTCGGGCTGCCAGGGACTCCAGCTCAACCCGAACCTCAAATATCTGGGTTAGATCTGTGATGGCAAGCTCGGAAACGAAGATCCCCCGCCGGGGCTTAACAACCACTAGGTCATCGGTCTGAAGCTTCTTAAGGGCCTCCCGGATGGGAGTCCTGCCATACTTCAGCTCTTTCATCAGCTGGGCCTCGTTGATGACAGCGCCGGGATTCAGCTCGGTCTTGATAATGCGTTCTTTGATTGCCTGATAAGCTTTTTCTGCGGTCGTTTGGCTCATAATCGATCTCCTCAGATTTTGGAGCGCTCCCGAAAAGCTTTAATCCAGTTCATACCGTAATCATCCCGGCCCATCACCAGATCGGCTGCCTGGATGGCCAAGTTGACCTCATCCTCCAGGGGATTGGTGATCGGGCAGGTCAGACCGGCCAGAATAGACATGGCAATGAAAGTAGCGTTGATCAGGGGGCGATTGGGAAGCCCAAAAGAAATATTGCTGGCACCCATGGTGACGTTAACGCCAAACTCCTTGACCAGCATCCTGATGGTATCGATGGCTATCTTGCCGGCTGTGTGGTCAGACCCCATGGTCAAAGCCAGGGGATCGAAAACCAGCCGATTAGCAGAGATGCCCAGTTTATCTGCCCGCTCGATCATCTTGACAGCAACCTTAAAGCGGTCTTCAGCTGTGGGGGGGATGCCATCATCATCCATGCAGAGGGCAATCACCGAGGCATCATATTCCTTCACCAAAGGCAGGACACTTTTTAAGCGCTCTTCTTCGCCGTTGACCGAGTTGATCAGGGCTTTGCCCTCATAGACCGAGAGTGCGGCCTCCAATGCTGTGATATCGGCAGTATCGATGCAAAGTGGAACGTCCGTGACTTCCATGATCACCTGCATCATCTCCCGGAGCAGAGGTTCCTCGTCCGCGCCTGGTACGCCAGCATTGACATCAATAATGGCTGCTCCTGCCTCCACCTGGGCTATTGCATCCCTCCTGACAATATCGAATTTACCCTCTTTGAGTTCTGCAAGAAGGGCTTTTCTGCCGGTGGGATTAATCCTTTCGCCAATGATGACGGTCGGATTGGAGCGGTGGATCTCGACGGTTTTTGTTTTCGAACTGATAACGGTTCTAAGGTTCTCTGCCATATTCTCTCCTTGCGAATATTGGGTCGTTTCCTGCCCATCCTCATAGTATATTACAAATATATCAGAGTGGGGAGTGGTAGGAAATCAAACTGCGATGGAAGTAATATAAAATGAGGATTTATCTCCCAGCGCTACTCAGTTTATCAATCTGTCCAGATAGTTCTGGACCTGTTTGTGAATGGTTTGATCCAGACTAGGTTCGTTGTAGGTCTCCAATAGTTTTTGCCAGCGGCCTGCGCTGCGGGCAGCAGTGTCCAGCTTTTCTCCACCCCACCATGCTTCCATCCCGCTCCGGTCGCTGATGGCGGGCAACCAGAACTCCGTCCGGCAGCGCTCGATGGTTTGGGATTCGCCCAGAAAATGGCCATCATGGCCGACATTCCTGATCACTTCACCAGCCAGGGTTTCCCGTGTCACTTCCAGGCCGCCCCAGAAATGCCGCAGCATACCGCATAACTCATCGTCCAGAACGAATTTCTCGAAGGAGAAGGCCAGGTACGAGCTGAGAATACCGGCAGCGTGGAGCACAAAATCGATCCCGCTGGAGAGTGTGGTGTAGAGGCTGAACATCGACTCATAGCCAGACTGGGCATCCAGGGTGCTGGAGTCTGTCAAAGCGCCGCCCGCCCTGGAAGCCAGACCGTAATATCTGGCGAGCTGCGCGTGGGCGGAAATGCACAATGAAAGCTCCGGGCTTCCGATTGCCAGGCCCCCGGTTTTCATGTCGATATTGGTCGAAGTGGAACCGTAAATTACAGGCAGCCCAGGTTTGATCAGCTGAGAAAGGACAATGCCGGATAACAGTTCAGCATTTTGCTGGGCCAGGACTCCCGCCAGAGTGATCGGACCGGTAGAGCCGGCCATGATCAGGCTGGCAATAACGACCGGTTGATTGGCTCGGGCATAAACCAGCAGAGCGTCAGTCATGTCTTTGCTGTAACCCAGGGGACTAAGGGGGTTGATCAGACCGGTTGTGAAGTGTCCAGCAGATGGATCCCCGAACAGGATCCTGATCAGCTCCAGGGTGTGTTCTGCGCCTGCTTTTCCCTCCGTGCTGCCCAGGAAGGCTTTATCTGATAAGCAGATGTGGGCTTCCAGCATTCGCAAGTGGCTGGTCTCTGCAGGGATATCCTGGGGTTCAACCAGCAGATGTCCGCTCAGGTCCTGGTTGGGAAGAAGATGGGCCAGCCGGACCAAGTTCCGGTAATCCTCTAGCAGGGGTACTCGTTTGCCTTGCTGGGGATCGATCAGGAACGGGGCCCCATAACCGGGAACAAAGACGGGCGAGCCACTTCCTACGGTGACATTTCGGTCCGGGTTCCTGGCTTGGATAGTGAACCGTGAAGGAATATCCTGGATGGATTCCAGAACCTGTTTCTCTTCCAGGAAGACCAGCTGGTTCTCAACCCGGCAGCCATGTTCCTTGAATATTTCCAGGGCTTCTGGATGTGGAAATCGGATTCCGACTTCCTGAAGGATTGCCATTGTGGTCTGGTGGATGGCTTCAAGGTCTGATGCTGAGAGGAATTCAAGGCTGTTCATGGATAAATCCTTTCCTATGTGTCGCCGGCATCCCGGCGGGGCACCAGCACAAGGCTGATCATTTTTGGGGCTGCCTCCCGGGAAAAACAGGCCGGTCCATTTATCCCTGCAATCTGGTGTCAGACTGAAGGATTCTATCCCCGGAATGGCAGGCTAGCTCGATCTTTTAAACAGCCCTTTTACCTTGGCAACGGCCCAGATATAGAATCCGTTGAAACCAGAGGGGTAGTAGATCATGATCAGTACCATTAATACACCGTAAATCACCAGGTGCAGGCCGGGCAGGGAGGAAAGATTGGATCGCAAAAACTCGATGAAAAAAACGAATGGGAAGGCGATTGTGATCCCGCCCCACAGGCTGCCGCGACCTCCGATATAAGCAATTGCCAGCACTTCAACTGTTTTGGATGTGTGCATCAGCGTGGAGGGTGTCAGTGATCCGAAAAAGTGGGCGTAAAACCCACCCAGCAGGCCGGCAAAAAAAGCCGAGATGGTGAAGTTAAACACCAGATATTTGGTGGGGTTGATGCCTGAGGCCCGGGCAGCATCCGGATTCTGGCCGATGGCTTTGAATGCCAGGCCGATATTAGAGCCCACGATCAGTTTGAGGACCACATAAATGAAAATCATCATGGCCATGATGATGTAGAAATAAGGCAGGTTGTTGGGTGTATCAATGAACTTGACAGGATTCATTCCCAGGGGACCCCGGGTTAGATCAGTCAGGTTGTTAACCAGCCCCATCAGGGCGATGCCGACAAACCAGGCCAGGACCGCAGCGAAGATACCCCGTAAGCGCAGGGTGAGGATTCCCAGCACAAAACCAACAATCCCCGCCATCAGGGCCCCGATCCAGATGGTTAGCCAGGGATTCAGCCCTGGCGCATAGAGGAGGAAGGGGGTGGTATTGGCGAAGATCCCTGATGTATAGGCTCCCAGTCCAAGCAGGGCCGCAAAACCGAAGTTGACGATATTGATATATCCTGCAGTAAAATCGAAAGCCACAGACTGGGCTGCCAGGAATGCGCCCATGATCAACCAGCGGATGATATATTCCTGCGAGAAGGGGTGGAAGTTTGGCAGCACCAGTAGGACGAGCAACAAAACCAATCCCAGGGGGGAAAAGCCGATTTTATGGAGGAAGGAGATAAATTTACTCCTGACCGTTTCACGTTCTATGATAGTTTCAGTCGAGTTCATGGTTGATCTCCTCAATTATTGTTCCTGGATGCCTTTGACCTCACTGCCGAATATCCCGGAAGGTGCCAGGATCAGCACCAGGATCATCACCACTGTGGGCACAACAGATTGCCAGGAGAGGCCGATAAACAGCTGGGTGCCGGATTGGAGCAGGGCAACTATGAACCCGCCCACAATAGCCCCCGCGATATTTCCCAGTCCAACCAGCATCACAACGTACCAGGAGAAATACAGCGGTGTGAGGCCCACCGTCGGATAGACCTGGAACATGAACAGAAGCGATGCTCCAGATATGGCCGCCATTGAGGTCGCGAGTGCAAATGTGAGGGTCTGGATGAAGTCCAGATCTATCCCAACTAACTGAGCACCAGTTTCATCCTGGGAGACTGCCCGGATAGCCCGACCGGTCTTGGTCTGGCGCAGGAAAAACCACAGGATCGCGATGGTTACCAGGGCGATGGCAGCGGCCACGATTCGGTCCACTGCGATGAATGCACCCATAATTTCAACCGACTTGACATCAAAATAGCGGGGGATGCCGCGGAAATTCGGTCCCAGTGTCAGGGTTGTGCCATTGGTCAGGATGAAGGATAAGCCTACTGTCAGCAAGAAGGCATTCATGATCCAACCCTCGCGGGTGCGGTGCCGCAGGGGAGCGAAGATGATCTTTTCGATGATGAATCCCAGGACAGATCCTGCTAACCCGGCAGCGATGATGGCGATGAAAGGTCCCAGGTAGATCAGGAATTTACTTCCCGTAGCAAGGAAGATCTCATTGAGGGGAGTGAAGACAAAATAAGCCACGTAGGCACCTGCCATGAAGGACTCGCCATGGGCGAAGTGGGGGATATTCATCACCCCAAAGACCAGGGCAAGGCCGGTAGCCAGAAGAGCCCACATCCCTCCAGTAACGATGACATTAAAGAGTTGGGGTGCTCCTCCCTCAATACCGATCATAATGAAGAGGATGATTGAAAAAATGGACACTATCACCACTGGCAGATTGTCTTTAAGTTTGGTGAGGACGTTTCCTGAGGTAATAGGTGCCGCAGGGGTTTGTGTTGCCATAAGGATTCTCCTAGGTGGTACTGCCGCTAGCCAGGCAGTACTCTTTCAGCCCAGCTTTTATATTCCCAAATAGGCATTCCGGACATGTTCGTTCGATTTCATTTCTTTGCTGGGACCATCCATCACGATCTTGCCCTGCTCCAGAATGTAGGCTCGATCCGTAATGTCAAGTGTGGCATTTACATTCTGTTCAACCAGCAGGATGGTCACTCCTTGGTTGCGCAGTTTGAGCAGAGCTTCAAATACATCATATGTTAGGTTGGGCTGCAAACCCAGGGAAGGTTCATCTACCAGCATCATAGTCGGGTTGGACATCATACCCCGGGCGATGGCCAGCATTTTCCTCTCACCGCCGCTCATTGTCCCTGCCAGCTGATCCTTTCTCTCATCGAGTCGGGGAAAGAGCTCAAAAATATATTTCAGGGTCTTGAGTTGGGTTTCCCGTTCCTTCACGGCATAAGCGCCCAGCAGCAGATTTTCCTCAACAGACATATCTGTGAATAAGTTCAGGGCTTCGGAGACATAACTGATACCCATACGGCTGATAAGATGGGTGGGTTTGTCCCTGATGGATTCGCCATTAAACAGGATGTCCCCACCCATGGGTTTGAGCAATCCCGCGATTGTGCGGAGGGTGGTGGACTTGCCTGCGCCGTTAGGTCCAATAAGGGCTACAAATTCGCATTTTTCTACCGTGAATGAAACCCCCCAGAGCACCTGCAGAAAGTCGTAACCGGAGTCCAGATTTTTAAGCTCCAGCATCGGGGACCTCCTTTTCTCCTAAATAAGCTTCTATCACCCTGGGGTTGTTGAGCACCTGGTCAGGAGTGCCCCTGGCGATCTCTGTGCCGTATTCGATCACCATGACCTCATCGCAGATACCCTTGATAACCCGCATGATATGTTCGATGGCAATGATGGTTACCCCATTATCGCGGATGCGCCTGATCAAAGCCATCATGGAGTCCAGCTCAGCGGGTGTCAATCCAGATGACAACTCGTCCAGCAGCAGCAGTTTGGGTTGGCATGAGATTGCCCGGGCCAAGTCGATCCTTTTCAGCTGAACAGCGTTCAATTGTGATGCGGGAGTGTCGATGGGAAGCCGGAATTCCACAAACTCGAGGGCTTCCCGAGCCCTGTAGTCGGCTGGTTTCAAACCAGAGGCAGATGGACCAAATACCGCTCCAACTTTGACATTTTCCAGGACGGTCAATTTCGGGAAGGGTCGCGGGATCTGAAAGGTCCGGGTCAACCCCCGTTTGCACATCGCTTCAGCTGCCAGTCCGGTGGTATCCCTGCCGCGGAAGAAGACTTTGCCGCTGGTGGGTGGGAATTTTCCAGCAATGGAATTTAAAAAGGTTGTTTTCCCAGCTCCATTGGGTCCGATCAGCCCGTAGATCGCTCCCTCTTCGATCTGCATGGACACCTTGTTCACAGCGGTTAATCCACCAAATCTTTTGGTTACCTCAATAGCGTCTATTAGCATGTCGTCTTTCCTCTCTAAAACAAGGGGTGGCGGGAAGATCCGCGCCACCCCTTGCAATCATCCGGGATTGGTTATCCCTTAGGGAACCATCAGGTCCATAACCGCGCCTTCAACCGGATAAATCGGTTTGCCGAGGCACTTGCCGTCCACGTACTCGTACTGCAGAACTGGGAAGGTGTAGAAGCCAGGTCCGACAACTGGATCGGGAATTGTTTCGGGAGTGTATAAGTACTCCACCATCACGATGCCGTCAGTCATGCTCCATTCGCCAGTCCAGATTTTCTCTTCCACAAACTGCTGGATGAGTTCGCTGCTCAGCTCTCCGTGCTCATCATAGACAGCCTGCATGATTTCCAGCAGCATCTTGGTGCCGTCATGTGCCAGGCCTGCGGAGGAGGTGCTGGGGATTAGGTTGTATCTGTCCTCAAATTCCTCAGCGAAGGCAAAGCCCTCATCGCCAGACCAACCAGCGATCTGGTCCATCACCATGGTGGCGGAGGAGCCGGTCAGGCTGCAGAAGTCCACCCAGCCCAGCCCGTCAGCAATGATCAGGCTTTCCAGTCCAATTTCGTCAGCCTGTTTGATCAGGGATGTGATCTGGGGAGGTGAAGTGCTAGTGCCAGCCAGTACGGCCGGGTTCAGGTCTTTGACCTGATTAAGGTAAGCTGTGTATTCGGTCTGCTCCAGGGGGAAATACTCTTCAGAGACAATTTCCCAGCCGGCTGCTTTAAAGAGATCGATCACGCCGGTGGCGAAACTGCGGCCCCAGTCGGTGTCTTCACCATAGATAGCCACAGTCTTTTCTGCAGGAGCATAGACACCCTGGGCGATGTAGTATTCCAGGGCATCGACGTATTTGACGCCGAGCTTGGCAGGGGTTGGCCAGCCTTTGGTGGACCAGTAGCCGTATTTCTCGGGATCAGAGGCAAAGGTCTCATTTACTATTTCTGTTGCACCGAATCCGAAGATGTGCGGGATCTGGTGATTGGCGGTCACTTCCATAACAGCCACGGCAACGGAGCTGTGCCAGTTAAGTGCGCCAGCCTGGATGCCGTCCTGCACAACTGCCTGCTCATAAGCCTGTGAGGCTTTGGCGGGGTCGGACTGGGAGTCAATCCAAACTGGTTCAATGGTGTAGTGGCCGATCTTGTAATCATAGGCTTCCAGAGCGATGGTGGCGCCTCCGGTAAACTGCTTGCCGGTCTGAGCGCTGGGACCACTGAAAGGACCCAGGAATCCGACTTTGAATACCTCGGCTTCCATAGCTTCCTCACCAGTCTCGCCTTCTGTTTCGCCTTCTGTTTCGCCGCTGACCGGTTCCATGACCTCGGTCTCTGCCGGTTGGCAGGCAGCCATCACCAGGGCCAGGGCGACCAGTAGCGCGGCGATAATGATTATTTTTGTAGGTTTCATCAGTAAATTCTCCTTAGTGTATAGAACGAGATAAAGCTATAAAGTGAAGTTGATCGGGGAAGCTTTAATTCCAGGAACCACCTCCTTGTCTTAGCTATCTGTCTGATAGGTTTTTATTATGCCCAGCCGATTGTGATAGTGTTGATGCTGGAAGTTTATTATGATAGGTTAAGAAACCGCTTCCACGGAGGAAGGCATTATAGATATATTTGTAATATATCAGAGGAAATATACCTTGTCAACTCCATGAGATATGCCTTTCGTTATGTTTATTTTAGAAATGATGATTGTTTGCAGCTTATAAGCCTGAATCCTACAGCATGGTCATTATATTCAGGTCAATAAAATATATCATTATGACAAGTGTCACTTTTTTTCGATTTTGAATCAGATCTTTCATCTGCAGGCGATTACTGCGGTGATTTATATGTCATAAAATGCCACGCTTATCAGGTTAGTGAAATCCTAGGAGACCCAGGTGCTGCCGATCTTGTCCCGTCAGTATTGCCGAGGCGGGTTTCCTTGAGAGTCCCGGCGATAATTGTAAGCTACCGATCGAACAGCTTGACCACTCCATTCGGGATGGCAGCATCCTCGCCTTGTATGAAACTCCTAGTCATGCTGGACAGCGCTATACCGCTCCCTGAACAGGCAGATCTGCCTATACCTGGCAAGATCCGGTTTCCTGCAGTGATCTAGAAGAAGGGTAGATTCGTATTGAAGTGCGGCTGGATCGTTGATCTAGGAAAAGGCAATCAGGAAACAGTCTTGAGCGCATCAGCCATGGAGCGGATATGATCCGGTGTGCTGCCGCAGCAGCCCCCGATCAGGCGAGCGCCTACCTGCCAGGCTTTGAGGGCGTAATCTGCCATCAACTCAGGAGAGCCGTCGTAAACAACTTCATTGCCAACAAGCTTGGGAACGCCAGCATTGGCCTTGGCGACCAGCGGTTGGGAGGGTCTTTGGGCTGCCAGAGCCTGGACGGCCTTGATCAATTCATCCGATCCAGTTCCGCAGTTGGCTCCTAATAGCTGGATATCCTGGTCTTGAAGATCTGCAAGGGCCGATTCCGGGCTGACACCCATCATGGTCCGGCCGTGGGTGTCAAAGGAGAGGGTGACCGCAATTGGCAGGTCACTGGCTGACCGGACACCCTGGATGGCTGCCTTAACCTCTTCCAGGTCGCTCATGGTCTCGATCCAAAACAGATCAACTCCACCAGCTGCCAGGCCCGCAGCCTGGTCAGCGAATGATTTTTTTGCTGCTTCAAAACTCAGGGTCCCCAGGGGTTGGAGGATCAAACCAGAAGGACCGATCGACCCAGCCACGACCACAGGGTGATCGGCTGCCCCGGCTTCCAATCTGGCGATCCCGGCGGCGGCTTTATTCAGCTCAAAGACCCTCTCAGCCAGGCCATGGGAGTTCAGCCTGACCGCTGATCCCCCGAAAGTATTAGTGAGGATGACCTGGGATCCAGCTGCAATATAGGCTTGGTGGACCATCCTGACTTTTTCAGGATGGAGCACATTCCATTCTTCGGGCGAATTCCCTGAGTCCAAGCCGGCTGCAAATAACATCGTGCCCATCGCGCCATCCAGTAAAATTGGTTTGCCAGATTGGATGAGGGTTGTGAGTGTGTCCATCGCTGCTCCTGCTTATTACTATTGGAATTAAAGAAAAATCCCAGGCCAGCCTATAAGCCGCATTCTGTCTGGTGAAGTACCCGGTTTACATCCCGCAGGATTTCTTCCCATCTCTCCACTGAGGTGATTATCTGTCTGGGGTGTACTTCTCAGTACACCTCGGTGCAGCCTACCTGGTATTCAAGGGAAACGAGCAGCTTCCCCTCCCGAAGGAGTTCATCCCTGTTTGGCCTTGCTCCCGATGGGGGTTGCCCGGCCGCAGGCATTACTGCCTGCGCCGGTGGTCTCTTACACCACCATTTCACCCTTACTCCCGAAGGAGCGGTTTGTTTCTGTGGCCCGATCCGGCAGATTTCTCCGCCCCGGACGTTATCCGACATCGTGCTCGATGGAGTGCGGACTTTCCTCACCCTGCGAACAGGGCGCAACCACCTGGCTGACCTGGAAATTCATCATAACATGTTTGAATCGTTTCATGAAGGGGAGGGAATTCGCGGTTTGAAGGTGTGATGATAGATCCAGAAATTGGAAGATCTTTGCTTATAACTCAACCAAAGGACTAGACAAAATAGCATCCTTCCCTTAAAATGTTCCTTCAAATAGATATTCAGGCTATGTTCGATCTGGTTCAGAAAGAATTGATTGGAGGAATTACCTTGGGTCTAAAATCATCACAAAAACGAGAACGGCAGAATGAAAAACGTCGCATGCGAAACAGGTCTTATAAGAGCAAGACCCGCACATTAATCAAAAAGGCATTTATTGCGATCGAGGAAGGAAATCTCGATCAAGCAAAACTAGCCACAACTGATGCAGTCAAAGCATTGGATAAGGCTGCTGCCAAAGGCGCAATCCACAAGAATAACGCATCCCGCAGGAAGGGCCGGTTAATGGTCCGCCTGGCAACATTGGAAAAAAGCGCCTGAGATCAGATTGACTGATTAAAACAGGGCTGTTCCTATTACTGAGGACAGCCCTTTTTTGATATTTTAAATTCGTTGTTCCTAATTAATTCGGGGTGTTTTTTCACTGGAAATTGATTTGGTCCATTCAGGTCACTTAGTGGCAGTACTGATATGCATTTCCAAAACAAGACTGAAAAACCGATCTAAACAGATCATTCCTGGGAAAGGTTTAAGCCAATATCCCCCCATGTTATAATTTCGGTGAAAGCCTGATTTAAACCTCAAGCCAGCAAAAATGAGTGGAAGCTTATGTTCCAGATCGAAATTATTAAACTGGAAGAACAGATCCAACAAATGCTCACGGACCTGAAGATCCCCCTTCAGGTTGATCTGGAGTGGTCCCCGGTGCCTTTTTCAGGTGAATGGGGTATTTCAACCTCATTCTTTAAAATTGCCGCGCTGGAAGCCAAGGGCGGCCGGAAGGGAAGTGTGCCCGATCGGGCAGCTGAGCTTGCAGAACTGGTCGCCGGCCAGATGCCTGCCTTAAAGTACTTTCCCCGGGTTGAAGCTGTTAATGGATACCTGAATTTTTATTTTGAATCTCGAGTCTTTAGCTCCCGGGTCGTTAATACAATTTTATCGGCTGATCATTTTGGACAGGGTAAACCTTCCGGGGAACAAATCATGGTGGAATTTTCACAGCCCAATACTCATAAGGCATTTCATGTGGGCCATTTTCGAAGTGCAATCCTGGGCGATGCCTTGTGCAGGATCCTGGAATTCGCTGGTCATCAAGTTGTCAGGGCAAATTATTTCGGTGATATCGGCTTGCATGTCATCAAATGGCTCTGGAACTACCAAAAATATCACTCTGGAGAATCTCCCCCAGTAGATGCTACGCGCTGGATGGGAGATATCTACACCGAGGCATCCCAGCGTCTTGAAGAGGACCCCTCTCTCGAAGCAGAGATCAGGGATTTGTATGGGCAATGGGACAGGCAGGAACCAGAACTCGTGGAGCTTTGGAAAAAAACCCGCCAGTGGTCTGTGGACGGTTTTCAAAGTATCTATGATCAGCTGGATATCCATTTCGACCGGATTTATGCCAACAGTGAGGTTGAATTCCAGGGAAAAGATATGGTGGCAGATCTGATAAAAAGAGGTATCGCGGAAGATTTGCGCCCGGATGATGCCGTGATTGTCCGCCTGGATGATTTGCTCGGGTTGAAAAAGGAAAAATACAGGGTCCTGGTAATTTTGCGTTCTGATGGAACAGCTCTTTATGCCACTGAAGATCTGGCTTTGGCAAAATTAAAATTCGAGGAATACAAACTCGACAGATCTGTCTATGTGGTGGATGTTCGCCAGTCTCTTCATTTTCAACAAGTCTGGAAGACCCTGGAAATCGCAGGATATGACTGGGCTGAGAAATGTCAGCATCTATCCTATGAGCTGGTGAATTTGCCCGGTAATGTGGTCATGGCTTCCAGGGAAGGAACGATTGTGCTGCTGGAAGATCTGCTTCGGGAAGCCAATTCCAGGGCTCTGAAAATTGTGGAAGAGAAAAACCCCGATCTCGCCCCGGGAGAGAAAAATGATATCGCCAGGGCAGTCGGATTGGGGGCAATCAGGTTCCCAATACTTGATCGGGAAAATACCAGGATTGTAACTTTTGATTGGGATTCTGCCCTGGATTTTAATGGCCAGGCGGCCCCTTATATCCAATATGCCCATGTCAGGGCGAACAGCATCCTGGGGAAAGTTGAATCTCGGCCCAGACTGGCTGACCATCCTGAATATGAGCTGGATCAGTCTGAGATCAATCTGGTTGAGAACCTGTCCCAATTCCCTGCAGTGGTCCAGAATGCTGCCCGGGACATGAAAACACTTCACCTGACAAGTTATTTATTTGAGTTGGCCAAAACTTTTAATGCTTTTTACAGGCAAGCGCCGGTTTTGACTGCTGAACAGGACGTGCAGGAATTCAGGTTATGTTTGGTAGAATCATCCCGAAAAGTTCTGCAAAGCGGCTTGAGTTTGCTGGGCATTGAAGCACCCGCTGTCATGTGATCTTTTCCAGGGACCGGATCCCTTAAAGGGATCCGGTCCCTGACCAGCAGCCTGCTCGACCTGGGAATTGATTTTCAGGTCAATTTAATAAAGAAAAATCATTTAATTATCTCTGATTAGAATCTTCTTATGCCGTCATTACAGTGGTCATCCAAATCTGGTCAGTCCTCTCGGGGAGGAAAACTTATCACCGAGTCCTTTATTTATCCTCGAGCTGATTTAAAGCATACTGAGCGAGCTGCCAGCAGGCTGATCCTGGGAGATAATTTGCGCGTTATGAACGCGCTGCTGCCTGAGTATGAAGGCAAGTTGGACCTGATATACGCAGACCCACCGTTTTTTACAAATAAAGGTTATTCTGCCCGGGTTGGCCGGGGAGAGGATTCCCGCAAGCCTGAGGATTGGCAGCTGGCTGATGGATATCAGGATGAGTGGGATGGTTTGGACTCGTATCTGGATATGCTTCACCCCCGACTTCACTTGATGCATCGCTTGTTGTCTCCCACCGGATCACTTTTCCTGCACCTTGATTGGCATGCGAACTCCTATGCCAGGATTCTGCTGGATGAGATCTTCGGGTATGACAATTTACGCAATGAGATCATCTGGACCTATCATGGACCTTCGCCAATCAGGAGTGCCTTTAATCGCAAACACGATATGATCCTGTTCTATTCCAAGACCGGAAAATATACTTTTAATGTCGATGATGTTCGGGTACCTTATGCGGCCAACACTGTTGAAACTTTTAAGTCCTCAAAAAAAGCTGGATTTGGCAAGGTGCCAGACCTGGAGAGAGGGAAAGTCCCCGAAGACTGGTGGTATTTCCCGGTAGTAGCCAGGCTGCATAGCGAGAGGACGGGATATCCTACCCAGAAGCCTGAAGCTCTGATGGATAGGATCATCCTGGCAGCTACGAATCCAGGAGACCTGGTAGCGGATTTTTTCAGCGGTGCAGGTACAACCGCACTGGTGGCAGCAAAGCTTGGCAGGCAGTTCATCTGTTCAGATATCCAGCCCCGGGCTCTGCACACCGCCCGGTCCCGGTTGGTGCTGGCTAACCAGCAATCCGCAGAAATTACATCCGGGACAGAAAGTGTTTTCAAGTTTATTGATCTGCAGCGCGAAGCGAGTCATATTCCATCAGCTTTGATCGATTTGGATCGGCTTGGATATCCTGAGCCGACACTAAAAGACGGAGTTATAAGTATCCCGGAAGAATTGCTGCCGCAGGTTCTCTACTGGGAGATCGATCCGGATTGGCAGGGTGAAATCTATCACAGCAAGTATCAGGCAGTCCGACCCTGGCGAAAGGGGGAAATTGCCTCGTCAATTCATCTGGGAGAATATCGTCCGGGTCAGGTATGTGTGCGGATTTTGCTGGTATCAGGCGATCAGGCTCAGCTGGTTCTTTAAAAAAATCAGCCCCGATACCAGACGGGGCAATTGGTTCTTCCTGAATTCATCAGCCTACAGATTTAGCTTGTAACCTTTCCCCCGCACTGTCTGGATGAGTTTGGGATGTTCCGGATCTTTTTCTATGATCTTTCTGAGCCAGTTTATATGCACATCCAGGGAGCGAGTATCTTCTGTATAATCTGTCCTCCAAATTTTGCTGAACATTTTCCTTCTGTCCAGGACCGAGCCTTTGGATTTGATCATCATTTTTAATAACTCTGCCATGCGCGGTGTAACATGTTCTTCCCGTCCATTACAGCGAATGACCTGGCGGTCCATGTCGAGATGGATAGGACCCACCTTGATGGTTTCATTTCCATCACCAGGTGAGAAGGGAATGATGCGATTCTCTAATTTCCTGATAGTAAAGGGATGAACTAGCTGGACATCGGCCACAATTTCATTCGTGGGAAGATTGTCTTTTGAGTTGATCAAAATAATCGGTAGAATAGGATATTTTGCCTTGATGGATTTGCAGATCCTGGAACCGGTGGTTCTCATCGAAGCCCCGTCAACCACGATCACATCTGGTTTGCTCTTGGCCAACTTTGATAGGGCATCCTTTCCTGTACTGACAAATATGACCTTGTAACCTTTTCCTTCTAGGTCTGGCACAAAAGTAGGTATATCTGCTCTTCTTTTACCAGCCCAGAGAATTTTAGTCTTTCGAGTTGATTTTTCAATCATTAAGGTCCACCTGCAGGAGAGTCATCCATTTTTGTTCTGGAAGGTTGTGCAATTATATCGTGAATGCTGTTTAATAGCAACGCAATTTGTTAAGATTCAGCAGGAATATTTTAAGGAATGAGATTTGCTCTTCATCTTCAGTTTAACAGTCGCCTGTTAATTTCATTGCCGATCTGTAATTATTGTCTACTGGGAGATTCCTGATCGATGATAGGAGATCAAAACCAGTCGAGGATCGTTGGAACTTGATAATGATACAATGTTAAAAATCTTGCTTATGGATCAGGGAACCTTATGTTAATTCATTCAGCTTCACAACTGTTAACACTGGCAGGAGGACCTCAGCGAGGAAAATTCCTGGGAAATCTGGGAACAATTGAGGACGGAGCAGTTCTCATTCAGGATGGATTGGTCCTCGAAACAGGCACCAGCTCAAAAATGTTAAAAAGATATCCCGCGGAAGAAACCCTTGACGCCAGGGGCAGGGTTGTTATGCCGGGATTTGTCGATCCCCATACCCATCTGATCTGGGCTGGAGACCGGGCTTCAGAATTTGAGCTTAAGCTGGAAGGAAAATCGTACCTGGAAATCCTTGAAGCCGGGGGAGGAATTCTCTCAACGGTTAAGGCAACCCGGGAAGCCTCCTTGGCAGATCTAAGGGATCAAGCCAGGGCCAGACTTAAAAGGATGTTCAAATACGGCACAACCACCTTGGAGGCAAAAACCGGTTATGGTCTGGATCAGGATACAGAACACCGCATGCTTAAAGCTTTGTTGGATCTGAACGATCAAGAAGCTGCTGACATATCCATCACTTATCTCGGCGCTCACGCTGTTGCCCCTGAATTCAAGGATGATTCAGCCCGGTATGTGGACCATATCTGCCGGGAGCTTATTCCGGCTCTAGCCTCCTGGTGGCCCGAACAAACTGATCAACCACTTCCATTTGTGGATGTGTTCTGCGAGCGGGGAGCGTTCGATCTGGAGCAGAGCCGCAGGATTCTGGAAACAGCAATTCACCTGGGTTTTCCGATAAAAATCCATGCAGATGAATTCGAAAATCTGGGTGGAGCTAGCTTAGCTGCTGAATTGGGAGCTGTGTCTGCAGATCATCTGGTGGTTACTTCTGAGGCTGATATCAAAGCCCTGGGCAGTTCGGGAACTGTTGCTGTCTCGTTGCCCTGTACCCCGTTTGGTTTGGCGGAATCCCAGTATACTCCTGCCAGGCAGTTGTTAGAAGCTGACGTTGTGCTGGCGATCGCTACCGATCTCAATCCCGGAACTGCCTGGTGTGAAAGCATGCAGTTTGCCGCTGCTCTGGCATGCCGCTACCTGAAACTAACTCCTGCCCAGGCTATTGCAGCAGCAACCATCAATGCTGCAGCGGCTATCAACAAGGCGGATACAGTCGGATCGCTTGAACCAGGCAAACAAGCGGATCTGCTCATATTGGATATCCCTGATTATCGACATTTGGGTTATCGGTTTGGCACGAATCTGGTTAATACAGTTATTAAGAAAGGTCAAATATTCAGGGGAGAGGAGGTCTAATGGATTTTCTCGATAATTCACTCTTGGTTTGGATAGTTATCGCTGCTGTGGGTTTATTTGTCTTGCGGTTCATCTTGAAAGTCACAAAAAAAATCCTTACCCTGGGAATCATGGTTTGTTTGGCAGTTGCGGCATATCTGTTTGTCACCCAATATCTATTCCCCGGCGCTGCTGGATTACCCTAATTAAACAGCCGATCTCAGAGCAGACCACCTTCTGGAGAGTTATTCATGCCAACAATTAACGAAGCCAGGGCGTATTACCCGGAAGATGACCCCGTTCATGGTTTTTCACACGTGCTCCGGGTTTATAGGTTATGCGAGTTTATTGGTGAAGCGGAAGGCGCTGACCTTAATATTGTCAGGGCAGCAGCTCTGCTTCATGATGTTGACGGAGATGTAGACGTCAGGGAACAGCATCATCTGGCAGCCGCTGATTTTGCTGAAAAAACCCTGCTCAGCGAGGGCTGGGAGATGGACGACATTGAAGCGGTTCTTCACTGCATCAGGGCTCACCGATTTCGCAATGAAGAGGAGAATCCTGAGACCCTGGAAGCCCAGGTGCTCTTTGATGCTGACAAGATCGACGCTATTGGCGCTGTGGGGATTGCCCGGGCAGTTTCTTATGCGGTCCGGGCAGGAATGGATGTATATGCTCCACCATCACCGACTTATCTGGCCACCGGTGACCTGGCAAGAGGCGAATCCCAAACTGTGTCCCATGAATATCTGTATAAGCTCAGCAAGATCAAAGACAGGCTATATACTTCAACCGGACGATCCTTGGCAGCTGAGCGCCACGAACTGATGGTGAAATTTCTTTGCTGGTTGGATGAAAGAGATTGGGGATTATGCCGGGTACTACGCCTGACGCAGTTAATTATTCCTGAGTAAATCTTCAAGTTCAATAAGATCAACCCGCGAGGTCAGATCAAGACTTAGTGGCGTAACCGCCACCATCTTTTGATTGATGACCGAATAGGTATCAGTCCCGGGAAGCGATTGATCCCAATCGGGAGCGAGATCATAACCAAAATCCCTTTTTCCAGAATCAAGATTGTTTTCTGGTGGGATCGGCTGATAAAATGATCGGTTAGATTGGCGGGTCGTTTGCCAGGGAGTATTCTGAAGTTGCTTCAGCCGGCACTTCAATTTTAAGAACCTGGACATCTGCGGGCATTTGCTTTGAGAGGAGAAAATTTGCAAAATAACCCGTGAAATACGCCGCAGCACTGAAATTTATATCCCTTGAATAGGATGTGTGGTATTCTTTTTCGGTTTCCAGGGAAATAGCCAGAGCAGGGATCTCATGGGCCGCACCTTCCAGGGCTGCGCCGACTGTGCCTGATATCGTGACACCGCTGCCAACATTGAGTCCGTAATTAATTCCGGAGACAACCAGATCGGGTTTACCGGGGATGAGTTCAAACATCCCGTAGAGGACAGCCATTGCCGGTGTGCCCCCAATAGCATGTACGGTCCATTCTTTGCCATTAACCATCAGCAGTTCATGCTCGATCTGACCGTCATAACCATCGGGAAAGCTGCGGCCGGTGCCTGACATCTGTTCCCGGGGTGCAATCACAGTAACATAACCCAATTCATCCAGAGCTTCTGCTGCCGCCCACAGGCCGGGAGATTGAATGCCGTCATCGTTGGTTAACAGTATTTGTGGTTCTATGTTTCATATCGGTGTTTCCTTAACAAAAAGAGCGGTGGACCCGCTCTTGTTAAGCACCCTCGGCGTGATTCGAACACGCGACCCCTTACTCCGCAAGCAAGTGCTCTATCCACTGAGCTACGAGGGTATATATTCTGGCGGGGAGGGTGGGATTCGAACCCACGGTCGAACATTCGCCCGACAACCGCTTAGCAGGCAGCCCCAATCAGCCACTCTGGCACCTCCCCGGGGGAGATCTTTGAGGCGGAGGGAGAGGGATTCGAACCCCCGGTGGGCTTAACACCCACAGCTGTTTTCAAGACAGCCGCCTTCGTCCACTCGGCCATCCCTCCCGTTCAAATGGTTCTCCGAGCGGAGAGATTTTACCATAGCTGAGATTGTGAGGCAATGCAGTCAGATCTTCTACTCCCCTTGACTGAACATCTGCCCGCACGCTAAAATGTTTTTCCGCGGATGGCTAGGCTAAAGCAAGCTGTCATCCGCTGTTTTTATGTATAGATCAGGATAAACAGGCTATGTTTGACCAATTAACCAACCGTCTGGATGGCATTTTCCATCCTTTACGGCGGCGGGGAAAACTCTCCGAAAATGATGTAGATACTGCCATGCGTGAAATTCGCCTGGCTTTGCTGGATGCAGATGTTCACTATGGTGTTGTGCGAGATTTCATTTCCCGCGTCAAAGAGAGAGCGGTTGGGACAGGAAGTATCCAAAGCCTTAATCCTGGGACAGCAGGTTGTTAAGATTGTCCATCGAAGAACTTGATTCATACCCTGGGTGAACCAGCTCCCCTGGTTGACCGGGGTGACTGACCCTCTTGTGATCCTGCTGGCAGGTCTGCAGGGATCTGGAAAAACCACAGCAGCAGCCAAAATTGGACGGTTGTTAAAGAAATCTGGAGAACAGGTTTTGCTGGTTGCGGCCGATCCCTACCGGCCGGCAGCAGTAGACCAGCTGCAAAGCCTTGGAAACCAATTAGCTTTACCGGTTTACGCTGATCAGTTCACTGCAACCAGCCGATTTAGCAATCAGGGCTGTCCAGGAAGCTAAGAATTCCGGTGCCAATGTAATAATCCTGGATACAGCAGGCAGATCACAAATCGATCCTGGTTTGATGGAAGAACTACGGGAAGTGGAACAGGCCGTCCATCCGGATGAAGTATTGCTGGTAGTTGATGCCATGATCGGGCAGGAAGCAGTTAATATAGCAGCCGGTTTTCATGAGACCGTCCCCCTTACTGGCTTGATCATGAGCAAGATGGATGGCGATGCCAGGGGTGGAGCGGCAATTTCAATTCGATCTGTAACCGGTGTGCCGATTAAATTCCTGGGCACTGGTGAGACCCTGGCTGATCTTGAGACTTTTGAGCCCTCGAGATTGGCTTCCAGAATTCTGGGTATGGGTGATATGATCGGCTTGATCGAACGGGCCGAAGAAAGCATTTGATGGCCAGAACGCTCAAGCGCAGGCAGAAAAGATCTTATCCGGTGAATTCACCCTGGAAGATTTTTCTAATCAAATATCCCAGGTATTGAAAATGGGTCCGATTGGAAAAATAATGGGTATGCTTCCTGGAGAATTTGGTAAAATATCCCAATCCATTGATCCTCAGGATGCCGAGAAGAGGGTGCGAGCGAGTCAGGCGATTATCTATTCGATGACTCCCGCTGAAAGGGAAAACCCAAAAATTCTCAATGCCAGCCGGAGGAAAAGGATTGCTGCTGGATCAGGCACTAAGGTATATGATGTAAATCAGCTGATCAAACAGTATCAGGATGCAAAAAAACTTTTTAAGGAGCTTAAGAAATCTGGGTTGAAGAATTTACCTCGATTCTCTTAATAATCAAACTTATAGTGTATAATAGTCTCCGCTGTGGAGAGCCCCAGCGGACTACGCACGAGAAATACTAAGGAGTACAAGTTATGGTTCGAATTCGTTTACGCCGAGCTGGTGGAAAAGGACAGCCAACACATCGTATTGTGGCTGCCGATAGAGAAAGCCCCCGCGATGGCAGATTCATTGAAATACTTGGTGATTATAATCCCCGAACTGAACCCTCAACAATCCGCATTAAAGAGGATCGAGTGTTCTATTGGTTGAGCGTAGGAGCCCAACCATCAGATTCCGTTCAACAGATCTTCCGGACTGTAGGACTGATGGAACGATATCAACGTTTTACAGATGGCGAAGATATTGAAGTCCTGGTCGCTGAAGCCAAGAATTTTGAGAGTGAACGCAATACTGATGCGCGCACTCGCCGAGATGACCTGGTCAAGGCTTCCAAGCCCAAGAAGAAAGTTGAAGAAGCAACCGAAGAAACCCCTGAAGTTACTGCAGCTGAGGTAGAAGAAGCTGCTCCAGTGATAGAAGGGAAACCAGAGGTTGAAACCGCAGTAGAAGTTGAATCAGAGCCTGAAATTGAGCCCGAGGTTGTTGCAGAACCTGCAGTAGAACCCGAGCCCGAGGCAGCAGTTGAACCTGAAGTTGAACCCGAGCCTGAGCCCGAGCCCGAGGCAGCAGTTGAACCTGAGGTTGAACCCGAGCCTGAGTCCGAGCCCGAGGCAGCAGTTGAACCTGAGGTTGAACTGGAACCAGAAGTTGAGCCCGAACCTGTGGTTGAACCGGAACCTGCCGCTGACACTAATATCACCGCGGCAGCAAAAAAATTGGCAGACGAGGCCGGGATTGATATTTCAAAAGTTCAGGGCACCGGCAAAGATGGCGCAATTCTGAAATCCGATATCACAAAACTAATTAAGGACTGACAGCCCTTTTGGGCGGTCAGCTTTGTTGGCAAACTAAAGAGGATTCCGTTGATAGATCTAATAACTTATATCGCTCGTTCCCTTGTTGAAGATCCCACGCAGGTCAAGGTAACGCACCAGCGTGGTCGAGACAGCATTAGTTTTCAACTAGAAGTGGCTCAGGAAGATATGGGTCGAGTGATTGGAAAAAGCGGTCGGGTAGCGAATGCGATCCGGACTTTATTAAATGTTCCGGCAGCCGGAATTGGTAAAAAAGTAAATCTCGATATCGTTGAACCGCAATGAAATCGAACACCTTACAAAATTCAAACACAGGTTCATCGTTGGGAGATGAACCTGTGTTTATTATTGTTGGTAAATTCCGACGGCCGCATGGTATCAAAGGTGAGATCCGGATGACAGTGCTGACAGATTTTCCTGACCTCATCGGGCAGGGTCAGACCATCTACGCCGGAGAGTCCTACCAACAATACACGATCGATGCTGTTCGCTGGCATGGAGCGGATATGCTGGTATCCCTGAAGGAACTTCCAGACCGAACGGCTGTAGAAATCTTCCGCAATATTATGGTATATATGAAAGGAGACGATACGCCTGAACTGCCTGAGGGGGAATATTACATCCACCAGCTGATCGGTTTACAGGTGGTCACAGACCAGGATCAAATACTGGGAACTATTAAAGAGATCATTGTTACCGGGGCTAATGATGTCTACCTGGTGGATACAGGGACAGGAAAGGACATCTTACTGCCTGCCATTGATGATGTCGTGCTTGAGATCAACCATGATCAAGGTTTTATCAGGGTGCACATCATCCCTGGTTTATTGGATTTCTAACCAATGGGCTGGTCGTTGATTGGGGGATCAATTTCAGAAAGTAAAGTAGACCTCATTGAACCAGAGATAATTTCCCGGGAGAGAGCTGGATTTCCTGTCGGGAAATATTTCCCTTGACACATTCAAAAAATTTATGGTATTCTTTGCCCCGCTTGGGACAAAGAAAGCTGTTCCGCTGAATCAGGGGGTAAGACATGAATGATCAAACGATCTATTGGGTTGCTTTTAACCGGGTAAAAGGGATTGGCCCGGTGCGCCTGGAAAGATTGATAGCATATTTTGGAGATATCCAGTCTGCCTGGCTAGCTACTGAATATCATCTGCAGGCTGCAGGCTTAAGCCGGAAATTGAGTGAGCGGTTAAGCGAAGTTCGCAGTCATGTATCCCTTGCTAAGCTTGAAGAACAGATCTGGAAATCTGGAGTTCAAGTCCTAACCTGGGATGATCAGGATTATCCGGAACAACTGCGCCTGATAACTCAATCCCCGTTTGTGCTCTATATTAAAGGAAGGTTGAAACAAGAGGATGCCTGGGCAGTAGCAATCGTTGGGACGAGGCGTTTCACTGAATATGGCCGCCAGATCGCGGAGGAAATATCCCGTGTCCTGGCTGAACATGGGATTAGCGTGGTAAGTGGATTGGCACGGGGTATTGACGGCATTGTCCACCGGTCAGTCTTGGAAACAGGCGGTAGAACATTGGCAGTTCTTGGAAGTGGGCTGGATCAAATTTACCCGCCGGAACATAAAAAAATGGCCGAGCAGATCAGTCAGCAAGGAGCATTGATAAGCGATTATCCTTTAGGAACACCGCCTGATGGGTCCAATTTTCCTCCTCGAAATCGGATCATATCGGGTTTATCAAAAGCAATTATCATAATTGAAGCTGGCAGCAAGAGCGGAGCGCTTATAACAGCTAATTACGCCGCTGAACAAGGAAAGGATGTTCTCGCGGTTCCCGGTAAAACAACTGCTCCCATGAGTAAAGGGACTAACCTGCTGATCAAGCAGGGTGCGCATCCGTTACTCGAACCACAGGATATTTTGGATTTATTGAACCTGAGCTTCCTGTCAGAACAAAAATCGATCCGGAAAAATTTACCTGGTGACCCGTGTGAAGCGCAAATCTACCAGGTTGTTGGAGATGAACCACTCCATGTTGATGAGATCAGCACCAGAACGAATATGCCAATTGAACAAATAACTTCAACACTGGCATTGATGGAGCTGAAAGGAATGGTCCGAAAAACATTTGGTATGAAATATGTTGCAGTCCGGGAAAACCAGTTGGGTTATGGCAGGTAATTAATAATTGCAAAGGAAAGGGCAGACTATGTACGAAAATTATTTTGCTGTGATCATGGCGGGCGGGGGAGGGACCAGGCTGTGGCCTCTTTCCCGGCAGAGTCAACCAAAACAGATGCTCAGCCTCGGGCAGGAACGCTCGTTGTTCCAGATTGCGGTTGACCGCCTTGAAGGGTTATTCACGCCGGATCGAATTCTGGTTGTCACTGTGGAACAGCAGGCATCTGCCCTTCAGAACCAATCTCCTGAGATCCCTGCTGGAAATTTCCTCTTGGAAACAATGCCCCGGGGAACAGCCTCGGTTGTGGGATATGCTGCATCAGTTCTATCAAAAAGGAATCCAGACGCTGTAATGGCTGTCTTGACAGCTGACCATATAATTGGTAATTTAAAGCTTTTCCACCAGCTGTTAGAAAGTGCCTACGATGTTGCCGGGGATCAGCACCTGGTCACCCTGGGTGTGACTCCTACTTATCCCGCCACGGGATATGGTTATATTCGCAGGGGAGATGTGATCGCAGCATATCAGGGTATAGATGCCTTTGAAGTCCTTGAGTTCACTGAAAAACCGGAACAGCAAGAAGCGGAAAAGATGCATAAAAGTGGTGAGTATGCCTGGAATTCTGGTATGTTTATCTGGCGCACGGATGCGATCCTGAAAGAAATCTCGCGCCAAATGCCAGCATTATCGGCCCAACTGAGGGAAATTCAAAGTGCCTGGGATACACCAGAACAGGAAAAAACAATTCGTGAGATTTGGCCGGAAATCAAACCCCAAACGGTTGACTTCGGCATCATGGAGCATGCTCAAAAAGTTGCAGTAATTCCTGCAGCCGGGTTGGAGTGGAATGATGTTGGCAGTTGGGAAGCATTATTTGACCTGCTTCCAGCAGATGCAGATGGAAATATTATCCAGGATGTGACCCATTTTGGTCTTGATACAAAAAGATCGATAATCTTTGGTACAGGTCAATCCAGGACAGTTGTAACAATCGGTGCCAGAGATTTAATAGTGGTTGATACTGGTGATATACTTTTGATTTGCAGCCGCGATCAAGCTCAACAGGTTCGCCAGGTTGTAAAAGAGTTAAAAGATCAGGGGCATACTGATCTGATCTGATGGTCCTGTTGGAATAAGACGTCATTATTACTGGTAGATATCTGAGTTGTTTGGTTATTATATGGGAGGTCGGCTTTGGAAGCCTATTGTGTAAAGTGTAAAGATAAAAGAGACATGCTCACACCGGATCCTGTGTTTACTGCTACCGGCACACCTGGTACCAGAGGTGTTTGTCCGGAGTGCGGAACAAACATGTTCAGGATGGGAAAAACTGATGCCCATGCTGGATTAACACCACCGGAAAATACCAGGCGAAATAGTAAGAAAGTAAAGCCTCGCCGTGGGAAACTGGTAATTGTGGAGTCCCCGGCCAAAGCCAGGACGATTGGCAGGTACCTGGGAAAAGAATATAAAGTTGTAGCTTCGGTTGGTCATGTCAGGGACCTGTTAAAATCAAAGTTATCCGTTGACCTCGAAAATAATTTTGAGCCGACTTACCGCATCCCAAATGATAAGCGTGATGTCGTCAAGGAGATCAAGAAATTGGGAGCGGAAGCGGAGGAGATTTATCTCGCTACAGACCTCGATCGGGAAGGTGAGGCGATTGCCTGGCATCTGATGGAATCCGCAGAGCTGGAACCTGAACGGACAAAACGGGTAGTATTCCACGAGATCACCCGCGAAGCGATCGAGGAGGCATTTGCCAAACCGGCAAAAATCAATATGGACCTGGTGAATGCTCAGCAGGGTCGGAGGATTGTCGATCGTCTGGTTGGTTTCCAGATCAGCCCTATCTTGTGGGATAAGGTTCGGGGAGGATTGACCGCTGGCAGAGTACAATCAGTCTCTCTGCGCCTGATTGTTGATCGGGAAAATGAAATAAAAGCTTTTACACCTGAAGAGTATTGGTCGATTGGCGCGGAATTAACGCCTGATGAGCAGACTCCTCATCAGCAATCATACCTGGCAAAATTGACTCATATCAATGGCAATAAGCTTCAGATAGGATCCAAGAACCAATTGGATCCTGTCATTTCAGACCTTGAAGCTGCCCGCTTTGAGGTTAGAAAAATTCGCCGCGGGAGCCGGATCAGGAATCCTTACCCGCCATTCATTACCAGTACTCTCCAGCAAGATGCTTCACGGCAGTTGAATTACTCAGCCAAGAAGACTATGGCTGTGGCTCAGCAGCTCTACCAGGGCATTGATGTTGGTAATGAAGGTGAAACCGGTCTGATCACATATATGCGTACAGATTCGACCCATGTCTCTGAAATTGCCCAACAAAATACCCGAAATTTTGTAACAAAAAAATATGGAGCAGAATATCTGCCAGAAGATATTCCGCAGTATACGACGAAATCGAAAAGGGCTCAGGAAGCTCACGAAGCCATCCGCCCCACATCAGTGTTTCGGACACCAAAATCAATCCAGGGTTTTTTGAAGAATGATCAATTCCGTTTGTATAAATTGATCTGGAAACGATTTGTTGCCTCACAAATGGCCCCTGCTGTTTATGATACGTTGAGCGTGATCATAGGTGCCGATGGCCAGGAAAGCGTTTATGTTTTCAGAGCTTCTGGATCGAAGATCAAATTCCCGGGATTTCTGAAGGTCTATGACCGGACAAACGGAAATGGTTCCAAGGCGGAGAAAGCCCTTGAGTCTATCCCGGATTCATTAGTCCAAGGCCAGCTGCAGAAACTGCTCAAACTAATGCCTGAACAGCATTTTACAAATCCGCCTGCCCGCTATTCTGAAGCATCCCTTGTCAGCGCCCTGGAAGAGAATGGCATTGGCCGTCCGTCAACCTACGCTCCCATTCTGGGAAAATTGGTAAGACGGGGATATGTGGTAAAAGATGGTCGTCAAATGATCCCGACTGAAACTGGATTTATCGTTAATAAACTTGTCTCTGAATATTTCTCATCAATTGTGGATGTCGGTTTCACTGCCCGGATGGAAGAAGAGTTGGATCGGGTGGCATCCGGCGAGGAAGGATGGCAGGATAGTGTAGGTGATTTCTACGGACCATTCTCTGAGCAGTTGAGCTATGCTCAGGCGGAAATGCCAAATATTGAACCAACGTACATCCCTGTTGGCAAAGCCTGCCCTGAATGCGGAAAGGAACTTGTCCAAAAGTGGGGCCGCTATGGCCTGTATGTCGGGTGCAGCAATTCTGAATGCAAACACACAGAACGCTGGCTTGATAAGATCGGTGTCACGTGCCCTGATGACGGGGGGGAACTGATTGCAATGAAAACCAGAAAGGGGAGAATTTTTTTCGGATGTGAAAATTACCCTGAGTGCGAATTTGCTTCCTGGAAAAAACCTTTGCCCCAACCCTGTCCGAGCTGTGGGGCATTATTGGTTGAAGCCAACAGGAAACATGCCCAATGCAGCTCATGTTCACTGGAATTCAAGCTCAGTGAACTTACAAAAGAATCTGCCTGAGCGTTTAATCCGCGGATAATAGACAAAAATGCGCTGGATCTTGAAATCCAGCGCATTTTTGTATCTCCAGATCATTTTATTGACCCGTGATCTCATTTTTCAACTTATTTAATTATTCTTTAGCTTGGCACAATCCTTGCATCTCTATATTCTCAGAGACCAGTGTCTGGGAGAGCATTGCAGGATTATGATCTCTCGTCTACAATATCTTTATCTGGCCTCCAAGACATTTCAACTGTCAATAACAAATGGAGATTGATTATGGATACAGTAAGGGATAGTTTCAAAAAAGGCTTGAATAGTCCTCCAATCATGGCCGTAATTGGCCTGGTGCTCGGGATCGTTTTCGGCCTTATCTATGGCTGGGTGATCAGCCCGGTTGAATATGTGGATGCTTCAGTCAGCCACCTTCGGGAAGACTTGAAGGTCGATTACCTGAGGATGGCGATTGATTCCTACGCGCTCAATCAGAATGCAACCCAGGCAGGTGAACGTTATGACCAACTGGGAGATGAGGCTTCGTCCTATCTGGCAGATATTGAATTCAGTCCCTCAGGCCAACTGATCAGTGATATAGATTCTTTCCGCGCTGTGGTTGAGATGACCGTTTTTAATGAACCCCTGATAGACATGCTGCCTGTTGAAGAAAAATCCGGGAGCAATATCTTAAAGTGGGCTCTGCTGGTCACTGTTGTCTTGGCAGCAGCGCTGGTTGCCAGGTATTTCCTGGGTAAACGCGGTGCCGGGGACACCCTGCCCAAAAGACCGGTAAATATGGCGGAAGAGATTACAGCCAAAATAGACTCGACAGATTTCAGTGACCGGGGCGAGTCGCCACCCATGCACCAATTTGTAACCACTTATGTACTGGGTGATAACTTGTTTGACGACTCATTCAGCGTTGAATCTGCTGCCGGTGAGTTTCTGGGCGAGTGTGGGGTTGGCATATCAGAGGCTATTGGCGTGGGTGAACCCAAAAGAGTCACAGCCTTTGAAGTCTGGCTTTTTGATCAGAATGATATCAAGACCGTCACCAAGGTTATTATGAGCGGCCATGCTTTTTATGATGATGTCATTCGCTCAGAACTTGAGAAGAAAGGTGAACCGGTACTAGCTGATCCCGGGGTTGAATTTGTACTGGCAACCAACAATCTCCGCATTATTGGTCGTGTGATGGATATGGGATATGGCGTAGGTCCGCTGCCAGAAGAGAGTTTCTTTGACCGCCTCTCGATTGAACTGTCTGTCTGGCCAAATGATGGCGCTGTTGAAGCCGAAGCTTTTGATTTTGACGAATTCTAAATAAATAACTCACAGATTAATAAATAAAGTCCCGGAGATCAATTGATCCCGGGACTTTTTTTTCTTATTTACATTGCAATCTGCATTGTCCTGGGGGATTTTTTATTCCCGGTTATTTCCTATTCGATCCCCAGAATTTTTAGAGAGAGCTCTCCCCCGGGAGTTTTGATAAGGACTTTATCACCGATCTGTTTCTTCATTAATGCCTTACCGATCGGGGAAACGTGGGAAATTTTATTTTGATCTGGATCTGCTTCATGGCTTCCAACCAGATAATACGTCTCGGCTGGATAATCATCTTCCTGAACAGTGACTTTGCAACCGACTGTTACTGCATCCTGATCTTTGGCATTTTCATCAACAACTATCGCAAAATTTAGGGTGTGCTGAATTTCCAGGATCTTACCTTCCAGGAAGCCCTGGTCTTCCTTGGCTTTATGATAATCTGCGTTCTCGGAAAGGTCTCCCATTTCGATGGCAGACTTTAACCTGGCAGATATATCTTTACGCCTGGGTCCTTCCAATTCTTCGAGTTCGAGCTGGAGTTTCTCTTTGCCATCCAGGGTCAAATATATTTTTTCATCTTCCCGCATTTTAAATGTCCTCAATAATTTAGGGTCTGAAGCTTGGATTGAAAAGTTTCTGATGCTCTTCAATTGCGTATCTATCCGTCATCCCGGCAATATAGTCGCAGATCGCCCTCTCCAAGCCTTTTCCCTCAATGCCTGCCTGGATGTGTTTTGGCAGCATCAAGGGATTCTTTTGGTAAGCATTGAACAAGTCGCTGATAATGTTCTCTGCTTTGACCTGCATGCGAATCACCCGGTGGTTCTGATAGAGGTTTTTAAACAGGAAATCTTTCAGTTCACGATTGTTCTTGGTCATCTCAGGACTGAATTGGATCACATTATAGGGAAGACTCTGCAGTTCTTTAACAGATTTGACTCCACTTTTCTGGATCGCCTGATCAGTGCTTTTAATTACGTCTTCGACTTCCAAGCCTATCATTCTGCGGATGATCCTTTTCCGATCAAGTTCATTAAGGTCCCGGCCGCTCTGTTCTATGCTGTTGACCAGAATTTTCCACAGAGCAAGGTCTTCCAGCATACGCGGTGTAATCAATCCCGATCTCAAGCCATCGTCGAGGTCATGGGCAGAATAGGCCAATTCATCAGCTGCATTGGCAATCTGCGCTTCCAGGTGCCCCCGCAATTCCGGATCATAATCATCAGCTTCCGAAACGTCATACTCGGTTTCATGTTTTACAATGCCTTCCCTGGTCTCCCAGGTCAAGTTCAAACCAGGAAAATCTTCAAAACGGTTCTCCAGCTTGGTAACAATCCGTAATGATTGTTTGTTGTGATCAAAACCGCCCTGGCCCTTCATAAGCTGATTGAGAATCCTCTCCCCTGAATGGCCGAACGGGGAATGTCCCAGGTCATGGGCGAGACAAATTGCTTCTTCAAGATCTTCATTGGCTCCCAGTGCCCGGGCAATCGTGCGCCCTAGCTGGGCAACTTCAAGGGTATGCGTCAATCGTGTGCGGTAATAATCACCTTCAGTATTGAGAAATACCTGGGTTTTATACTCGAGCCGGCGGAATGCTGTTGTGTGCAGAATTCGATCCCGGTCACGCTGAAACGCAGTCCGGTAAATAGGTTGAGAATCAGGATATTTTCGTCCTTTGCTATCCCTGCTGCGGATCCCATAGGGTGCCAGGCATGATATTTCCTGATCTTCGCGGATTTCTCTCTTGATCAACATAATTACCTCAACTTGATTGGATAAAAAGCACATCCAGTTTAATGCAGGCTGGAAAGCCTGTCAACAGATGCTCATTTTCAGGAAGATTCGATTTCACCAGACAGATTGATGATGTCAGTCAAAAAAGCGTTCAGGGTGTTATGGGCAGCTGTGTTTTTTTCATGCTCCAAGCGTACAAAGCGCGTATAGGGCGTGATCGTGTCCCGGATATCCTGAAGGCTTCGTTCAATTTCTTGATTGAAATGTCCTGTGAGGGATTCGGTTAACTGTTCCCGCATGGTTTTTACTTTTTCCCGCATTTCTTTTTTGGCATTTCTTCTCCGGGTAGGGATAATAAAAAGACCCAGAGCAGCCATTACGCCCGCCAGCAGGATGCCGGTAACATCAGCTGCCATGGTAGTAGCCAGAATTGCTACCAAAGTGCCCAGGCCGACAGCTCCTGCTCCAATCGCAGCCGTCGCGGCCACTGCGTTTTGAGAGCGGCGTGCGATCTCATCTGCCTCGCGGACTCTGTCATAGCTGTCAACAACCCGTTTTGCCTCGTCCCGGAGGCCGGTGATCAGGCGATTGCGGTCATAATTGAAATTACCGATATCTCCGACCATGCGCTCCTTGTGTTTTAACCTGCCGGAGGATATATGATCAGTGATCGCCTGCCACTGTCTGAGGTTATTGTCGACCAGCCAATCGATGATCGAGGTGACTTTTAATTCTACCTGGCTCGGCACATCAGCGATAACTTTTTCCTCATATATTTTCTGGATCATCTCTTTCTTGACCAGGTCAAATATCCTGGCCAGGCGGATATACTCGGAGAAAAAATCTTCTCCTCGCTGCTCCAACTCGATCAGGATCCTGATAATCTCTGACATGCGAAGCTGAAATCCTTCCAGCATATCTCTCTGGAAAATTCCCAGTTGATCTTCAACATCACTGATCAGAGCCAGGTCATCCTTCAGCAGGGAAATCCGACTTTTGAAAAATTCAGAATACTGATCGGAAAGATGTTTCCCAACGCCTAAGGGATTCAACAATTTCAGGGTTAATCGGCTCTTCTGATCAAGTGTTTTATGAATGTAGGATTCCAGGGCTTCAAAACGGCTTTCAGCCCAGACGGATTGATCTCCTTTTTTGGCCTTGAGCGCCAGGAGTGAGCTAACTGGGAATATCTCCGGAGAGATCTTGATCACTTTTTTAGCGTTTTCAGCGACAAAATCTTCAATCTCGGCCAAAGCCTCAGGTCCATCCAAAATATCGATCTTGTTGATCACCAGGACGATCTTTTTACCCCAGGCCTGGATTTGTTCCAGAAAGATCCTTTCACTCTCAGTGAATGGTCGATCAGCAGATGTGACAAATAGGATCAAATCCGAACGGGGTACAAATAAAGAGGTGATCTCCTCGTGTTCCCGGATAATGGCATTCGTTCCAGGGGTATCAACAATGCTGATTTCTTTGAGGTAGTCCAAGTTCATCAAGAGCACGTCAACATTTGCTGAGAGGGCTGTTTTTTTGGTCTCTTCATCGAACCTGAGAATATTCACCTTTGTCGTGGTGGGGGTTACTCCCTCTTTGAGGATTTTCTCACCCAGAAGGGCATTGATAAATGCGCTTTTTCCAGCATTGAATTCACCAACCACAACCAGAAGAAAAAAATCATCGAGTTGATGGATCGATTCCGCCAGGGCAGTTTGATCTTCTTCATTGACACCATATTCGACAAGTTTGACCTGGAGCCTATTTAATAGCTCCCGTTCCCTGGTAAGAAGTTCTTGTTGTTTTTTGGTTAAAATATCCATTCTTCCTCGATAATTCTAAAGGTCTTTCCCATTATAACCGATTGATTTTAATGAATTGTGACCTGGGATGAATCATGTTTCGTTCGAACGTCTAACTTCGCAGCAAGGTCCCACTTTGCTTACCTTCCAGGATGTTCTTTAAATTCCCCGGGACCAGACCGGAATAAATATATACTTCAAGATCTGGAATCTGACTGGTAAGTCCGAGCATTTGCTCTACTTTATCTTTCATGCCGCCGGTGACATCAGGGGCTTCAGAGTTTTTGATATCTGGCATCAGGCCAGGATAGGTATCCGGAGTGATGGTCTTTACCAGTGTTTTGCATTCCGGGTAATCCTTCCAGACCCCTTGATCCAAACCCGCCAGCAGAATCTTGGTGGGCTTGAGTTCGTAAGCCAGGTGAATAAAAAGATCTTCTGTCGAGAGGATAGTCCCTCCTCTCCGGGCATCAAAAACTACATCTCCGAAAACAACTGGCAGTAAATTGTTGTCCAGAGCAGATTTAATCAGGGACAGATCCCAGGAGGTTATCTTCCGATCGGTAGAGTAAATCGCGGATGAGGGCGGAAACGCTACTGCTGGAAGATTAGCTTTGTGCAGGGCGTGCATAACCAGGCGATTCAAGGTAGCTGCATCATGCCAGACTTCTGCGAACCCTTTCCAATCAGCAAGGGTTGAGACTCCCTCCCGGGTTTGATATTTCTTTCCAGAATAATGGCCGTATGAGCCGGACCCATGACCTAATACTATTTTTAGTGTCGGATTTTCAGCCATCAGCTGGGCGATTTCCCGGCTTATCGACCCGATCAGTTCTCCCTTTGCAGTCCGGGGAGTGTGCTTATCAGTGATCAAAGAACCACCGAGTTTTAGAAAGATCAGCTCCCCCTTAGATCGTGTTCCGTTTTTTTCCATATCGTAATGGGTTTCGGTCTGTTGTGAAGATCTTGTGATTGTGCAGAATGGAGTGTTTTCCAGGACTGCATTGCCAATGATGCGGGACTTATTCCATTTTATGGAGAAGGTCCCTCGATCTGAACTGCTTGATTTAGATCCAAAATGCCGGCCAGATCACTTTTACTACCGTATCAAGGAATAATGGCAAGCAGGAATAAACCGCCAAAACGCCGGGTATGATGAAAAGCAGCAGCCACATAATAATTGGGCCAGACATCAGGAAAATCTTCCGGTTTTTCATCAGGCTTTGGGTTTGAAAGAATTGGCCAGATCTCTATCAGGGTTGGTATGGCTAACAAGACAAGCAGCATGACCGGGGTGAAGAAGCGGGTCAAGACCAGGTAAATGACCAGCAAGTAGGAAAGTATCAAAAATCCGGTCATAACCCAGCGGGCAAGAGTTTCGCCCAATACAACCGGTAAGGTGTAAATCTTAAGGTCTTTATCCTGTTTGAGTTTATCAATGTGCTTTCCGAACAACATCGACGTGACACCGACACCGTGGGGTAAACTTGCCAGGGCTATGGTCCAGTCCCAGGGCAGCCCGGTGATGACGTAATAACCACCGGCAATCATTAATGGTCCCCAGACCGCAAAGACTGTTAGTTCACCGAGGGCAATATATTTCAGCGGGTAGGTATAAAAGAGCACAAAAATAACGCCCAGTCCCATCAAGAGCCAGGTCCATTCACCCCGCATCAAACCGAGTGCAACTCCGCAGGCAGCAGCGATAGCGCCCGTTACTGCTGCGTAGGTGAGCAGTTCTTTTTTGGTCATTAATCCATGCAAGAGGGGTTGTGGACCATATTGCGCCCGATAGTAGTTGTCGACATCAACACCTCTGACAAAATCAGTATAATCATTCAGGAAATTATTGGTTCCATGGGCGAGATAAAGACCAACGGTCACCAGCATCCACCGCCAAAAATCAAACGCACCAACTCTGAAAGCAAAAATACCGGCAATAGCAGCAGATAAGAATGTTGTGACCAGGACTGCTGCCCTGGTAGCTATCAACCAGCGCGAGATTATATCCAGCTCATCCCATTCTTCTTTACTGATCTGGGGAATAATTTGCAATGCTTTCCGCCACATAGCAAAATTCATGATTTTATCTCCTTCATCGATGGATAATTGCGCCAATATCATACCACAATCGATATCCTGGAAAATCAGTTACCAACAGCTTTTATTAGAGTTTAGTATGCAAAAAACATGGGTGTAATTATCTGCAGGAGTCAGGAAGGATTGCCAATATTTGATACATAGACAGATCCTGCACCGGCAGCTAACAAATCAACTGCAACCTGATCTGCGTTGTCCTCGACGAGAGCTATGATGTGTCCCCCCAGGCCGCCTCCAGACAATTTGGCTCCGAGAGCGCCGGATGTCTCTGGCAGATTGAATGAGATCATCCAGCACTGGCGTGGATATTTCCAGCTCTCTCAGCAGATTTTGATTTAGATCCATCAGGGGCCCTAGTTCCCGGGGAGCGCCGGATTGGATTTGATCCAGTGCTTTTTCAGTGATCTTGCCGATAGAGGAAAAGATCCGGTTGTATTTATCTGGATCAGTCAGCCATCCCTGCCGAACTTGTTCGACTGCAGCGAGAGTATTTCCAGGTCTTCCACTATCAGCAACCAGAATTGTGAACGGAATTGGAATATTCAGGAAACGAAACTGCTCACCTTTCCGGTAGTAGAGAGGTTTTTGATAGGTAACAACTGTGTTATCGATTCCCGAGGGAGTGCCGTGATGTATTTTTTCGATTTCAAAGGCCCTGGATGATACCTGGTCATCCGTCAATCGCTGGCCTAGAAATGAGGAGAAAGCCCTGATCAGGCTGGATGCGATCGCTGCTCCGGAGCCCAAACCCGAGGAGGGGGGAATCGTTGATGAAACTGATATCCTGCAGGATGGCAGATCTTCAAGCTTCATTTTCACCAGCTGCCTGTTGGATGGCTGCCCTGAGAGGATGCTCATCATCAAGATCAATCAGGTTCGCAAATAATGAGATGTCTGGCGCTTCGATCTGGATCTCACCTGACGCTCCATTGATATTTGGTGTAACAATTGTTCGGGCTTGGAGAGCGTGAACCGGGACAGCGATAGCAGGTTCGCCGTACACCACAGCATGCTCGCCAAAGAGAATTATTTTTCCGGGAGCAGTTGCAGTGAATGCTGGCATATTAATAGAGGTAAAAAACGAGCAAGATACAAATAGCCCAGAGCACGATAGCCACCTGAAGGGGCCGGTCTGTGAGGGCGATATCTTCTGGCGCTCCACCCTGACCTACCTGGATCAGGTAGAGGTAACGGAAGATGCCATAGATGACAAAGGGGATTGTCAGCATCATGGAATGATTGTCGGGCAAATTGGGTGCTGAGAATGTATACAGGCTGTAAGCAACGATCGTTGTGCCAGAAACAATATTGATTAGCTGATCCAGCAGATCAATGGAATAACCATCCAGAACAGGCCGGATATTCCCGGTGCTATTCATCTGCAGGACAAGTTCAGATCTTCGTTTCCCTAGACCAATAAATAGGGCAAACAGTGAGGTGACCACGTATAACCAGGGTGAAAAGCGCTTAACTTCAATCAAGGAAGTTCCTGAGATCACCCGCAGCAGATAGAACGATGCCAAGATCAGCACGTCTATCAATGGTATATGCTTGAGTTTTGTTGAATAGAGCAAATTCAAGGTGAAATATACCAAACAGATTATCAGAAATTCTGGAGACAAGATAAATGCCAGGGGGAGTGCAATCACCAGCAGGGATATACCAAGCACCCATGCGGACCGGATTGGCAGAGCCCCTGAAGCTATCGGCCTAAATTTTTTTGTAGGATGCTGGCGGTCTGATTCCCTGTCTGAAATATCGTTAAAGATATAAACTGCACTGGCAATCAAACTGAATAATACCGCCCCCGCCAGAGTGCGGGCAAAGGCAGGTAGATCCAGTAATTTCCTGTCAAAAACAAGAGCTGTGAAAACGAACACATTCTTAGCCCATTGTTTGGGTCTCAGTGTTTTTATCAGTACCTTTAGCATAAAGGAATAATAGCATGAATTTAAAACTGTAGGTAGGTTCGTCTGGCTTACCAGGTGATGGCCCTGCGAGCATGCTAAAATTAACCCTATGACAAAAAAAGCCCGTGCAGACCAGATTCTTGTCGAGAAGGGAATGGCAGACAACATTGAACAGGCAAAATTATTGGTGATGTCTGGCAAAGTAGTTTATAACGATCAGGTAATTATTCAGGCATCCCAGATCATTGAAACCCCAGACCAGCTCAAAATTATTCCCTCCCCACCATTCGTCTCCAGGGGTGGAGAAAAACTTCAAGGCGCACTGAAAGAATTTTCTATCTCAGTAGATAAGAAAATATGTGTAGACATTGGTGCTTCCACCGGGGGTTTTACAGATTGTTTGCTACAAGCCGGGGCGAATAAAGTGTATGCTGTTGATGTAGGTTACGGTTTGTTGGATTGGCGATTGCGAGTAGATCCCAGGGTTGTTGTCCTGGAAAGAACCAATGCGAGGTCTTTAACGTCACTGCCGGATCAAACGGATCTGATTGTCGTAGATGTTTCATTTATTTCACTCACAAAAATCCTTCCAGCAGCTGCTCAATTATTCGGGTCTGCTGGTGGAGAAGCAGTGGTTTTGATCAAGCCTCAATTCGAAGCTACCCGCCAGGAATCTGCCAAAGGCTCGGGCGTGATCCGGGATCCGCTGATCCACCAACGAGTTCTGCGGGAGACCCTGGAATTTGCCAGGAACATGAATTATCAGATCAAAGGGTTGACAGACTCTCCATTATTGGGACCTGATGGTAACAAGGAGTTTTTGGCCTGGCTTGGCTATCCTGCAAATCCAGTTCAATCCCAACCGATTCAGACTTTCATAAACGGGCTATTTTAAATTACCACAAAGCAGAGGATTCTCACTCATGGTGAAAATTAAGAGAGACAGCATGTTTTTCAGATTTTCTGCTTATGGTTTTTTAAAGAATCTCAGATTTTTTGAACCATTCATCCTGTTAATTTTCCTGTCTTACGGCTTGACCTTTCTCCAGATCGGAATTCTTTACTCAATCCGTGATCTTGCCGCCAATATCTTTGAGATCCCTACCGGTATTGCGGCAGATACCTTCGGTAGGAGAAAAGCTATGATCAGCGCTTTTGCCAGTTATCTGCTTTCATTTACAATCTTGTATTTTTTACAGGAATTCTCCTACTTGATCCTGGCAATGATCCTGTTTGCATTGGGTGAAGCCTTCCGGACAGGAACCCACAAAGCGCTGATCCTGGAATATTTGAATATTAACAAGATCAGTGATTTGAAAGTCTATTATTACGGCTTGACCAGGAGCGCATCCCAAATGGGATCTGCTCTGAATGCATTGATCGCAGCTGCTCTGGTCTTCTATACAGGGAGCTACCGTTTGATGTTCCTGGCAGCAGTCATCCCCTATTTGCTGGACTTGGTCAATGTTGCCAGCTACCCGAAGGAACTCGATGGTGAGATTCCTGGTGTCAAACGGGGTGAAATGATATCCAGGTTAAAAGCAACCCTGGATGGTTTTTTGAAGATTTTCCGTGACAAAAAGGTGCTGAAAATATTGTTGAACAGTTCCGGTTATTCAGCAATGTTCAAATCTACCAAGGATTATCTGCAGCCGATCCTGGCTGCGTTAGCCCTCTCAATGGTGATTCTTGAGTCTTACCAGGACCCGCGCAGGGAAGCATTGATCATCGGTGTTATTTATTTCGGCATTTACATGTTAACAAGCCAGGCTTCCCGCCGTTCATATGACTTCAGCTCTCGATTCAGCAGTCAATCCCGATCGGTAAACAGCACATTTCTGGCAGGTGTTGTCCTGCTAATTATTTCCGGAGTCAGCTCTTCCCTGCAGTTCAACGCTTTGGCAGTGCTCGGTTTTATTCTATTATTTATATTGGACAGCATTCGCCGGCCGATCAATGTTGGTTTGATCAGCGATCAGATTTCCTCAAGAATCATGGCATCAGGATTATCAGCGGAAGCTATGTTGACAACCATCATTTCAGCACTTATCGCTCCCCTGCTCGGTTTCATGGCTGATAGTCTGGGTGTGGGCCCGGGGATCAGTTTTGCAGGGCTGCTGATGTTTGGACTTTTTTTCTTTGTCCGCATCGAGTAGACCACCCCTGTTGCCGCAGGATGCCTTCTCATCTGACTTTCATCGGTTATACTAGCCCTGCTTATGGATATCAAGAATATTCGCAATTTTTCTATCATAGCCCATATTGATCATGGGAAATCGACGCTGGCGGACCGGCTGCTGCAAATTACCGATACCGTATCTGAGCGGGATATGGCTGACCAGGTTTTGGATAATATGGACCTGGAGAGGGAAAAGGGAGTAACCATCAAAGCTTCCGCCGTCCAGATGAGATATACCGCCCTCGACGGTCACGAATATGAGCTGAATTTGATAGATACTCCTGGTCATGTTGATTTTGGCTATGAAGTATCCCGGGCTCTTGAAGCTTGTGAGGGAGCTCTGCTGATCGTGGATGCTGCCCAGGGTATGGAAGCTCAAACGATGGCCAATATGTACGCTGCCCTGGAAGCAGACCTGGAAATCATTCCGATCATCAATAAGATCGATCTTCAAGCCGCCAGACCGGATGAAATAGCCCGGGATATCCACCTTATGCTCGGAACAGATCCAGATACAATCTTGAGAATCTCAGCCAAAGCAGGAAATAACATTCTGGCTGTCCTGGAAAAAGTAATCAAGGAAATACCTCCCCCCAAAGAAAACCCCGGATCTCCTCTCAGGGCGTTGATCTTTGATTCCCATTACAATTCATATCAAGGGGTAATTGCCTATATCAGGGTTTTTGACGGCACAATCTCCCGGGGAGATAAATTGCGCTTGATTGCAGGCAAAAAAGATCTTGAACCATTTGAAATCGGTGTGTTTTCACCTCAAATGAAACCTGTGGATGTACTCTATCCTGGAGAGGTTGGCTATATTGCTACAGGGTTAAAATCGGTTCACGATTGCAGGGTGGGCGACACGATTACTTATGCAAATAACCCTTCCCCGGACCCCCTTCCAGGTTATAAGCAGGTCAAACCGATGGTATTTGCGGGATTCTTCCCGGTCGATAACGATACCTACGGTAATTTGCGTGATGCCCTTGAAAAACTCCAGTTGAATGATGCAGCCCTGGTTTTTGAGCCCGAATCGTCCCAGGCATTGAATTTGGGATTCCGTTGTGGATTTTTAGGAATGTTTCACATGGATATAATCCAGGAAAGACTGGAACGGGAATATAATCTTGATATCATTGCAACTGCACCATCGGTAAAATATCGGGTCATTCTGCGGGATGGAAATACAATTGAGATTGATTCCCCCGCTGAACTGCCAGACCGCAGTCTGGTTGAGCAGATCCAGGAGCCCTGGATGGATGTCCAGATTTTTCTTCCCCTGGAATATTATGGTCCGGTCATGGAATTGGCAACCACCAGACGGGCAGAATATGTTGGTCAGGATCACCCAGCTCCCAACCGGGTTCAGCTGAATTTTAAGATTCCGTTATCTGAGTTGATCGTTGATTTCTTTGACTACTTGAAATCGGTTTCCCGGGGTTATGCATCGATGGATTATTCATTTGCAGGTTACCGCTCAGAGGACCTGATTAAACTGGATATACTTGTGAATGGTGAGCCTGTTGACGGGATGGCATCTATAATCCATAAAGATAAAGCCTTGCGAAAGGGAAAGATCCTGGTAGCCCGACTTAAGGAAATCATCCCGCCGCAGCATTTTGCGGTTCCGATCCAGGCTTCTGCAGGTGGAAAGATCATAGCCAGGGCAGATGTGAAGGCACTTAGGAAAGATGTCACAGCAAAATTGTACGGCGGTGATGTTACCAGGAAGAGAAAGTTATTGGAAAACCAAAAAGAGGGGCGCAAAAGACTGAAAAGAGTCGGCAACGTGGATATTCCCCAAAAAGCGTTTATGGCGGTATTAAGGTTGGATGATGACTGAAGTTAAAGCGAATATAGGCCGGATCAGAGTAATCCTGGGGATTATGATCAGTATTGCGGCTATGTCTATTCTGATCTGGTTTGTTGATCCCAACCAGTTTTTGTCTTCAATGAGGGAACTGAAGTTTTCTGAAGTTATTTCTGTCCTGGTCCTGCTCATTATTTCATTATATACCCGGGCAGCTGCCTGGCGGGTAATTCTAAAAGAAAAAATCTCAATTTGGAAATCATTTCTCATTATTAACAGCGGGTATTTTGTAAACACCATATTTCCTTTCCGCCTCGGTGAAATCACCAGGGCTTTTCTACTGCTGCCATCCGGCTTCGACTTCTGGCAAGCACTGCCAACGATCTTGCTGGAAAGAATGGTCGATTTCAGTTTTGCTCTGGGATTATTCTTCGTTGGATTGCCATTTGCATTTGGTTTCGCTCAGGGGATATCTTATGTCTATCTGATCGCGGCTGGCGTCGTAAGTGGATTTCTGATTCTTTATTTGCTGGTCAGGTACCAGGGCAAAGTGAGTGCCTGGATCAGCAATTCAACAATATTTAGATCGCAACAAAAAGAAAGGCTGCTCGATGTGATCAATTCCGTATGTTCCAGCCTCGGGATCCTGTCTGAACCTGCGCGTGTTGGCAGGATATTCACCTGGATGTTGATCAGCTGGTCGATCGCCCTGGTTTACCAATTTCTGCTCCTGAAGGCATTTGTACCTGATGCAAAACTTACCTGGGCAGTTTTTACACTCGGCGCTCTCGCTCTAGGTGTCTCGTTACCATCTTCCCCTGGTAATATCGGATTATATGAAGCCAGCATCACCCTGGCATTGGCTGCATTCGGTGTTGATCGATCGATTGCTTTTGCGTATGCGCTTACCAGCCATGGACTCAGCCTGCTGGTAACAACTGTGCTTGGTTCGTTCGGACTGGTGAGGGAAGGTTTTGCTTTATCTGACATTTGGCAGTTCAGCAAAGAAAAGAAACAGGAAAGGGAGCTATGACAAAAACAACATTGATCACAGGTGGAGCGGGATTTATTGGAATAAATTATGCTGCCCGGTTATTAGAACGGGATGAAAATGTCGTAATCTTTGATAATCTCTCACGAGCAGGAACCCCTGGAAATATTTCCTGGCTGAAAGAGACATACGGAGAGGATTCATTCGTTCTGATTGTTGATGACGTTCGCAATCAGGAAGCGATCACCCAGGCGGCAGAATCAGCTGATCTTATCCTTCATCTGGCAGCCCAGGTAGCGGTAACGAACTCAGTTGCAGACCCCAGGACAGATTTTGAGATCAATGCCCTGGGAACACTTAATGTGCTGGAAGCTGCCCGGCATTCACAAAAAAAACCCCCGGTTTTTTATTCCTCAACAAACAAGGTCTATGGGAATCTGGAGGATGTCAAGGTTGCTGAGGGAGAGACAAGCTATTACTTCCCGGACAATCCTTACGGAGTCTCGGAAGATCAAACCCTGGATTTCCACTCTCCCTATGGATGCTCCAAAGGAGCAGGGGATCAATATGTGCGGGATTATCAGCGGATCTTTGATCTGCAGACAGTAGTTTTTCGCCAGAGCTGTATTTATGGACCGCGTCAATTCGGTATTGAGGACCAGGGATGGGTGGCCTGGTTCGTGATTGCCGCTGTTACAGGCAAACCAATCACGATCTATGGCGACGGAAAACAGGTCAGGGATTTATTGTATGTGGAAGATTTGTTAACTGCATACGATCTGGCTTATGCCAACATTGATAAGACGGCAGGTAAAATTTATAATATTGGCGGCGGCAAAGATAATACGCTCTCAATTTGGACTGAATTCGGTCCACTTCTTGAGCAAGCTCTTGGGCACAGTATCCCAGTTGGCAGGGAAGATTGGAGGCCCGGAGATCAGAAGGTCTTTGTGGCGGATATCCGGAAAGCACAGTCGGAGTTTGGCTGGACACCGAAAGTTGATGTTCCTTCCGGGATCCAGCTCCTCTTTGATTGGGTCAGCAGCAACCTGCCTTTATTTGGATAATATTTCCTTGAAATTAAGCCTGGAGACAGCCTTATATGAAAATATTAACCGTTCTCACCTATTACCGACCCCACACGAGCGGGTTAACGATCTATGTAGAACGGCTGGCAAAATCCCTTGTTAAACTCGGGCATGAGGTAACTGTCCTGACCTCTCAATATGAAAAAGAGCTGCCCAGAGAGGAGTTTCAGGATGGAGTAAGAATTGTTCGGGCTCCAGTTTTATTTCGGATCAGCAAGGGCGTCATCATGCCTACCTTTGGCTGGATGGCCTGGAAATTGGTCCTCGATCACGATGTGATCCATCTTCATTTACCCCAATTTGACGCAGCGGGAATTGCCATGCGCGGCAGAATCCTCAAGAAACCAACCATCATCACCTATCATTGTGATTTATTGCTTCCACCCGGCATGATTAATAAACTCATTAATTGGATTGTCCAGCTAATGAATTATTTGGCCGGTTTGATGGCTAACAGGATTGGCGCCTATACTGAAGATTTTGCATCCCATTCTCCATTCCTGCAGCGATTCTCCACCAAGGTCCGGGTAATCCTGCCTCCTGTCCAGATGCCGAAATCCTCAGCTGAGGATATAGCAGATTTTAAGGCAGCCCATAATTCGCAGGGATTTTCACCGGTCATCGGTATGGCAACCCGGTTTGCTTCTGAAAAAGGTGTAGAAGTTCTTTTGAACGCCCTGCCGCTGATCAGACAAGCATATCCCCGGGCTGCAGTTCTTTATGCAGGCCAGTATAAGGATGTGATGGGTGAGCAAGCTTATTACGACAAATTACTACCGACAATCGAAAAATATCTGGAAAATGGGCAATGGGTATTCCTGGGTGTGTTGAACCCGCACCAGATGTCACTTTTCTATAATAATCTGGATCTTCTGCTGGTTCCCAGCTTGAATTCCACAGAGACTTTTGGCCTGGTCCAGATTGAAGCCATGATCGAGGGAGTACCGACAATTGCCTCGAACCTTCCTGGAGTAAGGGTGCCTCCCCGGTTGACAGGTATGGGAGAGGTTGTACCGATTGGCGACAGCAAGGCACTCGCAGAGGCAGTTATTCAGATCATCTCGAACCCGGAGAAGTACCAGGGCCATCCCGTGGAAGTAGAGAAATTATTCGATCCATTGGTCAATGCGGCTGCCTACCTGGATCTATATCAGGAGTTGAAAGGAAAATCGAATTGAAGGATTATCTGAAACCCCAATTACAGGATCTGCCATATTTTCGAGCCTTATTACGTGCAGTTGAGGCTCGTTTTTATGAAGGAATCACCCTGCCGGAACCTGTCCTTGATCTGGGTTGCGGAGATGGTCATTTTGCATCCCTGGCATTTGAGGCACAGCACCAAATGGGCTTAGATCCCTGGTGGGGCCCATTAACGGAAGCGGCCTCCCGGCAAGCTTATCAATACCTGGTTTGTGCTCAAGGTGATCGGATGCCCTATCCGAGAGATTTTTTTTCGAGCGCGGTCAGCAACTCGGTCCTGGAACACATACCAGATCTTGACCCGGTGATCGCAGAAACTGCCCGGGTGTTAAAACCCGGTGCCCAGTTCATTTTTTGTGTTCCCAATCACCGATTTCTTGACACTCTTTCGATCGGAAACTGGTTGGATAGAATCAAACTTCAGGGTTTAGGCAATAAATATCGCAGTTTCTTCAATCGGATATCCAGACATTATCAGTGTAATTCGCTTGAGACCTGGCAGAAGAGGTTGAAAAAATATGGGTTTGATATCGAAGATAGTTGGGATTATTTTCCCCCTTCAGCATTGAAAACTTTGGAATGGGGCCATTACTTTGGAGTCCCTTCCCTGGTCAGTAAAACTCTATTCAATAAATGGATCCTGGCCCGAACTCAGTGGAATTTGTTCTTAACAGATTTGCTGGTCAGACCTCATTATGAGCAGGAACCACGGGCTGAAAATGGGGTATATTCATTCTATATAACCCGCTATCAGGGATGACCTGGCGAGAGGTGAGTAACTAGATATGGAAGAACCAAGTGTCCTGGATTTTGTCCTGGATAAATTGACATTTTGGAAGGAATCCACATTAAGCATTCCTGCACTTGAGGAAGATCAAAAGCCAGAAAATGCTGCGCTGGATCCAGATGGATCTACGGTCCGGATCTGGAAAGGCATATTACCCCTGGTCCCGATGCTTTTTGCCATTACTGCTCAGGTTTTTGCTGAACCGGGAAGTCGGTCTCCTCAGCTGGTGATTTTCTTTTATATTGCTGCTGCTGGAAGTATAGTATTGTTGATCCTATTCCGAAATTGGAGAATAGAACCTTTGGAATCTGACGAAGGAGAAGCAGGGGAGTTCACAATTCGTTGGGTGCATTTCCTGGTTGGGATTGGTATTTCAGTCCTGGCATTCTTCTTTTTTGAAGGGAATTTGTTTAACGGCATCAATTTGACCCTCTGGATCAGTGGATTGATATTGATCTGGTGGTCTCTTTGGATTCCCGGAAACTGGTGGAAAAGATTTGTAGCTGGTTGGCAGAGTTTTATTCAGGGCGGTTTTAGGGTCACACCCTGGATGATGCTGGTGGCAGGGGCCTTCCTGATCTCGGCTTTTTACCGCTTTTATTTGCTAAATCAAGTTCCGCCGGAGATGTTCAGCGATCATGCTGAGAAATTGATTGATATTACAAATGTCTTGGATAAACAGTACTTGATCTTTTTCCCCCGGAATACTGGCAGAGAGGCGTTTCAAATGTACCTGACAGCAGCAGTTGCCAGGCTGTTTGGAACAGGGATATCATTCTTGAGCTTGAAAATAGGAACCTGTTTGGCAGGATTATTCTCCCTGCCTTTTATTTATCTGCTGGGAGTTGAGATCAAAAACAAGCAGGTAGGTTTATTGGCGATGTTCCTAGCAGGTATTGCTTATTGGCCCAACGTGATCTCAAGAGTAGCCTTGAGATTTGCGCTTTATCCTGCTTTTGTTGCGCCTGCATTGTATTTCCTGATTAAAGGCATCAAAAGAAAACGCTGGAATGATTTCCTCTTAGCAGGAGTATTCCTCGGCCTGGGTTTACATGGCTACAGTCCGTTCCGGATTGTCCCATTTCTCGTCATCCTGATCTTGTTGATCTATTTTTTCCATTCAAAATCCAAGGATAATCGCAGAATGGCACTCATTTCCCTGGTGATTGTGGGATTGATTTCTTTGATCATTTTTCTCCCCCTGGGAAGGTTTGCAACATCGAACTATGATTTGTTTGCTTCCCGCATGCAGACCCGGATGACTGATCTCGAAATCGCCCTCCCAGGTCCACCTCTGGGAATCTTCTTCTCTAATTTGTGGAAGTCTCTGATCATGGTCCAGTGGGACAACGGTCAAATCTGGGTCCATTCAGTGCCCGAGAGACCTGCCCTTGATCTAGTATCAGCGGCCATGTTTAGCCTGGGAGTTATCCTGGCGGTAGCCCGTTATGTCAAACACAGACATTGGATGGATCTGGTTCTGCTGCTTAGCATACCTGTGCTGATGCTTCCCTCGGTCCTCTCATTGGCCTTTCCGGCTGAAAATCCGTCATTGAACCGCTCAGGTGGAGCGATCATCCCTGTATTCCTGATTGCTGCCCTGGCTATTGAGAATATTGTGGTTAATCTGAAGGCCAGTTTGCCCGATAGAAGGGGAAGCTGGTTGTCAATCGGCGTTGTGATCCTGGTGATTACGGTTACCATGAACTTTAATGCCCGCCTTGTTTTCAATGATTATTATTATCAATTCAAGATCAGGTCCTGGAATACATCAGAGATCGGCGGTGTGATCCGTCAATTCTCGGACACAATTGGCGATGAATACCAGGCCTGGGTGATCCCTTATCCCCACTGGGTTGATACCCGGCTGGTTGGAATCCAGGCAGTTGATCAAGTCACGGATTTTGCCCTCTGGCCTTCTGAAATCTATAAAACCGAATATTCGCAACCTCCAAAACTATTTATTTACAAACCTGAAGATGAAGAAGCATTCCAGGTTCTGCAGGATTTGTACCCGGAGGGTATTGTTGAAAGGTTCTATTCTGAAGTTGAAGGTAGAGATTTTATGCTATATTATGTGCTTCAGTAACTTCCCGGGTGTAGGATATTATGGGTGATCAAAGAGGAAATGACCTGAATCGCTGGCTAACCGCTATCTTACTCTTGTTGATTTTAGCTGGTGGTAGTTATTTGCGTTATGTTGGATTGGATTGGGATGTCGAGCAGCATCTGCATCCCGATGAACGGTTCCTGACCATGGTGGAATCGAGCCTTGTGCCCGTTCCCAATCTCGGGGAATATTTCGATACTTCAATCTCAACCCTTAATCCGAATAACCAGGGTCATGGGTTCTATGTATACGGCACCCTGCCTATTTTTATGGTTAGATACCTGGCAGAGTGGCTGGATTATTCGGGCTATGGCAGTGTCTATCTGATCGGTCGATCATTATCTGCCATGATGGACTTGCTATCAGTAGCTCTGGTATTTTTTATTGGAACGAGATTATTTAATCGGAAAATCGGGTTGATTGCGGCAGCTTTTTCTTCCCTGGCCGTTTTACAGATCCAGCAGTCCCATTTTTTTACTGTTGATACTTTTGCAACCTTTTTTACCCTCCTGGCCCTCTATTTTGCAGTTGAGGTCGCGACTGCTGATCAGGAACAGGTTAATCTCAGTTCATACCTTTTATTTGGCGCTGCTCTCGGTATGGCAGTGGCCTCGAAGATCAACGCAGCACCTGTGGCGCTGACTCTGGCATTAGCTTCCCTCCTGCACTGGCTTGGCCTATCTGAAGAAAAGAAAAATCAGCTAGCGCCCAAAATTGCCCTCTTCCTGGTTCTGGCTGCATTTGCCAGCCTGATCACGTTCAGGATCTGCCAACCTTATGCTTTTGAAGGACCAGGTTTCTTTAATATCAGCTTAAACGAGAATTGGGTTTCTGGACTCAAGTCACTCCGGGCCCAAACATCTGGTGATGTAGATTTTCCACCAGCTTTGCAGTGGGCACGGAGACCAGCCTGGTTCTCGCTTCAGAACATGGTTTTATGGGGCCTCGGTATCCCTTATGGGGTCCTGGCCTGGATCGGTTTTGGTTGGATGGGATGGAAGATCTTTTCTAAAAAATCCTGGCAGCCGGAACTGGTGCTCTGGGGTTGGTCTGGATTCTATTTTTTATGGCAATCTTCGCAGTGGAACAGTACTATGCGCTACCAGCTACCGATCTATCCCCTGATGGGAATATTTGCTGGCTGGCTGCTCTATGTGACCTGGGATAGGCTAAAGGCAGACTCAGTTACTATTCTGGGAAGGGACTCTGCGTCCAAACCGTTCAGAATAATGTTGATAGCTGGATCTGTTTTGATCCTGCTCTCGACAGCGTTATGGGCATTTTCTTTTTCGCGCATATACACTGCACCACATCCCCGGGTAGCAGCTACTCGTTGGATACTGCAGAATATCCCGGGTCCCGGAAATTTGAATATCAGGACTGAAGATGGACTAAAACAGCAGCTGCTTAGCTATCCTGAGGATTATTTGATCCAAGAGGGTTCGGATTGGGTAGTTACATTTGAGGCTAAATATGATGGCGAACTGGAAGATATTTATTTCCCTGAAATTATCAATCAAAATCCATCTGTAAACCCACTGACTCTCTCTGTCAGCTTGAATGATCAGCCAGGGAATATCCTCTTTAATTCTGATCAGGTCTTTGCATTTACATCAGGCAAATCCCAGGGACGTATTGAAGTAGAACCGCCGTTGGAGCTTGTTCTGGGAGAAATCTATCAGCTTCGATTGATAGTAAATGATCGGGTGGGGGCAATTACACTGCAGGGAGCCGGCATTGCTAATGAGTCCTCTTGGGATGATGGCCTGCCTTTGCGAATGGATGGATATGATCCGTTTGGGGGTATATATCAAGGGGGGTTGAATTTTGAAATGTATTGGGATGATAACCCTGAAAAACTAAACAGGTTCATCTCGACCCTGGACCTGGCCGATTACATCATGATCACCTCTAGTCGGCAGTGGGCAACCACGACCAGAGTACCCGAAAGGTATCCATTAACAACAGAATTTTACCGGCAGCTGATGGGTTGTCCCCTGGACCTTTCCATTGAGGTTTGTTATAACCGGGCTCTGGTCGGAGATTATCAGGGTAATCTTGGTTTTGAGCTTTTGAAAACGTTCCAGTCCAATCCTAACCTGATCGGATTTGAGATCAATGATCAACCAGCCGAAGAAGCCTTCACCGTCTATGATCACCCGAAGGTATTCGTATTTAAAAAAGTTCCCGAATTCGAAATCGCTGGTGTTACGGCAATTCTTGCTGAAGTTGACCTAAGCAAGGTGATCCATGTTACTCCCAAGCAGGCAGATAATCACCCTGGTGATCTTATGCTTCCTCCCGGGCGTTTGGCTATCCAGCGCGAAGGCGGCACTTGGAGTGATCTGTTCAATCCTGATCGCCTCATAAATAAAAATCAACTGGTGGCAGTTCTGGTGTGGTACCTGGCTGTCTTCAGCCTGGGTTTGCTGGTTTATCCATTGCTGAGAATATTATTCACAGGCTTAAAAGACTCTGGTTACCCGTTGGCAAGGACTTTTGGGATGCTGCTTTTTTCCTACCTGATCTGGCTTGCCGGATCAGCGGGTATCCCTGTTTTACGGGTCACTACTCTAAGCGTGATGTTGTTAATCATCATCTTGGGTTGTGCCGCTGGATATGTGCAGCGGGAGGCATTGCTCGCGGAGTGGAACCAGAAAAAGAAATATTTCTTGACAATTGAGGCCCTGGCATTAGGTTTGTTTGTGCTGGCTTTATTGATCCGCCTTGGTAATCCGGATTTGTGGCATCCCTGGAAAGGCGGGGAGAAGCCAATGGACTTTTCCTATTTTAATGCAGTCCTGAAAAGCACGACTTTCCCGCCATATGATCCCTGGTTCGCGGGTGGCTATATTAATTATTATTATTATGGATTTGTTTTTGTGGGTATGCTGGTGAAATTATTGGGAATCGTACCAGCACTTTCCTATAATCTTATCCTGCCAACTTTGTTCATGATGCTTGGCCTGGGCGCGTTTTCCCTAACCTGGAATTTGGCAGGAGGTCTGAAATCCGACGATTCCCGTGAGGGTCTTGCTTATCTGGCAGGTGGTACTGGGGTACTGGGATTGTTAATATTTGGAAACCTTGGGATCCTGAGGATGATATTCCAGGGGATCCAGCGCCTTGCTTCGGCCGGGGTTAATGTGCTGGATGGAAATCTTTTTCAGCGGATCAAATGGACATTCTTGGGATTCATCCAGCTATTTCAAACAAAAACCCTTCATTACCGGATGGATGAATGGTATTGGAATCCAAGCAGGGCGATCGGCGGTGAACATGGTGGTCCAATCACTGAATTTCCCTTCTTCACCTTTTTGTATGGTGATCTCCATGCCCATTTTATTGCTTTACCCATAACAGTCCTGGCCCTCACCTGGGTTTTATCCGTGATCTTGTCCAGCCAGAACTCCAAAGATAAACAGCCGGGATTGATCCATTTGCTGGGGGGACCGCTAATTGGAGCCCTTATAGTCGGGGCACTCAGGCCAACCAACACCTGGGATTATTATCCATACCTGGCCTTAGGAACCGCGGCCCTGTTATTTGCCATGTGGCAGGATTTCAGATCGAATAGATCATCCTGGAGCAGATCTCTGATCAGGATAATTATCTTCCTGGTATTTTCCGAGCTATTTTTCCAGCCCTACACAAATTGGTACGGGCAGGGATACACAAGCATCAAACCCTGGTTTGGCACACACACACCTGTCAATGATTATCTGGTCCATTGGGGTTTATTCCTTTTTGTGATCGTGACCTGGATGATATCCGAGACGATCAACTGGATGGCTGCTACACCGGTATCTGCTTTGAGTAAATTGAAAAAATATCGTGAACTGATCCTGGCAGCATTTTTGATCATGTTAGTGATAATTGTCAGCTTTGGTGTCAATTTGGAAAACAAACTAACTATCGGGGAGTTTGATATCCTCGGAGCCGGGGTACATATCATCTGGTTTGTGCTGCCTTTGATGGTTTGGGCGGCAGTTCTTCTCTTGCGGCCAGGTCAATCACTGGAAAAAAAGATAGTACTCTTCATGATTGGCACCAGCCTGGCGATCAGCTTAATGGTTGAGATAGTCTATGTTGTTGGTGATATTGGCCGGATGAATACTGTATTTAAGTTCTATCTTGAAGCTTGGACCTTTTTTGCAGTCAGCGCAGCGATTTGTTTGACCTGGATGATCGATTCTATTAGGAAATGGAATCCGCCATTGAATGTGATTTGGCAGGTGGCTTTTTACATCCTCGTTTCCAGCGCAGCTCTTTACCCCCTGCTAGGCGGAGTAGCCAAGATCAGGGATCGTATGTCCCAGGATGCGCCTCATACCCTGGATGGCATGGCATATATGCTAACTGCTGTTTATCATGACCTTGATACCAGCCTGGATCTATCTCAAGATTATCAAGCCATACGCTGGATGCAGGATAATATTCTCGGCTCACCGGTGATTGTTGAAGCCAACCAGGTTGAATACCATTGGGCGACACGGTACACTGTTTATACTGGCCTGCCGGGTGTAGTCGGCTGGAATTGGCATCAGCGTCAACAGAGAACCCTGACTCCCCATGATTGGGTCTTCACCCGGGTTGAGGAAGTGAATGTTTTTTACGACACAGTGGACCTTGATTTTGCAAGGGATTTCCTGGAGCGATATGATGTTAGTTATATAGTCCTGGGTCAGCTGGAACGGGCGTTGTATCGGACAGAAGGCATCGCTAAATTCCAGGCCGCAGAAGGACTCCTGTGGGAGAGTGTTTACCAGGATCAGGAAACAGTCATTTATCGATCTCTCATTGAGATTGAATAGGTCTGAGGGAAAAATATGCTAGATTTTATTCTCTGGTATGCAATTATTTCAGCCCTCGGGTGGCTGGTTTTTCCAATAATATTCCGCTTGGTGCCAAACCTGCCGGACAGGGGGTTTAGCTTTTCACGGATCTTTGGTTTGCTCTTATGGGGTTACCTGTACTGGATATTTGGCCGATTAGGAGTAACTGCCAATAACACGGCTGGGCTGCTGTTTGCACTTGCTATAATTGCCGCTTTGACCATTTATCTATTTCGAAAGAAACCAGATCCGACTCCAGTGAACTGGATCAGGGACCACAAGCGCCTGATCATTACTGCTGAGATTTTGTTCCTGGCTTGCTTTGCTGGATGGGCATTTGTGCGAACATTAAATCCCGAAATACTTGGTACAGAAAAACCGATGGAGCTGGCATTTATCAATGCCATCATGCGCTCTGAAACATTTCCCCCCCATGATCCCTGGTTATCAGGATATGCCATTTCATATTATTATTTTGGCTACATTCTGATGGCGATGATGGCCAAGTTGGCTGGAACTCTTGGCAGTGTTGCATTTAACCTGGGAGTGTCGTTGATCTTTTCTCTCTCAGCAGTTGGATCTTTTGGGATTCTTTATAATTTGCTTGCCTTGTCAAAAAAAGATTGGAAACCCCAATTATTTCCGGCTTTGTTGGGACCATTCTTTACACTCATTATCAGCAACTGGGAAGGTTTTCTGCATTATCTCCACTCCCGCGGATTGTTCTGGAACGGAGCAGCGACTTCTTCTGCATTTTGGAGCTGGTTGGATATTCAGGACCTGGTCACTCCTCCCACAGGAGAACCTTTCGGACATTGGTGGTGGTGGCGCGCATCCCGGGTGATCCAGGATTATGATTTTTCCGGATTTGGAAAAGAAGTCATCAGTGAATTTCCATTCTTTTCTTTTTTGCTGGCAGATTTACATCCCCATGTGCTTTCTTTACCTTTTGTGTTTCTGATTGTTGTCTTTGCCCTGGAGCTTTATCTCCAACCCCGGGATGGACACTTTCGGTGGATGAAATTAATTCCGATTGAGATCCATCCTTTATTTTTTATTGTCCTTGCCTGGATGGCTGGGGGGATGGCGTTCTTAAACACGTGGAATTTTCCCATGTATGTTGGAATACTGGCTGGCGCTTATGCTTTAAGGAACAGCCGGTCGCAGAACAGCTGGCAGATTGGAGAAGTAGCTCGCGATCTTTTATTTATGGGAGCTGCCCTGGGACTGACCGGGGGAGTTCTTTATCTACCCTGGTACCTGGGTTTTGCTTCACAGGCAGGGGGGATCATCCCCAATCTGATCTATGTCACCAGGGGATCTCAATTCTGGGTCATGTTTGGACCGCTGCTGGTCCCGATCTTGATCTGGATGGTGTCACTCTGGAAATCCCAATCGCAAGATCGCAATCTTAAAACCGGCCTGGCATTAAGTGGGATCCTGGTGCTGGGACTATTGATCATCATGCTGCTGATTGTTGGAGGTATCAAGCTGCTCTCTCCAGTGAGCGAGATCTCCGGAGGGGATACTTTAGAACAGATATTTTTGAGATCTGTTGGTGGGATCGAACTAAATCAGGTCGTTACAGAAGGATTGATCAGGAGGTTGACCTCACCAGGGACATTGATCACTATCTTTGTTTTATCAACTTTTACCATGGGTTTGGTTTTTCACAGGAAGTCCCCCCAACTCCAGGCTGAGGCGCGATCTAAATCCGACCAATTCGTATTGATCCTGATCCTGTCAGGCATGATCCTTGTCCTTGTTCCCGAGTTCGTGTTTTTACGGGATCTCTTTGGATACAGGATTAACACTATCTTTAAATTTTATTATCAAGCCTGGTTGTTATGGAGTATTGCGGCAGCCTACGGTACAGTAATTTTGTTCAGATCGATCAAACCACCTGCAAGTGTTTTGGTCTTTTCCGTCCTGACTTTGTCAATGTTTATGGCCCTGTTCTATCCTGTTCTAAGCATTCAGTCGAAAACGAATAACTTCACCAGGCCGGAAGGTAGGTCCCTGGATGGCGAATATCTCTTTCCCGGAACAGATGCTGAAGGAGCGGCCTGGCTTAGGGAAGCACCCCCCGGTGTGATAGCTGAGGCAGTGGGTGGGAGTTATTCAGCGGCTCATGCTAGAATGGCAACATATAGTGGGAATCAAAATGTATTGGGTTGGGATTTTCATGAGGTCCAATGGCGGGGGGATGGATCTTTGGTTTGGCCGAGAAAAGAGAAAATGGCTGCTCTGTACTGCACCCATAATTGGGAAGCAGCTCAGACAATCCTGGAAGAGTTCCAAATTCGGTATGTCGTCATCGGCGAGGTTGAATATTCAACATATCAGGAAGGAAATGATTTTTGCCCAAACGGCTTGCAGGGTGAAAAGTTCAGTCAAAATCTGGTTCTGGTATTTCAGAATGAACGCTTGCTTATTTATGAAGTTCCTGGCAAACTGAATTAGGAAGTATTGCTGGCGGGATAAAATTGGACGAGACACTAATGGAAAACAGGAAACGAAGTTCAAACGAAGTATTGTTATACAGCCTGATATTCCTCCTGGCATTTTTGGTGAGATTTTTATTGCTCGGGAAGCAGCCGCTGTTGGACAGAGAAGCGACATTTGCCTGGCAGGCTTGGCAAATCTGGAAAGGGGATGCCCTGGTTATAGGAAATCAAGTGGGCTACCTTTCAATTACAAAAGCCTTGTTCTCTGTCTTTGGCAGCGGGGAATTCCTGGCCAGATCAATGCCAGCCTTTGTCGGCAGTCTGATAATTCTGATTCCTTTTTTGACCAAGGATCGATTTGGCCGATTATCTTCCCTGGTACTGGCAGTTGGTCTTGCCTTGGATCCGACCCTGGTTGTGGTATCCCGTCTGGCTGGCAGCCCATTGCCAGCTGTTGTATTTCTATTCCTTGCCTTGATTGCATTTCAGGTGGGTCATCTTCCGTGGACGTTGCTGCTGGTTTTCTTGGGTCTGTTTTCCGGCCCGGCATTTTGGTTCGGGATCACAATCCTCGCTGTCACAGTTCTGCTTTCCTGGATGCTGGGAATTTTCGACCCGGGACCTTATCTAAAAACCAGAATGGAAATGATACTAATCAAGGATCACCCCAGTCGTTTTCAAACCCGGGATTTTGCATTGCCGATGCTGGTGGTCATTATCCTGGGATCATTCTTCTTCACCAGGTTGCAGGGATTAAGTGCGTGGCTTGGATCACCAGCGGATTATTTTAGGAGCTGGTTCTCATTGCCCGCTGCCAGTTATTTTCAGCTCCTGATCAGCTTGGCTGTCAGCAGCCCATTGATATTGATCTTTGGAGGATTGGGCTTTTATCAGGCTTGGAAAGAAGATGATCGCCTGGGGAAGATTGCCTCAATTTGGTTTGGGATCGCCTTGCTGCTTTTGTTGCTGTACTCAGGTCGCCAGTCCACTGATTTGATGTGGCTGATAGTACCGCTCTGGTTGGGAGCTGCCCGAGAATTGATCAGGATCTTTAATCTTGCGGAATGGAACTGGCCTGTTTACGTTCTGGGGGCTCTAACCGGTATCCTGGTCATAATGAACTGGCTCACATTTACTGGAATGATCTTTCAGGTCGGAAATCAGCAGGCTGGATTGCTTCAGTGGGGATTGATTGGCGCTTCTCTTGCTCTGGTGATTTTGGCAGTGACAATAGTCGCCTCAGAATGGGGATGGCCTTCGGCAAAAATGGGTTTTAGCTTGGGAGCTGCTGGAATGCTGCTCATTTTTACGTTAGCTGTCATGGCTCAAGGTGCTTATCTAAGTTCTGGTGACCCGAGGTCTCTCTGGTCTGACGGGTCTGGGTCAGGACAGATGGACTTACTGCTTGATACTGTCGGAGAGATCAGCGTATCCCAAACCGGACGTTGGGACAGCCTCCAGGTTGGAGTAGTCGATGCGAGTGATAACCTGCGCTGGGTATTGAGGGGTTTGAACGAAGTCGAAATTATTGAGGCCTATCAATCTGAATTTCTGCCGCCAATTCTGATCACATCCCAGCTGGACCAGTACCTTGTCCCGCTGGAATCCTACCGGGGCCAGGATTTCGTCTCCCGGACAAAACGGGGCTGGCAGGGTTTATTACCACCTGATTGGATCAGTTGGATTGCGTTCAGGGATGGTCCGATCGAATTTGAACATATTATCCTTTGGGTTCGGGGCGATATCCTTGTTGGAGAGGACCAGGGAATAGAATGACATATCCAAATATTGTTGCGATAGATGGACCTGCCGCTTCAGGAAAGACCACAGTTGCCAATCAGCTGGCAGAAATGTGGGGCTATTTATTTTTTGATACTGGCGTGATGTACAGGGCGGTTACCTGGCTGGCAATCCATAATGGTATTTCTACCAAAGATGAAAAGGCTGTATCAGAGTTGGCAGACAGGATCCAGATCAATGTGGCTCCGCCATCCCAGCCTGATGGCAGAGAATATGACGTGATCGCTGATGGAATGGATGTCACCTGGCACATTCGGAAGAAAAAAGTAGATTCAAATGTCTCGAGGGTGTCAGCCTACTCAGGTGTAAGATCTGCTCTGACGGTTCAACAGCGCAGAATTGGTTTGCGCGGTAAGGTCATCATGGTTGGCAGGGATATCGGCACAGTCGTTTTGCCAGAAGCAGATTTGAAGATCTACCTGGATGCTTCGGTAGAGGAGAGAGCTCAGCGCAGATATACACAGCGGAAAGAACGGGGAGAAAATGTGAATCTGGCTAAAATCCTTCAAAAATTGAAAAAAAGGGACAATATTGATTCCACCAGGGAAATCGCTCCGTTATGCGCTGCAGATGATGCGGTTGTAATTAATACTGATCAGCTCTCTATCCCTGATGTGGTTGCAGTAATTGATCAAATAGCGCGGGATATACACAAGGAATAATATGAGCGATACCTATCATCTTCCGTGGTGGATCAGATTTAACCGGCTGCTGCTGCGTCCAGCTTTCAGGGCATTATTCCACCTGCTCGGCAAAGTCGAATTATTCGGGATGGAAAATATCCCAGATCACAACCAGTATGTAATCGTTTTTAATCATGTTTCGATGGTTGAAATACCCCTGATCGCTGCCTTTTGGCCCAGGGATGTTGAAATCATAGGGGCAGATGTCGTTTGGGAACGACGGGGTGTGCACATCATCGCCAAATTATGGTCAGCCGTTCGTGTCCATAGGACTGAATTCGACCGGGAAGTCTTTAATCAAATTTCAAAAGTTTTTGCCTCAGGACGAACTTTAATGATATCTCCTGAAGGTACCAGATCCCATACTCCAGGTTTGGCAAGGGGAAAACCCGGAGTAGCCTATATCATTGATACAGCAGATGTAGATATCGTGCCGGTGGGAGTTGTTGGCAATACAATGGAATTCCTTTCCCAAGGACTGAAGGGAAAGCGACCGGTGATCCAGATGTATGTCGGTGAACCATTTCATCTTCCTCCGCTGGTTGGCAAGGGTGCTGAGCGGAGAGCGCTGCGGCAATATAATACTGATTATATCATGGCCAAAGTTGCTGCCCTGCTCCCTGAATCCTACCGGGGTGTGTACCGGGATTACGAAAAAATCCTCGCTGGGGAAAGGATTGAGTTCTAACAACACCTAACCGGATTGTTATGCTTCAAGAAATTGGAGGGGGAAAGATACCCACTTATCCATGCTATAATCCAGTATAGATTCACACCAGCCGATTTGATTCCAGTTCAACACATGATGCCCTTCATTCTCACTCTTTTTAACACTCCTGCTTACCTGATCTGGCCGGCTACCCGGTTGGGTTGGGGTGCGTTGGTGATAATGACTGGAGTATCTGGTCTATGCTAACTGGCACTGGCGCAATTTCCAGAGAGAAATGAACGAACGCCAGTGGTTCCTGTTTGGTATCCTCTTAACCCTGGCTCCCTTTGCAGTCTTGTTCCTTGGGGTCCGTTTGCCGGAATGGGGAGCCATTCCCCTTCCCGGGTTAGGTTTTGAAGCTACTGGCGGGGCTCTGATGATCCTGGCAGCAATGCCGGCCATCACTGCTGGCTGGATCCTGGGTCCGATCAGCGCATCCCTGGTCGCTTTGATTTCGGGGATCTGTCTGGCCTACTGGGATACACATTCCCCGTTCACTATTATTGAATTTATTTTCTTTGCCTTGCTGGTATCGATAGCGATCCGCCAGCGCTACCGCACAGTGATTTTTAGCATACTTCGGCGTCCATTCCTGGCTAGCCTGCTGATTGCCTGCGTCCATTACTTGCTTTTTGTTGTCGGAGCATTCTTCTGGGCATCGGGGACCATAGTTGAGAATCTTGATTTTGCGATCTCAAATTCCCGGGCAGGAGCAGCTGCTCTGGCAGGTAGTTTTGCGATTGCAGGGCTGATAGCAGAGTTTGCCCTGGTTGCCTTGCCGCGGGCAGATGGCGTAAAGCAAAAACTTATTCCATCGCCATCAGAAAGCAGTATTAAAGTTCGATTCCTGCAATATGTGATCAGCTTGACAATGGTATTGGTGTTGGTTCTGCTCCTTGTCAATTGGTATGTCGCTGGAAACTCTGCAGAAAAAATGGTTCAATCCCAAATGGAGAATATTTCCAGGACAACAACCAATAAGATCCCTTTCTTCTTTAACACCGGACAGAGTTTGATCAGTCAATATGCATCTGATCTCTCAGGTGATTTTTCAACACCTGAAGAAATGGATGAAGTGTTAAAACGAAGCTTCAGGTCTATCCCGTTCTTTTCTCAATTTTATGTGTTTGATTCCAGTCGGGCATTGATAGGAACTTATCCTGATCTACTGCTGCAGGAAATTACCTTTTCTACTGATTTCCAGGCCGGTCTGCAATCTGCCTTGAATGGAGTACCAGTCCAGGTGTATGTCTCGCCGCCAACTGGAACCGGCAACAAAACCGTGATAACTTTTATGGGCAGCATCTCTGGCATAGAAGATGCGCAGGGTGGCGTGCTGGTAGGACTGGTGGATCTGGAAACCAATCCCTTTACCCAGCCAATCCTGAGTGATTTGCGGGCAATCACTGAAATGGGTGGAACAGGATATTTATTGGATGAACAGGGAAAGGTGCTTTATTCCTCAGATGAAGACCTGGATGGATTGTTCTTTCCCGTTTTTGATTTGAGGTATGAAGAGGTGTTCTCAAAACAAACCACTGTTGATGGAATTAAATATCTGGTATATATCAGGGCTGCTCTTGGCCGCCCCTGGACAGTAATGCTGACTCTACCAGCTGTCCAGGCTCAGCAACTAGCGCTTGACCTCGCAGCTCCGCTATCTGGTGTGGTGTTGTTAATAGCGTTGATAACCATGGCAGTCATGTACACAGGATTAAGCACTGTGGCAGACTCGCTGGGTGTGCTTACAGATGAGGCAGACCGGATCGCCAAGGGTGAATTGGATCATCCGCTGCGCATAACCCCTCGTGTAGATGAAGTTGGTCAGCTGAGGCGAGCATTTGAAAAAATGCGCCGCAGTCTGAAGAATCGCATGGTTGAATTGAACCGGCTGCTGACTGTCAGCCAGGGGGTTGCCTCTTCCCTGGAAATGGGCGATGCAGTTGACACCATCCTGACCTCTGCCCTTGAAATTGGAGCAAGTTCAGCCAGGATCGTCCTCGCTGCGGAAATTTGGCCAGACGGGATATCAGAGAATAATAAATCAACATCGCATTGGCAGCGGAGAAGATACTGCTGCTTTTGCATTTCTTGATTCCCAGATCCTGGAACTTGCCAGAACTCGTTCACCAGTTATGCTGAGCAATCCAGCCCGGATGCCGCTCCTGGATCTAGATGAAGATGATCCGGTGCCTGGTGCCATCCTGATCGTTGCCCTTCAGCACGAGCAGCAGTATTATGGCGCAATCTGGCTGGCATACCTTGAACCGCATAATTTTCTTGATAGTGAAGTCCGCTATATTGTCACCATGGCCGGTCAAGCTGCCCTGGCAGCGTCTAATTCATCCTTATTCGGACGGGAAATGATCGGTAGAAAAAGACTGGCTGCAATTCTGGCGTCAACACCGGATCCAATCCTGGTCCTTGATCATCAAGACAAAGTACTGCTTACCAATCCTGTTGCAGCAGAACTGATGGGTATCGAAATTGATCATGGAATTGGAGAATCCATCGAACAAATCACAGATCATCAAGAACTGATTGATCTGATTAATGGTCCACCGGCGGGTCGGATTATCCCGAGAGATCAAATTGGGGGATGGCCGAGTGTTCCTGGCCACGGCATCACCAGTCCATTCCAGTGACCATCAGTTGGGGAGAGTTTGTGTATTGAGAGATATCAGCCAGCTTAAGGAAATGGACGAGTTGAAATCCGATTTTGTTGCCACTGTCAGCCATGACCTGCGTTCCCCGTTAACTCTTATGCGAGGTTATGCCACCATGCTGGAGATGGTTGGAGAACTGAATGACCAGCAGCAGAATTATGTCCATAAGATTATCACCGGGGTTGAGAGCATGTCTCATCTTGTTCAAAACCTGCTTGATCTGGGAAGAATTGAGGCAGAAGTTGGATTAAAACTTGATATGGTCTCGGCTCCGGATATTGTTTCTGAAGTTACAGATTTATTCAAGATCAGAGCCTCGCAGAAAAAGATCAACCTGCAGGTTTCATCTCCTAATCAAACCATTCCTTTTATCTCGGCTGACAAGGCTCTGCTCCAGCAAGCGCTCAGGAACCTGGTTGATAATGCGATTAACTTTAATCAGCAGGGTGGCGATGTCTGGGTCCGCTACAAAATGGAAGACGGTCAGATGATATTTGAGGTTGAGGATTCTGGTATTGGCATCTCACCTGTTGATCAGCAAAGGCTGTTTGAAAAGTTCTACCGGGTAGAAAGCAGGGAGAAAGACAAACAGGCTGGAACTGGATTGGGTTTGGCAATTGTCAAATCGATTGCGGAAAGGCATGGTGGTAACGCCTGGGTGGAAAGTGAACTTGGATCAGGAAGTACATTTTATCTGGCTATCCCTATCCGGCAGCCCGAAAGGAAAATCCGTGCAGATTGAGTATGGAAAGTTGCCTGGTATTATGGTAGACTGAACCTGCAGTCACCTTGAACGAAGATGGGGGTAAATCAGGATAGGAATCGGATGCGTGTTCCAGGGCAGAAATGCTCTTGACTGAGGTCCTTCCAGACCTGTATAATAGTCAGTTGCATGTTTAATATTATCCCTCTCACTTAATGCGAGCGCTAAAGAGTGTTCTCTCTTGCGCTTGGTTTTGTGCGTTTTAGTACTAAAACATTGTTCTGCCTGGCGGTGCCATTTTTTGACACAAACAGATCTCAAAAGTGATTTATCTGCAATCTTATCTTGACTGATTTCTTTGGGTAGGATATTCAGTTTGAAGACCTTTTGGGAGCAGAGGCAGACATTTTAGTGGGCTGGTGAGGGATCGTCAATTCAGCGGTTTGCTGCAGTGGTAAGCAGTGCGATACAACAGGAGGCTTTCGAGTGAAAACTAAGGGGTTACAAAAACTTCGAATTGGGTTAGCTTCACCAGAAATCATCCGCAGCTGGTCATACGGGGAAGTCCTTGAACCAGAAACCATAAACTATCGGCGCTTAAGGCCTGAGAAAGATGGTTTGTTCTGTGAAGCGATCTTTGGTCCAACTCGTGATTACCAGTGTCATTGTGGAAAATACAAAAATATCCGTTATAAGGGCATTGTCTGTGATAAATGCGGCGTGGAAGTTACCCGGTCAGCAGTCCGCCGGGAACGCATGGGGCATATTGAATTAGCTGCCCCGGTTGCCCACTTATGGTTTTCGCGGAGGATTCCCTCCATCCTGGGCCGCCTGCTGGACATGTCGCGCAGAGATCTTGATCGAGTACTTTATTTTGCCCAATATATCGTCACCCATGTGGACGAAGAAGGTAGGAAAAAGGCTCTTGAACAATTGGACACCCGCTTTACATCAGATGAAGGAGAAGTGGGGGAAGATTTCAGTGAAGAAATCAAGCTGAAAGAAGTTGCCCGGCAAGACCGTTTGGTTGAGTTGGAGGCCAAGCAGGTTGAGGTAAAGAATCGCTTTGATGAACAGATTGCAGCTGATCTGGAACCAGTCATAAAACAGGGTCAGCGCCTTGAAAAAACACTCCAGGACAGCATTGATGAGGCAGCAAAAGACAATATTATATTCCCGGAAACGGATGATGTGATTGTCAAGAAGGGAACCAAGATCAGCACTTCCCATATTGCCAATATTCAGGAAGTAGTTAAAAAACGTTTAGCAGAGATTGAAGAAAGTCTCCAGGAAGCCCAGGATAATGAGCTGGAACATATCAAACTGGATGTGGCGAGGGTCAGGGCAGAAACAACCCAAGAAATTGGCCAGCTGCGCAGTAATCTAGATCTGGCAATTGATTCTGCTCAATCTGAATACAAACGGCTCAGGGAAGAATTGCTGAATCTTCAACCGCTGATATTCCTCGGGGAAGCAGAGTACCGTGAACTTCGATCCCGCTGGGGTCAGATCTTCCAGGCAGAAATGGGAGCCGAGGCTTTTTATGATATTCTGAAACGACTTGATCTTGATGCCCTATCCAAAGAGCTCTGGAACGAAATCAGGACAACAGGAAGCAAACAAAAAAAGAAGAAAGCCATCAAGCGGTTAAAGGTCGTTGATTCCTTCCAGAATACTGAAAACCAGCCGGAATGGATGATCTTGACTGTTTTACCGGTAATTCCTCCTGATCTCAGACCTATGGTCCAGCTTGACGGCGGCCGCTTTGCTACTTCTGATCTAAATGACCTTTATCGGCGGGTGATAAACCGGAATAACCGGCTGAAACGACTTCTTGAACTTGGTGCGCCTGATGTGATCGTCAGGAATGAAAAACGCATGCTTCAGGAAGCTGTTGATTCGCTGATTGATAACTCTCAGCGCGGGAAAGCCCTTTCCCGTCGGGGACGCAGAGAATTAAAATCCCTCAGTGATATGCTGAAAGGAAAAAAAGGCAGATTCCGAAGGAACCTGCTAGGAAAACGGGTTGACTACTCCGGGCGTTCAGTCATCGTCTCCGGTCCAAAGCTTGAAATGTCTCAGTGTGGCCTTCCAAAGAAGATGGCCCTGGAACTATTCCGGCCCATTTGTGATTTCAATTCTTGAAAAGCGCGGTTTTGCAACCAATGTGAAGGGAGCGAAACGGTTGATTGAACGTAACCGGCCAGAGGTATGGGAAGCTCTCGAAGAAGCCATTAAGAGCCGCCCTGTGCTGCTTAATCGTGCTCCCACGCTCCATCGACTGGGTATCCAGGCTTTTGAACCCGTCTTGATAGAAGGAAGCGCTATTCAACTTCACCCCCTGGTATGCCCGGCTTTTAATGCCGACTTTGATGGTGACCAGATGGCGGTCCATGTCCCGCTTTCCCAAAAAGCTGTCACAGAAGCCCGGGAGCTGATGCTCTCAACAAAGAACCTGCTCAAACCCGCAAATGGTGAACCTATTATTGCACCATCCAAAGATATGGTTATGGGCGTGTATTTCCTCACCAGAGAAGATGAACGACCTTATCCTGGTGACGGACGAAAATTCTCAAGCATGGACGAAGTTGAGCATGCGTTCCATCTGGATCAGGTCAAGATTCCTACCAAGATCAAATTGCTGACAAAAACCTGGTATGACGATGAAGGTGAACGTCTTGATACGCCAGTTGAACGCGTCCTGGATACAACTGTAGGACGGACGATATTTAACCTATCCCTGCCCCCCGAAGTTCAATTTACGAACCGGTCTCTGGTCAAAGGTGATGTAAAAGACCTGATAACTGAAATATATGAAATTTGCGATAATGATACAACCACGCGGGCGGCAGATCAGATCAAGGACCTCGGATTTGAATATGCCACTAAATCTGGTTACTCAATCGCAGTGGCTGACTTGATGATCCCGCCTGAGAAGGTGGAGATCGTCGCCGAGGCGCTTGAGAAAGTTGGTGCAGTGGAACGCAGTTTCCGCCGCGGCTTATTAACCGCACAGGAGCAGGATGACCGTGTGATTGATATCTGGCAAAAAACCACATCGCTTGTAGGTGATGCAGTTAAGGCGAACATGGATCCGCATGGAAATATGGCTGTCATGGCTGTTTCAGGAGCGACGAAAGGTGGTTTTGGACCGGTATCTCAGTTGGCTGGTATGCGTGGATTGATGGCCGATCCCTCAGGTCAGATCATCCCGCTTCCTATTCGGTCAAGCTTCCGCGAGGGTTTGACTGCTTTGGAGTATTTCATATCCAGCCATGGTGCCCGGAAAGGTTTGGCCGATACCGCTCTGCGAACTGCGGATGCTGGTTATCTGACTAGGCGATTAGTGGATGTTTCCCAAGATGCAATCATTAATGCTGATGATTGCGGAACTGATAATTCGATCGTTCTGGAACGGGCAGATGATATCGCAGGTCAGACTCTACAAGATCGTGTTTTCAGCCGTGTTCTGGCAGATCATGTTGTTGATGATGAAACTGGCGAGATCTTATTTGAAAAGAACACCCTGATATCAAGGGAAATTGCCCGCAAGATCCAGCGAGCAAAAGTTGAGAGCGTCCGTGTTTTCTCTCCTCTAACCTGCACGCTTGAATATGGGCTTTGTGCCAAGTGTTATGGCCTGGATTTGGGTCGTGGTGAACCTGTTCAGAAAGGCGCGACTGTGGGTATTGTTGCGGCTCAATCAATTGGTGAGCCTGGCACCCAGCTGACTTTGAGGACATTCCATACTGGTGGTGTGGCTGCAGCCAGCGACATCACAACTGGTCTGCCCAGGGTTGAGGAGTTATTCGAAGCCCGAAAAGCTCCCAAAGGTGAAGCTGTGCTGACGGAAATCGCAGGCAAGGTCAGTATTGAAAAATCTGACCGATACAGTGATATGAGGGTGGTCAAGGTCACGCAAAGTGAGATGGTCAGTGATGCCTATGACCTGGAGAAAAGCTGGCGCAGGCGAGTTAAAGATGAAGATCAGGTTGCTGAAGGCGACCTGTTGGCATCCCTGGATGCTGATAATCAAATCCACGCCAGAAATGCGGGACGAGTCCGCATTGAGGGTAGGACCATCATTGTTTCATATGAAGTCAAAGACGAGAAATATTACGAAATACCGAGCAATGCCCGGATAGCTGTCGAGCAAGGCGATATGGTCGAACCCGCTCAGCGGTTAACTGAAGGTTCACTGAATACCCATGATATCCTGCGCATTAGTGGACGGGATGCATGTCAGCAATATATGCTGATTGAAGTCCAAAAAGTATACCGATCCCAGGGTCAGAATATTCACGATAAACATTTTGAGATCGTGATCGCGAAAATGATGTCTCGCGTGAATGTAACTGATTCAGGCGATTCGGATACCCTTCCAAAAGAGTTGAGCAACCGGGTCGGTGTCTTGCAAGAAAATGAGAATTTGCTCCAGGAAGGTAAGCGACCATTGAAATACAATGATATATTGCTGGGTATTACGAAAGCTGCCTTGAGCACAGATTCTTTCCTGGCAGCCGCTTCTTTCCAGCACACAATCAAGATCTTGACCCAGGCCGCAGTCAACCGGGATGAGGATCCATTATTCGGTTTGAAGGAAAACGTGATCATCGGTAAATTGATCCCGGCAGGTACCGGATTTATTGGAGGGCCTTTTGCAAAACTTGAGGGATTGGAAGAGATCGAGATCGAAGGTCTTGATCTGCCGGTAGATCCCGAGCTAAGCGTGGAAGAGATGGTTGAAGCTGCTGCTCAAGACGTTGAAGCCCTGGCTGTAGAAAAACTGGACTGACCATTTTAATAATTACTGAAAGGATACGGTGTCTGGTTGGAGCCGTATCCTTTTTTGTTTAATATTCTCTCCTAGAAGGGTATGTTCCAAGACCGGGACACATTTCATGTTATAATCTCATCGGTTAAATTCCCTGAATAGAAATTAATGTGGAGAAATTACGGAATACGAAACGTGGAGAGAATACCGCAGCCGTCGTATTCCGTGTTGTGTTCTAAATGGAGGACGTATGGATTTTGGTTTGATCCGACCGATTGATATCGATGATGAGATGCAGCAGGCGTACCTTGATTACGCGATGAGCGTGATCGTATCACGGGCTATACCAGACGCCCGGGATGGTCTTAAGCCTGTACACCGCCGCATTCTCTACGCCATGCATGAAATGGGCATGGGTGCTGATGTGGCATATAAAAAATCCGCCCGCATTGTGGGAGAGGTTTTAGGGAAATACCATCCGCATGGTGATATGGCTGTCTATGATTCGATGGCGCGCATGGCACAGGATTTTTCCATGCGTTATCCATTGATCGATGGTCAGGGTAACTATGGTTCGATTGATGGCGATTCGCCCGCAGCTATGCGCTATACAGAAGCCCGCATGGCATCTCCGGCAACTTGGATGCTGGAAGATCTTGAAAAAGACACAGTTGATTACCGGGATAACTTTGATGGAACACTGAAGGAACCCGGCGTCCTGCCGGCATCTTTCCCGAATTTACTTGTCAATGGGGTGACTGGAATTGCCGTCGGTATGTCGACCAGTATCCCACCTCATAATCTTGGTGAAATTGTTGACGCTCTTGATTTTATGCTCAATAACTGGAAGACGCTGGACAAGATCACGGTAGAAGAATTGACCCAATTCATTCAGGGTCCAGACTTTCCGACCGGGGGAGTGATCATTGAAGATCAGCGGCGGAGCGGTTTGAAGAGTGCTTATGGATCCGGTAGGGGAAAGGTCAGGATCCGGGCAAAAGCCATGGTGGAAGAAATGTCCCGGGGACGACACCGGATTGTGATAACCGAGATTCCCTATTTAACCAAAAAGGTCACAGTCCTGGAACGGATTGCTAAATTGGTTCGGGATGAGGAGCTGGAAGGCATTGCAGATCTCAGGGACGAATCTGATCGCCAGGGAATGCGGATAGTAATCGAGTTGACAAAATCTGCTCACCCGGAAGAGGTTCTTGAATCGCTCTTCAAACGCTCAACCCTCGAAAATACTTTTAGCATTATCATCCTGGCGCTGGTTGATGATGAACCGAAATTATTAAATCTAAAAGAAGCCTTATTGGTCTACCTTGAGCACCGTCTTGAAATTATTAAACGCCGTGGACAGCATGATTTGAAAAAAGCCCAGGCCCGGGAACACATCCTGGAAGGGCTGACAACGGCCTTGGATAATTTGGATGCGGTGATCGATACGATCCGTAATTCCCGTTCTGCTCAGACCGCTCGGAATAATTTGATGCGAGATTTTTCACTTACGGAAATCCAGGCCCAGGCCATTCTCGACATGCCTTTAAGACGGCTGGCCGGGTTGGAAAGAAAAAGGATCGAAGATGAATATAAACAGATCAAGAAATTGATCAAGGATCTTTCGGTCTTATTGAAATCTCCAGCGAAAATGAGGGAAGTGGTTTCTGGATCCCTTCAAGAGATCAAGGAAAAGTTTAGTGATAGCCGCAGAACTCAAATCGCCATGGTTGAAGGTGGTTTAGAGGCTGCCCCGATGCAGTTATCCCAGCTTACTCCATCAGAAAATGTGTGGGTTATGATCAATCGAGATGGACTGGTTTCCCGATCATCTGGAGACGATCTACCCCGACCCAGTGGGTGGGATGTGCCTAACTGGTTGGTGCGGGTCAATACCAGGGACACACTTTATCTGATTTCAGAGACGGGCCTGGCGGCAGCCATACCTGTTCATACTGCCCCGGAAACAGATAAACCAAGCCTGGGAATTCATTTTTCAAACTTGTCTCCATTCGAAAATGGTGAAAAATTAAGTTCTGTATTTGGATTGCCACCAAAAGAAGACCGGGATCAATCCTGGCACGTAGTCACGATTACAGAGCAAAGCATGTTAAAGAAGACCGAGATCAGCGAGCTGCCTGGACCATCAGCCCAATTGTTTACACTGGTCAAGGTCAATCAAGACGATAAACTGACATCTGTTCGATTGAGTGACGGCAGCAAAGATATCTTTTTAGCAACCAGGCAGGGGATGGCGATTCGGTTCAGTGAAGACGATGTCAGACCTATGGGGTTGGTAGCGGCCGGGGTTAATGGCATGAAGCTTCTCAAAGAGGACCGGATCATTGGCATGGAAATTCTACCCACCAAGGGGGAGCTGTTTTTCCTGACCACGTCTGGAAGAGCCAAACGAGTCAAGCCGGATGATTTTCCCCTACAAGGTCGTTATGGAAAAGGTGTTATTGCCTGGAGATTACCAGAAGGTGATTACTTGGCAGGTATGACCGCTGGGAAAGGGACGATGCGAGTAACAGTCCATTTGGAAAAATATGCCCCTAAATCAACCCGCCTGGATGATGCTCCCTTGCAAACACGAGTTGCCCAGAAAGGCAAGGAAGTAGTTGAAATGCGGGATGATGACCGGGTAACGTTATTGACAATTCCCTGGGAAGGGTCTGACTGACCTGAGAGGCTGACTCAGGTCAGAATTACTTATTGACAGAAAAATCTGAGAAATGATAGGCGATTTTGCCGTCGATCAAGCCCAATGTGTCCCTGCCGTCTTGCACGTTTCCTGCCGATGAACTTGCGTTCCAGTTTATATGCCGGACGTTGCCAGTTCCACTATAGCCGGCCAGGGTAAATGTTGCCTTGGGAAGGATATCAGTCAACAAGGAAGTGAACCAGCTCTTTATTGCTGTTCTCCCCTGAACGGTGCGTTCACTGGAGATGTGAACAGCATCGTCCCTGTAAAGAGCCTGAACAGCATTGCTGTCCTGGGCATTGAGTGCCTGAATAAATATCTCTGCAATATCTTTTGGTGGTACCGGACCTGCATCCCACTTGAAATCTCGAATTGTCTGCCAGTATTCATTTGGCAATGTATTATGCAGATTGGCCCATTCCCAAAAATTAATCCCTGGAAGATTAAGTTCTTTTGCTTTCTCCATAAATTTCTGAATTTCCGAAACCGTAGGTGTCCAACCCCATTCTGAAAAAGCAGCACCCGTGGGAAAAATTGGGGGAGTATACTTCATGTTTTTAAACTCGGTTATGCTCCTAGTAAGTTGAGCACCAGGATTATTTGCCTGCATCCAGTACACCTGCGGCATATTTAGATCACATTTCTCAAGGAACTCATCCCAAGGGAGTTGGGGATGGTAGGATGGATAACGATAAGAGCTAAGAGCAATCGGAATATTCTTAATAGTATTTTTAAGCTGGGTCATAAATGTTTTTGCTGAGCTGAACTTACCTTTGTAATGACCCTCAGCATCGAGGACATAACCGTCAACGCCTAATTCCTGGATGCGGGTGATCGCTTTCTGTGCTTCCTGGGCGGGTTGGTCACCAAACAGGTAATGCCACCCCCAGGCCTGGATCCCCTCACTTTTTAAGGCGGCAACCAGGGGAGGAACGAGGTCGATCTGTTTTTCCCAATCATAATTGTAGCTATATATTCCATTCGCAATTTTGATCAGCACGTGACTGTATTTTGCTTTGACGGCTCTCCAGAGAATTTCACTAATGTCACCATTATGACACTTCTGGATTTTCCAGATAAACATTCCTTTTCCGGTTAACATAGTTCAACCTCTCTTAATTGAATAAGGGCCACTATTTTTTCTTCCATATTGAACTCTCAAAACTATTGTCATTGAGAATTCAGGGCATCTTCTAAAATGGACCTGATGACTTTGTAATTGGGCAAAAGCACTTGAGCTCCTGCTGGACTCCTCCAGGAATTAACAGCACTCTGGTTAATGTAATATTGGCTGATCACAGATGAATCAGATAATTTCAGCCCGGTTGGAGTTAATGAAACGATTGTGCCAAGATCAAGATTTGTAGTGACATTTTTGACGTATGTGTTGAATAAATTCGGGATTCTGGTAATAGTATTGAGAGAAATCAATCGTTTCATAATTGCTTCGAGGACAAGCTGTTGGCGGTAATTGCGATCAAAATCATTGGTTGTCATCCTTGATCTGACATACCATAACGCCTCCCGGCCATAAAAATGATAATTCCCGGGATAGACACAATGTTCTAAACCTCCTCCCCATTTATCATCACAAATTGTGCGGGGAACATAGACATCAATTCCTCCAAGATCATTCACGATATATTCAAATGCCCAAAGATTGATCAAAATGTAATAATCGGGTTCAAAGCCAAAATTATGATCCAGTGTCTGCTGCAAAGTTTTAAAACCACCATGGGCAAAGGCTGTGTTGATTCGCTGGTCGGTCCAACCCGGTATATAAAGATAAAGGTCCCTGGGGAATGAAGTTACACTTATCGTTTGATCTGCGGTATTGATTGTCAGGAGGATAATGACGTCTGTCCGTCCAATAAAACCTTTGTACTTTTGATCGGACCCCAGCAGCATGATAGTAATTTGATTTTCAGGCTGGTTGATCGGGTCAGCTCCTATATCATGGCTGGATGGTTTGATTTTGACCGGAGTAGGAGTAGGCATTGGAGTGGGTGTAGGGTAATCGGTCGGTAGATATGTTTCTGTGGCACCAAGCGGTTGAAAGGCTGTGGCAGTTGGTGTGGATCCTGCCAGCACCTCGACCAAGGCAATATTAGTCTTGGGTGCAGCGCTAAACGGCAGTGCTCCCCGAAATATTGGGATCAGGACTACCAGGCTGAGTATTATTAAAGCTAGAATATATACCAAGTATCTTCTATTCTTGAACATTTCCAGGTCTTTTAGCAGGAGAAGAATCGAGCTCCTTGCCTATATGGAATACCAAATCCAGTATTTTGATCCCGGGACAGAGAAAAACAAACCTGTGCAGGCTATCTGAAGCCATAGGTAGCAAGATTTGTTCCAAAGCCGTTGTTTTCTCCGGAATATCTACAGGAAGGCTAATAGCAAACTTACTGTTGTTCCTTCCCCCGGTTTGCTCTCCACCCACATTCTTCCCCCTTCATTTTCAATCAGATTCTTAGTAACGTATAAATTAGTCATCACCTGATTTAGTTTAGCCTGCTGATCAGTTGTCAGTTGGTCATTTAGGACTGCCGAGATCTCATCGGGGAAATATCCCCCGCCCTGATCTGTGATCTTGATATGAGCAAAATGCTGTGATTTGTCTTCCTGATAGATCTGGCTCTTGATCAGGATTTCTCCCCCTTCACCGTTTTCTGCGATGGCATTGGCAACCAGGAAGGAGAATAACTCCTGAAATAAGGCATGGCTCATTTTTAGCAAAGGGGGATTGTCTGGAATGGCCACTGATGTGGAGATTCCTTTTTCCTCTAGTTCCCCCCGGACATCCTCAAGGCAGCTTTGGATTGCTTCTTCAAGGTTTGCGGGTCTGGTGCTTTCTGGATCCAGTTTGTCGGGATCTGGATCAATGCTGACCCGTTTTTCCGGTTTGATTTTTGCTTTCTGTTTTTTGGCTTGCTGAATTTCTTTTTCAATGACACTGACATACTTCCGAAGCGCTTCAGTGGATTCCTTTTCTGACAGGTCGACCAGCATCGCTAAATGGCGTTCCAGGGTATTACCCCAACCCCGCTGTTCCTCATATTTGGTTTGGAGCACATCATGATCGAGCAGCAGGTTCTGATGGTCCTTGGAAACGACAGCAATTTCCTCTTTGAGAATTTGTTTATCCTGAGTAATTTGCGTTAGTTGGGATGTGAGATCCCTGATGGCATTCTTCACGCTATCAGATTCTCCATCCTGGGAAACCAGATGTTGACTGAAAGCAGCTTCAAATAATTTGCATAATAAAAGAATATAATCCTGGTCGGCTATGGTCCAGGGCCGGTTTGAAAATGGAGAGAATAAGACCACCCCAATTGTTTTATTGGCACCAGATATTCGGACTGGAGCGGCGAGCAGGTGACCTGGCTTGGATAATTGCAGCATTTTGGAGAGATGGGATAAGTCCCGGGATGTGCTGCTAGCTGGAATATGAAGTAATTTCCCGCGCTGGATGTAGTTTGACAGGAGAGGAATGGAGCGGCTGTCGAGTGTCAAAGCTTGAAGGGGTTCTTCCCTGATCAAATCATATCCAGCGATGATACGCATCTTCCCGTGTTCATCTGGTGTATCAATGATCAAGGCTAGATCCGCCAGGATCAGGTAGGCAGTAGTCTGGGCGATTTTATAGAGTATCCCTGCCGGATCCTTTCCGTCAAAAAGTTTCTGGATCAGCTTGAGATTATTATAATCAACACTTACCCTGGTTCGACTTGCTTCATCATCTTCTGCCAGAGTTTCTTTTGAGATCTCACCAACCGGGAAACGATCTCCTAGAATGAGCAGCAGTGGATATGCAGCCAGTTGCGATAAATGGAGAAGGTTCAGATCATCACTGATGAGTGTAATTAATGAGCCCAGAAAAAGGATAACTCCCATTAGAAAACCATAGATCCAAAGATTTGGTTTCCTGATAAAGATTAATCCGGTACCTATGATCAGGATTGTTAAGGATAATCCCTGCCAGAATGCTGTTGTGCCCGAGAATCCATCCATTAGATCTGGAAAAAATCCAATCTGGACAATTGCATAGACAGCTGCAAGAACCATCAACCCAATTGCGCCCGGGTCTAACTCGCGGCTGGGCTCAGGAAAATTCCACAACCAGCTTATGATCAGGATGCCGATTAATGAAGCCGCCTGGTCAATGATTAGCATCGGTTGCGAGAAACCCGGTTCAATCTTCCAGATCAAATAAGTGTATAGAAAGGTAGTTAATTGCAGGATCGATAAGACAATCAATCCCTGGACCATTCGAAATCCCTGGGGGTATCTGCCAGCTTGCCATTTGCGAATCATTTTTACCAGGGCAGCTATGCAGACCAAAATGATCAGGAGCGAATATCCCAGATAAGCAAGTGGAGGAGTGGATGGATTAGGGGCAGTTTGAAAGAGGTTCATATAAAATTCCTGCCTGCATTATAGCATGCCTTCGGAATTGGAAAAACATTCAGGTTATTTAAAAATCCTGCAATTTTTGCTTGATTTAAGGCTACCAGGTCTGGAAAGGTTGACAAAAAACCAACACAGGGTAAAATTGCCGTGCAAAGAAAAAAGCCGAAGTGGCGGAACAGGCAGACGCGCTACGTTCAGGGCGTAGTGGGATATATTCCCATGTGGGTTCGACTCCCACCTTCGGCACTCTAACAGTCTCTAACCCAGGTTAGGGACTGTTTTTCAATAGTGACGAAGTCTCATCCAAATCACTTTATGCCTGGGATCAGATTGGCAAGAATCTTGCAGGTTAGATAGTGATTGCTTGGAAGTTGGTTGTAGGTTAAGATATCAATATGAACTTGTTTAAAGGCAGAACAGTTTTTTTGGTGGGTTTTCTGGCCCTGATTGTGGTCTGGATGATTGTTTTTGGCGGCAGGATCGCTGATCTGAACAGACTTACGCGTGAGTATGATCAGTCCCAGCAAACAATATCTGCTTTAACAGCGACTATGAGTGCCCTGGCAACTGAAATTGTCAGAGCCAATTCAGATGCGGCAGTCGAGGAGTGGGCTTACGAGCAGGCCAAGCTGATTAAGGAAGGGGATCACAGAGTAGCAGTAGTGCCGATTGAAGGTACTCCACATGCCCCAACTCCCCTGCCGACTCCTATTCCGCAGCCCCAAAACTCGTTCAGGATCTGGTGGGAGCTGTTTTTTAACACAAAACCTTGACCGCGAATATTCCCCATGCTATAATTTGCACTCGAATATTATCGCGGGGTAGAGCAGTGGCAGCTCGTCGGGCTCATAACCCGGAGGTCAGTGGTTCGAATCCACTCCCCGCTACTAAAAAAAGCGCTCCCAGGAGCGCTTTTTTGCTATCACCTGATATATGTGGTTTTCTCCACCGACCTTCGCGGAGAGATATTGTCAGAGCTAGTGGATTGTGCTCGTGCTGTTTAAATCCACTCCCGCAAATCAGATAAGCCGGAGATTGCAGTTTTATTGCTCTGAATGGTTCTCTGCCAAAATCGCTCTTTTCGCCGAAGACACGAAGCGCTGAACTCTGGGGGATCCTAGAAAATATCCATCTAGGAACTGAACAATTCAGGTTGCGATTCTATTTGGCTTGCTTAAATTGTTTCACCGACCACGAATACAACCCCGCCAAGTTTTTATGATGAACCTCAAAAGTTGGACTTTTCTAATTCCAAGATGTAATGCGATCTTGATTTCATGGCCAAACCTACTAACCAGAAATTAATACCTTTAATTTAATTCATAGAGGTAAGATAAGTTGGCCAGTTTGTGAATGGATCAGTGAAAATATGAAATTGCGGCTCAATATTCATGCTCCTCGGATCGGTTTATATTCGCGATTACCGGTATATATATCAATATAGTGATATTTGACTTGAATTTCAAGATAAATTGGGTTGCAATGCTAATAATGATTATCTATAATGAAAAAAGAGGGGACCCTGGATATCAACTGGTCCCATTATATCAATCTCTAGAGGAGAGAAATTATGTCAAAAAAACTGGGTTTGCTCGTAAGTGTTCTATTGATTGGAGTGTTTGCTTTGGGCGCTTGTACTCCCACTCCCGACGCTCCGACCGATGCACCGGCCGCTACCGAAGCAACAGCGGCAACCGATGCGCCAATGGAAGAGGTTGTTACCTTCGAGGAACAGCCCTTTGGTGAAAATTTACCTACCGCACCAACGATTGATATCCCCCTTGTGGTCGCTTATTCGGACTTTTCTCAGAAATTTAGCCCGTTCTTTTCGGAAACCGCTTATGACGCGGATGTGGCTGCTCTGACTCAGATCGGATTGTTGACCACGGATCGCGTAGGTGGGATCATCTTCAATGCTATTGAAGGAGAAACGGTAAGTTATAACGGCACAGACTATCTATACAAAGGCCCTGCAGACACCAAGGTGGAGTATGATGAAGCATCAGATACAACCAAGTATACCGCCAGGCTTCGTGTCGGCATGAAATTCTCTGACGGCACCCCCGTCACAGCCGATGACCTCATTTTTTCCTACTACACTTTCCTTGATCCATCTTATGTTGGCTCCACCACCCTGTCATCGTATGATATCGTTGGTCTGGCTGATTACCGGACCCAGACAACAAGCGATGTGTTTGACAAATATGCTGCAATAGCTGGAGATATCTTAGCTGCCGGCCCTGACCATGTCTGGGCAGCTACAGACTCCTGGACAGAGGAACAGCAGGAAGACTACTGGACCAGGTACAAAAACACATGGACGAGTTCTGTTGAATCAATTGTCAACTATGTCAATGCCAATTATCTTGACGCTTATGGGGAAGCCGTCATGGGGTTGACCCCCGAAGTCATTTCCGCAGATGAAGGTATTCAGATCGCCTTTGGTATGGCATTGTGGGGCTTTGGTGAAATGGTAGACGGTCAGTTTGTGGCTGGTGTCTCCGGAAATGCTTATGATTTGACCACTACATTCCCCACGATCGAAGATTACTATAATGAAACATACGCTGCTTATGACGGTAATCTGGCTGAATATGCTTCCGTTGAGGATGTGGACGGCGCAGATTTGCAGGGTAATGTAGACTCTAGTTTTATCGGCCTCTGGGGTCCACAAGACGAAAGCATGGGTGGTGAGGGTGTTCCTAACATCGCGGGTATCGTGAAGGTTGACGATTACACCGTGGAAGTGACCGTGAAGGGTTTTTCTGCCCCTGCCGTGTACTCCATACTCGGAATCCAGGTTTCGCCGCTGCACTATTATGGCGATGCTGCAAAATATGATTATGCCAACAACATGTTTGGCTTTGATTTTGGCGACCTCTCCAAGCAGTTGAGCCTCACTGCTACTCCAATGGGCGCTGGCCCGTACAAGTTCGTCGAGTACGATAACAGGATTGTCTACTTCGAGGCAAATGAATACTACTACCGGGGCTGCCCGAAGGTCGCAGAACTTCAGTTCAAGGAAACCGTTTCCGCTGAAGTTGCCTCTGCTGTTCAGACAGGTACAGTCGATGCGGGCGAGATGACTGGGTCCCGCTCTCGCTTTGAAGAGGTTGCATCATATAACTCTAATGGCGAAATCACGGGTGATATCATTACCACGAGTAAAGTTGATAACCTCGGTTATGGCTATGCAGGTATCAATGCTGGTACCGTCAACGTTGCTGGTGATCTAGGCTCTGATGCGTCCAAGAATTTGCGCAAAGGCTTTGGCACAATATTGGCAGTCTATCGCGATGTGGCCATTGACAGCTATTATGGCGAAGCCGCTTCTGTCATCAATTACCCGATCTCTAATACATCCTGGGCAGCTCCTCAGCCGACAGATGAGGACTACAGGATTGCTTTCTCAACGGACGTAAATGGAAATCCCATCTATACTGCCGATATGACACCGGATGAAAAATACGCAGCTGCAGAAACAGCAGCCCTCGGCTACTTTGAAGCTGCTGGTTACACCGTTGCCGGTGGTAAACTCACCGCTGCTCCTGAAGGCGCGAAGTTAAGCTACGAAGTCATCGTACCTGGTGATGGCACTGGCGACCACCCCGCGTTCGCAATCCTGACCGGTGCGCAATCCTCGCTGGAAAATATCGGCATGGAACTTAAGATAAATGACCCGGCGGATTCAAACATTCTTTGGGATGCTCTGGATGCCGGTACCCAGGAACTCTGGACCGCTGCCTGGGGTGCTACGATCGACCCAGATATGTACCAGGTCTATCATAGTTCTGGAGTTGTGGGTGAAGGTGGCTCTGATTCCAACCATTACCACATCCGTGATGCGGATCTGGACCAGCTGATTGTTGATGCCCGCAAGAGCGATGATCAGAACTACCGCAAGGCGATTTACAAGCAGGCTCTCGACATCCTGATTGACTGGGCTGTAGAGATCCCGACCTATCAGCGACAAAACAGCATCATTTTCAGCACTGCTCGGATGGATATTGATACAATTACACCTGACATCACGACCTTCTGGGGTTGGATGAATGACATCGAATTAGTTGAAATGCGTCAATAGCCTGGTGTGGTATCAGTATAGTATCTCTGAACTAAATGTGAGCCCACCTAAGGGTGGGCTCATATTATTTGTTTGTTGCGGGGATTATTAAGACAAATTTCGGTTGAGAAGGATGAAGGAATCGCTATGAGAAATTTCATAATACGGAGAATCTTACTCGGTTTGTTCATCATGTTCTTTGGTGCGATGGTTATTTACACTGTGATCCGCTTACTTCCATCCTCCTATGTAGAAACAATCGCAAGGCAGAGAGCAAGCAGCCCCTTAAGCAACAAGACTTACCAGGAGTGGTTGGATCAGCTCAATGTCGTTTACAAACTCAATATTGGTATTATTCCTGGTTTCTTTGGCTGGCTTGGAAATGCTCTAAGGGGTGATTTTGGTGAATCCTGGCATTACGGTATTCCTGTTACAGAAAGATTTAATCAGGTGATCTGGTATTCCGTCATCATTAATATCATCACATTTATTGTTGAAGTGATTATCGCTATTCCTTTGGGAATTCTGGCAGCAAGAAAACAATACAGCAAAACGGATTATGCCATCACGGTATTTGCATTGATGGGAATTTCGCTGCCAACATTTTTCCTGGCAACGATTTTAAAATATGCATTTTCTATCAAACTTGGCTGGTTTGACCTCTATGGCTTAACTGGCAGATTCTTTACATCGATGACACCTTTCCAACAGGTCGTGGATATTGGATATCACATGATCCTGCCAATCGTTACCCTTACTATGCTCTCAGTTGGTGGACTGATGCGCTACACTCGAACGAATATGCTCGAGGTTCTCAATTCTGATTATATCCGTACCGCGCGTGCGAAAGGGCTATCAGAAAAAATCGTCATCAATAAGCACGCGTTCCGGAACACTTTGATTCCCCTTGTTTCATATATGAGCTATCTGCTGCCCGCGATGTTTGCAGGCTCGCTAATCACGGAGACGCTGTTCCAAATACCGGGAATTGGCTACGTATCTTATCAAGCCATAATCCGGGGTGACATTCCATTTGCCATGTTCTATTCGACATTTCTTATCGTTCTGACAGTGGTCAGTCTTATCGTAGCGGACATTATGTACGCTGTGGTGGACCCGCGTGTGAGGGCGAATTAATAGGAGTGCTTTATGTCTGAGAATGGAATATCCAATAAAAAAACTGAGCCGGAAATTTTCCCCAAAAATGATGGCATTGAAGAAATGCGCCTTGACGATTCTCGACGAGTCAAGGTACTCTCACCTGGTTTGCTTGTTTTTAAACGTTTCATACGTAACAGCCTTGCTGTCATCGGTATTATTATCCTGCTGTTCATGTTCTTGTTTTCGTTTCTTGGACCGCTGCTGTCTCCCTACGGACAGACGGAGGTTTTTAAAGGCGTAGGTTCCATGCCCAAGGATTATGCGGGGGCAATCTATAACGAGGAATTGCGTTATACAGTTGTGGAAAACGAGATATTCGGAGGAGCTGAGCGCGCTCAGTTCCTGTTAGCCCTTGGAAATAATTCCGATACCTTCAGCTCTGACGATTCTGTCTTTTATTATGTCAGGGAGAGTGAGGATGTCTATCGAATCCTGCGGCTTGAACCTGTTGCCGAAGCGATGCTCGGGGTTTTTAGACCCTTGGTCGGTGATGAATTACCCGATGGGCTTGAAGAGGCATTTCAATCCGTTGAGGATAATAAAGAAAACACCTTTACGTTGGACGGCGTGTCCTACCGCATCACTGAAAAAAATAAGGCATTACAAATATCCCTCGAGCATGACCTGGCGCTTGCTATGCTTTCCATCTATGATGCCTATCAGGAATCTGATACCAAAACAGTTAATTCCTATGATTTTAGACTTGCCAGCAGCCGCGCAATCGCAGAGAACAAAATAAGTTTTTCGGTTGGCGATCAAGCATACAGCATCCGCTATGATGAAGGTCAATCCACAATCCTTGATGCTGGGGGGGCTGAATACGCCGAAGTGTCTGATATTATTGTCAGACCTCTCGATCGGACGTTATTCCTGACAGTCGATTTTAAGGCAGTGATTCGGGCGGCGATTATTGACAGGGAGACGAACTTTTCTTATATTCATGATGATGGAGAAGAAGTCGAATATAGAATTGTCCGGGTCAATAAAACATACAATATTCGGAAAGAAACTCCAACTGAGCTAATCCGCACCTTTGAGGCACCTTCCCTCGATCATATCCTAGGAACCGATAACAACGGCATGGATCTCATGACAAGACTCATGTTCGGCGGGCGGGTTTCGCTGATGGTAGGGTTTGTGGTCATTTTTATCGAGGTAATGATCGGCATCATTGTCGGCGGTATCTCCGGATACTTCGGGGGCTTGGTGGACACATTGTTGATGCGTTTTGTTGATCTGTTCAATAGTATTCCGTTTTGGCCGATGGTTCTCATATTTGGTTCGGTAATGGACACCCTGGAAGTTAAGCCGATGGTAAGGATTTTCCTATTAATGGCGCTCCTGGGCATTCTGAGTTGGACAGGAGTAGCACGTATAGTCCGAGGGCAAATCCTTTCGCTACGTGAACAGGATTTTATGGTTGCGACGGAAGCTACTGGGATCCGCACGAGCCGCAGGATTTTCAAACATTTGATACCAAATGTCATGCCGCTTTTGATTGTTCAAGCAACGGCAGGACTCGGCGGCATAATCATCACAGAAGCAACATTGGGTTTTCTGGGACTCGGAATCAAATATCCGTTGGCTTCCTGGGGGAGCATCATTAATGTTGCTTCGGATGCATTCGTCATGACTAACTTCTGGTTTATGTGGATCCCGGCGGGTATGTTAATCCTGTTGACAGTGCTAGGCTTCAACTTTGTTGGCGACGGACTTCGGGACGCGTTTGATCCGAAGATGAAAAGGTAGGTGATGCCAATGGATGATAAGGAGAGATCCTTTTTTGACTGGGCAAAACAAAAAACAAAGCCCAAGGACAGCAATCATATCTCCGCGCGTGAATTGGCGAAGATTTCGCGTGAAAACCGCAGGATTACCGATGTAATAGAACATCAGCGCAATCGTAAAGCGGTTCCCGAAAATGAATATTTGACTTCGTTGAAGGATAGTTCTAATGTCGTGGAGTTTGATAATTTACATACCTATTTCTTTACGGATATCGGCACTGTAAAGGCTGTTGACGGCGTGACTTTTTCGATCCCAAAAGGAAAGACAGTTGGGGTCGTTGGTGAGTCAGGTTGCGGAAAATCTGTCACAGCTTTATCATTGATGCAGCTTGTGCAGAGACCACAAGGGCAGATCATTGAGGGTGCCATACGCTTCGACACAGGTGAAAAGATTTACGATATCGCCAAAACGCCGGTGGAGGTCATGGAGACTATTCGCGGCAGCAAGGTATCTATGATCTTCCAGGAACCAATGACGAGTCTCAACCCGGTGTTTCGGGCAGGCGATCAAATTGCCGAAGTGGTAAAACTACATAACTCGGTAATGACAGACGAAGATGTAAAAATCTCCTCACTCGAGTTGATCGACCTTGTGGGTATTGCCAATAGTTCGGGTGTTTACCAAATGTATCCCCACGAACTATCCGGTGGTATGCGCCAGCGCATCATGATTGCTATGGCCCTAGCCTGCTCCCCTAAACTGATTATCGCAGATGAACCTACGACTGCGCTGGATGTGACTATTCAAGTGCAAATACTCGACCTGCTTAGAAGCCTTAAAGACCAGATCAATTCTAGTATCATGCTCATTACGCATGATCTTGGAGTCATCGCAGAAATGGCGGACTATGTTGTCGTTATGTACGCAGGTCGAATCATTGAAAAAGGTACTGCAATGGAGGTGTTTCACAATCCTCTGCACCCGTACACGGTAGGTTTGATGGCTTCAAAACCCGTCATCAACCGTTCTGTTGAGCGGCTATACAGTATCCCGGGGAGTGTGCCAAATCCAATCAACATGCCGGATTATTGCTACTTCAAGGATCGCTGCGATAGGCGGATGAAAGTATGTGATGGTGCATACCCCAGGGAGGAATACATTACAAAAACCCACATGGTGGCATGTTATCATTTTATTAATGCCCAGGCAGAGGATTGAGTATGGAAGAGAAACAATCTGGGATGAACAAACGATTGGGTGATACCGTGCTTGAGGTAACTGACCTCAAACAGTATTTTCCGATTAGAGATGGTTTTATGCAGCGTGTTACTAATCACATCAGAGCTGTTGATGGTGTCACATTTTCAATCCAACGCGGTAAAACAATGGGGCTGGTTGGCGAATCCGGTTGTGGAAAAACTACTGTGGGGATGACCGTGTTACGTTTATACCAAAAAACAAGCGGAGAAGTGCTCTTCAAAGGACTTGATATCTTTGATTTGGACCGCAAAGAATTACGGGCGATTCGTCCTAAAATGCAGATCGTTTTTCAAGATCCATTTTCAAGCCTTTCACCTAGGCTCCCAGTCAGCGAGATTATCGGCGAAGCGGTTAAGGAGCATTCTATCGTTCCGGCTAGCGAATATAACGATTACCTCGACAATATCATGAAATCCTGTGGATTGGAGCCATATCACAAGGATCGTTATCCTCACGAATTTTCAGGTGGTCAGCGTCAGCGAATTTGCATTGCTAGAGCCCTTGCTCTTAATCCCGAATTTGTTGTTTGTGACGAACCCGTGTCCGCGTTGGACGTCTCTATCCAGGCTCAGATTATCAACCTGCTGAAAGATTTGCAGGATAAGTATCAATTAACATACATTTTCATATCACATGATCTTTCTGTTGTGGAGCATATCTCTGATGATGTGGGTGTCATGTATCTGGGTGATTTAGTTGAGTATGGGGGCAAGAAATCGATCTTCAATAATCCCCTGCACCCTTATACACAGGCGTTATTAAGCGCAGCCCCCGTTCCCGACCCATCAGTGAAAATGAACCGGATCATACTCGAGGGCAGCATTCCTTCACCTGCCAATCCTCCGAGTGGTTGTAAATTTCACACGCGATGCTGGGAATGTATGGAGATTTGCACAAAGGTTATCCCAAAAAGCAAGATAATTGAGCCGGGGCACTCTGTTGTTTGCCATCTTTACACATAAACTAGAGGTAAATTGATGTTTGAAAAACAAAAAAAACAATATGAAGATGATGATGGCAGAGTGATTTGTAACATGGATGTTGAGGGTATGCGCTGGTATGATAAAGGCGTCCGCCGCAGGGAACAAGCCGCGCGCAGGTTGCCGCCAGGCGATGAATTATCCCGCCTTGAAATCAGGCAGTTAACGGGATCGGCAGTTCTTGCCGGGCTTATGATCGTCTTGGTGTTTTCCGTGACCTGGGTGCTGTTTATCCTGTTTTGTACCGAAATCTGGTTCAGGTAGGAATGAAATCTACCGCTACCTATCTGTAGTGTTTGATTTTCCCAGAAAACGAAATAAACAGACTGCTTATGTGTCTCGTTCTTGCTATCCTTGTTTATGTAAATGATTATCCTGTCAAGTTGCTCCATCCCAAATTGATATTAGTAAAAAAAAGAGGAGCAGTCGACTTATGATGAGTGCTTCGAAACCTGACAGCAGCTGCTCAGTTGTGTAGACAAACCAAGGACCACCGGTTGCCGTTTAGATCAAATAGCAAGTCTCCTGGCTTTTCTCTCCATTGTCAACCAAAATATGACCATTTCCAGGGAAAATTTTTTATTCCCCGACAGCGAGGGGATTGTGTTTGCCCGGGATCCTGGTTTCGTGAAATCGGGAGAAGACCTAAAAAAATATAATCACATAAAAACCTGGTTTTCAAGATGGGAAGAGTATCTAAATAGGCACTAAAGCAAAACCTATCAAGGATATTGCTGATTTTTTTCCTGTTATGACAGCGGCTACAGTGTTGGTCTGGGAAGCAAACCCGCCTGTTTGACAATGTCTGCCACCAACTCTTCCTGGCGGTAGGCCATGATGTGAACTCCAGAAACACCTTCAATCCCCCTGGTTTCCTGGATCAGCTCTATGCAGATCTTTTTTCCCTCATCCTGTTGTTTATCTTTGGGAGTTTTCTTAAGCCGATCGACGATCGCATCTGGTATTACTACACCTGGAACCTTGGAGCGCATGAATTCAGCGGCACCGGCTGACCTTAATGGTCCAACTCCAGCCAGGATAAAAGCTTGCTTATCCAAACCGAGATCACGAACCTGTCCCATATATTCTTTAAAGCGAGGGATATCAAAACAATATTGAGTTTGAATGAATTGGGCTCCAGCAGCAATTTTTTTAGCTAATCGCTGGGGGCGCCATGCATAGGGAGGAACAAATGGATTTGCCGCTGCTCCAAGGAAGAAACAAGGCGGAGATGTGATTTTTCGACCGCTCAAGAAAACAGCTTCATCCCGCATCATTCTCGCTGTCCGAAGCAGCTGGATGGAGTCGAAATCAAATACACGTTTTGCTTCAGGCTGATCGCCGGCAGTGACATCGTCTCCAGTTAAGCAGAGAACATTTAAAACTCCCATGGCAGCAGCACCGAGCATGTCGCCCTGGATCGCGATCCGATTCCGATCCCGGCAGGTGACTTGATAAACTGGTTCATAACCTGCCCTGGTCAATAATGCGCACATGGCTACACTGGAGATGTGGCTATTTGCTCCAGATGCATCAACGGCATTAATGCCATCACAGACCTGTGCCAGAACCCCGGCAGCTTTGTAAACATCCTCAGGATCGGCGCTGTCCGGTGGGTTTAGCTCGGCAGTGACCGCAAAATGACCTGCCCTCAAGATCTCTTCCAGGCGGCTGCAGGGAATTGGATTTTCTTTAGCCACGGGGTCCATCCTTGATGAATTTGACAGGGATGTCCCGGGTACTTGCCCAACCTTCTGGAAGTTTCATGTCGATGCCGTGAAACATGTTAATCCAGGATGAGCTTCCTTTTAGCTGGTTGTTCATCGGTGGTTGGAGCGATGCAAATTGATGACCAAATAAAGGCATCCTCAAAGAACGATCGTATGCTTCAACCCAGACACAGACCATTTCAGGTTTGACTTCGCAGTGGCTATTGGTCCGGACCCCGCCGCAGGGACCATTGCGAAGATGCTTGGGGCAGTTCATCGGACAGGTCATACCAGTGCTGTGCAGAATGCACTGGCCGCACATTTTGCAGTTAAATACAGCTCCTTTACCGATCTTTTCAAGGCCAATCACCAATGGTTCACTCTTGCCACCAGGATTGAACCATCTCTTAAGTGGGCTGAGCCCAATTTCAAAGATGTTGTAAATGATTTCTAAAAAATGAGGGTAATTTTGCATCCAACGGAACATGATTTGCCTTTACCAGTAAGATTTGTTTTCTTATCCAGCCATCAATATTTTTCGATATTATTAACAACTAATTATAAACTATCCTGGATGATAGATTATACAGGAGACCTCCGAGGTCGTTCCGACCTCGGAGGTCCCGCCCCAGAAGTTGTCCTCACCCTTAGGAGAGCCATTATTTTCAGGGTTTTATGGACGACCTCGGAGGTCCTTTAGACCTCGGAGGTCTCAGCTCAAATCATAATAAAACTCAGAGTAAAATATAAGAGGAGTAGGGTTTAGGCAATTGGCGGTGTTGAAGGAGGCCATATTGATAGTTCAGATCTATACCATGCAGACGGTTGAGGAAGCGTTACAGGTAATCGCCCTGGGAGTTGACCAGATCGGAATCACACCCAGCAGGATTGGTTTGCCCGGAGAAATTGATTTTTACACTGCCAGGGAAATCGTTGAAGAGGTTGGAGAAAAAGCGATTTGTGTAGCCCTGACAGTTGAATTCTGATTTGCGCGAAATCCGCAGGATGGCCCTTGCAGTCCAGCCAGATATCTTGCATCTTTGCGGACTTGAAAATTCTGTTCCACCTCAAGCCGTTCTCAGACTTCGCGACCTGATGCCAGATCTGCCCATCATGCAGGCTGTATCAGTAGCAGGGGTTGACGCCGTCGAGGTTGCCCTCTCCTACCAGGATGTAGCAGATTACCTAATTCTGGATACCCAGGCTCCTGAGATAGCAGGCATAGGCGCATCTGGAGTTACTCATGACTGGAATATCAGTCGATCAATTGTTGAGAACTGCCGGCTTCCTGTTATCCTGGCAGGCGGTCTTTCCCCGGGCAATGTCAGGGAAGCGATCGCAAAAGTTCAACCCTGGGGAGTGGATTCCCTGACCCATACCAACTATAATCTGCCCCAGGGCGGATTTAGGAAAGATCTAGATAAAATCAGCCAATTTGTAGCCGCTGCAAAAGGCATTGACTAGATATGAACAGTTCGCGGGTACTTGTCCTTGGTGATGCCAATGTGGATTTGCTGATTCCAATCTCAAAGAAGTCACCGGGGGCACTGGTCCAGCGAGATTCCTCTCTCCAGCTGCATGGAGGAGGCACAGCTGCAAATGCAGCTGTGGCCCTGGCCCGACTGGGTGTGGAGACCTCTTTTATAGGAACGGTTGGTGATGATGGATACGGCCGCTGGGTTCTCGAGAATCTCAAGAATGAAGGCGTTGATACAAAATACACCTATCAGGCTCAGGATGCGTTTACTTCGATGGTTATGGCACTTGTCTATCCGGATGGTGAAAGGGATTTGTATGTCTGGCCAGACCAGGGTGGAGCCCATACAAAACTTGAGCCATCAGCTATTGAACCCTTGATCTTCGAATCTGCTTGCTGGCTGCATACTACAGGTTTATGTTTAAGAGAGCAATCAGTCAGATCTGCCCAGATCAAAGCGATGGAACTTGCCCGCGAGGCAGGTCTAACTGTCTCCCTGGACCTGAATTTGCGCTTAGAATCCTGGGGACTGGATAACAATCTCAAGAAAGTATTTGACCAGGCAGTCGGTTTATCCCAGGTTGTATTTGGAAATGGACTAGAAGAGATTATCCCTTTTACCAGGCAGGAAACGATCCAGGCCGGATCAGAATTCTTATCAGATGGCACGAGAACTGTGATTGCCCGCCAAGGAGCAAAAGGAGCACTCGTTGTTGCCCCGGATGAGATCTTCATCTCACCGGCTTTCGAAGCTGAGGTTATCGACACATTAGGTGCAGGTGATGCCTTTAATGGCGGTTTTATAGCTGCTAGCTTGTTCAATAAAGACCTCCGTGAAGCAGCCAGATGGGGAAATGCAGCAGCAGCCCTGAAGATCGGCAAAAGTGGGGCTCGAGGATTACCTTCAAAACAGGAATTATTAGGCTTACTAGAATAAGGTCGAATTGTTTATTGTCACCAACCAATCATTATTTTGAAGGCTGAAGCATATGGTTAATAAATCACTTCAGATCTGGCAGGACCCCCGGGTGTTTGAGATTGGACGACAACCGATGTCCTGTTCTTCCCGCAGGTTTCCAAACAGGACATCCGCCCTGAAAAATGGTTCTACTAAAAATGAATATTTCTTGAATGGATCCTGGAAATTTATTTTGGTCGAGGCTCCGGGTCAAGAACCTGAACATTTTTACGCTCAAAATTACAGCGATCAAGACTGGGATAAGATCCAGGTACCGGGTCTCTGGCAGCTACAGGGCTTTGGTATACCCCATTATCGCAATATTGGTTTACCTCCTGGAGCAGACGAGAAACATCCGCCGCGAATTGACCCTGACTTCAACAACCTGGGCTGCTACCGGAAATCATTCGAGCTTCCCGATAAGTGGCGCCAGAAACGGATTTTCCTGCATTTTGGTGGTGTCAAAGCAGCTTTTCAAGTCTGGTTAAATGGAAAAATGGTGGGATACAGTCAGGATTCCATGCTGCCAGCGGAGTTTGAAGTTACAGACCTGGTCGTAGCGGGCGAGAACCAGCTTGCAGTCCTGGTTTACAGGTTCTGCGATGGAAGCTTTCTTGAAGACCAGGATATGTGGTATTTGAACGGGATTTTTCGTGATGTCTATCTTTACTGCGCGCCGAGAATCCTGATCGAGGATTTTTTCCTGCGCTGTAATTTTGATGAGAATTACCGGGCGGCAACTTTCCTGGCAGATATCAGCCTGGATTCAGATACTAATGATTATAAACAACACTTATTTGGCAGTTGAAATGCTCGATCCGGGCGGAAAAAAGGTCTTTAAACGAATAGTAGATTGTTCGCCTCCAGGAGAATTAAAGCAGGAGATTCAGATCCGGGAGCAATTGCCAGATCCCCAAAAATGGTCAGCTGAAAATCCGATCCTTTATACTGTGCTGATCAGCCTGCTGGATAATAATAAAAAAGCGCTGGAAGTGATTCCAGCCAGATTCGGATTCCGGGTGATCGAGATCGTCAACCGGCAGGTGGTGCTGAATGGAAAACCAATTTTGATCAAGGGGGTCAATCGCCACGAATTTGATCCAGAAACTGGTTATACTGTATCCCTCGAAAATATGGAAACACAGGTCAAGTTATTAAAACAGTTCAATATCAATGCTGTACGGACATCCCACTATCCAAACCATCCACATTTTTATGAACTGTGTGACCGCTATGGCCTGTACCTCATGGATGAAGCCAATCTTGAATCTCACGCCTATGTAAAACATCTTCCTGGTGGGAAAAGTGAGTGGCGGGAGGCGGTTATTGCGCGGGCAAAAAGGATGGTCTTGAGGGACCGCAACCATCCATCGGTCATATTCTGGTCGTTGGGCAATGAAGCTGGTAGCGGAAAGAACTTCAGATTGATGAGAGAGGCAATTCTTGAATTGGATCAAACACGACCGATCCATTATGAAGGAGAACACACATCACCTAACTCCGATCTGATCAGTATGATGTATCCCTCTCCGGAATTCCTTGAAAAATTAGCCCGGGCGAAAACGCCGCTGCGGTTCTCCAAAGCTGGTGAAATAGTAGGAAAATGGATCTGGCCCAGGAAATTCAATTCAAAACCAATCCTGATCTGCGAGTATGCCCATGCCATGGGCAACTCCATCAGCAATCTGCATAAGTTTCAGGAAATCTTTGAATCATATCCCCACTGCGCTGGGGGCTATATCTGGGACCTGATGGATCAGAGCCTGATCCAGGTCCAAGATGATGGCTCCAAGTCATGGACATACGGGGGAGATTGGGGGGATGACCCCAATGACGGGTACTTCTGCATCAATGGTCTCTTCCAACCGGATTTAAAACCCAATCCCCAGGCCTATGAGGTCAAAAAAGTATTTCAGTCTATCAGCGCTTCAGCTGGTGATCTGTCTAAAGGAGAAATATTCCTTAAGAACAAGAATTCATTCCTTGATTTGAGTATTTTTGTTCTCAAGTGGTCGCTGACAAGAAATGGTCTTGAGCAAAACTCAGGAGAAATGCCTGCACCTGCCCTGGGTCCGGGTGAAGAAGAGTCACTTTTGCTGCCGGTTCCATTTCCTGAAGAAAATTATCAGGGAGCTGAGTATCACCTGCTGCTCAGTTTTCAGCTTGCCGAGACCACGACTTGGGGGGAGGCAGGATTTGAGGTAGCCTGGGATCAGTTTGAACTCCCTCTGGAGAGGGCAGAGAGTGATCTCAACGAGGTAGTTAGTAATTTGACAACACCCCTGCTCATTCATCCCCGGGAAAATCAGCTCACTGTGATGCATCCATTGGTCAAAGTCTCATTTAATACTCAAAGTGGTTATATTGAGTCAATTTCAGGCGCTGAATCCGAATTATTGGAAGGTCCACTGCTGCCCAATTTCCTGCGGGAACTTGATAACGACGTGATCCTGGACAACTGGTTCCCTCGCCTTGGTAAATGGCTCTCGTCTTATCGAAAATGGGAGCGAGCCCTGGACACTATTAAATTGGCGGAATTCACGACGGACCGGCTGGATTCCGGCGGAGTTAGGGTATCTTCAATATATCAAATACCATCTGGCCGTTCCCACCTGCAAATTACAACAGAAATCCAACCCCGGGGATCAGTTCAAATTTCTGCAACCATCACACCCGGGATAGAAATGCTCCGGTTCGGATTACAGGGAAAAATACCTGAAAAATTTACAGATGTTAGCTGGTTTGGTAGAGGACCGCATGAAACTATGCCGGACCGCAAACAATCTGGCTTGATTGCTATCCACCAGCAAAAGAGCAGCTCAATCAGGCATGACTATATCCACCCCCAGGAAAATGGAAATCGTTCTGATATTCGCTGGGTATTATTCCAGGCCCAAGATGGAACTGGATTTAAGGTTGATGCTTTAGAAAACCAATATTTCAATTTTAGTCTTTGGCCATATTCGCAGGACGATCTGTTATCAGCTCAGCATATTCAAGATTTGCCAATCAGAGATTATTTCACTTTGAATTTAGATCTGGCTCAAAAAGGGGTTGGTGATCTGATGAGCCCAATTTATGGTTTTGATAAGGACACACGACTAATTAAAGGAACAACTTATCATTATTCATTCTTATTGAGCCCGCTAACTGGAAACGGACTCTAAAATTCCCGGATTGAAATTATCGAGTGATATTGATCGGATCGGGTATTTTGATTTAGTAAAATTTTTCTGTGATGGATCAATAATATAAATTAAAAAAACCATATACCTGGCGTGGTCAGTAAACCTTGCCATAGCGGTAAAATCGTCACCCAAAAGGGACAATTCCTATCAATCCTGTCATGACCCCTTTACGAAAAAAACACTCCTATTAGAATAGGGATAGTAAAGGAACTAAACTATGTTATTTAGCAACGCAGCGATTGTAATTGTGGGTTCTGTCATCCTCCTGGTAGGATTGTTTTTTGCTTTTCGAAGCATTGGAATCCTGAGAACATTCGGACTTGCCCGACCCTGGATCATTCTTTCAACCATGATTTCGGTCTTCTTTCTCGGTTATATTTTCACAGCATTGTTATTTCTTGATATTGCCATGGTGCCTGCGATCACCCTGGAGGGCCTGGTAACAGCCATCTTCTTCCTTGGCGCTATATTCGTTTTAACTCTGGCAGTCCTGAACAGGAATCTATTTGCGGATATTTTCGGTCAGAATTTAAGCGACAGCAAAGCCTATTCACAATTCGCTGAACATGTTGGTATGCCGGTTCGCAAGGTGATGGCAATGACCCGAAATGGTTATTCTGTAAACTGTGAGGTTTGCGGGGGAGATGTGAATTATTCAATACCTGATCTGGTCAGGGCTCATCCCCGAATTGATAGAGGTGTAGTTGTGGAAAGAGCCATGGGTGGTGTAAATTATCGATTTTACGTCAGGCATTATTGTGGAAAGGAGTTAAGGGAGATACCTGTGAGACATGACGGTCAATTTGAATACCGGTCACATAGACCATCCCGGCCCGTATGAACGCTTCAATGGCAGAACGATTAACTGGATTTGTAATGCTGGTGGGTAATGGAGCTGTTGGAAAAACAACAGTCGCCAGGGTGTTAGACTTGTTTAATAAGGGGGGAATGCCAACAACCGGTGTGCTGAAATCGATCAAGAAGACCACCAACATGGAATTTGAATTCATCACCACCCAACAGGTGATAGGCGATACCCATTATTCAGTTACCATGCAGTTTCTGATCCCACCGGGACAAAAACAGGGTGAAGGTGACCCCACCAGCCGATCTTTTGAGCAGGTGATAGATATCTACCGCCCTACCATTCACCGCCTGGATGTGGTCTTGTTCACTTATGATATGGTGCACAGGGAAACTTTCCATGACCTGGTGTATTGGATTGACGGGGTAGGGGATTTGTTAAACGACGCCACTCATTTCATCCTGCTTGGTACCCATTTGGACCGCGTAAATGAGCTCGAAGTTACCCAGGAAGATATCGTTGAGGGGCTTGAATACCTTGCCAGGGAGTTGAAAAGCATGCGTCCGAGCTGGAAGGGAAAATTCGCCCATCTTGAGGTCTCAAACCTGACTGGCCAGAATCTGGAATCACTGCTCTTCTTCACGGCGGGGAGTATTATAAGTTCAAGAAAGATGGCTCCCTGATCCGTAACAAATCCTATCCTGCAAACAAAATTCAAAATGTCTGATCAAAAGATGGTTTTCCTTTATGGTCAGGGCGTACGTGAATTCGAGTAAGAATTTCCCTGCTCGAATTGTCTTTTACCAGGGAATTTATTTATCAATGGATTAGAAGATAAGGTCTAGGTGGTTGAATGTTCATAAATTTACCTAGAAAAATGAAAAACCAAGGCGGATTGCATATGAATGGAAAATGGACAGAAAAAAACATTCCAGACCTATCTGGAAAAGTCATCATTATCACCGGCGCTAATAGTGGTATCGGCTTTGAATCAGCCAGGGAATTTTCGCGCAATGGAGCAGAGGTGATAGTTGCCAGCCGAAATCAGGCTCGGGCTGAGGAAGCAATAAATCTAATCGAGGCCGAGCTTCCCCGGGCAAAACTGTCATTTATCAATTTGGATTTATCAAGTCTGAAATCAATTAAATATTTTGCCGAAAGATTTATAGCCAATTTTGATCGGCTGGATATCTTGCTCAATAATGCCGGCATCATGCTCGTGCCATACAGTCTGACTGAAGATGGTTTTGAACAAACCTTTGGGACCAATCATCTGGGACACTTTGCTTTAACTGGTTTAGTGATCGATAGGTTAAAAGATACTCCGGGATCCAGGATCGTGAATGTCAGCAGCAACGCCCATCACGCAGGAAAGATTGACTTTGAAAATTTGATGTTTGAGAATGGCAAGGATTATACGCCGATGGGGGCTTACGGCCTGTCCAAACTGGCAAACTTGCTATTCACTTATGAGCTTCAGCGGCGCTTACAGGAAAGAGGTTATGGTGTCTCTGCTTTGGCAGCTCATCCCGGGATCTCGGCTACCGGGTTGGCTGACCATTTATTTAAATACAGGATAGCCGGACTGATTAATAAGTCAATGAAACTTATGTTTCAAAGTTCTGCCATGGGTGCTCTGCCGAGCATTCGGGCGGCCGTTGATCCCGAGGCAGTGAGCGGCCAATATTATGGACCTGATGGAAAAGGGGAGCGTTCAGGTTACCCAGTAATTGTGAATTCGAATGAATTGTCAAAAGCTCAGGATCCTGCCAGGAAGCTGTGGGAGATCTCTGAGAAGTTGACTGGGATCAAGTATCTGAATTAGCCATCTGTTGATCTGAAGGTTTAGATACATCTTGGCTATCTTACCGAAGCACCATCGACAGCATTAACTTGAAAGATTGCAGGTTGAATACCTGTCTTGGAATGATAAGATTGTTCAACTACCTTGCTGAAATTCTTGACATCTGATCCATCAATCAGAGCTAAAGCACAACCCCCAAATCCTGCACCGATCATCCTGGCGCCCAGGCAGGCAGGATGTTTCTGGGCGGATTCTACTATTATATTTAATTCAGTAGAAGACACCTCAAAATCATCTCTCAAACTCGCATGGCTTTGATTTAATAAAAATCCCACTACCTCGAAATCATTCTTCTTGAGCGCATTACTTAACTGATGTACCCGTTCATTTTCAGATATCACATGCCTCGCGCGTCTTAGGATCAGCGGATCGAAAAGCTCCAGATTGCGTTCCAACTGTTCCAATGAAGCGTCCCGTAATACGGGCACCTTCAATGTCCGGGAGGCAATTTCAGATTCCTTTCTTCTCGCGTTATAGGCCGAATGACTGAGCTCCCGTCGAGTCCCGGTATCCATGACCATGATCGCTGTTTCTTCTGGGATTGGCACATACTGATAATCAAGGGTTCGACAGTCAATTAGGACAGCGTGATCCCGTTTTCCTAACGTTGAAACAAATAGGTCCATTATGCCAACTTTAACCCCAACCCAGTCATTTTCAGCGATTTGACCGATCAAAGCTAAATCTTTTGGATTGATATCAATTTCCGAGCTCTGGGAAAACCCTTTGGCAATAGCTATTACCAGGGCTGCTGAAGATGATAAACCAGCCCCGATCGGAAGATCGCCTTTAATGACACCGGACCAACCGCACAGTTGATGGTTTTCTTTCTGAAGAGCCCAGGCTACACCTTTAAGATATTCTTGCCAGCCTGGTTTTCCTGGTTTTATATCCCGGAGATCAACCTCGCACATTTCGTTAAAATCAGCCGAATATACTTGAAGTATGCTGTCTTGGCGGGGTTTCATGGCAACCAGAATTCCAAGATTGATGGCTGCCGGGAGGACAAATCCCTCAGAATAATCCGTGTGTTCACCGATTAGATTGACTCGCCCGGGTGCCTGGATAAAATACTCAGGATCCTGATTGAATTTCTGCCTGAACAGGGTTAGTAATTCATCTTTCAAATTTATTATCCTTGATTGAGACGGATCCGACTCCGACAGTCTTGTCTGAAGCGTCCCGCCGCCAGCGTACTCGCAATCATCTCAGATATTATTTTTGATCAGTCGGATTAACAAAAATGCGGGCGGAGATTTCCCGCCCGAGGGCAATCTCTTTGCCTTTCAAATTCACAGTAATGGGACCATTATAAGGGGCTTCATCAGTGATCCGCAAGATTGTACCGGGAAAGATCTCTCTATCTTCCAGGTATTCACAGAGGGGTAATTCCGGTTGTTCGATCCACTTTACTTCAACTTCCACCTCACAACTGATTTCGTTTAGGGGATAAGCCTCTACATCCGCGATTTGACCGTTGGCATCTGGTATGGGATGTCCGTGGGGGCAGAAGGCAGGTTGATCCAGGAAATCTGCCAGGGCTTCAGTCGCAGTGGCGTCTGTTGCATGCTCCAAGCGGCACGACATGTCATAGACCTGTGACCAGGTGATCTTCAGGTGATCAGCCAGGAATCTGCCCCACAACCTCTGACGCCGGACTACGATCAAGGCCCGGATTTTCCCTTGACTCGTGAGCCGGACCCCTTTATATGGTGTATGAATGATCAAATCCTGACCTTCTAATCGTTTCATCATTTCTGTAGCAGATACTGCTGATACTCCAACTCGCTTGGCCAGGAGTGACACAGCAACCAGATCCTCTCCGGCTGATAATTCATAAATCGATTTCAGGTACATTTCCCTGCTTTCAGATTCTGGCATAAGTTCCTCGGTTTTGATGTTTTATCCTAATGATTATACAATTAATATCACAAAATTTTATGGCTGCCCATTAAATCAATATTAATACCAAAATTGTTAAATGTGAAGCTTGGCATATAAGAAAATTTATGGTATACCTTATAAATAATTATAAGACAACCTTCTAATAAAAGACATCGTTTGTTAAAAGTGACAATATATGGCAATCATTACCTTGGATCAGCTGCGACCCGGGCAATCGGGAAAAATAAGCAAACTGGGCGGCGAAGGAGCCATCCGGCGTAGATTATTGGATATGGGACTCACTAATGGGACTTCGATCGAAATGATCAGACGATCTCCCCTGGGTGATCCTGTTGAATATCAGGTCAGGGGCTATCGCCTTTCACTTAGAAAAACTGAGGCAATCGCGATTGAAGTCGAAGTCTAAAGTCGTATAAATTGAATATAGTAGGCAGCCTTCATTAGAGCCGAAACCACCCGCTATCCGGCCAGATAATATGGTTGTCTAATTCATCCCCGGGAATATTTTTCCATGAAAAAAACTATCGCCCTGGCAGGCAATCCGAATGTTGGCAAAAGCACTCTGTTTAATGCTTTGACCGGGTCCCGGCAGCATGTCGGAAATTGGCCTGGAAAAACTGTAGAAAAAAAGGAAGGTACCTTTCAGATAGGTAATGAGGAGATCCTGGTCGTGGACCTGCCTGGAACCTACAGTCTGACCGCCTATTCGATCGAAGAAATAATTGCCCGCGATTATATCGTCAATGAAAACCCAACCGCAGTTGTAGCTGTTGTGGACGCAGCCAACCTGGAAAGGAATCTCTATTTTGTAGCCCAGTTAATTGAGCTGGACAGTCCGGTCATCATTGCCTTGAATATGACTGATATTGCCAATAGCCGTGGTTTAACAATATCTCCTCAAGTGTTGTCAGAACGTATGGGTGGAATCCCGGTTGTGGAAACTGTCGGAAATCGCAGTTTGGGTGTGGATGCTTTGAAAAAAGCCATCTCTATGGTAGTGGAACACCCTCATACAGGGAAGATCCAGACCAGCTTCCAAGGAATACTCAAAGAAGAAATAGTAGAGCTGCGGAAGTTAACCACTGATCATGACCTGGTAGGTGATCTGTACCGCCCGGACTGGTTGGCAACAAAACTGCTTGAAAATGACCCTGGAATTTTGGAAGTCCTCAGCTCCCTGGGAGCGGATGATCTCCTCCAGGCAGCGGAGGCTGCCCGGGTGAGAATTGAAACCGCGACGGGTGAGGATCCTGAAATATTAATAGCAGATCAGCGTTACCAATTTGTTGGACGGGTCATAGATTCCGTTGTTGAGCGCCCCCTCACACCTGTTCAGACCCATTCTGAGAAATTGGATGAAATAGTAACCCATCAGATCTGGGGATTACCAATCTTTTTTATGACCATGTGGATAGTATTCCAGTTTACTGCTAATGTCAGCGCTCCTTTTTTGGATTGGGTAGATATCTTTATCAATCAGTTTTTCAGCAAATGGACTGGTGTCGTCCTGGATTTACTCGGCCTCGAAGGCTCGTGGTTCAGGTCGCTGATAACGGACGGCATTATTGCCGGAGTAGGTGGGGTGCTAGTATTCGTGCCAGTCCTGCTGTTCTTGTATCTGGCCCTGGCGATTTTGGAGGATTCCGGATATATGAGCCGGGCTGCTTTTGTGATGGATCGGGTCATGCGCTGGATGGGTCTGCATGGTAAGAGTTTCCTGCCCATGATCATCGGATTCGGCTGCACAGTTCCAGCGGTGTATGCAACACGGACACTGGAGCACGAAAAGGATCGCAAACTGACAGGTTTCCTGGCCACATTTATGAGCTGTGGTGCCAGACTGCCAGTTTACGTGGTTTTTGGGGCCGCATTTTTTGGTGCTTCCAGCGGTAATCTGGTTTTTGCCATGTATTTCCTGGGCATTGCAGTCGCCCTCATCACAGGTTTCGTGATGAAGAACACTGTCTATAAAAGTCAGCCACCTGCGCCGTTTGTGATGGAGCTGCCGCCTTACAGGATACCTCGACCAGAGGATGTTTGGAGACAAATGTGGGAGCGAACCAGGGGATTCCTCATTAAATCAGGGACAGTGATCCTGGGTGTCTCGATCGCCCTCTGGCTGTTGATGGCAATACCGGCCAGGATTGACTCAGGTGGATTTAATCAGGTTCAGGCTCAGGATAGTTTATTTGGGAGGATCAGCGGATTGATCGCGCCGGTTTTCAAACCGGCTGGGTTTGGTTCCTGGCAGGCTTCAGGTTCATTATTGACAGGGCTGCTGGCAAAAGAAGTTGTGATCAGCACCATGAACCAGATCTATGCTGAAGAAAGTTTGTTCACACCTCGGGAAAGTTCTTCGTTAAGGGAGGACCTGTCTGATGTTGGAGTTGGGTTTGGGCGTGCGACCCTATTGACTATTCAGGAAACGATCAATATTCTGCCTCGCACCATCAACCTGATCCCGTTGATTGACATCGGCCAGGTTAGTTTTTTCCCCGCAGACCAGGAAGTTGTTGATTCAACCCGGCTGGCAGCAGCTTTGAGAAGATCTTATTCCCTGACTGCCGGATCTCCTGCTGCGGGATCGATCGCCGCGGTTGCATTTAATGTTTTTGTGCTGTTATACGTGCCCTGTGTATCAGCAATTTCAGCCATGAGGCATGAATTTGGCACCCGGTGGATGTGGGCTCAGATAGGATACACCCTGGTTCTGGCCTGGAGTGCTGCTGTGGTTGTATTCCAAGTAGGAAAATGGTTCTTTATTAAAGGATAATGATTATGGCTAGAACCTCTTTGAGGCAGGTCCTGGATTATTTTGAGAATGCCCGAGAAGGTATTTCGATCAGCTCGATGGCTAAAGATCTAAAGCTTTCCCCAGGGCAGTTGGAAAGTATGGTTGAGTATTGGATCCATAAAGGCCGGGTTAGATCTTTTGAGGTGAAGGCAGAAGATTGTGGCAGCTGCGCTGGAGGGACATATCATTTGACTTGACGACAAATGCCCTTATATTGGTGGATTGCCACGGACCTATGAATTGGTTCAGGAAGTGAGATCTAATTAACCCTGACTTTGTAAACACCACTGACCGTTATTAACACACAGCAAACATCACTATCAGAAGGCATCTAGTAAGGGTGCTTTTTTTCAGTTAAAGTCGCTGTTAGCGCTGCTAATGTGGGTAGTTGCGTTTAAGCTGAAGAGGAAACTGGATGAATCTCTTAAGATCTCTCCGATTGAAATAATAGATCGGAAAAACTCTTGTCATGATTATCACTTCTGGATTTAATTGTCCTCTCAACTTTGAGCCGAGATCTCAATAAACCGACAATTATAATTGACGGTCTATCTGAGTAAGATAAGAATTAATTAAATATTAGGTGCGCTGCTCTCTGTTTTATAAAATTTTATAGCACGGAAGTTTACCAACTGCCGTTTATTTTCATCCCAGAGACGATAGGTCAATGATTTGAAACTTGAAAATAATTTAACTGGTTCAACCTGAAACAAAGAATTTTCTTTGTGGCATTTTTCCAGCAAATAGTTCGGGATGCGGGGGCTGAGATGATGGATGTGATGAAAACCAATGCTGCCGCTGAACCACTGGAGCACTTTGGGCAGTTGATAGAAAGAACTGCCTTCGAGTCCGGCTTTGAGAAAATCCCATTCCTGGGCTCGTTCCCAATAAACACCATCAAATTGGTGTTGGACATAGAACAGCCAGACACCGACCGTAGACGCCACCCAGATCACAGGGAGCTGAATCAATATGAAGTTTTTAAAACCAATCGCCCACGACATAATGGCGATCATGATCAGCAGGGCTAAATTCGTCCAATGAACGCTGTTCTTTTCCCGTTTTTTATATGATTTGGTGGGGATTCTGTGCAGGACCAGAAAAGTGAGCAGCGGGCCAACCCCGAACATGATTACAGGATGGCGGTAGACCCGATAAAATAGTCTTTTCCACCAGGGTGCTTCCAGGAATTCCTCAACCGTCAAGGTCCAAACATCACCCACTCCGCGTTTATCCAGGTTGGCTGCTGTGGCATGGTGGATGGCGTGGCTTTGCCTCCATTGGAAATAGGGGGTAAACACTAAAACACCCATTATGGATCCCACCCAATGATTGGCTTTGGCAGATTTGAAGAAAGACCAGTGCCCGCAATCGTGCAGAAAAATAAACAGACGGACTACCAGACCTCCGGCCACAACAGCCAGGGGCAAAACCAGCCAATAGGAGATATTGATGAGATAGATCATCAATCCCCAGAGGACCAGATACGGGACAAGGGTATTTACCAACTGCCAGACAGATTTTCTAATGTCTGGGTTTTGATAATTGTTAACGATCTTGCGCCAGGACTTGGCGGCAGCAGAGTTTGTATTGATTGATCTGTCCATCGAAAAAACCTCCCGGGTTGGCGAATGCCGGATCAGGCGCACGCTATCCTTGGTTTATCTGTCGTTATTTTAGGAGTCTAAATAATTCAAATGGGAAAAATGGAATAATGATTCCAGTATAACCTTGCTGAATTTTAGTGTCCAGAGCAGTTATGACTGGAGTCACAACGTGTAATATGGATCGATTGATAATTCTTCCTGGCTAGGTACTCCTCATTGATTCCCTTGACAATTATTAAGTATTCTATATAATTAAGCCCGCTTATCTATTTAGCGAGGTTAATTATGTCGGAAAGAGATGAATTGATTACTACCTTCCAGGAGTGGTTTGAGGTCTTCATGCACCGCTCTCTCCGCCGGTTTATTGATCATACCCGCAGCAGTGGATTGTCGATGTCCATGATCGGTGCGTTATTCCATTTAAACCAGCGCGAAAAAGCCGGGGTGACAGAATTGGGCGACCACCTCGGTGTGACCAGCGCTGCTGCCAGCCAGATGCTGGAACGTCTGGTTCAGCAGGGTTTGATCCAGCGCTCAGAAGACCCTGATGATAGGCGAGTAAAACAAATCATCCTGACAGACAAGGGATGTCAAGTGCTGGAGGAAGGATTGCAGGCCCGTCAGGGTTGGTTAACCGATTTAACAGATAGCTTAACTGAATCTGAACAGAAACGTGTAAATTCAGCTTTGTCCCTGTTGATAGATAAAGCCAATCAGATGGGTTAGTGTACGATTGTTGGATATTAAAATGCGAGGAGCAGTACATCAATGCGGAGATTATTAAAATACCTTAAACCCTATTCTTTATTGATCCTGTTATCGATTGCCTTGTTATTTGTCCAGGCTAATGCGGATCTGGCCTTACCGGATTATCTGTCAAGGATCGTCAACAACGGTATTCAGCAGAATGGTGTTGAAAATGCTATTCCGGCAGCCATCCGTCAGACTGAATTCGAAAAAATAATCCTGTTTGTGGCAGATGCTGACATTGAGCTGGTTCAAGGAGCATATCAATTGATCAGCCCGGATTCTCCAGAAGCTGGTGATTATCTGGATCAATTCCCTGTTCTTAAGGACCAGGCGATATATATCCTGCAAGAACTTGATCAGGATCAGGAAGAATTATTAAACCGTGTTCTGGGCAGGGCATTGGTTGCCATTGCGGGCATTCAGCAGATGGTGGAGGATCCCTCTCGGGCAGGCATGCTGGGGGATGAACTGGATTTTGATCTCTCCTCTCTTCCTGCTGGTACGGATATTTTCCAGGTCCTGGCTTTAATGCCGGCGGCACAGCGGTCAGCGATCACAGAAAAGATCGATGCTGCTTTTTCTTCCCTGGGCGATAGCATGGTCAACCAGATGGCAGTAGGCGCAGTAAAAACTGAGTATGAAGCTCTGGGTATGGATCCTGCCAAGATCCAGCGTGACTATATCATCAGAACTGGCGGCACCATGCTTTTGATATCTTTGCTTGGAGGTGTTGCAACAGTATCTGTCGGTTATTTGGCATCAAAGACGGCAGCAGGTGCTGCCCGTGATATCCGCAAAGAAGTATTTAAGAAAGTGGAAAGTTTCACCAGCGCAGAATTTGATAAATTTTCAACTGCATCATTGATTACGCGTTCAACCAACGATATCACCCAGGTGCAAACAGTGATCTTCATGTTCATGAGGATGGTTTTCTTTGCTCCTATTATTGGAGTGGGGGGAGTGATCCGGGCTATTGATAAAAGTGCCAGCATGTGGTGGTTGATCGCCCTGGCAGTCTTGGTCTTGATAGGGTTGATCGTAATCGTTTTTATAGTAGCAGTTCCTAAATTCAAATTGATGCAGAAACTTATTGATCGCTTGAACCTGGTTACCCGAGAAAATCTCTCGGGCATGATGGTTATCCGGGCTTTTAATAAACAGGATGATGAATTAGATCGTTTTGACCAGGCCAATCGGGATCTGACGGATACCGGGCTCTTTGTCGCCCGGGTGATGGTGACCATGATGCCTTTGATGATGCTGATCATGAATGGACTCTCGCTGGCAATTATTTGGGTTGGAGCCCATCAGGTTGCCGAATCGACCATGCAGGTTGGCGACATGATGGCTTTTATGCAGTACGCGATGCAAATCGTATTTGCATTCCTGATGATGTCGATGATGTTCATATTCCTGCCCCGGGCTGCTGTATCCGGTGACAGGATAGCCGATGTATTGGAAACAGAGATTGTGATCCAGGACCCAGCACAGCCCAGGCAATTCGCTCTTCCCCTTCTTGGGAGAGATCGAATTCCGGGATGTTTCTTTCCGTTATCCGGATGCGTTGGATGATGTTATTCAGGATATCAGCTTTACTGCGAGGCCCGGGGAGACAACAGCTTTTATTGGTTCTACCGGCTGCGGAAAATCTACCGTGATCAATCTCATACCCCGTTTTTATGATGTCACGCAGGGAAGTATCTTACTGGATGGTATCGATATCAGGGATGTCAAGCAGAGTGATCTGCGGGACCAAATTGGTTTTGTTCCCCAAAAGGGCACCCTGTTTACAGGAACGATCGAAAGCAACCTGCTTTATGCAGATAAAAATGCCTCACAAGAGGTTCTCAGGGAAGCTGTGGAGATTGCCCAGGCCAGTGAATTTGTTTATGCAGATGAAGAGGGATTGGCGGCAGATATCTCCCAAGGAGGAACAAATGTTTCCGGTGGGCAAAAACAGCGTCTGGCAATTGCCCGGGCCCTGGTTAAAAAACCACCGATCTATATCTTTGATGACAGTTTTTCTGCCCTGGATTTTAAAACTGATTCCAACTTACGAAGGGAACTAAAGCGGAAGACGGGTGAAAGTACAGTCCTGATTGTCACCCAGCGGGTGGCTACTGTCAAGAATGCTGATCAGATCATAGTGCTTGACAAGGGAAGAGTAGTTGGTAAGGGCACACATCTGGAATTAATGAGAACCTGCGAGACTTATCAGGAAATAGCCTCCTCGCAGTTGAGCAAGGAGGAACTCCAATGACAACGCATAATAGGGAAACTGAAGCACCTCAAAAGAGAACTGGTGGCCCTGTCAGACGGGGTGGGCCTGGTGGCCATATGGGGGCGATGATGAAAGGGGATAAAGCCCGGGATTTTAAGGGCACAATGTCCAAGTTGCTGGATTATCTGGGTAGTTATCAAATTGGTATCTTGATCGTCATGCTGTTTGCTATCGCATCGACAGTTTTTACTATCATCGGACCTAAAATTCTGGGTAATGCTACTACCGTTCTTTTCGAAGGTGTCCTGGGAATGATTGCCGGGACAGGGACCGGGATCGACTTTGATTTTATAGGCCGGATCATCCTGATCACGATCGGTTTATATCTGGCCTCTACGATATTCAGTTTTGTCCAGGGCTGGATTATGTCTGGGATATCAATGGATATCACCTACCGCTTCCGGAAGGATATCGCTGAAAAGATCAACCGCATGCCCTTTAAATATTTTGACAATACCAGCCAGGGAGAAGTTCTCTCTAGGATCACCAATGATGTTGATACCGTTAACCAGACCCTGAACCAGAGTTTGTCCCAGATCATCACCTCCGTTGTATCTGTTGTTGGTGTGCTGATCATGATGCTGACCATCAGCTGGAAAATGACCCTGGTTGCCTTGACGATCATTCCCATCTCAATGGTGTTTGTGATCCTGGTTGTGCGTCAATCCCAGAAGTATTTTACTCAGCAGCAGGAGTACCTGGGGCATATCAATGGCCATGTGGAAGAAATGTTTGGCGGCCACGTGGTTATGAAAGCTTTCAATGGCGAAGCCGAAAGTGTCGAGAAATTCGAAGGTTTGAATGATACCCTATTCAGCTCTGCCTGGAAATCACAATTCCTTTCTGGTTTGATGATGCCGGTAATGCGTTTTGTCAGCAATCTGGGTTATGTTGGGATCTCTATCTTGGGAGGTTACCTGGCTATTCAGAAAGCAATCACCGTGGGAGATATCCAAGCTTTTATACAATACGTGAACTCATTTACCCAACCCATCACTCAGATTGCCAATATCTCCAATATCCTGCAGCAGACTGCTGCAGCAGCTGAGCGCGTGTTTGAGTTCCTGGCAGAGGAAGAGGAAGTTGCTGAAGTTGAGAACCCTGTCATGCCTGAGGATATCAGAGGTCATGTTGAATTTAAAAATGTCCAGTTTGGTTATGATCAGGACAAAATGATCATCAATGATTTCTCGGCTGATGTCCAGCCTGGACAAAAAATTGCCCTGGTTGGTCCGACGGGAGCAGGAAAAACCACCATGGTGAAATTGCTGATGCGTTTTTACGATGTGAATAATGGTGCGATCCTGGTCGATGGACAGGATATCAGGGATTACAAGCGGGAGGATCTGCGCTGCCTGTTTGGTATGGTGCTGCAGGATACCTGGCTATACAACGATACCATCTTGGAGAATATCCGCTATGGTCGCCCGGGAGCTACTGACCAAGAGGTGATCGAGGCTGCCAAAGCAGCCCATGTGGATCACTTTGTCCGCACTCTCTCTGACGGCTATGACCTGGTGTTGAACGAGGAAGCCAGCAATATCTCGCAGGGCCAGAAGCAGCTGTTGACTATTGCCCGGGCAATAGTCACCGATCCTGCCATGCTGATCCTGGACGAAGCTACAAGTTCAGTTGATACCCGCACCGAGGTTCTGATCCAGAAAGCGATGGACAACCTGATGCAGAACCGCACCAGTTTCATCATTGCTCACCGGCTTTCGACCATCCGCAATGCGGATTGGATCCTGGTCATGAATGAAGGTGATATCGTTGAGCAGGGAAAACATGAGGAGCTGCTGGGGCAGAATGGTTTTTATGCCGAGTTGTACAACAGTCAGTTTGACCAGTCAGTTGTAGACTAGATTCGAGATCATATAATAATAATGGACCTGAATCAGAAAACCGCCCTATGATAAGGGCGGTTTTCTGATTCTTCTAAATGGTTCAGGTGGTCAGGGACTAATTCCCTTTTTCTTTTGTTTATTGATGTACATAGCTGTATCAGCAGCTTTATAACCTTCTTCGAGCGATCCGCCTTCCTTGACAACTGCATAACCAAGCGAAAGGGAGATCGGCCGATAAAGATCATCATCAATCGTGCTTTTATTAAATTGTTCGATTCCTTTATGTACTCTCTCGAGAATGGTCTTGTTCTCGTCTAAATTAACTGATGGCAGGATCACAATAAATTCATCCCCGCCGATCCTTGCCACAACATCCTCAGCCCTAAAAGTATGCAGGCTGAGAATTTTGGCTGCAGATCTGATGGCCCGATCGCCCGCGTCATGACCATGCTGGTCATTGATCTGCTTCAGACCGTCCAGATCACAGGCAATGATGCTGACTGGAAATTGCCGGCTGCCGCGCAATCGGGACATTTCCTCCTCAAAATATGCCCGGTTGTACAAACCTGTTAAAGTATCATGGAAACTCATAAACCGCAGTTTTTCTTCAGATTCCTTGCGTTGTGTGATGTCAACAATGGATATATGCACGCGTTCCCAGGTATTCTCATATCCAGGCGGAATTGATAGACGAAGCCAGCCATATATCAACTCACCAGTTAGTTTTTTCTGATAGATCTCACATTCATAGGATGTCTTGCCACTAATGAGAGCTATTAATTCTTTCCTGAATTCTTCCTGCGATTCAATCACCAGGACCTGGCCGAGATTATCAATTAATTCAGATTTTGATTTTGCTTGATACAGGTTTACTGTCGCCTGGTTAATATCAAGGATTTTTACAGCCTGGATACATTCATTCACCAGCTCATAATCAGTGTCAAGGCGATTTATAACCTCTTCTGTCGTGCCTATTCGTTCCAGGATTAATTTCACTTTCGAAAAATCTTCCTCCCAGAGAGAGATAGGAGACTCGTCGAATAGCGATCGGAATCTGGCTTCACTTTCCATCAGGGCATTCTCGGCCATTTTTCTGGGGCTGATGTCATGGTACAGTCCCAGGATGCCGATATTCTTGCCACCCGCGTTGACTGGGACGCCCACAATTTCCACATCGACCAGGCTGCCATCTTTTCTTTTCCGTTGGCTGACTTTCCTGGCCAGGTTGCCATCCGAGACTGAGTTAGAAATTTTGGTTGCTTCGATTTTTAGTTCGTCAGAGGCGATCATATCATCGAGGTGTTCGCCGATGATCTCATCGCATTGATAGCCAAAAAGGTCCTCGAAAGCCTGGTTGCAGGTGATTATGTGGTGATTAGTATCCAACCGGACAACTGCAAATGATGTACTACTTATTAGTGCTTCCAGGAAGTATTGTTCATTCTCAATTGTGGATGCCTGGGTTTTAATCTGTTCGTCAAGCTGAGAGGATTTTTCTAAAAATCGACTTGATTGGATACCTATTAGTGCAAATGAGGCAGATAAAACGATCGGAGCAAAATCAATGATCAGCATTGTGGGCTGCCCGAAGTGAATGCCACGAAGGGATGGCCATGAAAAATCCATATTTAATTGCATAAGGATGGCCGCGGATGCGGCAATAGGGAAGAATAATCCAAAAAAGAAGCCATATATTGCGTAGGTCAGGATCCTTTTACTTTTCGGGTTCACAGTTATTACCTCAAGCTATGTATGCTTGGATGTGGCCAATCGCAGTGCCTGAAAAGCCTGAATAATATCTCAGACTTGATGTCAGTATAAGCCAGATAGTGTATATCGCCTCTAAATGAAAATGATAAGCTCCTTACAGTTCTGTACGTATGAAATTTAATCTGTTTGGTCGTTAATCTTTGGCTTGCTGATCAATATTCAAGAACGGTCTCCCGCGCTGTCAATCTTGAACGGGCTTTTTCCGACTCCAGGCCAGATCCGCAGCATACCGAAACCTGCCCGCAGGAAAATCCAGATCCCGATCAATACCCAGACCCAAAACAGGGAGGCACCCCCGCCTTGTTCCAGGGACCAGATGCTGATAATTGCAGCAGTAGATGAGATCAGCATGGCATTGCGCAGATATCGATAATCGCCGGTCCCCCAATGAACTCCATCAGTCAGAAAGGCCAGGGAATTGAATGGTTGACTGAAGGATGAAACTGCCCAAGACGTCAGGAAGACAGAAGCAGAGGTTGCTGGAACAAGCCAATCAATAACCAGGTTTCGCCCTCCCCACATCATGGCCCCGAGGACGGTCCCGGTCCCGGTGCTCCAGATCAAAGCGACTCTGGCCACCTGCTTTGCATCTGAAATGGATCCTCGTCCGCTGAAATAACCAACCAGTGACTGCACGGTGGCTGCAAATGCATCCAGGGCGAGGGCTGTAAAAACCCACATCTGCCGGATTACCTGGTGTGCTGCGCCGGAATCTGCTCCCAGTCCATTTGCGACCCTGGTCGTATAGGCCAGGAACAGGTTTAACATGCCTGTCCGAATGATAAGGTCTCCGCCTACCTTGAACAGACTGCTGATCTCCCGCACTTCAACCCTGAGTGAAAAGCCAATTTTCCTGGCAGTCAGATAAACCACGGCCAGGGCACCCAACCATTGACTGATTGTGCTCGCCAGGGCGGATCCGCCGACTCCCATCATCGGGAATGGACCATTTCCGAAGATAAACAGCCAATCGAGCAGGATGTTAAGACCATTGACACCTAAGGCGATCCAGAGCGGAGTGCGCATGTCCTGTTGGCCCCTAAGAGCGCCAAATGCCACCAGGGTAAATAGCACCGCCGGAGCTCCGAAAAGGCGGATCTGCATATAAGTGACTGCATTCGATTGGACCCCATCTGCAGCTCCCAGAATTCCTGCCAGCCAGTTCGCTCCGGGATAGAGTACTCCTATCAGCAGGATGCCAAAGAAAGCCGCTACAATCAATGCCAGGCTGAAGGTTTTTTTGGCCGCCTCGATTTCACCTTTGCCAAATGCCTGGGCAATCTCGGTTTGGGTGCTGATTCCCAGGAAGTTGAACATCCAGAATATACTCGATAAGGCTGTAGTCCCAACACCCAATGCTGCCAGGGGAATTACACCTAATGAGGATATAAAAGCTGTGTCCACCAGGGCGGTGATCGGCTCAGCTGTCAGGGACAGCAGCACCGGAAGAGTGAGGTTGATCAGGGTGCGGTGAGGCTGTTTTAGAAATGGGTGAGTGTCGGCCATGATTATCAGCGGAACCAAGAACAAATGTCATTGGAAAATGGTTAATTAATGCTTGATAGTTATAATCATACACTCTTTTAATTGATCGGTCGCTTTGAAACGGAAATGGTCTGGATTGATTATTGAGAATACTCTTGATATCGGGTATAAACGATTAGCAGGAGACGTGGATGAAAAAAGCTGGGTTGTTTTTAGGTATGATGAAATCTATGGGAATCATATTGCTGATTGAGTTGGTGATAATCAGCGTGATCATGATGATTGGCTGGTGGGCAGGCTGGCAAACTGAAACAGAGTTTAAAAAAGCGATCTTGGTGGCAGGTATTCTGGTGATCGGAATTGGTTTTCTGGGGATAAAGAGAAACCAGGACTCATCAGACAGTGTTGAAACCGAATCCAGCAAGTCAGCCACCAGTAAATCCCGTTGGGAGAGGACTAAGCAAACCCTGCTGGGATTAGCGGGAAAGAACAAATTTATGCTGCTGATGTTCGTCGCCGGTGGTATATGTTTGACAATAGGCTTGTTAATGTAAATCTGCTGCTTCCTGATTTACTCTTGACTTTTGATTAAAGCACCTCGGCGAGGTGCTTTTCTTATTTTCCCCGCTGATTGATAAGCTGATCTTCTGCAAATTGAGATTTTTGATAAGAAAGTATAGGAGGAAATGATAATATTAAGGTATTGACAATACTGTGTATAACATTGTATAATGCCAAACATGATGAATGAAAAAACCCAAAACGATCAGTATCAGAAGCTAACCCAGGAACTCCGGCGGGGTATTCTGGTCCTTGCTGCTCTCAGTCAGTTGAAGGAGGAAAAATACGGCTACTCATTGATAAGCAGCCTGGCTGAAAAAGGATTGGAAATTGAACAGGGAACTCTTTACCCTCTCTTACGCCGCTTAGAAGACCAGGGTTTGCTTCAAAGTGAATGGAATGTGGAAGGCTCACGGCCCAGACGCTACTACCAGATCAGCCGCGAGGGCACAAAAACGCTCCAGGATCTGGCTGAGGATTGGCGCAATCTGACCCAAGTTATGGAGAAATTATTATCTGGCTCGGCCAGTCAAGGAGAATGAAATGAGTTTACTAGATAGGTATATCCAAGAAGTAGGGCGGTTTCTACCGCGTAAGAATAGAAAAGATATCCAGGCTGAACTTCGATCATCGCTTGTTGATGCTCTTGAGGATCGATTTGGCGAAAGTCCGGTTGAAGATCAGGTAGCTGGAGTGCTGAAGGAATTCGGCGATCCCCGCCAGGTAGCTGGCTCTTTTCATCCTCAGGGACAGTACCTGGTAGGTCCGGGTTTGTTCCCGTTGTTCCGAATGGTGGCCTGGATCGTGATCGCTGCTGTCTTGGGTGCTCAGCTGCTGGGGTGGGGTATCGCAATCATGGTCGCTGGTGAGCCATTCTCACCCCTGGAAATTCTGGCATCTCTGGTGAATAGTATTCCAACCTCACTGGGGTGGGTTTTAATCACATTTATGATCTTACAGTATTATGACGCTAAGCCATACCTGGGTGATGAACCCTGGGATCCCAAGCAGCTTCCCGAGATTAAGCCCGAGGATGCAAAACGCGGTGAACTGATCTTTGGTTTGATCTTCGGTACACTGGTGCTGGTGGTTTTTACAATCTTCCCCCACTGGATAGGATTCATCATTTTTCCAGGCGGCAGATTTTATCCCAACCCGGTGATCCTCGATTATCTGGTCTTGATCCAGGTCTCCCTGCTGGCAAATATCCTGCTTGATATTTACCTGCTCTGGAAAGGCCACTGGGACACACTGACCCGGATCATTAAACTTGGTCTGGATGGGTTCAGCATTGTAATCTTGAGTTTACTCATCATCGGTCATAATACCTGGTTGACTGCCAGGGCGTCTGGCGGATTATTCCAGGCTTTGGAAGCTATCTCCGGAATGAAAGATGGCGGATGGGAGCTGGTCGGGATGCACGCCTGGAGATTGGCATTTGTAATAGCCCTGATAGTCTCTGTGATCGAAGTACTCACGATGATCTACAAAATGGTCAGAAATAAGCTCAATGGCGATGTGTCTGCGAAGGATTTTGCAGTCAAAGTTGATTAACTCTTACTGGAGAGCATCCAGCCCATGTCCTAAGCCGGTGTTCGCTGCCGGCTTAGTTTTTTTTAGATAGGGACCGGATCCCTTTAAGGGATCCGGTCCCTTTTATTAGGGGAGTATAATTTGAGCAGGAGGATCTTATGTGTGATACTTTATTCGCTGCTGCTGAATTGTCAAAGGACCAGCGTTCCTTGTTTGCTAAAAATTCTGACCGGCCGCCAAACGAAGCCCAGCACCTGGCCTGGTTTCCATCCCGGAAGCATTCCCGGGAGAACAGCTCCAATGCACCTATATCGGAATTCCCCAGGCTGAGGAAACTTCAGCTGTCATACTTTCTAAACCACACTGGATGTGGGGAGCGGAAATAGGCCTTAATGAGCATGGAGTTGCGATAGGGAACGAATCCTTGTTCTCTAAGGTGCCGGCTAATAAAAAGCCAGCTTTACTGGGAATGGATCTGCTGCGCCTGGGTTTGGAGCGTGGTAAAAGCTCCCGGGAAGCCCTGGAAATAATCACAGATTTGTTGGAAGAATTTGGGCAGGGAGGAAACTGCATCCAGCCCGGCAGCCTGTATTATCACAACAGTTTCTTGATCAGCGACCCCCAGGAAAGCTGGGTTTTAGAAACTATTGACAGGCACTGGGCTGCGAGAATTGTGTCGCCTTCTTACAGCATCTCCAACCTGATTTCATTGGATGTTGACTGGGACCGGTCATCAGCTGGTTTTAGGACCTTTCTTATCGAGCAGGGATTTGCGAAAACCTCCTCTGAGATCAATCTCCGGGAAGATCTGTCTGATTTTATCTATACAACTTTTAGCGACGCCTCCAGGCGCTGTCAGCGGACCAGGGAGCTGTTATCCCCGGAGCAGAACGGGAATAGCATCCAATCCATGGCTGCCATCCTGCGCGATCACGCCACGCATCCTGATCCTGCTGCCGGAATTGCAGGAGCGGATATTTGCATGCACGCCAGCTTTGGACCCATCCGGGTCAGTCAGACAACGGGCTCAATCATCGCCTACCTGGATGAAGAGAATTCATTGATCTTTGCGACAGGTACATCTGCCCCCTGTACGGGTATTTTTAAGCCAGTTTGGTTGGATTGCCCACTTGTTGATCTTGGCCAAGAGCCAGATAGTAAATATGATCCGACAACTCTATTCTGGTCTCATGAGCGCCTCCACCGCAGTGTGATCTGGAACTACCAGGAAAGATTGGCAGCTTATCAAGCTGACCGGGATGCCCTGGAAGCTGAGTTTATTGAGGGCGCTTTTGCCATACGATATGATTCCCGGGAAAAACGTCAGGCATATTCTGCGGAATGTTTTCAGCGGGCAGCAGATGCATCGGAAGTCTGGCTGGATATGGTCCAGTCTGTTCCCCCAAAACCAGCTTTTATCCATGCTGCTGCCTGGAATGCATTTAACAAAGCAGCAGATTTTTTTGAATGAAATGGAACTTTCAAGCCTTGTTCTCGTAAATAACCAGGGAGGTAATTTTTAATTATGGTGCTGCCAAATTTCTATCACCAGGTAAAATCAGCGATTGATCATGAATTCAAACGCAACTTGTATCGGAACCTGGTATTTAAAGGGGGTGGCGTGCGGGGATTTGCATATCTGGGGGCATTAGAAATGCTGGATGAGTACAGGATTGTCGAAAATATCGAACGAGTAGCAGGCACTTCAGCCGGGGCAATTGCTGCGGCTTTATTAAGCTTTCGATTAAGCATTACTGAAACCACAGATCTGTTTAATACATTGGACTTCACCAAGGTTCCCCAGGTAGAGACAAAACCTCCCCGGATCAGGTTTTTGCGGATACCGGAAGAACAGAGTTCCCGCAGGTTTTTTCGGGATTTCGGTTGGTATTCCAGTGAATATTTTTACAACTGGCTCCAAGATATAATTTCTGCCCAGTGTGCTGGCAACCCCCGGGCGACTTTTAGTGATTTTGAAAAACAAGGTTTTCGAGAATTGTATATTACAGCGACTAATGTTTCACGGCAGAGATCTGAAGTGTTCTGTGCAGACCTTACCCCTGATGTTGCAGTAGCCGATGCTGTACGAATGTCTATGTCCATCCCCGTATATTTCGAAGCCCTGCGTTTTGATGGTAAAGAATTTGGTAATGGAGATTATTTTGTAGATGGGGGTTTATATGATCTCTATCCAGCTCATATATTTGATCAGCCGATCTACGCTGGACGGTCGTGGGCTTATCGGGATGGAATTAATTGGGAAACATTGGGTTTATTCCTGTATCCTGATCGTTATCTTAATCCGTCTGAACCTGAAATACCAGCCAATGTCTGGGAGTATCTCAACCTGGCCCTCAGGAATCTATATCTATCTCATGAATTGGCAGGTTTTCAGACCAGCGCTGTGGACCGCCACAGAAGCATAAAAATCAGTGACTGTGGCATTTCCTCGACAGATTTTCAAATCCAGTTCGGGGATGAAAAATACCAGAAACTTTATGATTCTGGGAAAAATGCTGTCAAAAACTTTTTCAGTTCTGACGAGACATAACTCCGGGCTGGTAACATTATTTGCCCTGACCCTCCAAGACTGATTTCACACAACGAAATCCAATTCGGGCATCGTTGGTATCACCATGAGACGAACTCCTGGTCGAGCAGCGGTTGAGATCAAGACCATTAGCTATTGTGCCGTAAGGCATTAACCAGGCACTTCCCCTGACCACGTGGTTCCAGGGAGGATCGGTTACCAGTGGATTGAGAGGCTCAATATTCCAATATCCATCCCAATTATAGCGATCTGCAGTCCACTCGGAAGCATTTCCAATCATATCGAAGACGCCGGTTTGAGTTGTGCCCAGCGGAAAAGACCCAACAGAAGTTAAGCCAGGATTTCCAGCAGGTTTTACACTGGATAGCAGCATTTCCCAGGCTTGATCCCACATTTCTGGTTGGGGACCAGCTGGCAGGATTCCCACATTTCCCTTTGAAAACCCATTATCATTTCCCCAGGGGAAAATTCTCCCAAATTCTCCCCGGCAGGCTTTTTCCCATTCCGCTTCGGTCGGAAGCCGCTTCCCCACCCAATTGCAGTAGGCCTGGGCATCCTCCCATTTAACTCCGACAACTGGGAAGAGCTGCTGTCCAGGTGGATAATTATTTAGGGTCCAATAACGGGGAGGGATTAGATCTGTTTCTCGAAGAAATCTCTGATACTGAATATTTGTGGTTTCATACCTGTCGATTATATATGGATTCAGGTAGACCCGGTGGTATGGTTTTTCGTCCGCTCTTCCTGTGTCACTTCCCATTAAAAAATAACCTGCTTCTATCAGGATAGTCTGCTCATCCAGGAATCTAGCCAGGTTCTGGTGATCGGTTTTCGGCAGAGGTTGGTACTGGACAGCGTTGAATTGCATGGTTGGGTGTTGGCTGGAAATAATCGCTAACACCAGAAAACTGATCACGAATAAAACCCGGATAATTTGAAGCCCAGATGAATTGATTTTGACCATTCTCCAATCCTCCCACGCAAGGGGGGAGTTCAGTCATAATTATCTAAGCTGGTACCAATCTCCTCCCTGAAAGTCATCACAGAAGATCTTCTTGTCTTCCGGGTCTTGTATTCCATCTCCCAGATCGAGAGCTTTCTGATAGTGGATCCGGGCTTTTTCTTGTTCTCCCCGCATGGCATAGGTGCGGGCTAACCCCTCTTGGGCATAAGCCAGATCAAAATCCTCCAGATCCGCGGAATGATCTTCTGTTTCCTGCTGGCATTTTATTGCCCAGGTCAGGGCTCCATCTGCGTCACCCAGAGCCTGGTACACCCTCGAGATCATCCAATATCCACGCTGAAAATTAACTGGACCGCCAACTTGCTTCCAGTGGTAAAGTGAGGCATAGGCACGCAGAAGCATCTCTTCATCTTCCTGCGGGGATCGGTCTGATTTGTTCAACAGTTCCCAAATGCCATTAAATATTGATTTGGCAAAATCCTGCTGGGCTTGTTGAATGGTGATCTTTATTTCTTCAGCCATCATCGACCTTATTAATTCAAAAATAAAGACTATGCTTCTACAGCTATTCTGGATTCAGGCCGCGGATTCATCACTTTCCATCAATCCAAATGTATTTCCTTCTGTGTCTTTGATATAAGCCATCCAGCCCACACCGTCAACGGCCATTTTGGGGCGCAAAATTTGTCCCCCGTTGGCCTCAACATCCAGCAGGGTTTGTTCAAGATCCTTGACTCCGATGGTATTTTCAACGCCAGTTGCTGGATCTTCCCTCCGGGCCATGCCTCCGTCAATTCCAGGTTCTGTTTCATCGCCAGTCATGATCAACCAGTATTCAATTGGCCCATCCCATTTTTCGATTGTCCATCCAAAGACGGTTTCGAAGAACTTAATCGACCGCTCAGGGTCATCTGCCGGGATTTCAAAATGGACTACGCGGGACATGTCTGCCTCCTGAAATTATAAATAGCCAGGTAATCAGTATATAATAGGTTGGTCTTAATTGCAAAACCACTGATCTGGAAGTAAGGAAAGGTCGAATGATAACATCTACAGTGTGGAAAAATTAGTAGGGATATAAAATTGGCAGGCAATAAAAAAATGTTAATTGGCATTTTATCAGTAATTGGTGTGTTGGTTATCGCTGGAATAATCTTAAGTTTACGATTGTCGGTTGGTGAAAGTCAGCTCAAGGTTCAGCGAGAAGAGGACCATTTCCCAATGGTTACGGGAAATAATCTTGATCGCCAGGTGTTTGAATTTCCTCGGGATTTTGAAGGTGAATATAACTTAGTGATAGTGCCATTTCAGCAAAGACAACAATTGGATGTTAACACCTGGATTCCGGCAGCTCAGGAGCTTGAGCGAACATTTCCAGATCTGGTTTATTATGAACTTCCCACAATTTATAAGCTGCCGGCGCTTTCGCGGACATTCATTAATGAAGGGATGCGAGCTGGAATACCTGACCAAACCTCCCGGGAGCGAACGGTAACTCTCTATCTTGATAAAGATATTTTTAAAACCGCTTTAGGTATTACGTCTGAAGCTGAGATTTCCCTTTTCCTGATCGACAGGAGTGGGAATATTCTTTGGAGGGAATCCGGAACTTACAGCGACCAGAAAACAGCTGGTTTATTAGAAATACTCAAGGAAATTGAGCAGAATTGAACTTTTCCTGATTTAAATTGGTATTGGAGACCGCCAGCCAGAGGGCGGTTTTTCATTTAAGCTGAAAATTAAATTTACTTGCTCTTGACCTTAACGTTGCGTTAAGGTGTAGAATGGCAGTCAGTGAGGTAGTAGATATGTATTCAATCAAGGAATTAGCTGATTTAGCAGGCGTAACAACCAGGACTTTGAGATATTATGATCACCTGGGTTTATTGACCCCTGCCAAAATTGCAGAGAATGGCTATCGTCTATACAACAGGGACAACTTACTGCGATTGCAGCAGGTGATGTTCTTTAAAGAGCTCAATGTCCCACTAAAAGAGATCCAATCCATACTGGATCAGCCGGAATTTCACCCGCTGACAACGCTGAAGGAACACCGGGGTGCGATCCTGGCCCAGACAGGAAGGTTAAATAAGCTGCTCAACACACTCGATCAGACAATATCAAGTTTAGAGGGAGATCACATAATGGAAAATCAGGATTTGTTTGAGGGCTTTGATGAGAAAAAATATCAGGAAGAAACTCGGGATCGCTGGGGTGATACACCGCAATATAAGCAATCTCAACAGAAATGGTCAAGGTATTCCAGCGATCAAAAAGAAGAGATCAAAAAGGAAGGCGAAAGAATAATAGTTCGCATGGTTACAGAAAATCCGGCAATAAAACCTGACGATCCGGACGTCCAGGATGCAGTAGGGGAATACTATGCTTACCTGAATAAATTCTTTTATACCTGTGAGGTGGAATTCTTACGCGGTTTGGCTGATATGTGGGTCCAGGATCCTCGTTTTGCTGTGAATTATGAGCGGATCAGGGAAGGGGGAGCTGGATTTGTCAGGGAGGCTGTCCATTTCTTTTGCGATAGCCAGCAGGTAGGCAAGGACCAATACAAAGCTCAATAATAATATCCAGAGTGCTTGCTGAATCCCTCTCACTGACCTCAGCAGGAAGAGAAACAAGCTCTGTCTGCTGTGTTTATTAAATTCATATTAATTGTGACGCCCTCTATATTCAAGCTGGGGGTGGATTGGTATAATGTCTCTGTTTCAAAATGTGTAACTCATTTTGTGATATTGACAGCATTGTGTGCTTGCTGATTATTTTGATGCGCACGGGGCAAGAGCCCAACGGAGGTTTTTGTGGATTCAGGAACAAATAACAGACAATCAATCATCTACATTTTGCTCTTCATCGGCATCATGATCCTGGTTTTTTACAGTTTTCGGCAGCAGACGATCGCTACTGAAGAATTGACCATTGGCGAGGTAGCTCAGCTGATCATTGATGGTGATTTGAACAGAGTGATTGTAAATGAAGACGAACTAAGTTTAATTTACCCGGATGGAACAGAAGGACAATCGCATAAAGAACCTGATGCGACTTTTATTCAGCAGCTCAGGGAGCTGGGTGTCTCGGCTGAGGATCTTAATCCAAATAATGTGATGATAGAAATCAAACCACCCAGTGCCTGGTTTGGTGTTATTAACGTGCTGGGTTATGTTCTGCCATTTATCATGATAGCAGGATTATTCTGGTTTGTTTTCCGGCAAGCCCGGGGTGGAGGAAATTCTGCCATGAATTTTGGCCAATCACGGGCCAGGAAATTTACCGGGGATAATCCAACGGTAACTTTTGATGATGTGGCGGGAATACCAGAAGCCAAGGAAGAACTGTTTGAGGTCGTTGAATTTCTCCGGACGCCGGAAAAATTCATCTCCCTCGGGGCCCGGATACCGAAAGGGCTGCTTTTGATGGGTGCTCCTGGTACAGGAAAGACCTTGCTGGCCAAGGCAGTTTCTGGAGAAGCCGGTGTGCCATTCTACTCAATTTCTGGTTCTGAATTTGTCGAGATGTTTGTAGGTGTTGGTGCCAGCAGGGTCCGGGATTTGTTTGATAAAGCAAAGAGCGATTCCCCCTGTATTGTTTTTGTGGATGAGATTGATGCAGTGGGACGCCACCGGGGAGCTGGTTTGGGTGGAAGTCACGACGAACGGGAGCAAACCTTGAACCAGATCCTGGTCGAGATGGATGGATTCGACACAGATACGAATGTGATCATTATCGCTGCCACAAACCGACCGGATGTCCTTGATCCAGCCTTGTTGCGGCCGGGACGTTTTGACCGCCGGGTAATCCTTGATCGCCCGGATATGGTAGGCCGGGAAGCGATTCTGGAAGTCCATGCCCGTGGAAAACCTTTGGCACCCGATGTCGATCTGAAAACCTTAGCAAAGGCTACGCCTGGTTTTGTTGGTGCTGATCTGGAAAATATGATCAACGAGGCTGCCATCCTGGCTGCGAGGCGAGAAAAGAAAGTCATCGAACAAACAGATTTCCAGGAATCGATCGAACGAGTCATTGCTGGTCCTGAGCGGAAAAGCCGTTTGATCAGTGATGTTGAGAAACAGATCATTGCTTATCACGAAGCAGGACATGCTATCACTGCCAGATCACTGCCAGAAGCAGACTCCGTTCATAAAATATCGATCATTGCCCGAGGACAGGCAGGTGGATATACCCTGATCCTGCCAGAAATGGACCGCACGCTGGTCTCACGAAATAAGATCCTGGCTGATATGGTCAGTCTCCTCGGGGGCCGAGCAGCAGAGGAAATCGTCTTCAGTGATATCACATCCGGCGCATCGAATGATCTGGAACGGGTCACAAAATTAGCCCGGGAAATGGTTACCAGGCTTGGGATGAGTTCTACCCTTGGTCCAATGGTATATGGACAGAAAGATGAAATGGTCTTCCTGGGTAAAGAATTCACTGAGCAGCGCGACTACTCAGAATCAGTCGCCGAAAAGATTGATATCGAAGTCAAACAGTTGGTTGGTGATGCTTATATCCGTGCCAAGAATATCTTAAAGAAACACAGAAAAGTCCTTGATATCCTGGCTGAAAAATTGTTGGAACAGGAAACAGTGGATGCCAAAGAACTGGATCTGATTTTCCCCGTTCCCGAAGCAAAAAATGGCGGTATGCCGGTAAAGAATACCAAATAAGATAATCTTGTGATCGCTAAGGATACGGTTTCCAAACTTGAGGAGCCGTATCCTTTTTTTTATGGGTAAATAGGGACCGGATCCCTTAAGGGATCCGGTCCCTATTTCAAAACATTAGGTACAATTACCCCATGGATCTGAAAATCTGGAAAGAAAATTTGGAAGCTCTTGCTCTGGGAGATATTTTCATCTCCCAGGAGTTGGGGTCTACAAATCAGGCTGCAGAAGACCTGGCATCCCAGGGAGCTCCAAATTTTTCCCTTGTCGTGGCAGATTCGCAAACTGAAGGCAGGGGAAGGCATGGAAGAAGCTGGGTCACACAACCCGGAAAAGCACTAGCTTTCAGCTTGATCTTGGATCCAAAAGAAATCTTGATCGAGAACGATCAGCTCGAAAGAATCAGCGGGCTGGGAGCCCTGGCTGTTGCGGAAGTTTTGTCTGAAAGTTTAGGCCTAAGCGCAGAGATCAAATGGCCAAATGATGTGTTGGTGGATGGGAAAAAAGTTGCAGGTGTGCTGGTAGATGTCAGTTGGAGCGGAGCAGACCTGAGAGCAGTAATTCTGGGTATAGGGATCAATGTCTCAAAAGGATCCGTTCCGGAAACACCCTTGAATTATCCGGCATCATCGCTGGAAGAATTGGCAGGTAAGGAGATTTCACGATTGGATCTGCTGCATAATATTATCCTTGCCCTCCTGAAATGGCATCCCCGGATCTCAACCCAGACTTTTTTGAGAGCCTGGCAAGGATATCTGGCATTTAAAAACCAACAGGTCCGGCTAATATCCGCTTCAGGCATAATTGATGAGGGTCGTTTGGTGGGAATCTCTGAGAATGGCTCTCTGATCATCCAGGCCGAAACCGGTGATGAAAGAGTGTATCGTACCGGAGAGATCCACTTGCGATTGGTTGACAGATCCTGAAAATAAGCTACACTTGGAAAAGGATGATCATGTCCGGGGAGAGAAGCTATGTCCTTAGATAATATCCGTGATGAATTTGACGACGAATTCGATTTTTCTGACGATGATGTCTGGGGGGAAGTGGAAACAGATCAGAAACCCGAATTACTTGGTATGACCCCTGCTCAGCGCTTTGTCCTGGCAGTCTTGTTATTCTTTACAGCTGCCATTATCAGCGCCTTTTGCCTGCTGGTAGCGGGTAAAATCTCCCTGCCAATCTAATCACACAAAACGGTTTCCCAGCAGGAAACCGTTTTGTTATTTAATGAAAGAGCCCGGATCCTGTAAAGGTATCCGGGCTTGTTAAATTTTTTATTCCGTTGTGTCTTCCGGTTCATCTGGATCCATATCCAGCTCATCAAACCGGGCGATGGCAACGACCACATCCTCATCTCTCATTTGCATGATGGAAACTCCCCGCGCAACACGATTATATTGAGATATTGTGTCAGCTTTGGTGCGCATGATCGTGCCTTCGGCTGTGATCACAGTGATGAGATCGGTTTTCGGGTTGTACGACCCGGGCAGAGGCAATTTTGCCAATCGTTTTCAGGGCATTTTTATCAGTAGTCAAAACCCCCATTGTGGCTCTGCTCCTGACCGGATAACTGTCAAGCAGTGTCCGCTTCCCGTATCCCCGGTCAGTGATGACCAGCAAATCGCCATCTTTCTCAACAACATCCATGCCGATTACCCGGTCTTTTTCCCTGAGCCGGATCCCGATCACACCCATCGCTGGTCGATTCATGGGGCGGACATCTTTTTCTTGGAATCGCAGAGCATAGCCATTGCGGGTGATCAGCATCAAATCATTTTTTCCGCTGGTCAGGCGCACCCAACCCAGGTGATCATCATCCTTCAGGTTCATGGCAATTAATCCTGAGGGTCGCACCGAATCAAATTCTGAAAGATCTACCCGCTTGATCAGACCATTTTGAGTTGCCATCGTGCAGTATTTGGCTTCCTTAAAATCAGCCACCGGCACGATGGCTGTGATCCTCTCGTTGGGATCGATATTCAGCACATTGACGATTGGTAATCCCCGGCTGGTGCGGCTTGCTTCCGGGATATGATATGCCCGGGAGGAATAAACTTTACCCCGGTCAGAAAAGAAAAGGACAGTATCCAGTGTTCGGGCTGGGATCAAGGCCATTACTTCGTCCTCGTCCCGCATGGTATGGCCTTTCACACCGATTCCCCCCCGTTTTTGAGATCGGTAGGTTTGGGCTAAAACCCTTTTGATGTAGCCCCTTTCTGTGATGCTGATCAAGATTGCCTGATCCTGAACCAGATCCTCTTCGTCGATATCCTGGGCTGCATCGGGAGCGATGTCTGTCCTGCGTTCATCACCAAATTTTTCCACCAGATAAGCAAGATCGTCCTTGATGATCTGGAGCTGCTGCTTCTGACTTTTGAGCAAGCTGCTCAATTTCTTGATCTTGGCTGCCAGTTCTAGGTGTTCTTCCTCGATTTTTTGTCTTTCCAGGGCAGCGAGGCGTTTAAGCTGCATGTCAAGGATTGCCTGAGCCTGGATCTCAGTTAGCTTAAATCGTTCCATCAAGGTAGTTCTAGCAGTATCGGTATCGGCTGAGCCCCGGATCGTTTTAATTACTTCATCGATATTCTCAAGAGCAATCAGCAATCCATCCAGGATATGGGCCCGGGCTTCTGCTTTGTCAAGTTCGAATTTTGTCCGGCGCTGGATAATATCCAAACGGTGATCGATGTAGATCGTCAGCGCTTGTTTCAGCGATAGCAACCTTGGCTCTTCATCAATCAAGGCCAGCATCTGAGCGCCGAAAGTCATCTGGAGGGCTGAGTATTTATAGAGTTGAAACAGGACTTTTCGAGGTTGGGCTGATCGTTTAAGCTCGATAACGATATTCATCCCTTCCCGGTCAGATTCATCTCTCAGATCAGAGATGGTTTTGATCTTCTCTTCCCGCACCAGCCCAGCTATCCGTTCGATCAGGGTGGTTTTCTTTAACTGGTAGGGAATTTCTGTGATCACGATCCGGAAGCGGCCGCTGTCCATTTCTTCAATATGGGCCCGCCCCCGCAGGATGATCCTTCCCCTGCCGGTTGCATAGGTCTGGCGAATTCCTTCGTCGCCAATAATAATTCCGCCTGTTGGAAAATCAGGACCCGGAATGATCTTGATCAGATCCTCGATGGTTACAGAATCAATCTTGTTATAATTATCGATCAGGTGGTTGATCCCGGCGGCCAACTCATTGAGATTATGGGGAGGGATGTTGGTTGCCATTCCGACTGCAATACCGGCAGCTCCATTAAGCAGTAGGTTGGGGAGTCGGGCTGGTAAAGTTACCGGTTCCTTGAGAGAACCATCAAAGTTATCTGAATACTCGACGGTATCTTTTTCAATGTCGGTCAGCATTTCCTCGGCAATCGAATCCAAACGAGCTTCTGTGTAGCGCATGGCTGCCGGAAAATCCCCGTCGATCGAGCCAAAGTTTCCCTGACCATCAACCAGGGGGTAGCGCATTGAGAAATTCTGGGCCATCCGGACCATTGAATCATAGACTGCGCTGTCGCCGTGAGGGTGGTATTTACCCAGTACTTCACCAACGATACGGGCAGATTTTTTATAGGAGGTGTTGGAGCGGATCCCCATATCATGCATGGCAAATAAGATCCGCCGGTGAACTGGCTTTAATCCATCCCTGGCATCCGGCAGCGCCCTGGCAACGATAACGCTCATGGCGTAATCGAGATAGGAGGAGCGCATTTCCTGATCAATATTGATCGATTGGACGGAACCAATATCCATAAAAAGACCTTTTTAATTTTCAAAACATATTAAAGAAAAGGTGTGCAGTTCAAGAGAGGCACACGCTCAATAATTATACCACTTCACTCCCCTAAAACCCGGCCTGAAGAGGGCTTTAAAATGGCAGGGAATGAGCTTAAACCAATCAAAAAAACCCCGGATTTCCGGGGTTTTTTTGATAATTATCAGTGGTTTTTAGAGTGATGCGAGATATTCGTTGATAGCCTTAGCTGCCACTCTTCCTGCCCCCATCGCTTTAATCACAGTAGCGGACCCGGTTACGATATCACCTCCGGCGAAAACGCCTTTTTTGGAGGTAGCACCGGTTTCTTCATCAACCAGGAATGTACCCCAGTCGCTTGTTTTCAGGTCAGGTGTGGTTTCGGCAATGAATTTCCTGGGCAAAGTCCCGAGAGCGACGATTACAGTATCGGCTTCTACAATATGTTCAGAACCTTCGATTTTAATCGGACGGCGCCTGCCAGATGCGTCTGGTTCGCCAAGCTCCATTTTGACACATTCGCAAGCAGTGACATTGTTATTTTCATCCCCGATAAAACGGATCGGACTGGTAAGTAAATTAAAGATGATGCCTTCTTCCTCCGCATGATGGAGCTCTTCCTCGCGGGCTGGCATTTGATCCCGTGCCCGGCGGTAAATTATGCTGACCTCAACATCTTTACCCCCCACGCGTTTGGCAGATCTGGCAGCATCCATAGCAACATTTCCTGCGCCTATGACTGCTACTTTCTTCCCTACTTTTACAGGAGTTGAATAATCTTCCCGGTAAGCTTTCATTAAATTCACTCGGGTCAAAAATTCATTGGCTGCAGAGATTCCGTTCAAATTCTCTCCGGGAATGTTTAAAAACATCGGCAATCCGGCACCTGTGCCGATAAAAATGGCGTCAAAACCATCCTTCTCCAATAATTCATCAATAGTCCTGGTTCTCCCGATCAGCATGTTTAGCTTGATCTCAGCCCCAAGCTTTTTAATAGTGTCAATTTCAGCAGCAACGATACTTTTTGGTAAACGGAATTCGGGTATGCCATACACGAGCACACCGCCCAGACCATGTAAGGCCTCAAATATTGTTACCTGATGCCCAGATTGCAAAAGCTCGTAGGACACTGTGATTCCTGCTGGGCCAGAACCTATTACAGCAACCTTCTTACCAGTTGATGGCGCCAGATTGGGCAAACTGACGGCTCCATGTTCCCGTTCATAATCGGCAACAAATCGTTCCAATCTACCGATTGCCACTGGTTTGTCAATCTTGGCAACAACACAGACCTGTTCACATTGTTCTTCCTGGGGACAGACTCTACCGCACACTGCAGGGAGCAAGTTTGTTTCTTTGATCTTCTGGGCTGCGCCTATAAAATCACCTTCGACGATCAAACCAATGAAACCAGTGATATCTACAGACACCGGGCAGCCATCCACGCAAGGTTGTTTCGGGCACTGTAAACAGCGTTTGGCTTCAATCAGCGCCAGTTCTTCCGTAAATCCCAGAGCAACTTCGTCAAAATCCTGGATCCGGTCCTGGGGTGTTCGAACCGGCATCTCCTGGCGCGGTATGCGTTCCGGTTTTTTCCTGGGGGGCCGGGTACTTTTTTCTACGGCCATATTACTTTCTCTCCTGTTCTGCTTCAGCGATAACACCTTCCATTTGACAGGCTTGTTCTCGGTCATAATAGTGGTGTTTGGCAATTTGTTCTTCAAAATCCACTAGATGGGCATCGAACTCAGGACCATCCACGCAAGCAAATTTCACTTCGTCGCCAACTGTTACCCGGCACCCGCCACACATTCCGGTCCCATCAATCATGATCGCATTTAAACTGGCAATAGTTTCAATGCCATACGGACGTGTGACTTCTGCGACTGCTTTCATCATCATTGTTGGGCCGATTGCCACAACAAAATCGATTTTTGTCTTTTTGTCAATTAAACCCTGGAGGACGGTAGACCCAAAGCCTTTTATCCCGTAGCTTCCATCATCGGTGGTGATAATCAGTTCATCACTTACTTCACCAAGCTCCTTTTCCAGGATCACCAGTTCTTTATTTCTGGCTCCATTAATGGTGATAACTTTATTACCCGCTTCTTTCAACCCCTTGACTATCGGATACAACACAGCTGTCCCTACCCCACCTCCAACACAAACTACCGTGCCGTATTTTTCCATATCTGTTGGCCTTCCAAGGGGGCCTAAAACATCCAAAAATCCGTTTCCTACTTCCAAGGAGACCAGCCAGGTTGTGCTGAACCCAGCTTTTTGGATGATCAGGTCTATAGTGCCTTTTTCCGGATCTGAGTCAACGATAGTCAATGGTACCCGTTCACTGGTTTCATCCGCCCGGATGACAACGAATTGACCTGGTTTTCTGGACCGGGCTACCTCAGGGGCTTCAACACTGAAACGCGTGATATTGGGAGCAAGTTCCTCTTTGGCTGTGATTTTATACATGGTTTTATCTCCGGTTTTAGAAAAACTGATAAAAAGTGATATTCTTCCACTTGAATTATAACTTTAACAGCAATCAGGAAGTCATTATTTTTAGTGTAACATGTCATAAGTTATCTGAGGAAGATCTCTTGGAAAATAATGTTCAAAAATTGAATAATCAGTCGAAAGTCCTCTGTGATCAATCTCAAATCAGCGATCCTCATCCTTCCACCAAGTCCAGCAAGCCTGATCTAGATTTGGGTCCTGTTAAACAGATATGAGGTCTGTTAAGCCTGTTCTCTGATGAGGGAAAAGCTCAGGTTTGCCTGAGGGCGCTACAGTCTAACTCGTGGTATCATAAAATGGTGGAAAAAAGGCTTTAAATAGTTGCCTGATCTCTCTAAACCCTCACTGATGACCTCTGGCAGGGACTATTGAATATTAGGTAACCAGCCTGGATAGAACGTCTAAAAAGAGCGAGTAATAAAATCGATATGGACGAGGTAAGTATGGAAGCAAAACTCACAAAGTTAAAGACGATCCTGGCAGAAATATCTGATTTGTACAGCGCAGCCGCTGTGTTGGAATGGGATATGCAAACCTATATGCCCTCTGGTGGTCTCTCATCCAGGGGCAATCAAATAGGCACCCTGAACAGTTTGGCCCATGCCAAATTCATATCAGAAGAAATTGGATCACTATTGGACGATCTAAAAACATCAGCCAAATCACTTGATCCAGAATCTGATCAAGCCTGTCTGATCGAGGTGACCCAGCGTTTGTACCAAAAGCAAACCAGAGTAGCAAGTGAGTATGTGGCTGAATGGTCCCGGGTAACTGTGACTGCCCATGGAGCCTGGGAAATAGCCCGGAAGAATGATGATTTCCTTCATTTCAAGCCCCATCTCGAGAAAATTGTGGAAATGAGACGCGAATATGCGGATTTCTTTGCACCATATGATCATGTTTATGACCCCCTGCTGGATGATTTCGAACCCGGGATGAAAACCTCTCAAGTTAAGAAAATCTTCTCGGAGATGCGGCCAAAACAGGTCGAGCTAATTAAAGCAATCAGTGAAAAACCTCAGGTTGATAATTCATTTTTATATCTCAATTTTGATGGCAAGAAACAGTGGGATTTTGGTGAAGCTGCCATCACAAAATTTGGCTATGACTGGGACCGGGGACGACAGGATAAAGCCGCCCACCCCTTTACGACAAACTTTGGTGTTGGTGATGTGAGGATAACCACCAGAATTGATGAAAATTTCTTGAATACCGCCTTGTTTGGCACTCTGCACGAGGCAGGTCATGCGATTTATGAACAGGGAGTATCCCCAGACCTGGAAAGAACTCCATTAGGAGGTGGTGCTTCCCTGGCAATCCACGAATCTCAATCCCGCATGTATGAAAACCTGTTGGGACGCTCTTATGATTTCTGGGTCCATTTTTATCCTCTTCTCCAGGACTCGTTTCGGACTCAGTTGGGCAATGTTGATTTGGAGACTTTTTATCAAGGAATCAACAAAGTTGAACCCTCTCTGATCAGGGTTGAGGCTGATGAAGCGACTTATAATCTGCATATAATGCTCAGGCTTGAATTGGAAATTGGATTGATGGAAGGAAACCTGCAGGTTGGAGATCTTCCCGCAGCCTGGAATGAACGGATGAATGATTACCTGGGCGTTGTTCCACCCAATGACTCTGACGGTGTGCTGCAGGATGTCCATTGGTCAAGCGGAATCATGGGATATTTCCCTACCTATTCCCTTGGAAATCTGGTTTCCAATCAACTTTGGGAAAAAATAAATCAGGATATACCTGGTTTATCTGGTCAAATCCAGAAAGGTGATTTTTCTGTGCTGTTAGGCTGGCTCCGGGAACATGTCCACCAGCATGGATCAAAATTTAAACCCCAGGTACTAGTAAAACGAATTGTTGGGGAAGAAATCAATCCTGATCCATACTTAAAATACCTGAATGATAAATTCGGTGCCATCTATAAGCTGTAGCTGGATTAGAATGTAGGAAAAAGGGCATATTCTTATAGTTGAGAGGAGAATTAAAACAGGTGGGAAGGATACTTTTTGTCGACGATGATACAGATTCACTTGAAACTTATGTGAAGGCTGTGTCTCTTGCAAATCATGATGCGGATGTTGCCTCGAGCGCACTCGAAGGCTGGGATTTGATCCAGGGTAGAACTTATGATCTGATCTTTGTGGATCTGAATATCCCCGGTATGTCAGGTTTTGAACTGCTTGAAAAAACAAGAAAAAACAAGAAGACCAGCCAGGTGCCTGTGGTGATCATTTCTGCTATGCCGTATGATAATCTGATTGATGAAGTTATCAACGCTGGAGCCCAGCTGTTCCTTGAAAAACCCATCGCACTAATTAAATTATTATCGGTTATTGAAAATATTGGAGCAGATTCTGCGCCATAAACTGACAGATTTTCAACCCATCAATTGCATGGTCTATCGTCGTTATCTGTTTTGTTCCCTCGGATTGATTTTAATAACAGCAGGCTGCGGTCCGATCCTGGGTAATATTCCCCCAACATTTATTCCTGAAGAAAAATTGCCAACAATAATCGAGCTGACAGCCCAGGCTCTGGTGGATGATGGATTAGTCACACCACCGCCTTCTTCAACATGGAGCCCGGTCCAATTGACAGCTAATGCAGCTCCTACTGAGACATCTACTGCAACTCCTCAGCCGAGCATTTCCCTGACTCCAACGATCAATGTGGTCATGGGGACCCCAGAACCGATGACTCTTCCTGATCCTTTGCCTCAAGCGGAGATCCAAATCATTAATCCGGGAAGATTATCCAGAGTTAAATCCCCCTTTAATCTGCATGTCTTTCTAGCACCAGCCCAGTCGAATACTGAAGAATTCAATTATTTTGTTTCCCTGTTTGGAGATGACGGCAGATTATTGGTTCGGGAGGCAATTACCCCGGATGGTGGTACTGCTGGTAGTTCTCACCATGTGCTGGATATAGATTTTGATATTAATAAGTCTGCCGAGTCAGCCCGCCTGGCAATCAGCTCGCAAGATGAATATGGCAGAATCACAGCAATTACGACAACAGATCTGATTTTATTGTCCGCAGGTGACGTAGAAATTAAGGCGATCCAGGACCTCTTCGATAACCTGGTCATTCAGCAGCCAATAGCCAGTACCCTGATCCAGGGCGATGTTCTGATTATCCAGGGAGTCACACGATATGCTCCTGATGATCAACTTATAGTGGAATTGATCAACCGGGATGGCGGTCAGGTTGGCTCGGGCATTATTCCTGTTGGAAAGGAAAATCTTGGATCAGGTTATCGCGTGTTTGAAGGAGAAATTCCCTATCAGGTTGGTTCGTCATCCTGGATCCGGGTCCAGGTAATCGCCAGGGATGGAAACTTCTCAGGTATCCAGCACCTCTCAAGTGTTGAAGTCCTGGTCAGTCCCTGATGTTTTTTCGTGTTTTAGGGGTCAGGAAAATTTATTGCGGATGATGAGGGTTATTTGTTTTAGTTCAGTAGTTCGCAATAGAGCGAGTCCCCCCAGGTAAGTGATCAATCCGGTTACAACACCACCACCAGCTATAATCCAGACCGGCCGATTATCAATAAGGGAAATCCAGACCTGGATGGCTGCTGCCATGAGCAGTCCCGCACCGGCAGCTTTTAGAACTCCTGTCCAGATTTCTTTTCCATTTAAACCGTTAAGTCTCATCCGCATGATCAGCATCAAACCCAGCATTTCCAATCCCGTAGCAAGTGAGTTGGCCAGTGCTAATCCGCCATGTGGCATCCATCCCCGCCGGCTGAAAGCAGCCGAAAATGTAAAACTAAAGACCACATTGAGTGTCATGGCTGCAATCCCGATCAAAACTGGTGTTTTAGTATCATGCAGGGAATAAAAGGCCCTGGCCAAGATCTCCACCATGGAATGTCCTACCAATCCGATCCCATACCAGAGCAGAGCCCAGGCGACCAGTTTTGTTGAGATTGCAGTAAATTCTCCCCGTTGGTAAAAGAACTCAATCAGCGGTTTTCGGAGCAGGACCAGACCTATGGAGGCGGGAATTGACAAGAGCAGAATTCCCCTTAAGGTAGCTGAGAGAGAATATCTCATCTCCACAAGTTGGTTTTTTGCGACCTGCCTGGAAAAAGTTGGCAGGGCTGCTGTAGCAATTGATTGGGCAATTGCCGCCTGGGGCATCAACATTAAGGCAAAGGCGATCTGGATAGCTGTAACGCTGCCGCTGGGTTGGAGAGATGCCAGCCGGACATTTATCCAGAAATTCAGCTGGACTACCGCGACACCCAACAGCCTGGGGCCCATTAATCTGGCAACTTCCCGAACATCTGGTGTCTTCAAGCCCAAAGTCGGTGCATAAACAGGTTTTTGTTTGAATAAGAGGGGCAGCTGGAGGATTAAGTGCAGCGCAGCACCGATGAGCACTCCCCAGGCCAAACCCTCGATGCCCATTTTGGGTGCTAACACTGTCACACCAAAGATCATTCCTATCTGATACATCGAGGGGGTCAGGGCAGGTATAAAAAACACCTGGTGAGAATTAAGAATTCCCATTACCAGACCGCTCAATCCAAACAGGACAGCCGAGGGCAGCATCAACCTCGTCAGGGAAATTGTGAGAGCTTCTTTTGCGGGATCAATAGCGAAACCAGGGGCGATCAAATACCGGACAACCTGGGGTGCAAACACAGCTGATAAAACGGCAATGGCGATCAATGTGATCAAGACCAGGTTGGAAATGGATGATGCCAACTTCCAGGCTTCCTGGCGTTTATCTTTAGCCAGCAAACTTGTAAAAGTGGGTATGAATGCAGATCCTAAGGCACCTCCAGCTACCAGGTTAAAGAGGGTTTCCGAGATGCGATTGGCAGCATTAAAGGCTTCCATCGCGTCTGAAGTGCCAAAAGCATTGGCTACCAGGATTTGCCGGATTAGTCCGGTTAGGTTGCTGATTACAAATGCTGTTGTGACCAGGCCTGCAGCCCGGGCAATTTGACGATTTGCCGAGAAAGAACCCTGGGAGATTGGATCTGTGCTCACAATCTTGGATTATAACATCTCACCAAATCTGGATCTTGGATGAAATCTAAGCCCGTATGCTATAATCCTCCTGAATTTGTAAAAAGTGGATCTGAGCTCTTTCAAGCATAAAAATAAAACTGTTTAAGGTGAGCAAATGTTAGGAAAAATTGTCCGTCTGGTGGGAGGAAATCCCCACCAAAAGATCTTAGATGAATTAGCGGCAGAAATTGAGCTGATAAATGAATTTGAAGCGGAATTCGAGAAGTCCAGCGAGGAAGATTTACGAAAAAAAACTGATCAGTTCCGGGTGAGATTAGCAAAGGGTGAGACACTCGATGATGTTCTTCCAGAAGCATTTGCCACAGTCAGGGAAGCCAGCAAACGAACAATTGGCCAGCGGCATTATGATGTCCAGATGATCGGGGGAATTGCCATGCACCGCTGTTTTGTGGCTGAAATGAGAACTGGCGAGGGGAAAACCCTGGCAGCAACACTTCCTCTGTATCTGAATGCCCTCAATTTATCACCTGAGTGGATAGAAAAAGCCAGAAAAACCTGGGGCGAAGATCCTGATTCCTGGAAATTCGTCCCACTGGATGGTCTACCGGTTGGCAGGGGGGTCCACCTGGTGACTGTTAATGACTATCTGGCTCGTCGAGATGCCCGCTGGATGGCTCCAATTTATAACTTTTTGGGTTTAAGTGTAGGTGTCCTGCAAATGGCAGCCAGGACCGAGCATGGAAAAAAAGCCTTTCTGGTTAATCTTGAGAATATATCGCCCCAGGAAGACCGTAATCAGCTGGATATGGTCCTCAGGAAAGTCAGTTACCAGGCAGATATTGTTTATGGAACAAATAACGAGTTTGGATTTGACTATCTGCGGGACAATATGGCCATGCAGTTGGAGGAACGTGTGCAGCGCGGCCACCATTATGCCATCATAGATGAGGTTGATAATGTTCTGATTGATGAAGCCAGGACGCCGCTGATTATTTCCGGTCCTTCCCATGATGACCCTGAGTGGTACCGGCGCATGGCGACGGTTGTCAAACGATTAAAGCCTGAAGATTTCGAGATCAGCATCCGGGATCGAAATATCACATTGACCCCTCTGGGAGAAATGCATGTCGAGGAACTTCTGGGTCAACCCCTGGGAGACCCAGACCGTCCGGAAGATATCACAAACGAGCAGGCGCGATTGCTCGGTTATCTTGAACAGGCCTTGCGGGCTGAATTTATATTTAAAAAGAATAAGGAATACCTTGTCCAGGCTGGAAAAGTAGTCATAGTTGACGATTTCACCGGACGGTTGATGCCGGGAAGGCGTTGGTCAGATGGACTTCATCAGGCTGTTGAAGCCAAAGAAAATGTCAAAGTCCAAGGCGAAAATGTAACATATGCCACCATCACAATTCAGAACTACTTCCGGATGTATGAAAAACTATCCGGCATGACTGGTACCGCAGTAACAGAATCAGAAGAATTTAATGAAATTTATGGATTGGATCCGATTGCCATCCCAACCAACCTTGATTACGTTGCCGCTCAGGAAAACACTCCTCTGGTAACACTTAAAGACAAGGAACCAGATTCGGGATTTGAATACACATTTTATGCGGATAAAGATGATCTTGAAAAACATCCCCTATTTTGGAAAAGGAAAGATTATTCCGATCTGATCTATCTCAGTGAAGAGGCTAAATTGAGGGCGATCGCTGAAGAAATATTAACCTTCCACGTTATTGGAAGGCCTCTTCTGGTAGGTACCACTTCCGTGGAAAAATCTGAACAGCTTTCCAATCGTCTTGATGGTCCTTCGATACGAACATTAGCATTTACCTTGATGATCCGGGAAAGCTGGTTCAGAAAACACGATCGGTATCCCGATGGACGCAGAATACCTGAACTCCAACCCCTCAACATACCGCTTACCGACTTGAAATTAGGGAATCTGCGGAACCTTGTCAAGGAGCTAGAGCTTGATCTGGAATTAAATGTCAATGATCCAGAGAACCTTCAGCTCCTGTTGGATATCTTGCAGCTGGATCCCAGTCATCAGGAGAGGTTGTCCCTGGTGCTGAAACGCGGCGTTGATCATAATGTGCTCAATGCTCGGAAACATACGGAAGAGAGTCAGCTCATCGCTGGTGCCGGGGCATTTGGCGCGGTGATGATTGCCACCAGCATGGCTGGACGTGGCGTTGATATCAAGCTTGGGGGAGAACTGGCAGAAGAAATCACAACCGATGTTGTCAGGGTGCTCAGTCGGGCAGGTCACGATGATCCCTATGAACTTTCCCTTTCTGAACAGGAAAAACTCATTAATCAGCTTTCACGTGAAGAATTCGGCATTTACGAATCAGAAATCAATTTTTTCCGGCAGCACATGAAAGACAAGGAACAGGTAAAGGTCCTGGGCGGTTTGCACGTGATTGGTTCAGACCGCCATGAAGCCCGAAGGATCGATAACCAGCTCCGGGGACGAGCGGCCCGCCAGGGAGATCCAGGCTCATCTCGATTTTACCTTTCGATGGAAGATGATTTGATGGCGCGGTTTGGAGGTCAGCAGATGGAAGCCCTGATGACACGCTTGCAGGTTGATGAATCGATGCCGATTGCTAATCCGCTGGTAGATAGAGTTGTTGAACAATCTCAAAATCGAGTGGAAGGGGCAAACTTTGATGTCAGAAAACACTTGCTGGAATATGATGATGTGTTGAATACTCAGCGGGCAAAGATTTACCAGCAGCGAGACCGCGTTTTCCGCAAATATGACCTGACCGATGATGTCCTGGAAATGCTCCAGACAGAGATCTCAGAGCGAATTAGCAGCACATTCATGGAGGAAGACCTGTCTGATGACAGCGGAAATACCTGGAGATTATTAGCCTGGTTGTCTCAAACTCAACCGACGCTGGCATTCCAGAACCGGCAGGTGCCTTCCTATCCAATGCAGTTGCTCCTCAACGAGATTCAGGTTAATAATAATGAGCTTGCCAAATCCCAGATTCGTCCAGCCTTGATAGAGATTGGCAAGAAAGCCCTGGCAGCGGAGCAGGATTATATCCTGAGCGCTGTCGGCAGAATCCTGGCAGATCGCCAGTTCAGGTATGAAGACCAGCTTGCCGATCGGCTTGAAACTCTGGACACTTTCCTCGAGGGTTTATCCTATGAAAGCGATCTGCCCCTGAACCCGCAGGTAGTTTTTACGGAATTAAAGGAACTGGTGCGGACTCGATTTGAACTTGATCCTTCCCAGATCAAAGAACTGGTAGATGGTCCTGGAGAGAGTCTTCGTGAGGAACTCAGATCCCAGGTAGCATCCCAGCTGAAAGAAGTGGAACTGAAACGCCTGGTAGGGGGAGTAGAACGGTTATTGGGTTCGGATCTGGAAGGAGATGAAATCGCTGTCGCAGATCTGGATTGGGAGTCGATCAGTAATTTGGTTGAAGTCAGAATCCAGGATCAATTTGCAAACCGCCTGAAGACGTATTTTGAGGATCCTGATGATCCCCGGATAGTAAAAACCATCCAGTCAGCTTTGGATGAAATTTCTGGAACCCAGCTCTCAGAATCTGATGTGATCAAAATCCTGGGTATGATGGTTGAAGGGCAGCAGGCTTCATTTGATAAAAAGAGCCATAAAAGGATCTGGTTGAGAACGCAGCGTTTGCGATATGTCTTCTATGCGGCAGATTTATTGAACCAAATGAACGTAGATGAAATCGAGACGAGTATTCTGTCTCATCTGGAATCAGCCAGATATCAACTTCAGCAAGCCTGGGGAGCTAATGAACTCCATAGATTGCGGGAAACCCGACTATCATTGATCGAAGATAAATTCACAGATCTGATCAAACAGCAATTTGGAGAGGATGATTATCAGCGTCATGCAGATCAACTGATTGATAAATTGCCAGTGAACTACCAGGATTACATCCGGGATATATTGGGTGTCTCCGCTATGAGCAATTTATACAGGGAACTATTCCTGCGGGTGATATCAGAGCTGTGGGTGGAATATCTGACAGAAATGGAAGCTCTCCGCGTCGCCATTGGCCTGGAGGCTTATGCTCAGCGGGATCCATTGGTTCAGTATAAATCCCGAGGATTTGAGATGTTCCAACGCCTGATGGAGGACATGCGTGTTGGTGTGATCAACCGCATGTTTACTTTCCAACCCCGGAATATCAACCGGATCCAGGCTGTTGTTGAGGAAAACAAACAATCACCGCAGTCCGCTTAATCAGACTTCAACCCGCTTATCGATCATGCTCGGGCTTCTCCAGTTTGGAGGGGCCCGAGCATTGTTAAGCTAAGATAATCAGGTACAATAAAAAAAAGAATTTTATTAGGACCTGCAGGCTGTAAAAAAGTACCAATGGCGGAAAATAGCATTCCTGAAGCTTCGAAATACTTCAAAAATTTGCCCAAAGTTGAGCTGCATCGCCATTTGGAGGGATCTTTACGCGTTCCGACAATGATGGAGATCGTCAGGGCTCATGACTTGGATGTAAAAAACACAGGGTATCTACGGCCTCTTGTCCAGGTTGAACATGAAGACCCGTATACTTTTGAAAATTTTTTGTCAAAATTTGGTACCCTGCGCTTATTTTATAAATCTCCTGATATTATCAGGCGGATCACCTGGGAAGCGGTCGAAGATGCGGCCAGGGATAATGTCCGCTATCTTGAGCTTCGATTTACTCCTGCAGCGCTCAGCCAGGCGGAAGGGTTCCCGATGGCTCAGGTTGTGGATTGGGTCATTGAAAGTGTTCAGGAGGCATCTGCGAAATATGAAATACTGGTCCGGTTAATTGTCAGCATCAATCGTCATGAGAACCTGCTCCAGGCTGAGAAAGTCCTTAATATTGCCCTGGACAGGATGGACCGGGGCATTGTCGGGATAGATTTGGCTGGAAATGAAGCCGAGTTTTCAGCTCTGCCATTTCTGGACCTATTTTCCACCGCTCGTCAGCAGGGTTTATCAATCACCATTCATGCCGGGGAATGGGGTGGAGCAGACAATGTCCATCAGGCTATTGAAGAGCTTGGTGCTGATCGAATTGGTCATGGAATAAGGGTTCTGGAAGATCCTGATACCGTCGCCCTGGCCAGGGAAAGGGGGACTTTGTTCGAAGTCTGCGTGACCAGTAATCACCATTCAGGGGCTGTTGAAACGCTAGTGGATCATCCCATCCGGCGCATGATGCAGGAGGGTTTGAATGTGTCAATTAACACAGACGACCCCAGTATCTCGAGGATCAGTTTGTCCACGGAGTATCAGACGGTTCATGAACAATTCGGGATGCCAATAAAGGTTTTAGCAGAGAGGGTTCAGGCAGCAGTGAAGGGTGCTTTTCTTCAGTCCGATTTAAAAACCAGGCTTGCTGCGAAGATCGCTGAGGAATTCCGTCAGGCTCTTGAAGGTTGAGACAGCTCCTACTCCCTATTTCTTTCCCATTCCTTGACCGACAGGTTGATGATTTGGCGCACTTCGGGATCTGGAATTTCCTCCACATGATCATAAGAATTCAGGCCTACCCAAAATCTGATCTCTTTATTATGATTTTCCATCATGTGGATCCCCTTGCCTGCCATGGGAGATCCGATCAATTTCTTTTGCAAGATGTCATTCACCTCTTCAACCACACTTAATGCTTTTAATTCTTCAGGCGCATCATCGTCATCAGGTTCACCTGCGGGAGAATCTTCAACAGCAGCGGGGATAACATCAACCGGCGGCAAGGGTTGTGGTGGGATAGCTTGGGAAGGTATCTCGTTTTGATCTCTAAATAAATTCATGAATTCCCTGGGCAGCTGGCCTTTCTCCAGGTATTCCCCGTTTATTTCATAAACTGGCGGTGCTCCTTCTTCTTTCCAGATTTGCAGAATTAAGCGGGAGCCGGGAGTGGGCTTACGAACCCCTGAAACCGGCCCATTATCTAGTGTCTGTTCACCAACCTCTGGTGCCAGATCTTCTTTTTTTGTTAGAGTTCTGGTGAGAGGTGTATCCAGAGAGAGCAGAAAGAGACCGAGGAAAAAACCTATTGCCAGGGTGAAGATGATAATGAAGATTAACAATACGGTTGGCATATCTGCTCCTTCTTAGCTTGGAGGCATTTGACAGCTTGGGCAAAAATATGTAGATCGTTGGGCAATCCTGATCTTTTTAATAGGAGCTTGGCAACTTCTACACGGTTCTCCTTCTAAATTATACACTGAGAGATATTTCTGGTAATCCCCACCTCGATACATCCAATCGATGCTTGATCCTTGATTTTGGATTGCTTCGGTCAAGACTCCCCGGATACTTTCCCAGAGTTTGTGAATTTCAGTAAATGCTAAGGAATCAGTTTTTATTGTGGGATGCAACTTCGCGCGGTGTAATGCCTCATCGGTATATATATTGCCTAGCCCCGCAATCATTTCCTGGTCGAGTAGGAAATATTTTAGTCCCCGGGAGCAGCTGCCCAGAATTTTCTGAAATCGCTCAGGAGTAAAGTCATCAGCTAATGGTTCGGGACCCAGATTGGCAGGGAATTCTTCCTGATCTGAGATCAACCAAGCTCTTCCGAATTTTCGAATATTGTTGAATGCCAGACGATCTTGATCAGAAAAATTAAGAATTAAGCGGTAATGGAGTCCTGGCGGGTTGGTTTTTTTCTCAACGATGATCTCCCCGCTCATTCGTAGATGAAATATCAGGGCGTCTTTAGCCAGCTGGATGATCAGGTATTTACCCCGTCTGCCAACGCCAGTGACATACTGACCCTTGATCCGTTGTAGAAATTCAGCAGGGGTTGGAGAAGCCAGCGTGCGTTCCCAAAGCAGCTCAGCATCCCGGATTTTTTTTCCCAAAATTGATGGAGCACCTGAGCTGCCTTGAAGCAGATGCCTGCGAAAAGTTTCAACTTCTGGTAATTCCGGCATAGTTATTACTCGTCAAACATCTCACCAACACTGCGGCCTTCATGGGCCCTGCGGATCACTTCTCCAAGGAGTGGTGAAACATCCATTATTTCCACTGAGCGGTTTTTCTTCAAAGTTACCAGATCCTGAGGGGGGATGGGTACTGTGTTTGTTGTAATGATATGGGTGATAGGTGATGCGGCAAGGATATCAACTGCATTATTTGAAAAGACGGGATGAACAAAAACAGAGAATATTCTCCTGGCACCATTGGCTTTTGCCAATTTTGCTGCTTCTGCCATTGACCCGCCTGTATCAACTTCGTCGTCGACAATGATTACATCCCTGTCGTTGGTCTCTCCGATCAGGGATAGAGCTTGAGTTGAATTTCCCTTTGGACCTCTCCGTTTTTCGATAAAAGCAATCGGGACTCCCAGCTCGGCTGCCAGGTTGCGTCCTTTCTTGGCAAAACCCAGATCGACTGTCAGCACGACAGGATCCTTCATGTCAGGTAGTAAATTGGTCAGATTATCTTTCAGCAGATGATATGCTGTCAGGACATCTCCTGGAATGGAGAAGAAGCCTTGGATTTGACCTGCGTGCATATCCATGGTCATATAGCGATCTGCTCCTGCGATTTCGATCATATCAGCGATCAATCTGGCTGTGATGGGGACTCGGGGTTTATCTTTTTTGTCTGATCGGGTATAGCTCAGGTGGGGGATGACTGCTGTGACCCTACCTGCAGAATCCAGTCTGAGAGTTTGCAGTGTAATTAAGAGTTCCATCAAATTGCGGTGGACAGGTCGGGATGTATTTTGGACCAAATATACATCCTGCCCCCGGACGCTGTTATGGAGCCTGACCCAAAGGTTCTCGTTTGGATATTCGATAATATCTCTTCCACTGCAGGGAATCTGGAGATATTCTGATATTCCCTGGGCCACCTCTGGTATGGCTGTTCCAGCAAAGAGTTTGATCTCCCCATACATTCCGCTGTTATTTGCAATTAGATGTGACATATCCAGATCCTTTTCTTTTTATTGGTCTTTCCATTCTGAGAATAGGACACTCATGATCATTACGTCGACGTACCTGCCATCCAGGAATTGGCCCTGCCGATACTTTCCTTCGTGGATGAAACCAGCTTTTTCGTAAGAACGGATTGCCCTCTGATTAGTTTCAAAAACTCTCAGCCAGAGACGGTTTAAATTCAAATTTTCAAATCCGTGCTTGACAAACAACTGCATCGCCCTCGATCCAAAACCCTGATCCCAATATTTCTTCTCTCCGATATGAATGCCAATTTCAGCCACCCGGTTCTGCCAGTCAATACCGAATAGACCGCAATTACCAACGAATACCCACTGATCGACCTTGGGATCCGGTTGGATCTCAATTGCCAGAGGCCGTTCATAGGGCGAGCGTTTTAGCATGCTCTCATACCACTCCTCTTCCTCCGCAAATGACAAAGGTAGAATTATGGACAATCCCCTTTTTACTTCAGGATCATTTAACCATTTCACAAAAAAAGGCAAATCTTCTTTTTCAATTGCTCTTAGGCGAATCTGATCACCAATGATCATATCCCAGCTCCTTTTAACAATTTTTCAACAGCTTTGCCAGGTGATGTTTTCCGGTGATAGTACATTGGAAAGGACTTTATTATATTGGTCCTCAGATATGGAGGATTCCCAGTGTTTTCTTAGTTCTGCTCCCAAGAGGTTTTCCAGGTCATTCTTCAGCCGGGCAGCTTCCCTGATTTTCCACTCTCCACTCTCTAGTAAATATGTTTTGTGCGCTGATACCTGGTTGATGAGTTCTTGAATACCTTCTCCGGTTGTTGAAACTGTGGGGAGAATCGGAGGAATCCAGGTCAGCGAGTCCTGTTTGTATTCTGAATAATCAACATCCATTATTTCATTGTGATGGAGAATTCTGGTCTGCTCTGGGGATGAGCATGAGAAATCATGCTGCGCAAAGCCCGGAGAGAATTTTCAGCACCGGGTTTATCAGCCTTGTTTACTACGAGGATGTCTGCAATTTCCAGGATGCCTGCCTTGATGGTCTGGATCTCATCTCCCAAACCAGGTGCTTCAACTACAATTGTCGTTTGAGCCAGAGAGGCAATATTCAACTTCAGCTTGTCCAGCGCCGACAGTTTCAATGACGACAATATCAAAACCCGCCGCGTCAAATACCTGGACTAAACCAGCTGTTGCTGCTGCCAGTCCGCCCAGTGAGCCGCGAGAGGCCATCGATCTGACGAAGATGCCTGGATCACCAGCCAGGTCCTGCATCCTAACCCGATCCCCCAGCAAGAGCTCCTCCGCTGAAAGGGACTAGTAGGATCGACTGCTAAGATGGCTACTCGAGGGGGAGTTCCCGCCCCGGATCCGGGTTGTCGATAGTTTTAAGGCAAGCTGATTGACCAGGGTCGATTTCCCCGTTCCTGGAGCGCCTGTGACTCCGATCAGGTGGGCTTTGCCGGTATGGGGAAAGATCTCTTCCAGGATTTGTTTTCCCTCGCTGTATTATTTTCTATTTGGGTCAGGGCGCGGGTCAGAGCAAGCCGCTCCCCTTCAAGACTTCTTGAGCATGGGTTACTGGCATGCTTTGCGAATATCTTCTATGATTAATCTGAGTGGATGTGCCGGGTCCATACATGCCGTAAACACCCAGTTTGTTTAATTCGGGTTTGTCCTCGTCTGGAATAATTCCGCCCAGGAAGAGTTTTACATCATCTAAGTCCTTGTTCTTGGAGGAGTTTGAGTATTTTGGGGACCAGGGTCATATGGGCCCCGGATAGGATCGACAGACCAACCACCTGGACATCTTCCTGGAGGGCCGCTTCAGTGATCATCTCTGGGGTTTGTCGTAATCCGGTATAGATCACTTCCATTCCGGCATCGCGCAGAGCTCGGGCGACGACCTTAGCGCCCCTGTCATGGCCGTCAAGACCGGCTTTTGCGATTAATACTCTGATCTTTCTTTGAGACATTTCCCATTCTTCCTCCAGAGTACTCTGTCCTGAAAAAAATTATACCCCAAAGGATGAGGCAGAACCTTGCTGAATGTAAGGTTAAGGGATCGAAATTCAAATTCAATCTTAGGCTCACCGGACAGTGATCTGATCCCATGACATCGTCGTGAATGATGACATCTTCCACGTGATCAACCAGGGCTTCCGAGATCAAGAAATAATCCAGCCGCCAGCCAACATTCCGCTCCCGGGCATTCATCCTGTAAGTCCACCAGGTATATTGCTCCCGATCCGGGTAGAGCTCCCGGAAAATATCCTTAAAGCCATGATCGAGGTAAATATCGATCCATTCCCGCTCTTCGGGCAGGAAGCCGGTATTCCCTTCATTGGCTTTTGGCATTGCGCAGGTCAATGTCTTGATGGCAGGTATTAAAATCACCGCAGATGATTATTTTTTCACCCTTGGCGTGGAGCTTCATCGCAGATTTCCAGCAGTTCCTGGTAAAAATCGAGCTTATATCCGACCCGGCTCAAATCCCGTCCCCCATTGGGGAAATAGATATTGAAGAACCTGAACTCCTGGTACCAGGGTTTGGATCACCCGACCTTCAGTATCAAAGCGGGGGATTCCCAGACCAATTTCAGTTGCTGTTGGTTCAGTTTTTGCGAAAAGGTGGCAACCCCGCTGTAACCAGCTTTTTCAGCTGGATTCCAGACCGGATGCCTATGTTCGAGGGCAGTCTGTTGGGCGGCTGTCAGCTGATCTGGCCGGGCCCGGACTTCCTGCAAACACAGAAGATCCGGTTCGTGCTTTTCCCACCAATGATCAGCGCCTTTCTTGATAGCTGCCCTGATTCCATTGACATTCCAGGTAGTAATTGTGAACATTTTTTGATTGTAACAGAAATGCTAGACCTCCGAGGTCGTTCCGACCTCGGAGGTCTCCAGAGTAAGAACTTCAGTCGTAATAACATCAATATTTTGTGCTGAAAAAGATATTTCTCCTCATGTTTCTCTCCTCCTTGGCAGCGGCGTGTGGGCAGGATCTCTCAGACGCCGCTGCTTTTCCAGAGCCGGAGATCTATCGTTTGAAACCGGGAGAATTGATCCTGGCAGCACTTGAAGATGATATTCCGCCCATTCAGGCTGAGCAAACGAATTTCGTGCCAGCTGAGAAGGCGGATTTGGATGACCTGGAGTTGGTAGTTGGCCTTCTTAGTGGTGGATACTCCAGGGCCTATCCTGTCCGCCTTCTGAGTTTGCATGAAGTGGTAAATGACCAGATTGGCGATACTTATATTGCGGTGACCTGGTGTCCGCTGTGCTTCACCGCCATAGTCTATGACCGGGTTGTTGAAGAAAAACTGCTGACTTTCCGGGCTTCGGGATATCTTCTGAATGATAACCTGGTGTTAAAAGATCACCCAACCGATACACTTTGGAGTCAATTGCTGGGGCAGGGAATCAAGGGAGCTAAGCGGGGAGCCTTGCTGGACGTAATTCCTTCAACGGTCTCGACCTGGGGCGTCTGGAAAAATTCTTACCCGGAAACCCAGGTCCTTTCTCCAAAAACCCTGGGTTATAACAGTGAAATTATTGATCCTTATTCTGGTTATTACAGCAGCGGGGTGCCTGGATTTAGTAGTAATCCAGATCCTGATCAAAGACTCCCAGGAAAATCGCTGGTTGAAGGGTTGAATCTGGGGGACCATCAAATAGCTTTTCCTCTGGAGCTTCTGCAAGATCAGGGAATACTTCAGCTGGAACTTGGACCATATCCTCTGGTTGCAGTTTATTCAGGTCTCCGGCAGAGCAGTTTTTTTTATCTGAGACAGGATCGTGACGAAGTTTTGGACTTCACCCTGAGTGAAAGAGGGGAGCTATTGATAGACAACCAAACAGGAACCAGTTGGGACATATCAACTGGGCTGGCTATACACGGTCTTAATCAGGGTCATCAGCTTCAATCATTGCCTTCACAGCTGGCGTTCTGGTTCGCCTGGACGGGGTTTTTCCCGGAGACAGACCTCTTTAGTGTCCCCTGACTGAGTATGTAGACCCCCGCCAGTTGGGAAATATGGAAAATGTTACAATACAGCTTCAAGTCCTTGATTGATCTCCGGTATTGAACGATGACAAATGATCCCTCCCAGACTATTTTAATTTCAAAAAAAACTGCCAGGAAATTCATTCTGGCTTGCCAGGATCTCTATTCTCCCCGCGCCCTCAAGGGCAAAACAGGTGTGCTGACCTTTCTAAATAAGGTTCGTTCTATCCAGTTTGATCCCATAAACGTAGTAGGACGGAACCCGGATCTGGTGCTGCAATCCAGAGTAAAGAATTTTAATTTAGAGATGCTGGATGAAATTTTGTACCAGGACCGCAAATTGGTTGATAACTGGGATAAAATGGCAAGTTTGAGTTTGAAAGAGGATTGGCCTTGTTTTTCCTGGCATCGATCCCGGATGGAGGAAATGTTTGGAGTTCCATCCGAGGTGGTGATGAGGCTGGCGCCGGTAGTTCTGGACCAAATTAAACGAGCTGGGCCTCAATGTTCACTGGATTTTAAACATGAGGAAAAAACTGATTGGGCCTGGGGTCCTGCGAGAGTTTCCCGGGCAACCTTAGAGGGCCTGTATAAAATGGGTCAGTTGGGAGTTCATCATCGGGTCAGTAACCGGCGGTATTTTGATCTGATTGAGAATTTGCTCGAAAGAGATCTCCTTGAAGAAACTGATCCGAATCAAACCCTGGAAGAATACCAGCGCTGGCATGTACTGAGGAGGATAGCAGGGTTAGGGTTAGCCCATCCCAACGCCGGCGAACAGTGGGGGGGCATGATCGGTGTAAAAAGTCCCCGGCGGAAATCAATTCTCGACAATCTTGTTTTGGAGGGAAAAGTGGTCCAGATCAAGATTGAAGAGCTGCCGGGAGAAGCCTTTTATTCCCGCCGCCAGGACATAGGGCTCTTGGACTCTGTCTCCAAATCCAGAGCAGAGGCTGGTGCAGCCTTGATCGCTCCCCTTGATAATTTGCTCTGGGATCGAAAATCTATCGGGAAACTATTTGATTTCAGTTATATGTGGGAGGTATATAAACCTGTAAAAAAGCGTGAATATGGCTATTATGTGCTGCCAGTTCTATTTGGCGATCGCTTCATAGGCCGGATAGATCCTGCATTTGATAAGAAAACCAGGGTGTTAACAATTAATAACTGGTGGTGGGAAAAGGGTTTTAAACCTGACAAAAAGTCAGACCAGGCATTAATTCAGTGCCTAACAGATTTTCTTGGCTATTTGGATGCCAGCGGTATCAAGTTTTCCAAACGGCTCTTATCAAAAGGTGGATTGGATTGGCTGGGGGAATTCAATTAAAGTCCTTCCTGGATCTTTGCCAATTATTCATTAAGATATCCCAAAACCCCGAAATTTCCAAAATTTCCAAAGCCTACCCCCTCACTTCTCTATATATTGTCCATATAATGTCTAAAATTATCCTATTTTAACCCTTGACAATACCTAAAATCTGTGGCAATATATAGACATTAACTAAACAAGAACATTAATTTTGGAGGCAAAATGAAGTTCAAACCATTTTTATTCGTATCGTTAGCAGTTGTATTAGTAATGGCCGCCTGTGCCCCCGCTGCAGTTGAAGTAGTGGCCACAGAAATGCCCGAGCCAACTGCCACTCCTGTTCCAACCGAAGAGCCAATGGCTGAGATGTTGGATATTGTGGACACTGCCGTCGCTGATGGTCGTTTCACAACCCTTGTAGCAGCAGTCCAAGCCGCAGGCCTGGTTGATGCATTAAAGGCTGATGGTCCATTAACAGTATTTGCTCCCACCGATGATGCTTTTGCAGCGTTGCCGGAAGGCACAGTCGATGCATTGCTGGGAAATATCCCCGCGCTGACCGACATCCTCTTATATCACGTTGTGGATGGCAAAGTCATGGCAGATCAAGTTGTTGAGCTAACCCAGGCTATGACCCTTCAGGGTCAATACGTCAACGTCCAGGTCATGGATGGCAAAGTCATGATTGACAATGCCCAAGTTATCATCACTGATATTGAGACCTCCAATGGTGTCATTCATGTGATCGATGCAGTGATCCTTCCTGAATCCCGAGATATCGTCGATATCGCTGTTGAGGATGGACGCTTCACAACTCTGGTAGCTGCTGTTCAAGCTGCCGGCCTGGTTGATGCTTTGAAAGCTGATGGTCCATTAACAGTATTTGCTCCCACCGATGATGCGTTTGCAGCATTACCAGAAGGAACCGTGGAAGCACTCTTAGCCGATATCCCCACTTTGACAGATATTCTTCTTTATCATGTCGTGGATGGGAAAGTTATGGCTTCTGATGTGGTTGCGTTGACCAATGCGATGACCCTTCAAGGTCAGTATGTAGATGTCCAGGTTGTGGACGGTAACGTTTTGATCGATAATGCCATGGTCATCATTACCGATATTGAGGCCAGCAATGGCGTGATCCATGTCATTGATGCAGTCATTCTTCCGGAATCCCGCGATATCGTTGATATTGCAGTAGAAGATGGCCGTTTTACCACCCTGGTTGCCGCTTTGCAGGCAGCTGGTCTGGTTGATGCCCTGAAAGCTGATGGTCCACTGACCGTTTTTGCTCCGACAGATGATGCATTTGCAGCTCTGCCCGCAGGAACAGTTGAAGCACTTCTAGCTGATATTCCAACCCTGACAAATATCCTTCTCTACCATGTGGTAGATGGAAAGGTGATGGCGGCAGATGTAGTGGAACTCAGCTCTGCCACAACTTTGTTGGGTCAGGATCTCACCATCTCTTTGATGGACGGTGGCGTGATGTTGAATGAATCCAAGGTGATCATCACTGATCTGGAAACATCCAACGGCGTTATTCATGTGATCGATGCCGTGTTACTTCCTCAGTAGATAATTATTCTGCTGGGCTGTAGTGAAAAATGTGGAGCGTCAGCTCCACATTTTTTTATTTAATATTGATCGGTTATGTTCAAGGGGTCAGGATCAGATCGTTCAATGCTCTGGTTTTAGTTCCAGATCAGCTATCGGAAATAATTTACCATTGATCTGGGGTTGAAAACTCTGTTTCCCCGGATAATATTTCCTGGTACTAATAGGTTTGAAGCTGTGTTTCTTGGTGATTTTGATCATTTCACCCGGCTGGATATTATTTTGGGAAAGTTTAAAGACTTTGGCTGTTTGATTTCCATTAGCACGCATAAAATAAACCAGGTAATCCACCATAATGGGTTGTTTTTTACTGCCCGTTGATTTTATATAAAAGCTGAAGGTGACATCTTCCCCTATCCTTATCTTTGCAGGCTGAATAGAGATCTGAGATACCTCCACATCAGGTGATGTAGAAAAACCAAGCAGTTCCATTGCACCGGCGTGGCCGGCTTTGATCAGGGTTCGTAAGGCGTGTTTGGTCAATCGGCTTCGCTGTTCATCTTCAGGATTTTGCCATCCAGCAAGCACTTTAACGACGAACTCTGGATTGTCTTTGGATATATCATTCAGGTTATTGGCTACACTGCGCCGGATCTCTTCCTGGTCATCATCTTTCAAGATTTCAAGGATCGGCAGGATCGGAAATGGATCCGCGATCAGATTGTTGAGCCTTATACCCCAGGGCAAGCGGGGGCGGCAGCCTTCACTTGCCAGTCGCCGGACACCGGGATGTGGATGATTGGCCCATTCTAGCATCCTGGCCATGGTTTGACTTTGATAGCCTGAGATCAACGGCCTGATAGCAAACTCCCCCGAGATGTGTTTGGTAATCTCTTCCAGGGCATCCAGAGAAAGTTCCAATTCCTCCTGGCCAAATACTTCTACAAAATCCGGGAAGATCATTTTTTCAAATCCCTGCTCTGAAAGGTGCGGCAGGGTCTTGATTAGGATTTCCAGGCTGTCCTGATAATCTTGGGGCAGGAAATCACTTATGATCAGGGTAATATGCCGGACCCTGGCTTTGAGTGCTAAATCCTGCCAGTTTGCATCAAACACCTTCTTGATAAATACTGTTTGAGGGAAGGACGGATACTCTGAAGCAAGAGCATCAGCTAATGCTCCAACACTATCCTGGTTAAACATGTCTTTCAAGGCTGGATTATCGGTCATGGAAAGATCCCGGTCAAATATGATTCGTGTTTAAGTCATATTAAATCATACTATTTGTTCCTGGTCCTGTTTGGAGGGGATTGTTAGATTATGGATGAGTGTTTATTGCCGGGGAAGTTTGATATACTTTTTTCTAAGATCTAGCGAGGAAATCCATGTTATCAAAAGATGATGCCTTAAGAATACTTCATAAAAATATCAAGAATTCCAATCTCCGGAAACATCATTACGGCGTCGCTGCTGCGATGAAAGGTTTGGCTGAAGAGTTCGGTGGTGATCCAGCGACCTGGGAAATTGTAGGATTATTGCATGATGCAGACTATGAACAAACCAAGGATGATATGGGTCGGCATACGATCCTTTTGGCTGAAATACTGGCCGACGAAGATGTTGACCCTGAGATCATCCGCGCTATTCAGTCCCATGCATCTGAATATACCGGGAAGACACCCCAAACCAGGATGGAGTTTGCTTTGCTCAGCTGCGATGATCTAACGGGATTAATTGTTGCTGTGTCCCTGGTAAACCCTGGAAAACTAGCTGGTGTAAGTGTTGAGTCGGTCTTGAAGAAATTCGGCTCTAAGTCCTTCGCTGCCAGCGTTGACCGGGCAAAGATCATGTCCTGCGAAAAGAATCTGAATATCAGCCTGGAGGATTTTACAGGACTTGTTTTGAATGCAATGCAGCAGGAAGCAGACCTGCTGGGTTTATGACTTCATAGTAGCTAGTTGATGAACTTCCTGAATGCCATTGAATATATCTTCATCCGCAGCTCCAACAGCAGAACTGCTGCCCGGAGGAATTGTTCTTATTCTTGGATACTGGCGCTGAAAAAATGCAGCGTTAGTAACAAGCCATTTGTTTGGATATGATGAATTAGCGTGAAAAACGTTCCTGGAAGCTGCTCCGGATATTATAGATAAAGTTGCTAACCATCCTGTTTAATGCCCGATTCAATTGACCCAGTTTATCAATCAGCTTGACAGCAGCCTGTTCAGGTTTGCGGACGTCAATCCCTGTCAGCGCAAAAAAGATCAGGATCAACAACATGACGACTATGACAATGAGGATTGCTTTTGATACATTCATAGATCACCTGTACTCTTTGTGAGACTACTATTATAAATCACTCCAGCAAATTTAGTGTGGAATTAGCCTGGGACAGGGGGATCTGGAATCATTAGGATTGAATATGCACCAGCCAAAGCAGGATTAATCAATTGATCCAGTCAGAATGCATTTCATGGTTGATCATGAGCTGCTTTTCACTTTTAACAATTCATTAGAACCACGGAATTGTCAGTCCTGATCAGCTTTGTGGGGCTACACTAGGTAAATTGAGTATTTGAACAGACCTCCCATCAGATGAGAAATCATCTCTTTATTTTTACAGGATGGGAAATTATTGGTGAGGATTAAAATGACAGCATCTCTGAAAAACACCGACCGTCCATTTGAGCTTGGGCTTTACACATTCATCGATGATGGCACAAACAACATTTCCGGGGCGACAAAACCACCTGGGGAAGTGATGGCAAATCAGCTGGAAGTCATTGAACTTGCCGATCAAACCGGTCTCGATCTGATTGCCATTGGTGAACATCACCGCCAGGAGTATCTGGCATCAGCTCCGGTGGTGATCCTGGCTGCCGCAGCTGCCAGAACAAAAAACATCCGTCTATCAACAGCAGTAACCGTGCTTAGTTCAGATGATCCGGTTCGGGTATTCCAAAGTTTTTCGACCCTGGATCTGATCTCAGGCGGCAGGGCGGAAATCATGGCTGGCAGAGGTTCATTTATCGAGTCTTTTTCTTTATTTGGCTATGACCTCAACGATTACGGGGATCTTTTCGAAGAAAAGCTGAGACTTTTAACTCAATTAACCGATAATGAGATTATCAATTGGACAGGAAATTTCCGTTCACCACTGATCGACCGGACCATTTATCCGCGCCCTATCCAGGAGAGCATTCCCCTCTGGGTGGCTGTGGGAGGTTCGCCAGAATCATCAAAAAGGGCAGCATCCCTGGGCTTGCCGATGGCTTTTGCGATCATCGGGGGAATGCCAAAAAGGTTCGCGCCATTTTTTGATCTTTACCGCAAGACATCACTCGAATATGGTTTTGATCCATCCAGGATTCCTCTTAGTGTTAATTCACATGGCTATATTGCTGATGATTCTCAGACCGCTGTGGACGAATTTTATCCGCATGCTACCCTGATGATGAATAAGATCGGCCAGGAACGTGGCTGGGGACCAACATCCCGGGAGCAGTTGGAAACCCAGCGTTTGCTTGAGGGGTCTGATTTTGTGGGTTCTCCGGAGGAGATCATCGAAAAGATCCTTTATCAGCATGAGATCTTTAATCATCAGCGTTTTTTGATTTACATGGGGAACAACGCAATCGAGCACAAGAAAATGCTGCGGGCGGTTGAGCTGTTCGGAACAGTGGTAGCGCCGGAAGTTCGCCGGGAGATCGCCCGCCGCAACAAGCCAGATTTATAAGTTCCGGAGGAGACGGAAGTAAAAATATTCTTTCAATCGCCTAAATAGCCTGCTGCTGGTGGGTTGTTTTTTCTGCGGGAGGATTGATTGAATTCACAGCTGAGCCGTGCTGAAAGAAAAACCGCTCCTACGAGCGGTTTTTTGAATCAAGGTCTGATCCCCAGGTTTGATATTCTTTGGTCAGGACGCGATCTCAAAGCTTCTGATGATCCAATCGAGCATGACCTGATCAACATCCGGTGCATATCCAAACCTGAGGAGGAAGCTTTTTCCCTCGGTGTAGAAGCGGACTTCCCTGATTTCCCCTGCTCCAATGCTGGGTTCAGCAAACACATAACTGGTCCCCTCTATGCCAGCCAGCATGATAGTGGTAGCAGAATGGATCGCTGCCGGGGCAGGTTCAGCCAAGGCAGAATCATCATCCAGCACACTCAAATTCAGGAACACACCCGACTGATAAGAAAGCATTGAATTAGATCCATCAGTTTCCCCGGCCAAGAGCTTTGCATCTGGAGATGATGCTTCAAGATCTGATAATTTAGCACCTGCTGTATTGTTAAAGGAGAATTTCCAATCAGCGGGGATGTAAATCCGGTAGTATCCGCTAGGTTCTTGAATTAGCTGGACCTGGCTAGCATCAGTAAGTTTTTCCGGATTGAATTCCAGCGTGCTCAGAATCTGGTCAGCTAAGGCTTTGTTTTCCTCGGTTGGATCAGATACTGCAATGGAAAGGATATGTCCATCTAAATAAAAGAGGTAGACGAAGCGGTTCCTTTCCCCGGAAAGCTGTGTATCATAGCCCCTGACACCATTGATATTGATTTCATTGGCATAGGCGTTCATGCTTGAATTTATTGTATTGCTGGAAAACTCCTCCCAGGATATGGGAGGAATCCCTACAAATTGCAGGAAACCATACATTTGAAAATTGCCAGAGCCTGCTCCTCCTGGTGAGTTGGAATATTGGATGTAGAATAGGTAGGCGTCCAGTTTGCTGGCATCTTCATAATCAACATGGAGATCTATCGTTACTCCCAGCTCTGCAGGTATCTCGAGTGATATTCCCAGCTGATCGAATGTATATCGCCGGGCAGTGATCTCGGGAACTGACTCTTCAGATTCAGCTGTTGGCTGAGCTACTTCTGGTGCTGGAGTAGCAGACACAGTTAATCCAGGTTCTGCCATAATTGTGGTTTCTCCGGTTGGCTGCCCTTTTCCACAGGCCCCAGTCAGGATGACCAGCAGTAGTGTGATGCTAGTGATCAATATCCAATTGGTCTTCAATAACCCTCCTGATCGAGGAAAATGGTCAATCCCTCGATTCCAAACTGATCTTTAATGTTGTTTGATCTCGTCTCTGCACTTAGACGGTTTGAACGATTGATAAGTTCCCAGACTTGATAATTAAGTAATTTTGTTGCCAATTTTTCCTAAAAGAATAACCCGTCTTGCTGACGGGTTGAAAGAAATAGGAGCACTATGGTTTTTTTCAGTGACCCGCCAGGGAATCGAACCTCGAACCTACTGATTAAGAGTCAGTTGCTCTGCCAATTGAGCTAGCGGGCCGAAGTGGGAAGATTGTATCTTTTCAGAGGGGAAATGTCAAGAAAAATGGACCTGCTGTGTATTTCCCCGGGATCAGCATCGACTGCCCGCTTTAATGCAATAGATACAGGGGATAATGGGTGATAATCGTGAGGAAATTATGGATGTAGACCAGGCCCAGAACTCCAAGGATCCCCCTGGAAAGATTGTTGAATTTCTGATCGATCAAATCGATCAATCCGCCTACCATAAGTGCGATAAGAGGGAATACATGAAGTAAATAGGCTGCCTTGATGGTGTCCCCGGTTTTAAGACTGGGATACATGATCAGGAACCAGGCATACCCTGTACAGACGATCAGGATTGTGAGCAGGAGAAAGGAAAAAAGCTCTTTTTGAGCACGAGATATCGGACTCTTGTTTCGGGGTAGAAAGATTACTACCAGGGCGTGGGCAACTGCCAAGCCCATCAACAAGGATGGAAAGATCGAAACCAGGTTGACGCGGCCAAGATACGCGCCAAATGTATCAATGTTTGTTTTAAGCCAGCCAGGTTGGATGCCTGCCACAAGCGCTTTGTTCACCTCGTACGCATTCAAGAATTTTGGTATCCTGGTATCAAGACCGTAGATCGAAAAGTAACCCCAGTAATCTCCCCATATTTCCGAATAGAACATTGGCACAAATTGATTCGGAAAAGCTGGTCTGATTGGATTATCAAATAAGATCTCCTGGCTCATTCCCCGGTAGAAACTCCTCGGTTGGTTATCAAATGAGAATTGCGGCCTGGAATCCCTGTTAAATGCAGTTATCGAGCCGTATCTCTGATAAAGGGATAGGTAAAACCAGCCAGTAATGAGGATGATCAGCCCGGAGCAGAGTAATAAAATAGAAAAGATCGGTTTTCGCAATTTTGGCTGTATAAGCCATTTGAATATTAAAAAGAGGAATATTGATGGGAAAAGGAAAAATCCCCACTGCCGTGAAAGGGCGCTTAATCCCATCATGGTCCCCAAAACTGCACCATTTGCCAGATTAAATTGTTCTTTAACAGAAATCTTCAGAAAGTAGTAAACCATGACCAGAGCAAAAAAGACCACAAATGGTTCACCCCGGACAAAGGCAAATGTCTTGTAATACACTGGAAGGATGCCTAAAAACACCAGTGTTCCGATTTTAAATATAGGTCTTGGATTGATCAATTGGCAGATCTTAATCAAGTACCATGTTGTACCAACAGACAATAAGAAGTTAAACAATTGAGCCATCTTAGCGGCCCAGAACAATTTCATGCCAGTTATCGAAACAAGCAGGGCTGGAAGCAAGTAAGGCAGAGGTGGTGAGAAAAACTCGAACGAGTCACCCGGGCGCACGAGCCGCCATTCGGACAAAGCTTTGATATATCGCAGATGTTCTGTGGAGTCATAACCAATCCGGGGATCATGCAGACTGGCATTGACCAATACTATCCCATTGATCAAGATGAAAACCAGCAGCAGCCCAGTATTAAAGCCATTTAATGATCGGAACGGCTCTAAAAATCGGCGGAACACATTCTTGATGAGATTCATATCACTCTATTCTAATATACTCTTTAGCCCTGGGATCTTCTTCTTTTCTGTTAAGGTATTAAATCGACGATCTCTGGTTTGCCGGCTGTGCAAATTCGTTTGTCTGGCAAAATCGTTTTCAGTAAGATATCGTAAAGTCAATCTATCAGAGGGAGGAAATCACATTTGCGAGGCAAGAATGACAAATCTATCAGAATTCCGCCAGCAGAAAGACACATTTTTTAAGAGTGATCACCATTCCCCTCTGGCTGCGGAAGAGAAAGAAAAATTCCAGGGATTAAATTATTATCCAGATAACCCGCACCTGAGATTTGATACAGTCATTGAACTTGAAAACGAACAGGTCCAGGTTGAAATGCAGACCAGCACCGGAGATTTGCAGCAATATGTAAAGCTTGGCAAATTCCAATTTGAGGTGGACGGAGAATTGGCAGAACTGACAGTTTATTCATCGCTCGCTGGCGGTTTGTTTGTGCCATTTGTTGATGCTACCAGCGGGAAGGAAACCTACGGAGCAGGAAGGTATTTGGAGATCGAGCAGCTGGATCATAATCTATACCGGGTCGATTTTAATTTGGCCTATAATCCCTGGTGTGCCTATTCTCCATTTTTCAGCTGCCCGATCCCTCCCCAAGAAAATCGGCTAAAAGTACCGATCAGGGCAGGTGAGAAAAACTATTACCAGGATCTGAGTTCCTGAGCACAAAATCAGCATCAATCCAAATTCAGACCCTGGATTTCTTTCTGCTCCCCTGGGAGTCATCGCTCAGGGGTGGAGCCCTTTAATGGTGGGATACGTTCCGATATCCAGGATTGGGACATACTGGCCTTTTCTGCGCTTGACCTATGATGGAGAGTGTACGCGCTGGCCGGTTCAAACTTGGAAATCCCTGCGTAACAATCCTTGAATCCTAGAAATTAACCTGTCAATATCACTCGTGAGCAATCTCCTTGAGATATAATTAATCAATCCTATTTAATGTAGTTGGCGGATCGATATGAAATTGTCAGTTTTAATACCTGCCTATAATGAACTTAATACGATTCGGGAGATTCTCCGGAAAGTTCACTATGTCAATATTGATAAAGAGATTATTGTTGTAGATGATTTCTCGACGGATGGAACCCGGGAATTCCTGAAGGAACTTGAAGTGAATGGAGGATTAATTCCGGCGGATAATAACCATCCTGAACTAACAATTGGACATTTAAAAGTTCTTTTTCACGAAAGGAATCTGGGCAAAGGAGCTGCCATTAACAGCGGGATCCAGCAGATTAGTGGTGATGTGATGATCATCCAGGATGCTGATCTTGAATACGAACCCGAGGAATATCACAAACTTTTAGCGCCGATACTCAGCGGTCATGCAGATGTGGTCTATGGCTCCCGGTTTATGGGAGGTTCTCCTCATCGGATCTTATTCTTTTGGCATTCCATTGGTAATAAATTATTGACGTTTATGTCCAATATGTTTACAAACCTGAATTTGACCGATATGGAAACATGCTACAAAATGATCAAGAGGGATGTCATCGATCAAATTACTATCCGCGAACGAGGATTTGGGATCGAACCTGAAATAACCGCAAAAATATCAAAGCTTGGCGCGAGAATTTACGAAGTTGGAATCTCCTACTACGGCAGAACCTTCGAAGAAGGCAAAAAGATCTCCTGGCGGGATGGAGTCAGGACAGTGTACTGCATTTTCCGCTACAACTTATTTTCCTGAGACTTTTTTCAATCAAGATCCAAATTGTCCCCGTCGAACCCTAGTCTAGGAAAGGGACGGGTTTTAATATCCCGGGGTTAAATTGATCCATTTGGGAATCACCAAGATTACGGATGATACTTTCAATTGCCCGGGAATCTTCAATCAACTGGCTGATATTAATTCCCAGAAGAGAGTCTCCAAGATTTTCTAAGTTTTGCTGCCCCCGTTTAAACATTTTTAATGTACCCCGGTAGTTTCCGCGCGAGATCTGGTAGTAAGCCAGCCCGATCTGAAGCAGGCCCTGATACAAGTCCCGTTCAGGGGACTGGGTTTTCATCCAGGCTTCCTCTAGTGGATCGTGAGCTTGATAATATTTTCCCCTGTTAAATAATTCAATGCCCTCCACAGCCAGGGGGTGTAAACCTGCTGGAAAAGGATCAGTTTCCAATTGTGTATTCACTCGTGAAGGTCAATCCAGGTTTGAGAGTCGCCAATACCGAACAATACTTTTCCTCTGAGAGCTGGATCGCCCGCTCGACCTTGTCAGGCGCTATATCCCCCTTAATAATATAGTTAAAGTGCAGGGAAACGTATGGATAGGGGGGTTCCTGACTCTGTTCAGCGCTGACGTCAACTCTTAAATTCTCAAGAGGCTGTTTGCCTTTTTCGAGGATTTGGACAACATCATAGGCAGAACAGGAAGCAGCTGAAAGCAGCATTAAATCAGCTGGATTGACAGCGTGTCCCTCAGGATCATCTTCCCGCAAATAGCCGATCGCAATCGATTTTCCCATGTGATCGGTGCCTACAAACATGCGGGATCGGAGCCATTCCAGTTTTACTTGCTTGGTCTTGAGTTCCATAATTAAGTCCTTGGTAATTTTGAATTCAGAAGTTATTATAAACTCTACCGCACTGTTAGAAATAAGAACTATATAATAATGTTGAAAGGGAGGGATCCGGTCCCTTAAAGGGACCGGATCCCTCCCAAAGAGGGTATACTCAAGAAAACGCAGGAAGGCACAATGACCAACCAGGATCGGAAGAAAAAATGGGAAGAGGAGATCCTAAAATCTTCCCAGGAAACATTTCCCGAGCGTAAAAATCACTTCCAGACAGGTTCGGGCATTCCTGTACCTCGAATAGCCCTGCCGGAAATTCCCTTGGATTATGATAGGAATTTGGGTTTTCCTGGAGAACCTCCCTACACCAGGGGTGTTTATCCCACCATGTACAGGGGCAGGCTCTGGACCATGCGGCAGTATGCGGGCTATGCCAGTGCTGAGCAATCCAATCAACGCTACCGCTATTTACTGGAGCAGGGCCAAACCGGCCTGTCAGTAGCTTTTGATCTGCCGACCCAGATCGGTTACGATTCTGATCACCCACTGGCAGCAGGCGAAGTTGGCAAAGTCGGCGTACCGATTTCTTCGCTGCGGGATATGGAAACGCTGTTTATGGGAATCCCGCTCGATAAAGTATCTACCAGCATGACAATCAATTCCCCGGCAGCTATTTTGTTGGCCATGTATATTGCCGTTGCGAAAAAACAGGGAATCGATCCCAAATCCCTCCGTGGTACAGTCCAAAATGATATTTTAAAGGAATATATAGCCCGGGGGACATATATCTTTCCACCTCAACCATCCATGCGATTGATCACTGATCTGTTCCAATATTGCCAAACTGAGGTGCCGCGCTGGAATACGATCAGTATTTCCGGCTACCATATCAGGGAGGCAGGGTCCACCGCTGTCCAGGAAGTTGCTTTTACTTTGGCAAATGGCATCGCTTATGTTGACGCGGCTGTTAAGGCGGGTTTGGATGTGAACAGCTTTGGAAAGCGGCTGTCCTTTTTCTTTAATGCCCATAACGACTTCTTGGAGGAGATTGCCAAATACCGGGCAGCCCGGAGATTGTGGTTCAGAATCATGGGGGAAAGGTTCGGGGCATCTGATCCGGATGCCCTTAAACTTCGCTTCCACACCCAGACTGCGGGTTCCACTTTGACCGCCCAGCAGCCACATAATAACGTGGTCCGGGTCGCTCTCCAGGCCCTGGCAGCAGTCCTGGGAGGTACTCAATCCCTCCATACCAACAGCATGGACGAAGCGCTGAGTCTGCCAACACAGGAGGCTGTCCAGATTGCTCTGCGCACTCAACAAATTCTGGCTGAGGAATCAGGCATAGCCAATACCATAGATCCTCTGGGTGGATCATACCTGATAGAAGAACTCACCGATCAGATCGAATCCCGGGCCAAGGCCTACCTGGATGAGATCGATCGCCAGGGTGGGGCCCTGGCTGGTATCGAAAATGGATATATCCAGGGAGAAATTCAAGATGCTGCCTTTGCATACCAGATCGATCTGGAAAAAGGGGATGCCAACCAGGTCGGAGTTAACATCTACCAAATGGAGGAAGACCTAACTCTGGAATTATTATCTGTTGATCCGATCTTGGAGCAAGCCCAATCTGAATCTTTGGCAAATCTGAGGGAAAAAAGAGATCATAAGAAGGTTGCTGAATTAATACTGATGCTGAAAGCTGCTGCCGCCGGCACTGAAAATCTGATGCCATGTTTTATTGATTGTGTAGAAGCGGAGCTGACCCTGGGGGAGATAACGGGAGTGCTCAGGGAGGTCTGGGGCGAATATCGGCCTTCCGGATTATTTTGAGATCTTGATAGAAAATCAAGCTCTATATTTAGAAAAAACTAATGATGAAAAAACCCAATTACTTTGATCTCAGCACGCGCGAAAAGAGGATCTACAGGGCAAGAAAAAAACTTGGCGACGAATTCTTTTTGGAATTTTTCAGAGTGATGAAAGATTACCAGGATACTCTGGCCATGAAATTTGTCATCGAAAGCATTGATGAAGGTCTTACCCTGGATGAGATTTTTTATACTGGAGGAGTTTTTGGGTATAACGTTAAAACCAGGGACGAGGAAGATAAAATCAATCGTTATCGAATTTGGCTATCAGGCAGGTCCGTTGGCGGGTGATGGCAATTGGTACCTGATTGAGTTTGAAGATAACGGCGACTTCGTGATCAATTTTGGTGGAGGTTGGATCAGCTAGTATGCGATGACAACCTCGGAGGTCGGTCTCACTTCGTGATCAATTTTTTCGCTTTGTTCGCTGCCTTGCTGGCGTCTGGGCTATATCCGTCAGCACCGATTTTGTCTGCATATTCCTGAGTCACCGGCGCACCACCGATCATCACTTTTAGATCATTCCTAACTCCTGCATCCTTCATCATTTCTAGGGATGTTTTCATGTTGCCCATGGTTGTGGTCAATAAGGCTGACAGCGCCACAATGCCAGGTTGATGTTCTTTCACTGCCGCGATCAGTTCTTCCGGTTTTACATCAACACCCAGATCAATGACCTCAAATCCAGCGCCTTCCATCATCATGCCTACCAGGTTCTTGCCAATATCATGCAGATCACCCTGGACAGTACATATCACAATTCGGCCGAGGGGCTGAACATCGGCCGCCACCAGGTGTGGGCGTAAAAGCTCCAGTCCAAATTTCATCGATTTGGCAGAGATCAACATTTCCGGAACATAAACTTCCCCGGCCTCGAATAATCTGCCAATTTCTCCCATAGGCGCAATTAATCCTTCTTTGAGGATTGAATCCGCATCTGCACCTGAATCTAACGCCGCTTGTACGAGCAGGCTGGTTTCGGCCATGGCTCCTTTGATTACTGCCTGGTAGACATCTTGAATTTTCTCTTTCATCTTCAAATCCTGTCGTATGCTTATTTTCAATTTATTCTATCGCAGTTTTAGTCAAAACTAGAGACCTCGGAGGTCAGAATGACCTCCGAGGTCTCTCACTTATCACAACCACTCTATAATATAATATCCTTTATGAGCAATCTTATCCGTCTTAACCATGTGGCTGTGCTGGTTCCTGACCTGGATCAGGCCCTTGTTTTCTGGCAGGAACAGCTGGGATTGGGCCTCGATCACGTCGAAACCGTCTCGAGTATGGAAGTGAAAATTGCTTTTTTGCCAGTGGGTGAAAGCGAGATCGAGCTGGTCCAACCAACATCTGACAGCTCAGGACTGGCAAAATTCCTGGAAAAACGCGGGCCCGGATTACACCATATTTGCATCGAAGTTGATGATATCGCTGCTAAACTCAGTGAGCTAAGTGAAAAAGGCGTTCGTTTGATCGACCAGGAACCGATCAAGATGGATGATGGACGTAAGCTGGCTTTTATTCATCCCAAGAGCAGCGGTGGGGTCCTGCTGGAATTATATGAACTGCCAAAACCCTAGTTCAGATATTTTTTTAATGCAGCTAGTAATTGGTCCAGATCTTCCGGTGTGTTATATCCCTGCACGGAAGGCCTGATCAACCAGCGCCCTTCCCAGGAAATCACAGGGATCTCAATCTGATAATTGCTGTACAACCAGCTCTGAAGTTTTTCAGGCTGGCAGCTCCCAGGCAGTTCTGCCGCACCCAGCTGCAGATAGGCTGCTTGATCTTCACCGGAGATCGAAGGGAAGCCAGTCAGGATTTCTATCTCCCTCAAGATTGTTTTCAACAAACCCCGGCATTTTTCCCTGACATCACTCCAATTATGGTCCTCCAGAAAATCCAGTGCCGCTGGAACACTTAGATAGGCTGCGGGATCCATCGTTCCCCACCACTCCTGCTCCTGGATGAATTTGGACTCACTCTTGTAGGGGGAATTTTTTCCCCATCCCCAGCTGACAACCAAAGGCTCGATAAGTGGTTGCCTCTCTGGATGGACATGAAGAAAACCCGCACCCTTGGGAGCCAACAGCCATTTATGACAGTTCCCGGTGTAATAATCAGCCCCAATATCCATTAGATCAAGTTCCAGTTGGCCAGGCGCATGAGCTCCGTCAACAAAGACCTGGATCCCATCCTGCCTGGCTTTCTGGCAGATTTTTTTGACTGGCAGCTGGACTGCGGTTGGCGATGTGATCTGACTTAAAAAGATCAATCTGGTTCGGTCAGTGATTTTGCTCCAAATTTCCCCGATGATCTCAGTTTCAGAGGGAAGAGGCAGGGGGATAGCAGCTCGGACCACATTAAAACTTCTTTTTTGTGATAAGAACAACCATACATTTTCGCATGCCCCATATTCATGATTGCTGATGATCACCTCATCCCCCGGAGCTAACTTAAGGGAGCGAGCGATAATATTCACAGCGAATGTTGCATTTGGAACAAAAACCAGGTCAGAAGGGTTTGCGCCGAGGTACTCAGCCAGTCTTTGACGTGAACCCTGGAGATACTTAAAGATATCCCGAGCGAGGAATTGGACTGGCTGCTTTTCCAGTAAGAGCTGCCAATGCTGATAATCAGTGAAGACAGGTCTGGGAGTAGCTCCAAAAGAACCGTGATTTAGGAAGATTACCTCCCGATCTAATAAGAAGAGCTCTTTAATCGGTATCATTTTCAATCCTTCCCTGGGCTTGGAGTGCAGTTTAAAATACGGTATAATTGTAAAACAAGGTCAGACGAATGAATAGCAGGGATTTCCTTGCTATTTTTTTTGAGGAATTCAAGGTGGAGGTGGTTGCTGAGATCTGCGACTGCTTCCCCTATTTGTATCATGGTCTGATCCAATAGGCATTTCCCGGTCATTCACCACGGGAGAGCAGGAAAGAAGAATATGGCTGTCAAAATATCAAATAAATTAAATAACGCATTTGAAGGAGCCCTGGCGGGTGGTGGTGATCCCGCAACGTCTCCTTTATATGTTTTTGGACCGTTCTTAAAGCTGATCGTAGTTGCAGGAGTTGCCAAAATCACATTTGGCGCCTCTCTTTGGCTGGTGATTATCACTATCATGGTGGTCTCTGCCATGTATCGATTGGTGATGAGATGGGTAACCGATGGAAGCGGCGGCAGCGGATTAAGTGAGGAAGAATTCGGCAGCTGGGCTGTCAAAATCAATGCTGCAATCACATTTGTGGAATACACCCTGACTTTCCTTGTCAGCATGGCAGCTATGGTTACCTTTATCGCTGATAGGCTCCCCTTCCTGAATGAAACATTAATTGGAATTCAATATCGAACAATAGTGGCCATTGCCCTGAGCGTACTTACAGGTTGGTTGGTGAATAGAGGCCCAAAGGTTGCAGCCCGGACCTTTGGTCCCGCTACAGCCGGTGTTCTGGTTTTATTGTGGGTTATGATTGGCGCAACATTATGGCAGCGGGGCTTACAGCTGCCGGACTTCAATTTGCAAGCCTTCCAGGGAGAGTACTTTCATTTCACTATTGCGGGGTATGTTCGCATTCTGGCGGTGATGACTGGTATTGAGGTCTTTGCCAATCTTGTGGCTGCCTATGAAGGATCAGATGAGGTGCGCAGCCGGCGAGCGTTCAGCAGCCTGTTGATTATCATGGGTACAACAGTTGCTACTATGCTCATAGTTGGACCCGCCATCCTTGCAATCTCAGATCCCACAAATCAACACGTATCTGTTTTTACTCAGACTATGGATGCCTTACTTCCATCTCCCCTGCCTATCCTGGGGACAATCGTCGGAATTGCAGTGCTGATGTCTGCTTCAGCAGCCAGTGCCCAGGGTTTGCAAAACCTGGCTCTGGGATTGAAGAAACGTAACTATATTCCACCCAACCTGGGCCAGCAAAATGAATATGACGTGGCTGATAAACCTGTTTGGTTGGAAGTTGGTATTGTCAGTCTGGCCTTTTTGCTGTTCGGCACCAATGAAGAGACTTATCTGGCAATCTATGCTGCTGGTGTTTTTATCCTGCTAAGTATGACCGGGTGGGCAGTCACCAAACGTTTAATCCGTCAGGCCCGAGAAAAATTATCCTTCAGCAAGGTGCTTCTGATTCCTGGAACTGTGATTGCCGCAGTTCTCACCACAGGCGCAACAGCCATTATCTTTGAAGAACGATTCTGCGAAGGTGCTTGGACATATCTGCTGTTCATTCCGATCCTTTATATCGGATTCAGTCTCTCCCGGAGCCACCTGGGAGAACCGGATCCAGTCCTGGACTACCTGGGTGGTCTAGACACAGCCTGCTGGCTGGTTTTGGTTTTGGACAGATGGCTCCAGCGGCAGTAACCGCGGGAGGAAATCTATCAACCACGGCAGATATCACCTGGGATCCGGAACCAATTGAACAGAGTAATTGGCGCAAGGATCATAAAACAATCAAAAAGATCGCTGTACTTCTGGATGGATCTGTTTATGCTGCTCAAGCTCTACCAGCTGCTAAAAGGATCTGCCAGGCTCATGGCGCATCAATAACACTTTTATCCGGGGTAAAATCCTATTCTCACGGTCCCCAGGAACAATTTAACGCTGATCTGGCTGCCCGGGAGATTTACCTTGATAGTTTGATTGAACAACTAAGTGCAGAAGGTTTCAAAGTTGACAAGGCTGTCAGACGGGGATCGATCGCAGAAGTTACTCAAACTTTTGTGAAATCTGCTGGAATCGACCTGGTTGTAACCACTACGCGAGGAAAATCTGGAGAAAAACACTGGATGAGTGGAGGAGTCTCATCCAAATTGATGATGCACCTGGACATTCCGGTTTACCTGGTCCAGGGTGATCAGCCGAAGGATCTGGGAAAAAAGCCCCTGCGAATGCTGGTTGCACTGGACGGGTCGATCACTTCAGAGAAAATCCTGCCCTATGCCCGAGCTTTTGCCCAGGTGTACGGCAGTGAATTGACATTGCTTTCAGTTCCCCAAATTCCGGAAACGGAAAATTACCGTGCACCCGCTGATGTTGTCGAAAACCTGCGTGTCGAAGCAGTGGCCAAGATGAGAGACTTCCTGGAAGCTGTGGCCCGTTCTTTGGAAAATGATGGGGTGAAAACGAATATCCTGGTGAAAGGATCCCGCCCGGCGACAACGATCGTCGAAACTGCTGAAGAGGGTGATTACGGATTGATTTTGCTGACCTGCAATGGCAGAGGTACTTTATCCAGGATGATCATGGGCGCTGATTCTGAACGTGTTGTCGGAAGCACAAATCGCTGCGTTTTGATGATGCCCTCAAGAAATAACCACTAGAATTAGCTTTATTTTAACGAACAGGGACCGGATCCCTTTAAGGGATCCGGTCCCTTGTATTTAATAAAAAGTATCAGCCAGCCAGATATGACTTTAATTCAGCGGTCAGGGGAGGCAAGATTTCATGCATGTCTCCCACAAGCCCAAACCTGGCGAAATTGAAGATTGGCGCATCACTGTCCTTATTGATGGCCACGATCACTTTACTGCTGCGCATGCCTGCCAGGTGCTGGATGGCACCTGACACGCCGCAGGCGATATAAAGATCTGGTGAAACAACTTTTCCAGTTTGGCCGACCTGGTGGTCATATTCGATGTATCCTGCATCGACAGCAGCCCGGCTGGCACCAACTGCGGCACCCAGCACATCAGCTAATTCCTGGATCAATTCAAATCCTTGTTTGGCTTTCCAGATCTCTGCTGCTTCCTGATCCAGATCACCGGGAGTTTCCAGATTTGGATTCAATGCAACTCCCCGTCCACCAGAAACAATCACACTGGCATCATTTAAGCTCACCCCAGATGATTTTTCCTGATTTTCAAGCACGGAAGTCATTTCTGATCCAGGATTGATGCTGACATCAATCTGAGTGGCCGTGCCAGATTTTGATGTATCCGGTTCTGGTTTATCAAATGCCCGTGTCCGCAAGGTAATGATCTGGGGCGTTGAGCTGCATTGGAGTTTAGCCAAAAGTTTTCCGGCATAGATAGGACGGGTGGCCGTGATGGTTTCACTCTGCCCAATCCAGATCCATGACATCCACCATCACGCCGGTATCCAGGTCGACTGCCGCCATACCGGCCAGGATCCTGCCGCGCGATGTAGTGGGAAAGATGATCAGATCCGGCTGATATTGATCAGCGGCGGATTTGACAATATCTGCCAGAATTTCAGGGCGGAAATCATTCAGGACGGGTTGTCTGCCGAAAAAACCTGATCTGCTCCATACTGAAATGCAGGGATTCCAGTTCCTGAACGCCTTCTCCCAGTATCAAGGCTGCAGCTTCACCGCCTTTATCAGCAGCTATCTTGGCAGCAAGTCCCAATCCTTCCCAGGAGGATGGTTGAGCTTTTCCGTGAAAATGATCTATGTAGGCAAGTATTTTTTTTGTCATTAGAGCACCTTCTCGGCAATGAGTTTTTCCACCAGGGTTTTGGCTTTTTCATCCGCTGTATCACCCTCGATGATTTCAGTTGTTATTTCTTTCTTGACCGGCTCAAATACTTCAGGCCAGGCATACGGAAGATGCCGGAACTTCGATTCCCAGATCAGCCAGGTTCCAGACAGGATATTCGGCTTTGGAAGCTTTTCGGATCCCCATAAACGAGGGATAGCGCGGTTCACCGTAATCTTTGGTCACACTGACCACTGCCGGCAGACTGCCCTCAACAATTTGGCTGGCCTCTTCCATGGAGCGTAAAACTTGAAGTTTCTTCTCGTCAGGTGAGATCATCACAAATTTTGAAACCAGGGTCAATGATGGCCAATTTAGCAGCCGGGCGGTTTGAATTGGAAGCAATCCGGTATCGGTATCAACTGATTGCTGTCCAAACAACACCAGATCCGCTTCACCAATTTTGGATATCGCCGCAACCAGGACTTTTGAGGCTGCTGCATTATCTAATCCCTTCAAAGCTGGATCTGAAACCATCACAGCAGAATCTGCCCCCATTGCCAGGGCATGTTTAATAGCTTCAGTCTCTCCTTCCTTTCCAAGACAGAGAGCGATAACTTCTCCACCATGGTCAGCAGCCAGGTTAAGGGCGGCTTCGACTGCAAATTCATCCCAGGGATTTATGATCAGCGGCGCATCGCCCCAGCTGATGACTCCTCCAGCAGCTGACATAGTGGCTGCCGTGTCAGGGACCTGCTTGACGCAGACAATAATTTTCACACCTCTACCCTCCTTCTAAATGGAAAACAATTTCTAACTAGGACCGCGATCCGAAGTCAGGACCACTGCTCAAGATTATAAGCAGGAAGTTCTTTCCGGATTCTTTTGTCATGTCGTTTATTTAGGGCGTAATCAGCCTGAATCAAAGATTGAATTTCATTACTGCCCTCATATATCATCGCGCCTTTGGCATTACGTAAATACCGTTCAACGGGATATTCATCACTGAATCCATAAGCCCCGTGGATTTGAACCGCTTCTGCTGCGGCATTAAAGGAAGCATCTGTTGCGAACCACTTTGCAGCGGATGTTTCCCTGGTATTTCTGATCCCCTGGTTCTTCATCCAGCCAGCTTTTAGATACAACAGCCGGGCTGCCTGATAATCCAAGGCCATTCTGGCAATTTTTGCCTGGATCAGCTGCAGCTCGCTAATTTTTTTCCCGAAAGCATTCCGTTCTTCTGCATAGGCTTTGCTCGCCTCAAGGGAAGCCCGGATCAGACCTGTCGCGCCAGCAGCTACAGTGTAGCGACCGCTGTCGAAAGCAGACATGGTGACCTTAAATCCTTCACCTTCCTCTCCCAGCATGTTGGCTGCCGGGACGATAACATCCTGAAAGTTGATCCAGCCCGTGGATCCAGCTCGGACTCCCAGCTTGCCGTGGATGTCATCCCTGGTTATGCCGGGGGATCTGAGGTCCACCAAAAAAGTTGATAAACCTTGATAGGCTTGAGGGGTAGACGGGTTTGTTCGGACAGTTACCACCGCAATATCCGCGGATGTGGCCAGGGAGATCCACATTTTTTCACCGTTAAGGATGTAGTTTTTGCCATCCTTTTTGGCTGTTGACCGTATATTGGCAAAATCTGTCCCGGCATCAGGTTCGGTAAAAGCGCCACAGCCTATTTTTTCCCCTTTTGAGAGAGGAATTAAGAAATTTTCTTTTTGTTCTTCCGTCCCCCATTGCAGCAAAGTTAAACAAGTCAAACCATTATGAACTGATAGGATTACCCTGAGGGATGTATCAACTGCTTCCAGTTCTTCACAGGCCAATCCCAGGGTTATATAATCCATTCCCTGACCGCCGTATTTAACTGGAATCGACAAACCCAAGATCCCCAATTCAGCCAGGCGGGGCAGGATAAAAGGGGCCATTCCTCCATCGCGATCCTGCTGTTGAATGGTCGGCTGGACTTCTTTGGCAGCAAAATCCATGACCATCCGCCGGGCCATTTGATGCTCTTCAGTTAATCCAAAATCCAAGGTAACTCCTTTGATTTTCCTCTCTGGGCCGGGCTGGTATCATTTCAGGTAATAATACAATATAATCTCAGTTATGAATGATGGACAGAAAATAACTCTCAGGCTGGTCATTTTATTTTTGGTGGGTTCTGCCCTCAGTTTTGGCCCGTCTGCTAATAGTGTAACCCAAAAAATACAGAACGCGCAATCAGCATTTGAAGTTGAAAACTACGCACTTCAGAGTGAAATATTGTTTGATCTGGCTGATGAAGTTTCCTGGTGGAAATCTATCTGGGAACAGGCAGCAGATGCAGCTTTTAATGCGGCAGATTACCCTAAAGCAATCAACGCCTATGAGTTAGCGTTAGAGAATAACTCCCTGTCTCAGAACGGAAGAATTCAATTGGGTGAAGCCTATTATTATTCAGGCCAGAACGATCGGGCTCAGGCAGTCTGGCAAGAGCTTGAATTGAATGCTGACGCCTTGATACGATTAGCATCCCTATCTGAAGAACTGGGTGATATCAAGTCAGCTGCCGCATTCTGGCAGAGTTACCTGGAAGCGTTTGATGTTGGAAATCAACCGGAAATCATCTATAAATTTGGCACCCTGATGGCAGCCGTATCTCCCTCTGAAGCAGTAATCTATCTTGATCAATCCAGCGAAAATTACCCGGATGCAGGAGAACTGGCGGACTTGATCAGAAGCTCCCTTTCAGAGGAAAAAGCTTACCAACACGTTATAGCCGGGCAAGCGTTGGCAGCCAGGGAGCTTTGGAAGCTGGCAGTCTATTCGTTTGAACAAGCTGCAATATTAAGACCTGATTATATGGAAGCCTATATTTATTGGGGAGAAGCCTTACAGCATATTCCTAACCCTGCCGATGATGCCCGGGAAATCCTTGAGAAAGGATTGGCTTTGGATGAGCTGGCGCCACTGGCAAATCTATTCATTGGCATCTATTGGCAGAGGCTTGGTTCCCATGAACAAGCCCTGGAGTACTTTCAAATTGCTCAGGAATCCTGGCCAGATAAACCAGATCTATATATCGAGCAAGGACGATCGTTGGGTGCTCTGGGAGAACTTGAACCTGCTCTTCAAAAATACCAGCAAGCGATTCTAATTGCTCCGCTGGATGACACGTACTACCGCTTGGTTGCCGAATTCTGTGTTTTACATTCTTTCCAGATTCGGGAAGTAGGTTTGCCCGCTGCCAGGCTTGCTGTTCAGCTCAATAATCAGGATCCTGCCAATCTTGACAGCATGGGTCAGGTTCTTTTAAATCTTGATGATCAATTGAACGCAATCCAGTTCTTTTCGCGGGCGATAGAAATTGACCCTGAATTTGCTCCGGCATATTATCATCTTGGTATACTATACTCTGCTAGAGATGAAGCAGAGTTAGCTGTTTATTATCTGGAGCAGGTCTTGATTTACGCGACAAATCCTGCGATCCGTGATCAGGCCGAAAGATTACTAAGAAAATATTAGGTTTGTAAATACCTGGCAGCCCTGGAACCCCTGGGCTTTTTCGAGTGGAGTACCTATGAAGAATAAACAAAACTTGCTACTGACAATTTGTGCTGGACTGGTCTTGTTATCTATGGCTTGCAGCCTTTCCCAGGTTTCAAAAGTCTTTGGAGAGTATCCTACTGGCCAGGGAGATTTGTTGTTTCAAGACGGATTTTCAGACACATCTAGTGGTTGGGACCAAGTTCGAACAGCAGAAGGAATGACAGATTATGAGGCTGATCGATATCGGATCCTGATAAATGCAACCAACGCAGACTATTGGGCTAATCCGGGACTGGTATTCGGTGATGTTGTGATCGATATTGATGCAGGCAAGATCAGTGGTCCTGATGACAATGATTACGGTGTGCTTTGCCGCTACCAGGATATTGAAAATTTCTATTTCCTGATTATAAGCAGTGATGGATATTACGGTATTGGGAAGGTCGAGAATGGTGAGCAGCATTTGCTTGATCCTCCTCAGATGTATCATTCCAGATCTATCAACCCAGGGGATGGTCCTAACCATATTCAAGCCACTTGCACAGGGACTGAAATCAGTCTCTCAGTCAATGGCGATCTGCTGGCAACGGCTAATGATGCTGCTTTCTCTTCTGGCGATATCGGTTTGATAGTTGGTTCTTTTGATGAGGCTGGAGTTGATATCTGGTTTGATAATCTGTCTGTCCGTGTCCCCTGATCAGTCCTGGAAATAAAAATCGCTTCCATAGAAAAATGAATATATACCTTGATATGATCGGCTGTCGATTAAACCAGAGTGAAATTGAGATAATGGCTCGCCAGTTCACCGCGGCAGGACATTCCCTGGTGGCAGATCCTGCTGAAGCTGACCTGGCAGTGGTAAATACCTGCACAGTCACTGGTGCGGCTGCAGCCGATTCAAGAAAAACCATTCGGCGCATAGCCCGCTCCGGAGTAAATAGAATAATTTCTACTGGCTGCTGGTCCAACATGTATCCCGATCAAGCATTGGATTTATCAGGTGTAACTGATGTCGTATCCAATCTAGAGAAAGACAATCTTGTAGCTAAAATCTTATCCATTGACCTCGAAGATATTGATAAAGAACCTATTGAAAGGGTTTCTGTGCCAGGCTCCAGGTTGCGGACACGGGCGTTTATCAAAGTCCAGGATGGATGCAGTCATCATTGTACATTTTGCATTACAACAATAGCGAGAGGAGAATCCCGGAGCGAAATGCCTGAAAAAGTCATCCGGGAGATCACGGCAGCATTTTCCGGGGATGTTAAAGATGCGGTTTTAACAGGAGTCCAGCTGGGATCCTGGGGCAAGGACCTCGACCCTGCCAACTCTTTGAGCAACCTGGTCAGGCGAATTCTGGAAGAAACTGATCTACCAAGGCTGCGCCTCTCCTCCCTGGAACCCTGGGATATTGACCCTGGTTTGATCAGAATGCTTGAGGATGAACGGGTAGCGAACCACCTGCACATACCCCTTCAATCTGGCTCAGCCCGGGTGATGCGAAGAATGTCCAGGGCCACAACACCCACCGGTTACGCGAAGCTCATCGATCAAATTCGGAAATATGTTCCTGGCCTTGCTATCACTACTGATATTATGTGTGGTTTTCCTGGAGAGACAGATCAAGAATTCCAGGAAAGTCTGAATTTTATCAGGGAGATGGATTTTGCTGATGGTCACGTATTCACCTATTCAGCCAGAGAGGGAACACCTGCCCATGATTATCCTGATCAGGTCCATAATGCCCTGAGAAAGGAAAGGAGCGCCCAGATCCGCGAGGTCCTGGCTGAGAGCGGAGAAGCATACCGAACCTCGCAGATAGGAGAGGTACTGACAGTTCTTTGGGAGCGGGTTGACGCCAACGCAAAAAGCTCCTGGCAGGCATCAGGATTATCAGGTAACTATCTCAGGGTGGATTTATCAACCAATCAGAATATCTGGAATACATTTTCCAGGGTCAGGGTCACTGGCATAGCACCCGGGAGTGTGCGAGGAGTGATCATCTAGTGAAAATCTGACCTTGCCTGAGTAATAATCCTGTGAGGAGGAAAGATGGAAAATTGTTTGTTTTGTAAAATAGTTCGCAAAGAGATCGCAAGCGAGACAGTATACCAGGATGACGATATCATGGTGTTTAAGGACATTAATCCAGCCGCACCTGTCCATTTGCTGATTATTCCAAATCGACATATAGCATCCGTGAGGGATATGTCAGCAGCTGATGAATTGGTTCTGGGTAAATTGTTTTCCGGCGCTAAGCACTCCGCTGAAATGATCGGTATTGATCGGTCAGGTTACCGCCTGATCGTGAACACTGGACCAGATGCTCACCAGGAAGTCTTTCATATTCACATGCACTTGTTAGGCGGGGGTGCCATGAAGCATCCCATGGGCTAAGGGGCTGAAAAGGGTATAATAATATTATGAGCATAAAAGAAAAATTACGCGAATCACTAACAGCCGCTTTGAAGGCTGGTGATACCCAGCGCAAGACTACGGTGCGGATGGCATTGGCATCGATTAAGAATGCTGAAGTCGAGGCGAGGGCTGAAATTGAGGATGATCTGGTATTGAATCTGCTGCAAAAAGAGGTTAAAGCCCGGCAGGAAACTATTGAAGGTGCCCAGCAGGCAAATAGACCAGATTTGATTGCTAAAGCTGAAGAAGAAATCACTATTCTGACAGAATTTCTCCCCCAGCAGCTAAGTGATGATGAGCTTCGTGTATTAGTCCAGGAAGCAATAGCTGAATCAGGGGCGAGCACGATGAATGAAATAGGAAAGATCATGGGTGTGTTAATGCCAAAAATTCGCGGAAAAGCGGATGGAAAACAGGCCAACCAGATTGTCCGGGAATTATTAGGGTCAGGATAAGTTTGGAATCAAACTGCCAGGACAAATCCAATTGCCGATGACGGATCAATACTCTCCTGCAGGTAGCAAAACCTGACGGATCATGGATTAAATATGGATAACAAGACAATTTCTCCCCCTCTGACAAGGATAATCCTGTTGTTGGTGATCCTTGTGGTTTGCATGGCCGGGATCTGGTGGATAATCAACTGGTCCCTGACTGGAGCCCTTTCTACAGTTCTGGTTTTGGAAGGAAACGTAGCGTCCCAGGATGTGATGTCTCCCTATGCTGTAACCTATCAGAGCCAGGTGCTGACTGAACAACTCCAGCAGGAAGCTGCTGATGCTGTCGAACCGATCTACACATATCCGGATTCTGCAATTGCCCGCCAGCAATTAAACAACCTGAAGGACGCTCTGGATTTCATTGAATCAGTTAGATTGGATCAATTCTCAACCCTGGATCAAAAATACACTGACCTGGCCGCCATCGATGGGATATTTATATCGCAAGATGTGGCTGACCAGCTTATATCTTTGAGTGATATCCGCTGGCAGATTGTTCGCCAAGAAAGCGTTGTGATCCTGGAACAATTAATGCGTTCCAATATCCGTGAAGTTGACCTTGAAGACGCCAGGCAGCAGCTGCCGTCGCTGGTCAGTTTATCATTGTCTGAAGACCAGGTGCAGTTGGTTGTTGAGTTGGCTTCGGCATTTGTAGCCGCGAATAGTGTCTACAGTGAAGAAGATACCCTGGCAGCCAGGAATGAAGCGATAGCACTGGTTCCTGCGGTGACCCGATCAATCATTGCCGGAGAGACAATCATTCGACGGGGAGAGATCGTCCAGGCAGAAGATATAGAAGCTCTCCAGGAAGTAGGATTATTAACCACGTTTTCTGGGTGGCAGAATCAGGCTGGTACTCTCGCAGTTGTAACTTTATCAGCAGTTTTATTAATCTTGTTTTTCCTGTCATATCCCAGGTTACTGAAAAATACCAAAAAATTGACCTTGTTTATCATTCTTTTTATGGTCTTCTTGGGGATCTCCCGTTATGTAACACCGGGACATCTTGTGATTCCTTACTTATTCCCGATGGCAGCTTACCCACTCCTTGTGGCAGCATTAATTGATCGACGGGCTGCCTTGTTTACAACAATTCCCCTGGCAATCCTGGCTGCTTATGGTATGCCACATGCTCTTGATCTAACTATCTATTATGCCCTGGGGGGAATGATGGGCCTGCTGTCCCTCAGACGCCCCCAGCGATTATCTGCCTATGGATCTGTAGCCGGTATCATTTCGGTCTCGGGAGCAGTTATCCTGGTGGCTTATCGTATTATCGATCCTGCAACTGATGTGATAGGATTGGTGACTTTGCTTGGAGCATCAATATTTAATGGAGTAGCTTCAGTAGGCATTACAGTGCTGCTTGAATATGCCCTGGCCCCTCTCTTGGACTTGACCACTACACTGCAGCTTGTTGAATTATCACGTCCCGATCACCCACTGCTGCAGAGATTGCTCCGGGAGGTTCCCGGGACTTATCAACACACTTTGCAGGTATCAAATCTGGCAGATCAGGCAGCGGAGCGGATCCAGGCAAACAGCATGCTGGCCCGCGTTGGCGCTCTCTACCATGATATTGGCAAGATGAAAAACCCCCAATTCTTTATTGAAAACCAGGGCTCAGACCAGGTGAATACGCATGATGATATGGTCCCCGAGGAAAGCGCAGCAATCATAATCGACCATGTTACTTATGGTATGGAATTGGCAAAGAAATATCGCCTTCCCCGCCGGATCAGGGAATTCATACCTGAACATCATGGGACTTTGATGACCTTATATCAGTATGGGAAAGCACTTGAACTGGCCGATGGGGATGAGAGCAAAATTGATAAATCAAAATTCCGCTACCCCGGCCCGCGTCCGCAGTCAGTAGAAACTGCCTTGGTGATGCTAGCTGATGGTTGCGAAGCTTATGTCCGATCCCAGAACCCGGAAACTGATGATGATCTACGGGCATTGATCAAAGACATGGTGGATCGAAGGGTAGAAACCGGTCAACTTAATAATACTGAGATCACTCAGAAAGACCTTAAAGTGATCGTCGATTCATTTACTGCAACTTTAAAGGGTACCCATCATGCCAGAGTAGATTATCCGGCAAAGAAAAAATCCTCCGACAGTCCCAGTGAACTAACATCAAATGATGACACCCTGGTTGGAAAAAGAAAGTAAGGGTTGAACCTGCAGTGATTTCCATAGTGATTCAGGACCCATATCAAGGATTAATATCTGACCAGGTGCTCTGCGCAGCCGCTGCAGAAGTCCTGAAGATCAGCGGTATTACAGATTCGCCAAGCCTGTCTGTCAGAATCACAAATGATGGCGAGCTGAAAGATCTAAACCTTCGATTCAGGGGCATTGGCAAGCCAACTGATGTGTTATCTTTTGGGGCAGATTTTGTTGATCCGGATTCAGGTTCCCGCTACCTGGGGGATGTTGTCATATCTTTCCCCCAGGCCAAAAAACAGGCAAAAGATCGAGGCCATACGGCCGTTGAAGAGCTCCAGTTGCTGGTTATTCATGGAGTTTTGCATTTGCTGGGCTATGACCACGATACGGAGGAGAATAAGGAAAAAATGTGGTCCCGGCAAGAAGATGTCCTGGTCAGACTTGGCATTTCTATTCAGATCGAGGATATATGAGAGATAATAATTACCTGCAATCCCGGATAAGATCCATCCGGATCGCACTGGATGGAATCAAGCATGTCCTGATCTCTCAGCAAAACGCCAGGATCCATGCAGTTATCAGTCTGGTTGTTCTTATTCTGGCAATCTTGTTAAGACTTACCAGCCTGGAATGGACTGCTTTGCTCGTTGTCATCGGACTCGTCTGGACAGCGGAGATCTTCAACACAGCCATGGAAGTGTTAGTTGATATGGTCAGTCCGGAGCACAGCCAGGGTGGGAAGGTCATCAAAGATATCAGCGCGGGAGCAGTTTTGATCACTGCCTTATTATCAATTCTGGTTGGTATTCTGATCTTTGGACCGAAATTAGTATCTGTTGTTGAAGATCTTTTTAAATAAAATAATTATTGGTGGAGGCATTTGATGGATCAGCAGTCTTTTCGTTTTGGTACCGTTGGGACTCCAAAAAACAAACCCAATAAACCCGGTGGAAGCGTTGGGGGAATCTATTACCTCGCTGAGCTGGGATTAAAAGCCATGGAGCTGGGATGGGTGCGCTCAGTCCGGGTTTCTGAATCCACGGCCCAGAGCATCCTGGAAGCTGGAGCTGAGCAGGATGTTGCTTTGAGTGTTCACGCACCCTATTACATCAATCTCAACGCCGATGCTGAAGAATGGCCAAAATCTCGGAAAAGATTGATGGATTCTGCCCGGGCAGGTTATATCTCTGGCGCCACTGACATCGTTTTCCACCCCGGATCCTATTTTGGCAGACCTCCTGACCAGGTATTAAAAGTTGCTCTTCCACGCCTGGATGATTGTGTTTCGGAACTCAGAGCTGAGGATAATCCAGTTATTCTGCGCCCGGAAACAATGGGTAAAGGGGCAATGCTTGGATCATTGGAAGATACCCTGGAGATGAGTAAAATCGAAGGGGTTGAGCCCTGCCTGGATTTTGCACATTTACACGCCAGGCCGGGTGATGGAACTGTCAACTCACTGCCTGAGTGGCTTGAAGTATTTAAAACCTATCAGAATGCACTTGGAAAGAAAAGCCTGAAAAGACTGCACTGCCACCTCTCGGGAATTGAATATAGCGACAAGGGCGAACAAAACCATTTGGTTATCAGCGAGTCAGATTTTGATATCGATGCTTTATTCCAGGCTCTGATCCAGGTAAGCGCTGGGGGCAGAATATTATGTGAAAGCCCCAATCTTGAGGAGGATGCTCAATTTCTTCAAAGTACCTGGAGTAAAAAGAGCGGCGAAAAATATTAATCTAATCCCCGGGAGATAGATGTCGTGGTAGAAACACTCCAAGAAATTCAGGCAAAAATGAAAAAATGCCGCTTGTGTTTGGATGCGGGATTCGAGATCTATCCGCCAGCAGTATTCTCTGGCAGTGCGTCAGCTGACTTCATGACTATCGGTCAAGCACCGGGAATTACTGAGCAGGAAGCCCAACGTCCATTTAACGCTGGAAGTGGAACACGCTTGTTCGGGTGGCTGGGACAGGCAGGATTAGAAGAAAACTGGTTCAGAACTACCCAGTATATGTCATCAGTTACAAAGTGTTACCCGGGCCGGCAGCCCTCAGGAAACGGTGATAGGGTGCCGGGCAAGATTGAGCAGGAATTCTGCCGGGTCTTTCTGGATCAAGAGATCAACCTGGTGAATCCGCAGGTGATCATTCCTGTTGGGCGTCTGGCGATCAATCTTTTTTATCCAAAGAATCTAAAGTTAATGGATATCATTGGCACCCAGCTTGAAGTTGAAGGTCGTCAGATCATACCCCTGCCGCATTCTTCCGGTGCCAGCCGCTGGCACCAAATTGATGAAAACAGGTTATTGATAGATAAAGCAATTGTGTTGATTAAAAACCAATCTAAAAGAATATTTTCTGATTGAACAGAAAAACCGGGGTAGTTGTCTCCCCGGTTTTTTTTTAAATTTGCAGGTCCTGATCTTATTCTGCTGATGTCTGCTCAAAATTGATCTTCACCAAATTCGAATCACAGCTGTCAAAAGTTTGGAAGTAGATTTCCTCTGAGAGGGGTAAATTCGCCTGGTCCAGCAGCTGGATCCAGACTTCACCATTGGAGGAAGCCGGTGAGTTACTGAGCGTAAGTTCATATCCACCCTCACCGTAATCAGGAGCCATCCCCGATAGGGTCAGACCAGTGACTGCTTGGCCGTTGATAGTACCCCCTGCTTCAATCAGAATTCCACTAACTGGCAGCCCATCGTTATCAAATATTTGACCAGCAACGCCCAGCCAATCGCAGCCCGAGTCGGGGTGGAATACATTGATCTCGTAGGTCGGAGAACCACTTTGCATGCCGAAAGTTGTTCCGCTCTCGAGATCGGCGGTCGGGACGGGAGAATTTTCCGGAGTTGGGATTGGTGTATCTGTCGGCATTGGAGTTTCAGTTGCCGTGACAGTAGGTGATGAGGTTGGAGTCCAGGTTGGGGGTAAGACGGCCTTGGGCGTCGGGCTGGGGGTGTGGGTGAGTACCAAAGCAGGGATAGTTGTCGGCGGCAGTGGATTCAGACTGCTTTGCGGGTTAATAAATATGATCGCAAACAGCAGCGCAACAACCACTGTTCCAGAGACAAATATTCCCGAAAGGAAGTTTAGAAAGCTTCCTGGTTTCCTCTTTTTACGCCGCGGGGGAGCAGGAGCAGGGGTTTCCTCTACGAATTCAGGTTCATCAAAGAAATCATCCAGCGGATCTGACATAAAAATTCTCCCGGGAGCCTAATAAGAAGGCAGTGTAATCTCAATTGTACTCAATTTCCAACGACGTTCGAGCCAGTCATCGAGCGCCTTTTCTTGGAGGATCTGTCGAATTGCCGGGTCGATGGGCCTGTTTTCCTCTTTATCGAGGACTTTGATGATATGATAACCTATTTCTGTTTCAATAATAGCACTAGTTTCGCCGATTTCGAGGCTGAAAATGATCGGATCCAGTTCCCGGATCGTCAAGTATCCCTCAGGGAACCACCCGAGATCCCCCTGGGTTTGTGGATCATTAATGCTGGCAAGTTGGCCAAAATCCTTGCCATCGTTCAATTCTTCCTGAGTGATTTCTGCTGCGGTCAGGTTGTAGAACAGCATCTGCTGGGCATGGACCTGTTCAATTTCCAGTTCAACATCCGAAATGATCTGATCCCGCATCCAGGCCGCCTCCAGGGACCTGCTGAGATGGGTCCGGAAGCTTTCCTCAGTGAATCCATAGGTGGCAAGCCAATCTGCCAGAGGTTTTTCTTCGGTATCCAGATTGGCGATTCTCAGATCAAGATCCTCGTCAGAGATCTGGTAGCCATCAGATTTTGCTGCCTGTGCCAATAAGGTCAGGTTGATCAGGTCAGTTATGACTAGCAGTTGATCTTCCTCGGTCAGATCCCGATTTACGGCTGCCTTGTAGCGAGCCAGTTCCTCCTGAAAATTTTCCAGACTGATCAGATCGCCATTTACGATTGCTGCAGTGGGTATTGGAGTCGGCGAAGGTGGAAATGGGGTTCTTGTAGGAAGAATAGGTGTTGCTGTCCCGGTTTCAGTCTGCCCACCACCGCTGCAAGCATTGACAATAACAAGTAGCAAGAACAGAAGAGCCAGGATATTCCTGGAAGGTTTTTTATTATTCATATGTGTAGATTATAAACGTTTCTGTCGAACGTCCGCCCAAAATCTCTATTTTCGTTTTTTGACTGTATAATTATCAAGAGTATTTTACGAATAGATCTTTTTGTGGATCCTTCCCGGAGGATATTAGTGATGGTTGAACCTCAGCTGCTCAAATCATTAAAAGAAGAAATCTCTGACCTTAAGAACTCTAATTATGAGCTTAAGGGACAAAATGACCGCCTCTGGAGAGTAATCAAATCCCTGAACGCCTTTCGCTATGATGAAGAAGCGTTTTCAAACTCGACCGAGATCCTGAAAATGGTTATGAATATCCTCGGAATCGCGCTGGAAGCCGTTGATTCTGAGAATGGCTCCATTCTGCTTCTGGATGAAGAGAATGATGAATTGGTTTTTATCGCAGTTGTTGGCGACCGCAGGGATGAGCTGACTGATTTCAGAATTCCTGCCAATTCAGGGGTAGCCGGGTGGGTCCGTAACCATCAAAAACCAGCCCTGGTCAAAAATGTCAGGAAAGACGATCGCTGGATTTCTGCAGTCGACCAATCGATTGGATTTCATACTCAAAGCCTGATGGCTGTACCCTTGGTCCTGGATGACCAGGTTTTGGGAGTAATGGAAGTAGTGAACACTCTATCCGAAGATCATTTTACAGAGTTTGACTTGGAACTCCTCCAATTGGTTGCCAGGCTAGCATCGTTTGTGTTTGGCTATTCAGATTTCAACCAGAACAATCCCCAGGATCCTCCTCTGGATGAAATTTTCAACTAATTTGGAGTGAAGATAGATTTAGGACTTGACAGAACAGTTTTTTTGACCATAATGTAGAGAACATCGTCGGTCTGGAATAATTTAAAACGCGGACGGAGAAAAGTAATCTGGTTGATGCTGACAGGGAATACGGGACAGTGATTGAGATCCCGTAGCAGATGTTCTTCCAGCTGAAGTTCACTCCTGAGTGCTCAAGGGAAAGGATCATCCGAGTAGTTTGAGCCGAACCCCCTTCGTTAGCCGGGGAACCAATCGCAAATATAATCAGATTTGCTGTTGGCATCAAGAGAGCCGAATAAGGCTAAATTGGGTGGTACCGCGGGTAATTCCCGTCCCTTTGTGGGATGGGAATTTTTTTTACCCCGAGAGTATGTCTGAGGAGGAGTTATGGGAGAAAGTTTAGAAAGGATTCAGCAGGAAGCTCTGGATGCCCTGGAAAAAATTACTGATAAACCAGATTTGGAAACCTGGAAAGTAAAATATTTAGGCCGCAGCTCTGCTATCATGGAAGTTTTTAAAAGCCTGGGAACCCTTTCCAAAGCAGAAAAACCCCAGGTTGGGAAAAATGCCAACCTGGTCAAAGAAGCCCTGGAAACTGCTTTAAGCCAGAAAGGGGAGTTTTTAGATCAACATTTCATTTTCCAGGCGCTGGAAGAGGAAAAGATTGATGTTACTCTGCCCGGACGCCGCACTGTCAAGGGAACTATCCATCCGGCCAATCAAACCTTGCGGGAGATATACCGAGTTTTTGGTGATATGGGTTTTCAGATTTACCGATCCCGGGAAGTTGAGTCGGATTTGACAAACTTCCAACTTCTGAATTTTCCACCTCATCATCCCGCCCGTGATATGCAGGACACTTTTTTCTTGAAAACTTCTCAAGATCGTGGTGATGATCCGTTGATGCTGAGGACCCACACGTCGCCCGGTCAGATCCATGCTATGCGGGAACATATAGGAAAATATCCTGAGGATCCTCCTCCGATCAGGATCATTCTCCCCGGGATGTGCTACAGGTATGAGCCGATCAATGCCCGTTCTGAAATTCAGTTCAATCAGGTTGAGGGATTGGCGGTTGGGAAAGGGATAACCTTCAAGGATTTAAAAGGAACTTTAAGCAACTTTGCCCGCAGATTATTTGGTCAGAATGCAAAAACACGGTTCAGGGCATCCCATTTCCCATTTACAGAACCCAGTGCTGAAATGGATGTTGGTTGTTTCCTGTGTGGTGGTGAAGGCTGTTCTGTGTGCAAGAACGCTGGTTGGCTGGAGATCCTGGGCTGTGGTATGGTTCACCCGACGGTACTGGAGAACGGTGGGTTCGATCCAGAAATCTATTCAGGTTTTGCTTTTGGGATGGGAACGGAACGTATAGCAATGATGCGGCACCATATTGAAGATATCCGTTACTTCTGGGCTAATGACCTGAGATTCCTCGATCAGTTTTAGTCATCCCCTGAATGGCTTTTAAGAGGATCATTATGAAAGGAAATTCAAGATGAAAGTACCCATATCATGGCTGAAAGAATATGTAGACATTGATCTGCCGATCGAGGACCTGGCATACAGGCTCACCCTGGCCGGGCTTGAGGTGGAAGAAATTCGATATGTTGGACTTCCACTACCGGGCGAAGAAGGTCAGAAAACCAAGATCAGCGGGAATGCCTGGCATCCAGATGAAATTGTAGTTGGCGAGGTGAGGGAAGTTATGCCGCATCCCGACGCAGACCGCCTGGTTCTTTGCCGTTTAAATGACGGAATCAAGGAGCATACTGTGCTGACTGGCGCTTCCAACCTATTCCCCTTCAAGGGTAAGGGAGAATTGGATCCGCCGTTGAAAGTCGCCTATGCCCGCGAGGGTGCAACGATTATTGATGCCTATGACACGAGCAGTGAGACTGTTTTAACCACTCTGAAGCGCAAAAAGATCCGCGGAGTAGAATCTTACTCCATGGCTTGTTCTGAACGTGAGCTGGGAATTTCAGAAGAGCATGAAGGAATTATCATGCTTGATGTCGAAGCGCCAACAGGTCAAGCTCTGGTTGAGTATATGGGAGATGTAGTGCTTGACATCGCTATCACTCCCAATCTGGCCCGGGCAGCCAGCATCCTTGGCGTAGCCCGCGAAGTAGCTGCGCTTACAGATCTCAAGCTTAAAAAACCCACCATCGAGACGGTCATGGAAGGTGAACCGATCAAGGGTAAGGTATCCATCCAGATTGCGGATCCGAAAGATAATCCCCGATTCGTGCTGGGTCTAATCGAAAATGTAGAGAAAAAGCCCAGTCCCTACTGGGTCCAATTGAGATTAAAACTGGCTGGTGTGCGGCCGATCGATTCCCTGGTAGATGCTACAAATTACACCATGCTGGAGATCGGTGAACCCCTCCATGCGTTTGATTATGATGTTCTGGTGAAACGGGCAGGTGGAAAAGCCCCAGTGATTGGCACCAGGCGCGCGAAAAAAGGTGAGACCCTGGTCACCCTGGATGGAATTGAACGGAAATTGGATGAATTTACGATCCTGGTTACCGATCAGGCGGGTCCGTTGTCACTGGCAGGTGTAATGGGAGGATCAGAATCGGAGGTAGGCCCAGAGACCAGGACAGTCCTCCTGGAAGGGGCTTCCTGGAACTACGTCAATGTCCGTCAAACAGTTTCTTCGCAGGCCCTGCCATCAGAGGCAGCCTATCGGTTTGAGAGAGGAGTTCATCCAGAACTTGCTCCCCAAGGGGTGTCGCGCGGACTGGAATGGATTCGAAAATGGTCAGGTGGTACGGTAGCCCGGGGATTGGTAGATGAGTATCCGCTTCCACCGGTTGATCCGATTGTAAATCTATCATCAGCAGATATTCAGCGTTGGCTGGGTATTACACTCACTCCAGATGAGATCAAACAGCTGCTTGAAAAACTTGAATTTGAAGTCAAGGTGAAAGGGGATCACCTTATTGTAAAAACACCTCCCCATCGGCTTGATATTGGCGTCGGTATGATCGGAAAAGCAGATCTGATGGAGGAAATTGCCCGGATCTATGGTTATGACCGGATACCAGAGACCAATCTTGCCGACGGACTGCCTGATCAGGTCGGCAACCACAACCTGGATCTTGAAGAAAAGATCCGCGACAGGTTGGCGGGATTGGGTCTGCAGGAAATTGTGACCTACAGGATGACTTCCCCGGAAGCGGAATTAAAAGCTCTGCCTCCAGCTGATCAGGCTCAACCCCAAGCATATCTTGAAATCGCCAACCCGATCAGTTCAGATAAGAAGTCTTTGCGCAGGAGCATGCTTGCCAGCGCTCTGGAAACCGTTGAAAAAAACCACCGCAACCGGGACAGGATTGCTCTCTTCGAGCTTGGGCCAGAGTTCTATCCAGCCGAGGATGGGTTGGGAGTCCTGGAAAAACAAAAATTAGTGATCTGTATTTCAGGCTCAAGGACTCATGCATCCTGGCAAAACCCATCCCGGGAAGATATGGATTATTTTGATTTGAAGGGATTGACTGAAGCGCTGCTGGCTGATCTGCATGTAACCGGGTTCTCATATCAGCCAGGCACCTCTCCAGGATTTCATCCTGGAAAAACTGCCAGATTGGAAAAAGGCGCGATTGTTCTGGGAATCCTGGGTGAGATCCATCCCCTGGTGAAGAAAAATTATAAATTGTCCGCGAAACCGGTAGCCGCAGCTGTGCTCGATCTGGAGGTCTTGTTAGAACAGGTCAATCAATTTCATGACGTCGAACCGATCCCACTACCACCTCCCGTTCTGGAAGACCTGGCATTGGTTGTCGATGATCAAGTTCCGGCCCAGGATGTAGAAAAACTGATCCTGCAAACAGGGGGGAAAATCCTGCGCGAGGTCAGGTTGTTTGATCTTTACCGCGGGGATCAGCTGGGTGAGGGCAAGAAAAGCCTGGCTTACAGCCTGGTTTATCAGGATGCTGAAAAAACTTTGACAGATAAGGAAGTCCTGGCGATCCGCAATAAGATTGTCAAGCGCCTGGAAAAAGAGCTCGGAGCCCAACTTCGCAGCTGGTAAAAAAAGTTCAGCAGGGATTGGATCCCTTTAAGGGATCCAATCCCTATTTAATTCCTAAAATCGTAGATTCCATCTCGGATTGGATAAATCTTCTGGCAGGATTGACATTGAAGGTGATCTGCATCAGCGCCTTGATCTGATATTATCCCACTGCAGGCAGGACATTGGAAAAAACCTCTTGCGGGATCAGCTTGATCCTTGCTGGTTAGATTCCGGGTAAACACACTGGGTGTAAGCTGCCATAACCCGCCTGTATGCTGCAGGATGGAGTCAAAGAATACCAGAATGCCAGTTGGAATGGTTTTTTTGAGAAAATTGATCCTGAAATGGGAGACGGTCAGCTGGCGCACCAATTGAAATCCTGCTTCTCCCAGCCAGGTCCGAATGCTCGCGGGGTGAAAATCAAAATTTAATTCCTCGAATTCGACTGCTTCTCGGGTGAAAGGATTCCACTCCTGTCTTCCTATTAGAAAACGGAGGATCGCCTTCAGATTTTGTTTATTGGCATATTCCAGCAGGAAGGGACTTTGCCCCCGCAACACCCGCTGGATTTGATTTAAGGCTGTCTGGGGATCCTGCATATGGTGCAGGGTGCGGATCATGGTAGCGCCGGAAAATAGATTGTCAACGAAAGGAAGCCGGTAGACATCCCCGGCAACGTAGATATATTTATCATTGCGCCCAAGAGACTGCTGGGCTTGCTCCAGCTGAGTCAGGGAATAATCCAGAAGCACGATTCGCTGAAATCCTGCGTAGCGGGGTGTGTTCCGGCCTGCGCCGGCTCCTATTTCCAGCAGCAGATCTCCCTGATCTGGCAGCAAACGTTTCAAAGCGATTTGTTCGCAGCGATCCTCATATTCCCGACCCCCATCTTTCCAGAAGGATGTCTGGTAATCGGAACCTTCATAATCAATTACTGGTCTTCTTCCAGATTGCTCGTCCATGATCAGCTCTATACCTCATCTCGACAGCCAGAAACTACTCTGCCAGGTAGGATCAGGTTTGGATTTCAGCTCCCGTTATATCCCCGACCTACACCGCGGTATTTAAATCCGATTTCAGCCATTTTTGCAGGATCATAGATATTTCGGCCGTCAAAAAGCAGGGGGGTTTTCATCGATTCTTTGATCTGCCGAAGATCAAGCTGTCGGAATTCATTCCATTCTGTAATGACCATGATCAGATCACAGCCCTCGGCAAGTTTGTACGGGCTTTCAACCATCTTGACATCGGGCAGCATTTTTGCGGCTTCTTTCATCGCTATCGGATCAAAGGCTTTGACTGCTGCTCCACTCTCTAGGAGCAATTTTGCGATAGTGACTGCCGGCGCATCTCTCATATCATCCGTATTCGGCTTAAAAGACAATCCCAGCAAACCGATAACCTTACCATCCAACTTGTCTGTTCCAAGCATAGATTTGACTTGATTAACAGCTGTAATCCTTCTATCAGTGTTTATTTCCATCACAGAATGCAATAATCTGGGATGTCTTCCGCTATCTTCAGCCATGAAAGCCAGGGCTTTGACATCTTTGGGAAAACAAGAGCCTCCATATCCGATTCCAGCATTCAGAAAAGCCTGGCCGATCCGGTTGTCAAATCCCATTCCATTTGCAACCTCTAGTACATCCGCGCCAAGGTCTTCACATATGTTGGCGATCTCATTGATGAAAGAAATTTTTGTTGCCAGGAAGGCGTTTGAGGCATATTTGATCATTTCAGCAGTGCGCAGGTCAGTGACCACGATCGGCGCTCGCAGTGGTAGATGGAGCTGGGCGACTTTATCAGCAGCGTCTTCATCCAGGGAACCAATCACGATCCGGTGCGGGTTCATGAAGTCGCTGATCGCTGAGCCCTCCCTGAGAAATTCAGGACAGGATACTACGGAAAAATTTCCGGCCTGCGGATTTTTTTCATTAATGATATCGGATACCCAGTCACCGGTTCCAACTGGGACGGTGGATTTATTAATAATGATCAATCCGTCTTTTATATTATCTGCGATCGATCGGGCTGCCGAGGCGACGTACTGCAGGTCAGCCTCACCATCAACGCCGGAGGGTGTGCCCACGGCGATGAAGACAAATTCTGCATCCTTTAATCCATCCTCGTAGGAGCTGGTAAAACGAATCCGGTCTGCTTCGACATTCCGATCCAGCAGTTCTTTTAATCCAGATTCAAATATAGGCATTTTCCCTTTTTTCAGCCCGGAGATTTTCTTTTCATCTATATCCAAAGCGACTACTTTGTTTCCCAGGTCTGCGAAACAAGCTGCTGTGATTATGCCGACATAACCAACTCCGACTACGCATATATTCTTCATATCAGTATTTTCCTTTTAGGGTTGATAATGTGGCTTCACCGCCCAAATATTACCATATCCAGCCGTCTTTTGGCGAAATTAAAACCGGGCTGGAATGATCGTTGCCCTTAAAGAATTACTCAGACCAACAGGATTGTAAACGTCCGGATTTGAAAAAAACCAATCTCCGTCTTGATATTATATAATAGGATTGCCGGAGAAAAATTACCTGCAAATCAAGGAGCACCTTATGTCTGGCCCCCGAGAAGTACGCGCTCCGCGCGGCACGACCCTGACCTGTAAAAATTGGCAGATCGAAGCTGCCTACCGGATGATCCAGAACAATCTTGATCCCGAGGTCGCCGGAGATCCAAATAATCTGATCGTCTATGGTGGTAGCGGTAAAGCTGCCAGGAACTGGCAGGCCTTCGATGCCATTCTCTCGAGCCTTAAGTCTCTGGAGGTTGACGAAACTCTCCTGGTCCAATCCGGCAAACCTGTTGCCATCTTTAAAACTCACCTGGATGCTCCCCGGGTATTAATTGCTAACTCAAACCTGGTCCCGTTCTGGGCAACGCAGGAACACTTTGACAGTCTCGAAGCCCGGGGTTTAATGATGTATGGCCAAATGACCGCCGGCTCCTGGATCTACATTGGTACTCAGGGAATACTTCAGGGAACCTATGAAACCCTGGGTTCCCTGGCAGAACAGCAAGGCTGGCCATCTTTGAAAGGGAAATTTGTTTTGACGGGCGGTCTGGGAGAGATGAGCGGTGCCCAACCGATGGCGATCACAATGAATGAGGGGATTGGTTTGATCGTCGAGGTCGATCCAGCTCACGCCCAGCGCAAGCTGGATATTGGCTATGTAGACCTGGTTGTCGATGATTTGGATCAGGCTTTGAAGTTGGTCAGGGAATCCCAAGCATCGGGGAAAGCCAGATCGATTGGCCTGGTTGGCAACGCGGCGGAGGTATTTCCCGAACTGGTGAATCGAGGAGAAATACCAGATGTAGTCACCGATCAAACCTCAGCCCATAATGCCCTGGATTATGTTCCAAAAGGGCTCAGCATGGATCAAGCCCGGAATCTGCGGAAAACCGATCCGGAGCAATACCGCCAACGCTCCCTTGATTCGATGGTAGATCACGTCAGGGCCATGCTGGATATGCAGCAGATGGGAGCAGTAGTCTTTGATTATGGTAATAACATCCGCCAGCAGGCTTTTAACCAGGGACTAAAAAACGCGTTCGATTTCCCCGGATTTGTGCCAGCATATATTCGTCCCCTGTTTTGTGAGGGCAAAGGACCATTCCGATGGGTAGCCCTCTCAGGGGATCCAGAGGATATTTACAGGACAGATGAAATCATCCAGGAATTGTTCCCAGAGGACCAGCACTTGATGCGCTGGATCAAGATGGCCCGGGAGAAAATACCTTTCCAGGGTTTGCCTTCCCGGATCTGCTGGCTGGGTTATGGTGAACGCGCCCGGGCAGGGCTGGCGTTCAATCAGCTTGTCAGGGATGGGATTGTCTCAGCACCGATTGTAATTGGAAGGGACCATCTCGATTCTGGATCAGTGGCATCTCCAAACAGGGAAACAGAAGGAATGCTGGACGGAACTGATGCTGTCAGCGACTGGCCTATACTCAACGCTCTGATAAATGCGATCGGAGGTGCTACCTGGGTCTCATTTCACCATGGTGGTGGTGTGGGTATTGGCTACAGCCAACACGCGGGCCAGGTGATCGTTGCCGATGGGACACCCGAAGCGGCTCTGAGACTGGAACGGGTTCTGACCACAGACCCGGGTATGGGAGTTGTGCGCCATGCAGATGCCGGTTATCAAATTGCTATTGAGGCAGCCAAAAAGCAAGGCATTAAAGATACCCCTGCTTGATCAAGAATAAATGTTTGATCGTTGGTCTGATCAAATACCTCTGATATTGGAGTATGAAAAATATGAATAAAATAGGCATATTAACAAGTGGAGGAGATGCCCCGGGCATGAACGCTGCACTTCGCTCAGCTGTCCGGGCAGCCCTGGACTTGGGGATCGAAATCTACGGCATCTCGGAAGGCTACCGGGGTATGGTAGAGGGGGGCGAGATGATCAGCGAGATGAGTTGGGAATCTGTTGGTGGCATTTTGCAGCGGGGAGGAACTGTGATCGGAACCGCCCGCAGCGAGGAATTTCGGACCCGTGAAGGCAGAATGAAAGCCGCCAGGAATCTTGTTGACAACGGCATAGATGGATTGATTGTGATCGGTGGGGATGGAAGCCTGACTGGGGCATCGATCTTCAGGTCAGAATGGCCGGAGTTAATAGCTGAGCTAATCCAAGCTGAAAGTATCCCGGGTGACAGCATTGAAAAATATCCGGTCTTGAAAATTGTCGGCCTGCCAGGTTCGATTGATAATGATATCTACGGCACTGATATGACTATCGGCGCTGATACTGCACTTCACCGTATTACAGAGGCAATTGATGCCATCACAAGTACAGCATCCAGCCACCAGCGCAGTTTTGTTGTGGAAGTAATGGGACGCAATTGCGGCTACCTGGCTCTAATGGGTGCCCTGGCTGCCGGAGCAGATTGGTTGTTCATACCAGAGGTGCCTCCTGCGCCGGAAATATGGAAGGAGGAAATGTGCCAGGCACTTAAAGCCGGTCGGAAGGCTGGCCGCAGGGACACAATTGTCGTAGTTGCTGAAGGTGCTCTTGACCGTGATGGCACGCCGATCACAAGCCTGGATATCAAGGAGACCCTCGAAGATCTCCTTGGTGAAGATACCCGGATCACAATCCTGGGACATGTCCAGCGCGGTGGGTCTCCGACAGCCTTTGACCGCAACCTGGGAACGCTCCTCGGGTATGAAGCTGTCCAGCAGCTCAAGGACTCTGCTCCAGAGGATGAACCTCAACTAATCGGAATGCGGGGCAATCGTATTGAAAGCACTCCGTTAATGGAATCTGTTACCCTGACCGGACAGATTTCCAGTTTTGCTGCTGAGAACGTATATGATAAGGTTTTTGAACTGCGAGGATCTGGTTTTAACTCCACGTATAAAATATTGCAAACTATGCTTCAGGCCGGGCCCAAACCCAGCCGGGATCCTGCTGAAAGCTATCGAATAGGTGTTATGCATTCTGGCGGACCTTCTCCGGGCATGAATACTGTCGTCCGGGTCGCGGTGCGCTGGGGATCTGATCAAGGGCATACCATGCTTGGTATCTATAATGGATTCCCGGGCTTGATCAAAGGGGATATCAAGGAACTGACCTGGATGGATGTACGGGGATTAGCGGGTTTAGGCGGAGCGGAGCTGGGCACGAATCGGACAGTTCCCGCTGAGGGAGATTTTTATGCCATCGCTAGAACCCTGGATGAGCATAAGATCGACGCCCTGCTGGTAATTGGAGGAGAAGCGGCTTATGATTCGGTCTACGAAATGTTCAGCCGCCAGAAAGAATTCCCGAAATTCCGGATACCGATCATCTGCCTGCCGGCCACGATCGATAATGATCGGCCCGGATCGGAATTGAGCATTGGTGCCGATACCGCGTTAAACAGCATTGTTCTGGCTGTTGACCAGATCAAGCAATCAGCTGTGGCATCCCGGCGCTGTTTTGTGGTTGAAACCATGGGTCAATATTGTGGATATTTGACATTAATGAGTGGTTTGGCGACAGGTGCAGAACGGGTTTACCTGCATGAAGAAGGTATAACGCTGCATGATTTGCAGGAGGATGTGGATCACCTGGTGACGGGTTTTTCCCAGGGTAAACGGTTGGGATTGATGATCCGAAATGAGAGGGCCCATCCGGTATACACGACAGATTTCATGGTCAGGCTGTTCGAAGTTGAAGGAAAAGAGCTTTTTGATGTCAGGCAGGCGATATTGGGACATCTGCAGCAAGGGGGAAATCCGACTCCATTTGACCGGATCCAGGGAACGCGCCTGGCGGTCAGAGCGATCGATTTCCTGCAGGAAGAGATCAAACAAAAGGATCCCCGGCAGGTGTTTATAGGGTTGGAGGGCGGAAAAATCCAGTTTACAGAAATGGACAATTATCTCCGCCTGGAAGATCGTGATTTTGGAAGGCCGAAGTCCCAGTGGTGGATGGGTCTCCGTCAGATAGCCAAATTAATGGCTCAGCCCGGCCCCGGGATGTGGAAGTAGCCAGCTGAAGCGGGAACGCCAGGATCTGTTTTTCGGAATTAGAATAAATACTTCTCGACCTGGACGTTTTCCCTGCCGAGCATGTCCCTCAACTGGTTGATCAGGTTCTTGCTGATCCTGGTTGTCGCATTCGGGAATTCCAGCAAGTGGGTTTGATCATTTTCCGAGATCTGGAATGCAAACCGATCTTGGCCTGGATAACTGATCAAAGTGCCGTAGATCTGTCTTAATCTCAACTTGTCCCTCAGAGTATCACCCCTGTTCTTGAGAATGATTGTGATCAAATAAGTGGCATCTTCATCGAGCTTAATTGCCCCCACCATTTCCAGCTCAGATTCAGGCTCAACTTCAGATATGATATCCGGCTCTCTGGCTGGAGGACTCAGCTCTTCATCGCTTAGCAAGGGAACGGGCTGGTTTTCCCTGGGCGGTTGGGCCGGGATTACCTCAGGTATTGATTTTTCAGATAGACTCGGATCTACAGAATTTAAATCCCTGGGATCTTCGGCGGGGAAAGGGAAATCATCTGTGGGTTTGAAAGCAGGATCAGTTCAGATGTGCCTTGGCAGGGGGACTGTCAATGATCTCAGGCTGGTTAGATGTCGCTTCCTGATCAGGAATGGGCGGGAGCCCAGGTGATGACTCTGGAAGTGGTTCTACATGGGTTAAATTGGTTGAAATCTGATCAACCAGGACTTTGGTATTCCCGCCATTCGCATCTGCTTTGCCTTTGACATAGATAATCTCATCAAAGCGCACCATTTCGCCAAATTCCTTCCAAGTCCTTGGGAAGATCACCAGGTCGATAAAACCCTGAATATCTTCTATGGTTGCAAAAGCCATGGCTTTGCCGTTTTTAGTTTGATGCTGGCGGATCTTGGTTACTATGCCGGCAACACAGACCCTTTCCTGGTGTTTGGCTTCAGTTAGGTCCTGGGCAAAATGGGTCACATGCTGTTCCAGGCTGTCCATCACGGTGCTTAGTGGGTGGTCAGAAACGTAAAGACCGATCAATTCCCGCTCCCAATCCAGCTGAGCCCGCCGGTTGACAGGTATTTGTGCTTCGGGAAGTTTGATCGCTTCCGAAATACCAGTCCCCTCACCAAACATAGAAATCTGGCCGGCGTCAGCAGCCTGGAATATGGAGGAGCTGATCGAAAGGATCCTGTCCATGGATTCCAGCAGGGCAGGACGGCTGCCAAATTTATCCAGGGCACCTACCTGGATCAAGGATTCCAATGCTCGTTTGCCGACTTTGCGAAGATCCACCCGGCGGAGAAAATCATTAATATCCTGGAATGGTTTATCTTCCCTGCCCAGGATAATCTCTTCAACTGGTCCTTCACCAACGTTTTTAACCGCGCCTAGTCCAAACCGGATGCAATTTTCTCCTGAGGATCCCTCTTCAATGGTGAAACCCCAGCAGCTGTAATTAACATCTGGTGCCAATACTTCAATGTCCATCTGCCTGCATTCAGACGCGTAAAGGGTCACTTTATCCGAATTGCTCTGATACACAGTTAACAGGGCGGTCATATATTCGACTGGATAATGGGTTTTTAGATAAGCTGTCTGAACAGAAATCAATCCGTAATCTGCTGCATGGGCTTTATTGAATCCATAGCGGGCAAACTTTTCCCAATCCGTGAAGATCTCCTCTGCGATTTTTTGCTCTACGCCGCGTTCGACTGCTCCCTTGATAAATTTCTTTTTATGTTTGTCCAGCTCAGATGCTTTTTTCTTGGCAACTGCTTTCCGGAGGCTATCAGACTCAGAAGGAGTATACCCGGCAATTGCAACTGCGCTGTGCATGATCTGTTCCTGGTAGACAGGAATGCCGAAGGTTTCTTCGTAGATAGGTATCAGATCATCATGGCGGTAGCTGATTTCCTGCCGGTTATGCATGCGGTCAATATAATCAGGGATAAAATCCATTGGCCCTGGCCGGTACAGGGCTACCATGGCGATCATGTGCTCCAGCCTGGTGGGTTTCATTTCTTTTAAATAGCGCCGCATGCCAGAACTTTCAACCTGGAAGAGTCCGATCGTTTCTCCCCGGCCAATCAGTTCATACGTCTCCGGATCATCATAGGGAATATTGTCCAGCGTCAGTTTGACCCCGTGGCGATCTTTGATGAAATCACAGGCCAGCGCCATGATAGTCAATGTTGAAAGACCGAGAAAATCAATCTTCAATAGACCCAATTTATCAACAACTGACATTTCATATTGGGTGACAGTGTCAATTGGGCTGTCACCGATATTGCCAGTGGGTCTGTGCAGGGGAGTGTATTCTTCAACTGGGCGGTCAGTTACAACCACACCGGCTGCATGGGTCCCGGCATTGCGGACTGTTCCTTCGACGCCCTTGGCCGTATCGATCATATTCTGCAAATAGGGAGCGTCGTTATAAAGCTGTTGAAACTCAGTGGAATTGTCCAGAGCTTCCTCGATGCTCATTGGCGGCATGTTGGGAATGGCTTTTGCAACCCGGTCTACTTCCTGGAGGGGTATGTCCATTACCCGCCCGACATCACGGATAGCAGCCCTGGCTTTCATGGTACCGAATGTTATGATCTGGGCGACTTTGTCATGGCCGTATTTATCAGCACAGTAGTGCATCATTTCGGCTCGGCGATCGTCAGGAAAATCGAGGTCAATATCCGGCATCGAGATCCGTCCCGGATTGAGGAAGCGTTCAAAGATCAAATTGTGCTCAAGCGGGTCAATGGGAGTGATCTCTAGACAGTAGGAAACGATCGACCCTGCTGCTGAACCCCGGGCGTTATACCAGATATTGTTCTTCTGGGCATATTGGATTAGATCCCAGACGATCAGGAAATAGGTATCAAATCCCATTGATTTGATGATATCCAGTTCGTAATCCAATCTTTCGCGAATTTTTGGATCGTCTGCCCGGCTTTGATACCGTTTTCTGAGCCCGCTTTCACAGAGTGTCCGCAGATAACCATCTGCTGACTTTCCGTCAGGTACTGGAAAATTTGGCAGATGGTATTCCTTAAATCCAAGGTCGACATTGCAGCGCTCGGCGATCAGCAGCGTGTTTTCGATTGCTCCGGGAACTTCAGAAAAAATTCCTCTCATTTCCTGGGGAGTTTGTAAATAGTAGGTCTCATCAGTCATCCGCATCCGGTCAGGATCGCTGAGGATCTTTCCAGTCTGGATCGCAAGCAGGACATCCTGCAGTACGGAATCAGCAGGATTGATATAATGGACATCATTGGTAGCCACAAAATTGGCATTGTAGCGGGGACCCAGTTCCAGCAGTGACCTGATTGATGTTTTCCAGTTCTGGGATCTCGTGCTGCTGCAGTTCAAGGAAAAAATTGTCTCTGCCGAAAACTTCATAATACCAATCAAGTTTTTTCCGGGCGTCATCATGCCTGCCCTGGTTGATTGCCCGGGGAATTTCAGCAGCCATACAGCCGGAGGTGGCAATAATTCCCTCGGAGTGGGCAGCCAAAAACTCATGATCGACCCTGGGGAAGTAATAAAAACCCTCCAACTGGGCAGCAGAAGCAATTTTCAGCAGGTTTCTGTATCCAGTCTGGTTTTCCGCCAGAAGAAGCAGATGGGAGGATCGTTTATCAAATTGCGGATCTCGGTCATTCATGCCCCTGGCAGCCAGATAACCTTCGACACCAATAATGGGTTTGATACCCGCGTCAATTGCTGCATGATAAAAATCAACCACGCCAAACATGGTCCCGTGATCGGTAATTGCCAGGGCGGGCATATCCAATTCCTTGGCTCTTTTGACCAGGTTTTTGATATTACTGAATCCGTCCAGGATCGAGTATTCTGTATGAACGTGGAGGTGTGCAAAAGACATAGGCTGTACTTAGAAAATAAGTGGCTGGAAAGCTAAATCTATTATAAGCCTGATTGTTGAAAAGTAGAGTTCGCACTGGCCGAAAAAAGCCTTTTTTACCTTAACATTTTCATATTTAGCGAACTTTGATACTGCTGGATTGATAGGTTTAAATGCCGAGAGTCGGGTGCGCCATTACCCGACTCTCTCTAAGGAGGAGAAGAAGAGAATATTCCCTTTCTGATAGAAGTGTAGCATTGGGCGAATGGCTTTGCTTGACGATAACCTGACGCTTTCCCTACGCTTTGGCACCGATTTGGACCTCGATGAGATGGTATACTGGCCTAAAATCGGTAAATAATTATCGGATTTGAATCCCATGGCCAAAATAATATACTTAAAACTCTTTAAAACAGTGCTGTTAGGTCAAATTGGTGTCGCAATCAGTGAAAATGGCTTGCTCAGGCTGGAAATGTTCCAAAAGGACAAAATTGAATTCCTAAAATTGAATTCCCGCTCTGGCGAGGGTGAATATGTTTTTTCCGATTTTGAGACCAGGGAGGCTGAGGAGCAGATCCAGGCTTACCTGAATAAAGCAATCAAGGATTTTTCACTGCCCATCGATTGGACGATTTACACTGATTTTCAGCGGGCAGTTCTGCAGGAAACCAATCAAATCCCCTATGGAGAAACCAGGTCTTACGGTCAGGTTGCAGCGGCGATCGGGAATCCGATGGCCAGCCGGGCAGTCGGCCAGGCAGAAAAAAGCAATCAGGTCCCGCTGGTCGTTCCCTGCCACAGGGTGATAGGTTCAGATGGAAGTTTAACAGGATATGGTGGAAAAGATAATATCGATCTGAAGGCGAAAATATTGGCTTTTGAGCAATCTGGTATTTGATCGATCAGACTGCTTCTAATCGATCCAGATCACGGCCTGATGTTCCAGCACACCCCAGGATTTCATAAATTCCCCCTTGTGCCGGGTATAAACCCGGGACCCATCCAGCACGGTGACCTTATTTTCTGTGTAGCCAATTACAATCACGGTGTGCTCAAATCTGGCAACGGTGGTCACTGCTCCACCGGCGGCAGTATAGGGGACAGGCGTTCCGCGGGCGACGTGCCCGACGACCCAGACCACCACAGGTTTTCCTTCAGCGATTTCCCTTTGCAAATCTTCCCAGCTCAGATGGCGGACAGCTTTAGCTTTCAACCCGAACTCCCTTAAACGCTGAGCAATTGGTTCGGAGTGCACTCCATAGGGATTGGGCGGTATCTGGCCCCAGCTTCCGTAGACACTTCCGACAAATCCTTTATCTGGATTACTATGAACTGGCAAGCCATTAAAGAACGTGTATTCATTGATTGATTTCCCAAAATACTTGGCCCAATCTACCGCAGATCGGGACTCGCAGCTGAGAGGCATCGACTGGGAATAGCCCTGGATACCTTTAATGCTGGCCTGGGCTGGCAGCGTGGGAGTTTGGGTTGGTGTCGGCGTGGGAGAAGCGAAAAAAGTTGCTGTCGGAGAGGGCGTAGCTGTGATCGGCAGCGGGGGAAACGGCGTCCAGGTTGGACTGGGAGCTGATGTGTTAGCCAGATTGGTCGTTGTGGGGACGATCTCAGTCTGGATAGCTGCTGAAACCAGCCCGGGTTCCTGGGAAGGTCTCAGGAAATAATAACCGGTAAATCCACCCATGATCAGCAGGTTCGCTACCACAAGGGCAGATCCACTGGAGAAAAAAGCCCGTATTTGGGGGAGGAGAGCGTGCAATCGTCCGCCCCGCAGTCGATCAAATGTATCAGAGATTCTCATAGCTATAATTCTTGGATTCTTGTATCACAGCCGTTTTAGAAGAAAAGTGTCTTAATTATAATCAATCAGATCGGCAGTTTGGCGTCTTGGGCGATAAAATTACAGCCCTGTAAGGTTACCAGCCGGGGGAATAATCATAGCACAAAAAACTTTCCCGGTCACAGGATCTTGCCAGTTCGATCGCAGGGTACTCAGGATGCCAGTATGATGAATGAGTTTTTCTCGATCTATCCCTGGAGATTTCGATGAGCCCCCAAACTGATCCAGCGATCAGATCCAGCGAGGATGCATTGCTTACTATAACGCCTTGGAACCATCCGTGGATTCTTTATTGACCCGCTGATCACTCTCCAGCAATCTAGGTCTGAACATTTGGAAATAAAGGTATAAAGGGTTTGTTGGGGTTCAGTTGATTGCGTTCAGAAAATCGGCCAACATTCCATAGGCAGTTGTTCGGGGCGACGGATTATCCTCGATCAGCGACAATTTTCCCAGCACATCACTTTCAATTTCAAGAATTGCTGAAGTTCCCGCGACCTGGAACAGGAGCGACTCGGGTCCGATTTCTGCGAGTTTAACTTCTGCTGTCACGCCCCGCGGCTGATCAGGATCGACCCGGGCCCGGCAGATCAATTTCCAGCGTTTTCCACTTTCAGCAGCAGCCTGGACCAAATCAGGAGTTATGCTCCGGATCCCTTCCCGGTCCACCAGGTCAGGTGTGAAGGGAATATCCATCAACACGGTTACCAGTGCGGCAACTTTAACAGCAGCATCCCAGCCGTCAACATCGCCGCTGGGATCGGATTCCGCGATCCCGATCGATTGAGCATAGGTTATGGCTTCATCCAGTGTCTTGCCGCCTTCCATCAGCGACAGGATCAGGTTGGTAGTTGAGTTCAGGATTCCTGAAAAACCTGTTATTTTTGCGCCTGGCATCCCGCAGCGAGCGATTGAAAAAACAGGGGCTCCATCCATCACTGCCGATTCAAAATAGAAGCCCACCTGGTACTTCCGGGCCAGTTTTTTTAGTTCGCGGTAGCCGTGCACAACGGGTCCTTTATTCGCGGTGATGGTGTGCAGACCCATTTCCAGGGCTGTCCTGAGATAGCCGAGTGCAGGTTCGCCGGTCTGATAATTGACCGGTGTGCTCTCAAAAAGCACGTCAGCGCTACACTTTTCGAATAAAATCCAGGCTGCCCTGAATGGTGGTGGTCGAAAAGCTGTCGAGGTGATTTCCCGCCCGATAGGATTCCAGGACTTCTTCCAGCGCCAAACCCCTCGGGTTGATCGCCTGGCCGTGATTTCCGGATGCTATGCCAACCACGCGGAAAACTATTCCGGGATCCTCGATCAGATCAGCCTGTTTTTCGAGCAGCAGCTCCACCAGTGCCTGACCGACGTTGCCAAATCCGAGCAGCGCCAATCTGTATTCAGGAAGGGGTGGAGGAGTGGGGGACATATTAAAGGCCACCTTTTTTATGGCGTGTTTTAATGGATTGGATCTCAGCTTCAGTTAATTCAGGTATCTCGGTAGTGGTTTTTATATCGAGGGCTTTGCGCTGGGCTTCCCGCCAGCGGGATAATCTGTCCTGGACTTCAGGTTCGTATCCCTGGGTTGATGGCTGATAAAAATAGGTCCCCAGCAGTTCATCCGGCAGGTACTGCTGGGGAAGGAAATGGTCCGGGTGGGAATGGGGGTATTGGTAATCCTTGCCGTGTCCCAGGGCTTTCCCGTCGCGGCTGGCATCCATGAGATGGATTGGCACATCAGTGCGGCCGGCTTTCTCGATCTGATCGTAAACCTTGAAATAGGCTCCGGCGGAATTGGATTTTGGGGCGGTTGAGAGATAAAGCACCGCTTCGACAATCGGATAAACCCCTTCCGGCAGACCGATAAAATCATAGGCCTGGGCAGCGGCATTGGCAACCACCAGTCCCATTGGATCTGCCAGGCCGATATCCTCGCCGGCGGAAATGATCAAGCGCCGGAGGATAAAACGGGGATCCTCACCGGCATAAAGCATCTTGGCCAGCCAATATAAAGCGGCGTCAGGATCAGAGCCGCGAATGGACTTGATGAAAGCACTGATCGTGTCATAGTGGGCGTCTCCATCCTTATCGTACAAAACGGCCCGGCGCTGAATTGAATCCTGGGCAACATCGAGGGTGAGCTGGATCAATCCTTTCTGATCAGGCGGGGTGGATTCCACTGCCAGTTCGAGGGCATTAAGGGCGTTGCGCGCATCTCCGCCAGCGACCCGGATCAAATGAGCTTCGGCATCATCATCCAGCTTGATCTTAAGGTCTCCATATCCGCGTTCTTGATCGCTCAGGGCCCGCTGCAGCAGGTTCCTGACATCGTCATCGGTCAGGGATTTCATCTGAAAGATCCGGGAGCTGGAAACCAGAGCTCGATTGACCTCAAAATAGGGATTCTCTGTGGTGGCTCCGATCAGGGTGATGGTGCCATTTTCAACATAGGGAAGCAATCCGTCCTGCTGGGCTTTGTTCCAGCGATGGACCTCATCCACAAACAGAATCGAGCGTTTCTGATAGAGTTTTCTCAGGTCGTTGGCCTGGCTGATGACCTGGCGCAGGTCGGCTTTGCCGGCCATCACGGCTGAGAGGCTGGTGAAATGGGATTCAGTGTGATTGGCGATGACCATGGCCAGGGTGGTCTTACCCGTTCCTGGCGGACCCCAGAATATCAATGATGAAAACAAGCGATCAGAAGTTATTGCCCGGTGCAGCAGTTTGCCTTCTCCGACGATATCCTCCTGGCCAACAAACTCTGTCCAGGGTGCGGGGCCGCATCCTGGCAGCCAGGGGGGCTTTTTGACTCAGATCTTCCTGCATGGCGTGGTCAAATAGGTCCATGGGATTATTTTATCATGCGGTTTCTGAGGAGCATGTTATCATAACCCTTGGGAGAGGTTAGCCGATGGGTATGCATTTCAGAGGATGATATTCTTTAGTCATATTTGTTGTTATATTCTTCCATTTAACGAGTAGAATTATCCTAATAAACTTTGCACTAACTGTACTAGCAGATTGGAGAAAACAATGAAGCTATCCAAGAAGCTCCTCCTGGTCACGATCCTATTATTAATAACAACATCCTGCTACCTGCCTAACGGTGTTTATGACTTGTTCTATCCAATCCTCTCGAATTTTCCCGGGCTGGCAAGTGAGGAAAAACCTGATACCAGCATTTATGATTTTCAACCCAGTGAGGGATGGGACTGTTCCGCATCGGATCTTAGGCTTTATCTAGGAGATGAATGGGTTCCCTTTTACAATCTAAATCTAAAGTTGTATTTAATTGATGAAACTTTTACTATTAATCTTGATTTCAGGTCCGAGAGTACCTTTCTCGTCCAGCGGGATCCGGATTATAGGCCCCCTCCCGGTGCTACCCTCGTTCCAGAAGGAGAGTACAAATTCGAAGAAAAATATTTGGGGTTTGGAGAAATAAGTAAGGATGGAGCAATCTACGCCGGTTCGAGCGAAATGGAATATGAGCACACGACATACTTTCCAGAACCGGTTCAGACTGAAGGCGAGATTGTATTCAAGACAGTTGGTCATTTTGTTTCAGAGGGAAATTTGCAGATTTGCCTGGATGTTTACGAAGGGGGATATCAGGATGCGATCAATGATCCCTATAATAATCTGGCGCCGAATTGCCGCTGGCCAGGGTATATTTTTAGCTGCGTCCCGAGTACTGTAAGGTAGAATTAATTTTGGTAGGCGATCCAGATTTGGATATGTCGCCCAAATGTCGTTAAGGCGATATGGTCTTTTTGGTGCAAGGATATGGTGATATGCTTTTATGGCAATCCTAGCCCTTGTCAGTGTTTTTCCGATGATCCTGATCGGTTTCATTAGTCTTTTTCCAGGGCATTGCCCCTTCCCTGAGCATCCGGAATGGTCAGAAATCCAATTGTCCGTTCAACAATAAAAACCTTAAATAGGATCCAATGAAGTCTTTATGACCCTCACCTGATCCCAGGAGAGGGTTCACCATGCAACTTTTTGTTTTGCCCGCCGTATAGTAATATGGACAACTTATTTGCTGGCAATTCCCGGAATATCCCTACAATAATCGCAGATTTCCCACCCGGGTCTGAGCTCAGGGCATTTTCAGCCGGGAGTTCTCCAGTACCCTGCCTATCGGGCGGTCTGATTAAAAGGAGTAAACATTATAAAACCTCATCTAATGATGATCCGCACCCTTATCAAGGAGAAAAAATATGAATATCATTAAAAATCCGGTCCAGGTGTTCATCCGCAATTTTGTGCGCCTGCTGGTATTTATCCCTCTCTGGCTGCTGATAGCCTATCGTGATTTTTCAGTTGGTGTTTTGACTGCCAGCGCGGGGCGACTGCTGGCGGGAGGGGTTAAAACCCTGGTGATCTTCTGGATCGCCAATATCCTGGCCGGGATGTTTTACATCCTGCCCCAATGGGAGCGGCTGGTGCTCCTGCGGCTGGGAAAATCAGTCGGAACGAAAGGCCCCGGTTTATTCGTTATCCCACCCTTTATTTATTCTGTCGCCCGCATCCTGGATGTCCGCATCCAGACCTATGAGGTGAAGGCCACTAAAACCCTGACCAAGGACAATATACCCATTGACGTTACGGCAGCGATCGAACTGGAAGTTGAGAATCCTGAAAAAGCGGCTATAGCAGTCCAGGATTACTGGAAAACCACTGAGTGGGCTTCGATGGAAGCTCTCAAGAGCACCATCGGCGGCAATGATTTGCGGCCGCTGCTCAGTGAAACAGACCGAATTGCTACAGATCTAAAAAAGATCATTGACGCGGCCGCCTCGGATTACGGCATTAACGTTCGTGCTGTGCGCATCACCGATGTGGGCACTCCGCCAAGCCTGATCGAAGAGCTGGCTGTGATCGCCCGGGCGGAACGCTCCGCCAAAGCGAAACAGATCCAGGCTAATGCTGAACTTAAAGTCGCCAATTCCCTGGCGGAAGCCTCCAAAATCTTATCCGGAGAGGAAGGATCCATGCAGCTTCGACAGCTCCAGGCCCTGCTGGAAATCTCCAAGGAAGAAAGCTCGATGGTGATCGTCTACCCGATGGACAGCGTGATGGGCGGCAATATTGCTGCTGCCTCAGCGGGAACACAGACTAAAAAACCAACCGGGAAAATTGCCTGAGTTTGGAAACCTGACCCAATTAAAACGGGATCCGATGGGATCCCGTTTTGTTTTTTGCTCCTGTGTATTTTCAGTATTTTTGTCCCGTCGGGAAATCGCGGCCCCTGATGGCAGGTCCAGCCCGGGAGCGATCAAATCGGGAAGGGATCCGGGATCTGCGGTCGCTTGGAGAGCAGGGGAATCAGCACAACAGCCTGACAGGATCAGGTCCAAATCCGGGATCAAAATAAATACGATTTAGGGGCTGCGGTTAGATGATCTTGTCATCGAACCCTGCAGCCTGGCGGAAGATCTCTGTCTGGCCGGTGTGGTAGCTGTCGTGAAAATATAAAAAGAAGATCCAGTAGGCGACGGGACGTTCAGGCCGATCGCGATAGGGTGCAAGGCGCTGGAGGGAATCTTCGTCTTCCTGTTCCAGGACCGCTTCCAGGCGTTCCTGGGTATCTTGCAGATGGCGGAGCAGTTCGCTTAATCTCCAGGACACCCTCCCCGTCAGCTGTGATTGGCTGGGAATCCCGTTCATATTGGTCCAGGTTTATTTCAGAGCGGATATCCCCGGCTTCCAATAACCTGAGGATATTGCAGCGGTTGGTGAGGATATGACCGACGACCCAGTTCAGGCAGTTGCTCCTGAATGGCAGCTGGATCAAGCTCTGTTCATGGGTCAAGCCTTCCGTCTGCAGCTGGATGATTTCCAGGTTCCTGGCATAGGCGGCTGAGATGTTCTCAAGAGTGATCATAAAATACTTCCTTGACCTTTTAGCCCTTTTTTACTTTTCGGGCTGAAAGACCTTTGGTGCGTTGAATGAATTCGTCCAGATCCATGGCTCGAATGCTCTCGGCAATTACCGGCAGGGGCAGGTCATCCAGCTTTCTGAAGCGAACACAGGATTTCCCGACATCGTAGCGTTTGCCGGTCTTTTTATAGGATTTTTCAAAATCCTGGCTGAGCTTTTCATCCATATAGATTCCGGTCAGGTAAACAGCCATGTGATTCTTTTGATTGGCCAGGGCTGCATACATGAGGGGTTTTTTGTTGTAGGTGTCAGGATAAATCTCCAGCGGCACCTGGTAGGTGATCATGCCCCAGTTCAGGGCTTCTTCGAACCCTGTCGGTAAATTCTCAAGAATGGTAGCGCGGACTTTTTCGACGGCCTCCCGTCGTTCAGGTGGCATGTCTGCCAGGTACTGCTCGATAGATGTGAGAATCAGATTTCATGGGGTTTTCCTTTCTGTTTTTATAACCAATAAAATGCCAAATAGTTTTATCATTTTAATGGATAAGGTCCCTAGAGCCTGCTCAGGCTATTGTTTATGATTAAATGTTAATATTCAGATCGAGGGGAATTTGCTTTAGATGGGTATTTGGATTAATTCCCAGGGCGGGGATCTAGCAGGTGATATGGAAAAGGCCGATCAGCTGATCTTCAGACTCATTCCAGGCCTGGATTGCCCTGGTCGTGGGGAAGATCTCAACCCGGCAGCTGTTCTGTTCGAAATACTCTGCAGCTTCGGGAGAGAGCCGGACCCGTCCAAATTGGCCGGCGCCAATCAACAAACCTGAAGCGCCATCCTGATAAATGTACTGCGCCTCTGCCAGCGAGATCAAATGCGAGGTGCCGTAGATCTCCTTGGAGAGCTTTTTCTTGCGCTTGCACACCTTCCCATCAAGGCCAATGAGGATATCGTGGTTAATACGTTCTCCGTTGACCTCGATCCAGCCAAATCCAGTTCCGGTCATTAGGGGTTTCATGGCAATTTTCCCATAAATCAAGCTTGAATTTCTAGGTTATCAGCGATAGTCGTCACGCGGGGGGTGAAAGACATCCAGCAGCCGGCAGTGAGTGATTGCTTTGCCGCTGTGCGGAATATTTGAAGCTATGACCGCGACCTGGCCCGGTTCCAGCACCTTCCGTTCGCCAGTCGACGGTCAATTCGAATTTTCCCTCCAGGACGTTCGCGACCTGTTCATGAGGATGACTGTGCTCCGGAAGCTCCGCTCCGGGATCCACATCCCAGTAGGCCAGGGTCAGGTTGTCTCCGTGCACAAAACGAGCCCGGTAGCCGGGTACGATCTCTTTTTCAGTGATGGATTTGAGTTCTAGGAATCCCATTGGTCCTCCGGATTTTGATTGGGCTGGTTAATCTGATTGTACCAATAGATCGACATTCTCTTATCAGCTGAGCGACGTTGGGGACAGAGGAATCTGAATGAGACCCGGATTTGGATGTTAGAATACTTACCTGCAAGATTTCAATAGAAAAAATCTTATGAAATATATCCGATCAGTGAAAAAACTGGAGGGGATGCAGGGTTTCATCGTTTTGTGGATCGGGCAGTTCGTATCCATTTTTGCCTCCCGAATGACGAATTTTGCGGTCACGCTCTGGGCCTGGGACCTGACTGGAACGGCAACGGGCCTGGTCCTGGTGGGTGTGATCGGTTTTCTTCCCGGTGTGCTGCTGGGACCGATTGCCGGCACCCTGGTCGATCGCTGGAACCGGAAACTTGTTTTAGCCCTTTCAGACGCGGGTGCTGCCCTTTCAACCGTGATCCTGCTGATCCTTTTTTATTCCGGTCAGGCAGAGATCTGGCACTTATATCTGACCAGCGCCATCTCTGGCGCATTCAGTGTTTTTCAATATCCAGCCTATTCTGCCGTGGTTACCACCATGGTGCCCAAAGACCAGTATGCCCGGGCAAACAGCATGGGAACTGTAGTGGGTTCTGCCTCAGGCATCGCAGCCCCTCTGCTGGCTGGCGCATTGCTGGTTGTCTTAGATATTCACCAGATCATGTTGATTGACCTGGCAACCTTTGGATTGGCGATGATGGGTTTGGTCGTGATCCATATCCCCCAACCTGAGAGGACCTCCGCCAAGCTGGAAGGAAAGGGCGCGATCTGGAAGGAAACCCGCCAGGGTTTGCAGTATATCCTCGACCGGCCCAGCTTATTGGCTATTTTCTTATTGTTCACCGCTTCCAATCTCTATGCTGCTTTCGGGTACCCGTTAATGACGCCATCAGTCCTGGCTAAGACAGGCGACAACTCATTGATCCTGGGCATGACCAGATCGGCTGGTTCGGTAGGTTTTCTAGCGGGTGGATTGCTGATGAGTATCTGGGGTGGTCCCAAAAAGCGGATTCACGCCATCAATCTGAGTTTTATCCTGTGGGGGATCTTAGGGGCATTTGTATTCGGCCCGGCCTGGACGCTGCCGTTCTGGCTGGTGGGATCGTTCATGATGGCTATTTTCAATCCCATCATTAACAGCGCTTATATTGCCATCCTGCAGGAAAAAGTTGCCCCCGAGATCCAGGGCAGGATTTTTGGGCTGGAAGGAGCCATCTCCACTGTGACATTCCCGATCGGCCAGCTCCTGGCAGGACAATTGGCGGATCGGGTCTTCGAACCGGCCCTGCAGGGGGCGGGAAGTTTCGCGAGCAGGTTCGGTCCAATCTTTGGAACCCAGCCCGGCGCAGGGATGGGACTGGTGATTGTGATCGGGGGCGTGATCGCGATCATCACCGGCGCGGCTGGATACCTGATCAAACCGATCAGGGAGATTGAGGCGATCCTGCCCAGCCACGATCCTGATCCGTCCCCTGATCCGGTCTTAAAGCAGTCCTAGCAAATTAGACCCGGATTGATAGATAAAGTACACACCCAATCCAACCAGGATCAAAGCAGAAACCAGGCTGAGAGTTTGCCGGGCGTTTGGTCCCAATAATACAGCCTTCCCCATCAAATAGATCATAACCATCGATGTGCTGATCATGGTTAGATAAAAAGCCAGCAGCAGGGCCAAAGCCAGGGCAGGGCTCTCTGTCCAGGCAGCAAGGACAGCCGGGCCCATCACCAAACTCCAGCCGAGGTAGGGATTGGGATTCAGCAGGTTGATCAAGCCAGCCTGGAAAATGGTTTTGGGGGTGGATGTAGATCGTCCGGATTGACGATCTTCTCCCTGAACTGTCCTGCTGTTCCGGAAAGCAAACCAGGCGAAAACGAGCAGGGTCAGCCCGCCGGCCAGCTGTAAATAATCCCGAAAACTTGCTGGCAGGATATTCAAAAACAGGATTGCGATCAAGGCGATTGGGCCGTCGCTGAGCAGGGGAGCGAGAGCTGCCGGCAGGGTCCGTTTCCAGCCATCCTGGGTTACTTTGGCCAGGAAGAATGCCTGCAGCGGACCGGGCTGTAATCCAGCGCTGAGGGCATAGCCCGCACCGACCAGGATATAACTCAGCATGAGCCGGTTCTGGCGGTAGGTAGATCAGGAAAGTTCATTTTGAAGTATGGCAGCAGCGAGTTGATTATGGTCTGCGCTCTAAAGTGGTAATAGTGGGCGGTTTTAACATCAACCAGGCGCTGATAGCCAGGGCTACCAGCAGGGTAAAAGCCCCGATCAGGATCACCCCTCCAGCTCCCAGGCTCCAGACCAAGTTGATCAGGAACTCGGATTTCACGCTTCCGGTTGAGGCTGCTCTTCCTGAGACCACTTCTTGGGTCAACCAGAATGAATAAGCTGTCAGGACTGCCGCTCCCACGGTGATGACCGTAGAGATCCCAAGGGTCAAACCTGTTTTGGTTGGCCTGGTTTTGAGGATAAAATTCGGACTGAGGCGCTCTTTCAGGGTTCTGAGCATCTTTTGAACTGCTTGCTGATCTGCCAGGTGTAAGCGCATCGAGCGTTCGCTGACGCCGTCCTGGTAAAAAACAAGCAAACCGGACTTGAGCTGCTTGACAGATGTGACACTGGTCAGAGGTAAGGTTTGCATTTCAGCCAGGAGTTTATCCGGGATCTGACCCTTTTTTAACTCTGCCCGCACCTTGGAGAACAGGGTGGAATCGGTCAGGGCCCGGGTGATATGTTTCGGACCCAGGATGGTTAAAAAGAATTTTGATCCCCGGGCGTCCAGCCAGGTTTGCAGGACGCTTTCCTCTTCTGGCTCTGGATCTGGGGCAGGATCAGGTTCCGCTGCAGTAGATTCTGGCGCTGGAGTTGCTTCCAGCGGTGGTGGTTCAGGTGCCGGTACTTCTTCGATTGGGGCTGGTTCCTGAACTGGTGGGATTTCTTCCCGGGCAGGCAGGGGAATTTCCCTGAGCGGTTTGGTTTCCGGCTCTTGGGGGGCAAACATTAAATTTTCGAGGGCATCAAGGGCGAACGTGTTCTTGGGATTGATGCGCAGCACCTGTTCGAGGCAGATGGCGCGCTGTTCGCGCTGCACGAGTCCGGACATTACCCACCAGGCCCGCTCACTGTCTGGGTCAGTTGCCAGGATTTCCCTTAAGATCTCAAACCCGGTTTTTGTATCCCCGGCTTTGATCGCTGTTTCCGCCAAATGAATATCGATTAACATGGCTTTCCTCCCCAGAATTGTAGCCGTTGGTTCCTATCTATAACTATACCCTTAAAACAGCGAGCTCTACTGGATCCATTTGGGAAGATGGGGAATTAGGCTTGATATCGTCGTATTCGTCATCAGCCTGAGGGATGCCATCTTGCCCCCATGGGGATTTGCAGGAGCTGGTACTGATTGTGAGGGTGCGCTCTGTCTCCTGTTTTCCAGTATAGAGAATATGCATGGCTGTGTCAAATTAATAAAATAGGGACCGGATCCCTTAAAGGGATCCGGTCCCTCATAAAAACAAAAAAATTTCACCTGTCAGGAAAATTTAGTTTTTCTCAACTCCCCCACGCAGGAAGAAAGCAGGGATCAGGGCCAGTGCAGCGACAGCCAGGGCAACCCAGAAGGTTTCCGAGATCACCTTTTCGGCCATTTCAACTCCCACTTTGCCGATCTCAGCCAAACTGGCATTGGGCGGCATCAATTTTGTGCTCCAGAATTGGGAGCGCCTTAAGCCAAAGGTGGTGATGCCAGAGACACCAATGGTCATACCCACCAAGCGGAAGATGATCACTAAAGCGGAGCTGGTGCCGCGGTGCTCCGCGGGTGAGGCGTTGATCACGGCTGCAGCAATGGGGGCCATCGTTAGACCCAGACCAATCCCTGTAAAAGCCAGGTGGATTCCCATCGTCAGGTAAGAAACGTCCCTTTGCCAGCCGGTCATCAGGAAAAATCCAATAACCGCCATCACCAGCCCGATCAGGGAAGGCAGGCGGTAGCCTCGTTTATCCGAGAACCAGCCCCCGGGGACTGCTGCCAGGGCCATGGGAACAGTCAGGCCGGAAAGCATCCAGCCGCTTTCCCAGGCGCCCTGCTCCGGGTTGGTGGCAATCAGCGAGTTGATGAAAAGCGGCACATTGGCGATAGCAATGAACAGGGCCACGCCGATCAAGAAGTTGGTCAGGCTGGCAGGGGTGTAGTTCCTTTCCTTGAAAAGCGATAGCTCAATTAATGGGTCCTTGACCCGTTTCTGCCATAAGATGAACAGGATCAGGAACACCAGGGCCAGGCCCACCAGCGGCCAGACGAAAGGCGGCAGACCGGCCAGATCTTCCAGGCCAGCTGCGGTGTTTTCAGATCCAGATCCAAGGGCAATATTCAGTATGGATAGGCTGACCGCGATCAAGATCGCACCGATCCAGTCCATCTTGCCCCGGTCCCCGGCAGGAGCCCCTTCTTCCAATAAGAACCGGATCAGGAACCAGGCGATCAAACAGATCGGCAGATTGAGCCAGAAAATAGTCTGCCAGCTCCAGAAGCGGACAATGATGCCTCCGTAGAGGTGTCCTACCACCCAGCCGGCTGTATCAACAGCGGCGATCACGCCCAGAGCTTTAGCCCGTTTGCCGATCGGATACAGATCACCCACCATAGCCATGCCTACCGGGACCATGGTACCGGCTCCAAAGGCCTGGATCATGCGGGCTCCAATTAAGACGTTGAGGGAGAGGAATGAGAGATCAGGCCTGCCGCTGGCTATTAGATAGTAGGCTCGCAGGACCAAACGAGTGGGCCAGGTGTGAGCCACCGCTGCCAGGTAGGATCCGAGGGCAAAGATCACCAGGGCTGCCAGGTAGACCCGGCGCCGACCATGGATATCAGACAGCCGCCCCATGAAGGTCATCGAGACGCTGTAAGCCAGCAGGTAGCCGGTGACGATCCAGGCGGCGTTATCCATCCCGGTCTGGAAGGGGATTTTCAGGTCGATCAGCACATGGGGTAAAACGGCCGAGACCACGGTCAGATCCAGGGCACCGATGAAGATCGGGATCGCGATCAGGGCAACTTTAAATCCCGGGGACGAAGTCCATTTTTTCATAATCAGCCTCAGGGAGCTGTGATCTCGATCGTGGCGCCGAAGTTCCAGAAATCAAACTGCCAGGTGGAATTTTCTGCGCCGGTGCCAGCTTTATCGGTCAGCACCACCCGGTGGACTTCGTTGGAAGCAGGATCGAGCCACATGTCTGCGGCCAGGGATTCAACATTGATCAAACCCTTGCTGACTTCGGAGATCACCACGCCGGGCACAGTGCCGCTGAGATGGGTCAGGGGAATCCCGGGCATTTCTGCCAGCTCCTCTTCGCCAACCAGGGCAACCTCAAAGGTTCCGGTTCCCAGGCTGGGGAAAAACCCTGCTGTGGGATCCAGGTATTGGGTCGGTTTGAAGAGGTAGGCGGGGTCGAGCTCCATAAATGCGCCGGTGAGGGGATTGCTTCCCCATTGGATATCCTGCAGGCTGATGACAGTGATCTCGGTCACCATGCCCAGGGCAGCAATCTTGACAGTGGTCAGGGCTTTATCCGGTGAGACGTAATGACCGGCAGCCTCAGTGAACTGGATCGATCCGTCAGGGTCGAGAAAAACAGGAGGGCCGGTCTGGGAGATTTTGAATTCGAACCCGGCCAGGCCAGCCATATGGGCTACAGCCTCAGCCAGGATCATTTCCGGGGTGATCTCGATTTCTGGCTCACCACCGCAGCCAGCCAGGATCAGGCCCAGGACGATAAAGAGGGGCAGGACACGCTTCATAGTTCCTCCTCAGAAACATGGATAGTGAATTCAGTATAACAAGAAATTGAACCAGTTCCACTAACAAAGTTTGCTCTGTACTATTAACACCCCGTTGCCCTGAGGGGTATGGCCTGGTATACGATTGAAAAGGTCGCCTTTATCATATAGAATAGGGTAAGACAGGTCCTGCCAGCCAAGTAACAAAATAATGGATTATTAGGCACACTAACAGGAATCTGATCATGAAAAAAGATCGTAAAATCCTATTCTTACTCTCTCTCCTGGCTGCAGCAGTTCTGCTGACCTCATGCGGAGGACAAGCCCAACCGCCCGCAGATGATTTTTCCCGGTCACGCGGATCGCCAGGGGAGAGCGCTGCATCCGAAGCTCCACCACAAAGCAATACTTCCGGGACAGAATTTGAGGAGGGGGAACTGCCAGAAGATTTCCCGGAGGCGTTCCCTGTCCATCCGGAAGCCCGGGTCGGCTCTGCCGTAGACGGGCAGGAGGAGAACCATTTCCGGGTCTTCCTGGCTTTCTCGATGGATCTGGATCAAGTCCTGGCCTATTACCGCCAGGAGCTCCTGGTCAAGGGCTGGACGGTCGAATCGGAGGAGACCACATCGCTGGGGACCGAGCTGAAAATCACCAACCTGGAATATGAAGCCAAACTGGATTTCATCACCAGTGACATGGGCGTGGTCTTGGACCTGGCCATCGATCCCCTGGGAGAGGCGGCTGAACTGCCGGAGATAGCTGAGGGTATTGGTGAGAGCTCAGAACTGGGGGAAGTGGGAGGGGATTTCCCGGCAGATTTCCCGGTCCCGCTCGAGGCTTCACCGATCCCGCTGTCTGATAAGCTGCGGGAGGAGGGCTATCAGCTGGCCTTTGCTTACCCGCAGATCCCGGAAATGGCTCTGGTCCAGATCTCGACAGCGCTGATGGGGGCAGGTTGGGAGATCGGGGAGTATGAGATCGATGTCGCGACCCATGTTTTCCTGGTTCCATTTACAGACCCGGGAGGCAGCTTTGAGGGCTACGCCCTGCTGACAGATAATCCGGATGTGATCGGGATCGACTTGGCGGGCGGCAGCCTGATCGCCCTGCATCCCGGGAGTCGCTGAGTTAACAATAGGGATCCGGTCCCTTAAAGGGACCGGATCCCTATTCTAATCTAGATCAGCTTCACATCATGTGGCCGGGATTCCTGGAGGCCGACCGGCGTGATGCGCACGAAAACAGCTTTGTCGTACAGCTCGTCAATGGTGTGGGCGTTGGTGTAGCTCATACCGGACTGCAGCCCGCCGACCATCTGCTTGAGCAGCTCCCGGGCAGAGCCCTGATAAGGCACCACGGCTTCCACTCCTTCTGAGACATAATCCTCGATCTCCTCGCGGGTGATCTCTTCATCGCCCTGGCGCAGTTTGCGGTCCAGGTTGGCTGACAGGGATGCCATACCGCGGGAGGCTTTATAGCGGTGGCCTTGGCGGGTGATCAAAAAACCGGGGCTTTCATCCGTGCCGGCCAGCAGGCTTCCGACCATCACGGTGGAGGCCCCGGCGGCCAGGGCTTTGACGATATCCCCCGAGGTCCGGATGCCGCCGTCGGCTATAATGGGGATCTGCTGGGGGCGGGCCACTGCTGCGCAGTCCATCACAGCGCTGAGCTGGGGAACACCTGCACCGGCGACGAGGCGAGTGATGCAGATCGACCCGGGACCCACACCGACCTTGACCGCGTTCACACCGGCGTCTATCAGGCGCTGGGTGCCTTCCGCAGTGGCTACATTGCCGCCCACGATCTGAGCCTGTGGGAAATGCTTCCGGATGGTATTGATCTTGTCGATCTCCAGTTTGGAGTCTCCGTGAGCGATATCGACCACGATGCAGTCCGCGCCAGCATCCAGCAGGCGCTCGACCCGCTTGAGTTCAGTTTTTTTCACTCCTACTGCAGCACCGACCGCCAGGCGGCCGCGGGAATCTTTGGTTGACAGGGGAAATTTTTCCAGCTTCAGGATATCTTTAACAGTGATCAAGCCGGTAAGTTTGCCGTCCTCGTTCACCAGGGGTAATTTCTCGATCCGGCCTTGATGGAGGATCTTTTCCGCTTCCTTGAGCGTGGTTTTTGCGGGAGCGGTGATAACCGGGGTGGTCATGATCTCCGAGAGCGGCCGGGCAGGATCGTATTCGAAGAGCAGGTCCCGGGTAGTGACGATGCCTGCCACCCTACCCTGGTCATCCACGATCATGATCCCGCCGGTATAGGTCTCAGCCACAATGCGGTTGACATCACCCACGGTGTCGGTGGCTTTGAGCGAGATGGGATTTTCGACGATGAAAGACTCGGATTTTTTTACCTTCTGGACCTGGCAGATTTGGTCTTCGACGGATAAGAAACGGTGGATGATACCGATCCCGCCGGCATGGGCAAGGGCAATGCCCATTTCATTTTCGGTGACGGTATCCATATTGGCTGAGATGATCGGGATCTGGAGATCGATGCCGGTTGTGAATGAGGTTGTGGTAGAGAGAGTGCGTCGGGAGGAGACATCGGAATATTGGGGCACCAGCAGGACATCATCATAGGTCAGAGCGACATCGGGCAGGATTTTCATGGATCGTCTCCTTGGCTGGGGAGTTGCTGTCCATGGTTATTTATACCACCAGAGTTAAGAGTAGGGATCCGGTCCCTTTAAGGGACCGGATCCCTACTTTTAGTTTTATCTCAGTCGCTCACCAGCAGAGCCTTGGCGAACTTGCCGTGGACCATACCTACCCAGCGGGCGAGATGCATTGTGGCTGTTCCCAGCAGCACGCCGCCGAAAGCCAGCAGGGGAGTGTAGTACTCCGGAAGGGACCAGACCTCGACTCCATTCGTCCAGGTCCCAATCGGGATATTAAAGACATAGGCCAGGATCGGGGAGGCGACCAGCGCCAGCGCTACAGAAACCAGGGTCACCACAGTCGTGAAATAAATAATCCCGATCGGCAGCATCAGGATCAGGTAGATCCACGACAGCCAGGTGGCCTTGCCGGTCAGCAGGATCTTCAGGCGCTCCTTCCAGGTCAGCGAGCTGTCAGTGAACGAGGCCCTTCGCGGCATGCGTTCCCCCAAGAGCGCTTCCACCAGCCGCCCTTCCAGGAACGCGATGCCCCTGAAGCTGAGCAGGAACAGGATCGTGATCGGAATCCCGATGATCAGAATCATCACGCCCAGCGATGTGGATAGCCCGGTCACAGCCCAGGAAAAGTAGATCGTGCCGGTCACGAGCGAGACCAGCATGTAGACCAGTCCGCCCCAGGACCGGGGATCAGCGTAAATGCCAAAGAATCCGGGAAAGCTTCTGCCAGAGGAGCTGGCTGTTGGGGCCCGGCGGGCGGCGGGTGTGGCGGCCAGGGCAGGGGGCAGGGCGGCTTCCCAGCTCCGGTAAGCCTCGGCGATCTCAGCCGGCTCGCCGTAGTCGGCGATGATCTGGCTGACAGCGGCGCTTTCGTCGAGCTCGGCCTGCTCCGCCCGTTCTGTTTCCAGCGCCGTCCGCAGGTGCTCCTCGGCATCTGCCAGGGCGTCCTGGATGGTGGCTTTATCTGAGCCTTTGAGGGCTGACTTCAATTCGGATAAGTAGTTCTGGATTAATTCATCTGCTGTTCTCACTGGTAATCACCTCCCAGTACCTTGTCTAGAAATGATTTCGTTTCCTGCCAGATCTGCTGCCAGGCTGCCAGGGCTTCGCGCCCGGATTCCGTGGCTGTGTAGTATTTGCGGGGCGGCCCGGAATCAGACATTTCCCGTTCACTGGAGAGCAGTCCCTGGCTTTCCAGCGAGCGCAGCACCGGGTAGATGGCCCCCTGTTTGGGGACCACGCTTTCTGGATCATCGTCTCCCGCTCCGACGAGTTTGCCGATCTGGTAGCCGTAGAGCGGCTCTTCGGCCTGGGCCAGGATGCTCAGCAGGGCCAGGGACACCGTGCCGGCGCTGAGCTCCTTGCGGAATTTTTTGTGAGTTTCCTGTAGTTCGGTCAATGCGCTCCTCCTTTGAGGAGGGGATCCGGTCCCTTTAAGGGACCGGATCCCCTATTCAGTACTTTGCACTACTATGAAGTTAATACTACAATAAAGTGGGCAGTATGTCAATGTGGAAGTTATAAGTGTTCAACGAGGACAAAATTGGTATATTTGAAAAAATTGGATTATGATAAATACAGTTTTAAGGATCACTTAGTATTCGACTCTTAATTAGATATTGGCTGTCATCTCCTGGGCTGTTATCAACCAGGGAAAGAACCTCGGTCCCGCTGAAAGTGTAATCCCCCTGGCTCTCCGGATTTTCGTGGTGAAGATGAACCTTTTCTGGCTCTCCACTTTGATTTAAAAGGGATCCGGTCCCTTTAAGGGACCGGATCCCTCCGTCCTGAATTTGTTGCAGAAGCAGGTACCTTGTTATAGAATAAATAGGTACACTATCCGCAGCTTGCTCCAGGGAGGTTCACTGTGAAGACATCTGCCAGACCCCAATCCATCCTGTTCAAAATTATCTCAGTCATGATCCTGGTCACCCTCAGCGCCTGCGCCGCGGACCTGTCGGGCGGCGCTCCCCAGGGAGACACCATGTCTACAGGGGAGCCGCCCCGCCTGCTGGGCTTTATTTTTGACTCGGCTGGCCAGCCAGTTGCCCTGGCTGAAGTTGGCGGGGAGGACATCACCACCCCGGACGGAGTCGCCAGCGGCAATTTCTCTCCTTATGAAGGAGGCTGGATCCCGGTCAGCGCCCTGGGGTATGCCAGCGGCTATGCCCGCGCCCACGGCGAAGACCAGGGCTCGAGGTTCTTTGAGACCCGCCTGACCCCGTTCCAAATGATGGAAAACGTCGAAGGTGAGGACTCGGTGCTGATGACTGGCGCCCGGGATGGGATCAGCTGGACAGCTGAGCTTTCCGGGGCTGATTTCCCCGGCGGCTCCGCCCTGGTTGGGATTGCTGCCATCAGCCCCGCTGAGGTCGACGCCTACCTGGCTCCCTTTCCCGCTTACCCGGACCTGCGTTTGAGGGGTGCCCTGGCCCTGGAAGCCTATGACAGCGCTTTCCAATCAGTGAGCCTGGCACCAAGTGTCAGGATCCCGCTAACCCTGACCCTGCCTTCACCACTCAGTGAAGCGGCAGTTATGGCCCGTTTTGACCTGGCATCCGGCGCATGGCAGCCGATCGATCTGGGCTGCCTTCCCCTGGACGAGAACCAATCTGCCTGCCAGCTGGATCTGCTCGATCCCCTGATCGGGATCTTTGACGACCCGGCTGCTTTTGCTTCGGGCTTAAACCCGGCCAGGGGAGGAATCTTTGCCCCGGCCCAGGCTCAGTCTGGAGACCCATTCATGGCGGCCTGGCTGGCCCTGGCAAGCTACATTAAATCCCAGGAAGGCAACCCCGGCGGCCTGGACCCGAACGATCCCACCCTTAAGAAACTGGTCGAGGACCTGGCCGATGCGGCCCGAGACCATGCCAGGAACAACCGCAGCGAAGGCGGAAAACGTCTGCTGGGCAAAGCCATCGACGCCGCTATGTCCACCGGGCAGAATGCTCTGGCCGATGCGTTGTTGGAGGAAATGGCCGAGATGTCTAATGAGATTGGCCGAAAAGCGCTCAATGAGTCTGATTGTGGGGAGTTCCGCAGGCTGCTAAAAGCTGCCCAGCAGATCATACTCACCGGGGGGGATGAGGCCTTGGCCCAGCAGTTGACCGCCAAGGCAGGAGAAATGACCAAGGACTGCGACTCCTGGGATGGCAAGATCGAAGTCTGGATGCGGACAGCAAATAACCACCCGGCCGGGCTGCCGATGGAGAGCCAGGGCGGGGGTATGTGGTCTGAATACCATCAAGTCCAGATCTGGACCAATCTTGACGACAATGTCATGCACGGGGAGAGCAAGATCAGCCTCTCCTTCCCTAATGTGACCTATATCAAGGAAGAACCCTGTAAGCAGGAGATTACCATGTCTGGCGGCGGCAGCTCTGGAGCCAACTTTGAGGGCACTTTTGACGGCTTCGCCTTTAACGTCAGCAGCTTGACTCAGGACAGCGCCGGCGGATCGATCCAGCAGAGCTGGCGGTTCCAGAAGAAAGAGGATGATCAATGCGTGTCAGCAATGTCGCAGGATTATTCATTCAATCCCTATTACAGCATCGTGCTGCATGGACTGTCCTCTGAAAGCCCGCCCATCAACTACCAGGAGATCCTGGACTCGGCAGCTGGTTTTGCCACCGACACCGGCATCCGTCGATTCGGCGGGAACGAGAGCTTCCCCAATCCTGACCCTGATCTCGGCCTGTATCCATTTGAGCAGGTGACCGTGATCTGGAATTTCTTCCACACCAACCATAAACTACCACTTGAGGTGGAGCCTTAAGGGAAGGATTTAATCTGCTTTTTGGTTGGAATATATTTGCAGTTGTTAAAATAGGGATCCGGTCCCTTAAAGGGACCGGATCCCTCATCAGCGCTTGCCGCCGCAGCCAAGCTCCTGATAATGGAACCAGTAGATTTGTTTACATCTACCAAAGGATTAAAAATGAAAGACGCATTCGTGTTCGGAGTTAAATCATTTTTTGCCGGTTGCCTGGGCATGCTGGGAGCGATTTCAATCCTGGTGGTTTCTACAGTTCTCTTTGGACTGATCTTTAAATCTCAGATCCAGGGACTCCAGGAAAATCTGACCGGAAAGGTCGAATCAATTCCAGACCTGTTCAGCGAGGGACTCTCCGGGATGGCAGAGGGAGCCTTTGAAATGGATCAGGATTCATCTGACGCTGAAGGGAATAGAGGTCAAATGGCAGATATGATCGTCTATCTCACAGATGGAGACCAGCCGGACGACGAAAAGCTCACCACTCTTTCAAGGGAACAGGCTGCTGAAGTTTCGATTTGGGTTAAATCCAGCCCTGGCCCCGCGCTGAGTTTCAGCTTGGAGTTGACACTGACTGAAGGTGATAAGATGCCGCTTGAAGAGCAGTTTCTGACAGATCCATCTGGAGATGCAGTTTTTTGCGGAATTTTGAACTTAACGGACCCACTGCCCGGAAATTACAGCCTGAGTGTCTTTCCGAAGGATTCAACCCTCGCAGCGGGCAGGATAGATTTTGAGATTACTGAGTAGGCATCTTGGACGGGGCTCAGATAATTCATGAATCTAATTTATTTGATCACGAGCCAGTGTCTTCCGGGAAGTTTGCGATACTAGGGGTAGCACGGCACCAGCACCAGTTACGAGTTCCGCTGATGGGCCGAAAGGTTCAAAATAGTCAGCTGTCCAACTGAAACTAATGACACCTGCTCTTTGATAGATTCTGGTGAAGAGACCGGTCTTTGATGCAACGTGGGGGGATAATCAGGGCTATTGTGGCTATCCTGGATACAGTTTCTATCCCCTCTGGATGGGAAAAGCTCAGCTGTTGAGCTTCAAAATTCAAATGCAAGTTTATGCTGATCAAAGGCGATTCCAGAGGAACTATAATCTGGGCTTCCGTCGTCCAGCCCTGGACGCAGGTCCAGCCGAATCTGATCTGGATCGGTTCATGTCTATATATTTATCTCGAAAAAGAATTATACGACTTCCAAAAAATAAGAATAACGGTAGAGTATACTATTTGTGCTGATCTAAAAACGAGGAAAAACCTATGAAAATATTCCTGACTGGAGGAGCCGGCTATATTGGTTCGATGGCGGCCCGCAAATTACTCGAAGCTGGACACCAGGTCACGGTTTATGACTCGCTGGTGACTGGCTACAAAAAAGCTGTCCCGCAGGGTGCGTCCCTGATCCAGGGCGATCTCGCCAATGGGGTCGATCTGGCTGCTGCCCTGGCTACGGACCAGTTTGAGGCGGTGATGCACTTCGCGGCTTTCATTGAAGCCGGAGAGTCCATGATCGATCCCCCCAAGTTTTATCACAACAACCTGGGCAACTCGGTCAACCTGATCGACTGCCGCAGTCAAAGCAGGAATCAAACGCTTTGTGCTCTCATCCACAGCCGCGGTCTATCAGTCCAGCGCTGACCCGCTCAGCGAAGAATCCTCCTTGGGTCCGGTCAATGTCTACGGGCACACCAAGCTGATGATCGAAGAGGTGCTCGAGTTCTACCGGCAGATCCATGGTCTTCATTTTGCCGCCCTGCGCTATTTCAACGCTGCCGGCGCTTTGCCGGACCAGGGTGAAGCCCACATTCCGGAAACCCACCTGATCCCGCTGGTGCTCCAGGTTCCCCTTGGGCAGCGAGATCAGATCAAGATCTACGGCACCGACTACCCCACCCCGGACGGAACCTGCATCCGGGACTACATCCACATCCTCGACCTGGTCTCCGCCCACCTGTTAGCGCTCGAAGCCCTGGGATCGGAAGAAAAGCTGGTCTACAACCTGGGCAACGGAGTTGGCTACTCGGTCCGGGAAGTGATCGATACTGCCCGCAAAGTCACCGGTCATCCCATTCCCGCTGAGGAAACCCCGCGCCGGCCGGGAGATTCTCCCCGCCTGGTGGCCTCCTCGGACAAGATCCGGGAAGAGCTGGGCTGGCAGCCCCAGATCCCGGACCTGAAAGACATCATTGCCAGCGCCTGGGAGTGGCATCAGTCACATCCAACTGGCTATAATACAAGGGATTAAGTCATCAAGAAAGCTTTGATCCCCATATAATTAGAAAAACCCGGCCTATACGCCGGGTTTTTCTAATTATATGGGAGACCTCGGAGGTCGATCTGACCTCCGAGGTTGGCGTTTTAAGCAGGTTTTAGGAGGCTATATAGGCGGTGATAGCCTTGGTCGGATGGGGACCTCCGAGGTCGGTTTAACCTCCGAGGTCTCGCTATCAAAACTTATCCAGCATTGTTTAAATGGGATTGGGGTATCAAACGCCCCGGTTATTGATGATGTTATCGCCGGAACCAGACTGAATAAGCGCCTAAACCTATTCCGCCTAGAAGGAGGATAGCGCCAATGATGCCCAGCGCAGCGGAGGATCCGCCGCCATCAGATTGAGCGACGCTTTCATTGATCACCACCGATCCAGCCTGGGCGCCGAAGGTAAGGTAGGTGATATCGCCGGCCAAGAGCTCGATCGGCGAATTCAGTGATGTAGTGGGGTTGTAGCCTTCTGGGATGGCAACGCTGACGTTATAGTCGCCTTCCAGCAGACTTTCGGTGCAGAAATAATCTTCCGTCTCGGAATTGGGATCGTGGGCTGGGGTATTCTCCGTGATCGAGACCGATCCATCACGGTTGCTGATATTGATCGCTCCCCCGGCCAGGCTGATTTCCTCTTCCTGGCGCATGGAATCCCCGTTCAGATCCTCAAACAGCAGCACGCATAAGAGTCCCAGGCCGGGCACCGGCGTGATGGTCGGCTCAGCTGGGACCTCCGTGCTGGCAGGGGCAGAAGTGGACTGCTGGGCAGATGGTCCGCCCAATCCCAAAAAGAGCTGCTGCGTTGGTAAATACGATATCGTCCGCGTCAAGGTTATTGAGATCTCGCAGGTCTGCCACATTAATGCCGGCCACGGCCGCGATGCGCCACAAAGTATCGCCTTCCTGCACGATGTAAATGATCCTTCCGTCAGTGCCTGGTGTTGGAGTGGGGAAATTGGTCAGCTGGGGATTCGGAGCAGCCAGGACAGGAGAAGCTGCGGAGAGCGCTGACAGCGCAAACCTCCAAGCACGATCAGACTGACCAGGATCAGGATCCAGGTGGCTTTTCTTCATGAGCTTGATTATACTCCATGTATAATATCAGGTACAGCATCTGAAAAGACAGCCCTCATACCAGTTTTCAGAATTGTGGTAAAAAAGTGGGGATATTAATTTCATAAGCCTAGGATGTAGATAATTATGACCGACTATGAAGCAGTCATCGGCCTTGAAATTCATATCCAGCTCAACACCAACAGCAAGATCTTCTGCTCCTGCAAGGCTGATTCCTGGGGAGATCCTCCCAACACCAATATCTGCCCGGTCTGCACCGGTCAGCCGGGTGTCCTGCCTGTTCCCAACCAGGCGGTGATCGAAAAGGGAGCCCTGCTCGCCGCCGCTATCAAGGCTCGAGATCCAGCCGGTATCCTATTTTGACCGCAAGAATTATTTTTACCCGGACCTGCCCAAAGGCTACCAGATCACCCAATATGACCTGGCCCTGGGCCAGGGCGGCTATATCGACCTGTCCCTGGAAGATGGAACCACGAGAACGATCAGGATCGAAAAAATGCATATTGAAGAGGATGCCGGAAAAACGATCCACAAACCGGGCCGGCGCCTGCTGGATTTCAATCGCTGCGGGGTGCCCCTGGTGGAAATGGTCACAGCCCCGGACCTGCGTCTGCGGATGAAGCGGCTGAGTTCATCAGATACCTGAGACAGCTTTTCCGCTGGATCGGGGTCTCGGATGCCGATATGGAAAAAGGCAAAATGCGCTTTGATGCCAATGTCTCCATCCGGGAAAAAGGATCCAAAGTCTTGAATCCCAAGACCGAGATCAAAAATATGAACTCGATCGAGTACGGCAGGGAAGCCATAGAAGCTGAGATCAGCCGCCAGATCAAGGAAGTCGAAGCCGGGGGAGTTATCGAATCCTGGACCCTGGACTGGGATGAGGAAAATAAAACCCTCTCCAAGATGCGCTCCAAAGAAACTGAAGCTGATTACCGCTATTTTAAGGAGCCGGACCTGCTGGCTGTTTCTCTTGATCAGGAACAGATCCAGGAGATTTTGGCTGCTATTCCCGAGCTGCCCCTGGAGCAGAAAACCCGCTTTATGACTGAATTTGGGATTTCGGAAAAGGAGGCTGACGTGCTGATCAGCTCTCGTTCCCTGGCGGAATATTTTGATGCCCTGATTATTGATTATGATGGAAAGCCTCAAACCGCTGCCAACTGGATTATCAATGACCTGTTGGGTATGCTCAATGATCTGGACCTTACCCTGGAAGATCTCTATCTTACCCCGCCTAAATTGGCTCAGATCCTGAAAATGGTCGATCAGGGAGCGATTAATACCAGCACCGGCAGGGAGCTCTTGCGCAAGACCCAGCAGCAGGCTGTAGACCCGGCCGAAATCGTTGAGGTTGAAGGATTGGGCCAGGTTACTGACAGCGCTGCCATTAAAACTATTTGCCAGCAAGTGATCGAGGCTAACCCCTCCCAGGTAGAGGAATATCGTTCCGGCAAGACCGGGGTCATAGGCTGGCTGATGGGCCAGGTCATGGCTGGATCAGGCGGTAAAGCAGACCCCCAAGTTGTGCGGGAAATTCTCTTAAAACTACTCAAATAATCCCATTTAAGCAGAAAATACATCCAATACCCTTGCCAAATTAGGCGGCAGGGGTATTTTTTGGATCCAAAAAGGCTATTTTCCCCTCCCGAAAGTCAATATTTTAGCATGATATTAATAAAATTAATAAATATATTGATTTTTCTTATATTAGGTCTTGACAAACTTAATAATTTTGATATACTGTAATCAATAATCACTTTCAAGTCAGGAGAAAACGATGTTTCCACCAAGTTTAGAAGAATTCAAATTCAAACAGAACGATTTCATCAAGCAGGCAGAATATTACCGGTTGGTAAAATCAGTTGAACAGACCGAGAGCCCGATTTCCCGCTTGCTGATTACCCTCGGTCAGAAAATGGTCGCTTCTGGACAGCAGCTGTTGGCCTTATCTGGAACCGCCAGCTGATTTAACCGCTTTTATCTGATACTTAGGAATGGAGATGACAATGATCAGTGCAAATTTAGTTGAGTTCAAAACCAGACAGAACGAACTTTACCGAGAAGCTGAAAACTACCGGCTGATGAAAACTGTGGAGGAAAACCAGGATCGGTTTCCAAAAATGATCAAAGCCTTAGGCACTGCTTTCACCAGATTGTTTTCCTGATTTCCTCCCTGGATCGTTGATAAAATAAAGGGACTTTGTCCATTACCAGGACAAAGTCCCTTTACAGTTAAGTATCCCCAATTTTGACAGTTTGCCAATAGCTCCTGGAGACTGGCGTATTGAGTGGTGAAGGCCAGTTGATCAGATCAGGAGAAATAACAAGGATTTATTCCAGGATCTGCTGTGACATCATGGTCAGCTCAACCCGTTTGGTCCATCCCAGGCTTTCCCAGAACATCATGCCGTCCTGGTTGTCTTCAAAGACAAAGAGATGGACTTTCTGGATCCCGATCCGCGTCAGGGCGAACATGGTTCGGCTGACCAGTGATTGACCCAGACCCTGCCTGCGGTGATCGGGGTGCACGATCAGGTGATGGATGTATCCCCGCCGGCCGTCATGCCCGCACAGCACTGTGCCGATCAGCTTTTCATCTTGCCAGGCTGTAAAGCTCATGCCTGGGTTCCTCTCCAGGAAAATCTTAATGCCGTGCAGGGAATCCGCTTTGCTGAGCCCGATCTTGTCGCTCATTTCCCACAAACTGTATATTTCAGGATAATCCTCGATCCTCATTTCGTGGATGTTGATCGTCATTAATCCTCCTCTTCCCTGCGGAAAAGCAAATCAGCCACAATCAGCTTAATCATAGGTGTAAAATCCACGACCGGTCTTTCGTCCCAGGTGCCCTGCCGCAACCATCTTGCGCAGCAGATATGCTGGCCGGTATTTATCATCTCCCAGGTCAGCCTGCAGGACTTCCATGACCGAAAGCACCACGTCCAGGCCGATCAGGTCAGCCAGGGCCAGGGGACCCAGCGGGTGGTTCATGCCCAGCTTCATCACCTCGTCGATCGCTTCAGCGCTGCCAATGCCTTCCTGCAGCGTGAAGACTGCTTCATTTAACATTGGGCACAGGATCCGGTTGGAAATAAAACCTGGTGAATCGGCGGATTCGACCGGGACTTTGCCCATCTTCCTGGACACTTCCATTACAGCCTCGGTCGTCTGATCTGAGGTGTCTAGACCGCGGATCACTTCTACCAATTTCATCAGCGGCACCGGGTTCATGAAGTGCATGCCGATCACCTTATCTGGCCGGCTGGTGACAGCTGCCAGCTGGGTCAGGCTGATTGACGATGTATTCGAAGCCAGGATCGCGTCCGGGGGGGCGTTTCGATCCAGATCTAGAAAGATCTTCTTTTTTAACTCGATCTGCTCTGTCGCGGCTTCGATCACCAGCTCGGCCTGCTCGATGCCGTCCAGGGAATTGGTGGTCTGGATTGCCAGGGCGCTTTCTTTGGCCTCCAGACTGATCCGTTCTTTTTGAAAGAGCTTTTCTACCGATTTGCCTATGGTTTCCCGGGCTTTTTCGAGCTGGGTCGCATCCACATCCATCATAGTGACCTGGAATCCGGATACGGCTGCTGTCTGGGCGATGCCGTTACCCATTGTCCCTGCTCCGACCACAAAGATCTTTTCCATCACAAATCTCCTCAATAACTAGTATCGATCACCTGGGCCAGCGCTTTTTCGGCCATTACAACCTGGTCAGAAATAATTTCCTGATCCACGATCATTTCTGCCACTGGTCAGTGACCTTTCTTGTAGTATCTTCGAGAGATTCAGGAATAACCCTGACTCCACCTACAGTTGTCATGTAGTTTGTATCCCCGACCCAGCGCGGAACAATATGCCAGTGCAGGTGTTTGGGTAATCCGGCCCCGGCTGCTGAACCCAGGTTCAAACCGACATTAAAACCTTCGGGGTGATAGATTTTTTCCAGGACTGAGCAGGACTGCTGGATGAATTCCATCATCTCAGCCCGTGTTTCCTGGTCAAGATCTGCCAGGCTTTCCAAATGCTGGTAGGGCAGCACCATCATATGTCCGCTGGTGTAGGGATAGCGATTTAGCATCACAAAGGATTTTTTTCCGCGGTGGACGATCAGGGATTTTTCCTGTGGTGGATCTTCCAGGGCCAGGCAGAAAGGACATTGATCCGAATCGGATCTGTTAGTGATGTAATCCATGCGCCAGGGGGACCAGAGATGAGTCATAAGCGGGCTTTTTGAGTTTTGGTTTAGTCTTTTTATTTTAACAGAAAACAATCCAGAACAGGTCTTGACAAACTAGAACAAATGTTCTATACTGAGCCAACACAACCAACAAACTCACTCGAAACAGCTCAGGGAGGTACCTTATGTCAGCCAACAGTGTTCCATTTTTACCACAAAAGGTCCAGGTCAAGCGGGGAGTGGTCTTTGGCCTGCTGATCATCATCGCGCTGGTAGCCTTTGAGATCTTTAATTTCAGCACGACCGATTTTGCCCTGACCGACCTGCTGGGAGACCTGCGGTTCTGGGGTGTGCGCTGGGCGACGATCCTGGCCTTTGCCTTCTGCGGGATCGACTTTGCCGGAATAGCCCGGCTGTTCACACCTGAGGGCAGGGTTGGTGACGGACATCGAAAGCTGGTACCTGTTTGCCGCCTGGTTGATCGCGGCCACCATGAACGCGCTGCTGACCTGGTGGGGTGTATCGATCGCGATCGTCAACCATGAGACCCTGGGGAACGCGGTCATCGCCCGCCAGACCCTGCTGAAGGTGGTGCCGATCTTTGTGGCAGTCATGATCTGGCTCCTGCGGGTGTTGATCATTGGCTTGTTCTCGGTTGCGGGTGACCGCTATTTTGGAGCGGATCAGCTCAGGGTGGAATTTTGCACCGCGGACCAGGAATGCTCCGGTCTCCAGCCGCAAGAAACCTGGCTCTTACAGCCCTTCACCCAAACCGGCTGTGCCCCCGGTCAGAGCTCCCAGGCGGGATCCGAGCTATCAGCCGCTTTCTGCTCGTGGTTCAGATCACTAAATCCGTACATTAATGGATTCTTCTCCTCTCTCCTTTGATGCCCAGGCAGCCCAGACTCCTCCTCTGGGCTGCCTGCGGCGTATTTATCCCAGCATTTTCGATCCTGCTGGTGGCCAGTCCTGCTTTACCTCGGATTCAGTCAGATAGAGATCGGCCAGGCGGAAGAGCCAGCTGAAGCAGGTACCAGTCCGTCAGTGTCTCAGGTGGGGATAGCAACCTTATTTACTCCAGAAGTCCAGGCCTGGGAAGATAAGATCCTGATCTGGTCGGAGAGATACCAGCTTGACCCAAACCTGGTGGCCACGGTGATGCAAATTGAGTCCTGCGGATATCAATGGGCAGAATCCTCTGCTGGAGCCAGGGGTTTATTCCAGGTCATGCCTTATCATTTTTTGGAAGGGGAGGATCCCTTTCAGCCAGGCACGAATGCCAGGCGGGGATTGAAATACCTCAGGATGGCCCAGGAAGCTGGCAGAACAACTCCTGTTGACCCTGGCTGGCTATAATGGCGGGATCACAGGGGCGAAGCAGCCCCGAGAGAACTGGCCTGCTGAAATGAGCCGCTATGTTTATTGGGGTGAGCAGATCTATCCAGGATGCTCAATCTGGATTAGACCACAGTCCCCGTTTAACAGAATGGCTGGCAAGCGGCGGCGCTCATCTCTGTCAGCAGGCTAATAACCAGTAGCAAGCCGATTCCTTGGAGCAATGCACGTGCATAGTAATCTGCTCGTTGGATTGACAGGTAAATCAAAGAAAGTTCTTCCTGGGACTTAATTCTATTAAAACAAAAGGCTGCCGCTGGAAATTCCAGGGCAGCCTTTCTGAACCCGTTTGTATGATTAGGCTAAGACGACAGTTGCGCCTGCTTCCTCGAGCTGTTTCTTGGCTTCTTCGGCAGCTTCTTTTCCAGCAGCTTCCAAAACCTTGGAATCAGCAGCTTCAGCCATATCTTTGGCATCTTTCAAACCCAGGCTGGTGATGGCCCGGATTGCTTTAATGACCTCAATCTTCTTTGGTCCAACATCTTTGATGACCACGTCAAATTCAGTCTTGTCTTCAGCAGCCTCAGCTGCATCTCCACCACCTGCAACGGCTGCCACTGCAACTGGAGCAGCAGCAGATACGCCCCATTCTTCTTCCAGCATTTTCACTAGTTCAGCTGCTTCAAGAACAGTAAGTTTGCTTAATTGATCCTTAATTTTTTCGATATCAGCCATTTTATTCTCCTTATCACGTTAATAATTCCGTTAGATTGATTTTATTTGATTAAGCCGCAGTCTCTTTTTCTGAATAGGATTTGATGACTGCTGCCACCTGTCGACCCGGTTCTGCCAGGATCCTGACCAGGTTGGATGCCGGTGCCAAAATAGTGCTCAGCAGTTTAGCCTGCATTTCTTCCATTGAGGGCAGATCTGCCAGGGCATTGATCTCATCAGCTGTGACCAAACGGTCAGCCAGATAGCCGCTTTTGATCTCGATCGTTCCATGCTCTTTTGCAAAGTCCTTGATGGCTTTGGCGAGTCCAGTTGGGATTTTCGTATGATATTCCCAGGGCAGTAGGACCGTGTAAAAACACCCTCCTGCCATTCTCTGCCGCTTTCTTCGAAAGCTCTTTTTGCCAGACGGTTCTTGATTACATGGAACTCGCCGCCGGATTCCCTGATATTCTTGCGAAGATCACTGATATCCTTGACAGACAGTCTATGGTAGTGGGCTAACACCATTGCATCACTCTCTTCGAGCCATTTTTTATACTGCTCTACGAGTTCTTCCTTTTGGTTGCTTTGAAATAGCCAAAGTATTACACCTCCTTCATATCGGGTTCAGTCTTGCTTAGATAACAAAAAAGTCTTTACCTGCCAGAGCAGGTAAAGACTTTTGTTGAGGAAAACTAAAAAGGTCTTCTACCTTGGCTGGAAATTAAGTTTTCTAGGAAAACACCAGCTGTCTCTGGTAAATATTCTTTTGTTATAAATTAATTTGTTGGAAATAGACCGATTAATCTATCTCCAATTCTGATGCCATAACTGGATCCACAATGATACCGGGTCCCATGCTGGTGGAGAGGACAACCTTTCTTAATGTAGATGCCTTTGGTTGAGGCTGGTCGGTTGCCGACCACGATTCCATCAGAGCACTCATATTATCATGCAACTGCTCTGCTGTGAAGGATACTTTTCCAATTGGGACGTGGATATTGGCAGTTTTATCTACCCTGTATTCGATCCTGCCAGATTTGGATTCTTCAATCACTCGCGGCAGATCTTCGCCGGGGACCATCGTTCCTGCTTTGGGGTTAGGCATCATGCCTCTTGGACCCAGGACCGGGCCCAGGACACCCACCTTGCCCATCATATTCGGTGTGGCTATTGCAATATCAAAATCAAACCAACCGCCTTTGATCTTATCGATCATTTCATCACCGTCAGCGATATAATCCGCACCAGCTTCGCGGGCGGCAGCGGCATCCTCACCCTGGGCAAAAACCAGGACTTTTACAGTTTTTCCAAGCCCGTGGGGCAGGTTCACCAGATCGCGGACGATCTGGTCAGCATGGCGGGGGTCAACTCCCAAGCCGCGCATGCAGTTCAACAGTCTCATCAAACTTCGCGTATGCCAATTCCTTGGCGAGAGTGACTGCTTCCATGGGGGTATATTTCTTATCTCGATCAACTTTCTCAAATGCTTCTGAATACTTTTTTCCGTGTTTAGCCATTTATTACTCCTTGTGGTCTTAGCGGATGACATCGCATCCTCCCACGAGAATTTAGTCTTTGATTGTGATGCCCATTTGTCGGGCAGTGCCTTCGATCTGGCGCATGGCACCTTCGATATCGACCGCATTCAGATCTTTCATCTTGGTCTGAGCGATCTCCCGCAGTTGATCGCGGGTAATCTGACCCCACGATTTCTTTATTAGGTTCTGCGGACCCTTTTTCAACACCAGCAGCTTTTTTGATCAGGATCGCTGCCGGGGAAGTTCGCAGAACAAATTTAAAGGATCCATCGGTAAAGATGGTGATGTCGGCCGGGATGATATCTCCCATCCGGTCCGAAGTCCTGGCATTATATTCCTTGCAGAAAGCCATCAAGTTGATGCCATGGGCTGCCAGGGCTGGACCAATCGGGGGCGCAGGATTTGCCTTGCCCGCTTCGATCTGTAATCGTACGTTTGCTTTTACTTTTTTCGCCACAATTTTCTCCTTCGTGGTATTAGCGGATCAGATGATCCTCCCACAAATGTAATGATAATTAAGCTTCTTCAACCTGCAGGAAATCCAATTCAACCGGTGTTTCTCTGCCGAAGAAATTGACCATGACCCGGACTGTTGCCCGGTCCATGTCGATTTCTGAAACTTTTCCATAAAAATCTTCAAAAGGTCCGTCCACGATGCGAACCCGTTCACCAGCGCGGAATGTGACATTGATGCGGGGTGATTCTGATTCCATCCGTTTCAGGATCCGGGCAACTTCTTCTGGCTGCAGGGCAGTGGGGTCATTACCCATTCCCACAAAACCAGTCACTCCAGGTGTATTGCGAACCATGTACCACGATTCTTCGGTCAGGATCATGTTAACCAGGATATATCCCGGGAAAACTTTCTTCTCAACTGTCTGACGTTCTCCGTTTTTGATATTAACTTCATCTTCAGTCGGCACGACAACATCAAAGATCAGGTCATCCATGGTCATTGATTCGATGCGCTGCATGATATTGTGGCGGACTTTGTCCTCATTGCCTGAATAGCAGTGGACCACATACCAGGCCCTGCCATCATTCACCGCTGGTTCAATTTCGAGCAGGTATTTTTTCATTAGGATCAATAACTTCTTCTTCCGGTTCTTTTTCCTTCGGGGGGTAAGAAATTTATCGGGGATAACAAATGGTTTATCCTCATCGGAAACAAATGGCGTGGGAATATTTCCTTGATCAGGAAGTGGTTCGGCAGACACATCAAGGTCTGAACCAGGGTCATCCTTAGATTGGTCTTCTACCAGAACTCTTCAGACAATTCACTGCCAGCTGAGCTCAACGTCGTCAACTTCTTCCTCAGCCAGGGGTTCCAGGTCAGCAAGGATTTCCTGCTCCACTATAGCAGGACTGAGATTATCTGCCTCGGTATCAACCGCTGATTCCGCAGTATCACCAAGCGGCTCTAATTCCTCTAAATGTTCTTCGTTCTCGTTTATATCCATAATCCCTTCTTCCAAACTGCAAATGGGTATTTTATCAGGCACCCAGGATCAATCCAAACAATTGGGAGAACAGATAATCCAAAATACCCAAAAACGCGCCCATCACAAAAATAACGATAAGCACAACTCTGGTCAGACTGATCGCTTCCGCTCTGGTCGGCCAGGAAACTTTTTTTAGTTCTGCAGTGGTTTCTCGATAAAATTTTCGGATTCCACGTAGTTGTGTTTTTTTGGCAGCCACATCAAACTCCTTTTACGGTCAAAACGCCGCCCTTGAAAGAACGGCGTCAAGCAAATGAAATAGGCAGGCCAGGTAGGAATCGAACCCACAACCCCCGGTTTTGGAGACCGGTGCTCTGCCAAATTGAGCTACTGGCCTAGCGTTGGGTAACAGGTGATCGCCAATCCTTGTTCGTCTCTGGCGATCACCCAGTTAATCCTTACTTCGTTTCTCGATGCAGTGTATGCTTCCGGCATCTGGAGCAGAATTTTTTCAGTTCCAGCCGATTCGGATCATTTCTTTTATTCTTTTCAGACGTGTAATTCCGTTCGTTGCACTCAGTGCATTCCAGGGTAATTACCGGTCTGATACCTTTTTTTCTTGCCATAAATTAGTTCCCGTCCTCAATGATCGGAATTATCTACTCTAGGATCTCGGTGACCACGCCGGACGCAACCGTCAGACCACCTTCTCGAATAGCGAACTTTCCACCCTGTTCCAACGCGATGGGAACGATCAGTTCCACATTCATATTCACATTGTCGCCAGGCATGACCATTTCAACACCTTCCGGCAGGGTGATTGTCCCTGTCACGTCGATGGTCTTGATATAAAACTGCGGCCGGTAGCCGGTGAAGAACGGTTTGTGTCGTCCACCTTCTTCCGGTTTCAGCACAACTACTTCGGCTTTGAATTTGGTGATGCGGTTTGATGCTCTTCGGTTTGGCTATCACCATTCCGCGCTCCACCTCTTCTCGGTTGGTTCCGCGCAGGAGCAGTCCTACATTGTCTCCCGCCTGGCCCTCATCCAGGATCTTGTGGAACATTTCCACACCAGTCACCACGGTGTTCATGATCTCGTCCTGCAGACCGATGATCTCGACCGGGTCTCCGGTGTTGATCATTCCGCGATCGATCCTGCCGGTCACCACAGTGCCTCGGCCCTTGATCGTGAACACATCTTCGATCGGCATCATGAACGGTTTGTCTGACTTCCCGTTCCGGTTCTGGAATATATTCGTCCACCACCCGCAGCAGTTCGCGAATGCTCTCATATTCTGGCGCGTCCAGGATCTTCGCTGGTGCTCTCACAGAGCATGCCAGGGCGCTGCCTTTCACGATCGGGGTCTCGTCTCCGGGGAAGCCGTACTCAGTCAGCAGCTCCCGCAGTTCCAGTTCCACCAGCTCTAACAGTTCGGGGTCGCCCATCTGGTCTACCTTGTTCAGGTAGACCACCACGCTGGGCACTTCCACCTGGCGGGCCAGCAGCAGGTGCTCCCGGGTCTGCGGCATAGGTCCGTCGGACGCTGCCACGACCAGGATGGCGCCGTCAACCTGCGCTGCACCGGTGATCATGTTCTTGATGTAGTCGCGGTGTCCCGGCATATCAACGTGGGCGTAGTGACGGGCTTCCGTCTCATACTCCACGTGGGAAATGCTGATCGTGATGCCGCGCTCTTTTTCTTCCGGCGCTTTATCGATCTCGTCAAAGGCCATGAAGTCGCCGAATCCCTGCATTGCCGCCACTTTCGTGATCGCCGCTGTCAAGGTCGTCTTCCCGTGGTCAATGTGGCCCATCGTGCCCACATTCACGTGCGGTTTGTTTCGTTCAAATTTCTCTTTCGCCATAATTGCTCTCCTTAAATTTCTTATCCCTAAAGGATCCTTGTACCAGTACCAGAGCCCCCGATGGGAATTGAACCCATGACCTCATTCTTACCAAGAATGCGCTCTACCCCTGAGCTACGAGGGCTGGCTTTGTACATAACTACAAGCTGTCAGAAGCACATTACTTCTGCAGCTCATCGTTAAGGTGGGCGGAGCAGGATTCGAACCTACGTAGGCGTTTGCCAGCTGATTTACAGTCAGCCCCGTTTGGCCACTTCGGTATCCGCCCAGATTATTTAATTGAACTGCATTGCCCGGGGGCAATATCAGGAGCCGACGATGGGACTCGAACCCATGACCTGTCGCTTACAAAGCGACTGCTCTACCGATTGAGCTACGTCGGCCTGGAAGTCAGTGTTCTTTCCTCTCCAAGCCAAGGCATTATATCAGATGGAAATAAGCGAGGCAAGGTTTGCAAAACGGTCTCATCGACAGAGCAAAAGTTTATCAGCTTTACAACTAATCGTCAATACTTCCGGTTAGTTTTTAGCTCCCTGGAAACCCCTTGCCTGCCAGATCAAATAAAGGGCAACCGAACCAGCTACTGCAGCGTTCAGACTGTCGATCCTTCCCCTCATCGGCAGCTTCAACAGGAAATCACAGGATGTTCTGACCAGTTGGCGCATACCCTCTGATTCACTTCCGACAACGACAGCCAATGGACCTCCGAGGTCGATCTTGATCAGGTGACTGCGACCCTTCTCCTCCCTCGAGGCCAACAACCCAGATCCCGCTTTCTTTCATCTGGGAAATCGCCTGGGCCAGGTTCGCCTGACAGATCAGCAGGTGTTCGCTTGCGCCTGACGAAGCATTCACGACTGCCGGGGTAACTGTTGCTGTTCTGCGAAGAGGTAGGACCAAACCATGAACTCCAATAAGTTCAGCAGTCCGGATTAATGTTCCCAGATTCTGGGGATCTTTTAAGGTGTCGAGTACCAGTACCAGGGCAGGTTCATTCCTGTGCCCGGCCAGCTCGAGGATCTGCGAAAGATCTGAGTATGGAAAATCATCAACCTGCAGGGCCACGCCCTGGTGGTTTGTGCTCAATCCGTTCAATGAGTCTCTCTCAACCCGGGTAATGTTAAGGGATTTTTTTTCACAGAGGCGCAGGATATCCCCTAATCGTCCCTCAGGTTTTGCGCCCTTGGCCAACCGCAGTTGATAAACCTGCCTCCTGCCAGAACGAAGCACCTCATATATAGGGTTTCTGCCCCAGATCCATTCTTTCATTAAATCAGTCCAGGATGTAATTTAACCAGGTTTGATGGGTTTTATTGCCAATGCCAGGTTGTACCCTGTGAATTATCTTCCAGGACAACCTCCAATTCGAGCAGTTTATCGCGGATCAGGTCTGATAATTCCCACAATTTTTGATCTCTAAGTGTTTTCCTGATCTCGATCAGCAGGTTAATGAACTCTTCTGCTTCTCCGGTTTGTTTTTCCTGGAGAGCTAGTTCTAAACCCAAAATGGAAGTCAGTTCTTCGAGGACAGCCTGAGCGGCTGAAAGTGATTCCTGATCAGCCCCCTCATCCCGGGCCTGGTTGATTTCCTTTACAAAATCGAAGATCTGACCGAGAGCTCCAGCAGTATTAAAATCATCATCCATGGCAGTCTAGGAATGATTGTTCGACCTGACTGATAGCAAGGTCTAGATCCCCTGGCCAATTTTCCTGCGGCAGGGCTGGTTTCAAGGCCGAGCGCAGCCGTTTGAGTGCCTTTTGAGCGTGTTCAATGGTCTCTTCATTAAAAGTAAGTGGACCCCGGTAGCTGGAATTCAGAACCATCATCCGCAGCACATTGGCTTCATATTTTTCAAGGAAATTGTCAATCGTGACCAGGTTGCCAAGAGATTTGGACATTTTTGCGCCGGAGAGCTGCATCATGCCGTTGTGCATCCAGTATGTAGCGAATTTTTTGCCATGCATGGCTTCGCTCTGGGCAATCTCATTTTCATGATGGGGAAAAACCAGGTCATTTCCACCGCCGTGGATATCTATCTGCTCCCCCAGGCAGGAATGGCTCATCACCGAGCATTCAATATGCCAGCCAGGACGCCCATCGCCCCACGGGCTGGGCCAGCTGGGCTCATCAGGTTTGGCTGCTTTCCAGAGGGCAAAGTCAAGAGGATGTTCTTTGCGGGTGTCAACATCGATCCGGAACCCTGCTTCCATATCCTCAATCTTGCGACCGGAGAGTTTGCCGTATTCAGGGAATTTTTCAACCCTGTAATAAACATCACCATCTTTGGCGTAGGCAAATCCTTTCTCAACCAGGTCCGCCACACTCTCGATGATGTTATTCATTTCCTCTGTAGCCCGCGGATATTGAGAAGCTGGAAGAATGTTGAGGTCTTTTAGGTGCTGATCGAATTCATTGATATACCGCTGAGCAATCTCACATCGGATCCACGCCTTCGACTGCGGCCCGCTGGATGATCTTGTCGTCAACATCCGTATAGTTGGTCACATGCTCGACTTCAAACCCCCGGTACTCCAGGTAGCGCCTGATGATATCAAAAACCAGGGCTGACATGGCATGCCCAACATGGGCTTTGTCGTAGACTGTGGGACCGCAGACGTACATGGATCACCTTGTCAGGCTGCAGGGTGTTAAACACATCTTTTTTCCGGGTCAGGGTATTGTAAACTTGAATACTCATCTTACCTTCTCGAATTGTTTAAAGAGCATCCGGCTTGGCAAAGATCATCCTGCCAGCTGCTGTTTGTAAAACCTTGGTCACGGTGGATCGCACATCTTCGTTCATGAAATCCTTTCCGTCTTCAACAACCACCATGGTTCCGTCAGATAGGTAGCCTACTCCCTGGCCGCGCTCTTTACCTTCCTGAATGATCTTGACTTCCACATATTCGCCGGGAAGTAGAACTGCTTTAACAGAGTTGGCCAGTTCATTGATGTTAAGTACTGGAACTCCCTGGATTTCTGCCACCCGGTTGAGATTATAATCATTGGTCAGGATCGGACAGCTTAACTGCCGGGCCAGGATCACTAATTTACTGTCAACTTCCCGGGTTCCTTCGACATCAATATCACTGATCCGGACAGGAATGGTTTTGGTTTCCTGCAGACTCGGCCAGGATTTCCATCCCTCGCCTTCCCCGCTGCCGGCGGATTGCATCAGCTGAATCGGCAATGTGCTGGAGTTCGTCGAGAACAAATCGCGGGATCAGGAGCTCACCTACCAGGAATCCAGTTCGGGCAATATCTGCCATCGCGACCGTCAATAATCACACTGGTATCTACCAGGATTACACGATCAGCACTATTTCCGGTACCGCCTTTATCAGACATGGGAAACACCCTCCCGCTAAATATGGAAAAAATATCATTTCGTCGGGAATAAAGACTGCAACCCCGATATATCCAAACAGCAAAACGCCAATGAATGGAAATAGTTCACCCAAGAACGATGGCAGGCGGGAGAGAGGAATGGCCAGCAGCGCAGCGATGACCAAGCCCACGAATAAACCGACCAATCCGGCACCCTAGAGTTCTGGAATCCAGCTGATTTAACAAGGGTTCGAAGCGATTTTAATGGTCGGGTCGTGATCAAGGGTGTCACCACTAGTCCAAATAATGCCCCAACCAGGCCAAAGATTACAGCGCCTTCTTCTATTGTGATCGTGGTAACACTGGCCAGGTCAACTCCAAAATAACCCCCCAGCAAGCCAAAGACGATCATCCCAATAATTCGTGAATTACAAATTCAAAACTCATCATTCCCCTCCCAAAAAAAAAATAGCGACCACACGGATATCTGTGCTCGCCAAGGAATCCCCTGCGAGGAGGGAATTATGAGTGCCAAAATGGAAATGTTAGACTGCCGCTGGAATAATGTTTTGATTTCAATCTAATATATAAATGGCAGATAACAAAAAAATAATGGCAAAATAAGTCCGGTAATACACTTGGCAGAGCCAGATAATAAATAAAATAATTCCGACTTAATCATAGCATGTTGACCCGATCACGTCAACATCCCGGACCTCTTGATCGCTTTCCTTAATACATTTTTAATAATTGTCCCGATCTTGTGAATAACTCGAATGGGTTTAGCGTGTTTTTACTGCTAGGTGTTCTATCGTATAATGAAAAGACGTGCCAGCCCCTACCTTGGAGGATTCAATGGATGACAAAAATTATAAGAAGATCATCAACGCCTGGAGCATGTATGACTGGGCCAACTCGGCTTTTGCCACCACCATCATGGCTGCTGTCTTGCCAATTTATTATCGGGTCATTGCCGAACCCACCTTAACTGGCAATCAAATTACTTCCTACTGGGCCTATACCAATTCGATTGCATTGTTATTGATTGCTATTATCAGCCCAATCCTTGGTGCGATGGCAGATTTTAAAGGTCATAAAAAACGCTATCTGACCATATTTGCCCTGGTTGGAATTGTTGCTACGGCTTTCATGTTCTTCCTGACAACCGGAGATTGGCTACTGGCTTCCACGCTATTTATCCTCGGCAATATTGGTTTCGCTGGGGCCAATGTTTTTTATGACTCCCTGCTGCCCCACATCGCTAAAAAGGATGATATCGATCAGATCTCCACTCGTGGTTATGCAATGGGTTATGTAGGTGGAGGGATCTTGCTGGCCATCAACTTGGCAATGATCATGTTTGCCCCTGAAAATTTGACCGGGTTAATGACCAGGATTTCCCTGGCCAGTGTGGCTGTCTGGTGGTTGGTCTTCACCATCCCCCTCTGGAGGCGGATAGCGGAACCTCCCCGCCAGGTGTTCAAGGGTGAAATCGGATCCAATCCGATCAGTGCCGGATTTAAAAGATTAGGTGAGACATTTAGGGAAATTCAGAAATATGGTGACCTGTTTAAATTCCTGGTTGCTTTCTGGCTCTACAATGACGGCATTGGCACAATCATCAAAATGGCTACTACCTATGGCGACGAAATTGGAATAGATTCAAATTCGTTGATCCTGGTCTTGTTGATTGTCCAATTTGTTGGCATCCCGTTCTCGTTTGCATTCGGTTGGTTGGCAAAAAAGATTGGCACGAAGAATTCCATTTACATCTCCCTGGGGGTTTATACATTAATCTCTATCGGTGGTTATTTCTTGAGTAACGCAACCCATTTCCTGATCCTCGGTTTTGCTGTAGCCATGGTCCAGGGTGGGTCACAGGCATTAAGCCGCTCTCTATATGGGCGGATGGTTCCCAAAGCCCAATCTGCTGAATTCTTCAGCTTTTTCAGCGTTAGCGGCAAATTTGCCGGGATCTTTGGTCCCCTGATCTTTGGTTTGGTCAGCCAGTTATTTGGCAACAGCCGTCTGGGCATCATCTCGCTGATCATCTTCTTCATTTCGGGTGGCTTGCTTCTGACCAGGGTTGACGAGCAGAAAGGCATCAAAACTGCTCGGGAAATGGACGCGCTCGCAGTTCAGGAAGCCTGACCAGGACCCATGACTCCGGGATTAAAATTCCTGGACAGGTAAAATCATTACTATCAAACAAAGCCCTCCAGCAGCTTCTATCCATACATTTATGTACCAGTGGATGGAAGATCGCCGGAGGTGCTTTGTTAAATCTGGTAGGTCTGCGAGAACTGGTGGTAGAATTGCGTCTTGGACGCCGGCAATCCATCAAAATCAGCTGCTCCAATGTATACTAGACTATGATGAATAATAACTTTTAGCGGGATGACAATACTCCGGTTCTGAAATTCTCCATAACCGGGCACAAAATATGATCAGAAATTATCTTGTCTCTAACCTGAATGCAGTTCATTGGGGTATCAAATGAACGATATTCAACCATCAGACATGGCGGCCGAACGCGGTGAACCATCCTATATCTGGCGAGCCGGCCAGCAGCGGCGCTTGGAAATGGTAAAAGAGGCTGCCGCGGATCGCATCCAAGGCCGGCTGCTAGAGAATGGGTGCGGAGTCGGACTCTATCTGGAATATCTGCAGCCGCTGGGTTGTGAGGTATTTGGTTTGGAGTATGATTTTGAACGAGCGATCGTGGCTAAAACAAGGGCTGAGAATATCCTCGGGGCTGCTGGGGAAGCTCTGCCGCTGCCTGAAAATAGTTTTGACCTGATCCTGAGCAATGAAGTCATTGAACATGTCGTTGATGATCAAAAAGTAATTGAGGAGATGGTCAGGATTCTTGAACCTGGAGGCAGATTGATCGTATTTTGCCCTAATCGCTGGTATCCCTTTGAAACGCATGGGATCTACTGGCGAGGGGAATATCATTTTGGCAACAAAGCCCTGGTCAATTATTTGCCCTGGAAATTGCGTAATCGCCTGGTACCCCATGTCAGGGCTTATACCCGAAAAGACCTGGAACTGCTTTTCCGGGACCTTCCCGTCAAATTTATTGTCAGGAAGATCGTCTTTGGCGGCTATGATAATATAATTAGCCGCTTTCCAGGACTGGGGCGTTGGATCAGATCTCTGCTTTATAGATTGGAAAATACACCGCTGCAGATCCTGGGCTTATCTCACTTCTGGGTGGTAGAAAAAACCAAGGAATGATTTTATGGCCAAAGTTTTTGAAGAGTTAATAGGACAGCAGCTCAGGGAACGCGGTTGGCGGCTGGCTGTAGCAGAATCCTGTACCGGAGGGTTGATTGGTCACCGGATCACAAACATTTCAGGTTCCTCTACATATTATCTTGGCAGCATTACTGCTTACGCTTACCGGGCTAAAGTCCGGCTGCTGGGAGTTTCCTGGGATACTCTCGAGAAATTTGGAGCAGTAAGTGAGCCTGCTATTAAGGAGATGGCGCTTGGAGTCAGGCGATCACTGGCAGCAGATATTGGCCTCTCGGTCAGCGGCATAGCCGGACCAACCGGAGGTACACCGGAAAAACCAGTTGGCTATACCTGGATCGGGTTGAGCACCTCGGATGGAATTTGGACGCTCCAGCATAACGCCAGCGGCAACCGGATAGAGAATAAGCAGGAAATTGCCGAAAAAGCCCTTGAATTTCTGTATCAGTTTTTAGTTACAAATGGAAAAGATTGAAGTCACAACTCGGTTCACGAAAGATGGGGTCCTTATTCCCCTGGAATTTCAGGCGGGGGATAAGAATTTTTCTGTCTTGAATATCGGTCGTCGGTGGATGACTGCAGATGGGCAGCACATCCTGGTCATGGATTTTTCAGAAGAGACGCATCATCTATTTTTGCAGACATCAGATTTCAGCTGGTACTTGATCAAGGATTTTAAGACGACCCCTGGAAATATCTAAGAGGAGCAATCATGGCAGAAATTGTAAAGGATAATCTTGTAGTCACATTGGACTACACATTGAGCGTTGAGGATGAAGTCCTTGAAAGCACATCTGATGGGGAAGCTATTAAGTTTATCCAGGGATTGGGTCAGGTCATTCCCGGCCTCGAGGATGCCCTTTATGGCATGAAGGTAGGAGAGTCCAAAACTGTGGTGATCGAACCGGATAATGCCTATGGGGACTATGATGAGGAATCTACTCAAATCGCTCAAAAGGAAGAATTCAGCGAGGAGATCCCTCTGGATGTGGGAACTTTCTTGGACCTCGAGGATGATGAAGGGGAAATTCTCAGCGCTCAGATCATCGAGGCGGATGAAGAGACAGTTACCCTTGATTTTAACCATCCCCTGGCAGGAAAAACACTGACATTTGAGATCACTCTCAGCGGATTACGCGAAGCTTCTGCCGAGGAATTGGACCACGGGCACGCCCATGATCTATAATTAAAAAAGAAAATAGGGATCCGGTCCCTTAAAGGGACCGGATCCCTTGTAATAATCAGCTTAGCTCACCAACTGGAACAGTCGTAAAAACCAGACCATCTTGTCCTGGCTCTACCTGAATGGTATCTCCCACACTGATTTCACCTGATAGGATGGCAAGAGCCAGCGGATCCTGAAGCTGCTTTTGGATCGTCCGCTTCAGCGGCCTGGCTCCATACTCTTGATCATAGCCTGCATCGGCCAGGTAGCGTTGAGTATTGTCTGATATTTCCAGGAAATAACCCTGGGCTCTGACGAGTTCTTCCACCTTGTGCAGCTGGATCCCGACAATTTCCAGGATATTATCCCTGGAAAGCGAATGAAAGCTGATGATTTCATCCACCCGGTTCAAGAATTCTGGCCGGAAAATCTGCTTCAAAGCCTCCATAGCAGCCTGATGGATTTCTTCCTCAGTTTTGCCTTGGCCCTCGTTGGCCCAGATCTGACTTCCGACATTGCTGGTCATGATCACGACGGTGTTCCTGAAATCAACCGTTCGACCCTCTCCATCTGTTAATCGCCCATCATCCATCAGCTGGAGTAAAACATTAAACACCTCGGGATGGGCTTTTTCGATCTCGTCAAACAAAACAACACTGTAGGGGCGTCTGCGGACTGCTTCAGTTAACTGCCCGCCTTCACCATAACCAACATAGCCAGGGGGAGACCCGATTAGCCGGGAGACAGTGTGTTTTTCCTGGTATTCGCTCATATCAATGCGCACCATGGCGTCCTGGTTATCAAAAAGGAATTCTGCCAGAGAGCGGGCAAGCTCAGTTTTTCCCACACCGGTTGGTCCGATAAATATGAACGAACCGATAGGGCGGTTTGGGTCCTGGAGCCCAGCGCGCGAGCGACGGACAGCGTTAGCCAAGGCCTTGATGGCTTGGTCCTGGCCTACCACTCGCTGATGGAGCCGGTCTTCCATTTCGATCAATTTCTGAGTCTCGCTTTCCATCAGCCGGGAGACTGGTATGCCTGTCCAGCGGGAAATCACACCTGCGATCTCCTCCGGATCAACTTCTTCCTTTAATAAAGCGCCCTGCGCCTGTACTTCGCCAAGCCGGTCTTCCTTATTCTTTAAGCTGACTTCAAGGTCGCGCAGCGTTCCGTACTGCAAACGGGCAACTTTCTCAAGATCTGCTATACGTTCAGCTTTTTCAATTTCAATCCTGGTCAAGTCTATATCTTTCTTGATCTGACGAATTTCTCCAATAACTTCTTTTTCCGTTGTCCAGCGAGTATGCAGCTGCTGTTGATCTTCCCGGATATTGGCCAGCTCTTCCTGGAGAGTATTGAGGCGTTTCTTTGAGGCTGCATCATCTTCTTTCTTTAATGCTTCCCTCTCAATTTCAAGCTGCATGATCTGACGGTCAACTTCGTCTAATGCCCTGGGTTTGGAATCGATCTCGGTCCTTAACCTGGCACCGGCCTCATCGATCAGGTCTATCGCCTTATCAGGCAGCTGACGGTCAGCTATATACCGGTTCGACAGGGTTGCCGCAGCGATAACCGCTGGGTCTGTAATGCGAACACCATGGTGGATCTCATAGCGCTCCTTTAAACCTCTCAAGATACTGATGGTAGATTCCACGGTGGGCTCTTCCACCAGCAAGGGCTGGAACCGGCGTTCAAGGGCTGCGTCTGTCTCAATATATTTCCGGTATTCATCCAGTGTTGTAGCCCCAATCAGGTGCAGTTCACCGCGGGCCAGCATTGGCTTCAGCATGTTACCTGCGTCCATTGCTCCTTCGGCGGCTCCTGCGCCTACCACGGTATGCATTTCATCTACAAAAAGCAAGATCTTGCCTTCTGCCGAGGTGATTTCCTTCAAAACAGCTTTCAGTCGTTCTTCGAATTCTCCCCGGTATTTTGCACCGGCAACCAGGGCACCCATATCCAGCTGAATGAGTTTTTTCCGTTTTAACCCTTCCGGGACATCACCGTTCACAATCCGCTGGGCCAGACCTTCAACGATGGCAGTTTTCCCGGTACCGGGTTCACCGATCAAGGCTGGATTGTTTTTGGTTCTTCGGGAGAGAATCTGCACCAAACGGCGCGTTTCTTCATCCCTGCCAATCACGGGGTCGAGCTTACCTCGACGGGCAAGATCGGTCAGATCCCGGCCATATTTTTCCAAAGCCTGATAGGTGCTTTCAGGGGATTGGGATGTAACCTGCTGATATCCCCGAACCTCTTTCAGAGCTCCTAAAACAGCATCTTTGGTTAATCCGTATTCCTTCAAACGGCTGCCTTCCGGACTCTCGATCAAGCCCAGAAGTAGATGCTCGGTTGAGACGTATTCATCACCCATGCCTTTGGCATAACGCTCTCCTGCAGCCAAAATATCGGATGTTTTTCTGTTCATTCCGACTTTGAGATTGCCGCCGTGGACTTTAGAGCGGTGCGATAGATCTTCCCAGACAGCCTGGCGAAGTTTTTCACTCGAACCAGCAATCCTTGTTACTACTGCCGATACTACGCCATCGGTTTCATCCAATAAAGCGTACATCAGGTGTGCTGGCTCAATTTCCTGGTGATTGTGATCTTCAGCCAGGCGCTGGGCCCGCAAAATTGCTTCCTGGGATTTGATGGTATATTTGTCAAAATTCATCGTTTGACCTCCTCTAATCTCCCCCTATAGTAAAATAACCCCTTTGCGGGGTTGATATCTTTATCTATTATAGAGCGGCAATGTTGGAATCAAATTAGAGAATTATTAATGGAAAATATGAAATTTTTCACATGGTCTGGATGAGAAGCCGCGAGCTCTCAGCTAACGATCACTTTAAACTTCCCATCACTGACACGGACTTGAAGTTCCTGACCGTTTTGGGTTTGACCCACCTGGTAGATCGACGCTCCATCAGAGGCAGTGACAACTGCATATCCGCGCTTGAGTATCGCCTCGGGATTCAAGGAAGCCAGCCTGGCCTGATAAGATCTGATTTGTTCCCGGGAGTTTTTAAATAAAGCAGCCATTTCCCTGGCCAATCGACCTGAAATTTCGTCCAGCCGCTGCCGTCCATTCTGGATCTCATTTTGGGGCGAGAGCCGGTTGATTTGGTTAATATACGATTCCAGCTTCCAGCGCTGGTCAGCCAACCCGGTTTGGATAATTCGATTCAAGCGGGAGCGGAAATCACCAACTCCCAATCTCAACTCAGCCTGGTCGGGTACCGCCAGTTCAGCCGCTGCCGTTGGCGTGGGAGCTCTGAGATCCGCTACAAAATCAGAGATCGTAAAATCGGTTTCGTGACCCACACCGCTGATCACAGGGACGGGAGAGGCAGCGATGGTCCTGGCAACCAGCTCGTCATTAAACGCCCACAGGTCTTCGATCGATCCGCCCCCGCGGCAGATCAAGATCAAGTCCGGCTTCAGATCATAGAGCAGTTTCAGGGCAGCCACAATTTCCCCGGGTGCGCTGTCTCCCTGGACCGAACTCGGTGATAAGATCACTTTCACCAGCGGGTAGCGCCGCTTCAGGGTATCCTGGATATCCTGGAAAGCAGCACCTGAGGGTGATGTAACCAAACCGATCTGCTGCGGCCAGGCTGGCAGTGAGCGTTTCCGGGAAGGGTCAAATAATCCCTCAGCATCTAGCTGTGTTTTTAATCGCTGGAATTCCTGGAATAATTCGCCTTCTCCGCGCGGCCTTAAATAATCCACATAAAGCTGGTAGTCTCCCCGCTGCTCGTAAACACTGATTGTTCCATGGGCTTCAACTGCAATCCCGGTTTTGAGTTGGGTTTGGACCAGCTGAGCCCGGTTTTTCCACATCACACAGCGAATCGCGGAGTTTGAGTCCTTAAGAGTGAAATACAAATGACCCGAAGCAGGACGGGAGAGATTGGAAATCTCTCCAGATACCCACAGATCCTGCAGGTTCTGATCCAGTTCGAGCATATTCTTCAGGTAGGCGTTTACCTCGCTAACTGACCAGGATCGGGAAAACTCTGGGTTGTTGGGTGCTGAAAACATACCGCAAGTATACCGGTTCCCGAACGGCAAGGCAAGTTTCGGATGGCATCCGGTGGAGAGGATTTTAATCCTTGAAGCATATTCCTGGATAGTCCTCCCAGGATTGATCCTGAGTCTCAAAGAAATGCCCTGTGATACAATTTTTTTGCTATGGAAATTTCGGACCACCTGCAAGATATTCTCAATTCTGTCCCCAATCAGCCCGGCTGTTACCTGATGAAGAACCAGGAGGGGGTTGTTATTTATGTGGGCAAAGCCATTAATCTGCGCCATCGGGTGCGGTCGTATTTCCACGCCAGCGCCCAGAAGAATCCCCGCACCAGCCATTTGGTCAAGAATATCCATGACATTGAATGGATCATTGTTGATTCGGAGTTGGAAGCCTTGATCCTGGAAATGAACCTGATCAAGGAATACCAGCCTCATTTTAACGTTCAGCTCAAGGATGATAAACGCTATCCCTATATCAAAATCCATTGGGCAGATGACTTTCCAAAGGTCACTGTTACCCGCAAAGTTGACAAGGATGGTTCCCGCTATTACGGCCCCTACATCAATGTCTGGGCAGTTAATCAGACACTCGATGTGCTGCGAAAGATCTTCCCCTATCTCACCTGCAGCCGGACCATTACCGGGGATGATCAACGAGCCTGTCTGTATTATGATATTCAACTTTGCACAGCTCCCTGCATCGGACGCATCAGCCAGGATGAATACCGGGAGATGATCAAAGAGCTGGGCGCTTTCCTGAACGGCAGGACCGATCGGATCCAGGCCCGCCTGGAAGAAGAAATGCAGCAGGCATCCACTGACCTGAACTATGAGCAAGCGGCCCAGATCCGGGATCAGCTGGATGCGATCCAGCGCATCGTCGAGGACCAGCGCATCATTTCTACCAAGTTTGCGGATTCTGATGTGATTGCTATGGCCAGTCTAGAAAACAACGCCTGCATTCAGGTCTTCTTCATCCGGGGAGGTAAATTAACCGGCAGGGAATATTTCCTGGTGGAGGATACAGACCAGAACGGCAGATCAGGATCTGCTGGCAGAAGTGATCATGCAGTTTTATGATCAGGCTCCGGTTGTTCCTCCCGAAATATTACTGCCCCGGGAAATAGAAGAAGCCAGATCATCGGGCAATGGTTAAAAAGCCAGCGGGGCGGAAATAAAGTTGAACTGCTCGTGCCGCGCAGGGGGGAGAAGAAAAAAACTGGTAGCCATGGCAGCAGAAAATGCAGCTTCGATGCTGAACAGCATTAAAAACCCAGGAAAAATCAGAGCTGGATCGGGCAGAAGGTGCTCTGACCGATCTGCAGAACCGGCTGGAGCTTAATGCTCCTCCACTGAGGATAGAGTGTTATGATATTTCCAACACCCAGGGATCCGCCCTGGTAGGCAGTATGGTAGTATTCCTGGATGGACGGCCAGCAAACAGCCATTACCGGCATTTTAACATCACGACCGTTCAGGGTCCGGATGATTATGCCAGCATGGACGAGGTATTGCGGCGGCGTTTTCAGCGCCTGCTGGTTTCCCGGGATGAAACCAAAAAACCAGGTGGAAAACCGGATCCATCGTTCAGCTCTCTGCCTGACCTGGTGCTGATCGATGGTGGAAAAGGCCAGCTGAACAGGGCTGCAGAAGTCCTGAAAGAATTTGATCTGCTGGATACGATCCCGATCGCAGGCTTGGCCAAGACGTTATGAAGAGCTGTTCTTGCCGGGGAACCCATTACCCGGTACGGTTTGAAAAGAATGCACCCGGCCTGCAGCTACTGCAGCGCTCCCGGGATGAAGCTCACCGTTTTGCTATCACTGCCCATCGGAAAGCGCCGCTCCAAGAAAGGTTTGGAATCCAGCCTGGAAAAAATACCCGGTGTGGGGCCTAGCCAGCAGACAGGAATTATTGAAAAAATTCAAGTACAATTCAGAACATTCGGGAGGCTTCTGTTGAAGAACTCTCTCAAACACCAAAAATAACTCTCAAAATCGCTCAATCTATCAAAAAGCACTTGGCATAAAAAACCATCATGCTACAATGAGCGCCAATTGAGATGAAATAGAAGTAAATGAGGTAATCATGCCAAAGAATAAACGCCGAATGCGAACTCAGCAGATCATCATGAGCATCATCGGGATCCTGATCATCCTGGCCATGGTCGGATCGATGATCCGCTTCTAGACTCTCAAGGCAAATTCCTTTCAACTAAATATCTGCACGGAAGGAGTTGGGTATGGTTAAGAACAGATCCACTCTCTGGTATGGCGCCTTGATCGTTGGCTGGGCTTTTGATATCCTCTATTGGAAAAAACCACCCGGAATATCATTTTTTATCCACCTTGTCCTGCTGTTGGGCGTTTTGGGATACCTGGCCTGGAAAGAGCAAGATCCGGCCCAAAACCAGCAGTCTGCTTCTGGTGCCGATCATCCTGACCTTCAGTTTGCTGGGTTTCGTGCGTGAAGAACCATTCACTCGGACTCTGAACCATTTTTTGAGCCTCGGTTTCCTGGGTTTGTTAATCCTTTCCTTCCAGGGCGGCCGCTGGTTTTCCTATACTATGAGCGATTATATTGTGGGCGCTTTCCGCCTCTTGGGAAATATAATTGGCCTGCCGTTTAAATTGATGACAGAGGCTAGAGAGAATCGGGCAGAGCGGCGAAGAGGGAGAGCAGCCGAAGGGATCTGGTTGGAAAAAAACAGCTCCTTACTTACGAGGTATCCTGCTGGCTCTGCCGGTGGTCGCTGTTCTGGCAGCGTTGTTATCTGCCGCCGATCCGATCTTTTCTGAATGGCTCCAGGAGCTGATCGAACTATTACGATTGGAAAAATTGCCTGAATACATCTTCCGGCTGGTCCTGATCAGTATATTGGACTTTCCTGGTGGCTGGTGGGCTGTTGTATGCGCTGACAAAAAGCGATCAGGAGAAACTGGTAGGAATCGATCAACCCTGGCCGCCCCGCTTCCTGGGATTTACAGAGACGACCATTATCATGGGAGCGGTCAACCTGTTGTTCTTCTCTTTTGTGAGTATCCAGTTCAGGTATTTCTTTGGTGGCGAAAAGAATATCTCCCTGGACGGCTATACCTACTCGGAATACGCCCGCAAGGGATTTGGAGAACTGCTGGCGGTAGCTTTCTTCACCCTGTTCATCATCATGGTCTTGAGCGGGATCACTAGGCGTGAGGAGAAGAAGGACCGGATCACTTTTACTGCCCTCACGGCAGCTATGACCGTTTTTATTGGGGTCATCCTGGTTTCCTCACTGCAGCGTTTGGCGCTTGTATGAAGCAGCCTACGGCTTTACACGATTAAGGACCTATTCCCACCTCTGCGTGATCTGGATCGGGGTTCTGTTCCTGGCAATCCTGGTATTGGAAATCCTCCAGCAGCACCGGTCATTCACGGTGGCAACGCTGGCGGCAGTAGCAGGATTTGTGCTGACTATGAATGCCGTCAATGTGGACGCTTTGATCACTACCAGGAATATCCAGCGCTTGGCCGCGGAGGACGCTGCCCTAGATACCTACTATCTCAACACCCTTTCCAACGACGCTATACCTACTTTGTTAGGTTTAGCGGATAACGAAGATTTTTCGAAGTTTGAAAAAGAGGATTTGGCTGCTATCCTGGCCTGCCGGGCAGCCAGATTGGAAAATGCGGACCTGAAATGGCCCAGCTTCCTTCTGCCAGCATATCGGGCTCAACGAGCGCTGTCTGAAAATGATAGCTTGTGGAAAAATGTCAAGCTGGTTGGTGATGGCTCCTGGGATTTGCATGTCGAGCAGGAGGACGGAGATTTCTACTGCGGCTACTATGGCTGGGATTAGCCGGATATATTTGTCAGGGTTCTGCCAGTCGGCTGGCTCCTAGATCTTGAATAAGTAGGGCTGGTTGGTTGGTTTTTCTGGATTTGGAGTGGGGGACTTTCCAGAATGTGAGCACTCGATTGCCAGCTGCTGCTCAAGCGCGAATTCCCTCTCGAGAGCAACCCGCACAAAGGCGGATTTAGTCACTCCTGATCGGTCTGCTGCCCGCGCCAACCGGTGGTTGAGGGAATCATTGAGGGTGATCTGGACTTTGCGGGATTTGGCTCGGGCCTGGTTTTCCATCTCAGGCTCCCCTGGGAACCCTGATCGGCAGGGAATTTTTGGATTTGCGGTATTCTTCGATCCAGGGATCGGTCCGGAAGCGCAGAAAGTCTTCATGGTTTTGATCCATGCACTCCCATTTACCCTGTTCTTTTTTGTGATAGGTATGGACCATACATACCGGGCACCAGGAAAATCTGCTTTGGTTGGTTTTTTTCATGCTGTCCTCTTTGATGAAAGTTTCAGTTGGAGGCGAGCGGGTGTTAATTGCTCTCCGGGTTTCATCCCTAGGTGCAAGTTATGTGCCACATAACAGCCGCTGAGTGCCAGATGGAGGGTTAAGTCCAGGTCTAACCCCTACGGAAAGGACCGAGGGTTGGTTTCCCGCTATTCGCATACAGTGATAAATTTTTCAGTCTTCTGTCCCCTGTCCCTGGTTTAGTGCGGAGTGTGGCCAGTTGCTGGTGATGCGCGCCACCCCCTTTCCCGTTGACTTGAAATCAGGCACATGATAAAATCCACCTCGCAAGTGGGCGTGTAGCTCAATGGTAGAGCAGTGGCCTTTTAAGCCATTGGTTGGGGGTTCGAGTCCCTCCACGCTCACAGAGAAAAAACCACCTTTTTCAGGTGGTTTTTTTGTGATTATAGTCTAACCTGGAAATTGGTTTTTGAGGGAGATGAGCAAAAATATTATCAATTCGACCCTGCCCTCTCATCCCTTCCAGCTGCAGCTCGTCAGGGGATATATGTTTCTGACCAGGTGCCTTGGAGGAGATTTTCACATTCCCCTCTAGGATCGATGGCTGGGGGAACCTGGTACGGAACCCACTCCACGTGAATTTCGGGACCCAGATCGACATCGCAGACACCAACAGCCTGGTAACCAAGATAAATTGGGGGGCATTTATCTGGATATTCTTGATCAATCTCCGCACATTGCTGATCCGCTGTGCCATAATGATTTTCGCAGGCATCTTCAGGAGGGCTGATACAACTGAACTGGAATTCCAGGTTCGCTGTACCAGCACCTTCGCTGGCAGGATCTCCGCTGCTGCCCAGGGTATCATCCTCGCTGTAATCCCACCCGAAGTTGATTTCTTCAATGATCTGGCCGTCGCTTTCAATCGTCACCTCGATATATGCCGTCCCGAATGGCAGGTACTCAGCTAAAGGTTCTGAAAACGTGCCTGGAATCAGGATAGATTCGTTACCAGGATCCTCAGGGATGATAGTGACACAATATGTTCCTACTGGGGCAAAGTAGTAGTAATAACCGTCTTTTTCGGTCGGGCCTGAGGATGCCAGCACTCCGCTCCCAGATCAGGGGACATTCGCCTTGTCCTATCCGCACTTCTACACTGGGAATGCCACCTTCATCCTCGTCCAGCACGCCGTTAGCCAGGACTCCGCCTTCCACAGCGACACAGCCTTCTGGCAGGTTTTCAGGATCAATGGTTCCACCTGGAAAATCGCATATGTCCTCCCAGACACGCCCGGAAATCACACCCGGCTGCCCCTCCGGGACGGGAAGCGTTTGGAACATAAGAGGCGGCGGATTTCCAAGTCCAAGCTCACCAGCCAGGATTTCGACGGTCCAATAATAATCCCGTTCTGCTTCCAGATCGACCTTAATCTGATACTCGCTCAGATCAGGATCGACATCTTCAGATATCACCACTGTGCTGAGTTCTTGATCGGTTCCCACAATAACATGAAAACCAGCCGGCATGCAGTCGCCAGCGAAACCCCAGCGCAATCGTGGCGGTCCTCCAGCAATGGACTCAATGGCGTAAACGAAAGCGCCATCATCGGGCTCTAACAAGAGCAGCAAAAACTGGTCATCAGCTGTGCAGGCTCCATCTGGGATGTCAATTGGAGTCGGGGTTGGTAAAGCGCAGCCAACCAGCAGGGTTAGAAATAGAATCAGGAAGGATATTATTGAAAACTTGCGCAGGATGAACATAGACCCTCCTCAGAATGAGTTTTCCCAGGGCGATGTTATAGGGATTGTTTCGATGATAAGTCCGGGATTATTAGTAGAGGATGACTCAAAGACAGGCAAGAATAATCATCCGTATATCCATTATACAAGGATGTCAAGTTTCAGATCCCAGGCATAGGTTAGGAATACCCTATGCATCAAGGGTAAATCCAATCTTGATAATTTTCCTTTTAATCAATATCTGAAATCACTTTCTCTCACTCGAGTGACAGAACAGCGGGTGATTATTAAACACTGGGTCAGCTGGCTGGTTTGAGTCCCTCTCTATCTAAGTAAGATAAACCCCTCGTTTTATGAGGGGTTTTTTCTCTTAATACAAAGGAATTTGTGGATATTCCACTCCTATCAGATAAAATTTTCTTTTCTGATTGGTTATCCTAATCATTCAAACCCTTGCCGTTGAGAATCTGTCCCCTGTATTTTTCGATTCTCGAAACCCGTGTCTTGGATTGTTTGGGGGATGCGAAGTAAAGCAGGTATGCTCGCTGCCGGCCAGGTGTCAATGATTGAAATGCAGTTTTCAGGACTGAGTCTTGATCCAGTTGAATTTGAAATTCTTCCGGCATAGTGAATTCAGTGGTCTGTTTGTAATCCACTTTTAAACCTGATTTTTCCACCTCGATGGCTTCTATCAGATAGGCTCTGATGGTGGGCTCAAGCTCGACGATTTCCTCCAGGTTGGTAAACCGGATCTGGCGCGCTGCCTGCACATTCTTTGTTTGCTGCACCAGGATACCCTGCGGATCTTGCAACAAAGCACCGTTGATAAAAAGCAGGGCACAGTACTCCTTAAATCCATGGATGAGGACAATGTTGCTGTTCTGGTATGTATAACAGGGTTTACCCCACTTCAGTTCCTCGGTCAGCGGGCTATCAAGGGCGATCGTTCTTAATTTCTTAAATTCTTCCTGCCACTTTTTGGCTTTGGAAAAAAAGTCATCCACATTAGCTGCCATTGTATTCATAGCTTGTTCCTCTCCAATAAAATATTCCAGGTTTTGCTATTATATCTCAGTGGTTTTTAGGCCTCCAGCTATTTACCCTCTCAAACTCAATCTAATTCCAGGGAACTTTCTGATTCCAGTCGGCGTCTTTAATGGCGGAAGCAGCATTTGCTATCCTTAAATAAAATATATTCCCGGAGAACAGACCATGTTTGGCAATAAAATCAGCTTTTGGATATTACTGATAACCTTAATTTCGCTCTTGGGTGCGGGATGCAGAGCGAGTAAGGATAAGCCGATCAATGAAACTGAGCCGATTGGGGATGTCGGAGATCCGGCAGAGATTATGGGCCTGACCTGGTACTGGATTCGCCTGGATGACCCGGCTGGTTTGGTTCAGATCTCTATTGACAATCCCACCCTCTACACTTTGAGCTTGAACCCTGATCGAACTTACACCGTCAAGGCCGACTGCAACCTCTCGAGCGGGAATTATACAATCGATGGCAGCAGCCTTGGAATGGCATCCGGTCCAACCACCCTCGCGGAATGTGGAGCAGAATCTAGATCCAGTACGTTCCTGACTGAACTGGGTCAGGTTGTGTCGTTTTTTGTGGCTGAAAATAAACTTATTCTGACCTTGGGGGAGGAGGCTGGCAGCCTGGTTTTTGTTCCAGCTTCGCTGATGAGTTGGCCGGCTGAAGTAAATTGGACCACTGCTATCGAAATCCTCAACACCGGGCAGGTCACGGAGATCATGCAAACCCATAGTCTTGAGGTCACTTTGACTTTAGAGGACAAAAGCCAGGTGCTGACAATCGAACCTACCATAGACCTGATCTTTCACCAGGTAACCCTCTGCGGGGAGCTGTGCGGGGAGATCTTGTTGATAACTGAATAAAAAGCGGCCGTCAAAGCCGGTAGAAGCTTGGTCAAAATGATTGATGAACTCAAAGAGAGGCAATCAGCACCCCTCAGTGTGATTTTTGGGCACAGAAAAGGCTTGTGAGAACTGCTGATCCAGTCTCTTTCTGTGATCTTAGTCTTCAGCAGATTTATATTTCGATCCCATGTATTTGTGTACTGGATTTACAGAAAAAACTTCCGTTTTGCAATACTTGTAAAATGCGTCTGCAATTTATTGACAGCTCTCTTTTCTCATGCTACATTACAGGTTAATTATTAACGTCGGAAGGATGGTTCCACCCTGCATCTGGCATTAGGAGGAGAGAACGAGCAGGTTTGCCCGGTCCAGGGAGAACGGTCTGAGAATGTGGGCATTTTGGATCTAACGAGGTGTATGCGCTGCCCACCAAAACAACACTTGACAACTAACGCCGGGTGTCCCGACGCACCCCCCGGCGCTCGAGGAGTCTATTGATCCCCGAGCCCGCTGCCATCTAAACCTGGGATTAATAACCCAGGTTTTTTCTATTTTTATAAAAAGAAGGGATCCGGTCCCTTTAAGGGACCGGATCCCTCCCATTAACCTAAATTGACACCCGGGAGCAACCCACCTATACTTGAATGATGGTCAAATGGCTGAAATCATGTTTTATCATTCTGGTTTTACTGTTAATGTTGGTTGTGGTGGGGATCATATTCCTTGACCTGGGCAGCAACTGGTACATCAGGTCCACCCCGACATCCACTGCTCCCGAGATCCTGGTCTGCCACCTGGACTACTATCCGCGGAATGAAGCCAAAATTCAGCTGCTGGCGGAATTAGTTAGGAATTTTGAAGGTGGGGTGAAGATCGAGAATGATGCCCTGGATCAAGTTGTGGTCCTGGCTCCCCAAGCTGATATGCCAGGCTTAAATGGCATTGTCTGCAACGGGATGATTATAGTCAGCTCCAGGCTTGAAGGACCAGCCCGGTACTATGTCATCCGCCATGAACTGGAACATGTATTTCAAATGGAGGGATTAAGGGCAGGCTGTCAAGATTGGGAGCTCTGCGCAACCTGGGCTGCGGTTCCTGAGCACCCCGTAGGATTTATCCTTGCCATAATTTCATCCTTACAGGAAGCTTACCGCTTATCGCCCACGGTGTGGGATTTTTTGTTCAGCTCCTGGTATGTCTTTAAGGTTTATTTTCTTCCTTGAGATTAAAAAAGGGATCCGGTCCCTTAAAGGGACCGGATCCCTCCTTGCTTACTTACTTTTTACCTTCATTACTTCTTGGTAGTTTTCTTGGTGGGTTTACTCTCAGCAGCAGCTTCAGGGGCCTGTTCATCCAGGTCCTCTTCAGAGCAGCAAGGGCAGTGCCCGGCGTGGTGATAATAATGACCGTAGTGGCGGCCCTTTCCCCCAGGTCCGTAGCGGTGGTACATGCTCATCCCGCCAAAACCGAAGATCAACCTGCCCAGCAGGAATAAGCCCAGGATCCCGAAGATAATGTGAAAGAATCCACCCCCAAAACTATGGAAGGTTGGGTAGCCCATGCCGCCAGGATAACCATGAAATGATCTGCTTGCCCCGGGATGGTGAAAATGCATGTCTTTTGAACCCTTGTCATAGCCGAAGTAGCTGTCCTGATGGTGAAAGCCCATCTCGTCCCCATCTCCGAAATACATCGCTGACCGGTATCCATCTTTGCCTGCCCCAGCCGCATATCCTTTGTAAAACGCCGCCTGGACAGCCCAGACCGCACCCGCGATCAATATCAATACCAGAACTACCCTGAGAGCAATTGCCCAGCCGGGTTTATCTTGAAAGAACATTGTTTCCTCCTGAACCGATAAGTAATAGATTGACTCCATTATCACCTATTATTCTGGAGATTTCAGGGATTTTATGTAAGAAATATATTTGTTTGATCAGAGTAGATGGAACAGGATCTTCGATACCTCGTCCCCTTGTAGGGCGTTCTGGAGAATTTCGACCACGACAGCCTGCCCCTGGATCTCTTTCCAGATTCCTGGTAAATCGCGGTACATCATTAATATTATGCGCTAGGCATTCTGGGGTCATTTCCTGAACCAACCTGCACCCAGAGACGTTGGCCGAACAACTGCCTTTTTTGTATTCAATCCGCTTCCAAGGAATACTGGCGCAGGTATCCGTTTTTAGGTATTTTGGTGGTCACGATCGTATTTTTCTGCCGTTTTCCGGCCAGCTCCCACCCATTATCAAGTATGATTGTGATCAGTTCTATCTCCAACTCCAGTCTATCCAGTAAAAACCCCAGGAATCTATCCTCCTGCGGCAGGATGAAGCTGGATTCAGCACCCGCTCGTTTATTAGGCACCCGCTGTCAATTTTTCCTACCATTCCGTCCCCAATAATAGTTATGAGGTCGGTTTTTGTTCATCGAAATTTTCCAGTCTGAGAGGATTGGGTATAATAGCCACTATTAAAGGATAAGTAGAGCACGGGTTGGCTGACAGGATTACCATCCCTGTGGAGGGGCAAAACAGGAGGATTTATGAGTTGGCAGGAGAACCGCAATTTTATGAAATCTGATTTTGGAGAATCGGTCCATCAGATCTCTGACCAGGCGAAAAAAGTACCCTATCCGCCGCTTCAGAAAGAATTAAAAGAGGGAGAGTACCAGCTGGTAGATCTCCCGGTACCTGACCCGGGTTCGCTATTGAAGGCAAATTTTGACCAGCTTCTCCGCGACCGCCAAAGCTGGAGAAAATATACACCGGACCCGATCTCGATGGTGGAATTATCCTACCTGCTGTTCAGCACCCAGGGAGTTCTGTCTGAATTGGGGCAGGGTTACGCCAGCCGCAGGACTGTGCCCTCTGCCGGTGCCCGCCATCCTTATGAGACTTACCTGGCAGTTAACAGGGTGGAAGGACTCGACCCCGGCGTTTATTTGTACCGTCCATTTGGCCACAAGCTAGCCTTTTTGGAAGGATCTGACAACATCCCTGAGCTGCTGACTGCTGCGAATTTGGGTCAGAAATTTGTCGGCAACTCTGCAGTTTGTTTCGCCTGGAGCTGTATCCCCTATCGGGCCGAATGGCGCTACATGGAGCACGCCCATAAGAATATGCTGCTTGATGCCGGGCATATTTGCCAGAACTTGTACCTGGCTGCCGAGGCCCTCGGCCTGGGGACTTGCGCTGTGGGTGCTTATGATCAGGCAGCCATGGATGCGATTTTTGAGCTTGATGGTGTAGACGAATATGTGGTTTACCTTGCTCCTGTAGGTAAGATATAAGTCGCATCATACGTCAAAAATCCAGACGGTGGGTGTTATTTTTTGATGTATTGTTCTATTGGTAGACGACCCGGCCCAAAGGAAAGCAGATGAACAAGTATCTCTTATTGCATGTTGGTTTTGAACCTCCTACACCGGAGGTCATGGATGACTGGAACGAATGGTTTGCTGCGATCAAGGATATGCAGGTTGATATGGGTGGATTCTCAGCCGGAAAAGAGATCACCCACGACGGTGTCAAGGATTTGCCTTTTAACTTGGAAGCTCTGACAGGCTACAATGTGATTGAAGCTGCAAGCATGGCAGAAGCGGAAAAAATTGCCAGCAAATGTCCCTTTGTAACCAGCATCCGGGTTTATGAATATCGCTCCCATTAAATAATCTGAACTTTTTGAGACCAGAAACAATACCTGGCAGGAGCCTGAATAAGAGGCTTCCGCCGGGTATTGTTTTTATTTAACAATCAGCTGTATTTATCGAGGAGGAGATATGAACGAACTGAACCGGATCCGATTCTGGCAGTTAATGGTCGGTACTGGATTTCTCCTGCTGATCCTGGGTTTGGTGATGATCTTCTTGCCGCCTGAGTTGGGAGACACTGGCCCATTTGTGATCGAATTCTTTGAAGCCAGTATAGAGAGCAGTGAAATGGGGTTAGCCCTGATCGTTCTGGGTTTGTCTTGTTTTTTGATCGGGCGCAAAGACCTGGCAGACTTGAGGACATACCGTGGTGTCCAGGCTGATTTGGATCAAACCAGCAGCCTGGCAGCCAAACTGGTCGCTGAACGGGTCGCTCAAACTTTTAAATCTATTCCAGCTTACCCTGCAAAATTGAGCACTCTGCCAGATCTGGATGTTGATAGGACCCGCAAAGATCTGCGGCACCTGCAAAATGGAGGAGCAGTGGAGGGTGGATTCTCAACCATGATGACCCAGGCTGAAAGAGGCCTGGAGCTTTTGGATGCCTTGGAGAAAGAAGGCTACTCGGTCTAAACCAAACAAGGATATCGATCGTCAAGACCGGATCCATCCCGGCAGTCCAAGTCTTAAGCTGGATGAGGGAGGTGTATTTTCTGGGGATGAATATCTTTTTGTTTCTGGAAAGCTGCCTGATCATGTCTGCGGGGAACCCATGCTTGAGGACTTGTAACTTCCGGTGCTGGTGAGAAAATTTGAGTTGAATATTTGGTCAGGATCCGGGAACCGGTTCGCGTATCAGTTATACTCAATTGCATGGATCAGATCTCTCCAGCAAGTGCTAAAGGCAGCCGGGTTCATTTTCCGGGATTAAACAGCATGCGCGCCTATGCGGCTTTATCCGTGCTGGTGGTTCATACACGGCAGAATTTTGGAGAAATTAGAACCCAGCCGGCAGCGAACAAGGTCCTTGATCTTCTTGTCTTAGATGCCCAAATCGGTGTAAATTTCTTTCTGGTGTTGAGTGGTTTTTTGATCACTTACCTGCTGCTGACTGAACAAGACCAAACAGGATCAATCGATGCTCCCCGATTCTACGTTCGCCGGATCCTCCGGATCTGGCCGCTTTATTATTTGATTGTGTTTCTGGGCCTGGTCGTTCTTCCCCTGGTCCTGGGCTCTGAATACGCACTGAATAAATTTCCATTTTCCAAAACGATCGCTGTTTTAGTATTGCTGCCTAATTTTGTAGGATCACTCGGCCCGCTGGAACATTTATGGTCGATAGGATTGGAGCAGCAGTTCTACCTGATCTGGCCCTGGGTGGTCCACTCAAAAAAACGCCTGATCCAGTTCAGCCTGGGAATCCTGCTGGTCAAACTTGCGATCCTTCCAGTTATCACCAAGATTGGAGTAGGGTCAGTCCAATCATTATTTTTATCCCTCCGTTTCGAGAGCCTGGCAATTGGAGCGCTGGGAGCCTATCTTTATTTTTCCAATCATAAAATCCTTCCCTATGTATACAGCCCAGCTGGGCAAATAACAGGCATCACGGGAGTGGTTCTTCTAGCAATCTTTGATGTGCCGCTGACTTACCTCGGACATTTATTCACATCTTTCATATTTATTATTTTTACGCTGAACACCGCCACGAACCCGCAACCGTGGGTCAAGTTTGAAAATAGGATCATTGATCAATTGGGGATAATCAGCTATGGGATCTATATGTTCCATTACCCGATCCTTTACCTGACTATTATTACTCTCAACAGCACAAAGCTGCCAGAAGGCAATCTCTACAGCTTCTTGCTCTATTCGATAACGATCAGCCTGACAATTATGCTTTCCCTGATCTCTTATTATGGATTTGAAATCAGATTCTTGCGCCTGAAAGAGAATTATTCGGTGGTCAAAACCCAGCAGTAAAGGGTCTCTGGCTCAGCAGGCGACTGCAGTCACTCTCGTTTTTCTTTCCGGGCTCTTTTTCCTCAAAATAGCCTGGGAACTAATGAGGATATTGTAGGCAATCAAACCCCGAGTCAAGTTTAAATAAACTAAGCCAATTTCTGCTCATCTGGTGAAATGGGGATCAATTACCCCTGGGGAGGGAGTCGCTGAAAATTTTCAGGTTTGTTTGTACCGCTAATTTACTTTTTGACGGGCTTCGCTGCCCTTTGCGGTAGCAGGAGTTTAGATCTGCTCAGTGATCCTGAACCGATCCCAGTGCTGAGGATGGTTTTCCTTTTATTGATCCATAATCAGGTATTTTGGTCTACTGATTCTTGAGTGAAACCTGGTCCAGTAATTCCAATGTAGCCTGGATGATCTGAGGCTGCTGGACCGATCGGGGGATAATGGCGCGGATTTCCTCCAGTTTTATCTCGTAGGAGCCAAATTGATGGTGATCCCCGCCTCCGATCATGATGTAGCGGGTTTCGGATGGGAGCAGATCTTTTCTCTCGAATACATTCTCTGGGCTCGCCGCGAGATCCATCTCGCCAAAAATGGAGTAAACCGGGATCCCGGACCGGGAAAGGTCAGCGTTGGCCGCCGGATAAGAGGCCCAGATCACCAGTCCATCTACCAGGTCCAGGTTCCGGGAGGTGTATTGGGCAGCCATTGTGCCACCAACGGAGTGACCTGCCATCACCCAATACTCGATAGCTGAGAAATGGGCTCTAATCTCATCAGCTGCATTGGGGTTAAATACGGCCATATTAATCGGCATAGAAGGCACTACAACGAGATAGCCAGCGGCGGAGATTTCTCTTAATAATGGTGCATATCCCCTGGGATCGATCCTGCCCCCGGGGTAAAAGATTAAACCTGTGGTAGGTTCTGTTTCGACTGGAGTGAAGTTTAACCAGGGTTCTGCGGAGACAAGCACGATTTCATCGCTTTCCAGAGCTGCCAGGCTCTCCGGCAGAGGCGGTCTGGCAAAGGTCGCCCAGCGGATACCACTGATCAGCAACCCCAGGAGGATGATCCCCAGAACAATCAAGCTCCATCTCTTTAGATGGTTTGGTTTTCGTCTGGATTTAGCCATTAAGCATCACCTTCCAGATAAATGAATCTGAAACAGCGTAAGGACTGATATTCTGTGATTTCAGCGGTTTGAGAGATGCTCGGTGAAATACGAATATGATCAGGGCTATCAATTCATCCGCGATTTCTTGCTTCCATTCCAGGTGTTTCCTAGTATGTCCAACATTATCCCCGTTGGATCCCAATTTTGATATGTTTCCATAATATATAGCATTAGGTATTTTGATTGATAGATGGTTCCAATAATAACATGCGCTAAGAAAATTATTTTAGATTGCTCGATATCAATCCGACACTTGATTTGTTTTAGTAAATATGATCATGGTTTTCACAGTCTGCCGACTACTATCAATCAGGGATAGATGAAAATTCTGACAGATTGTCAGAATTGATACCCAGGGTATTGCCTAATTTTTCAACACTCCTATCAATGATGAATTCAACCCAGAGTGGGAAATGATCCGATACCCGGAAGGACATAGAATTCATTGTCATTTCCTGGTAGATCGATCCGGCGAAATCGATCACACCAGTTCTGCCCCGGTAGAGCAGGTCCAGGTCATCCCTGAACCAGGCGATCTGGTCATAATGCTTGGCGTCGGTGTTAAATGTGGTTTTCAGGTTTAATAAATTTTCAGGCACATATAAACCAGATGATACAAAGGCATTGAATAATGGATTGTCACCCCTGGTGTCGATGTTAAAATCACCCAGGACGATCAGGTTCTTCTCTTCTCCGTTGCTTTTGGCCCGGACCTTTAATTCATCAGCAATATAGTCTGCCAGGGCTTGGATCTCGGGTAGACGATCCAGGGGAATATCCCCGTACTTTATATGGGCTGTTAACAAGGAAAATTGTTCGCTTTTGGCCTGGAATCCGACGATAAAGGGCGTCCTGTCAAATTGTTCCTGGGGGTTGCCACTCTCGTTAGTGGGCAGGACGATCTCACCAGAGAGGCCGGTTGGGGAAACCCTGCGCTTGTCATAGATATAGGCTAACCTTTCGCTGTTGCTGCCAGCGGTCACATCGCTGACAATCACTCCCCAATCTTGGCCCAGGAATTCATTCTGAAAATAGCGCAGCGCGTGCGTGTTTGACCGCACTTCCTGGATTGCAATCACATCAAATCTTTTGACAATTTCATAGATGTATGCCATCCCGCGGTAGTTTCTTTTCGGGCTGCTCGCGTTCTCGCTCCACTGATTGTAGAGATCTCCCAGGGTTCTGATGTTCCAGCTGCCGATGATCAAATTGTGGTCAAGGACCTTGCGTGGAATCTGGGATGCCGCGATCCGGCGCCTGAGGCGAACAAGATCTTTTGCTACCCCGATCGGATAATCTTTATAGTCCATGCTGCCTCCCTCTCACCTGATAGCTTGGTGATGTTTTTTCTATCATAATCCAAAAACTGATTATTTCCCCGATAACAATCAGTGTTTAATATGTTTGGTTTATTAATGATATCGGATCTCAATCAGGAAAACGGGATTCTTCAGACAGCTTGGGTTAACCTTATTCAGGCAGCAGCCCACCAATCCTGACCTTCCTTAAGGTTCAGCTCGGCCAGGCTGGCCTTTATCAACGGACCCGCTTTCCTGGCCCGGACTGCTGTGAACAACACGGGATTTGAATATTTACCCCATTCCTGTAAGAGTTCATGTTTGGCCAGGATGGGTTTTCCGCGCCGGGTATTGCCGATCTTTTTGGGGTCCGGGTCCACAAACGCCACCAGGGGCAAACCTTCCCGCGCCAGATGTTTGCTCAAACGGCGGCCGGTCATTCCCGCACCCCAGATAAATACTGCGTCGCACCTCCGGGCATGCCTCCGGGCCAGGTAATGGGCTTTGGCGCGCAGGAAATTCTCGAGAGAGTACCTTGAATCCAGATGGGTCAAGCGGTCGGGATGCTCCCGCCATTCCAGCAGCACTCTCGGTATCTTTTCAAATTTGGCACCCGCAAGGTAGAGTCGGAGCCAGAGATCATAATCCTCTGGCCAGCCGTGGTCCTGGTAGCCGCCAACCTGCTCCACCCAGGATCTGCGGTAAGCCGCGCTGGGATTGGCGATTGGACTCTCCACGAAGATTTCCCGAGATATATCTTCGTGCGTTAGGAGAGAATTCAACCATTGAAAATAAAGATTAAAACCTTCACCGATTTGGTCAGCTGGAAATCCTGTCACAAGGGAACTGACCACAGCCAGATCCGGATGATCCAGGAGGTGCTGCCTTTGCAGGGCGACACGCTCAGGATGGCAGCGGTCATCCGAATCCATGCGGACGATGATCGGTGCTCGGCATCGTTCCAGCCCCTGATTGGCAGCTGCGGCAATGCCCTGGTGATTGATGTGGAGGACTACAAATCTTGGATCGCGCCGATGCCAGGCTTCCAGGATCGCGGCGGTATCGTCTGTTGATCCATCATTGACACACACAACTTCAAAATCAAGGTAAGTTTGATCGGCCAGGGTTGCTAAAGCCTCTTCGAGGGTTGCCGAGGCATTAAAGCAGGGAAGCAAGATGGAGACATCTGGCATCATCTATTCGGGGTCGGTTTCGGGATGGATGATCTCCCCGGCCAGGCGTTTGAGATCCTTGATCTCATCAGGTGGGGTCTGGCTGACTATCCAGTATTGTTCCAGCAGTTCCTCAGCGGATAGGGAGCCGATCACGCGGTCTTTGGGAAGGCGGATCCGGGGCTCAGTTTGGGGCTGTTTGATTAAATGGAACTCAAATGCGTCTTTAACAATTTCGTTGATTGCTGCTTCATCAATAAGAGGTTCCCAAGCCCGGGGGTAGCTTAATACCAACCGTAAAATAGAATCCTGGATCACCGTTTGATCAGGCAGGACCTGGCTGACCTGGTCTGTGATCTCGTCCTTGGATGACAAGACCAAATGAATATCCTCAAAATGACGAATATTCTTCAGCTGGCGCCAGTCCAGCTGTGTATTTCCCTTCTGGACGTTGGCAATCAGGAAGAATTTTTCGTCCATCGCCTCTCCAAAATCCACCCTTTCGATCGATCCTGGATAAACGACCGGGGGATGTTTGCCCGGATTGAGATCCTGGCGTTTATGGATATGACCCAGGGCCGTGTAATCAAGCCGGGAATCTTTGAGCAGTCTGCCGGGCAGGATCAGGTCCCTTCCCAGGCTGACAGATCTTTCCCCGCCGTAGGTAGCTCCCTCAACTGAAGCATGAGCAGCCAGCACCACGGGCAGGTCAGGATCAGCATTCTCCAGCCAGCTGTTGACATCGTCGGAGATCTTCTTCTCCATTTCCTGATAAAGGAGGTCAAGATCCCTGGTTTGCATGTCCAGGGTAGTAGCCATCCCTGTCCTGGAGATCCAGGGCAGGGCAATAACTTGCAGATCAAGACTTTTTCCATCTGGGCAGAGACTGTTCAGCTCTGCGCTTGAGAGGAACACGGCCTGATCGATGGTTTTAATATGAGGAACCTGGAGGGTGTTGAACTCTGTCAACGCGTGCGCTCTGCCAACCGATGGAGAGATATCATGATTGCCAACCAGCAGCAGGGTTGGGATGCCAGCCTGGCTGAGACGCATGATCCGTTTGCCCCATTCCCGCTGAAATGTTGGCGCGGGATTCTGGTCTTTGTAGGCATCACCGGCAAACAGGACACAATCAACTTTTTCGTCTACGGCTGTATTGACAATTTCATCCAGCGAAGAAAGAAAATCCAAGATGCGGATCGGCAGTCCGGTCGCTGGATCCCGGCGGCCGTAATTGCTGATGTCTATGTGGGCGTCAGCGAAATGGAGGATTTTGGGCATAGTTGTTAGTAAGGAGGGATCCGGTCCCTTAAAGGGACCGGATCCCTCTTTAGCTCAATCATCAAATATGAGATTGCTGATCTGGATCAAACCGGCTTCAAAATTCGGATTCAGCCAGACAGAATTATATAGATCCTGTTTTGCCTGAGCTTTGTTTCCCAGGGCGTAATGGGCCAGACCCCTCCAGTAAAGAGTCTCTTCCAGGACAGGTTCAGAGATAGTCTCCAGCGTGAAATTGGCCAGGTTGATCACGTCCTGGTAGCGTCCGCTGAAATAATAAGCCATATAGGGCCAGGTCTGATACCAGGTAATCCGGTAGGGTCGGACTGCATCGTCATCGGCCAGTTCGGAGTAGATCCGGTAAGCTGTGTCGAAGGCATCTCCGGCATCCAGATAATGCTCCTGCTTGACCAGGCTGGTCCCTTTGTTAAACCAGGCAAAGAAAGCGTTCACTCCTGACATGGACAGGATCTCTTCTTCCGCAATTTCCAGGGCATGTTGATAAGCCCAGGAGGGATCTGCCCAATCACCCAGTATCTCCAACACCTCATCTTGTCTGCCTGGTGGATAAACGACCATCAGCAGGTAATTGAATGAGCGCCAGCCCTCTAGAAAAGTCTCGTAGTCAATCCGTTTATTCTGATGGTCTGCAGCTGTATTCCCCTTTAATATGTTGCTGTCCTGGATGATGAATTCTCCTGCAGCGTCATCGTAACCTGTCGTAAAAACATAATGCCCCAGCCAGGCTACCTTGCCGGTGTAATCCGCTTCATAGTAGCCTTTTTCGACCAGGACCGGGAAACCCCTGGCGATCAAGCTTTTGATCAGGTCCAGGTCACCTCCGTAGCGGGCAACAATGTTGAAGTCGGTCTGCTCGGCCACAAACCCGATCAGCTCAGAGGGCATCACATTCTTGTCTAAACGCCCCTGCTGGATGAAGTCAAGGCTTGGATCATTGATGCCGGGTTTTACGATTCGGGCGACATCATCCCTGTTCCCGGGCCAGCCCCAAAAATTCAGCGCCATAGTCAGGTTGGCAGGTCCGCAGTAGTTCCACCGTTCGCTCTGGTTCACATAAACTACTCCATCCAGGATAACTTGTTCTGGTAAGGGAGTGGCGGTGATTTGAGGCGTATCCTGTGTAGGATCAACAGCTGATGGATCCGGCGTTGGTGTTGGGGTAACTGGGACAGCAACTATTGGTGGTGTGGATGGCGCTGTCTCGCCAACAGGAATAAAAACTGCTTCGTCAGGAGGGTTAATGGCGTAAATCAAACGCGTTTTCAGTTCATCGATCCGCCAGTCAAGACGTTGATTTACGAACGGGATCTGGTAGAGCAGGGCGGTCAGCAGGATCAAGATCGGAATCAGCAGCCAGAACCAGGCCCTGGAGAGAGGTTTTTTCATATTAACCCATTATAACATTGTCGAGGGACCGGATCCCTTTAAGGGATCCGGTCCCTTAAAAACAATAATCAAACAAATCACCCTCAAACTAAAGGGTGAGAGCATTGATTTAATGGCAAGGGATCCAATCCCTCACGCAATCATTCTTTGCTGGTGGGGTCTTCTGGGTTGTGGTCTAGCACCTGCCGGGGCTGGGGACCATCCTTGGCTGGACCAACGATACCCTCAGCGGCCATAGCTTCTATTAAACGGGCTGCCCGGGTATAACCGATCCTCAACCGGCGCTGGAGCATCGAGATTGACGCCCGGTCTTCATCGCGGACCATCTGGACTGCCTCGTCCCACAGCGGATCCCGCTCCTGTACTTCGCTCATATCTTCAAACATTTCTTTCTGTTTGAGGGGAATGCTCGGCATCCTGGCATCAGGTTCACCAGAAATGCTTGATCCGGGAAGCGGTCCCTTAATTTGGGCTGCCAGGAAGCGCCAGTATCTGACCAGTTTATCTATTTCTGGATCAGAAACATAAACACCCTGCAGTCGAACAGGGGCGGCAGCGTCTGGAGCCTGGAAAAGCATATCCCCCCGTCCCAGCAGTGTTTCTGCTCCGGGTTGATCTAGGATCACCCGGCTGTCGACGCCGGAGGCGGTGGCAAAGGCGATCCGGGCCGGGAAATTGGCTTTGATAAGGCCGGTAACTACATTGGTGGAGGGGCGCTGGGTTGAGATGATCAGGTGGATGCCGGTGGCTCGCGCCAGCTGAGCCAGCCGGGTAATAGCCCGTTCAGTTTCTGTTGGTGCCAGCATCATCAGGTCCGCCAATTCGTCGATGATCACGACCAGGTAGGGCAGTTTCTTGCCATTTTGGCGGAGTATTTTTTGATTATAGTCGATGATATGGCGGGCACCAGCTTCAGAAAATTTGTGGTAGCGCTGATCCATTTCTCGCGAAACCCACTGCAGGACTCCTACCACTCTTTCCAGGTCGACAACCACAGGAGCGAGCAGGTGAGGGATGCCGTCATATCCTGATAATTCCACCCGCTTCGGATCGACCATGATCATCCGCAGGTCATCTGGTGTATTGTGCAGCAGAAAGCAGGAGATTAAAGCGTTGACACAGACTGATTTTCCAGACCCGGTAGTACCGGCGATCAGCAGATGCGGCATATCAGCCAGGTCCGCAGCAAAAGCAGCCCCTGAAACATCACGTCCAAGAGCGAATCGCAGCGGGCTTTTCATTTTTTTGAAACCCGGGCTTTGTATGGCATCTCGCAAAGCTACCAGCGATATTTCTTCATTGGGGACCTCCACACCAATATAACCTTTTCCTGGTACCGGAGCTTCCATGCGGATTCGTCTGGCAGCCAGGGAAAGGGCCAGATCATCTGCCAGACTGGTGATTTTGCTGACCCGCACCCTGCGCTTTTGTCCTCGGACATCAACGAAATCCGGCTCAATCCCAAATTGAGTGACTGTGGGACCACGGTTGATTTCAACCACCGTTCCCGGCGCTCCAAAGGATTCGAGGGTTTCCTCGATTACGGCAGCCTGGTGCTTATCAAATTCCTCATCGGGTTCGACATCTATTCCGATATTGAGGATATCCGGGATGCTGGGCAAGACCCAGTTCAGATCCGGGATGGGGTCATGAAAGAGCGATTGTGACGCGGCAGGTTTGCTATCTGGTCCAGGGTCAGTTTTTGGTTCCGGTTTGAGGTCGGGGATCGGCATCCGGGTCCGTGTTTCGAAGGGCGGAAGAGGTTTTTCTCTGGCAGGGAATAACTTCAAAGAGAGAGTCTTAAGAGATTGCAGGAATCCTGGCACCCACCTGAACAGGTCCAGAACAGGTATCACTAGGGTTAGAGATAGGCTAAGCAGGATCCAGGCGAAGAGCGCGATGGCAGTCCCCGCGATTCCAAAAGCTGATTGCAGGGGAGCCATGATCAGAGCTCCCAGATATCCTCCACCAAGACCAGCGTTAGCTACCAGTTTCGATGCTTGGAAGTCAATCGGAAAAGTAAAATATTGCAAAGTGGTTACTCCCGCCAGGTAGAGCAGGCCGATACCGACCGATTGTTCTGGCGATAATTTGGGCGCGCTCTCCAGATTGCGAAGCAGTATCAACATTCCGGCTGCCAGAAGCAGGAGGGGCAGTAAATATGCGCCCCAACCAAATCCCTTTTGAAGCAAGTCTTTAACGACAGCCAGAAATTTGGTGCTTTGGCTGGAGAACAATCCCAAAGCAGAAACCACGCCCAAACCGGTCAAAAGCAATCCGCTCAGGGTCAGATTACGTTCCGGTGATGGACTTAAAACAGATTGACTGGATGAGCTGGATTTGCTTTTAGTCTTTGATTTTGAAGATGTTTTTTTTGTGGATTTTGCCATGGTTTCTGTCCCCAGGGGTCTTTCCGAATTATAGCATGATTGTGAATCGGGATTTTCCCAGCTTGGCGGGTGTAAAAAAAGGCGACCTCCGAGATCACTTTAACCTCCGAGGTCCCCTCCCTACCAGGATTATCAACGGCATAAACAACTCTCAGACCCCAATAATAGTGACGACCTCCGAGGTCTCACAGACCTCGGAGGTCTTATCCTGAACTTGCGGTAAAATAAAACTGGTATTGATTATCAGAAGGAATTGATTGTGTTTGAAATTGTCTTTTTAGGGACCAGCGCTTCTGCCCCCTCTGTGCATCGGGGTCTGACATCCCAGGTGGTTCTGCGGGGGGAGCACCGTTTTCTAATTGACGCCGGGGAGGGGACTCAGCGCCAGCTCTTGAGCTCCGGTTTGGGTTTTAAACGTCTGAACCGGATCCTGATCACGCACGGTCACCTTGATCATATCCTGGGTTTAGGTGGTTTGATTTCCACTTTTGTCCGCTGGGAAGCGATGGACAAGATCCTCATCGCCGGCGGAAACTCTGCCCTGGATCGCATCAAGGACTTGATCTTTGGTGTGGTATTGAAGGGGAATTACCCCCCGGTGGAAATTACATTTCAGCCGCTGGAATCCGGTCTGGTATTTGAAGAGGATGATTTTACTGTCAGCTCCTTTCCCGTCTATCATAGAACTCCCGATTGTTTTGGCTTTGTATTTAAAGAACTCGACCGCAGGCCTTTCTTGGCTGAAAAGGCCGATGTATTAAAGATCCCACCTGGCCCTTGGAGGGGTGAGTTGGTGAATGGCAAATCTGTGACACTACCAGATGGACGTGTGATCGATCCAGAGATGGTACTGGGTGTAGAACAGAAGGGATTAAAGCTGGTGCATGTAGGTGATGCAGGACGGACCGATAACCTGCTGGAAATAGTCAGGGATGCAGACGTCCTGGTGATTGAAGCAACATATCTGGAAGGAGAAAAGGACCTGGCAGAACAATTTGGTCACCTGACAGCAAAACAAGCGGGGGAGCTGGCCCGACTGGCCGGGGTAGGAACATTAATCCTGACCCACATATCCCGCCGCTACAGGGCGGATCAGATCCTGGAGGAAGCCCAGGAGATATTTCCTATGGTTTATGTTGCCCGGGATTTTGACCGCTTCCAGATCAAGAGGGGAGAGGTTCTAAAAGTTTGAGATTTGGCTGATCAAATTGCGGGTGGGGGAAATCACTCTGGTCTAAAAATCACAACCAGCAGGTAGGGGCGATGATATTTCCAAATCAGCCGCAAACCCGGGCTCCAATTTGTGCAGTTCAAACCCTGCCTGGGGGGATCCTCTCAGCGCCTGCCCACCATATCCAGCTGGATTCAGATGAGCTCTAATGATAACAATGGTATCCGGATCGATCTCAATTGGTCCCCCGGAGCGGGTAAAGGGCTGCTCTGTGACGTGGCTGTGCAGTAAGATTCGTCGGTAAAGCAGCCTGCCATCCTCGGTGATAACCTCCCACCAATCGGCGTACTGCAGGCAGCCTGTATCCGGGCTGGAGATGGTTGTTGAAAATTGATAGGCATTAGGTGAGCCTGAAATTGCCACCGATACAACATCGGCCGCCAAGCTCTCGTTTACAATTGTCACCTGTTCGGTATTATCCGGGGCTGGAGCTGTTATAAGAACCTCAAGATCGATGGCTGTTGGTAACCCGGGAATGGGCTGATTTTTTTCTTCACTTATTAATTGATCCAGGACTGGTGAACAGGCGGTCAGCATGAACATAGTCGCCGCCAAAATAAGGATCAGAAATAACCGAATTGGATTGAGATCGTCAGCAGGTTTGTTTTCCATGAAGAGCAAATACCAGAGATACTGAAGGGTTAGCAGGTCGAAATAATCTCACCGAAAGTCTCTTACCTGGCTCTTTTTCCGATTGGTGGTGGATTCTCCCAATCGATTGGCCCTTCTTCAAAGCTGAGTTTCAGCCGCGGTAAGACAACATCTCCCCAGGCGGAGATGAAATAATCAAAAGCCTTGTCCCATTCTCCGCCCTCTCCCCATCCGTCATGCTGGAGGCTGACCAGGGTTTCGTCGCTCTTGATATCCGTGAATCGCACGGTGACATGGGTCATTTCTCCTCGCACTTCTGCCAGCTCAGGAGGTGCGTTCCAGGTGAAAGATAACATCTTCTGAGGTTGGACAGCGAGGATGATCATGCCTTCTCCACCCTTTTCACCTTTAGGTGCGTCCTGATTGAAGTACATTTCGTATGCGCCGCCGGGTCTAAGATCGATCTTGCTGTTCAGGGCGAAAAAGCTTCTGACACCGTCTTCGGTGGTCCAGGCCCTCCAAACGTCAGCAACAGCTGCTGGGATTTTGATTTCATAACTTATTTGTCTGTTTCCAGATTGCATAGTCAATCATCCCTCGTTACGTTTTAGATTTTGGTGTGGTATGAATTTTACCCTGATGGATCTTGCTGTGCTGACAGCTTGAGTTGTTTTTTGATGAATTCAGCCTGGGTATTATCCCTGGAAAACAAATAGAGCAGAGCCTTACCGTCCCTTTTTTCTGGAGGGACCTGGTTAAACAGGAATGTATTTGATACTACTCGTGTTCCAGGACGCAGTTCCCGCAAAAGTTTTGCTTCCAACTTTTTATTTGTTTCTGGCAGCAGGAAGCATGTGACTAGATCAGCTTCACTCAGATCTACCTTGAAAAAATCGCCGTATATTACCTGGACCACATCTCGCAAACCCAGGACTGTGATCATGATCTGGCACCAAAGGTAACGAAGTGGGTCCAGCTCGATTCCAACCGCCCTGGCCTGATAGGTTAGAGCGGCTGCGATCATGAAACGTCCATCCCCGCAGCCCAGGTCGTAGACCAGCTCACCGGGTTTAAGTTCAGCCAGTTTGAGCATTTTATGGACCATCTTCATTGATGTTGGTACCCAGGGAGCACCCCGTGGGATGGTCCACGAGATGGATATGGCCAGGATAATTAGCGCAAGAAAGCCCAGAATTACAGTTCCCATCAATTTCTGATTTACTCTATTTATTTAACCGGTATTGATTGACCGCAAAAATTGCGATGATCACCATGATCAGAGTGATCAACAGGTAGCCGATCGCGTTGAGATTAAACAATTGGAAGACCACAATGCCTAGTGATCCCAGCACCCAGAAAGCATCCAGGGCGGTGATGACCTGTATCAGTCTTGTGTTTCCAAGCTGTCTTTGTGATACAAAGAAAACAAAGGCTCCAAAAGCCAGCAACCCTCCACCGACCACCTGAAAAGGAAGACCATCTGTCAGGCCGAAGATGTTAGCAAAAAATTCGGAAAACAGCAGAAGAAGTGAACCACTTAATAAAGAAAACCCACCGTTATATTGTAAATATTTTTCCAGGGAACTCATACCACCTCCTATATGTAACCGACTCTGGGCAATAATGTCCTTCAGATTAATCTGTTACATTGCATTAAATGGTTTGTGCTAGTCCTGGCTGCCGCTGGTCTGATAAAGGGTAATCTGCATTCCGTCCGGGGACTGGACACGGGCATTGAGATCTCCCCAGGGAGTCATTTTTGCTTCGGCGACCAGGGTGCCGCCAAACTCCAGCGCTCTCGCAATGGCATTTTTTAGATCAGGAACTTCAAAAGCAAAGCGGATTTGGCCGCTGACCCTTTCACCTACTTCAAGCGTGTCGACATGTTCTGCATATTGGGGGTCAAATATTTCTAAGGTTGCCATTCCGGCAAAAAACATTTGCCCCTGAGCCCCGTCTTCCTCCCAGAGATCTCCCGGATCTAAGCCCAACCCATCCCGATAGAAAGTTCTGACCATCTCAAAGTTAACAGCTGTCACTGCAACTCGTAATCCATTCACCGCCATAGATAAATTCCTTCACAAAACTGATAATCGACATAACCGGACATCAAATTGGAGAGAGCCAGGGATTATCTTAAGGCCTTGTTTACTCCCTGGCTGATAGACCAGTTTAATATCAATTCCCAAGATTTGCTTTGACAAAATTTACCAGTTCGCCAACCTCAACATACATGGTCCGGTTGGGATTGTCTGGCGCGCCGTAATCCTTGATCCAGGCTATCTTTCCGCCTTTGTCAACCAGGACAAAGGTATGGCTGGGCTCTCCATTATCTATGGCCCACTGCAGGACATCATACTTCGCGGATACCGCCAGGTCAGGATCAGAAAGAACAGGAACGCTGGTAATTCCCAGTGTAGCAGATTCCGGGGCCATCTCAGCGATTGTATCGCGAGCAATGCTGATCAACTGGACATCAAGGGCTTGAAAATCAGGGCTGTTTTGCAGATCAACGATCTGCTCCATGCAGGGCGGTCAACCCACCGCCATATGGAAAAAAAGCAGGACGGGCGTCCCGTCGTAATCCGAAAGGGCGGTTTTGCCGCCAAGAGTGTTGTCGAGGCTGAAATCTGGAGCGGTTGATCCAATCAGGGATGATTCGGGAGCAGGCTGAGGCGGAGATGCACATCCCGCCACGAGGAAGGCAAACAGCACTGCCAGGCTGACATACAGGGTTTTATTCAAATTACACCTCTCAAGTTGAAACCGATAAAATGGATAGCTTTTCGTACCACACTCAATAATTAGATCACCAGCTTTGGCGAAGACATACCCAATGTGTCTGATGGATAGATTTCATTTTATGACCTCAGTCACGGAATTGGATCTTATATTTTAAGCCTGCTGCCCACGAGGCTGTTCCACAGCATTCCTGGCAAGCCCAGGCCAGGTTGATACTCATCTCCCGCTAAATACAACTTTTCAACACTCAACGATCGCAAGTCTCTTGGGTCCAGGGCTAATGGGTTCTGGTTCAAGATTACCATATCGGCAATTTTTCCCTGTTCGAGGCTGCCCCTTTCTTTCTCATCAAAACTTGTCCAGGCGATTTCGTAGGTGTACATTCTCAGGGCATCCATGATTGAAAGGGATTGTTTTGGGTCGTAGGGATGGTTGCAAGCGCCGTAAATTCCTTCGATCGGATCGGGGTGGGTCACCGGGGCGTCAGAACCACCGCTGAGGTGGATTCCAGCGTCTCGGATCGATTTCAGCGGCGAGCTGGCATAAATGCGATCACCGAGGATCTGATGCAAATAATCCACCGGCTCGAGGGGGCTGACCAGGAAACCCGGTTGGACCGTGATCCCAATGTTCAGCTGCGCGATCGTTTTCAGGTCTTCCGGGTGTATCAGGCAGGCATGGATGATCGTGTGGCGGTGATCTTCCCGCGGGAAGTCTTCCAGGGCCAGGCGAATGGCTTTAACCGCTCTTGATACTGCTGCGTCACCAATGGCATGCATCTCGATCTGCAGCCCAGCGCGGTTGGCTTTTTTGGTGAAATTGATTACCTGCTCTTCGGATTGGAACAGGATCCCTTTGTTGGTCGGGTCATTGCTGTAAGGTTCGAGTAAGGCAGCGTCAAGTGCTCCAAAACATCCATCCAGGGCGGTCTCGAAACAGCCGCCAATGCGGGGCAAATTACGTTTTTGGGCTTTTTCCACATCCATGGTTTGAAAGAACAACCTGGTTTGGAATTTATTTTTCTGCGTCCTGGCTTTGGCAACCAGGCTGACCAGCGTGATGTCGAGATCGTTGGGAAAACCAATCCCTTCTGTAGCATGAATCAATCCCACACCGTTCTTGGCCAGCAGGTCGTAACCTGCGATGATACTGCTGACTAGATCCAGAGGAGGGACGAGTGAGGTAGCAAAATCTGTGCCTTCGAAATAGGCTTCATGATGGAGATGGCCTTTTTCGCCATCATAGCCTGTCAGACCGGAAACTTCAGCTGGGAATTTCTCCTGCATCCGGGTATTGAAAACAGCAGAATGTCCATCATAACAAACGATGATCAGGGGGATCTCAGGGCAGGCCTGGTCCAGCTCCTGCCTGGTGATCAAACGTTTTTCAATCACACTGTGTTTGCTGACACCAAAGGCGATCACTGCTTTTAAACTCTGGTTTTCGGCCATGAATTCCCGGATCTGGTCCTGGATCTGCGGGATGTTTTTTGCTTCCCGGACATCAAAGTAGGAAGCAGCGATCAAGGCCCAGTTCGAAAAATGCAGATGTCCATCCCCAAAGGCGGGCAGAAGAACCTGATCACCCAATTCCACTATTGGAAACCCGTTGGTAAATTCTTCCGGGAGCAGGTCTCCCGTGTAGAGTATCCTTCCCTGATCTTCAACAAGGTACTGAAAGACGTTGTCATGGTCGTCGATCGTGATAATTTTGCCGTGATAGATCTTCATATGGTTACTCCTGCGGACTGCAAATTATAGATAAAAGTGGTCCGAATGGATGGTGAGATTATTTCCTCTATATGGATACTATCATTTTTTTTATCAGAAGAAGTTCTTAATCGCTTATGATATAAGGTCCTGCATGTGTGTCTTCGGTGGACCTGGGGCTGGCATGCTCGAGGGAGGATCAGAAGCGGAGCTGATCGATCAAACTACCGAGATCCTTTTAGATGCCTATTGTTTGTCCAAACCACCCACGTCTTCCTTCGAATTCCCTGTCACCTTTACCTCACCAAAGATGCTGATCAGGCATCCAATACTAGACATGCTGGTCGATCATGATCGGATTTCCATCTGGATCGAGAATGATCAGGCTGGCCGGTCCGGTTGAGGTTTCGTCAGCTTCGGATAACAGCTCAACACCCCTGGATTTTAATTCGCGTTGCAGATCACGGACGTCAGTAAAGCTGTCCAGATTTTGGGCATTCTTGTCCCAGCCCGGGTTAAAAGTTAGAGAATTCTTATCAAACATACCCTGGAAGAGTCCGATAGTGTGATCCCCGTTCCTGAGGATCAGCCAATTCTGGGCCGCATCTCCACCTACCTCTTTAAATCCAAGCTTTTCATAAAATTCTTTTGAGGCAGCTATATTCTTGACTGCCAGGCTGATTGAAAAGGCACCGAGTTCCATACAGATCTCCCTTTGAATTATTTTATTTAGTGGTTTTCTGAGCAGCTGTTGTCAGTTGATCATGGTTTCAGTGCGGGGATAATCTCGTAAACAGAAATATACCCGTCGCCGTTTACTAACGGGAAGCATTTGGCAGGGTTGAGGTCAATATTTAAGGACCGGGATTTGATCAGTGCGGATCCGGTGACAGCTTTACCGGAGGGTCCTCCACTTACCGATGAATAGTTCTTGCTGGAAGCTTGGATCGGTATTAAATAAATCAAACCTGGTCAAATTATTCTTTTTGATCCCGGCCGAGCAGCATGCCAAGGCCAACCAGAATGAGTATGATCGGCCAGAACAGGTTCCAATTGATATTCCAGGCGGCTCCAACCAGCAAGCTGATTGAGAGGAAGACCAAAAACAACCCTATCAGGCCCTGAAACATAACGTCCGTCGAGAGCTGATTATTTTGGGACCGGAAGCGATTATAGGCTCCGCTCAGGAAGCCAGAAGCCGGCATTAATATGAACAGCGCCCACCAATTAAGTTCGAAGGGAATAATATCCAACTGGTTCAGCAGCAGGAAAATTCCCCCGATGATGAAGATCAAACCCATCCACAAAGATGATGACTGCCTGAACATGCCTGTTTTTGTCTCCTGATTTTCTTCCATGATCGATCCTTTTTTGATTGCTGGTCGTTTGGTGGAAATCTTTATTGGAATATAAGTAAAGATAGATTTAGTCCGGAATAGCGATCCATCACTTCCACGTCACATCTAATATTCATTATAAGCTAGATATTAAGTTGATTGTGAAGGACGTATTTAAGGTTGTAAAGAGCACAAGCTGAGACTAATTGTGATCTTTCGGACGGGGATGTTGTAATTAGTCCAGCTCAGATGCCGCTGCTCTTATCCACCCTTTTGCCGGCGGAATTCTTCAACCTTGTACCGGACAATTCGCCTGATCAGATCATCCGGAAGGGGTTGATCGTAAGGAAATTGTACGGATCCTTTGCCTCCCTGATAGTGTGACAGGGCTTCCTGGAATTCTTCAATACCAGAGGGTGTTGGATAGAATCCAAGATGGTTCTGGAAAGCTCCAAAATGGACCAGGTTCTTGGATAAGACAAAGGTCGGAATCCCATACTTGATAGCTTCAACAGCCTGCGGAGCTTCGCTGCGGATGATCGATCTGACCCGTTCCAATATGTCCTGGATATCAGCCGGAAATTGGCGGATATACTCATCTATGGTTTGTGGTTTGTTAGAGCCGGTTGCCATGGTCTGTGTTTCCTGTCAGTTCTGGGTTTGTAAATTCTCTTACCCCTTCCTCCATTTTACTTGCCAGAGCAGGTAGTAGAAGAGTTATGATCTCTATTTTGAATCTTTTTTACTGGATATCTTCATGTGCGTAATCTTATAGACCTCACCGTTCCTGTCATAAGTGATCCATTCGCCGACCTGCTCTCCATTTTCAAAATATCCGGACCTCATGATGGTTCCATCCAGGCGGAACCATTCCCAGAATCCCGTCAGAATACCATCAACCTTTTGGCCTTTAGCCCTGATCGAGCCTGCCTTGTGATATACGATGTGTTCATTATGTTTGGGTGTCATCGTCTTCAAGATTGCTGCCTGGCAACAAGATGGGAATTTGAATTCCCATCTTGTTTTATGCCTTTGATTGGAGCTGGAGTAGGAACATATTTCTTACCTGATCAATCAATCCCTGTCTATAAATAGTCCTCAGGGGGCAATTCCCCACAGGATTAAACTTTCATTGGATCCAGAGGCAATCAGGCTGCCATCCGAGGAGAAAGCTACAGTTTCGACACCTGATCCGTGTCCTGAAAGGGCTCGCAAGACGGTCCCGTCACTCACTCGCCATAAATATATAAACCCATTCCGGCTGGATCCGACCAGGATCTTCCCATCAGGCGAAAATGCTACACTTTCTACCCAGTCTGTGGGACCGTCCAAAGTCAGAACGATCTGCCAGGTAGAGGTATTCCAAAGATATGCGCTGCCTTTTTGACAAACCAGGTTGACCGATTCGGCACAAAATCCTGCCGCCAGCAGGGATCCATCCGGGGAGAACTTGACCGCCGTTCCCTGGCCAGGAAGGGTAAGGGTTTGGAGCAGCCCTCCGGTTTGACTGTCCCAGACCTTGACTGCCCGATCAGTAGCGCCGGTAGCCAGCAAGGTTCCGTTGGGAGAATAATCCAGGCTGGGAACACTATAGGGATGAGCCCAGAATTTCATTCTGAGTTGAAGGCTTTGAAAATCCCAGATGTATACCATTCCATCTGGACTGGTTGACACACCAGTTGCCAGCGATTGTCCATCTGGGGAGAACGCCAGGCTGTTTACTGCCCCTGCCACCTCGAGCGTATCCACCAGGGAAAGGTCTTCAGCTTTGCGGATTTGAAGAATGGGATAGTTCAACCCCACTGCAAGCAGAGATCCATCCGGTGAAAAGGCGGTGTCCCAGATTATTGTGTTCAGCTTTTCTGATTCGGCAATCAAGACACCGGTTGGCAGTTCCCAAAGGCGCAGTTTTTGATCAGGACTGTCAAGATTTGAACCAGTTCCTGCAGCCAGCAGCTGACTGTTGGGAGAGATCGCTACTGATCGGACGCTGTCTCCGGGAATAAAATATTCCTGCCAGATTGAAATCGCGGGTACATTGAACGGATCGATTATTACCGGCAGGGGAGTGGGCGTCAGCGTTGGGGGCAGGGCTGTATTTGTAGCTGGGATCGGTGTTTGTGTTGGAGGGGGAGCCACTGTGCTTGTATCAGGCTGGACAGGATCATCACCTGCCCGGGAAGGAAAGACGGCACAGGACAATAAGATTAAAACTGTCAGGCTGAGATAGATCAGTTTCTGTGTTGTAGATTTGTTTCCCATAAATTTTCTCCACTAGTAATTTTCCGGGAAGAAGCCCGTTTTAAATCCTGAAAAAATACCTGTCTAGTCCAGAATTAATTGAAATCGATCTTCATTGATTGGTTTGAAGGATAATATTGTACTATAGTGGATTGAGTTCTAACTGGATGTAAGATAACCTGAATGGGATTTTCCATTTATATATGCTGCTGGGAATCCAGATTCATTTCAGGGGTGGTTTTGACAACATTTCTCCTGCCAATTCAGAAACATTCCACTCTTCAACAATCTTCCCGTCTTCGAACCGGGAGATGACCAGGTCTCTCCACGTCAATATCTGTCCCGATGGTAGAGCTCCTTGCATGTTACCAACATGTTTGCCGGTCAGGGTCCTTTGCCAGGCGATTGTTGTATCTGCCTGGATCAGAATATCCACAGCCACGACCCTAAGATCAGAAACCGCAGAACGCAGCAATTTGGTGAATTGTTGAATGAATTTATGCCCGTGATAATCTTTCCCGCCGGCGTGGACGACATAATCGGCTGCAAAGACCTCTCCTATAGCAGCCAGGTTTCCCTTGACTAACAGCTCCTCATTGCCATAGCGGATTTTTTCTGCGGCACTCATTTCCATTGAATTTCTCCCTTTTGTTTAGACTAGGATCAGGTCCTTTATTTCTCCGCTGATGTTTTTGGGTTTAAGAAGCATCATTTGAATGGAATCCGCCTGATCCAGTTAATTCCAGGTCGCAATTCGACAGTTGTCTTGGCAGTTCAGGTTGCCGAAACGCCTTGTAGGTCTTGATCGGTTTCCTGCTTCTTGATAACTGCAATGTGCGCAGCAGGTGCCTGGTGCCAGCCAGGTGTGGTTAGTCAATTTGAGGGGTTTTGGTGAATCTCGGCAATGCGAGCGCATAGATGGACAATATCAATAATGGCAGATGCAAGAACCCCATCCAGCGTGTGTCAGGATTGAACCAGTGCGTCATGTTGAACAGGCCGTATATGAGGCCATTGAAGGCAGTAATACGGTAGGCAAATCGATTCACCGAAGGATAGAACAAAATCAACCCCAGAAGAAATACCGGCGTTGTAAGACAAAAAGACATTCCATAATCCGGTGATGTCAACAACAAAAGAGGGTCAAAACTCGGCTGGACAGTTGTCCTGACCGTCATATAAGGTCCCCAAAAAGCGAGCACAGCAAGAAGCAATAAGCCATATTCTGGCAGATTAAGTCGTTTGAATGATGGTGATAAGTCGTTTTTCGCTGCCACCACCAACCATGTTATTCCAAGGATGAGATAGGCGATCAATCCGCCGGTATGCACCACAAAACCGTACTCATCAGTCCGACCCATAGATTGAACGGCAGCAATGATCAGATAGTTCAGCCCCATATATCCGGCGACCAGGCGGCCAAGCTTGCCTGGTTTGAAATAGATCAAGGCAACTATCAGCAGTGTGGCAACATGGAAGAGAGGAGCAAAAACCGCGTAGGGCGTAACAGCCACTCGCAGCAAGCTGATTATCACATCCTGGGTATTTTGGGGAAGATAGGGCTTTTGCGTAAATAACGGCAGCATACTAATGATAAAGAGCACTAGGTAGATAACTGGATATAACCATCTACGCTGGTTGGTTGGGTTGGAGTTGGTCATAGTAGCTCCCGGAATCTATGTAATTAGTGACTGCTTCTGAAAAAGCGGGCTAACCTCTAGGTATAGGTTTCTTAGGACTGCTATATATTTAGTTCCATTATACAAAAAAACCGCTCTTCAGGATGAAAAGCGGTCATGTTTTGTTTGTGGGCGCGAATGGACTCGAACCATCGACCTCACGGATGTGAACCGTGCGCTCTAACCAGCTGAGCTACGCGCCCAAAATCTGGCAAAATTATAGCACCCGGCCTGGCAAAAGAAAAGACCTCGGAGGTCGAAACGACCTCCGAGGTCTCACTGGCATCAGGGGGTTTTATCCAGCAAGGAGATCATCTCCTGCAGCAGCTGCTGGTTGGCATCAGGATTGGTCTCACTCATATCTGCCAGGCAGAGCACCGCATAATCCTCAAAAAACCTGCGGCTGGTGGATTTTACAGCTGAGGAAACCGCAGAAAGCTGCTGCATGATCTCCCGGCAGTCGCGCTCCTCATCCAGCATGGTCTGCAAACCCCGGACTTGGCCTTCAATCCTGCGCAGCCGATTGATCAATAAATCCTTCGATTTGGTATTCTCAATTTTCATCGTTGCTTGACTCCAGCGCACGGCTGAATTAACAATTAGCTCAGGTGAACGGGCTGGAAGCTGATCTGGCTGGTGATGAGCTGGCTCGCCCGGATGAAGTGCCGATCACCGCCCCGGCCGAGATCTTCTTCTGGGTCTCTTGTGTTCCGCAATGAGGACATTCCGGGATCTGGTCCGCTTCTGAAAAACGCACAATTTTATCAAAGCTTTCACCGCAATTTTGGCAGGAATATTCGTATAAAGGCATGCTATGATCCTTGGTTTATATACTCCCCCCCAGTATAACACAATTCTATCAAAATAAGAAGTGGTTTCCTGCAGGGAAACCACTTCCTTAACTGTCATTGGCAAATGTTTTTAGCTGATGTAAACGGAAACTTGGACAAATGCCATTTGCCGCTTCTGTGCCGGATGCCGATTCCCTCGCTGGGCGACTAGGGAAAGCATCCGTGTGTTACTCGCGTGCATATGTGCCCATCAGTTCGGCCTGGCCCAACACATGGCCTTCTATCGCATCCAGTAGATCAGATTTACTGGCTCCAGCATCCAGGTCAAGCATGAGGTCAAGGGCATAGAGTTTGAAGAAATAGCGGTGAGTGCCTCCGGGAGGGCAGGGGCCACCGTATCCTGTAGTGCCCCAGCTGTTGGTTCCATCTACACCTGCTCCTGAAATGCCCGCCCGTAAACCCGGCATATCCGCCGGCAGGTTGTACAGCACCCAATGGATCCAGGTGCCGACCGGCGCGTCAGGATCATCCATGATCAAAGCCAGGCTGATCGTACCTTCGGGGATGCCAAACCAATCCAGATCAGGGGATAGATCATCCCCGTCACAGCTGTATTGTGTTGGAATGGCTTCTCCATCATTGAAAGCTGGGCTGGTTAAACTCATCTGCATGGCTGGTCCTCCTTCAGCATCCTCACTAGCATCATCTCCTGTTTCTTCTGCCGCTGGAGGGGGGGATTCCTCCAGGCCAGCATCTTGCGCTGCCTCTAAATCAACCGGTGCTAGTTCCTGTGGTGCATCGGGAGCTGGAGCACAGCTGATAAGCACGAATATCACCATGCAAAGCAGCATCCCAAAACTTGTATGTTTGGCCATCATAACCTCCTTGGCTTCATCTTATTATAGTAAAAATAGTATCGACCAACCTCATAGCATGGTTTGCCTGCTTATTTTTCGAGCAAAACCCGGGCAGGTGCCCCATCGCTTCCGGCAATCTTTAACGGCAAGCAATATAGTTGATATTCACCGGCCGCGACCCGGGAAAGATCCAACCCCTCTATGATCAGAACCCCGGCTTCGAGCAAAATCTTATGGGTAGGAACAGGTTCATCGAAAGCCGCTACGGAGAGATAATCCACACCAACGACCTGAATGCCGAGCTCAACCAGCCGGGCTGCCGCTGCTGAACCCAGGGCCACAAAATCCTTTTGAAAGATCTGGTTATTATCCTGCCACAATTTTGAATTCGCAGTTTTAAATAATAATCTTCTGGTACTCTCGGGAATATGTAAGTCCTCCAGGTCTTTCAGGCTGATCAGATTCTGTGAGCTGACTTCCACGACCCGGGCAGGTCCCACCAGGTACTCCAGTGGAATGTCATCCACTGTTTTTCCATTACCCAGGAAATGGTCCGGGGCATCCACGTGAGTTCCCATATGAACCGGAGCTGATAGATGGGTGACATTCACCAGATCACCGTTTTCTATCTGGCTGATCTTCTTTATTTCTATTGGGGGATCACCGGGCCAGGTGGGTAATTCTTCCGAGATGGTCAGGCTGACATCGTATAGGGTCATGGCGATATCCTGCTTCAAATTTCAGATTTCTGGTCTGAGATATTCAATTCTTTTTGAAAAATGACTTGGCAGTAAATTAAAGACATGGGGAACTGTGGTCAGGGAGCAGGTTCGATTGGTGGCTAAATAATCCAGCCAGAAGACATTGGTGGGTATTTTCAGGGATAGATAATCGGCAAATATCGTACCGATGCGGATCAATGATGTGCTGAGTGAGAGGTGATAACGGTGGATGTTCCATCACATCTGCCATTGAGATAACGATATCCCTGAAGCTGAGCTGCTCCGGGCCGCCCATTTCAAAAATTTCCCTTTTGGTTTTTTCATTGTCAAGCGACCAGGTCAGGATATTGGCCAGGTCCTCGATCCAGAGAGGCTGCAGCAGGGTGTCACCCTGATCCGGCAGGGGAAAAACGAGGGGGATGCGGCGCATCAGCCGGGCCAGGGGAACGGTAAACCGGTCATTGGGTCCATAAGACGATGCCTGTCCGCAGGATGGTGTAATCCAGACTGCTTTTTTGGATGTGGTCCTCAGCGATGGCCTTGGCAGTCATCAGCGGATAGGCTGATGCTCGATCCGCTCCCAAATGGCTGAGATAAAAGAAGCGCTCCACACCAGATTCTTCGGCTGCTTCCACCAGATTTTTAGTGCCCTGGATGTCGGTTTCCAGTAAATTTCCCCTCGCCCCCAAGGCTTCCTGGCTGGCCAGGTGATAGACAATATCCACACCTACCAGGGCAGCCCGTAATCCTCGGGGATCATTTAATCCAGAGACAGCTGCTTCAACCGGAATGCCCCGGGGTAGGTCAGGAGATTTTCCAGTTGGGCTGGATTAGCACCTTCAGACTGATAATCGGTTTCCGAAGAAATGGCGGGTGAGGGCTTTGCCGATAAAACCAGTTGCGCCGGTGAGCAGGATTTTCTTCATCTTTCGCATTATAGCACCTGAACTTTTTTCCTCCCATTTGCCCGCAAAATGACTGGACAGCTGGCATAAACCTTGCATCTAAGGGTGTACTCAACAACCGATCAGAAAGAGATTTGAGCTATGGAAAAAGTTGGTTTTCACTATCGAATGGACAGCGATCATTATTCAGAAAAGGACCTGGCGACCTGGCTGCCGCGCCTGAAAGAACTGGATGCCTCCTGGATCGTGCTTAATGCTCCAACCAATCGGGCTATTCCGGAAGGATTCATACCGCCCTTAAGAATGGAAGGATCGAACCGGTGCTGCATTTTCAGGATCACTCCCCGGGATCTATCCTTCTGTCGAGGAAATGATCCTGCTCTTTGAAAATTACCAACGCTGGGGTGTCAAGTACCTGGTCTTATTTGACCGCCCCAATCAGCAGGAAAGCTGGGGATGCAGAAGCCTGGGCTCAATCGGATCTAACTGAACGTTTTCTGGACGGCTTTTTACCTCTGGCAGAAGCAGCTGTCGCCGTTGGCTTGGTGCCAGTATTTCCTCCGCTCGAACCGGGTGGAGATTATTGGGATACGACTTTCTTGCGGGGCTGCCCTGGACGGGATTAAACGTCGGGCGTCCAAGCCGCTTCAAGATCGTCTGATCCTTTCTGCCTATGCTGGATTAACGGTCGGGACCTGTTCCTGGGGTGCTGGTGGACCGCAAAGCTGGCCCGAATCACAGCCTTATCTGCACCCCGGAAACATTCCCAGGATCAGCTGGGGTTCCGGATTGCTGAATGGTATCTGACTCTTTCAGAAACTATCCTGGAAAAGAAACTGCCGATCTTGCTGCTTGGTGTTCGGGGACCTGCCCCGGAAGGTCAGGAACTTGCAGAATACCTGATCAAGGCGCCCGCCTGATAGCCCGCCAGCAAGTTGAGGGTCTGGAGCCGCTGCCGGAAGAGGTGATTGGGGGAGCATCTTCAGCTTGACAGGAAGTGAGGATTGCTGTGCTGCAGAACACCGCTGGTACAGTCCGGAAGGAGTAAGCCAAACCGATTGTGGATGCTTTCCTTGAAAGCTGGATCCAAACCTGAGACCAAAGCATATAGACGGCAGATTTTCAGATCTCCCATTATCTGCTGCTGCCCAGCTTTGAGTGGGGTGTAGCTGACTGGCATTTGAATGTCACCCGATCTTTTATCAAGAAGCCACCGTCCCACAGTAGGATTTTCCCTGGAAGAAGCCTTCCAGGCCAAAGAAGTCACTGTGGTTGGTGGTGAAGAACATTTTTCTGAGAAGGATCTCACCCAACTTCGCAACCAGGGCTGCCTGGTCCGGCGGATTGAGGGAGATGGTACAAAAATTGCATCATTATTGGCAGCAATCTAACGGAAGAAATTGACAAATTGCCCGATGTACCGGGTTTTGAGCAGAGGAGAAACCATCATGTTTAACGAGCATATTTTAGATCAGCGACTAAGAGAATGGGAAGAGAACCCCCTTATATGCCTGTCATTAAAGTTATGGGACTGGGTGGTGGAGGAAGCAATGCCGTTGACCGTATGATCCATTTTGGATTGATCCGGGGTCGATTTTATTATTGCCAACACCGATCGCCAGGCCATGGCTTTCAGCCAGGCGCCCGTTAAACTTCAGCTGGGTCCGCAACTGACCCGCGGACTGGGTGCCGGTGGTGATCCCCAGTGTCGGTGAAGCCGCAGCCCTGGAAAGCAAAGGTGATATTGCCATGGCACTTGAAGGAGCTGATATGGTCTTCCTGACTGCTGGTATGGGTGGGGGAACCGGTACGGGATCGATTCCGATTGCAGCCCAGGTTGCCCAGGAAATGGGCATTATTACCATAGCTGTGGTTACTAAACCTTTTGGATTTGAAGTTGGTGGCCGCCAGAAGAATGCTGTCAGAGGGATCTGGCAAAACTGCAACCTCATGTCAATACGTTGATCACCATCCCGAATGAAAGGCTGCTCCAGACCGTATCTGAAAAAGCCACCCTGTCTGAGGCATTCCACCTGGCGGATGATGTTTTGCGCCAGGCAGTGCAAAGCATAACCGAACTGATCACTGAACCCGGACAAATCAATGTCGATTTTGCCCACATTGAACGAGTCATGAAGCTGGGTGGTGGAGCACTGATGAGCATCGGTCAGGCCGCTGGCCAGAACATAAAGCTGCTCAACGCTAGTCAAACAAGCACTTTATCACCCGCTGCTGGAAGATATTTCCCTGGCCAACGCATCGGGTTTGATCGTGAACTTCACCTCCGGAACTGATCTGACCCTTGATGGATATCGGCCAGGCTCTGACTTATCTGCAGGAGCAAATTCCTCCCGATGCTGAGCTGATCTTTGGTACGACCCAGAACAGCCACTCGAAGGGCCAGGTGCAGGTCAACCTGATCATCACCGGCCTGGGTGCTACCACCTTTGATGATGTTTTCAGCTCCTTTGCGAGGGAATCAAGAGATCCCCGGCAGACTGCCAGGATACCACGCACCAGAAACCTGCAGTCCAGCAAGAATTGAAAGAAGTTCTACCGAGCAGGTTGAAGTCAACCGCGATCCCCTGGATGTGCCGGCCTTCATGCGCCGCCGGGCTTATGCCAATATCTCCTTTGGGAGTTGAGGTGGGAGGAGCAGACCATGAAAGCAAAAATGATTGATCATATCTCAGCGAAGTTTACAGAAACACCCGGATCTCAAGGGTGTCAAACCCAAGATCACACCCCGGGAAGGGGATAACTCCAGCGATACGCTGCTGGTCTATCAGAAAAAAGTCTCTGGTCCGGGTGGAAAATCAATCAACCGCATTGTGCGGGCGGTTGCGGATGAAAACGGGAAGATCAAAAAGATCTCCACCTCAAAATAGGGGGAGGAGTACAATGAAAGCAGTCCTTGAACGGATTGAATATAACTGGTGGAATTTCCATATCAAAGTCATGGATGAATCCCAGCTGGTGCGGGAAATCCTGCCCCAGATCAGAGAATCCTGGGAAACGCGCCAGGAAGCAATTCCCTACCTGGCCTGGTCCTTGATCGGATTTCCCCTGGGAATTTTGCTGGGACTCTTAAATGTTTTTGTGTACCTAGAAAATCTGAAAATAATCAAATAAAAAGAAAAGGACATGGTTTCCCTGCTGGGAACTTTGTCCTTTTTATTGTTAAATTGACAGAAGTCACTGGCTAGTTTTCCCCGTCTTGAAAATGACTGTCGAAAACAAGATGATTAATAAGATCGTGTTTACAGGAGAAAATCTTATTTAAGCACAGAAAATTTCTACAGAGATTATGTTATCTCTACCAGGGCTAAATCCTGGAAAGGATTTGTAGGGTAATACAGATGGATTGAGGAATATACAGGTTGATTTGAAATCGACAGGATCTAAAAACGGCGCTCCAAATTTGGAGCGCCGTTTTACTTGAAAATCATCAGTTAGGAGTCATTTTTCTGGACTGCCAGCACAAAGACTCCGGTTTCAGCGGTGGTGACCTGGAAATAGTATCCGTCCTCGGAGTACTCGCCACCCAGATCGACCCAATCCAGTCCGTCCCACCACAAGATGGTCAGTTCTTCACCCGGATCCAGCCATCCCGGAACCCGGAAGCGGACAGTCAGATCGGAATCCTCTGGCAGGGGATCGAGATACTCTCCCTCATCCAGCACGGCGGTAAAGAAAGCTGAGGCATAGGAAAATCCATCAGGGAGCATAAATGGCAGCTCATCCAGGATCTGGGCCAAAATTCCGGCCAGGCCGAATTCGGTGTTCAGTACCAGGTTGGGGATCTCATCCAGCATCTTGTTTTGAAGAGAGGTGATGTAATCATTTCCAGCACCGGGAATCGTTTCAGGGTAGGTCCACGAGCTCGGGTCAAAGACCCCGGCCTCGTACCCGCACAAGTTCTTGAACTCGATCTTGTCGCCGTAGGTATCGTACAACGCGACCTTGATCTCTCCTGGCAGGCAGTACAGTTTGGTAAACGGCCTTTTCTCTTTAATGTTTCCTTTTGGTGGAGAGCTTTCCTTATCAGGATTGCAGTCCACCGTTTTTGTGGTTACTGTAGTGAAGTTAGAATCATAGTTGATATCCAGACCGGTGTTACCGGCAGCGGTGAAACTGAGCAGCTGGGCTGTGGGGGCATCGACAATTTCTACGCCGTCACTGCCATTATCCGTGGACTGGCTGCACTTAAGATAAAAGTCGTGATCGACCTGGATGAAGATCCCATCACCGTCATTTTCAGATGTCTGTACACACTTTAAGCCCAGGCTGCCATCAACGTTGAAGATTTCAATACCATTCTGGTTGTTGTTATTTGTAGTGACATCATTTAATTTGACATTTCCATCCGTATTATGAATTTGCACACCATCTCCGGAAGTACTGTCATTGGCGGTGCTGGATGATAAGCTGACATTTCCCCTGGTTGTACTAATACTGATTCCATCAAGGGTATTCTCGTTTGATGTGATTTTGGATCCTGTGACATCTCCTAAGACATCCTCTATAAACACGCCATTTGCGCCGTTATTGCTTGAATCAACTTCCTTGAGTGTTAGATTTCCTCCGACATCAGTTACCTGAATACCGTCTTGGGTGTTATTTGTTGTGGTTATTTCTTTAAGAGAGACATCCGCTTCGGCTTGCACGTTAATTCCATCTCTTCCATTATTATCAGCGGTAACATTCTCAATAGTGACCTCACCAGCGCTGCGGATCGTTGTGCCGTTAACAGGATTATTATTGAATTCACTGTTGACCACCACGATATCACCACTTCCTGTACAGGGATCTGTCTGGCAGTTGTCCACATTAGCTCCAGCTGCGTTTTCACTCCCGCTCACAGAAAGGTTATTTAGCGTGATATCTCCATCAGTACGAATGTATATCGAATAGTTTCCTGGAGCATTAGTAATATCCAGGTTTGAAATCGAAATAGAACCATTCCAGTTTATGAAGTGAAGGTGTTCATCAAGGGTAGAGGGAGTATTAGGATCGATACTGGTGCTGCCGCTGATACCGCTCCAGCCACCAAGAACAGATATGTCACCTAGATTATCCAGGATTCCAGGGGCACCATCAAAGATGATCGCGCTATCATCATTTCCGTTATAACTTGCCGCTACCCAGATCACGCCATTTCCAGTGTAGGTAGTAGCATTGTTATCGAGTTCTGTGACCAGATCTCCAAACGTGGTGTAGCTCGGTGTGCAACCGTTAGTACTGGCGACTGGCACTTGGCCTTCAGGACACCAGATCGGGTCCCCGTCTACCAGGATCTTAGCTGCCTCTTCGCTGGCAAGCGGTTCAAGTTCACCCTCATCATTGACTACCACCAGATCTGTTCCATCAGGGACCTGTTCCAGGATCTCAAGTACTTCCACGGGATCCTCAACGGGTACGGCTTCTACTGGGGGTGTCTGATCTGAAGATTGGCCTTCAGTTGTTTCTTCAGGGGGAGGGTATACTTCGCTGTTTTCAGCTGAAGTCTCATCAGTTGTTTCATCAGGGGGTTCTGTAACAACTGGGTCATTAGACGTCCCTCCGTCTGCGTAGACCGTGGTAGGGCCCATAATGCTCATCAGCATTACTGCTGAGATTGTAACGATATATAATAGCGACCGGAAAAATCTATTCATCGTTCCTCCTCGATTGAATACAGATTTTGATTAAAACTCATGGATATCAATTTCATTATAGAGGAAAGTATCATCATAATGTTTCCTCCTAATAAAACTGTTAGGTGGAAGGTCTGGATATGCTCATGAGTTTGGGAACAATAGCAGGATTAGAATAATTTGCATCACCAATCCCAGGGATCGAAAATCGATGATTGATTGGAGCGAGATAGATAATCGTTATGAGTTCAATGCTGTACCTCACCCGGGGTTAAAAATTGTCATCTCCCTTAGGACAATTTCACTCCTCCAAATTTCAACTTCAATGATTGGCTCAAAAGTTGTTTGGTTGATATTGGGTGAGGTGGATCCCCGTTTAATTCAGGTGTATCGGCTGAAGGTATTTATTAAGTTGCGGTTGATCCTGTGTTGGTTGCCGAGACTGCTTCAGCCTTGATGAGATCAGGTCTACCTGGGCTGTAGGTAGATAAAAATGTTTCTAAAATTAGAATTATCGAGAAACTATATTTTTTTTTGGATCAGGAAGTCATTATATTCTTGTGCTGTTTGGTAGATAACGATTCAAGCTAACTTCAAAGCTAACGGGATTAAATCCCAAACATCTAATGGTATGATTCTAAACAGAGAGCGAGAACAATTACTAACTGGCAGAAATTGGATATTCAGCCGGGTTTTTCGCTTGAAAATTGCTAAATATGAAATCAAAGCTGCTGTTGGTCATTTTTACTGTTTTTTTCAGCTTGTTCCTGTTTCTGGGAATCAGGTCCAGCCAGCTGTTGTTTTCTGACGGTCAGAACCCAGCGGAACGTTTTCAATCGACCAGTGGACAAGTCCTGATCAGGGAAGGGACTTCTGCACCACTACCAATTGATCCCTTTACTTTGATCATCCTGGTCGACGATCTTTCGAACTTGAATCCATTGCTGGAAGGAGTCTGGTTGAGCCGGATTGGCGATGGATCTGGATCCAGGTTATTTTTCCCGATCTTTCCCTCGCAGGCCGAGGATGGAGTGCAGCGGGACCTCAATTTGCGCGGAGCGTTCTGGTTTGAGGACACCGGACAGCTTTCCAGTCAGTTTATAACTATTCTTACTGACAGGAACCTGAGCTGGCACCAGCTGCTGCTGGTGGACTATGCATCCCTGGATGAGATCGGCCAGATTATGAAGGAGATCAGCCCCGAATATCATTCACTGAACAGCATCGGCTTGGCAGGTTTGTCCTTTACTGTTGAGAACCGCCTGGTCACCCAGAATAACCAGGCATTATTCATCCTGGAGCTCTGCAACCAGCTACCTTTGTCTTCCCAAAATGAACTCATGCAGCGCTTCCTGGAAGGTTTTGCTGGCCATATCTTACTCACAGGCACCACTCCACTTGCCTTTTACCAGAATTGGCAGGGAACAGCTTATTGTTATTTCCCGACCATGATCCTCCCGGGAAACTAGGTCAATTATATTTGAGATGACTATGATTTCAACTGCATCAGCTGCCGCTCATCCTAATATCGCTTTTATCAAGTACTGGGGGAACAGGGACGATGATTTAAGGCTTCCTGCGAATGGTTCCCTGTCCATGAACCTGGCTCCTCTCGAAACACGCACAACAGTCAGTTTTGATACTGATTTAACAGAAGATTCCTTGCTGCTGAACGGCCAGATCGCAGATGGCCCGGCACTTGAGAGGGTCAGATATTGTTTAGACCGGTTCAGAAATCTGGCCCGGGTGAAAACTTTTGCCAGGGTGGTCAGTACGAACAGTTTCCCCACAGGGACAGGAATAGCTTCCTCCGCCTCGGCATTTGCAGCCTTGACATTGGCAGCAGCGACTTCTCTTGGTCTTGAACTTCCTGAAAAAACCCTCTCCCAGATCGCTCGGACTGGATCAGGATCTGCCAGCCGCTCCATCCCGGCGGGTTTTGTGGAATGGGATCCCGCTGGAGAATCCTCCCATGCCTTTTCGATTGCCAGACCTGACCACTGGGATCTGGTGGATCTTGTTTTGCTGATCAGCCAGGAACACAAAAAGGTAGTGTCATCAGATGGCCACCGATTGGCAGACAGCAGTCCTCTGCAACGGGCCCGAGTCGTCGACACACCCAGGCGCTTGGATATTTGCCGCAAAGCTTTGCTTGAAAAAGATTTTCAGGTATTTGCGGAAATTGTTGAGCAGGATTGCAATCTGATGCACAGCGTGATGATGACTTCTGATCCCCCTCTCTATTACTGGCAGCCCGGCACGATTGAGATCATGATCGCGGTTCAGCAATGGCGCCGGGAGGGACTGCAAGTTTGTTTTACGATCGACGCTGGCCCCAATGTTCACTTGATTTGCCCTGCAGAGGATCTCGAGCGGGTAAAACGGAAATTAGGATCCTTGGGTAATGTAAAATCTATCTTAGAATGCACTCCTGGGGGAGCTGCCTGGATTCTCGATCCAGAGCTCTCTGGGGTATAATCTTCAACTTAGCAGGCTGTAAAATTTAAAGGTAGACTTATACTAGGCTGGAAAAACTATGTTACTAACCTTAATTCAATTTATCGCTGTCTTGGCTTCCATGATCATCCTGCACGAGGTGGGTCACTTTCTGGCCTGCCTGCTGTTTGGTGTTCCAGTGGAAGAATTTGGTATTGGTTTCCCTCCCCGCATTGCCAAGTTGTTTGAGTTTCGGGGAACAGAATATACCCTTAACATGATCCCACTCGGTGGTTTTGTGAAACCGCTTGGTGAATCACAACCGGAAGTAAAAGGTGGATTGGCTGATTCCAAGCCACTTGTACGCATTGGTGTCTATCTCGCAGGACCAGCCATGAACCTGTTGGCCGCTGTTGTCATTTATGGAATTATTTTCAGCCAGTTAGGTATGCCAGATACCAGTGTGATCCAAATTGAGAGTGTCGTCGCAAATTCACCTGCCTCAGAAGCTGGATTAGTTTCTGGGGATACGATCCTGACTGTCAATGACGTCGAGGCAAATAGCTATGATGTCCTGCGGGCAGAAATTTACGCCAACCTGGGAGAAGAAATTACAATTGAATTTGATCGGGAAGGAATCGTGCAGCAGATCCAGCTGATTCCACGTGAAAATCCACCTGAAGACGAAGGGGCGATAGGGATCCTGATGACCAGTCCGGTCATGGAACTCAACTGGTTGCAATCCCTGCCTCTGGCCTTTTCTGCCACGGGTCAGCACAGTATAGCCGTTATGAAACTGCCGGGGCAAATGATCCGCGGCACAGGCGAAGCATCTGGGCGGCCGGTTGGATACAAGGGCATGTATGATATCTACTCCGGAGCCAAAGATGGAGAGCTGTTGCCGGGGACATCATCCCAGATCAATGTGATGCTTTTCCTGGTTTCTATCACTGTCTCTCTGGGCGTGCTAAACTTGCTCCCTATTCCTGCCCTGGATGGAGGCAGGATCTTGTTTGTCCTACCAGAGCTGATCATCGGCAGGCGTGTTTCCCAGAATGTCCAAAATGTGGTTAACGCAGTGGGCTTTATCAGTGTTATAGTTTTATTAATCTATTTTAATATTCTCGACTTTACATCACCAGTACAGCTACCCTGATGGAAGATCCCCTATTTTCCCCCCTGGATGAACTGCCCTTTGACGAGGTGCTGACAGCCTTGCTGGATGAGGATCAGATCCTGGATCCTCTTTACCTGTACCGTCTCTCAGACATCAGTCAGGAAAACCTTGCATCTTTAGCCAGGATCTGGGGGGATATTATGATCGTGCGCCGCCGGGCTTTAATTGAGGATCTGGAGGTGCTCACAGATGATAACACCCTGTTATCATTCGAAGGTGTTTACCGCCTGGCTTTGAAGGATGAGGATGAACAGGTTCGCTTTTTCACTACCAGGGCAATTGAAGTCTTTGATACAGATGACCTGATCCCTTATTTCCTTGATGTTTTGGAGAAGGAAGAATCAGTCGATCTCAGGGCTGTCACGACCTCGATCCTGGGAAAATATATTTATCGCGGAGAACTGGATAAGATCAGCGCCAAACTCAAGAAGAAGATCGAAGATAAATTATTCGCTATCCTGAAGAGCAGCGAACCTGATGATATTCGCCGGCGGGCTCTAGAGGCTATTAGTTTTTCCTCCCGCGATGAGGTCAGGGATCATATACTCCTGGCTTATGAGAGTGATGATGAAGATTGGATCGCAAGTGCAATATTTGCGATGGGTCGGTCCCTCGATATAGAGTATGGCGAAATGGTCTGCGATCGGCTGGATCACACCTCACCCCGAGTGCGCCTTGAAGCTGTTCGAGCGTGTGGGGAATTGACTCTGGAAGATGCCCTCCCGATTATTCTTGATCTCCTCGATGATCTTCCCGCCATCCGGGAAGCAGCTATCCTGGCCCTGTCGCAGATTGGTGGTGAAGATGCTGGCCCGGCTTTGCAGGGATTGTTGGATGATGAAATAACTGATGACGAAGCTGACCTCATACAAAGTGCGTTGGAGCGGTTGGATTTTCTTGAGGATGGGGTAGACCTCGCATTATTCGATCTTCCATTGGACGATGATGATGATTTGATCCTCGATGATTATGATTATCAGCAGGATGGTTACGAAGACGATGATTTTGACGATGATGACATTGGTTTGGAAGATTTCGATCTTGATGATGATTACTGGATGGAATGATCCGGTTATCCTCACGTCTCAGAGCAGCACACCTGAATAAACTGGCCATGAAAAAAACAATTTTGCTTAACCTGGTTCTGATAGTCTTTGGATTAAGTTCAACCTTGACGAGCGCACAGGCTCAAAACCCGGTTGAGGTCATCTCCCAGGGATTGGAGTATGAGTTTGGGGAAGAATTGGCATTCCAGATCGACTTTAACAGTTCTTCCAGGGTGGAAAGTCTAACTCTTTTTATCCAGGCATCCGGAGTGCCAACATTCGTCGGAGCGGTTTCTTATAGCAGTGAGGGCGAAGGCTCGTTTACCTATGACCTCTCCCAGCGTCCTCTTCCTGCCTTTGCCAACGTAAGTTATTCTTATCAATTTACCCTTTCTGATGGCATTGTTGTGGATTCACCATCTTATCAATTCACATACCTGGATAACCGTTTTAACTGGCAGGAATTGAATGAGGATCCCTTCAAGATTTACTGGTACGAGGGAGAGATAGTGTTAGCCCAGGAGGTCCTTGATGCTGCGGTAGCTGGGCAGGAAAAAATCCTCGAACTGCTTCAGCAGCCGCCGGATAACCAGCCGATCACAATCTTTATTTATGGATCTGAAGATGATCTGCAAACCACCTTGACCAGCATCGGACAAAATTGGGTCGGCGGACATACTGACCCTGCCAGGGGATCTGTGGTGGTTGCCTTACCCCCGGCAGTTGATCAACCACTTGAGATCCAGCGTTTGATCCCGCACGAGTTGACTCATATCTATCTTTACCGTTTTATGGGTGTGGAATATGAATACCTTCCGGCCTGGTTCAGTGAGGGATTGGCCTCGCACATGGAAGCTTACAGCCTGCCGGAGTATGACCTTATTTTGGATAAAGCTTCATCAGGCAATGACCTGATTCCCATAGCCCATATCTGCCAGGCTTTTCCAGTAGACCCCGACCTGGCTCTGTTATCCTATGCCCAGGCGGATTCCCTGGTGGACTATTTACACAGCCAGTATGGTTTACCAGCCATTCAGGCTTTGATTTTTGCTTATGACCAGGGAGTGAGCTGTGAACGCGGTGTTGAATCTGCCCTGGGAATCACCCTTGCGGATCTCGATCAGGAATGGCAGCGGGCGACATTTGGCGGGGGAAAGATAATGCTGGTAATTTACATTTTGGTTGCAGTCCTAATTTCAGCGATTGCTGGCTTGGTCTTGTTCATCTTATCCAGGAAGCGGGAAGATCCTGAACTTGGGGACTGGCAGACAGACGAAGAAGATCTCGCGGCCAGGATAGAGGTCGATCCCCTTACTGAAGAATTTGATTTCAGAATGGACGCTGATGGCGAATAAGCACCGTTTGCATGCCCGGGTTATTGGCCGGGTCCAGGGAGTTGGGTTCCGCTACTTCGTAATGGGTACTGCTGTAGATCTTGGACTTGTTGGTTGGGTCAGAAACCGCAGGGATGGTTCGGTTGAAGTTGTGTCTGAAGGAGAGCTGGATCTTCTTAAGGAATTAGTCCAGAAGTTAGAAAAAGGCTCGCGGTCATCTGCAGTCGACCAGGTCAAAACAGATCTGCAGGATGCCAGCGGCGAATTTGAAAAGTTTTATATCCGCGGAACCATCTAGGATTCCGAAAACCCCAATCCTCTCCTATTAAGGGAAATGAATCGGCCCTGGCCGATGATCAGGTGATCCAGAACCTGGATATCCAGTAATTTTCCGGCATTAATAATAGCTTTGGTAATAGCCACATCATCGGGGCTGGGAGAAGGATCCCCGCTGGGGTGGTTGTGGACTACGATGATAGCAGCGGCATTCTCCCTGATTGCAGGACGGAAAAGCTCACCCACCCTGACCTGAGAACTATTGAGCGAACCCTGATAGATGGTCCTGACCCCGAGGATATGATTTCGAGTGTTTAATAACAGCACCCGCAGCTGTTCCTGTTCCAGGGAACTCATTTCGTACTGGACCAGGTCAGCAGCATCTTCCGGGCTGTGCACGATAATCCGATCCTCCTCAGTTTTGATGGCTAAACGTCGTCCGAGGTCGATGGCAGCTTTAATCTGGGCAGCCTTGGCTTTCCCGATCCCGTGTTGACTGCAAATCTCTGTGTAAGTTGCTTTTTGCAGGCCGATCAGCCCATTAAAATCTTTCAGCAAGCGCTGACCCAGCTGAACGGCATTTTCTCCCTCTACACCAACCCTCAAAAGTACTGCCAGAAGCTCGGCTGTGCTCAACACCTGGGCACCCATTTTTGCCAATCTCTCGCGGGGCCGTTCGCTTTGATCTAGATCCATAATTCCGTACCCGGATTCCGTTTCTTTCATTGATACCCCCTTTGACTCACCCTCCAGGACCGACTGGGTTGAGAAACAGCTCCCAGGTTGAGGGGCTTTGGATCGATCTTCCCGGATTCTCGCAGGATGGCCAGCTCTAGTGGTCATGGTTTTGGGAGAGCGGTCCTCTATCTTGATTCGAATTATTTTATCCGGTGTTCTCCCCCTGGTCCCATATCACAAATCCCTGCCATCTTTATATATGAATGCCCTGCTCCCAGCAAGGGGGTGGCTGAATTTTCCACCAAATGAAAAAAGGGTATAATTTTTAGCGAGGAGAAAAAAAATGAACTTTGATCCATCTTCATTGAACAATTTCATGCTGATCCTTGCCGCCTGGGGGGGGGCATTCCTGGCAGCTCTCTGGTTGAGTTTGATCCTCTGGACTTACCGGGACATTCGGTCCAGGGTGAAAGATCCCCTGGTGAGGATCCTGGCAGTTTTGCTGGTTGCCGTATTATTCCTACCTGGCATTGTGGTGTATTTGATCCTGCGACCCGCCAGGACCCTGGAAGATGATTACCAGCACATGCTTGAGGAGGAAGCTTTGCTGCAGGCGATCGAGGAACGGACAGCCTGTCCCGGCTGCGGCCGGCATACCTCTGAAGATTGGCTTGTTTGTCCCAATTGCTATACCAAACTTCGTAAGAACTGCCACAACTGTGGAAATTTGATGAAATTACCCTGGAGTCTCTGTCCTTTCTGTGGAACTCCGGAACCAGGCAAACGCATTGAGGATCTGACCTTCAACCAGGCCACGCGATCCCTGAAGATTGAGGACGCAGATTTTGCTCTGGAAGATATTGAAACCCTCGCTGACGTGAGGGACGAAACTCAGACTGAAGAGATTGATTTTGCTGCCGCAGATATAGATGAGCTGGAAGACTTATCTGATGAGGATTTGATCGATCAGCTCTAAAGTTAACAGCAGAAAATTAAAAAAATTGGACACGGTTGCCTAAAGGGTAACCGTGTCCTTTGTGTTTAGGTGATTATTTTCCCAGTAAATCAAGTAAAGGGGATTCTGCACGGATGCTGAGTATCCCTGGCTTACAGGAAACCATTTCCTTTATATTTGATCGATTTCTGGTTCCAGTCAGACCCCTACTTCTTGAATGGCTTCCAACCTGCGTACTCGGCCATGTCACCCAGGCTTTCCTCGATCCGGAGCAGCTGGTTGTACTTGGCCACTCGATCAGACCGGGCTGGCGCACCAGTTTTGATCTGGCCGGTGTTCAGTGCTACAGCGAGGTCAGAAATAGTGCTGTCCTCTGTTTCGCCGGAACGATGGGAGGTAACTGCTGTCCAGCCAGCCCTTTGGCAGGTTTCAACAGCCTCGATGGTTTCAGTCAGGCTGCCGATCTGATTGACTTTTACCAGCAGAGAATTGGCTGCCTTTTCCCTGATGCCTCTGCGGACTCGTTCAGGATTGGTCACCAGCAGGTCGTCCCCCACGATCTGGATCTTGTCCCCCATCTGCTTGACCATCATTTTCCAGCCATCCCAATCATCCTGGGCGAGGCCATCTTCGATGGATACGATAGGATATTTGTTGACCCACTCCTTCCAGAAGGCAACCATTTCCGCGCTGGAAAGTTTTTTGCCTTCAGTGCGCAGGTTGTAGAGTCCAGTGTCTTCCTCATAAAATTCTGAGGCAGCAGGATCAAGGGCAATAGCGATCTCTTCACCAGGTTTGTAACCGGCTTTTTCGATTGCTTCCAGGATGATCTCTACCGCTTCTGCGTTGGACTTCAAGGCTGGAGCATACCCGCCTTCGTCACCAACCAGGGTGGCGTAGTTGTGAGATTTGAGAACTTGTTTGAGGGTGTGATAAATTTCAGTTCCCCACCGCAGACCTTCCGAGTAGGTTTCCGCTCCCAGGGGCATGATCATAAACTCCTGGGCATCCGTAGACTGCCAGTCAGTGTGCGCGCCGCCATTGAGGATGTTCATCATCGGGGATGGCAGCAGGTGAGCATAGATGCCGCCGATATATTGGTATAGGGGCACTTCAAGTGAATTGGCTGCTGCTTTGGCAACTGCCAGGCTGGTACCCAGAATGGCGTTGGCACCCAGCTTGGATTTATTTGGAGTGCCGTCCAGTTCCAGTAGAATACGGTCAATGTCCCTCTGCCGGGTAGCGTCTTCACCTACCAGCGAATCCAGGATCTTACCATTGACATTGTTGACTGCTTGAACAACGCTTTTTCCGAGATATTTTTTCTTGTCTCCATCACGTAATTCAAGGGCTTCATGAATGCCAGTTGAGGCACCTGATGGAACAGCGGCGCGGCCGAAGCTGCCGTCAACCAAGCGCACATCGACTTCTACTGTAGGGTTGCCCCTGGAATCCAGGATCTGGCGGCCGATAATGGTATCAATTCTTGTGTACATGTTATTCTCCACAGATTTAGGTGGTTTTACCGCGCTTATTGTAGCCTATCAGGGCTGATTAAAATAGGGATCCGGTCCCTTAAAGGGACCGGATCCCTTGTATTAATGGGAGTTCTTTACCACTGCTTCCAGGAAAGAAGCAAATAACGGATGAGGCCGGTATGGACGGGAGAGGAACTCGGGATGGAACTGGGTCCCGAGCATAAATGGATGATCTTTTAATTCGGCTATTTCAACCAGGCGGTCATCAGGGGAAACTCCCGAGAATATCATGCCGGCTGCTGAAAGCTCTTTCCTGTAGGCGTTGTTGAGCTCAAAGCGGTGGCGGTGCCGTTCCTGGACCTCTTCTTTGCCGTAGGCCTTGGCTGCGATTGTGCCAGTTTTAAGCCGGCAGGGATATAAACCCAGGCGCATGGTACCGCCCTTATCGACAATATTGCGCTGGTCGGGCATCAGGTCAATCACGGGGTGGGGGGTGGCAGGGTTGAATTCGGTGGAATTGGCCCCATTATCCTGCTGCATGTATCGCAGAAGTTCGATGACCATCAGCTGCATCCCCAGGCATAATCCCAAATAAGGGATCTTGTTCTCACGGGCAAAGCGGATAGCTTTGATCTTGCCCTCGATGCCCCGGTCTCCAAATCCCCCCGGTACCAGGATGCCATCAGCGCTTTCAAGCCGGCTCAGATCGCTGTTCTTTTCCAGATCAACGCTGTGGATCCAATCAATTTCCAGGTCTACGCCATTGGCCAAGCCAGCGTGCTGCAGTGCCTCGCGCACACTCATATAAGCGTCTAATAGTTCCACATACTTCCCAACCACTGCAATATTGACAGTGTCTTTTTCGCTCCGCATTTCAGCCACCATTTTCCGCCATTCGGTCAAGTCAGGTGTTTGGCAGTCTTTAAGCTTGATCTTTTTGGGAATGTAGTCACCTACACCTGCATCTTCCAGCATCAGGGGAATATTATAGAGAGTATCGGTTGTTTCCATAGGTACAACCGCAATTTTTGGGACATCGCAGAACAAGGCGATCTTATCCCGTAATTCCTCGGGCACAGGATAGTCTGACCGGGCGATGATCATATCGGGAGAAATTCCGATTGAGCGAAGTTCTCGAACCGAGTGCTGGGTGGGTTTGGTTTTTAATTCTCCGGTGGCACCGATATGAGGCAGCCAGGTGACGTGGATATAAAAGCTGTTATTTCGGCCGATATCGCCCCGCATTTGGCGCAGGGCTTCCAGGAAAGGCAGGGATTCGATGTCACCAACCGTACCGCCGACTTCGCAGAGCACAATCTCAGCCCCGGTGGTTTCCGGTACCTGACAGATGCGGCTTTTGATGACGTTGGTGATATGGGGAATGACCTGGATTGTGCCGCCCAGATAATCGCCCCGCCTCTCGCAGGTAATGACTTCTTCATATACCTGGCCGGTGGTAACATTGCAGACCCGGTTTAGGCTGGTGTCGATGAAGCGTTCGTAATGGCCCAGGTCCAGATCAGTTTCCGAGCCATCATCCAGCACATAGACTTCGCCATGCTGGTAGGGGCTCATGGTGCCGGGGTCGACATTGATATAAGGATCCAGCTTCTGGATTGCCACCTTGTAGCCCCGTTCTTTGAGGAGACGGCCCAGAGCGGCGGCTGTGACACCTTTACCGACTGAGCTGAATACACCCCCGGTCAGGAAAATATATTTAGTTTTCATGATTTGCCCCTGTTCCAGTAATTAATTTTGCCCTTTTAAGTGAAGAGGGGAGGGTCTGATATCAACCCTCCCCGTTCTTTAGTGAGTGTGTGTTTGTGCTCCAGTATTCATCAGTCGATCAATTTACTGAGATCGTCTGCGGCCCGCCGCATTTCGAGGAAAACCAATCCCAGTTTGGCCTTTTCCCTGGCCAGGGCTGTAAGTACCGCTTCGGTTCCAATCGCAGAGAGGATCACATATCCGTCATCCCCATGGATATAGACCTGGTCCAGCTTACCCCGGTTGAGTTCAACCGCAATGCGTTCTCCGAGGCTGAGCATGGCTGCCGACATGGCCGAGACCCGGTCCTCTTCCACATTGCTGGGAAGGGCTGAGGCGATGGTCAGTCCGTCGACTGAAACGACCGCTGAAGCTTCGATTTCTGGTGTGGCGTTCTGCATTTCCCGCAAACGCTTGACCATTTCTTCAGCTCTTGATCCAACCATAATGCGTTCTCCTTGGTGTACAACAATACAATCTTGATATTACCATAATTTAGGTTGTAAATAAATTAGGCAGAGGCACCTTACGTAATTCTTAATTGGGGAATTATTAGGCAGAGCCCGGTTTGATAAATGCATCTGAAAGGTTTGAATTTTACTGTCAGATAGCAATCTGAGCCTGAGTGGCATACCAGCAGCTGTCAATGTCAAAAAAAAGCTGGGTTCGTGGATTGAGCAGTTTTTGATAACGATCTGGAAATCCCAACCTGGTGCACGGTCTTCCAACTTCTGTTTTCGGTTGATGGGTCTGATTCCTGCCTCATCAAAATCTCCTTGCTGTTTCTCCTGCAAAAATGATCACCCAATAACGTCAGGTCTGGGATATGTTACACTGACAATATCATCAAAACCTTGCTTGTTTAATTAGATATTTCTTGATCTCAATTGAGTTTGACTCTCAAAAACCCCCCGAAGGCAGTTTTTGTTTTTGTCCGATAGTTGACTTACCAGAGCACAAATGCAGGAAGCAAACCTCAGAAAGGGATCTTAGATAATGGAGAATAAGGAAAAAGCTCTAAGCTCTATTCTTACTCCATCTTTGCGTTTGTTTCTGGCAGGAGAAATGCTGATCAATTTCTCGGATATGTACATTTTGTTCCTTCCCTTGTTTATGAGCGATTTGGGAGCCAGTGTCGTAGAAATCGGATTAATCTATTCACTGTCAGATGTGGTTCCGCTTGCTCTGAATATCATTGGCGGGTGGCTCTCAGACCAGTTTGGGAGGATAAAGACTATCACCTGGGGGAATCTCCTGAAGCTGTTTTCCTTTGCTGTGATGATCTTTGTCGATCAGTGGCAGTGGATGATCCTGGTTTTTTCCTTAATTGGAATTGGTTGGGCACTGGGAGGACCAAGTTTTGCAGCCTATATAGCTGATCACACCGCTGATGAAAACAGGGCCAAGGTCTACGCTGTTCAACTTAACCTCCGAAATGCGGTAAACCTTGTCAAATTTCCCCTGGCCGGATTGCTAGTGGCCAGATTTGGATTTAGAATGATGATCCTGGCCGCCGCCTTACTTTTCATTTTTGGCACAATCGTCTTGGCTGTTTTAGAGAGGAGACCTGATCAGAAAATCGACTTAGATCAGGTCAAGAACACTCCGAAGCCATTTGGAAAAAGTATTGGTTTGATCTTCAGCCTGTTACTTGCAGGTGGATTATTCACCTGGATGTTCATTATCGATCATGCGAATGATATTTTTGTAGGTCTATCCAATTCATTTCAATTTCTTTATTTTGAAGATGTTGTTGGAGTAAGCATCGAGCAAATCGGTTTTATACCGATGATAGGTTCCTTAGTTGCCCTGCTGGTAACTATTCCCCTTGGATCTTGGGTTGATAAAAAAGGAGAGAATGTGGGATTAGGTTTAGCTCACTTCTTGTTAGCTTTCTTCTTTGCCACACCTCTGCTCGCCCGCAATTTTTTAGGGTTGATCCCCTCTGCTTTGATCCATCCCTTTATGATCGGCCTGGCCGTGCCAGCCTCCAAGTCTCTGATCTCGAAAACGGTACCTGCAGAACAGCGCGGGATCGCTTTTGGTTTAACCTCGACCAGCCGGGGACTCTTTTCTCTACCAGCACCCTATCTCGGTGGTTTGCTCTGGGACCGTTTTAGTCCGGGAACACCTTTTCTGATTACCGCTATTGGCTGTCTTGGATTAAGTTGTCTGGCTTTTTGGAAGCTAAAAATACCAAAAGGAGCAAAGAAAAATATCAGCTAAAGCTGCTCAAGCTCCAGCCAGAATCTCAATCATGATCACGGGAGTGATTGCCAGAGGAACAAGACGACCTGCTCGAGCCAAATAGGAAAAACTGATCAACAAGGAACAATATTCAGATGGACAACATAACTCAGAATCTGATCCTGGCCTATGATCGCAATGCTGAAGAGAGGGATAATTTCGAGGTTGCGGAGTGGAAGGTGGATTTGCGCTGGAAATTTTTTGAATTGATCGAACTGGAAGGAAAATCCACCCTAATTGATCTAGGCGCGGGAACAGGCGTTCATGCTCAATTCTTCCAGGACCAGGGTCTTGCTGTTACCTGTATTGACCTATCACCTGCTCACGTCGAAAAATGCCGGGAAAAGGGACTCGAGTGCCTTGAGATGAACTTGTTGGACCTGGATGATCTCTCGCGGGACTATGACTGTGCTGTGGCGTTCAGCTCCCTGCTTCACATCCCTTCCCAAGATCTGCCTGGAGTCCTGACCAGGATCTCGCAAATCCTGGTCCCTGGTGGATTATTCTTCTGGGGCCAGTATGGAGGTGAGTCTAGGGAAGGCGTGTATCAGGATGACTATCACGATCCCAAGCGGTTTTTTTCCCTGCTGACTGATGATCAAATGTGTCAAATGGCTTCCCGCGAGTTTGAGGTTGAAAAGTTTGAACGGCAAAATCTTGAGAAAGATGCCCCTCTTTATTTTCAGGTTGCCACCTTAAGGGTAAAATCCAAGGCACGCTAATCTGCTGCCTGCTGATTAAGCTGGCTGCCGGGCTGGGGAGCTAAGAATATGGCCTTGTTCGGAGCCGCGGACGAGATGGACGATGAATTAATAGTCCCCCAACCAGTTCAAGACAAGGAAATACCATGAAAACAATCCCTCGCCAAGCTAGGATCAGGGTTGCCATCCTGTTTTTCCTGACCATTTTGCAGCTGATCTATTTTCCGATCAACCGAAACATGGCAGGAGGTATAACGACCTATCTGGCGATCGATTCCAGGATCATCCTGGCACCCATCTGGGCCATCCCCTATTTACTAAGCATTTTCTGGTGGATAGCGGCTCTAATCTGGGCTGCAATTAAAATGGAATATGAGCGATTCCTGCATTTTTCAGCCTGCTTGGGGTTAACGATTTTGACCAGTTATCTGATATATATTATTTTCCCAACTTATGTGGAACGGCCAGAAATCATTGGTGGAGACTATTTAAGTCAGTTGATTAAGTTTATCTATGGCAATGACCAGCCTTATAATGCCCTGCCCAGCGGACATACTTATACAACCCTGATCATTACCATCTTCTGGATTGATTGGCTTCCGAAACAGAGGATCTTATGGATCTCAATCGCGGTTATCGTGATCCTGTCAACCCTCTTTACCAAACAGCATGCTGTCCTGGATTTAGTCGCCGCCGGTATCTTGACCCTGATCTGCTACTGGATCTCTGCTTATTTTTTCAGGCGAAAAACCTGATAATTGACCTCGATCAAACACTTATCGCTCGCAGTTAACGACCAAAACATGACCGATCCTTACCCTTTCACATTCAATCAATCCGCCTGCTTGACCTGCCAGGGTCAATGCTGCCGCTGGGGCGGCTACGTCTGGATCACGGAAGATGAACTGGTCGGGATGGCCGGGATTATGAATCTCGATCCGGATGCCTTTGCCAATGAATATGTCAGGGCAGCTTATGGCCGACTTTCGCTCCAGGAGCGGCTGCGTGATGGGGAGTATCATTGTGCTCTATTTGACCCCTACAATAACCGCTGCCTGGTTTATGATGCCAGGCCCAGCCAATGCCGGACCTTCCCGTTCTGGGACCAATATAGATTGAATAGTGGGAAACTCCTGGCGCTGTGCCCTGGGGTAATAGTTAGCGATAGAAAATGACAAGTTGAAATGAAGATTGGGTTGTTTGTATTTGAGGTTTATCCTGAGTACGATTTTAAAATACCCGACGAATGGATCTCGAAGAAGTGGGAGATCGCCGAGCTAACTATCGCTGGATCGCAATGTCAGTACCGGGAGGTGGTCGAGCTTCCTGTCCTGAGCGAAGCCGATGGAACTTATTACACGCAGACCACCCTGTTAATATCAGAACTATTTCAGAAATCGCCTCCAGATTCTATCTAGCCAATTTCCTTTGCTCGTTCAGCCATCTGAGCTCGCAGCAGTTTTGAATCCCTGGGATAGGCCCAGTAGAACAGGCTGTAGATCAGGCCGCACAAGATCCAGGGAACTGGAATGGTCCAGATCATTGCCTGAGTCAGGCCAATCCTGTCTGCTAGGGTCCCGGCAAAAAATGCAACCAGGGCAGCAAACCCGCTTTCAATGAATGTTGTCATCGCAAACGCTGTTGACCTCAATTCTGGAGGTACTGCTCCTTGCATCATGGGTTCCTTGGCTCCCTTGCCGGACCAGCCGATCAGCAGGGCAGTAAAAAAGCACAGCCCCACGATCGCGGTTAATGACCAACTCTCTGTCTGGGAAAACAGGATCCAGGTCAACGGAACGCCGCTGAAGACTGAGAATTGACCGACCATTGTCCGGCCGTATTTGGGATTGATCGATTCAGCCCAATCTCCCAGGAATCCACCAATAATATTGCTCAGACCTACCCCGATGACAATGCTTGCAAAGGCGATTCCAGCCTGATCCTCAGTAACACCCAGGGTTTCGACCATCCAGGTGATGAAAAATAATCCCATCACCACCCAAGGCATCGATCCTGTCAACCCCTGGCCAATCGCGACCCAGATCGTAGGTATTTTTAAGACATCGAGCATATCCCTGGCTTTTACCTTGTACTGGGAGGCGATCTCAGCCGTGATTTTGCCTTCTAATTCCGGTTCTGCTGCTCCCCTGACTGGTTCCTCTACCAAAAACCAGATCACCAGACCCGAGAGCATACTGAACGCTCCCAGCAAAATGAATCCCCAGCGCCATAGGTCGGGAGACGCCAGGAAACCCAGACCCACCACACTGACCACGATCCCCAGGGTGCCGATACCTTCCATCAGTCCCAAAGCCCGACCTCTTTTATGGGGGGGAAAAGTATCTGACATCAAAGAAAAAGTAGCCGGCATCAGGCATCCCAGACCGATGCCTGAAATGGCCCTGATCCACAGCAGTTGGCCAAATGTTTGGGTGAATCCTACACCGAGGGTCCAGATCCCCCACACACCGGTGCCAAAAACGATCACATTCTTGCGGGGAAATTTATCGGCGATGAATCCCCAGAATGGAGCACTCACCGATTGGAGTAAATTCCGTATGGTACCAACCAGGCCCAGATCCGCAAAACTTAAACCCCAGAGAGCCCTCAATGTCGGGAATAAAACCGACATGGCCTGAGCTTCTCCCTGGTCTACAAAATACCCAAAAGCTAAGGCGATCATGGTCCGCCAGCGGCTTTTTTCAGTCTGCACGGTTTTTTCTGATGAAAGTGCGTTTCCCGTATCCTCAGCCATGTCCATTCCTTTTCTTAGGGTAATTGATTAGCAGTTTATTTCTATCTATCTGAATTTATCCTGTTTGACGAATAAAAAAGGGAAGTTTACTGAGTGGAGCTGGATAATTTTCAAGATTTTGAGGACCTGTGAAAGATTCTCCCGATCCTGGATCCTGCCAGACCCCGGGGGGAAAATAGATCTTCCTGCTGATCTGTTTGGAATGCAGGATGGGTGCCACCAGGATCTCATCCCCCACCAGGAACTGGTCGCCACATATGAGGGCTTCCTCATCATTGGGTGCCAGCCAAAATACAGGTCGTATGATCGGCTCTCCATTAATCAAGGGCCTGGCGGGCATATTTGTGCAGAGTTGGCAGATAATCCAGGTGCAGTTCGGCAGCTTCCCTGCAGTACTGGTTGCATTGCTCTCCAAAATCCCAGGGGGCCAGGCTGAACTGCATCACTCCCAGGAAAACATTGGCCTGGGCCCAGCGCACCATCAATTCTGGCGTAGGGTAGCCAAAATGGGTGGATTTTTCGATCCAGGCCGGCACGTCACCCATGCTCAGGGTTTCCTCCTCTGGATATTCCGATTTGTTTTTAACACTTCTTTCCATGAGGGGAATGACGATCTTCTGCAAGATCCAGTTCATAACTCGATTCTTCGGGAATGTGAAATATGCATTTCCGCCAATCATGTCAGGGAACACAAAAGGATATCCGGTGAGTGACATGGCCAGCATGGAGGGAATTATCGATCTTAAACCATTGTCATAACCCCAGACACTCCACAGATCCCACAACCGGAAGTAGATCGGGGCAGTCTGGTTCATCCAACCTGAGCGCACCTCAGAGAAGGAAAAGTTTTCCGAAATCCATTTCACATAGAGACGGGTATAGTCATTCTGAGAATCCAGAGATTCACTGAGGATTCCCTCTTTCGGGCAATACTTGGCTTCCCCGGCATCAAATTTATAGCCATCCAGATCCAATTCTTCCTTGAACGAATCCAGCCTGTTTTTATACCAGGCCAGGGCATCCGGGTTGGTGACATCGAGCAGAAACCCCCAACCCTGCCACCACTTGACATGATAGGGCTCTCCGGTTTGAATTTTTACCAGGTAGCCTTTTTGAGCAGCTTCCTTGCCGGCAGCAGATTGGGGATGGAAAAAAGGCACAACCCAGACAGTTACCTTAAAACCCATCTCATGCAGCTGCCGGATCATTTCTTTGGGGTCAGGAAATTTAACTGGATCGAATTCCAGGTCGCCGTATTGAGTCTGCCAGCGGTCATCAATCTCCAGCACGTGATATGGATAACTGTTCGTTTGGATCTCTCGGGCAAACTCGAGAACTGAGTCCTGGTCAATCTTGTCCTTGTAGCGGGCCCAGGTGGTCCAGATTGGTGCTCCCATCAATTCCAGGGGCGGGGTTTTTTTCGGGACCCCGATTTTTTTTACCAGCGCTCGATGGCAGCTGACAATATCGTCTTCGATCAGGATCTCGAACTCAAGGTCGTCGGCAACCAGACTGATCATCCTGTCACCTTCTCCCTTTAAATCACGGAACGGGCGATCCTTAAATGGGATCAGATCCGGCGAAAAGCCATGCTGCCGATTAAGGTATTTTTCAGGTGGTTGATTGATCCCAATCGAGAAGGGGCTGTTGACGATCAATCCTATCCCCAGACTACTGAGCCAGATTGGGGAGAGAACTGTTGACAATCCGGTCAGTCCATTATCACTGGTGAAGAATTCGGTCATGGGGAACATGGTTTCGTTCCAGGTCAGCGGCTGATTGATCAGCTCTCCACCACCGTACCAATAACCAGTTAAATGGATCTGATTGCTGAGATTCTGCCCCTCCCATTCAAATGAAATTACCGACTTCTTGACAGTCAGCTGGAGACTTTGCTGATTGAATTGGAAATGGTAGGTTTCCCCCTGGATGGATTCCGAGATCAATTGATAATCAGTCATCAACTGAAATATGATCTCACCTTTCCTGATGATCAAACACTGCCAGGGATTTTTTTCGAACTGCAGCTCAAATCCGGATTTAGTCATTCCAGTGTCTCCCGTGTCATCCCTAGATTTGGATCGCCGATACTCCACTTTGTGCTGATCCTAAAAATTGTACCTTGAAAAATGGGAAGGGCACAGGAGTCAGATTTAAAACAAAGGGTCGACGGCTGGCACTGAGAATACCAAATAGAGTAAAATAAATTCTGTGAGAAAAATTGGCTGGATTTCCCTGTTTATCATCGTTCTCTTCATCTTGAGTGGAGTTAAAAACGCACAATCCGCGCCCCCGGCTCAAGCGACGATTGCTCCCTCAATCTTGATTCAGAGTCCTCGCCAGGGTCTGCCTCTGCAAGGAATTGTAACAATTGAGGGAAAGATCCGGGGAGAAGGCTTTAGTGGGGGAAAGATCTCGTTCAGCTATTCTGGATCTAAGGATCCCACCTGGTTCTTCATCGCAGATATTGTCCCTGAGTCCTCTGACAGCTCCCAGGCAAATTTTATAGTAAATTGGGATACTACCCAAATTACTGATGGGGACTATGATGTTCGCGTCGTGGCTGAGTACCAGAACGCCGGGGCAATTTTTGAATTGATCCCAAACTTGAGGATCCGCAATTACAGTCCGGTGGAAACCTCCACTCCTGTGACAGCAGCTGAGAATGGGTCGCCTGGTCAATCTCCTACAACCTCCCCAGAAACTAGCACAGAAGATATTCTGGTAAATACTCCCTCGGCTCTGCCGGTCAATCCAGTTGTGATAAAATCGGATGGCTTCGCCCGAGCACTGCTTGGCAGTGGTATTTTTGTAGCCCTGGTCTTTTTAACCGGGGGTATTTACTGGTTTATTAAATATCGTCCTGATAAATAAAATGATCTTCAAAAAATCAACCCCCTATTTGATCGCGGGGCTGGGAAATCCTGGCCGGGAATACGCCGCTAACCGGCATAATGTTGGATTTATGGTCGTGGACAAGCTGGCTGAGAAGCTGGAAACCTCGTTCCAGAAAGTGAAAATGAACGCTTTGATGACTGCAGTTCGGTATCATGATCAACGCCTGATCCTGATCAAACCCCAGTCATACATGAACCTCTCCGGTCAGGCAATTTCATCCTTCATCCGTTTTTATAAACTTCCCCTTAAAAATGTGCTGGTGATCTATGATGATGTCGATCTGCCCTTCGAGAATGTAAGGTTAAGGCCAGATGGCGGGGATGCTGGCCAGAGAGGAGTAAGATCGATCATTAAGCAGTTGGGAACAAAATCATTTCCACGCTTGCGAGTTGGCATTGACCGTCCACCAGGGAGGATGGAAGTCAGTGATTATGTCCTCCAAAATTTTTCCGCAGCCGAACAACAGGTTTTGCCATTTGTGCTGGATACTGCTTCCGATGCTGTGCTGTGCTTCATCGATCAAGGCCTCGATCAGGCCATGACCATTTATAACCAGAATCAATCCAAATAATCCTATGCAGGCAGAGATCCTCCAACTTATTACCCGCTTGCCGGCTTTTCAGGAACTGGCAGCGGAGATTCGCTCCGGCACTAAATCAATCTATTCCGGGTTACCCCGGGCTGTGCGGCCGCCTGTCCTGGCTGGACTCAGACAGACTCTCAACCAGCCGATCCTGCTGATAACCGATAAGACGGATCGCGCCCTTGTGCTGGAAGATGAATGGCAATTCTGGCATCCCGAGTCCGGGTTCTCTTTTTTTCCAGAGCCAGATCCCCTATTTTATGAAAGAGTGGCCTGGACCCGAAAAACAAGGCGTGATCGCTTGCTGATCCTTTCGCAGCTGGCAGCCGGGATGGTCCCGGGTAACCTGCCGGATCAGCTTCCTCCACTGATCATTGCCCCGATCCGGGCAGTAATGACGCGTACTCTACCTCGGCGGGAATTTTTGAAAGCTTCCCGTCGAATAAAAGTTGGAGAGAAGTATTCTCCATACATGTTGGCTGCAGAATGGATCAGAGCAGGATATGAATCGACCCCGATCGTTACTTCACCGGGAGGTTTTGCCCGGCGGGGCGGGATTCTTGATGTCTGGCCTCCTGGTGACCGTTTCCCGGCCCGGCTGGAGTTCTTGGGTGATGAGATCGAAATGTTGAGGCGCTTTGATCCAGAGAACCAGCGCACGATTGAGAAGATTCAGCAGATCCAGCTTACTCCTGCCCGGGAGTTCCTGCTCCCTCTGGACCTGTTGGAAGAAAATACAGGGATCGCGAAGACTGAATATCATCTGGGATCATTACACTCAGAAGAAGCGACTTTGCTCTCTTATCTACCCAGCAATACTCTGATCTTCCTGGATAATGAGGATTTAATCCGTGATACAGCCCAGGAAATCCACATCCAGGCTGAATCTCTGAGAACAGGTTACCAGAAGAATCTGTTGATCCCGGCAGACTTTCCAGCTCCGTATCTTGTTTGGAAAGATCTTGCTTTGGCTTTGGCTGAATTTTCTACCATTAGCCTTGGGCCAACCGGCCTTCAAAATCGAGCGGGAGAAGAGTCTGCTGCCGGATTAGGCGCATACTTCACTCCCAATGAACGGTTTGCCGGTGAACTGAAGTTATTCACCAATCACCTCGAAGATCTGCTCCTAAATGATGCCGGGGTGGTTGTTATCTCACGCCAGTCTGCCCGGCTGGAAGAAATCTGGAGCGAGCGTTCTCAACTTGAAACGAAACCAACCTACATTAAAGGAAGTCTGGATGGAGGTTGGGTTTTAACCTCAGATGATGAAAATCCACTCCATTTATTCAGTGATGGAGAGGTTTTTGGCTGGCGTCGAATTCAACCCCGCCGCCGGCCGGTGCACCGGGCCCAGGCCCCTGAGATTAATTACAGCGATTTTGAGCAGGATGACTGGGTGGTCCATATGGACCACGGGATAGGCCGCTACGCCGGGCTGGCCCTGCGGGAATTGGAAGGCACCGAAGGTGAATACCTCGCAGTGGAATATGCAGAGGGTGATTATCTTTACGTGCCAGTGGCCCAGGCGGATAGGCTTACTCGATATGTAGGTCCAGACCATCATGATCCCACGGTCAGCCGTCTAGGCGGCGGCCATTGGGGATCAACCAAGGATCGGGTTAAAAAAGAAGTTGTCCAGGTAGCTCAGGACCTGCTGGATCTATATGCGCGCAGGCAAACAGTAAGTGGGTTTGCCTTTAAGGCAGATACAGCCTGGCAGCAAGAATTGGAAGCCAGTTTTCCCTATATTGAAACAGACGATCAGCTTCATGTAATCTCCCAGGTCAAAGCCGATATGGAACAGGCCAAACCTATGGACCGTCTGATCTGCGGAGACGTTGGCTACGGCAAGACAGAGATCGCTGTCAGGGCAGCCTTTAAAGCAGTCATGGATGGAAAACAAGTCGCCGTCCTTGTGCCTACGACTATTCTTGCCCAACAGCATTTTGATACTTTTCAGGAGCGGATGGGCGGTTTCCCCGTGGAAGTGCGGATGCTTTCCCGCTACCGGACCCCGAAGCAGCAATCCGCCATTCTTTCAGGTTTGATCAAAGGCTCGGTGGATATCGTGATCGGTACTCACCGGTTGCTCTCACGGGATGTGATCTTTCATGACCTGGGATTGATGATCGTAGATGAAGAACAGCGCTTTGGTGTGTCTCATAAGGAACAGATCAAATCCAAACGAGCAGATATAGATGTATTGACATTAACAGCGACTCCAATTCCCCGCACTATGTATATGGCTCTTACTGGAGTGCGGGATATATCTCGAATTAATACTCCCCCCGAGGAGCGTTTGCCGGTGGTCACCCATGTCAGCAGTTATGATCCGGAATTAATCCAGAAGGCGATCTGGAGAGAAATGGAACGCGGCGGCCAGGTTTTCTTTGTCCATAACAGGGTCAAAACCATCGAGGCTGTCAAGGCTCACTTGACCAGACTTGTCCCGGAGGCCAGGATTGGAATCGCTCACGGACAGATGCCTGAAAAAGAGTTGGAGGAGCGCATGCACCAGTTCACCCAGGGCGAACTTGATGTGCTTTTATCTACCTCGATCATTGAATCCGGACTCGATATACCCAATGCCAATACCCTGATCGTCGATCGGGCAGATATATTTGGCCTCTCCCAGCTTTATCAGCTGCGGGGTAGGGTCGGGCGTGGTGCCCAGCGAGCGTATGCATATTTCTTCCAGGATAGAGGTGGAACACCCACGATCGAAGGCAGGCTTCGCCTGGAAACTATTGCAGAGCACACAGATCTAGGTTCAGGATACTCGATAGCAATGAGGGATCTGGAAATTCGCGGCTCGGGAGATATCCTGGGAACACGCCAATCAGGGTATATCGCCGCGGTTGGTTTTCATCTTTATACCAGGCTGCTGGCTGATGCTGTTCAAGGTCTTAAAAAAGATCACGTGGGTCCTGCCAGTGAAGATCAGCTGCCATTCCAGATCTTACGACCGCTGGTTAATATTGATCTTCCCCTGCCGGTAGGCATCCCTGATGATTACATTCCAGATCGATCTGTGCGGCTTAGCCTCTATCGAAGGGCAGCATCCATCCTGCAGCCCCGTGAGATTGAGGAGTTGAGGGGAGAATTTATTGATCGTTTTGGTCCTTTACCCGAACCGGTCCAGAACCTCCTGATCCAGTTGGAATTGAAGCTGCTCGCAGAAAGTGCTGGAGTGGAAAGTATTACTGTCGAATCCGGCAAGATCAACCTCGGCTATCCTGAAGGAAAAGCTCTGCCGCAGCCGTGGGAATTTGAAACTAAAGTTCGTTTTGGTGAATCTTCAGTTTGGCTCGCTTTGAATTTGAATGATCAGGAATGGGTCAATAAACTGCTTGCTGTTCTGGTCGGATTGACAGCTTATTAACAAACCAAATATTCCCAGATATGCTTTGACAAGGGCAGATACGAACGGTATAATTGACGCTTGTTGAAAAAGAAGTGTATTTGGAGAGTGTTTTATGGCGAATGAAGATTTGAAGACGCCTGAAACAATTGAAGACTTGGAACCTAAAATGAAGGTTGCGGGAAAGGTCTTGAAAGACTTCCCTGGCGGGTGCGATTGTTGATGTCGGTGTCGGTGTACCGGGTTTAATTCATATTTCGAAGATCCAAAAAGGATCCGTGACCAGAGTAGCGGATGTGCTCAAAGTAGGTCAAGAAGTAGAGGTCTGGATTCAACGGGCTGATGCTGAAAATAAAAAGATCGAGCTGACCATGCTGGAACCACTGGGTATGGATTGGTCTGAGATCCGTCCCGATCTGGAGCTGGTGGGTACTGTTACCCGGATTGAAAAGTACGGTGTTTTTGTGGATATTGAAGCTGAACGGCCTGGATTGGTTCATATCAGTGAAATGGCTCACGGTTATGTGCGAACTCCAGCTGATATGGTCCAGAAAGGTGACGAGGTGAATGTCAAAGTCCTCAAAGTCAACCGCCGGAAAAAGCAAATTAAATTATCCATGAAAGCACTCGAGGATCCACCCCTGGACTCGATCAACTTTAAGGATGACGAAGATGAGAAAAGGGAAGAAACCCCAACTGCTTTTGAAGCGGCAATCCGTAAAGCCATGGAATCGAACAGCGAGAATACTGAGCTGGCTGATATGATCTCTGAGCTGGAAAAATAATCCCTTGATTGCTATAAAGAAATTCAGAAAGGCTGCTGAAAAGGCAGCCTTTTTTGTTTTAATCAATGAAAATTGATTGGCCCCTGGATCCTTTAATAATCTGGTGTTCTGAACCAGATAAGATTATGATGAATTTCTTAGAATATTTCCAAACTTTCAAAAATGTGTCCCTGCTCTTGATATAATCTGTCACATATCTCTCTATCATCAGATCCAGATCATTTTATGTGCCAGTGTTCTACCAGATTCTTAAAGGAGATCCAATGGGAAGTGATTTCTCTCTTTCCTCACAATTAATTGATTACCTGGAAGATAACGGCTCGCGAGGCAGAACTATGCTGCTTCCAGCACTGCTGAAAACCCAGCAGATTTATGACTATATTCCCAGGGAAGCCGCGCAAGCAATCAGTGATTCCCTAAATGTTCCCCTGGCGGACCTTTATGGTGTGATCGAATTTTATTCCATGTTATCAAGTGAACCCCGGGCTGAAACTTCCATCCGTGTTTGCACCACGCCATCCTGCGCCTCTCAGGGCAGTGGTGATCTGGTTGCAGAGCTGTGCCAGCATTTGGGAGTTGGAGTTGGTGAAGCTACCGTAGATGGCCGCTATATTATAGAAGAAGTGGAATGCCTCGGTTTGTGTGATCACGCTCCTGGTGTTTTGGTAGGGGATGACATGGTTGGGGAAGCAACCCTGGAAACGATCTTCAATCCGGTTGGACATCCTCAATCAGCGATATACGGGGAAGACCTGCATCTGATGGCACGGGTAGGAAAGATCGACCCGTTAAGTACCGCAGAATTCCAGAAAGCGGGCGGATTTGATGGTCTTCGTAAAGTTTTAGCGATGCCTGAAGATCAGGTGATCCAGATGATTACAGATGCCGAACTGACTGGTCGGGGAGGGGCAGGTTTTCCGACCGGTTTAAAGTGGAGCGGCTGTGCTGAAGTTGACCGGTTTCCAAAATATCTGGTTTGCAACGAAGATGAATCAGAACCTGGCACCTTTAAGGATCGAGCTTTGATCGAGGGAGATCCATTCACAATCATCGAGGGCATGATCATTGCTGCTTATGCAATTGGTGCTGGCAAAGGTTACCTCTATATCAGGGGCGAATACACACACTCCCATCAGGTGATTCTCCAGGCCCTGAAGACAGCAGCCCAGGATGGTTTCCTTGGAAAGAATATCCTTGGCAGTGGATTTGATTTTGATATTGAACTGCGCAGTGGTGCTGGAGCATATATCTGTGGAGAAGAAACCGCTCTGTTTGAATCAATAGAAGGCAAACGAGGATTTCCCCGTGTAAAACCTCCTTTCCCAACCACTCACGGTTTGTTTAATCAGCCCACTGTGATCAACAATGTCGAAACCCTTGCCAATGTGGCCTTGATAGCTAAGATTGGAGCTGATGAATACAAAAAAATGGGGGCTTCCGGTTCTACTGGTCCCCGTTTGTTCAGCATCTCGGGAGATGTAGAAAAACCCGGGATCTATGAAGTAACTGAACCGATCACACTTGAGCAGCTGATCTATAAAAAAGCAGGTGGTATCAGGGGAGGCAAAGAACTCCGGACCGTGTTGTTAGGTGGTGCCGCTGGAAAATTTGTGGCCCCCGACCATCTGGATGTTACTCTCACAAATCAGGGAGTTAAGGAAGCTGGTCTCTCCCTGGGTTCTGGAGCGGTGGTAGTTTTTGACGAAGAGGTAGACATGAAGTTTGTACTTCATGGCCTGGGACATTTTTTTGCCCATGAAAGCTGCGGCAAATGTTATCCCTGCCAGCTGGGCACTCAACGGCAGGCAGAGATCCTGGATCGCAATTTGCGCGGTCAGGCCCTGGTGGGTGATATCGAACGGCTGGAGGATATTATTGCTACCATGACCGACACATCTTTGTGTGGTTTGGGGCAGACAGCGGGTTCAGCAGTATTAAGCGCAATTGAGATCTGCCCTGAATATTTCGGGCTTGAGGAAGGCAGACATGGTTAAGAAACAAATGATTAACTTGGAAATTGATGGAAAAAAGTGCCAGGTACCTGAAGGTACAAGTGTTCTGGAAGCAGCAGCGTCCCTGGATATCAACATTCCGGTGATCTGCATCCATGATGCCACTACCGCCGAAGGATTATGCCGCCAATGTGTGGTGGAAATCGATGGATGGGGCAGATTAGCTCCTTCCTGCATCACGCCCGTGGCTGAGGATATGGTTGTGAAAACAGAAAGCGAACGTGTTGTGCGTTCCCGCCGAACGATCCTGGAGATGCTCAACGCCAGCGCCGATATTTCCCGTTCACCAGCTTTGCAGAACCAGATGAAGCGCTACCAGGCAGATCCAGACCGGTTTCCAGGGGCGAAAAAACGCCAACACGAGGTTCTGGATGACAATCCATTTTATGTCCGGGATTACAGCCAATGTATCCTTTGCTGGCGCTGTGTTCAAGCCTGCGCTGATGACATCATGTTCACCTATGCCTTGGGATTGGGAGGAAGGGGACATGACAGCAAGATCACAACATTCTTTGATAATCCGATGCCGGACACTACCTGCGTCTTTTGCGGCAACTGCGTGGGTGTTTGTCCTACCAAAGCTCTGCAGGGAAAGACTGAATATTTATTAGAAAAAGGTTTACAGCACGATGAGATCCGGGCCCGCCGCAGGCAGGAACGCAAGGATAAAAGGAGCTGACCATGACAGATACTCAGAAAACTGTTCGAAGTACCTGTCCTTACTGCGGAGTAGGTTGCCAGGTGGACCTGCAAATCCAGGAAAATCACATAACCAGGGTGGATGCGCCTTTTGATGTTGCTCCCAACTTTGGGAGATTGTGTACCAAAGGTCGTTATGGGATGGACTTTGTGCATCATCCTTCCCGATTGACATACCCCTTAATCCGCAAGGACCTGGGAACTCTGCCAAGAAAACCAGTTGGCTTGAACGGCTTCCGGCGGGCAAGCTGGGATGAAGCCCTGGATCTGTCTGCTGAGAGAATTGCCGGGATCGTCAAAGAGCATGGTGGTAACGCGCTGGGAACTTTTTGCTCTGCAAAAGCAACCAATGAAGACAACTATATTTTTCAGAAATTTGTTCGGGGCGTTTTGGGGACGAATAATGTGGATCATTGCTCCCGTCTCTGTCATGCCGCCTCTGTTGCAGGATTGCAGATCACCCTCGGTTCTTCAGCAATGTCCAATTCAATTGCCGAGATGAAAGACCTTGAGGTATTGCTTGTGACCGGATCCAACACCTCGGAAACCCACCCGGTGATCAGCACATTCCTGATTGAAGCTGTAGTTAAGAACGGCGCTAAATTGATTGTTATCGATCCCCGGCAAATTGGAATGTCACAATTTGCTGATTACTACCTACAGCTTAAATCAGGTACGGATGTTGTCATGTTCCAGGCCCTGGCTCATGTGATCGTGAAGGAAGGATTGATCGATCAGGAATTTATCGATCAACGAGTGGAGGGTTTCGATGAATATATACCTTCCCTGGAAGAATTTACACCGGAGTATGCCGAGCAGATCTGTGGAGTTCCTGCTGAAACGATCAGACAGGCTGCCCGATTATACGGTAATGCAGGCGCAGCCGCTATCTATTGGGGCATGGGTATCAGCCAGAGTGTCCATGGAACTGATAATGCCATATCCCTGGCCAACTTAGCCCTGCTGACCGGTAATATCGGCCGCCCGGGAACAGGACTTAATCCCCTGCGGGGCCAGAATAATGTCCAGGGTTGTTCGGACAGCGGGGGCCTGCCAGATGTCTATCCCGGCTATCAGCTGGTATCTGACCCTGAAGTCCGGGCGAAATTTGAAAAACACTGGGGCACTTCACTCGATCCTGAACCGGGTTTGACTACTATGGAAATGGTTGATGCTGCTGAAACAGGTGCTATTAAGGGTTACTTTGTGATGGGTGAAAACCCGATGATGAGTGAACCGGATCTGCTGCATGCTCGCCATGTGATGGAAAGCCTGGAGTTTGTCCTTTATCAGGATATATTCATGAATGAAACCGGTGAATATGCTGATGTGATCCTGCCTGCTGTCAGCTTTGCAGAGAAAGACGGCACTTTCACCAACAGCGACAGGAGGGTGCAGTTAATTCGTCCGGGGATTAATTCTCCGGGGGAGACCCGACCCGATTGGCAAATTCTCCAGGATTTGGCCCACAGGGTAGAGGAAATATTGGAGGTGAAATCCAGTATTGGTTTTGATTTTGAAAGTCCCTCTCAGATTTGGGATGAGATGGCTGAATTGACTCCTCCTTTTCAGGGTATCACGCATCAGAGGATTGCCCAGGAAGATGGTGTGCACTGGCCCTGCCCGACCCCGGAGCATCCCGGGACACCGTACTTGTTCGCCGAAAGTTTCCCCCGCGGGAAAGGTGCCTTGACTCCATTGACTTACCGGCCTTCCCAGGAACTGCCGGATGATGAGTTTCCATTGATCCTCTCAACAGGCCGGGTATTGTATCACTGGCATGGTGGGACGATGACCCGGCGGTCTAAGCTTGATGATATCTATCCAGAAGCGCTGGTTGAAATTCATCCTCTCGATGCCCAGAAGATTGGCATTTATTCAGGGGACTGGGTCAGGATGCGGTCCAGGAGAGGAGAGATTGAGGTCAAGACCCTGGTTACAGAAAGGTCCGCCGAAGGCATGGTATTTCTTCCTTTCCACTTTGTGGAAGCTGCCGCTAATATTCTCACCATGGATGCCAGAGATCCCCAGGCAAAGATTCCGGATTATAAAGTCTGCGCAGTAGCGGTTGAAAAACGCTGATGAGAGAAACAATCAAGACAGGTTGGCAAGCTTAGAGGAGATCGATCAATGGCGGGAAAACTTGTTTTAGTCGCTGGTAATATAGGTACCGGGAAAACATCCCTGACTGAACGTTTGGGTGAGCGCTTGGGCTGGAGGACAGGTTACGAATCAGTGATTGACAATCCCTACCTGGGAGATTTTTACCAGGACATGACAGCCTGGTCTTTCCATTTGCAGATCTATTTCTTAGGCCACCGGGCGCAGCAGCACCTCGAACTTGTATCGGACAAAAAAGATGCCATTGCTGACCGCAGCATTTATGAGGATGTGGAAATCTTTGCCCGTGCCCTGTATGACCAGGGAAGTTTAACTGAAAGAGATTATCTGTCTTACCGGCGCGTTTTTCAGCTGATTGCTGGTGGATTACCAGAACCGGATTTGCTGATTTATCTGATCGCTCCCCCCAAGATCCTGCGCCAAAGAATTGAAGAACGAGGACGCAAGATCGAATCCGGAATTACACTCGAATATCTCGCTTTGCTGGATTCCTTTTATGAGGATTGGATGGATACCTTTGATCTCTGCCCGGTTCTCAAGATCCGTTCAGACGATCTTGACTTTGTGAATAAAGAAGGCCATCTTGACACAGTTGCCGAGCTGGTCCAGGAGAAATTGACTGGCAAGGAAGAGGTGGTTTTTCCAGCTAAATAAATTAGATCAATTCATATTAACAAAGTAAATGAAGTGGTGCGGGTGTTTATCACCCGCATCTTTATTTTTAATGACATTTTTTACAGGGTTTTTACATCCCGATTGTGATGATTTTACAGGGTGATTTTAGGATTAGAGTGCAAGTTAAAAAACCCTACCCGTTTCTTGGAGGAAAAATGTTCAAAAAAATTATCTTGGCACTAGTAATCGCCGCCGTGCTGACAGTTCCCTTCAGTGGTGTTGCCATGGCTGCAGATGATCAACCGGAAGGTATCCGGGTTCGAGGGGAAGTCATTTCTATTGACTCAGCTACAGGAATTTTCCGGGTTGAAAAGGATGATGGCTCTGTCCTGACATTCTTTGTGAATGAAAACACCCGCTACCGCGGAGATGCCCAGAGTTTCGAGGAACTGCAAGTCGGCTGGAAAGTTGGCGTCGCTGCCCGTGAGGGAGAAGGTGGAAGGCTTTGGGCAGTTTTGGTGATCTCTGGAGATCCGGAAGATTATATCAAGGCTCGTGGTTTGGTCACTGATGTCAATCAGGCAGCTGGAAAATTCACCCTCGAAAATCCAGGTGGTGAGAAAATGACCTTTTTTGTGGATGAGAATACACGTTATGGAGGTCAGCTCGTAGGTTTGGAGGATCTGCAGGTTGGCTGGCATGCTGGAGTCGTTGCTGTTGAAGCAAGTCCTGGCCGTCTACTGGCGGTCGGGGTAGTAGCTGGTGATGCGCCGGAGCTGCTGAAGGTCAAGGGAGAAGTTACCTCAGTCAACCCACAAGAGGGGACCTTCTCGATTGAGACTGATGATGGCAGGTCAGTGCGATTCCTGGTGGATGACAAGACCCGCTACCAGGGCCAGCTTTCAAGCCTGGCTGAAATGCAGGTTGGATGGCAGGCAGGCGTTGCAGCCAAAGAAACGGAAAATGGTCAGCTGTTGGCTGTATTGGTGATCGCCGGCATCCGGCCGGAACAGATCCGAGCTCAGGGGATTATCGTTGGAGTTGATCCAGCAGCTGGAAAATTCCGCCTTGAAACTCCTGAGGGCTCTGTCATGACCTTTTTTGTCGATGAGAATACCACTTATCGGGGTCAGGTTGAGGGAATCAGAGATTTGGAGGAAGGCATGCGGGCAGGAGTAGTTGCCACAGAAGATGGTGATGGAAAATTGATCGCCCGCCTGGTCGCCGCTGGATCTCCAGCAGATGAACGCCCTGAATTGATCAGAGCCCAGGGCATCATCAAGACTGTCAATCCAGGAGCTGGAAAGTTCCAGCTTGAAAAACCTGATGGCACAGTGCTGACAGTTTTCGTTGATGGTAAAACCACCTACCGGGGACAGGTAAATAGTTTTGCTGATCTGGAAAAAGGTATGCGGGCAGGATTTGGTGGCTATATTGACCAGGATGGAAAGATCATCGCCCGGGTCGTTGTTGCAGGTAATCCTCAGCAAGATCGTCCGCAGCGGCCAGAGGAGGTTCGCCCTGATGCTGAACGGCTTGAACCTGAATCCAGGATTCCACTGGAGGAACCCAATCTGTAGATAGAGTTGGTATCCAAATATTCCCCTGGTGGGCCGGCGGATCTATGCCGTACCCACCAGGGGTTGTTGTTTAAATTGTTTCTGGTTGGCCAGCTTTTTTTACCAGGGACTAGGTCCATGATTTGGCCTTTTTACATCTAATTGTGAGGGATGATATAATAGCGGCGTATTTTAGAAGACTATATAAAAGAGAGGAAAAATGGCAAAACAATGGGATACTTCGCCTGAAATGTCCATTGAACGAAGGTAAAGTTTATCAAGTTAAGCTGGAAACCAACCGGGGTGAGATCCAGTTGGAGCTTTATCCTGAACATGCTCCCAAAACAGTTAATAATTTCTTGTTTCTGATTAGCGAGTCGTTTTATGATGGTTTGACTTTCCATAGAGTCATTGACAATTTTATGGTCCAGGGCGGCGATCCCACTGGTACCGGCAGCGGGGGTCCGGGCTATCGTTTTGAGGATGAATTGGTTGGCAATCCCCTTAAACATGAAACAAAAGTGATCTCTATGGCCAATGCGGGACCCAATACTAATGGTTCCCAATTTTTCATTACTCATCTTCCCCAACCGCATCTTGATGGCAAACATACTGTTTTTGGAAAAGTGACCCAGGGTGAGGATGTAGTGGACAGCATCCGCCAGGGTGATGTCATCACTAAAGCGTCTGTATTGTAGGGAAAGCGTAGCTTGCAGAATTATCTGGTTGTTTAGTAAGATAACATCCGCGAGGGAACGACTTGGTCGATTTCCTTCGCGGATTGGTATTCAAGGAGGTGACAGGAGAGCATAACAGCTGGGAAAATAGCGCATGGACTCAAAGTGCTGATAGGATTTGATCAGCAGCCAAACTTGAGTTGACGAGGATGAGGGTTCCTCCTTAGGGAGGCTAACCGGTCGGGGGAAAACAAGACCGGGAAAATCGAACCATCAGCGGAAGCCCTCCGGAGATAGTCACACTCCGATTTTTCCCTCCACATTAAAAAGGATGATAAAAACCCGGGTGACCGGTGGGACAAGATCATCCTAGGTGACTGGATATCAAACAGCTTTGATCTGCTAACTGCCTGAGCGTTGAATACAGGTCGGGTAAGCCTGTCAATGAAGTAGAAGTGGATGGGCTGACGTAATTCAGGAGGGTATTATCTATGTGTGGAATAGTTGGTTATATTGGACCGAAAAACGCAACACCCATTATCATGAATGGGTTAAAAAAGCTTGAGTACCGGGGTTATGATTCCGCTGGTATTGCAGTCCTTGAAAATGATGCTGATCCAGATCCGGCGGGATGCCGGCAAGCTGGAACGATTATCCCAGCTTGTTCAGGATGACCCACTGAAAGGCAATCTTGGCATAGGTCACACCCGCTGGGCAACCCATGGAGAGCCCAATTCCCGCAATGCTCATCCTCATCTGGGCATGACTGGGGATGTGGTTGTGGTTCATAACGGCATCGTGGAGAATTTTTCAACCTTGCGTGATGAACTCGAAAGTGAAGGTGCGGAATTTCAATCTGAAACCGATACTGAAGTGATTGTCCACCTGGTGGAACGTTATCTCTCAGGGAACAATCTTACCGATGCTGTTCAGCAGGCGTTGCGCCACCTGAAAGGCGCTCACGGTATTGTGGTTATGAGTAAGAATGAGCCGGATAAAATCAGTCGCAGCCAGGATCGGCAACGCCGGTGGAGTGGTCCTTGGTATAGGTGAGGATGAGATGTATCATTGCCTCGGATCTTCCAGCTATCCTGGAACATACCCGGAAAATGGTTTTTCTGGAATCCCACCAGATGGCTGTAGTCAGCCGCCAGGGTTTGGAAGTGATGAACCTGGATGGAGAAGAAGTGGAATGCTGAGGTTCATAATGTTCCCTGGGATCCGGTGTCAGCAGAAAAGGGAGAATACCGCCATTTCATGCACAAGGAAATCCACGAACAGGTTCGGTCACTGACCGATACCATTGCCGGACGGGTCGATTTTGAAACCGGTTCGATTCAACTTCCGACATTAAATCTGACTCCGAGAGTTGGTCAAAGATATCAATAAGATATTTATCATCGCCTGCGGAACAGCATCTTACGCTGGCATGGTCGGCAAAGTCTTGATCGAACGAATTGCCCGTATTCCGGTTGAAGTTGAGATCGGTTCTGAGTTTCGCTATCAGGATCCGATAGTTGATGATAAAACGGTGGTCCTGGCTATCAGCCAGATCGGTGAAACCGCTGATACACTGGCTGCCATGGAAGAAGGTCGTCGGAAAGGGGCAACCTTGTGGTCGATCGTTAATGCAATCGGTTCCCAGGCGATGCGCATTGCTGATGGATTTATTTCGATGCAGGTTGGCCCTGAGATTGGCGTTGCCTCGACCAAAGCCTATACAGCTCCCGCTGGTTGATCTGTATATGTTGGCGATTTTGCTGGGAGAATTGAGGGGAACTCTGGATGAAAAGAAGCGCCGTCAGCTGGTAGAGGATCTGCGATTGGTCCCCGATCTCGCCGGCCGCTGTCTGGATCAAGAGGATCAGATCAAACTTGTTGCAGAAAGTATGCTGGAAGCTCAAAATGCTCTTTACCTGGGGCGGGGAGTGAATATGCCCACGGCTTACGAAGGAGCCCTGAAACTAAAGGAGATCTCATATATTCACGCAGAGGGTTATCCAGCGGGTGAGATGAAACATGGACCGATCGCCCTGATTGATTCTGGTCTTCCTGTTGTGGTGATCGCTCCCAGGGATCCCTGGTATGACAAGATGTTCAGCCAGATAGAGCAGGCTAAAGCCCGGGGAGGAAGAGTGATTGCTGTTGCAACCGAAGGAGATGACCTGATCAAAGCCCAGGCAGATCAGGTGCTTTATGTTCCGGAAACCCCCTGGATGTTAAGCCCGGTTACCACGGTGATCCCGCTGCAGCTGTTGGCATATCACATAGCCGCCCTGCGCGGTTTGGATGTTGATCAACCTCGCAACCTGGCAAAATCAGTGACTGTTGAGTAATTTTTTTTAGGGACAAGAGACCTCCGAGGTCGATTCGACCTCGGAGGTCTCTTGATTTCTCTCGACGCTAATCTCGTTCACCCCTCAGAAGAGCGCTACCTCGGAGGTTTTATAGACCTCGGAGGTCTCCATGTTTCATAAGCCTCAATAAAAGTATTGCAAATATCGCACCCGTAGGATTCATTTCCACTTCTGTCTTCTACAGACCAGATCGAGGATAGCACAGAGCGGACAAAACACCAGATCAGCATTCTTTCCCGATTAAGACCAGTTGAATCTGCCAGGATATCCAGGCGTTCGTTGATGATCTTCACCAGGTCCGGACGCTGGATCAGATCCGGGATCGGATTGTACAGCAGGGGTGCGATCTCGCAGGCTCTTTCTCCGACGACACCCTTAGGATCGATCGCCAGCCACCGGTCATCTTGGCCCAAGAGGATATTTCCGTGGTGCAAGTCTCCGTGGAGGAGAAATTGTTCAACATTCTCACTTAGCAGCTCCCGGGCAATTCCGGCAGCCTGGCTGACCAAGGTCTGCTGGCAGAGGACCTGACTGGCCAGGGTGATAATTCTGATACCTGGCAAATCCCTGGCACCATTTTCCAATTGTAGGGAAGCTATGATCCTCTGGTGCTGGACGCCAGAGATTCTTCATTAGCTGTCCCCCGATTCTCGCCCCGGCCTGATCATCTTTCAGGCTCAATAAATCATGACCCGGCCGGATCCTCTCCAGCAAAAGGACTCCGAGAGCAGGATCACCATCGAGAAGTTTGACAGCTGCTCTGCCAGCATAAGTTATCAGGGTAGAAATTTCACTTTCAATTTCCGGATTGGGAACACCCATTTTGAGCACAGCATCCACCCCGCTAGGGGTTTTAGCATATTCCAGATAATTAAAAGATAGCTCGGCTATGGGTTGGGGATCAGTCAACGACCAGCGATTTCTGAAATCATCCCTCAAAGCTGCAAAATCATTCAGCCAATCAATACCAACCTGGCCGTGACTTTTTGTTATCCTGCTTACAAAATAATCAGGAAGATCTTCCATGTCAGTTGGAGTAATAAATTGGTTATTGAATGTTATTAAAAACAATTGAGAACAAGAAGTGTCTCAGGATTTTTTATCTGTGGAATTCTTTGAAATGCGATTCTGTTCCAGCCAGTACCGTGCAACTTCGTCCATGGAGAGAATAAAATCGGATTTGGCTTCCGTATAATCACCGCTGGCATTAGGAAATTGTTTGGCGAGTTTTTCTTTTAGTTTTTCGTATTCTCTGGCAGCGTTCGGATTGGCTCTAAGGAAATCCCTGAACACCAAATGGCGCTCAATATCTGGATGGCCTTTTTCAAAGATATGAAGATGATGGGTGCGCTCATCATTGGTGTCCCTGGTGAAGAACTGCCGCCCGGGGATCCCAAATTCTCCTTTGCTGCTATATCCCAAACCTTCAAAAAGGTCATAATTATCTATCACGTTAGCTAGGTTTTCAACTTCAAGCACGAAATCCAGGATGGGTTTGGCCTTCAGGCCTGGTACCGAAGTGCTGCCGATGTGATAGATGCCAATTATAGGGAATGAGAGACTGTCCAGGATGCGTTTTGCTTCCTGGTCAGCCTGGACGGACCATTCTGGATTATGTGGAACAAGCTCAACATCTCGCTGTTCTGTTGAATTCTGATTGTCATCAATCATAATAAAGCTCAGATTTGGCGGTTTATCAGCCACTCCATTATAAAGGAAAACGATATTCTTGTCAGGTTTTTTTGATTCGTTGGTTCGAGAGACCATCTAGTTCCTCAAGACCGCCCCGGGATGGCACAGTCACTCTCAACTTCTAATATTATATTGAGAATGACACTGAATAAACATGTTAGAATGAGAAACGCAATATTCGAAATATCATCCCAGGAAGGATATACATGGCAAATAAAACAATTACTCGGGAAGCGGTCTTGGAAGTACTTGGCAATGTCCTCGATCCTGAGATCGGGAAGGACCTGGTCAGTTTAGGTATGATCGAGGATGTTGAAGTAGACGGAAGCAATGTCAGCTTCACAGTAAACCTCACAACCCCGGCTTGTCCTCTTAAAGACGAGATCCGAAATCGAGCCTTGGAAGCCGTTCAGGCTCTTGCTGGTGTGGGTGAGATCAAGATCGAAATGGGAGCAAAAGTGCCAGTTGGCTCTCAGAAATCTGACCATCCCAATATCAAGAATGTTATAGCGGTCGCTTCCGGTAAGGGTGGGGTTGGAAAAAGCACCGTTGCTGTCAACCTGGCAGTCATCCTGGCAGATAAAGGGGCCAAGGTTGGTCTGTTGGATGCTGATATTTATGGTCCCAACATACCTACAATGATGGGTGTCAAGCAGCTCGGTGGTGCTAAGGATGAAAAGATCCTGCCTGGCGAAGGCCATGGCGTCAAAGTTATTTCAATCGGATTTATGGTTAAACCTGAGCAAGCTTTGATCTGGCGGGGGCCGATGCTTCACACAGCTATCAAACAGTTCATATCCGATGTTGATTGGGGTGAGCTCGATTATCTGATCATCGATATGCCGCCAGGAACAGGGGATGTTCAGCTCAGCGTGAACCAGACCCTGGAACTGCAGGGTGGAGTGATAGTCACGCTTGCCGCAGCAGGTTTCACTCGATGATGCCCTGAGAGGAATTAATATGTTCCAGGAGTTGAAAATTCCAATATTTGGTGTGGTCGAGAACATGAGCTATCTGGAAACCCCTGCTGGTGAAAAAATGGACATTTTTGGCAGCGGTGGTGGAGAAAAGCTGGCTGCAGATGACTGAAGTACCGTTTCTTGGCACTATTCCTATTGATCCCCAGGTCAGGATTGGCGGAGACAATGGAATGCCTGTTGCCCTTTCTCACCCTGACTCAGCCGTTACCAAAGCGCTGATTGATATCACTGAAAAAATCGCTGCCCAGATCAGTATGGCAGCCATTAACAAAAAGAAGACCTCTAAATAAGGGCTTGATATAAAAAATCAGAAAATACGGTTTTCGATCAGGAAACCGTATTCTCGTTTAATGAGGGATATAAGGTAAAATAGGCACATGATGGCTCTTATTGTTGGTATCCGATTCCACAGTGGTGGAAAAACTTATCATTTTGATGCATCCTCCATTCCTGATATTAAGAAGGGTGAATATGTTATTGTTGAAACCAGCCGGGGACAGCAGCTCGGTCAGGTGGTCTCATTTCTCGATCCTAAAACCAAGAATGGCCGCAACTGGAAACCGATCCTCAGATCGGCTTCCTCACGCGACCTGGTCATGCGCCAGGTTTGGGAGAACAAACAGGATGATGTTTTGATCCAGTGCCGGAAATTTGCCCTGGAGGAAAAACTGGTAGGCGTCAAATTTGTGGCTGCAGAATATAGTTTAGAAGGGGATAACCTGGTCTTTCTTTACTGTTCAGAAGACAATGATGACCCCAATCTCTCGGACTGCTAAAAAAACTTAAAAAAGAACATGGAAAAACTGGAATTGAGATGCGCAGGATCGGCCCCCGGGACTCAGCCAAGATCATTGGTGGCATGGGTGCTTGTGGCAAGGAGATCCGCTGCTGCACCGAGTTCATGACCGAGTTTGTGCCGATTTCAATAAAAATGGCCAAAGAGCAGGGCATTTCTCTCGCACCCACAGAAATAACTGGGATGTGCGGAAGACTTCGCTGCTGCCTGATGCATGAACACGAACAATACATGGAGGCAAAAAAGAATTTGCCTAAACCGGGTAAAAGGGTATCCACACCCCGGGGAGAGGGCAAAGTTATCCGCTTGAATGCCCTCAGCCAGAGAATTACTGTTAATCTTGGCGAAGAAGGTCTGCAAGATTTTGATCCTGATGAGGTTCAGTTAATCCGCAAATGAAATCCGCACTTACCCGAGCAAAAGAAATCTTCCCCTATACCAGGGATCTCCGGCGAGAATTTCACCGGACTCCTGAACTAGGATTTCAGGAATATAAGACTTCAGAAATCATCCTCCGGGAACTCTCGCGGCTGGATGATTTTTCTATCAGGAAAGGCATAGCGGGAACAGGTCTGACAGCGTTGCTCAAAACAGGGAAACCAGGAAAGACCCTGCTGCTCCGGTTTGATATGGACGCTTTGCCGGTCTTAGAACAATCTGGGCTGGACTTTTCTTCCGAAAACGAGGGGCTGATGCATGCCTGCGGGCATGACGGCCATATGGCTATCGGATTAAGCGCTGCCCGGATCCTGGCTGACCTTAAGGAGGAACTTACCGGGCAGGTGTTATTGCTTTTCCAACCTGCGGAGGAAGGTCTGGGGGGTGCCCAGCGGGTGATCAATGAGGGAGCCCTGGAGGATCCTAAACCGGATCAGTGCCTGGCTGTCCATCTCTGGAATGAAAAAACCCTGGGATGGTTCGGGATCAGTGATGGACCTGTGATGTCTGCCTCAGAATCTTTCTTGATAGAGATCGTTGGTCAAGGTGGTCATGGCGGGATGCCTCAAGAGGCGATTGACCCGATCCTGGCTGCCAGTGCTGTAATTACATCCCTGCAGAGCCTGGTTTCAAGGGAAGTCCAACCACTTGATAGTTCGGTGGTTTCGGTGACAACCTTTCACGCAGGAGAAACCCACAATGTGATCCCGGACAGGGCTGTCCTTACCGGAACTATCCGCAGCTTTACGTCCGAAACCAGGAAATTGCTTCTCCGACGTTTTCGAGAGATTGTTGAAGGAGTTGCCGCGGCTCACCGCTGCCGGGCCGAGATCTCACTGGAGCCTATATCTCCGCCTGTAGTCAATGATCCAGTCCTGGCCGATATTTTACGACAGAGTGCCAGAGAGCTCTTTCCTGATGCTGACCTGGATGATCATTACCAGACCATGGCATCAGAGGACATGGCATTTATCATGGCATTGATTCCTGGCTGTTTTTGTTTCATTGGATCTGCTGATCCTGAAGCTGGATTAAATGCGAAACACCATCAGCCGGACTTCAATTTTGATGAACAAGCGTTGCTCTACGGCACTGCTTTAGTCGTAAATGCAGTCCAAAATCTTCTGACAGAGTAAACTCAGGCATGATAAATACCAGACTCCCGAAGGTGAAACGCCTCGAGGAGTTTTTTTGTCGATCCCTGTTCCAGGGCAGGAGATCTGCTGAGAATTCGGTCCAGGTTTCATATATTCCTCCCTGCCAAATCCTTTGTATTATCAGCTCTGGAAGTACTTGACTGTGACAATAATGGAGGTTATATTTAAGTAGGATTAATCTTATTGATCTTATTAATCATATCAGGGGTGGAATATGAATCATTCTGACTTTTTCTCCTATCTACTCCAATCGACAGATTCAGATACAGATAAGCTGCCTGCGCTGAAAGACCTCAGCCTTGAAATGGGTATTAGTATTTCCACTTTAAGAGAGCAGCTGGAAGTTGCCAAGGTTCTAGGTCTGGTTGATGTAAAACCAAGGCTTGGCATCCGGCACCTGCCTTATTCTTTTACCCCGGCCGTAGACGCCTCGTTGTATTATGCCATTCAGCAGGATCAATCCTATTTTGACGATTTTGTTGATTTAAGAAGGCACCTGGAGTACTCTTATTTTCCTAAGTCTGTAGACTTGCTGAATGAGTCTGATCATGCTGAGTTGAGGCGCTTGTTAAAAAGCGCCTGGAAGAAATTAAAGGGAAGCCCGGTAAGAATTCCTCACCAGGAACACCGGGAGCTGCATATGACTTTTTATAAAAGACTTAATAATGTTTTTGTTTCCGGTTTACTGGAGGCCTATTGGGATGCCTATGAAGCTGTTGGTTTAAATGTCTATGCCGACCTGGATTATCTGGAACAGGTCTGGACATATCATGATCAGCTTGCTGAAGCCGCTATCAGCAGAGATAAGGACCGCGGCTTGGAAATATTACACGAGCATTTTAATTTAATGGACCGCATGGTGCGGTAATAATATTGGATTTAGCATAGATACAGGAGTTTTAATGGCCCAGAGCAAAAAAAATCTAAAATCCAGTCGATCGCGGTTGAGCGGTGTGAATGAATTTTCAATCAATATTGGTACCGTCAATGGATCTGGAAGTCAGACAGCTAATCTGACATTGTTGAGAGCAATATTTAAAATGGGACTTCCTGTTTCAGGGAAAAATATTTTTCCCTCAAACATTCAGGGTTTGCCAACCTGGTACAAGATCAGGGTTAGTGAAAAAGGATATGCCGGACGCCGCAAGTTAGCAGATATTGTAGTGGCAATGAACCCGAATACCTTTACCGCAGACCAGGATGACCTGGTGGAAGGCGGCTTGTTCCTCTATGCTGACGATATCAATCAAGCCATTAATCGCGAAGATATGATCGTAGTGCCGATGCCAGTTAAAGACCTGGTCCGGGAGGCCAAACCCCACAAAGACCTGCGAAATTTTGTGGCCAATATGGTTTATGTCGGTATTCTCGCAAAATTGCTCGAGATAGGTATGGAGCCGATCGAACAAGCGCTTGAGTTCCATTTCAAGGGAAAAAGAAATCCCGTTGAATTTAACCTGAAAGTTATCAAGATGGCGTATCAATGGGCTGAAGATAACCTGGACCTGGAATCTACCATACAAGGTTGAACCGCGTGATCTAACAGATTGTTGTATCCTTGTGGATGGCAATACTGCCGGAGGATTGGGAGCTATTTATGGAGGCATGCATTTTGTGGCCTGGTATCCCATCACACCTGCAACGAGTTTGCCAGAGGCAATGCTGGAATATGCTCCAAAACTAAGGAAAGACCCAGAAACTGGCAAGAATACTTATGCCATCATTCAGGCAGAGGATGAGTTGGCAGCCATCGGGATGTGTATTGGTGCGGGCTGGGCAGGCCTGAGGGCTTTAACATCTACTTCAGGACCGGGATTAAGTTTAATGACTGAATATGCCAGCCTGGCTTATTTCGCTGAGATCCCCGTTGTGGTCTGGGTCATTCAGCGTGTTGGTCCCAGTACTGGTTTGCCAACCCGAACAGCTCAGGGTGACGTCACTATGACATATTACCTGGGGCAGGGTGATTCTGAACATATACTGCTGATCCCGGGAAATCCCTGGGAATGTTTTGAATATGGCTGGAAAGCGCTCGACCTGGCAGAAAAATATCAGACTGCTGTATTTGTCTTATCAGATCTGGATCTGGGAAAGAATCAATGGATGTGTGAGCCATTTGAATATCCTGATACGCCCATTGACAGGGGCAAGATCCTCTGGGAAGAGGACCTGGAAAAGATCAAAGATGATTGGGGCCGTTACAAGGACCTTGACGGTGATTTTATCCCTTATCGTACCGTGCCCGGAAATACTCATCCCAGCAGTGCCTACTACGCTCGGGGTACTGGCCATGACGATTATGCCAACTACAGTGAGAGTCCAGGGGATTGGACCAGGAATCTCAACCGGATTAAGATATAAGATCAAATCCTCGGTTGCCGACCTGCCAGGACCGGAGATCATCAAACAGCGAGGTTCAAAAACCGGCTTGATCGCCTTTGGATCGACTGATACAGCTGTCAGGGAGGCCCTGGATTACCTCAAGGAAGAAGGCATCAAACTTAATTACTTACGGTTGAAGTCCCTTCCGGTGGGCAGTCAAGTAATCGATTTTATCAAATCGCAGGAAAAGGTATACGTGATAGAAAATAACCGGGACGGCCAGATGCACAAGATTCTTTCTCTGGAAGTACCAGAGAAAGCGACTGATCTGGTTTCCCTGGCTTTTATCGATGGGTTACCGCTCAGCGCTGAGTGGATTACTGGAGCTGTGCTTGATGAGGAGAATTCTTAATGGCTAATAAAAAAATTACAGTCAATGATATTGGATTGTCTAAGGAAGAATATAAGGGGAAAAAATCTACTTTATGCCTGGGCTGCGGTCATAATGCCATAGTCGGCCAGATGATAGCAGCTTGCCATGAGATGGCAATCCCCCCTGAACGGGTTGTTAAAGTAAGCGGGATTGGATGCTCAAGTAAAGCACCAACTTATTTTATGGAACGCTCATTTGGATTCAATGGCTTACACGGCCGGATGCCGTCCCTGGCAACCGGTGCTTTGTTTGGCGACACATCCTTGATCGGCATCGGTGTCAGCGGAGATGGTGATACTGCCAGCATAGGTATGGGTCAGTTCAAACATGTCACCAGGCGAAATCTCCCCATGCTTTATATTGTCGCTAATAATGGGGTCTATGGTTTAACCAAAGGCCAGTTTTCTGCAACTGCTGAAGAAGGTCTCGCCCTGAAGAAACAGGGTCAGAACCGATATGTGCCGGTTGATATTGTCTGGGAAGCCATCGCCGGCCGGGCCTCATTTGTCGCCCGGACTTTTTCAGGAGATCCGCAGCAGTTGAAAGCGCTCATAAAAGCTGGAATTCACCATCGTGGAATAGCAGTGATCGATGTGATCAGCCCCTGTGTAACTTTTAACAATTCGGATGAGGCCTTCCATTCCTATGCCTGGGGAAAATCTCATGAAGTAGCCCTGCATGAGCTATCTTTTGTGCCCCCCAAGAAGGCTATCAAAGTTCAGTACGAAGAAGGCGAAACCCTCAACGTTCCACTCTTCGACGGGACCCATATCATTCTCAAGAAATTAGCCCAGGATTATGAACCTACTGACCGGGCCCGGGCCCTGGATATGCTTGAAAAAGCCAACGACAGAAATGAACTTATCACCGGCTTGATCTACATTAATCCTAAGCAAAAAGCGCTCTTCGATCTATACAATCTCACCGAAACTGCGCTCAACCGCCTTCCGGCTGAGAAACTGCGGCCATCACCTGAATCTCTGGATGAGATTAATCAGATGATGTATTAAAAAAAGGGAAGCAGATAACAAATACCAGAGAAGGAATGTAGTGCCTAATAGATAATAGATAATTTTATTGATAAGGATCCCTTTATTGGTTGTGGCATATCAATCTTGTTGAGGAGGAGCTATGGCTCTTTGGAGACAACCATTGGATAGAGACCGCATCCTGATTACACACGGTATCGTGCATATCATCGATGACCGCTGTAAAGGATGCGGTTTTTGTATTGAATTTTGTCCTCAGAATGTACTTGCATTATCCAGCAGCACCAATGCCAAGGGATATCATCCACCGTCGATCTTGCCTGAGACGATCTGTGTCAATTGTGGATTATGTGCATTGTTATGTCCTGATTTCGCAATCTACATCGAGGATGGTGGTACTCGCAGACCAGACCTGGTTCAGCCCATCCAGCACAGGGAGGACAACTGATGGATCAACAAAAGGGCAGACTCACAGGAGAACATTTTATGCTTGGCGACCATGCCTGTGCCGAAGGAGCTATCCTGGCCGGGTGTCGTTTTTTCGCTGGATACCCGATCACCCCTGCAACAGAGATAGCGGAACGCATGTCGGTTCGCCTGCCCCAGGTTGAGGGCAACTATGTCCAGATGGAGGACGAACTTGCCTCAATGAATGCAGTTCTGGGAGCTTCCTGGGCTGGAGTCAAATCGATGACTGCGACCAGTGGCCCGGGATTTTCCTTGATGATGGAAAATCTTGGTCTGGGGATAATGCTCGAAACACCCTGTGTGCTGGTCAATGTGCAGCGGGGTGGACCATCCACCGGTTTACCGACCCTGGTTGGTCAGCAGGATATGATGCAGGCTCGCTGGGGGTCCCATGGTGATTATGAGATCATTGCCCTCTGTCCCAATTCTCCCCAGGAGCTGTTCGATCTTACTTTGAGGGCTTTCAACTTATCTGAAAAATACCGCACGCCTGTCCTGGTGATGACGGATGCCGAAGTCGGCCACATGACGGAAAAAGTGGTGATACCTCCCGTGGAGGAGGTAGAAATTATTAACCGCCCCCTGGTCTTGAAAGGGGAGCAGGAACCAGATCGTTTCAGGATCTACCGCTCCAGCCCAAATGGCGATCCTGGGTATGTATCCCCCATGGTCAATGCAGGTGATGGCTACAGGATTCATGTGACAGGTTTGACCCACGATGAGCGAGGTTATCCTGCCATGAATGCAGAGGCCAATCTCTGGAATGTTACCCGGCTGATGGACAAGATTAAAGCCAACTCAAAGGACATCATTCAGGTAGAGAAAGAAAAACTGCGTGGAGCGGATGTAGTTGTTGTTTCGTACGGCATCTCAGCCCGAACATCGCTGTGGCCTATCGAACAGGCCAGGAAAGAGGGATTGAAGGTTGGCTATTTGCGCTTGATCACAGTCTGGCCTTTTCCCGATCAACTCATCAGCGATTTGGCAGATAGGGTTGGCGCATTTGTAGTGCCTGAGATTAATATGGGGCAGATTGCCAGGGAAGTCGAGCGATCTGCTCGAGGAAAGGCCAGGGTGATTGGTGTTTTTAAACCCGGAGGAGATATCCTGGATCCTGGAGATGTCCTGAATGCAATTCGTCTGGGAGCAAAAGAACAGCAGCCGGCCTGAACAATAAGCAGGATGGTCCATTATCCTGGGAGGGACAAGCATGACTGTTGAACGAAAAACAAATTCAAAGCCAGCCCGACCATCGACCTTTGAGACACCTCAGGAGGGGGACTGGATCACTGGTTTGCATCCAATGGATGATTTGTTAAGGGGAGAACGGCTCCCTCATATCTGGTGCCAGGGATGTGGTTTGGGAACGGCTTTAACATCTTTTATCAGCTCGTTAAAATGGCTCGAGGAGAAACAAGGCTGGGATCTGGACAAGGTTGCTGTTGTCTCAGGCATTGGCTGTACTGGCAGAATTGCGGGTTATGTCAGGCTGGATTCCTTTCATACCACTCATGGAAGGGCAATTCCTTTTGCAACTGGATTAAAGATAGCCAATCCAGATCTTAAGGTCATTGTCTTGTCAGGTGATGGCGATATTGCTGGTATTGGCGGCAACCATTTTATACACGCAGCCCGCAGGAACCTGGGAATAACTGTGGTATGCGTCAATAACTTCAACTACGGCATGACAGGCGGTCAAGTCGGTCCGACTACCCCCCACGAAGCGCGTGCTGTGACTGCCCAATATGGAAATTTTGAATATCCCTTCAATTTGCCTTATCTGGCAGCTGCCAGCGGTGCTTCCTTTGTTGCCCGCTGGACATCATTACACGCCCGCCAGCTGGATTGGACCCTGAGGAAAGCCCTCACGAATCCGGGGTTCAGTTTTGTCGAGATCATTGCTCCCTGTTCTACAGCTTATTCTCGCTGGAACTCCGAAGGAAAAGGCCTGGATCCTGAAAATCTGCGGCGGCGCGGTCTGGAAGTTATGAAACATTATCAAATCGTAGGCCGCACGGAACAGAATATTCATCCCAAGGATGCCCACGTCAAAGTTAATCAAAGGGGAGAAATTATTGAGATCGTCGAGGGAGAGTTCCTGATCGAATCCAGACCGGATTTCAAGGAAGCAATGGACCAGAGAGTAGGTCTGGCGGAAAAGGTCTGGCTGCGGGAAAAAACAGCTCTGGATAGCCGGATCAAGCTGAAAATTGGCAAAAGAAAAATTACTCGCAGTGAAATTCAGTTAGGCGGTTTTGGTGGACAGGGCATTATGAGTGCCGGCCAGATCATTGGAAAGGCCGCATCTGTCTACAATGGACTGGAAGCTTGCTTCACCCAGAGTTATGGACCAGAAGCTAGAGGTGGAGCTGCCGGATCCCAGGTTGTGATCTCCAGCCTGCCTATTCACCATCCTCATCTGACCGAACCAGATAGTATGATCATGATGTCTCAGGGAGCATATGAGAAATATTTGCCAGCCCTAAAAAAGGGTGGAGTGCTCTTGATCGACGACGAGTTGGTCACTCTTGCGGAAGACCACCGGAAGGACATTCGGACATTGGGAATCCCAGCCACGACCATAGCGGAAAAAGCCGGAAACAACCGGGCGGCTAATTCAGTGATGCTGGGATTCTGGACGGCAGTTGAAAGCATTGTTGATAAAGAAGCTTTAGAGCATGCGATCGCTGAATCTGTTCCGCCTAAAACCATCGAGGTCAATCTGGAAGTATTCGAGATCGGGTATCAAAAGGGGTTGGAAATCAGCAGCGCTTAGATTGGCCAGGAACTTTATGTTGAAAGAAGTTTTGATTCTGAGCACAACACCTGCAGGCATCCAGGCAGCGTTTGACCTGGCAGATTTTGGACTGCAGGTTCACCTGGTAGAGGCCGGTCCTTTTATTGGAGAAATAGCCAAAAGCAGTGACTATGCCTGCTTCGATGATACCAGGCTGTTAGAACTGCTCAAACATCCCGGGATCAAGGTCTGGACCAATTCCGAGGTTACAAAGCTGGAAGAAGCATCAAACGGATTCCATGTAGAACTTGTTCAAAGCCCGAGGTATATAGACCTGGAAAAATGTACTGCCTGTGGAGATTGTCTGGAGGTTTGCCCTGTTTCAATTCCTGGATCTGAGCTGAAAGCGATCTTTTTTTCCGGCCAGCCTGATTGCGCAACTATCGCCAAAGCGGGGGTATCTCCCTGCTCCTACGCCTGTCCTGCCGGCATTCATGTCCAGGGATATGTAGCACTGGTGAGTCATGGACGGTACAGGGAAGCTTATGAATTGATAAATGATGCCCTGCCGTTTCCCTCCGTTTGTGGCAGAGTATGCAATCACCCTTGTGAGATTGCCTGCAGCCGCAGTCAGCTGGACCTGGCTGTGAATATAATGGGCCTTAAACATTTTCTGGCTGATTGGGCTTTCGACCATTTGACTGACGATGATCACCCCCGGACGTTTGAAAGGCAGCCTACCGGTAAGAATATTGCCATCATCGGAGCTGGACCAGCAGGCTTAACAGCGGCCAGGGACTTGATCCGGAATGGCCATCAAGTCAAGGTCTTTGATGAAAACCCTGAGCCTGGAGGCATGATGCGTCTGGGCATACCACCTCATCGGGTCTCATCTGAGCAATTGAACTGGGAAATTGAGAAGATTATATCTGAGGGTATAGAAATGGACCTGAACACTCGGGTCGATGATATTCCTGGTCTGCTCGACGGCGGGTATGATGCAGTCCTGGCAGCCGCTGGAGCCGGTGCTGCCATTAAACCTGATGTCAAGAATTCCGATCATCATGACAATTGGCTCAGCCTGGATTTCCTGAAGAGGGTCTGCCTTGGAAAAGGAGATGATCTGACTGGCCGCAGGGTCATAGTCCTCGGAGGTGGGGATGTCGCGCTTGATGCTGCTAGATCTGCTTTGCGATTGGGAGTAGCTGAGGTCAAGATTCTTTGCCGTGGGATAAGAGCCTCTGACCATGAACTCCAGGCAGCGATTGAAGAGGGGATTGAGATTATCAAAGGAAGGGTATTTAAGGAAATCTGTTTGACCGGAAAAAAGATTGAGGGGGTCCTCTGTCTGGAAGCCGAGGTTGGAGAGGTAGTAAATGGAAAACGCCAGTTCAAGGAGCTGCAGGGAACGGAGCATCTTATTCGAGGAGACCTTGTGATCTGGGCCCTCGGTCAGAAAATTGATAGGTCATTCTTACCTGAGCAAACAGATAAACCGGGAGGCGAGCAGTTTGAGATCCTGACCGATGAACGTATGATGACTACCGTGCCTGGATTGTTTGCAGCTGGAGATTTCCGCCTGGGTCACACATCTTTTGTCGTTGACGCAGTTGGAGAAGGCCATCGGGCTGCGCGTTCAATTCACAATTATTTGATGGATCAATCAATAAATACCAACCCTGAATGCAATCAGGTAATGCTAAGTCTGCAGGAGATGGAATATCGGATCGAGACCGTTGAAAAAACGCGCCAGCCTCGGAAATCCATTTCCAGGGTACCTGTTCAGGATCGGATTAATAATTTCCAATTAGTTGATCAATCGTTGAGTGAAAAAAATGCTCAGCGGGAAGCCGGGCGCTGCCTTGCCTGCGGACCTTGCAGTGAATGTATGGCCTGTGTCGAGGTCTGTGAACCCGGTGCAGTGATCCTCAATCAGCAGGCTGCGACGGAAAGGTTTATGGCTGATGCAGTGATAGCTGAATCCGATTTTGCCATACCAGATATTTTGGACGGGTTGATCCTGGTTGATACCTCAGATCCGCTGGCAGGGTCTGCTGCTGCTTTTCAGGTGATGCAGAGGGATAAGTTAGTGTTTCCGTCAGAGACCGCTGGAGCGAAGATCATCATCCCTGATATCTCAACTGGTCATAAGGGGACAGGAGTGATTGTCTGTCAATGTGGAGGTGAGATCTCCACCCTGATTGATACTGCTGCGATTTGTCAAGATCTATTGTCCTGGTCAGAGATCGATTTTACCGCTGAATTGCCATATTCATGTACAGAGGGTGGATCAGCTGAGGTCCAGCGATTAATTCAAGAGAATGATTTGGATAAGATCGTCCTGGCAGCCTGCAGCTGCTGCTCCCTCGACCAGGTTTGTCTCAGCTGTACCTATCAGCGAGTACGCTGTAAAGATAATTTGGGAATATATAACTCAGTAGATGGATCCGTGCAGGTAGAATTTGTAAATCTTAGGGAGCAATGTGCCTGGGCCCATCCCCGGAATATGAAAAAAACAACGGCTGCTGCCAAGGTATTGATTCACTCTGCCCTGGCCAGGAACCCTGGAATGATCAGGAGTAAATTTGAACCTTCCTGGATCCCCGCCAGCGTTTTGATCCTGGGAAAAGGTGCGTCTGCAAAATATTGTCACGATGCTTTGAATATGCTTGAACTGAGGTCAGAGATCGTTGAAGTCAGCGGAGGTGACATCATCAGGTTTGGAGGAAAATTTCAGGCGGAGTGGCCAGGGATTAATTACCAGGCAGACTGTCTCGTTCTAGCTCCGGGAAGCAGAGCTGAGCTTGATCATCTCATGAAATCACTTTTCTTGTCCAATCAGCAACCACTGCTCGCTGATCGGAATCTAAGCCAGGACACGGTAGATTTTGGCCTGGTCATCAGTCCTCCTGAATTAGAGCCAGAAGTAAGTGGCCGGGGAGCAGCAGCCAGACTAATAGCCTGGATTAGAAGGATGTCAGCCCGGACCAACCAACCGGCGGCTGCAGTAGATCCTTTGCGCTGTCGGACTTGTGGGACCTGTCAGGAGATCTGCGGGTACGGAATACCCCGCCTGATTGAAACTGGTGAATTTAAATCAGCCTTTATCAATCCATTATTATGTTTAGACTGCGGAACTTGTACTGCGCATTGCCCATCCGGGGCGATCTCTCCTGGAGCAATGAGCGAATTGGAGCTGGAACAAATGCTGGTGAATATCCTGGGATGATATGAAAAAAAGTAAACTGGATCAAAAGATCATTGTTTTTTTATGTAATTGGCATGCTCTCAGCAGCCTGGAGAGTGCTGGCAGAGAAAGGAATTTGTTTTCAGCAAATGTCTATCCTGTTCTTCTGTCCTGCCTGGGCCGAATAACCCCTGGAATCATACTAAAAGCCTTTGAAAATGGTGCTGATGGTGTTTGCCTGGTTGGTTGTTCAGAAGGAGATTGCCAGCATAATACCGGAAATCTGGCAGCAAGGAAGGTTTTTGAAGAATCCAAAAATTTACTTCAACTATTGGGCTACAACGATAATCAACTTATGTTCTCACTGATGGGTGTTGATGATGGGAAAAGGTTAGCGCATGAGCTGGATCATATGCTAGCGATAGAAAAGAAGAATCAGGATTAAGTATGAATCCATTTCAGGAGATAGTTAGCCAAAATCGTGCTTGGATGTGCCTGGATTGTGGAAAATGCAGCTCAGTCTGTCCAGTTACCATCCACCTGGTAGATGGTTATACCAGCCCTCGCCTACTGGTTGAAACCGCCACATGTTCAGGGGAAGAGGCAGTTCTGGATGATATGTTATTGTGGTCTTGTTTAACCTGTCAGAGGTGCAGCGAAATTTGTCCTTCCCTGGTGGATTTTTCTTCCTTTATCCAGGATACGAGGGAAATTGCCCAGAATAAACATCTCGCAGGGCAGTGCACGCACAGTGGATTGATCCAGACCTGGGGCAGAATGATGACCAATCCCGATCTGGCCCAGAACCGATTGGATTGGTTGAGTGCTGACCTGCAAACCAGTGATAATTCTGACACGATTTACTTCACGGGCTGTTTACCTTATTACCAGCAAGCCTTTGGGGAGTTAGGAATAGAGGGAATTGAGATTGCGCGAGCCGGGATTAAGATTCTCAACCACCTTGGAATTGAGCCTATTCTGCTTGAAAATGAACGCTGCTGCGGACACGATCAATATTGGCAAGGTGACCGGGAAAATTTCCAGAACCTGGCGAGATTGAATCTGGAGTTGATCAAGAATTCAGGCGCGAGCAGGATCATCACCACTTGCCCGGAATGCGCCTTTACCCTCAAACATACCTATCCGGAAAATATTGGTGACCATAATATGCAGGTTCTCCATCTGGTCGAACTGCTTGAACAAACTGGCTATCCAAATCGAGAAAATGAACTTACTGAGTTTGATATTGGCAGCGCAACCTATCAGGATCCTTGCCGAATGGGAAGATTTGAGGGGATATACCAGCAGCCCCGGGATTTGATCGTAAACTCTGGTTACGAGTTAATTGAAATGGACCATAATCGCCAGTCAAGTTTATGCTGTGGAACGAGCTGCTGGTCAACTTGCGGCCAGTTAAACAAAAATATTCAGACTAAGCGCCTGGATGAAGCCAAGAATACCGGAGCGGACCTGCTGGTGACCGCCTGTGTCAAATGCCAAATCCATCTCATGTGCGCCCAGACTGGCCTGGAACTGGATGAAAAAGTCCGAATCAGAGACCTGACAACATTGATCGCGGAATCTATTTAATGTCTGAGAAGCAAACGGGATTCGATGAGATTTATGATAAAGGAGGTATTCCTTGACAGACTCTAATTTACGTATCGGAGTTTTTGTCTGCGACTGTGGGTCAAATATCGCCGGGAAAATTGATACAGAAGCAGTGCGAGAATATGCCGGCACATTACCAGATGTTGTTACTGCAGTTCGCAATCAATACACCTGTGCTGATCCTGGCCAGAAAGAGATTCAGGCAGCGATCAGAGAATTCAATCTGAACCGGGTTGTGGTAGCTTCCTGCTCGCCCACATCATATGAGGTGATCTTCAGGAACTGCATTGCCGGAGCGGACCTAAACCCCTACCTGCTGGAAATGGCAAATATCCGGGAGCATTGTTCCTGGGTAACTGCGGGAAATGGACAAGCTGCCACGGAGAAGGCAAAACGAATTGTAAAAGTGGCTGTTGCCAGATCGCGCTGGTTATTTCCCCAGGAAGAGGAGCAGATCCAGGTTACAGATGCTGCTCTGGTGATCGGGGGAGGCGTGGCTGGCATTCAGGCAGCTCTGGATCTGGCAGATTCCGGTCATCAGGTATACCTGGTAGAACGTCAACCCAGCCATCGGCGGGATCATGGCCCAGCTCGATAAGGTCTATCCGGACATCGAGTGTAGTATATGAATTCTCGGACCCAAAATGATGGATGTCGGTCGACATCCCAACATTAGATTACTGGCCTATTCGGAAGTTGAAGATATTTCCGGCTATGTAGGTAATTTTAAAGTTAGGATCCGAAAAAAAGCCCGCTATGTGGATGAAAGTCAGTGTACATCCTGTGGTGATTGTGTCGACGTCTGTCCCGATTGTGATCCCCGATGAATACCAGGAAGGACTGGGAAGCCGCAGGGCGATCTTCCTGCCATTTCCCCAGGCGGTGCCATCTGCTTATATAGTCAATGCCGATGAGTGCCTGGGACAAAATCCAATTGCCTGTGGAAAGTGTATTGAAGCCTGCGAAAAAGACTGTATCGATTTTGCTATGAGGGATGAGATCATCGAGGTTGAAGTTGGGACAGTAGTGGTGGCAACCGGTATGGATGTTTATGATCCGACCCCGCTGGATGAATATGGCTATACCAGCTATGAAAATGTGGTAACCAGCCTGGAATTTGAAAGGCTGATCTGCAGTTCTGGACCCCTGGAAGGACATTTGGGCCGCCCCAGCGATCTGGCATTTCCTAAAAAGATCGGATTTATTCAGTGTGTGGGATCAAGGACCCAGGATCCAGATCGGGGAAATCCATACTGCTCGAATATTTGCTGCATGAATACCATTAAGACTACCCAGTATCTTGCGGATGCATATCCCGAAGTGGAAACAACGGTATTTTATACGGATTTACGGGCTTTTGGAAAAGGATTCGAAGAACTATTGATGCGCAGTAAGAGCTCTGGCGTGAGTTATATCAGGGGACTGCCAGGTGAAGTATACCGAAGATCGTGAGACTGGTGATCTGCACCTGCTGGTTGAGAATACAACCAGCAATCGCCTGGAATCTCATATTTTTGATATGCTGGTATTGGCAGTCGGTGTTGTTCCCGGAAAGCATACAGAGAGCATCCGCCAGATGGTGAGTCTTTCTAAATCCCCCAGTGGTTTTTTGCGGGAAGCCCATCCGAAATTGCGGCCGGTTGATACTCCTACCAAAGGTGTCTATCATTGCCGGGGGAGCGGAAAGCCCAAAAGATGTCAGGGAGAGTGTTACCCAGGCCAGTGCTGCTGCCTCGAGGGCTTCGATCCTGCTAGCTAAAGATACATTCTCTGTCGATGCCATTACAGCTATTGTTGAAGAAGATCTCTGCAAATTATGTGGGATCTGCGTTGATGTTTGTCCGTTCAGCGCGATCTCCTGGCAGAAAGGCCAACCAGCCGAGGTGATCACGGCTGCCTGCACGGGTTGTGGTACTTGTGCGGCGGAGTGTAAATTTAATGCCATTTCCATGAGGCATTTTTCTGACCAGGCGATCTACGCTCAGATCGATGCCATGCTTGAAGATGATCCAGCTGAAAGCATTGTCACATTTGCCTGCAACTGGTGTTCGTATGCTGGAGCAGATACAGCCGGTGTGGGGCGGATGGTATATCCTCCCAATGCCAATATCATCCGAACCATGTGCTCTGCGACGGGTAAGCCCTGATTTTGTCTGGTACTGCATTTCGGAAAGGGGCTCCCGTAGTACTTGTCTCTGGATGCCATTATGTCGACTGCCATTACATTGATGCCAATCGCAGCACAACCCGCCGCCTGGACGGGCTTTGGGACGGGATGGAAAAATTGGGATTGGATCCTTCCCGCCTCCAGCTGGAGTGGTGTTCTGCCTCGGAAGGAAAACGCTGGCAGCATATTATGGAACAAGTTGAAGAAAAGCGCCAGACAGTTACCAGGGAAATGATTTCCAAAACCAGGGAAATATTGCTAGATAGCAAGGTGCCTGGGCCTCGAAATCCCCGGCCGGGGGATCAAAACCAGCCAGCTGAATTTAGTTGTCTGGCCTGTGGTAAAACCTGGGATGTGATCTATCATTCTGACCAGGAAAGAAGCTGTCCTTCCTGCCGATCAAACAGTGTCAGATGGAAAAAACGAAAGGCCCCTGTTGACCACTGACCAGCGAATTCAGGGGTCAGGCAAGATTTTTGTAAGCAGGTGCAGATATTTATCAGTCAGATATTAAAAAACCTGGATTATTAATCCGGGTTTTAGTTTTATGAGGAGAGACAAATCAGGGAGTTGGTGTCGTTTGGACTGTGTTCGTGCCGGACCAGATAAAGACCCGGGCTTCGCTTTCACTGCCTGCAGACTCCCAGAGAGCGTTGCCGTTCTCATCCACATCCACCTGGCGAACTGTGCTGATGGTCCAGCGGTAGATGTGGGGGGAATTATCACTGGACCGGAAAGATGCCGGGATAATAAACTTGGTATCTGTTACATAACTAACTATTTTTCGTCCGGTGCCTTCTGTCAGATCCATAACTGAGACCTGATAAGATTCATTGGCATTGATCAAGCCCACGGAAGACCACTGCAGGGTCACCTGGTTGTTGTTCAGAACAAACACCCCGCCATCCGGAGGAAGCAGCAGATTAGGAGCCGGGTAGGGTGGAGGAGGTGTCGGGGTGGGTGAAGGACCGGGAGTTGCTGCCCGCTCGCAGAGAGGAATGGTCAGGGTCAGACCTTCATATACCGTATTACTGACCATGCCGTTATAAGATTTGATGGCACTTTCTGGCACATTATAATTCAGCGAGATACTGCCCAGTGTGTCGCCTTCTCCAACTTCATAGGCTACTTTGTCACAGGCGGCCTGGGTGCCTTCAATTCCACTCAGTGTTGCAGTTGGAAATGATGTTGCTGTCGGGGTTGGATGGGGGATGAAAAGTTCCTGGCCTTCATAGAGCGTATCACAGGAGGCTGGAATATTATTAAGCAGTACGATCGATTTAATGGATACCTCAAATCTAACTGCAATCGCCAGGCAGGTATCATTGGCAGCAACAATATAAGTTAATGGGGTGGGGCTGGGCATTGGTGAGGGTGTAATGGTAGGCGGAGCAGGAGTTGTTGTTGGCGTTACAGTCACTGTCTCGGTCAAAGTTGATGTCACTGTGGTATCAACCATCGCCCCCGTCTGCTGCAGGGCCAGGTATACCATACCGGCGCCAATTGCCAGGAATAATATTACCAGGCCAATTGCAATCGGGAGTCCGACTGTAATTTCTGGCATGCGCCCACCGCTTACTACCTGGGCATCTTTTTTTGCTCCGCTGAGACCACTGCCGCAAACCAGGCAGCGTTCAGCATTGTCCTTGACACGGGTGCCGCAAGTAGGACAGATTTTATTGTTTACTTGTGCCATAAGATCACTCTTCGCAAATATTTTAGTCGTTAGACTTCGGCAATTATACCAGAAGCTGGGAGCAAGGATAGTTAAAGAGAAATCAATATAAGGCACCTGAAATCAGGGAGATCAATAGAATAAAGGGGGGGACAGCAAATAGTTTTTATTCCTGGCGGTTGAGCAGTTTTTGAGCCAACTCTTTGAGTATCTGCCCTGCGGTGCCCCCAGGTCGAGCATTTTCCAACGATTCCAGTGCCAGGTCAGTGAGTCGGTCAGCTGTGCTCTGCGCATAGGCACGACCCCCTTCGGCTGCTAAGATCTGACCAAGCGCGAGAGCAGATTCTGGTGATATTGGTCCCGCCTTCCAGGCATCAAAAAAGGCTTTTTTCTGACCCAATCCGAAAAGTATCGGCAGAGTTTTTTTGCGCACTACCAGATCGCCGGTGCTGGATTTCCCAATGGATTCTTCGTCCCCCCAGATACCCAGGATATCGTCTTGGACCTGGAAAGCCAAACCAAGATAATGACCAAAATCGCGATAGTTCTTTTGGATGTCAGGAGCTACATTAGCGCAAATCGATCCTGCTTCGAGGCTGAAAGCCAGCAGGGCAGCAGTTTTTCCCCCTACCATTTGCCAATAATCTTCCAGTTCAACTTCAGCCCGGGATTCAAAATCTATATCTAAATGCTGACCCTGTGTTAACCTCAAGCAAGTGGCATGGAATAACTTTCCAGCTTGCAGCGCAACTTCCGGAGATATCGTTCTTTCAAGTTCAACTAATGCCAGATTTGCCAGGGCAAACATGGCATCACCAGTATTGATTGCCTGAGCTTCTCCCCATATCTTCCAAATAGTTGGTCTGCCGCGGCGCATTTCACCCTGATCTTCGATATCATCATGGATCAGGGAAAAATTATGTATGAGCTCCACTGCAGCAGCTGCAGGCAGGGCGTTTTTCCACTCTCCACCACCAGCTTCAGCTGCCAGGAGACACATCAGTGGGCGGATCTGTTTGCCTTCCGCCTTCGGACCTGCATTTTCGCCAGTCCAGCCCAGCTGGTAGGTGATCATCTCGTGCAGAACATCTGCTCCATGATCAGCACTTGACGAGACTACCCTGAGGAGTTCCTCTTTGAGGTCTGGCATTGCCAAATTGGCAAAGGAAGAAAATCCGTTGGATTCGCTCATTTTTTATTTTTCTTTTTGTAATTGGATCCTGGTCAGAGCCTGGAAATCTTCCGCGCCTGCCCCGAACATACTGATCTGGATTTCCCGCTTAATTCGGTTGATCTCAGCAATAACAGCTTCCGCTGAGATTGAAGCAGCTTTTAAGAAAGGACCTGCCAGACCACCCAGGGTTGCGCCGAGAGCTACAGTCTTGGTAATGTCCAGTCCGTTTTTTAGGCCTCCGGATGCCAGAATTGGCAAGTCTGGAAGGGTCTCCCTGATGATCTGTATGCTGTCTGCAGTTGGTATGCCCCAGTTCACAAAAGTTGAGGCGATTTGACGTCTTTGTTCCGTATCTGCCCTGTGCAATTCCACTTCTGTCCAGGAAGTCCCGCCGGCTCCAGCAACGTCTATTGCAGAAACACCAGCTTCTCCCAACATCTCAGCTGCTTGTCTGGAGATACCCCAGCCAACTTCTTTCACGATCACTGGAACATCCAGGTGCTTACAAACAGCTGCAATTTTTTTACTCAATCCGCTGAAGCGGGTGTTGCCATCAGCCATAACGGCTTCCATCAGGGGGTTTAGATGCAGGATCAAAGCATCGGCCTTGACCATATCCACGGCATTTTGACAGTCAGAGGGTGATAAGCCGTAATTGAGTTGGACAGCTCCCAGATTGGCAAAGAGCAGGATATCCGGGGCAATCCCCCGCACCTGGAAGGTATCAGCAAGTTCAGGATTCTCAATGGCAGCCCGCTGCGATCCCAGCCCCATTGGAATGCCAGTCTCCTGGGCAGCCTGGGCCAGATTCCTGTTAATGGATCGGGCACCCTCGGTTCCTCCGGTCATGGATGATATAAAGAGGGGTGCTGAGATCTTCTTTCCAAACAGGTCCAGGTCCAGTCTGATGGCTTCAAGGTCGAGCTCTGGTAAAGCTTGGTGTATGAAGCGGTATTCTTCCAACCCGTTAGAGATCCCTGAACTCACATCCCGTTCGAGATTGATGCGGATATGGTCTTCTTTTCTGGTGCTGATGGCGGGTTTTTGCTTGGCCATGGATATTCCTCGTTACGAAAGTATGGTAACAGTCTGGCACACCTCTGTCAACAAAATTGAGCCAGTCCTGCCTGAACCTTGACAACTTATTCACTGAGGTTACAATAATCACACATCAATCGTCGCAACCAAATTCCAAAATATTGGTTTATTAAGTTATCATTGTAGTGATGAATTTGTTCCCAAGGAGGAGCCAGAATGGCCGACACATTTGAGCAGGTAAAGAAAATTATTGTGGATTTATTGGCAGTTGATCCAGCCAAGGTAACCAAAGAAGCTCGATTCCGGGAAGATCTTGAAGCTGATTCCCTCGACCTCGTTGAAATGATCATGGAATTCGAGGATGAATTTGGAGGTGAGATCTCCGACGAAGACGCTCAAAAAATCACAACTGTTGGCGATGCTGTGGCCTTCCTAGAAGAACAAAGCTAGTCCGATCAAGAAACAATAAAAAAAGCCCGCCAATTACGGCGGGCTTTTTTTGGTCAATGTTATTTGGATGTGATATTGGTCAAGCCCAGTCTATATTAATTCAATCTGTATTGACGAATTTCGCTACAATAAACTGGGTATTTCCTCAGGGTGTTGAGCAATCTTGACTCCGGCATTTTCAAGTGCTTTGATCTTGTCCTCAGCTAAGCCAGTTCCACCCTGGACGATCGCGCCGGCATGTCCCATGCGTTTTCCTGGAGGTGCTGTTCGACCGGCGATAAATGATACTACGGGTTTGGAAACGTGTTGGGATATATACTCCGCTGCCTGTTCCTCATCAGTGCCGCCGATCTCTCCGATCAGAACGATCTTATCGGTTCCTGGATCCTCCTGAAACAGTTCCAGGGTATCAATGAAATTGGTTCCGTTCACCGGATCGCCCCCGATTCCTACGCATGTAGAAACACCCATTCCCAGGTTCTTGAGAGCATAGAGGACTTCATAAGTAAGGGTTCCGGACCTGGAAACAACACCTATTTTGCCGGGGATGGCGATATTCCCGGGAATTATGCCAACTTTGGCTTCTCCAGGGGTCAATAATCCCGGGCAGTTAGGACCGACGAGGCGAACCTCCTTTTGATCCAGGTAATTCCTTACTCTCATCATGTCAGCCACAGGAACACCTTCAGTAATACAAATGATCAGCTCAATTCCCGAATCAGCTGCCTCGAACATAGCATCGGCTGCAAACCTGGCCGGCACGAAGATCACAGACGTGTTAGCGCCTGTAGCTTCCCGGCCGATTTTGACCGAGTCAAATACAGGGACCTTTCCGTTCATCACCCATTCTCCGCCTTTACCGGGAGTAACTCCGGCAACAACGGTTGTTCCATATGCAAGCATTTTTTCAGTGTGGAATAAACCTTCCTGACCGGTGATTCCCTGGACTAACAAACGGGTGTTTCGATTCACTAGAATACTCATGAATATCTCCCTGATTCACTCAAGCACTGGCTGCGGCTACGGCTAGTTTGGCAGCGTCAGCCAGTGTATCTGCAGTTTCCATATTAGCGTCTTTAAGAAGTTTTCGCCCTTCAGCAGCATTTGTTCCCACCAATCTGACTACCATGGGCACATCGGTTTTCATTTCATCCAGTGCATCTAGGATGCCCCTGGCGACCAGGTCACAGCGTGTGATCCCGCCAAAAATATTGAACAATACTACTTTGACATTTGAATCTGAAAGGATGATTTCCAGGGCTGCAGCAACCTTATCTGCGCTCGCTCCTCCACCAATGTCGAGGAAATTGGCAGGTTCTCCGCCAAACAGCTTAATGATATCCATGGTTGTCATTGCCAGACCAGCCCCGTTGACCATGCAGCCAATATCACCACCAAGCTTGATGAATGACAAACCATGCTCGCGGGCTTGGATTTCTGCTTCCTGGTCAACATCAAGGTCTCTGAGTTTTTCAAGATCAGGATGGCGGAAGAGGGCGTTGTCATCAAGGACCATTTTTCCATCAACAGCCAGCAGTTCTCCCCCTCCTGTAATAACCAGTGGATTAATCTCTGCCAGTGTTGCGTCGCTGCTGCTGTACGCCTGCCACAGCCCGGCAGCGATATTTCCGAATGAGCGCCAATGCTCCCGCGGCAAGTCAATTCCTGCTGCAAGGTCTCTTGATTGATAGTTTTGTAATCCCATCAGGGGATCAATGTGGCATTTTATGATCTTTTCAGGTGTAGCGTGGGCAACTTCTTCGATATCCACACCACCAGCGGCAGATGCCATGATCACCGGTTTTCTGGCTGACCGATCATTGGTGATGCCGAGGTAAATTTCAGTCTTGATATCTGCAGCCTGATCTACCAGGACCATCCGGACTGGGAGACCTTTGATGGTGAGCGCCAGGATTTCTTCGGCATATTGAAAAGCTTCTTTGGCAGTTTGAGCAACTTTGATTCCCCCGGCTTTGCCTCGACCACCAACCAGGACCTGTGATTTTATGACAACAGGTCCTTTAAGTTTTTTGGCAATTTTTTGGGCTTCGGCTGGAGTGTGGGCTAATTCGCCCTGGGGGATGGGGATACCAGATTTTTCAAAGATCTTTTTAGAATAATATTCATGAAGGTTCATTTATCGATCAGCTCCCGTGTCTAAATCGAGCATGATAAATCCAATTGCGCGGTGATTATACCATGCAGAAAAAACCTCGATGGGACCTGAAAAATGGAATATGATTACCATCCGGTCAATTAAATGACTAATTATCCGGGTAGAAATTTTAATTTGAGTGGTCAGGCTTCCTTTTCAGAATCAGTTACCTGGAAAGATGACCTCCGGAATAGTGATCTGGATATTTGCCCTATCCCCAAGGTCATTATAAATAGCGTAACCAAACATAGCCGCTTGCTATTATCAAAGACAAAATGGTAGTGATGACACCATATCGCATAAAGAGACCAAAGCTGATGGGATGGCCGCTTTTTTCTGCCAGGCTGGCTACAACAACATTGGCTGCTGCTCCCACCAGGGTAAAATTACCTCCCAAACAAGCGCCTAGGGCGAGTGACCACCACAACGGCTCCGCTGGCATAACCAGAGCCAAACTTTTCACAAGGGGAATGATAGTTGCTGTATAAGGGATATTGTCCACAATTCCCGATGCTGCTGCTGAAAACCATAACAAGAGCATGGATGTCAATTTCAGGTTGCCCCCAGTCAATTCCAGGGCTTTCTGGGCGATACTTTCGATGATACCGACTTCGACTAAAGCTTCTACAGTAATAAACAAGCCAAAGAAAAAGAACAGGGTTGTCCATTCAACATCGCGCAGCAGATGATGTGGATCTCTTCGCCCCCACAACATTAATAAGGTCGCCCCTGTTAATGCAATTGTGGCTGGTTCCAGATGTAAAGCTCCATGGGCTAGGAAACCAGCAATAACCCCAATCATGATCAGGATCGATTTGCGAAGCAGAACAGGATCAGTGATCAGCTCAGATGCATCCAAGGCCTGGATGTCCGACAATCCATTTTGATCACTTTTTAGATCTTTCGCAAACAGGATTCTAGCTAATCCAACGAACATTAATAAGACCAAAAGTGAAATTGGGCCCATATTCAACAGGAATGTCAAGAAATCTAATCCTGAGGCACTGCCTATCAGGATATTTGGTGGATCACCTACCAAAGTGGCCATCCCCCCGATATTGGATGCTAAGATTTCAGCGATCAGGAATGGAACAGGATTTACCCTCAAGTTTGATGCCACAAATAATGTTACCGGTGCCACTAGGACAACTATTGTCACATTGTCTAAAAAGGCAGAAGTAATAGCAGTAACAAGCGACAGGATCACCAATACCCGCAGGGGATCACCTTTCCCCAAATAAACAGCTTTAAGTGCGATCCATTGGAATAGACCGGTTTCTCTGAGTACATTGGCAATTACCATCATACCGGCCAGGAGGAAGATCACATTCCAGTCAACAGCCTGAAATGCTTGTGCTTGAGGCAGAACACCAAAAAGAATCATCGCCATCCCACCCAAGAGGGCGGTGATCGTTCTATGAACCTTTTCGCTGACAATTAGTGCATAGGTCAGGAGAAAAATACCACCTGCAATCCAGACAGAATTCATTGATTTACCTCCCCACAGTCACCAGCCTCATCCTTCTCCAGGCAAAGGGCAAGAAGTTCGAGCAGGTTTATGTACCCTACCACATGATAGAAGTCATCAACCAGGGGCAAACCAGGCAATCCATTTTCGTGCATTCGTTTGAAGGCATTCTTAACAGTATCTCCATGTTTTACCCAGACCGGTGGAATCATTGCGTCTCCAGCGGTGAGAATTCGAGTTTTATCTGCGAAGTCGAGAGTTTTTTGGAGGTCGGTAATCTCAGATAAAAACTCTTCTGGGAGGATATGAAAAAACAGGTCATCTGCTAAAATTTTCAAGCTCAGCAGGCCCACCAGTCGGCCATCTTCAGATACTACACTTGCCACATGCACGTTTGGATGGGTTAACATTGCCTGAGCGACTTCATTCAATGTATCCTCGAGACCAACGATAGTCGGCTCTAACTTCATGATGGCGTCTACATCTTCAATAGGCTTATCTCGCAATATTAGCCAGTCAGGTCTTAGAGCAGGAGGAGATATTACTTGATTTGTTTTCGGTTTGGCTTTGTAGAGTCCTTTCACCTGGGTTACGGGTATTACTAGTAGAAGTCCGCTCTGCGGTCGATCAAAACCACCAATCACCCGTTCAGCTTCTGCAATTGCCTGGGCGAGCAGATCATCATCTTCAATCACCGCAACAACAGTTCGCCTCTGGATCTCTTTGGTATCGAACATGTGATCGATTGCGTTTAGTCCTACTTTACTAAGCCATGTGCTCGTGCGGTATCCGCCAACACTTTTCAGGATAGTTGTTCCAGATACACCAATTTTATGCCAGACGTCAATCAATTCCGGCAGGAATTTGATGTCATCTAAAATTATCATCAGCAAATTTGCCATATTTTGTCTCCTATGTGATCTCAAACCCTTAAACTGTTTCTTTGTGTCTAGTACTCTAGATTACCTGGGTTTTTGGGAAATAGAACAATAATCCCAGATAAGATATTCCGATTACCAAAATAGAGATGCTGATTGCTACCAGGAGGTGGAGGGGTTGCTGCAAGGCATCCCGCGGCCAAAGCAGCAATGCTGGGAAAAGCAGTAACGCCGCTCTTAAGCTAGCCATCCAGAATGAACTCTGTTTTCGAAAGGCCGGCAGCTCCAATCGACAGCCAAGCCAAGTGATGCCTAGACTTAGAATCGCCCCCAGAACCACCTCGATGATGAGCAGGAGAGTCACAGGTTGGTGGCCTTGCCAACCAAGCAGGAGAAACAGAGCCAGAATAATACTGAACCCCGGCCAGGTGTTAAGCGGCGCTAAGGGTGGATCTTTATGGTAACCAAGCTGGAAATATTGATTCAGCCAGACAAAAACCATAATGCTCACCAGGGCAGCTGTTACAGCGGATACCTCACCTAGATCCGAGATCAAATAGGCCAGGTATGCCTGTCCAATTCCTATCCAGGATTGATATTTGGCTGGTGTCCTCCGGACCAGGTAGATCCCAAACAGTGCAGTTACTATACCGAAAAATGCTCCACTAAAAATTCCCCCGATGTAATGATTTGGTGATTGAATGGCGACCTCTACTTCTGTCAACAGAAAAACCAGTGTGAGAGGACCGACCAGGCTCATATAGCTCGAGCTGGATTCCGGTTCACTTGCTCGCCAGATCATACTGGCTGCGACAATTCCAAACAACAACGCGCTCGGCAATTTCAATGCACCACCAAGCCAAAGAGCAATGCTAAAAATGATTCCGGTTAATACCCAGAGGGCAACGCTGTTCCATCCCCGCCATTCCGCATTAACTATTCTGCGGATGTTTTGCCACAAGAGAAATGGTATTGCTATTCCTAAAATCAATTCCCACGGCAAAATGATCGTAAAGGCAGGAGGTATGAAAACCAGGAGGACACCGATCAAGATGATGAACAATGCAATTTTGGGTTGGGGAGGTTTTGCATTGAGAACGCTAGTTAATAATAATAAAATAAAAATAGTATGTTCAAATTCGACCATAGTAATTTCCTCCAATTTGTTGATCCTTCGATGTCATTTGCCAATCTATGACATTCATTATCAAAGGACCAATATCAATAAACTGAGGCTGTCTGCAAAGAAAGATTCTTGATCAGATTAGGGAGCAGATCATGCTGCTCATTGATAATCGAGCCTCTCACCATCTGAGACCATCCATACTGAATGGATGTTGAAGACCAGTGGATTTAATTATTTCAGGATAATAAGCGAATCTAAGAAAACGCAGCTCTATCGCAATCATATTTGGTGCCTGATCAAAGACCTCGCCAGTACTTGTCCAATTCTTTTCCAAGCGGGTTGTTGCTACCGACAAATAGAATCATACCATCCATTTCCCAGGATGGTATGACAGGGATTTAATAATTCAATCAAAGTAAATGAGGGCTGGAGGTGATCAGGATTGGATCAGCTGATCAGTGGTCTCTTTAATGCGCGTGTTATTTTTTAAGAGTGGAGATTGCCGGTGTTCTTGCTGATACCGGTTCTAAGGGAAGTGTCACTTTTATTTTCTTGTCCTGTTCGCAAATGGAGATAGCTACCTGCTGGAGAGAAAAGATGGGCAATTATCCAGTTTACATTGAATCTATTTTTCCCAGATATGCTTTGACCCAACTTAACGAAAATTGCCAGCTTGCTTTTTCAAGGCAGTGCCAGACTCTTCGCCAGATCACCTGTCAATTCCCAGCTATTAATTCGGGCGGTTTTTTACCCAGGAAACAACGGGAGGAAGGCGGAAGATCAGCAGAATGGCCATGATGATCACGTAAGGCCAGGGCCGCAGGACTCCCGGTTTGACTGCCAGGATAAAATGCAGAGCAGACAGTATTCCAGCAGCATAAACCAGGCGGTGGAGCTGTTTCCAGCGCTTCCCCATTTTTTTAAGGAAGAACTTCAGCGAAGTAATGGATAGTGCCAGTAGAATTAATCCGGTCGTAAATCCGAGCAGGATGAAAAGATTATTTGTCAGATATTCTAAGATCAAGCTCCACTGGAAACCATAGTCCAACCAGATGAAGATTGAAAAATGGATCAAGGCATAAAAACCGGCATAAAGACCTAAAGGTCTGCGCAGTTTTGAGACCTGCGGCCAGTTCAATAGCTGCCTGACTGGTGAAATAGCCAAAGAGAGCATCAGCAGAGTGATAGCTGTTTTCCCTGACCTGTGCGTGATTTCAAGGATCGGGTTTGCTCCCAGGTTGTTCTGCCAGAAATCCCACAGTCCTACCGCCAGGGGCATCAGTGACCCTGCGTGGGATATTGGGTGGAGAACAGCTGCCAGCTTCTTTTTGTATTTTTTCCAGGGTTTAGAAATATTCTGCGAGATCCATGCCTTCATAAAGATCTTTTACCTCATTCTCATATCCGTTGAATAGTAAAGAATCCCGTCTGGAAAATTCTCCGATCCGCCGCTCTGTAGCCTGGGACCAGCGGGGATGATCCACCTCCGGATTAACATTCGCAAAAAATCCGTACTCATTAGGAGCAGATTCCATCCATAACGAAACAGGCATTTCTTCAACCAGATCTATTTTGACGATGGACTTGATACTCTTGAAACCATATTTCCAGGGCACTACCAGGCGAATTGGAGCACCACTTTGGGGCAGCAGATCCTCACCATACAAGCCAGTAGCTATCAGAGCGAGGTCATTATAAGCCTCATCTAACCGCAGACCTTCAACATAGGGCCAGGGAAAATAACGGTTGCTTTGACCGGGCAGCTGTTGGGGGTCATAGATGGATTCAAACCGGACGTATTTCGCAGCTGAAGTTGGTTTTAGATCAGCTAGCAGCCTTGCCAGGGGAAATCCCTGCCACGGGATAACCATCGACCACCCTTCCACACAGCGCATGCGATAAATTCGTTCTTCAGTAGGATATCGTTCGCGGATCTCTTCCATTGATAAGGTCTGTGGGTTTTCAACCAGTCCGCCGATCTTAACTTCCCAGGGAGTAGTCTGAAAATCTTTTGCCAATCTGGCAACGCCTTCTTTATCAGTTGTGAACTCATAAAAATTATTGTAATTGATGACATCATCGTAGGGGGTGAGTGCATCCCCCAGCTCGTCCATCATGCCGGCTGCGGAAGGTGTGGCACCAGATGCCGCTGCGGGTTCGGTTCCAACAGGCAGATCATCTCCTGCCAGGAATGGTTTGGACTGACAGGCTGCCAGTACAGCGGCGCTGACACCTGCAACACCCATTGCCTTGAGGAATTCCTTCCGGGTGGCATAGGTCTTTTTAGGGGTTATTTCAGATCCAATGTTTGTAGGCATAGTTTCTCCAGGTATGTTCTAAGCTTAATTAATCAATCTTCTATAAGATGATTTTACGAGGAATTTCTTACTAAATTATTACAGGTATCCCTGAAATTCGAGTTGGATTCAGACTGATCTCATTCCTCTATCCTGGAAAACACCCCTGAAATATTGGACCCGGTTGTTCTTGGTATCTGCTACCCAGACTCCACCCTCTGAATCGACAGCCAAACCGGTTGGGAAGTTAAAGTTTGAGTTTTCAGGACCCTGCATTCCCCAGGCAGCAATGACTTCTCCCAGGGGAGTAAAGACGATCACCCTGGAAAGTTCGGGATCACTGGTATAGACAAAACCATCTGGACCAATGCTCAAATAGGGTTTATTGTCCAGTGACTGTCCGTACCAGCCCTCTACATCCCATTGGTTCAGAAAGTTTTGAGCAATGCCATTTTCATCTGGTGAAAAGACCTGGATGCGTTGGTTCCAGGTATCAGCGACATAGAGATTGCCTGCCTGATCCAATGCCAGGCCAGAGGGTTCATCAAATTGGGCCTCTGCCAGACCAACTTCACCAAATTCAGTGATAAAACGTGCCCTGCGTCGTCAAAAACCACAATTCTTTTATTGCCTGTGTCAGAAACGTAAACATGTCCATTTTGGTCAACAGCGACATCCCTCGGTCCCCAAAATGAATCTGGTGTTTCCATCTGTCCAAACTGCCCCCAGCTGGTCAGGTATTCACCGGAAGCGTGTGAATTTCTGAATCCGGTGATTCCAGGTATCAGCAATGAAGACTAATCCATCAGTGCTGATGGCATATCCCCCAGGGTTCATTAAAGCTCCCTGGTGCTGCATCTGCCTATTTCAGATGCTCCATACTCTCCCCAGGAATGGAGTATTTCTCCCTCAGGGGAGAGGTGCAGGACCCGATTGTTGCCGGTATCCAGCAAGTAAAGGGAACCGTCAGGCGCAACCTCAAGATTGCGGGGTGAGAGCAGACCGAATTGATCTAAACTGAGATCTGCTTCCAGGGTTAAGTTCTTTTCCTTCATAGGGATCTGAGATATCGGCATAAACCAGGTCTGTAGAGCCGTAATTCCAGACCCGGGCGGCCATATCCTTGCGGACATAAAGTTTCATCTGGTCTGCCGGGTTCCAATTTGCTAGGCTGATGGTTTTATTGGTAGCCTGGGCATACTTTTGGTAATCCCGCAGAAGCCAGATCCTGAAAATTCCTTCCCGGATATCCGGGTTGGTGAGGGCATTGCCGATTCGTTCCCAGGTCAGGTTGTAATAATCCTGATTAGGCCAGACGATCCGGTTATACGTGAATTCATAATAGGCATTTCCTACCACGGGTTCAAGTTTGGCATAGTTATTATTTCCAACCAGGATGACAGGAGCGTTGCGCAGATCCCTGGTGGGATTTTCAGCATAATAACGCTGGTTATCATAATTTCTGAGATACCACCAGTAGGGATAGGTGGTTTCATTATCAAAGGCAACTTCCATTGCCAGTCCGTCACTTGTCCTGTACGACAGCTCCTCTATTTGAGCCAGGGCTTCCTTGATCCCTCTGCCTCCATGAGCATAAACCAGGTACTCTGTCGGGTCGTCATAGTTGATAAAAGCTGCCTGGACCGCGGCATGGGTGGTAAGTGTCACCAGAACGAGGCAGATAGCCAGGGCTGAAGAGATCCAGACCTGGACAGATTTCCAGTCTTGGACCAGAGTCCTGATCAGGTAGCCGGTAACTCCTGCAACCAGCAGCGCGGATAAAAAGTTTCCTGAAGCTCGCAGCTGGTGCAGATCCTGTCCCTGGAAGGGCGGGTTGGAAGACAGCAATGACCCAACGGTGCCGAATACTCCAGTCAGGAAGACCAGGATCAGGAGCAATACCAGCCAGCCGTGCTTGGCTTTGAAGGATTCCCAGTCAAATTTTGTCATCATTTGCTGGAAACCCCAGGCAGCCAGCAGGATCAAAGGGAAAGCGATATGGTATGTCAGCCAGGGCATTTTTTCCCCGGCGAGGGGATAAGCAATCAGGCTGGTCAGGGACCAGAAGGCCAAGTAAAGCAAATACGGGAGCTTTTTTCACACCCGGTTCGGTCGGGTCCTCCTGCTTTACTTCTGTGATTGAATTTCCCTTGAGTTTGTTGATACCTACCGCGATGGCTGTTGCTAGACCACCCAGAGCTGGTAAATATTCATAAATGGGGATCTGGATCAGCCAATAGTAGTACCAGGGTTGACTTCCCCGTTCAACAGCTTGCTGTTCCAGCCAGTAACCCAGGGAGCCCACCAGCCCCGTGAAGAATCCTGTTCCGTTTGTGAATATTGTTGTGTAAAGAATAATGAAAGGAATATAGAAGATGGCAACATTGATCAGCCATTCTTTTCGGTTCCAGGATAATCCAGCGACGATTGCGATGGCTGTCAAGACCAGGATGATCAGGCCTGTTTTCAGCATGCCTGCCGGAGAATAGTCGAGAGAGTTTATATTGAGCAGATTAGCCGGGAAAGGAGCCAGCTGCGGTAAAACCAGCGTACCCAGCACCAGCAGCGCACTGAAAGAGGGCAGTTGCTTCAGTTTTTTCCAGGTATATCCAAAAATCGCTGATACCAATCCCCCTAATAATAATAAGCCAGTGATCGCCAGGGGGATAGCAGTCATTGGATTCGGTCCTGCAGGTGCTTGATCAGGTATGGGGAACTCCGGGGTCAGGGTACCTGCCAGGAGGCTGACGCCCAGGAAGAAACCTGCACCCAGAAGCCCGATCGTAAAATACCTCTTGTGTCGTGGGCTGTCCCATTTTTCCTTGATTATATCCATGATAAAGACCAAACCGAGGAAGATCATGGCCTGAGCAGTATAAATGAATGCTGTTTCTTTGGTTGTAAAGTGCAGCACGGTTGCCCCGGTCAACCAGTAGAGATATTTTGGAGAACTTGTTTCAAGATACCGTAAAATGGCCCAGAGTGAGACTACTCCGAAGAGGCCGACGAAGGCTTCATTTCGGACATAGCGGCCGTAATAAAGCATGAAAGGTGAAATCAAGAACATCAGGGAAGCAGCCAGTGTGCCCCATTTACCTAGATAACGCCGATATTTCCAAAGGAATAGAATTGTGATCACACTGGTAATTGCTGCTGGGATCCTGGCAGTGTAATCGCTGTCACCGAGCAGAAAATAAATAAACGCCAGGAAATGGAATTGGAACGGACCATGGGTGATCGGATCATGGCTGTATCCCATTCCTTTGAATAATCTCCAGGAATAATATACGTGTGAGGTTTCGTCATGACTGATAACCCTGGCACCCAGATCATAAAAACGTGAAAGAACAGCAATCAGTAAAATAATCCCAAACAGGATCATTTCCCAGGAAATATTAATATTGGATAAGGCAGCTCTATCCAGCCAGTTTTTATTGTTCTGTTCGGTGGTCTTTTCCATATTTATCCCTTTATCCCATTAAACTTCGCAAATCGTCGATCTCCTGCTGATTAAGCCTGCGCCATTCAGCGGGTTGTAATTCTCCCAGGACTAGAGTAGCGATCCTGATCCGGATTAGCCGGGTAACTGTTAATTCTGAAACCTCTGCCATCCTGCGTATCTGGCGTTTTTTGCCTTCCTTAAGTATAACCCCCAACCAGGTTTGATTGGGATTCTTGTCCACAATCCAGACCTGGACCGGGCTGGTGAGAGTGCCATCGTCGAGGATCACACCTTTTCGCCACCCATTCAGCTTTTGTTCGGTGGGATGCCCGGTAACCAAAACCCGGTACTCTTTTTCGTGCTGATACCGAGGATGTGTGAGCAGATTGGTCAGTTCTCCATCATTTGTCATCAGGATCAAACCTTCGCTGCTGACATCCAGGCGGCCCACTGGGTATAGTCGTCCAGGGAGATCTATTAGTGATCGAACCGTAGGTCTCGAATCAGGTGAGCTAACGGTTGATAATGCTCCCTGCGGTTTATTGAGCATGATGTAGTTGAGTTTTTCAGGTGGAATAAGGTGGTTTCCGTCAACCAGGATAATGTCGACCAGGGGATCTGCCTGGATTCCTAAGGTTGCCAGAATGCCGTTCACGCGCACCCGATCCTGCCGGATGAGCTCCTCACAACTGCGTCGAGAGCCATAACCGGCTTGAGCAAGGATTTTCTGGAGGCGAATTTTCATCAGTAGGTTGTGGTGATTTCTGTTGCTTAATCAGCAGGGAAGGTTTAACCTTTCAGAACCTGCGGATCAGTTGATTCCCGGATCTCGTCAAAATCTAGTGGGGGAAGTTCATAGTAGGAGCTCAAACCAAAATATTTCAAGAATTCTGTAGTTGTGCTGTACAGGATAGGACGTCCAGGACCTTCTTCTCGCCCCACATCATCGATAAGTCCTTTGTTGAGCAGTGTCTTCAGCACCCCGTCGCTGTTCACTCCCCTGATTGAATCGATTTGGGGTCTGGTGATGGGCTGCTGATAGGCGATGATTGAAAGGGTCTCCAGGGCTGCCTGGCTGAGCGTACTGGTTGTTTCAAGATTTAACATGCTTTCCAGGATCAAGGCTGCTTCCGGAGCAGAGGTGATCTGGACTTTATTCTGATGATATTGCAGACGGATTCCCCGATCTGCATAGAGCTGGTCCAGCTCGGTAAAAGCGTTCTTGATCTCCCTGGGAGGTACATCCAGCAGGCTGCCGATCTGATTGGCGCTGACTGGTTCAGGCGAGACGAATAAGATCGCTTCAACCAGGGCGGTTAAACCGAGGTTGTTTTTTTGTTTGGTTTGAGAGGATTTTTCTTCTGTCATGCTATAATCTGAATTTAGAGCAAATTGAGAGGAATTTTGATCCTCTACAAAGTGATTTTGACATATCAAAAGCTGCCATGAAATTATACCATTTTATCAAAATAGGACTGATTTCCAGTCTGCTGTTCCTGGTTGGAATAGGCTGTTCTTCTGTATCTCAAACACCTCCTCCAGAGGAAATCTCAATCCAGATCGAGGTTGATAATGAGCTGCAATCTCTTCAGGTGCCAGCTGGCAGCACGGTTGGACAGATTTTATTATTAGGAAATATCAGCCTTTCTGGTAGTGACCGAACAGAACCAACCCAGGCAATTAGTTTATTTGAGGATGGTCTGATCAGGGTTATCCGGGTTGAAGAGCGTATAGAAACAGAACAGGTGATCGTGCCCTTTGAAGTGATTCGCCAGCCCACCGAGAATTTACCTTCCGGGCAAGAAAAACTTCTCCAGGCGGGAAAGAATGGATTAAGAGAAATCATTTCAGTCAGGCTATTTGAAAATGGTGAGGAAATATCTTTCAACGAGGTCAGCACCAGGGAATTGAATGAAACTGTGAACGAGATCATCCTGGTTGGAGTCCAGTCCTCAATAGCTCCCCTGTCTTTACCCAGCCCACTGGTCTATTTGTCAAATGGAAATGCTTGGCTGATGGATCAATCAACAGCCAATCGTTATCTAATTGTGCCTACCGGTGACCTTGATGGCAGGGTTTTCAGCCTCTCAGAGAATGGAAATTGGCTGCTTTTTACCCGGACAGAGGAAGATGAAGACATCATAAACTCGCTCTGGACGGTTAACCTGTCGTCACCAGAAGACTCACTGATATACCTTGATGTAGATAACGTGATCCATTATGCTGATTGGTTCCCTGGATCGGAAGAAAAGTATGCTTTCTCCACTGTTGAACCGCGACTCTCAGCCCCGGGGTGGCAAGCGAATAATGATCTGATGATCAGGATCTTCAGTGAAAATGGTTGGACTTCCCTGGTAAACACCCTTCAGGAAACAAATTTCAGTGGAGTTTACGGATGGTGGGGCACGGATTTCAAATTCTTTCCCGGGGGGAATCTGGCTGCCTTTGCGAGCCCTGATCAAATCGGGATTATTCCCTACGAAGAACCTGAAAAACAAGTCTTTCTGGATATCGTGCCCTATTCTACCCAGGGTGATTGGGCCTGGATGCCTGGCCTGAGCATAGGCCCCCTGGGAAATGTGATCTTTTCGGTCAACCACGGCTCGCTCGATGGATCTTTAGCAGCAGAGGATTCCCCGGTTTTTGATTTAATTGCTATTCCCCTGACAGGTGGTGGGATCAGAACCATTGTCCGTGATGTGGGCATGTTTGCCTATCCGCTAGCTTCTCCTGTGACAGCAAAACCAACTGGCGAAGCCTCGTACAAAATTGCGTATTTGCAGGCTATCTTCCCTGATCAAAGCGCAACGAGCAATTATCGGGTAGCTCTGATGGATCGAGATGGATCCAATCAAACACTTGTATTCCCTGCTCAGGATAAAGCGGGATTAGAACCATCCAAGAATTGGGGAGCCTGGTCTCCCGCAATTGCGGAAGGGAGCGGAACTTATCCCCTGGCAGTGATCTATGAGGGCGATATTTGGATCCTGGTACCCGAAACGGGCGACGCCTGGCAGGTTACCGGTGATGGCGGCGTCTCAAGATTGGATTGGTGATCTAGGAGAGATGATGAAAATACTTGTTACTGGAGCAGCTGGTTTTTTAGGATCACATTTATGCGATCGCCTTGTGAAGGAAGGCAACGAAGTTATCGGCCTGGATAATTTCATAACTGGTCGCCCTGAGAACCTGGACCATCTCAAGGACCAGAAACTCTTCAGTTTTATCGAACATGATGTATCCGAGTTCATTGATGTACCTGGGGATGATCTGGATGGTGTGATGCATTTTGCCTCTCCTGCCTCACCAAATGCAAACTCTCCTTATGGTTATGTTAATCTACCGATCCAAACCATGAAGGCCGGAGCCCTGGGAACATTGAATAGCCTGGGTGTTGCCCGGGCTTACAATGCAAAATTTTTATTGGCTTCAACCAGTGAAATTTACGGCGATCCCCAGGTTCATCCGCAAGTTGAATCCTACTGGGGTCATGTTAATCCGATTGGCGAGCGATCTGTCTATGATGAAGCAAAAAGATTCGCTGAAGCTCTAACCCTGGCATATCATCGCTTTCATGGCATTGATACCAGGATAGTGAGGATCTTCAACACATACGGACCCAGGATGCGATTGGATGATGGTCGGGCAGTGCCAAACTTTCTCAGACAAGCCTTAAAAGGAGAACCGCTGTCCATTTATGGTGACGGATCCCAGACCAGGAGTTTTTGTTATGTCGATGATTTGATCGATGGAATATATCGATTGTTTCTATCAGGGGAACATATGCCAGTTAATATTGGCAACCCTTCTGAGATGACCATCCTTGAACTGGCAAATTTGATCAACCGGCTGACAAAAAATTCAGCCAAGATCATTATCCAGCCAGATAAGAGGGGCGAGGGAGATCCTGAACGGCGCAGGCCTGATATTACCAGAGCCCAACAAATCCTTAACTGGAAGCCAACAGTCGATCTCGAAGATGGATTGACCAGGACGATTCCTTTCTTTATGGAACACATCTAGATAACTATGAAATTGAAATCAATCTTACGAGACCCCAGGGAACGGAACAGGTTCCTTAAATTCAGTGTGGTAGGCGCGATTGGCGCAGTGGTGGATTTTGGATCATTTCATCTATTGATGAGCTTGCTTGGCATAAAACCAGAATGGGCCCAGGCGGTATCATTTACCCTGGCGATCATCAGTAATTTCATCTGGAATCGGCTTTGGACTTATCCTGACTCGAGGTCAAAACCGCTTAGAAATCAGCTGCTGAGTTTTTTCATTGTAAACCTGGTTGGCCTGGGTATCAGAACACCTATTTTCACTGGTTTGGAAGCTCCGTTCAGGCAGTTCTTTGAAGGTTTCGCATTTCTCCCGATCGGATTTATCGATGCTGACAAACTGGGATATACTTTTGCCCTTGGTGTTGCAGTCGTGGTGGTGATGTTCTGGAATTTCCTGATCAATCGCATCTGGACTTATAACGACGTGGAGTAAAGGCATCGCAGCTAATTGTTTTTTTCGGGAAACTAATTTCCCGCTCTGTGACAAGGATAGACGCTCTCAAAATTCTCCAGGATCTCTAGTAAAATTCCGGGCATCCGAATTTTGGATTCAATCTGGATCCGGGAAGGGATATCTTTATAATAAGCCTCAGCGATTGAACCGGCAATACAAGCCTGGGTATCACTGTCTCCTCCCAGAGAAACAGCTTTCCGGATAGCACTTTCAAAATCAGTTGATTCTAAGAATCCTGTGATAGCCTCAGGGACTGATCCCTGGCAGGAAACATTAAAGCTGTATTCCGGACGTATTTGATCGATAGTGCGGTCAAGATCATACTTAAATTCAGTCGATATCCTTTTCCTGATCTGTTCTTTTGATGCGCCTTGCCTGGCAATCAGTACCGCCAGGGCGACTGCCTGAGCACCCTTAATCCCTTCTGGATGATCATGAGAGACGATGGCACTATTTTTAGCTTCACGGAGTACATCAGATTCAGTATCAAACGCAAAACCGATCGGTGAGACACGCATTGCAGATCCATTCCCCCAGCTGTTATAAGGACTGGCTTGATCATCAACAAGCCAGAGAAAGAAATTCCCTCCGTATCCAGCATTGGGAAACATCCTGCCCAATGATTTCATGTGTTTGCCATAATCCCCATCTTCGAGGATAGCCCTGGCAACAGCCAGTGACATTACTGTATCGTCCGTGATCCGTGATGAATCATTAAAAAGGGGAAACTCCTCACTTTTTAATGGATTATGTTCATAGATTGAGCCGATGATATCTCCCGCTATTGCTCCAATCATTTTTCTCCGTTGTCAAGTATACGCATTAATAATAATCCTAGATCAAAATCTGCGCCTGTGCAATAGAAAAGATTTCAGATTGAGTATAATGGAAGCAGAAATCAGCAAGAAGGATCAATTATGGATGAAAAGGTTATCAAAAACCCACAGCAAGAACCGGAATTAATCACCAGGGTGGGATCCCTCCAGGAGCTGCTCGAAAAAGCCTCAGGTGTTAAAGCAATGCTGGAATATGACCAGGAGGAATCTGGCCTGGCAGAAAGCATGCCATTTCCCTTCCTGGCATTGGTGGGACAGAACCAGATGAAGCTTGCCCTCGTGCTTTCCTTGCTGAATCCAAATCTGGGCGGAGTTCTTTTGATCGGTCCCCGTGGAACCGGAAAAAGCACAGCGGTTCGCGGTCTGGTAGATCTTCTTCCGGATGTAAGGCGGAGTCTGTGTTATTACGGCTGCCTGGAGGAGGATGTTGAATCTGGCGGTATTGATGCAGTTTGCCCGGATTGTGCCAGAAAATTCGGTCAAGGTGATCCGCTCTCGCGCCTTGAACGCGTGCGCCTGGTCGAATTGCCCCTGAATTCAACCCTGGAAGATGTAGTTGGCGGTCTTGATCCCAGGGCTCAAGCCAACTCCCGCCAGCAGTTGAAGCGGGGTATCCTATCTCGAGCCGACAGGAATCTGTTGTATGTGGATGAAGTCAACCTGCTGAATGACCAGATTGTTGACGCTATCCTTGATGCGGCAGCCCAGGGAAAGTATACTGTCCGGCAGGGGTCGATGTCTGCCACATATCGGTCTAACTTTACCCTGATCGGTTCGATGAATCCTGAGGAAGGCCATTTACGCCCTCAGATCATGGATCGATTTGGTCTGCGGGTTCTGGTAGAAGGACTGGAAAATAAAGAGGACCGGATGGAAGCTTATCAAAGAACCAGGTCCTATAAAGAAAATACCCGGGCTTTTTCAGCCCAATATGCCCCGGCCACTAAAATGTTTAAAGAAGAGATCCAGGCCAGCCGCGAGAATATGACCAGAATCGAGCTTTCTCCTGAAATTGCCCAGACCGGGCTGGAATTGATTGAGGAGCTGGAGCTGGACTCATTGCGATCTGAGATCACTTTGTTCGAGGCTGCCCGGGCCCATTCAGCTGCTGATGCGAGAGATAAGGTCACCCTGGAGGATCTTCGGGTTGTTGCTCCCATGGCTCTTCGTTTGAGGCATTCGAGTTTTATTGAGAAATATATTGCTGATCAAAGTTCTGAATCTGAGCTGCTTGAAAAAGCCATCAATAAGCTACTTCCGCCCCGGGATGCAGGGCAGGCGGAGTAAGTTATGGGCAATTTGTCAGTTATTGGAGGGAAGGCAAAGGGATTCAGTCTGCAGTCTGTGCCTGGGTACGGTACTAGACCGATAATGTCCAAGGTGAAAGCTGCTCTGTTTAATATCGTTTCTCCCTATGTTCTAGGTTCCACCTGGCTCGATCTATTTGCTGGAACTGGTAGTGTTGGCATTGAAGCCCTCAGCCGGGGGGCTGATCTGGCCCGCTTTATTGAAAATAATACTGCTGCAGTAAAAACGATCCGGGCAAATCTGGAACATACGGGTCTTGGTGAGCAGGCAGAAGTATGGCAGAAATCAGTCTTCTCCGTTCTGAACAACCCCGCTGATCAACAGTTTGACTTTTTGTTCATCGCCCCTCCACAATTTAAGGAGATCTGGTCCCACGCATTGATAAAGCTAGATCAGAACCCGGGATGGCTAAAAGATGACAGCTGGGTCATTGTCCAGATCGATAAAGTAGAATTCCAGGACCTGCAACTGGACAATCTCAGGCTCTTTAACAGGCGGTCCTACGGCAGTACGGAATTGGTGTTTTATATGGTTGCAGATGGGGTTGTAACTTAATCCGCAAATTCCACTACCAGATTATCCTCATCATCATAATAATACCTGGCAGAAAAGGGGGTCTCGTGTGGTGACCGGGTCATGATCCGGGGCAGGAGTACAGGAAGGTCCTCGACAAGGTCTTTTGTCAGCACTTCGTTTCGAGGCACCCATTCCAAATCACCTTCCTGTGAGGAATGTGGCTCACCATCCTGACAATTCCCAACCAGAACAAATATACCGATGCCCGTCGGCTCTCCGGCATCAACCATTACCGTACCCGCCAGCCAGAGCTGGTCCGCAATTAAACCAGTCTCCTCCAGAAGTTCTCGCCGGGCAGCGGAAAGTATATCTTCACCTTGTTCAATATGTCCCCCAACACCGTTATAGCGATTGGCCCAGATGCGTTTTGTGGGAGCTCCCTTTAAAAGTAAAACTGATTCCCCGCGCATCAGAAATATCAAGGTGCGGGGAATCAGCTGATATCTTTCCTGGCTTAGACCTTGGTCGGCAGCCGGCATATCAATCGGCCAGATCCGATGTGTCTTCAGTTTGGACAACACCCAGAAGATAGTCCTGCAGCACTGGCTCAACCGCGACAGGTTGGATGAATTTATCGACGTAGGGCCGGGTATTCGCGATCCCAAGCCGATCAAATAGATTCCGGAATTGAGAGTCCCAGGCAGTCGTAATTTTCGCCAGCTGATTGGGGGTAATGCCCCAGATTTTACCTTTGAATTCACCGAGAGCCCGTTTACGGGTCTTGTAATAAAATTGCTCAGAAGTCTGGCCATCTTTCTTCTCATTAGAATGATTTTTATCTAGATAGGCATAGATTTCCATTCTCAAGTCTTCTGGCAGTTCGTTATAGAGGATATTCTGGAAATTCGTTGCCAGGTGAACCTCCAGGGTTTCGTATTCAGGGAATTTACTGAAGGCTGATTCTGGCAGGGTTGAGGCTCCATGCTGGACTGCACCTCCTAGCTGATAGCGCTCTCGAGCAATTTGCCCCAGGTTTTTCAGGAGGTCGAAGTCAACCGCAACTTCCTTGATGCTGCCATCTGGTAAGACAACTCCGCCGTGTGAGGTGCCAGTTAAAACACTGATTTTGCTTAATCCAATCACGCCCGGAGCAGTTTTCTCCAGATCTTTCTGATAATTATCAAGGTAGGCCTGCAGTTCTTCCACAGTTGAATTCTGCTCGCCAACCTCACCAATTTCTCCGCCAATGGATACGGTGATACCTTCCGGTTCAAGGTCTCGGATATATTTTGTGAAGTATGCAGACCAGTGGGAATTCTGAGCCTGCTGTTCTGCCACACTATCATTGCTGAGATCGACAAGCGTGGAGGAATCAACGTCAATATTAAAGAATCCAGCATTCAAGGCTTCTTTAGTGAGATCTTTTAATGCCTGGATCTCTGGGTCTGGATTTTCAGAAAACCTGCTTCCGGAAATTTGGTAATGGTCTCCCTGGATGAATACAGGGCCCTGATAGCCGGCTGAAATAGCTCCACCGAGGATATTGGCAGCATATTCAGATGGGCGTTGGTCAGTATAGCCGGTTTCAGACCGGGCCAATTCCAGGATAAAAGCACCGGCATTAATTTCGATGGCGATCTTGAATATGATCCTGGCTGCGTAAAATGTCAGTCCGCGCAGGTTGATAGCTGGTACGGTGAAATTATTCGGCACATCTCCCCGGCCTCGCGCTAAATATAGGTCATGAATTGAGCTTGGATGAATCCCGGCAGCAGCAGCGACTTTTCTCACAAGGTAGCAGGCAAGATCCCTGGTAAGGTCGTTTTCACCCAGGACAGCAGCCTTGACGAGTTTTTCGATCTTAACTTTGAGGAGTTCTTTGTCTTTGATAACAAGCTGACCGCTTTCGAGAGCCACTGATCCAGCTAATAATTCCAATAATTTAGATTGTTGTTCCTGATACATAGTTTCTCCTATGCTTTTATTGACCTCTGCTAACCATTATAAACCCTCCTCACTTAACGACAAGGGAACGGAGTTAAAAAAAGCAGCCTGCGGGATTGAGCAGCTTATCAGATATCTATTAAAATGGATTCCTCGGCAACGAGAGGGTCTTTTTTATCATGTATAATAAATCTGCGAAAATAACATTTTCCAGACAGGAGGAAAAATGACTGACTTTCAGGGACAAATAGAATCCGGGCGTGGCAAATTAAAGGAATTACTGCTTAAGGTACCCGGATTTAAAGGTTACATCGATATGGAAGATCGCCGGACTGCTGACAAACTTCTCCGGAATCTCGTCGCAGACCGCTTTCAAGAACTTATTAGATAAACTTACTGGAATTCAAACCGAGTTTGTCGATCGGGGCGACCTGGCTTATCTGGATGATCTTGAAACCATTGTGGTGAAATTACGTACATTTATTGACAGGATCAACCATGCAGCTTATGGATATTCCGGTTTTTTCTCCGCAATCAGAATTAACGCTGCTAGACTGGATAAGCTGTATGACTACGACCAGGCATTGCTAGAAGGCACAGAGAATATGTCAGTGTCAATGGATAAGCTAGCATCAGCTTTGGAAGAAGATCAAATTAAACCCTTGATCGCTGACTTGAAGAATCAGGCTGCGGAGATGGTTAAAAAGGCTGATCAAAGGAAAGAAGAGATCACACGCGAGGATGAGATCCCTGCTGATGACCTGAGTACCAGCGCAAAATAAGCATAATATCTAAAGAGGAGATAACTCGATGGCCAGGATTTTTGATGTAATTGAATACCCAAACGAGATGGCGGATGAGCTTATCCACCGTTTTCCGGAAGGAGAATCCGGTGATTTTAGAATTGGATCTCAGGTAATTGTCCGGGAATCTCAAACAGCGGTTTTTTTCAGAGATGGAAAAGCTCTGGATAGTTTTGGCCCAGGCCGCCATACCATCACTACTGCCAACATCCCGCTCTTGATCGACCTGGTCAAGAAAGCATTTGATGACAAGACACCTTTTCCGGCCGAAGTTTATTTTGTATCGCGCCGGGAATTCCCCGATGAAAAATGGGGAACACCCCAGCCAATTATTGTCCGTAATCCAGGTATGGGTTTGGGTGTTGCCTTGCTTAAAGGTTTTGGTACCTACGGTTATCAAATTGCAGAACCACAGCAGTTTGTAACCCAATTAGTGGGGGCCCAAGGTATTTTCCGCACGGATGATATTGAAACCCGCCTGCGCCATATCCTGTTGACATCCCTGACTGACCTCCTGGGTGAAACAGCCATGGAAAATGATGTCACCAACCTGATTGGTATGTTAAGCGAGATCAGCGCTGGGGTCAGGGCCAAAGCCAGCGACCAATTCAAAGCGCTCGGCCTGGAATTGAAGACCTTTTTGATAGCAAACTTACGCCCGTCTGAAGAGTCCATCACTGAACTGCGCAAGATGGGTGTGCTTGATATGGAAACCTACACCAGGCTCCAGGCTGCAGACGCCCTGTTGGAAGCCGCTCAGAACCCGAGTGGCGGCGCAGGACTGACAGCCGGTATTGGGGCTGGGATGGGTGTTGGCAATATCCTCAACCAATCCCTGCAGGGCATGGTTGGTGGCGGGGCAGCAGCTGCTGGTAGTGTTGCCATGCCAGATGTGATGAGCCCGGCTGAAGCCGCTCAATTCCTGAAAGTTTCTGAAGAGGACGTTCTGGCCGCGCTGAAAGCAGGTGATCTGAAAGGAAAAAAACTTGGTAAAGCCTATCGCATTAGCAAAGATGCTTTGATGAGTTTTTTGAACGAATAATGTCAGCCCTGGAGATTAATCAAAACTGCCTGGATATTTTCTATCCAGGCAGTTTTTTTATTAGATTGGAAGTATATCCCAAACGGATTCCCTTCCTAATTCATTATTATATGTTTGATTCCAACCCGAGATAATCCTGGATAGTTTTTCTGGTCGTTGTTGAGAGCGAGTACTCCCCTTTGGCTTCTTTCCGGATCAATTTTTTCAGCTGCCGGGCGTGCAGGGTGGGAAAAGGTGCGTTGTCAGCCTCAACAACGGCTTTTTCATCTGTAAAGATCAGGGCAGCCTGGATTCCTGGAAGCACCAGTTCTGGAATCCTGCCAAAGCTTTTTTGAATCCGTTTTATTCCATCCGAGATTTCTTTTTCCGGACTGCCAATGCTGTCCTGGGCAAAGAAACGTGTATAAAAATTTCCGCCGATCTTTTTCCAGCGTCCCCTCTTTTCTTGAAAGATGATTTTCCCTTTCTGGGTGTAAGGCAGCATCATCCACAGACCTGCCGGTCCTACCAACAAGTGAGATACTGGGCTCTGGTAATGATAAAGGACATATTGGTCGTCAAGTCCTTTCAGGGCGGCATCCAATTCCTCATCTGGCCGTGGAGAGCGGCCAAACCGGTTGGCGTAAAATATACCAATCTGGGAAAGCGTGAAGCCGACAATCAGGGCCAGCAGCGAATAGGTGATTTTCTCCTGGTATTGGAAGCTGAGATACATGCCTCCAGCCAGGATCACAATCGACAGGATTCCGCTGTATTTGCCAATCCGATTGTTTCTGGTGACTAATTTTTCATTGCGAACAATGATCATATCTTAGAAATCCTCCTTGATTCCAGTTCAGGCGAGCTGATCTTGAATCGCTGCCTTCAAACTTGGCAGCAATTGAGCATCAACAGCGTGTTTTGCCGCTTTGACAGAATTAACAATTGCCAGGGCATCTGAGCGACCATGGCCAACGAAAACCAGGCCATCAATACCGAGCAGCGGAGCAGCTCCAATTTGGCGTGGATCTAGCATTTTTCGAAGTTTTTTGAAAGCAGGCATCGCTAAACCGGCCCCGATTTTTGTTCGCAGACTTCCAGTCAGTTCTTCCTTCATGACATCCAGCAGCAACTTGGAAACGGCTTCACTGGTTTTGATCAGGATATTTCCGGTGAATCCATCACAGACCACAACATCTGCCTCTCCTCCGTACAATTCTTTGGGTTCAGCATTTCCAATAAAATTCAGAGAGCTGTCCTTAAAAAGCTCAAAGGCTTCTTTTACCAGATCATTTCCCTTGCCTTCCTCCTCGCCGTTGGACAATAAGGCAATCCTGGGATTCTTGATGCCCAACATCGTTTCAGCATAGATTGATCCCATAATACCGAACTGGAGCAGAAAGAGCGGTTTGCAATCTGCGTTCGCTCCGATGTCAACTGCGACGGCAAAACCAGTTCGGGTAGGAAGCACCGTAGTTAAGGCAGGGCGTTTGACTCCTGGAATTCGGCCTAGGCGAAATAATCCATTTGCCATTGCACCTCCAGTATTGCCGGCAGTTACGAAGGCATCAGCCAGGCCGTCCTTGACCAGGTCCATTCCAATCGCCATCGAATTGTCTGCTTTGCGGCGGGCATTGCGGGCTGGTTTGTCACCCATCTCCAAGACATCAGGGGCATGGATTAGTTCAACCCTGGGATCAATGGGATGATTTTCAAGCAGGGGACGAATTTTTTCTTCCTGACCTACCAGCAGAATTTTGGTGTCCAATAATTCAGCGGCTAAAAAAGCTCCCTCTACCTCTGGTAGGGGAAAATTATCGCTGCCCATAGCATCCAGGACGATTGGCATGGCTGCGCTCCTTAAGGTGGTTAGATTGTCTTGACAATGCTCTCTGGAAGATTATAATACCACTGCCACCCGGAGGAGTGAAGAAATCCTCAGTGAACCTGAATCGCGCTGGTGCTGGAACTGGCAGACAGGTATGGTTGAGGGCCATATGCCCCTTGGGCGTGCGGGTTCGATTCCCGCTCAGCGCACAATAAAAAATCGCCGGAAGGCGATTTTTTTTATGTCGGAGTGAAGAATAATCTCGTTTATCAAGGTTTCATCTATCAGAATCTGATCAGAGCAGGCTCCCAGACCTGCCGGAAAAAAGGACTCTGCTCTGCCATCTTGGGATAAGATGCCGGATCAGCGATGCAGACAGGACACCAATGACCCCCTCGAAGGATCAGATTTAAGCTGGCGGGGAACTCATGCCCGGCATGACAGCGCCAGCGGAGGGGGTAGAACCAGTCAGCGAAACCGGCCTCTCTGCTGAGCAATTTTCCACCTCTGAACCGGGCAGCATTCCTGACTGTATCGTAGGCGATCTCTTTTCGACCTGGAGTCGTCTCATAACCATGGTCAAGCTCGACCGGTTTATCAGATGGCCGTTTAAAATCTATGCAGTCCCAATCTCCGATTGATTTCCAATTCTGGATGGATCCAAAGTACGCCTTGATTTTGGTCTCATAACCCTCAGTAAGCCAGGTAATGGTTCCCCGAGGACCGCTGGCAGCTTCTTTGAATTTTCTTTTGACCAGGCGGGGTAGACTGCTTCCCAGCCGGATGAACCAGGGCAGATGGGCGGATTGTTCTAATAAGTATTCATCAAAGGTTTGATGTCGATAAGGAACCAGGGATTCGAGCTGGTCTGAATCAGAAAACCAATGTCCGTGGAAATTACGAGTTGCAAACCAGTTGGGTTCCAGGACCTCCTGATAATCGTTGATCCCTGTTGCCCCCAGCATGCGCTCAAAAAGGTCCAGATTCGTGAGGCGGTTAGGTTTTCCACCACCGATGTTGTAGATGTTGCCCCAAAAATTTTTTGGGGTGGACTCCTCGCAGATATTCGCGAGCAGTCTGCCGGAATCCCGGGGCGTGATCCATTCCAGCACACCGTCCAGGGTCGTATGAAATGTGATCGGATCCAAAGGTTCCGCAGTGGCCATCCGGGCGATACCGGTTTGCCGGAGAGAAACCCAATTGCGAAGCCCCGAATCAATGATCACTCGCTCGGCGATGGTCTTACTGAGGGCATAGGTATCGAAAGTGCTGATCTTGATCGGATCACCGACCCGTCCCCAATGAATGGGAACCGGGCGGTTCCCGGTTTGAGCCACAGTCCCGATATAAACCAACCGGATATGGTCAGGTTTGGATTGAGCTTTAATCGCCCTGACTATATTCACAGCTGCTCCAACATTGACCTTCATGGTCAATTCGGGCATTGTGTCAGCCAGGGGAGATACCAGACCTCCAACATGGAGCACATAATCCGCTCCGGTGACTCCTTTCAGGACATCCTCGTAACAGGTTAAATCTCCCCAGATCACCTTTAAACCCCGCTCTTGATAGGGAGCCAGGATGCGGCGGTCATTTCGGGTAGGCAGAGACAGGGCAGTTACCTGGAAGCGATCACTCCGCTGGAGGAACTCGTCCAGGGCCGCCCGCCCCATATTGCCTGATGCACCTGTTAAGAAAATTTGTTTTTTGCTGATATTCATAGATTTGTTCTAGCGATTATTATCCAGAACAAACCACATACCAACAATGCCTGCAGGTCCTGATATGACAGAACTGATGACAGACGTCATTTATATCAGGTTTATTAGTGATAAACCTCATGGTTAGGGTAGGGCTTATTGTTAGCTAATAAATCAGCGGAATAGGGAGATCAGAATCTTAATGACAAACAGCTGAGACCGCCATCTAATCTTCGAAACTCTGAGACATCGATATCCTTGATCTGATATCCAGCTTTTTGGACAGACCGCCTGGTTTTAGGATAACCCAGGGGCATGAAAACTGTCCCGTTGATCCAGATGCAGTTGGCAGCATAACTCTCGTCGCTGTCTACCGGGATGATATTAAAGCCCTGGAATTCTGGATTCGTTAACATTTCACCGGCAGCAAGCAGGTTGTTATTTTCAAGGTAAGAGACACCTGATTTCAAGTGGAGAGCGTGGTTGATCTCAATGGTAGATCCACTTAAACCATGTTTATTCAAGATTTTGATAACCTGGCGGGCTCCTTCCGGATTTGTCCGCCCCGAGATTCCAACATAATAATGCGAGCCAACCATCATGATATCGCCAGCTTCAACTGTCCCGGGATTCCTGATTTCTTCAATAACCCAGAAATATTTCTTCAAAAATGATTTAATTGCCGCAGTCTCGCCTTTTCGTGAGGGAGCTCCCGGGTTGGTGATGATCGCACATTTACTCGTCAGGAGGGCGATATCTTCAACGAAAGGCGAATCGGGATAGTTTTCGTCCGGGGGCAGGACCAGAACATCCAGACCGCAATCATCCAGAGCGGTGATATATTCGTTGTGCTGCCTGAGTGCAATATTATAATCTGGAGGGCCCAATCCCGCTGAACTGAGGCCTTTTACCAGGCTTTTGCCTGGAGTTTTTACGATGGCTTTTTTGAACATAACAATCAGTTCCCTGATCTGGCTTGTTTGATTGCCCTTTCTTTAAGAGCAAGGATGGCCACGATTCCTCCCATATGTCCATGCATGTCCATCAGGAAATTCCGGAATCACTCATACTTGGTTTGCTCCCGGCCTGGCCATCCCGGAGCTGGTTCTTACGATTGCTCCAAGGGAATTTGGTAAAGGTAGTTTCCAAGGGCATCCAGCGCTTGGTTGAAGTATTTCATTATATCTTTAACAGGAAGGATAGGGACTTCTTTCACTTCTTCCAGGCAAACGATCGGCTTTTCATCTCACCTGGACAGCTTGCGAAACGTCAGAGCGCTGAGCTCAAATTCCTTCAACCGTTCTGCAAATTCAACCTTGCCTGTTGCGTAAGTTAGGATCCAAACCGTGGTCTCATCCTTAATGATATATAACAATTCCTTGCCGTCGATGCCCGACACCTGGAATTCGACCAGCAAACGCCCTGCCTTGTAATCACCCAGGTTGACGATTTTCCTTTCTAGAATATTGAATTGGGATGGGAAATGATTAACTGCCAGATCGATGTAAGTATCCAGGTCGATCGTAGACAGGATCTCTTCAGTGGTGATGTTGACATTGGTAAGGCTCCCTGAGATACCGACATTGGAGTCTGTGACAAATATCAAAAATAGTTCAGGGTTTTGTTCTATAAGCTGGATTATCGCCTCAAATTCAGGACCTAAAGTCCGGAGATTATTTAAGATCAGATCCAGGTCATGGCTCAGATCACCACCAACATAACTCCCGGGGAGCCAGATCTCGATACCTTCGCCCTCAAATTTGTTCCAACCCGGTATGGGAGTGCTGGTTGGTAGAGCGCTGGTTTCTGAAGAGGAAACCAGACTTCGGACCGAATTGGAGAGGCTGCAAGCAAGCGCCATCCCTCCCAGCAGGACAATTGTAAATAAACTCAGATTATTTTGTTTTCGCATATTCTTATCCCTGAAGATTATATCTGCTTTGATTTGGAACCCTATCTAACCAGTTCTCATTTACCATGTTTTGATTGCGGATTTAATTGGAGCAGGTCCCATAAATTTCCATATAGATCCTGAAAGACAGCCACCATGCCGTATTCTGCTTGTTTAGGCTCCCTGACAAATCTGATTCCCTTTCCGACCAGGTCATGATAATCCCGCCAAAAGTCATCAGTATTGAGAAACAAAAATACCCGACCGCCTGTTTGGTTTCCGATGAAAGGCTCTTGTTCAGGTTTAGATGCTTTTGCCAGCAGCAGGCTTGTTCCACTGGATCCCGGGGGGGACACAACAACCCAGCGCTTGTCCTGTTCTGGCTGATACGTATCTTCTACCAGGTGAAAGCCGAGTTTCTTGGTGTAGAAATCAATAGCTTCATCATAGTCCCGGACGACTAAAGCGACATGAACGATCGATTGTTCCATAATTCTGCATCCTTCTGGAGGTTTACTTATCCCGAAATCATCTGGAAGTAATTTTATCGATTGGCTTTCCAATAAAAGTGCCGGTTCAATTCCGATGTATAGCTCGATCCGATCTGGTCAATATTTTGCGAAATCCATTCAGAAAACAATGTTGTCCCATTGGGAGTTTGTTTGGAAGTTAGTTTATTTCCCATCAATCCGATTAGTTCATCCCTGGTAAGCACGACATCATTAACGAATAGACCGATCAGTTTTCCTAAAAAGATTCCCAGGTCAGGATGAATGTGGATCAGCGCAACCTTTCGATCCAGTTCTCTTGCCAATAGCTGGAGAAGCTCTAGATATGTAAATGTTTCTGAACCGATCGCGTCTATAGTGGCAGATTGAGTGCCTGCTGCGGAACTGACCGCGATCGCTGCCAGATCCTCGACAAAAATCGGTTGAACGCGATAGTCACCAGAGCCGAAAATCGGTACCAGGGGAAACTTTCTAATTGTCCAGGCAATATTATTAACCAGGATATCCTCAATTCCGAAGACCAGGGTTGGCCGGATGATCGTAAAGTCCAGGCCAGATTCTTTAACGGCTAGTTCCTGGAGGGCTTTGCCCCGGTAGTAGGGAAGTCGATCGTCCTCAGCGGGGTTGGTTACGCTGATTTGGATGATCTTCCTTATTCCAGCCCGTTTAGCACATGTGAACAATGTCCTGGTGTTTGCAAGAGCTTTCTCAAATGACCAGTGGCGGTAATTGAAGCGGACCCAATATGTATTGTAAAGGATTTCAGCTCCTTCCATCGTTTGGGTCAGCAAGGCGGGATTCTCGAAATGATAGGGGTGAGCGGATACCTGTGGTCCAAAAGGATTGGGCTTATCCGGGTGGGTGGTGATGGTTTTAACCTGGTGCCCCCTGTTTATGAGCTCCCGGGTGATGTATTTTCCAATATATCCAAATGAACCGGTTACGATATTCATATATATAGAGTGTACTATCCAGATAAAACCCTATTCGATCACAACCCCGCTTAAATCCTCATCTGACTCGGGATAAGCCATGTTAAGGCTTTTCAATTTCTCAATTATGATCGTGGAGATGACCAGGTTGCGGTACCATTTGCGATTGGCGGGAATGACATACCAGGGTGAATTCTCTGTGCTGGTTTTTTCCAGGGCGCTCTCAAATGCTTGCTGGTATTGGGACCATAATTTGCGTTCATCCAGATCACCAAGGCTGAATTTCCAATGTTTGGCGGGTTCATCCAATCTGGCCTGAAGGCGTTCCTTCTGTTCGTCTTGGTTGATATGCAGATAGAATTTCAAAATTGTCGTGCCCTCATCTGTAAGGGTTTTTTCGAAAGCTCTGATATGTTCATAGCGGCGGGACCAGATCTCTTCTGGAACGAGCTGATGGACCCTGACAACCAGGACATCTTCGTAATGGCTGCGATTAAAAATGACAATCTCGCCTTTTCCCGGGGTGTGTTTATGGATCCGCCATAAATAATCATGGGCTAGTTCTTGTTTTGTGGGAGCCTTGAAGCTGGCTACCTTGACTCCCTGGGGATTGACACCTTCAAACACATGCCTGATGGTGCCATCTTTCCCCCCGGTGTCCATTGCTTGCAAAACGATCAATAGTTTCTGTTTTCCTTCTGCGTAGAGCAGTTCCTGCAGCGCTTCAAGCTCTTTATTCAGCTGGCGCAGTTTTGTTTTCCCTTCTTTTTTACCGGTCGGGAATATACTCTTATCGTTGGGATCCCAATTATTAAGGTCTACGGCAGTCTCTGGCTGAATCCGATACTTTTCCATGAAACGCTCCTGGTTTTGTTTTCCGGTTAAGCTTGATCTACTGAGTATTATAGGACTTCATATTTGTTTTGTACTAAACCGTTTGGATATGTTTTTGTCTCTAGATGATGGAGTTTGAGATCATTTTCCAAGTGACCAAATAATGGAATGCCTCGACCGAGCAGGATCGGAATCCTGGTGATGGTGATCTGCTGGATCAAGCCAGCCTTCAGGAAACTCTGGATTGTTTTTCCGCCATCCAAATAGATATGATTCACACCTCTGCCGGCAAGCAGGTCGACTAAATCTGCGGGAGAACCATTATATGTTTCAATGGACCCGGGAAAACTAGCAGGGATCTGGACCTCACGGCTGGTCAAGACAAAGAAGGTTTTGTCTCCGTAAAACCACTGTTCCGAGGCAGCTACAAAATCAAAGGTGTTGCGGCCCATCACGATCGCATCAACTGAATCCATAAACTCCTCGAAACCAAAATCATCACCACTTTCTGTTATCTCAGGGGTTGAAAGCCAATCTAAATCTCCATTTTCCCTGGCGATAAAACCGTCCAGGCTGGCGGCAATGTACACAGAAATTTTCAATCTACCTCCAGTATCTCCTGTTATTCACGCTGGTGTGGGTGATAGGTCAATCCTGATCTCCGGGATAGCTGAGATCATCGCTCCAGCTGAGGGCCTCATCGGTAAAATCAGGTATCCCGAGCAGACCTGCCGACCAAAGAAATGATCGGTCTCTTTCCGGGATCTTGGACAGCCTGAGCCAGCGAATATCCATCAAAGCCAGCTCTTGTTTCCCTTGAGCAACTTCAGGATCAGAACCCAGCGATGGAGTTTGATCTCCGATTTCAACCAGGAACGTATAGGTCTCATGGAGCAATCCGGACCAGCGGCTGGTTTCCCGGATTATTTCCCCGGAAACACAGCATTCCTCATCCAGCTCCCTGAGAGCCGCTTCCGAAATAGTTTCATTTCCCTCAACGCTTCCACCCGGCAGCGCCCAAAAATGTTTGCCATTGACTAAGTGCTGCAGCAGGAGTATTTTGTTTTCCCTGTGGACAAGACACTGAGCTCTAATGCTCATTAGTTTTCGCCTTTAATCTATTGATACCATTCAAAATACCTGAAAAATTATAGTTTTGGCCAGGCTAAATTAATTGCAAAATCACCTGCTGGTGTCAGAGGAAGGGCTCGGGCTTGATCCTCATTAAACCATTGACACCGATTGGTTAATCCGTCATTTTCGAATCTCAGGTCAAGCGTACCAACACAAACATCATAAATGATACCAATATGATGCAGCGGTTCTAATGAATGCTTTTCGCTTCTCGGGTAGACATGGGAATATACTTCCATGACGTGGAAAGATTCGACATCAGTGATGCCTGTTTCTTCTTCAATCTCACGGAGAAGAGCAGCATCTGGGTGTTCCCCCCATTCAATGCCACCGCCTGGCATGGTCCATTTGCCATTATCAATTCCGCCGGACATACGAGCTAAGAGCAGTCGTCCTGCAGGATCACGGCAGATCCCGTAGGAACCTTGATAAAAGCTGGCTGAATCAGATCGTGAAGACATTCTACCCTCCTAGATCCTTGACTGATCAGCTATTTGTTTGGTCATCCTGATGCACTCCAGGAAGCCATTGGTAGAGGTTTCAACCTTGATCCAACCTCTGGATTCATAAAATGTTACGGCTGTTAAGCTGGCATCCAGCCAAAGCTGATCGACTTGATGCGTTAGAGCATCCTTGATTGCTGTATCCATCAGCTCGCTGGCAACACCCTGCCGGATATGATCAGGGTCAACAAAAATTGAACAAAGCTCCCTGGTTTTCGGATTCCAGCGGACAAAACCGATCATTTTCTGATCTTGTTCTGCTACGAAGGAACGATGGTTTTCTAAACGAAATTGAAACTTTTCTAAACTGCTGCGGTTGACCCATCCAATCAGTTGGTCCCGTGTATATTCTTTTCCGCACAGGCCCATTACCGATCGTTTGTGAAGCTCCTTCATCCTCCGGGCATCGTCAACTGCCGCTGGTTTGATGGTCACCTTTGCCCCAGATTTCATATTTCTTCCCTTGAACTGATATATATTGGGGCTCTTGAAAGCGATGCCAGATAGCCTTTAATGATTTCCGGGACAAAATCGATTCCATCCAGCTCAGCTAAGTCCTGCCAGCGGAACATCAGGTGCCCTTCAAGACTGTTCACAATTGGCCTTGAGACAACCCCGCCAGCTGGATAGACAACAAAGTAGAAACAGTATTCCTGGAAAGCCTGGTCGGTATCAGCCCAAAAGTTCTCATGGATGATCGCTAACCTGTCGCACACCATGCTGAGCCCGGTCTCTTCGCGATACTCCCTGATGCAAGCCTGCTCGACAGGCTCACCTGGTATCACTCCACCTCCAGGAATGCCCCAGATCTCCTGGCCGACTAAGGATTCGAGCAGGATCTGGGTTCCAGAAATCCAAATTCCAGCTGAGCGAAGACTGATTTTCATATCAGGATAGTTTGAAAAATATTGGACCGCGGTATTAACTGAATCTCCCGGGTGACACAGCTTCCTGTTATCAGTATACATTAATCGATACTGGTCAGCTGAGTGATCCGGGAATTAAGGAGATCAGGGATCAAAAAACCACTCAGGATCTTGCGCATGATGTGCTGCTCTGGATCATCAAACCAATAAATCAGGTTGCGACGTCACCAAACCGATCCCTGGCTTTGGCCCGGGCTTTTTCCATCTCAAGAGCTCGATTTTTAGGGGGAGCAGTGGTTACGAGGGAATCGATCAGCCGTTTGGTTATGTGGGCTATTTCAAGGGCAGCGCTATCAAACGCGGCCTGATTGGCTTTGGATGGCTTTCTAAAACCGCTGATCTTGCGCACATATTGAAGTGAGGCTGAATTGATCTCATTGAAGGTGGCTGGAGGATCATAATTAAAAAGTGGTTTGATGGATCTGCACATAAAGCTGCTCTCCCTGTTTGGTGAATGTGCCTTCTGGTAATCAAACTGATCTATACCTAGTACCAGACTATGGATAGGGTCTGGGAGGATCAGGTTAGTAGATGTTCTGGGTCAGGATCTATAAAAACTGGATCGCGCTCAACGGCATTGAACTTGATTGGCTTCGCCAATTTCGCCAGGGGCTTTTGGAATTGGAATCTCGCCGTCGTAGAACTTATGCCTGAGAACTAATAATTAACTAAAGGGATTGTAATTGTTGAATACCTTACAATCCCTTTTCTACATCAGTGAGAGGCTATTTAAAGAGCCGGAGGATCCGAGAGAGCAGTTAGACTGGCTCAAAGGTGCAGGAAAAGTGGCGCATCAGCACTGGAGACTTGGTGATCCGGAAGCCGGATAATTTTTCCCGGTTCTTGTAGATATTTGCCAGCACATCCACTACATAATCCAGATGGCTTTGGGTATAGGTCCGGCGGGGAAGGGCCAGGCGTACCAGCTCCAGTTCAGGATGAACCATCTCACCTGTATCCGGATCTGGAAATGCAAAGGCGACTGATCCCAGTTCAACCCCCCTGACTGCTCCCTCGCGATACATTTCTACCACCAGGGATTGTCCGGGAAATTCAGCCTGGGGGATATGGGGCAGTAATTTTCCGGCGTCAATATAAACGGCATGTCCACCGGCCGGTTCAATCACAGGTACTCCAGCATCCTTCAGTTTATTCACCAGGTAACTGGTCTGACCCAGGCGATATGCCAGGTACTCCTCCTGCAAACCTTCTCTTAATCCAATCGCCATGGCGTCCAGGTCCCTTCCAGCCAAGCCTCCGTAAGTGATATAACCCTCCCGGAGAATTAGTTCGCTCTTGATCTTTTCGAAGAGATCAGAATCATTCACGGCCAGGAAACCGCCGATGTTGACGATCGCATCTTTTTTGGCGCTCATTGTGGCCCCGTCCGCGAGGGCGAAGATTTCGTTAGCAATTTCAAGGGTGCTTTTATTTTCGTAGCCTGGTTCCCGCATTTTAATAAAATATGAATTTTCTGCAAATCGGCAGGCATCGATGAAAAATGGGATTTGATACGACTTATATATCTTTGAGACTGATCTCAAGTTTTCAAGGGAAACTGGTTGGCCTCCACCAGCATTATTGGTAATGGTGATCATGCCCAGAGGAATATTTTCAGGACCGACGTCCCGGATGAATTGCTCCAATTTCTCAAGATCCATATTTCCTTTGAAGGGTATATCTGGATCAGAACAAAATGCGTCCTCGCAGACCAGGTTGACGGGTCTGCCTCCCCGAGCCCTGATATTTCCTTCTGTGGTATCAAAATGCATGTTTGATGGAATGGATTGACCTTCGCGCAGGATCACAGCACAGAGTATGTTTTCAGCAGCCCGTCCCTGGTGTGTAGGCACAAAGTGTTTAAATCCAAAGATTTCATTCATCGCTGCGGAGAGACGGTGATAGGATCTGGCTCCCGCATATGACTCATCTCCCAGCATGATGCCGCTCCATTGATCCTGGCTCATGGCACCTGTTCCGGAGTCAGTCAGCAAATCGATAAATACTTCATCTGATTTCAAGCCAAAGATATTGTAACCGGAGCGTTGCAGGGCTTTTTCCCTGGCGTTTTTATCTATCAATTGAATGGGTTCTACCATTTTGATCCGAAACGGTTCTGGAGGGTGTTTGGGCATTAATTTATCTCCTGATGGAAGGCTTCTCAATTACATCATAGTGTAGCATGGCTTCTAATCTCTCTCCAGTGATTTTAGACAGTTCTCAGCTATAATATTCATTGAAAAATAACCTTCCATTCAAGGTGAGTCAGACTATGCTTCAAATCATAACAAAGGTTTTAGGACCGGTTGCTACCAACACTTATATTGTCGGAGATCCGGAAACCAATCAGGCGGTGGTGATCGATCCCGCCTGGGATGGAAGTATTTTGGCTGAAGATATCATCAAAGCTGGTTGGAAGGTTCAGGCTATCTGGTTGACCCATGCCCATTTTGACCATTTTGGAGGATTGGCTGATTTTTTGGCCTATCAAGAACTAGATCTGCTGGATGGGTTCTATGTGGGAATGCATCCCAAGGATCTTCCTCTTTGGAAAGTCAAGGGTGGGGCGATCATGTTTGGAGTCAAACTGAAATCAGCCCCGAAACCTGACCATCAATTCCAGGAAGGCGAGAGTTTATCCCTAGGTCAATATACATTTGAAATCCATCATGCTCCAGGACATTCTCCCGGGCATGTGATCTTTCATTGCCCGGAGGAAAAAATCCTCTTCAGCGGTGATGTAATTTTTAATCAGGGGATTGGTCGCACAGATCTGCTGGGCGGCAGCTACTCAACCCTGATCGAATCAATCAGGAAGTGGGTATTGCCTCTGCCTGATGAAACCAGGATCTACTCCGGACACGGCCCGGAAACGACAGTTGGCTTTGAAAAAGCAAATAATCCGTTTTTGTAGTTAAATAGGGATCCGGTCCCTTAAAGGGACCGGATCCCTAAGCTAAGATAATAAAAAAGCTCCTGGAAGTGAATACTAATCCAGGAGCTATTTTTAAATCAGAGGGTCTTACTTTGCGTAGTCCACTGTCCGGGTTTCCCGGATCACGGTAACTTTTATTTTTCCGGGATACTGCATGGTTTCTTCAATTGTTTTGGATATATCCCGAGCCAGGCGCGAGGCTGCCAGGTCATCAACCTGGTTGGGCCGCACAAAGATTCGCACTTCCCGGCCGGCTTGCAGGGCATAGCTGCTTTTGACACCATCGTACGAGTTGGCCACGTCTTCCAGTGCCCGGACTCGTTTGAGGTACTGCTCCAAGCTTTCCCGGCGGGCTCCAGGACGTGCTCCTGATATCGCGTCAGCTGCTTCAACGATGATGGCTTCAACGGATTCCTGCTCAACCTCATGATGGTGAGAGGCCATGGCATTGACAATCTTGGGTCCAACGCCATGTCGAGCGGCAAACTCAGCCCCGATCTGGGCGTGGGTTCCTTCAACGTTATGGTCCATCGCTTTGCCCAGGTCGTGCAGTAAAGCGCCGGCTTTGGCAATTTCGACATCAGCACCCATTTCTGATGCCAGGACTGACGCCAGTTGGGCTGATTCCACAGCATGGGCCAGCTGATTCTGGCCGTAGGATGTGCGGAATTTTAACCGTCCCAGCTTCTTGAGGATCTCAGAATGCAAACCGGGCACACCAGCATCATAAGCAGCCTGCTCTCCGGCTTCCACAATTACTTTATCGATCTCTCCCTGTTCTTTTTCAATGATTTTTTCGATATGGGCCGGGTGGATTCTGCCATCCAGGATCAGCTTATGCATGGCGTTTTTAGCCACTTCCCGGCGAACTGAATCAAAACATGAAATTGTGATCGCTTCGGGTGTGTCATCAACGATAACGTCAACCCCGGCTGCTTTTTCGAATGCCCTGATATTCCGACCATTGCGGCCGATGATCCGCCCTTTCATATCATCTGATGGCAATGGGACCGTGGAAGAAGTGACTTCTTCAACATGATCGGAGGCTACCCGTTGAATCGCATCTGCGATCAATTTGCGGGCTTTGCGTTCTCCCTGCTCCTGGGCTTCAGCCTCAATTTCCCTGACAATGCGGGACATATCATTCCGGGCTTCCTGTTCGACCTGTTCAAGCAGGATCTCCTTGGCTTCCGTCTGGGTCAGCTGGCTGACTCGCTCCAGTTCCAGGGTGACATTATTGAGGAGTTCTTCCACCTGGTTGCCTTTTTTATCCAGAGAGCTTTGCCTCTGACTGATTGCGTGCTCTCGGTCTTCAATTTTTTCAGCCCGTTTATCAAGCTGATCACTGCGTCCTTGAAGACGTTCCTCAAACCGGGTTATTTCATTCCGGCGAGACAAGGCATCTTTCTCAGCTGTTTGAGTGATTTCAATTGCCCGGTCCTGGGATTGCTTGATCAGCTCGGTGGCTTTTCTTTCAGCCTCATTCAGAACCTGACTTGCCTTGGTTTGTTTTTTATCTGTCTCGCGTGCGACCATGAAGTTCTTGACAAAAAAACCGATCACTGATCCCAGAGCGAGAGCAACAAAACTGATAATAATTGTTGTTGGGTTCATATTAAAGCCCCTTTATTTAGTCATACTATTGGTGAACTATTGATTATTCGTTTAATGCCTATGATTGCAGTTCCTGCTCTTTCGATAGGGTGGAAACGATTTCCTTGCTGATATCTGATGAAAATCCTCTTCTCGAAAGGTAGCCGTATAATTTTTTCTGAAAGTTTGTTCGATCAAGTTTATTAATCTTTGAGATTTTTTTCCTGGCAAAATCCATTGCTAATTTACCTTCATCCAGATCGATGAGGACTTCTTCGATGATTTCGGAATTGATACCTTTCTGGAATAATTCAGAAGAGAGAGCCCGGCGTCCCCGAGGTTTGAATCGGGACCGGTTTTCTACCCATTCCCTGGCGAAATCAAGATCATTTACCAGGTTGTTCTGGCGCAGTTTAGCCAACACAAGGTCAATGTGCTCTTCTGATACCTGGAATTTCTGAAGGTTAAGGGTGATTTCTTTCTCAGAACGGCTTCGATAGCTGAGGAAATTTAGGGCACGTTGGTACCCGTGTTCAATTGTGTCCCGGTTTTTTAGGTCATCGATCTGCTGCTGGCTGATTTCAGTTCCTTCTTCAAGCCAAGGAGCAATCGTGCGGGAAATCCCGAAGGCGAATTCACCATTAAGATAAATATTAACCCGCTCAGGATTCTTCTTCTGTTGTTCGACTTTCGTAACAGTTAACATAAAACAGCCGTGTTGACGCCATTTTCGGCCACGGCTGTAACAATTAACTACCCGATCACATTGCTCGCATTGTGGTACGCCAAGATACCAGTGACATTAAACGATGATGATTTTAAGTACCTAGCGTTGGTTTTTTCACTTGGTATCCGTACAATATTGCCAATGTGTTTTTTACTTCAATACCACTTTGTGATGGTAGTCCAATTTATTAATACCGCGGCCGCTTGAGATGCTTCTGGCGACCTATGTCTTGGGACTGAGATCTCACCTCAAAGGAATTTTCAATGGATCATAAGATAGAGAAAATCCCAATATTCACAGTCCGATTGTGTGTTTTGACCCTTTGATCAAAACTAGTTATTTTTCTAAAGGAGGATTGATATAATATCGCTCCTCCCGTTTCCATCCAGGCATGATCCTGAACTTGATCATATTATACACGATTATGGTAAACAGGGAAACCCACCAGGGTTTGCACTGTCCGGTTCGACTGGAAAATAACCATTAGGGAGTGAATTGATCCAGATAGCAGCGTCATTTCTTCTCATGCAAGGCAACTTTCTAGAGGTGGTGGTAGGATAGTAAAAATCATGGAGATCATATGAAGATTTGTTTTGTCTGTCAGGGCAATATTATTCGCAGCCCGTTAGCTGAAAATATATTCCGGGATCTGGTTCAGAAAGCGGGAGTGTCAGCAAGGTATGAGCTTGACTCAGCTGGCACATCTGCTTTCCATGAAGGTGAGCAGCCTGACTCCCGAATGCGGCAGGTAGCCAGCCAGAGAGGATATGTGTATTCTGGTCAAGCAAGGCAATTCCGAAGGGATGACTTAGACCGATTTGACCTGATTATTGCTATGGACCATGCTAATCTGCGCTATCTTTCGAGTCTGGCTAAAAATCAAGAACAGGCAGAAAAGGTCCATTTGCTGCGTGAGTACGACAAGCTGACCGCTGCAGATCTTGAAGTCCCGGATCCATATTACGGTGGCCCCGAAGGATTTGTGAGGACATTTGAGATCATACTTCGGTCCTGCCAGGGTCTCTTCAATGAGTTGGCAAAAAAACCTGCCCCATAGAATATAAACTCAATTTTCTAAATAGAGATGGTGTCGACCAGGCGGGCTGATCTTTTATAGACTTCCGTTTCTCCAATCTGATGATAAAATTTCCCCTGACTTATCTTCAAGGAATAGCACATCTATGACAGTTCCCTCTTGGGTGCAGGATGCAGTTTTTTATCAGATATTCCCGGACCGTTTCCGAAATGGCGATCCAACCAATGATCCTCCCAATCTGAAAGCCTGGGGGTCATATACCGACTATCTGGGATTTTCAAGGAGGCGACCTCCAGGGTGTGATCGACAAACTTGATTATTTGCTGGACCTGGGAATAAATGCGATCTATCTAAATCCAATTTTTCAGGCTTCTTCCAACCACCGCTACAATATCAGTGATTATTACCGGATCGATCCCAAATTGGGCCGGGAAGAAGATTTCCTGGCTTTGCTGGCATGCAGCCCATCAAAAAGATATCCGGGTTGTGATTGATGGGGTTTTTAACCATTGTGGGCGAGGTTTTTTTGCGTTCAATGATGTACTGGAAAATCACCAGCCACTCGCCTTATTTGGATTGGTTTCACCTGTCAATAAGTTCCTCCTGATGCATATTCCCAGGGGGATGCGGATGATTACAAAGGTTGGTGGAATTTTAAGAGTTTGCCAAAATTCAATACTGATAATCCTCTGGTTAGAAAATATATCTTTGACGTAGCTCGCTACTGGATCAGACTGGGTGCAGATGGTTGGAGGCTGGATGTTCCCAATGAGATTGATGATGAAAATTTCTGGGATGAGTTCAGATATACTGTTAAATCTGAAAATCCTGAGGCATATCTGGTAGGTGAGATCTGGGATGGTGATCCAAGATGGGTGGGCGAAAAGAGCTTTGACGGATTGATGAATTATCCTGTCAGGGATGGGATCATTGGCTTATTGATGGGGTTAATTACTCCCGATGACTTTGCAGGGAAGATCAACAGTCAGCTCAATCGCTATGCCCGGGAAAATGTGTTCGCCATGTATAATCCCCTTGGGATCGCATGATACCAGGAGGATCATCACCGAACTGGAAGGCCGAGCCAGATAAACTGAGACTGGCGTATCAATTTTTGCTGGCTTATCCAGGAGCACCAGCGATATATTATGGTGATGAGGTCGGCCTGGAAGGTGGGAAAGATCCAGATTGCCGGAAAGCCTTTCCCTGGAATGAAAATGAATGGGACAGGGATCTGCGGAATTTTATTCAGAATCTGATTTCAATCCGAAAGACTCAACATCGTGCTCCGCAGAGGGACGTATCAGGAGATCCTGGTGGATAATTCCAGGAACGGTTATAGTTTTGCCAGGATCGATGGCGAAGATAGTCTGCTCATTGTCATGAATGCCAGGAGATGACACGTCAGCATTTCCAGATCCCTACTGATAAACTGCAGCTGGAAGGTAGGTCAGTCTGTGAGGGATCTTATTTCTGGAGCTGAATATCTAATCGCAGGCTCCGGCCTGGATCTGTCCATTGATCCCTGGCAGGGACTATGGTTGATTTGAGAATAACAAATTGACCGTGTATTATGATATCTGTAGAAAAATAAATGGTAAAATACAACGCTTGGAGGCATCGCCTCCAAGAGAATTATTATGCAAACATGTAATTGTAGCAGGAGGTTTATGATGGCAGACCAGAAATGGGTCTACACATTTCAAGAAGTAGAAGAAGCAGAGAAACATGTCGGCGGAGTTTGGGACAAAGTCCGCGGATTATTGGGCGGCAAAGGTGCCAACCTGGCAGAAATGACCAGGATCGGAATTCCGGTTCCCCCGGGATTCACAGTCACAACTGAAGCCTGTAATGCCTATATTGCCGGGGGAGAAAAATTCCCTGAAGGTATGTGGGAGCAGGAACTGGCTGCCATGAAAGCAACTGAAGAACTGACCGGGAAGAAATTTGGCGATGTCAAGAATCCTCTCCTGGTTTCCTGTCGCTCCGGTGCGGTGAAATCCATGCCCGGTATGATGGACACTGTTCTGAACATTGGATCTGAACGATGAGACCGCCAAAGGTATGGTCGCATTGACGGGCGATGAAAGATTTGTTTATGATGCTTACCGGCGCCTGGTTCAGATGTTTGGATCGGTTGTACTGGGCATTGACGATGATGCCTTTGAAGATGTACTTGAGGAGTATAAAAAGAAAAAAGGTGTAGCTCTGGATACAGAATTGGAAGCTGATGATTGGAAGAAGTTGACTGCAGAATTCCAGAAGATCGTCAAAAAAGAAAAAGGATTTGATTTCCCGCAGGATCCCGCAGAGCAACTGCGGTTGGCAACTGAAGCAGTATTTGCCTCCTGGAACGGGAAACGGGCTATTGATTACCGCAATGCCGCTGAAATTCCTCATGATCTTGGGACCGCAGTTAACGTGATGACCATGGTGTTTGGCAATATGGAAGAAGCCTCAGGAACCGGTGTGGCCTTCACCCGCAATCCTTCCACCGGCGAAAACAAACTCTGGGGAGAGTACCTTTTAAATGCCCAGGGTGAAGATGTGGTCGCAGGTATCCGCAATGCGTTGAATATCGATCGTGCTCAAGAATGACCTGCCCGAGGCTTATCAAGAATTCCAGGAGATCACCAAAAAACTGGAAACCCATTATCGCGAAATGCAGGATGTCGAGTTCACCATTGAACGCGGAAAACTCTGGATGCTGCAAACCCGGGATGGCAAACGAACAGCTAAAGCGGCTGTTCAACCATTGCGGTGGATATGGTTGAAGAAGGTTTGATCAGTAAGGAAGAAGCCGTCCTGACGCGTCGATACCGGACCAGGTGAACACCTTGCTTCACCCCAATTTGATTCCGGATGAAAAAGCTAAAGCCGATGAGGAAGGTAAATTGATTGCCACCGGGGTGAACGCTTCCCCCGGTGCGGCTGTGGGCCGGATTTATTTTGATGCTGATACGGCAGAACAGAAATCCAAAGAAGAGGGCCAGGATGTGATCATGGTCCGTCCATTCACCAAACCTGATGATGTTCACGGTATGCTGGCATCTAAGGGTATCCTGACCAGCGAGGGTGGTGCTACATCCCACGCTGCGGTCGTTGCTCGCCAATTTGGTATTCCCTGTATTGTTGGTGCCTCCGGCATCAAGATTAATATGCAGGAGCGTGAACTTGGTAGCGGGTGGAATTACTGTCAAAGAAGGAGATTATCTTTCTGTAGATGGGACCACAGGAGAGGTTTTCCTGGGAGAGTTACCGATCCATAGCTCCGACATTTGAAGAACAGACCGAGTTAATGGAATTCCTGACCTGGGCGGATGAGATCTCGGCTATCGAAAGATATCCGGACTGCTCCGGAAGGTTGGCCGACCCGAGGTTTGATGGTCTGGGCCAATGCTGATTATCCTGAAGATGCCCGCAGGGCCCGATCCTACGGCGCTCAGGGTATTGGACTTTGCCGGACTGAGCACATGTTCTTTGAACCTGAACGGCTGCCAATCGTCCAGAAGATGATCCTGGCTGAGAAAGTTGAAGACCGCCAGGCAGCCCTTGATAAACTGCTGCCATACCAGCGCAGTGATTTTGATGGTCTTTTTGAGGCTATGACAGGTTTGCCAGTCATTATCCGCTTGATCGATCCTCCGCTGCATGAGTTCATGCCCGATGAGCATGAACTGCTGGAAGAAGTGATTGCCAACCGCATTCAGAAGAAAGTTGATCAGGCAAAAGAAGATCTGCTGGTCAATATCCAGGGTTTGCATGAAAGCAACCCCATGATGGGATTGCGAGGCGTCCGCTTGAGCGTCATGATGCCAGAAATCGTCAGCATGCAGGTCCGGGCGATCTTTGAAGCAGCGGCAGATGTGAAACTGCGCGGCTTTGAACCTCACCCCGAAGTGATGATTCCCCTTACCGGGCACATCAACGAACTGCATTTCATCCAGCCGAAACTGGAAGAGATCGCCACAGCCGTGATGGAAGAAAAAGGTGTGGAATTTGAATACAAATTCGGCACCATGATCGAGATTCCCCGCGCGGGCCTGACGGCGATGAGATCGCTGAAACTGCCGAGTTCTTCTCCTTTGGCACCAACGACCTGACCCAGTTCACCTTCGGTTACAGCCGGGATGATGCTGAGCGCAACTTCCTGGTCAAATACGTTGAAGACGGCATCCTGCCCAAGAATCCCTTCCAGACCATCGACATCCACGGTGTGGGTCAGCTGATGGATCTGACTGTCAAAAAAGGCCGCGGAACCAGGGTTGATCTTGAAGTGGGTATCTGCGGTGAGCACGGTGGTGATCCAGAATCGATTGATTGGTGCTACCGGATCGGACTAAATTATGTCAGCTGTTCTCCTTTCCGGGTTCCAGTGGCCAGACTTGCGGCTGCTCAATCGGCCCTCAAACATCGGAAATAAGGGCTATTTCTAATTAAAAAGAGCATTGGTTTACCCTTTGCTCTTTTTTTGTTTTTATAGAAAAGGGATCCGGTCCCTTAAAGGGACCGGATCCCTTCCAGTAAAATCATGTTATTATTCAATTAGATTTGGCATTTATCTATCATATTCAATAAAAATTAAAGGAGAGAGGCAATGGATTTCGGTAAGGCATTTACTTTTGTGTTTGAAGATGAAGATTGGTTAAAGAAAATAGCGCTAGGTGGTTTGCTTTCATTGATCCCGATCATCGGTATCTTCTTAGTGATCGGTTATGGGCTGGAAGTAACCAAAAGAGTCATTAAGGGTGATGCAGAAGTTCTACCAGATTGGAGTGATTTTGGTGGTTATCTGACCAAAGGATTCCTGGTGTTCTTAATTACTTTTGTATACTTGCTGCCAGTTATTGTGATCCAGGCCTGTTCATCAATTCCTTTCCTATTTGAAAATGCGAATGACACTATGCTCACCATATTTACAGTGCTGACGATTTGTTTCGGCTGTTTAACAACTTTATACAGCATCGCAGCTTACCTGGTACTGCCTGCGGCTGTTGCCAGATATGCAGCTACTGATGAGGTTGGGGCTGCTTTCAAACTGAGTGAGATTTTCAAACAGGTGAAAGACAACCTTGGAACTTATGGTATGGTGCTGCTTGGTGGGATTGTTGCCAGCCTGGTTGCTTCCCTGGGAACGATCGCCTGTGTGATCGGTGTGCTGTTCACCATGGTCTATGCCATGGCGGTCAACGGTCATCTCTGGGGTCAGGCTTATAACGTCAGTGGTGGCGGCGCTCCTGCATCTCCCGGGGAACCTGTTCCCGCTGCAGATTGATCTTGCTTGAAGAATGATAAAAGCGGTGCTGGGATCAGCACCGCTTTTTTTGTTAAGAAGAGACTATCTGATCCGTTAAAGGGATCCGGTCCCTGGAGGGTTACAGATTCTTCTCTGCGAACTTATAACCTTTGTCCATAGCAGCAAAGTTCATCGGCAGGGTTTTTTGATGGCGCTCGGGGAGATGATCCTCGAGTGCTTTTTTGATCGCATCCAGCGGGAGGAATGGTTTGGCGGCTGCCAGTGCTCCGACCATGACCATGTTTGCCAGTCGCGGCAGTCCTAGTTCCTCTGCGATCTCGTTGGCAGGGATCATGATGGATCGAATCGATTTGCGCTCGATATCTCTATTAACCAGAGAGGAATTGGCAATCAGCACACCATCATCAGGTACTAATTTTTCATATTTATCCACTGAGGGCAGATTCAGTGCCAGGACCACATCAGGATTCCGAACCAGGGGTGATCCGATTGCTTGATCTGACACAATCACTGTGCAGTTTGCTGTGCCGCCGCGCATTTCCGGACCGTAGGACGGGATCCAGGTTACATCCAGCCCATTATCCATCGAAGCATAAGCCAACACCTGGCCTGCGAATAAAGTTCCTTGACCGCCAAATCCGGAAATAATAATACTGAGTTTCTTCCATACCTGTGCGCTCCTTAAACCTTCAGTGATTGCAAAACTTCAGAGACTTTGATAATCTCCCAGAGGAAAAACCGGCATCATTTGTTCTTTGACAAATCCGAGGGATTCCTGGGGAGTGATCTTCCAGTTGGTCGGGCAGGTGGAAAGCAATTCGACCATCGAAAAGCCAAGTCCTCTTTCCTGGGCTTCAAAAGCCAGCCGGATCGCTTTTTTTGATTTTCTGATATTGGCTGCGTCATGCAGACTGCGCCTGACCACATAACCAGTGCCATCCAGAGTCGCCAGGATCTCTGACATCCGGATCGGATGCCCGGTCATTTCGATATCACGACCCAGGGGTGAGGAAGTAGTTTTCATTCCTTCCAGTGTAGTCGGGGCCATTTGCCCACCCGTCATGCCGTAAATTGCGTTATTAATGAAGATCACAGTAATATTTTCGCCCCTGACAGCAGCGTGCATGATCTCAGCCATGCCGATCGAAGCCAGGTCGCCATCTCCTTGATAGGTGAAAACAGTATTTTCCGGGAGAACCCGTTTGATACCAGTCGCCATGGCAGGAGCGCGCCCGTGAGCGGCTTCTACAAAATCCATGTTGAAGTATTTATAGGCAAAAACTGAACAGCCGACCGGAGCAACCCCGATGGTCTTTTCTCGCAGACCCATCTCATCGATCACTTCAGCGATCAGGCGGTGGGCAACTCCGTGGGTGCAGCCGGGACAATAATGAGTGTGGACTTCAGTAAATGATTCTGGACGCTGATAGATAACTTCTGCTGTTGCAACCATTATTTTTCTCCTGTTATCAATTCTTCCAAACGGACCATCCAAGCATCGCGGGGATCATCTGCACCCGGGTCTTGATTTGCGGCTACCCGTCTGATTTCATCCAGGATTTCATCGGGCAGGGGAGTAACTCCTCCCATCCGACCATAAAACTCGATCGGAACTTTACCCTGAACGAATTTCATGATATCGTCCAGCATCATTCCTGAATTCATTTCAACGACTAAGATCCGTCTTAATTCTTTTAGTTAATTCCAGCAGGCGCTTTTGAGGAAATGGCGCCAGCGTGATCGGTCTCAGCAGGCCGGCTTTGATGCCTTCTTCCCTGGCTTCACGCACAGCGGAGGATGCCACCCGGCCAGCGGTTCCAAACCCAATTACCAGGATTTCTGCATCATCGACATCGACTTCATCGTAAACCACTTCATTCTTTTCAATTTCCTTCCAGCGTTTGAGCAGACGAAGATTGGTTACCTCTTCTTCTTCCGGGTCGATATAGATCGAGGTTAGGATATTCGGTTTGCGGCCTTTTCGCACCGGAAACAGCCCAATCCGGAACTTTTTTGGGAAGGTCCTTCATGGGGGGAAGTTCTGCAGGCTCCATCATTTGTCCCATATTACCGTCGACAATCACGTGAACTATTGTCACGATACTTTTCTGCCAGGTCAAAAGCCAGGCTGATGTAATCTATCGCTTCCTGGACACTGGCAGGAGCGAGAACGATAGGGAAATAATCTCCGTGCCCGCCGCCTTTGACCATCTGGAAATAATCTCCCTGGGATGGGGCAATATTGCCCAACCCGGGTCCTCCCCGCATGACATTCACAACTACGGCGGGTACTTCAGTTCCGGCAATATAGGAGATGCCTTCCATCATCAAACTGACCCCGGGGCTAGAGGACGCTGTCATAACTCTTTTCCCCGTGCAGGCGGCACCATAAACCATATTGATGGCAGAAACTTCACTTTCTGCTTGTACAAATGCCCTTCCTAATTCAGGCATTCTTCTGGACATATATTCCAGGAATTCTGTTGAAGGAGTGATGGGATACCCGTAAAATGCTTCCACTCCTGCCCGGATGGCTGCTTCTGCAAAAGCGTGATTTCCTTTCAATAATTCTTTTGCCACTGGCATTACCTCCTGGACTTTAGTCTCGGTTTTTTCTCGATAAACTGTGATCGCGGCATCAGGGCAAACAACAGCACAGATTCCGCAGCCGGTGCAGGTTTCTTCCATCATCTTGGCTGGATGATATCCTTTTGGTGTGAGCCGACCCATATCTAACTGTAAAACTTTCTGGGGACAGGCTTCAATACATAAACTGCAACCTTTGCAGTACATATCATTACAACAATCCAGCCAGTAACTGCCATTCAAACATCTCCTTTGTGGAGTAAAACCTATCCAATAAATGTTTTTCCTACGGTACATTTATATCACAAACCGAAAACAGCCGTTGTTATCCTGTTCATATTAACGATGTTATTATAAGGAAGGAACTCTGCTGAGGATAGTGACAAGATTCAGCTCCTGAGTGAATAATAATCAGGTGATTTTAAGCTGCAGGCCAGGGGTCAGGGGAGCTGACCCTTTTTCATTGACAGTCACCTCAGCTCTGGTATAATGGCACGGCATTGAAGGAATAGGTCCTTCTGCAGCCTTTTGGCATGGATTAATACCCCCAACTTCCCCGGGTACTTGTGGAACTTGCTTTAACACACGGGAAAGCCGGTGAAGTGAAGATTGGAGGACGAGAGATGAAGTACGCAATAGTTATATGTAGTGGGAAGCAGTATAAAGTTATACCTGGTGAGATCATCCAGGTCGATAAACTTCCCCTGGAAGTAGATAAAAAAGTAGTTCTGGATGAAGTCCTCTTCATAGCTGATGCAGAGAAGAAAGTTACCATTGGAACTCCATTGATTAAGGGAGCCAAGGTTGAGACAACAGTTGCTGGGCAGATCAAAGGTCCGAAGATCAGGTCTTTAAATACAAACCGAAAGTGCGCTACCGCAAGAGACAAGGTCATCGTCAGCAGTATACACTTGTTGCGGGTAGATAAGATCGTGACAAAATCAGGAGAGAAAGATGGCTCATAAAACAGGTGGCGGTTCAACCCGCAACGGACGAGATAGCAATTCCAAAAGATTAGGCGTTAAGAAATTTGGCGGAGAAAAAGTTATGTTCCGGAAATATTCTGGTTCGTCAGCGCGGTACGAAGATCCATCCCGGTGAGAATGTGGGTCGCGGCGGGGATGATACCCTGTTTGCAACAGCAGAAGGTTATGTTTCCTTCCAGGATTTCCGCGGTGGTAAAAAACGCGTTAACGTCTTACCTGAAAGAATAATAAGGATTTGATTATGAAAGCAGAAATTCACCCGACATATTACCCCGAAGCCACGATGGTTTGTGCTTGCGGAAACACCTGGAAAACGGGATCAACACAGGAAACAGTCCGGACCGATGTTTGCTCTGCCTGCCATCCTTTTTTCACTGGCGAACAGCGCATTGTTGATACAGAGGGTCAGGTAGATCGTTTCTACAAGAAATTGAAAGTCCATGAAGATTTCCAGAAAGAGAAAGAAACCCGTGAGACCAAAAAGGCAGACGCTGATGTTTCTGTTGAAATCCTTGACCTTGGTACACGTGTGACAAACTCTCTTCTCGAAGCAAAAATCACAACGGTCCAAGATCTGCTTAACCTGCTGGAAGGCGGAGATCAAACACTTCTGGATCTCAAAGGTTTTGGCCGAAAATCGCTGATCGATCTGAAAAAATCCCTCCGAGCTGGTGGATTTGAAATCCCAGAAGCTGCGGAAGAGATCACAGTTTAAGGTCAAGATATACAACTTTTGATAAAATACAGGCAGAGTTTCTCTGCCTGTTTTTATTTATCTGATCAGCCACCAAATTAAAAGGAAGGAAACAGATGAAACATCATCGTGGAAGGCTGGAAGTAATCACTGGTCCTATGTTTTGCGGTAAAACAGATGAGCTGTTGCGCAGACTGCGCCGGGCGATTATCGCCAAACAGAAGATCCAGGTATTCAAACCCGGTTTTGATATCAGGTACAGCAGCGAAAAAGTTACTTCGCACGCCGGCAATGAGTATCGAGCCTATCCAGTTGAAAATATCACTGAGGTTCCCAAACTTCTTCTTGATGATGTGACAGTTGTGGCAATCGATGAGGCTCAGTTCTTTGAGGAAGAGATCATCCAGGTTGTCCAGGACCTGGTCGACAAGGGTATCCGGGTAATCGTTGGTGGCCTTGATATGGATTTCAGAGGCGTACCGTTTGGCCAGATGCCAATGCTCTTGTCTCTGGCAGAAGTCGTAGATAAACTGCATGCAATTTGTATGGTATGTGGTGAAGAAGCAACCAGAACTCAACGCCTGGTGGATGGTGAACCGGCCTACTATGACGATCCGATCATCATTGTGGGGGCTTCTGAGATGTATGAAGCCCGCTGCCGAATCCATCATCAGGTGCCGAGGGGAAAGAAGGAACAATGATGCAAGAATATGAAAATTTTCTGAGTGAAGTTTTAATCCCTGAAAAACAACTCCAGGAAAAAATTAGAGAATTAGGCGATCAAATCAGTCAGGATTACCTGGGACAGGATTTGCATCTGGTATGCATTCTGCGCGGTGGTGTTATGTTCCTAACTGATTTAATGCGTGTGATATCAGTCCCCCATTCAATTGATTTTATGGCCATCTCATCTTATGGAATTGGAGAACGGGAATCCTCTGGCCAGGTGCGCTTGACGATGGACTTGAGAGATAATATCCAGGGGAGGAATGTGATCCTGATTGAGGATATCGTCGACAGCGGCTATACCCTATCATCTGTGATGGGTCTGCTAGCGACCCGAAATCCTGCCTCGCTCAAAGTTTGCACTCTTCTGGACAAGGCTGAGAGGCGGGAAACCGACGTTCCATTGGACTATGTCGGTTTTGTGATCCCCAATAAATATGTCTTTGGTTATGGACTTGATCTGGACGAATTTTACAGGGAACTTCCCTTTATTGGTGTTGTCGACGAGGATAAATATACTCCGCCAGATCACTAAATAATCTGGGCTGGTTGTTGAAAACTCAGGGGGCATTCATCTTCTGGGAAAATATGGATTGTTTTAGGATCAGGCATTATCTTAAACATCTTGGAAACTCAGCAGACTGCAGAATTGATCCGGTAATCAATTATGGTTCAAAAATCAATCTTTCCAGCACTTTATTACCAAATCGTAGAGGTGATCAATTCATCTGGCGGTTATCTGGTTGGGGGAGCTGTGCGGGATATTTTACTTTCCAAGCCTGTTCGTGATCTTGATTTTGCACTGCCTGGCAGGACCTACGAATATGCCCGAAAAGTTGCCGACCGCCTGGGAGGGGACTTCTATATTCTGGATCAGGAAAGAAAGGCTGCCCGGGTGTTATTGCATGCTGAAAATGGGCAGAGACTGATTGTTGATTTTACGCTTTTCCAGAATGGATCGATTGAATCAGATTTAAGATCTAGGGATTTTACAATCACATCAATGGCAATGGATATCCTAGAAGGGGAAAGTATCCTGGACTTGTTTGGCGGCGCGCAGGATCTCAAGGATGGTGTGATCCGAGCCACTACAGAGAATTCCATCTTAGATGATCCCTTACGCTGCCTCAGAGCCGTGAGAATGGCAGCCCAGTTTCAGCTCCGGATTCAGCCGGAGACCCTGCAACAGATCCATCAGCATCAGCATTTACTTGGGGAAGTTTCACCAGAAAGAATCCGGGATGAATTATTCCAGATCCTGGCTGGACCGCAGCAGTCCGCTGCTTTAATGACATTAAGTCAACTGGGGACGCTGAATTTTCTATTTCCGATGGTTGTAACTCCAGACCAGCAGAAGACTATCCGCTGGCTGGAGGTATTTTGGTCGCTATTGACCAGTAAACACGATCAATACAAAGCTGCCAATCTGTCGCTCGGTGTGTTCGTTCATCGCTTGGGCAGGTACCGGAAAGATCTGCAAACGCACCTGGATGTCGAACTTGTACCAGGCCGGACGATCTATCAATTATCATTTCTTGCTGCCCTGCTGATATCTAGCCAGGATGTGAAACAGTCAGTATCTAGAATTCAACTCAGTAATCAGGAAATTGACCGGCTCCAAATATGTCATCTAGCTGCAGGAAAATTCCTGTCCCTTATCGCTTCAGGAGGAGAAGTTTCACCGCTGGAAGTATACAGGTTTTTCAGGAAAACTGGATCTGCTGGCATAGAAGGAATCTTCCTCGGCTTGGCTGAAGTGCTGGGAACGACAGGCGCAAACGATGATGACCAATGGCTTATTTCTGTAGATACAGCACGGACCTTATTGGAAGGATGGTGGGAGAAGAACGACCAGCTGGTTGTTCCACCAGTTCTTCTAACTGGTCATGACCTTCAATCTGAATTCAGTCTTGATCCCGGTCCTCTGCTGGGTCAGATGTTAGAGGAATTGCGCGAAGCCCAAGTCAGTGGAAGTGTAAAAACGAGGGAACAGGCCCTCGATCTAATTCGCCTCTCTCTGTCGGCAAAGGATCTGACCTGAGATGAGGGATCTTTCTTCCAGGGCAATTTTTAAGGATCTGTATCAGGGTTTCTCCAAGCCTATTTCAGATCTCGATTGTGGAGAAAAGTGTGGACCTTACAATGATTATGGAGTTCCTGTGTGCTGTGATATTCAGATCCTCGTCCCTGCTGCCTATGATCAGGAATGGTCCTACCTTCAAGGATCAACCGATTTATGGCAGGTCTGGCAGGAAGGACATGAAGCGGCGCCAGTTGATCTGCAGGAAGGGCTGCAAAGTGGACAGGTCTTAATCCAATGCCTTGGATATCAGCGCTGTCAGAGATCCTACCGATCAATTACCTGCCGGGCTTTTCCATTCTATCCGTATCTGAACAGGAAGGGACAATTTTCCGGACTGTCATATTACAGGGAGTTCCGGGAACAGTGCTGGATCATCAATAATCTGGAAGCTGTCAAACAAGATTATATAGAAGAATTTCAAAGCACATTTGAGCGGTTGTTTAAACTATTTCCAGAAACAAAACAAGATTATCTCGAATTCTCAGGTTTTATGCGAGATGAAGCAGCTAAAGTAGGGGAAACGATTGTCTTACTAGGCTTTTCAGGTCAGGTTTACCTGGTAGATCCGGAAACAGAAGATCAGCTAAAGATCAATCCAGCTGATCTGGATTCATTTGGCCCCTTTCAAATCGTCAAAGAGCTGGTTTTCCCTGATGAGACCACCGGGACAGCTCGTGGAAAACATCATGGATGAAGTGAATAAAATAACCAGTGAATTTTCATTGGCCGAGGAATATAGAATCCCTCAAAATATTATCAATAGTAGGCAAAGCTCCCTGCGCTGGCTGACAGCTCATTTCTGGCATTACTGGTACCTGGGATTAAGCATGCTGATCGGGGCGATTGGCAACGCAGCTCTGGCCTCTGTTGTCCCTATCATGATCGGTCTGGCATTAAATGAATTGCTGGAATCCCCTCCCAGGACTGACTCTTTGCTCAGGTTTTCCATAATCATCATTGTGACCCAGTTTATCCGGGGAATTCTCCAGCTGGGGAGGAATTTTAGCGCTGAATTGCTGGGTCAGCGCATGGAACGGGATATCAGGCACGAATTCTATACCAGCCTGCTTGGAAAAAGCATGACTTATCACAGTTTGCTGCCTGTTGGGGATGTTATGGCCAGGGCTACAAATGATGTCCGGGAAATAAACTTCATGTTTAGCCCGGGATTGAATCTTGTGATTGGATCAGCAAATTTCATATTTATGCCGATAATATTTTCAGCCCAGTATCATCCTTCTTTAGTCGCCGCCCCCCTGATATTCCTGGTTTTATACATATTGGCTCTATGGCAGTATTTGTCAGAGCTTCAACCTATTACAAGGGCAGTCAGAAACGCATTTGGTAACCTGAACTCGCGGTTAGCAGAAGCTGTTGATGGAATTGAGACTGTCAAAGGCATGGCGGAAGAAGCGAGTGAGGTAGAGATATTTGCTGGTAATGCGAGAAATTTCCGGGATAAGGAAATACATCAGGGTGATGTGGAAGCTCGTTTCCTGCCCTTGCTGGTGATGGGCCTCATTCAGGCTGGAGGATTATTCCACTCGATCATTCTGTATCAGCAAGGATTAATTGATGTAGGGGATATTGCTGCTTACTATGGCTTGTTGGGGTTGCTTGGATTTCCTACTTTTGTGTCTCTGTTTGCCTATTCCCAGGTATCGCTTGGCCTTGCTGGAGCAAGGCGTTTGCTGGAATTAATCAATCGGGAAACTGAGCTGGATCAAAACCTGTCCGGATTTCAGGGAGATATGCAAGGGATGATCCAATTTAGAAACGTTTCTTATGCCTATCCCGATGCGGAGGAATCGCTCAAAGGTATTAATTTTGCAATCGATCCCGGTCAAACGGTTGCACTTGTTGGACAGACAGGATCAGGCAAAACCACCCTGGCAAAACTAATAAATCGGACTTTTGATGTTTCTGCTGGTTCGATCTTGATCGATGACCATGATCTTCGAGACTGGAACCTGGCAAACCTGAGGAAACAAATCTCGATCATCGAACAGGATATTTTCCTTTTTTCTGATTCGATCGCAGAAAATATTGCTTTTGGAAAACCCGGGGCAACCCAAGAGGAAATCGAGAAAGCTGCAAAATCAGCCCAGGCGCATGAGTTCATTAGCTCATTTAAGGATGGCTATCAGACGATGCTTGGTGAAAGAGGAGTGACCTTGTCTGGCGGACAACGCCAACGCCTTGCCCTCGCCAGAGCTTTCCTGACCGATCCCAGGATCCTGATCCTGGATGATTCTACCAGCTCGATTGACAGCGCCACTGAGGATGAAATTCAAAAAGCGATTTTTGAAGCAGCCAAAGGGAGAACAACCCTGATAATCACCCACCGTTTATCCCAGATCCGCTGGGCAGATTTTATTCTGGTGATCCGGCAGGGGGAGATCATAGCCAGCGGAACTCATGATGACTTATTGAAAGGCTCGCAAGCTTACAGCAAATTATTCAGGGATTGATCTTGTTCCTGATAAGGATCACATAAATGGGCTTTTTCTCAAATTTAGATACTGAAGCGTATGATCGTGAATACAGTGATCGGGATCTGTTGAAACGGATTATTAAGTATCTTGCCGGCTATCAGGCTAAGTTGATCTGGATCTCGATCTTGCTGATCCTGATCGGCGCATCCAGCGCATCACTTCCCCTGGTAATTTCCAGCAGTATTGACCGGTTAACGGTCAACCAGGATGATCGGATGATCACGCTCCTGATCGGGTTAGTGCTGCTGGCTGCCCTGGTCAACTGGGGTGGAAATTGGATCAGACGCAGGTTAACAGTCAGGGTTGTGTCTGATGTTGTGATGACTCTCAGAACGGATGCTTTTGAGTCCTCTGCCAATCATGATCTGTCCTTTTATGATAAATATTCTTCCGGCAGGGTCGTTTCGAGGATTACATCCGATACCCGGGAATTTGGCCAGCTGATCATCCTGATTGCAGATCTGGGAGCGCAGATGATCCAGGCGCTCATTCTCGGTGTTGTCTTAATCAGGTTGGAATTCCGCCTGTTCCTCTATATCCTGGCTTTCTTACCATTTTTGTTTTTGCTGGCCCGGGGTTTCCGGAGTATTGCCCGCACGGTCACTCGTGAGGGTATGAGGGCTATGGCTAAAGTCAATGCGACGATTAAAGAAACCGTCAGTGGTATTGCAGTGGCAAAAAATTTCCGCCAGGAAAGTGAGATATTCGGGGATTTTAATCAGGCCAATCTGGAATCTTATGGCATTAATGTCCGGAGAGGATTCGTTTTATCGATTGTATTCCCGGTTCTTAACGCGATCGGTGGTGTCGGTACTGCTATGATGGTCTATTTTGGAGGGATGAATGCTGCCCAGGGCATTGTCACCGTTGGCTCCTGGTATTTGTTTATTGTCAGCCTGGAACGGTTTTTCTTCCCGGTTCTAAATCTGGCCTCATTTTGGGCCCAGGTCCAGGTTGGCCTTTCCGCAGCAGAGCGCGTCTACGCTTTGATAGACGCGGAACCTGTAGTTATCCAAACTGGGAATACTCACCCGGGAAGGTTATCAGGGAATGTCAGTATCGAAGGTTTGCACTTTCAATATACTGATAACCAATGGATATTTAAAGATTTTGATCTGGCAATAAAACCCGGAGAAAGCGTTGCCCTGGTGGGCCATACAGGCGCTGGAAAATCCTCCATCGCCAAATTGATTGCCAGGTTTTATGAGTTTCAGGCGGGAAAAATTCTGGTGGATGACTATGATATCAGGGATCTTGACCTGGTTAGCTACCGCAAACAGCTCGGTATGATCTCCCAGACACCATTTTTGTTTTCCGGTACAGTTGCTGACAATATTCGTTACGCGTGCCGGGACTGTACGATCGAGGAAATGACCAGCCTTGCCAACCAGATTGGGAATGGGGAGTGGTTGGAGACTTTGCCAGATGGGTTACAGACTGAGGTTGGAGAGCGGGGAGGGCAGCTATCCATGGGTCAACGCCAGCTGGTCGCCCTGCTGCGGGTATTGATCCAGAATCCAGCGATATTCATTCTTGACGAAGCTACTGCCAGCATTGATCCTTTTACTGAGCGGCAGATCCAACAAGCCCTGGATTTGATCTTGCAGGACAGCACCAGCATTCTGATTGCGCATCGACTTTCCACTGTTAAATCAGCAGACAGGATCGTTGTTTTGGAAGAAGGCAGGGTCATCGAAGAAGGCAGCCATGAATCCCTGCTGAAAAAAGATGGATATTATTCTGTCTTATACAATACCTATTTCAGACACCAGAGCTTGCAGTATATTGAAGAAAGCGGGAAATTCGTTCAAAAGGATCTCATTTAAATAACAGGGACCGGATCCCATCAGGAATCCGGTCCCTGAATTTAGCTTGAACAAACTAGATCATAAATTTACCGTCTTTGTAGAGCAGTTCGCCATCCACTTTTATTTCGCTGTCCTCGCGGATATCGCAGATCATATCCCAGTGAATGCTGGAGACGTTTTTGCTTCCTGTTTCAGGATATCCTGCACCGAGTGCCATGTGGAACGAGCCACCGATTTTTTCATCATAAAGGATGCTCTTGGTGAATTTTTGGATACCGTAATTGGTTCCAATTGCAAATTCTCCCAGGAAACGGGATCCCTCATCAGTGTCCAGTTCTGAGAGCAGGAATTCTTCATTCTTGTCTGCAGATGCTTTGACTACTTTTCCATCTTTGAATTCCAGGTGAACTCCGGTGACTTCCTTCCCTTTTTCAATAGCTGGATAGGTGAAGTTTACCCATCCATTGGCTGAATCTTCCACCGGACCGGTGAATACTTCTCCGCTGGGCATATTATTTGTTCCATCAGAGTTGATAAAGGTCCGGCCTTCAACTGATAATGTGAGATCTACATTGGGACTTTTGAGGACAACCTCTTTCTTTCCGTTCAACCAATCAACTACGATTTGTTGTTCATTATGGATCCGCTGCCATTCAGCAATAGGATCGTCTAAGTCGCAGTATGTTGCGCCGTAAACAAAATCCTCATACTCGCTTAAGCTCATGTCCGCATCCTGGGCATAGGCAGAACAGGGATAATTGGTGAGGGTCCATTTCAATTCCCCGGATGCTGCCCGTTCCATATATGTTTTCATCAATACCTGGCGGGCTTGGGCTTGGAGCTGAAGTTTTTTAGAATCAACACCTGCCATATGCCTGGTATTGTCAAATGCCCGTAATGCAATCAACACGTCGACTTGTTCATACAACTGGGTAATGGTTGGTGCGATCCAACTGATCTGATCATCGTTGGCGTATTTGAGAGTATATTCAGTTATATCGTCTGAAGTCATGATAACCTGGGGCCGTCCCCCGGCTTCAAGGACTGCTCGCAATACTTCACTGACGAGAGGTTCAGCAGTCATATGGCCGTTGATCAGCACCCATTCCTTTGGCTGGACATTAACTGAATAGTTGACCAGTAAATTGGCAAGTTTCTTGATGCGGGGATCTTTCATGATGAATTCCTTGTCTATTGTGAAATTATTTACTTTTGATTATCTTATCATACTGGAGGGTAAGTTCAAACCATTCCTCAAGGCTGAGGGTTTCCGCTCTGCGCTGGGGATCAATCGAAGCTGTTGTCAATAAGTCCGCAGCATTTTCAGGTGACCAGGATAAACCTTTTGAGAGGGAATTTCGGAGGGTTTTTCGTTTGTGCAGGAATCCGGCTTTGATGATAGTGAAGTACTGATCGCGGAGAGGACCTGTCAATAATGGTTCTGGATGGAGATTGATTTTGATAACCGCAGAATCTACTTTCGGGACTGGAAAAAAGGCAGCAGCAGGGACCCTCAATTCAAGAGTGGGATCACCATACATCAGTACACTGAGTGCCAGCAGGCTAAATTTACCGGTCTTGGAGCAGATCCGCTGGGCGACTTCATGCTGGATTGTAAGGATGATCTGTCTGGGTTTGTGTTCCGATTCGAGCAAATTACGGATGATGCGTGATGTGATATAGTAGGGAATGTTGGCCACAACCAGGTAGTCAGTTTCCTGGATAATCTCTCCGGGAGCGATCTGAAGTATATCTCCCTGGAGGATAGTAACATTAGTGAGGGCAGAGAGGGCTTCTTTCAAAGGTGGGATCAATTTAGGATCAATTTCAACAGCTATTACTTGTCTGGCAGATTTGGCCAGTTCAATGGTCAAGTGCCCTAATCCTGCCCCAATTTCCAGGACAAGATCCTGATCGGTTACATTGGCTATCGAACAGATCTCCTTCAGGATAGATGGATCGGTCAGGAAATTTTGACCAAGCTTCTTATTAGGCTTTAAGCCAAACTTATTGAGGATTTCTGATACTCGTGGTTGTTCTGGAGAGGCAATCATCTGCAGGGATTATATCAACAAATTTTATCAGGCTCCGGTTTCTCCTTAGAAAGGCAAAACGCACCTTGGAAGTTAGACAATGACCCGAAATCCTCCCCCTCCGATATCCAGCACCGATCCCGGTTCATGGGCTCAAACAACAGTCCTGAAAAGGCTGCCGGAAATAGCGCAGCGTGTGATAGATGAAAATCAATTGACCCCTGCTGGTGTGGAAAATATATCCCGGCTTCAGGCTGAGATCATCAACGGCAATATCCGGTTTTTGCAGGATGATGATGGATCTGATCTGGCAGCCTGGCGGAAATATATTGCTCCCTACCAGGGCCTGAATTGGCTTAAAGTTCCCTGGTTTTTTGCAGAACATTACTTTTATCGCAGAATTATGGAAGCAGTCAGTTATTTCACCTCTCGCGAAGACCCTTTCAGCTACCAGAAAACCCAAGGTTTGGTTTCCAATCTGGAGGATATCAGGCATTTTGCAGAAGCAGTTGAAATAAATCTGAGCAAACCTATCTCACATGAGCGGGTGCTGCGCGACAGTTTATACTTATCCCTCTGGGGCAACCAGGCAGATTTGAGTTTATGGCCGGCAGATGGCGAAATCAGTCCAAAACACACCTCGCAGCAGCTGCTCAAGAAGCATTTACTTGCGGATCAAACCAAACAGATCATCAAGGCAATAACAAAGCCGAATAATGAATGCAGTCGTGTCGATATCATGCTGGATAACGCTGGATATGAACTGGTTAGTGATCTTGGGCTGGCAATCATTCTGCTGGAAACTGGTTTAACCAAAGAGATAATTCTCCACCTGAAAAAACACCCGACATTTGTATCCGATGTGATTGAAGATGATCTTCAAAACACCGTTAAATACTTGTTGGCTTCTTCATCTCCAGCCATCGTTTCTTTAGGGAGGCGGGTAGAAGGATTTATAAGTGAGGGCAAGATCCTGGCCAGGGCAGATTTCTTCTGGAATTCACCCCTGGCAATGTGGGATCTCCCCCGGGATTTATCAGATATTTTCAGGAAATCGAGCATGTTGATCAGTAAGGGCGATGCAAACTACAGGCGGTTATTGGGTGATAGACAATGGGATTTCACTCTGCCATTCCACCAGGTGGTAAATTTCCTGCCGGTACCCCTGGCTGCCCTGAGGACATTAAAATCAGAATTGGCTGTTGGACTCGATTTGGATCAGATCCAGCAGATATATAATCAAGATCCGAAATGGCTGGTGAACGGCAAATGGGGTGTGATCCAATTTTCGCAGGCTGCGCTATAAGGTCTGATAGCAGCTGATAATCTGAAATTTTACGATTGGGTGATTGAGGGCCGGGTATTCGATCTCTGATTGATTGGATAGTTATTTATTCTTAGCATTTTTGGTTCAGGGCAGATTTGTGAACTCAAGAATATTTAGTAAAGGATATACATGATGTTTTCTGGCGGAGGAGCCGGTGCCAGAAAATAGACAGTTACGTTCTCACTCCAGGGCACATATTCGTCTCGTTTGTAACCAAGGTCAACCCAGTTCACGCTCCAGGGCACACCTCCACCAACATCCTCTATCCTGCCGAAACCATAGCCCGGAATATAGACAGGAGCGAATTTCATATATCGGTACCAAGCCAACCTGACAGCAATGGTTCCTTTCTTAAGTACTGTTCCGCTGGACGTGATATTATCGCAACCCGGACAGGATGAATTATATGAGGTAGCCCAGGCAGTGATCTTTCTCCAGTAAGTGATCTGACCGTCAGGTGTATCTGCTGTTTGAATATTGATCCGGGTGCCGTAACCGATCACACGAGGTTCGGGTTCCTTGATAACCCATTCCTTCTCAAGGTCTCTGGATATTTCTGACCCATTCTCGTATGTAATCCGCAAGCGCTGGGCAGATATGCCGTATTCCCCCCCAGTGATGATCTGGAGTTGATCCAGATCCAGATCATTGGCTGCCTGATATTCACTGATAAATTGAACTTGTTCCTGTTTGAGGAGAATTTCCTCTTTAACCCTGACAACCTGGATCTGGTTATTTTCTGGGAGAGGCTCGTTTTCGGCAGGTTTGCTGTAATCCAATCCTTGGAGAGCCAGTCCTGCACCTGCCAGGGCTCCGCCTACGGTTTTTGAGGTCGTTCTGATAGTAATGGTCCGATCTGCTAGATGGACCATAACCGGTTTGGCCCGGACCAGTTCAATGTCTAACGGTGTTCCATCTAGAAAAGTGTCCAGCGGGAGCGTAAGTTGATCTGCTTCAAAGATCTCGATGCCTTCCTGTTCGAGGGCTTCAGCCAGCGTTGACCTATCCGTAATAAAAACCACAGACCCTGTTTCCGTTTGCAGTTCTATCAAAGTCGCCCGATAGAGCTGGATTTTGTGATCTTTGGTTGGAGAAAGTGTCGTGTTCTCATCAGCCAGAATACCATTCACTATCAAACGGTCTTTTGGATAGAGCAGCAGGCCGACCTCGAGCAGGATATTGCGCGGGTCCTTTTCAGCTGATCTGATCTCGAATTCTTCTCCCTCAGCATCTATTTGGATTAGCCTGGAATTATTCCAGAATATTGGCTGGTCTCCCCACAACATAGACCCTAAATCAGGCGTTATCCGATCATTTTCATCAGGGAGCAGATCCTGGCTCCTCAGGAATCCTCGCACTGTAAGCGCGTATGTCTGATATTCCTGGGGATCGCCATTGATCACTAAAACGACTGTTTTAGCGAGACTGAGCAGAATAAAGCAAGCCCCTAGAATCGCTATCAGGCCGGCTATGATCCTTTGTATTAACGGTCTTTTGAGCTGATCGATAAAATTCATATCTGGCTGGAAAGGCTTGTTGTTCCCTTGAGAATAAGGAAAGCCTCGGGCAGGCTAGCCGGCGGCACCCAGGGGGTCCACCTTAGTGCTGCTTCCTTTCGGACCTGACACAGTTCGATGGTCTCTGCCGCGCCGGACCCACCCGAAGCTAGATCGCATGATACCAAAGCCCATTATACGTGTCAATCAATAGTTTAGCCTCTTGGACAGGGATTGATTAGTCGGGTTGTTCTGGAGCAGAAAGCGTGAGTCAGTGCTGCTGATCGGCCCCGGGCTGATTGATGAGTCGTTGGATCATAACACCACTGATGATAATAATAAGGATAATCCCAGCCCCCCACATCAGACCTTCCGTCTCACCAACATTCCTGGTAATTCCATTCTTGGGAAGGGCAGTGCTGGTTGGAGTTGGCTCGGAGACACTCTGCCTGGCATTGGTTTGTCCGGGAAAACTTAATGCCGCAAAAACTACAAAACCAACCAAAAGTCCTATGATCAAAAGCTGGTGAAATTTAGTAGGGAAGGGTTTCATTCAGATCAATTACCTCTCTGACAAGTTATTATACACCAAACCAATTCAGCTAGATTAGAGGTGATGCAGGGGAGGTTTAAGAAAATCGCTCAGGTTTAACTGAGCGATATGGCAGGCGGAGGGGGTGGGATTCGAACCCACGATTCCGTGAGGAATACGCGCTCTCCAAGCGCGCGCACTAGGCCGGACTATGCGACCCCTCCAGATATATTTTGCGGAGAAAATTATACCAAACCGCGGGGTTGCTGGCAACATAGCTCTGCCAGGATATTTGCATCCTGACAACAAAACTAACCAAAGCAGTTGTGATATCCTTAAGGTGATTATTGGCTAGGGCTGGTTGTAAAAATGGAAAATGATCAAAATGATCTGATCTATCTGTCACTCGGATCCAAGCTGGGTGACCGGAAAAAAAACCTGGAAGATGTTGAAAATTTGCTCCCGCCTGAAATCTTGGTCAGGGACAGCTCCCAGATCTATGAACCCGAACCCTGGGGATATCTCGATCAATCCAAATTCCTGAAACAGGTCCTGGTCGTCCAATCGTCCCTGCCTCCCAATAACCTGCTGGCTTACCTGAAGAATATTGAAAGATCTTTTGTTTTAGTCCCTTTGGCTGAAGTCGCGCCAGAGTTAATCCTGCCCGGTACAGAAAGTACTGTCATAAATTTCATAGAAACTGTTGGTGCTTCAGACGTTAATCTCTTCCAGGAATGATTAAATGATTCTGATATCTTTCTTCTGTGTTGTTTTATTTTTTCTGAACCCGATTCTGATCTTGATCTTCAAGCGATTGGAAATCGATCTCCAGAAATATAAATTCTGGTTGATGGTCTGTGCAGGTATCGCCTGGATAGGATCTCTGATTGTTTTCGTAATCAAGCCAGCTCAAACACTTAATCTTGCTTGGGATGTTGGTTCACCTCTTATCCCCACAACAGTATTTACACTGGACAGTGTATCGAGTCCTCTCATATTGGCAATCTGCTCGCTAACGTTTTTTGCCAGCCTCAACCAGGAATATTCTCACTCGCAATTGGCCTGGTTATCAGTGCTGGGTGGCAGCTGTATCCTTGGTTTATTAGCGGATTCCCCCTACACTTTGCTGCTGATGTTGACCCTCATTGAAATTATCCAGGTTATTAATTTCATTGTGAGTAAAAATAGGAAAGAATCAATCAGGCGCAAAATGCTGGCGATATCCGCCCGCTTGGCAATTCCATACCTGGTTTTGTTTGCCACAATAGGGAGCGAGAAGCTAAATACGATCGAAACTTTTTCCTCTCTCAGTTCAGGAGCAGGAATTGTCCTGGTTGGCGCCGGTTTTCTGGGAGCACTTGGCTGGATTGGATTCTTTAACCTGAAAAACATGGATTCGCCTGAATTGATGCCGCGATTATTTTTAGAAGCATTGCCTGGATCGATTGGCTTAATGTTAATGATCCGGGGAGGGATGTTGATCGGAACAGAGATTTCGGGGATGATCAACCCATTCATACCGGCCATAATTACTCTGGCTGCCGCAGTTAGTGTATTCCTTATTCGGGAAAAAGCTAATGCCTGGATTATCTGCGTCGCGGGGCTGATTTCAGGAGCAGCTATTTCTGGCCAACCGGAGACAGCGATGGCCTGGAGCATGGTATTCCTGTTACCCGGATTCTTATTGAGATGGCACAATACAAATTCACCGGGATCGAGATTGACCTTGATCCTGGGTGGTATTGGAGTGATTTCACTCCCGTTCTTCCCTGCCTGGACTGGAGCAGCTGTATTTGGGAATGGATTCCCGGGCTACGTGTATGCAGCTGCCTATGGACTGGCAGGCGGGGGTTTTCTGTCTGAAAAATTCCGGAAATCGTTCAGGTATGCATTTCCACTTCAACCAGTCATTATTCCAATAATTCTTGGATCCTCAATTCTACTTATCTCCCAATTCATTATTGCAGTAAGCTCAACATTATTAGCAGACAGCCTAAGTCTAAATGTTCTGCCGATTTCTGTCTGGATCCCGGGATTATTGATCGTGATAATTGTTCTGATCGGCAATCGGTTTCCAGTGAACTTAAAACTGGTTCCAGAGAATATTCCAGACCGGTTGGATAGGATATTTAAAGGTGCCTATTCGGCCTCCACCGGGATAATTGACCAGGTCATCTTAGTTCTGACAGGTTTATTCGAAGGTGATGGTGGTCTGATCTGGGCTTTGATAATTGCGTTTTTGATAATCAGCCTGATCGTTCCGGGGGGAGGTTAGTAGAAATGACTGGAATAGTCCAATCCCTATTGGCACTGCTCTTATTTATTTGTGGGTTAAGTATATTATTAGTTCAAAACAGGCGCTGGATGACCGGTATGCTGGCTATTCAATATATCGGTGTTTTCAGCCTGGTGAGTATCAGTTGGCCGATGGAAATCGCTGTTGTCAAGTTGGTTGCAGGCTGGATGTCGGCAGCAGTTTTGTTTCTCACCTATGAAAATATTTTGGATGCAGATCAGGAATTCCTGCTGGCTGCCAGTCTTCCAGAGTTATTTTTTAAGACATTCTTGGCAGTTCTGATCGGGTTTGCCGTTTATTCGATGGTACCGGAAGCATTGCGATGGTTCCTGGGCGCTACACCCCAACAAATCCTGGGTGGATTGTGGCTGCTTGGCCTTGGTATCCTGCAGTTAGCTCTATCACGTGAACCGATCAGGATCATAACTGGTTTATTAACGGTCATTTCAGGATTTGAAATCCTTTACGCCACGCTGGAAGCATCGGTTCTCATGACAGGTTTACTGGCGATCATGAATATCGGGTTGGCGTTTGTAGGCGCATATATCATCATGGCCTCAAGTTTGGAGGAAATTTAATGAGCACCCCGATGATCTGGATCCTGCTGCCGCTGCTGATCTCCGGATTGATGATTTTCTTATCAAACCGCCCGGAAAATCTGAAATGGGTCGGTGCCGGGACTGGTGTTGCTTTGGCTTTCTCTGCCTTGAGCATACCGATAAATGAAATATTTAAATTTCTTTTCTGGGATGTTTTTATCTCGGATCAGCTGCTGATCTTTGGCAGGAGGTTTGTGTTGGGAGAACCAGATCGCCTGATCGTGGTTCTGCTATTTCTTGTAGCGTCTTTCTGGTTCCTGCTCCTGGAACCTAAAAATATCCCTCTCCAAACCGTTCCGATTGGCATGGCTGGAATTTCCCTGATCCTGACCGCTTTTGCCGTTGAGCCCCTGTTCTATGGAGCATTGTTCTTTGCTTTTCTGGCTTTGATCTATGTGGTCTTGTTATCGCCACCCGGACAAAATCCTACTCCAGGAGTGATGCGTTTTCTAATATTCCAGGTTTTGGGTATCTTGTTCATTCTCTTTGCTGCCTGGCTGGCGAGCTGGATAGACCTCAATTCTGATGATCAGATCCTGCTCACCCGTTCAATGATGATCCTCGGCCTGGGGTTCTCGTTTTTGCTGGCGATCTTCCCTTTTATCAGCTGGGTTCCGATGGTAGCGGAATCCAATCATCCCTTTCTGAGCGGCTTTGTATTTAATACCTATTTCCTGGGAGTAATTTTGTTCGGAACCAGATTTATCACTGAGGGAGGATGGTTGGCCCAGGGAGTTAGCCTTCAGGGGGCATTGCAGGCCGCTGGAATACTAATGCTAGGGACAGGCGGAATCCTGGCAATATTTTCAAATCATCTGGGACGTCTAACATCATCTTTAGTCCTGGCAGAGATCGGCCGGTCGTTGCTCGCTATCAGTTTGTTCCAGGCGGGTTTTCCGATCTTTTTTGCGATGGTGATCATCCAGACTATAGCTTTAGGAGTCTGGTCAGCATCCCTAACGAACCTCAAGGAAGTGATCGGTGATCTGGATTATGAGAATGCTGCCGGCAGTGCCTGGCAGTGGCCAGTAGCATCCTCAGGTTTGGTGATCGCATATTTCAGTCTGGCTGGAATGCCTCTGCTGGCTGGGTTTCCCATTTATTGGGCCCTCGGGTCTGGTCTGAGATTTTATCCTCTCTGGATTTCAGTATCCTATCTGGCAGCGTCCTCGGGATTATTGATCGGTGGTTTGAGATTATTAGGTTTGATCACCAGACATTCCGGGGAAGAAAGCGTTTTAATTGCCAGCAGTCCATTTTACCGGATCTTGCTGCTTGGTTTAAATCTGATCTTGGTCCTGATGGGATTTTTCCCTCAGATCTTGATAAAAATTACCCAATCAATAGCAGATTTATTATTAACCTCTTGAGTTTTGGACAAATTTCAGAGCCGAACGGGCAATTTATTTTTGAGATATAATCTCAATGCCTGACTGAATTCCATTTTTAGGAGAATTACAATGGATAATGAAAAGCTGGAACAGCGCATAAAATGGCTGGATGATGAACGGCGGAAAGATAAGACGACCATATCTGGGCTTGAAGCCCGCCTCTTGGAACTGGAAGATAAACTGAACGCTACCAATAAAAAAAATCAGGAGATTGATAGCGAGATCACCAGGTTGCGAACATCTGTCTCCAAAGTGGGTGATTTCGAATCCAGCTTATCAGACTTCCGGTTGAACCGTAAGAAAGATTTTAAGGATCAGGAAAGTCTAATGAAAACCTGGATATCAGATGCCAAGAAGGACCTTCGATCCAGGATCCAAGCTGTAGAAACCGGCCAGAAAAAACAAATTGAGGATTTTAAGAAAGTGGCCGTCCTTGAAAAGGAAATGAGGACCAGGATTGAGGAAGAAAGCCGTTTTAATTCTTTATTGAGGGAAATTGAAAACGGTTTCAGTGACATCCAGAATGAGTATAAAGAATATCAGAGGCAAATAAAAACAGCTGCAGCTGAAAGGCAAAAAGAAGTCAAACGAGTGGCTGACATGCAGGGAGAACAGATCGCCCTTCGGAAACGGGTCGATGAGATGCGTGGTTTGTTGGACCTGGTCAATAACGATTATCAAAAAATCACTAATCGGGTGCAGGAATTCGAATCGATTCGGAGGGAGTTAAAGGGTGTCCAGGAAGCATTTATTGAAGAAGCCAACCTTCAAAGTACTGAAAGAGAAAATATTTGGAAAACATGGCTGACTAGATTTGATAATGTTGAAAAGCAAGCCCAGGATCTTGATGAACAGATGACCAAACTGGATTCCACCCACAGGGGTGTCAAGCGTATGCAGGATGAGCTCAAAGATCTCTCGTCCCTGCTTGACCGGCGGGTAAAAGAGATCACAGAAATGCAGCGCCTGGCTGATGAAAAATTCCGGATCGAATGGAATACATTTACTGCGGATGATCAAAAGCGATGGACTAATTATACGCTGGCCCACAAAGAGCAGAATAAATTATTGGAACGCCAGAATAAGGATGATGGAGAAAGGATTTCCCTGCTCGAAGATGGCCTACAGAATCTGGAAGACCAATTGGGACAGGTCGGAAAGTATACTGAAAACCAGCTTCAGAGTCTTTTAGGCTTGATGAAAGAATGGGCTGGCGAATTTGAGCAAATCAGGGATGGTTTTCGCTGATTCCTAATCAATAGATGATGAGGTCTCTTTTTTGGACTTCGTCCCCCAGAACCTAAATATATGTATATTATTGGCACTGCTGGTCATGTTGACCATGGAAAATCCACCCTGATCGAAGCAATCACAGGCACTCATCCAGATCGTCTTCAAGAAGAGCGCGATCGAGAAATGAGCATTGTGCTTGGTTTTGACAGCTTTGAGCTGCCAGATGGCAGGGAGATCAGTGTTGTTGATGTGCCGGGCCACAGGGATTTTATTGAGAATATGCTATCCGGGATCGGCAGCATTGACGCTTGCCTGCTCGTAATCGCCGCCGACGAGGGAGTTATGCCCCAAACAAGAGAACATCTGGATATCCTCCACCTTCTGGAAGTAGATCGGGGATTAGTCGCACTTACCAAAGTTGATCTCGTTGAGGATGAAGATTGGCTGGATTTGGTTGAGGTAGAGATTGACGAACTTCTAGCTAATACAGCCCTGAAAGGGATGCCAATAGTCCGAGTATCAGCAAAGCAGAAAACGGGTCTGGAGGAATTGCTGAAAACGCTCAGCTCGGTTTTGGATGGCAAATCTCCCAGGCTGGATCTGGGGCGGCCGAGATTATTTGTGGATCGGGTTTTTGTGATGCCGGGTTTTGGATCAGTGGTCACCGGCACTTTGCTGGATGGCACATTCCGGGTTGGGGATGAAGTCGAAGTTCTTCCTGGTAATAAAAAGGGAAGGATCCGGGGCATACAAAATCACAGCCAGGAAATGGATGCAATTGGTCCGGGAAACAGGGTTGCGATCAATATTTCCGGGATTGAAAAGAAAGATATCAAGCGGGGAGATGTGATCCTTCATCCCGGAAGTTATCAAGCAACCCGACGGCTGGATGTCAATTTTAATTTCCTGCCCAGTATCGATAAACCCCTTTACCATGATCTGGATGCAAAATTGTTCTTGGGGGCGGACGAAACCCTGGCCCGGGTCAGGTTGTTGGGCCTTGAAAAATTGAGCCCGGGGGAAACTGCCCTGCTGCAGCTAGAGGTTGAAGACCCTGTTGTTGCAGTCCGGGGTGATCGCTACATCCTGCGCCGACCATCTCCTTCAGAAACGCTGGGAGGCGGCCTGGTGATCGATCCTTTTCCACCCTACCGGCATAAACGGTTTGACCAGGGTGTATTGGATCGCCTGGAATCGATCTCGAGTGGTGATCCTGTGGATGTTTTAATCGAGATCATTTCCGCCTCAAAATACGCTACCTGGAAGGAAATCAAGGATATTTCTGGCTTGGCAGAGGATGATGCCGAAGTGCTGTTGACCCGGCTGATTAAAGATGGGATTGTGCTGGAGATCGGAAAAAAAACAAAAAAGAGCATATTCCTGAAATCCACCTGGCAGCAAATTCTGGCAGATCTCGTAAAGCGAGTCGAGAGCTACCACAGCGAGGCTCCCCTGAGGGTTGGCATGGCGCTGGAAGAGCTCAAGAACCAAAGCAAACTGCCAGAGATCGTATTTCGGGAAGCTGTTGACCAATTGATCCAGTTGGATTCGTTCCAACAAATGGGACCGGTGATCAAGCTGAAGGAATTTGCGATCAAATTCTCAGCCAGTGACGAAAAATTGATCCAGGACCTGCTCGACGAATTTGAGAAGAACCCAACCCAGCCGCCTTCAACAGCTGACTGCAAAGCAGCAGTCGGTGAGAAGATCTTCGGAGCCCTAATCGCATTAAATGAACTTATCCAGATCTCTCCGGAAGTAGTTTTCAGGCCGGTGAGCTATCAGATGATGATTGAACAGGTCACAAAAAAGATCCAAAAGGAGGGTCAGATCACAGTGGCCCAGGCCAGGGATATGTTCGGCAGCAGCCGAAAATATATGCTGGCTTTCCTGGAAAGATTGGACGCGGAAGGAATCACCGTCCGGGAAGGGGATCTGCGGAGGTTGAAGTAAGTATTATATGGTCAAAAGGATCTCAATTGTCTTCAGTATTTAAGGATGATAAACAATTTCAAGTTTCTTTTTTTTCCCTGTTTTTTCAGCTGTGATTTCCAATTTGATGAGTGGGAGTTAAGAGGTTAGACCGAGCAATCTCCAAAAGAGAGGATTGCTTTGCTTACCTTCAGATAATTCGGATCAGTAAGTCTGACCTTGAGGTACAAGCCGGATGTCCCACTCCATCAATACATTCCGGAATAACGGTAGAATTGTGCCATCGGAGGTTTGGTAAGCCCACCCGTCTTCAGGAACTTCAACCCCAAAAATTGCCTGGGCCGGGTAGAACATTACAAACTCGGAGCTTTTTCCATCACAGATCATGGTTGATTCCTGAAGTTCATTGCCTACTTCCATCCATTCAAGTTCCATAATTCCATCTTGACAGGTACCAGATAGGATTAAATCTACAAACCCCTCTCCATCTACCTTGCACTGTCCTGGATCTCCCTGAATTACGCCGCTCTGAGTATATGAAAAGGTACAACTGTCACTATCTAGATTTCCGTTATCATCCGGGTAGAACAGCAAGTTGCAATTGCCTTTAGATTGACCGACTAAACTGCCAGTCGCTTCTGTTCCGTCAGGGCTCCAGGTCCAGAGATGATCCCAGGTGACGATCATGTATATGTCATCCTGGTTGCAGGCAATGCTAGGAGAAATTGAATCCAGGACATATTCTTCATCCAGACCATCGCTTTCTCCCCCATCGCTGCCCAGGGTAGAGTTTGTTTCTTCTGGCTCTTGGCCATTTTGTATTGCCGGCAGGGAAGATAACGAGCTGCATCCGGTGATAAAAACTAGCATAAACATTACTAGGATTGGCTTTAATGTGATGTTCATTTCATATACCTCCAGGAATTATTTTCGGGATCAGAAGCTTTGATCCAATCTTGTTCCAATATATGGCTGATCTTCTTATTCGGACGGAATTTGTAGTTTCTTGATGAATTACCCTCTATCTTGAAAATGTTATTAAACCTGGATAACTGATCACATTCAATGGACACTCATTGAGGCCGTTTGGCTAAGATTTGAACAAGTTCCAGTATTTGCGATTTCAGCCCTGTAATTCTGACTCTGAAACATTAGCTTCAGCTCCTGCTGAAATAAAATTGGATGAGCGGGCGCTCTCCTCTGAGCTCAAGGTTGGATGGATTTTAATACTAGGCTGGATCGACAAGAATAAAACTATACCCGTCGTAACCTTTTTCTCCAACTGTTTGCAGGACCGTTGCCTGCAAACGGGGATCAGCAGCCACTTTCTTATGGAATTCTGTGATGCCAACCCTGCTGGGTGTGTCTATCTTCGGATTGATTATCTCACCGTGTTTGACGACGTTATCCGCAATTATCAGCGTTCCGGGTCGAGATAACTGGAGGCTGGCTTCCAAATAAGCTGGATACTGAGACTTTTCTGCGTCTATGAAGATCAGATCGAATGGTTCTTCCTCTGCGTTTTCGAGTTCTTCCAATAATACCAACGCGTCTCCCACCCGGATCTCGATCAAATCTTCAGACTCAAAGCCTGAGAGATTCCTTTTTGCTGCCGCGGCATGTTCGGGGCTGATTTCAAGGCTGATCAGCTTGCCATCAAATGGCAGGCCTTTGGCCAGCCAGGCGGTACTAAAACCGCCCAGGGTACCGATTTCCAGGATCCTTTTTACACCCAGAGCTCTGATCAGGATTTCAAAAAAACGGCCATGACTGGCTGAAATGCTGATAGCGGGCAACCCCGCCTCGGCATTGTTCTTCAAAATCTGTTCAAATCTCGGATCGGGTTTTGTGGTCAAGTTCAGATAGTATTGATCAACTGCGGTCCAGGTCTCTTTATTCATCTTTCCACCTTAAATGCCAATAGCTTTTTTCCTGATTGGCCCATAATTATTAACAACCCAAGCAGAAATATTGCCTTAATTGAATATATCTTATATTTATTTCTCCTGATGCTGATATTTTTTGATCCAGACCCCTGCGAAGCCAAAACCTAGGAGGCTGATGATTGACATGCAGGGAATCAGGGGATTCCCTGTTCGCTGATCAGCAGCAGGCTGGGGTGTTGCACCCCCCGAAGATGTCCCGAAAGTTGGAGGTGGACGAAATGTAGGCGAAGGCCAGGGAGTTGATATCACGTAATTCACCGCTCCAAGCGAATCAGCCCAGTCAAGTTCGAATTGAGTGGCGCTGACCCCGAGTGCAGTTTGGAAGGCCTCGTTGGTCGGATTGCCTTCTCGATAGGCAGCTAAAAGGGCGCTTAAACCTTCCGTACCATAAGTGTCAACCAGATAGGAGACCGCGCTGAGAGATTCGTAATAGGACAGGTAAATCCGCTCGGTATCATAGGCCCCGAAACCATTTTCAAGCGCTGAGAGGGCTACCAGTCTGCCCTCTGAAGCCGCAGATCTGACTTGTTCGTGGGCCCAATCATTGGATGTTAATTCATTAAACTGGGCAAGGCCTTCATTGAACCAGACCGGAATTGACACCGTGGGATTGTAGGTCACCTGGTCGAAGAAAATATGGGAGATCTCATGGGGAATGACATTATAGAGCCAGGCTGTCCCGCTATCGAACTCGTCTACGATCTGAACAGTAATGCCATAATTGCTGAAGGTCTCTCCGCCGACCCAGTCATGGGCGATGTGATGCCAGGAGGCAAACTCCTCCTCGCTGTTATTGATCACAACCAGGATCTGATTTTCAAGGTCGGATAGGAAAAGCGCTTCCTGCAGATTGATGGATTCGGTTGAGATCTCGAAAATTGACTGCCCGAATGAGCTGGGTCTGTCATGCCACCAGACGCCAACCTGATCATTTTCGAGCACCTGCCACTCATAACGGTTGTCGAGATATTGATAGGAATAGTCTTCGCTGGTGATTTTTGTACCATCTGCGAGCTCCACCTGCCAGCGATAGGAGTAGCTCATCAAGGGTGGTGTGGTGATATCGCTGGTATCGAGAGTGTATTCGAGGATAACATCCGCGCCGGAGGTTATCTCAACGGGTTCGATATAGTAGCTGGGGGGGGAATAGATGTTATTTGTTGTTGAGGCGAATTCAGCTTCCACGATCTCAGCTCCCGAGCTCGAGACCCGGGCTCGGAAGATGAGCTGGTCAGGGAAATGGTTTTCAATTTCCAGGTCGTAAAACTGGACAGTGGCCAGGGCCTGAACAGGAGCTGGAAGCCCAATGCTGGCCAGGATCAATGGCAGCATAATTAATAATCGGGAAAGGAGTTTTAGATATTTACTCATTTCCCGATTATAAGATTAATTCGCAATTACGGGTAGCGCTGGAGGATCTGGTATGGATATCCTTTTCCGGGTTCTTTTATGCTTGCCCTCCTGATCCGGGGCATTAATCACGGCCCCGGTAAGACCGCTAAAAACAATCCTGGCCTGCTTGATTGGCTATTTCAAGGATAAAGCTCCGGATGAAGCGCTTCGTTGCCATTTATTCTGCCTTGATAGCACCTGATATAAATATTTTAGGAACTAAAGTATACTTGGGATTGGACTATGTTTGCTATTTTGTTATCTGAGATTGATTACTTTTCGATCAGGTTATATAATATGAACTCATCTAGATCGAGGAATGAATTTTTATGTTGAAAAAATATGCCCCAGTACTTATTATGATCATTTGCCTCCCCCTGATCGCCTGCTCGGGAAACGAATCCACACCGCCAGAGATTCCGGGAACAGCTGCGGATACAACCACTCCAGAAATCACGGTTGACCAGGCACCGCCAAAGTCACTGGATACACCAGTGTCAAGTATCGATCAAATTGTCGGAACCTGGATCGCAGCAGCAGACCTGGGCAATTTTGTGATGACAATTTTCCCGGATGGAACCTTGAGCGTGGCCACATCCCTGGTTGACCTGGAAAATGGCTCCACGGACAGCTGGACATTGACCATAGAAGACGACCAGATATATGCCACCGGTTTTGCCCTTTGCCTGGGTGACACCGGTTCTTATTTGGCTGTGATCAAGGAAAATGGGACCTTGAAATTCACCTCCATCATCGATGCCTGTGATTCCAGGCTCAGGAAGATGGACCGCAGTTTGCCCGGACGTTTGAATCCTTATAATCTGATCTACAACCGGGTTGATTAATCAGAATCTGTATATAAACAAAACCCCTGCCGGCTATCGGGCAGGGGTTTTTTGTTGTATATAACCCTACTGGAAACAAGGGATCAAATACCAGTTTTCTGGTCCCAGGGATTTATTCTGAAGCAAACTTGAAGATTTTATTTTGGGTTGAAGTTATTCACGCGGAGGGTTTTCTGACCCAGATAATGAGCACCCTGCCGTGATCCCGGGAGTCGATTTCCAGGATCTCAAAATAATTGAATTCTTGGCGAAGTTCCTTTTCAGAGAAAATGTGGTGCGGCAATCCTTTTTCAGACCCATCCAGGGGCAAAAAAGTTCCGGGTTCAATCTCCTCGTAAGCAGTATCAGAGTGGGTTCTGCCGGCAACAGAGATGAAAGCCAGACCGCCGGGGCTGATCACGCGCCAGATCTCCCTGATTGTCAGCTGGATTTCTTCCAGCAGGGCATGGTGGATCACCTGGGTTGAAAATAATCCCTCGAAGCTGTTTCCAGATAATGGCAGGATATGACGGGTATCTCCCCGAAGCAAATTTGCGGATACTCCAGCTTCTAGCAGCCAATCCCGGGTGATCGATAAACCGGTGTCAGAAATATCCAGGCCGGTGGTTTGGAAACCAGCCCGGGCAAATCCCACCGTGTGCCTTCCATTGCCGCAGCCCAGATCAAGGATCTTCTGACACCCACTTTTTGAAAATGTATCCACAGCGGCATGGAAAGCCGGCAGCAGATCGGTGAAAACCCGCCCATCTTGGGCATAGATTTTTTCCCAGGGATGCTGCCTGGAGTATGTCATTAGGTTTCCTCGTCCAGCCAGGACAGGAATTGTTCCCGGTCCCGAAGCTTGAGCTGCCTGACTTCTTCTGGCGGAAGCTGGCTTTTGGCAGAGTAGCCAATTGCCATCTCTTCTGGATATTCTGCCCAGGCCAGGACGTCACGGTAGTCTATCCTGGCAGCCTCGATAAAATGTTCCAGACGGTCCAACTCCCCATTGCTCAGTTTAATGACAGCCAGCTGGACCCTGGATTGCTCCTTGTGGTAGGTTTCTGTCCCGTAGTTATTTAGAATAGTTAGAATATTCCCGGATTTCTGATCAGGCCAATAAAGCTGGATCTTAGCGAGAATTTTCTTATTTAAATATGATTCCTCCAGATAAACCTCCAGATTAGTTTGATTCTGTGATCTGCTGCTGTAATGATTATGATCATGAGTTAGGTTTGGATGATTTTATTTTATATCCTTTTGGCTGTTTTTTGGTTTAACTGGTTAGATCAATCATCTCCACCCTGATCCGAAGCCTCGTGGGTTGATGCTTCCTCAGGCCTGGTCTATAATCATGATATTATGCAAAAAGCCCACTCATAAAGGAAAACCTTATGGCTGTAGCGATCAAAGAAATATCCACACCGGCGGAATTGCGCACCTTCATCCGTTTTCCTCATTCAATTAAGCAGGGTGATCCAAATTGGGTTCCGGCCCTTGATTTTGACGAAATGAACACGCTGCGTAAAGACAAGAATGCTGCCTTTGATCACTGCCAGGCCCGATATCTGCTGGCATATCAGGATGGAAAAGTTGTTGGCCGGGTAGCGGCGATCTACAACAAACTTCATATTGAGACCTGGAATCAGCGCTATTTAAGGTTTGGCTGGATCGATTTCATTGATGATCCTGAGGTGTCTGACGCTTTATTCAATGCTGTTGAGAGCTGGGCCAGAGAGCTGAATTTGGAAGCTGTCCATGGTCCCCTCGGTTTTACAGACCTGGATCGGGAAGGCATGCTGGTTGAGGGGTTTGACGAGTTGGCGACCCTGGCTACCAGGCATGATCCTCCTTATTATGCCGAGCATATGGAGAGGCTGGGATATGACAAGGATGTGGACTGGTATGAACATCTGGTTACCCTGCCGGATGAGCTTGACGAAAAAATCATCCGGGTTGCGGAGCTCTCCCTCCGCCGCTACAAACTGAGCCTTGTTGAAGCCAAGAATAAAAAGGAATTGCTGAAATATGCCCCGGAGTTATTCGAGGTTATCAATAAAACTTACAGCCATCTCTATGGTGTCGTGCATCTAACAGATCAACAGCGGGTCGCTTATGTCGACCAGTATTTCGGGTTCGTGATTCCAGATTTAATCCCGGTTGTCCTGGATGAAAATGGCCGGATGGTCGCGTTCACGATCGCCATGCCTTCCCTTTCCCGCGCTATCCAAAAAGCTCGCGGCAAATTATTCCCCTTTGGTTTTGTCCATTTACTGTCGGCGATGAGAAAATTTGACCGGATTGACACCTATCTGGGAGCTGTCGTACCAGAACTTCAGGGAAGGGGAGTAAACGCAATCATGATGGTCAGCCTGTTTAATGCCTGTAAAAAATATGGGGTTAGGACTGTGCATGCCAATCCCCAGCTGGAAACAAACTTCAAAGTTTGGGAGCAGTGGAAGTATTTTGACGCCCGGCAGCATAAACGGAGGCGGGTGTTCATTAAACACCTGTAGTTGTGGGCGATATTCTCTAGTTTATTGAATGGGGGGTGTTTATTGGTTTCAGGTTGAAGGATATCAAGTTGATTGACACCTTGTTTACCTCCACCTGACCAACTTTTTAAGCAGCTGTTTTTAGAAATTCCGATAGACCCAGCTGCCGTTGATCATCGTGCCAGAGGGCTGGATCTCGAGAAGTTCAGCAGGATGACACTCAAAGGGATCCTTTTCGAGAACAATGCAATCAGCCCAATATCCCGGAGCCAGTTTTCCCTGCTGATCCCCTCTGCCAGCCGCCTTTGCGGGTTCCAGTGTGAAGCCTTTGATCGCTTCAGAGACTGATACCCGCCCCGTGGGGTGCCAGCCGTCCAACCCCGGGGTGCCATCAGCTCGTTGGCGGGTGACAGCTGCGTGGATTCCCAGCCAGGGGTTGGGGCTTTCCACCGGCGCATCACTTCCGAAGATCACCCGGGCACCACTATCCAGGAAAAGCCTGGGTGCGTAGGAAAAGGCAGACCGGTCTCCCCAAAACTTATCAGCCATTTTCATATCTGAGGTCGCATGGATCGGCTGCATGGATGCGGTGATGTTTAACTCTGCCAGGCGTCCAATATCTGCCGGATCGATCAGCTGGACATGTTCGATGCGGTGGGGCAAAGGATCGATCTTCAGTTCTCTCTCGTGCACTCTTAATTGTTCAATAGCATCGATCACCGTCCGATTGGCCAGATCTCCAATGGCATGGATTGAAAGAGCCAATCTGCCTGCTGCCGCCATCATTCCAAGACCGACTAGGTCTTCTTCATCCATCAGCAGCATGCCTTTTTGGTCAGTCCCTTCGTAAGCAGCCAGCATGGCTGCTGTATTAGGGCCCAGGGCTCCATCCGCGAAGTCCTTAACTCCACCGAACCAGAGCCAATCAGATCCCAAACCTGTCTGATAGCCAAGTTCGATCGCTTTGCTAAGGAATTCTTTGGGAATAGTCTTGTTGATTCGCAATCCCAACTGGCCGGATTTCTCGAGAAGCTGGAGGGCAAGGATGCACATTTCACGATCAAAATCATGCACGCCAGTTAGACCCATTCGCCAGAGATTTTCCTGGGCTTTCTGGATGGATTGGGCGACTTGAGCAACGCCAGGTTTTGGGATGACATTTTCAATTAGTTTGACTGCCTCTTCAAATAGGATCCCTGTTGGATTTCCATCTTTACTACGCTGGATCTTTCCCCCGGGAGGGTCAGGTGAGCCATCCTTGATACCTGCCAGATCAAAGGCGAGGCTGTTTGCCCAGCTGACATGGAGGGATTTTCCGGTCAGATATACCGGATGATCCGGCGCGATTAGATCTAGATCCTGGGCGCTTCCGTAGCCATCCGGCCAGGTGTTGTGGTTCCAGCCGTGCCCCAGGATCCACTCACCGGGTGGGGTACTGGCTGCCCGCTGGGCTACCTTTGCCAGGCATTCCTGACGGGTCGCTGTTTCGCAGTCTAATCTTTCCAGGGTCTCAGCGTATTTTTGGAGGTGCAAATGAGCATCGATTAAGCCCGGCAGAAGGATCCGTCCCCCCAGGTTGATGGTCTGATCTGTCGCTGGCAGGGCAGTGGCTTGATCTTCATTAAAGACATGCGTGATCCTGCCATCTTTGACAGCCAAACCCCAGGCAAAGGGATTCCGGGAATCCATGGTATAAATCCGGGCGTTTGACAGGGTCAGGGTTGACATGTTTTGAAATGAACGGCGAGTTAATCTTTCAGGAAACGGTCTACCAGGGAATTTAATTCTTCGTCAGTATAATAATGTACTGTAATGGTTCCAGAGCCTTTGCTTGATCTGGTCAACCTGACTTTTGTTCCCAGGGCTGACTGCAAATCATCTTCCAATGATTTAACCTCTGGGGATTTCTTGTTTTTCTTGACAGGCTTGGGTTGTCTGTTGCCCTTCAATTTTGTCACCAGGGCTTCTGTTTGGCGGACATTCAGGTCCTGGGTCAATATAGTCTGAAGAGCGGCGCTCTGGGCTTTGATCGTGCTCAGGGCCAGCAATGTTCGGGCATGGCCCATGCTGATCTGGTTTTTTCGAAGAGCTTGCTGGACGACATCTGGCAGGTCTAACAATCTGAGAATATTTGTAACTGAAGTCCTGCTTTTCCCAACCCTTTTGCCGATTTCCTCATGGGAGATGCCAAACTCGACTGCCAGGCTCTGGTAAGCTGTGGCGGTTTCGAGCGGATTAAGGTCAGCTCGCTGGACATTTTCAATTAAGGCCACGATCAGGTGATTTTCGCTGTTAGCTTCCCTGAGGATGGCCGGGACTGTTTTTAAACCCGCCAATTTGGCTGCTCTCAATCGGCGTTCACCAGCTATCAGGGAGTATTTTTGGTCTGCTGCACTTTCCTGGGCGGATAATACCAAAGGTTGGATAATACCATGTTCTTTGATTGAATCAGCCAGTTCAGATAGTTTGGTCTCATCAAATCCTTTGCGGGGTTGGTGGGGGTTGGCGGATATCAGATCGAGCGGTACTTCAAGCACGCCACCAAATTCGGACAGGATCTCTTTTTCAGGATGAGTTGGAATTAGAGCGTCAAGGCCTCTTCCAAGGCCGGGTCGTTTGGCTGCCATAACAGTTTGTTCTTCCTAAGAGGTAATTGTTATATTCTAAAATATGGTCAATTATACCGCAGGTATTTCGTGACCATCTCCCAGCAGTAGTTCTTTGGCTAATTCCAGATAAGCGATGGCACCGATTGAGCTCGGAGAATAAAGCGAGATGGGTATGCCATAGGATGGAGCTTCTGCCAGACGGATACTGCGGGGCACGATTGTCTCAAAGACTTTCTCGTCAAAGTATTTTTTGACTTCCTGAACGACATCATTTGCCAGATTGGTCCTGGTGTCAAACATGGTCAGGATCACACCGCGGATCCTCAGATCAGGTGAGATTACTCTCCGGACCCTCTCAATGGTTGTGATTAAAATCTCCCAGGCCTTCCATCGCCAGATACTCGCACTGGACAGGGATCAGAACGCCATCCACTGCGGCAACCAGGCCATTCAACGTCAGCATCCCCAGGGAAGGTGGACAATCGATCAAAATATAATCATAAAGTTTGGCAAGGGGGAGCAGCTTCCTTTTTAGTAAGTTCTCTCTTCCGACTTCATTTACCAGCTCGACTTCTGCACCCGCCAGATCCGGTGAAGCAGGTAATATCGAAAGATTTAGTTTCGGGTTGTGCAGGATAAAGTCTTGAATGTTGTCCTCTTCCAGCAGGGCCTGGTAGGTACCTCCCTTCACTGTGTTTTTATCGATTCCGAGGGATGAGGTTGCATTGGATTGCGGGTCGACATCGACCAACAAAACATTCATTCCAAAATGTGCCAGGAATGCTCCTAGATTGACCGTAGTTGTGGTTTTACCTACGCCGCCCTTTTGATTGGCAATTGTGTAAATCAGTCCCATACGCTTAGTGAACCTTTTCTAGATCCTCGATCTCTTTGATAGTTGGTATTCCATCGATGCCTGGCCTGGTAACAGATCTCGCAGCCAGGGCAGTCGCGATCCGGGCTGATTCATTGATCGACTTACCCCGGATTTCCTTTTCAATTATAAACGCTGCAGCAAAAATATCCCCTGAACCTGTCGGATCCAGTTCGGTTTTTGCTGGGGCTGAGACTGGGCTCATGATCTGCTCATGATAGATCTCAGCACCTCCATCTCCCAATGTCAGAATTAGAAGGGGAAAGAGCTTCGATAATCTATCCAGCTCTGTTCGTTCATTTCCCAGATCTTCCAGGCTTAAAAAAGCACCAGCCGGATGGGAGTGATCGAGGCTGATCTCCGGCAGGGAAACGGGTTTGATGAGACAGTCCTGGTCCCACTTTCGCAGCCAGCCCTGGAGCGAATAATAAACCACCTGGTTAGGAAACAAAGCTCCGCAGGCAAGGTTGAGCTCCCCGGCGATTGGTGCCAAGTGGATCACTCGGGCATTCCTCCAGAGTGGAGGAAGCTGCTCCAGATCCAGATCTGGGGCGCGGTCGAGCAGGTGTTGTTCTCTACCCTGAACAGAATACTTATTATTAAATGTTGTTGTTTTTGTTGAATCCTGAATAATTATTTCAATACCGTCTAAACAATCAAGGTCCAGCTCCCTCTCACAGCTGGTGAACAGGCCAACTTTCATTCCCATCCGCTGAGCCAGAATGGAGCTGTAGATAGCAGTACCACCCAGCCTGGATCCAGGATCGAGCAAGTCCCGGGTAATATGTCCCATGATCAAATAATCCGGGGGAGTGCTGAGGGGCTGTTTTTCCATGGCTGAATTATAACTGATAGGGTAGATGGCGAAAAAAAACTGGCAGTGATGTCATGCGCTGCCAGTTTTCTAAGTTTGGAGTGAAGGTTGCTATTCAACAGGGTAAATGATTACTTTTCGGTTTGGATCTTGCCCGACGCTTTCGGTGTAGACGGATTTATTATCCTGAAGTTCGATATGGGCAAACCGCCGTTCATTGGGCGGCATGGGTTCAAGGGCCTGTTCGCGTTTGGTATCAGCAACCTGGTCGGCAACCCGTTGGGCTAACTGTCTAACCTGCAGTTCGCGCCGGCCCCGGTAGCCTTCGACATCTATGCTGAGCGGAACACCATGTTCGAGTTCTTTGCCCAGGATCAAGCGGGTGATGTACTGCAGAGCATTCAGGGTTTTCGCTCTGCGGCCGATAAGTATGCTGAGGTCTTGGCCTGTTATATCGACTAGGATCGGGCGAAAAGGCAGTTTCGCGCTTTCTTCGCCGTACCTGGCTTCGACATTGGCCACCATATTCATTTTTTCGAGTAATTCGGAAACAATTTCCTCGGTCAGATTCAATGTCTCATCTTTTTCAGGATCAATCGTTCTTTTCCTTGGACTTGTTGATTCGCTGGTTTCGCCTGGCTCACTGCGACCTTCATCTTCCTCCCCAAGGACTGAAATGCGCACCCGGGCCTGGCGGGAGCCGATACCAAGCAAACCCTGACCGCCTTCGTCAAGCACTGTGATATCTACTTCCTCCCGGGATAAACCCAGATCTGCCAAGCCATTTTCAATGGCTTCTTCGACAGTTTTTGCGATAACCTCAAGGGTTGCTCGATTGTTATTCATATGCCCTCTCTTAAACCTCACCTTCCACGGACTATTTTCGAGTCAGTCCTGGAATTGAGGGAAGTATATTCTTGAAATTCGCCTGGCCCGTAATCACGTATTGAGCGATTGTTGCCAGGTTGGTAGCAATAAAGTACAGAGCCAGCCCTGATGCAAAAGTTAATGCCAGGTAGCCCATGAAAAAAGGCATGTACAGGCTCATGGCCTGGGTCATTTGAGCACCCTGGCCTGGATCTGCTCCGCTGGGGGGTGGCGTTACCATCTTGGTTTGAATATACGATGTAATCACTACCAGGATCGCCAGGACAGGAACCGCGACACCTAAGATCGGCAGTCTTTCAGGTTCACTGAGTTCCATCCACCAGAATTTGCTGTGGATCGGGATGATGTTAGTCGCATCATTGATGTTTTTGGATAGATTCACCAGCTGAATGGGAGTTACAGCCAAGGCGCGGATAATTGCCTGGTAAAGCCCGATGATGATCGGAAATTGGATCAGCAGCGGAAGGCAGGAACCAAAGGGACTGATGCCCATTTCCTTGTAAATTTCCATTTGTTTCTGGGCTAGGGTCTCTTTGTCATCTTTATATTTCTTCTGGATATCATTCCACTTTTTTGACCCTTGCAGGTCCTGCATAGCTTTACTGCTTTGCATCTGCTTGGCAGTCAGCGGATAGGTTACCAATCTCACCACTACGGTAAAAATGATAATTGCCCAACCAAAGTTCTGACCGATCAGGTTGTAGATGAAAAGCAAACTATTAATCATTAAGGTGATAAAAGCATCCCACATAGTATCTTCCTGTTTGTCTTAGATTGAGACTGAAATAATATTCCTAATTTGGTGGAGGGAAGCCCCAGACCTGAACACCGTTTTCATTTTGGGCTACCAGGAAAAATTCTGCTTCTGATGGCGCCAGGAGCAATTTTCCATCTCCCGTGGCAGGGCTGGCGTAGAGTTTTCCGTCTACCGGCGTATTGCGCTGGATCACTCCATCGCGATTAACGACTACCAGGCTGCTGGCATCTGTTGAAAAATATATACCATCATCCTTGACAAGTGCAGCAGAGAAGATTCCTCCCCCCGGTTGAATCTGCCAGATGATATTGCCGGATTCCAATTCTAAAGCATAGAATGTACCGGAGATATCGCTGACATAAACTTGTTCTCCATCAATGACCGGGGTCGCCCAGGCCCAATCTGAGGTCAGATAACGCCAGACAATCTTGTGACTTTCCTCGTTAATGGCAATAACTTCATTGGTCAAGGTGCTGAGAATGATCAAACCGGATTCTGACACGGTTGGCCTGCTGACGATAGGTCCACCAAGGTCTTCTGATTTCCAGAGCAGTTTTCCGTTTTCAGGGTCAAGAGCATAGAGAAAACGATCCATCGATGTCTGATAGATACAATTGCAGTTTTCTGACCAGACTGGTGATGCCCAGAGCGGTTCATCGCTGGTGAATTTCCAGGATAGCAAACCGTCAAAGTCCAGCGCATAGATCGAATTATCTGATGAGGCTACAAATATGCCGGTCTTGGTTGCCAGGGGAGCGTTGATGATGCGGTTATCTGCACCGGTGAATGACCAATTCTCCAGGCCATTGATAGGATCGAGGCTGTAAACATTGCTGTTGTAGCCGGCAACGATCAGCTGTTGACCTTCATCAGCAAAGACAGGAGCAGCGTAATAATCTTCGCCATTGACAGGCTCTTTTGGAAATTGCCACTTCATAGCCCCGTTCGCGAGATTTAAGGCGTATGCATGAGGTCCATAGGAGAAGTACACAGTATCTTCAACAGCAGTAATGCCGGACCAGCCAGTAGCATTGACCCGCCTGCCGGTACAAGCGCCCAGGGTGAGGGCCATGGCAGCTAATAGAACGATCAGGATATATTTTTTATTTATTTTCATAGTATTGATCTTTGAATTAGATTATTGAACCGGGTCATAACCCCCCTGGGAGAAAGGGTTGCAGCGCAAAACACGCCATGTTCCCATAAACCCTCCCCGGAGGAGACCATATTTATAAATCGCCTGATAGGCGTAATGTGAACAGCTGGGATAATAGCGGCAAGTATTATCAGGTAAAGCTTTGGAAAGTGTTTTCTGATAAAGGACAATCAGCGCCAGAACAGGGAATCGCAGTACTGTCCATATATTCAAATTTAGATCTTTTAATGCCGGATCCTGAGATGAATGCTGGTGACTTTTGTGTTCTGCATTAAACTGACTATCCATCTGTTTTATTAATGACCCCTGCTTGATTCAGAAGAGAACTAATTGCTTCTCTTGCTTCCCTGTGATTTGAGTGAACCAAAGGCTTGCGGGCAATCAGCACTCCTTGATAACCAGATTCAATATTTCCGAGAAATTCACTGAGAGCTGATCTGATTAATCGTTTGGCTCGATTTCTGTGGACGGCATTGCCGATCGAAGTACCTGCTGTTACTGCGAACCTGGATGTGGTTTTTCCCCTATCATCCAGAACCAGTACCAGAAGTGGATGGGCAAATGACTTTCCAGATCGCCGCACCCGATTGATCTCACTCGAATTTGTTAGACGAAATCTCCGTTCCACTTGAACCTGGTAAATCTCAGGTTAACTGTTCCAGTTAGTATTCTTGACGTGGTTGTTCTTGGTATGAGCAAGCTGATAGCGGCCCTTCAAGCGGCGCCTCTTTAACACGTCTTGTCCACCTTTTGATTTCATACGGGCACGGAACCCGTGGACCCGGGCCCGGCGTCTGATTTTCGGTTGGTATGTCCGTTTTGGCATCTTCTAATTGCTCCTTCAAACTTCATTCTCAACTACCGACGAAACATTATACCGTGCGTGATAGGTTTGGTCAAACTCCTTTGCTTGACTCTGGATGATAAACTTTTCTGGTTCCAAGTCATTTTTAGGTTGGATTTTGCCTGCCGAAGCTCCCCCCAGTCAATGGGTAGTATTATAATGAAAAAAACGCGATCAGGGAGAGCAATATCAAGGAAAAAATGTATTCTAAGATCCTAGCCAGTCTTTCCAACGCCCAGGTCATAAAAGTCAGGATCGGTATCAACTGGACTGCGGTTGTGATCAATAAAAATGGGATTATCCGCTGTGGATTGGCGACCACTCTGGCAGAAGAACATAACCACCAAGATCAGCCGGACATTCTGACACCCGGCCACCTGGAAGATTTCACCGCCTTTGAACTGGCAGGCTGGATAACATCAGATATACCGCTCAGGCGGAGCATTGGTTGTGCCGCAATTAATGCTCTATTGCCCCAAACCCGGGACAGCTGGATCGATCAGAACGCCGAATCCGCAATCCTGGAGCACGGCAGGGGTAAGAACGCGGTCTTGATCGGTCATTTTCCCTTTGTTGATAATTTGAGAGATCAATTAGGAACCCTGCAGGTTCTGGATCAAAATCCAGTTGGTCAGGATCTCCCAGCCAGCGCAGCTCCTGATATTCTACCCCGGGCAGATCTGGTTGCTATCACAGGAATGTCATTTATCAATCAAACTCTTCCCGGCATACTGGAACTCTGCCAGAAAGATGCCTATATCCTGATCCTTGGACCCTCTACACCGCTCAGCCCCATCCTGGGAGATTATGGAGTGAACCTGTTAGCTGGAGCAATTGTCGAGAATATCCCGGCAGTCTTGGCTGCCCTGGAACAGGGAGGTACTTTCCGGCAGCTTCACAAAGCAGGGGTCAGGTTGGTCACTCAACAGATTAATTGACCTGGAGGTTATGATATGCCCAGTAATCCCATCCAATACTATCCGATTGGTGTAATCCAAAGTCCTTTTAAGGAAATCTCGGGAATGCCCATTCAACCTTCTGGAGCAGCAGGTGTAAGGGGAAAATTGATCCTGGATCCGGAATTTGAGGAAGGATTACAGGACCTGGAAGGATTTTCGCATTTGATCTTGATCTATCATTTTCACCGGTCTTCAGATCCTGCCCTGGTGGTCGAACCATTTCTGGACAGTGAACCTCATGGGATCTTTGCGACAAGGGCTCCCCAGCGCCCAAATGCGATTGGTCTATCAGTAGTTCGATTAATTAAGGTCAATTCAAATGTCCTGGAAATTGAGAATGTTGATATGCTGGATGGAACACCACTGCTTGATATCAAACCATATATTCCTGACTTCGATCAGACCAAATCAGTGAAAGCAGGTTGGTTGGAAGGAAAGATTGACGGAGCAAGGGAAAAAAAGTCCGACACTAGATTTGTCGATCAAGGTGAGGAATAATTTCAGCGGCGTCTACCCCGGCCACCAGAGACGATTGAGATCCAGTATAAAAGCTGCATTACTGATGTGAACAGTGCGGCGACATAGGTTAAGGCAGCGGCGTTTAAAACACTGTTGACTCCGCTAGCCTCCTCCGCTGACTGGATGATCCCGCTCTTCTGAAGCAGATCCTTGGCCCGCGCAGAGGCATTTAATTCCACAGGCAGGGTTGCCAGGGCAAAAAACGTTCCTCCGGAGAAGGCAAGTACTCCCAACCAGGCAATATTAAGAATATTTAAAACAAGGCCGACCATGATCAGGATCCACCCCAGGGTTGATCCGATGTTAACTGCTGGGACGAGCATGGATCGAAAACGCAGGGGAAGGTAGCCTTCGTTGTCTTGCTCGGCGTGTCCCAGCTCATGGGCCGCGATGGCCAGTGAGGCCACAGATCTGCCCTGGTAAATGCCAGGAGATAAACTGAGCTCCTTGCGGCGGGGGTCATAATGATCGGTGAGCTGACCGGGAATTTCCTGGATGCTGATATTGGATAGACCACCGCTGTTGACCAGCTTCCGGGCCGCTTCTGATCCGCTGATACCCGTTCTGTTCGGGACCTGGCCCCATTTCTTATAGGTTGACTTCACATACCACTGGGCAGCCAGCATTGCCAAGAGAGCTGGAGCCATGAATAGCAGGTATTGGGGGTTAAAATAAAACATACTCTAGGTCCTTTAATCAACTTTCAATAAGGTTTAGCAAAACTTCTACAGCTTTGTCAAGCTGAGGATCCAGGTCGTTCAAGAAATCGTCTTCCGTAAACTCCACAAGGAAATCTGGTTCCAGTCCAACTTCATGGATCTGCCGTTTATCCGGGGTAAGCCAGCGGGCAATTGTCACCCTGACAGCGCCTTGTTCATTGCTTAATGGGATCCAGTTTTGGACAGATCCTTTTCCGAACGTAGTCGCGCCGACCAATGGGCCCCGCTGATAATCCTGGATCGCACCGGCCACAATTTCTGAGGCAGATGCAGAACCTTCATTAACCAAAAGCACCATGGGTATCTCGGTAGCCAATCCTCCCGCAAGTGCTTTGAATTCCTCCATATCCTGGTCCGTTCCATAATCTTCGAACAGAATCACACCATCACCGATAAATTCGGACCCGATTTCTACCGCGGTTTGGAGGTATCCACCGCCATTATTGCGCAAATCGACCACAAGTCCCACAGGGTCCTGGGCCAGGAGTTCTTTCAGCTGATCGCGGAGTTCACTCCTTGTATCCTGGCCGAAAGTAGTGATCTGGACGTAACCAACCCCATCATCGAGCATTTCGCTCACGACACTGGGAACGATGATCTTCTCGCGAACAATGGACACGTCGAAAGTTTCAGGCACATCTTCCCTCTGGATTGTCAGTACCACTGTCGAACCAGCGGGTCCTAGAACCTTTCGGATCACCAGGGAACCATCAAGCCCGGTCATATCCTCACCATCGATCATGACTACAATATCACCCGGTAATAATCCGGCTTTTTCGGCTGGAGAATCGGGCATGGGGCTGATGATGGTCAGGTATTCACTGGTGGTATCGACCCAGGCTCCAATACCTTCATATTCGCCATCAAGGGGCATATTGGATTGCAGATATTGATTCGGGTCCATGTAGGATGTGTGCTGATCTCCTAACGAGTCCAGCATACCCCTGATCGCCCCCCTCATCAATGTCAGATCATCAACTGGTTGATCGATGAATTGTTCATGGACAATATCCCAGGTTTCCCAGAAGGGTAGAAACAGCTCAGCAGGGGATCCTGAATTACTATCTAGATCTCCAGCTGGATATTCTGGATGGGGCGGGACAGTTGTTTGATCGAACCAATTTGAATCGATCTGGGGCAGCAATACATTGCCGACCACAGTACCGGCAGTGAAGGAACTGACTATGATAAATAGCCCGCCAAGTATACTGATAATTATCCAGGTGCTCTTTTTCATGAGATTCTCCGTTTTATTCCTGAAACTACTGCACCCCGCTGTGGGGATATCCAAAGGTTATCACAGGGAAAAACAAATATTCTTAATGTTTTATCAAAAATTCTCTCGGATTTAAGATTCGTTGATCGGTCCCGATCTTACGTTTCCTACTTATTCAGACCTGATGACAGGGAGTGTGATAATCTCCAGCACCAGAGGGTGATCAAGCTCGGTTTCGAGGCCGCGGGCCAACTCACTGACCTGCTCCTGGGTGATAGGAAGTGTTGTTCTGATTGTTGCACTGATAAGCAGTTCATCCCGGTTTTGGGTGTGATCAATATCCACAACGGTCGCTGTTTCCAGGATGAGGGATTGCTGTAAATATTCCTCAATGGCTTGGGTCTCCCTGTTCTGCCTGATAATCCCGTTCATGAGAATGGCAAGGGGAATTGTTATCAGTACCACCAGAAGGGTGACTCCTGTGATCCCTCTCTGAACCCGCTTTTTTATTTCAGGCTGTAAGTTCAAGGGATGAATTCCTAAGAGGGTAAAAATGATCACTCCGGCCAGGCTGATCGTGATCAGGTTGGTAATAAATAATAATAAAGCCCCCCCGGCAGCCTGCAGATTTCCGTGAGCAAAACCTAGACCAACGACACCCAATGGGGGTGCCAGAGCTGCGGCGATGGCCACACCAGGCAGGGCAGCACTGACTTCTTTCCTACTCAGGGCATACGCCCCAGCCATTCCGGATGCCAGGGCAATGAAGAGATCCAGCAGGGTTGGTTGAGTCCTGGCCAGGATTTCAGGTGTCATTTCTTTCAGGGGAGAGAGCAATCCGACCAGAACGGAGACGATAACTGTTGCCATCACACCTTTAAAGACTGATTCCAGACTTGTCTGAACTAAGCGGACTTCACCAAGGACTATGCCCAGCGAAAAACCCATGATCGGGGACATCAGCGGAGCAACCAGCATCGCGCCAATCACAACAGCCGGGCTGTTGAGCAGAAGACCGAGGGTAGCGATGATAGATGAAAGTCCGATCAGGACAAAATAATCCCTGCCTGGTTCAGCGTCATCAATTAATTCTTCTCTTACTTCAAGTTGGTCTTCTGTAGATAAAGTAGGAAATAGATTGAATAAAGCCCGGAGAGCTTTCCGGAACCAGAATTCAGGAGCTCCACTATACCCTTTGACCATCACTGATGAATTTGGCGCTTGGGATGCAATCTGCTGGGCTATGCTGCCGAAGGTAAATTGATCGATAAAACCTTGTTCTGAGGCTCCGATGATCACCAGATCAAAATTGTCAGATTCCTTAAGGATCCCGGCACTTGCAGAGTTGGCGACAATAATCTTCAGTTCTGGTTCTTCCTCGAAATCCAACCCGCTAAATGTTTTTTCCAATATTCTCCGATTTTCAGTCATCCGGCTGGTTGATGCCCTGCCGACTTGCACGTAAAGACCAGTTACTTTGGCGTGATTGCTTCTGGAAAACATGCTGGCTAAGCGTGCACCCAGCGGGGCATTAGGACCGCCGGCTGTTGGCACAAGGATTGATTTGATTTCTCTCCAATCCATCCCTTTCACGATCAGTACATCACAGGGCGCGTCTTTAATGATCGGATCCAGGACAGGTCCCATGGATTTGGATAGGGTTCGAGTTTCACCGCCTGACCAACCAACCAGGATCTGATCCACATCTTCTTCGCGGGCAGTATCCAGAATACCCTCTGCTATGCTGCGGGAGACTCGGGTCATCGTTTGGATCCGGAATTCCTCCTTAGTAGCCTGATCGATCGCCAGGTCTAGCAGCATTTGATCAGCTTCCGCTTTAATGGAACCGTCTGAGAGAGGGAGTTGACCTGGCACAGTTACCACCCGCAAAGCGATCACCTTTCCACCTTCAGGTCGAACTAGGGTACCTGCCAGATGGAGCAAGGATTCGGCAGTATCAGGATTTGCTATCGGAACAAGAATTCTGGTGTTCTGCTTGGTCTCTTTTTCTTCTTCGCCTTCAAGTTCTGATTTAAAGACTGTTATGCCCTCTTTGGCTTGAATGCAGTTATGCCTGCCATACAGCTGGAAGATAAGCAGTCCAGCCGCTATTAGTAATCCGGCTCCTGCAAAGATCTCCACCCAGGCTATGCTTATTAACAGGTCGAGCACCAGGACCAGGGCGGGGATCCAGGGATGAATTGGGAGCTGGAAGGTGGAACTGATCTGTTCGCGTTTAACTACAGTGATATTAACTGCCATTAAAACAATCAGATACAGGAATCCACCCAGTTGGGCCAGATATAAAAATGGTATGAATAAACTCAAACCGGTGAGCATGAACAGGATCAGCAGGATCATGTGCGGAGATTTTGTTCGTTGATTGATCCTCAAAAGGTTTTCTGGCCAGAAGCCATCCCTGGTCATAGCGTAGACTTGACTGGTTAGGCTCGAGAAGATCCGATCGAGTGCGATCGGTATGGCAATCAGGCTGATTCCGACTATGACAGCCGAGATCCATTCCCCCCCCCAGCCCAATCCCAGATCAGCCAGGGCATTGAAGCTGCCAACCAAGTTTTCAGCACTGGATGTTCCCAGGATGATCATTCCAACCAGCGAAATCAGGATACCCGCTGCCAAGGATGTTATCAAAAATAATCTAGGGCCATTCTTGGCTGGGTCTCTGAGCTCACTTTGAGAGCTAGAGGCAATTTCCAGGCCGATGAACGAGATCAACAGCAAAGTAAATGTGATCTTCCAATCACCTGAAATCGGTCGCAGGTTTTCAAACTGAAAACCTGGAAGGACAGCCAGGGAACTGATAAGCAGTAAGCCCAGAATGGCAATTAAGATGGAATTCCGACGCTTCTTTTTGAAAGGAATTAATCTGTAGGCCAGGACCAAGATCAGGAGGACTATAGCCAGTCCGGCTTCGGGAATGATAAAACCCAGCAATGTCGAGGCAAGAGCGGCTGCCTGACGGGCGAAAGACAAAATTAGAATACCAGCAGCACTAATTCCTGCGAGGATCAAAGACCAGCCGGTCAGGAACGAGAGCCAGTTGCCATCTTCACAAGCCTGGACCAGGCGATATGCTCCCCCTTTGCGGGGTGAGCTGGCTGAGAGCTCGATATAGCCTAGTAGGTTGAGACATACAAATAAGAGCAGGATGAGAGAGAATAAAGGCACACTTGATCCTGCCAGGGTTAGTAAGTCACCCAGAATCGCTAGTAAACCAATCACCAGGCACACTCCCAGACTTTTACTCACTGCCAGGAGCAAGCTGATCCCATAACTGAAACGTATTTGTCCTCTTCGCTCTTTTTCACTCATGTTTTTTTTCCTACTAGGTGAGAAGGATCAAGACAATATGTTACCTAAAACTAGTTTTAGCCAGTTGTGCCATTCCAGAGGCCGGGAATATTTCTTCTCAGATCATGAATGCTCTCCAGCTGGAAATCGAGGTGGGTTGTTGGCTGGCCTGTCTTTCCAACCAGGACAGTCGTAAATCCAAGTTTTTTTGCAGCTGTCAGGTTTGGCAGCAAATCATCAAACATAACACAGCGGGAGGGATCAGTTTCTCCCGCCATGGCCAGCGCTTTCCGATAGGAATCAGGGTCAGGTTTAACGACAAAATCGAGGGCTAGCAGATCTACAATTCCCTTAAATTGATCAGATAGCCCCAGTTTTTTCAGCACCCGTTCAGCATGAGAACGGTCTGCGTTTGTGAAAACCCAAAGATCTTGCGGCATGGATTTTAGCAACCCCCTTAATACTGGATCATCTTCCAGATAATCTTCCAACGGCAGGTCATGAACGTATGCCAGGTATTGTTCAGGATCAACCTGATGGTGTATTCTCAAACCTTCGAGTGTGGTTCCATACGTAGTCCAGTAATGTTCCCTGGTGCTCGGGATATCTGCCTCCGGAATTCCAACAACATCCTGCATGAATTGATAAATTCGGATCCTGAACAGGTCCCAAAGTCCGTTTGAGGCGGGATAAAGAGTAGCATCCAGATCAAAAAACAAGGTTGAAAAATTCATATCCGCATTATACCTGATAGAGCATCCTGACCGGCCAGTTTGAATTAATTAAAAGCAATCCAGCACACAGACGTGCCAGCAGACTTGCCCTCCGTTATAATAATGGGATGCCGATTAAAATCCTTTCTGAAGAACTGGCGTCACAGATCGCAGCCGGAGAAGTTGTTGAAAGACCTTCCTCGGTTGTTAAAGAACTCATTGAGAATTCCCTGGATGCAGGTGCAGATCAAATTACGGTCCTGATCCGTGATGCTGGAAAACGGTTGATCGAGGTAAGTGATAATGGAGCTGGTATACCAGCTGCTGAATTATCTCTTGCGGTTCAGCGTCATGCGACCAGTAAGCTGTCGTTATCTGAGGATCTGTTCCAGATTTCTACTCTGGGATTCCGGGGCGAAGCCCTGGCATCGATTGGATCCGTATCACAGCTGACTTTGCTCTCCAGGGTTCAGAAGGATGACCTGGGAGGAAGTCTAAAAGTTGATGGTGGGGAAAAATTGAAAATCTCTAGAGTTGGCATACCTCCCGGAACAACTGTGAGAGTTGAGCAGCTTTTTTATAATGTCCCCGCCAGATTAAAATTCCTTAAGACTGACAGAACAGAGAAGCGACATATCAATCAGATCATCAGCAGGTATGGATTGGCTAACCCCGGTGTCAGGTTTAAATTATTCCAGGATGATGAATTGGTATTTCAAACCAGTGGTAGCGGGAATCCCCTGGAAGTTATTTCTGCGATCTATGGCGTGGAAACCGCCCGGAAGATGATTAAGGTTATCTACGAAGATGAGCTTTTAGCTATCAGCGGTTATCTTAGTTCACCGGGATTAACCAGATCGAACAGGAGAGAGATCCTCTTTTATGTCAACGGCCGGCCTATCCAGGATCCAGCCCTGACAGCGGCTGTGATCCAGGCTTATCACACACTGGTCATGAAAGGCAGATATCCTTTATCTGTGTTATTCCTGGAAATTGATCCTGCCTTGGTAGATGTTAATGTACACCCGGCCAAGGCTGAAGTTAGATTTAATGATAAAGGGGAAATTTTCAAATCAGTCGGCAGAGCTGCCAGGAGAGCGTTGCTGGCTAGTACCGCTGTGCCAGAAGTATCTCGCCTGGGTGGAGTGAATTTATGGGGTGCATCGGCTGCTTCAGAGAGTGAGCGTCAAAAAGGCATTGGTCCGGATTGGCGAATGCTGGATGATTTATCCCGGGGAGGGGCTTTTGATCTGGATCCTGACCAGCAGCAGATCTCCGCAGGGTTGAGAACACCTGTTTTGCGTTTGATAGGCCAGGTTGCTGCAACCTATTTAATTGCTGAAGGACCGGACGGATTATATCTAATTGATCAGCATGCGGCCCATGAAAGGATCCTCTTTGAAAAATTCCTGAAGGAAAAATCCGGTAACATTCCATCCCAAATTCTGCTGGATGCTGTCGTTGTTGATTTCTCACCGGCAAGCGCAGACTTGGTGAAAGAGAATTTAGAATTGCTCCGTGAATTGGGTTTTGATGTTGAGGAGTTTGGTCAGCGGTCATTCAAGATCAGGGCCATCCCTGGTTTATTTATGGGAACTTCTCCGGGAGAGATCTTGCGGGCTGCTGTGGAGGATCTGGAAATTGATGAGACACCCCTGGAAAACGATCTGGAAAAATTGATCATTGCCAGGGTGTGCAAAAAGGCCGCCATTAAAGCAGGCCAGGTTTTGTCGCCTGCGGAACAAAAACAATTGCTGCTGGATTTGGAGTCCTGCCTATCTCCCCGGACATGTCCCCATGGCCGTCCGACCATGATCCATTTATCAGTTGACCTGCTGGAGAAGAAATTCGGCCGCACCGGACCCATTTAAGTTTGTGGTGAACAGCTTACAAAATCAAGGAAACGATTTCTTTGGATCTTGATGTAAATTGATTAAGTCAAGAATTATTTATTTATTCTGAAAACAGTGTTGAGCAAGATTTAGAGAGTTTCTCATTCCTGTAAAAATACTTCAGGAAGCTGATGACATTCTCCGCAGCCAATCTGGGGTTCCTTAACATCCCGGAGGGTTTTCTGGCAGTAAGATTGAACCTGAACGCGCTCGGCAAGGAAGGGAAAGGGTCTCTTTAAAGATGGGATCAGCTGCATCTGTTCACAGGAGTTTGCCCTCAATATCTCAGGCACAGGACAGCTGTAACACAGCTTTGGCTGCCAGGGAATACTGGGTGATGATGAACTTAACAGCCTGCATTCCTCCCGGTCTTTTCCCCGGTGGTAATCGCCGTAAAAATATTTGCATTCGGTCCCTGCAGGAGTTTTCATACCCTGGTGATATATTCCCCGCTGCGGGTATCAATTCGGATTGTGTCGCCGGTTTCTACAAAATTCGGCACGTAAACCTCCAATCCGGTTGAAGTTGTGACAGCTTTTGTAACGCTGGTAGCTGTGTTGCCCTTGACCGAGGGATCAGCCCGGACAACTTCCTGGTCAACTGTAGTGGGGAGATCGATATCCAGAGGATCACCTTGATAAAAAGTCAGCTTAACTTCCATTTCATCTGTTAAAAACTTGGTAGTTTCACCCAGGACATCTCCTCGCAAAGCGGGTTGTTCAAAGTTCTCGACATCCATAAAATAATACAATTCACCGTCGTTATACATATACTTGGCGTTTCGAAATGTGAGTCTGATATCCTGGACCGAATCGCCAGAGTTGAATTTTTTCTTCAGGCGGGTACCTGACCGCAGATCACGAACATCAACCCGGATGGTTGCTTTGCCGCGGCCGGGTTTGTGATGGTCATATTCTAGGACTTTATAGATATTTCCATCAAGTTCAAATGTCACACCTTTCCTTAATTCATTTACGTCAATCATAATGTGGCCTTTTCCAGTTCCAATGACTAATTTAGCGAAGAGATTATATTCTACTCCCAGCGTGGTGGCAAGGGAGCGGGATTGGGTGCGATTTAGATCCGGGAACCAGAATGACAAAATTCGATCAGAAGCAATATATGGGTTTTTCCAGACTAACAAATACCATCCAAAAGTATTCATGACATGATGTCTAGGCCTCTCATATTATGGTAAACTAACAGAAGATTAGGAAGGGAAATATAATGATGACGGAAAAAAAACTGATCATTTGTATTGAGGATGAACCTGAGACCACCAATCTGATGAAATTGATCCTGGCCAGGGAAGGATATGAGGTTCTGGGCGCAAATGGTGGCGAAGAAGGTTTGGAACTCGTCAATGAAAATAAACCTGACCTGATCCTGCTGGACTTAATGATGCCGGAAATGGACGGAACCCAGGTCTTCCAAAGATTAAAAGAGAGTGAAAAGACTCGCGATATTCCCGTCATAGTTGTTACGGCTAAGGTTCAGAGCATAGATATTGTCCTCTGGAGACAAGTGGCAAAGGTCGATGATTACATAACAAAACCCTTCCGTCCAGAAGAATTGGCGGAACGTGTTAAATACGTCCTGGCCCAGACCGGGAAACAGTCAGGACCATAATCAAACTGTCAGCACCCCGTTTACTTCCAATGATATTCAAAGTCACCAATCATACTCGAAGTCTGGAAAAACCGCTTCGAGTAAAGAACTGCGAGACATTTTTGTGCCGTTTTAAAGGTTTGATGTTTACGAAAACCATTGATCCCGGATCTGGTATTCTGTTATCTCATAAAAGCGAAAGCCGGACAAATGCAGCCATCCACATGTTTTTTGTTGGCATGGATCTGGGTGTGGTCTGGTTGGATAATGACCTGAATGTTGTGGATCTAGTAGAGGCAAAAAGCTGGACACCGCTCTACACACCGAGGTCACCCGCCCGTTATATCTTAGAAACACACCCGGTGCGACTATCGGAATTTAAAATAGGAGATAGGCTTAGTTTTGAATAAAATCCCCCGTATTTTCCTGCTGCTGGTTTTTGTCCTGCTTTCGGTAAAACCAGTTTACGCCCAGGGCGAGAGCACTGGCGGTGCAGTATATTATGTTAAGGCAGGTGATACTTTATGGACTATCGCCCGGAACCTGCATATCTCGTATGCTGAACTGCTCGATGTGAACGGGTTGACAGAATCCAGCTCAATCATCCCCGGGACCGAACTGACGATACCTGGATTGAATGGCATCACAGGTGTCCTGTCAAGTACCCGGGTTCCCTTTGGTGAGACCTTGGAAAGCCTCAGCCGCCGCTACCAGATTCCTCAAGAAACCCTGATCAAGGTCAACCGCCTGACCAGCCCGATCGAACTCTATGTTGGGGTATCAGCTGTGTTGGTCAGTGATGAGGAAGTTGTCGACAGGGCTGGAAAACGGGTCTCCCTGGCCCCCGGGCAGTCAGCCCTGGAAATTGCGATTCGTGAGAATATCAATCCCTGGTCCTTGATCGTTTCTAATGGCGAGGAAGGCGAATGGGATTTGCTCCCAGGTGAGGTTTTCTTTATTCCTGGCACGGAAGGTGATGGACCAGGTGGTTTTCCCGGAGAGATTAATGAAGTCACCTACGCCCCGAATAACTTCGTTCAGGGCCATACATCTGTCATCACGGTGGAAGCTGTTGAGGGAAGTTCACTGATTGGCTCATTGGGTGATTATCCTGTCTCATTTTTTACTGAAAATGGCGAGACATATTTAGCCCTCCAGGGATTACACGCCAAAGAAAAAACAGGGTTAAAACCGCTCTCGATCTCTGGCAAATTACCTGATGGGACTCCTTTTGCCCATACTCAAATGATCTCTGTCATCAGCGGTGATTATCATTATGAAGATATATTCGGCGTTCCCCAAAACACAGTCGGGCTTGAGATCACAGAAGAGGAAACCCAGCTATTAAAAGAATATGCTGATCAGGCAACACCTGATAAATTGTGGAATGGCGCGTTCACCATACCAGTCCCTCCTGAATTGAGTGGTGCCTACTCTTCGTATTATGGTGGGCGAAGATCCTATAACGGCAGTGGTTACTTTTATTTCCATTCCGGTCTGGATTATTACAGCGTTATGGGGGGCAATATTTATGCTGCGGCAGCTGGCCAAGTGGTTTACCAGGGATCACTGCTTCTTCACGGAAATACAACCATGATTGATCATGGTTGGGGTGTTTACTCGTTGTATGCTCACCAATCAGAGTTTTTAGTGCAAAAAGGTGAACAAGTCAGCAGAGGTGAACTGATCGGCAGAGTAGGGTCCACAGGAAGATCGAGTGGAGCACATATGCACTGGGAAATTTGGGTTGGGGGAATCCAGGTAGATCCGCTGGAATGGGTGAACGATGTTTATCCCTGAGCCTTTTGCGACCTAAAAATGACGCCCCTGTAGTTGTAGCAATGAGAGAGTAGAGTATAATATACAGGCTTGAAATCAGTCCTTTACCGGCTGAATATCCAGATTTGAGGATTATTTATGACAACAGCTTTGATGACCCTCCGGGAGGAATACTGGGAGGAGTATGAACTGGAAGGAAATGATATTTCTTTCCTGTATGATTATTTGCTGGAACATGAAACACCCCTGACATCAAATGAATTGATGCCCATACTGGTTGTCCAGCGCATCGAGCGGGAAAAAATTGAGCTGGAGAAAAAACGACTTGATGGAAACGAGATCTATTATCCTAAAGATAATTTCCAGATTGGAACCAAACTTGTATTTCCGGCTTTTAATTGGCAAAAAGGTGAAGTGACCGGAATTCGTCAGGGTGAAAATCCTGCGACTGGCGAATTTGAGGTTATCAAGGTTTCTTTTGAGAATGGCGACGAGAAGGAATTCGCTGCTGGCATGAAAGAACACTCTTTAAATAACCCGCCCGAGGCTGCCCAGGCGGAATCGTTGGATTTGGACGCGGTAACAGAACAATATCAAGATATTTTGATCGAGCAGATCGAACTAGGGCTAAGCGGGGACGACAATTTTGTCCAGATCGCAGGCCGCTGGTTCCTGAAAGCGCTGTTGGTCGATGTGAATGCCGGGCATTTGAATTTAGCCGAAGCAGTCCTGGATATGAACCAGGGAGGACCATTGGCTACGAGTGACCTGGTCAAGGAAATTGATCTTCCGGGAGATGTTCATCCAAATTTGATTGAATTCTCACTTGATCACGCCTTGCAGGTGGACCCCCGATTTGATGAAGTTGGTCCGGCTGGCGAGGTAGCCTGGTATTTAAAATCCTTGGAACCGGATAGCGTTCGCAATACACCCCTCTATTTGAAATATTCACCCCTCGACTATGATCCCGACTCCCTGACCCCCGAGATGGCAGCCCTTGAGAAATCTTTGGATGATGAGCTGACTCCCTGGCACAGCAAGGATCGTTTTCCTGTCAAAGATGTCGAGGTGCGGCTGATCTTCCCGCATTGGCGGGCTGGTACACTACCACTTTCAGAGCGGGTTCTGCCATTATTCCCGACAGCCTATGAAGCCCCCAGGATCCGTTTTACATTAATAGATGGAAAGACAGGAGATCGTTTCCCTGGCTGGGTAGTTCGCAAAGAACGGTACGTGTCAGGTTTAAAAGATTGGTATGTTAAGAATGGCATGATTCCCGGCGGGATCGTTTATATTAAGCCGGGCAAAGAACCAGGCGAGGTGATTGTCGAGACCAAAAGCTCCCGTTCTACGAAGGATTGGATGAGAACCATTCTGGTTGGCTCCGATGGCGAATTGGTTTTTGCGACACTAAAGCAGATCATATCTTCAGATTTCAATCCTAGAATGGCAATTGTTGTCCCGGATATCGATCCTGTAGACCGGGTTTGGATCAAGAACCAGGAAAAACCCAGACCATTTGAACAGATCGTTGTGGAAACTGTTCGGGAATTAACCAAATTAAATCCGCAGGGACATGTCCATGTGACCGAGCTGTACGCAGCCGTGAATACTGTTCGCCGCTGTCCGCCCGGCCCATTGCTTTCCCTGCTGGAAACCAGACCCTGGTTCGTGCATGTTGGTGACCTGCATTTTAGATTTGATGATTCTGAAGGTGTTTGAGTATTAATTTGAAAGAAGGAGATTTTTGGTGTCAAAACCCAAGCTGTCAAGTTTGCTGAAACCTACAGTGGAAACGCCGTTTCAAATTGATTTCGACTGGTGGAAGGAGCACGACCGTTCCTGGAGGGTGAATTTGCGCAGCTGTTTGTGTGAAGAACACCAGGAGATGTACGCCGATCTATCTGGTGATGAGAAGGTTGACTGGATCGATCCGGAGACGGCTGAAGTCCAGGTTGTTGATGGCTTGCAGCATACCCTGATCTCTCATTGCGCCAGGCAAGAGCAATTTATCACGGACCAGACCTCATTGACAGAAGCCATGTTCCGTTTATTCCTGGCGAATGGCAATCATCCGCTATCTCCCGATCAGCTGGCGGAAGAATTGAACCGGTCGTCTGATAAAATATTGCAGACCATATCCGGCCCCCGGGTTTACAAAGGTATCCGGCCCGCGCCGAAAAAATAAATTTCAATTGCATCCGGATAATATGCCCTCGTAGCTCAATGGACAGAGCACCGGACTTCTAATCCGACGGTTGTAGGTTCGATTCCTACCGAGGGCGCCAAACGCTCAAGGATTACTCTTAAAGCTTTCTTTTCCCAGAATGGAGGGAAAAGGAGGCTTTTTGTTTTGTGGGGAAAAGAACCAGAGCACCATTTTGGGATTTTCATCCTCTGCCCATCAGCCTGGCTATTGGAATCAAGCGAAAAGGCGGTTTTATCAATAGTTTCCGGGTCCCTGATTAAGAGAACCTAAGGACTGCTCTGGGTGATTATTATCCCCGGGTCTTATTGACCCTGGGCACCGATTACGGGCTGGAACCTGAAGCGATAGTGATCTCGCCGATCGAGAAAACCTGGCTGTGGGAATATCTCCCCAACCGATCCGCAGCTTTTGAAAGCTGGCTGAATAAATAGTTTTAGAGATATCTCCACCGTGACTCCAAGGCTGCTCTGCGATCGCAGAGCAACCTCCTATTTTAAAATTTGTTAATATAACACAGGAAATCAGGGTGAGAGGGATACTTTAACCTTCCTGTCTTGATGCTGCGTTGCCAGACTTTCGGTCTGACCATTCTTAACTTCTGGAATTCTGTTGCCCTCTAGAAACCAGATTTTATTGATAGTTAATGAGAATAATTCACTAAAAATTGATGTGTTTTGGCATTTGTTTTAATTGGTTATCAATGTCATACTATGCCTACAATTAACTCAGTTCACACCAAAAGGCGAACCGTATGGCTGATAAATCATATAACCCATTTATTACAGCGCAAGCGCAATTCGATCAGGCAGCAGACCAGCTCGATTTGGACCAGGGAACCAGGGATTTCTTACGCTTCCCAATGAGAGAATATCAATTCAATATTCCGGTCCGGATGGATGATGGAACCGTGAAGGTGTTCCGGGGTTTCCGGATCCTGCATAATGATGCCCGCGGCCCTGGCAAGGGAGGCATTCGCTTCCATCCCCAGGAAACCGTTGATACAGTCAGGGCCTTGTCGATGTGGATGACCTGGAAATGCGCGGTGGTTGATATCCCCCTTGGTGGTGCAAAGGGTGGAATCATTTGTGACCCCCATGATTTAAGTTTGCTTGAACAAGAGCGGCTCTGCAGGGGATGGGTCAGGCAGCTGGTAAAAAATATTGGCCCGCTGGCTGATATTCCAGCCCCTGACGTGATGACAAATTCTCAGCATATGCTCTGGATGCTAGACGAATACGAAACCATTCACGGTGGAAAATATCCCGGATTCATTACCGGGAAACCGGTCGGAATGGGTGGTTCCTTGGGCAGGACTGAAGCAACTGGATACGGCGTGATGATCACAGTCCGGGAAGCTATGAGAGAGCTGGGGATTGACATTAAGGGCACAAAAGCCAGTTTTCAGGGTTTTGGTAACGTATCGCAGTATGCAATCGAACTCTACCAGCAGATGGGCGGGACCCCGGTGTGTGTCTCTTGCTGGAATCAGAAGGAACAAGCAGCCTACTCGTTTTATAAGAAAGGCGGGTTTGAATTAAAGGAACTGATGTCTATTACCAATCATTTTGGAGAGATCGATAAGGAACAAGCCCAGAAGCTGGGTTATGAGATCTTATCCGGAGATGCCTGGTTGGAACAGGAAGTTGACCTGCTGGTTCCTTCCGCCCTGGAAAATCAAATCACTGGTGAGAATGCCGGGAAAATTTCAAATAAGGTAAAAATCATTGCTGAAGGCGCTAATGGTCCGACAACGCCTGATGCTGACAAGATCATTAATAAACTGGGTATTCTGGTGATTCCTGATTTTCTGGCCAATGCCGGTGGTGTGACTTGCAGCTACTTTGAACAAGTTCAATGCAATGCAAACTACTATTGGTCCAAAGAAGAAGCTCTTGGGAAACTCGATCAAAAAATGACCCATGCATATATCGGTGTCAGTAAATTTGCTAAAGCAAACAAATTATTCATGCGGGAAGCCGCTTATATGATCTCAGTTGATCGGGTTGCAAAAGCGTGCCAAGCCCGGGGATGGGTATAATCCAAAATAAATGAATAAAAGGACGGGGGCAGGTGATGATCAGCAATTGATCCCTTTTGATCGTTCGAAGATGGATCAAGTGGCGCGGATTCGATTGATAGGATCAGGATCGATCGGGGGAAAAGCGCAGGGTCTTGCCTTGCTTGATTCAGTACTAACCACGGATGCTCTCAGGTTGGCACCCACCCAGATTGCGTGCGGGATTCCAAAATTCACCGTGATCTGTACTGATGTTTTTGATGAATTCGTTGCCAAGAATGATCTGAAAGATATCGGAGAACAGGGTCTGAGCGATGATAGGATCGCTCATGCATTTCTAAATGGTGAACTGCCATTTAATATCCTGGGGGATTTGCGGGCATTAATTGAACAAGTTCAGACTCCCCTGGCAATTCGCTCCTCAAGTCTGCTTGAAGATGCAGCCTATCAGCCGTTTGCGGGAGTTTATTCAACAAAAATGATCCCCAATCACCAGCATGAACCGGGATTACGTTTTCAAAAATTGAACGAAGCGATCAAATACATTTACGCCTCAACATTCTTTAAAGATGCCAGAAGTTACAGGATTGCAACCAGGCAGGATCACTCCTCTGAAAAAATGGCAGTGATCATTCAGGATGTTGTTGGAAAGAGACATGGACTGCGGTTTTATCCTGAAGTTTCGGGGGTTGCTCGCTCATATAATTTCTACCCGGTCGGACGCGCAAAACAAGAAGACGGTGTTGTCAGCCTTGCCTTGGGATTGGGGAAAACAATTGTTGATGGGGGGATATCCTGGACTTACTCTCCTGCCTATCCTAAAATTGGACCACCTTACGGATCGACAAGCCAATTGCTAAAAGAAAGCCAGAAAGATTACTGGGCGATCAACATGGGGACACCCCTGGTCTATGATCCAATCCAGGAGACTGAATATCTTGTTCATGAAAATATCACCACAGCTGAAGTGGATGGTACGCTGCGCCATTTGTGTTCGACGTATGATCCACAATCAGACCGGATGCAAATTGGAATCGGAAATCCCGGACCGCGGGCTCTGACATTCGCCCCATTATTAACATTGGGTAATATTCCCTTCAATAATATGATCAAATCAGTTTTGACCTCCTGTGAGGAGGAACTCAACTCACCTGTTGAAATTGAATTTGCAATGACAATGGATCCACCTGAGCTGGGCTTACTCCAGGTCAGGCCAATGATTGTATCCAATGACCAGATCCAAATTCATGATCAGGATTTAACAGGCAGCAATACCATGGCTGCATCTGAAAACACATTGGGAAATGGGGTCATTAAGGATATCCACGATATCGTTTATGTAATTCCTGAAGAATTTGAATTGGATAAGACGCGAACTATTGCTGCCGAGTTAGCTGAGATCAACACTGAGCTGGTTGGATCTGGCCGCCAATACCTGTTGATCGTTTTTGGCAGACTTGGCAGTTCTGACCCCTGGTTGGGGATACCTGTTAATTGGGGACAAATTTCAGGAACTAAGGTGATTATTGAGACATACCGGGAAGGATTCAGTGCCGATATGAGCCAGGGATCCCATTTTTTCCATAACATGACCAGCCTTCAAGTCAGTTTTTTCTCTATGCCAATCTCAGGAAAGTATCAAATAGACTGGGATTGGCTGAAATCACAGCAAATGATCCAGCAAACAAAATTTGCGCGCCATGTTCGGGTTGAGAAACCACTTTTCATTGCAATCGATGGTCGATCCGGCCGCGGTGTCATATTAAAATCCCGGGATAATAATGAGTAAAAAAAACACAAAACCATTCAATATCTTAATTGAAGAGCTTCGGGAACGGGCAAAAGAACTGAATTGTTTATATGAAGTTCAAGAGACACTTAATCATTCGGGAATCAAAACCGGTGATGCGCTTAAGCGTATTATCGAGGTAATTCCTGCAGGCTGGCAGTATCCAGAGATTTGTCAATCAGAAATTTCATTCGGGGAATCGGTGTTCCGATCAGCTGGTTTTAAGGAAACTCCCTGGGTTCAGCACTCGGATATCATAGTCCAGGACCAGGCAGCTGGCAGGATCAGTGTCTATTACACCGAGGAAAAACCTGTTGTTGATGAAGGACCGTTTTTAGATGATGAGCGCCGATTGATCAATACAATTGCCGACCAGGTGGGGAATTTCATATTAACTCGACGACTTCAGGATGTTTTTGAACGGAAATCAAAAATTGGACCCGAAAATAATGCCGGGTGGCAGGTTGTGCTGGGATTACTTCAAAAAACAGATCCCGACCTGTTGGTCACTGTGGCCAGGAAAATGGTTCATCATCTTTGCGGTCTCGGAATCAAGGAAGCAGAAGGATTGTTGGAATTATTCAGTTCTGCGTACCGCGAAGATCGTGAACTTTTGGAGTCAAACGCGCCTTATCAGTTCAAATCGGATCAAGATGCTTCGAATGTGATTGATCAGGTCTATAAACTTGCTGATCTGAATTTAAAGAATGATGAAATCCTGGACCTGATCCAACAGTGGATCAGGGAAGACCAATCTGGATTTCTGGTCAATACCCTGGTTCAGCCAGGGCGATCAGTTTCAGATATTATCGCTGCCCTCAATAAGTACACCCAACTTTCGTCACAGGGACTAGAACTATCTGCTGCTCGAAAAAAGAGTGTTCAAGTTGCCCTCATCCGACGTTTGCTGAGCCAGCAAGAAAAATATATCACTACGGCCAAGAAATATATCAATATTGAAGAATTTTCCGATCTATCGTCAAATATTTTATATCAATCGGGTAATTATGGAAAATTAGGCGGAAAGAGTGCCGGTATATTTCTAGCGGCGGAAATCATCAATAAATCCGGGCTTGATAAGGATCTCCTGCATCAGATCAAGACTCCTAAAACCTGGTATATCATTTCTGACGCTATTTTCTCTTTCATTGAGTACAACAATCTCGAGGAGATCATTGAGCATAAATACTTGAACATCGGAGAAATAAGGCAGGAGTACCCCTATATTATCCAGGTGTTCAATAATTCACCATTGCCACCTGATATCGTTAAGGGGTTATCCATGGCACTGGATGATTTCGGTGAAGTTCCATTAATTGTTCGGAGTTCAAGCTTGTTAGAAGATCAAGTAGGAATGTCCTTTGCTGGAAAATATAAAAGTTTGTTTGTTGCAAACCAGGGATCGAAGGAAGAGCGATTGGAACAGCTATCTGATGCGATTGCTGAAGTGTATGCATCAATGTATGGACCAGATCCAATTGAATACAGATCCGAACACAATCTAATTGATCATCATGAAGAGATGGGTATTCTGATCCAGGAGGTTGTTGGAAGAAAGATTGGACCATACTATTTTCCTGCTTATGCTGGTGTCGCATTCAGCCAGAATGAATTTATGTGGTCGAGCAGGATTAAAAAACAGGATGGCTTGGTTCGAATTGTGCCTGGTCTTGGTACTCGTGCAGTCGATCGCTTGAGTGATGATTATCCAGTCCTGGCAGCCCCTGGCCAACCGGGTTTAAGAGTTAACACATCTCTGGACGAGATGATTCGTTATTCTCCCAAAATGATCGATGTTATTAATTTGACAACAGGAAGTTTCGAAACAATTAACCTTAAGCAATTGCTCAAGGAATTCGGCAGCGAATATCCGAATATCAAACAGCTCGTCTCGATCATTACAGAGGATCAGGCGCAAATCCCAGCAGGTCTTGGACCTGATTTTGATAAAGATTTCCTGGTATTTTCATTTGATGGATTGTTCTCGAAGACTCCCTTTTTAGCCAAATTACGGGCGGTTTTAACAGAACTTCAAGAGAAGCTAAACCATCCGGTCGATATTGAATTTGCCTGTGATGGAGATGATTTTTATCTGCTTCAATGTCGATCTCAAAGTTATGGGGATGAAAATGTCCCAGCGATTATTCCAACAAATGTTCCCCAGGATAAAACCATCTTTACTGCCAATCGGTTTATTTCCAATGGCACAATTTCAAATATCAGCCATATCGTATATATCGATCCCGAACAATACTCTCAAATTCCAACCAAACAGGAAATGCATGAAATTGGTCGGGTAGTGGGAAGGATTAATAAGGCATTGCCTAAACGGAAATTCATTCTGATGGGGCCGGGAAGGTGGGGAAGCCGGGGGGATATCAAACTTGGTGTCAGTGTTACCTATTCTGACATTAACAATACTGCTGCCTTGATTGAAGTTGCCCAAAAACGAGGAGATTACACCCCCGACCTCTCTTTCGGTACACATTTTTTCCAGGATTTAGTAGAATCTTCCATCAAATATATACCCCTTTATCCTGATGATAAGGGCATTTACTTTAATTTCCAGTTTTTACAGACCTCAAATAATATTCTCAGTGATATTCTCCCCGATGCAGCGTACCTTGAAGGGGTCATTCGTGTGATCGATGTTAATCAATCATCTCCTGGAAATTTACTTCAGATCCTGATGAATGCCGAAAAAAATTCTGCCATCGCACTTCTTTTAGAGCAAGATCAACTTGCTCTGGATCAATATCTCCTGAAGCCCTTAGTGGCTCCCTCCTCAGAGGAAGATCATTGGCAATGGCGATTAAATTGTGCGGAAAGGATAGCTGCAAATTTGGATCCTGAACGATTTGGCGTCAAAGGTTTATATGTTTTTGGCAGTACCAAAAATGCAACTGCGGGTCCCCAGAGTGATCTTGATTTATTAGTTCATTTTGTTGGAACTGAAGTCCAGCTCAAAGATCTGCAATCATGGCTGGAAGGTTGGAGCCAGGCACTTGGAAAGGTCAATCAGGAGCGAACAGGAGCTAAAGCAGGGGAGTTGCTGGATGTAGCTATCGTCACCGACGAGGACATCAAGAACCGTACAAGTTATGCTGTAAAAATTGGAGCAGTATCTGATGCTGCCATGCCGCTCTCGATAGGTATCAAGTAGAAATCAGAGGCTGGAGAACGATTTATCACAGCAGCTCGCGTGTGGCATTGAGGGGAAAATCTGGATCAAATTTGACCAAAGCCAATTCAGGACCATCATGTGCAGCAGAATACATTGTCGTTTTGTTGAGAGAGTCTTTCCAAAAGCCTGTGATCCGGGCGGATTCGTGAATATGGCCGTGCAAAGTTAGCCAAGGTTCTCGCTCAACGATCATGTTCTTAACCGCAATACTGCCGACGTTTAGATCGAATGGGACATGGTCAATCATTTTTCCATCCAGAGCAGCCCGGTCCAATTTTGTCTGGTAGGGGGGTGTATGGAAAAGGAATATCGATTGTGACAAGTCATCATCCCCGGTCAGGTTATCCAGATCCTTTTTGATGGTTGAATGTTCAAGGATGTTTAATGGCTGCTGAATTGAATGCCAGCCTTCCTCCGGGGCTATACTGCCGGGATCAATAAAGCGTGAGATATCATATCTTTCCCAATCCTTTTTCAAAAACGGAGAAGGCGGAACAAACGCGTAGCCGTAAACTGTATAAGAATCAAATTGAACCGACCGGTTGTGGACATATTCCCAGAGATTATTTTCCTTCATGATCGAGATCACTACCGTTTCTTCGCTGCGGTCATCATCGTTGCCCAGGATCAGAAAAACTCGGGGATAATCTGATCCAAGGGCTTTCCGCAGTTTTTGGAATTCCACTGCGAGGTAATCCCGGAAAAAATTCCCTTCCTGGAAGATTCCAAATGCGGGCAGTAGATCTCCACCTAGGAATACAGCTGCTGGTTTCTCTTTCTTGATCTGGGAGAAAAGAGCCTGATATCGGGAGATCTTGCCGTGCAAATCAGAAACAAAAAAACATCTTAATTCCATAGGTTTATTCCGTGTTCGATCACTAATAATTATACTCAAACCTGCCTCGAGGGAAAGCGGACCAGCTATCTAACACTCAACACAAAAGAAGCTTCTCCTATGCTGTGAGAAGCTTCTTTTAGATTTGGGTTACCCGGATATTTTTTTAAGCTGGTTCAGCCGTGGGTGGCTGACGTTGGCCCAGCTCACGATCGAGCATTAACATGGCATGGTCTACACCACTAACGCGCTTGACATTTTCCACCACTTCTCCGACATGTTCTTCTTCTTCGACCTGTTCGTCAATGAACCACTGCAGGAATGAAAGACTGGGATAATCCTTCTCTTCCATTGCCAGGGCATAAAGTTTGTGAATATCATTGGTGATTTTCTTTTCATGCCCCAGGGATGTTTCAAAGGCAGCCAGAGGCGAATCGAATTCCGCAGGGGGTTGACCAATTGCTTGCAGGATCACCTTTGCACCCCTACTGTGGATGTAGTCATAAAAACGGAAAGCGTGGATCATTTCCTCATCGAACTGCATTTTCATCCAATGCGCAAATCCGGGAAAATTCTCAGATTCAAAATATGATGCCATTGCGAGATAAATGTAGGCAGATTCCAGCTCGTGATGGATCTGGTCATTCATTGCTTGATGCATTTTTTTTGTGAACATATATTCCTCCCATGGTTAAATCTGTCATCTGACTGAAAACCACCGTTTTAATTGAACTCTTGGTGGCAGTTTATAAAGTTTAGCTAGCTGCTGCTCGTTGAGTCCCAGCGGGACCCCTGATCCCGGTCAACAGGCCAACATTTAGCTAAGTTTCTATTTTAACAAATGTTAGGTAATTTGATTGTTAATCTCTTATATAATTGTCAGCCCCGGGCTGAGTGATCTCTGCTCTGTGTTAAAATTAGGTTAGTATCCTCCTCTAGGGAGGTTTAATAGAGGAATTATCAAGACGGAATTTACATTTATGCCTGGATCACGTTGGAGTACAGAATTCTTAGAGCTGCTGGAATGGGTAAACAGGGAGGATCTCTCTCTGGAGCAAATTCTGCAAGGCTCGGTTGTATCCAATCTGGCAGATTTGGAAGCTGATGCTGGAGAGGAGATCAATCACCGTGAATTGATCGGTAGGATTCCATCTGAGCTGCCAATCCTCCCCTTGCGGGGTTTGGTTGTGTATCCAGAGACAGCAGTACCGCTGTCGATCGGTCAGCCAAGATCGATCCGCCTGGTAGATGATGTGCTCTCAGCTGATGACCGTCTGATCGGCCTGGTTACATCGAGAGACCCCCAGAATGAACATCCCGGGCCAGACGATCTCTATAAAATCGGCACAGTTGCCTCGGTTCACCGGCTTTTCCGGGCTCCAGACGGGACCATTCGATTGTTGGTCCAGGGCATCACTCGTTTTGACGTTGTTAAATTCGTTCAGGAAGAACCATACCTGAAAGCTAAGATCAAATTATCCCCTATCAAAGTAGAACGGAACCTGGAGATCGACGCCTTGACCCGGCAAGCCAGGGATCAATTTTCTGAGATCACCAACCTGGTTCCATCCGTACCCCAGGAGCTGGTCGACGCAGTGATGGCTCTCGACGACCCCCTTCAGGTGGTTTACACAGTGGCAAATTTCCAGCGTCTGGAATTAGCAGAAGCCCAGGAACTGCTGGAACTAAACTCAGTCTCAGAGAAATTAGTTAAATTAGTCAATTTCCTGACCCGGGAATTGGAAATGCTGGAAATTGGACAGCGGATCCAGAACCAGGCCCGATCAGAGATTGAAAAAGTCCAGCGGGAATATTTCCTGCGCGAGCAGATCAAAGCCATTCGGTCGGAACTGGGTGAAGAAGACGATCAAGCAGCAGAAATCGATGAATTCAGGCGTCAAATCGAAGAAGTTGAGATGCCCGAAGAAGCTGATAAACAGGCCAGGCGAGAACTTGACCGCATGTCACATTTGCCTTCTGCAGCAGCAGAATATGGAGTGATCCGGACTTATTTAGATTGGATGGTCTCTTTGCCCTGGTCAGATATGACCGAGGACAACCTTGATATCACCCGCGCCAGGAATGTCCTGGATGAAGACCATTTTGGGCTGGAGGATGTCAAAGAAAGGATCCTCGAATTCCTGGCAGTCAGAAAATTGCGCAAGGAAAGGGAAGGAGAATTTGATGATGCCTTTGATGATGGCATCCGTCAGATCCGGGAAGGAGTTATCTTGTGTTTTGTTGGACCACCGGGCGTTGGTAAAACCTCGCTGGGGCGGTCTATTGCCAGATCTTTGGACCGGGAATTCATCCGCATCTCGCTTGGCGGAGTCAGGGATGAGGCTGAAATCAGGGGGCACAGGAGAACTTATATCGGAGCAATGCCAGGGAGAATTCTGCAGGCTCTCAGAAGAATCGGAAAGAACAACCCTGTTTTTATGCTGGATGAAATAGATAAATTAGGGCGGGACTATCGGGGTGATCCTACCTCTGCATTATTGGAAGTGCTTGATCCTGAGCAAAATAAAGAGTTCAGAGATCATTATATGGAGGTTGCCTATGACCTTTCGAAGGTGATGTTTATTACAACGGCAAATTTATTAGAGCCTATTCCTTCCCCTTTAAGGGACCGGATGGAAATCATCAAGTTATCAGGTTATACGGATAAGGAAAAGAAATCTATTGCCAAAGGATATTTGATCCCCCGCCAGATCCGGGAGAACGGTTTAAGGAATGAGGAGATAGATTTTACCGATCCAGCTTTGCAGTTAATAATTCGTTCCTATACCAGGGAATCCGGAGTCCGGAACCTGGAAAGGGAAATAGGAACATTGTGCAGAAAAGTAGTCACAATGATTGCAGAAGAAAAGACAGTTTCTGTTAAAATAGGAGTGAAGGAAGTTGCAGAATTCCTTGGCCGCCCGAAATATTACGGCGATGAAGAGCTGGCAAACCGTACCTCGGTGCCAGGAGTTGCAACGGGCCTGGCCTGGACCTCCACAGGGGGCGAGGTGCTGTTTGTTGAAGCGACATCCATGCCCGGGAAGAACAATTTCCAATTAACAGGATCCCTTGGTGAGGTGATGAAGGAGTCTGCCCAGGCTGCATTGTCGTATGTCCGTTCCAAAGCAGGAAGCCTGGGACTTGATCTCAATTTTTATCAGGACCGGGATATCCATTTGCACGTTCCCGCAGGTGCCCAGCCCAAAGATGGACCATCCGCAGGCGTGACAATGGCAACTGCCCTGGTATCCCTGATATCCCACCGCCCGGTGAAAGGCAATGTGTCCATGACCGGCGAGATCACCTTGCGCGGGCAGGTCCTTCCTGTGGGCGGGATCAAAGAAAAAGTGCTCGCGGCCTATCGGGCTGGATCGACTACAGTAATCCTGCCCAAGAAGAACCAGGCAGATCTGGAAGAAGATATACCACCGGAAGTGATGGAAAAAATCAAGTTTATCTTTGTGGAGAGTATTGAAGAGGTGCTGGAAGCAGCTTTATCTGCAAAAAAACCAGCTCCCCGGAAGAAAAAGACTTCCAAATAGGAAATAAATACGAATGCCGGTCAGCTATTGACCATATTTACCGGTGTTGTTGGATTAAGTTACGTTGAGGAACAACCTATATCAGAGATTTGATAGCAATTTCCAGGAATTACAGGCAGAATTAAAATTTCAATTATTACTCCTCCCGAGGAGCAACTGCCCCTATAGTAGTTTGAATCCTGGATCATTCTCAATCTTTTGTTCCCTCCGTAATATATATTGAATACAGTGAATAGAAAGAATTTTTGACCCGTCCGTGTTGATCATGGATGAAGGTCAGATTTTTCAGGGTATAACCTGGATTCTATGCCTGTACTAGTGAGGAAATTGTGGCAACAAAAAATAATCGTACCGGATTAACCTGGTACACCATGGATCTACATTTACATTCTCCTGCTTCTGAAGATTACCTGCAGCCTGAAATTGGATATCTTGATATCCTGCGTGAAGCCGCCAAAAAGGGGCTGGATATCATAGCATTTACAGATCACAACACAGTTGCGGGATATCGCCGGATGCAGGAGGAAATTGAACAATTAAAATTGCTTCAACAGCTTAATCGCCTGCTGCCCGAAGAAGAATCCCGCTTAAATGAATACCAAAAACTTTTACAACGTTTGCTGGTTTTACCGGGCTTCGAGTTTACCGCAACATTTGGATTCCATATCTTGGCGATCTTCCCGGTTAATAAACCTGTGAGAGATATTGAGCATCTTCTCCTGGAGCTGAACATTCCCTCTGAAAAACTGGATGAAGGTTCTGTCACTGTGGGCGCAAGCGTTGATGTGCTCACAGCCTACAAAGCCATCAAGGAGGCTGGCGGGATGGCAATAGCAGCTCATGCAAATTCCAATAACGGAGTAGCCATGCGCCGTTTTCCATTTGGAGGGCAAACTAAAATCGCCTACACCCAGGATCTCAATCTGACAGCGCTGGAAGTGACCGATCTTGATAAAAAAGGCCGTAATTCTACAGCATCTTTCTTCAGCGGAAACAAACCAGAATATCCCCGGCGCATGCACTGCATCCAGGGTTCAGATGCTCATCTTCTCCAAAAGAAGTCTGCCATCCAAAATAAGCTCGGAGTCGGAGAGCGAACGACTGATGTCAAGCTATCTGAGAAGAGCTTTCAAGCGCTCCAGGAATTGCTTACCAGCAATAACTTCTCCAGAACCCGTCCCCACCAGCTCAGCTCGCTGCCGGCTTATGACTTTATCCGTGATGCCAGGCAGGAAGGGGCAACCTTTATGCAGGATTTTCATGAGAAGATCACTGTCAGAGGTGGAAATTTATACTCGATCATCGCCGATATCTGTGCCTTCGCCAACTCAAATGGCGGTACCCTTTACCTGGGGGTCTCAGAGGAATCGGGCAAAGATTTTGAAGGAGTTCCGCGTCCAAATCAGAGCATAGAAAAGCTGAAGGACGAAATCAGTAAGCGGATCAGTCCTGAACTGGAGTGTAAATTCGAGGTCCAGGAAACGGAAGGTAAGAATGTCATCCAGGTCATGATTCCAAAGGGTTTTGACCCTCCGTACGCAGTGGATGATAACAAGATCTATTTGCGAACTGAAACAGAAACCGGTATGGCCGTCAGGGATGAGATTGTGGAAATGGTGCTGCAGGGCGAAAAGAAAAAGGGACTGCAAGGAGGAGAGATCCAGGCTGAACCACTTCCTATTCCGGGAGCAAAAGAAATGCATCAAATGGTTCCGTCTGAAGATGAGGCAGCCTCAGACTTGGATCATCCCCGGACAGGTGTGGAAGTTGTTTCTGTAAATAACAGGAGCGGCCAGGACTATTTTACTGTCCGGGACCTGCGCAACGACAGCGTGGTCAAGAATGTGACTTTAAAATCATCCCGCCGATTATGGCACTACGCCATATCCCAATTTTCCAAGCTTCCAAAAAAGATCGAGAGTCTGGATGTTGCCTGGCAGGGAGACCTTGGCCTGGTTACGCGGAAGAAAAGAGGCAACTATACCAGTTACGACTTGATCCAGCGAACCAAGGATGGCTACCGCCATTATTATGGTGTTACTGATGACGGCATCCACGGCCGCTGGGAAGGATTGATTTCTCAGGATTAGCCTATGTCGTTGAAATTTGCCATCTTGACTGTATCTGATAGATCAGCTGAGGGTTCCCGGGAGGATAAATCTGGCCCTGCGCTGGCCCGAGCTGTTAAGAACGCAGGTTGGACTGTCTTGCGGACAGATATTGTTCCGGATGACATTGGACAAATTGGAAAAATACTATCTGATTGGTCTGATAGTGGAGAGTTCCAGGTCATTCTGACCACAGGTGGGACTGGTTTTTCGCCCCGGGATCTGACCCCTGAAGCAACCAGGGATGTCATTGACCGTCCCGCACCGGGCCTGGCAGAAGCCATGCGGGCAGGAAGCCTGTTGATCACACCCCATGCCATGTTATCCAGGGCTGAAGCCGGGATCAGGAAGAAGACGCTGATCATCAATCTTCCTGGAAGCCCAAAAGCAGCTCTCGAGAATTTCCGGATAATCGGACCGGTGCTCAACCATGCAGTCCAATTATTGGAGGATGACAGCAACGCTGAAGCGAGCCATCAGCGTCCTCTGGCAGCATAATTTTGAGAGCTTTTACCAGGAGGAGAATGAATATGAAACGCTATTTTTGGATTGGAGCTATTGTCATCTTACTGGGTATGTTTTTTGCCGCCTGCTCCAGCCCGTCAGAACCGGTTGTAGAAACTGACGTACCTGATGCGAATAATCCGATGTCAGCTATTCAAACCATGACTGCGTCTACGACCCTTGTACCCCCAACCCCGATCGGTGGAGTAGTAGTTAATGGCCCTGATGACTATGTCGGTATTGTCAAACAGGCCTGGAGCATCATCAATGCTGAATACGTCAGAGATAATTTCAATGGCGCTGATTGGCCTGCTGTTTATGATGAATACGTAGCCCTCGCTGAGAATGTTGGGTCGTCAGAAGAGTTGTGGGTCTTGTTGGCAGACCTCGTTCATGAGCTGAATGACGATCACAGCCGTTTTGTGCCGCCTGAAAATATGACCGCTGAATTTGGCATTGATACATCGGATGCTCCAGAGGCCCGGCTGGCCACGGGCATTGTCGTTTGGCCAGGTCCCACCCGGGAAGATGAATTCTTCACAATTTGGGATGTCTGTGGACTCAGTTCTGCTGCTTCGGCTGGATTAACCCGGGGTGATATTATTTTGGCCATCAATGGAAAACTTGTTGAAAAAGTTGACGGAGAATTTTCCAGGGACGACATACGAGCATCGATCTATGGGACTGGGGGAGATTCAGTAACACTCAATGTCTGGAAGGGACCGAATCAAGATCCGATTGATATTTCCCTGCCATTGGGTGGAGTAGGAAATTGCCCCTACAGGTTTTCTTACCTGGTGCATGAGGATCCCCGGATTGCTTATATCCGGGTCCCGGACTTTGATGGTGATACTGAGAATTATCTTCTGAGCACCCTGGCAGATCTGGAAGTAGATGGAGTATTGGATGGTTTGATCGTCGATGTCAGGCACAACCCGGGGGGAAATTCTGATGCATCCACCGAGGTGTTTGCAGAAGGGATCGTCGGCACTGAGGGACCATTCAGGGAAGGTGAACAGCGGACGATCTACCGGATGCGGGGTCCCGTAGGCTGGAATGAAACCACACCGATGGTTGTGTTAACGGATGGAGCGAGCCACAGTGCAGCGGATTATTTCCCTGCCTCGTTAAAAGAGCTTGAGCGGGCAACCATAGTTGGCATGAACTCAGCCGGAAATACAGAAGGAATCACCAGCTGGCTATTGGCAGATGGTACTCTGATCAGGCTCGCGGTAACTTCCCTGGCATTGAATGATGGCACAGTTTTGGAAGGGATCGGGGTCACACCTGATTTGATTGTTCCTCTCGGTACCTGGGGTTTAAAAGCTCGACCGTACGACCTTCAAATTCAGGCAGGTATCGATTTCCTGCTGGAGATGATCGAAAGTTAGGAACGGATCTCGTTCTTCCAAAAAAGACACGGCTTCCTAGATGGAAACCGTGTCTTTGTATAAATGATGATCTTCAGCTTCTAGGCGAATTTTAAAGGACCATCCGCAAAGATTTTGCGGGCGATGACCAGGCGTTGGATTTCACTGGTACCTTCCCCGATGGTCATTAATCTGGCAGCTTTATACATGGCTTCAACCGGATATTCACGGCTGTATCCATAGGCACCATGGATCTGGATTGCACCGTAAGCGGCTTTTTCTGCCATTTCAGTTGCAAATAATTTGGCAATCGCACCGGCCTGCGTGTATGGCTTTCCCTGTTCTTTCAACCAGGCAGCATAGTAGACCATAAGCCGGGCCGCATGAATATCTGCAGCTGCATTGGCGACCAGCCATTGAATGGCTTGATGTTCTTTTAATAGCTTGCCAAAAGTTTCCCGTTCTTCAGCGTATTTGATACCTTCTTCGAGGGCAGCCTGGGCGATCCCAACGGATAATGCTCCCACCGCGATCCTGCCCCCGTCCAGGATTGTTAATGTCTGCTGCAAACCTTCACCTGCAATTCCAAGCAGGTTAGCTTCTGGCACACTGACATTATCATATCTAACCTCATGGCTGTGCGTCCCCCCTGCGCCCATTTTCTTCTCAGGAGGAGCAATGGTCAATCCTTCTGAGTTAGTGGGAACTACGATCAGACTCATCCCATGGGAACCCGCATCCTGATCCGTTTTAGCCAGAGTAACAATAAATTCAGCTTCCCCGGCATTGGTAATCCATGATTTAGATCCCTGGATGAGCCATTCTTTTCCCTGTTTGACCGCCCTGGTTTGGACAGCTCTCAGGTCAGATCCAGCCTGGGGTTCAGTTAATGCCAGCGAGGTCAATTTTCCTTCACCACTCACCACCGTGGGAAGGAAGCGATCTTTTTGATCTGCTGACCCGAATAATGAAACAGCTGCACAACCAAGTTCATTATGGGCTTCAATTGTTAACGCAGTACCTCCATCTCCCCAAGCCAGCTCTTCAACAGCTATCGCAATACTGATCGGATCCAGGTCTGATCCCCCGTATTGTTCTTCGACACTCATACCAAGCAAGCCAATAGGACCCATTTTCTTGATCAAGGTTCCAGGAATTTTTTCTGTTTCATTTATTTCCTGAGCCAGGGGTTTTATTTCTCTGGCAACAAAATCATGGACTGCTTTCCTCCACAATCTTTGTTCCTCTGAGAGCTGGAAATCCATCTTGTTCTCCTTTGATGTTCAATTCCTGAAATTGACCGACCCGGTATTTAGGTAATGTGCTCTGGGATAATTCTATACTGAACTGGAATAAGAATCAATTATATTCGGAGGGGTTCTCCCTGACGGACCTCTGGTAGAATGTAAATTAAGAGTTCTTATCAGGAGTTTTAAGCATTATGACTCAACCCGTTGTTCTGGTAACCGGCGCTTCATCTGGGATTGGCGCAGCTACAGCACTCCATCTGGGAGGTCGAGGTTACAAAGTCATCCTGGCAGCGAGGCGCAAGGAACGCCTGGAGGAGATCGCCTCGAAAATCCATCAGGCGGGAGGTGAGGCGGTTGTGATCCCGACTGATGTTGGCCAGGCTGAACAGATCCAGAATCTGGTAGACCGATCCCTCGAAATATATGGCCGGATAGATATCCTGGTCAACTGTGCTGGATACGGAAAACTCGTCTGGCTGGATGAACAGAACGTTGCAGATATCAGCCATCAGATCCAGGTAAATTTGATAGGAGCAATCCTGCTTTGCAAAGCTGTCTTGCCCGGCATGGCAGCCCGGGGCCAGGGGCAGATCATCCAAATCACATCGATAGCTTCCTGGGTCGGGTTGCCAACCTACAGCATCTATACTGCCAATAAATTTGGCTTGCGAGGCTTTCTGGAAAGTTTCAGAAGAGAATTAAGGGGAACCGGCGTGACGGTAACGGGCCTGTACCCTGGTTCTGTGGATACGGAATTTGATCAGCATGCAGGTATAGATTGGGAATTCAAGCGGGTGACGCCGTCCTGGTTGATGGTTTCACCCGAAGCTGTAGCAAATCGAATTCAGCAGGTTATCCAAAGGAAAACATCCTTCAGCGTTATTCCCTGGATCATGGTGCTTCCTGCTCTGGTTAACGCGCTTTTTCCTCGGTTGAGTGGTTGGATTCTATCAAAATATTTTTACAGAGTAGGGGGAAAAACAATTGCCTGGGGAATGGATCCTGAATAAAAAAAAACAGCCCATCAGGCTGTTTTTTAATCTAGCAAATCTCGATTATTGATCTGGATTCAGTCTCTGAAACAGGATTTTCCTGGGTTCTCTGGTCTTCTTCCAGGATATAGATGCCATTCCGGACCTGATTTAATACCCGCTCCAGAGCGATTTCCAGATTGGTTAGAGTTTCGGCAACATACTCGTCAGCCTCGCTCTGGGTTTTCTTGGCTTTCAGCTCTGCTTGTTCCTCGATTTGAGAGGCTTTTTTCTTGGATTCCTGAACGATGCTGTCGCGATCTGCAAGTTTAGCGCTCTTTTCCTTGGCAATATTCAAGGTTCTATCAGCTTCTTCCTTGGCCTGAGCCATAACCCTATCCTTTTGAGAGAGGATCTGCTGGGATTTCTTTAACTTCATCAGGAATTGCGACCCGCATCTGGTCAATCAGATCCAGCATTTTGTCTTCATCAACAATCACATTGTGTGTAAAGGGTATGGATCGGCTCTGATTGATCATTTCTTCCAATCGATCCACAAGATGTAGAATGTCCATGCTGATTCCTCCAAAAGAAGTATCAATTAGTATAACATGATTTGGTACTTCTTAATCTCTCAGCGACGTGTGAGGGACAATATTTTGATCACTCCCGAGCTCATCAAACCGGTCATCCAGGGCTTTTCCAACCACTTCAGGAACCATTGAACTCACATCTCCGTTGAGGGCTGCAATTTCCCGGACAGTTGATCCACTTAAGAATGAATGGTCCTTGTTGGTAATCAAAGCCACTACTTCAATATCAGGGGCCAAACTGTGATTTGCGAGGGCCATTCTGAACTCATATTCAAAATCTGAAAAAACTCTCAAGCCTCGGACAATTACCTGGGCACCAATTTTCTGACAAAAATCAACGGTCAGACCACTGTAGCCCATGACTTTTATGTTCGGAGTTGTTAATACCTGTTTGGCGAGGGAAATCCTGGTCTCTGGCGGAAATAAAAGCTTTTTCAATGGTTGATCATATACTGCGACTATCACCTCATCAAAAAGGCGGGAAGCCCGGTGAGCGATATCGATATGGCCGTAATGGATTGGATCAAACGTACCTGGAAAAACAGCTTTTATCATGATTTGCTCCTCCACCTGAGAATCATCTGACCCTTAACTGATATCCCCGGTATTCTTTTTACTCCAGAATCTCTCTACTGCATCTTTTAATAACTGATGATCATCCCGCTTGAGTTCAGGATCCTCCTTGAATAATGCAGTAGCATCAGCGCGGGCTTTCTCAACCAGATCAAGATCAGTGATGCTGGCTAGTTTAAGTTCAGTGTACCCGCTTTGCCGGGTTCCAAGGAATTGGCCTGGTCCCCTGATCTCGAGGTCCTTCTCGGCCAGAGCAAAACCATCATTGGTGTTTGCCATTGCCAGCAACCGCTGATTCTCGATGTCTTCTGCTGAACCGGGGATCAGGATGCAGTATGATGCTTGATCACTGCGGCCTACCCGGCCCCTCAGTTGGTGTAATTGAGCCAATCCAAATCGGTGGGCACCTTCTACCAGCATCACAGTAGCTCCTGGAATGTCCACTCCAACTTCTACCACAGTTGTTGAAACCAGGATCTGGATTTCTCGATCCCGGAAACGGGTCATAATCTCTTCTTTATCAGCGGCTTTCATCTGACCGTGCAGTAATCCCATTTTGTAACTTGAGAATATTTCTTTCTCAAGTCGGCTGAACTCTTCTACGGCGGCTTTTTCATCAATTTTTTCGCTCTCTTGCACGAGCGGGTAGATGATAAAAGCCTGGTTGCCTATCTCCACCTGGCGGCGGATCAGACCATAGGCCCGTTCGAGCTCCCGGGGATACAGGACATGAGTTTCCACCGGTATTCTGCCAGGTGGCATTTCGTCAATGATGGATAGTTCGAGATCCCCAAACAATGTTAATGCCAGCGAGCGGGGGATTGGAGTTGCAGTCATGACCAGCAAATGGGGATTGCTGCCTTTTTCGCGCATTTTTGCCCGCTGGTCAACTCCAAATCTATGCTGTTCATCCACAATTGCCAGCTGGAGTTTTTGGAATTCAACCGGATCTTCCAGCAGCGCGTGAGTACCAACTATAAGTTTGATATCACCATTTTTTAATCCCTTGCGGATGAGCTTCTTCTCGTTTTCAGGCGTTGCGCCAATCAATAATTGGATCTGTCCTTCCTGTAAAACCTCACTGGATGAGGCGAGCAAAGCCTTCAAGCTTTGATAGTGCTGTTCAGCCAAGATACTGGTTGGAGCCAGGAATGCTGTTTGCGCGCCGCCTTGAATAACGATCAGGCAGGCAAGGGCAGCTATAACTGTTTTCCCTGAACCTACATCCCCTTGTAAGAGGCGGTTCATCGGAGAGCCGGACCGAAGATCTGCCCGAACCTGATTGAGGGCATTAATTTGAGCCCCGGTAAGCTTGAATGGCAATTTTTCCAGCCTGGATTTTAGCCAATCTTCGGAGCTTTCAAAAACTTCACCTGGCCGGCTTTCCCACTGTGTCTTTTGAGATAACACACCCATTTGGAGCAGGAACAGTTCGTCATACGCCAGACGTTTTTTAGCATTTTTGAGAGATTGGTCAGAATCAGGAAAATGGATCTCCTTGATGGCATCCGTCAGCCCTGGTAGAGCGTATTTTGAGAGGATGTAATCCGAGAGCGGATCCTCAAGAGACGCGGCATATTGCTCCACAGTATCATGAATAACCCGCCGAAGCCATTTCTGGGTGATATCACGGGTGAGAGGATAGACGGGCACTATTCGATTGGTGTGCAGCTGCTTCTTGCTCAGAGGTTCCCACTCAGGATTATTAAGGACAAGTTTTCCCAGGTATTGTTCGATCACCCCGCTCATTACAACCTGTTTGGCGCTTGTTAGCTGACCTTCTATCCAGGGTTGATTGAACCAGGTTGCCCGAATTGCTCCGCTTTTGTCCTTTATCAGCGCTTCGACAATCTTCATTTTCCCGCTGCGGATACTTCTGGTAGTGATTTTTTCGACGGTGCCAATAATTGTGACGTCCTCTCCAAACCAGAGGCTGCCGATTGGTTTTAATGTTGAATAATCATCATGCCGTCTGGGAAAGGTATACAAAAGGTCGGTCACAGTCAGTATGCCCAGTTTTGCGAGAGCAGCTTCCTTCTTTGCCCCGATCCCCTTAATGCTGCTGACAGGGGTTGTCAGATCTAATTTTTCTTCAATCACTGCGGATGGTTTTAATTTGTCCACCGGTTCCGAAGCAGCTGGTGGCTGAACTTCCTGAACTTCCTGAACTGCAGGCGGGGGAGCTTTCTTAATGGCAGGTGCAGCTGGTTTGGGTTGTTTAGTTGGGGTTGGATCATCGCTGTCCTGAATGGATTTGCCCCCCAGTTTCTCTTTATAGACCCGCTGCCAGATACCCTTTAAGGCAACCTGTCTGGAATCTTCACTCAGATGGTGATAGTCGCGTAATCTGCTGATCACAGCCTGGATAATCTGTTCTGGGAGTTGATCTTCTCGAGCTTCCAATTCCCAGGCAGAGAGTATATTGGCCAATCCCCCCATAACAGCTTTGTTGTCGTACCCCCGTTCAGCTTCTAACCGGAAGAATTTTTTAAGTTTTTGTATTGAAGGTTTCATTAAATCCTATTTTACCACTGCTGCAAAACCCAGTCCGTTCGGGCCAACATGCGTCCCGATGATTGTGGTGACATTAACCAGCAAGGGAGTAGTAATGTTATTTGGCGAGTATTGGTTCAAAAATTTCTGGCCATCATCCTCTGCATTTGTATGAAGGATTGCCAGGTGTTCTATAACCCCAATATTCTGCAGGATTTCAGCAAGGTGCTGGATTCCCTTTCGACGGGTCCTGACCGCACCTCGATTGAGCACTTCTCCACCTGTAAGTTCAAGAACAGGTTTAATTTGAAGGACCGATCCGAGCCGGGCTTTAGCCCAGCTAACCCTGCCGCTCCGATGGATATACTCAAAAGTATCCAGCATGGCAAATACCCTGGATCGAGTCAGAATTGATCTAATTTTTGGCAGAATTTGATCTGATCCAAGGCCATCCCTGGCATATTTTGCAGCCTGAATGACTTGGAATCCTAAACCCATGCTTAATTGTTCGCTATCAAATACCTGGATCGATTCGGTAAATTCCTCTGCTGCCAGCCTGGCCGAATTGAAAATTCCGCTTAATAAACTAGAAGCATGGATAGATATGATCTCAGAATAGCCTTCGTCAAGGATTTTTAAAAATAACTCTTTGAACCTGCCTGCTGAAGGGGCAGCAGTAGTAGGAAGATTTTTCAAGCCGGGAAGCTTGCGGTAAAAATCATTCCTTGATAGATCAAAACCATCCCGATAGGTTATACCATCAAGAGTGAGATCAACAGGAATTTGAAAAATACTCAAATCTTGGAGGATCTTTCCCGGGATATCTGAAGTGCTGTCGGTCACGATTGCCGTTGTCAATTATTTATTCCCAGTTAGATAAACGGCGGATCTTATTCCTAAGTCCGCCGTAGTTGTCTGATTGGTTGATTCTGATTTGTTGGACCTGATCAATCTCTTGAGGTTCATTCAATCGACAAGATGAACTGATAGTGAGCCTGGCCGCCGTACTGCAGCTCAACCTCAAGATCTGGATACTTCTTCTCGATCAATTCAGCCATTTCCTGGGCTTCATCAAGGGTGATATTTTCGCCGCGGAACATGGTTATCAATTCAAATTCGTCAGCCTTGATCGATTCCAAGAAACCCAGACATCCTTCGCTGAGGTTTTTGTTTGAACCAATCAGTTTGCCATTATGGAGCGAAATAATCTCACCCTCTTTGACAACAATACCATCAATCTCTACATCACGGACAGCGGTTGTGATCTCCCCGCTTTCTACCTCTTTAATAGCAGATTCCATATCCGCAGCTATGTGTTCAAGATCCTGTCCTGGGATCAGCCGCAGCATTGCAGCAAGCCCTTGAGGAACAGTGACTGTAGGAATTACTTTTACATGTTTAACCGAGACCTCAGCAGCTGAATTTGCAGCCATCAAGATGTTTTTATTATTTGGCAGGACTATTACAGAATCAGTTGGTAAATCTTCAAAAGCAGCCAGGATTTCCTGAGTGCTGGGATTCATGGTTTGTCCGCCTTCAACGATTGCTGCCGCGCCCAGACTGGCAAAGATCCTTGAGAAGCCGATTCCTGGAGATATTGTAACCAGGGCGATATCATCAGGACCTATCTTGGCCAGCTTCAGGGGTTCCTCTTTTCTGCCGGTATCAGGATCCATTTGGATCATAAGATTTTCAATATGCACCTTGGATATGGTTCCCAGGGTCATTGTGTAATCAATCGGTTCATACCTCTTCTCGGTTGGAACATGAATATGCATGCGGTACATACCATCACCTTCCCCAACCTGGATGGATGTCCCGATTTCTTCCAGCCCTGCGTAGAAACTTTCCAGAACGAGAGGTTTGTCGGGCTCGAAATCAACGATTACCTCGTAATCCTGTCCAGCCTCAGCGCTGTTCATGGCTTCCTGCTGGCCGATTAAAGATAATGGCTTGACATGGATCGGTTCGACATCAAGGGGATCTCCCTCAATATATCGGACCATTCCTTCAAAAATATGCATCAAGCCTTTGCCGCCGGCATCTACCACACCAGCTTCCTTAAGGACATCGAGCAATTCAGGGGTATTCTCGACAGAAACCTTGGCTGCTTCTGTAATTAGTTTTAATAATTGATGGGGATCTTCAGTTTCTTTGAGATGGAGTTCAGCCGCCAGGGCCATGTCCTTGCAAACTGTGAGAATAGTTCCTTCAACGGGCCTGACAACACCTTTATAAGCAGTATCGCGGGCTTGTTTCAGTCCTGCAACCAGACAAGGTCCATCAAGTGTTTGGCAATTCTCGATACCTTTCGAAAAACCGCGCCAGATCTGGGAAAGGATCACCCCGGAATTTCCTCTTGCACCCATCAGCGCTCCGTGGGCTAATTTGCCGGCCAGTTTGCCAACGTTCTTGTCTGAGGAATCTGCAATCTCGTCAAATGCTGCCTGGAGAGTAAGTACCATATTGGTGCCGGTATCACCGTCAGGAACAGGAAAAACATTGAGGGCGTTTACAGATTCTTGATTTGTCCGCAGCCAGGTCAGTCCTGCCTTCATCAAATCCCGGTATTGATCACCCTTAATGGGCAGACTATTTATTTTGGTCAGTTGTTCACTCATGCCAGGTACTCCTGAAAGAATATTCCTGAAAGCTATCGATTTTTATTTTTCTCCATTGCTGACCCGGAGTCCTTGAACATGAACATTGATCTCGTTCACAGGAAGGCCTAGAGAGTTTTCAACCTGGTAGCGTACTGTGTTGGCTACGCTGGCTGCAACTGACTTAATCCTGGTACCATATTCGACAATGATGTAAATATCAATATTAATTTCCCTGTTTTTGTAACCAACATCGATTCCGTGAGTAGGATCCTTGACTATTACATGGGCAAGCTCGTCTGCAATATTCTTGGATGCCAAGCCGACAACACCGTAAGATCGCTGCACAGCCTGGAAAGCAATAGTTGCAATGGCTTGTTTGGAAATTTGAATGTCGCCCATCGAAGCGTTTTCTTTTTTCATGCGAATCACCATTCTTTTTGAATAATTGGAGCTGATTTATATCCAGATGCCAAATTTTAACATAGAATCATGGTATCGGGGGCTCTCCTCTTGTGGAATGGTTCCTTGTATGGTAATATTGGCGGGCTTGACTGAATGTTTTAGCTAACAGGATCTGTATTGGAACTTCAGTTTTTTGTCCTTTAAGTTTGTTTTTTTGAAATCATGGTTTGATCAATTTTGAACGAGGGTACACGATATGGCAAAATGTGAAGAATGTGGCAAAACCACAGCATTCGGGCAGTCTCGCCCGTGGTCGAAGAAAACCACCAAACGAAAATTTAAACCCAACCTGCAGCAGGTTACAGTATATGTGGACGGAAAAAAGATCCGCAAGACACTTTGTACACGCTGCATCAAGACCCTGACCAAGGTCTAAATCATTTGTAATAACACATTATTTAAGAAAAAGTTGTGGGGGATAATCTGAATAATCACTTCCCGGAGTTCATTAGACTCCGGGATTATCGTTATAACACAGGAATGTTCTCGATCAGGGCATTGATCCCATTTTTAATACCAGCGGGATGCCGAAATATAGCACTGGCAGCAACGAATATCCTGGCTCCGTGTTGATAGGTCTCTTCAATGGTTGTCGGGTTTATACCTCCATCAACTTCAATCAGGACATCAGGTTTGACCTCATCCAGCATTGTTCGGATTTCAGCAATCTTGGGAAGTACCTCTGGCATAAATGATTGCCCGGAATAACCTGGATTAACTGTCATCACCAGCACAAGATCAGCGTACTTCAAGAAAGGTTTGATCTCATGACTGCTTGTAGCAGGGTTAAGCGTAATCCCGGCTTTGCATCCCAGGTGATGGATTTTCTCCAGGGTCTGGTCCATATCAGGACAAGCCTCAATATGAACTGTCAAATTGCTGGCCCCGGCACTAGCAAATCTATCCAGATATCTTTCGGGTTCCTCAATCATCAAATGCACATCCAGCGGCAAATCTGTTGCTCGGCGGCAGGCCTCTACAATAAAAGGTCCCATCGATATATTGGGCACAAATTGCCCATCCATCACATCGACATGGAACCAATCTGCACCTGCGTCTTCAGCCTGTTTGATCTGGTCACCCAATCGAGTGAAATCAGCTGAGAGAATCGATGGGGAAATCAAGTAATCCTTATTCATAGGTGTCTTCGCTTCTCGTAATCATGGCCCACAATGTCAAATATTCAGTAACTATGATTTGGCTGCAGGATTTTCGTTAATTCACCTGGTAATAGACCCAGAGCCAGAAGGGAATTAGTCCTCCAACAGTGATCAACGCAAGTAAACCAAGCAGGATAGTCAACCACTGCCGGGCTGGCCTCTTGCTTTCCAGCTTTTCTATTATTCTCAGGGTTTTATCTTCTTTTGCATTTTGGGTGATTTCCGTCACCCCGGTATCATCATATTCAGTAAAACTGATCACGATCCTTCCCAACTGATCGGCAGTTCTATACCTGGTCGTGGATTCCTTGGATAAAACTTTCAGGATGATATTTTCCAATTCCTGTGATATCTCTGGATTGATTTCCCTGGGAAGGGGTGGATCTGAAAAACGGTGAAGTAAGGCCAGCTCTTGAGGTGATGGATCTGTAAATGGCAGCTGTCCTGTCAGGACTTCGAAGAGAACGACACCGAGGCTGTATACATCTGAGGCAGGCGAGGGTGCCTTGCCTGAGGCTTGTTCAGGTGAAAAATATGCCGGAGAGCCCCAGATCGCCTGGGTTTGTTCATCGTGTTTTACCGACGCGAGAGCTCTGGCAATCCCAAAATCTGTCACTTTTAAACGGTTATCGGGTGTGACCAGCATGTTATGGGGTTTGATATCACAATGGACCAGACCGGCCCGGTGGGCGTATCCTATGCCTGCACAAGCCTGGACGATTAAGCGAGTTCCGAGATAAACTGGCAAAGCTCCCCGTTCCTTAATGATCTGTTTAAGGTCTTTTCCGGGGACATACTCCATGACAATGAATAATCGATCCTGATCGAACCCGAAATCGTGAACTGTGACTATATTCGGATGAGTCAGGTTGGCTGCTGCCTTGGCTTCTTCCTTAAATCGTTCTTGAAATGCCTGGGACGCAGAAAAATCCTTTCTCAGGATCTTGACTGCTATGGTCCGATCCAGCATAAGATCAGTGGCCTGGTAAACAATCGCCATGCCACCTTCACCGAGTTTTCTATCTAATCTGTAACGCTCATTTAAAGTCTCAGTCATGCTGGTATTTCCTTAAAAAAATTTTCGATTTGATTGTACCACCAACTATTTGACGGTGATATCTCTATGGAGTACACTGGGGTTGAAAGTATAAAAGCTCCGATCAGGTTTAGACAAAGGTGTTCATGCGAGGCAGATTACTGTATAACCCCATGGCAGGTCGATTCCCATCACAGCTGCTTGTTGAACGAGCAGCTAAGATCCTGGAAGCTAATGGCTGGCAGGTAAAGATCCTGCAGACAAAGGGGGGAGATCATCTCACCAAAATGGCAAAAAGAGCTGCCTCCGCGGGAGTGGACGCAGTATTTGTGGCAGGTGGGGATGGTTCTATCCATCAGGCAGTCAGGGGCTTGCTTTCAAGTAAAACAGCTCTCTGTGTCTTGCCAGCCGGGACTGGAAATGTCTGGGCCCAGGAATTGGGATTGCCCTTATTATCCTGGTCAAACTGGACGGCTCTGGAAATGACTGTGAAAAAGATGCTCAATGGATCAATTCGGACCATTGATGTTGGGTTATGCCAGGGAATCCCTTTTTTGTTATGGTCCGGGGCAGGATTTGACGCATTCATCACCCATCATCTTGAACCTCGATCGAGATGGCAGAAAACTTTTGCGGTTCCTCAGTATCTGGCCAACGTTGCCTGGTATGCCAGGAACTGGTCAGCAATGAACCTGCAGATCTGGGTTGATGGAGAAAAAATTTCAGGCACTTATCTGCTTGCCCTGGCAACAAATGTTCATCTTTATGCAGGCGGCCTGGCAGAAGTCTCTCCCGGAGCGAGAATTGATGATGGTTTGATGGATCTGTGGTTATTTGCTGGAGAATCCATGTTGGAAATTGCCCAACATATGATTGATCTCGCCACTGGCAACCACCTGGATTCCGACAATACGAGAAGGATAGCCTGCCGTGAAATCAGAATGAAATCGGAGGGAGATATCTATCTCCAGCTGGATGGAGAACCGATACCACCATCCAGGAATGTCACAATCTCATTAAAACCGCAATCCCTAAGAGTCATGGTACCGAGCGATTTGCCCAGGCCATTGTTTTCGAAGAACGAGTTATGAAAGATATCCTTAATCCCTGGACTATTGCTGGTGCCATCCTCACAGCCAGCGTCCTGCTTTTGATCAGTTTTTTTGCTTCTGGATCCATCTTCCAGGTTAGTCAATCAAGCTATGCGGGCGATGCAGTGATCACGGTAATCCCCCTCCCAACATACACCAATACACCCCTGCCGCCGGAACCTACAATCACACCGGCGAGTGAGACATCAGTTGGAATTCAGATTGGTGCAAATGTGCAGATCTTTGGAACCGAAGGGGAGGGTCTGAGACTGCGGCGGGAACCTTCTTTGAATGGTGAGATTGTTTATCTTGGCCTGGAGGGCGAAATATTCCTGGTCAGGGCTGGGCCGGAAGACCGGGATGGTTATATCTGGTGGCAGCTAACAGCCCCGCTGAATGATTCCAGAACTGGTTGGGCTGTATCAAATTTCCTGCAGCCGGTTCAAGGCCAATAAATAAAAAAAACAGAAGGCTATGCCTTCTGTTTCTTTAAGATCCAGATCCAGATTCCTTAATCTTTTGTCAGATGAACCAGGATATTGCGCAAATTATGTTTAACTGCATAGGCAGCTGCTTCAGCTCGGTTGCTGACATCCAGTTTGGAAAGGATGCTGCTGACATAATTCCTCACAGTGCCTTCTCCGAGGTAGAGGGTTTTAGCGATCTCACGATTGGTTTTACCTTCAGAGACATGAATGAGCACATGTTTTTCCTGGTCTGTGAGATCAGAAAAAGCTGAGGCTTCTTCTTCCCGGGCAGCCTTCCTGACTTCTCTAAAGACCCGCTGAGTGACTGCTGGATCTAATAAGGCTTCTCCTCGTCCCACTGCTTCAATAGCGTCTATCAGTTCATTGCTGCCGACTTGTTTAAGAATATATCCAGAAGCGCCGGCTCTGATGGCTGAGAACAGCATTTCGTCCTCAGCATAAGATGTCAGCATTATCACCTTGGTTTCTGGATACTTATTGATTATTTTTTCACACGCCTCAATGCCGGATCCACCGGGGAGGCGGATATCCATTACAACCACATCGGGGTGGTACTGGTCCACTTTTTTAACAGCATCATCGCCAGTGGATGCTTCAGCGACTACCTGGAATTTAGTATGCCTGTCTAAGAGAGATTTTAATCCTAAACGGACAACTTCATGATCATCAACCAATAAAATTCGTTGAAAGGACATCTTTGATACTCCTGATTAGTTTGAGAGAGTATATACTAGACTGTCTCTGCTGGCAAGGAGGGTTGCTTGCAGGTATGGTCAGAATCTTGCTGTTTGCCTGCAGCAAAGTCAAGCAGCCGCTTCTTGTTTTCTCTTGTAATCAACAAAACGGTAGCCTACTCCCCGCTCGGTAAGTATATATTGCGGGTCAGATGGGTCGACCTCAATTTTCTTTCTCAGATAATTTACATAAAGGCGAACATAATGGGGTTCGTCCTGATACTCAAAACCCCAAACCTTGGAAAGCAGCTGTTCGTGGGTATTTACCCAGCCAGCGTTCTGGACCAAGTGATAAAGCAGGCGGTATTCAGTTGGCCGCAGGTCAACCTTTTGACCTTCCACCCACACTTCTCTCCTCGAAAAATCGATTGTCAAACGCTGATCCACTTTTATTAAGTCTACTTGGTCATCAGTGAATGATTTTGTTCTGCGGAGAACAGCCCGAATGCGGCTTACCAGTTCTCGGGGGCTGAAAGGCTTGGTAATATAATCATCTGCGCCTAATTCCAAACCCTGGATCCGATCATCCTCTTCACCCTTGGCAGTCAGCATGATCACAGGAACATTATTAACTTCGCGGATCTTTTTAAGGACCTCGAATCCATTAATATCCGGCATCATGATATCTAACAAAATTAAGTCTGGCAGCTGGGTTCTGACCTGTTCCAATGCATCTTTTCCATTGTAGGCAGTTATAACCTCAAAGCCATCCTGTTCAAGATTCAATTGGATGAACCGCACCATGCGCTGTTCATCATCAACAGCAAGTATTTTATATCTAGTATTGTCTGGGCTCATGTATTTATTCCCTGATAAAGCTGACAACTTCTTCTGCGGTCTCGCCCGGAAGAATTTCCATAAAGCTGATCTCTCCCCAGGGCCAATAAACAGAGACAACATTCCTTTCAAGGAAGATCAGATCTTTGCCGTCCCTCTGGCGGGGATTGATGAGTTTTATCAAGGTGTCTCTTGCCTCCGGCAGCTCATCGATTTCTGCCATCATCGGTTCAGCATTTCTGGTGTGCACAATAACAGTAGTTGACATCTTAGTCCGTCCTTACTTTATTTCCTTGGGCAAGATTACATTTAATTTAAATTTACCCAGAGATAAAACATCTCCGTGATTCAATGGAACTTCCGAGTTTGCCGGTATATCATAGCCATTGACACTTGATCCATTTGCTGATCCAAGGTCGATCACATGGACTTTGTTTTTAACATTATCTATCCTGATCGTGGCATGCAGACGTGAGACACCCATATCAAATCCTTGATACTTGTTCAGGTCTACATCCGGTGTGATTACTTGTCCCTTTACTATCCGACCGAGTGTGAATTCGTCCTGATCAGGCAGATTAATTACTTGCTTTCCATCAGCATGGTACAGAATAAAATTTCTGCTCTCTAGCAATTTCTTGGGAATCGTGTTGCTGATATCCAAGTTGAAATCCTGGCCCTGTGTGGGAAACACGAAGGTATCCACTTTTTGTCCGGCGAGATGGGCTAGTTGTGATCCGCACTCACTGCAGAATAAGACGCCTTGGAATTCCTGATTATTACATACTTTACAGCTGATCATGTCTTATCCGGGAGAAGCAGCCTGATCGTTCCATATTTCAGCTGTTTTTTTCCGTCAGGGCTGAAATTATTATTTGATTTGATAAATTTTGCTTCATTCATAGCAATTCTTGCCAGAGTATCCTCGCCTTTTGCCATCAGATGAGACGAAAGGTTTATCAGCCTTTGATAGGCAGTGCCAGGATTGCCGCTGGCAATATCTCTCTGGGCTTTCTCCTGGAGACGGAAAAAGGTCAAATGCGAGATAGCCCTAAATATTTCGGCTGGTGGCGGATCAGGATCTTTTTGTTCTGATTTAAGTGGTCTTTCAAGTGTAATGGGGATCGTAAAATCCCGGGGATTCCGTTTCACTACGTATTCTCCCGAGGCGATCACGGCCCGGTCAATCTCTTTGGGAATCGGATCAACAAGGAATTCAAATAAGATCCTGTGCTGCTGGTCTTTTTTAAGGATTCCCAAGGCATATTCATCTTGAACAGGCAAAGGTAGTGCTTCGGGAAGGATCCTGAAAACTGACAATATAGTTACACCCGGAGCTGGTGAGATTTCAAGGGATAATCTGCGTGAATAGGCTTGCCTGAGAGATTTTATGCTTTGCTGTAAAAAATCTTTGACATTTTTTGAATCCTGGATGAACAAGCATTGACCACCGGTCAGGCCGCAAATTTGATCGATGAACTCATCATTCCATTCGATGCCAATACCCAGGCCGCTGATGCCAATTTCAAGATCAGCAGCAGATTTTGCCAGGTCCAAGCAATTATCTTCATCTCCGTAGGTATGACCATCTGTCAGCAGGATGATATGGTTGACATAGTCCTTCCCTGAATTTTTCCGGATCTCTTCAAAGCCGGCCTCCAATCCCTGGAAAATCTCAGTTCCTCCTTCAGCGAAAAGACTGTTGACACTGGCCTCGATTTGGGCAGGTTTCGGGTTCGACTGGCTAGTCATCAAAACACTAGCACGATCGTTGAAACTCACAACCGAGATCAAATCATCCTCTTCCAGATCTTGAATGATCTCTTTTGTGGCTACCTTAAGGATTTCTAATCTGTTGCCTGACATCGAGGTGGAGGTATCGAGGACAAGGGATATATTGAGAGGCAATGCTTTCCGCTGGATTTCTTCCTGGCTGGAGACGATATCAACCAGGGTATAGATGACCTGCGGTTCCTTAAGTCTGATTAATGAGCTTTGGCTATATTCCATCGTGGTATGGATGGATGACTTGGTAGTAACAGGCTCTCGACCATCGTCGTAATCCTCTTTCTGATTCGGATCTGAAAGAATTTTATAGGCCTCCTGAATATTAAGGAACAGCTCGGTAGCACCCTCGTTCTTGTTAACATCAGGATGAGCTTTTCTTGCTGCGAGGCGATAGGCTTTTTTGATTGCATCATCTGACGCGCCTGTACCAATATTCAACCTGCGATAAAAATCCGTTTTATCTGGCATAGTACAGGTCAGCTCCTTAAGTAAACTCTACCAGGATCGCTGAAATATTGTCCGGCCCACCGGCATCGTTGGCTGCATCAATCAATCGATCACAAATGTCCTGGGCAGAAACCCCGGATTTGAAAATGGCTGACATGATCTCCTGATCGACAATACTCCACAGGCCGTCTGAGCAAACCAGCAGGTAGCCTGATTCAGGTCTTTTGTCTGAGATGATTTCAGGATCGAATGGTTCTCCCTGACCGAGAGCCCGGTACAAAACGTTTCTCTGGGGGTGCACAGCCGCTTCTTCGGGAGTAATTTGACCGAGCTCCTGGAGCCTTTTGACAAGCGAATGGTCCCTGGTGAGAGCTTCCAGGCTGCCTTTCTTATCAATGGAATAGATCCGGCTGTCCCCGACGTGGGCCAGGGTCATCAGCTCTCCAACTATCAGGATGGCAGTAACAGTAGTTCCTCCCCCGTAAGATTTTTTTATGATCTCCGAGTTGGCTTTTTCTATCCCGGTCTGGAATACTTCCCGGAAAGAAAGTTCACCTTGTTCTGGGTTCAGACTCATCAAAGGAGAATAGATCTCGCTCAGGATATAACCGACGATGGTTCGAATTGCTAATTCACTGGCAATCTCGCCATTTTTATGTCCACCCATACCATCTGCGATCACATACAGTCCAAAAGGAAGTTCAGTCTCATTATAGGAAAACATAGTGGTCAAAGTAAAGAAAGCGTCTTCATTATGGGTCCGCTGTTTTCCTACAGATAGTCCGTACCCTACAGAGACGTGTGGTGAACTGTATCTGGACAGTTTAGTACTGACAGGTTTGGTTATTTTTTCTAGCTCTTTGGTGTCTGCTGTGGGATCCGTATCTCTCAGATCTAATCCTGGGCCAGGTTTTTTACTAAAAAGTTCTTGAAGTTTTTTGATCAGGTTATTTGTCATATTCTCTCGATTGCTCTAGTTTTTTCAGTAATCCTCATCATCAGGCAGGTAGGGCGTAGATCTTGTGATCGGCTGATCCGATATAAAGAATATCGTCAACGATGATCGGGGACCCGGTAATTGCACCTTCAGCCTGGTATTTCCATCTCAGGCGTCCACTGGGAGCATGCAGGCTGTAAACCATCCCGTCGACGTTGCAGAAGTAGATTGCTCCCTTATAAAAGAAGGGCGAGCTGTTGATCTGGTTATCGGTGTCAAAACTCCAGACCTTCTTGGTGGATTTCAGGTTTACACAATAAAATGTATTATCTGTCGCTCCAAAAAAAATATGATTTTCATGGGTCGTGGGAGTACAAATTGATCCGCTGCCTATCCGGAATCTCCAGATTATCCAGCCGGATTTAGCGTCGATGGCATAGAGCACTCCATCGAGGGATGTAATATAAATCACGTTGTCATTGAAATGAGGAGAACCGGTAACAGACCGTTTGGCAGATGTCCGCCACTTGATGTTGCCGCTGAAATCATAACACTGGATTTCTCCGTTTTCACATCCAATATAGACCAATTCATTTACCACCAGGGGGCTGGATCGGACACTTGATCCCAAATTGGTACTCCAGGCTTCCCTCCCGGCCATCAGGTTTAACACATGCAGGTGTTCATCATCTGATCCAATAAACAAATGTCCTTCAGCAATGGCCGGGGAAGAATAAATTGCGCCTTCGGTGGATTGCACCCAGACCTTTTTACCTCCCCGGCAGGAAATGGCATGAACATATTGATCTGTCGAGCCAAAATAGACTTTATTGTCATTAATGGCTGGTTTACTGACAATCCCGCCGTTTGCGGCATATTTCCAAATAAAATTGCCATTATCTGCTTCCAGGGCATACATATTATGGTCGTAGGATCCTATATATAGGACCCCGTCTGCGTAGCTCGCTGTCCCTCTGATCTCATCTTCACAGGTGAAGGTCCAGATTGGTGAATGGCTTTGATCCTGGAAAAACTGGGTAGCCTGGGCCACAGTAATTTCATCTTCGAACATACCCGTCTGCTGGGCCAGGGCTACCAGCGCTTTTCTCATTATGGCTGCGGATTCAAATCGATCCGGAGGATTATACATCAGGGCAGTGTTAACAATGGTTTCCAGTGCTACACTGATCGCTGGGTTCGCCTGCCGGATGGGACGTTCGTCAAATGTGAATGGAGGCTCTGTACGGGGGTCTTGATTGGATAGCAGGTGATGAAGGGTTGCACCGAGGGCATAGATATCAACGGCCTGGGTAGCTTCACCGCGATACTGCTCTGGGGGAGAGTAGCCTTCGGTACCGATCATGGTACCTTTGGTGCCGATCTGGAATGTTTTTGCTATCCCGAAGTCCACCAGCCGGATCTGATTTCTGCGAGTGATCATCACATTGGCAGGTTTGATGTCTCTGAAGATTATGGCTTCAGGTTCGTGAGAGTGCAGGTAATCGAGCACGTCGCAAAGAGCGATAGCCCAGGCGATCACTTCCTCTTCTAAGAAAGGTGCCCTGCGCTGCTGGAGTTTGATCTCAAGATTGTCGCCTTCAATGAACTCCATGACCAGATAAGATCTTGTCCCGAGTGTGAAATAGTCGTAAATGGTAGGGATCGAGGGATGGCTCACGGTGGCGAGGATATTGGCTTCTCTCTCGAATCCCTCGACAATTGTGTCCCGCATCTCCTGGTCCGTGGCCTGGTTGATCATTTCCTTGACGGCTACAATCTTCTCCACTTTGAAACGCAAATCCTGGGCTCTATAAACCGCACCCATGCCTCCCCGGCCAACCGTTGACAGGATCTTATACCTGCCTTCGAGTTTGGTTCCAGGTTGAAGGTATTCGAGAGTCTTCGACCTTTTATCCAGATTTTGAGTTATTTTTTTTGTTTCCAGACCGATCCTCCCTGACGGATTTCGTCAAGATTTTTCTTTTTTTCGCCACATTTAAACCAATGCTCTTAATGAATGGATTTTATCATAAGACAACAGCCCTTCGCCAACCCAAATAGGGTTGGCTGGCAGCAATAATCCTCCTGGTTGATCAATTTTCAACCAACGGATCAAGTAGGCGTATTATAATGAAGATGAAGTCAGTCCCAATTGACAATTCAGTTAGGGTATTTTAGTGACTGCACAGGAAAGCCCATGATTAAGTATACATCTTACAGGTCTCCTTTTGCCTGGCGTTATGGTTCCACAGATATGAGGGAAATTTGGAGCAGGCGGCAAACAAATTTACTTTGGCGGAAACTTTGGGTTGTTTTGGCAGAGGTCGAGAGTGGATATGGCCTGGTTACAGCGGCTCAATTAGCTGAGCTTCAACAATTTTCTGAACAGGTTAATTTGGATCGTACAGATCAGATCGAAGGGGTAATCCATCATGATCTAATGGCAGAATTGTCCGTCTTTGCCGAGCAATGTCCAGAAGCCGCTGGGATCTTGCACCTGGGTGCAACCTCAATGGATATCAAGGACAATGCTCTTGTGATGCAGCAAAAGCTGGCATTAACCCTGCTGGAAGGAAAAATCAAAGGGTTGTTGATCGAATTCGCGAGACTGATCGAGGATGGTGCAGATCTGGCTCTGATCGGATATACCCATCTCCAACCGGCAGAACCATCTACCCTGGGTTACCGCCTGGCTCAACCAGCCCAGGATCTTTTAATCTATTATCAACTCATTTCCGAATTTAATCATGATCTGAAGGGAAAAGGTTTTACAGGCGCAGTCGGCAGCAGCGCTTCATTTGCTGAGTTAATTGGTGAAGAGCATCTGCCAGCGTTCCAGAAAAAAATGGCTGATAAATTGGGTTTTGATTTCTTTGATGTTGTCAGCCAGACTTATCCCCGATTACAGGATTACCGCTTATTGTCAATTCTGGCTGGATTGGGTGCTGTTTTGTATAAATTCGCTTTTGACTTGCGAATACTGCAATCACCAGGATTCGGAGAGCTGGCTGAACCATTCGGGGAAGAACAGATTGGTTCCTCTGCTATGCCTTTTAAAAAGAACCCGATCATGGCTGAGAATATCAATTCGCTGGGTAGATACCTGGCTCAACTGCCCCGTATCGCCTGGGATAATGCTGCCCACTCGCTCCTGGAAAGAACTTTGGATGACAGTGCTAACATGCGCCTGATCCTGCCTGAAGCATTTTTATGTGCAGATGAAATGCTGGACAGCAGCAGAAAGATCCTGGCCGGCTTGATTATCAATCAACCTAGGATCAAATCAAATCTAGAAGTTTATGGTCCATTTGCAGCAACAGAAAAATTACTGATGCTGCTGGTAAAAGCAGGGGCGGACCGCCAGAAAATGCATGCGTTGATCCGGGTTCATTCGCTGGTTGCCTGGGAGGCCGTCCAACGTGGTGAGCAAAATCCCCTCTCTGGTCTATTAGTTGGGGACCTGGTAATTCAGGGATATATTGCTGCAGAACAGATTGAAGAATGCCTCTCCGGATTGACATACCTGGGCGACACACAGGCGAGATCCCGGAAGCTGATCAGCAAGATTAATAAAATAATCAGCAGCTGAAATCAAAGCTGCTGATTAAATTACCTTCGGTGATGCGCTGGTAGTTATCTAAACTCTGGGGGAGAGTCTGGTTTATTGTCCAGGATGCCTTCTAAAATCTCAACCACCTCTGGTGTTATTTTTTCTACAATATCTACAGCTTTCAGGTTATCTTCTACCTGCTCTGCTTTGGAAGCTCCAGTAATCACTGTGCTGACATTGGGATTCAGTAAGCACCAGGCTATAGCCAGTTGGGCTGTGCTGCACCCCAAATCTTGAGCAACCCCGGATAGTTTGATGATTTTTCCAATCTGCTCCTGGGTCTTTTCTGCAGTAAAGCGTTCTTTTAACCACTCATACCCGGGCAGGTTAGCTCTGGAATCCTTCGGAATGCCGTTATTGTACTTTCCTGATAATAAACCACTTGCCAGAGGGCTCCAGATTGTCGTTCCCAGGCCGATTTCTGTGTATAAACGGTGATATTCAGATTCAACACGATCCCTGTGGAACATATTGTATTGGGGTTGTTCCATCAGGGGAGGGATCAGATGCTCGCGGCGCGCTATTGCATATGCCTCCATGATTTGCTGGGCAGACCATTCACTAGTTCCCCAATAAAATGCCTTACCCTGGTTGATCAAATAATTGAAAGCCCTGACGGTTTCTTCAATCGGAGTATGCAGGTCAGGACGATGCGCAAAGACAAGATCCACATAATCGAGCTCCATACGTTTCAGGGATGCGTCCATTCCTTCGATGATGTGTTTGCGTGATAAACCTGTCTGATTTGGACCATCTCCACCCCAAAATATCTTAGTTGAGAGGACCAGGTCCTGTTGTTTCCAGCCAGTTTTTTTGATCACTGATCCCATGATCTTTTCTGCCTCTCCGTTACTGTAAACTTCAGCGTTATCGAAGAAATTTACTCCTGCATCGTATGCAATTGTCATCAATTTAACTGCTTTATCAATATCGACCTGGCTGCCAAATGTGACCCAGGAACCAAATGATAATTCGGATACCTTTAAACCGGAATTTCCTAAATATCTATAATTCATAAGACCAACCTCCATAAATTTACTTTTTGACTATGTTTTTCTTAGCCTCAGCCAGTATGGACTTGGATCTGGCTGCAGCGATTGGGTACGAAATATCCTGATAATCGATACCCGCTCTAGCTGGAAACGGTTGTTTATTATTAATCGATTCCAGGACCCCGCCAGCTTCTTTGATGATCAACCATCCTCCGGCAAAATCCCAGATTTTTGGCGTGCTTTCAAATGCTAGCGCAGCTGTGCTGTTTGAGATCAGGCAAAGATGATAAGCTGCAGCACCGAGAGAGCGTTTTTTATAACGAAGATCAACCTGATACTTCTCGTGCATGCGGGAGCAATGAACAAAGATCTCAAAGGACTCTTTGCCATCCCCGGGGGAAATTTGAATTGGAACGCCGTTCAGATACGCACCACCACCTTTCTGGGCTGAAAAGAGCTCATCAGTCAGGGGGAAATAAATTGCTGCAGAATGGGGATGGCCTTCCTCGAGATAAGCGATGGAAACTCCCCAATGTCCCAAACCATTACTGAAATTTACCGTCCCATCCAGGGGATCGACGACCCAAACGTGAGCGTGATTAGGGTAGACCGTATCTCCTTCTTCGCTGAGGATCTTATCCTCCGGAAACTCGCTTAATATTGCTCCCTGAATGAATAGATCTGCTTCCCTGTCGGCATCTGTTACCAGGGTTCGATCCGTTTTAATATATACCCGGTCAGTGCCTCTCTTGAAGTGGTCCAGCAGAAGTTTGCCAGTCTGCAAAGAAGTTTGTTTTGCCAATTCTAATCGTGTTTTTGCCATTCAATCCACCACTTCTGGATAAATCATAGGAACATCTGACTTGACCATTTCTAGATGAGGATTTTGGAGATAGTCTGCTACTGCCTGCTCCAATTTGATCTCTTTCCTCAATACTCTGGTTTCATATTTCGTGAACCAGCTGGATAACTGCGGCCATCCCAATTTGAGTTCCCCTAATATCAGTTCGGCGATTGGCCCTCCTTCAGCTAAAAAACCTGACCGACTAAAGTCCTGGACAGCCGCCGGAAGATCATATTCTAGACGGATGATTTCAGCGGACCACTTGTTTTTGTTGTAAGTGATTTGTGCATAGGAAGCTCTTTTATCACCATCGAATGGCAAACCTACAGATCCAGCATTGATGAGTAGTGTACCTTGGAATAACTTGATAAATGGTTGATGAGTATGACCTACCAGGAACGCATTAACATTGCAATCCACCAGGTTTTCCAGTTCTTCAGATGATGCGTCGGGATAGATGCCAACCCGGTCACCGGCCGTGGATGCATGCAGACCACGAACTATCTGATTCTCTTGTATCACCAGATCAAGCATCTCCGGTAATTTGACTATCGCTTCGATGTCATCATCCGCGAGGGACTGGTATGTCCAGTAGCTGACTTTGCGGAGTTCGTGCTCTATTCCATGCAAGACCAATCCGGGATCAAGGAAATTTAGGACATATCCTTCATGATTGCCTTTCATGAGCATCCAATTTTCAGTCAGGGCTTTCTCCTGAACAAGATTGAGACAATCAAGTGATCTTGGACCCCGATTGATAATATCGCCTAAAACCATGACCTTGTCTGGAGCCCAGCGATTGATATGATCGATAGTGGCAATCAAGGCCTGGTAATTGCCATGAATATCAGCGATGGCAGCAATTTTCATCGATCAGGATTGAGATTCTATGATTTGCACGTAATCCAGAGTCCCCGATTTTTTTGAAAAACTACCCAGCAGGTTGAGGATATCTTCAGCGATACGGGCTTTTTTCTCAGCGTCCTCCTGGCTCCAGGTCCGGGATTTGACTTCTAGGAAAGTACCCAGGTTTGGCTCGTCCAATCGATCGAGATTGATGTAGAATTCAATCTCCTGGTAACAAACCTTCCAGCGCTGCCGGTCTTTCTCTATAAACGATTCTTCGACAGGATTAAAGTATTCCCGATAAAACCTTAAGCTGTGGGGGGCGGGTGCGATGAACCTGCTTCTTGATAGCAGCACATCTTGAGGGAAATGGCGCTCACGCTCCGGGCCTATTAATGTCAGCCGATAGCGGATGTTTTCTACTTTATTCTGCTCGTCAATGAATTCATCCTCGCGGTATCTCAACCATCCATCTTCAGGATCATCAAATTTGAAATAGGTGTCATATTCATGGTAGTGCCGGTAGTAGAGGATCTCCAGGTCGGATGATTTTAAGCGCTTAATGACATCTTCTGGATTGTCCACTTTTACTTTTACCTGGACTTCATAACTTTCCTGCTCCTCGGCACCACCGATGGCGATAAGTTTTGAATAGATAGATTGGAAACGTTCGATCAGGAACTGGTCAATTTCCTCAGCAAGGTCTTGGGCCCGCGGCAGCAGGTCAGCCAAATCGATGGTTAATAACTCTCTGGAACGCATCAGCCATTTTCCATCTACCATAACATCAGTGACGTCTGTGGATTTGGCTGCATATACTAACTGGGCATAAACTGCCTCGGGGTCATTCCTGAACCGGGGAGAATTATGCAATGTATTCAGATCTACCAGGATCAGATCCGCTTTCTTTCCCTTTGTGATCGAGCCTGTTTGGTGACCCAGATGGATCGCCCTCGCGCCCATGCTGGTTGCCATGGCAATCGCTGTCCGGGCAGGCACAACCGTCGGATCACCGCTGCTGCCCTTGGCGATCAATGCTGCCAGGCGAACTTCTTCAAACATATCAAGGTCATTATTTGATGAGACACCATCAGTTCCGATTCCTACATTCAATCCCTGCGCTAGCATTCGATTGACAGGCGCAATGCCGGATGATAATTTCAAATTTGAGGTGGGATTGTGGGCAACACCGACGTTGTATTTATTGAGGGTATGCATCTCCCGTTCATCAATGTGGACACAATGAGCGGCGATAACTTTTGATTTATAGATTCCAAATTGTTCAACGAAGGGAACTACCGGCATGTCATGATCGTCCAGGCAGTCTTCAACCTCCTGCGCGGTTTCTGCGATGTGAATGTGGAGGGGCACGTCATATTTTTGGGCCATGGCCGTAGCTGACTCCAGGATATCCACTGTGGACGTATAGTGGGCGTGAGGAGCGATAGCTGGTGTTATTAATGGGTGATCTTTCCATTTTATGATCATTTTTTCTGTGGCAGCCAGGGATTCTTCGTAGGAAGCTGCGTCAGGGGAGGGGAACTTAAGGATTGTCTGGCCGCAAACAGCTCTGAGTCCGGCTTCAGCAGCTGCTTCCGCAACCTGGTCTTCAAAATAATACATATCTGCGAATGATGTCACGCCAGACCGGATCAATTCCGCGCAGGCGAGGGAGGTTCCTAACCGAACAAATTCGGGGCTGACGAATTCCCTCTCCACCGGCATGATATAGCCCAGAAGCCAGACATCCAGCCTCAGATCGTCACCGAGGCCCCGGAGCAGGTTCATCGGGACATGAGTGTGGGAATCTACCAGGCCAGGCATGAGAACTTTTCCGTCACAGTCGATGACATCGCTGGCCTGGTATTCTTTTTCGATTTCTTTCTGTGCCCCCACAGCAACTATTAAGCTGCCAGAGACTGCAACCGCGCCATTCTCATACCGCGAATAATTTTCATCCATGCATATCACATGGGCATTTATAAATAGATGATCCACTTTTTTTGCCATATCTACCTCACCTGAAACTGAAACTTAGGCATCATTTCCAAGAAATGATTAGAAAGGATTGTATCACTACCCAGGCACTTCTAATAGACGTCTGCGGATTTTTCAGCCGGGGAAAATCAGACAAAATCGATGTATATTTGTGGATAAAAATCAGCTTCCTGGAGCTGGTTTTGAAGGAGTCTTGGGAGGCGATGTATGGTAGAATAAGGCATTGATGAATACGAACAAAATCGCCCTTCCAGAACCGCCAAATGTTCTAAAATCCATCCGAAATGGGTTTGATGCCATCACAAAACATTTGATATTATTGCTCTTCCCACTGGGACTCGACCTGTTTCTCTGGTTTGCTCCCCATCTCCGGCTTAAATCCATCATTGAAGGTTTAATTTTGGAGATGAATGAAGTATCTGCCTTGCTCCCGGCTGATTTTGGAGATGTGATGGAGGCCGGTCAGCAAGTTTGGATATTGGCTGCAGAGCGCATCAATCTTTTCCTTGTTTTGCGATCGCTTCCAGTTGGTATTTTCAGCTTACTAACTTCCATCCTTCCTGTCAAAACGCCCCTCGGTGAACCAATCTTCTGGGATGTGCCATCTATGGGTAGTGCTCTTGGCATCAGCCTGATGATTTTTATTGTTGGATTGGCAATTGGGAGTATCTATTTTGCGAGTGTCAGGCAGGCAGCTTTATACGATCAGGTTAATTGGAGGAGTGTTCTTCGTGAGTGGCCAAGGGTCAGCCTGCAATCATTCATGCTTAGTTTGATGTGGCTGATCTTGTTTCTGGCTATCCTTCTCCTTGGAAGCTGTGCCGCTACCGGTATCACGATGTTCAGTGTGTCCCTCGGGCAAGTAGTCATTATTGTGTTTGGGATTGTCTCGTTTTGGCTGATTTTCCCACTTTTCTTTTCCCCTCATGGGATCTATTCCCAGGGTCACAAGGCCTGGAAGTCATTGCTGACAAGTGTCCGCTTAACCAATCTGACCTTTATAAAAACCAGCCTGTTCATCATGGTAGCTATACTTGTTAATCAGGGGCTGAATATGGTCTGGCAGATCCCGCCTGAGGAATCTTGGTTGATGATGATCAGTATTATCGGACATGCCTTTGTCACAACCGGGATGCTGGCTGCCAGCTTTGTTTATTACCAGGATATGATCCGCTGGATAGATGAGCTTCAGGTGCTTAGTGCACCAGCACCAATTGTTGAGGAGCGTTCGACTTTAGGAAAATAACTCAAATCATGTTATGATGCGGGATTGCCCGTTAATTGCAGGAGGTTTTTGTGGCTCAAAAGAAGAATGAGATGTCTTATGAAGCAAAAGACATCCAGGTCCTGGAGGGATTGGAAGCAGTCCGTTTACGACCCGGAATGTATGTTGGTGGAACTGACATCAAAGCTCTCCATCACCTGGTCTATGAGGTTGTTGATAACTCGATTGACGAAGCTCTCGCGGAATACTGCGATGAGATTGAGATCACTATCCATCAGGACGAAAGTGTTACTGTAACTGATAATGGGCGCGGAATCCCGGTTGATATTCATCCTGAGAAGAATGTTCCTGCTCTGGAACTGGTGATGACCATGCTGCACGCTGGAGGAAAGTTTGGCGGCGGAGGCTATAAAGTTTCCGGAGGACTGCATGGTGTGGGTCTGTCAGCAGTAAACGCTTTATCTGAATGGTTTGAAGTCCGGGTCTGGAGGGATCAGAAAGAATATTATCAGCGCTATGAACGAGGAATACCTGTAACAAAACTGGAAGTTGTTGGTGATGCTCCCAAAGGAAAGACAGGTACAACACAAACTTTTTTGTATGACAAAACCATCTTCGATACAGAAATGTCCTATCAGTTTGAAACCCTTGTCCAGCGTTTTCGGGAAATGGCTTTTGTGACCAGGGGTGTAGCAATCAAATTCATTGATGAGAGATCTAAACAGGAAATGAATTTCTATTTTGATGGTGGGATCACATCATTTGTGCGCTACCTGAATCGCAACCGGGACAAGCTTCATCCAGTGATCCATGTCGAGAAAGAAGTCGATCATATCTACATCGATGCAGCGTTTCAGTATACTGATGCTTTTGCTGAGTCTATCTATGCTTTTGCCAATACGATCAATACTATTGACGGTGGTACTCACCTGACAGGTTTGAGGGCAGCGATTACCAGGACAATTAACAACTATGCCCGCAGCAAGAAGATTTTCAAAGATACTGACCCGAATCTTTCTGGAGATGACACACGGGAAGGCTTGACAGCGATCATCAGTGTAAAACATCCATCACCACAGTTTGAAAGTCAAACGAAAGTCAAATTGATGAATGCGGAAGTAAAAACTCACGCCCAGCAGGTCGTTGCTGAAGGTATGGAAGCATTCTTGGAGGAAAATCCTGCTGCCGCGAAGGCGATTGTGAATAAATGCCTGACCTCAGCCAGGGCCAGACAGGCTGCCAGCAAAGCCAGGGATCTGGTTATCCGAAAATCAGCCCTGGAGAGCATGACCCTACCGGGGAAGTTGGCTGATTGTTCTTCCCGAAACCCTGAGGAATCAGAAATCTATATCGTCGAAGGCGATTCTGCAGGCGGGTCGGCAAAACAGGGTCGAGACCGCCATTTCCAGGCTATCTTACCCTTAAGAGGTAAGATCCTGAATACTGAGCGAGCCAGACTTAACCAGATCCTGGCAAATAACGAGGTCAAATCCTTGATATCAGCCTTGGGAGTAGGAATCGGGGAAGGATTTGATATAGAAGGATTGCGATATTGGCGGGTAATTATCATGACAGACGCTGATGTGGATGGTGCCCATATCCGGACTTTGCTGCTGACTTTCTTCTTCCGGTACATGCAGCCTTTGATTGAGACCGGTCATTTGTATATTGCCCAACCACCGCTGTTCAGGTTGAATCATAAGAATCAGAAGATCTATCTTTATTCAGAAAAAGAGAAAGCGGATAAATTCAAAGAATTAGGCCTGATTCCTGAAAAAGCCCAACTTCAGCGTTATAAGGGTTTGGGTGAGATGAATCCTCAACAGCTCTGGGATACAACGATGGATCCAGGGACCAGAACACTTCTTCAGGTTACCATTGAAGATGCCGCTGCTGCGGACCGGACTTTTGATATGTTAATGGGGTCATCAGTTCCCCCGAGGAAGCGCTTTATCATAACCCACGCCAATGAAGTAAGGAATTTGGATATCTAAGAGTTTAGAATAAAACCCTATGTCATTAGAACAAGGTCAGCTCCTACGCGAAAGATACAGGATCATCGAGGTTCTGGGCCATGGTGGAATGGGATCAATTTTCCGCGCTGTGGATGAAAACCTCGGGCTGGAGGTCGCCGTCAAGGAGAACTTGTTCACCCTGGATGATTATGCCAGGCAATTCCGCCGGGAAGCCACAATCCTGGCAAATTTGCGCCATCCCAATCTTCCCCGAGTTTCAGACCACTTCAGCCTGGAAGATCAGGGTCAATATTTGATCATGGATTATATTGAAGGTGAAGACCTCCAAGAAAGATTGGAGAGGATTGGCAGCTTCGAAGAGGAAGAGGTCGTTTTTATTGGAGCGTCAATCTGCGATGCTCTATCTTACATGCATTCCCGCGACCCGATGGTACTCCACAGAGACATAAAACCAGCCAATGTGCGTATTACGCCTGGCGGGGGAGTGTATCTGGTTGATTTTGGGCTGGCAAAGGTGATGCACGGCAATCAAACCACGACAACGGGCGCCCGGGCAATGACGATGGGTTTTTCTCCCCCGGAACAATATGGTGCTGCCCGAACAGATTCCAGGACCGATATCTATTCCCTGGGTGCTACATTATATACATCACTGACAGGTTTTACACCGGAAGACAGCCTGGCCCAGACGATGGACCAAGTAGAACTGACACCAGTTCGGGAAAGGAATCCAAAGATATCCAAGCGAGTGGCTGAGGCAGTAGAACGGGCACTTCAGGTTCAACCCAATGAACGCTGGCAGATGGCAGCAGAATTCAAGAATGAACTGCTGAAAGCCCAGAGCGGACGATTTAATATTAATTTTGGATTAGATCAAATAAGCCAGGAAAAAACTCCCGCACCGGAAAAAAAATCTCCAGCTGACCGGGTGGCGAGGGGAATTGAGACCAAGGAGTTCACCAAAAAAAGAGCTAAAGGAGCCCAAGCTGCCCAGGATAAAAAAAACAAGGACCAGGATCCCCGGATAACGGTCGATCGGGGGGGGTGTTTATCTATGCTGGTTTTGTTGGGTTTGATCCTGATCCTGGGAGGGGCGGTATTCTCCCTATTAAATCCTGACTTATCCCGGAATTTGTACAATTACCTTTTTTAGATAAACTCGATAGAAATTCAGTTCGATCTCACTTAGTAAGACAATTAATCCTCATCTCAGGTGATCATTATCTTAAACTGATAATTTTATTTGTCAGACAATTGACAGATCAGGTAGTTTTTGTTAAACTTGTAGTTGTCAGACAAGTTGAAGAAGAGGATTGATAATGCCTACACTACTTGTTAAAAATGCCCAGATCCTGGTTACTATGGATAACCACCGCCACGAGATTGAAAATGGTGGTCTTTTTATTAAAGACGGATTTATTGAGGCAGTAGGAAAATCTGATCAGCTTCCCTCAACAGCAGATCAGATTCTTGATTTAAAAGGGCATATTATCCTTCCTGGTCTGGTAAATACACATCACCATTTTTATCAGACCTTAACCAGGGTAGTGCCAGATGCCCAGAATGCAAACTTATTTAATTGGCTGAAGACTTTATATCCAATCTGGGCCCGGATGAGACCGGATGATATCAGGATCTCAACTCAAACCGCCCTGGCTGAATTAGCTCTATCTGGATGCACCACAGCATCAGATCATCTTTATCTTTTTCCCAATGGGTCGCGGCTGGATGATGAAATCGAAGCTGCGCTGGAAATTGGGATCCGACTGCATGCCTCCCGGGGGTCGATGAGCCTGGGAGAAAGCGATGGCGGTCTGCCTCCTGATAGCGTCGTGGAAAATGAAGATCAGATTCTTGAAGGATTCATTACGTTTGATCGAGTCATATCATGACAGTCAGCCCGGGTCAATGACCCAGATTGTACTGGCTCCCTGTTCTCCATTTAGTGTCACAGGTGATCTAATGCGGCAGAGTGCCGCTCTTGCCCGCCAGTATGGAGTTCAGCTGCATACCCACTTGGCTGAGACAGAAGATGAAGTTGATTTTACAATTCAGCAATTCGGAAAACGTCCTGTTGCCTACATGGAAGAAGTGGATTGGATTGGCTCCGGACGTCTGGTTTGCACATTCAGTCTATCTGGAAAAAGAGGAAATTGGCGTTTATGCTGACCACGGCTGCGGTGTAGCTCATTGCCCGACCTCGAATATGAGATTGGCATCTGGCGCAGCACCAATCCTGGATATGATGGCTGCGGGAGTTAGATGTTGGACTGGGTGTGGATGGATCTGCCAGCAATGATGGGTCACACCTCCTGGAAGAAACACGCCAGGCCATGCTCTTAGCCCGCCTCAGAGCCGGCATCGAGGGTGCCTCGCGCTCCGGGGAAAGCGGTCAGCCGATCATGACGGCCAGACAAGCTCTGGAATTGGCTACAATAGGGGGCGCAGCAGTTCTTGGAAGAAGCGACATTGGATCTCTTGAACCTGGAAAAGCTGCTGATTTCACAGCTATAGACCTGAACAGAATTGATTATGCCGGTGCGCTGCATGACCCTGTTGCCGCAGCAGTATTTTGTGCTCCTGTCAAAGTTGATTACACGGTTGTAGGCGGAAAGTTTGTTGTCAAGGATGGGCAGCTGACAACCCTGGATTTGCCTGTCCAGATTGAAAAGCATAATCAGGCAGCAGCCAGGTTATTAAATAGTTGATTAATAGGTTAAGTAATTTGCAGGGAGTAAGTTTATGACCCGAGAACAGATCAGCACCCGCACCAGAGACCTGGTAGATGTCGCTATGGGTCGGGAAAAAGCCGATTTAGTGATCCGCAACGGACAATGGGTTTGTGTCCAATCAGGGGAAATCATACCGGCGATTGATATAGCAATTTATGGCGAGCGAATTGCTTTTGTTGGAGAAGATGCAGGCCATACCATTGGTGATGATACATTGGTAATTGATGCTGATGGGAAATTCCTGGTTCCGGGCCTACTTGATGGGCATATGCATGTTGAGTCAGGGATGGTAACCATTACTGAATTTGTCAGAACGGTTGCTCCACGGGGCACAACCGGCATGTTCATTGATCCGCATGAGATTGCTAATGTATTTGGTCTCAAAGGGGTTCGATTAATGGCAGAGGAAGCAGAATCCCAACCCATTCACGTTTGGGTTCAGGTCCCCTCATGTGTTCCATCAGCCCCTGGCCTGGAAACGCCTGGAGCATCGATTACCCCGCAAGATGTAGAAGAAGCAATGAAATGGAAAACGGTAATCGGGCTGGGAGAGATGATGAACTTCCCGGGGGTGTTTTCCAGTGATGAAAATATGCATCAAGAAATGGCAGCTACCCGCGCAGCGGGGAAGGTGATTGGTGGACATTATGCCTCACCTGATCTGGGAATACCATTTCCATGGATATGTTGCTGGTGGGCCTGAAGATGACCACGAAGGTACAAGAAAAGAGGATGCAGTCGCCAGAGTTCGCCAGGGCATGAAAACAATGCTGCGTTATGGATCTGGTTGGCTGGATGTAGAAGCTCAAATCAAAGCAATCACCGAAGATGGTTTGGATTCACGTAATTTCATTCTTTGCACCGATGATTCCCATTCTGAAACCCTTGTTAATGATGGGCATATGGATCGGGTCCTGCGGCATACGATTGGACTTGGAGTCGATCCTATGATTGCGCTCCAGATGGCAACAATCAATACGGCCGAGCATTTTGGTTTGTCCCGGGATATGGGTCAAATCGCTCCCGGCCGATATGCCGATATATTGCTGGTTTCGGATCTGTCAGATTTTCAGGCTGACCTGGTGATCGCCAGGGGCAAAGTACTGGCAGAAGCTGGAGAGTGGCAGATTGAATTACCGCCAATTGAGTATCCTGACTGGGCATCCAATTCGATTAACATGAAAGGTCTCCTGACTGCAGAGGATTTCCGCCTTCCGGTGCCTGCGGATCTATCCTCTGGAAAAGTCATTGCGAATGTAATCGGAATTGTAGAAGGCCAGGCCCCAACCAGACATCTTCAGATCCCTGTTGATGTCAAAGACGGGGAGATCCAGGTCGACCTTGACAAAGATCTAATAAAAATCGCCCTGGTTGAGCGGCATCAAGGCAACAGGTGGAGTGGTTGTTGGGTTGGTTTCCGGGTTTGGCTTGAACGGGAAGTGTGCGATCGGTACTACAGTTGCCCATGACTCCCACCACATGATTGTAATTGGTACTGATGAGGAACAACATGGCGCTGGCTGCCAATCAGCTGGCGGAAATGAAAGGGGGGCAGGTGGTGGTTAAAGATGGCAAAGTGATCGGACAGGTCGCGCTTCCAATTGCGGGTTTGATGTCTAATAAACGGGCAGATGTTGTTGCCGAGGAAGCTGCCAGTGTGCTTGACGGATTTTATTGCTTGCGGCTGCACGATCTCAAATCCAAATATGCAGTTGAGCCTTTTGGCGCTGGTCGTGATCCCTGCCTTGCGCATATCTGATCTGGGCTTGGTCGATGTCTCAGACCTTTTCATTCATACCTGTTCTTGAAGGAGAACGATCTTGATCAGGGATAACGATGTTTCGAGATCATTGCATGAACAGCTTAGTTTGCTGATCACAAAAACTGCAACAGGTGATCAGCTGCCATCAGAACCCAAGCTGGCGGAAGACCTGGGCGTATCACGGGCTTCTTTGCGAGAAGCTATGAGGACCTTCGAGACCCGGGGGATGCTGCAGCGCAAACAGGGTGTCGGAACTTTTGTCATCCATCCTGTCCATGTCTTTGACAGCGGTTTGGAGAATTTGATCAGCCTGGAAACCATCGCTGAACATATTGGCCTGGCTGTTTCAATGGGAGAACTTCAGGTCTGCCAGAAAAGGGTTGATTTTGATCTATCCCAAGAATTGGGTTTAATGGAAGAGGAGGACATTATCCACGTTTCCCGGGTAATCCTGGCAGACAACAAACCGGTGGCCTTCCTCGAGGATAACCTCCCGGTAGATGTGATCAGTGAGCAGGAAGTCAGGTTGCACTTCACAGGATCAGTTTTAGATTTGTTGATCAAGCGGGATGATATTCCCCTGGCAAGTTCAAAGTGTGATATCAGTGCGACTGGTGCTTCTCAGGAACTCGCAGAAGCGTTGGAAATCCAGCCAAATGATCCCTTGTTGGTGTTTTCATCCTTGTTGTTTTCTACCCGGGGCAGGATCATTGACTCTTCATTCAGTTATTTTATACCAGGGTATTTTCACTTTCATATTGTTCGTCGTGTCGGTGATCAAAAATAATTCGGTCGTTGCGGGAGGCAATAAATATAATCACAAAATTAATCTACCTGAACAATCACTAGAATATCAAACATTTTTTTAAAGGAGTAAGATCATGAGAAGTTTTGCAGGACGCGACATAATATCACTCAAGGATTTTGAACGACATGAATTTGAGCGAGTGTTCGAAGTGGCCAAGAAGTTGGCTCCGATCGCCCACAATCGCAAGAATGTTGATTTGCTTAAAGATAAGATCATGGTCACAGCATTTTATCAGCCATCCACCCGCACCCGGCTGGCCCATGAATCTGCCATGCTGCGCCTTGGTGGAAAGGTTACCGGATTTTCAGATGCCAAGATGACCCGAGCTGGCGATTTTTATATGGAATCCATTAAAGACACTTTCAAAATGCTCGAAAACTATGGTGATGTCATAGTTATGCGCCACTTCCAGAAAGGAGCTCCCCAGGAAGCATCCAAATGGGTCAGTGTTCCGATCATCAATGGTGGTGATGGCTGGGGTGAACATCCTACCCAGATCCTGACTGACCTGTACACCATCCTGACCGAAAAAGGGCGGCTGGACGGTCTGAAATGGGTTGCTGTTGGTGATATGCGCATGCGCACCATGCATTCCCTGGGACATGCCTTGACCCAATTCGATTGCCCGATCACATTTGTTGCTCCTAAAGATATGCAGCTTCCTGACGAGTACCGGGAGGATTTCAAACGCAACAGCTTAAATTTCACTGAAGCAGATGATGTTCGGGAAGTTATTGCTGATGCTGATGTGATCCTGGTTGAGCCTGTTGTCCAACCAGATTACACCAAATCCCGCGATGAGCGGGATGGCGATGTTGCTTTGACCCCGCCAGAGTACCAAATCACTAAGAAATTGCTCGAGACCAAAGCAAAATCTGACGCAGTGCTGCTGCACTCTCTTCCTCGCATGGATGATATTCCCCCCGATGTCGATCAGACCCGGTGGGCCCGCTACTGGAAGGAAGGATTTAATGGCGTTGTGATGCGTATGGCTCTGCTGGCCCTCGTTCTTGGTGCAGAAGAGTAAATTGAGTCTATTGTTTCCCGGCAGATTGGCATGTCCAGTCTGCCGGGAATTTTAGAATGGTTCAGCATTTAAAATTGAACGCAAATTAGGAGAAAACTATGATATCTGATTTAAGAGGTCGCGATCTGATTGGCGATCTGGATTTTTCAAAAGAAGAAGTTGAAACTGTTCTTGAAGTTGCCTGGGACCTGAAAAAGAAGCGGGCTTTAGGTGAACGGCATGCCTTGCTTCTGGATAAAACCCTCTCAATGCTGTTCTTCTTCTCCAGCACCCGCACCAGGGCTTCCTTTGAATCTGGTATGGCACAGCTTGGTGGACATGCAGCCTTCATGGAAAGCCGAACCACGCAGGTTTCCCACGGAGATACTGAAAAAGAACTGGGAGAAATCCTTGGTCGCTACTTCGATGGCATCGCCATTCGCCATGTCGATTGGGGAGTTGGCAACAAATATATTAATAATGTTGCCTCGGCTTCCCGCACACCGGTTTTGAACATGCAGTGTGAAGTCTACCACCCGCACCAATGCCTGGCTGATATTATGACCATCTTTGAGAAAAAAGGACCGAATCTGAAGGGAAAGAAGATCGTGGTTTCCTGGGCTTATGCTTCATCTTATCTAAAACCGATCTCCGTTCCCCAGTCCCTGATCCTGCAAATGCCCCGCTTTGGTCTGGATGTCACCCTGGCTCATCCACCAGAATTCAAATTAATGCCGGAGATCATGGAACAAGCCCAGGAACAGGCCAAGAAATATGGTGGAAAATTTGAGGTTGTTGATGATATGAAAGAAGGTTTCAAGGATGCGGATATCGTTTATGCCAAATCCTGGGGACCGTTGCTGACAACCACCGATCCTGAAGAAGGAAAGAAGATCCAGGACAAGTATTCTGATTGGATCACTGATGCCAAGAAAATGGCCCTGGCTGACAAAGATGCCATTTATATGCACCCGCTGCCAGCAGACCGGGATGTTGAAGTTACCAGTGAAGTGATGGATGGACCTCAGTCGGTTGTCTTTGACCAGGCTGAAAATCGGATGCACGCCCAGAAAGCAGTCATGGCTTTGACCATGCGCTAGGAGAAAAGTATGGCAAATGAAAAAAAGGTAGCTGTTGTCGCGATTGGCGGAAACTCACTGATCAAATCCAAACAGCACCAAACAGTTGAAGATCAGTACTAAGCTGCCCAGGAAACAGCATTTCACCTGGTGGATATGATCGAAGCAGGTTGGGATATTGCGGTTGGCCACGGCAATGGCCCCCAGGTAGGATTTATTCTGCGCCGTTCTGAAATTGCCCATAAAGTAGAGGGCATGCATGAACTTCCCCTTGATGTTTGTGGAGCAGATAGCCAGGGAGCGATTGGCTATTCCCTGCAGCAGAATATTCAAAATGAATTGAAAAAAAGGGGAATTAATAAACCAGCCGCAACCGTGATCACGCAGGTCAGGGTTGATCCGAATGATCCGGCATTCCAGGCTCCTGCCAAACCAATTGGCACTTTCATGGAAGAAGATGAAGCCATGAAACGAAAAGAGGAATTGGGTTGGAATGTTGTTGAAGATGCTGGTCGGGGTTGGAGAAGGGTAGTTGCCTCACCACTACCGGTTGAGATCATGGAACTTGGAAGCGATCAAAGCATTAATCGACAGCTGGAACAGTCACCATCACTGTTGGCGGCGGAGGCATTCCCGTGATTGAAACGGATGATGGTGTAATTGGCACCGCAGCAGTCATTGACAAAGACTTCGCTTCGGCATTTCTGGCCAATGAAATTAATGCAGACCTGCTGCTGATCTCAACTGCTGTTGAAAAAGTTTCCCTGAATTTTGGGAAACCGGATCAGGTTGACCTGGATCAGATGACTGTAGCTGAGGCCAAACAGTACCTCGCTGAAGGCACACACTTTGCCAAAGGATCGATGGAACCCAAAGTCAGGGCGATTGTCAAATTCCTGGAGCAGGGCGGCAAGGAAGCCATTGTCACAAATCCTGAAAATATTGGCCGAGCTCTGAAGGGTGAAACTGGAACAAGGATTGTTCCCTAGGCGCAACTCTGGTGAGTTAGAACCAAAAACTGAACAGCAGGATATTGTTTTTAAGATTGAAAAACAATATTCAAGTATACTAATGATATCGAAAAAACGACTAGATAAAAGGAGGTGATAACTCAATCTTAGAGCATAGTAGAGTTTCACTGACAATCTTATTTATGTAAGAGGAGATAAAATGAGAAAGAAAAGTTTATGGTTAGTGATTAGCCTGATGCTGATCGCGGCATTCGTCTTCACGGCTTGCCAGCCGGCTCCAGCCGAGGAAAAGCCTATGGAAGAAGAGGCATGGCAGAAGAGGAAATGGAAGAGGAAGCTGAAGAAGAAGCGGTCGCCGAAGGTGGTCTGCAGATTCCTGATATTGAGGAAGGCATGTTTAATGTTGCCGTTGTCATGCTCAGCAACCACGATGATGGTGGCTGGTCACAGGCTCAGTGGGAAGGTATCAATTACCTCCAGGAAAATATGGATGGCGTTCACACTGCCTATCTTGAATTGGTTGCAGAAGGTGCTGACTCCGAGCAGGTTTTCCGCGCCTTGGCCCGCAAGGGCTTTGACCTGATCTTTGGTGGATCCTTTGGTTATATGGATTCCATGGAAGTCGTTGCCGAGGAGTTCCCCGACATCGGTTTTGTTCACATTTCCGGATACAAATTCAATGGAACCAACTTCGGCAACCTGTTTGGCGAAATGGAAGTCATGAAATACGTGGCTGGTATGATCGCAGGCTCCCGGGCCAAGGCTGATGGAGCCACCCGCGTTGGCGGTATGGCCACCTTCCCGATTCCCGAAGAATTTCGTCTGTTCAATGCCTATGCATTGGGTGTTCAGGAAACATGCCCCGAGTGTGATGTCGACATTCGCTGGATCTTCACCTGGCACGATCCCATCATTGAACGAGAAGGCGCAGACTCTCTCTTTGATGCTGGCTCCCACGTTGTGATGACCGGTGCAGATACCCCGGCTTCCGCTCTGGCAGCGGCAGACCGCGAAGGTGTTTACGGAATCACCTATGACTGGGTTGGCTCCTGCACCATTGATGAGTGCCTGACCGCTCCTTACTGGGTTTGGGGACCTGTTTTTGTTCGCATCGCAGAGGAAGTTCAGGCCGGAACCTATCCATTTATGGCTGACTACTTTGATGCTTCCAGTGGCGGCGTTGCCCTTTACGGCTTCATGGAAGGACAGGAACTGCAGCCCGGCGTAGCCAGTCTGCCCGCGGATGATCTGGCAAAGATTCAGGCTGTGATGGATGCTGTTGCAGCTGGTGAATTTGACCGCTTTGATGTCTTTGCTGGACCGATCGTGGATATTGACGGAAATATCGTTGTTCCTGACGGTGAGTTCATGACCCAGGCAGATATTGACCAGTTTGTGCCTGGCGCACCTGGTTTTGAGGCCACCTATGGTATGTACTGGTGGAACCAGAATATCGCAGCAGACCTGCCTGATCTCTAGATCTAACTGATCTGGGTGACCAGAGTATCCTGGTCACCCAGATTTAAACCGCAATTATTCCTTTTTATTTTTATATATAGCTGACCTAAATTTGAACAAAGTGGTGGATTATGGTTAAAGATATGATAGCTAAAGACCATGTGATTGAGATGAGGTCGATAACAAAACGATTTCCTGGTGTGATTGCCAATGATAAGGTAGATTTTGACCTGCGCCGGGGTGAAGTCCATGCCTTACTCGGCGAAAATGGCGCTGGGAAAAGCACTTTGATGAATGTTCTGGCCGGACTATATCGGGCAGAAAGCGGAACCATATCTGTTCATGGCAAAATCATGAATTTTGGATCTCCAAGAGAAGCTATTGAGGCTGGGATTGGCATGATCCACCAGCACTTTATGCTCGTTCCATCCCAATCAGTGACAGAAAATATTCTCCTGGGCCTGAAAGAACCACGGTTCAGGATGAAATTGTCAGAATATAACCAAAAAGTCAGTGAAATAGCTGAGCAATATGGCCTGCACGTAGACGCTGATGCAAAAATCTGGCAGCTGTCTGTCGGTGAACAGCAGCGAGTAGAAATCCTCAAAATGCTCTATCGCGGGGCAGATGTCCTGATCATGGATGAACCTACTGCTGTGCTTGGCACCGACTGAAATCTGCTGATCTGTTCAAAACACTTCGTTCCATGACAGAGCTTGGAAAATCGATTGTATTCATCAGCCACAAACTTCACGAGGTGATGGAAATCTCGGACCGGGTAACCGTTTTGCAGAAGGGAAAAGTCACGTCGAGCGGGATTAATACCAAGGATGTTTCCAGAGCTGATCTGGCGCAGACTCATGGTTGGTCGGGAAGTGATCTTCCGGGTAGAAAAGAAAGCAGTCCAGGCAGGAAAAACTGTTCTGGATGTCAAGGACGTTGAAGCGTTCAATGATAAGGGCATTCAATCGTTGAATGGCGTCAATCTTAATGTCAAAGAAGGTGAAATCGTGGGATTGGCAGGGGTAGCCGGCAATGGGCAGAATGAGCTGGCTGAAACCCTGGTCGGACTGCGGGAGGTTACTGAAGGTTCAATTACTGTCAATGAAAAAGATGTCACCAATAAACCTGTCAAACTGGGCATTCGTCATGGCATATCTCTGATACCGGCTGATCGGACCCAGGTTGGCACAGCTCCCAATTTAAGTGTTACTGATAATGTGATCATGAAGAATTATGATCAATCACCAATCTCAAAAGGTTGGCGTGTGCTCTCCTCAAAAGCCAATGATTACGCGACCGGGCTGAAAGAAGCCTACGACATCATTGTGCCATCGATTGATACTTCGGTCAGGTTACTCTCAGGTGGAAATCTGCAAAAAGTCATCCTGGCCAGGGAAATATCCAGCGAACCAAAATTGATGATTGCAGTCCAACCGACCCGAGGTTTGGACGTTGGTGCAATTGAGGGTGTACAAAAATTATTATTATCTCAACGAGAATCCGGAGCAGCGATCCTGCTGATCTCGGAGGAACTTGAAGAGTTATTAACATTGAGTGATCGAATTTATGTGATTTATGAAGGTGAAATTATGGGTGAAATCAATGACGGGGACATAGATAAGATCGGCCAAATGATGACTGGTACACGACTTGCGGATATTAAAGCAGAAGGTGGGTTATAAAATGGCAGATATCTCTCCGAATAAATCTCGCGCTGAATGGGTTTTTCCCTTCCGAATAAAAATTGAGAACAGGGTTGATAACCCGCCTAAATGGCTCTCTCCGGTCCTTTCATTAGCAGCAGTTTTCATTGCATTGTTAATAGGCGCTTTGGTGATCTGGCTGGGTGGTGGAAAACCCTGGGCAGCCTATACTCACATTGCAAAATATTCCTTTGGCAGTGTAGGTGTTCTATCCGATACGATGGTCAAGGCCATCCCGCTGATGCTGGTCGGGCTGGCATGTTCGATCGCTTTCCGGATGAAACTCTGGAATATCGGCGCAGAGGGACAATTCTTCCTGGGTGCCTTTGGCGCCAGCATGGTTGTTCTGCTGCCGGTTCTTCCTCTCGAAGCTCCCAAGTGGCAGTTTATCCTGGTTACAGCGATTTTTGGTATGATCTTTGGTGCTGCCTGGGGTTTCATACCCGGGTTCCTGAAGGCTCGCTATAATGTCAACGAGATTATTTCAACCTTGATGATGAACTATATTGCGATTGAGTGGAATAACTATTTTATCTATGGTGTTTGGTCTGAAAGCGGATTTCAAATGTCACGCATGTTCCAGCGAAACTCCTGGCTTCCGCGGCTTTCTGATTTGGCAGCAGAGTGGCCATTCTTTGGTGGGCTAACTACCCATATGGGCCTGGTATTTGCCCTCGTCGCAGCAGTAATCTTGTGGGTAGTTTTGACTAAAAGCAGGTGGGGATATGAGATCAGATTAACTGGTGATAATCCCAAAGCTGCAGAATATGCGGGAATCTCGATTAAGAAGAATATTATTTTAGTCATGATGGTATCAGGGGCCTTGGCAGGCTTGGCAGGAGCCTCTGAAATTATGGGAGTCGTTCACCGTTTGCAGGGTGCGATATCTCCGGGATATGGATTCACAGGGATCATCATTGCCTGGCTTGCCAAGCTGAATCCTTTGGCTGTGATCCTGACATCGATTTTGTTCGGGGCATTAATCCTGGCGGGTAGGGAAGTGCAGCCCGCAGGTATTCCAACATTGATCCAGGGTGTGATCATGGTCTCCTTGATCGCTAGTGATTACTTTTATCGCAATCGGGTCCGGATCATCCGGAAGGTGGAGGGTTAGTTATGGATTTGATAATCATCTTGGCATCCGGTGTAGCGACTGGAACTGTCTTATTGTATGCCACAATCGGTGAAATCTTTGCTGAACGGTCGGGCATATTGAACCTTGGAGTGGAAGGCATGATGCTGGTTGGAGCGATGTTTGCCTATAAAACTGCAGCGGCTACAGGCAACGCCTGGCTTGGTCTGCTGGTGGCCATGCTGGTTGCTGGTCTGGTCAGTCAGGTCCATGCCTTTATTACGATAACTTTGCAAGCCGATCAGGTGATCAGTCCGGCCTGGCGCTGAATTTCCTCGCAACCGGGATCAGCCTGGTGCTTGGTGAGGGTCTGACCAGCTTACGTGATGTTGTTCCTCATCTTCCGAAATTTTCCATTCCAGGACTGTCAAATATTCCCTGGCTGGGAGGTATATTTTTCAGCAACCAGAGCATCATGGTCTATATCGGATTCCTGTTCATTCCCCTGGCGTGGTATTTGATCAACCGGACCAGACCGGGTATGCATCTGCGGGCTGTTGGTGAATATCCGGCCGCAGCAGATACCCTGGGCATCAGCGTCTATTCCCTTCGCTACCTGTATGTGTTTGTAGGTGGTCTCTTGGCTGGATTGGCCGGAGCAACCATCAGCCTCTCGATTTCTCCCGGTTGGTTTGGAGCGTTGACCACTGCGGGACAGGGTTGGATCGCAGTAGGCCTGGTGATCTTTGCCCAATGGAACCCGGTTCGGGCTGCTTTTGGTGGATTTACTTTTGGTGCTCTCAGACGATTGGTGCTTGATCTTCAGGGGCCAGCAGTGATATTTGGATTGTCAAATCCTTTTTACACCAATGTTAATTACGGTTTCTTCCTGAAGATGATTCCCTATATATTCACAGTGGTATTCCTCATTATTGGAAGCCGGGAAGCGAACCGAAAACGGATCGGGACACCGGCAGCCTTGGGTTTGCCATATATTCGTGGTCAGCGCGGTTTATAGCCCATGATCAATTTGGCGGAACGGAAAGACTTAATCAGGGCTGCGCTTGGTGAAATTCCGCTGGACTTGCGGATTGACCATGTCCGTGTCGTTAATGTCTATACAGGATCCATCGAACCCGGCAGCATTGGAATCAAAGACGGCAGGATCGTGACTCCCTATGCAGCGGATTATCAGTCACGGGAGGTATACGATGCCGGGGACAGGTACGCCCTGCCGGGATTTATTGACACCCATGTCCATCTCGATTCAACACTGGTCGTTCCCGAAAATCTAGGCCAATTACTTCTCCCCAGGGGGACGACTGTGATGCTCTCTGACCCGATGGAAATAGCCAATGTGGCCGGTCTTCCCGGATTTAAGGCATTGCTGAAATCAATTGATAGTTTGGATTATCATATTTTGCTGGAGGTTTCTTCTCGGGTACCAACTGCTCCGGGTTTGGAAACGACAGGTGGAGAACTGGACCTTAAGGATGTGAGTGAGATCCTTGCCTGGCCTCAAGCAGTCAGCCTGGGTGAACTTGACCCGTCCAAGATCCTGGAAATGCGGGACGAATATTTGCTTAAGATTGAAGCAGCTCTGAAACTGGGGAAGATCTGCAACGGTCATGCAGTTGGCAGGGTGGATAAGGAACTTGTTGCATATGCCTGCGGGGGATTGGCTGACGATCATGAATGCGTTGATTATAAAGAAGCCTTAACCCGCCTGCAGCTCGGAATGGCAGTCCTGATCAGAGAGGGCAGTACGGAACGTAATCTCGACCTGATCTTGGAAGGAGTTGTCCGCGAGGGAACTTATTCCCACCATCTGATGTTCTGCACTGATGATAAACATCCTGATGAGATCCTGGAAGAAGGCCATATCGATTTTATGGTCAATAGGGCAGTTGAACTGGGTTTGACCCCGATCCAGGCCATTCAGATGGCCACCATCAACGCCGCAAAACATTTCAGGATTGAGCATCTGGTTGGATCGCTTTCCCCCGCCCGTTGGGCTGATGTCCTGCTGGTTGAAGATCTTCAGAAGATCAGACCGTCCAGCGTCTTCTTTAAGGGAAAGCTGGTGGTAGAAGATGGAACTTATATTGGTTTGCCTCCCAAACCTGAATACCCCGGCTGGTTATTTGAAACAGTTAAGCTGAAATCTGGAACAAAAGCAGAACACTATCAGCTTAAACATGATCAGGAAAAAGCCCATGTTTGGGTGATTGACCTATTCCCCGATCAGATCATCAATACCAGAACTCAAGAGCACCTGCGTGTAGTTGACGGAGTGGTGCAAACTGATCCTGCTAGAGATATCCTTAAACTAGCTGTTGTAGAGAGACATGGCAAGAACGGTAATATTGGAGTAAGTTTTGTAAAAGGTTTCGGACTCAAGCATGGTGCACTGGCATCCTCCATCGCTCATGATCACCATAATATAATCGTTGCTGGAACCAATGATGAAGATATGGCACTCTGTGCTGAAACGATTGAAAGTATGCAGGGTGGTTTTGTGATTGTCTCTGGGGGAGAAGTGCTCGGAAAACTGGCCCTCCCCATAGGCGGATTGCTGAGTGAAGAGCCGGTTGAGGTTATCATCGCAGGTCTGGATGACATTAATCAGGTCTACCATCAGCTAGGCGGAACCCTTCCTGCTCCTTTTATGACTTTATCTTTTATAGGCCTGCCAACCGTACCAGACCTGGGCTTATCTGACCTGGGTTTGATCGATGTTCTGGAACATAAGCTGATCGATTCTTTTGTGTTGTAACCGAGGTTAAATTTATGCAGGAGTTTGGATTTCATCGACCTACGACCATAACGGCATTGAAAGAATATCTGAACGATCCTGGTTCGCGGGTCCTGGCAGGCGGTACAGACATAATCCCCAAGATGCGCCAGGGAAAATTCTCAGCCAAAAATCTGATCGATGCTACTGGAATAGAATCTCTTCGGTCTATATCCGATCAGGGAAAAGAGATCAGCTTGGGTGCATTTGTTACACACCAGGAAATTGCTGATTCACAACTTTTAAAAAATGTAAATCCCGGGTTGATAAAAGCCGCTGAGAGCATTGGTTGTGCTCAAACCAGGGCCAGGGGAACTCTGGGCGGAAATATAGCCAATGCATCACCTGCGGCTGATTTGATTCCGCCATTGCTGGTATTTAATGCTTCCCTTCTAGTTCAAAATCTGGATGGCGAGCGCAAGCTGCCCCTCGAAAAATTTATCAAAGGACCTGGTAAAACAGACCTGCAGTCTGGCGAGTTTATCCATAGTATCAGCTTCTCTCCCCTGCCTGGACGCTGGGGATCAGATTTTATTAAAATTGGCAAACGGATGGGTATGGCGATCTCCGTAGTGAATATCTCTGCAGCGGTAGTTCTGGATGGTGAAGGTTTTATCACCGATGTTCGGATTGCCTTGGGGGCTGTCGCTCCGGTTGTGCTTCGTCTCCGAAAAACTGAAGAATTCCTGCTGGGGAAAAAACCTGATCCTAAAAACGTTAAATTTGCAGTTGATATCTGTCAAAAAGAAATCAGTCCGATCACCGATATCAGATCAACTGATCAATATCGATTGCACTCAGCTGGTGTGATCCTTGAGCGAGTGCTCGAATCGTCAATCCAACAAGCCCGGGGGATGATTTAGTGAAAGAACTCACCCTCCAATTCACTCTAAACGGGAAAAAAGCATCACTCAACAGCCTGCCAAACCGGACCCTGTTGGATGTTCTGCGAGAGGATCTGGGATTAACCGGTGCCAAAGATTCATGCGGTGGAGAAGGCGAATGTGGTGCCTGTACAGTTCTCATGGATGGCAAACCGGTAAATTCCTGCCTGGTGTTTATTGGTCAGGTAGAGGGCAGTAATTTGACAACCATTGAGGGATTGTCATCAAAAGGACAATATCATCCAATTCAACAAGCTTTTGTTAAAGCTGGTGCTGTTCAGTGCGGTTATTGCACACCAGGTGCGATCTTGGCTGCTAAAGCTTTGCTCGATCATAATCCAAGTCCGACAGATGCAGATATCAGGGAAGGTTTATCTGGAAATCTCTGCCGGTGTACTGGCTATAACAAGATGGTGAACGCAGTTCAGCTGGTAATTAATGAGGAACCAAATGGCTGAACAATATCAGGTAATAGGAAAAGCTGAAAATCGCAAGGATGCCTGGTCCAAGGCCACTGGCAGCGCACTTTATACCGCTGATATTCCGGTTGCAGGCCTTAGTTGGGGACTGATCGTTCGATCACCCCACCATCATGCCAGGATTCTGAAAATCGACAAATCTAGTGCGGAGAGAATGCCGGGGATAAAGGCGATCCTGGGATCAGATGACATTCCTGGAGCTGCTGTCTTTGGTGCTTTGGTTTCCGATCAACCTTCATTGGCCCGAAATGTGGTCCGCCATCTGGGAGAACCAGTGTTATTGGTGATCGCTGAATCGCGGGAACTCGCTCAAGCAGCAAGTGAGAAGATCCTGATAACTTATGAACCACTCCCATCCGTTTTTGATCCAGTTAAAGCGGCAAAGCCGGATGCTCCCAAAGTGCACGAAGGGGGCAATATACTCTCTGAGCTTCATATGGATTGTGGTGATTTGGCAGCAGGTTTTTCAGCAGCTGACCAGATCGTGGAGGATACTTATCAGCTTCCCCGGATTTCTCCAGGTTATATGGAGCCTGAAACATCACTCGCGGTCTGGGAAGATGACGAAACCATCACCGTTTGGGTCAGCTCCCAGCACCCATTTACTGACCAGAGCTTCATCGCAGCCGCTCTCGATCTGCCGCTGGATAGGATTCGGGTTAAAAGTGCTGTGATAGGCGGTGCATTTGGGGGCAAAGAAGACTCAAGCCTGGCCATCCTGGCTGCTCTGGGAGCCTGGGCAATCAAGGGAAAGATTAAAATTGTGAATTCCCGCAGGGAGTCTTTTTTAGCGCATCCAAAAAGACATCCTGCGCAGATTCGTTATAAGATTGGCGCTAAAGCTGATGGCACGATCACAGCTATGGAAGCTGAAGTTTACATGGATACTGGCGCTTATTCCTCCTATGGTCCGGCTGTTGCCATGATCCTGACAGAAACGCTTTCAGGATCCTACCGGATCCCCAATGTAAAAATAGATACCTACGTGGTTTATACCAATTCACCGCTCTCAGGGGCAATGCGAGGTTTTGGCAGTCCCCAGGCTCATTTTGCTGTTGAAAGTGCTCTCGACACGCTGGCCGAAAAACTGGACCTGGATCCAATCCAGATCAGGGAGGTAAATATCCTGAAGGCCGGGGGATCAGGTTTTTACAGGTGTTACGATCGAACAACACGGCTAACGGCACTGCCGATTTGTCTGGAAAATGCCAGGGCGGTGATGAAGCTTTATAAGGAGATTGATCCCGCCCCGGGTAAGATTGCAGGAGTGGGTATGGCCCTGGCTGCCCAGACGATGGGGCTCGGTGCCAATGTGCCGGATGATTCTACTCATCGACTGGAATGGGCTCCAGATGGCAGGATATTAATCCATCTTGGGCTCTCCTGATCTGGGTCAGGGATTGGCCATGGCAGCTGAACAGATTACTGCGGAAGCTCTGGGTTTGCCATATAACCAGGTCGAATCCCTACCATTGGATACTCTGGAGAGACCCAACGGCAATGTTACCTGCGCATCCCGGATGACCTATATGGCAGGGAATGCCCTGATCGATGCTTCAGAAAAATTGATCCAGGAGCTTCTCACACAGGCCGAGGATATCCTGGAAATACCTGCAAAAAAATTATCTTATAAAGCAGGGCAGATCATCAAAGAGGATGGATCCAAGATACCAGTGGTAGAATTCCTGGGCCGCTTGGCAGAAGAATCCATCACCCTTACCAGCGAAAGCACATTCAGTTTCCCTTATCCGGAGGAGACAACCCCCAAGGGTTTACCAATTGGTATGCCTCATGTTTTGTATTGTTTTGGCGCTCAGGTCGCCAGGGTCGAGGTGGATCCAGATCTGGGGACTGTCGAAGTCACCCACTTTGCTGCTATTCATGATGTAGGAAAGATGATCAGCCAATCCGGTGTAGAAGGCCAGATCGAAGGTGGTGTAGCTACTGGATTGGGTTATGCGCTGTATGAGACCATGCTGCAAGAAAGGTGATCAGTGGGTGGATAGTTTTACTGAATATTTACTGCCAACATCCAAAGATCTCCCTGTTCATTACGAAAATATCATCCTGGAGATCCCGGAAGCCAGCGGTCCTTATGGCGCTAAAGGTATCGGTGAGATACCCCTGGTGCCAACTGCGCCAGCTGTAGCAAATGCAGTAAAAGATGCGGTCGGAATCAGAGTAAAGAGGCTCCCAATCACGCCAGAACGTGTTTTGGGTTTTGTTGATTGAGTGTAGATATTATTTATAGAAAAGGCTGAATCTTATGAGCAATTCTAATCAAGAGAAATGGGGTCCAAAGCTGATTGACGCGTTGTTGCCTGTGTTCGCCACCCTGGCAGCCCTGCTGGTAGGCGCAATCATGCTTCTTCTCCTGAAAGTAAACCCGATCGAAGCCTACAGAGCGATGTGGGATGGGGCCTTTGGCAACCAGAACGCGATCGCAGAGACTCTGGTAAAGGCAACTCCGCTGCTGCTGGTTGGTCTTGGAATCTGCATCTCCTTCCGTGGTGATGTCATCAATATCGGCGGTGAAGGTCAGATGATCGTGGGGGCGATCCTGGGAACTCTGGTTGGAATTACACTGGTGGATTGGCCGGGATGGGCGGTTGTCCCGATAGCTTTGATAACTGGTTTCATTGGTGGGGCAATTTGGGGAGGCATTCCTGGTTTCCTGAAAGCGTATTTTAAAGTCAATGAAATCCTCAGCACGGTGATGATGAACGCAATCGCTGTCCAGCTGATGAACTTTTTACTGCGGGGACCAATGATCGATCCTTCTCAGGCAGAGCTGGCATCCAAGATCCCCCAGACAGCCCGTTTGTTAGACGCTTTCCGACTGCCGCGCTGGGTTCCAACCAGGCTGCATCTCGGCGCGGTGATCGCTGTGGTTCTGGCGATCCTGGTTTATATCCTGCTCTGGCGGACAACCTGGGGATACAGGATCCGGGCAGTAGGTCAGAATCCTGATGCCTCGCGTTATGCCGGGATCAAGGTCAGAAATTATATAGTCCTGGCTTTGATCCTGAGCGGTGCGTTTGCGGGACTGGCAGGAGTGATGCAGGTATATGGTGTGAACTACCGCATGATCACCGATGGATCGGCATCTGGTTTCACTGGAAGCGCAGGTTTTAACGGAATCGTGGCTGCCCTGTTTGGTGGGCTTCATCCAATTGGGACGATCCCGGCATCGATCCTGTTCGGGGCTTTGCTGGTGGGTGCAAATAAAATGCAGAGGGTAGTCCAGGTTCCATCGGCTCTAATCACAGCATTAAATGGGCTGGTTGTGGTCTTTGTGGTCAGCAGCGAAATCTGGAGGCGGCGCAGGCAGAGCAGGCGATTAGCCGCAGCTCAGCTGCCAGGAGAAGGTGAGAACCCAGCAGATCCGGATACGACAGGTGATGAGGAGGTGGCAGCATGATTTCAGATCTCCTTTCAATGACTGTTTTGGTTGGCATTTTGTCCTCTGGCATTCGCCTGGCTACGCCATATCTCTATGCAGCGATCGGCGAAACATTCAGTCAACGCAGTGGTGTGTTAAACCTCGGTGTTGATGGACAAATGCTATTAGGAGCATTTGCCGCATTTTATGTAGCAATTAAAACCGGTAATCTCTGGTTGGGGATCCTGGCTGCCATGGTCGTGGGCGCCCTGATGGGATTGGCAATGGCTTTTGTTACCGTGAATCTTCATGCGGAACAGGGTATCAGTGGAATTGGATTCTATCTCTTTGGCCTGGGATTAAGCGATCTCTTATTCCAGAAACTGCTCGGCACCGTTGAAACTGTCAAAGGATTCCGCAAACTCGATATCCCAGTTTTAAGTGATCTGCCAGTTGTTGGGAGAGATCTTCTTCCGCCAGAATATCCTGGTCTACATTGCTTTTGCGCTGGTGCCTATTGCCTGGTTTATCCTCAATAAGACCACACTTGGTTTGAAAATTCGAGCTGTAGGAGAAAATCCTGAGGCAGCAGATTCCCTGGGTGTGAGCGTCACCAGGATCCGATATTTCACCATCATCCTGGGAGGCACACTTTCAGGCGTAGCTGGCGCATCGATGTCGATTGCCTTGTTAAATGTATTTCAGCAGAATATGACCAGCGGGTTAGGTTTTATCGCGGTTGCCCTGGTCTATTTTGGGGCCTGGCGCCCCTGGGGAGTCCTGGGTGGAGCATTACTGTTCAGTTTGGTAAACTCCCTCCAGCTCTGGATCCAGGTCTTGGGGATCCCTATCCCATCAGATATCGCGGTAATGATGCCCTATATATTAACAATCCTGGTACTGGTTGCGACCGTATCGAGAGTGCGGGCACCATCCGCGCTGACAAAACCATTTGAAAGAGGGGATTAAAGTAAATTGAACGGAGGTGATAAGGGAAAAAATCAATATTCACAAAACGACATATTGTATTGATCGATTACTTAGGAGAAGAAAATGAAGAAGTTCAGAATTCTGATTACTTTTATGCTTTTGTTTGCTGTTATCCTGGGTGCCTGCCAGGCCCAGGAACCAGCCCCTGTTGTTGAAGAACCAAGTGTAGAAGAACCGGCCATGGAAGAGAAGGAACCTTTCCGGGTGGCGGTCGTTATGCCCAGCGCCATCAATGACCTGGCTTTCAGCCAGAGCATGTACGATGCGCTCTTGACCATCCAGGCGGAAATGGGCGGCGAAGAAGCGATGGAAATCGTTTACTCTGACGGCATGTTCGTGGTCGATGATGCTGCTGCTGCGATCCGGGATTATGCCGCTGAAGGCTATGACCTGGTGATTGCCCATGGTTCCCAGTATGGAAGCTCCCTGCAGGAAATTGCTCCGGATTTCCCAGAAACCAGTTTTGCCTGGGGAACCACTGTTGATACCTTTGGCATTGATAATATCTTTGCCTATGAAGCGGCTTCTGATCAGGGTGGATATGTAAATGGCGTTCTGGCTGCCAGCCTGTCCGAAACTGGAATCCTTGGTGTCGTTGGTCCGATCGAGACCGGTGATGCCAAACTCTATGTCGATGGTTTTGTAGCTGGAGCAAAAGCAACTGACCCGACAGTTCAGGTTAATGTTAACTACATTGGATCGTTTTCTGATGTTGCCCTGGCAGCGGAAGCTGCCAATACCCATATTGCAGCCGGGGCTGATGTGTTAACCGGCACCGCTCAGATGGTAGTGGGCGCAATTGGTGTTGCTGAAGAGAGTGGAGCGCTGTGGTTTGGCACCCAGTCTTCTCAAACTGAACTGGCACCGGCGATTGTTGTCGCCAATCAGGTTTATCGCTGGGATGTAGTCCTGAATGAGATCATTGACCTGATCGATGCAGGCACCCTGGGGGGCACTTCCTTTGTGATCGACCTGGCCAATGGTGGTGAGGTTCTTGAATTCAATCCTGACTTTGACATCCCGGCAGATGTCCTTGCCTTGGTAGAGGAAACCATTGCTGAGATCTCAGGTGGTGCAGTAGCTTTGCAGGCTCCCGAGTTCGAGGATGTGTTCCGGGTGGCAGTCGTGATGCCCAGCGCTATCAATGACCTGGCGTTCAGCCAGAGCATGTACGATGCCCTGGTATCGATCCAGGAATGGATGGGTGGTGAAGGCGCGATGATATTTGACTATTCTGATGGTATGTTTGTGGTCGATGATGCTGCTGCAGCCATCCGCGACTACGCAGCCGAGGGATATGACCTTGTGATTGCTCACGGTTCCCAGTACGGCAGCTCCCTGCAGGAAATCGCTCCTGATTTCCCCGAGACCAGTTTTGCCTGGGGCACCACCGTAGACACCTTCGGCATTGATAATATCTTTGCTTATGAAGCAGCCTCACAAGAAGGCGGTTATGTGAACGGCGTCATCGCAGCCAGTTTATCCAAATCCGGTGTGTTGGGCGTAGTTGGCCCGATCGAAACTGGTGACGCTAAACTCTATGTCGATGGATTTGTCGCCGGCGCTTTGGCAACCAATCCCGACGTTCAGGTCAATGTCAACTACATTGGTTCCTTCTCAGATGTCGCCCTGGCGGCTGAAGCAGCCAACACCCATGTGGCCGCTGGCGCAGATGGTCTGACAGGAACTGCCCAGATGGTTGTGGGCGCAATTGGTGTTGCAGAAGAGAGCGGCGCTATGTGGTTTGGTACACAGGCTTCACAATCAGGTTTGGCCCCGGCGAATGTGGTTGCCAACCAGGTTTATCATTGGGATGTCGTCTTGAAAGAGATTGTCCAGATGATTGCTGATGGAACATACGGCGGCACATCATTTGTGATCGGCCTGGCCAATGGCGGAGAGGTCATGGACTTCAACGCGGCTTATGATCTACCTGCTGATGTCAAGAGCCTGGCGCTTGAGACTGTGAAAGGCATCGTTGATGGCTCGATCATCATCGTTCTTGGCGAATAAATCTTGTCGGTAACATGATGTAAAGTAGCTTCCCCTTCCTTGCTGGAGTTGAGCAGGGGAGGGGAAGATCCTGGAATTTTGATAAGACCTGGAGGTCAGGTTCGATTGGATCCTGCTCTCCCGGGTTTATCAAAAATAACTTGAAAAAAAGGGTTTATATGGCTGATTCAAACATACTCCCATCTGGACATACCCGGATTGAACATCTGGAAATGCAAAGCATCACAAAAAGGTTCCCAGGTGTAGTAGCCAATGACAGCGTTGATTTCAGCGTTCGTTCTGGTGAGGTCCATGCCTTGCTTGGTGAAAATGGCGCTGGGAAGACAACATTGATGAAAGTTCTTTATGGGCTGTACCACGCTGATGAAGGGAAAATCCTGCTTAATGGCGCTCCTGTGGAAATCCTCTCACCCACGGACGCGATCAGTCATGGAATTGGAATGATCCATCAGCATTTTATGCTGGTAGAGTCTCTCACGGTTGCTGAAAACGTTGCTTTGGGTTTAAAGTCGTCCCGGGAACCTTTGACCGATTTGGAAAAGGTTTCGGAGAGGATCATAGAGTTAGCGAAGATCTATGGCCTGGATATCGATCCCGGAGCGTATATCTGGCAGCTTTCTGTCGGACAGCAGCAGCGCGTGGAGATCATCAAAGCCCTCTACCGGGGCGCTGCTTTGTTGATCCTGGATGAGCCAACTGCGGTCTTAACACCACAGGAAGTGGATGAGTTCTTTATGATCATCCGGGAAATGGCCAAGGATGGGCATGGTTTGATCTTCATCTCCCACAAGCTGCACGAGGTGATTGATATCAGCGACCGGGTTTCAGTATTGAGGGATGGTAAAAAAGTTGGCACTTACCAGACTGCAGATGCCACCAAAGCCGACCTAGCACGCTGGATGGTTGGTCGGGATGTGGATTTCCGCCCCGAGATTGAGCAGGTCGTTCAGGGCGAGATCCGCCTTAAAGTTGATGACGCTTCCTGCAAGAGCGACCGCGGTACGCCGGGGTTGGAGAACGTCAGCCTGGAAGTCCATTCAGGAGAGATCCTCGGTATTGCTGGTGTATCTGGTAATGGACAGCGAGAGCTGGCCGAGGTAATCACCGGTTTGCGTGAAATGACTGGTGGACGAATTGAATTGGATGGTAAAGATATATCCCATCTACCGCCAGCGGGAAGGACTGACAGAGCTCTGTCGTATATCCCCGAGGAACGAATGAAGGATGGTATGATCAAAGATTTTTCTGTGGCTGAGAACTTGATCTTGAGAGAACACCATAAAGAACCGTTTTCAAAAAGGGGCTTGTTAAATCTAAAGGCGATCGCATCACATAGTGCTGATTTGATCGCCAATTATCAGATCAAGACGCCTTCCCAGGAAACCTCTGCAAAAAGCCTTTCCGGAGGAAATATCCAGAAAGTGGTGGTTGCGAGAGAACTGTCGAGAGCGCCGCGAGTGATCATTGCCGCCCAGCCCACCAGGGGATTGGACGTTGGGGCGATGGAATATGTAAGGGAACGTTTGTTGATGGAAAGGAAGTCAGGTACTGCGATTCTGCTGATATCTGAAGATCTGGATGAGATCTTTGCTTTGGCGGACCGGATTGCTGTGATCTACGAAGGCCAGATCATGGGTATCGTCCAGCGGGATGAGGCAACACCCGAAAAATTAGGCTTACTTATGGCAGGTGTAAAAGAAGGAGTTTAAGTTAATGGGAAGTTTTACAGGTTATCAATGTTCAATTTGCGGTAAAGAGTATCAGCCTGGCGAAGTTACTTATACCTGCCCGGATGACAATGGCATCCTTGATGTGCTGCTTGATTATCAGGATTTGGAAAATAAGTCTACTGATGATTTGATCCAGAAGGATGAATCATCTTTGTGGCGTTACTTTTCGTTGATCCCGGTGGAAAACCTGATCGGCGAGGGTACTACCCTCAGGATCGGCTGGTTGGACACCAACTTATTCTCCCGATCAGCTCAAGAAGGATCTTGGTTTAAAACAGCTCTGGGTCAAAGATGAGAGCAGCAACCCAACGGCATCATTCAAGGACCGGGCAAGCGCAGTCCTGGTTGCCAGGGCAAAAGAAATCGGGGCAGAAGTAATCGTGACAGCATCGACCGGCAACGCAGGAGCTGCCCTGGCAGGTATGGCAGCCGGTGTCGATCAGGATTCCGTTATCTTTGCCCCAAAGACAGCTCCTCCCGCGAAAATAGCCCAGTTATTGATCTATGGGGCCAGGGTGATCCTGGTCGATGATAATTATGACGCTGCTTATAAACTATCCCTGGAAGCGACCGAGGAATTTGGCTGGTACAACCGCAACACGGGGTATAACCCATTTACAGCAGAAGGTAAAAAGACAGCTGCTTTTGAAATTTGGGAGCAGGTGTTGTTGACCAATCAATTGGATAAACCTCTGTGTGTCTTTGTCTCTGTGGGTGATGGCAATATTATTTCTGGAATCCATAAAGGCTTTAAAGATCTTCACAGGATCGGCCAGATCAAGCAAATGCCGCGAATATTTGGCTGCCAATCAACTGGATCTGCCGCGATTTATAATGCATTCAAATCAGGAAATGAGGAAATTATTCCTGTGGTGGCAACAACGATGGCAGACAGCATTTCGGTGAACCTGCCCAGTGATGGTTTAAGAGCGTTGCGGGCTGCCACTGAAACCGATGGAGCTTATGTAGCTGTTGAGGACGAGAAGATCCTGGAAGCAATCTCTGAGCTTGGTCAGGTTGGGATTTTTTCAGAACCTGCTGGAGCCGCCAGCCTGGCTGGCTTAAAACAAGCTCTTGCTGATGACCTGGTCAGTGAACATGATCCCATTTTAGTGCTGAACACCGGCAGCGGTCTAAAGGATGTAAAAGCAGCTATGAAAGCAGCTGGAGAGGCACCGGTCATCAGGCCGGTCCTGGAGGAAGTGAAGAAGCTCCTCAAGAGCTAGGCTGGCTGCACTCAGAAGGTGAGGCAAGGATGAAAATGAGACCAATATTTTCAATCATTGCTCCGATTTATAATGAGATCGATAATATCAAGGCTTTATATGAGCGGGTATCAGCAGTCATGGATCCACTCGGTGAACCCTGGGAATTTGTGCTGATCGATGATGGATCATCAGATGGGTCGACAGAAGCCATCCTGGACTTGAGTAAAAATGACAGCAAGATTGTTCCGGTGATATTCGCCCGGAATTTTGGACATCAAATTGCTGTAACTGCGGGTTTGGATTACAGCCAGGGTTCGGCTGTGATCATCATCGATGCAGATTTGCAGGATCCTCCGGAAGTAATCCTTGACCTGATCGGGAAATGGAAGGAAGGATTACGAAGTTGTTTACGCTACCAGGTCCAAACGAGAGGGAGAATCCTGGTTCAAACTTATGACTGCGTCAGCATTTTATCGATTGATCCAGCGGATCACTGATATTAATCTGCCCATGGATACCGGTGATTTCCGGCTCCTTGGACCGTAAAGTAGTTGAGGTCATGAACCAGATGCGAGAGAAGCATCGATTTTTGCGGGGTATGTCAGTCTGGGTCGGGTTCAAGCAGACTGGTGTGGAATATGAACGAGCTGAAAGATTTGCCGGAGAAACTAAATATCCCCTCAAGAAGATGTTAAAATTGGCCAGTGATGCAATAACTGGATTTTCATATTTTCCACTCAGACTGGCTTCATACCTGGGATTTTATATCAGCTGGGATCGGAGTTTCTGGCTGCTCTGGCATTGATCATCTTGCGGCTGCCTGGATCAGGTCAATTATCTGGGCAAACAGCTACCTTGATTGCGGTCTTATTCCTGGGTGGTGTTCAGCTGATTTCTATTGGAATGCTGGGTGAGTATATTGGCAGGTTATATGATGAAGCAAAAGGCAGGCCATTATATATTGTGAGGAAGGATTTGGAGGTGGAACAGGGCTGAGGACTAATCAGGAACTAATAATAAATAACTTTATCAAACAAATTTACAGGATTGTACGGAGAGGAAAATAAAATGATTGATCTAAGATTGGATAAAAAACAATTAGAACGGACAGTAGAAAGGGCCCGGGAACAGAATATCATCATCCCGACATTCGCACAGATGAAAAATCCTGATCTGATCCCAGACAAAATCAAAGCTGATCTAAAGAAGATCGGCCTCTGGGACATAACCCCCAGGAACTTGTTCCGAATCAGCTGGAAGAATGAGCCGGTAGCATCTGGCGGTGGTTACGGAGGAGTAAACTTCGTTGAACTCCCGTCCAGCTTAACTGGTGTCGATGCTCGCATTGTCGCCTTGGTAGGAAAATGGTTCCCAACCGGAGCGCATAAAGTTGGCGCTGCCTATGGTTGCCTCGTTCCTCCCCTGGTCACCGGGCAATTCGATCCAACTAAAGATGAGGCAGTTTGGCCTTCGACAGGAAATTATTGCCGGGGTGGGGCATATGACTCTGCCCTGCTGGCCTGTAAATCTGTCGCGATTCTCCCGGAAGAGATGAGTAGAGAGCGATTTGAGTGGCTTGACAAAGTTGCAGGTGAGGTTATCGCTACCCCTGGCTCGGAAAGCAATGTTAAAGAGATCTACGATAAAGTCAAGGAATTAAGAGCGACCAGGGATAACATCTTTGTCTTCAATCAGTTTGATGAGTTTGGAAATTACTTGTGGCACTACGAAATCACCGGGCACGCGATGGAAGAAGTCCTGAAGCAAGTTATGGGCCCTAAAGACGAGTACCGGGGTGTAACACTGACCACCGGGTCTGCTGGAACAATTGGCTGTGGTGATTATATGAAGCAGCTCTTCCCATCCAGCAAGATTGTCGCTGGAGAGGCTATTCAATGTCCGACACTACTTGAAAATGGATTTGGTGCTCACCGTATTGAAGGTATTGGCGACAAACATGTGCCCTGGATCCATAATGCAAAGAACACGGATATGTTAATCGGCATTGACGACAATACTGTTGTTAATCTGGCCAGATTATTTAATGAGCCAGAAGGTAGAAAATACCTGGTAAAACAGGGAGTTCCTGAGGATATTGTTGGCAGCCTGGATCTGCTGGGTTTCTCAAGTATTGCCAACACTGTGATGGCGATCAAGATGGCTAAGTACTATGAGATGGATGAGAATGATGTTATCCTAACAGTTTGGACGGATTCCATGGAGCTTTATGGGAGCCGATTGAAAGAAATGCATGATGAGGTTGGAGAGTACACTGAAGTCGATGCTGCGAAGACCCATGCCCAGTACATAGCAGGGATCAAGACAGATTTCCTCCAGGATCTGAGCTATGAGGAACAGCGCCGGGTGCATAACCTGAAATACTTCACCTGGGTTGAACAGCAGGGTAAAACATACGAGGAAATTCAATCCCAGTGGTATGATCGAGATTACTGGACCAATTTCCAAAAGCAGGTACCGGAAATCGATGCACTGATCGACGAGTTTAATGAAAAAGTTGGCTTGATCTAGAATTAATTCTTGATCACAAAGATGCGGGAAATGTACTAGTAATTCCCGCATCTTTTTTATTAAATATGTATAATGAGTTATATGGGGGATAAATCAGTCTGTACTAAATCACCAACCAATTAATCTAAGGGGGTTAATGAATGAACCATTCCTATCTATCTCCATTGGCATTGATACTGGTGGCAATTATTCCAACTCCTGAGGATTTGAATTTCGCTCGAATTCTCGGCTGGTACCGGATTCCGATCAGATCTGCTCCCCGTATTTTGAACATTGATTACCTGGCTTTTTATCAGCCAGCGTCATTCCGGGCCAGGAAATGGAGAATTGAGTACCTGGCACCTGTCCTTGGGCATGAATTAACCACCCGAATTGACCTGCTGCGAGAACAGACCAGCCATCCGAGAGCGGAGGATGACTACTATAAGATGCAGCTGGGTGCGGTGCAGAGATTGAGCCAACCGATCTTGGCTGGTAAATGGAAAAGATTTACGTTTATGTACACAACCGGGGAATACATTCAGAACGCAAAAGTCCTCACTGATCTGACTGTGCGTCCATCAGAACGGAGAGCCTTGTGGAGGACACTGCGGGAACGAGCCGGCCGCCAATCTTCGTATCCCGAAAAAATGGGATTTTCAAGATGATCTTCCGCTGGACGTCTTATCAGCTCTGCTTGGTATCTCATCTGACAGGTTTGATTTATAAGAACAAACTCTTTTTCTATTTGCCTTGAAAGCGATTTGATGATATTGGCTGGTGTATAATCATCCCAGAATGAAATGAATTGCAGTTGCTTTTGTGAAAGGAAATTTGATAGTGAACACTCTAATTAAAAATGGCACTCTGGTCACCGCAGAACAAAACATTTGTCTCTGATATATTGATTGATGGTGAGATAATTTCCCGGGTAGGAGAGAACCTGGAGTCTCCCGGAACAACTACTGTGGATGCCAGCGGGAAAAATGGTGCTGCCAGGCGGCATTGATCCTCATGTCCATCTCGATCTGGCGATGTTCGATACTGTTTCAGCTGATGACCATTATACCGGTCACAAGGCTGCAGCTTTTGGGGGAACCACAACGGTGATGGATTTTGTTGAGGATAAGGATCCGGAACTCCTTAAGAATATTGCAAGATTGAGGGAGAAAGCAGATCCGAAAGCAGTTATTGACTACAGCTTCCATCTCAATATCACAAAATTCAATCAGAATGTAGCTGATCAGATCCCATCAGTTTTGGAATCTGGTGTCACCACCCTAAAAGTATTTACCGCCTATAATAACCGGTTGCGGCTTCAGGATGGTGAAATATTCCAGCTATTGATGAAGGCTGCTGAATATGGATTATTGACAATGCTTCATGCAGAAAATGGTGATGTGATCGAAATCCTGGTAGCTCAAGCCCTTGAGGCTGGGCACACAGATCCGATCTGGCATGCCCGGACCAGGCCATCCTGGGGGGCAGTTGAATCAGTGCTGCGAGGTGCTGCCCTGGCAGCCCAGGCTGACGCACCGCTGTATGTCGTTCATATGAATACTGCAGGGGAAGTAGATCAGCTTGCTTATGCCCGAGAGCATGGAATTAAAGTTATGGGGGAGACTTGCCCTCAATATTTGTTCTTTTCTGAAAACGATCTCGAACGTCAGGATGGATCTAAATGGATCTGTTCTCCACCCATGAGGACAGAATCTGATCAAGCCAGGATCTGGCAAGCTCTAGCAGCTAATACGCTGCAGACGATAGGAACGGATCATTGTCCATTTTTCTATGATGGCACTAAACCAATTGATTATGAAGGATCCCCGGTGATGATCCCCGGAAAAGAACTTGGGCCAGGATGATTTTACTAAGATCCCAAACGGATTGCCCGGAGTGGCCGACAGGCTTCCGATCCTGTGGACAGAAGGCGTGGGCAAAGGAAGGATCACAGCCAATCAATTTGTCGCCTATACTAGTACAAATCCAGCGAAAATATTCGGACTTTACCCCCAAAAAGGATGCCTTGAACCTGGCTCAGATGCCGATCTGGTCATCTGGGATCCTGATCAGGAATTGGTTTACGGGGTTGATGTAGCCCATCAAAGGACTGATTACAACCTGTATGAGGGCTGGGAGCTAAAAGGATATCCTGAAAAAGTATTTTCACGCGGGAAATGTATCGTCGATGGCGAGCGCTGGCTGGGCAAGAAAGGCCAGGGCAAATTCCTGAAAAGAAAACCCTTCGCGGAGGTGATCTAACATTAAATAATTTGGGACACGTTTACAACAAAGGCGACAGTGTCCTCTGAGGTAGCAATAACTTGCCTAGTACTGTTAATAGGGGGAAAGATGGACAAGTCAAAGTTCCAGCACGGTCAGTATTACCATCTATATAATAGGGGGAATAACAAAGAATCTATATTTAAAGAAGAACGGAATTTCTACTACTTTCTCGATTTATATAAAAAATATATTCATCCAATAGCAGATCTCTATTCATATTGTTTATTACCCACTCATTTTCACCTGTTATTGATGATTAAGGATATCGATGAGATCGATGAGATGTATTACGAGGAAAAAACTCTCCAAATGCAATTTAAGAGGTTTTTAGGGACTTATACCAAAGCTATTAATCAGCACTATCAAAGATCAGGGTATTTATTTGAAAGTCGTTATTCTAGAATTCCTGTCATTGATGATCCTCATTTCTTCAAGTTGATCGCTTATATACACCAAAATCCCCAAAACCATGGCATTGTGTCGGACTACAAATACTGGCCATTTTCCTCTTACTACTCCTATCTCAAAAAAGATCGCAGATCCATGCTGGCTAGGAAATTATTTTCTGATGATGAGTTATACAATACAATAATGGAGAGGCATGACGTTCAAGCTATGGTCAGAATTTCCGGGATGACAGACGCGATAGTCAGGGCTTAACCCGGAAGATAATAATCATAAACTAAAAATCCGCTCTGGTCACCAGAGCGGATTTTTAGTTCTAACGCCAAATTAATATTCATGGGGTAAATTGAAAATACAGCACTAGGGCAGTGGAGGATTATATGACTGACAGAAAAAAAACTAATCTGGAGAATTCCAGCGGACCTATCGCATTCCAAACCGAGATCAAACAACTCCTGAATATCCTGGTTCATTCTCTGTACACAAAACAAGAAATTTTCTTGAGGGAATTATTATCCAACGCCTCAGATGCGTTAACCCAGATGCGGTTTATTCAACAGACCGAATCTGATATTTTGGATGCATCAGCTGACCTGTTGATCAGGATCGATCTTGATGAAGAGCAAAATATATTGAAGATCTCAGATACTGGTTTGGGAATGACCAGCGAAGAAATGAAAACAAATTTGGGTACAATCGCCCAGTCAGGCGCCAGGGCTTTTTTGGAAGCAGCTGAAGGAGATGATTCAAATCTGGTCGATGTAATCGGACGGTTCGGGGTTGGATTCTATTCAGTCTTTATGGTCGCAGATTGGGTGAAAGTATCTTCCAGAAGTTATCTTCCCAATCAAAAACCCTCCAGTTGGTTCGCTACCGGAGCTGATACATTTGAACTTGGCACATCTGGTAAAGAAAATCGTGGGACAGAGATTGAAATTAAACTTAAAAAAGATTCCAGTGAATTTGCGACCCCTGCTAGAATTCGAGAGGTCATCAAAGCCCATTCCGATTATATTCCTTATCCAATTTTTCTCGGTGATGAGGAGGAACAGATCAATCGGCAAACCGCTATTTGGCGAGAAAATCCCCACTCGATTGATGATGATCAATACCAGGATTTTTACCGACAGCTCACTCTTGAAATGGATGGTCACCTTGATAAGATCCATTTTATAGCTGAAGCTCCCCTGATGATTTACTCCTTGCTTTTTTTACCAACCAAACTTGACCGGGGATTATTCACATTAAGAGATCAGGATGGTTTGAAATTATATTCTCGTAAGATCTTGATCGAGGAATACTCCAAAGAACTACTTCCCCCGTATTTCAGATTTATTCAAGGCGTCGTTGATGCTGAAGATCTCCCGTTGAATGTATCACGCGAAAGCTTTCAATCAACAGCACTGATAACCAAGATCAATAAGATCCTAACCAACCAGGTGATCCTAAAACTGACAGGAATGGCTGAAAAGGATCCTGACAGATATCTAAATTTCTGGACTGAATTTGGTCAATTCATCAAGGAGGGCGTGGCGGCAAACGATGAAAATCAAGAAAAATTATCGGGCCTGCTTCGATTTCATTCCACAACCAGTCCTAACCAATGGACATCCCTGGATGCCTACCTTGAACAAATGATTCCTGGTCAGGACAAGATCTACTATATCCTTGGAGATGATAAAAGTTCGGTGTCACGCAGTCCTCACCTTGATTATTTTCAAACAAATTGTTATCAAGTTCTGACTTTAACTGATCCAATTGATTCGTTCCTTCTTTTAGGTTTGAGAGAGTATAAGGAATTTCCCCTTCAAAATGTGGCAGATTCAGATCTGGTCCTGCCAGATGAGATCGAAGAGACGAAGGAAAATAAAGAGCCATCCTCTCCAATCCCTGAGGAGAAAATCCAGTTCTTGCTGGATGGGATTAAAGATGTCCTCAAAGATAAAATCATTGATGTGCGCGTGACAGATAGGCTGACAAATTCTGTAGCCCGGCTGGTAGATTCCAAAGGTTCTATCGGTCAAGAATTCCAGCGCGTGTACCGGATGATGGATAAGGAGTACCAGATTCCGAAAAAAGTCCTTGAGATAAATCCAGACCATGCGATATTAAAACAGTTGGTATTGCTTGCTGAGGGAGATGAGCTTTTCAACCTGGTTGTGGAACAAATATTTGAAAGCACATTATTGATCGAAGGTTTGCACCCAGATCCGGCAGCAATGATCCCCCGCATCCAACAGCTCATGGAGTCTGCTCTGGGCGATTGATGATTCGTTCAGGATCTGTTGTCTCTGTTTCTGACCACCAGGATCAAAAACACCACCGCGCCTAAAATCCCCGCAACGCCACCTCCGTACCAGATAGCCCTGGGACTGATGGTGTCGTTTAAGAAACCCCCCAGCAAGGGACCGATCATTGAGCCTGCCCCCCAGGTGAGCGCTAACAAACTCATATATCTTCCCCTCATATTTTCAGGCGCACGATTTGCGGTATAAGTGCTGGCTGTGGGAATCACCATTAACTCCCCGATTGTCACTATCACCATGCTGATTAAGAATCCCCAGAATCCATTTCCAAATGCTATGCTGCCAACGCCAATTCCATATAAGAGTGTTCCCAGGGACATAACCGCTAATGGGGGGAATTTTGCGGATTTTCTGGTGACATATAACTGCAGGAGAACCACCATTACCGCGTTTGTGGTTGGAATTAATCCGTAGATGCTCTCGGATATACCGAAATTAATTTTTGCATAAGCTCCTAATAGAACCCAGAGAATGCTTCCTGAAATTTGCCTCAAAGTAAAACCCAGTACAAAACTTGAAAATAATCGATCGCGAAAGATATTAAGGTATGCTCTGATATTATCCGTAATTCTTTCCTGGCCAGCTTTAGCAGCATCAGGGAGAGTTTCGAATGCGAAGATGGCGATCAGGAAGCCGAAAAATATGGCTGCTCCAGCAGCTAGCGAGAATGTTATCCCATATGATGAAGCAACCAGAACACCACCCATGGCAGGACCTAACGCAACACCGACGTTCTTGCTCAACCTGGTTAACGCGTAAGCATCTGATCTTTGTTCCGGGGGGACAAGATCGGCTATCATGGCGTCCGATCCTACTCGATACAACGGGTTGAATCCTCCCCTGATCGCCATCAGGATTGCGAACTGCAGGTAGGTCTGGGCAGGGACCATCAGTGCCAGGGCTGCCCCGTTAACTACCAGGCTGATCACCATCGACCATTTTCTGCCGATCTTATCGGTGATAGATCCCGCAAATAACGATGAGATCAAACTGGTTACTGCGTTGATGGTTATCAACGTTGTGATCACTGTTAATGGCAGAGAAAGTTCAGCCCCGATATACACAACCAGAAACGGCCATACCATGCTCATCCCTGTGGTGCTGACCAACATGCCCCAGAAAAGCAGCCAGAATTGTCTGGGGTAGGTAGCAATAAAATGCCTGAGTTTATTGATGATATTAATATCTACTGGATATTTTCGGGATGGCTTGTCCATATGATTGCTGAGGTATTTCCTGTTCTATTGACAATGTCATCATTGTAATCCACTCCCCCCAAATATATGTAACTAAACGCCCGGATTCTGGATGGATTCGTATATAATAAGACCCTAACACAGCTCAATAAAATAAATAGAAATGGAAAAATCTATGACTCATATTCTTGTTACCAATGATGATGGTGTTACTGCTCCGGGTTTATTGGCCCTAGTCAAAGCTCTCAGAGACCTGGGAGATGTCAGTGTTCTGGCTCCCGACCGGAATTGGTCCGTTTCTGGACATGTCAAGACTCTGCATCGGCCTCTCCGGGTGAAAGAGATCACGCTGAGTGATGGCACAACTGCCCTTACCAGTGATGGAGCACCTTCTGATTGTGTCGCCCTGGCAGTTCTGGGGGTCCTCCCGAAGATCGATCTGGTTGTCTCAGGCATCAATCCCAATGCCAATGTGGGGCATGATATGACCTATTCAGGTACTGTAACTGCGGCGATGGAAGCCGTGATCTGTGGAATCCCCGGTCTGGCAGTCTCCCTGGATCGACCGGATAATCAGCCTGCCGTCCCCGATTATGCGCCTTCCGCTGAATATGCCCGCCAGATAGCTGGGTTGATGTTAGCGAAGGAATTTCCCGAAGATGTTGTCTACAATCTCAATGTTCCTGGATTGCCATTGGATGAGATCAAGGGATTGCAGATCACCAGGCTGGGCTTGCGCGTTTACAACGACGAATTGATTACGCGTTTTGATCCGAGGGGAGTTCCATATTATTGGTTCGGTGGTCAACCTCCAACAGGAATACCGGATCAAGGAACCGATATTGGAGCTCTAAAAGCAGGTTATTCGTCTTTGACACCATTGAATTTGGACCTGACTGCAGCAAATATGATCAGTACATTAAAAGATATTTTTACCCGGTAACTCTAGCTTGTCCAAAAAAGAAATGTCCCAGATCAAGACTGATCCACCCGTGGATTATTTTGCCAAAGCAAACAAAAAATACCTGCTGATCCTGTTAGGTATGATCTTGTTTATTGTCTGGGTAATGAATACTCCGCCTGGCTTGCTGGGCAAAACAGACGCAGTTGGCTACGCTGTATGCCACCGAATTGGCTCACACTCCTTTTATTTTGCGAACCGGCCTTTTTCTTTGTGTGCCAGATGTACCGGGCAATATCTGGGATTTTTTTGGGGTTTTGCTTTTCAATTTGTCCTGTCTAGAAATCGGGTAGGTTTTCCCAGACTACGGTATGGGTTGTTATCAGGTGTCCTCTTTCTGGCTTACCTTTTTGATGGAGTGAACTCGGTTTTCCATCTATATCCTGGTTTTGAACAGTGGTCCCTTTATGAACCACTTAACGCAGTCAGGTTATTTACAGGGCTGGGGATGGGATTGGCGATCTCGGTTTTTCTGTACCCGCTGGCAGGACAGACGATCTTGAAAAATTATTCCCTTCAACCTGCTCTTAGGAAGAGTCAGGATTGGTTATTATTCGGTGGGACAGTAGTTCTGGGTTTATTGATCCTGACCGATAACCCCCTGGTCTTATACCCCATCATACTCTTAAGTTCTGCTGGTTTGATATTACTTCTGGCTGTTTTATATGCAGTGATTTGGATCCTGATCACGAAAAAAGAAAACAGTATCGATACTCCAAAGGGATTTTTTTGGTGGGGACTGGCTGGGCTGATTTCTACCCTGGCCCAGATCATGGTGGTTGATGGTATTCGATTTTTCCTGACGGGAACCTGGAGCGGTTTTCTTGATTATTAATTGGAATTTGGGGAGATTGCACCCGCATGATCAGGAAAAAAATGCACAGAATCCTCCGGGAAAAACCAGAGATTGATGGATTCGCCGATGTCAGGAAGATCAGTGCCCGGGTTTGTGAGAGAGAATTTATAAGTCTGGTCAGCGACCTGCACCTGGATATGGTGGGTTGAGCCGCTAAAGATGCTGCTGATCAATTTGCCTGTTATTTGCGAACCCCCGGATACTCTAGCAGCATCCAATTCTACCTTCTCAGGCCGAAGAAGAGCTTGCCCTTTACCCTGGTAGTTTTTATGGATAAACCATTTTCCCAAACTGGTTTCGATCACAGCTCCCCCTTTTGTGGGATGTGCGACGGCATCCAGGAAATTGGTCATTCCGAGAAACTGGGCCACAAAAGTTGTTTCTGGATGGTCATAAATAGCCTTGGCTGTGCCAATTTGGGCTATCTTGCCGTTCCCGAGGATTACTATCCGATCAGCGATGCTGAATGCTTCTTCCTGATCATGCGTGACATAGAGAGCTGTTTGATTGGATTTTTTAAGAATATTGCGGAGATCTCCCACTAATCTTTCCCGGATGGATCTGTCCAACGCTCCCAGCGGTTCATCGAGCATGAGCAATCTTGGAGCAGGGGCCAAGGATCTTGCCAATGCCACTCGCTGCTGCTCTCCACCAGAAAGGGTGCTCACATCCCGGTTGTTGAACCCGGCTAAACCAACTAGCTCCAAAACTTTGATAACCCGATCTTTGGAAGTCTTTTTTGCCTCTCCTGCCATTTTCAGTCCGAAAGCAACATTTTCTTCCACATTCTTGTGGGGAAACAAAACATACTCCTGAAACATTAATCCAAAATCGCGTTCATGGGTAGGTATCTCAAGCAGGGAGTTTCCATCCCAAAGACAGTCACCTTGATCTGGTGCTACCAACCCGGCAATGATCTCCAGGAGGGTAGTTTTTCCGCTTCCGCTTGGGCCTAATAAAGCCAGGATTTCTCCCCGTGCCAGCTGAAACGAGATCCCCTCCAAAATCGGGTGATCTTCAAAACTTTTCTTAATGTTAAGAATTTGAAGGCCTTCCATATTCATCCAAGGGTACAATTAAGATCAGATTATTTTCCTGGCCAAAAACGAGTATATCATACCTGGATTTTACCCAAAGCTTGAAGAATCCAAACTAATCCCCTCCTAGATTGATCCAGGAAAAAGAGGAATTCTTATGAAAATCTATTTTGCATGCTCAATTAGTGGTGGCCGTCAATATGAAGATGTTTTCCAAAAATTTGTCCAGTTATTATTGTCGATGGGTATTGATGTTCCAACAGCCCACATAGCTGAAACTGGTATTGAAAAAATGGATGCCCACGAGACACCCGCTGATATCTATCGGCGGGATGTGGATTGGATTGAGGAAAGTGATCTGTTAATTGCTGAAGTCAGCACGCCATCTCATGGCGTGGGTTATGAAATTGGTTATGCCCTGGATCTGGGTCTGCCGGTGTTGTGCTTATCTGACAGGTCTGTTGTTGTATCCAAGATGATCACTGGTAATCCGAATCCTTTGTTGACAGTCGAGAAATATCGGGATTGGCCGGAAGCAGAAGAAATAATTCGAGAATATATTCAGGAACGAAGCTGATCATTTTCTGGTTTTGCGTGTTGGGAATGATAAATATTGCTAGAAACTATGGGAACTATTAGAAAGGTATTTTCGTCTAAAGGATATTGGATTGGTTAATTGGATCTGGCAAACAGATTGTTTATGGGAGCCTGATCACTTATCCCTGGGATGAGAAGGAGAATACCGATGAGTAAGAAAAATGGAAGGATCCACAACTATGCAATGATAAGTATGGCTGTGATTATGCTGGCAGGCAACATTCTTGCCTGTGTTTTACCCGGTCAGGGTGGATCAGGAACAGGCACGCCGCAGCCGATTCCGATCGATCAAGGCAATGGCGCTTCGATCGACCAGGGAGTTTTGACGACGAATGGTGATGATCCCCGACCTGGCTTGTCGATCAGATTGAGCGATGGCAAAGAAGTCCCGACTCAAATTGAAAAATTGGTACCGGTTAATGGAGAGCCTTTAACCGAGGAAGAAATCGATGCAATCCTGGCCAGGCTTTCTCCCTGGGTTGTTGAACAGGGTCTTGGAGTCGATTTTCGATTGCCTGAACAGATATTGCCTCCTCCTTTGACAGGTGAGACCATATCAGGAACCTTCCCAACCTTGACTGATTTAACCGGTCCCCAACCTGTTTTTGAGGAGGAATTAAAAGTTCTCCGATTCGCTCCCAATGGTCCGGTTGCGATCGCCCCCTTTATCAGTGTCACATTTAATCAGCCCATGATTGCGCTGGACACATTGGAAGCGCTGGCAAAAGAAGACGTACCGGTCCAGGTGACCCCTCTGATTCCTGGCACATGGAGATGGTTAGGTACCAGGACTCTCAATTTCCTGGCAGATTCTGAACTGTATGATCGATTGCCAATGGCAACAGAGTTCACTGTGACAATTCCAGCGGGTGTTGAATCAGCCTCTGGTAAAATCCTCTCCGAGACGGTTCAATTCAGTTTTTCAACCCCGCCGCCGATTATTCAAGATTATTACCCATCCACAAGTCCCCAACCGCTGGATCCGCTTTTTTATATATCATTTGATCAGCGGATCGATCCAGCGTCTGTGATTGCGAATATTCAAGTTAGCGCAGGTTCAGTTCCAGTTCCAATCCAGCTGGCTACGCCAGACGAGATCCAGGCCGATCAGTACCTCAAAGCCAGAATCGATAACGTGGAAGATGGTCGCTGGCTGGCCTTTAAGGCCCTTGAACAGTTACCTGCTGATACAAATATCTCTATCAGGGTCGCTAAAGGTACCCCTTCAGCAGAAGGGCCGCTGCTAACGGTTTCAGACCAGTCTTATTCATTTTATACTTATGCTCCTCTAGCTATTGCCGAACATGGCTGCTCCTGGGGAGACGATCCCTGCCGTCCGTTGACACCCCTTTATATCCGTTTCAATAATCCCATCGATCTTGACTTCTATGATGAGTCTATGCTGACCATTGAACCGGATCTTCCCAATGCCTCGGTGAATATTTACGGTAATACGATCAACATCCAGGGAAATACCCAGGGAAGAACAACCTACTGGGTTACTGTGAACTCTTCGATCAAAGACCAATTCGGCCAAACTCTTGGCAAAGATGAACGCCTCAAGTTCAGAATTGGTACGGCTGAACCAGTTTTATTTGGACCGGAGGAAATCTTTATTACTCTCGATCCGGCGTCTGATAATCCAGCTCTCTCACTGTTCACTATGAACTACACCAGGTTGAATGTTGAGATTTACGCAGTTGAATCTGCAGATTGGCCTGATTTTTTGCAGTACCTGCGTGATTATCAAAGGACAGATCTGGTATTGACTCCTCCTGGTGAAAAGGTTTTTGACGATTCAGTCCCGATCGAGTCTGCTTCAGATACGCTATCAGAGGTCTATATCTCACTGAAGGAGTATCAAAAAGGTAAAAACAACCAATTTGTGGTCATAGCCAAACCTCCTAAAGGTCTTCTTGAAGAGGAACGTTATTGGGAGCATGTCCAGGTTTGGGTCCAGATCAGTGATATTGGTCTTGATGCCTTTGTAGATCACACGGAGATGGTAGTTTGGGCGACTGACCTTGAAACAGGAGCACCTCTGGCCGGTGTTGAGATTAAACCTGATGGTGGAACAACCATCAAATCAACGGATGCAAATGGTGTTGCCAGGTTCGATCTTCCCAACAGTGGAATAACCTATCTTGTCGGTGAAAATGACTCTGATCTGGCTTTTATGCCTCCCTCTGCTTATTATTGGAATGATGGAAGCTGGAGTCCCCGGTCACTGGTCGATGAACTGCGCTGGTATGTGTGGGATGATCGCCAGATGTATAAGCCGGGAGAAGATGTGTATCTCAAAGGTTGGATGCGCAGGATCGAAAATAATGAAACTGGTGATGTCACCCTGGTTGGTAGCCAGGTCAGCCAGGTATCATACCAGGTAATGGGCCCGCAGGGAAATGAACTGGCGACTGGAACTGCTGATGTCAACCTTCTGGGTGGGTTCGATTTTACCTTTTCTCTTCCTGAAAACGCTAACCTTGGCTACACTCAGGTGATATTAAACCCCATTGGAACGTTGTCGGGTATATCATACTCGAACTATTATCATGCTATTCAGGTCCAGGAATTTCGCAGGCCTGAATTTGAAGTCAATGCCCGAAATGAGACAACTGGTCCCTATTTTGTTGGTGATCACGCAGTCCTGGCAGTTGAAGCCAAATACTATGCTGGAGGTCCTCTCCCAGGAGCGGAAACAAGCTGGTACGTGATGTCGACGCAAACCAATTATCAACCGCCAAACTGGTCTGATTTCAATTTCGGATACTGGACTCCGTGGTGGTTTTATGATTATTACTACGATGGCGGTGGAATAACTTCAGGTGATAGCTTCAGTGGTACTACGGATGCATCAGGAAATCATTTTCTCAGGATGGATTTTGATGCCATGGAGGTTCCCCGGCCTTACAGTGTTGTAGCTGAAGCGACTGTTTTTGATGTCAATCGCCAGGCCTGGACCGGGTCCACCAGTTTGTTGGTCCACCCGGCCAACCTCTATGTTGGATTACGGACAGAGCGTTATTTTGTGCAGCAAGGAGAACCTCTGGATGTTGACTTGATCGTGACTGATCTGGATGGTAATCCGGTTTCTGATCGTCCGGTTCAAGTAACAGCTGCCCGACTGGAATGGAAATATCAGGATGGCCGCTGGCAGGAAGTAGAAGTAAATGTTCAAGAATGTTCAGCAGGATCAGAATCTTCCCCCGTTAGCTGCAGTTTTGCGACACCTATTGGAGGACGCTACCAGATCACAGCCGAGATCACAGACTCTGAAGGCAGAAAGAACCAAAGTCAAATGACCCGCTGGGTTAGTGGTGGTCAACGACCTCCAGCCCGCGAAGTTGAGCAGGAACTGGTTACTTTGATCCCGGATCAGGAGATCTACCAGCCAGGAGATGTGGCGGAAATACTGGTCCAGGCCCCCTTTGATGATGGGGAAGCATTGTTAACCATCAGCCGCAGCGGAATTATTTCAGCTGAAAGTTTTACTATCGATGGCAGCAGCCATACTGTTTACATTCCCATTACTGAAGACCATATTCCCAACCTGCAAGTCCAGGTCGATGTGGTTGGATCAACAGCGAGGGTGAACGATCAGGGAGAACCCCTGGAAGGTGCGCCTCCCAGACCGGCTTTCGCCACGGGTTGGCTGAATTTATCGATACCGCCTTTAGAACGTACACTTGACCTTCTTGTCTCTCCCCGGGAAACCGAATTGGAACCAGGGGGTCAAACCTGGCTTGATGTCACCGTCAGAGACGCCGCTGGTGAACCTCTGGCAGGAGTTGAGCTGGCAGTCGTGATCGTCGATGAGGCCATCCTTGGATTAACAAATTACAATCTGACTGACCCGATCTCGGTTTTTTACGCTGCTCGTCCTTCAGATATGAACAGCTACTACACCAGGGCAAGCATTGTCCTGGCTAATCCGGATGTTTTACTGGATCAGGCAGCTGACCTTGCCAGAAATCTGCCCCAATCAACAGTGGTCATGGAAGGTGAAGTGGCAGAAGAGTCAATGATGGCTGAACCTGCAAGCGATGCTGCTGGAAAAGCAGTCGGCTTTGGTGATGACACCGCATCCGTAGAAAATATATCGGTTCGGATTGATTTTAATCCCCTGGCTACTTTTGCTCCTGAAGTGCTGACCAATAGTATCGGCAAGGCTGTAGTGAAAGTGAATCTTCCAGATAATCTGACCCGCTACCGGGTTATGGTTGTTGCGGTTGATAAAAGTGGTAATCAATTCGGATCTGGTGAGGCAAACATTACAGCTCGCCTGCCTCTGATGGTTCGCCCATCGGCTCCCAGGTTCCTGAATTTTGGGGATCGATTTGAAATGCCAATCGTCCTTCAGAATCAAACCGCAGAAGATTTTGAGGCGGAACTCATCATCCAGGTCAGCAACCTGACTTTGGATGGTGGCCAGGGTTTCAAGGTCACTGTTCCCGCCAATGACAGGATTGAAGTCCGGTTCCCGATCTCGGCAGAAATGGCCGGAGATGCCAGGTTCCGGGTCGCGGCGGTTTCTGGAGAATACGCTGATGCTGCTTCTGGAGAGCTTCCTGTCTATACACCGGCCACGACAGAAGCGTTTGCTACCTATGGTGTGATCGATCAGGGATCCATAGTCCAGCCTATCGCCAGACCGGAAGATATCTTCCCGCAGTTTGGAGGTTTGGAAATCAATACTTCCTCCACAGCCCTGCAGGCTTTGACAGATGCCGTTGTTTACCTTTACTCCTATCCTTATGAGTGCTCAGAGCAAATGGCATCCAGGATCCTGGGCATTGCAGCTCTGCGGGATGTTTTGAGTGCTTTCGAGGCTGACGGCCTGCCATCCGCAGAGGATATGGAAAATCGGGTAGCCAAGGACTTGGACCTGTTGGGTGTGATCCAGAATTATGATGGTGGGTTCCCATACTGGCGCCGCGGTCAGGATTCAATTCCATTCAACACAATCCATGTTGCTCATGCGCTGGCCCGGGCTGAGCAGAAGGGATTCAGCGTCGATGAGAATATGTGGTACCAGGTCCTGGAATACCTGCGCTACATCGAAAATCATTATCCTCACTGGTACAGTGAGTACACCCGCAATACGCTCAGCGCCTATGCTCTGTATGTCCGGGATCTGATGGATGACCCAGATCCTGCCAAAGCCAGGGATCTTTTCGAACGCTCTGGTTTTGAGAAGATATCCATGGCCGGGATCGGATGGATCTGGCAGGTGCTGGTGGATGATTCAGATTCCCTGGCAGAATTGGGAGAGATCAGGAATTGGGTTGCGAACAAGGTGGTGGAAACCCCGGGTGCAGCTAATTTCACGACCCACTATGATGATCAAAGCTATCTGCTGCTGAGTTCGGATCGGAAGACCGACGCTGTGCTGCTGGATACCCTGATAGCAGACGATCCAAATAGTGATTTGATCCCCAAACTGGTAAATGGATTGCTGGCCCATCGGAAACGGGGTCACTGGTCCAGCACCCAGGAAAATGTTTTTGTTCTGCTGGCTTTGGATCGCTACTTCAATACCTACGAAGCCCAGGAACCTGAGTTTGTAGCCCGGATCTGGCTGGGGGAGACCTACGCCGGTGAACACGAGTATGTGGGCTACAGCACGGAGCGGCATTTGACAGAAATTCCGATGGGATACCTGGTGGATACCGAGCAAGAAACCCAGGATTTGATCATCAACAAGGTTGGCCCGGGACGGCTCTACTACCGCCTGGGGTTGAAAGTATGCTCCGACGGATCTGAAATTGGAACCCCTGGAAATGGGTTTTGTTGTCCAGCGTGTTTATGAAGCTGTGGATGATCCTGATGATGTCACCCGTTTGGAGGATGGCACCTGGGTCATCAAGGCTGGCGCGCGGGTGCGGGTGCGATTGACTATGGTGGCTGATAACCGGCGCTATCATGTCGCTCTGGTTGATCCACTCCCGGCTGGCCTGGAGATCATCAATCCCGCCCTGGCTGTGTCGGGCACGATCCCCCAGGACCCCAACAGCTCGGATTCCAGCTACGGTTGGTGGTGGTGGTGGACCTGGTACGAACACCAGAATATGCGCGATGAGCGGGCCGAGGTCTTTACCTCGCTGCTGTGGGACGGGGTCTTCGAGTACACCTATGTGGCCCGGGCCACAACCCCTGGTACCTTTGTTGTCCCACCCGCCAAGGCTGAGGAGATGTACTCTCCCGAAGTGTTTGGCAGGAGCGGCAGCGATTGGGTGATCGTGGAGTAAGACTGAACAAGGATTAGATTTCCAATCAAAAGCTCCCGGAAGTTTTAAGAAACTCCGGGAGCATGTTTTAACCTATACCACTCCTACATAATATCCAAATAATATCTTAATAACTTCCCTGTACACTATCCACTGAAGTGGAAATTTTTTATTTTAAGGAGTACGTGCATGGACAAGCTCAAGAATATCAAAAAGATCTATTGGATCATTGCCATGGTTGTTGTGGTAATTGTGGCTGGTGGGTTTGCAGGTTACCGGTATTGGTATTTACCATCCCAGGTAGTTGAAAGTGAAAATTCCACGTTGCAAACTGCCACTGCCCGCCGGGGAGACATCATCCTCTACGCGGCTGGATCAGGACTGTTGATCCCATCCGCAGAGGTGGATGTCAGTTTCGACATCAGTGATGGAGTTCAGGAGGAATTGGTAGAGCTGCTGGTCAATGTTGGAGACGTAGTTGAAGAAGGAGATATTCTTGGCCGTCTGGATGACAGCGACCGACAGGAGATCCTGATTGAAGCCCAGCGGGACCTGCGAGAACTGACCTCTCCCTCTGCTATTGCGGGTTTAGAGATCGAACTGGCGGAAACAATGATCGATCTTGAGGATGATATCGATAATCTGGTTGGTTTGATCAGCCCGAATGTCTACAAAGCGGAAAACAATCTGGAGAAGTTTACTCTGGCTCATGAAGCTGCTCAGGCTGCTTATGACGCGGACCTATCCGATGAGAATCAACAATATTACAAACTGCTGAGCAGAACCTGAAATGGGCGAATTCCAACCTGCTGGTTCAGTGGCAATATTACGAAGATGAATACCTTCCTGAGAATTTCGAGGATTATTACTGGGATGGCACTGAAAAGGTCTGGTTTACCGGAGGTCCCACTGAGGCTGAGATTGCCTCCGTGCGAGCCCAGATCAGCCTGGCTGAAGCCACCATTACTGAACTGGAAGTAGTGCTGGAAGCATTGAAGAATGATCAAAATCTGCCTGAAGAGGCTACTGGTTCTAAGGCAACGGCTATCCGCCAGGCCCGCCAGGCTGTGGAGGATGCGTTGGAAGATCTGGAAGCGACCAATTTGATTGCGCCAATATCTGGCACAGTAACCGAGGTCAATGTGGATGTGTCCGAGATGGTAGGTAACGAAGTTGTGCTGGTGATATCGGACTTGACCCCGCCAACCCTGGATACCTACTACGATGAATCTGATTGGAAAAATGTCCAGGAAGGATTTCCCGTGGAGGTTATTTTTGATGCCCTGCCTGATAACGTTTATGTGGGCCAGGTAGTGCACGTCGATCCGGGATTGGTCAATCAATCCAATACAACAGTTGTTTATGCGGTTGTTGAGCTTGATATAACCACAACCGGCTGGGATAGACTCCCGGTGGGGTCAGCGGCTGGGGTGGATGTAATTGGTGGGAGAGCTGAAAACGCCATCCTGATCCCTGTGGAAGCACTGCGCGAAATCTCTGAAGGTGAATATGCGGTCTTTGTAATGGAAGATGGCCAACCGCGCCTGAAAATGGTTGAGGTAGGATTGCAGGACCTGATTTACGCTGAGATCATCTCGGGCTTAAGTCAGGGCGATGTGGTTACAACCGGCCAGGTGGAGACCAATCAATGAAAAAGAAGATAGCCATTATCGCCGGAAGAAATCTGGTCAAAGTCTACCAGATGGGGGAGATCGAGGTCAGAGCTCTGGACGGTGTGTCCATTCAAATCAAAGAAGGGGAATTTGTAGCCATCATGGGTCCCTCCGGTTCTGGAAAGTCCACTTTGATGAACGTGCTGGGCTGCCTGATGAGCCCAACTGCCGGGGAGTATTTCCTGGATGGAGAGGATGTCAGCGATATGGACAAGGTGGCACTGGCCGGGATTCGAAATCAAAAACTGGGCTTTATCTTCCAGAGCTACAACCTGCTGGCCAGGACAACAGCCCTGCAGAACGTGATCCTGCCATTATTCTATAACAGGACTTCTCCCTTAACAGATGAAGAACAGCAGGAAAAAGCGATCCAGATTCTGGAAGCAGTTGGGTTGGGAGATCGAGTAGACCATGAACCCCAAGAATTGTCTGGCGGTCAGCAGCAGCGAGTGTCTATTGCCAGGGCGCTGGTAAATGATCCAGTGCTGGTGCTGGCGGATGAACCGACCGGCAACCTGGACAGCAAATCGGGAGCCGAGATCATGGATCTGCTGGTGGATCTGCATAATAAAGGTGTCACCATTGTCATGGTGACCCATGATCCGGAGATAGCAGCTTACACCGACCGCACCATCCATTTGCAGGATGGAAAAGTGGATCAGGAAGTGAAAAACGGCAAGGAGCACAACTAAGATGAAGCCAATAAAAGTAATCAAGATCGCCTGGCTGGCGATATTAAAGAATAAAATCCGCTCCCTGCTAACTATGCTGGGTATTATTATCGGTGTTGCTGCAGTGATCATCATGATCGGCATCAGCGCTGGAACAGAAAAGAGCATCCAGGAGGCGATCACAGGTTTGGGATCAAACCTGATCTATCTTCAATCTAGCATGACGAGGATGGGTCCCGGGCAGGAATCAAGCAGCACTGGCCTGATCTACGATGATGCCTTTGCGATTGCTGAACAGATCAACGGCGTTGCAGGTGTGGTTGTCGAGCAATCATCCTCCGAAACCGTAAAAGTAGGGGATGTATCTTTAGATAGCATTACTATTATGGGTACCACGGCAGATTTCCCCTCGGTGAGGGATATGGAAATTGCCAGCGGACGCTACTTCACCCAGGAAGAGATTGACCGCACGACTACAATCGCGGTATTGGGCAGCGGTCTGGCAGAAGAGCTCTTTGGAGATCAGGACCCATATGGGCAGACAATCACTGTGGGTGACAGTGTGCGTTTGACTGTAGTGGGCGTATTCGAAGAGAAAGGTATGGTGGGTGAGGTGGATTATGATTCTCCGCCTTTACACTCCGATCACGATCGTCCTTGAAAAATTAGCCCCTAGCCAATTTGCCCGTTTTATGGGTGACAGGGTCCGTTTGATATATGTTGAAGTGGATGAAACAGTGAGCGATGAAGGAGAGAGAACTCTGGATGATGTCATCTACCAGATCTCACTTTTGCTAGCCAAGCGCCATGAAGTGACCCTGGAAGAGGCTGATTTCTCGATCACCACCCAGCAGGATATCATTACCACCCAGGAATCCACCACGGCAGCATTTCGCTCCCTTTTAGGTTGGGTCGCAGGTGTATCCCTGATCGTCGGCGGGATCGGCATTATGAACATCATGTTGGTCAGTGTGACCGAGCGAACCAGAGAGATCGGCATCCGCCAATCTGTGGGTGCAACGCCCAATGATATCCGCTGGCAGTTCTTAACTGAAGCTTTACTGCTGAGTTTGATTGGTGGTTTGATCGGTGTCGTAACTGGCATTGCGGGGGCCTGGATATTTGGACAGGCCAGCGGCATGCGCACTGTGATAGTGGCCAGTTCAGTGCTTATGGCTTTTGGATCAGCAGCTACAGTGGGTATCTTTTTTGGATTTTACCCGGCCAACCAGGCAGCTCAACTGGATCCGATTGACGCCTTGCGGTATGAATAAAAGATTATCTCCTTCTCTCTCCTTTGTAAACCCTTCCCCGGCACATGACCGGGGAAGGTGTGATGGAATGGGGATTGTTGTTTAGATGAATAAGAAGATGATGGTATGAAAGAAAAAATTATGGATATATTAAAAATCATCAAATATTGGCCGGTTTTAACTGGCCTGATATTGGTGATGATCGGTTTGGGAACCTATCTGGCTTGGTATTCAGGAAATGAACCTGATGGAACGCAGGAATTCACAACCTCCACGATATCAACCGGGGATATCCGGATATCCGCATTTGGCAGTGGGACTTTGATAGCTGCTGAAGAACTCCAGGTGGGATTTCAAACTGGAGGGACTGTTAGAGAGATCCTGGTCGAAACAGGCGACATTGTCCAAGAAGGGGATGTCCTGGCAGTTCTATATGTTGAGGATCTGGAAGATGCCTTGGCTGATGCAGAAGCTGCCTTAAGGGAACTGACATCAGATGCATCGGTTGCTAAAGCAGCCCTGGAGTTGGCAGAAGCCCAGAAGGAAGTATTAACTGCGGAATCGACTCTCAGTTTCTATTTGAGCCCCTACGTTTTCAAGTCCGAAATCAGACTTCGTGACGCCCAGGGTGCGCTGAATTCTGCTCTGAAAGAGGTAGAAGAGAACTCATCTGATGAAGCAACCCAGCTGGTAATTGAGCTCCAGGATGTTGTCGATCATACTGAATTGAGTCTGGCTCTGAATTGGGAGACGTATTACGAAGAATATGTTCCTGATTTCTTTAACTTCCCCTGGCGCGACCGTTTTGGCTTTTGGCATGATTATTATGATCCTCCCTCGGAACTTGATGTTACAGGAGTTTGGGCGGAACTTGCTGCAGCTGAAGCCAGGGTTGAAGAAGCTGAATATTATCTGGCTGCCCTGACCGACGGATCTATTCCCGCAGAAGCTTATGGTTCAAAGATCACAGCTTTGGAGAAGGCTGCTGGGAATGTGGTGGAAGCTTTGGAAAGGTTTGAAGCTGCCTCATTAATCTCTCCGACAGATGGAACAGTGATCAAGATAAACCTGGCAGAGGAAGAAAGCATAGGCATAGAGAAGGTGATCACCATTGCCCGCCTGGATCCTCCCACCCTGGAAGTATCCCTCGATGAAGGGGATTGGTCCCTGGTGAATGTAGGCAGCCCAGTAGAAGTGACTTTCGATGCTCTTCCTGAGAAGGTCTATTTGGGGGAGGTGACCTTCGTGGATCCAACTTTGCAGGCCAACCGGAATACCACCGTGGTTAGCGCTCTGGTGGCGCTTGATGTGACCGAAACAGGATGGGCAGGACTGCCTCTCTCTTCCGCTGCCAGCATCGAGTTGATTGCGGGTGAAACGAGCGATGCAATTCTGCTTCCTATCGATGGGCTGCAGGAGGCCAGCGCGGATCGGGGTTTTGTACTGGTGAAAAATGGCGGTGAATTTCTCTCCCGGGAAGTAGAACTAGGGTTGTGGGATGTACTGTATGTGGAAGTGTTAGATGGTTTGAGTGCAGGTGATGTTGTTTTAATTGGAGAAATTGAATAAAAGAAAAAGGAAGGAAATAATGAACAGGAATATAAAAGCTGGATTGTTGATTACCGTTTTACTGATCTTGACTGCTTGCGGTGCTGATGGATCCGCCGTTACCGGTGGCGGGGAGGAGATATCTCCCCCTGCAGAGGCATATGAGGTTAGTGCGGGTGACAGCAGTAATGAAGGGGAATCACAGCCAAGGTCTCGGGAGGAGCTGAGGAGGGATTACGCTGAGAATGCCTTACAGCCGGCATCCCAGTTAGTACTGGGCACCTTCATGTTAGAGGAAACTGAACTTGCCGTGGATGCTGAACTGGCTCCATATCTTGTGCCATACTGGAAGTTATACCGGAGCCTGCTGGAAAGTGATACAACCGCGCCGGAAGAGCTCGATGCGCTGATCGCAGAGATCCAGGTTGTGATGGATGCTGATCAAATCAACTACATTGCCAGTCTGGAGTTGACCCAGGACCACCTGACGACCTATATGATTAGTTCAGGCATCATGGAAAGCTTGCGACAGAATGGAACTGAAGCTGGAGACGGTACTCGCCCGAACCGGCCTGAAGGTATGCCAGAGGGGACAGGTCCAGGTGGTGGCCGGGGGCAAGGTGGTGGTCAAGATGGCACGGCTGGATTAGATCCTGAGTTGATGGCCACAATGCAGGCTGAGCGAGAAGCTGCTGGCGGCGGTGGTGGTATGGGCGACAATAGAATGATCACGCCATTAATCGAAGCCTTGATCGAAATGCTGGAAAGCAAAGCCAGCTAAGCAATTACGAATAGGATCCGGAGTTTGGGAATACTTTGGGGGAATAACGGGATTGAGTCTTGTAGAAAGGATTCGATCCCTTATTTATTTTCACACCACAACCTGAACAATTCTTTCATGGTTCAGATATCACAATTTGAATTCCTCCCTACTGCTGGTAATGTTTTAAGGGCCCAGGACAGGGTAGTTGTCGAGAATCAGATGGGAAGGATCACGAGTTGGTTGCCACCATGCAGGTTGGGTTGGATAATCCTGGATGAGTTTTCTTCTGATGATTTTGATTATGTATGTTAGATTTTTAGTAGTTGATCTTACCCGATTGGAAATGAAACTTTAAATATAGTTCCTTCTCCCGGTTTACTGTCAACAGAGATTTTTCCACCCTGGGCTTCGATCAATTTTTTTGTGATTGCCAAACCTAATCCCGAGGAGCCCTGGGCAAGATTTCTGGATTTATCAGATCTATACAAGCGGTCAAATATGTATGGGATGTCTTCTTTCAGGATCCCGGGTCCATCATCCTGGACAAAGATCTGGAGCTCACTATCCACAGTCATAGCTGAGACATGAATTTCTCCACCTTCGGAGAGCACGTTAAGGGCATTATTGAGTAGATTTCCCAGGATCTGGGCTAATCGATCCGGATCAAGATCGATCCGGGGAAGATCCTGGTCAATTTGGAGGAATAATCGGATACCTTTTTCATCAGCCAGGCTGCTAAATGCAGTGTTGATTTGTTTGAGGATCAAAGCAGGGTCGATATTTTGGATCTGGAAATTCAGTTCTTTAGAATCGAGCAAACTAAGGGTTCTCAAATCATCAATTAGATAATTCAGATGCTGGGCTTGCTCATGGATTGTTTGGTAGATTTCCTGACTTCCTTCCAGTTTTCCCTCGCTCATAGCTTCCGTATAGCCAGTCATAACACTGAGAGGAGTTCGGAGGTCATGGGCGATATCAGCCGTAATTTGTTTTCGTCTTTGGTCAGCCCGTTTTAAATCAGAGCTCATGCTGTTAAATGAGTCTGATAATTTACCGAGTTCGTCTTTGGATTGGATCTCAACCTGATAACCAAGCTCACCTGCAGCCACAATTTCTGTAGCTGCTGCCAGCTGTCTGATCGGTTTGGTAAATGATTGGATCAGGATCCCCCCCAGGAAGAGTGCGATCAGTAAGGTGATCAATGAACTGATGATCAAACCTTGCTGAACATCATTCAAAAATGCTTGCTGTGAGTTGGTTTTAGGCTGAGCAAATGGCACAACAACCAACCAGCCTATGGTAAGTCCATCCTGCTCGAGTTTAATACCTTTATTAAGGTCTAGCGATTGAAGAATATCCCCGGCCTGGTAGCCGGCGTGATTTGACCCCCCAGCTATGATTTCTCCGGATTCGTTTGCCAGGACAAATGGTATCGGCCCCCGAAACATCATCCTATTAATGTTGGGATCTCTCTGACCGCCTGCTAAGCCTTGTCCTGGTCCGGTCTGGCTGGAATCTTTTAATATGCTCTCAACACCATCCCAGCTTTCTTGGGCTGTGTAATAATCGAGCAGCACTTCAGTCAAAACAACTTGATTCTCATCCAGGATAAAGTCAGCAAACGCTGATTGAGTCCGGTATTGAATAAAAAATGAGGTAAAAATTGCGCCAGTCAGGCTGATAATGACCAGCACCAGAATGATTTTTAAACTGATGGAGCGCATATTTATTATTTCCTTTCCCTCGCGAAACGGTACCCTGTCCCATAGACTGTCTCAATATAGACGGGCTCTTTTGGGTCAGGTTCAAGCTTTTCGCGCAGGTTATGGATATGAACATCGACAGTTCGTTCATAACCCTCCAGGATAGTGGTCTCTCCCAGGCTTTCAAGCAGTTCCATCCGTGAAAAAGTCCTCCCAGGAACAGTCATCATAACTGCCAGAAGATCGAATTCAGATGGGGTAAGTTCAATTGGTTCGCTGCCCCTTTCAACTGAATGACCTTCAACATCCAGGGTTATATTGAAAGCACGCAGGATTTTGGCGGTATGACTGGTTTTGGATGATCTCCTGAGCAAGGCGTGGATGCGTGCGGTCAGCTCCCGCAGGCTGAAGGGTTTGGTCATATAATCATCGGCCCCCAGTTCCAATCCTAAAACCTTATCTGTTTCTGCAATCCTGGCCGTTAAGACGAGGATCGGCGTCTCAGATTCTGCCGTGAAAATCCGAATAAAATCGGCTCCACCCATTTCTGGCATCATCATATCCAGGATGATGCAATCAGGTTTTTCTTCCCTGGCGGCGAATAAGGCTTTTTGACCATTAACGGCTGAGATTACCTCAAATCCCTCCTGGGTGAGGTAATCTTTTAACATGGTCAGGATATCAGGATTATCGTCCACGATTAAGATCTTTTTTGCCATATGATCCTCTGAATATTTTGAAAAGAATTATACCTGTATCAGATCAATCTTGAGAGAGCCGGAAAACTAACTTCTATCCGGCTCTCAGTGAAGAGGTGAGAAATGAACCAAAAAGAATTTTTACCTGCCAGGGGTTGGTCTTTCACCCTCCATTCCTGGCATTCTTGCTCCATCCTTGCCTGGCCGACCGTTAGCTCCAGGTCCACCAAATCCAACGAATGGTCCATCCAGGAAACCTTTCTCCAAACCTTCCAGGAGCCAATTCGCGTGATCCTGGGTGATGTCCCCGTTGGAGAGAGCTTCTTCGATCCTGGATTGGAGATCTTCCTGTCTGGTCAGCCGCATTTCTTCCCGGTAAGCATCAAGGTCGACGCCGGCCTCTTCAGCCAGTTCTTCCAGGGTTTTACCAGCCTGGAGCTGTTCCCGGAGTTCTTCCTCGGTCAAGCCCAGCAGGTCTGCCAAACCATCACGCATACCAGGTCCATTTCCCTGGGCATAGGCAACTCCTGCCACTGCAACACCGGTTAGGACAACTGCCAGCAATCCAATTAATGTGAATTTCAAAAACGGTTTCATGATCTATCTCCTTATTTTAGGTTGTATCCCAACGGTCTTTTCCAAGGGATCCACACTCAGTTTAGCATTTGGATGTTTAGAAATTATTAAGCTGTTATGGAGATTTTATTAACTTCTCTTAAATCGGGAAAAGGTTTCCTCCCAGGAAACCTTTTCCCTTGATTTTCTGAATAGCACCTCCTGGTTTTGAGGAAAAGATGGGTTTCCAGCAGACCGTTGAAAATGCTGGATGGATCCCCCCCTAGGATAACGGACAGCTATTCAGAAAATATTGGGAAAATATGGATATCTTGTAAAAATGATGCTCCAGAGCGCTGGCAGGGGGGGAGGGCAGGCAGCCACAGCCAGGCAATTTAATAAAATGGATAAGATATAATCTTAGCAAACTATCAAGTAGAGGAAAATGACAAGATCTAGTTCCGGACCAGCTGATGATTATCAACTGGAATACAAACCCAAATACCAGAATTTTCGCTATTTGATGCAGAACCGCATCAGTGAAATCCTGTTAGTATCCAGCACCTATGACTCATTCATCATCGAGGAGGATGCCAGGCTTTCTGACCAGATCTTTGAAGAGTTCCATAATCTTAATCTGCGCACCTTGCCGCATATATTCCGGGCTACTACCGCAGAACTGGCGCTGGAGCTGCTCCGGGAGAGGAAATTCGATCTGGTGATCACGATGCGCCGATTAGGAGAGATTAATCCCCACCGATTTGCTGACCAGGTGAAAGAAATCCAGGATATACCTGTTGTCCTGCTGCTGAATAATTTCTCTGAACTTCAGTATCTGCCAACAAGATCTTTAGAAACAAGCAATATAGACCATACGTTTGTTTGGAATGGAAATCCGACTGTATTTGTGGCGATCATCAAGCTGCTTGAAGATCGACTGAACGTGGATGAAGATATTGAGCTGGGTGATACCCGGGTGATCATTGTTGTGGAGGATTCGATCCGGTTTTATTCCCTTTATCTGCCGGTGCTCTATTCTGAGATCATGCTCCAAACCCAGCGTTTGATCGCAGAAGGGGCCAATGATTACCTTTCCCTGCTGCAAATGCGCTCGCGCCCAAAGATCATCTTAGCCAGAACCTATGAAGAAGCCTGGGGTGATTATCAAAAATACAAAGATCATCTGCTGGGTTTAATTTCAGATATTCGCTTTCCAATGCAGGGAAAAATGAACGATAATGCCGGATTTGATCTGGTTAAAAAGATCCGGTCTGAAGCGCCAACTCTGCCGATCATGCTCCAATCGAGCAACGAAAAAAATCGTTCGAGATCCGAGTCTTACCAGGGTTTTTTTGTAAACAAAAATAACCAGACGCTGATCCAGGAAATAAGGACATTCTTGCTGGATTACCTGGGATTTGGGAGTTTTACTTTCCGAATGCCAGATGATACTGTTGTAGGTACAGCAAATAACCTTTTTGATCTGCGTGATGAATTAACCAGGATCCCCCTGGAATCATTTATATACCATGCTCAAAATGATCATTTTTCAGGCTGGTTGGCTGCCAGGGGGGAATTTTCCATGGCCCGGCAGCTTAAACCTCGCAAAGTTTCTGAATTTGACAATAAGGAAGATTTGAGGCAGCTGATCCTCGCATCTGTAGAGGATATTCTTCATGAACGCATGGGAATTATCGTTGATTTTGACCGCCATAACTACCAGCCCGAGTCTAGATTTATCAGGCTTCGCCCGGGATCTCTGGGGGGAAAGGGCAGGGGATTAGCATTCTTAATGTTCCTGCGAAGCTCCTACAATGTCGGATTTCGGAAGGAATTTCCCGAAATTGATATTCAGATACCGAAAACAATTGTGATCGGAACAGATGAATTCAATCATTTCATGACAGATAATGGTCTTTATGATTTTGTAGCTGGCGAGCATACAGATCTTGAGATCAAACAAAAATTCCTGGAAGGAGATATATCCCCTGATTTGTGGGAAGACCTGAGATTTATCTACCAGGATCAAACCCGGCCATTGGCGATCAGGTCATCCAGTATCTTTGAAGATTCCCTCTACCAGCCGTTTGCGGGTGTCTTTTCGACCTATATGCTGCCCAATAGCCATCCTGATCTCGAAATCCGGATCAATCAATTAGTTTCCGCGATAAAACTGGTTTATTCCTCAACCTACCAAAAGGAAGCCCGGTCTTATGCTGAAACTCTTGGCATTTCGCTGGGAGAATCCCGGATGGCTGTAGTGATCCAGGAAGTGGTTGGAAAAACATATCAGGACAGGTATTATCCCGATTTCTCAGGAACTGCTGCATCCTATAATTATTATCCATTGGGCAAACATCTGCAGCCGGAAGATCGGATCGCCTTTGTGGCCCTGGGATTGGGAAAAACCGTTGTTGATGGTGGCATGGCCAGGCGATTCAGCCCCAAACGACCCAAGGTAAATATTTTTGGCAGTGTCGAAGATGAAGTGCGGGGCAGCCAGAACAGTTTTTTTGCTGTTCGCTTAGGGAGGGATGAATTGATCAATCCTGAAAAGGGTGAGTATTCATTCCTGGAAAGCTACTCGATCAGGGACGCTATCAATGATGGAACATTAAATGCAATTGCTGATACCTACGAAGCGCACGGGGGTCAGGTTGACGGGTGGATATTGGGATCCGAAAGCAGGCGCTCCCGTGATCACATTTAACCGTCAACTTAAATATGACACTTTTCCACTGGCGGGAATTATCAACCGGGTTCTCCAGCTAGGCGAAAAAGCGATGGGTTGTCCGGTAGAAATTGAGTTCGCGGGGAATTTTTCTTCAGAAAATGGCGGAATCCCTGAATTCAGATTGCTTCAATTGAGGCCTTTCCTGGAACACGAGGAAGCCCTCCTGCTTGATGAGATCGATTATAAAAAAGAAGATTTATTTGTCTCAACATCGGTGGTTTCCGGATATCGGAAAATAGATGATATCCGGGATATTCTCTATGTCAAACCGGATAGTTTTGATCTTACCAAAACTGTGGAGATGGTGGATGAGGTTATGAACCATAATCGGATTCTGACAGAACAGGAAAAACCCTATATATTGGTCGGTCCAGGCCGATGGGGCACCTGTGAGCGCCACCTTGGCATCCCGGTCCTGTGGTCGGATATCCACGGTGCGAGAGTAATCATGGAGGTCGACCTGGAAGGTTTCCAAGTGGATCATTCCCAGGGCAGCCACTTCTTCCATAATATATCTTCTGCCGGTATTCCCTATTTTTATGTCAAATACGGCTCTAAATCTGATTTTCTGGATTGGGAGTGGTTAGATTCTCTTCGGGCTGTTTCGGAAACAACTTATTTTCGTCAGGTCAGGACTGATAAACCCCTGATGGTGATCGCTAATGGCAAGGATCGCTCCGGCAAAATCATTAAACCTGTTTAAATGCTCAAGCTCCGAGGCGAGAGGGTGAGGGAGCCTTGTTTAATATCATTTTTCTTCCCCTTCAATGATCGGTGATTCCAAACCGTAAACCTGCCTGGGGGAAAGCTGATCAGGATACTGGTCGAGCATTTCCCTTCTCAGGAAGAAACAAGCCTGGCATTCATCAACATATTCATCAGCTGGTGAAAGATCCAGCTCTTTAATTAATCCGGCTGGTCCTCCTCGGTTCAGGGGTCCACAGATCGGATGTCGATCAGCTTGGTAGTCTGCAACGATCTTGGAAAGCGGATCCTGCCAGATATTTCCCAAGCTGATTCCCTGGCAGACCTGGAGATTTCCATAAGAATCCACATGCACCCGGGAGGGATCAACAAGGTCCTCGTAGGGGCATGCTTTGAGGTCTTTCCAGGGACGGGTGGGTAAGCCTTCGGTCAGCAGGTCAGCTGCCCTCCCTCGAAATTTGGCACCTCCCCCAATCAGCGACCTGCCTTTTTCCCCTTCCTGGTCCGTTCCAGTGATTATTTCAGGGGGATCGATACAGATCGGATAGGCGTCCAGGTTGAGCTTGAGGCTCACCTCCAGGGCATTCCCGGCCGGATTCTCACTCTCCCCCCCATAATGAAAGCTGTCGTTGCTGATAGCAATTTCGGCCAATCCTGCCTCAGCCAGGGGACTGAGCCAGAGATAGGCATCTTCTTCTGTCTGCGCACCATAGGCATTGGTTACCAGGCCTACTCTAAAACCCTTTTGGTGAGCCCGGCGGACACTTTCTAATAACAAAGGATAATATTGGGTCGGCTCGCCGCCTTCAAAATATACCATTTCAATCGTCCCTATTTTGAGGGCTTCATCCAGAACATCCTCCACCTGCTGGATAGTAAAAGTGCCTGTTGAGTTGGGGCTGCAATAAAGGAAGCAGTGGTCGCATTTGAAATTGCAGGCGTAGGTCAGTAAAAAATGGATTTCGGTAAGCATATCGAATTCCTTTCAGCAAGATTAAACTTATCTGGGTTGATCAATGTGACCGGATATTCAGCAGGGTTCCGAGCGCAAACAGGAACGCAAAAACATACCAGAGGGGCCGGTTGAGCAGGGCTAGGGGAAACCAGTAGAACATGATCGTTCCCAGGTAGAGGGTAACGTAGGGGAACAGAATGTCTTTACGAAGTGGATTCCGCCAATCGAGCTTCTTGATGTAATCCACCCAATAGCCATAAGCGGAAAAGATCAGGAACAGGAATCCACCCAGCCAGAAAGCCCAGTTTTTTCCTTCTTTTAGAAGAATGATGCTGATCAGGGCAGCCGGGATGCAAAGGGCATAAACAAGCCAGCCGTATTTAAGGGTGTATGTATCAAAGTACCGTTTCCTGACGGCAAAATGGATGATGAGAATGATCTGCAGGCTGAAAGCCCAAACCACGAATAGGGTATCCAGGGCATCAAGGTCAAACATAGCTCACTTCCTAGAACTTATTTAAAGATCCTTTTTTTTGGTTCAGCTCTGAAAGGGTCTGGTCAGGGCTGATTCAAGGGTTTTTCGAACTTCAACATCTGGGTTGAACGATTTAGGCACCAATTCCAGGCAAGCGGGATCAAAATTATATTCATCTCTCCAGATTTGATGCTCTTCTGCCAGGGATTTCAAACTCTCGGCGATGAAGAGGACCTCCTGATCCGTCATGGTGGGATGAAGCGAGATCCTCATCCAGCCTGGTTTTTCAGAGTAATCACCCTGGTTGATCAGATCAGTGATCAGCCGGGATCGGTCCTGGCCGATATTAAGCAAATAGTGACCGTAGGTCCCGGCGCAGGAGCAGCCTCCCCGGCACTGGATCCCGAATTTATCGTTGAGGAGTTTTACACCCAGGTTAAAGTGCAGATCATCAATATAGAATGAAATCACCGGCAGGCGTTTTGTGTGCTGGGGGGCCAGGATATGCAAGTTCGGGATTTGGGAGATCCCATCCCAGAGCATCTGCAGCATTTCTTGTTCTCGTTCCTGGATCCTGGATACACCCATCTCATCTTTGAGTGTGATGCAGAGGGCAGTTTTGATGGTTTGTAAAAATGCTGGAGTTCCGCCATCTTCCCTGGCTTCGATATCATCAATGTATTTGACTCCACCCCAGGGATTGGTCCAATCCACCGTGCCTCCTCCAGGGTTATCTGGGGTCTTTTGGTGATACAACTTTTTATTAAACACGAGTACCCCGGATGATCCCGGCCCTCCCAGGAATTTATGGGGGGAAAAGAAGATTGCATCCAGGTCAGCTCCCCTAATTTTAGGATGCATATCGATCTCGATATATGGGGCGGCGCAGGCAAAATCTACAAAAATGAAGCCACCAGCCTGGTGCATTTTTTGGGCGATTTGATAATAAGGTGTAGATATACCGGTCACATTGGAACAGGCTGTAATAGAGGCGATCTTGGTCTTCCTGTCACGGTTTTTTTCCAGCAGCCTGTCCAGAGATTCCAGATCGACCAATCCATTTTCGTCAGGCGGGATGATTTCCACGTTGGCGATTGTTTCCAACCAGCTGGTGTGATTGGAATGATGCTCCATATGGCTGATAAAAACAACCGGACGCTGGTCATCCTTGAGCTGATAATCGATATCTGGATTGATCTTCATTCCCAGCATACGTTGGAATTTATTAATCAGGCCAGTCATGCCAGATTCGCTGGTCAGGATCAGATCATCCGGCCCACCCTTGACATGGTCCATGATCAGCCCCTGGGCGGTATGATAAGCGTGGGTCATAGCCATGCCCGTTGTGCTGGTTTCGGTATGGGTGTTTGCGACCAGGGGCAAGAACTCCTCCCGGATCCGGTCCTCAATTGGTCCGTAGGCCCTTCCGCTGGCAACCCAGTCGGCATAGATCAGCGGGCGTTCTGCTCCGTCGGGACAGCGCAGTTTGAGATCGATCCCGATGATCCCTTCCCTGAATTTCTGAAAATGGTTATCCATATTTTTTGTCCTGTTAGATCTTGTTCAGGCAGTAATGAATGCTGGATTCAGACTGGCTTTAGTTAAAAATTTTTTGGCAGCTCGTGGTGAACGAATGCGGTGAAACTTGATCTGGGAGTATTTGTCAGCAGTCATATAAGCGGAATTCCTTTTGACATGCCTTTGATAGCTGCTGACCGTCCACCAAATTATCGATTCCTTGCTGAAAAGCATTTGTAGATTCTCACGGTTCCCGGTTCCCGGCCAGAGTTCTTCCTGGCTGATCAGGCGGGAGCCCGCCCGGATAACCGCTTGATAAACGGTGCGTGGAAAGCTGAAGTTCAACCAGATCACAGCCTGGACTCGGTTCCATTTAAAATCCAACGTGCGGGTATAGTTTCCATCCAGTACCCAATCATCGCCATCAAGAACCTTTTTCAAGCGGGGGAAAAAAACCTCATCAGGCGGAAATTCCCAATCTGGTCCCCAAAAAATGGCGTCCATTTCCAGGAAAGGTAATTCCAGGATCTCAGCCAGCTGGCGCCCGAAGGTTGTTTTTCCACTTCCACTGGTCCCGATGATATTAATTCTCACTTGATTTATTCCTTGATGCAGATTTTGTGGATATCTCCTGATTTTATTCTAACTTATCCAGAGAAAAACAAAAAGCGCCCTGAATGATTGGTGCCAATCCAGGGCGCATTTGAAATTCAGGAAGCTCAGACTACGGTTTCCAGATCTTCCAGACCTTGCCGACCAGGTCGGGACCCGGTGTTAATGTTGGATCTCCAGGCTCCCAGCCAGATGGCGTGACTTCACCGGTTTTGACGACATGCTGGAAAGCTTTCACCTGGCGGAGCAGTTCGCCCGGATTACGGCCGACCTCTGGTGTGAGGACTTCCATCGCCCTGATCACAAAATCAGGATCAATGATGAACCGACCCCGGATGTCAACCCCGGCTGCTTCATCATATACGCCGTAGGCGGTACCTATCTTTCCACCACCATCAGAAACCATGGGAAAAGGTACACCACCGTCGACCATTTTAGAGAGTTCTTCTTCCTGCCAGATCTTATGGACAAACCTGCTGTCAGTGCTTAGAGATAAGACTTCAACACCGAGGGATTGAAAGTCATCGTACAGGGCAGCGACCGCTGCCAATTCTGTCGGTCAAACGTATGTAAAGTCTCCCGGGTAAAAGCACAAGACAATCCATTTACCCTTATAATCGGAAAGCTTGACTGGTTTGAAACCTTCTCCGGCGACAAAGGCACTGCCTTCGAAATCTATAGCTTCTTTCCCTACTCGTGCTGTCACTTTCTTCACCTCCTGATATGTTCCTGTTCCTGCGCTACCCAATTCGGGTTTATCCGGAAGTATTGGACCAACGACAGGTTTGACACAACCGTCCTTTAAATTAGACATAAGATCTCCTTTGATAATGATCTGGAGAGTAGATCAGCGTGTATTATTATACACCTGAGAGAAAAATGTGACAAAGTCTAAAAACAGGAGTTGGGAAAATAATATCTAGAGGTCAGGGAAGACTTTCTGAAATCGAGCGGTCCAGGACCATTTTCCAATCATCAATTTCCAGTCTGTAAATCGATATAAAACGGGCGCGATAATTAAATGAATTTCCATTATTGACGCCTTTTCCTTTCCAGTTTCCGAAAACGATCGCGAGCTCACCCCAGATCTGGACCTGATGGTTTGTGCTTTGTGCGATTTCCCACACTCGGTTCCCTGAAGCATAGGAATCCAGCAGCTCCCGTTTGTCAGTAATAGAACCATCAGCCTGGATTTGCTGAAAATCATCTGAAAGAATGTTTGCGATGGATCCAAGGTCAAGGGTCAGGTGCGCCTGGGCCCATTCCTGATCGAGATTAATGATCTGTTGAACAAGAGCTTGATCCGTATTCATCCAGTTATTTTCCTGGATCTTTCCAGGCTCCACTGACTAACTCGAGCAGTCCGACCCCAATTACCAGTATAGCCACAATCCACAGTGTAATTAGACCTTTCAGCGGGAGGACCAGGTTCCCAAAGATCAACCAGAACAGCAAAATACCTCCCCCGGAAAGATTGATGGCAATAGCTCCGGCCAGGCCTAAACCCTGCAGTTCTATTGCTCCTTTCAAGATCTCAAGACTTAGAGCTATTCCAATTCCAAAGATTACACCCCCAAGGATTGAGGAATAAAAAAAGGTATTGGTCTGAGGAAGTGTGAACAGCTCAAGTATGCCCGCCGGGAAAAATAACAGCAGCAGTCCAAGCAGCAGATTGATAACAGCATCAACAGCAAGTAATATTGGGCCAGTTTTCATGTCGAACCTCCTGATTAGGATTGTAGCACCTGGTTTAACCCCGGGGCTACAAGGCTAGGGGAGCAGGCAGGAAAATCAGGAGGTTATAGATTAATATGATTTTCTGAATGCTTGTGTAACAACAGGATCGAACTGAGAATTGCTTTCTGGAACGATGATATTCTTGCCTTCATATACCGTGCGAAGAATGGGGTCACCCTGATCTGATCTGTTATGCTGATCTAAAATTCCGATTCGGTTTTATCTGCTTTCTCGATTTTCCGAAAATAGATCAGCACACCAATCGCGCCCAGCACCACTAACAAAACAAGTATGAGATGTTTAAGTGTTCCCGGTGCATAAGCGAAGGTATCAAAACTGAGGTTGCCAGCTGTCTGGAGCAGTGCAGCAGCCAGGATGCTATGTCCATTGCTGAGGTAGCACCAGGCAGATATTACCGCAGAGGAAGTTACGAATGCAATGAAGATAATGAAATCAATTCCAAAACCCATTTTGATCTGGTTTGAACCAACCACCCAGAATAGCGGTAGATACCAGATCGCATTAATAATCCCTACTAACAATGAGCTGCGAGATGGACTAAAAGCGTCACTTAATTTTTCTTGAAGATATCCTCGCCAGCCTACTTCTTCAATTAGGGCCTGGATCAGATACATAAAAAGGATGATAGGAATCGAATTAGGCTGCTGAATGAGCTCCAGAAGGAATGGTGATTTAGGAATTGGTTCTCCGGCAAGTCTTGTCAGGACTATTGCTGTTCCGTGCAGGGTCGGCCAAAGCGTGAGAATAATCAGGATCCAGGCAGGTTTTATTCTGCGAAAATCGATTAAGCGGTTTCTAAGATCAGCAATTTGGTCCAGATCTTTGCTGGTGTAGGTCAGGATTATGGCAGCCAGTCCTGGACCAAAAGCACCTACCAGCACAGCGGCCAGCAGATAAGGCGAGCTTTGATAATCTCTGCCGGTGATTGCCACAGGGATCCAGACAGCCCAGGAAAGGGCAAAACTAAGAAACAGGAATAGGCGGGGAATGCTGGATTTCGTCTGGAACATTATTCTGCGGGGTCAGGATCAGCAGTTTTTTGTTCGGTCCTTCGCAATGCCGCATATCCACCCAAACCAGCAAAAACAAAGGACAGCACAGTCACACCCACTACCAGGGGATGAAGTCCGAGGAGGAAATATGAACTAAAACCGCCTACAAGCAATCCATTTACAGCGGAGATCCAAACATCACGGGGATTAATTACCCGGGCAGTTATCCAACCTCCTACAAACAATCCAATAAAGCCGGAAATCACCCCCGTGGTCAGCTGATAGGTCGGTTCAAGGTCACCGGCAAGCCAAAAGATGTAAGTAATTGCCTGGGCTGTTGAGAGGGTTCCGAGGAATGATAGGAACCCAGCAATAATGATCTGCATAATGGTTGTTGATTTTTTATCCATGTTATTAATCATAAACTATTTTGACCGCAGGGGATTACAGTTTTATCAGGTGATTTTGGTCAGCAAACGTCTTGAAAAGGCCGGATTTGGGCTCCCAGCAGGATATATACCACCCAAAATTAGTCAATAATCGCTTTAATTTCATTGCTATTCAACAGCTGAAGCAGTTCTTACACGACTTGGGCAGGGTTTTCCCGAATCAGATTGTTTTCCATGGCAGCTGTTTACTGATCCTGACCTGGTTTGATAAATCTGACCGTGTATGTCCAAAAAGTTCCCTGGATCTGATCGACCTTGAAACCTGCCTTCTCACCCTGGCGGGCAGTTGTTTTGCTGAGCGGATAGTCTGGATCCGGGAAAAATTCAGTCACTGCCAGGATGCCATTCACCTTGAGGACCCTCTTGATCTCAGCCAGCGTTTTTCCCTGGTTGGGAATCTCCGGCAGAACAGCGATCAAATACACCAGATCCAGGGAATTGTCGTTAAAAGGAAGCTCGTCGGCCCTGGCCAGGTGTGTATGAATATTGTTGATGTCGCTGTTTTCTGCCAGGGCTAGTTTATTCTCCAGCTGGGAGAGCATGCCTGGTTGAATATCCAGGGCCTCCACAATGCCATCCTGGCCAACTGCCCTGGCCACAAAAGTTGTATAGGCTCCGCTGCCGCAGCCGATTTCGAGCACGTGCAGACCGGGTTTAATGCCGCTGCGCAGGATCAATGGGGAAGGGGGTTGAAATCTGCGCCGGAAATCACTGTCAAGGAAATAGCCGATAAAGGCCGGGGCTGGGAAGTGGAAGATCTTTCTGATTATCCTGACCAGTATAAGCCAGGTGAATAATAACACCAATGGAATGATGACTAATATTAGGAGAATATTGATAGAATTTGAACCCATACCTCAGTCCAGTAAATTGTTGTGTGTAAATTATGAATCAAGATTTTTGCTTTTAAGGATATTTTGAGTGTAACATGAATCAAACTCCTAATAAAAAAGAGCCACTCCGCAGGAGTGGCTTTTTTTATTAATCAATCAAGATGCAGGAGATCAGATCCCCAGAACAGCTTCAGCGAGTTTGGTCCCTTTCACCCGGGCACTGATTTTCGCAAATGCAATCTCGCGGGATGTGCCGGCATCATCTGCAAATGGGCTGAACCCGCAGTCATCCGTTGTTCCCAGCTGTGATACAGGGATATGTTTGGCGGCGGCCAGGATCCGGTCCCGAACGATCTCGGGGCTTTCGACTCCGGGATCATTGACATCAGTCACGCCAACAAATATTTTCTGATCAGGTTTCAAGTATTTGGCAAATTCAGCCAGGGCTTGGTCAGGATTTTCCTCGCTTGCCATCTGAACAAAAAAGTTTCCGACATTGAGGTTCATCAGGTCAGGGATTAATTCCAGGTAAGGAACATCGGCGCTGTGGGTGGAGTCATGATCGCCGCCGGGACAGACATGCACCCCGATCTTCTTCCTTTCCTCTGGAGTGAAATGGGATAAAACCTGGTTGTTCAGATCGATGAAATTCTTTAACAAACCTTTCGAGGGATCCAGTTTTAGAGCCAGTCTGCCTTCAGTGAAATCTATCTGAACGCTCTCTGCGCCATTTTCAAAGCAGCTGCGGATATCAGCTACAGCACCCTGAACCAGATCTGCAGTGAATTCTTCCTGGGAATAATTCTCAATGCCATCAGCGGGATAGATCAATGAGACTGCTGAGGCAGATATCACCGCTTGTTTAAGGGGTTTGTCAGTGAATCTTTTTGCCCGGGGCAGGTAAGACCCAGCTACTTCGCCATACCGGAATGGACCTTCAGTTAAGCGGGGAAGCTGGCGCTGGTGGCCGTCCTCAAATGGGATCACCACTCCATCTGGAGCTAAATTCGTTAGGTTGGTGAAGGGGTAGGTGGCAAAACTGCTCTTGGTCTGCTCACCATCAGTGATGACTGGGGATCCGGTTGCCGAAAACTTTTCGACCGTGTCTTGGACTGCCTCATCATACAGAATATTTAATTCTTCAGCGGATAAACTGCCGCTGGAAAAATCTGCCAGAGCTTGCTGGAGACCTGGGGAGCGAGGCACACTGCCGCAGGGTTCGGTGGGGATATGCATGGTTCATCTCCTCGTGAAATAAATAAATTACCAGTAAAAAGCAGCTAATAAACTAGAATAATATCATAATAATTATTCTAGTGCTAGTGTGGTAGCTGTATCTACCAGGCAATTTTGGATTAATTCAAGAGGGCGGCATAAGGTAACAAAATCATCCCAGCATAAAATCATAACCCCTCAGAACCGGCATCCAGGTTACCCAAAATGAAATAATCAACAGAATATGGCAAAGGATCAAAAGAATCCATTTGTTTTGTTTGAGAATAAACACCAGGATCATGCAAAATAAACCAGTAGGGTAGATCAGGATCTTGAGCAGGGTTCCAATTGCTGTGAGATCGGCCTGATTGAACAAAGATAAAGCAGCAGCCACCAGATTAACAGGCCAGGCAGCCAGGGCTAGACACTGCCACAATAATACTTCCAGCAGCTGCTTACCGGTAATGGCTTGATCAGGCTGCAAGTAGATTGGCAGCAAAATGCAGCAGAACAGCAGATTGATCACTAACGGTATCCAGGTTGTCTTGTTTCTGAAGATAGTTGAGGGCTGGTTTGGTTTCATACGGGGAGCATAATCGATCCAGACTGTAATAAAGTCTCAAGCTGCTCTCATTTCATCGCAATTCATCATATAAAAGAAAAGAACCAGTCCTCAGGACTGGTTCTCTTTTGCTGGCGGGGACGACCGGATTCGAACCGGCGATCTCGGCCTTGACAGGGCCGCATGTTAACCGCTACACCACGCCCCCAGCGAATAATATTCTATCACTTCCACCTATTCCGTCAAGAGAATTATTTGATGGAAAACTTGACCCGGGCAGGAAATTTTGGCCCATAGATCTAAAAATCGCCTACATCCCCGACCCTGAAATTTTCCATTACCAGCATACCTGCCAGCGTTGCTATCATCAGGATTGTGCTCAGCGCCATAGCCTGTCCGTAATTAATGGCACCAGGGCGAGAGATCAACCGATAAATAACAACAGGTACAGTGGGAAATTCCGGGCGGGTGATCAGCGAGCTGGCACCAAATTCGCCAATTGAAATTGTGAATGCAAACGAAGCGGCCACCAGCAGAGCTCTTCCAATTAATGGCAGATCGATTTCCTTCCAAATTTGTTTCGGTGAAGCGCCCAGGACTGCTGCTGCCTGTCTGAGCGCTGGTTGAATGCTGGATAGCGCTGGTGTCAAGCTTCGGACAACAAATGGAAACGCCACCAGGGTATGGGCGATCGGGACCAGCAGGGGCGAAGTCCTCAGATCCAGGGGAGGTTGGTCCAGAGCGACCAGAAAGCCTAATCCCAACGTTACAGCCGAGGTTCCCAGCGGGAGCATTAATATCGGGTCCAGGATCTTATCCCAGATCGTGAGATTCTTTTTTGCCAGGGCCCAAGCTGCCGGTAAACCGAGGGTCAGGGCCAGGATAACTGTCATCATCCCGTACCCGAAGGATATCCCCATCGAAGTTGTCGGTGGAACATAGAATATGGATTGCTGGGGATTATTTCCCAGTGCCTGATAATAAGCCAAAGTCAGAGCTGGTCCTCCACCCGCTCCTGTTATGGATCTGATTCCTAAAGCGGCCAGGGGACTTAGTAAAAATATCAGCAGGACCAGGATCAAACTTCCAGCCAGCCATTTTTGTTTTCTGGTGCCAATTTTTTTCTGGCTGTACCTCTTCCCTGCGAGATTGATCGGCTGATTAATCCTTGAGCTTATTCTTGTATAGATGATTGTCAGCATCAGCGTAAATCCGACCTGGAGAAGGGACAATGTCGCAGCCAGGGGAAGGTTAAAAAGGCTGATCATTTGATAATAGATTTCAACTTCTAGGGTAGCGTATTGGGGACCACCCAGGATCAGGACAACACCAAATGATGTGAAATCAAAAATAAAAACCAGCAGACTCGCTGCTGCAACAGCTGGACTCAGCAACGGCAGGGTAATTTCACGCAGGATTTTCCAGCGCCCAGCACCCAGAACCCTGGCAGCATTTTCTAATTGGGGATCAAGTCTGCTCCAAAAATCGCCAACCACTCTGAGCACGATTGTTGTGTTGTAGAATACATGGGCGGTCAGGATAGCTCCAAAACTGTTAACAAACTGGATCGGCGGGGCGTTCAGGTTGAAAGTTCTGATCAGCAGGGAATTTAATAAACCGGTCGGTCCTAATAAAGCATAAAATCCGGCAGCTACAACCAGGGTTGGCATGACAAATGGAACCCCAGTCAGCGCCCTGAGGATCTTCTTTCCTTTGAATTGAAATCTTCCGAACAGATAGGCAGCAGGCAGACCGACAACTAATGTCAGAATGGTAGACAAAAAAGCTTGCCAAAACGTAAACCGGATAACACTGCTTACCGTTGGGCTGGTTAGGATATTCCACAGACCAGGAAAAAAATCACCTTCCATCCTGGAAAAACTTAGTTCCAGAATCTCTCCCAGGGGATAAAAATAAAAGGCTGCCAAAAATATCACCGGAAGCAGCCATAAAAGCAGACCTGATGAGATAGATCTGTAAAATGGGGCTTGTTTTTTCATACAGATTGGCCTTTGCGAGTCCTTTCCCGCCTGCAGATTAGCATCCAGGCAGAGCTGGATCGTAAATTACTCTTTGGATAGCTGAAAAAGCAGCAGCTAATCAATAGTCTTACCTTAAAACCGTTTCAGTCCAATCATTGATCCATTTTTCCCTGTTTTGTGCAATTTGCTCGGGACTGATATTGGCAGTAATTTCTGGCACATCAAGATAAAGTTGAAAAACTTCTGCTAGTTCTGCGGCTGGGTTGACCGGGAAGACATACATGTTTAATGGAATATCCTCCTGGAACATTGGTGAAAGCATAAAATCAATCCATAATTCTGCCAGGTCGCGATTGGGCGTTCCCCTTAAGATCCCCACAAATTCAATTTGGCGAAAGCAGGATCCTGGTGATGTAACTGCCGCAGTTGGTGCATCATCAAGTGGATCTTCTGAAAAGAGAACTTCAAAGGGAGGACTGGATCCATAGGAAACAACTATCGGGTCGGATCCCCCTGCCTGACTGAATTCACTATAATAGGCAGTTTCCCAATCATTAACTATATTCAGATCATTTTCTACCAGCTTGTTCCAATATTCCAGGTAGCCATCTTCTCCAAAATAACCAATGGTGGTTAATAAAAAAGCCAATCCTGGAGATGATGTCGCTGGATTTTGCACTGTCAGCAACCCCCGGTATTCGGGTAGAACCAGGTCTTCTAAACCTGTTGGAACAGCCAGGTCATGATCGGAAAAATAGGACTTCTGGTAGTTGAGGCATACATCCCCGAAATTTACTGGAAGGGCATGGTAAGTGCTATCAACAATAAAATCAGGGTTAATTTCACTTAATTCTGGAGACTGATATGCTTCGAAAATCCCCTCATCAAGTGCCCGGCTCAGGAAAGTGTTATCCACTCCATAAAATACGTCAGCGAGGGGATTATCCTTGGACAATGCAGCTTTGTTTACCGCTGTACCTGTATCACCAATTTCAAGGAATTTAAGCTGGACCTGATGCTGTTCTTCAAAAGAGGCCAGGACAGATTCTGAGATCGCGAATGAATCGTGCGTCATCACTGTCAAAGTTCGTTGAGCAGGCAATTCAGGTGTTGGTGAGCAGGCAGAAACTACGATGATCGAGGAAAGAGCTGCCAATAATAATTTATGTTTCATTTTATGTTCTCCACTTTATGATCACGAATATGGATGATCGCTAATGTTCCCCTGGCCAGGTTGATCAGGGCTTGATCAGAAACCATTTGGTTGCTAATTCCGCGGGTGTATCCGAATACCAGGTCTTCTCCGTTCAAGGGATATTTTAAACCTGCTGTCGTGACTTGTGATGATCCTTCTTGCAGGGGGATCAGGGAAACTGTCTCCCCTGGTTTACCGCGTAAGGTCAAAGTTTCCCCTGAAAGAAGCAGGTGAACTTCCTCATCTCCGCAGATCAGAGTGATAGGTTTTAATAGGTCAGGATGGGCCAGCAAGGTTAGATTGCCGATAGTCATATCCAATCGCCCACCAGCTGCGCCATAAACAAAAATTTCTGATACTTGTTGACTCTGGGCGTAGAGCAGTGCTAATTCTAGATCTGTCTGGTCCTTATCAGCTGGATAACTGATAATTTCAACGCCATTGGACTGCCATGCGCTAAGTAGATCTTGATCCATCGAGTCCAGATCTCCTATCAAAAGATCAGGTTTTAGATTGAGGGTGGCGCAATGCTCGCTTCCCCCGTTAGCAGCAATAATCAAATCATCCGAATCGACAGAAATGCCGGCATCATCCGGACAAAAATCACCATTGGCAAATATAATAGCACGCATCGATTCTCCTTCCTGATTAAGAGAAAACTCCTCTATTTGGAGGAGTTTTACCGTTGTTGCATCCCTCCGCCGGTATGATCCGGATCAGGTTCGCGGGTCGAGGACCTTGGTCCTCCTCTCAGCTTTCTATCAGCTCCCCGTGCTTCTCTTAATTATTTCTAAAGTATAGGATGGGGGCTAAATTTAGTCAAGGAGATCGATTGTGATCTGAGACATTTTATATAATTCAGACTTAAGATTAAGTATAGTTCTTGAGTTTCTCACGGAGGAGCTGCCGATTTTCATCTGAAAACAATGGCATAACTTTGCGGATCACACGAAAAATTCTCGGTCTGCTTGCGGTAGCCATCTGGCGTATCAGGAAGTAGGCAGTTTCCTGTTCGGATTTCACCTGTAATAAGCGGACCAAGGCGATGATTTCCTTGACTTGACCGGTATCGTCGATCAGCAGGATATCTTTCAACAAATTAAATAGAACGGGCAAGTTATCAAACTCAGCATTATTCGCAAAAACCACAAGCCCAAATAGAGCTGCTTGTCGGTCCGCTGGAGTGTTTCTTTTAACCAGGGATTTCAAATATTTAAGCAAGTCACCGGGGTTTTCATCTACTACCCTGATTAACCCTCGGGTCATTATTTGACGTCGAAGATCGTCAGATTTGGTTTGTCCCATCCAATTGCTGATCCGATCCAGGATCAAAGCAGGGTTTGAAGCTGGCAAACATCCGAGCAGATATGCACTTAATTGTTTGAATTCCAGCCATTCTTCTATCCACAAAGCGTCAATAAGTGCTGTTCCCTGTTCTGGCTTTTCTTTCACCCGGTCCCTCAGCTCTAGTTCCAAAGCTCTCAATACCGGGACAGGTACTTGGTAAGTTTGCAATGTTAGTGGAGTTTGTGAGAGTCGGGTTTGGCGGATCCGGGCACCATAAAAAATCAAAAGGTCGTGGAATCCAGTTATGAATTGAGGGGGATTAGGGAATAATTCACCTAATTCAGCACATTGGATTTTTAACCTGGCAGGGTTGATTGCTGTCATTGCCTGGTATTTTTAAGTATGGCAACGGCTGAATTAACATCAGGTGCAGCCGCGATGAGGTTTTGATCTGCAGCCGGAATATATTCGCCCAGCGCGGATTTGAATGTTCCCAGAGTTTCCTGCCAGCCACTTCCGATCACGATCAGTGGTTTCTGAATTTTTGGCTGGATTTGAAGTTGAGCCCAGGTTAGGATTATTTCAGTCAAGGTACCGATTCCACCTGGCAGGGCAAGGGTTCCGTCGCACTCATCGATCAATACAAAAAGACGGTCCCGCAAGGTCTGGCACCGCTTCTCTTGTTTTACCCAACGATTTGGTGCTACGGGTCTCCAATTCTCTATTTCATCGCAGGTAACACCGATCACATGTCCACCGGCTTCAGCTGCACCGCGAGAAACCGCTTCCATCGTGCCAATATAACCCCCTGTTTGAACTGCATATCCTGATTCTGCCAACAGAGTTCCCAAGCTTTGGGCTTCCTGATATGGTGGAGTTCCCGGGAGAGGCAAAGATCCACCAAAGACGGTGATGATTTCCATAGGTTTATTATAGTATAGTTGGCTCGTTCAGAATATCCTCAAGGCTTCTTAATAATTGGAGCCATCCCCGAAAATGTTCCTGGCCAGGAATTTTCGGGCAGACATCCCTGATCCTCCCGGACCATCTCGCTGGTATGAGGTTTCAGGTAGTCTTCACGTTACTGGTGTACAATTAAAAAGAGTGTCCTGGACCAGTGGGAATACATTATGGATATCATCTTAACCCATGAACGGACAGATTTTGACGGACTGGCTTCTTTGCTGGGAGCCTATCTTCTTGACCGCAATCTCACACCTGTTTTACCACGTCAGCTGAACAGAAATGTTGAAGCATATCTGACTCTCTATGGAGCAGAATTGCCTTTTGTTGATCCGCGGGACCTTCCAGGGGATTCAATCGAATCTGTTTGCCTGGTAGATACTCAATCTATGATCAGTATTAAAGGTATGGTAAAGAATCTTAAGGTCCAGGTGGTCGACCACCATCCCCAGAAAGGGGATCTGCCGCCTGAATGGGAAATTAATATCCGCGAAACAGGTGCTACAACCACAATTCTTGTTAAAGCCATTCAGGAAAGGGATATCGCTCTTACACCTATCGAAGCGACGCTGTTGCTGCTCGGGATTTATGAAGACACGGGATCATTATCCTATACGCGGACAACCGCAGAGGATATTTTTGCAGCAGGCATTCTAGTGGAGAGAGGAGCCAGTTTGTCGATTGTGACTGATTACATCAATCTTCCACTTTCCATGAATCAACAAAAAATATATGAGGATCTGAGGGCAAATTCAGAAAGCAGGATCATCCATGGGCACAGTTTGATCATTGCCAGGGCTGACGCAGCTGATCTGGATGAGGAATTATCAAGCCTGGCCCATAAACTCCGGGATTTGCTCGACCCTGATGCCTTATTCTTGCTGCTATCGACCAGCAGTGGTGTCCAGATCATCGCCAGGTCAACATCTGATCATATCGATGTCAGTGATGTTCTATCTTCATTCGAAGGCGGAGGAGGTCATCCCCGGGCTGCCGCAGCGTTAATTAATGATGTGGACCTGGATATCATCTACCAGAAACTGACCAGCATCCTGCCCCAGTATGTAAAACCTGCAATCCGGGCAAAAGACATCATGTCTAAGGATCCCCAAACACTTTCCCTTGATACTCCAGTATCTGAGGCAGCAGATCTAATGATTCGTTTTGGATATGAGGGTTATCCGGTGATCGAGGAGAAAGAGATCGTTGGCCTGCTTACCCGCAGATCAGTAGATCGGGCAATGGCGCATGGTCTCAACGCAACTGCCGGGAGTATTATGGAGGCAGGAAATGTGCGCGTATTCCCTGCGGATTCAATTGAACAAATCCAGGATGTCATGATGGAATCCGGTTGGGGACAGATCCCTGTGGTCAGCTCCCGCTCCAAGACAATCGTTGGAATTATTACCCGGACTGATTTGATCAAGATCCTCGCTCCTCACCGCCCAGCACCTGGCAGACAAAATCTTTCCTCAAAATTGGACGCTACTTTGCCTGAAGCTAAAGTTGAATTATTGAATATGATTTCTGAGATCGCCTGGGATCAAAAGACAGCCATCTATATTGTCGGTGGATTTGTGCGCGATTTGCTACTGGATTATCCCAGTCAGGATTTTGATCTTGTAGTGGAAGGAGATGCAATTGCCCTGGCAGAAGCAGTCCAGACACGTTATGGAGGCCGGGTGATCAGCCATAGTCGATTTGGGACTGCAAAATGGGTCATCGACAAGGAACAGCTGACACTCCTTGGTTCAACAAAAAAAGTAATGGAATCTCTGCCAGATTCGCTGGATTTTATTAGTGCCAGGACAGAATTCTATACGCATCCGACTGCCCTGCCATCCGTCCAGAAAGGAAGTATTAAGCTAGATCTTCACCGGAGGGATTTCACGATCAATACCCTGGCCTTGCGCCTGGATGGACATCAATATGGCGAACTGTATGATTACTGGGGAGGTCTGGCAGACCTTAAGGCCAAACAGATAAAAATCCTTCATTCTTTATCGTTCGTTGATGACCCCACCAGGATTATGCGGGCTGTCAGGTATGAACAGCGTTATGGATTTAATATTGATGATCGGACACGGGAGTTATTGATCGAAGCCAAGGACTTGCTCAAGAGAGTTTCTGGTGACAGGCTCAGGCATGAGCTTGATCGGATATTTGATGAAGAGCACGCAGCTGCGATGGTGGATCGTTTGAATGAATTGACCATTTTGAATGCTATTGGTGCTGATCTGGTTTGGGACAAATCTCTCCATGACCTGATCGATAGCCTTCCCGGAAAAGTGCCTCCAGTCGAATGGAACGTGGCAAAGGACAGTGTGGGATTGAATATCAATCATTCACTGTGCTATACAATCCTGCTTATGCGATCAACAGATGTTAAGAAGGTTTGCAAAAGATTGCGGCTCGTAAGAACGTTAACAGACGTGATCATCCAGGCCTCTAACCTGAGGGCCAAGTTGAAGGATTTATCCTCCAAGCAGCCCAGTCAGGTAACAAGAGAACTGGATCGAATTTCAAATCTGGCAATCTATGCAGTTTATTTGGAATCAGATCAGCCAAAACAAAAAGGGATTCTCTCCCGCTACCTCTCTTCCTGGCAGCATGTCGAATCAATTATCACGGGGAAAGACCTCCGGGAATCAGGATTACCGCCGGGACCGCTGTATGCAGAAATATTAACCAGGATTCGAAGTGCCTTGCTTGATGGTGAAATTAAAACCAAAAAAGAAGAAAAGGAACTCCTTGAAAAACTTGTAAGACAAAATTAGCAGGCAAGGTCCGGACGACATAATTACTTGTTGTTATTAGACTCGAGATCTACAACGCGATGCCTTGCCAGCGCTATTTATTCGTGATAGAATGCATCTCAAGTGGGGGGAAGCAATACTGGTGGCATCGGAAAGTGGGACAACCCCACTTTTTTTGTTGTCAAGACCAGACTACGCCATCCCTCCCGTTCATAGTAGTTGGAGATATCGAAATGAAAACAGAATTTGCTTTGGCTTTTAAACAGATTATCAATGATAAAAACCTCCCTGAGGAAATCATAATTGAAGCACTAAAAGATGCTATGGTTTCTGCATATCGGCGCTCAGTGAATGCTTCAAGCGCTCAAAAGGTTGAAGCTGAGATCGATCTGGAATCCGGGGAAGTGATCGTCTTTGTCGAGAAAGAGGTTGTTGAGGATATCCATGATAATCGCACTGAGGTCCTTCTTGAAGAAGCACGCAAAGTAAACAAAGACACGGCACTCGGTGATCTGGAAATGGTAGAAAGCACCCCTGATGATTTCGGCAGAGTTGCAGCCCAAACTGCCCGTCAGGTCATCCAGCAGCGGATCCGGCAGGCAGAACGTTTAGCGCAATTTGAATATTACAGTGGGAAGATCGGTGAAATTGTCACCGGCGTTATTCAGGCTGTCCATCGCCATGAACTAACGATTGGTTTGAATATCAATGCTGAGGGCAAAATGCCCCGCAACCAGCAGATTGGAAAAGAATATTACCGGGTCCACGACCGCATTCGAGCTTTGCTTGCTGGACGTAGAAGAAACAACTCGTGAGCCACGGATCATTCTCTCTCGAGGTCACCGTGATTTCTTGCGGCGCCTGCTGGAGAACGAAGTCCCTGAGATCTACCAGGGATTGGTAGAAATCCGTTCAATTGCGCGGGAAGCAGGATACCGTTCTAAAGTAGCGGTGACTGCCCTCAAACCAGGTGTTGATCCGGTCGGTGCCTGCGTGGGAATTCGAGGTGTGCGGATCCAGGCAATTGTCCGGGAATTGAGTGATGAAAAGATTGACGTCATAGAATGGAATCCGAATACGGAAGAATTTATTGCTAAGGCATTAAGTCCTGCCCGAGTCCTGAGTGTGTTCCTCAACAAAGAATCAGATGGCATGCCAACCGCGACAGTTGTCGTCCCGGAAGATCAGCTCAGCCTGGCAATTGGACGGAATGGACAAAATGCCCGCCTGGCTGCAAAATTGTCGGGATGGCGGATTGATATTAAAGGCCTGTTCGAAGCTGTTTCAGACACCCTGTTCAAAATCCAGGACGATCCTAAATATGTTCAATTCCAGGATTTGGAATTGGGCACAATCCCCCGGATCGAGTCAATTCTTGGCTAAAAAAGCAGAGGGCAGACCCATCACACCGGAAGAATACCGGGAACTTCACAATTTCAACAGCCGCGTCGAATCCGGTCTGATCAAGGAACGCAGGGAAGTCACCAAACAGCAGCAGGCCCGGATCCAGGCAGCTAAAGCCGCAGTCCCGGATGATGCTTATGATCTGCCGATCATGACCCTTGGTTTGGCAACAAAAGTGGAAAATCTGCTTAATGAAGCGGGATATGGAAGTGTCGGCGAGTTAGCCTACCGGCTGCTCTTAGTCCCGAAGTCGATTAGCAACATCGATGGTATTGGCCCCTCCTATATCAAGCAGATCGAAGAAGCCCTGGATGTAATGATCGGGTACAAACCGCTGTCGGAAGAGTATGATGTTGAGGAAGATCTGGTGCTTGACATGAGAGCTGGCGAGGTGGATGAAGATCCTGAATCCGCAGCTGAAGCAGAAGGTGAAACTGACGATGCTCCCATAGATCCTGAAGAGCCAGCTGATGATGACTCTGCTGATGGACCTGGTGGAGATCAAGAGCTCCCTGATCAATCTGATGCTGATGAATCCGGTGAGATGATCGATCAGGATGATGAAGAATCAACTCAAGCTGAGGAACAGGATGGAGCTGAAGGTGATGGTTCCTTGGACGGTGATAGTCAAAACGATGAAATTGAAATTAATGAAAATGTTGAAGATATCAACCCGGATCAGGAAGCTAGTGAACTAGAAGTTGAAGAGTAGTTAGATATGGCTCGACGGAAACATATACCACAGAGGATGTGTGTAGCTTGCAGGGAAAGTCAGGATAAAAAAACCCTGGTCCGGATAGTCCGCACGCCTGAAGGGGTATATGTGGATGAATCCGGAAAATTATCCGGGAGGGGGGCGTATTTACATCGTGATCAGTCCTGTTGGGAGCAGGGAATTAGAAAGTCCCTGGAAAGATCATTGCAGATCGATTTATCACCGGCTGACAGGGAAAGGCTGCTCCAATATCAGGAAACATATTTAAATCAAATAGATCAGGTTAAGAATAATAGGACTTGATTGTTATCAATAACTGAACCAATGAGGTAATATATGAGCGAAAACGGACAAGAGATTAAACAAATCGAACTGCCAATGAGTATAACTGTCCGCGAATTGGCCCAAACCCTGGATGCCAGTCCGATTGAAATCATCAAGACTTTGATGGCGAATGGGATGATGGCAAATATCAATCAGGAGATTGATTTTGATACAGCTGCGATTGTTTCCGCGGAAATGGGGTATGAGGCAGTTGCTCAGGAAGTAGTCGAATCTGAGGAGAAGGAACAGATTGCAATCCCCCTCTGGCGTCAAAAACTGGAAAAAGAGGATCGAGGATCAGCTGCAAAGACGACCTCCGGTTGTTTCAATTCTGGGTCATGTTGATCACGGGAAGACCACATTATTAGATGCTATCAGGGATACATCAGTCGCAGCAGGTGAAGCTGGTGGAATTACACAACACATTGGCGCTTACCAGATCGAACATAATGGCAAACCAATTACTTTCCTCGATACCCCAGGTCACGCTGCCTTTACAGCGATGAGAGCCAGGGGTGCCCAGGGAGCAGATATTGTCATCCTTGTCGTAGCTGCAGATGATGGAGTGATGCCGCAAACTGAAGAAGCCATTGCCCATACGAGAGCTGCCCAGGTTTCAATGATAGTTGCCATGAATAAGATGGATCGTGACAATGCTTCACCTGACCAGGTTTTGCAGCAGCTGGCAGATGTTGGCGTTGTCTCGGATCAATGGGATGGGGACACGATCATCGTGCCAATCTCTGCGATCGAGAAAACAGGTCTTGATGACCTGATGGAAGCAATCCTGCTGGTAACTGAAGATCTTGAGATCTTTGCCAATCCCGACGGCGATATTTTCGGAACGGTCATCGAAGCAGAACTGACCAAGGGTCGCGGAGTCATGGCGACTTTATTGATCCAAAATGGAACCTTGCGAGCTGGTGATACAGTTCTTGCCGGTAAATCTTACGGGCGGATCAAAGCCATGTTTGATTACACAGGCGCGAAGATCAAAGAAGCCGGACCATCAGTACCGGTTTCGGTCATGGGGCTGAGTGATGTGCCCAGGGCCGGCGAGCTCTTTAACGTTGTTGAAAGTGAAAAAGTTGCCAGAGAAATGATCGACAATAAGGACTCAGAAACTGAGCGGACGGAAGATGAGGAAGATTCCGCTGCCAACCTGGAACAGTTGTTTGCCCGAGTCCAGGCCGGTGAAGAAGAGGAGCTCCGCCTTGTAATTAAAGCTGATGTCCAGGGTTCTTTGGAACCAATCATAAATTCAGTTCAGGATTTGAAAAGCGGCGGAGAACAGGATATCGGTGTCAAGATCATTCATGCCGGAACTGGTAATATTGGTGAAAATGATGTCATGCTGGCCTCAGCTACTGATTCGATCATCCTCGGATTCAACGTTGGACCCGACAGCGCAGCCAAAAGACTTGCAGACTCGGAAGGCATTTCGATCAGAAAATATAAGATTATCTACCATCTGATCGATGATATTGAAAAAGCACTCAAAGGGATGCTGGAGCCAGTGGAAAAGAAAATCCTGATCGGCAGGGCAGAGGTGTTGGCAGTCTTCCCGTCTGGCAAACATAAAAATGTTGCTGGCAGCCGGGTGGATACCGGTGAGATCCGCAGAAATGCCAAGATCCGGGTCCTACGAGGTGGAAAAATCGCCTTTGAAGGAGAAATCTCCTCTTTGAAGCGCCATCAAGATGATGTAAATGAAGTTCGAAGTGGATTTGAATGTGGTATCGGAGTCAAAGGCTATTCCAATTTTGAGGTTGGGGATATTTTGGAAAGTTATGTTATTGAGATGGTCTCAGAGTTTTAGGTCTAATTATGGTATCAGAATCACGTTCAGTACGAATCGCAGACCGGATTAAGATTGAGCTATCCCTGCTATTTTTGCAGGAAATCAGTGATCCCCGGCTGGAAGGCGTAAATATCACCAGTGTGGATGTCGACCGTGAGGTCTCCTACGCCGATATTTACATCTCTGCCCTTGATGGAGCGGACAGGAAAAAAGAGATCCTGACTGCGGTCAACAAAGCTGCAGGTTTTATCCGTTCTGAGCTTGCATCGAGCATATCTCATTTAAGGTCCTTTCCCCAATTGAGGTTTCATTGGGATCCAATTCCTGATCGAGTTAGTCGGCTGGATGAAATATTTGCTGAATTAGACCAGGAAAAGGACTCTGAGGATCTGGATGAATAAAGACGATATTCAGGCTTTCGGGGGACTTGTTGAGAGAGCCGATCGCATCCTGGTCATCTCGCACATCCGCCCGGATGGGGATGCTGTTGGTTCGCTGCTTGGATTAGGTTTAATCCTTGAAGAATTAGGCAAAGAAGTCAATCTAGTCCTTGAAGATGGGGTTCCCCAGGTATTTCATCATCTCACCGGATTTGATAGAGTTTATAAAGAAGCATCAGGCGTTTATGACCTGGTGATTGTGGTCGACTGTTCTGATATCGACAGGATTGGCAGTGTTCTTGATGACTATGGTGAACCTGATGTGAATATCGACCATCATCCAACTAACACCCAGTTCGCCTCTTTGAACATTGTTCGGGAGGATGCCGTAGCCACGGTTGAAATCATCTATGATCTTGCTCAGGAACTTTCGTACCCGTTAAATCAGCCAATATCTGAAGCATTATTGACCGGGTTGTTGACTGATAGCCTGGGTTTCAGAACATCTAATTCATCCCCCAGGACATTGCGGATTGCAGCTGACCTGCAGGAGCTGGGTGCAGACCTGCAAACCCTGTACAGGAAAGCGATGCTTGAAAAATCCTATGAAGCAATCCGGTATTGGGGAAAAGGCCTGGATAGAATTCAGAGAAATGGTCGCCTTGCCTGGACTTCCCTGAGTTTGCTTGATCGTCAGGATACGGATTACCCCGGAAGGGATGATGCTGATCTGGTTAACGTTTTAACCCGGATCAAAGATGTAGATATCAGTGTGGTATTTGTTGAACAAAAAAATGGTACTGTCAAAGTCAGTTGGCGGTCTCGCCCGGGATTTGATGTATCTTTAATAGCAACTCAATTTGGGGGTGGGGGGCATAAACCAGCAGCCGGAGCAGATATCCACGGTAGCCTGGAACAAGTTGAGACTGAAGTCCTAGAGGCTACCTTGAAAATACTCACTCCTGGTGAGTGAATTTCAGCCTCTCGTTTCATGATGGGGAGATAAAAAGATGGACCAAGATAATTTAACGGATTTTATAACTGGTGCGCTGGTTATAGACAAACCAGTGGGTATGACATCACACGATGTTGTGAAGATCGTTCGAAATGGGACCGGGATCAGAAGGGCTGGACATACAGGCACCCTTGACCCTCGGGCTTCGGGAGTTCTGGTAGTTCTGGTTGGCCCTGCAGTCAGATTGAGCGAATATCTGTCAGCTTCAGATAAACGCTACCAGGCGATTTTACGATTTGGCGTTTCGACTGATACTTATGATACTGAAGGAAAGCAAGTTGGTGAGACCAAATCAATAGACCATATCGAAGAAGAGCATTTTCAGAAGTTATTAAAAGAATACGTGGGAAAAATTGAACAGGTTCCCCCCGCTTATTCAGCTGTGAAAGTCAACGGGCAAAAAGCCTATAATCTGGCCCGCAGGGGTGAAGAGGTCGAACTTGAAGCCCGCACGATTGATGTTTATAATTTAGAACTGCTGGAATGGGCACCTCCAGAAGCAGTCATTGATGTTTATGCGTCATCGGGGACTTACGTCAGATCCCTTGCAAATGATTTGGGAAATGACCTGGGTGTTGGAGCTCATTTAACAGGACTGCGCAGAACTAAAAACGGCCAATTTACTTTGCGGGATGCTGTCAGGCTTGAGGATCTTAAAGAAGCATTTGAAGTTGGTGATTGGTACAAAAACCTGATACCGGCAGCTGAGACTTTGGCTGACTGGCACACACTGGTTCTGACATCGGAAGACTCCGAAAGAATTAAACACGGCCTTGAAATTCCGGCAGAACCCGGATCAGAAGGTTGGGCTCGTGGTCTGAGCGACCAAGGTGACCTGATTGCCCTGCTTGAAGCAACTGACGGGCAGGATAGTTGGAGGCCCAGGAAGGTTTTTATCACCTCATAACCCGTTCCTCGGGGATTATTTTATGCAGCATTTTTACAATCTGGATGATATTCAACTAGAGAGATCAATTGTTACAATTGGAAGTTTTGATGGTGTTCACCTTGGTCACCAGCAAATTATCCGGGATCTGGTTGCAAAAGCCCGCCAACAGAAGATACCAGCAGCAGTCATTACATTTCATCCCCACCCTCAACTGATCATCCATGATGAAAAAAGACCCTATTATCTAACCATGCCAGATCGAAGGGCTGCTCTTTTAGGTGAATTGGGTGTAAATTACGTTCTTACTTATCCTTTTAACAAGCAGACATCACTATTAACTGCAGAAGAATTTGTTTCCTTACTTCAGAAAAGATTCCAGTTTTCAGAATTATGGGTGGGCTATGATTTTGCTCTTGGTAAAGACAGGGAAGGTAATGCAAGCCGCTTAAGAGAAATTGGACAAAGATTGGAATTTGATGTCCATGAGATCCCTGCCTTCAAATACCAAGGTGAAGTGGTCTCATCCAGCAGTATTCGGAAGCAAATTCGCACTGGTGCGGTCAGAGAAGCCGCCCTTTTACTCGGGAGGCCGTTCGAGATCTGGGGTGAGGTGATCGTAGGAGAAAATCGTGGTAAAAGTCTGGGATTTGCCACTTCAAATTTGAGTGTTCCTCCTGATCTGGTAGATATCAAACCCGGAGTCTATGCCTGCCTGGCTGAAATTGAGGGAGAAATCTGGAAAGCAGTCACAAATGTTGGCTTCAGGCCAACTTTTGGTGATGATGTCGATACCGTCCGGATCGAAGCTCATTTGCTAGATTTTGCCCGTGATTTATATGGTCAGCAGCTTGGCTTACAATTTATTGAACGGCTCAGGGACGAGATGAAATTCGATCAGGTAAATGAACTCATCCACCAGGTTGGGAAGGATATCAATACAGCACGTGATATTCTGGAAGGATGAGCAGCATCCTTGCCATCCCGGTTCTCTTTGGTATAATTTCCGTGCTGACTAGACCACTTTGCGGCACAGGCTGCGGAACTGGAGACCTGCTAGAAAGCAATTAAATATAATAAGTAGGAGATAGCAGACGTCATGGGCATTGCAAAAACACAAAAAGAAGAGATCATTCAAGGAGTTTGGTCGGCATAAGGATGATACCGGATCACCAGAAGTTCAAATTGCCCTCCTAACCACCAGGATCACCGAACTTACTGGTCATCTAAGAAGCCATACCCACGATGAATCCTCCAGGCGGGGATTGTTGAAATTGGTGGGTCAACGCCGCAGATTGTTGGCTTATCTTACGGCGAGAAGATTATCAACGATATGTCGCGATCAGTGATCGATTGGGCTTACGAAGGAAATAGAAAATTTTTAGAGCCGAGTGGGTGAAAGGAATTCATCCCTCGGTTTACTTTTTGGATCTACTGAGTAGGAAAAAATGCGGGGAAGTGCGGTTGACGGTGCGGTCTAGGTTGAGTTGGAAGGGGGACCCAACCAGAGCGGTGGAACACTTTCTCCCTAAGGATAAAAACTGAATATCATATTAAGACGCACGTATGATCTATTTTCAATCTTAGAATGATACTAAGACCGTGCATTCTAACCAGGTTGGGTATTGGGAGGTATGGACAATCTTTGTCTCTAGCTCCCTATCCCTGACCCTAAAAATGCCGACAGGAGGCAAAAATGAAACCAGAATCAAAGAAATACAGAGCTGTAGTAGAAGGAAAAGAAATTGTCATCGAAACCGGGACCCTGGCTGGTCTAGCTGGTGGATCGGTGACAGTTCAAGTTGGGGATTCGATCATGCTCGGGACTGCAACGATGAGTGACAGTGCCCGGGAAAATGCAGATTTCTTCCCCTTAACCGTCAATTATGAAGAACGGATGTATGCTAACGGATCCATCCCCGGCGGTTTCTTCCGCCGTGAAGGACGCCCGGGTGAGGATGCGACGTTAACTTGCCGGTTGATTGATCGCCCATTGAGACCGCTCTTCCCGAAAGATCTGCGGAATGAAGTTCAATTGATCCTATATGCTCTCTCTGCTGAAAATCTTCCGATGGATATTCTTGGAATTATTGCTGCCTCGGCAGCATTGGTAATCTCAGATATTCCCTGGGATGGACCGATCGGCGGGATTCGTGTTGGGCGCATCGATGGAAAATTTATCGCGTTCCCTACATTTGAAGAGATTGAAAATTCAGATTTGGACCTGGTCATGGCAGGAAGTCGGGATGCAATCCTGACTGTAGAAAGCAATTCAAAAGAAGTGTCTGAAGAGGTTATCTTGGAAGCCCTGGAATGGGGACAAAAAGCGATTCAACCGTTGATTGATATCCAGGAAAAAATGGCCCAGGACCTGGGCAAAGACAAGAAGAATATATGTCTCCCACATGTTGAGTGAGGAGTTAAAGAAACAGGTCCATGATAAAGCATTTGGACCGATCAACGAAATTCTTGGCCAGAACCTGGACAAAGTTGGATTTCAGGAAAGCTCTTGATGTTGTCCGGGAAAATATCCTGGCAGTTTTTGCTGAGAATGAAGAGATTGCCCCTGGTGATGTAAAAGAAGCTTTTGAATCAGTATTAAAATATGCCATCCGAACCCGAATACTGGATACAGGGATACGATCCGATGGCCGTGATCTGACGACTGTGCGTGATATCTGGTGTGATGTCTCGACCAGTCCGCGAGCACATGGCTCTGGTCTTTTCACTCGGGGTCAAACCCAGGTAATGACCTTAACCACACTTGGTACTCCCCGTGATGCCCAGATGATTGATAACTTGTCACCGGAAGATTCCAAACGGTATATGCATCACTATAATTTCCCTCCCTTTTCCGTGGGTGAAGTTCGCTTCTTGCGAGGTACTTCCCGGCGCGAGGTAGGTCACGGCGCCCTGGCTGAGCGGGCCCTGCTGCCGGTGATTCCCAGCGAGGAGGATTTCCCCTATACACTGCGCCTGGTTTCCGAAGTGCTGTCATCCAACGGCTCTTCTTCCATGGCTTCTGTATGTGGATCCACTTTATCGTTGATGGACACAGGCGTTCCGATCAAAGCACCGGTTGCTGGTGTGGCGATGGGTTTGATTAAAGAAGGCGACAGGTATGCGATCTTGACCGATATCCAGGGCCTGGAAGATCATATCGGAAATATGGACTTTAAGGTGGCGGGTACGGATGCTGGCATCACTGCTTTGCAAATGGACATAAAATTAAAAGGTTTATCCTCTGAGATGATGTCCGAAGCCATGGAAGCAGCCAAGGTAGCCCGAAATGTGATCATGGGAAAAATGATGGAAACCATCTCGGTTCCCCGAGAGGAATTAAAACCCCATGTGCCGCGAATTGAGTCCGTTCGTGTTCCTGTTGACAAAATTGGAGCGATTATTGGTCCAGGTGGAAAAACCATTCGCGAAATCCAGGAAACCACTGGTGCGAAAATCGATATCAATGATGAGGGTATTGTCTTTATCGCTTCAGACAATGGCGAAAGCGCCCGGATGGCGAGAGAACGCATTGTAGGATTGACAGCTACCCCTGAAGTTGGCCGGATCTACACCGGTCGCGTGGTCGGTATAAAAACCTTCGGCGCATTCGTAGAAATCATTCCGGGAATTGATGGTCTGGTCCACATTTCGCAGCTGGAATCAAGCCACGTCAAGAACGTTGAAGATGTTGTCGAATTTGGTGATGAAATCACTGTGATGGTGACTGACATCAGCAAGGATGGCAAAATCCGCCTTTCCCGCCAGGCAGTTCTGGAAGGATGGTCGCTGGAAGAAGCACAACAGGCAGATCGGAAGAAATAACTCCAGCCAACTAATAGCAAATTCCGGTTTTTTTACTAACCGGAATTTGCATTATCTTTTCCTTGTCCACGAGAACTGCTGTGAAGCTTGTTTTTGAAAGTATAAATAATATGTTAAAAATTTGAAATAATCTTACTGCTACCCGCATCTTTGAGAGTAAGTTTGGTAAAATGTCAAAGTGAGATTAATGTTCGTATTCTTGTTATAAGGAGATAGAAGAATGAGTAAAAAAGAATTAGGTATGAAGCCTTTAGGGGCGCGAGTTGTCATTCAACCTCTTGAAGAAGAAAATAGAACGAACAGCGGATTATACATTCCTGATACTGCCAAAGAAAAACCTCAGACAGGTTTAGTTGTGGCTGTTGGTGAAAATACCGAGGAAGTGACCATTACTGTCAAAGTTGGCGATAAGGTCCTTTTCCCAAAATACACCGGCACTGAAATTAAATTTGGAAGTGAAGACTATATCATTATGGATTTTGAAAAAGTCCTGGCAGTCTTGTCATAAAAAAAACCAGATGACTGATTCTTCTGAGAAAGTCCTCCAAAACCTGATCATTGGGTCCGGACCAGCCGGTCTCGCAGCTGCCCTCTATGCTGCCAGGGCGAATCTGGCACCAGTTGTGTTATCGGGCATGGATTTGGGCGGCCAGGTTTCTAAAACCGGCGCGATTGAAAATTACCCTGGATTTCCATCCATCGAAGGTCCAGAAATGGTAACAATCTTTCAGCAGCAGGCAGAACAATTCGGCGCGGAAATCGTATTTGATTCCGCGACTGAGGTTGATCTATCGGTTCGTCCATTTAAAGTAACTACCTATGGTAGTGAGTATCTAGCTGAAACGCTGATCATTGCTACCGGTGCATTAATTCGTGAACTAGGTGTTCCGGGTGAACAAGAATTTACCGGCAGGGGAGTCTCCTACTGCGCAACCTGTGATGGTCACTTTTTCAAGGAAAAGGATTTGATTGTTGTCGGGGGCGGAGACAGCGCTCTTAAGGAGGGCATTTTCCTGACCCGGTTTGCTAAATCTGTCACCATTGTCCACCGCAGAGATGAACTCCGGGCAGGACCGTACCTGGTCAATAAAGCCAAGGAAAATTCCAAGATTAAATTTGTTTGGGATACTGTTGTGACAGAGATCATCGGTGATGGCACAGTAAATTCTGTCCGATTGAAAAATAAGAAAACGGATCTCGAAGAGATCAGAACCATTGATGGTGTCTTTATCTTTATCGGGCATGACCCGAACACCGAATTGTTCAAAGATTATCTTGAAATAGATCAAAATGGATATCTTGTGGTAGATAAATTAATGCACACTAGCATGCCGGGAGTATTTGCTGCCGGAGAAGTTGGTGATCCCCATTTTCAGCAGGTTATCGTTTCTGCTGGAATGGGAGCAGCTGCTGCCATGGAAGTAGTGGAATTTTTAGAAGAAGAGAAGTAAAAATGGCGCGAATATTCAATTCTAGTTGAATTGGATACTAAAAATTGAATTTCATCTAATTGGCATAAAAAACTCAGGATGTTTGATCCTGAGTTTTTTGTTTGGGAAAGGGCTAATTTATTTAATTACGCGGTCTTAGGTTATCTCCTCAGCTTCGCGCATGGCATTAAAAGCAGCAATACTGACTTCAATGATATCTAGGCTGGGTTCATTAGTGGTAAGTCTTTGGAGAGCCAGGTTAGGTTTTATCAGGATCTGGATCAGGGGATGATGCTGATTCGCTGCTGTCCAGCGCAGATATTCGTAGGCGACACCAGCCAGGACAGGAAGCAGCAGAATACGGCTGATCAATCTCCATCCCAGAGACATTGGGCCGAGCGCTGTGAATAATAAAACCGAGAACAAGACCACAATCAACAGGAAAGCTGTCCCACAACGGGGATGTTCAAGACTAAACTGCTGAACTTTTTCTGGCACAAGCTCAGCTCCTGCTTCGAAGGTGTTGATCACCTTATGTTCAGCCCCGTGGTAGCTGAAGACCCGCTTGATATCATCCATTCTTCCAATTCCCCACATATAAGCAATCAGAAAAACCAATCGGACGACACCTTCCAGCACGTTGCCGATCCACGGCTGCCAGCTGAAATACCGTTCAGCAGCCTGGCCAACTCCTGCAGGTATCAAGAAAAAGATCAGGATAGCAATAGTCATTGAGAGGGCAAAGGTGAAGAACAAAGCAGGTCCTTCGAGCTTTTCATCCTCGCCGGTTTGTAAATTGGCTGATATTGTTAATGCTCGCATACCGAGGATCAAAGCATCATATAAACCGATCAGCCCCCGCAGGAATGGTACTTTCATGATCCGGCTCTGATAGATCTTGTTCAACTTCTCAGCCTGAATTTTAATTTGACCATCCGGGGCTCGCATGGCAATTGCGGCAGCTATCCTGCCGCGCATCATGACACCTTCGATAACGGCCTGACCCCCATAATTAGGTAGTTTTGTGTTTGTTTGCGTGTATTTATTCATAATTTAGAGGTTAAAGAAAAATTGGATCAGGGCTTCAATACCCTTGAAAAAGGTCGGTAAATGAATTTTTTCATTTGGCCCGTGCATATTATCACTGGGTAGGCCAAAACCGATGTTGACAGAATCTACCTTCAGGTTTTGCTGGATGTGAACAACAACGGGTACGCTTCCGCCTTCTCGCTTGAAAATCGGACTTTTCCCCCAGGTCGTTTCGGCTGCTTTGTAGTAAGCAGCGATCCATTTGGATTTTCGATCGCTTTGGGAAGGGTAGTCCCCGGCAAGTTTTTTGAGCTCCCAGGTCACTGTGTCCGGCGTATTATCTGCCAGGTAAGTCTTAAATTGCTCGTACACATCAGCGGGATCCTGGTTGGCAACCAGACGCGTCGAAACTTTTGCCATGGCATAGGCTGGCAGGACTGTTTTTTGACCTTCGCCGATAAAACCAGAATAAAGACCGTTGATTTCCAGGGTGGGCCTGGCTCCGGTGCGTTCGACTGCTGAATATCCTTCTTCACCCCAGAGAGATTTGACACCAGCTTGTTTCAGATAAAAATCCTCAGAGACGGGAAGTTTTTTGATCTCCTCTCTCTCGTCACTATCAAGGGGCAAAACCTTATCATAAAAGCCTTTCAGGGTTACTTTTCCTTTATTATCATGCAGGCCGGATAACAAGTCGGTCATTACCTGGGCAGGATTATGAACTGCACCACCGAATGTTCCTGAGTGCAGGTCTTGTTTGGGTCCCTGAATTCTAAGCTCAAAATAAGCAATACCACGCAATGCATAAGTAATGCTAGGTAGATCTGGTGCCTGCATCCCTGTATCAGGATTCAGGAAAAAATCACAGGCTAACAGGTCCTTGTTTTCCTTGATAAATGTTTTCAGGTATGATCCACCGATTTCTTCCTCACCTTCGATCAGGAATTTTACATTAAGGGGGAGATCTCCTGTTGCTCGGATGGCAGCCAGAGCGCTGAAACAGGCGATGATCTGCCCCTTCATGTCAGTTGAACCGCGGGCATAGAGATTATCACCCTCAATGGTTGGAGTGAAGGGATCAGAATTCCACTCGTTGACAGGGTCTTCAGGTTGAACGTCATAGTGGCCGTAAATCAGCGCAGTTGGGGCATCATCCCCGGCTGATAGATCTTCGGCATACACAATAGGATGTCTGGGAGTCGGAAAGATTTCCACCCTGGTCAGGCCTAACACTTTCAGTTCGGATGCCAGCCAATCAGCGGCTTTTTTAATGTCATCGACTCGCTCTGGATCAGTAGACACAGAAGGGATCCTGATCAGTTCCTTCATTTTTTCTATGAAATCTTGCTTATGCTCCCGGGCATATGCCAGGGCTGCGTTCCGATGATCTACCATCAACTCATCCTCCACTTAGATTATAAGGACTGCTCACTGGGTAGATTTTACCGCAGGAGGTGAAAGCTGGGAACAGATGTCAATGAAATGTATTTGATTTGTGATTCTCGCAGGTGCCAGGCTGATTCCTCGTGTATAATAATTTTCGCTTTGAGTTCATCTACCTGTCAACTTAGGGAAGATTTGATCAACCATAAGGTGCCAGGCCTGTTATCATTCGATTGAAATAATTATCAGAAGAGCGTATTCCAATTTCTTATGAGGTGTTTATGAGCTTATATCAGGAGTATCTCCAACCAAAAACAATTAATGAAGCCCTGGAAAATCTGGCAAATGCATCAGCAGAGGTAGCTGTAATTGCTGGAGGTACTGATCTATTACTGGATCTTAGGCAGGGGCGGCATGGACCTGTAAATCAGCTTATTGATGTCTCTGGTATCTCTGAAATGGTAGCTATCTTCCAGGAGCAGGAATTTGTCCATATCGGTGCCTCTGTCACCCACAAAGAAATCATCCAGAACCTGCTGCTCCAAGAAAATGCCCGCTGTGTTATTGAAGGATGTGGTTTGATTGGAGGGCCGCAAGTCAGGAATGTGGCCACGATCGGCGGCAATGTATCCCATGCGCTACCCGCAGGTGATGGCACGATTGCGCTGCTTGCGCTTGATACGGAAGTACAGATTATTTCCCAGGAAGGATCTCGTTGGCAACCTTTGATCGATATATTTGCAGGACCGGGGAAAGTAACCTTCGACAGGAAAAAAGAGATAGTGGTTGGATTCAGGTTTAGAACGGCAGGGGTGCGGGAAGGATCAGCTTTTCACCGGGTAATGCGTCCCCAGGGTGTGGCGATCGCGATCTTGAACATGGCCGCCTGGGTCAAATTGGAACAGGATGGAAGTTTTGAGAGCGTTCGGATATCCTGCGGTCCAGCTGGGCCAAAACCTTTTCGAGCCCTGAAAACTGAAAAGTACCTTAAGGGAAAAACCTTGGATGATGCCGTAGTGATGGCTGCCGCGGAGATTTTAGCCGGGGAAGTCAGTCTTAGGACCAGCGCTCATCGTGCTACCAAAGATTATCGACATCAATTGCTCCCGGTGCTTCTTCGGGTAGTGTTGGAAACTGCTCTGGAAAGAGCAAAAATTTAACTGGTGGGAAGGGAGATTTATAGATGGCAAACTTATCTTTTACCGTCAACAAGCAAAAATATGATCTGGATATTGAATCCGGGGAAATGCTTTCTGATGTTTTACGTTATCGGTTGGGTCTAACAGGAACGAAGATCAGCTGTGAAGAATCTGAATGCGGAGTTTGCACAGTTCTTGTTGATGGAAAACCAATCCTCTCCTGTAACTACCCGGCCCTAAAAGCCGGAGGAAAACAGGTCACAACTATTGAAGGATTAAGTGTGGGTGAGGTTCTGCACCCGGTCCAGGAGGCATTTGTTAAACACGGCGCTGTGCAATGTGGTTTCTGCACTCCCGGCCAGATCATTACAGCAGCAGCTCTCCTGAATGAAATACCGGATCCAACTGATAAAGACATTGCGTATGCATTAAATGACACCCTCTGCCGCTGTGGAACCTACCCGATGATAACGAATGCTATTCATGCTGCGGCTGATAAAATCAACCATAACAAGCCCATTGAGTACCCCCAATATGATTTCGGTGGTGGGCTTGATGTTGTAGGGCAGGTGGTCCCGCGACCGGAGGCTGTTGGAAAGGTAACCGGAGAAGCGATCTATACAGACGACATCAGCTTTCCGGAGATGCTTATCGGTGCAACTCTTCGGGCAGGAATTCCCCATGGAAAACTAAAGAAACTGGATATCTCAAAGGCGATGAATCTTCCTGGAGTTAAGGCTGTTCTGACTGCTGCCGATATTCCTGGTCGAGTGAACCATGGATTAATAATCCAGGATTGGCCTGCATTGATCGGGGTTGGCGAAAAAGTTCGATACGTGGGTGATGCACTGGCAATTGTCGCGGCTGATACGCTGGAGATTGCAAAGCAAGCTCTTTCATTAATTGAATATGAAATCGACCCTTTGCCCGTTGTGACCAATTCTATTGATGCAAAAAAGTCTGATTCGGTCCTCGTCCACGAGAGTGGAAATCTCTTAAAACACATTAAAGTAAATAAAGGCGATATCGAGCAGGGTTTCCAGGAAGCGGAGATCATAGTCGAAGATACCTATTTCACTCCATCATATGAACATGCCTTTATGGAGCCGGAATGCAGTATTGCCCGTCCCCTGGATGATGGACAACTCGAAATCTACGTGGGTTCTCAAATCCCCTATGCGGATCGCGACCAGGTAGCCGCTGCTATGGATATGCCTCTGGAAAAGGTCCGGGTTCGCGGTCCCTTGATTGGAGGAGGGTTTGGCGGTAAAGAAGATATTGTAGGCCAGATCCATGCCGCGATGCTAGCCAAAGCAACTGGAAAGCCGGTCAAGATCCTTTATGATCGTCATGAAAGTTTGCTGGTCCATCCAAAACGGCATGCGACTCAGATCCATGTAAAACTAGGTCTTATGAGTGATGGAAGGCTGATTGCTGCCCAGACGGAGTTATATGGAGATACAGGTGCTTACGCTTCTTTAGGTACTAAAGTCATGGGTAGGGCGACAACGCATTCAACCGGACCCTACGTTGTGCCTAATGTAAAAATTGATTGTTACGCCATGTATACAAATAATCCCCCCGCAGGAGCTTTCAGGGGATTCGGAGCTTTGCAAGCAGCTTTTGCAATCGAGTGCATGATGGATCGGGTGGCGGAAGAATTGAAGATCGATCGAATTGAGTTAAGAAGAATGAATGCCCTAAAACCTGGAACGATCACCAACACCGGTCAGGTTTTGAAAGAAAGTGTCGGTTTGTTGGAATGTATCGATAAGACCCAGGAAGCTATCCTGGCCTATACCGCTGGTGAAGACCCCTTCCTCTCCAGGGAAGTTGAAGGTGAACCTCACAAACGCCGTTCCTGGGGTTTTGCTGTTACCTTTAAGAATACTGGCCTGGGCGAAGGAGCTCCCGACAATGCTTCAGCTGAGATCGAAATTCTCGAAGATGGTATTGTCGAAACCAGGATTTCATCTGCTGAGATTGGCCAGGGTTTGGTGACAGTCCTGCAAATGGTCACTGCCGAAGAGCTCAGCCTGCCTTTGGATCAGGTACGGGTCTATCTTTCAGATACAGACCTGACACCAGATGGTGGTCCAACAACTGGATCCCGGCAAACCTATATTTCAGGCAATGCAGCTAAATTTGCTGCCAGGACATTAAAGAACACTATGCTTTCTACCCTGGCTGAGAAATTCAACACATCCCCGGAGAAGATCAGTTTTAAAGATGGCAAGATTGGATCCAATGGCCAGCAATTGAGTTTTGCTGAAGTCGGGAAACTAATGCGGGAAGAAGGCCGTGAGCCCAAACTTATCTATGAGTACAAATCACCCGAAACCACACCTCTCGGCGAAGCAGGAGATAAACATTTCGCATATTCCTTTGCAGCACAAGGGATCGAGGTCGAGGTCAACCTGGAAACCGGGGAAGTGAAAGCTATCAAGGCTGTTGGAGCTACTGATGTTGGCAAGGCGATCAATCCACTTGGCCTGCAGGGACAGGTGGAAGGCGGTCTGATCATGGGAATTGGTCATGCCTTGACAGAAGAGTTTATCGTTGAGGATGGCCAGGTATTCACTGATTTTTTGTCCCGCTACCGGATGCCCTCCATCCATCATGTACCGGATGAGATCAAGGTCATCATTGTCGAGGATCCCACATCAGATGGTCCGTACGGCGGCAAGGGCGTGGGTGAGATCTCGACCATGCCTGTTCCACCAGCGATCATTAATGCGATCTATAATGCTTGCGGCATTCGCATGAATACCATACCAGTTGATCAGGATTGGCTGGCGAGGCAGATCAAAAACTCAGGAGCATAGACTCTGCCTGGATTTGGTTGAGGAGAATATAAAACTACAGATATCTACCTAAACCCTCAACGTGGTACAATCAAATAAACGTGGATCGGTGGTCGTTGGTGGTTATGGATTAACCCCGGCGGCGCCAGAGTAATCTGGCGAAAAGTGCTACCGTCCTTTCGAGCTAGAGTCGCCGATCCCATGAATAATAGATTTATAGATTTCATTTCCTCATACGCGGGATGGAATATCAATCCGGCCCAGATTCAAATCTTACCTTGTATAGCTGTATCACAGGATACCGTCCTGTGATTTTTTTTATTAAATGCTCTCCAGGAAAGCTGAAATGCTGATCAAAATGCCATATACATACCCGGGAAAGATCTTCCGGAGTCCGATGCCCTTCAGTACTTTTGACCGATCTGAGGTCTGGAGTTCTTTCCTGGACGAGGAAATCAAACTGGTAGTGATCTTAACTGAGCAGCAGGAATACCTGGTTTATGCTCGGAAAGATTTACCGGCGTTTTACCGCTCCCAGGGATTGGACATTCTCCACCTGCCAGTGCCTGATATGGGCATCCCGGAGGATATCGTTGGCTGGGAGCAAGGATTGGAACGCGCTTCCAAAGCAGCCAGGGAAGGTTCTAATGTAGTTGTTCACTGCCTGGCCGGGATCGGCCGAACAGGTACTTTTCTGGCTTGCCTTGCTAAAGAAAATCTCGGCCTGGATGGCAGAAATGCTATTGAATGGGTTAGAAAGACGCTTCCCGGGGCAATGGAAAATGTGGATCAGGAAGAATTTGTTATTCAGTATGGAGAGTAATCTGTAGATTTAGTTGATTTATGTTATTGACTGAGGAGAATTTAATATGATCATAAAAAATGCTAATCTGATAACCTGGGAAGAGCAAAATCAAATCATTGAGAATGGATCGATCTTGATCCAGGATGGAGTGATCAAGGAATTTGGTAGTGACCTTGCTAAAAAATATCCCGCTGAACAATCATATGACGCCCGCGGTCAGTATGTTATGCCCGGAAATATTTGTGCCCACACTCATTTCTACGGGGCTTTTGCGCGTGGAATGGGAATCCCTGGTGATCCACCTAAGGATTTCCCACAAATATTGGAGAGGCTCTGGTGGCCGCTGGATATGGCCCTGGATGAAGACGGGGTCCGTTATTCTGCCCTCGTTTTCGCGGTAGATGCAATCAAGAATGGCACCACAACCCTGTTTGATCATCATGCTTCCCCAAATTTTATTGACGGCTCGCTCGATGTGATTGGAGATGTTCTGCTCGATGCGGGGCTGCGCGGTGTCTTGTGCTACGAAGTCACCGATCGCAATGGCCCTGATGGCGCAAAAGCCGGGATCCAGGAAAATGTTCGCATGATCAAAAAAGCTGCTGGAAGCGATCGTTTAGGAGCAGCTTTTGGATTACATGCCAGCCTGACCCTCAATGATGATACGCTGCAGGCTTGCCGGGATGCGATTGGTGATGAGGTTGGTTTTCACATCCACGTTGGGGAACATCAAGCTGATGAATATGACAGCCTAAAGAGAAGTGGCACTCGTGTTGTTGACCGCCTGAAGAAATTTGGCATTCTGGGTCCTAAAACCATAGTTGCTCATGGTGTTCATATTGATCAGGCGGAAGCAATACCTGTTGGCAGACTCTGGTACCTGGCTGACCCATCAACCCCGCTCCAATATGAATAACGCCGTTGGTGTTGCAGAGATTGAACAGTTCCTCCGGCTTGGGATCAAGGTTGGAATTGGAACAGATGGTTTTTATCATGCCATGTGGGAGGAGTGGAAAACTGCCTACTTCTTGCATAAGGTTCACAGGTTGGACCCCCGCATGATGAGCGCCATGGATATAGTTCAGATGGGTATCTATAACAACGCTGCGCTGGCAAATTTATATTTGCCAGAAACAAAGCTGGGAGTCATTGAAAAAGGTGCTGCAGCAGATCTTGATCTTTGTCGATCTACATCCTTTTACACCATTGAATGCAGGAAACCTGCCCTGGCAGATTATTTTCGGAATCCAGGAAAGCATGATCACATCAACCATGGTGGGAGGAAAATTCCTCATGAAAGATCGTCAACTTTTGACACTGGACGAGGAAAAAATAGCGGCTGAAGCTCGGGCTCTGGCTCCAGAAATATGGAAGAGATATGAAAGTTTCGTAGGAAAGTATTCCTAGAGGATCAATTAATTTTAGTAAATAGATCAGGAGAATAATGTATGGCGAATAAACCGATCATAGCAATTCTTGGTGGAACAGGACAAGAAGGAACTGGTTTGGCTTTGCGCTGGGCGAAAAATGGCTACCAGGTCATTATTGGTTCCCGGAAGGAAGAAAAAGCCCTGATGGTTACCTCTGAGCTGAATGGAATTTTAGGCCAGGAACTGATTCGCGGGATGGAAAATGGCGCAGCTGCCCGTGAAGCAGACCTCAATGTGCTGACCGTAGTCGCTTCCGCTCACGAAGCAGGCAATCAAAGGACTGAAAGACGACCTGCAGGGTAAGATCCTGGTTGATGCTACCGCCCGGATTAAATTTCCAAACCCCAAACCGCCGGAACCACCCTCGGCTGCCCGTCTGGCCCAGAACTTCTTGGAGAAGGTGTGCGGGTAGTAGCTGCCTTCCAGAATATCCCGGCCAGTGCCTTAAAGAATCTGGATAAGGACCTGGATAGTGATGTGCTGGTTTGCGCTGATCAAAAGGAAGACGCAGATCAGGTTGCTGAGCTGATCAGGGGAGCCGGGATGAACGCATATTATGTTGGTGATCTTGATATTGCGATAACCATTGAAGGGCTTACCGCTGTCTTGGTTTACCTGAACAAATTCAATGATATTAAACATGCCAGCATAAAGATTGTGGGATCATGATCTCAGGGATTGAGGAATAAATAAGAAATGCCATCTTTGATATTCACTGCTCTCGCTGGTATACCACTCATCCAGAAGGGTGATGATTTGAACATCATGATTGGTTTGGCTCTGGACAGAAGCCAGATCACACTGATTGATGGTGATGTCCTGGTGATGGCCCAGAAGATCATTTCCAAGTCAGAAGGGCGGATGGTTGATCTGGAGACGGTCAATCCTTCTCCCGGGGCGCTGAAACTTGCCCTGGAATCAGACAAGGATCCCCGTTTGGCTGAACTGATCCTCCAGGAAAGCCGCCAGGTGCTTCGCGTCCGCCGGGGTTTGATCATTGTTGAACATAAACTTGGATTTGTTTGTGCCAATGCAGGAATTGACAGATCAAATGTCACCAGCGCTGGAAATGAGAGTGTGCTCTTGCTCCCGGAGAATCCTGATCTATCAGCTAGCAGACTTCGATCTCATTTTCTGGAAATCCATGGAGTCAACCTGGGAGTCGTGATCATTGATTCCCATGGCAGGCCGTGGAGGAACGGGACAGTTGGAATCTCAATTGGATTTTCCGGTCTGCCGGGGGTGATGGATTTACGGGGAGAACCTGACCTCTTTGATTACACACTGCAGGCAACTGAAATTGCGGTTGTAGATGAGCTGGCTGCCGGAGCTTCCCTGCTGATGGGGCAAGCAGCTGAAGGTTTACCAGTTGTCCATGCCCGGGGATTTCCCTATCAATTCAGGGATGGCTCATTCAGCGAATTGCCGAGAGATCTTAAAAATGATTTGTTTAGATGAAATCTGATAGCTGTCAAGGTTTGAACTCGAGATAAGGGAGATTTTTCAGCGAATGAAAATTGTAGCCCTGGCTGGTGGTGTTGGTGGAGCAAAACTTGTGGATGGTCTATCCAGGTTGGATGCTGCCCAAGAATTGACTGTCATCACCAATACAGGGGATGATTTTACTCATTTTGGGCTGAAAATCTGTCCGGATTTAGACACCGTTTGTTACAACCTGGCTGGTTTAGAAAATCCCCTCACAGGATGGGGGAGAGCTGATGAAAACTGGGACTCCATTGATGAGATCTGGCAAATTAGGTGGACCGGATTGGTTTCGTTTGGGTAACAAGGACCTGGCTGTTCACCTCGAGCGAACCCGTCGGCTTCAATCAGGTGAATTATTATCTGAGATAACACGTGATTTTTGTCGGGGCTGGGGAATTTCAGCAACAGTTCTTCCGATGAGCGACGATTCGGTTTCGACTATTGTCCAGACAAATCAGGGAGATTTGCCATTTCAGGATTATTTTGTAAAAATGAACTGCACTCCAGAAGTAGCCGGATTCGAATTTAGAGGTTCCAGTAGTTGTTCTCCTGCTGGAGGTGTGATCCAATCGATCCAGGATGCTGATCTGATTGTGATCTGCCCCTCTAATCCCTGGGTCAGTATTGATCCGATCCTGTCAGTTCCAGGCATTCGTGAGGAATTGATGGATAAAGTTGTTATTGGCTGTGTCACCGATAATTGGCGGCAAAACTGTCAAAGGACCGGCTGCAAAAATGTATCGGGAAATGGGGATAACTCCTTCAGCAGCTGCAGTCGCCGCCCATTATGGTGAGCTGCTGGCTGGTTTCGTCATCGATTCTACAGATCAGGGCCTCGAATCTGTTATCAAATCATCAGGAACGGTTCTAACAGATGTTTTGACAACTGACACATGGATGAAAACCAGAGAGGATCGTGTCCGTCTTGGCAGCTGAAGTAGTTACACTTTGGGCAGAGATTAATCAAGGAGGCAGATTGAATGGCAGTTATGGGCAATCATTCCAGTTAAGCCCTTGCGCAGGGGGAAGTCTCGCCTGGCAAAAGTGATCTCCGCTGATGAGCGGGCAGACTTGAACCATTATTTATTGGAGCATACTATCAAGGTCTTAAAGACAATTGATGAAATCGAGAACATCCTGGTCATCAGCAGGGATAAGGAAGCCTTAGCCCTGGCGAGTGATCTCGGAGCCCGAACCGTACAGGAATATGGCAGTCCCGGGTTGAATACTGCCCTCTCCCGGGCAGTCGAAATTGCCAAAAGTTATGAGACATGTGGGGTATTGATTGTCCCAGCTGATTTACCCCGACTAGATGCTGAAGATCTCAGAACGATTCTTGGTTACCGGGATAAACCACCCATAGTTGTCATCGCTCCAGATCGAAAGAAAGAAGGAACAAATGCTCTATTTATCTGTCCGCCTGGTTTGATAGAATTTAAATTATGGTGAAGCATCATTTGAAAAACATATTCAGAGTGCGCGGGATGCTGGAGCCCGTCTGGAGATTTGTGAACTGCCATCACTTGAACTCGATCTTGATGAGCCAGAAGACCTGGCATTTATTGAAGCTGATTTACGAATAAACGACTAATATTATTCAACAATTCACTATTATGGAGGATTAACAATGACTAAACCCGTTGCCCTTTATTTACAGGATGCCCATGATCTGAGAGATGGTCTGGAGTATGTCCGCTATGCTGAAGAAAAAGGCTTTGACGCAGTCTGGCAGGCAGAATCGCGCCTTGTCAGGGATGCGATCGTTCCCATGGCGGCCTATGCCGCAGTTACAGAGAAGATCAAAATCGGCTCTGGTGTGATTAATAACTGGACCAGAAATATCGGTTTGCTGGCATCCACATTCTTGACCCTGGATGACCTTGCTCCTGACCGGATGATCTGTGGTATAGGTGCCTGGTGGGATCCCCTGGCAGAGAATGTAGGAATTAATCGGGCGAAACCCCTGACCGCGATGCGGGAAACTGTTGAAATTATGCGCAGATTGCTGAATATGGAAAATGTGACTTTCGATGGTGAATTTGTCCATGTCAAAGGAATAGAACTGGATGTGGTCCATGGAAACACAGCACCCCGCAATGTTCCGATCATGATTGGTGCCACCGGTCCGAAAATGCTCCAGCTGGCAGGAGAGATCTGCGATGGTGTGGTCATGAACTACTGTGTTCCTGTTGAATACAATAAAATGGCCATAGAAAATATCGAAATTGGCGCCAAAACGGGTTGGGAAAACGATAGATGATATCGATCGTCCTCAATTGGTTGTCTGTTCAGTTTCTGATGATTATGATGATGCAATGGACTCCACCCGGCAATTGTTGACTCAGTATCTTGCTCAACAGCCTCACATTGCTATTGCCTCTGGTGTTTCGAACGATGTTGTTGCTGAAATCCAGTCGATCTTGGGCTGGCCGGCAACCCATGAACAGATCCAGGCTGCCAAACACCTGGTTACAGATGATCTTATTCACCGCATAACGGCTTCTGGTACTCCAGATGTAGCCCGTGAGAAAGTAGATCAGTATCGAGCAGAAGGCTGCACAACACCAATTCTATATCCTGTTGGTGGTGAAGTGCAACTTGTTGATCGATACTTTTGCAGTGAAATAGATAAGTTTTAACCGGCTCTGGAGAGAACTTCATACCACCGGATGATTTCTCTTCAGGGCTACTAATTTTGAGGAACAGACTATGATCATTGAATATCATCGCCCCGGAACACAAGAGGAAGTTCTTTCTCTCTTGGTCCAGAAAGGATCCCCGGACCGTGGTTTTAGGGGGCGGTTTGTATATAAATGAAGATTGTTCAGGATCCAATTGCAGTCGTTGACCTGCAAAAATTGGATTTGAGTGGAATTCGATCACAAGGGTGATGACCTGCAGCTGGGAGCGTCAGCCACATCTACAGTCGATTTTGGATCACGAAAGCATACCAGAATCCCTGGCAGAGGCGATCCGGCATCAAGAAACATATAATCGGCGGCAGGTCGCAACCATTGCTGGAAGCGTTGTGGCGGGAAATGGACGATCTGCTGTCCTGGCTGTCCTGTTAGCGCTGGACGGAGAGATCGTTCTTGTGGGTTCTAAGCAGCGATCAGAACAGATCAACCTGGGTGATTTCCTGCCTCTCCGGGAGGAAATGTTAGATAGTAGATTGATTACTGATATTTTTCTTCCACTCAGGAGCAGGTCGGCTTATCATTATTCCGCCCGAACTCCTGCTGATCTGCCAGTCGTCGCAGCAGCGGCAGCAAGATGGCCTTCTGGCAGAACACGAATTGTTTTAGCTGGATATGGCGATCTAGCCGCTGATGGTATTTGATGGTCCAGATTCCGAGGGAGCAGATGATTGCTGCCCGGGATGCTTATTCTGGGGCAGCTGACCAATGGGCCAGTGCTGAATATCGATCTGACACAGCTGCCGCTCTTGGTCCGGCGCTGTCTCAATCAGATAACAGAAAATGATGAAGGATAGATGAAAATGTTGGATATTGTACTGACGTATAAATAATGAGAAATTCCATCTTCAGGTTCAACCAGGTGAACGGTTATTTACTGTTTTGAGGAGATTGGGATTTCGCAGTGTGAAATTTGGTGATGAACATGGAAAAACCGGGGCTGATACGGTGCTTGCTGGATGGCAAACCGGTCAATTCTTACCTCTTGCTGGCAGCCCAGGCAGATGGTCATGAGATAGAAACAGTTGAGATACTTGGTGAACATCCTCACCAGGGTTGGAGCAAGACCAGGGGGCTGCATATCCTCCAGCAGGAGTTTGTCAAAACCGGAGCTATCCAGTGTGGTTATTGCACACCAGCTCAGATCCTGGCAGCCAAAGAGCTGATCTCAAGAGTGGCTGATCCCACAGAGGAGCAGGTCAGGGATGCCGTCTCGGGCGTTATATGTCGATGTACCGGGTATAAAAAGCCTGTCGAAGCGATCCTCAGGGCAGCTGCCCGACTGCGTGGGGAAGATAGTTCCACCCATTGAAGATCCGATCCAGGTTCCGCCAGAATGGATGGGTTCAGGATTTGATGAGGACATTCCTCCTACAAAAACAATCCAGGTGGATGGAGCAACCTTAACAGCAAAAAGGGTGATCACTGAATTGAAAGTCATGAACTGCGCCTGATGCTTGGAGCCAGGTTGGAAAACCAAAAGCAAAAGTCGATGCGATCAAACTTGTCCAGGGAAAACCAGCCTTTGCAGCAGATTTTGAACGTCGGGATATGCTCTATGCTAAAGTGCTTTTCAGCCCCCATGCCCATGCCCGGATCAAATCCATTGATACCAGTGCAGCCAGGGATATGCCAGGTGTGGCAGCAGTATTAACCCATCAGGATATTCCCCGTGTACCTTATTCAACCGCAGGTCAATCTGATCCGATTCCGGGTCCGCTGGATTGTTATTCCCTCGATAATAAAGTGCGTTTTGTGGGAGACAGGGTAGCATTTGTTGCAGCTGAAACGGAAGAGATCGCTGCCAGGGCTGTAGAAACGATCCAAGTGGAATATGAAATGCTGGAACCGATCCTGGATCTCCGGGATTCAATGAAGCCCGGGGCAGCAATTATTCATGATCAGGAAGACTATATCCCTTTTGCTGATTCTGACCCACTCGAAAAACCTGGCTGCTGAGATCCGGATCGATATTGGCGATGTTGAAAAGGGATTTGAAGAGGCTGATCTGATATTCGAAGCAGAATATGAAGTTCCCAAAGTCCAACAAGCCCATATCGAACCTCATGCCGTAGTCACATATTGGGATGAAGATGATCGCTTGGTGATCCGGACCAGCACCCAGGTTCCATTTCATGTCAGGAGGATGATCGCCCCTGTTCTGGATCTGCCGATCAAACGAATCCGGGTCATAAAACCCCGAATTGGAGGTGGTTTTGGCGGAAAACAGGAAATGCTGATCGAGGATGTGGCCGCTCACCTGACAATTGCCACCGGAAAACCAGTTCAGTTCGTGTATACCCGGGAAGAGGAATTTACCTCCTCCCGCTCGCGTCATCCAATGCGGATCTTATTAAAAACTGGCGTAAAGAATGATGGTACGATAACAGCGAATTCCATGTATGCCTTGAGTGATACTGGCGCAAACGGTGCTCATGCGCTGACTGTCACTGGCAATACCACAAAATCCATGGCCCTGTACGTGGGAAGTGGAGCCTACCGTGAATCTCCCAATATCCGATTTTATGCTGATGTTGTTTATACGAATACACCTCCTTCGGGGGCGTACCGTGGATATGGTGTTCCCCAGGGATATTGGCCTGTAGAACGCCAAATGGAAAAGATCGCTCACAGCCTGGGTTTGGACCCTCTTGAATTCAGGTTAAAGAATTCACTTAGGGCGGGAGAAATTCACCCATTCTCTGTGGCCTGGAGTGAAGGTCGAGAACCTGTTCCGGAAATGATCCAAACCAATGGTCTGGCTGAATGTGTTAACAGGGGTAAAGCGGCCATTGGCTGGGAAGAAAAACTAGAAGATCAGAATTGGAAAACTATTCCCGGAAAGCCATATCTACGGAAAGGATTGGGCGTGGCACTGGTCATGCAGGGCACAGCAATTCCCTATCTTGATATGGGAGGAGCCAGCCTGAAGCTGAATGATGATGGCTCGTTCAATTTACTGGTAGGAGCCACAGACCTGGGAACGGGCTCAGATACTGTATTGGGACAGATGGCTGCAGAAATCCTGGGTGTTCCACTCGAGGACATCATTGTCTATTCCTCCGATACGGATTTCACTCCCTTTGATAAAGGTGCCTATGCTTCCAGCACGACTTATATCTCCGGTGCAGCAGTTGTAGATGCCGCCAATAAGGTTGCCGACCAGATCAGAAATAGGGCGGTCATGATCCTGAATGAGCGCAAAGTTGGTGCAAATTACCAGGCAGCCGAGATAGAAATTGGCAATCGCTGTGCAATGGCAGATGATGGTCAGGCAGTTTCACTCGAGGAAATCGCTTTACACTCGCTGCATCATGCCCATCAGGAGCAGATCATGGCAGTAGGATCTTACATGTCTCCTGTCTCGCCACCACCTTTCGCAGCCCAATTTGCAGAAGTAACAGTTGATATCGAGACTGGGCAGGTTGTAGTGGATAGGTTGGTCATGGCAGTCGATGCAGGTGTGATCGTCAACCCGGTTACAGCATCTGGGCAAATTGAAGGTGGAATGACCCAGGCCCTTGGATATGCTGTATCAGAGGAGATGATATATGATCAGGATGGCAGACCACGGGAGAAGGATTTGAGGGATTATCATATCTTTGAAGCCCATGAAATGCCTGAATTGGAAACCATATTTGTGGAAACTTTTGAGCCCTCCCATCCCTTTGGTGTAAAGGCAGTGGCTGAGATTCCCCTTGATGGGGTTGCCCCTGCGGTTGGAAATGCTGTTTTTAATGCCTGTGGCGTGAATGTTGATCAAAATCCTATCACCCCTGAGAGAATCTGGCGAGAATTACAGGCTGGTTGACCATTTTTAGCTGACAAAATCAAATCCCGGGAATAACTTTCCCGGGATTTGTTATTTAGAGAGCTATTCCGGTATCGCCAACCTCTTAGATTTCAATCTGTTATAATTAAGAAGTTATAACGATGATTAAACTATCAAGAAAAGTCCTTTAGATTTCGTCTAGATCGACTGGAATTTGTTATGGAAAATAATACATATGTGATCGGCCATGTAAACCCTGATACAGATTCAATTGCATCTGCGATTGGATACGCCTGGTTGCTGAAAGAACGTGATGGATTGGATGCGATTGCTGCCAGGGCAGGATCAATAAATCCTCAGACAACCTGGGTTCTGGATCGTTTGAAAATTGAAGCTCCTTGTTTGTTGACTGATGTCTCACCCAGATTTGAGGCAGTTGCCAGACGGTTGGATACAAGCACTCCTGGTGAACCACTGAGAAATGCCTGGGAGATTGCCAGCCGGACCGGTGGTGTGGCAGCTATCGTCAACGAAGATGGAACTCCCTACGGTTTAATTACAGGTCTGACCTTGTTTTCTTTCCTGGCAGAACTTGTCGGGCCACTTGCAAAGAACCAGGAAATGAGAATTGCCGAACTTCTAGAACTGCCTTGCCATGAAGCAGCCGATCAAGGTGTGCCTCAGTTTAAAGCAGCCAGCCGGATCAGGGATGGTGTGAACCGGATTTTACGGGAAGAGAGGAATTATTTCTTCGTTGTTGATGAACAGGGCCGTTATATTGGATTATCGAGACAGCGTGATATTCTAAATCCTCCCCGATTAAAGGTTGTCCTCGTTGACCATAATGAACGCGAACAAGCAGTAGGGGCTCTCGAAGAAGCTGAGCTGCTGGAGATCATCGATCACCACCGGTTGGGCAATCCGTTTACAAGGGCTCCTATTCGATTTACAACTGAAGTAGTCGGTAGTACCAGCACGATCATCGCAGAACGCATTCTGGAAGCTGGATTAAGCGCTCCTGCGGAGATTGCTGGATTATTAATGGCTGGTATCTTCTCTGATACTTTATTCTTCACCTCTCCTACAACAACTGATCGTGACCGGCGAGCAGCGGACAGGATCGGCAGGTGGGCTTTTTCTGCGGCTGGACCCTTGGTTGGTGAAACGATTGATAGTTTTGGAGAGGCGGTGTTAAAAGCAGGTGCAGGTATTTCCAACCGAGATCCAGATGAAATCGTTTCCTCAGATACTAAAACATATTCATCTGGTGATCTGAACTTTGGTATTGCCCAGGCTGAGGTCACCGATCTCTTGCAGGTGGATAAACATTTGGAGGAGTTAAAAGATGCCCTGGAGCGATTAAGATTAAGCCGGGGCCTTGATTTCGCGATCTTGATGGTCACAGATGTAGTTCAAAGCTCAAGCCGGCTGGTATTCATCAATCCACCATCATCATTTGATGATCTGCCATATCCTGGAAGCCAGGATGGAACCAGGTTTGCCAAAGGTGTGGTATCTCGTAAAAAACAACTGCTCCCGGTAATATTAAGTCTGCTGGAAACATAGAAGATGGATAATGTCTTTAGTGCAATAGCTGATATGAAAAATAATGGCACTTCCGGTGCCCTTTGCACAATCATTAAGACCAAAGGTTCAACCCCGAGAAAAGAAGGCAGTAAAATGCTGGTCTATTCTAATGGGTCGATCCTCGGCACAGTTGGCGGGGGCGAAGTAGAAGCCAGGGTAATTAAGCAGGCAATTGAATCCATCCAATCTGGTGAGACCAGGATCAGCTCATTTGACCTGATCGACCCTGAACAGGGAGACCCGGGTCTCTGTGGTGGAACTGTGGATGTGTTCATCGACCCAATTAAAAAACCCGCGGATATCGTGGTTGTAGGTGGGGGACACGTTGGCCAGGCTGTGGTTTACCTCGCCAAATGGCTGGGGTTTCGAGTGATTTTGAATGATGACAGGCTGGATTATTGCACACCGGAATCTGTGCCTGGAGCTGATGAATATATCCACTGCGAATTTGCTCAGCTGACATCCCATTACAGCTTTACTGAAGAAACAGCGGTTGTCCTGGCAACCAGGAATAGCGGGGTTGATGTCAGCGGTTTGCCGCAGCTCTTGGAGTTGCCAAACTCATATATTGGTGTGATCAGTTCCAAGCGGCGCTGGAAATTGACTGAGGAACAATTGCTTGAGTCAGGTGTTAAGAAGAAAAGCTTGGAAAGAATACAAGCCCCGATTGGGTTGAAGATTGGTGCTGAAACACCAGAAGAGATAGCGCTGAGCATCCTGGCTGAAATTATTCTCATCAAAAATGGTATAGCAAGACGGCCTGAATAGTATTTTGACCGAAACAGGTTCAGGAGATATATATGTGGAATGAGTATGTCAATGCTGCTTCAATAGATCAAATACTCTCATTGCTGGCAGAAAATAAAGGAAAGACGCGGATCATCGCTGGCGGAACAGATCTAGTGCTGGAAATGCGCCATGGACAGCACAGTGAAGTTTCGACTCTGGTGGATATCACACGGGTTGAGGAATTATCGAGGATCAGCCTTGATGATCAAGGCAATATCCACCTCGGTGCCGGCGTGAGTCATAATCAGTGCCTGGCTTCAGATCTGATCAGAAACCATGCCCTTCCCCTGGCAATGGCTTCCTGGGAAATAGGTGCTCCCCAGATCCGAAATATGGGTACTATTGTTGGAAATCTGGTAACAGCATCTCCAGCTAACGATACGATCGTACCCCTGTATGCCCTCGATGCAATATTATCAGTGAAATCTATTCGTGGAGAAAGAACCATCAAGCTCAAGGATTTTTATACAGGAGTGCGGAAACATACCCTTGAGCCGGATGAGTTGGTGTGCGCAGTGATTTTCCCGAAAATGGGATCTAATGAGATCGGGACATATCTAAAGCTTGGACTTCGCAAAGCCCAGGCTATTTCGCTTGTGAGCCTGGCTGCAGTCCTCAGGGTTGATGATGGTGTTATCAGTGCTGCCAGGATCACTCTGGGAGCGGTAGCTCCAACCATTATTCATGCAGTCGAGGCAGAAAATTATCTGGTGGGCAAGGAACTTGCTGAAGAGCACATTCAAAGAGCGGCTGTGCTCGCTGCAGAAACAGCCCGGCCGATCGATGATATTCGTGGATCAGCTGCCTATCGGCGTGAAGTCAGCAGGGTCCTGGTTCAACGAGCTTTGACCGAATTGATGGATGGTGGTTTTTTAACCAAATTGCCGCCTGATCCGGTCTTATTGGACAACCATGACTGGATATCAGACAGAATTTAACGGGGATTCTTCGATCATTCCCGGGAAATCTCCGATCATAACAACTATTAATGGTGAGGAATTCATATTTAATGAAGGCCAAGATCAAACGATCCTGCATTTACTGCGTGATTACGCCGGCCTGACCGGTTCAAAAGTTGGCTGTGAAGAGGGCGAATGTGGATCTTGCACGATTTTCCTGGATGGTCAGGCGGTGATGTCATGTCTCATCCCGGCTCCCCGGGCACATCGGGCGGATATTGTTACAATAGAAGGTATTGGAGATGGAGATCATCTCCATCAAGTCCAGGAAACATTTATCAGTGAAGGTGCTGTCCAATGTGGGTACTGTACTCCTGGATTTATCATGTCAGCTGTAAAATTGCTGGAGGAATTTCCAAAACCAAGTCAGGATCAAATCAAGACTGCGATTTCTGGAAACTTATGCCGCTGTACGGGTTATTATAAAATTGTCACGGCAATTGAGAACGCTAGTGTAAAAGAAGGTGTCTGATGGGAAGATATCAGCAATACGAGCGTGATGTAAAGAAAACGTCTGCAGGTGTCCACCCGATCTGGAGGGGGATTGGCTTCCTGTTGATGGGCGTTGTTACTGTTATGTCATATGCTGGCGCCAATCTTCTTGTGGAGGCCAATAAAACCAGGGGCTGGATTGCGGTCCCTGCTGGAATACGGGGGGGAGTGTCCTGGGCTCCTGATCTGTACGCAGAGCTCGTTGTTTCATTTTTCCTGGTCATGATCGGTTTTGGTGTGATCACGATCGTATATTCAATTATTTATAAGGTTACCCGGCCCAGGGATATCTTTAAACTCTTGAAATAACCTTCCTCGATCAGTTTGAAGGATCGCTGGTGTTTTTTCTTGAGGTGAGGATCGCAGCTTGGGCGGGTTCCCATTTTACGCTGGTTTGATATGCCATTTAATCTCATTTCGTATTTGAAAGACTTTTACCTGAGCGTATTTCATTCCAAGGGGACACCCGCGAGGTTATCACCTAAACGGGTGTTTCTTTTAATATTCTTATTCTTTTGCTTCCCTTTCTGGAATCTATATATCAGGATTGGGTTCGGTCTTGATAAACTGTTTTATCCGGGTTTTAAAAATGTTGCATCTCCGGATCCAATTTTTATCATTGGAAATTACCGGTCTGGTTCGACCTTCTTTCACCGGCTGCTCCTCAGTGATCAGCAATTTACTTGTTTAAAAGCCTGGGAAATATATTTTGCTCCAGCGATAGTTCATAGAAAATTCATCCGTTTTATCCTGAGGTTCAGTAAAATAATTGGTAGCCCGATTCAAAAGGCTGTCGATTCATTCGATGATCTTATGAATGATATCTACTCGACCCACCAGACAGGCTTATATACTTTTGAACAAGATTCCCAGCTTTTTTATCATACCTGGTCATCATTCAATTTGTTTGCAGTTTTTCCGTTCCCGGAGAAGGTCAGAAAATACATCTATTATGATCAATTGGTTCCAGATCGGGAACGGAAGAACCACTTTGAATTCTACCGGGGTGTTCTGCAGCGGCATATATATTTGCAGAAAGATTGTCTTTACCTCTCCAAAAATCCTGATTTTACACCAGCGGTGAACACCTTGCTGGAACATTTTCCATCTGCGAGATTCATAAACCTGGTGCGTCAACCGGAACAGATGATCCCTTCTTCCATCAATCTTTGGGCAAGCAATTGGAAAGGATATGGAACTCCCCGGGAAGATTATCCTCTGATCGAGGTCGTCAAGGAATATTCCCAACATTGGTACTCTTATCCGAATCAACAATTAAAGGAACTCCCTGCTGATCGATATAGTGTGGTTTATTTTGACAATCTTGTTGAGAATCCCAAACGCGAAATTACCAGGATCTATCAGCAATTTGGATTGAATACTTCAAACGAATTCCTGGAGATTCTTGATCGAGAAACTATCAATTCAAAAAAGTATATAAGTGATAATCAGTATTCCCTGGAGGATATGGGGCAGACGGCTGAGCAATTAATTAAGGAGTTTTCCTCCTCTCTGGCAGGATATCCAGAGCTCAATCCTCTCGAGATCGAAATATTTGAGAACAGTTAAGGATATTTTTTATGGAACGAACAGTACCATATACAGCGTCTGAAGAAGTTGAACTGTATCTGCGGACATATTATTCTCTATTGAGATCATCTGATGCCGTGCAAATAAGATCTCTGGAAGAGGTCCATGCCGGGATGAACTCGCTGCTCCATCAGCATGCCCGGGACAGAGCCCCTGATATGACTGCATTTATCTACGCTCTGTTAAGGCTCCCCGATTGCCTGAGGCAGACCAAAGAGATTATTCTGGGTCAGAATGGGGCTGTTTTTCAAAAAGCAGGCATGGGAAACGTCTGGTCCTGGGAACAGGTCAATGCAAAAGCGCGCCGCAGACGCTGCTTTTATAATCCTGAGACCCAAACATTAGCTTGCATCATTGCCAGCAGGACTGACATTGATGATGTGATCCCTCTGCTGACTGCTTATCAAATAGAATGGAATAAGCTGCACCGTTTGCTGCAGCATTTGCCGGATGATATCGATCTTTCCCAGGCTCATAAAGAACCAACAACCTGGTACAACCTGGCTGAAGCCTTAATGATGTCAGAAGGAGACCTTACCCGCTGGCGTTCTATCTGCGGCGACAAGTTTGTAGATTGGATCAAAGAGATCAAAGGATGTGAGATCAAGCTGCAAGTAAGATTGCTCAATGGTTCCTTGATCGAGTATAACCGGGCGACCAATGCCTGGTGGAAAGTAATCGCTGACCGGGTTCCGGACTTGATGACTCACCCGATATATTTTATTTCAAGCAATACACACAGTTTTGCTAACATGCTCTCAGGATTTGCCCTCATCAACCAGAAAGAGATCAATCAGTATTTAATTGATACTGATCAAAGAGAACTTATTGATGAGTGGCGGCAGATCCAGACCCATAAAGTACCATCAAGTCGCGAGAATTTCTGGTATTACGCATTGAAGAAATTTATGCAGGAACCAAATGCCGGGGATATCTTATCGAGAAGGAATAAACACGAAGCCTCAATTGATATTCACAGGATCGATAGTGAAAATTCTTTTGATGTCGACGCCCAGGTTTTTCGATTGTCAGAACTTAATCCTGATTGGATGGATCCCAGGATTCTAGAAGACAAGATGGATCTCGGTTTTCTAAAGAACAGTGATGCTCTGATTCTAAATATTGACTACCCGTTGGGGCTGGCAGCCTATAACATTCTGATCGAAGTTGCAGAAAATGCAGGTCGTGTACTTGGTGTCTATAGCCTCGGCAAAGCGGCCACACTTAATGGCGTGGTTGGGGATGTGATGATCCCGTATGTTATCCACGATGAACACTCCAGGAATACCTACCTGTGTCCCCGTTCTTTTAAGGCCAGGGATGTCAGTCCCCACCTTGTTTATGGGACAGTGCTGGATAATCAAAAGGAAGTCACAGTTCAGGGAACTTTCCTCCAGAATCCCACCTATATGGATGTATTCTACAGGGAAGGTTACACTGGGATTGAAATGGAGGCTGGTCCATACCTGTCGGCAGTGTATGAAATGTTCAGGCCCAAACGACATCCGGTGGATGAGATTGTCGATCTCGATGAGCTGCCTTTTGATCTTGGTATTCTGCATTATGCTTCTGACCGTCCGCTCAGTAAAGGAAAAAATCTCGGCGCAGGCACATTATCTTATTATGGTATGGATCCGACTTATGCCTGTTCAATTGCTGTCATAAAAAGGATCCTCAAACTCGAGCAGGAACGCCTGGGACAGAAATGAAATATTTAGCTAAGATAGGAAAAATATGAGCTCTATAGGAAAATCGCAAAATAGAATTGATGCCCTGGATAAAGTAACCGGAAAAGCCGATTATTCAGGGGACCTCGTCCTTCCAGACATGTTATCCATGAAGTTGTTATTTGCTGGCAGACCCCATGCGCTAGTAAAGTCCATTGATATCAGCCAGGCGGCAGCTTTGGAGGGAGTTGTTCTGGTCCTGACTGCGAAGGATGTCCCGGTTAATGAATATGGCCTTCAAATTGCTGATCAACCTGTGTTATGTGGTCCCGGATCGGGGATCGAATATGCAGATCGGGTCCGTTTTGTGGGCGATCAAATTGCTGCTGTTGTTGCAGAAACAGAAGTTATTGCTGCTGCAGCCTGTAAACTGATCAAAGTTGAATTCCAGGATCTACCCGTCGAATTGGATCCTTTTAAAGCTGCTCTGGATGGGGCTTATCAGCTTCATCCGAATCTGGAAAATAACATCTACGAGAGTTACCGGATTAGAAAAGGGGATGTTGAAAATGGATTTAAAGCAGCTGATGTGATTGTTGAGGGGGAATATTACACACCAGTTCAGGAGCATGCATATTTACAACCTGAAGCCGGAATAGCATACTATGATGAACAGGGCAGGATTACTGTTGCAGTCGGTGGCCAGTGGGCGCACGAAGAACAGGAGCAGATAGCCCATTCGCTTGGCCTTGATATGGACCAGGTACGGGTGATCCACCCAGCCATAGGCGGTGCTTTTGGAGGCCGAGAAGACCTCTCAGTACAGATTGTATTAGGATTGGCGGTCTTGCGGTTGAAAGAAAAAGGTATGTCCCGCCCTGTAAGAATTGTTTGGAGTCGGGAAGAATCCATTATCGGTCACCATAAAAGACATGCCTATCATATCAAGACTCGCTGGGGTGCCACCCAGGATGGAAAATTAATCGCGGTTGAAGTGGACGTCACTGCAGACGGCGGGGCGTACATGTATACCTCGAACAAAGTCCTTGCCAATGCGACCATCAATTGTACCGGTCCTTATCTAATACCAAATATCAAGGTCGATACCAGGGCTGTCGCCACCAACAAAGTCCCGGGAGGCGCTTTTCGGGGTTTTGGCGGACCGCAGGGCGCATTTGCCGCAGAAAGCCAGATGAATAAACTGGCAGAAAAATTGAATATGGACCCAGTTGAACTGCGGATGAAAAATATCTTAAAAAAGGGTTCTATCTCGTCAGTCCAGTCTCCCTTACCCGGGATTGTCAATGTCTCCCAGGTTCTGGAATCTTGCGCGGAAAGATCCTTCTGGACGAAAGATGGAGACACCTGGATCCGAAAACAGCCCCCAAAAATGGTGGGAGAGGTAAAAATTGGGCGCGGCTTTGCCTGTGGACTTAAGAATATCGGATTTTCTGCTGGTTATCAGGAAAACGCCTGGGCGATCGTAGAACTTCATGGCACTGGTGAGATCGAAGAGGTCATCATTCGGCATGCGGCGGCCGAGGTTGGACAGGGGGTTCATACAGCAATTGTCCAAATGACAGCTGAAGCAGTTGGTGTCCCGGTTGATATTGTTCGGATCATTAGTGCGGATACTCATGAAACCAGAGATTCGGGTAGTGTTTCTGCGTCCAGAATGACTTTCATGGCCGGAAATAGTGTCCATGGTGCAGCCCGAGAAGCTCTAAATAAATGGCAGGCTGAAGAAAGACCGGCTATTGGCACATATCAATATCTGGCACCCAAAACGACAAAATTTGACCCTGATACTGGTGCTTCATCTCCAAACTTTGCCTATGGATATGTAGCCCAGGCGGTAGAAGTATATGTTGATCTTGGAACAGGTCAAATCGAGGTGGCGAAGGTTTATTCAGCTCATGACGTTGGCAAAGCTATCAACCCCGCCCAGCTTGTGGGACAGATCGAGGGTGGTGTTGTCCAGGCTCTGGGATATGTTCTCACTGAAAATTTCATAGATGATGGTGGATATGTTAAGACAGACAAGTTGTCAACATATTTGATTCCGACTGTGCAGGACGTTCCTCCTGTCATGGAATCAATCATCCTGGAGAATCCCGATCCGAACGGCCCCTGGGGGGCATTGGGCGTGGCAGAAATGCCGTATATCTCACTTGCCCCAGCGGTGACAGCTGCTGTTCATGACGCAACTGGAATCTGGTTTGACGATTTTCCCCTCACACCAGAACGGATCTTGAGAGGTTTGGGAAAAATCTGACCAGATAAAGAATCAATCTGGTCAGCTTGGTAAGGAAATGCCCTCGATTGGTTTCCCTTTCAATCCTTGATAGCGATACGTTCAGACCGGCAAACACCAAAACGGCCAAGATTGGTTCCAGGCTGAGATATAAAATATTTTGGCAGAACTAAATGATCGATTTGATAAAATAGTGGGGCAAGATAACTCTCATCCAGATAACTAGGATTAGGTGGCAAGATCATGAAAATTGTTTTTACATCAATATTTAGGCCAGGTTTGGGAGGGGGTGCGGGTAGAGTTGCTCATGAGATTGCCCGCTACTGTTCATTAAAACATGATGTTGTGATGATCTGTCCGGCAGTAAAAACGGAATTTTATCAGGACGAACACGGGTTGAATATCTATGGTATTCGCAGCGCGGGACCGACAGAGATCCAGATTCCAGACCTGTCAGCGAAGACTGTGCGCTATTTATTCGATTTCCTGGATGATTTCCAACCTGATATCGTCCATGCCCATGATCCGGCCTTGATGGGATTAATTGGTCAAGTTTGGGCTCGAATGAACCTGGTCCCATTTGTACACACTTCTCATGTGCTGCCTTCGAAAGCTTTGGATTTTGGTACGACTGATGCGATAAACTTTCCAATTTTGAGGAATTCGGTCAGTAATTATGCAATCCATAGTGTTCTGTCCAATTTTTATTTGAATTGTGATGCTCTGATTGCGCTAAACCAAACAGCCCTGGACTCAATCCGGGAGTTCGGATATACAGGTCCTATCTATATTGTTCCCAATGGTCGCGCATTAGCCCATTACAGCAGCTGTCAACCGGCAGATATCCAGGAAGAAACAAAAATCCTGGCGTTTATTGGTTTTTTAAATAAAAGGAAGAACCAAGCCTATTTGTTGAAGGTTTTGCGAGCTTTGCCAGCTAATTATGTTCTTCGTCTGGCGGGGAAACCTCTCAATCAGGACTATCAAGACAAACTAGATGATTATATTAAAAAACATAATCTTGTTAATGTAGAATTTGTGGGTCAGCTGGACCACGAGGATATACCAGTGTTCCTGCGAGATGCCCATGTATTTGCATCAGCTTCCCAGATGGAAGTACAAAGTTTGGTCATAATTGAAGCTCTTGCTTCAGGTACGCCGGTTGTTGGATTATCGAATGAAACTATTGATGAACTGATTAATGATGATGTCGGGGCCTGGATTGCCAAGGATCAGAAACCAGAAGAATTTGCTAAACAGATCGAGAGGATCTGTAATTTATCACCTGCAGATTACGAGTTGATGTGTCAGTCAGCACGCGACCGTGTTGCTCATCTTGACTGGTCCCATGTTGTTGATGCAACAGTAAATGCATATCATGATCTTCAAAATATCCAACCGACGATAAATGACAATGAAAGCGATATATTAACCAGCCTGGTGACATTTTTATCTATGGGTGATGTCAAGGATTATTTGTTGGGAGTAATTGAAGAAACAAGGGATAGATTAAATATTGAAACGAATAGAAAACACCGAATTAAGGTGCCGGCTCCAATTCGGCCCTTGATCAGAGTGCCTTCTTCAACCTGGATGCTATCCGGTCTGACCATCGTGGGATCTGTGATTGGATTTCTATTTATGAGGGGAAGGGGAAAAAATAAAAATTGAATCCTATCTCTGTTGATTGCCTGGCCGATATATGAGGTGCATAAAATAAATTTCTGTCACAGAAGAACAGGCTGCGTGTTGTATAATAGGCTTTTGATAAGCCTAAATATTCACCTGTTCACCAGTTTGTAGAAATAAGTTCAACTGACTTTTTTATTGGGAGCATATAATGGATGACTTTTTAATTCGCGGAAATATCGAAGATATCGATCCAAAACTATACGAGTTGATCCGCATCGAAGAGGAGAGGCAATATCGCAGGCTGATCCTGATCCCTAGCGAAAGCTTGACCCCTAAGGCAGTCCGGCGAGCTCTGGGATCCGGATTTCACAATATTTATGCTGAGGGGTACTCCTTTGACCTGACAGGGGGTTTATCAGAAGACGAATTATTTGATTATGACAAACTTTTAACAGAGTATCGTCGTTTCTCAGATGACCGATATTACAAAGGTGTTGAGTACGCAGATATCCTGGAAGCTCTCGCAGGTCAGCGGGCAGCCGAGGCATTTGCGACCAAGGATAAAACAGCCCTGGATATCTATGTTAATGTCCAGCCCTTGTCCGGCGGTCCAGCAAATAACGCTGTCTATCATGGATTGGTGGATCTTGGTGATACGGTAATGGGAATGAACCTGCTACATGGAGGCCATTTATCCCATGGTTCACGAGTGAACCGCTCCGGTGAGTTCTACAATATAGTCTCTTACTCGGTCGATCCAGTAACTGAGAAAATTGATTATGATGATATCGAGAGACTTGCCATTCAGAATCAACCGAAAATGATCATCGCCGGGGTATCCTCTTATTCCTGGCAGATGGATTGGGAACGATTTAGAAATATTGCAGATAAAGTCGGCGCATACCTGCTGGCAGATATATCCCATGTTTCAGGATTGATCATTGCTGGTGAATATCCATCACCAATTGGCCATGCTCATATCATATCCACAACGACACATAAAACATTAATGGGACCCAGGGGCGCTATCTTGATGAGCACAAACCTGGATATCATGAACAAGATCAACCGGGCAGTTTTTCCTGGCGAGCAGGGTGGTCCTCATGTAAATGTTTTTGGCGCAATGGCAATTGCATTTAAATTGGCTCAAACTGAAGATTACAAGAAGATGATGAAACAGATCGTTAAGAACTGCAAGGTTTTGAACGATCGCTTGGAAGAACGCGGTTTCAGAATTCCCTTTGGCGGTACCAATACCCATTTAACGAATATTGACACAAAATCAGTAACGGGCAAGGATGGTGCCTGGTTGAGTGGAGACCTGGCTGCCAGGATTCTGGATGTGGCAGGAATCGTGACCAACCGGAATACCATTCCCGGTGACACCTCAGCCCTAAATCCATCTGGTGTTAGATTGGGTACACCCTGGATAACTCAGAGGGGTTTGAAGGAAAAAGAGACCCGACAGGTAGCAGATTTAATTGCTGACATCCTGTTTTCATGTGAACCCTACTACCAGGGACGCAGTCTGAGGGCAAAAGTAGATTTTAAGACTCTTGAAGAAGCTAAATTGAAAATTCGTGATCTGGCTGAAAGCGCAGGAAATGACTATAAAATCACCAAACATGGCTACCCACATTTTTATTACCTGGACGATGAAGCCGATGAAACCCAGACCACATCATCCTATATTATCAGTGGTGATAAAGCGAGGGAATTCCTGGACTATATTGTCAGCAGTGATATTGAATCGATGGATTGTGGAGCTAATCAGCCGACTCTGCTTTATACGCCTGATGAGAAAATACCCGCCATGGTTACCTGTGATGAATTGCAGAGTTTCCACCTGACTGTACCCGCCGAAAAAGCCGGGCTGGTGCTAACCTGGCTCAGAGCGGCGTCTGATGGTTATATCAAGGTCGATGAGGATGTATTAAGGAAACTCCCCGGTCCAGTCATTGTCAGGGAATCCGATCGGGATATACGAATCAATCATTGAAGGTGATCCCTACGGACAGAATAAACCTTTTTACCTGGGAATGGAGCCGGGAGATGGGAAAGCGCTGCCGGACTTCACCTGGGAGGAACCCGAAGAAGAAACTGTCAAGCGCACAGTTTTATATGACCTCCACCTGGAACTCGGAGCCAGAATGGTTCCGTTTGCCGGTTGGGAAATGCCAGTCCGGTATGATTCGGTTCTGGAAGAACATAATACAGTCCGGGAAAATGCCGGATTATTCGATGTCACCCATATGGGGGTGTTCCAGGTGGAAGGGCCCGATGCCATGGCTTTTCTTGACAGTGTTGTAGGAAATGATATTTCCTCTCTGGCTGTTGGCGAATCAGCCTACGCTCATTTTCTGGATCCGGATGGAAACGTCCTCGACGATACCATAATCTACCACCGCTTTGATCTTGAGTATATGATCGTTGTCAACGCGTCGAATGAGAAGAAGATCTGGAAATGGCTGCTGGCAGTCCAGCAAGGTACAGTAAAAATTGATAATCAACGTCCCTGGGCAAAAGCCTACGGGAGAAGGACGATTCTCAGGAATTTGAGAGAACCGAGGGAAGGCAAAGATCAACGGGTCGATTTAGCACTCCAGGGTCCGCGATCTCGCGATATTTTACTCGCCCTGGGCTTTAGCCCGGAAGACGCGAGAAAGATCAACCACCTGCGCTGGTCTGAATTATGTGAAGTAAAAAGCGGAGAATATGATCTGGTAGTTTCCCGCACGGGTTATACAGGTGAGCGAATCGCATTTGAGATCTTTGTTCATCCAGATCAGGCTGTTAAATTATTCAGGGAACTTCTTGAGGTTGGGAAACCATTTGGAATTAAACCGATAGGCTTGGGTGCCAGGGATTCTCTCCGGACTGAAGCTGGTTTGCCCTTATATGGATTTGAAATGGCTGGTGAGATGAAGATAGGGGTTGGCGGGGCAGGGTTTGGCTCCTATGTAAAAACCAATAAACCCTGGTTCATTGGCAGGTCTGCGTTTCTGGCACAGGAACAGAATAGGGAAAATGTTGTGGTCCGGTTCCGGTTCAGTGAAAAACGGGTCCGCAAAGCTCATTATGGAGATCCGGTGATGGATGAACAGGGAAGGGTGATCGGTAAAGTAACCAGCTGCGCGACAGACAGTGAAGGATATTTCCTTGGGCAGGCATATCTGAATAAAAGGTACGCCAAAAAAGGCACCTTGTTGTATATCTATCAGGATGTTGAGAAACGCAAAGGTACTGGCCTCTCAGACTTGAGTTATGGTGAGCGGGTTGCATTGCCTGATACGGCTACAATTATCCGCCGCTTCCCCAGGTTATAAGCATTTTTTGTTAGGATAAAACAGGCTTTCTTAGGTAGAAAGCCTGTTTTGCTATTGAGGAAAAATCGATCCTCCTCAGCCCCATTAATGAAACCAATTGATTAACAGCGGGGGAACCCTGTTGGGCGCGCCTGTGTATTTTCTACTTTTCCCAGAGGTTGAAATCTTTCAGGTTTGATTCGCCAAGGAATTCCCTGATAATAGAATTATCCGGAATCATACTTATATCAATCGGCAGGAACCATTCCAAAAAAGCCAACAACCTTTTAGCCTCTATTCGTGCCTGGGAACTTTGAGGGACCTGGCGGAGGATAGGTTCGGCAAATGATTTGAGGGCAGCCATCTCATAGACCAGGGCGGAGTTAAACATTGCGTCGGCATTATCCTGGAAGGGGAAGATAAATTGTTTTTCTCCTCTTCTGACAGATTCCCAGCGATTGATAGTGTCCATTGCCGAATATCCTCTTTCCCGGGCGTCTCGGACAATTCTCCGGATCAAGCGCGTATCGGTTGTTGATACACGATTATGGCGATCAAGGTTGAGCTGGGTCAGGGCGGACACATAGATCCTGTATGCCCTGTCTTGAGGAAATCCAGGCAGCAATTCAGGATTCAGTCCGTGAATTCCTTCCAGGATGATAATTTGACCAGGTCTTAACTGAACCTTTTCACCCTTGCTGCTGGTTCCTGACTGAAAATCATAGGTAGGTAGCTGAACTTCATCCCCATCAATTAATCGCGTGATATCATCGGATAGTTGATCCCGATTCACCGCTTCAATAGATTCAAAATTCCATTCACCATCCTCGTCACGGGGCGTATGTTCCCGATCGACAAAATACTTATCCATTTCCAGCGGAAAGGGGGATATACCCCTGGCAAGAAGCTGGATTGTGAGTCTTTTGGAAAATGTTGTTTTGCCTGAAGAAGAAGGACCGGCGATCAGAATTACATTCAACCTCTCAGATCTTTCCTCGATCTGAGCTGCAATTTCAGCGATATGCTGTTCATGTAGTGCTTCAGAGACCAGAATGAGTTTTCGAATCTGACCCTTGTGGATCGATTCATTTAGTGCGCCTACATTATCAATGCCCAATCGATGGAGCCAGCTGCCGTATCTCTGGAAAACATTCAACAAGGAGTAATATTTGGGCACTGGCTGGAGAACTACTGGATTCTTACGTCTTGGAAAACGAAGAATGAAACCATCGTCCATCATGACCAGGTCAAACCATTTCAGATATCCAGTTGTAGGCACCATATAACCATGGTGATAATCAAGCTGCTCTCCCAGTTTATAAAGTGTCAGATAATCTTTTTGTCGATAGGTGAGTAATTTGACCTTGTCTGTATAACCTTTCTTTGTAAAAATCTCGATACCTTCTTGGAGAGAAACCTGATTGCGTTCGAAAGGGATGTTTGCTTTGACAAGCTCTCGCATCCGGTTTTGCAGGAAAGTTAGCTCCTCGGCATTAAGCGGGGATCTGCGGTACACCTGGCAATAGTAACCTCCAGAGGTTACTGAATGATCTACGGTTAGGATCGCATCTGGATAGAGTTCGTTAAAGGCACTTTCCAATAGAAATGTCAGAGAGCGGCGATAAAATCGCATCCCATCAGCATCTTCCATGGTGATCGAGGTGCACCTGGACATCCATTGTGACTTGATTTGATAGTTCCATCAACTTTCCATTGACGATGGCGCCAACGATCGGGGGCATCCCCCGTTCATCAAGGATTTTGAAAAACTCTTCCAGAGTTTTTCCGCGCGGGCCGGAGATTACTTCCCCATTGGAAAGGTGTAATTCTACAGTATCCCGGGGAGTTACAAACACAAAATCATTTCCACTGCTCATGTTAATCCATTTCCTGATCTGATTTTCTACCTTTACTATTTTATCATTACCCGGGTGACGATTTTGCTGGAATCTGAGCGGCTCAGCAAAGAAATAAACAAGCAGCCTGGCCGCGTGGATTGAATTGCCCACACCCCGGTGTTGGGCGAAGGCGACCTGAATGAAAAACACCCCCTGGGATTTTTTTCCAGGAGGTGTTCTTTCAAGCTAACTTGATGGGCTATTTTTTATTTTCCATAGTCATCTGGCAGCTCTGTTTTCAAGATCAAATCTTTTGCCGCTTTGACTTCATCCAATCGTCCAAAGGGGGCAATATTGGGAGCGCTGTGCAAAATATCTGGATTATTCTTTGCTTCATCCGCAATCTGCAGCATGGCATCGACAAAAGCATCCAGAGATTCTTTGTTTTCTGTTTCAGTTGGCTCGATCATCAAAGCTTCCTTGACGATCAACGGAAAGTAATTTGTAGGTGGATGGAATCCAAAATCGATCAATCGTTTGGATATATCCAGGGCTCGTATGCCTGGTGCGTCTTTCCAGGATCCTTCCGTGACAAACTCATGCATGCAGAGCCTCTCATAGGGAATATGATAGACATCCTTGACCAGTGCTTGAATGTAGTTGGCATTCAGTACAGCACTCTGGGATACATCAAGCAAGCCGTTTTTACCGAGACTGAGCATATAGGTGAATGCCCGGACTATGACACCAAAATGACCGTGGAATGATTTAACTCTTCCAATCGATTGTTCAGGTGTGATCAGATCATAAAAGGCAGGATTTTCCTCATCTCCTTCAGAGATCATTGCAACATGGGGAGTTGGTAAAAATTCTTCCAGTTCCTTGATGACTCCTACCGGGCCTGAGCCTGGTCCTCCGCCTCCATGAGGAGTTGAAAAGGTCTTATGCAGGTTAAAGTGCATGACATCGATCCCCATCAGGGCAGGTTTGTAGATGCCTAACAGGGCATTCATGTTAGCGCCATCACCGTAGACCAGGCCTCCATGTTCATGAACCAGCTGACAGGCTTTGACGATGTTCTCATCAAATAAACCCAGCGTATTCGGATTGGTGATCATTAATCCCGGCCAGGGTATCATCACATTCAGCCTTGAGGGCATCCAGGTCGATATTGCCGCGTTTATCAGATGGCAGTTCCACCATTTTCATCCCACTCATTGCCGATGAGGCTGGATTTGTTCCATGAGCAGAGTCAGGCACCAGCATTTTGATCCTCTGGGTCTCTCCCCGGGAATTAGGTGGTAAGCCCGGATGATCAGCACGCCAGTAAATTCTCCATGAGCGCCAGCTGCAGGTTGCAGAGTAACTGCATCAAAACCGCTAATTTCTGCCAGCCATTGCTGGGTTTCATACATCAACCCCAGGGCACCCTGGACAGTTTCCACTGGTTGGAGGGGATGGATCATGCTGAATCCAGGCAGTCGTGCTGTTTCTTCATTGATCTTCGGGTTGTATTTCATCGTGCAGGAACCCAAGAGGATAGAATCCGGTATCAATCGCATGATTCAACTGGGATATATTGGTGAAATGCCGGATCACTGTATTTTCAGGAAGTTCTGGCAAGGGTAATTCATCCCTTAGAAATTCTTCGGGAAGAGCTGCCAGGGGAACATCAGGTTTCGGGAAGCGGATCCCAATTCGATCTGGTCGAGATAATTCAAAGATTGTTGGTTCAGTCATGGTATTCCTCCTCCAGAACTGCAACCAGATAATCAATTTCTGATCGGGAAGTCATTTCTGTGACAGCTATCAGAAGTTCATAAGATAAACCAGGATAATCCTGCCCGAGATCATAACCTCCGAGAATGTCATGTTCGAGAAGAAATTGATTGATCTCAGCAGCTGGGCTGGGGCAGTGAACCACGAATTCATTAAAAAATGGTTGTACAGGATTAACTGAAAAACCGGGCACGGTGCTGATCTTTTCAGCTGCATAATGTGCCTTGTGGTAGTTGAGCTTCGCCAGGCTTGCCATTCCATTTTTTCCTAGCAAACTCATATAGACTGTGGATGCCAGGGCGATTAAGCCTTGATTTGTGCAGATATTTGAGGTTGCATTCTCCCTGCGAATATGCTGTTCGCGGGTATTCAGGGTCAGAACATAACCACGCTGTCCGCGGGTGTCGACTGTTTCTCCTGCCAGTCGGCCAGCCATTTTCCTGACATATTCTTTTTTGGTCGCAAATAAGCCCAGGTAGGGACCGCCATAGGACATCGGGATGCCCAGAGGTTGGCCTTCGCCAGTGACAATATCAGCATCATAGGCGCTGGGTGGTTTTATCATACCGAGGGAGATAGGATTGACATGAACAGAAATGAGAGATTTTTTATCGTGAGCAGCCTCGGCTAAGCTTGGTCAGGTCAAATATCCTTCCGAAGAAATCGGGATACTGAACCAGAACCAGGGCAGTATTCTCATCGATCAAAGCGATCAAATCATCAGGGTCTGGCTTCAGGATTAAGATCTTCCCCGACAATCTCAAGATCGATCCCCTGCATGTAAGTATGAATTGTCTCTCGGTATTGTGGATTGACTGAGGGTGAAAGAATGACCTTGTTTCGTCGCCCACGAAAATTATGATAGGCCATATTCACAGCTTCTGCAGCCGCTGTCGCGCCATCATAGTGAGAGGCATTAGCAACATCCATACCTGTCAGGGCTGCGATCAGGCTTTGATATTCAAAGATCGCCTGCAGTGTGCCCTGGGCAATTTCTGGCTGGTAGGGAGTATAGGCAGTTAGGAACTCACCCCGCCGGAGGATATTATCAACCCCTGCCGGTATGTAATGATTGTAAGCTCCTGCTCCCAGAAAGGAGGTCATCTCCTGGGGTGTTTCATTGACCGATGAGATATAGCTTAATTCATCCAGGACTTCCATTTCTGATAGGCCTTCAGGCAGGTTAAGGTCCGGGAATTTTCCCTCCTCGGGTAGGTGCTGGAAAAGATCTTCCAACTTTTTCCACTCCGATAACCTTAAGCATCGCCGCTCTGTCAGCCTGGGTATGCGATGTATACATAAGTCAATCCTTTATAAACGAATAATTATCCCTCATGTGAGGAGGGTTGTTAACGAATGATCTTTTTAATGATCCCGTTCCAGCTTCTGATAGGTATCGGCATCCATCAAACCACTCAAGTTCATCCGGGTTTGACATTTTTATCTTGATGATCCAGGCTTCTCCAAATGGATCCTGGTTTACCAGCTCAGGACTATCCATCAGAGCTTGATTAATGGCAGTGATCTCTCCGCTGACGGGCATATAAACATCTGCAGCTGCTTTAACAGATTCAATGACTGCACAGGTTTCACCCTGATCCAATTTGTCACCTTCATAGACAACAATTTCCACAAATACAATATCTGAAAGCTGATCCTGGGCGTAGTCAGTGATGCCCATGGTTGCTATATCGCCTTCGACTCGAACCCATTCATCATTCTTGGTATATTTTAATTCTGCTGGTGTTTTCATTTTTGACTCCTTTTTCAATATGAAGATCATATATCCGTATAAAAAAAACACACGCAAAAAGGGACTGGCGTGTGCCTCTGTCCTGAGACCTGAGAGATTATGCTCCTTCGGTGTCCGGAGACTCTCCAGAGGGTTGATTGTGCAAGGTCCATTTACCTGAGAGTTTAGTCTGCTGTATTTGCCAGTTTGGCAGCAGGTTTGCCCCTTCGGTGCCCACGCATGGGACTCTCCCCTGCAAAGTTATTTATTCAATTGGGGTTATTATACCAAAAGAAATCCTATCTTATTAAATAAAAAAACCCTGCGGACCAGAGCAGGGTTTCCTGATTTGTCAGTTTCTAGATTATTCGTTTTGGGGAAGAGCAAGCTCTTCAGTTTTATGTCTGCGGACAAGATTCTTCACATGGGCTAACAGTGTAAAGGATGAGACTGGTTTGACAAGATAATCATCTGCGCCGAGGTTAAGTGTTTTGGTGATGATTTCTGAAGATTCAATTGCTGATATAATTAAAATTGGTGTTCTGGTCATCTCCCGGATGGCTTTACAGAGCTGCCATCCATCCATTTCAGGCATTAGCAGGTCCAGAATGATCAGATCAAGCATCACCCGCTGAACAATGTCCAGGCTTTCTTTACTGGAATTTGTGGTCAGAACATTATAGTCCTTGGCTTCCAGCAGCTTCTTAAATACTGCTGCTGTTGAAGGATCATTATCGATCACTAAAATTGTTGGACTGATTTTTTGGTATTGGCTATTCATAACTGGTATGTATTACAACATACATTGAATGGGATGTAAACAGATAGACTTTACAGCCAGCTAACAAAAAGCAAAATACAATCCGTTTAATTCTGTTACCGGGCATGATTATTCACTATTTGAAGGTTAAAATAAGATTTGTAAGAAAAATCACCAATAGCGTTATAATAAACGCAGAAATACCCAAGACGGGTGGTTAAATCACAAAGAATATCATCAAATACATTGGCAGGTTGACCTTTAATTATGGGAGATCGAACAGTATCCGGGAAAGCGTTCACCGCAACGATATTTGAACTCAGTAATTTGATTTCTCATGCAGAGAATGTATCAGAGGTCTTTCCAACCTGGTAGATCTGACCAGAAAACTCGTGGTTTTTGATAATATTGTCATCTATTTGGAAGATAACGGAGAGCTCCGGCCAACTTTTGCCAAATCAATCGGCAGGGGGAGATCAAAGGAAGCTGATATTGCCTGGGGGGAATCACTCATTGAAAAGATCTTTGAAGAGGATCGGCTTATCGTTCATCAGGACGTCATCAAGGGTCCTGAAGATGACAGACTAAAAATCCCGTTTTATATTGGCTGTCCACTTCGACATGGAAAAAACAGCGTCGGTGTCCTGATCATGATCCGGTTTGGCGGTCCCGAATTTAATGAGCTAGGACCAAGAACACTTTTTTATTTGTGGCAGATCATATCGCTCAACTGTTGGAAAGGGATGTTCTGGTCAGCACGATCGATAAAATCGAAGGCAGCCAGAGAATGTGGAAGATGCAGGAGAATTTTGTTGCTACAGTCTCCCATGACTTGAGAACTCCGCTGGGTTTTATCAAGGGCTATACAACAACTCTCTTACGGGAAGACACTAATTGGGATGTGCCAACCTACCGTGAATTTCTGGGCATTATTGATGATGAAGCAGATCGATTGCAGGAATTGATCGATAATCTGCTGGATTCCTCCCGACTTCAATCAGGTACACTTGCAGATGAACTTGCAAACAGTTCGCCTTGATGTTGTCCTGCGGGATATGATCCAACGCTCACAATTGCGGGAGATGGATATTAATATTGAGCTGGAAATCGAAAACCAGGGTGTGATGATCAAGGCAGATCCAATGCGTTTGGGTCAGGTATTCGATAATTTGCTTAATAATGCTGCAAAATATGCACCGGGATCTACTGTTGTTGTCAAGTTGAGCGAAGATGAAGGGAAAGCAATGCTTCAGGGTCAGCGATGACGGGCCCGGTATTGATAAAGAACATTTCGAAAAGATATTCCAGAGATTTTATCGGGTACCAGAAACCAGAATGTCTGTCCGGGGAAGTGGTTTGGGATTATATATTTGCCGGCAAATTATTGTTGCCCATAATGGAACAGTAACGGCGGAATCGGATCTGGAAAAGGAACGAGATTTCATATCACGCTGCCAATTGTAAAAGGTGAAGATGACTGATTAATTGAGGAGATGGAGAATTATGGAAAAGGGAACCATCTTAATTGTTGATGATGAGCCCAGATATATCCAATTGATCGCCGCTAACCTGGTTGTGGATGGTTTTGACGTCCTGGAAGCCCTGGATGGAGAAAAAGCGGTTGAAATCGTATCAGAGCAAGACATCGATCTGGTTCTTGCTTGATGTGATGATGCCAAAATTGGATGGATTTGAAACCTGCCGGCGAATCCGGGGATTTTCCCAGGTGCCTATCATCATGGTAACTGCCAAAGGTGATGAAAGTGATCGAGTCCAGGGCCTCAATGTTGGAGCGGATGACTATATTGTCAAACCTTTTTCTGCTTCAGAGCTATTGGCCAGAGTCAGGGCTGTTCTGCGCCGTTCGATGTTCTCTCGCGATGTATCCCAACCTGTGATTTTCAATCATGGAGACCTGAAGATCGATTTTGCCCGGGCAGAGGTCTTCCTGAAAGATGAAAAAGTCCTTCTATCTGCCACGGAATACCGACTCGTTGCTCCAATTTTCGCATAACAAAGGAAGAATCCTAACGACCGAAGAATTATTATCATCTGTCTGGGGTGATGGTTATAAAAATGATAAGGAAATTCTCTGGGTGACGATTTCCAGGTTGAGGAGCAAACTGGAAGAAGATCCCAGCAACCCGGTCCACATTGTCACCCGGACAGGTATGGGCTATACCATGCCCAATCTGACAGAATAGCTCCAGGAAATTGAATTATGGATTACCAATTAGCAATTAATATCTTGTCGAAAAAAATGGGTGTCCTGCTTAAAACAGCCAGAACGCAGAAAGGAGAATCCAAAGAAAACCTGCGGTGAGATCATCGGTACGACTTCACGCATGATTAGCAAATATGAAGCAGGTGAAAAATCTCCTTCCTTGCCAGAGCTGGAAGTGCTGGCCTATTATCTTGATGTTCCCCTGGAGAGATTCTGGGAAGATCATGGCACCTGATGACCAGGATAAAATGGATTTACTTGTCAATTTGGAGCAGCGGATTGAGATCCGCAACCTGAAAATTGGAGCTTCGATGCGGAAATTCCGCCAGGAATCCAAACTGAGCATGAAAGAAGTCTCAGAGAAAGTTGGCTTAACAACCTATCGCTTAAAGTCTTATGAACAGGGAAAATTTCCTGTTCCGCTGGCAGAATTGAATGCGATCTTGAGATTATATAATCGGGAAATTGGGGATCTTGTGATTGATAGTGGACCGATCGCAGATTGGGCACACTCAAAAATGGCTGGAGCAAGGTTCAGCGAGCTTCCAAGAGATCTCCAGGATTTTGTCCTCAAACCTGTCAACCGCCCCTACCTTGATATTGCTATCAAGCTCAGCCAGATGTCAGTGGATCAAATGCGAGATGTTGCGGAGGGATTGCTGGATATAACCCTTTGATCCCAGAATATCATGATTGAATCTGACCGAAAAGATCCCGCTCAACTGGTAATCGATGCAACGGACCTCTACCGGTCTGGAAAATATATTAAAGCGGCCGAAGGATTTTCTGAGGCCGCTGTTTTGTATGATGAGCTCGCTGAGAGTACCCTGTCAGCTGAAATGAAGAATAACCAGTGTGTTTCTTTTCTCAAAGCCAACCGTCCAGATTCTGCTTGGGATGCAGTCAGGGGAACAAGCGAAATATTTAAACAGGCTGGGGATCGACAAAAAATGGCGATGGCTCTGGCAAATGAAGCCACAGCATTAAAAGATCTAGGAAATAACGAATTGGCTATTGAAAAGTTCAACGAAGCGGCAAAGGTTTTCCGAGATCTAGGCGAAACAGATCTGCTGCTCAAGACCTCCCAATCGCTATCCACCCTGAAGTTGAAATCTCGCAATATTCCAGGGGCATTGTTCTCGATGCAAGAGGGTTTGGAAGCAGTGGTAAAACCAAATCTGCGCCAAAAGATTCTAATAAATCTTCTTAAAATACCCACTAAACTGCTTGATCAGTAATCTAAATTGATAATTCTGTGATCTTGAAAATCGTCGGGTATAACTATCCTGCCGATGAACATCAGAGCTGTAATCTGCTTTGCGGATGATTTAATCTTATGACCAGTGATCTTATTATTAGACCTGCCAACAGCGGTGATCTAGCCTTGTTGACAACCCTGCTTGATGGCAAATCATTTGTTCACCGTCATCTAGGTTGGCGCTCAGCTTTTGATTGGCTTGGTTCGCAACCGTTCTTGATCCTCGAGGATCAGGAACGGATTCTGGCAGCCCTGGCTTGCCCTCCTGATGAGGACGGTTTGACCTGGCTGCAGTTATTCGCTTCAGCACCGGGATATTCTACCTTCCAGGCCTGGAATAATCTTTGGCCACAAGCAAAATCAGTCCTGGAACGGAATGATTCTGTGGCGTCAATTAACTCTCTGGTAATCCATCCAGAAATGGATAGGCTGCTTAAAAAAGATGGTTTTAAGGAAATATATCAGGTAGTAATCCTGGTCTGGGATATATCCAGGGCAGCCTGGCCTGCAATACAGCACCAGGGTTTGGTCCGCTTGATGGAAGCAGAGGATCTGGACCGGGTGCACCGGATAGATCAGCTTGCATTTAATGAGATCTGGCGAAACAGCCTCTCACACCTTGAAACTGCGTATAAGCAAGCTTTTTCAGCAGCTGTGATTGAACTGGATGGCAATGTCCAGGGATACCAGATCAGTACTGCAACAACCAGGGGAGGGCATTTGGCCAGACTTGCGATTAACCCGGAATACCAGTCTCTGGGACTTGGAAGTTCACTTTTAACTGATTTATTGGATCGATTTCAGGAGAGGGGAATTGTTGAAGTCACGGTGAATACCCAATCTGTCAATCAAAGATCACTGGATCTTTACCAGAAATTCGGCTTTGTTCTGTTGGATGACCGTTATCCGGTCAGACAATACTTATTCACGAACACGACATCAGGAATTGATCAGGGTTAGGATATAGACGATCAACGGGCTGATCACCAGGCTGGGGATGAAATTCCCGACCCGGATGGTCTTAATTTCCAGCAGGCTGCTGAGGGATATTCCAATTAATAATATCCCGCCTGTTGCGGTCATTTCAGCCACCATATTGGCAGTCATGATCCCCTGGAACTGGTTGGCGAGCAAGCTGAAGGTTCCCTGATATATGAAAACAGCGAAAGCTGAAAAAAGCACACCTGGACCAAGGCTTGATGCCAGCGCAAAGGCTGCGAATCCATCCATAACGGATTTAATTGCCAGGAGTTGGAAATCGCCTGTTAACCCGTCCTGGATCGCACCCAGGATAGCCATCGGACCGGTACAGAACAAAATCGAACTTGCCAGGAATCCACGGATAAAATTATTCTTGGAAATTTGATCCGCAGGGGTTTTATTGAACTTGATTTCTAGCAGCTCACCAAGAGAATTGATGCCACCTTCGATCTTGATCCATTCTCCCACTAATCCTCCTGCCAGAATCCCACCGAGAACGATCAAGGGCTCTGTTGTCTCCAGGAACATCTTCAACCCGATCGCGAGGCTGAATAGACCCAGACCTGTTATGATCGAATCTCTTAGGCTGCTTTTAAGCAGCTTCCCGAAACTCAAGCCGATCATACCGCCAATTATGATGGTAACGAAATTGATAATAGTGCCTGTCATGGGTGAGAAGTAGGCGCAGATGAATAGTTTTCTGAGCAGTAAAGTTCAAGGACAAAGCAGAGCGATGAGAGGCGGTTTATGTAGGGAAGGGCAAATGACGAGTGGAGCAAACCAGCCAGGTCAAGATTAACTACTTCCCGTTCTGCCCGTCTGACGATTGTCCGGGCCAACCCAAAAGCCGCTGCAGATTTCGTGTCACCAGGCAGGATGAAACCTCTAGGCTCTGGCAGATCAGCTTGAAGATCATTAATATTGTCCTCCAACCAGGTTACCCTGTCCGGTAGGAGATCGGGAAAGTGTTCTGGATCTGGGGTTTCGAGGACGACCAGTGACATGATCTGGTAGAGGTCGATCTGGATCTTATTTACCATTTCCTTCAGGTCTGGCGCATCTGCCATTGCTTTCCCTAAACCAAGGGCAGCGGAAGCTTCATCAATTGCGCCTACTGCTTGAATTCGCGGGTGAGTTTTCGGAACTCTGCCCTCGCCCAGCAGGCCGGTCGAGCCGTTGTCTCCCAGACCAGAATAATACTTTTTCATGTCAGGATTATACCTTAGTGATTGTTTCAGCTCAACGATCTAAACTGGCGGGAAGAATAAAACAATCTGAAATCTAAACGAGGGCATGCCAGGTTTTTTGTATTTCATGCTATAGTATTTGTAGTGTTGGACAGAAGCGATCACTGATATCATCTCAATCGAATCCTGGCTGATGATCGGAATCTTATGAAGAAAATTTTATCGAGATTAATCTTAGGTTCTATCTGTCTGGAAGGAATAGCTGCTCTAGTCCTTATGATCACTGCCAGCCAGGGTATTTCAGTCCCTTTCGAAAAATTTACATCATTTTATAAAGCAAGTGCGCTAAGCATGATCGGGATGATTTCTTTTCTGAGCCTGGTGATGTTTTTGCTGATGTTATTCTCGTTTATCAACTGGGAAAAATATCATCAAATTCAGCAGAAAATCATTGATTTTGTAAGTCAAAAACGGAATAGCACGCTGATCATTTCTTTTTCTCTCTTCGTCATCTACGTTGCAGGGCAGCTCCTGGTTCAGGTCCGATCTCTAGAGAATCCCCTCCAGAGCTCGTTATTTGTGTTTACTCGACCTGGATGGATCTGGTTGATCATTATTAGTGTCGAGACCACAATCCTGGTGCTCTTACCGGGTGGTTTTGGCAAAAATTTTCTAAAGCCCGATGTTCTTCGGTCGGTAATTATTTTTCTGGTTTTGTTCAGCCTGGGTTATGCTCTGATCCAAATGGGTTATGGGTATAAAAATATTAATACGGTTTTGAATAATTTTGATCTCACCGGTTTTCCAATTATTGGCTATCAGGTGGGTTTGGCTTGTATGGTGGCTGCTCTGGGATTGTTAGGGGAAGAATGGCTGATTAAACATTATAAAACAAGAAAATGGGCTTCCCGCCATGTAATGGACATAGTTGCTGTATCTGCGTTATTTCTAGCCGCCTTCTGGGTTTGGAAGGGGATCCCACTGACCGAGAATACATTTTTTGATCAGAAGCAACCTCCCAATTATGAGTATTATCCCAATTCAGATGCCCTGTTATATGACAGAACAGCTCAAAGTCTGTTAGCTGTGGGGGAGTTTCAAACCTACCTGGGGGACGTTAATCCATCAGTTGGACTCCGACCAGCTTTGGTCTTCTACCAGGCAGTTTTGCATCAAATAGCCGGTTTGGGTTATGAAGAGATCATCAATATACAGGTAGCTGTTTTTTCACTCCTGCCGGTTTTGCTTTATTTCTTGGGGAGATCTCTTCACTCCCGGGCATCTGGTTTATTAGTCGCTGTTTTGATGATCTTGAGGGAGAGAAATGCCCTTTTATTAGGTGGTGTTGTTACTGGCGTCAATTCAAAATTATTGATGTCAGAAATCCCAGCCATGATGGGAATAATCCTGTTTTTGATCCTGTTCATTCAATGGGTGAAAAAGCCTGCAGAGCGGACAATTTTACCCCTCGTAAGCGGAGGCGTCCTGGGGATGACCATGCTTATCCGGCAGGAGGCGGGCATCATCCTTCCTTTTGTCGCGGTAGGAGCCGCGTTGTATCTCCAAAAAAGATTTGGCTACTTCTTTAAAAACATGGTCCTGGTCGGGTTGGGGATCTTGCTGGTAATCACGCCCTGGATCTACCGAAATTGGGCTAAAACCGGTTTGATTTATCTAAATCGTCCATCCAATCAACTATCTTTAATCACAGATACATTTGAGCTGGACCCAGAACAAATCAGACCGGATGAAAGTTTTTTGCCTCCGGGTGACCAAGCTTATGTATTAGATGGTACG
>CAVVUX010000002.1:0-1556757 GCA_963751575.1 uncultured Chloroflexia bacterium | reverse complement strand
TGCTTTCCCGCTTTCGTAATCGATACTTTCTCATCCTTGATATTCTTTTGTTGGCTATTACTCCAGCTGTAGCCCTTACCTTGCGGGTTAATCTGCCCTGGGATGAGCAATATATTCTTGCCTTGCTGTACTATACTATTTATTCTGTTCCAGTAAAGATTACTAACTTTTTATCAATTCGGATTTTACAAACGCCTCTGGCGTTATGCCAGTGTGGACGCGATCATTTCCATCCTCTGGGGAGTGGGAATATCCAGTGTCATTATCACCGGGACGGTTTTCGTATTATTTGGTTTAGGGCTGATGGTTGATACTTCTCTCCCCCGTTCCATACCCCTGATTGATGGTATGCTGACTCTATTAATTATCGGCGGGCTGCGATTGAGCCTGCGCATGGTTCAATACCAGGCTGGCGGGGGACACAACAATCGGGAAGGGAAGCGTGTCTTGATTGCCGGCGCTGGTGATGCCGGTCAGATGGTTGCTCGAGAAATGCATACCAGTAAATATATCCAGGATAATTTAATTGGTTTTGTGGATGATGATCCAGTAAAAATTGGATCGATCCTGCATAGTGTGCCTGTTTTTGGTCCCCTGATAAAATTCCTGAAATTGTTGACAAGAGAATCCATCGAAGAAATTATTATTGCCATGCCTACCGCACCGGGAAAAGTGATCCGAACAGTTGTCAGTTTGTCTGAAGCTAGCGGGATAACACCCAAAACACTGCCAGGCATATTTGAACTGATCTCCGGTGATGTTACCGTAAATCAACTTCGTGAAGTCCAAGTCGGTGATCTTTTACGAAGGGAACCGGTCACTATTGGCATGGACAGAGTAAAAGATCTACTGCGTAATAAGAATATCCTGGTAACTGGTGCAGGCGGATCGATTGGCTCTGAGCTCTGCAACCAGATCAGTCATTGTCAACCCAATAAACTCTATGCTCTTGGACATGGAGAAAACAGTCTCTTTGAGCTGCCATCCAAGATCAAGGGTTGGTCTGAGTCCGATCAAAAAGAAAAACTGGAAATAATCATTGCGGATATCCGGGATCAAAAACGCATGGAAAGTATTTTCTCCAGGATCAAACCGAATATCGTCTTTCATGCAGCCGCTCACAAGCACGTCCCATTAATGGAAACTAACCTTGAAGATGCGATAACAAATAATATTCTGGGTACGAGATCGTTGCTGGAAATTTCGAAAAACGAACATCTTGAAAGGTTTGTTTATATATCCACTGATAAGGCTGTCGATCCCATCAATGTGATGGGGATGACAAAAAAAGTTGGAGAGTTAATGGTTAGCCAAACAGCTCGGGAGACTGGAAAACCCTATGTTTCGGTTAGATTTGGCAATGTGTTGGGCAGTCGGGGCAGTGTGGTACCCTTCTTTAAAGAACAGATTAAAGCAGGCGGACCAATAACGATCACCCATCCTGACGTTGAAAGATTTTTTATGACAATACCGGAAGCTGTTCAACTGGTGCTGCAAGCTTCTGCGATGGGAAGTTCAAATGAGATCTTTGTTTTGGATATGGGTGATCAAATTAAGATTAAGAAATTAGCCGAAGAATTGATCCGGTTATCTGGATTAGAACCAGGTCAGGATATAGAAATCGTTTATACAGGACTCCGACCAGGGGAGCGATTATCAGAGGCATTATTCAGCAAGAATGAGAAACCACAAAAGACAGAACACGATAAAATAAAAGCCATTGCAAACCGATCCTTCCAGAATGAGAGTGATTTTGTCCAAAAAATTGATTTGATGATTGAATATGCCCAAGTGGGAGACGCTGCAAATGCTGCCCTTTTGTTAGATGAAGCTTCAAAGTATTAAAGGATGTTTTCCTGTAAATATTATGTTTTAATTAGTAAACTGAGAGGAAGATATGCAAATCCGCTGCTACAGCTGTAAAATGCCCATATCCGTAGGGCGCAGGATGGTCAAACAAGCGCTGACAATCGTCCATGAAGACGAGCTGGTCTATTTTGATTTCAGTTGTCCAAAATGTAAAAAAGCCAACCGAGTATCGAAAGAGCAGCTGCTCCATGCCGCGCCTGGATGGGAATACAAACCTCCTCCAAAAGCAAAAAAAATCAAGAAGGAAAGTAAAGATCTAGAGGAATAAGAGATATTTTATATAATTTTCCGGCTAGTTTGTGTTGTGGTGATTTTCGTTTATTGTAGATGACTTTAACAATAAAATTGCCCATCTAACGGCTGTGAGAGATTCGATCTTAGTCTTGTCCTGCAAACCTTCCATAGAGATAATTTATTTCCCTCAACCTGTTCTTGATCTCATCGGATAGATCAGCTTCAGTAAATCTCCATTTCCAATTCCCCTGCGGATTTCCCGGGTAGTTCATCCTGGACTTATTGTCCAGGCTCAACAGGTCCTGAAGTTGGGCAATGGCATATACCGCTTTAGATGACCAGGCAGTCTTGATCAAGTCCCAGGCAATATCTTCCCCTGAGGTCTGCAGATATCTTTGGGCAAAGCTTCGCTCACCTTTCCCTATCCGCTTGTACCAGCCCACCGCAGTATCATTGTCATGAGTTCCTGTATAGACAATACAATTTTCCTGATAGTGATGGGGTAAGAATAGATTACTTTCCCCGCTGTTAAATGCGAATACCAGGATTTTCATGCCTGGAAGATTAAAATTATCCAGCAGGTCGACGACATCAGGAGTGATCTCTCCTAGATCTTCTGCGATGATGGGAAGGTTCCCAAATTCATTTTCAACCTGTTTCAGAAATGCTGCTCCTGGGCCTTTGACCCAGCGCCCGGTTTCCGCGGTTTTAGCCTTTGCTGGAATTTCCCAGTACCCGGCAAACCCCCTGAAGTGATCTAAACGGACGATATCTACCATGTCAAAGGCAGACCTTAGCCTGGCCAACCACCACTGATACCCGTCTAAAGCGTGTTTTTCCCATCTGTAAATTGGATTACCCCACAGCTGTCCGGTCTTGGCATAATAATCCGGGGGCACGCCTGCTACCACAGTGGGCATTCCTTTTTCATCAAAATAAAAATCTATCCTGGTTTGCCCAGGCGTCGGCGCTGTCATGGGCAATAAAAATTGGTACGTCACCAATGATCTTTACTCCGTTCTTATTCGCATAGGCACGTATATAATCCCATTGCTGGAAGAACAGGAATTGGAAATAGGCTTGTTTATTAATCGCATACTCGTGTTCCTGAAGGAAAGTGTCCAGTGCCAGGTGATCACGATTCCTGTATTCTGCAGGCCACAAGGACCACGGTTTTCCACCATGGAATTCTTTGAGTGCCATGAACAAAGCGTAATCATCCAGCCATGATGAATTTTGTGATCTAAAAACATCAACATTATTCTTGTTCCGCCTGCTGCCCTTAAAACGATAGCGGTCGAAAGATCTTCCCAGCAGATCAAGCTTCCAGTAGATGACACTGCCAAAATCTACTTCACCCGGAGGGAAATCTGGTTTATCAACCAGGTCATCAGGATCAATTAAATCCTGTTCCAGCAGAATATCAGGGCTGATCAGATAGGGATTGCCAGCGAATGTTGAAAAACACTGGTAGGGAGAATCCCCATATCCGGTAGGGGTTAAGGGCAGAACCTGCCATAAACCAGTCCCGGTTTCAGCTAAAAAGTCGATCCACTTGATAGCTTCGGGGCCCAGATCGCCAATCCCGTACGGACCTGGAAGACTGGTGGGATGTAAGATGATACCGGAAGAACGATTAACCATCATGAGTTAAGATTTCCTGATAATCGTTTATTGAATAGATGAAATATAAAAATTAAATTTTTGATCAATAATAGTGTTTATAGTCTATTATAAATTCTTTATACTGGCGCTAAAGGGGGAAAACATTTATGGTTACAATTGGTCGTTTTGAAGAGTTACCTGTCTGGAAAACTGCCCGGGATTTACCTCGGATGGTTTATAAAATCACTTATACAGGAAATTTCTCCAATGATTTTGGGCTCAGGGACCCAATTTGCAGGGCATCTATCAGTGTTATGTCCAATATTGCTGGGGGCTTTGAACATGAGACTTAAGCACAGTTTATCTCATATTTGGGAAGAGCAAAAGCCTCTGCAGGAGAAATCCGCTGCCAATTTTATATCGCTATGCATCTTAAGTATCTTACTGAGAACCAATTCCATGAGCATGTTTATAAATCTGAAGAATGCAGCAGACAATTATTTGGTTTCATTAAGTACCTTGAATCTCTTCCCAATACAAGACGCTCAAAATATTCCGGCGAATCCATTAAACATGAGCTGACTCAATGTTAAATATTACATTTGATATTCTATATCCTATTTATTTTCCATCATTTCCAAATACAATTCCATATACTTCCTGGCAGATTTTTCCCATGAGAAGTCTTGTTTCATCCCGCGCCGCTGCAGGCCGTGCCAGCGCCTCTGATCCCGATATATATTCAAGGCAAAGCTGATTGAGGTAGCTAATTCATCCGCAGTTGGACTCTTAAACAAGAAACCATTACTTTTTTGAGGGTCAAGTTGATAGTCAATGATGGTATCCCGCAATCCACCAGTTTCGCGAGCCAGCGGAACACAGCCATAACGCATGCCGATCATCTGGGTCAGTCCGCAAGGTTCATACCGGGAAGGGATCAGGATCAGGTCGCTTCCTCCATAGATCCGGTGAGCGAGCGCCCCGTCAAATTTTAAAACAGTCCGCACCTGGATGAATTCCTCATCCAATCGTTTTAGATCCTGCTCGATCTGGGGATCACCGGTGCCCAGGATGACTGCTTGCCAATCCAGATCTGCGATTTGCCTTAACGCATCCGGGAGCAGGTCTACGCCCTTTTGATTATCCATTCGATTGATCATTGCCAGCAGCGGAACCACTGGTCTTAATGGCAGACCAAGATCTTTAAGAAGCCCGATTTTGTTTTCCGCCCGCTTTGAAAGTGTTTCCGAAGAGTAATTTTGTGGAAGGTGGGGATCATCCGCTGGATTCCAAGCTTCCTGATCCAGGCCATTGATAATGCCAAGCATATCGTGTGAGCGGCTGGCGAGGAATTTTTCCAGGTTAGCCCCGAATTCAGCTGTCAGCATTTCGCTGGCATAACCCGGAGAGACTGTGTTAATCATGTCCGCAGTCAGCAGTCCCAGGGCTAATGGCAAACCCTCGGCCCAGTCCGGCAGAGGGGAGAGGTGAGCTCTTGGTAAACCATAGTTCTGAAGGGCAGTTTCAGCCCCGTAGCCCAGATAGGGCAAATTATGAACAGTCAGCAGTGATTTAGTATTACGGTAAAACGGATCTTCTTTTCTGATCAGGCTTAGTTTATAGACCCCTGGTGACGCATGCCAATCATGAGCATGAAGGATATCTGGCTGCCAGTTGATCAGCTTCAAGAAATCAAGGGCAGCTAAAGAAAAGAATGTGAATTTCTCTCCATCCAACAGGTTGTTAGTGCTGTAAACCGCTGGAGACTTAGCAATTGGCAAGCCATCTATTAAATACAAGGTAACGCCTGCAAGAGTAGTCTGGAAAACGATCCGCCTGGATTGGTCCTTGGCTGCTGGATACCTCAAAATTGGAAACGAGTGTTAGAGCGAGGTTTAATTCCTTCAGGTGAGGATAATAGGGAAGGGCTATCCGGATATCCGGTGCTCCTGGGAGGGCTTTGATGGCTCCAGGCAGTGACCCAGCCACATCACCCAATCCGCCAATTTTAACCAGGGGAGCTGCTTCGGCTGCTAAAAACAAGATCTTCAAATGACACACATCCTCAGGTTCCATTGGTTTATTTCACTATCTTCCCGAATTATACTTCTTTTATTTTCTGAGAACTTGTGGAGCTTATGATGGACTGAAGTCCTCAGCAGGGCTTTGCCAAACGTCCCCCTGCGGGGACGTTTTAATTTACTTTCCCATATGTCGATCCCTATTCATCATCTCTGCCTATTCTGTTTAGCTAGATCTATTCAGCGTCAACGCAGGTTGACGCCTGGATATCCAGCTGTTTGTGCTGGATGTCCCCTCTGGGGATTTTAATCCCTGAGCTGATCAGGGACTGAAGTCCGCAGTTGGGCTATGCCAAACGTCCCCCTGCGGGGACGTATATAATTTACTTTCCCTGTATCATTCCCTATTCATCATTTTTGTCTATTCTATTTAACTAGATCTCTTCAAAGTCAACGCAGGTTGACGCCTGGAAATCCAGCTGTTTGTGCTGGATGTCCCCTCTGGGGAATTCATTCCCTGAGCTTATGAGGGACTGAAGTCCTCAGTAGGGCTTTGCCGAACGTCCCCCTGCGGGGACGTTATAATTTACTTTCCCTATATCGATCCCTGTTAATCATCTCTGCCGATACTGTTTCGCTAGATCTATTCAGCGTCAACGCAGGTTGACGCCTGGAAATCCAGCTGCTTGTGCTGGATGTCCCCTCTGGGGATTTTAATCCCTGAGCTGATCAGGGACTGAAGTCCTCAGCAGGGCTTTGCCAAACGTCCCCCTGCGGGGAACGTATTAATTTACTTTCTCTGTATCATTTCCTATTCAACATTTTTGTCTATTACTCTTTAATTAGGTCTCTTCAAAGTCAACGCAGGTTGACGCCTGGAAATCCAGCTGTTTGTGCTTGATGTCCCCTCTGGGGATTTTAATCCCTGGGCTGATCCGGGACTGAAGTCCTCAGCAGGGCTTTGCCGAACGTCCCCCTGCGGGGACGTTTTTGATCAAATATTACATTGGCTCTAAATCTGCACTCAATGATCTATCATCATGGTGAGTTTTCTGTTTTTTGACATAATCTATTATCTTAGGTAAATCCCATCGGCTAATAGTAAATCCTCCATATCCAGCACTCCATTTGAAATGCTCATCCAGATCAAGGAATTCATTAATGAACCTCGCCGAGACACCTTTTGCTTTCTTTACAAGCAAAGCAACAGAAACAGTTGATTTTAATCTAACAACTAAATGGATATGATCCGCAACACCATTAATCGCAATAATTTCACAGCCAAGCTGCTTGATTTGGTTCACAATGCAGCGATAAACAGAGCGTTCTATTCTTGGTATTATCCAGGGATTTCCATCCCAAGTCCCCCATACTAGATGAAGATACAAATTCAATCTCCTGTTACCCATCATTTTCCCCTTATTGTCTTTTTAGCACCAAAATTGAATAAATTCAATAACCAGGAGAAGTCAACGCAGGTTGACGCCTGGAAATCCAGCTGTTTGTGCTTGATGTCCCCTCTGGGGAATTCATTCCCTGAGCTTATGATGGACTGAAGTCCTCAGCAGGGCTTTGCCGAACGTCCCCCTGCGGGGACGTTATGATTTACTTTCCCTATATCGATCCCTGTTCATCATCTATGCCGATACTGTTTAGCTAGATTTATTCAGCGTCAACGCAGGTTGACGCCTGGAAATCCAGCTGCTAGTGCTGGATGTCCCCTCTGGGGATTTTAATCCCTGAGCTGATCAGGGACTGAAGTCCTCAGCAGGGCTTTGCCGAACGTCCCCCTGCGGGGACGTTATGATTTACTTTCCCATATCGTTCCCTGTTCATCATCTCTGCCGATTCTGTTTCGCTAGATCTATTCAGCGTCAACGCAGGTTGACGCCTGGATATCCAGCTGTTTGTGCTGGATGTCCCTCTGGGAATTCATTCCCTGCTGATCAGGGATGTCCGGGCTTTGCCAATCCCTTGACCCTGATGTCTCTCTAGACTCTCTTTGGTATGAATATTGCACTATAAGGGGCATGAAATTAGCATGTTCACCAATCAACTATGCGATTTACCCTTAAGTAAAGGCTGCTGCTATGTTTAAACTAGATAAAATACTCTTATTCCTGCTGATCTGTGTCTGTTTGGCGGTCACCGTTGTCCTGCTTGAGGCGGCAGTCGGACCATCCACCACAGTATTTGCCAGGCTGGGTGAGATAACTCAACCAGTTGAGGAAGATATCTTTATCCCGCAGAACGAGCTAAGTGAGATCGAAATCCTCCAGGAAGGATTTGGTGAACTCACGGTTCTCGCTCAAAGCGGTTGGGATGTGTTCAGGAATGAGGGCTATGCTTTCGAAATTCAATTCCCAAAACAAGTTGTCCAGAAGTCTATCCTGAATCAGGATGCAGTTAATTCTGGAGTTGGCCTTGCTCCCGAAGCTCCCGTTTGGCAGTTCCGGATCGACAATCCAGACTTCTACCAGGATACAAATCTGATCGATGCATCTATCCTGATCCATGTCATCGAAGGTCAGGACAAGGCAGATCAATGTTTGTCATTTAAGCAGGGAAGTATTTATCAAACACCTAATCAGTTTAGGGATTCCCTGATCGAAATTGATATCAACGGTGTTGCTTTTACTAAAGATGAGGTAATTGAGGGAGTTATGGGGGAGTTCTATCAACGGATCAGCTACCGGACATTTGCTAAAAGCGCTTGTTATGAACTGACCCAGCTGATTCATTACCGGAATTTGGACACGATAGTTGATCAAAAAATCACCCAATTTGACCAGGCAGCGGTAATCGCTGAGCTAGACCAGGTCGTAAATACATTCAGTCTGCTTGATATCGAACCAACATTTCCGTCCATATCGTATCCAGAACAGAAATTATTGAGCAGAGCTGTCGCCAAGAGCCCCTCAGTACATGTTGATGGCCTGGATGTTTCCCATTGGCAGGGTACGATTAGATGGGGAAGGGTTGCGAACGAGGGATATGTCTTTACCTTCGCCAAAGGCACAGAAGGGGTTGGTTGGACAGATAGCAAGTTCTTCTATAATATGGACAGAGGTACCGAGGTTGGAGTTCAGATGGGGGTTTACCACTTTGCCCGCCCGGATCTGGGCAATAGCGGGGCAGAGGAAGCTAACTATTTTTTGAGCGTCGCGGGAGATTATCTCAACAGCGGGTTCTTGAGGCCGGTCCTCGATCTTGAAACCGGGACATCCCTTGGCAAGGTTGCTCTCTCCAATTGGGTTCTGGAGTGGATGCAAACAGTCAAGAACAGAACAGGTATTGAACCCCTGCTCTACACGAATTTAAATTACGTCAATAACTTTCTTAACAGATCCAGTCACAGACTATGATATTTGGATCGCTTACTGGTCCTGTGAACCTGAACCAACATATTCTATTCCACCGACAGGAAAATGGCGCGATTGGGCTTTCTGGCAGTACTATGGCCCGGGAGGTTGTGGTAATAATGCGGGTTTTGTTGATGGGATTGATACAAATATAGATTTGAATATCTTTAATGGAGTCGAAGCAGGTCTGCAGGAATATGATGCATCATCTAACTTATGGGTTTCACTCTCAAGCAATGCTTACCTCAAGCCAGTTCCATTTTACGCAGATCTCACCGCGAATGTGAACGGCGATGCGAGTGGTCCGATCGATTTTGCATTCTGGTGGGATTGTGATTCCCTGGAGGCAGATCCCAGTCTTGTTGCTGGTGTTTGTGGCTCATTACCTGTTCCTCCTGCTGGAGAATGTGCCAAAGATGATGTCGGCCAGCAATGCCTCGGTGTTACAAATGAGCTTCAACTTGCTGAATATACTTACCGGGAGATAGGCAATCAGACCCCAAAAGTGATTGTTGAACGCGGTAGCGAAGCTCCGGTTGAGGATCGTTATAAGATCACAACCTACAACCCCATACAATTGCTCACGTTGAACCCAACCTCGCCTGCGAGTGGTGATGTAGGATCAGTATTCACGCTGACAGGAACTGCAGGAATCCATACCACAGTGGCTGGCGTATTCCAGATCAGTCTGGATGACCCGGTGACTGGCGAGGTCTTGGATTTTGATTGTTCAACTGTAAACCATGATGACCAGGCAACCAAGAATTATTCATTATCCTTGACTGGATCAGAATCTGGCGAAGTCGTCTATCAGATCTCTCGGCGCTATCGAATTGCTGGAACTTGTCCAATCGTGGACCAGCATGCTCATGACCTTGATCAGCTTTATGTTGTATCTTGGACAGATGACAATCCTCGTCTCGAAATCACGGATGAGCTAGGAAACCCGCTTCTATCCGGCACCACAATAGATCTAGGCGAGCTGGAACCTTTCCAGACAATCATCCTGGAATTTGAAATTACTAATCCATCACAAACACAGGATTTCAATGTTTCCAGCGTGGTTTTTCAAAACCTGGAAAATGTAACTGATCTGCTGGTTACTCCTGGAATTCCTTATACAGTTGAGCCAGGAGAAACAATTCCTGTCAGTTTAAGTCTGGATATTTTGACAACAGGGCCTCTTTCGTTTGATATAGCGATTGAACATAATGCCATTAATCCCTCCCCGTTCAATCTGACCATTGAGGGCACAGCCAGATTATCGAGCAATCCGCTTCAAAGCATCAGCACTAATCCTGCAACACCTGGTGCGGGTCAGATTGATGATCCATATCAATTGCAGATTGAACTCGATCTTGACGCACCTGCCTCCGGAGTGGTTGGTGTCAGCCTGTTGGATACTAACGGAGATACCATCTCAGCTGATTTATGTCTGGAAGTATTAGAAGCTGGATTGGATACTTATTTATTCGAATATTCGATCCTCGAGGTTGATCCTGGTCTGCAGGGCTATACAATTTGGGCCAGATATCGACCATTGGGGACCTGTTCCATTGCTGATGTCCAGGCCGATGATCTATCTCAAGCTTATCAAATTGAGTGGTTGGAAGATAATCCTGCATTGGAATTACAGGACTCAGAATTCAATGCGATAGACAATGGCGGATTTGTTGATCTGGGTGACCAGGCTGCGTTTCAGTTAATGGTTCGCAATTACCTGATCGTCAATTCCTCAGACTCGAGTTCAATTGAAGTATCCGGAATCCAATTCGGGAACCTTGTAAATGTTTTTGGACCTCAAGTAGATTTACAAGGACCATTTACTGTTAATCCCGGAGAACAAAAAAATATCACAATCAGTTTTGAAATAGAGGCAATGGGAGCTTTTTCTTTGCTTGCTTCGCTTGATCACACCGGGTCCAATCATTCACCATTCACTTTTTCTATGCAGGGTACCGGAATCTTATCTGAGAATCCAATCCAATCGATCAGTACTGTACCCGTCTCTCCGGGAGAGAACCTGATAGGAGACAGCCACACTGTCGAGGTTGATGTAAGCTTGACTCCACCTGCCTCGGGTGCCCTGAAAGTACGGTTGGTAGACCAGGAAGAAAATGTTCTCGATGAGTCGGAATGTTTGGAAATTGCTGGTGCTGACCCAATCATCAAAACAGCAGATCTCTCATGGGTTGAGACCACTGCTGGAAACAAAGACTATACAATTCAAGCTTACTATTATGTCGGAGAGGATTGCCAGCAAGGTGAAACCTCAACATCAGAATTTTCCGTCTCGTACCAGGTTGAATGGCAGGAAGAGAATCCGGTCCTGGAAATAGTAGATTTAGATGGAAATCTAATGCCGGCTGGAGGAACACATATTCTTGGCCAGTTTGAATATGATCAAACTGTAACTTTTGAATATAAGCTGCATAATACTTCCAGAACAAATACACTTACAATTTTGGGCTTGGATGTTGATAATCTATCAAATTTGAGCCAGGTGACCCTGAGTCCATCAGGCGAGGTGCAGATTGGTCCGGACGAGTCGATTGGTTTAGAAATTTCTTTCTTGGTGGATAACACCGGTAATTTTTCGTTTGATATTGTGATAGATCATCAAGCGAGTAATCCCACTCCTTATCAATTAAGCTTCCAGGGCAGTGGGGTGATGAGTGCAAATCCAATTAAATTTGTAGTTCCGCTGCCTGCTTCTCCAGGTAGCTCGCTAATCGGTACCCCCTTTAGTCTCAGGGTGGATGTAGGGATCGATGCACCTGAAACAGGATCCCTTCAGGTGAGCGTGATTGAAGAAGGAACGAATCTGATCAGTGACAAGGTTTGTCTGGTTTTGAATAACAACCTTAATCAGGCCAGAACTTTTAATCTCAATTGGACCAGATCGGTACCTGGAACCCGGGAGTACACCATCTTGACCCAATACCGGTCCCAGGCAAATTGCCCGATTGCTGGCAGCAGTGAAGATGATCTTTCGCAGACTTACAAAGTTAACTGGCAAGAAGATCAACCAGTCCTTGAAATTCGTGATCAGGCGGGTGTTCTCACCTCTCAAGGGCAAAGCATTGAGCTGGGACAGAAACAGTTCTACCAGGAAGTTGAGCTGGTATTCACGGTATTCAATACATCAACAACCAGTGATTTGCAGTTGAGCTCTGTTGAAATTGAGAATCTAGTAAATCTTCACCAGGTCAATACCAATCTTTCAGGACCAATCACCCTTGGTCCAGAAGATCAGCGTGAGTTAATCGTTTCATTCCTGGTTTCAAAACAAGGTTTGTTTGGATTTGACCTGGAGATCAACCATGATGCCACAAATCCCTCTCCTTTCAGGATTGGATTCACGGGGAATGGTGTTTTGTTGAATAATCCAATAGTATCTCTTGGATCTGAACCGCAATCTCCAGGAAGTTCTTTAGTGAATGAGACTTATCAAATCCAGGTTGTATCTGAATTGAATCCCCCAGCTCCTGGAGTGCTGGAGCTCAGCCTGGAAGATCAAAATTCAGAACTTGTAGCAGACCCTGTCTGTCTAACCGTCTCTGAAGGAGATTTATCCGTTCAATCAGCAGAGTTCTCCTGGGAAGAAACATCAAGTGGGAGTCATGATTATCTGATCAGGGCAAAATATCAAGCAGGCACTGGCTGCCCGCTTGTTGGAACTCCTGATGCAGAATTGACCGAACCATATCAAGTTAAATGGCAGGTATTGAGTCCGGTTTTGATAGTAAATCGCCCTGAGGGTGTCACAATTTTTGACGGTACCGTTGATTATGTTGGTGTCCATGACTTCTTCAGATTTGTTGAGGTCACCTATGTGATCAAAAATGATACTGATGCCACTCCGTTGGTTGTAGAAAATATTTTGATCGAGAACATTGAAAACCTGCGGGAAGTTTTGATCGATCCGGCGCTGCCTTTTGAAGTAGCTCCAGGAGAGTCGCAGGTTGTAAAATTCAATTTCCAGGTATTAATGCTGGAACCTTTTTCATTCGATCTGGTCTGGGAGCATAATGGGTCTAATCCATCTCCATATCTGACAGGCATTCAGGGAGATGCAAAACTTAATCTGGGAGACATGCCTCTGGAATCCTGGTTATATCGATTTATCAATTACATCATCAGATCAGGTTTTTTCCTGAAACTTCCTATATTTGGAATATTTCTTTATTTCAGGAGGAAAAAGAGAAAATAAGGAAAATTACCTAAACAGATCCAAAGACTATTTTCAAAATAAAAGCTTGCCCAAAAACGGCCTAGATTATCTGGAGGTCGTTTTTTGGGTTGCAGATAATTTTTTGTAAGTATTGTTTAGGTAGTTTGTTTTCATTTATAATGAGCTCAATTACACCAGATATTTAATATGCTAAAACCTGCCCATAATAGAATTTATTTAGTATGGCTCTTACTTTCCCTTCTTGTTGCCCTGGATCAGCCGCGGGTAGTAAAAGCTGAAGGTGATCCGCCACGGTTTAAAGTCATTGAGGTAGTTTATACAGAATACGAATGGTGGTTGATCTATTGGCAGGATGGCACGAAGGCATGTACTTTGTACATCGATCATGATCAAATGCCGGCTGCGAGTGATATCTATAATCAGTGTGGTGAAAAGATCTTTGAAATCTGGATGGACTCTGATCCGTGTTTAAAATCTGAAAGCTATCAATCAGCTGCGTGTTCAGGTCTGTACATATATCCAGCTCGATCGCAGACAATAACAGAAATCATGGAAATTGAGCTTCCATCTCCCCGGGTCTGGGTAGATGTCAAGGATTGTATATCGGTCAAGAGCACAGGACTTTGTGCTGAAATTCCTTCTCTTATGATCAATGCCAATGATCCACTGCCCAATGAATCGATTCATAGTATCCAGGGAACGCTGAATGAGATTCCATTTCTGTGTTTCGGGAATACTTGTGAACTTCCGCTAGAAGTAACAGAAGAAAATGGCGTGTCACTTGAGTTCTGGGCTCTTTCGAGTTTTGGGGACAGTACAGAGCACTACAATGGGAAAATTAGGGTAGCGGAGAGCGTAAACGAAATCCCGTTTATTTCAGGATGGCGAGTTGATGTAGTCAGCAGTTTGAATGAGTTTAATACCATGACTGGTTGTGCTTTGATCTGGGAATCATTTCCTCCTCTTGGTACGCCACCAGACTGGTTATCCAATCCTCAACAGTCCCGGTTATTAGAGACAAATCTACCTTATACATTCTTGGCAGGGCAGTTGATCAAAAGAGGATATGTTGATACCACGCAATGCAGTTATTATGGATTGCTGCCAAACGGGTACGCTTCTCCTTGTGGTTTGGATAAATCCCGGGCGGCAGTCAATCTTTGGCAAAACACATTCGATGATTTTATTATCACAACTTCCCAGGATACGGGGATCCCTTCCCAGCTATTAAAACGAATCTTCGCAAAAGAATCCCAATTCTGGCCTGAAACCATGAAACATATGTATGATGAATACGGCCCGGGTCATATTAATGAACTAGGAGCTGATACAACCCTGTTTTGGAATAACAGTTTCTATCAGCAATTTTGTCCCTTGGTATTGGACAAAGATGTCTGTGCCCAGGGATATTCCAGCCTGGACGACTGGAACAAGGTAATGCTGAGAGGCGCTTTTTTATCAGAACTGGAGATCGATCTGCCAGGAAAGGATCTAAGATTGGATCCAGCACAGGCTCAAGTCAGTGTTTCGCTCTTCGCTGAAACAGTCCTTGGCAATTGTTCCCAGGTTGGACAGATGCATAAGAAATGAAGTGGACAGAATCCCGGGTGAGATCCTCAGTTATCAAGACCTGTGGAAGATCACTCTGGCCAATTATCATGCTGGATCAGGTTGCCTGGCTCAAGCAATTGATGATGTAACCGACAAGAACATGAATATTGAATTGGGATAATCTTGCTCTGGCATTTGAATCCGTCTGTCCTTATGCCATAGATTATGTGGCTGAAGTAATTTATTGATCATTGCAGTTGGATCACTTCCCCCTTATATTCTCAAATTTATCTACTATAATAGACCACGGTTTGTATTTAAATATGGAGATATATAGATGTATGATGTTGTAGTGGTAGGTGCGTCAACGGCTGGATTATATGCTGCAGAACTCCTGGCAAAAAAAGGAAAAAAAGTAATTCTTTTTGAACGTGATCAGGAAATATCACCTGGAAGACGGACATACATAATTACACCCGATATATTCAATTATATTCCTGACCTTGACCAGGACCTGATCCGTCATAGGATCAGCTCGATCCTGGTTCGGGCCGGGGATATCAGCACCGAGGTCCTTTTAAAAGCCCCTGATATTGTGATCGAGAGGACCCAGCTGATTAGCAAAATGCTAGTCTTGGCAAAAAAAGCCGGGGTGGAGATAATTTCTGGTGGAGAATTTATAGGATTTGATCATTCCGGTCCAGAATTGAATTTGGTCATACGAATTAGAGGAGTTAGATACAAGTGTTACGACCAGAAACCTGATTGGGGCTGATGGTGTAAACAGCCGGGTTCGTTCAAATTCGGGTTTGGATCAAATCGATCATGTACCTCTACTGCAGGCTGAAATAGAACTGCCAGAAGGATATCAAACCGATCAGACGACTGTCTGGTTTGATCCCGAATTCACGCCATATTTTTATTGGCTGATCCCCGATCAGTCTGAAAGAGCAGTTGTTGGGTTGATATCTTCACCAGGCAGTGATATTCGAAACTTATTGGATCGGTTTTTGGAATATCATCATTTTAATGCCTTGAATTATCAAACAGGTATTGCTGCGATGCATTCAAAATCCTCGCTCCATGAAAAAGAAGTTGGCAGTCTCAGGGTCTTATTGGTTGGAGAAGCTGCCGGACAAGTCAAGGTCACTACTGTGGGGGGAACGGTATCTGGTTTTGGCGGAGCGGCGGCAGCAGTAAAAGCGATCTTAGATGACCAACCATATAAAAATGCCCTCCAACAGATCGAGAAAGAATTGAATACTCATCTTTTTATCCGGCAGATGCTGGATAATATGACTGAGCTCGACTACCAACTATTGATTAAAAGTATCTCGCCTGCTGTGAAAGCTTTTTTGAGTCGATTTAATAGAGATCAGATGCGGCGGCATTTTTGGAAATTAGTTTTTCTGCAGCCACTCTTCATTCCTCTTGGTTTGAAATTAACATATAAATTGGTTTTGAAACGAAATCACAAAAAGCACATTGCGCCATCTGTATGATCCAAACATTCCCTCACTATTCCAGGGAACTATTTAATAATTCTGGCGTCTAGATATACGAGAGGAAATCGGGTATGAATATGGAACAGACTCCGGCACCAAAAAAAGATAATAAACTAAAAATCTTTAAGATAATTATATTAAGTTTGGCTGGTTTAACTGTCCTGATCGGAGTTGGTTATATTATTATTACTTGGAATCAACCTCTTAGCTCTCCTCTGAATCTTCCAACCGCGACCCAATCGGCAATCCAGGTGATTGGCACACCCAATCCCGAGTTAATAGCAACAGAATTTCCAACGGACACTCTCACTCCTACAATAGAACCTGTGTGTGGGGGACCACCATCTCTTTATATCCAAGTAGCCGGCATTGCATCCAGCACCTATTTGTACGGTTTAGCAGATGCAGTCAGGGTTGCCAGGGTCGATTTTCAATATCCGGGAGTTTCGATACTCGCTTTTCCGAGGGATTTATGGGTGACTATCCCCGGAATCGAGTCGAGTGGAATCGCAGTCGGAAAATTAAATCAAGCTTATTTTTATGGGACAGAGGGAATGGGTTACTACAGTGACTCCAGCTATGGTTCAGGTTTGCTGGCGGAGACGCTTATGGAAAATTACGGGTTTCGAGCTGATCGGTATCTGGCAGTCAATCTGGCAAGTTTTAGGAAGATTATTGATACCCTGGGTGGCATTGATGTTTACCTGGCTGGAGATGTCTATAAAAAGGTTAATGGCGAACCAGAGATCTACCTCAAAGCTGGATCTCACCACCTAACTGGCAAGCAGGCAGAAATGTTGGCCCGCCACCGGATCACAATCGGAGATCTGGGAAGGATTAATAATCAGACAGTCATATTAAAGGCCGTAGCAGCTAAACTTCTTTCACCATCTGGTATTACTGCCATACCAGCCCTTAATAGATCAATTGAAGAATAATGTCCAAACGGACCTGAGCCCAGCGGAGATTAGCCAATTAATCTGTTTGGCAGCGGTCTTAGATTATAAGGAAGATCTGGAATTTTCCACCATACCTGAAGAGGCTATGGTTCAGCAAATGGTTTACGACCCGGCCCGAGATGTATATACTTCTGCATTGATAGGCGATGAAGATAAGATCAGGGCGCTGATACTAGATTTCCAGGCGGGGATCTGGCCCTGATTTAGCCTAATATAGTTACGAATTTCTGATGGATTTTCCTCGATAAATCAAAATTCCAGTGTCAGATCTGGTCTCCTTGTCGGTCATTGCCCTTTATGATAAGATACCCCGAGGTTGAATTCAAGTCATATTCAGGATAATTTATGCTCGAATCGTTAAGACAATCCCCGCTCAAGTTAGGAATCATCCTGGTTGGATTGATATTGTTAAATGCTGGTGGCTGGTATGCCTACCTAAACTGGGATACACCACTTGGAGAACCTTTAAACCTGCCAACTGTGACACAAAACATATTTCCGGAAACACCAGAAGCTCTTCCTACAAATGAAGTAACCCCAACCGAAACTGCTCAGAATGATCTTGCCCCGACAATTGAACCTGTTTGCGGAGATGATCTTTCGATGACGATCCTTGTCACTGGGGTAGACTCAACAGGATATTTATTCGGCCTGGCGGATTCGATCAGGGTGGTTCGTTTGGATTTCCAAACCAAACAAGTGACAGTATTAGCATTGCCAAGGGATTTGTGGGTAGATATTCCCGGGGCAACTGACCCCAAAGCAACGCAGGGGAAAATCAACCAGGCATACTTTTATGGAACTGAAGGTATGGGTCTTTACAATGGATCTGGCTATGGACCAGGTTTGTTAGCTCATACACTTACTTCATAACTATGGTCTTGGGGTCGATCATTACCTGTCCGTGAACATATATGCCTTCCAGGAAATTATCGATGCTCTGGGAGGTGTGAATGTTTATTTTCCAGAACCCATTTACATTAAACATTTTGACCAGCCAAAACTGTACCTGGATACTGGAACTCACCTACTAGATGGAAAACAAGCTGAACAGGTTGTTAGGGCACGAATTGATATTGGAGATTTTGGTCGAATTCAAAATCAGAACCTGGTTCTGAAAGCCCTGGTTCTTAAAATGTTGACCCCAAATGGAATTAAACAACTTCCTGATCTATCTACAAGATTATTGTCATATGTCTTAACAGATCTGAGTCCGGCTGATATCAGTCAAATGATTTGTTTGGCAGCGGTAATTGATACAAAAGAAGATATTATTTATGAAACCCTCATCACTGGAGAAGAGGAGACCAGCTCAAGTCGATGGATCCAGGACGAATACCAGGGTTTTCAAGTTTTTGCGATTGTTATGGATAACGAGATACTCCAACAGCGTCTGACAGATTTCCAATCAGGTATTTGGCCCTAAAGAGAAAAGAGGAATCTTTCCAGAATAGAAAAACCAGCTGCGGGATTTTCAGCTGGTTTTTTTCGATAATAGATAAATGTTCTTGCCAGGAAACATTATGCCTGGTCTGTTGATTTGGCTTCGGATTCATGGATCAGGTCACGATAAACACCAGCAATTGAGCGGGATACTGTTTTCCAGCCAAAATTTTCTTCAACGTACGGACGGGTATTTCTTTTCAATTCCTCGTTCATTTTTGGCTGATCAAGGACAATCTTGATTTTTTCTGCTAATTGAGGCGCACTCCTCGGTTCAAAAAACGTGCCTACTTTATTCTCAATGACAGTAGATTGTAACCCGCCTACCCTGGATGCTATTACGCTGCTTCCGCAGGCCATGGCTTCAATGGCTGTCAAGCCAAATGGTTCGTAATAGGATGGTATGACAGTGATATCAGCTGCGCTGTAATATTTGGGTAGTTCGTCCTGTGATTTTCCGCCAGTGAATGTAATTTGATTTTCAATACTGTACTCGTCTATCAATGATACGTATTTATCAAAAGGGGGTTTTGCGAGGTCCTGCCAGCTTAAAAATGGTTTGTCCGAGGGTGGACCGCCGACAATTACTGCCTGGATCCGGGGATCATTGACAAGATAGATTGCTTCCAGCAGCGTATTGATACCTTTCCTTTCTTCAAGTCGACCGACGTAAGTGATCAGAAAATCATCCGATGAGAAAGCGATATCACTCCGGGATTGATCCTGGGGCAGGGGAGTGAACAGATCCAGATTAACCCCACAAGGAATTACCTTGATCTTATCCGGGTCGGTTTGGTAATACTCGATCAGGTCATCACGTTCCTGTGGATTGGTAGCGATGATCCTGTCAGCAATCTTACAAAGCTTTTCCTCGATCAGGATCCTGGCATCGGAGCTCTGATCCTGTCCGCCGAGTGATTCTCTCTTGATTGCCCCCAGGGAATGGAACGTGTGCACCAGGGGTATCCCCCAGGTGTTTTTAAGATGGATACCAACAGCCCCGCTGAGATAATAATGACTGTGGATAAGCTGGTAGTTCAATCCGCTCTTGATCTGATGAGTGGGAATCCAGGAGGCAATATCCATCAATAAGCTAAGGATCTTCTCTTTCTGAATGGTCTCTGGAGGTCCGACGGGTATTCTAATAACTTGAGTTCCGCGGGAATATTTCTCTTGATCCATTTGATCAGAGTTCTCTCGACGGGAATAAACATCTATAGTTAAACCCAGCGCTCCAAGGTAACGAGATAGCTCTTTGACATATACATTCTGTCCGCCGTGATGGGGTCCCCCCAGTGGAGCTAGTGGATCACCATGGATAGAAATAAAAGAAATCTTCCAGGACATAAAACCTCAAATCCAAATCTTACAGTCGCTTGCCCTAAATCATATTATAAATCAGATTAGATATTTCTAATCTCGGGCGGATTAAGTATATCCCAAATCGCCTTCCTCAAAATATAAGCCTGCCAGGTCATCGAGCGTGAGGTCGTTTTCAGGGCTCGAATTGATAAAATAGGGATGAATTGACAGCTTGACTGAGGAGCTGCGGTGGTTATTTTGAGCTTGCTCGAGGGTGTTTGCATACCTTGCTGCTGTTTCTTTCCAGACATAATGGGATTTGACCCGTTGATAGCCAATCTCGGCAAATCTCGTCCACAACTCGGGGTTTGATATCAGCCTGTTTAACGCTTGTCCGATTTCATCCAGGTTGGTTGGATCAATCAGAATTCCCAGGTCCTGACCTTGATGGACCATACTTTCGCTTGGACCACCATTTTTGGTGACCACGGCCGGTAATCCGGCGGCCATCGCTTCGAGGGGAGCCAATCCAAAGGGTTCGTACAAAGCAGTCAAGGCAAAAACCGAGCCTTGCCTGGAAAAATATCGATAAGCAGCTCCGAGACTTGATTGCCCGTGGACCGGGAAAATTGAGACCTGCCCAGCTAATTGCTTGATCTTGATGATTTTTGAGATCGAGTCCAAAATGGCTTTTTCACCGCCACCCGCGGTTTTAGATTTATTTTGCGAAGCGGCCAGATTGCCGGTAATGATGATTAGATTAGCATTTTGTCGCAGGTCAGGAGTTGGCAGCAAAAGCCTCTACCAGGCCGAGAAGATTCTTTTTTGGATCCAGGCGGCTTGCAGCTACAATGCAGGGTAAATTAAGTCTCCCTGGTGCTATATCCTGGGCAAGTTTCTTTCCGAGATATTCAATCACCTGATCTTCATCGTCAGATCTCGATTTCCTGTCAAAGATATCAAGATTAACACCGGGTGGGATAACCGCAAACCTATTTTCGTCAGTCCAATCAATCGCACCTCGGTATACGTTGTGCCTGTATTGGGTCAGACGTTCTTGATTAGTGCTGGTTATATTTACTATGGACCTATTCATTGCTAATCTTTCTGCTTTCAACCTCCGCCTGAAAAAATAATAATCATCTAATTCCTGGAGGTTTGCGGTGGATAATTTTAGTTTATCCATTTTTTGAGCGCCGAGGGAATGAGCTGTAAATGAGAAAGGTATCCCGAGATTATTTTCCAGGAGAACACCGCATATTCCACCATCAGCGTAATGGGCTGAGAAAATATCTGGGAATCTGCCTTCATCTTCATAAAATCTGCTGATATTTGGAACCCAATCATTTGTCAGGTAAGGCCAGAGTAATTCTTTTCGTAAAAATTTCCCCGGACCAGCTGGAAAACGCAGGATGCGGACATTTGTTGAGTTCGGATATGTGTCGTGGACAGCTGCAAACTCAGGCCAGGTGGGATCGTTGATCTGGCGCGTTAGAATATCAACATGATGACCTAATTCTCCCAAGGCCAGGGCAACTTGTTTGACATAGACCAGCTGACCTCCAAAATCGGGATGTTCCGTCAAGTAACTGTCCGCCCGGTCAAAATTGCCCTGGGGATTAAGAAAAGCAATCTTCATCAATTTTTCCTTGGGGTTTATCTCCTGAAAAAGTCAACAGTGTAGAATTTTCTAGTCACGCCATTATGTTGGTAGTAGGTAACACCAACTCCGATTCGATTATAGTACTGGCCGAGGATTGTTCTCTTATGAATATTGTCTTCATAATTAGGATCCTGGGATTCATGATTCATCCACCAATTAAAGGCATGCGCTGGAGTAAGGTTTGCACTCCCACCATAAAAGATCTCCCCGCAGCAGCAGTGACTGTAACACCAGGTTTTTGAACCATTCATTACTAGACCTATTCGTTCCCAGGCTCTGGTCCCATCTGTAGAGTTGTGGCTATATGTACCATGGCATGTCATATCTGTGCCGTGATCTCTGGCTGCATAGACAAGCCTGTCGCTCCCATAAAGTGGTGATAATCCTCTGGATGTTCTGGCATTGTTGATTAAATCCAGGATTTGCTGTTCTTCGGATGGCAGTGGTGACGTGTAGGAACAGAACAAGGATTCTGGCGTATTGCTGGGCAGGGGGGTATCACTTGGGATTGGCGTATCAGTTGGGATCGGTGTCTCACTCGGTATTGGCGTATCGGTCGCTGGTAAAGGTGTATTGGTATGTGTAGCCGGGGTTAAATTTGGCGTGTTGGTCGGCAAGGGAGTTTTCGGTGCGAGTGTGGGCTCTGGTGTCTGGGTTGGTTTAGGTGTTTTACTGGCAGCTGGTGTGGTCTTTTGTGCTGTTGGAGCCGCTGTGCTGGTAGATTTTGGGGTGTCCTGGGCGGGGTTTGAATATACCTTTAAGTCTTTCGTATTGCCAGAAGCAGACGCATAATATCCCCACAGCCAGCAATCTCTTCCAGAATTACCAGGATCCTTAATGATCCAATATGAATAATTGAAATCCCTTCCGATCAATGACGCAGATTTCCCTGCTTGAAGGGGAGTCAGTTTTGAATAGGAAATGCCTGGTCCTGTCCGGCAGTTCGTGGTTATGGAGACCTTAATGGTAGGTTTTTCGGAATTGGGTTGGTTTTGGGCTTTTGGTGTCGAGGTTTTTGGAGCTGTAGTCAACGTAGGAGCTGACTTTTCCAACGTTGCTGTTTGAGTGAGCTCAAAAGTCTCGGTGATTGTAGATGTAAGGGTGAATGTCTGTGTGATTGTGGCAGTATCTGTTGCTGTATGGGTTGGAGGTGGTTCCTTGGTCGGTGTAAATGTAGATTTTTGGTGAAAGGGTGTATTCGTTGATGTCCCGTTAATGGTAAATTTTTGAGACGTGGCAACTTGGCCGCAGGCACTCAATACTACAGTGAGCAGCAGGAAAAATATAATTGCCTTGCCGTACTCGGGTTTGATCATAATAGTTGTCTGCAATACGCAAACCAGATGGTCAATCGACATCCACCTTCCAGCTTACCCTGGATCTGAATATTATCTGGCCAAGAATTAGTCTTATTATATCGTCAACAGGTTGGTATTTTCCTGTACGAGTGAACTAGGAAGGCTTAACAGAATTGTTAGGTATCAAGTTCAAATCAAGTTCAAAAAATGGTTGCCTGGGCCGGTTTTAGAGCTTAACCTCGGCAATTGTTCCGGTATGATAGACTTCTATATAATCATAATTCAAGCTTAATGGGAGAACGCAAATGGCAATGACATCGAGGGAACGGGTGCTGGCAGTACTAAATCATGAAATCCCAGATCGGGTACCGATCATTATTGGTGTCAGCAATGCTACCGGAATAAAAATGAATACCTATCAAAGCATAAAGGCTCTCGCAGGGATTAATGCTCCAGATGAGTATATCTATGATTGGCCGGAATTAGGGACTGCAAAAATTGATGAGAAAACATTGGACCGCTTGCATTGTGATGTTCGGGGGGTTTGGGATATCCATCCAGCGAAAACGCTGGAGAGAAACAGGACCCGGGAGCCGCATTCTCCCTTCATTGACAGTTGGGGCAGTGGGCAGAAAGAAATCGAACCAGGAGAATGGTTTCCAGGGGTTCATCCATTAGCTGATGCCACATCCATAGACGATCTGGAAGCATATCCTGGTTGGCCGGATATGAGTGATCCTTCTAGAATAGGTCATGTCAAAGCTGCTGCTGCTGATCTGGCTGCAAAAAACCAGTCCGCGATTATGGCAACTCCCTGGCTGTTATTTCCCCTCGAAAGGGCATTTGCGATGCAAGGTATGGATGTATTCTTGTTGAACCTTGCTATAAATCCTGATTTTGCGATCGCGCTATTAAAGAAAACAGCCACGTATTGTAAAGAATTGATGGGACCCTTCCTGGCAGAGTTGGGAGATAACGTTGATATGATCAAAATCGGTGATGATCTCGGGACCCAGGAGAGCTTATTAATGTCACCAGCGATGTACCGCGAAATCGTTAAACCAATTCACGCTGATTTTATAGACTTTATCAAACAACGAACTAAAGCGAAAGTGTTCTTTCATACAGATGGTGATGTGGTTCCCCTCATCCCGGATTTCATTGAGATGGGAATTGATATCCTGAATCCGATCCAGACTTCCGCAGGTAAAATGGCAGATCTGGCAATGCTGAAAAAAGAATTTGGCAAGAATATTGTTTTTTGTGGTGGAATTGACACACATCGGGTTTTGCCAGCAGGAACGCAAGAAGAAGTACGCCAGGAAGTAAGAAGGGTAATTAATCTTTTGGGTGAGAACGGCGGTTATCTGGTTGCATCAGTCCACACAATAATGAATGATGTCCCAGCAGAAAATGTCCTGGCAATGGTTGATGCTGTCGAAGAATTTGGACAGTACCCCCTAAATTCTTAGCAGGCAGAAAAGAAATAAAAAAAGAGCGCTTTCAAGCGCTCTTTTTTATTTCTGTTAGGTTATTCTTTTTCGTAAGGCTGTCCATCAGCCGCAGGCATTTGTCCTCGGCCGACTACACCGGCAAGGATAATCATGGTAGCCAGATAGGGGAACATTAACATAACTTCTGATGGGATCGGTACTTTTAAGATTGCCAACTTTGAAGCCAAGGCATCAAAGAAGCCGAACAACAAACCAGCACTAAAGGATCCAAGGGGATTCCAGTTTCCGAAAATCATTGCAGCCAGGCCAATGAATCCTCGACCTGCTGTCATTAATTCGTCGAATCTTCCCACTGAACCAAGGGTGAAATAGGCTCCACCAAAACCAGCCATAAATCCACCCAGGATCACAGATAAGTAACGGGTCCGGAAAACATTGATACCGAGGGTATCCGCAGCTTTGGGATGTTCTCCAACCGATCGGGTTCTTAAGCCCCAGCGTGTATAGTAGAGACCGACCGTGATCACGATCAGGAAAACAAATACTGCATAAACAAACATATTGTGCTGGAAGAAAATGGGGCCAATAAATGGAATATCTGACTAAGATCGGTATTTCGATCGTCGGAAACCTTCCCGGGTCATTTAGTTCCTGGTAAACCTGTAAAAAACGAGCTGACAAGGAACGATGTGATGCCCGTTGCGAAAATATTGATCATTGTTCCAGCAATGATCTGATCAGTTTTGTATTTGATTGAAAGTACAGCGAGGACAGCAGCCAGCAGTCCCCCTGCTAAAATTGCAGCAAATAAACCAATCCAGATATTGGTCAGACTGCCAACCAGGGCACTTACAAATGCACCGGTTAACATCATACCTTCAATGGCAATATTCACCACACCTGATCGTTCACACAAAATGCCGGAGAGGGCACCGATTGTGAGAGGAACGGCTTTTACCAATGCGCTGCGGAGCAAACCAGCCAGGTTGAGGCTGCCATCAGCGGTTGCCCAGGTCAAGAAAGCAAGAATGAACATACCCGCAACCAGGCCAAGGACCAGATTGGTGCGTTTCTTAAATCCGCGCGCCAACTGGTAGCCACCAGCAACAAGACTCATACCTGCCAGGATATTGAGCATGGGCAAACTGGCGAAGATCCAATCTGGTATATTTTGTTCTGAACCACCGGGGACCATCTTGAAGGTCGTTTCTAAACCTGGTTCGGTAGTTTGGGAAAACAAAAACCAGATCAACGCTGCGAAGACCAGAAACACGATCCCCATTGTGCGCCGACGGGTTGGAGATATATGTTCAATCTTCTTATCAGTAGTTGTATTCGTTGTCATGGTTAATTTCCTCCCCAACCGCGTAAGGTCACGGCATCTATATCCATCTCAGGCTCTTTTAACCTGTAGACTGTCCGGATAATTGCCGGAGCTGCTATGAAGGCTAGTATGAATGCTTGGAGAATTGAGATAATATCAATCGGTATACCCGCTGAAAGCTGCATCTGGATCGCGCCATTCCTCAGGAAGCCAAACAAGATCGCGGACAGCACGACTCCGATCGGGTTGCTTTTGCCCAACAACGCCAGGGCAATGGCATCAAACCCGTATCCAGAAGCAAAAGCCAGGGCAAGGTTATGATTTACTCCCAGGACTTCATTCGCTCCTGCTAACCCCGCCAGACCTCCCGAGAGAAACATTGCTAAAACAGTGCTTCTGACAATATTCATACCGGCATATTTTGCCGCTCTTGGATTTGCCCCCACGGTTCGAAGAGTAAATCCCCAGGTGGTTTTGAACAAAAACCAGTAGACCAAGAAAGCGACGAAGAGTGCGATAAAGAACCCGATATGGAAACGGATGGGAGATTCAAAGAAACGGTATAATTTAGCAGATTCCTCAATCCCAGCGCTAACCGGAGTAAACCCCTCAGGATTTTTTAGGGGGCCGCGCAGCAAATACTCACTGAGGCGGAAGGCGATGTAGTTCATCATGATGGTGTTGATCACCTCGTGACCCCCGGTTTTTGCTTTCAGCCAACCCGGGATGAAGCCCCAGATTCCGCCTCCGATAAAACCGGCTAAGAGGGAGATCGGAATGTGAACAATTGGGGGAAGGTTTTTCAGGAAAATCGCGGCAGTGACAGTTGTCGCGGCACCTATGAACAGCTGACCTTCGGCGCCGATATTGAACAATCCAACGCGGAATCCCAGGGCAACAGACAATCCAGCAAAGATATAGGGAGTTGATACTACCAGGCTCTCGAAGAAGGGGTTAAATGCCCTCCGGATCGCTTCTGCCTCTCCACTTCTGAGTGCTTCGATAATTTTTGTGGGATTGCCGACTGATCCGAAAAATAAAGCTTCATAAGTTGCCCAGGCCGCACTTGCTGCAGATTTGATTCCCTGCCAGAATGACACATCAAACGCCTGATAAACTTCTTCCGTAGTCATCGCAACCAGCAGACCACCAAGGATCAATCCAGAAAAGATAGCCAGGATTGTAACAGTCAGCGGACTCTTAGAAACCTCATCTAGAAATATTTTACCGGCATCCTTGGGTTTGGTTGTTATTTTTTTCTCATTGTCACTCATTGATCTTCTCCTTGTTTGAAGATCTACTAAATTACCCCGGCTTGAGCTTAAGCTTCAACAACACCTGCCATTAACAAGCCGATCCCTTCTTTAGTTGCCTTCTCTCCATCCACTATGGCAATGATTTCTCCACCAAACATCACAGCTATCCTGTCCGAAAGCTTCAGGATTTCATCCAGCTCTGTGGATACAAGTAAAATCGCACAACCATCTTCACGTTTTTCCAGCAAACGGCTGTGGATGTATTCAATCGATCCCACATCAAGACCTCTTGTTGGTTGAGAAGCCACCAGGAATTTTATGGGTCGGGAAAATTCTCTTCCGACGATAACTTTTTGCTGGTTTCCGCCTGAAAGTGATCCGACGGGTATGAGTGGACTGGGAGTACGGACATCGAAGTTATCAATTAGTGTTTTTGCATTCTCAAGGACCTGATCTGCCTGGATCACGACATTCTTTGCGAAGGGAGACAGGTAATATGTATTCAGGACAAAATTATCGGCAATTGTTGCGGTCAGAACCAATCCATCACGCTGCCGGTCTTCTGGAATATGGGCAGACCCAATCTCAGTTATCGTCCTGGGAGTAGCCCTGCTAATATCCTCGCCCAGCAGGGATAGTTTTCCCTCCACGGGATGACTTAACCCGGTAATAGCTTTCACTAATTCAGTTTGACCATTGCCCTGGACTCCAGCGAGACCCAGTATCTCGCCCCCGCGAACGTCAAAACTCACCTTATTTACAGCTACTTGCTCCAGGTCATCCAAGACTACCAGGTCTTCTACTTCAAGAATATTTTCATTGATCACAGCTGGTTTTTTATTGACTTCTAGAGAGACTTCTCTTCCGACCATCATGGCTGCCAGCTGGTTCTGATCAGCCTCCCGGGGTGTGGTTGTTCCAACAACTTTTCCGCCCCTGATGACCGTGATGCGGTCTGCAAATGTTAGTACCTCGCGTAATTTGTGAGTAATGAATATGATTGATTTTCCACTTTTTACCAGAGACCGCATGATGGTAAACAATTCATCTACTTCCTGGGGTGTCAATACTGCAGTCGGTTCATCAAGGATCAGGATATCAGCCTCTCTATAAAGCAGCTTGATAATTTCTACTCGCTGCTGAACACCAACAGGCAAATCCCTGACATATGAATTCGGATTTACCTCCAGGCTGTATTCGTCTGAAATTTCCCGGATCCGTTTTGCTGGAGATTTTCGATCAAGAAAACCACCAAACCGCGTTGTCTCATCTCCCAGCATGACGTTTTCAGTGACCGTAAATACCGGGATCAGCATAAAATGCTGATGGACCATGCCAATGCCGCTGGCAATCGCATCTCGGGGAGAACTGACGGCTATTTTTTCGCCATTTACATAAATATCCCCCTCGTCAGGATCGTATAGTCCATAGAGGATATTCATCAACGTAGATTTTCCGGCTCCATTCTCTCCCAATAACGCATGAATCTCACCTTTATTGAGGGTGAGATCGATTTTATCATTCGCTAAGACGCCTGGAAAACTCTTGGTGATACCTTTTAGTTCAAGGATAGGCTTCATATTTTCCTCATTCATGATCGATATAAAGTTAATCAAAAATCTGAACTGGGGGGAATTATACCATAGAGGACTAGCTCAAATTTCACCGGCATTGGAGCTGATAAGCGGACATTTTTATACAAAATTGATCATACATAAAACTAAAAACTACAGTGAAAACAGTAAGATGTTATTCCTCTCACTCCATTCCTTTTAGCGATTGCTCACTAATCTTCTCAAGGTAACACCGGGGATTGCTTTAGCAGGCGCTGCTGCGCCGTCAGCCAACAGGAATCTGAATCCATGCATGTAGTAAAATGTACGGAACCAACCAGGAAAATATAGGCCTATGAAAATTTTATCTGTAAGTGACCAGATTGATCCCAGGATTTATAGTGATAACCTTAAAGAACGTTATAAAGATATCGACTTAGTGATCTCTTGCGGTGATTTATCGTACCTGTATCTTGAGTACATAATTACAATCTTAAACCGCCCTCTTTATTTTATCCACGGAAACCATGATCTGATTGAGGAATATAATCCTGGAGAAACCAGAACTTATCCTCTGGGTGCTGAGAACTTACATCGGCGCTTGATCAGGAGAGATGGATTGATAGTAACCGGTGTTGAAGGGAGTATTCAGTATAATAACAAATCTCCCTATCAGTATTCCCAAAGTGTGATGTGGTCTCATGTCTTTTCCCTCGTACCCGGCTTATTGCTTAATAAACTCGTGTTCGGAAAGTATCTGGATATTTTCGTAACTCATTCACCTCCCGCAGGAATCCATGAAGGTGAGGATTGGACTCACCAGGGTATAAAAGCCTTCCGCTGGTTAATTAATGTATTTCAACCCAAATACCATTTCCATGGCCACATTCATACTTACAGGCCGGATGAGATTACAGAAACCCGGGTAGGAAACACCCTGGTAATTAATACTTATATATCAAAGGTTACAGAATGTGATTGAGTTAATTCAGCACTGATTAAGGGGGAAAAATGATTAACGACAGATCAGGATTGGCAGCTGTATTTCCCTCAGAACTTCGTTCACTACACTGCCCAGCATGATTGGGAGGAAAGCTGGTCCTCCATAACCACCCATGATGACCAGGTCAATTGTTTCTAGTTCCATTATCTTTGTGATCGCCTGGGGGAGATCCTCTTCAGTAACTTGATAATGGGCTTTGAGTGGATATGAATTTAGATAGGCTTTTGCGCCAGCCTGGATCTCCTGGGCATTTAATCCACCTTCTGAGCTTGTCAGAATCCTGATCGAGGTTCCCTGCTGGGTACCAAGGTAGGCAGCAATATACATGGCTTCATTTGCCTTCGGGCTGCCATCGTAGGCCAGGATTATTGTTTGGATCTTGCGGGGTTTAACTGGCACTGTAAGAACTGGAATTGGACTGGTCCGGATTATGGTAGTAATTCCAGAACTTATGCGCTGGTTGGGGTGAGTTCCTGGAGGATGGTTAAGAGGTATTACCATGATGTCTGCAAACCTGGATTGGTCTGTGAGGATTTTCCAAATATCTCCCTTGACTACATTAAAATTTGAATCAGTCACTCCCAGGGCAAGGCACTTATTATTGAATATTGATTTTAAATGCTCATGCTCATTTTGGTTGGAATGATCTCGACGAGGATGGATATGAACTCCATGGATTGAGCTGGATTCCGCTTGAGCAATAAAAATCGCCATCTCAAGGGCATTCCAGGCATTTTGACTGTCATCCACCGCAACTACTATCTCCTTAAATAAGGATTCTCGGACTGTAATCTTTGCTAATTTTTCTCGCCAGGTACCTGGCGCTGGACCAGGATCGACAGTACCGGGAATGATATTATTCAAGAATCTTGCGAATGCGGTTAAGATAGATTGTCGTCTAAAGATGCCCGATTTCTCCGAGAGGTCACTTAATGTGGCTTCAGAACCGATATCCCATCCGATCATGTCTGTTAAGGAAGCGCGGTGATCTGAAGCCCAGAGATACAAATCAGCTCCGGTCCTGTTGGGAAAATCAGCCAGTAAATCCCGCTGTCTGATTATATCCATGACAGGTTGATAAATTTTTCTGTACCAATGTTCAGATGCTTCTGTTAAAGGGATGTCACGCTGCTGGTCAATACCCATAAAATATCTGTGAACAGAAATATGCTCCAGTAAAGTAGGATACGCGCCTGGGGATGTGGCGGTTAGATCTGCTCCAGGGACGGTATAGTCCAACTGGGTCAGATCCAGGAACTTGACCAATTCTTCTTTGATGATCAATTCATCAGGGGTTACATCAAGCGGCAAGGAAACTTTTGTCTTGACATTCGTTATTTGTGCCTGGATACTGCTTGCGCCCATTTGGCGGGCAACAGAGACCCTGTGATTGCCATCTCTGACAAAATATACATCTCCAATTTGGTAGACATCGATGGCCGGTAAGCCTGATAATCCTTGAGCCGCAGCCATAACCCGGGCCCAACGAGTCTGGTCGATCGATTTTTTTGGCAGGAATCTCTTAGTAAAATCATCATAACGGCCGACAGATCCAACAATCGAGTCCAGTGGGATGTCTGCCAGATGTTCCGGGCTCTTTTCTACCGCTTGCAGACGCCGCCGGATATCTTCATAGGATAATAATGAAGCATTATCTAGATTTCCCGTCAATCGGGCCAACAATTCTTGAAACGAGGCGTTGCGCCGCGCTCTTTGATAATCATCCAAAGCTTTAATATAAATGCTATTAAACATACCGGTGCTCCGTTTCATTCAAGTATAGCCGAAAACCATTCACGGCAAATCTATCTGGTAAACTAGTTACAATAGTTGAAAACCAACCCGGGAAAATGATGAAATTTGTGTCAATTGAAGAAATGATCTTAATTGAGAAAGCTGCCAATGCAGCTGGTCATACATATCAAGCCATGATGGAGGCTGCTGGGAAAGGTTTGGCTGATGAGATCCAATCGAAGTTCGGAACTTATCCAGGCAGAGTGATTGCTGCTCTGGTTGGCTCGGGAAATAACGGTGGTGATGCCCTGATAGCGCTGCAATATTTGCAAACCTGGGGATGGAAAACTACAGCTTTGATATGCAGGAAAAGACCTGAAGCAGATCCGGCACTGCATAAATATATTGATGGGGGTGGGAACGTGATCCCTTGGTGGTCTGGTGATACCGATACTGCTGAGATCGACCAGGAGATTACCTCTCCTACACTGCTTCTGGATGGAGTTTTCGGCACCGGTATTTCCCTGCCTTTGAGAGACCCGACGAGGGCATTGCTTCTTAAAATCAAGTCCAGATTGGAATTTGCAGATCTGAAACCTATCATTGTAGCAGTAGATTGTCCTTCAGGGATTGACTGTAATACTGGTCAGGTTGATCAAGCCTGCATTCCGGCAGATCTAACAGTGATTATGGCAGCGATAAAAAAAGGTTTGTTCGAATTTCCCGCCTATAGCTATCTGGGAGAAATAAAAGTGGTTGATATAGGGTTGCCCCGAGATTTGCCAGAACTAGCAAATATCCAGCGGGAAATCATCACCCGCAATTGGGTTCGCTCTGTAATGCCGCAACGTCCATTGGATAGCCACAAGGGATTATTCGGAACAGCATTGATAATCGGGGGGTCTGTGAAATATCCGGGGGCCGTAATTCTAGCGGGTAAAGCAGCTTATCATTCCGGGGCTGGGTTGGTAACTATTGCTGTGCCAGCTGAAATTTATGAGGGAGTTATCAGCTCCCTGCCAGAGGCTACCTGGATCAAGTTGGATGATGCCAATGGCGCTATATCAGCTTCAGCAGTTCCCATGATTGTCTCTAACCTGGGACGACCGTCTGCCTGTTTGATTGGTCCTGGTCTTGGACTTGAAATTGAGACAGGCGAATTTCTGGATGGATTATTCCAAACCAAGTCTTTGCCACCAATGGTACTTGATGCAGACGGCCTTAGACTTTCGAAGGGATTGGAAGGGTGGCTCAATTCTCTCCCGGAGGGCACAATCTTAACTCCTCATCCTGGTGAGATGGCAGCGTTAACAGGTTTATCCATCAATCTAATCCAGGCTGACAGGGTCAGCATTGCAGAAAGATATTCCCGGGAGTGGAACCAAATTGTAGTATTAAAGGGGGCTCACACTGTTATCGCTGATCCGGGTGGAAGGACAAGAATCTATCAGGGAGCTGAACCAGCCCTGGCCCGGGCAGGAAGCGGAGATGTGCTGGCTGGAATTATTGTGGGATTGTTAGCTCAGGGCTTGTCACCTTTTGATGCAGCAGCAGCAGGTGTCTGGGTTCACGGTCAAGCTGGGAAACAAGCTGAAAAGAAAAGAGGTAATCCTGCGGCCGTCCTGGCTGGAGATATCTCAAGCGCTATCGGTGAAATATTGCCGGTTTGAACAACCGAGCTGAATAAAAAAAACCTGAAGGATGATCCTTCAGGTTTTTTATTACTCAATACTAATCAAAATTAGACTCAGGCAGCATCTTTCCCGCTAGCTTTTTTCCCGCCTTTGGCAACTTTTTCAATTTTTTTCTTTTGTTCCTCAAGAATTACACGACCCTGTTCCTGCAAGTTCTTGGCTTGGTCCTGTACTTTTTGGCTGTACTCTTGGGCTGCGATACGGGCATCCTCGGCGGCTTTCTCAGCCCGGACACGGGTATCTTCAACGGTTTCAAGTGCTTTATCCTTAATCTCCAGGGATTTATCAATGATGACCTTTCTGGTCTCTTCCCCGGATTGAGGAGCTAATAATAAGGCAGTTACTGCTCCTGCTATACCTCCAAGCAGTAATCCTGACATAAAGGCGCCAAATGAATTGCTGTTATCAGACATGGTTCACACTCCTAGGTGGATTAGATCCTGTTTTTATTTTTTCTCAGTTTTAAAGAAACCAACAATCCTGTTTAAACCTGCCAGGTATTGGTTCATTTTCAAGACAGGTTCAACAAGATGTTCGCTTAAGAATACGGTTGTCCCTCTCAGCGTGTTGGCAGTTTCGTTCGTCGAAGCTAAGATGGGAGAAATTTCGTTCTGCAATAATAGTGTCAATCGAGCTAATTGGATGATAAGGATGATCATGACAATGCCAATCAGTAAAAATTCCAAAGCCATGAAAATAATAAAAATATCCCTGATCCGACCAGTATCAGTTCCTGGTTGGAGAAGCAGTATCAAACCCGCTATGACCAAACCCACGATGAACAACGCACCAATCATCAGCAAAGCTTTCTTGCCAGCTGATTGGGTTTCCTGTGTCTTGGTATCTTCTTCCGGGGGGAGATCTAGACTGATCGTTTCTCGGATTGCTTGTTGATTATTTGCCATAATAGTACGATTATAACATAAACAAAAATCTCAATTTTCTATCCAATTCCATTCTTAGTAACTGCCGATTATAGCTGATATTTCTTGCCTGTAATTCTATTAACTAGGGAATAGATTTGTGAGAGTGGTTCGATCTACCTAGTTAATGAGAAGCTTACCAGAGTGTTGGGCAGCTGCTTGTGATTGAGGTGGAGATGGCGGGAATCGAACCCGCGTCCGAAAGACTTTTCCACTCGGACATCTACGAGCGTAGACAATTGTTAGTTTTACCAGCAGGACTACAATTATCCAGAGTCACCACTGGTTAGCCGCTGGAACCCGAAAGTTCCTCTTGAGCCAGTTTAGCGGCGTCACCTGGCCGCACTCCTGCTTTCTGACGTTCAGGCTCCCCCAGCAGGAGATTGAAGGAGATGAACGAGATTGCATCGAAGCAATCGTCTGTCTTACTCAGGCTTATGCAGCGAGGGGAAGAGCAGCATATTCAGTGCGGTTGGCACTTAAAGTTTTGCGCTGATTTAACGAGAACGGCGCCTCTCGGCTCGCAGTCCGGGGTCGTTTCTTCCGTCGATACCTTTCATCCCCGATGGAATGATTATATCATGCAGGGCGATTGCCTATTTCGGGTAATCAATGAAGTATGTAAGAAATAATCTGGTTGAACATTAATCCCGGGAGGCAGTTGGCTCGATGCAGTCCTCGTGCAAACCGCAATTCATTCTCCAAAAATGGCCGTCCCTATCAAGTAATTCTTCGGCTTCCCTCGGACCCCAGGATCCTGGATCATAAACCGCAAGGTCAGCTGAAGACTTATCTTCCCAGGCTTGAATCAATGGATCGATGATCGACCAGGCGGTTTCAATTGCATCACTCCGTGTAAACAGGGATGGGTCACCTTCGATGGCTTCACTGAGTAGTCTCTCATAGGCTCTCTGGAAGTTTTACTCCTCCAAAGAATTTCTCGTAATGAAACTCCATGTCTACTGCCCGCATATTTTGTTCTGAGTCTGGTTCTTTGGCCTGGAATTTAAGGTGGATCCCCTCATCAGGTTCAATGCAGATCGATAGTATGTTTGGAGTAATCTCATCCAGATCTGACATGCCAAACATTAAATGGGGAGGTTTTTGAAACTCTATTGTGATCTCTGTCGCTTTGCGTTTGAGTGATTTGCCAGATCTTAAATAGAATGGGACACCTTTCCAGCGCCAATTATCAATAACCAATTTAAGGGCAGCATATGTTGGAGTTCTAGAATATTCATTCACGCCATCTTCGGAACAATAACCAACATATTGACCAGCAACAGAGTCGTTTTGAACCAAGGGCCGGATCGACCGGAGCAGTTTAACCCGTTCATTCCGGATTGCGTCAGCATCAAAGGAGGCAGGAGCTTCCATCGCAACTAAAGAGAGCAATTGAAAGAGATGGTTTTGGAACATATCCCGCAGAATTCCTGCTTTGTCATAGTATCCAGCGCGGTGACCAACATCAAGGCTCTCAGCAACTGTGATTTGAATATTATCCACGTATCTCCGGTTCCAGATCGGTTCAAAGATAGTGTTTGCGAACCTGAAAAACAAAATATTTTGAGCAGTTTCTTTTCCAAGGTAATGATCAATTCTGTAGACCTGGTCTTCAGTAAATACTTGGTGGATAGTGTCATTAAGCTCTTTTGCAGTCTCAAGATCTCTTCCGTATGGTTTTTCAACCACGATATGGGTCCAGGGAGAATTCAACTTATTTTTCTGACGAGCTAATCCGCTTTTTCCTAGTTGGATAACTGCTTCGTGATAAAACTCTGGTGAGATAGACAAATAATACAATCGGTTTGAAGGTTTGGATTCCAATTCTGTCAGAGTTTCTGATATTCTCTGATAATCCTGGGCATCGGTCAGATTACCACTGCGATAGTAAATCTGTTTTGAAAACTCGTCCCAACTTTTCTCTTGGTATGAATCCGGGCTGAATTTACGCAGACCTTCCAGGAGGTGATCCCTGAATTCCTGATCGGAAAAATCTGAACGGCTGGTAGCGATGACCCTGGTATCCGGAAGTCGTTTTTTTTGATGGAGGTTGTAAAGCGCAGGTATTAATTTCCGTTTAGTCAGATCACCTGATGCTCCGAAGATAACGATAGACAAGGGTTGGTTATTCATTTATTTTACGCTCCATAGACCGGGATAGAAGCTCCATGAATGTCCTTTGCCCCCTGCGTACATAAGAAATAGATCACTTCAGCTAGAGATTTTGGGGATACCCAGTGAGATTGGTTTGCGCCAGGCATAGCCTGCCGGTTTTGAGGAGTATCAATTGTTCCTGGAAGAATACAGTTAACGTTGATACCATCGGTTTTAAGTTCTGCTGATAATGATTCAGTTAATCTGACGACTCCCGCTTTGGCAACACTATATGCACCCATCTGAGCTTTTCCAGCGAGAGCAGGCCTGGCTCCAATCGTAATAACTTTTCCGCTTTTTTGGACCTGCATCTGAGGGATGACAAATCGACAAGTATTTAGTAATGTCTGCAGGTTCAAGCTCATTAAATGATCCCATGATCCTGGACTGATTTCGTGGACTGGTTCGCCCATTTGAAATCCCCCTGCTGTATGGATCAGGCAATCGATCCTGCCTAACTGTTTGATGGCTCGCTTGACTGCTCTGCCAACCAGGTGTTGATCCCGAAGATCAATTCCCGGAATTAGAAGATGGGCAGGATCCGCTGCTAATTTGGGATATAAAGCTTTCAGTCGATCTGGATGATGATCGATCAAGAGCATTCTAGCGCCTGCTGCCTGAAATTTTTCAACCACTGCTGATCCCAAGTTGCCCGCTGGACCTGTAACAAGGATAATTTGATTTGAAAAATGTTGATTGTCTTGCATAAATTCCTCACCTCGCAATTTGGTGTGCCCTAAACGTAAGCAAAATTAGATCCACCAGGTGATCTCTTAAAATCCAGCAATTCTGCCCTGAGCGGTCGTAGGATTAGGACCCGCATTCTGAGTAGCACGGAGAATGTAATAATATCGGCTGAAAACAGGCAATGTCTGTTCTTCCTGCTTCCTTAATCTTGATGTGACCCAGAGTGTTGTTCTTACTAAAGAAGATCCTGGTTTACTCCCATTCAATGGTCCCGGGTGGTTTACTGGTGATATCATACACGACCCGATTGATCCCCGCTACTTCATTTACAATCCTGTTCGAGACCCTGGCGAGGACATCCAGGGGTAAGCGGGACCAATCAGCTGTCATAAAATCATCGGTGGTGACCGACCTTAAAGCAATCACATTCTGGTATGTTCGCTGATCACCCATGACACCTACTGTTTTTACCGGCAGTAAAACGGCAAACGCCTGGGATGCCACTGAGGTTAGATAATCTTTCTGACTTAGATACTGATTGGCAGAGACCAGTTCCTCTCTGAATATCTCATCAGCATCTTGAAGAATCTTGATTCGTTCCGGAGTCACCTCACCGATGCAGCGGATGGCAAGGCCCGGCCCGGGGAACGGTTGACGCCAGATCAGTTCTTCGGGTATCCCTAAAGATAAACCAATACCCCTGACTTCGTCCTTGAAAAAGTATCGGAGAGGTTCAATCAATTTGAAATCCATTTTTCTTGGTAATCCGCCGACGTTGTGATGCGTTTTGATTGTTTCGGTTTCGATCCTGTCAGGTGCGGTTGATTCAACCACATCAGGATATATTGTGCCTTGAACCAGGAAGACAGGATGTCCCAGGGATTTGGCCTTTTCTTCGAAGAGCCGGATAAAACGGTTGCCAATTATTTTTCGTTTATTTTCTGGATCTGTGACACCTTTAAGGTCTTTATAGAATACCTCTGGGTTCTCAACGATGCTAAGTTTTATTTGCAGATATCTTCGATATAAATCTATGACTTGATTTTTTTCATTTTTTCTGAGTAAACCAGTGTCAACAAAAACCGCATCAAGCTGATCTCCGATCGCATTGTGAACAAGTGTGGCGGCGACGGTTGAGTCCACTCCTCCGCTAACAGCTGCTATAACACGGGCCGACCCTACTTGCTTTCTGATCTTATCAATACTTTGAGCAATGATCGAGCCGGTGGTCCAGGTGGGATCGACCTGGCAGATATTAAATAGAAATTTTCTGATGATCTCGGTCCCAATTGTAGTGTGTTTGACTTCAGGATGGAATTGAACCCCGTAATAGTGGTTCTCGGGATTATACATACCTGCTATGGGGGCATTATCTGTTGAGCCTAAGACATGAAAACCATCCGGAAGGGTTTCGATCCGGTCTCCGTGGGACATCCAGACTTTGTGTTGGCCATTCGGGATTAACGGGTTCTTGGAGGTTACTGTGAGAATGGATAGTCCATATTCACGCGTTTTAGTTGGCGCGACAAGTCCTTCCAGACTGTCGGTTAATGCCTGCATTCCATAGCAGATACCCAGGATCGGGATTTTCATATTCAGCAGGTACGCAGGAAGAGAAGGTGCTCCCGGGGAGTAAATGGATGCCGGACCACCGGATAAGATGATCCCTTTCGGATCGCTATCCAGTACAAGGTCTGGATCAGAATTCCAGGGAAGCTGGATTGAATAGACCTCTTGTTCCCGAATAACGCGGGTGATCAATTGAGTATATTGTGATCCAAAATCTAGGACAATGATATTATCGTGAACCATTTAATGGAATGTGATCTTATCTTCACTCATGGATTGTATTCTTGCCAGTGAGTGAACAGGTATATTCAATTCTTCTAGTTTCTTTCTGCCTTCTTCGAATGTTTTTTCGATCAATGCTCCCACGCCAACGATCTTTGCCCCGGCGATCTGGGTTAATCTGATCAACCCCAGGATTGTCATTCCGCTGGCGAGGAAATCGTCTATGATCAGGACTCGTTCATCGGATCCCAGGTACTCCGGGGAGACGATGAGTTCAACTGTCCTACCCTTGGTATGAGAGGGGGATAAGGTCAATAAAACCTGATCAGGCATTGTGATTGGCTTATGTTTTCTGGCAAAGACTACCGGGATATTGAGGTGGAGACCAGTTGCTACAGCTGGAGCGATACCTGATATTTCAGCTGTGAGGATTTTTGTGGCAGAAATATCTTTAAATAGTCTGGCAAATTCTCTTCCAGCTTGATCCATCAGGGAGGCGTCAACCTGATGGTTGATAAAACCATCAACTTTTAGAATACCATTTCCAATATATATGCCTTCTTCCTGGATCCTTTTCTTCAACAGCTCCATAAATCCTCCCTAGATAATTGTTCTCAGTATACACTGAAATCAACCAGAACTGATGGATATTAGACCTGTGCTGAAATGACTAACCCCACATTTCAAGTGAAATGTGGGGTTAGCAGCAGGTTAGTCGCTTTATCTAGCTTTTGCTGGCATGTAGCGCGATAAGTTTAAGCGCCAAATTTGAGAGTGGCAGACTTTGCAGCCAAACTTTACCGGGACCTGTTAATGTTGCTAGGAATAAACCTTCCCCTGAGAAGAGGACATTTTTAAGCCTTTAACACCGGTAATATCATACTGCACGCTGGGTTGAAACATGGCAATATGACCGGGATCAACTTTCATTTTTTCACCGGCTTTGAGATCAATTTCCCGCACCTCTCCCGGAATTTCAACAAAAGCTGTCCCAGGACCAGAGATCTTCTGTAATATAAAGCCTTCTCCGCCAAATAGACCCGCTCCTAATTTTTTTCGGAAATGCATTTCCAATTTTACAGATTGTTCTGCACACATAAAAGCGTCTTTTTGGCAGATCAGGCTTTGAGAAGCTTCCAATTGCACTGGAATGATTTTCCCTGGAAATTCCGGTGTAAATGTGATCAATCCATCCGCGCTTGAACATGTATAGGTAGTCAGGAAGAGAGATTCGCCTGCCAGCATTCGCCCCAAGCCAGCTCCCAGTCCACCTCTTGTACTGGTGTCCATCTCAAAATTTCCCCGCATCCAGGCCATTCCTCCTGACTCGGAATAGATAGATTCACCTTGTTTGAGGTGAATATCAACTGATTCCATGACTGTACCGCTGATCTTGATACTGCATAATTACCTCCTGGGGATCATAAAAAATATTAGCAGGCTGGAATGATTAAATTTGCTATCCAGCAATTGTCTACTATCCGGTACAATTGTAGATTGCTGTATATATACGGATTATAAGGAAAAATGTTGTATCTAGGTGAAATTGCAGCGATAGTAACTTCAATGACTTTTGCAATAAACTCAGCCTTGTTTACCATGGCGGGAAGAGAAGTCGGATCGTTTGTTGTCAATCGTCTGAGATTGGTGGCGGCCAGCATTTTCCTGATCATAGCGCATTGGCTAATTCTTGGTTCTCCCTGGCCAGTAGGTGCTGGTTTTGATCGCTGGTTTTGGTTGGGACTGTCAGGAATCGTTGGATTGGTGATTGGGCGATATATTTTTGTTCCAGGCTTTTGTCTGGGTTGGTCCGCGGTTATCGATGTTGATGATGAGCCTGGCTCCGATCCTCGCTGCCTTGATAGCATGGGTCTTCCTGGACGAAAAATTAACTTACCTGCAAATTATCGGCATTGTTATAACCTTGATTGGAGTGATTTGGGTTGTCATCGAAAAGAATTCATCCACCGAAAGCAAAAAAGAACATTATCTGAGAGGGATTTTATATGGTTTGGGTGGGGCAGTCGGCCAAGGCTCTTGGTTTTGTTTTGGCAAAGATCGGTTTATCAGGTAATTTATCTCCAATTTCAGGAAATTTCATCCGCATGATAACTGCCCTGATTGTGATCTGGGTCATAACAATTATTCAGGGACAATTCAAATCCACCTTGTCAAAGGTATTGAACAACCCCCGGGCAGTTTGGAAAATAGTTGGCGGTGCTTTTTCAGGACCTTTCGTGGGGGTCTCCCTGTCGCTCTTTGCCTTGCAGCACACCAGCATTGGTGTTGCCAGCACGTTAATGGCTCTTCCACCGCTATTCTTGCTGCCAGTGGATTATTTTATTTTTAAGGAAAAATTCGGCTGGGGAGCAATTGTTGGTACGTTGATGGCTTTACTAGGAGTCGGCATATTATTCCTGGCTTAGGCTAGGATAATTACGTGTTTTCTGGCGTGCTATAATTCAGGGCACAAAATTATTATCCCATTTGGTTTGGAATTTTGCAGGAGGCTTGATGTATAAATCTCACACTTGTGGTCAATTAAGGGTTGAAGATGTTGGACAAGGAAGTCACGCTTGCCGGTTGGGTTGATAGGATCCGTGATCTGGGTGGAGTCCGATTTATAGATCTGCGAGACCGATTTGGAATTATTCAAATTGTGTCCAATCCGGATACAAATCCTAAAGTTCATAAATCCTTAGGTCCGGTCAGGTCTGAATGGGTGATTCAGGCTGTTGGCGTAGTTAGAAAACGTCCCCAGGGCATGGAAAATACTGATTTGAGCACGGGAGAAATTGAAGTTGAATTGGCAACAGATTGAAATCCTAAACCCGGCCAAAACACCACCTTTTTTGATCAATATTGAAGAAGATGTTGAGGAACAAACCCGGTTAAAATACCGCTACCTGGATTTACGGCGACCAAGGATGCAAAGAAATATCATTCTCCGGCATAAAATAGTCGCATTTATTCGCGGTTACCTTGACCGGAAAGAATTCCTTGAAATCGAAACACCAATCTTGTTTAAAACCACACCGGAAGGAGCACGGGATTATATTGTTCCATCAAGGGTTCATCCGGGTCAATTTTATGCATTGCCCCAATCCCCTCAGCAGTTAAAACAGATGCTGATGGTTGCTGGTATAGAAAGGTATTTTCAAATTGCCCGCTGTTTCCGAGATGAAGATCAGCGAGGTGATCGTCAACCCGAGTTTACTCAATTGGATATTGAAATGTCCTTTGTCGAGCGCGGGGATGTTATGGATCTCCTGGAAGGTCTTTACACCGATTTGGTTGCAGAGGTAACACCAGCTAAAAAAATATTTCAAATACCCTGGCCAAGATTTACATATCAAGAAGCACTGGACAGGTTTGGCAAGGATAATCCTGATATACGATTTGGTTTGGAATTGGTGGATATATCTGATCTGGCTGTAGAATCAGGATTCCGAGTATTCGCAGATGCAGTTGAGAAAGGTGGAACGGTTCGAGGGAATTAATGCTAAGAACCTGGGTAATTACAGCCGGAAGCAAATAGATGAATTAACAGACTATGTCAAGCAATATGGTGTCGGAGGTTTGGCCTATATCGCTTTGAATGACGATGGTGATGAACGGTCCTCTTTTGCAAAATTCCTGTCCCCGGAAATCAAGGTTGAAATCTTCTCCCGCGCTGGAGCGGAAAAGGGAGATTTGCTGCTATTTGTTGCTGATAAGCAAGCAGCTGCCCTTGAGAGTCTGGGGAGGCTAAGGGAAGAGCTACGGGATCGGCTGGAGCTGGTCGATCAGGATACACTGGGTTTTTGTTGGGTAATTGACTTTCCTCTTGTAAATTGGAACGAGGATGAAAAACGCTGGGATCCAAGCCATCATTTATTTACATCACCGATGATTGAGGATCTAGTCATGTTGGATGAGGATCCAGGGAAGGTCCGTGGTCAGCAATATGACTTGGTGCTGAATGGTTATGAGATCGGCGGAGGTTCGATCAGGATCCATAATGCGGATCTCCAGGAAAAGATCTTTGCCTTGATTGGTCTCGATCCGGATGTTGCCCGCGACAGGTTTGGTCATATGCTTGAGGCGTTTTCATTTGGGACGCCGCCCCATGGTGGTATTGCTTCCGGGATCGATCGTCTCTGCATGCTGCTGGCAGATGAACCAAATATTCGTGAGGTGATTGCGTTTCCAAAAAACCAATCAGCACGGGATCTGATGGGGAATGCTCCCTCAGCAGTCGAGCCAGAGCAGCTTAAAGAACTTCAAATTAAATTGGCATTGGACAAGAATAAATAGGGCCGATTTTCCCCTGTTCAGTTCAGGGATGGTATGGTAAATTGTATCCACCCTACTGTGTTCGCGATGTGAACAAACGTGTTTTGAGCCAACACTAACTTTAAGGGTTCCTATATTGAGGAAGCTACGCGATAGGCCTGAGCCAAGGCGAAACTTCCGATGCGGAAACCCAATCTGCGAAAGCAGGTTCAAGACTAAATCACACACGGCATGGTGGGGTGTTTTATTTAAAGGGGATTTCTATTCCGAACTTCTGCAGCGCAGTCTTGATAATCAGCAGATGGTCAAAAGCCAGCTCCGGTAATTCTGTAAGATCGAACCAGATCGCCTGCGACGCGTCACTACCCGCCTTAGGAATCAGCTCATCTTTATCAACCAGGACAGAACCGAATGCAGTTGAGATTACCCTACCTCTAGGATCTCTATTTGGATTGCTGAAGGTGTGAATTTGAACTAAATTGGTCAGTTTTAATCCAGTTTCTTCCGCTAATTCCCTGGCTGCAGCGCTTTCTAGATCTTCATCGATATTCACAAATCCTCCAGGGAGGGCAAATTTCCCCTGGAAAGGATTGTTAGATCGCTGGATCAGCAGGACATCGTGTTCTGTGGTTTGCTTCCTGATCAATACGATATCAACTGCATTTGCCGCCCGGGGATGTCGATAAGTGACCAATCTCACAAACTCCTAATTAGTTGTTCTGGAAAATAATATTTCGTTTATAATTCTATTATATAATCTTACTTAGTTTACAAACCCCATTTTGGAGGGTTATTTATCATGGAAAAAATAAAAATGCGTCATATTATTGTTGTTTCTATCATGCTTGTGGTTCTGACTGGCTGTACTTTGCCGGGATTTTCCACTCCTACACCTTTTTCATTTCCAACGCCAGATAAGACCATGACAGCGTTGTTTGAACCTACCCAGGCTGCGCCGGCAACTTCGGCATCCGGTTCGTCATCTGGAACCGATGGTGAGCAGTCCACGGCTACTCCAAAAGTCGTTCCTTCTAATACACCAAAACCAGACGAGACAACAGAGGCTGAAATTACTAAAACCCCGGAGCTCACAATCACACAACCAACAGAGGTTTCATATGTGGGTCCATCAATCCGGGGCGGACCTTCAGTTTCCGCTGGATACATGCATCTGGCTGTGGTATGATGGAGACCTTATCTGGATGGGAACCTCCAATTCAAAAAGTAATCAATAATGTCGTTTATGGCGCTGACAAATGGACAAATGAAAATGACGCTTCTGGAACCCTGGTTGCTGGTTGGGATGAAGATTATCTTTACATTGGTGTCCGGGTAAAAGATAAAGATTATGTTCAGGAAGCCACCAAGGAAAAGATTTACCTTGGGGACAGTATTGAAATCCTGTTTGATCGTTACGTAAGTGCCGATTATTACCTGCAAGCGATGACAGCAGATGATTATCAGTTAGGTATTTCTCCTGGCAAGGGTGGTATTGCCTTCTTGGTTATCCGGTGGTAAGGTTGCGGCCACAACTTCCGGTAATCCTCCCCAGGCATATTTGTGGTTCCCGAAAACCGAAGCCGGACTAAAAGACGAAGTCAAAATTGGAGTCATTGAAACCGAAGATGGTTACAATATTGAGATAAAAATTCCTTGGAAAGTCCTTGGTGTTACAAAAGCTGCTGAGGGAGATCATTATGGATTTGCCATATCCATAAACGATAATGATAAGTCGGGAACACAAACACAGCAAACAGTTGTTAGCAATGTTGCAACTCGCTACTTCTCAGATCCAACAACTTGGGGAGATTTGTATCTGGTAAGTAGGTCCTAAATTGGGAAATAAAAAAAAGCGGAACATGATTATGTTCCGCTTTTTTGTTTGCTGAGCAATACTTAATCCAAATATGCTTGTAGTTTTTCCTGAATGCGCGGGTTTCTAAGTCTGCGTAGTGCCTGGGCTTCAATCTGTCGAATACGCTCCCTGGTTACACCCATCTTTTTTCCAACTTCATTCAAGGTCAGGGTTCTTCCGTCGATCAGACCATATCGCATTTCCAGGATCCTGGTTTCTCGAGGCGGAAGTTCAGCCAGTGCTTCTTGAAGATGCTCCTTGAAGTAAAATTCCGGTTGCTTCTTCATCTGGAGGCATAACGTCTGCATCAGCAATAAAATCACCCAACTGGGCATCATCTTCTTTGCCGGTGGGCATTTCCAGTGATAATGGACGGCGGGCATGTTTCATCATGTCCTGAACATCATCAGGTGTTACATTTAAAGCCTCTGCGAGTTCATCTTCATTTGGTTCTCGATTCAGATCCTGCTTGAGCTGATGCTGCATGCGGATCATTTTATTAATCTTGTCACCCATATGCACAGGAACACGAATTGTCCGACCCTGGTCAGCTATCGCTCGAGTAATTGCCTGCCGAATCCACCAGGTGGCGTAGGTGCTGAATTTATAACCACGGTCTCGCTCAAATTTTAAAGCGGCCCGCATCATGCCGATATTCCCTTCCTGAATTAGGTCCAGAAAGGATACTCCACGGCCGACATATTTTTTGGCAATACTGATCACCAATCGTGAGTTGGCCTGGATAAGATGTTCAAATGCTTCCCAACCTCGGTCAACAATTGCGCTCAAACTGACCCTTTCATCTAAAGTCAGTTCCTCTTCAGCCAATCTTACCTGGGCTTTTCGCCCTTTGTCGATCAGGCTGGTCAAATTCTGTTCCTCATCACGAGTCAGGAGAGGAACCTTTCCAGCTTGTTTGATATATAGGCCTACCGTGTCATTGGTACTTATATTCTCAAGGGGATCCTCGTCATCGAAGAGGTCGCTATCATGATTTTCGAGTTCTTCTTCGATCTCTTCCTCGAATAATTCCTCTGCTTCATCTTCGCTTTCTACATATGGAATATCAGCTGTTAATAAGGCAGAGAATGCTTCTTCAAGCTGGTCAACATTGTTTTCAGCTTTTGGATAGATCTCTGAAATATCATCCAGCGTGACATATCCCTTGTCCCTTCCAATCTTTAAAAGTTGGGCCAGGGGATTTTCAACTTCTGAAACTTGGACAATTGTCATTTCTTCTTTCATTCGCATTTCCACCGATATTATCCGCTAATTTATTCACATTTAAAACCCATCCACGTTTTGCAATGGATGGGTTTTGCGTTCGACTGGAGTTTCATTATAGCATAGTGTTGAAAAATACAAGTCTCAAGTTTAAATTCATACATTAGGTTAATAATCTAAATCTAATAATGCCAAAACATTATTTTGGCATTATTAGAATGTTATGAGTTTTTAGCAAGGTTGTTTAATTCGTGGGTTTATTTTAAACCTTCGAACCATTGACGAAGAACAACTTCAGCTGGTTTTCCATGAATTGAAATGGATTTATCGTGCAAAATGACCGGGGTAAAGTATCCCTGGGAAATGATTCCTGCAATCCAGCTTTTTTTGGCAGCACTTGACAATAATGAGGTGTAAATCCTTGCCTGGAGCGAAAAATCTGCTTCCAGATCATTGATGGGGGGTGAAGGTTCAGCGAACGCAGATAACTGGTAGCAGGATACATTTTCCTCTCCAGCACAGCTGCTGTCCCATCCCGCTACAGACGGATAAGCAATCCTCAGGACCAGGACCTTTTCGCTTATCCTTAACCAATCATTATAAAAACCATTGATCTCACCATCGAGTGATTCCAGAACTTGTTCATTGATCTCTTCCAGTGAAGATGATGCTCCGGGCTGTATCAACGGATTCCAATTTAAGTGGACTTGATCGATCATATTGAGATAGGCTGGTTGCGGTTTATCTTCTGGTAGGGACATAGACCAGGCGAGAGTTCCAGAAAAATGAGTCTTAACATTGGTTAAGATTTCGATCCAGCGCAAATCCGAGTCTGCTGGTACACCTGAGGGCTCTCCATTGGCAAGTTTACCTCCTGGCAGAGCTGGTACCAGCCAATCACCACCAAGAATTAACATTTCTGCACCTTGTTGTTCAGCGGCTTGTGCAAAATGGATCGCATAAGCCTGGTATTGATCGAACCAGCTATTCCACCAGCTAAAATCGAGGGGAGCTGATAACCACCATTGATCTGGTGGATTCTCAAAATGCGCTTGAGGGTGGAAAGCGATCTTCAGGCCGTTAGCAGAGGCTATTTCTGCCATCGTTGTCAGGTCAAACCAGAGGGGGTCCTGGCTGGGATCCGGTTCAATCACAGGTGGATCTTGATGAGTAAATGACCAGGTAGGGGTAAAGATGACCCATCCCGCATTGGTTGCCGCTATAGTCGGAATTGCAGCGGTAATATGAACAGATTCAGCTGCTTTTCTACCGGGCATGATTTCAACTCCGGTAAGAAAACTATCACCTCTGGAAATTATTTCAGGTAAGGGTATAGGTTCAGATTCCAGATCTGCCTCCAACCAGGTCCAACTTAGAACAGAATCAGCAACATATTGTGATTCTGAACTGGGTGAGATTTCTCTCCCAGTTGGATTAACTCCTGCGGTAGCAGCATCATCAGCCACACCGCATTCTCCTTCCCGGCAGTACCGGTACCTCAAGTCAGAGATAATATCAAAAGGAGAGATGAGAATGAAAACCCAGTGGTTAGGACCAAGCTCTGTCATTGGCAGGGGAGTTGTCCATCCGTACGGATTGAATTGAATATAGATTTCTTCTCCAGCAGGAGTATCATCTGGGGTCCAAAGATCGAATGTAATCGAATTTTTATTCCCTGATTTCCAGGTCAGCACCTGGTCTTCGATTTGGATGGGATGATCCGGGATAAGAATCCTGCGAATTTTGAATCGTCCATCTAATTCATGTTCGGCATTCCAGAATCCATCTCCGAGAGAGTATTTGTAGAGGAGTTCTGTGCCGACCGGGAGGGATAGGATAATCCCATAACGATTATCTCCTGCCGAGGAAAGTTTTGGCATTCGGGATGGTATGGTATTCATTCCTCCTGGAAGATTTCCAAAAGTATTTCCTAATTGATAGAGGTTGCCGGCCAGGCGAACGCTGTTTTCCGGTGTCCCAATAGGAACGCTGACCAGGAAGGTAACATCGACATAATCCCTGGCTGTAATTGCGAGGTCGGCTTGAGTATTTGCCTGGGAAGCAATTTCTGCGCCTTGTTGGATCTCTTGATATGATCCATCTGGGGCATACACTACCAGGTTATGAACGCCCGGGGGCAGACCGGGCAGCATGTAGGATCCAGATGCCGTCGTAAAGGCCTGGACACCGCCAGCAGTCACTAACATGCCTGGAACAGGGTTGCCTGTTACTGTGTCACTTATCACACCTGAGATCCGTCCAGGTTCTGACCAATAATATGATGTGTCAGACCATTTACTGACCACGTCCCTGATTTCAAGAGGATTATTTGCCAAAGCGATCCTGTATCTGACCTGCTCATCATCTTTCGTGTGTTCAATAACAGCATATTGATTTTGGCGAGTATAGCGGTACTTGATAATCGAGTACTGGGGCACTGTCAGAGTTGCAGAATAGATTAACCCCTGATCTACATTTGTGTCGCCGAGGACTGGTTCTAGGGGGTGGGCTTGAGCATTCACACCCAATCCGGTCACTTCATCAAGCGTGCTTAAGTAAATAAGCTCTCCTTCAGGTGTATTCAGCGGCAGCTGAACATAAAAAGTCGCTTCTACCATCACTACAGCTGGTTCGTCCACCCTAGTACCAGGTAGAAAATTAGCAAACGATATGGACGCGCAGCTGCTCAAAATGAGCGAACACAATAATAAAACACTGACTAAGATCCGGTTTCTTACTGGAACGGACATATCAGATCTCCGTTTTGATTAAATGAACAATTATTTCCAGATTCTGAATTTTTCGAATTGGAATTTCAATTTGATTATGATCAGCCAAAGTAATAATAAATTGCCCTTTCTGGACGGAGATTCCCTCAAGGTAATCCCATGGAATCTCCCGTTTGGGCAGGTAGATTGATTTTTTTGATAGGGACACAACACCAAATGGAATAACCTCTCCAGAATTGAAATCTTGAAGAATTTTCGGTTGCAGACGTTGGTAGACTTGTTTCTTGATATATTTCTTTAGAACTGAAATTCCTTTGATCCCTGGATGGCAACGTATCGAGTTGTATCTTCGGGAGTGTAGGACCATATGGTGTTCAGTTTTTTTCCCAAATCCCAAAAAGAATTTGGTCAGGGAGTAGCTGGTTATGCCTGTTATATCCTCCCAATTGATCATTTTTTTCCTGCCCAGAGGATAATGAAAATAAACGCCCCAGCGATAAACTTCTATCCAGGTGTGAGCTTTTTTTAATCTATTTAGTGAATAAAGCAGTAAGAAAATGACCAGGATCCCACCGGCAAAAAACCAGTTTCTTCCCCACGAGGCGGCTGCCGCAGGACCAAAATTTGAGTAACCATACAAGGTTCGCCATAAACCGTAGATTACTGGAGCGAGGACAAGCAAAATCAAAGGCAAAAACACCCGCAGAAGATCGATCCAGCGAAGTTCTTTTAAGTAGTATCTGGTGATTGGAGTACCTAGATCAGATTTTTTCATTCAAACTAACCAGCTCGATGATATGTTTCTGTGATTTCCTAGATTATAGACCAGATCAGGTTAGTTTGCACAACTAATTAAGCACCGGCATCCCGCCTAGGATGCCGGTGATTAAGATTTGCTTAAGCAGGGATAAAATACACATCAGTTGGCTGAAGTTTACTGTTTCTGAGGAATTGGGGAGTGAGTTCCATGCCTATCCAATCGAGGGATGCTTGATGTGGATCAATATCCAGTAATCGGCTCAGGAGTAAGTGTGTCTACTCCCTCAAACTCGACCAAGATCAGCACAAACGGAGTCTGATCCAGGAAAGCTTCAGATCCAAAATGGCAGACTGTGAACGCATGGATCCGGGCTTGATTTTCTGTGATATCAATCCAGTTAGTCTCCTGGCCGGTATACATATCATGGCCCCGCGGAGTTGCATAGGTATATCCGGTTTCTGGATCCTGGTTGGCAAGGATCACTTTATTTGTTAGGCCGGCAAACCAGGGACTATCCTGTCCATAGCTATGAAGATAGATCACGTTGTAAGGGTATTCGATCTGGATTGGGGCCATTTCCTTCAACCATGCCAGAGCTTCAGGAGTGTATCGATGTCGGAAATGGAAGATTATGAACGATGGTTCCACCCAGAGATTCAGCTTGTTTCCTCGGTAATTTAGTCATAGTTCCTCCCTATTCCTTTTCCAGAATGCTGACTGTGACATATGTTCCAGTACCTGCATGCGAGTGGATCGCTCCCTTCTGGGCATTCTTAACCTGCAGGGTATTATCATGGAAATGTTTATCGATGGATGCTTGCAGCTGCCAGATTGCAAATACCGCTTGCATTAAACCAGTTGCACCCACAGGATGACCACAGGCGATTAATCCTCCAGATGGATTAACAGGACATACTGGCTGATCTTCTAACTTCAATCCATAATCAATGTCGGGTAAAAATGCTTTTCCGGAGGCTGCAAATGGACCGCCTTCACCATACCGGCAAAGACCAAGGTCCTCATAGGTTTGGATTTCACTGGAAGTGTAGGCGTCATGAAGTTCAATAAAATCCAAGTTCAGTCGAGGGGATCATGGATGCCGGCATGTTTATAGGCCATATTCCCGGCAGTTCGTCCAGCTCTGAACGAATGGATGCCCGGATAGCGGGTACCATGATCCCAGAGCTCCTGGTAATATTTCATGGTCTCTGGGGAGGCTTTCTCCTGATCTGTGGCATATTTATCGACAAAATAATCATAATCGACATGCGGACGGTCAGACATCCGCATGGCATCGGTCCCTCTTCCAATTCCGGTGACTTTGACCAGGGGTCGGGGAATCTTTGCCCCGGCTTTTTCTAATTTTTTGAGGCCTTCTTCCGAGGCAAGGATGGTGGCTGCTGCTCCATCAGACATCACACAAATATCCAGTCTTGTGAGCGGCCAGGCAACCATCGGGGCAGGAACGGACATCTTCGATACTGTACCTGGATCTTTTCTGGGCATATGGATTATGAAAGGCATTGATGTGATTCTTTACGCTGACATGCGCCATGTCTTCAACTGTGGTACCAAACTCCTTCATGTGTCTGGTTACCATCATGGCATAATAACCAGAATAGAAACCCCCAACGGGTAATCAAACGAAACGTCTGAGGCAAGGGCAATAAATTCGTTTCCCTTCCAGGTTTCCACATGACTCATGGTCTCAAAACCGTAGGCAACCACGACGTCCATATGGCCGCTGGCGATTGATTTCCAGGCTTCCTGGAAGCATAATCCTCCGGTAGCACCCCCACCTTCAACCCGGTGACTTGGTTTAGGGCATAAGCCTAGATAATCCTGGGCCATGATAGCTGCCATCAGCTGGCGGGTGAAATGGTCGGAAAAATATGATGCAACGGAACCATCCACAACCTCATTAAACGCTGGAAAACTTAATTCGAGATCATCGATGGCGTAGTCATATGCTTCCTTGATAACCGCCTGATAGGTCTTGTCTGGACGAGTTTTTGCGAACTTGGAAACTCCCCCGGAAATGGCAAAAACAGGTCTCATAGATCCACGCTCCCTTCGTCAATTGACGGTAGATGTACTTACTACAACTGGGTCCACTTAAACTCTTGCAGCACATGATACAAGGTGTGTGAATTCGTGCTTATCTGATGAAAACCATTAAAAGTGAAAAACTTGTATCTTACTCTCCCTCCTCAGCGGGGGGAAATTGATTATCTTTGTTCTGATCTGGAGAGGATGATTTCTCTGATTTTTGAGGAGCTGAGCCTGACCAGGAGGATCCTAGCAAATCATTTCCACCAATCTTGGGGAAACTGCCCTTTGTCAGTTCTCTCAACTCGTTCAGCTCTTCTAATTCTGCTTCCCTGATCAATCTTTGCGGTAGATGCTGGATTTCTGTCACACCCTGCCGAATATTTTTCCACCAAGGCGAGTGGATGATCGACCGCAAAAACTTACCTAGTTTTCTACCAGCTTCGATCATGCCCTCGGGGCCCAAAACCAGGATACCGATGATCAGGACAAATACAATTTCAAGCGGACCTATACCAAATATGTTCATAAGATTTGTTCGTTCTTTTGAGGGCCGAGATTTTGGAATGCCAGGACAATTTCTTGGTGTCGGTCAGCCAATGATCCCAAGACGCCGTTCACAAATCTTGGTGCACTATCAGATCCATAGGTTTTTGCCAGTTCAACTGCCTCATTGATGGCGACTTTCAATGGGATGTCTTCGGCAACTGCAAATTCCCAGATCGCGATGCGCAAGATATTTCTGTCGATGATCGCTACCTGGTCCAGGGGCCAATCTGGTGCATGTTCGGCGATAAACTGATCCAGCTGTTCTCTGATTGGGAGCACTCCCAGGACAATTGACCTGAAAAAATGGATCAAATCATCATCCAGATCAGAACTGGCTGCACGTTCTTTCAGCACGATTCCAATCGGGTGATCAGTCATGTCCAATTCGTACAAAGCCTGGAGAGCTACTCCCCGGGCTCTGGTTCGGTCCTTCATTTATAATCAATCCTTGAGAGATTGGTTGTTCTGATAATCGATATCCTCTATGTGTACGTTGATGGTCCCGACATCCATACCAACCATTTTAGAGATTGCTTCAGATACTTCTTCCTGGACATTGATGCTGGTTTCTCGAATATTTGTCTTGTCTTTCAGAACCAGATATAAATCTGCATAAACCGAACCATCATCTTCAATGGTAATTTCAACACCATCATCTCGATTTCGACTGAACAAGCTATTGACACTGCTGGGTGACTGGGCCAGTCGGCTGACACCTTCAACCTGCAATGCGGTCAATCTAATGATCGTCGACAGTACACCTGGGGCGATGGTAGTTTTTCCCGGGGGACGTTCAGTTGTTGCCATAATTTCTCCCAAGTTTTAAATCTAGTTTCAGATTTCTGTATTATAACCTATGCTGGTTAAAACACAGACGGCCGTGAAAGTCACGGCCTGTCCGGTTTTCTTTGCTCATAAAGGTTTTGTCTATTTTGCGATAACTTCTCGGCCACGGTAATAACCACAATGAGGGCATACCCTGTGAGGTAGTCGTTTTTCACCACAGTTGCTGCATTGGACCAACTGTTTCGGTTTTAACGCATCGTGGGCACGACGTCGGTTCTTTCGGCCCCGGGATGTACGTTGTTTTGGTAGAGGTGTCATATCTTTAACTCCTGCTTTTACTCAACACAATTAATCGTGATAATTACTCTTTTTTCAGCAGGTAGATTATACGGATTGGAGGGAAATATGTCAAGGTGGTTGCTAACCTCATCAAGTCCTGATCACACTCTGGACCAGGTCCGAGGGATCAAGATATGGTGCGATCAGCTCTGGACCACCAAGGAGAGGAGCCTCCTGGGAACAGGCATCAGGTATAAATCCAGGCGGCGCACCATAGCCTGCATTGGTGAACATCCACCAGCGTAAGGTCTGTTCCTTTACTCCCAGGGGCTGAAGAATGGTATAGGCTGCCCGGCAGAGCAACTCGGCATATCTTTCAATATCAACGGTGCCCCGATCTGGATTTTCAGGAAGGTCCCAGGCAAATACCCCCGGCTTCCCCCTCGTGTAAAGAAACCGCACGCGTTGTCCAGGAATGAGGAGTTTCCCGACTCCAACCAATTGGGAAGCTGCCCGGGCAGCAGGCGAGGGCACTTTGTACTCATCCAGGGCGCGGCTTATTTTCTGGGATATTAACAGCTCTTGCAGGGGGATCTCCTGCTTCCTTAAGGCAGATAATCTCGACTGGAGCAGGGCATGAATTTGCGGAAGTTGGGCTGTCAGATCTCCAGTATCCGGAGCATTTGCAAGTACCTCGAGCATCTCCTGCTGGATGTTCTTGATCCATTTGGAAGTGTCATCACGCCTTAACTCGATCCCACGCACTTTCCAGGTCCCGGTCTGTAAACAAGCCGAAATAACGATTCGCCACCGGAACCCTGGGATCCGGGCGTGAGCTCAGGAATGCGATCCAGCGGTAAATACCGTCCAGGCTGGTCGGCAGGCCGGTACGGTCCAGGATTTCTTCCAGCAGGGGTTGAAAATCACTGATCTGGGAAGCTCCCTCTTTTTGAACCCAGAGTCCGTCAACATACATGTGAAGGACCTTGAATCCCAAGTCTTCAGCAGCTTCTTTTGCCCTCAGCAGGGCTTCCCTGCCGTAGGCTGTAACGGCTTCATGTGCTTCGATGCGCCCAAAGCGGGCGTTTTTGTATCCCAGGTATCCAAAACAGGTGACGAGCAGCCATTTATGGGCCGAGGCCCTGGCCTGATAAGCTCGATAGCGGATATCCCTGGGATCCATGGCGGCCAGGGCCTGTTTAAGTTTGATCCTTTTTTCCAGCAGGGGCTGCAAGGTATCAGGGACCAGCCCCCGATGTTCCTGATCGATCGTCAGTTCAAGTTCAGGGACAAAGGTGCTGTTTTCGCCTCCTTTCCCCACCGTTTCAGGAGAAATATTGAAGTGTTCCATAATGCTGGGATACATTGAAATGAAATCAATTTCTGCCACATTAGCGTGCAACCCGATGGTTGGCTGGTAAACCATACCTCCCCTATCAGCCTGGAGCAGGTTATAAGCTGATTTTGACCACTCAACTTGCTGTTTATGCCAGGGGACCAGAACACCCTGGCGCAAAGCAGTCAGGATCTGCATTGAGGAAATGCCGGTCCCCGGAGAAACCCGGGCTGCGGTTTGAATGCGCAAACTGGTAACCCTGGCCATTTCAAAAACCCCATCCAGGCCATAGTCGTGGTACATGACCGTGTTTTCGGTAGAAATGTGAATGCGCCCGAATAAGCGTGCCTGGGGCCCGCGGTAAATGACCCCGCCGTAGGAATGGTAAAAACGTTCTTCCTTCCGCTCGATATCGCGTCCGGTTTCCCGGTTGAGGGAAAGTTGGAGCTGGTGTTTTTCCATTAGCTGGTAGAGTTTGCCGATCAGCCAGTCATCTCCCCAGACGGTGATCAGCAGGTCAGGATCATAGCGCCGGAGCAATGCCTGCAACCTAACCAGCAAACCCCGTTCGTCCCGGAAAGAGAATTTGTAGTCTCTGCCTTCCAGATGTACTTTCAGAAAAGCTGGTTCCCTGTGATTGGGGTTTGAGTCCGGAACCAGTGCCATCACCAGCAGGGGAACCGGCAGCGTGTCGACCTGCCAGGGGGAATCGAGGGTATGCAGCGCTTCGATCTCGCCCTTCATCAGAAGCCAGCACCCGGCAGCGCGCCAGGGGAAAAACACCTGTTTGGGCTGCGTATCGCAAATCAATCGAGATATCGACATTGTAATAGGTCAGGCCAGGAAAGCTTCTCTTAAGATCCCTAAAAAGTTCTTCCTGGGCAGATGGGGTTTCGGTGATGACCTCGAGTACCGGGAGCAGCTGATCTACAAATAGATCCTGGCGATCCACGCGCGACAGCTGCAGCGGCAGCTCTAATGAAATGAGGTAGCGCCAGAGATTTCGCAGATCGGCACTGCGGCCGTGAACATAAAAGGAGGTTGGAAAGGGCTGGTGCAGGCGGTGCCGCCTGCTGCCGTCCTCGTCCAGCAGCCAGATGATCAGGCCCAGGTCTGGGTCTGGATAGATATCCAGCAGCCAGCCATTAATTTCGTTTTTGGATGACATGGTAAAGATCTGCGACCTCGCGCCTTAGTCGAACGACCTCTTTATGTTCTTCCAGCAGCATCGACAGCAAAAAGGTTTCAAAAGGCAACGCATGAGAGGCATATGAAGCTGCTGCGAGATGTTTCTGGGCGGAGGCAAACAGATCGTCCAGCACCTGCTGGTCGCTGCTGCGCAAAGCTCGCCGGAAACGGGCAAAAGCGGCCCGCTCTTTTAAAAAGGTTTGAGTAATTGAAGTTACAGTTCGTCCCATGGTATTTCCTCTTAGAACAGTGTGAGTTGGTTTGCGGGCTGCTGAAGTTCAAAGACCCACACCCGGTCAGCAGCTTCTCTGATCCGGATCAGGAAAGGTTCTTCGCTGGGCTGGGGATGAAGAACTAACAAAACCGGGCTGTGAAGGGCATTTTTGCGCAGGTTGTGGAGACAGACCTCCAGCAGCCTGCGGCGCTCGGACAGGGAAGCGTTTTCGTCCTGGAAAGTTGAGAGCAAATTCAGCACCAGGGTCGGGATCCCTCCGGGAGCCGGTTCCTCCAGCATGGTGGCCATTTGATAGCAGGTGAATGCCCGGGCAACCCGAACCCGCTCCAGGGCTGTGTACAGGGGCAGTTCCCGGCGCCTGAGCTCCCGGTTCAGGGTCAACAAATCAAATCGATTGCCTCCGTCCAGGACGCGGACCGGGCCGGCCTGGGCCAACTCAGCAATGAATTTCAGGGAGGCTTCCCGCTGCAGATTTGAGGGCGCAATCAGCAGCTGCAGGGAAGGGTTGTGAGCTAAGGTGATCAGTTCCATGCCTAACCTTATCAGGTTGGCTGTATTAGAACCATCGCCGTTTGGATGAAATCAGGGATGAAAAAAGGGCTACTCCAAAGGGGGACAGCCGATCAGGCCGTCAGGCCGCCCATTGAGAAAAATCCCAGTCCGAAAGGATCTTTCGCAGTTCCAGCTTGCTGCGCAAACCAAATTTGCGCTTGGCATTGCGCAGGTGGGTTTTAACTGTGGCAGGAGAGATGATCAGCTGATCGGCAATCTCTTTGTTGGTATAGCTTAAGCAGGCCAGGGCAGTGATCTCTTTTTCGCGCGGGGTGAGTGATTGCCAGGTTTTAAGATTCCTGGTGGCTTCCCGGCGGTGCTGCAGGGCAAAATTCAACATCCTGAGACCGACCTCGTTCAAAGGTTGTTCTTCCTCTTTTGCCAGGTGGGCCAGAGCCAGGCTCAGGGGCTGGTCCAGCTTGACAAATTGAGCCGGCTGGAACAGGTATTTGAGAGAATCCAAAACACGGGTCGGGAACATATCTGTCCGGGGTCTAAACAGAACATTTGTTCTACATTATACAGGACTGAACCCGGGCTGGCAAGGGGCAATTTGAGACAGAATTCCAGGGATAATCATTGGCAGCTGGTTGATTTCCAGAACACAGGAGCTGATCTCCCATCTGGGAGATCAGCTCCTGTAAGAAAAGCGGTCGGAATCTGCCTCAGGGAGTCAGGATCAACAAGGACTCGCTTTGACCCTTGACCTGTTCCGGTGTCCAGAGCATTGGATGATAATAGATCTTGCTCCAGAGATCAGCCAGATCGATATAGTGAGGGTGGTAGGCGTGTCCGGATTGGCCGGTAGTGTGAATAGAAACTGAATTTGCCAGGTTGTTCAGATCAACCACCATTCTCATCGATGGCAGCCAGTCAATCAGAAAAGGAGCGGATGGATCCCAACCGGTGGCGTTGATGATCTCGTTAGCGCCTGAAGCAGGGAACGGACCTCGATTGAAAGCAGTTTTAATGATTGGAAAACTGTTCATGATCTGATTTTGGAAGGTTATAGTGTGCAGTGATCCCCAATTCCAGTTATTGAGATCCGGTCCCTGTTCCTTGACCATATCCCGGTATGATTGTTCAAAGGTCTGCCTGAGGATTTCATCCCTTGATTCGGTTTCTTTGGTGCCGGCATCATCCCACCAGGGGTTCGCTGGATCAGCGAGCAGCTGGCGGATGATTTCTTTAGCTCTCGAATCAACCCCGATGTGGTAATCCTCCGGAAGATCATCCTGGACTGTATTATTGATCAAATTTTGCCAGATGGTCATAGAGAAAGCGGCTTGTCCGGAATCGAGATCGGCTTGATAATCCCATTCTCCCAAGAATTTCTGGGCAGCAAATAATTCAGCGTCTGCGACCTGCAGTTCAAGCAAGTAGGGGACCAATTCCTCTGCCAGCAGATCATAGTTATCGCCCTGCATTTTTTTGATGTATGACATGGTTATTGGTGTCGGTCCGCCTTGGATCAGGTCTACTATTCTTTGAGCCCGGAAACCAAGCGACCAATCCTTGCTGATCAGATAGGGATAATCTGTTCCAACAACAGCATTGTTGGCGGTAACAATAAAACCTTCGGGTGGGTTCAGAACGTAGGGAAGTTCCTTGAAGGGAACATATCCCTGCCAATCGTAATTGGTTGTCCAGCCGGGGACTGGCAGGATGCCGTCATGACCCTCCAGTCTGATAGGGATCTTCCCTGGCATTTGATAAGCGATGTTGCCATCTACATCAGCATAGATCAGGTTTTGAGACGGTACTGTGAACATTTCAGCAGCCTCTCGAAATTCTTCCCAATTGTCTGCCAGATTGAAATCCCAGATAGCACAGAAAACACAATTTGGTTCCAGGGCTGTCCACTTCAATGCTAAGCCATACAACTCTGGAATCTCGATACCTGCAGTGTTGTCAAAGTCCTCCAAACCATAAACCGATTCGATCAGGGGTCCGTGCCGGGTCAGATAAACGTTGTGTTCAACAGGATCTTTACCGGCAACATTGATTATTTCTGGAATGGTTTCTAATTCGACCCAGCCATCGGGAGTCAGGTAAAGATTTGCATCATCCCTGTGGATCTTTTCAATGTAAAGATCCATGACATCTGGTCCGTTATTGGTGAATCCCCAGGCAATGCGGTCATTATGCCCGATCACGACTCCTGGAACACCTGCAAACGAAAATCCAGTTACATCAAGCTGACACGAGGCGGTTTTTTCCTGACAATGCAGACCTATCTCATACCAGATTGATGGCATCTGAGAGCCCAGATGAGGATCATTGGCCAGATAGGGCAGGCCGGTATCTGTCAGATCACCGCTAACGGCCCAACTGTTAGATCCGATCGATTCAAAACCTCCCCCGGTGAGCTGATCCAGGGCCAGGGCTGATGTCCGAAGATGTTCCAGGGCACTTACCAGAGTAGAGCTGGTATCAGATCCAGCGCCGTCACCAGATTCCAAAGTGGTATTTTTTTGTTTATTAGAGAGGTTTGTGACGATCACTGGATGGTCTGCGGGATACGCGGGGTATAGATCCTGCACCTGTTCTGCGCTGAGTTCATGCAGCAACAAGGCCCGGTCGATTTCTGAATCAAGGTTTCCACGCAAATCCCAGGCCATAGCCTTGCCCCAGGTAAGGCTGTTGAGCGGGGTCCATGGTGGGGGCTCATATCCTCGATTCGTGAGGGGAAGAAAGATATATTCCAGGCTGAGGTTTACGCCGGTATTCTCCTGCAGGTAGGCGTTAACACCTGCAGAATATGCTTCCAGAATGTTGATCTCCTCGTCTCCCAGTAGATCAAGCTCCTGCTTGGCGACTCTTTCCCAGCCCAGGGTGCGGAGAAATTTATCGGTTTCCACCATTGGGGAACCCACAAATTCTGCCAACCTGCCAGCTCCGAGATGCCGCCAGAAATCCATTTGCCAGAAGCGATCCTGAGCATGCACGTAACCCTGGGCGAAGAATAGATCGGGGTGGTTTGTCCCGTAGATATGAGGGATGCCAAACTTGTCCCGGTAGATTTTAACGACATCATTTAGTCCGGCCAGCTGGATCTCTCCTTCGACTACAGGGAAGGATTTTTCAGCTGAACGGCGGACATAAGGGGGACCGATGAGTGCAATAATAAGGACAATAAATCCCAAAACAATAATTGTTCCTAAGATTATCCGACCAATCCTTTTAGCCATCCGATACCTCCTTTGAGATGAGGATGATTCAAAACGTTGGTGTCAATAATATAAACAGTTAATCGCTTTGATGTAATAACACAGCCCGCCAGTCGGTATTATGATGCTTGTTTATTTCCTAGAGTTGTTCTGAGGTAGGACTCAATAAAAGGGTCGAGATCGCCGTCCAGGACTGCTTCAGTATTGCCAACCTCAAAATCAGTTCTGTGATCTTTCACCATGTGATATGGATGCAGGACATAGGACCGGATCTGGCTTCCCCATTCAGCTTTCTGGTAATCTCCGCGTAATTCTTCGATTCTTTCTTTGCGCTCCCGCTGCTTGAGCTCCAGCAGTCTGCCTTTCAACACTTTCAGGGCCATTTCTCGGTTCTGGGTCTGGGATCTTTCATTCTGGCAGCTGGCCACTATACCAGTTGGCAGGTGTGTTATGCGTACCGCTGTATCATTCTTCTGCACACTCTGTCCTCCAGCTCCGCCGGATCTGAATGTATCGATCCGCAAGTCAGTGGGATTGATTTTTAGAGTGTTGTCATCTTCGACCTGGGGTAGAACCTCAATTAAGACAAAAGATGTATGCCGTCTGTTTGATGAGTCGAAAGGTGAGATGCGAACGAGCCGGTGAACTCCTTTTTCTGAGCGCAAGTAGCCATAGGCATAGGGGCCGTTGATTGAGATGGTTGTGCTCTTGATGCCAGCTTCTTCTCCTGGTGTGATATCAAGGGTTTCAGTTTCAAAGCCACGATTTTCGGCCCATCTGAGGTACATTCGCTGGAGCATTTCAGCCCAATCCTGGGCATCATTTCCGCCTGCGCCAGCATGAATCGCGAGTAAGGCACCTCCCTGGTCAAAATCCCCCGAGAGCATCGCGTCAAATTCTCTTTTTTCAATATCAGCCTGAATTGCGCTTACCTCAGCACTGAGTTCTTTATGGAGGGTCTCGTCGCCTAATTCTGCCAATTCCAGCGCATCCGAAAGGCGCCGTTCAAGTTTTTTCCAGGCTTTAATTTCATTTTCCAATGCCGCCAGGGTCTTCATGACCCGCCGGGCACGGTTTTGGTTATCCCACAAATCTGATGATTGGGATTCCTTGCGGATTTTTTCGAGTTTGATTTCCTTTTGAGCGACGTCAAAGACGCTCCAGTAAATTCTGAAACTTGTGCTGGTTATCTTTCAGGATGGAATATAGTGTTTCCATAGTAAACTCCGACTCTAAATTCAGAACAGATCGTTATTATTCTTCTGGATTACGGACCCAATTGTGATACATCGTTAATCCCACGGATAAAGCCAAATTTATAGAATCAACCTGGTTGTTATGAGGGATCTTAATACTTGTCCCGTAGTCAAGGTACTCATCCGCCAATCCACTTGGTTCCGGACCAAACACAAGGCCATGAGGAAGCTGGAAAGTTGCTTCAGGAAGCGATATTTTACCATTGGTCATCAGAATGTAGAGATGGTGCTCACCAAAGGATCCCCAATAATCTGGAAAAGATTGAAATCTCTTGACATTGATCTGAAATATAGCGCCCATCGAGGCCCGGATAACTTTGGGATCAAAATGATCAGCGCCAGGTTCAATAATTGCCAGGTCGGTATATCCAAAACCCAACATTGACCGAATGATCGTTCCTAAATTTCCCATACTGGATGGGTGGACAAGGACAAGATGATTGTTTTGATGACTGAGCTGCGAGCTGTATTTATTAAGGACTCCAATCGCATATGTATTTCCACGATCTGCCAATTTTTCAAATAAATGATCATTTTCGATCACTTCAATTTGAAAATTACCGCAGGCCTGGCGGATTTTTGCGACACCAGTATTGTCTTGACCTTTTGAGTGCAGGAGTACAGCCAGGATAGCTCCGGGCTGGAAGTTAATCAACTCGAGGGTTGGGTAAACCCCAAAACAATATGTATACTCGAAATCCTTGGCATACCGTTTGAGTTTATGGGTGAGTGCCATTTTAACCTTGGGCTAAAATCCCGGACACAAATTGGACCGGGTTGAAAGGAACCAGATCAGGAATCGTTTTCTCCTAAACCAGCGTAAATAATAGGCAAATTAAGTTTTTCCTGGATGGCGAAAGTCATTCCACCTTTGGCAGAAGAATCAAGCTTGGCGAGGATAATGCCATCAAGCGGGATGACATCCAAGAAGGATTCAGCCTGGTGAAGTGCATTCTGTCCGGTTGTGGCATCCATCACCAGCCAGCTGGCATGGGGAGCCCCTGGCAGAGCTTTCCCGCAGACACGATAGATTTTCTTTAGTTCTTCCATCAAGTTATAACGAGTATGCAGCCGGCCAGCTGTATCGATCAGAACCAGGTCAAAATGCTTTGCGAGTGCAGATTGGATCCCATCATAAACCACTGCTCCCGGGTCCCCATCTTGTTGCCCAGCAACAACTGGAATCTTTAATCTTTCACCCCAGATCTGGAGCTGTTCAGTTGCAGCGGCCCTGAAGGTATCAGCTGCAATAAAGAGGACTTTTTTACCCTGGTCTTGAAATTGTTTGCCCAATTTGGCAATTGAGGTTGTTTTCCCGGAACCATTAACTCCAGTTATCAAGATAATTGTAGGACCAGTTTGCCAGGGAAGAAGTGGAGGTTGTATTAATCTATCCAGAAGTTCTTCTTTCAGGATTGTCATCAACTCAGTTTGGGTGATGATGCCCGTTGCGGCTGCCTGTGATTTGACTTTATCAATGATAGCAAGACTGGTTGCAACCCCGATATCTGCCTGGATCAAGGATCCTTCTAGATCGTCCCAGGTAGCGCCATTAATTTCGCTGGCTCCAAGAAGAGTGGCAATTTTCCCAAAGGTGGATTTTCGGGTTTTTGATAGTCCGTTTTTCCATTTTTGGATATTGTTTTCCATCGCCTGCATTATAACATGGGCTCTGATTACGAGCCTATCCCGGTGCTTCATTTCGAAATAATGGATCTCTGCATGCGATATGAATTGAGGCTTTATGATTCGGCGATATTAAAAAGGGCTAAGGTATAATGGCAACAGGAATTATTTCCAATCGGCGATTGAAAGGAAAGCTCAGTGAGGATTACAATAAACGTCCTTTTATTCTCTACGATTCGAGCCATGATCGGGAAGAAAAAATTACTTGTCGATCTGCCTGCAGGCTCGACTGTTTTTGACCTTAAGATTGAAATCGGCCGGTTGTATCCTCATACGGAACAAGCAATCAGGACAATGCTAACTTCGGTCAACCGCGTGTTTTCTAGTGATGATGAAATTCTCTATGATCAAGTAGAAGTGGCTTTTTTCCCCTTCGTTAGCGGGGGCTGATAGCTATTTCAAAGATGTTTATTGTGGTTCCAGCGAGGGCTGGCCTAAAATGAAGATAAACTGCCTCGGTTGTCAGGCTGCTTTTCAAATCGAGAATTTTCCCTACCGTTGTCCGGATTGCAATGACCTCTATGGCTTTTCAGCTGGTCTTGAATATTTTCCTGCGATTAACGACAGGAACTTAAGCGGTATCTGGAAGTTCAAGAGAAGCTTCGGTTTACCTGACTCTGCTCCTGTAGTAACCCTGGGGGAAGGCGATACTCCTTTGGTCTGGAGTGAAATCTCAGGGAAAAATGTAGGTTTTAAGCTTGAGAGCCAAAATCCAACAGGGTCATTTAAGGATCGGGGAACAGCGGTTCTCACCAGCTGGCTGCTGGCAGCTAAAGTGGATCAAGCAGTGGAAGATTCGTCCGGCAATGCCGGAAGCTCTTTCGCTGCCTACGCAGCCCGTGCGGGGATTTCAGCAAGGATATTTGTGCCATCCTCAGCTTCAGGGCCAAAAAGGACGCAGATCGAAAAATATGGTGCTGAGGTAATCCCAGTTCCGGGCCCAAGATCTAATGCTGCAGATGCAGTCCTAAATGAAGTTGAACAAGGTGCAATCTACGCCAGTCATGCGTACTTGCCCCATGGTACAGCTGGATTTGCTACCATAGCCTATGAACTGGTAGAGCAAGTGGGTCAGGCGCCTGGCTCCATTGTTCTGCCAGTTGGGCACGGCAGTTTATTAATCGGAATTGCCCTGGGATTTGATGCATTGCTTGACGCAGGAATCATCACTCGCTTACCGCGCCTGGTTGGGGTCCAGGCAGCATCTTGTGCTCCACTCTGGAAGGCTTTTTCAGAGAATTCAAATTTACCCATTCAAGTTGAACAACATCAGACTGCGGCAGAAGGTGTGGCAATTAAAAATCCTTATCATGGCCAGAAAGTACTTGCGGCTGTGGCCAAGTCCAAGGGAATATTTCTCAAGGTTGAAGAAGAACAGATCATCTCAGGACAAAAACAGCTGGCTCGTGTGGGCATATACGCAGAACCAACCTCAGCCCTGATTTGGAGTGGATTACAACAGGTTGTAGAAAAAACACCTGAACCAGTGATTGGAATCATCACTGGTCATGGCTTAAAAAGTGATTGAGCTGTTGCTTATCTTTCTCCATTAGGTATAATATTGTTCTGCCGTTTAATCTCAAGTTATGATTGGAATTGATGGAGAGTGAAATTCCTGGCAGCTATAAGAATTTCACTGTCCCTGAGTTCCCGGGAGTTTCTATTATATGGGCCAGGTTCCGGGTTTGGAAAGCACTGAATCCCCATCTGAGTTTATTGATCGCATTGGTTTAGATTTTCGAAATCTAACTCTATTAACCAGGGCTTTAACGCACCGTTCCTATATTAATGAAAATCCAAACGCGCTGGAAGACAACGAACGATTAGAGTTCTTAGGTGATGCGGTCCTGGATTTTATCGTCGCAGCCTGGCTTTATCATAAATATCCAGAGATGACAGAAGGTGATCTAACTTTGGTGAGAACCGCCCTTGTTCGGACAGAGCAATTGGCTGATTTCGCTTGTATGATTGATCTCGGCAGCGCTCTAAGGCTCGGTCAGGGCGAGATAGTATCTGGAGGTAGATCGCGGAAAGCACTGCTCTGTGCCGGTTTTGAAGCTTTGGTCGGAGGGATTTATCTTGATCAGGGAATCAAGGCAGTTGAAAAATTCTTTGAGCCATATCTTATTCAAGCTATTGGTATCATCCTGGAAGATGGCCAGCTCCGAGATCCGAAAAGTCTGCTTCAGGAATGGACCCAGGCCAGGGGCCATGACTCACCGGTTTATACAACTACCAGAGAAAGTGGACCGGACCATGAAAAAATATTTGAAGTTCAAGTCAGTGTTCCAGGAATAATCGATGGAAATGGCAAGGGCACCAGTAAACGGGAAGCATCCAAATTGGCTGCAAAACAAGCTCTGGAAAACATTGCAGAAAATTATCATCACGATCAGGATAACTGAGGTTTAATGCGCTTAAAGTCTCTTGAGTTGAACGGGTTTAAAACCTTTGCAACCAAAACAAATTTCGAATTTGCGAACGAGATTACTATAATTGTCGGTCCGAATGGCTCCGGAAAAAGTAATATCGCAGATGCTGTTCGCTGGGTACTGGGTGAACAATCCTATAAACTACTGCGAGGAAAGAAGACTTTGGATCTGATCTTTTCTGGATCAGAACAGCGCCCTCGGGCTGGAATGGCCTCTGCAACAATTACTTTTGACAACAGCGATGGCTGGCTGCCGATCGATTTCTCTGAGGTATCCATTACCCGCCGCGCTTTTCGCGATGGGAAGAATGAGTATATGCTCAATGGCCAGCAGGTCCTGCTCAGAGATGTCTATGAGCTTTTAGGTCAGTCAGGATTGGCCGATCGGACATATACGATTATTGGACAGGGATTGGTTGACGCGGCCCTATCTCTAAAAGCGGACGAAAGACGATCTTTATTTGAAGAAGCAGCCGGGATTGGTTTGTACCGAACAAGAAAAGAGGAAGCGGAAAGGCGACTGGAAAAAACCCATCGGAATTTAGATCGGGTCGAGGATATCCTCTCGGAACTAAAACCCAGGCTAAAGAGTCTGGAGCGCCAGGCGGTCCGGGCTGAGCAATATGATCAGGTAAAAGCAGACCTGAAAGTGCTGCTCCAGGATTGGTATGGTTTTCATTGGACCAGGGTTCAGGCTGACCTGAATAATGCAAAAGACCTGGAATCCAGACAGCGCCTCGAGCTGGAAGAAGCCAGGAAAACACAGGCTGCACTTGACAGGGAATTGTCTGAAAACCAGGTCAGAGTGGGAAGCCAACGATCCAGGTTGAATACCTGGCATCGAGAACTGGCCGAGCACCACAATCAAAAAGAAAATATCAGTCGTGAGAGGGCAGTTACTGAAGAACGTATCCGATCCCTGGATAAACGGATCCAGGACCTGGATACAGAAAGGATTCGCCTCGAAAAAAATTGCCAGCTGAGCAAGGAAAGATTGGACCAAGCTCTCGAGGATAAAGAATCGGGTCAGTCACGATTTGAAGAATCAAACCAAAAAACCGATCTCGCCAGACAGGACTTAGAAGAAAAAAGCAATCGGCTGGCAGTTTTGGAAGAAGAAGCCTCAAAAGCGCTCGATAATCTGAACAGGTTTCATGAGACCCAGATCCGATTAAGGTCTCAGGCTGCTGACAGAGAAGAACAGCTAGAGAAAAAAAGAAACCGCCTGAAATCATCAGAAGATATCATCAAATCCGCCCAGGATAGTCATCAGAAAATTAAAATCAGATATGATGAACTGCAAGATCAGCTTCAAAAAGCAGCTGCTGCTAGAGAAAAGGTTGAAATTGAACTGGAAGATATCCATCAGGAAAAAATTGCTGGAGATAAATATCGCCAGGAGATTTTTGACCATTTATCCCAGGTAAAAACTGAGCGCAGCCAGCTTGGTGCAGAATTATCAGTTCTCCAACAAGCTGAGCAAAAATTGGCAGGCTATGCTGATGGAGCAAAACTTTTATTAACAGAATCTGGTTCCGGAAAACTAGCTGGCGTTCTAGGAACCTTGAGCAAATATATTGATGTGCCCGAGGAATACGAAACACCCATTGCAGCTGCATTAGGCGAGTATATTGATGCAGTGATCCTTGAATCAGCCAATGCTGCTGATCAGGCTTTAGATCTCCTTCTCAATCAAACCACGAAAGGTGTCCTTTTGCCTCTCTCTCGATTGATTACGCTTGAAAAAATAAAAATCGATCAGAATATTCCAGGTTATATCGGACTGGCATCAGAGTTGGTCAAGACCCCCCCGAAATACCGCCCGGTGATAGATTTGTTATTAGGTCGGGTAATTGTTCTCAAGGATAAAAAAGATATTGCGAGGGCGCTTCGTGAACAACCGCCAGGAACCAAAGCAGTAACCCTGCGTGGGGAAGTGTTCTTTACAACTGGAGAGATAGTTACCGGTACTGCAGCTCAATCCGGATTGCTAAGCCGGTCACGGGAATTAAAAACCTGGCAGGAGAGGATCTCGAGCACTGCCAAGCAAATCTCAGACTTGGAAAAAGACATAGATAGGATTGATGACAAACTGGCTGGTTTTGATCAATCAGAACAGAAACAGAAATCTCTCCTGAACGAATCCAAAGCTGCGGAGATGGAAATATCTGAAATATTTTCCCAGATTTCTCTGGAGCAGAACAGTGCAGAAAGACAGGTTGAATGGGAGACTGCTGAATTCAATCGCATAGGTAAAGAAATTACCGAGGATCAGGATGCATTAAAGAAAATCTCCCAGGACCTTGAAAAGTACCAACAGGACATTACTGTCTCCCAGGACCATGTAACAAAAACTGCCGGTGACTTAAAAACGATAACCCTGGATGATGAACGGGAGCAGTTAAGTTTTTGGGAAACCCAACTGGCTGTTTCTGAGCGCGCCTTGTCCGACCTAAATCAGCGGGTTGAGGAACGCGAAAGTACCTGGAAATCCGACTCTGATCAACTACAGCAAAACATCACTCTCAAGGAGCAGGCTGTAAAACAAATATCTGTCCTGCAAGAGGAGATCCAATTTCTGGAGGATGGGGAAAAGACCATTCAGCAGGAGATCACTGAATTGAGGTTGCTGATCGATGAAACGGATGGAAAGCTCTCCCGGGATGAAGAAGAGCAGCGAGTTTTACAATCCAATGAAGCGGATGCCCGCAGAATCCTGAACCAGGCAGAACGATCCTTTGCCCAAGCAGATATCAACTTGAGTCGCAACAGGGAGAAATTAGATTCGATTCAAGAAAAAATCAAAGAAGATATTGGTCTTGTAGAACTGGAGTATGACAAAGATATTTCTGGACCGACTCCTCTTCCGCTGGAAGGATATGTTCAAAAACTCCCTCAGGTGGAAGAAATATCCAAAGACCTGGGTGGAACGATACGGGAGCAGAGAGCCCAATTGAGACGCTTGGGAGCAATCAATCCGGAAGCCCAACATGAATATCGTGAGGTAAATCAGCGCCATGGATTCCTGACCGAACAACTTGCCGATCTCCGGCAGGCTGAAGCGGATCTAAAAGAAGTGATCGCCGAACTTGATGTCTTGATGGAAAGAGAGTTCAGGAAGACATTCAATGCCGTGGCTGGTGAGTTCAAGGAGATTTTTACCGATCTGTTTGGGGGGGGAAAAGGCCAATTGATCTTATCCGAACCTGATGATCTAACCGGGTCTGGAGTGGATATCCAGGTGCAGCTGCCAGGTCGAAGGACACAGGGCTTGTCTCTGTTATCTGGTGGAGAACGCAGTTTAATAGCTGCGGCATTAATATTCTCATTATTGAAGATCTCACCCACGCCTTTCTGTGTCTTGGATGAAGTCGATGCGATGCTGGACGAATCCAACGTTGCCCGCTATAGAAAATTGCTCAGGGAATTGAGTTCTGAAACTCAATTCATAGTAATTACGCATAACCGGAATACAGTCCAGGTAGCCGATGTGATCTACGGCATCATAATGTCTCCGGATTCATCCTCCCAGGTATTAAGTTTGAAACTGGATGAAGTTGATGAGGTAATTGATAATTGATCCTGATTAATGCTGATCGCCACCTCTCCACTAACTTGAATCCCAGATCTGGTAGCGGCAACAGGTCTCAAATTCTGCCAGTCTAGATTGACCCATTTCCGTCTGCGACGAGAAATATGCAATTAAGTTGAGATCAAGCAACCATCCCAGCATCTGCCCAGGATGGGATTATAATTATTTTGAAATAGATGATTTGATCAACAGGAAATTATCAGGATAGCCTGAGTATCCAGAAGGGGTTCCATGGTGCAAACACTTTCAGAACAACTTGATACAGTTTTGGGAACATTTGAGCGAAATGTTCCTCATCTACAGGCAACTGCGGTGGTGAGTACAGATGGCCTCGTGATTGCATCTCGACTGCCAGATGATGTGGAGGAGGACCGGATTGGCGCAATGGGCGCGGCAATTCTTTCGATCAGTTCTCGCAGTGGAGAAGAATTGGACAGGGGCCGAATGGAGCGGGTTCTAATTGAAGGGGAATCAGGATTTATTCTGATCAGGAGTATCGGTGACGACGCGATCCTGGTTGCCCTGGTTGAAAAAGATGTCCGCCTTGGCATGTTATTTTACGAATGCAAAAAATGTATTGAAAAGTTAACTGAGATCCTTTAATACCCGGGATCAGGTGTATTTGGAGGGGAGAATGCCAGATATTAAACAAATTGTCCTCGATCGGGATATTAATCCTTACCAAACCTTTTTTGCAGCATTTTTTGCTGGTTTGGGAGAAATGGGTATGGTGAACCAGGGATCAATAAACATCGTCGCCAAAAGGGCAGCAGAATATTTGTATGCATATTTGGAAGCAAAAGAAATTTTACCGGAATTGAAATCAGTGCCGGGAAATTCTCAGGCAGAAATTATTAAGAATCTGATTTTGTACGTCAATAAGATTTTAAACCTGGTAGGAGAATATGATCTTCAGCAGGTGGATCAAGAACAGGTCGTCTTATTAATTTCTGGCAATACCTGTCGAATATGTCCTAAGGGTGTGGGTGGAGCAGGTGTAAAAGGGACTCTATGCCCGATCCCAAGCCTGCTTGAAAGCCTACTGAACCTGATTGCTCAAGGGGAAATTATCAATTTAATCACACACGGCATCGAAATAGATGGCGAAACATGCAAGGCTTATTATCAAGTTAGAATGTGAGCAAATTTGACATGGACCAAATAAAATCAGCTCAAAAACAAGTAAACACTTTTTCTATAGTCGCTTACGATCCAGTCCGTGATGAGTGGGGAGTTGCTGTCCAGTCGAAGTTCCTGGCAGCTGCAGCAGTTGTTTCCTGGGCCCGGGCAAAAGCCGGCGCGGTTGCCACCCAATCCTATGCGAATGTCAGTTATGGATTCAGGGGCCTGGATTTGATGGAGAATGACCTCTCAGCTGAAGAAACCATCGAGGCTCTGATCCAGGATGATGTTCAGAAAGATCTCCGGCAGGTAGGCCTGATTGACCGGAATGGAAACGCCGCAGCGTTTACAGGTAAAAAATGTAATGAGTGGGCAGGACACCAAGTAGGAAAAGGATATGCCTGCCAGGGCAATATTTTAGTTCCCGGTACAATCGAGGCCATGGCAGATCGTTTCGAGGAAGCCCGAAATGGAGTTGGTGAGCTGGCGGATTGGCTGGTTCTGGCGTTGGAAGCTGGACAAGAAGCCGGGGGTGATAAACGGGGAAGGCAAGCTGCAGGAGTTCTGGTTGTCAGGGAAAAAGGTGGTTATGGCGGTGATAACGACCGCTACCTGGACTTAAGGGTCGATGACCATCCCTATCCGATATTAAAACTGAAACAATTAGTGGATAACCACCACCTATATTTCGGGGTTGTAGATCCGGCTGATCTTGTTCCCCTGGTTGATGTTGCCCGAGAACTTCAGGAAATTATGATTAGGACCAAACACTATCGAGGCGAATTGAATGGTGCTGTCAACAAAGATACTCTTTCTGCACTCAAAACCCTCGTTGGAGAGGAAAACCTGGAAGAACGCTGGAGTGGAGATGAAAAATTGATTGATACCAAGGTAATCGAATATCTCCGGGGAAAGTTCTCTTGATTTGTTGACAGGATTCCAGGATAATGTTAGGATACACTCTATGTTACTGAACCGAGTGCACCATCACATGATGCCTAATGCCAAACTTCCCTGACTGGAGGCGGTTCATGCGCTGTATTGCACAACCCAAGTAGCCCAATAACTTCCCCGGTCCAAACCGGGGATTTTTTTTATCCCGACCGGGAATGAGGAGGTGGATCAGCAGGATATAAACTTGATAAGAATTTCTGGTATATAATAAATATGTTTCAGTCTCACCCATCTATTTATCCTAAGGAGGATTCTGCATGAAGAAATTATCTTTTGTATTGGCTGTTCTGCTTATTACCGGGCTTCTGCTTGGCGCTTGCAGTGGCCAGGAAGAAGCAGTACCAACCGAAGTAGTTGAAGATATGCCTGATGTTGGCGAGGATGCTGGCCATGATGGTGTTGCTGACCTTGAAGGCAGGGAAGTAACAATCGCCGTTGAGAATGCATATCTGCCCTTCAACTATATCGATCCCGTAACCGGGGAACCTGCCGGGTGGGATTATGATGTCTGGAATGCTATTTGCGCTGAGATCAATTGTGTCCCGGTATATGTTGAAGCCGCCTGGGAGGGTTTGATCCAGGCTGTTGCCGATGGACAATTTGATGCAGCGGCAGATGGCATTACCATCACAGAAGACCGGGCAGAAATAGTGGACTTCTCAGTTGGCTATGTTGCAATTGAACAGCGTCTTTTAGTCCGGATTGAAGAAGACCGGATTGAATCTATTGAGGATATTGTTGCTGATGCGTCCCTGAAACTTGGTACCCAGACAGGAACAACCAACTACGAAACTGCCTCAACATACCTGCCTGCAGATCGCATCCAGGCTTTTGAGCAGTTCCCCTTTGCAGTCCAAGCTTTGATTGCAGGTGATATTGATGCAGTGATCATAGATGAAGTTGCGGGACAGGGCTACCTTGGTGAAAATGCTGATTCCTTAAAGCTGGTTGGCCCATCCATGTCCAGCGACGAACTTGGTTTCATCTTCCCCAAAGGCAGTGAAATCGTTGCTGCCGTTGACCTGGCTATTGCTGAACTAGCCCAAAATGGATTCCTGACCGAGGTTAATGCCATTTATTTTGGGCCTGATTTCTCTATCACCTATGATGATCTCTTCCCCCCCGAGCCTATCGCGGATCTGGGTGGTATGGAAGTGACAGTTGCAGTTGAAAATGCCTACCTTCCATTCAACTATATCGATCCTGCGACGGGTGAACCGGCAGGATGGGACTATGATGTCTGGAATGCAATCTGCGAATTGATCAACTGTACTCCAGTCTTCGTGGAAGCAGCCTGGGAAGGAATGATCCAGGCCGTGGCTGATGGACAATATGACGCTGCAGGTGATGGAATCACCATCACAGAAGCCAGGGCTGAGATCGTAGACTTCTCGGTTGGTTACATCAACATTGATCAGCGACTTTTGGTTCGAATTGATGATGATCGGATCGAATCCATTGAGGATATCGCAGCTGATGAATCCCTGAAACTCGGAACACAGACAGGAACGACCAACTACGAGACTGCACTAACATATCTGGCAGCTGAACGAATCCAGGCCTTTGAGCAATTCCCGTTTGCTGTTCAGGCTTTGATCGCAGGTGATATTGATGCCGTGATCATCGATGAAGTTGCCGGCCAGGGTTATCTGGGAGAAAATGCTGACTCATTGAAACTGGTTGGACCTTCTATGTCCAGTGATCAGCTCGGCTTTATCTTCCCACTGGGAAGTGAACTTGTGGAGTATGTAAATCTGGCTATCGCAGAATTAGTCGAAAATGGTTTCCTGGCTGAAATCAATGCCATTTACTTCGGACCTGAGTTCTCTATCACATATGATGATCTTTAACCCAGGATGTAAACCACAAAGTAGTTAGATTTTGAAAACGGTGTGTGGGAGATTTTTCCCCACACACCGTTTTTCTACCTCAAAGGAGGAATGAGTGGCTGAACAACCTCAAGCAATTAAGCCTGTCATTGAAATAGATGATTTATCCTCCAGAACAGGTTTCGTGATCTGCCCTGGTGGTTCTTTGCTATTATCCTGATTGCTATTTATGCATTCATTGCCATCTCATCAAACCAGGAATACCGGGATGCTTTCAATTTCATTAAAATCGGATTAGTAACGACGGCAAAAACAACATTGATCGCTTATTCCCTGGCGATAATCCTGTGGGTTGATGGCTGGTTTGGGAAGGATCTCCAAGAATGTGGTGCTCAATAATCTTTCCCGGTTATACGTTGAGCTGATCCGGGGAATACCAATGCTGGTGTTGATATTTTTTATCGCTCTGGTGGGGGTTCCTGTTCTGGTCGATCTCCTGAATGATTTCGGATATTGGTTAACTGATCAGGGAATAGGGTTCCTGGGTGCTGTATTTACGGCCGTAACGAATCAGGACATCTCTATGATTGCCCGGGCGATAATTGCCCTGGCGGTGACCTATGGAGCTTACCTGGCTGAGATTTTCCGGGCCGGTATCCAATCCATCGCCAGGGGACAGATGGAAGCAGCCAGGTCGCTTGGCATGAGTTACGGTCAGGCTATGCGCTATGTAATCCTTCCCCAGGCTATTCGAAATGTACTGCCTGCTCTTGGAAATGATTTTGTGGCCATGGTGAAAGACTCCTCTCTTGTTTCCCTGTTGGCTGTCCGGGATATATCCCAGGTTGCCAGGCTATATGCAGGAAGCACATTCCGGTTTCGTGAGGCATATGTAACCTTGGCAGTGATGTACCTGACGATGACAGTGGTATTGTCAATCGGGGTTCATTTCCTTGAAAGGCGGTTAAAGACCCATGACTAATCATGATCCCATAATTGTAGTTAAAGATCTATACAAATATTTCGATGAGATCAAAGCTGTTGATGGTGTTTCAATCGATATTGGAAGGGGAAAAGTTGTGGTTGTGATTGGTCCCAGCGGCTCTGGAAAATCCACCTTACTGCGGTGCATTAATCACCTCGAAATTCCGACCAGTGGTGAAGTTTGGATCGATGGCGAACAGGTCACCCAAACCGCAAAACAGATCAATGAGATCCGGGCGGAAATTGGGATGGTCTTTCAACTTTTTAATCTTTTTCCCCATTTGACTGCACTTGAAAATGTTACTCTGGCCCAGAAGATTATCCGGGGCAGATCCCAGGATGAAGCCACTGAGATAGCCATGGAAAAATTAAAAAGAGTGGGTATTCCAGAAAAAGCGGATTCGTTTCCATCCAATCTGTCCGGCGGCCAGCAGCAGCGGGTAGCTATTGCCCGAGCTCTGGCAATGGATCCCAAGATCATGCTATTTGATGAACCAACCAGCGCCCTTGATCCGGAGATGATCAAGGAAGTCCTGGATGTGATGCTTGATCTGGCACAGGAAGGTATGACCATGGTTTGTGTTTCGCACGAAATGGGATTTGTGCGCTCGGCTGCCGATGAGGTTGTATTTATGGATTTCGGGAAAGTAGTAGAACATACCACTCCCGATGGTTTATTTAACAATCCCCAGCACGACCGGACGAAGTTGTTCTTAAGCCAGATTTTGGAGCACTAGGAAATTATTTGGAGTTCCTCTGACAATCTAAGGTAAACGATCAAAAATAGATAGGAAAAATCATGCCAAGAATTGATGGTCGTGATAATGACCAGCTGCGTCCGGTGAATTTCAAACCGGATTTTGTAGAATATCCTGAAGGTTCTGTTCTGGTGTCTTTTGGAAAAACCAGAGTGCTATGCAACGTCAGCATTGAAGATAAAGTTCCCAGCTGGATGAATGATCCTGAATCAAATCAGGGTTGGATCACAGCGGAATACGCCCTGCTTCCCCGCTCCACCACCACTCGGGTCAAGCGAGAAACAACCGGTTTAAGTGGGAGATCCCAGGAAATTAAACGATTAATAGGCAGGTCTCTCAGAGCGGGTTTCGATCTCAATTTGTTGGGTAGGAGGACTTTAATCGTTGATTGTGATGTCATCCAAGCGGATGGCGGAACCAGGACCGCAGCGATTACAGGCGGATATGCAGCCCTAAGGTTGGCATTAAGTCAATTGATCAAAGATAAAATCCTCCAACCGGAGGTGTTCCTATCTCCTGTTGCCGCGATCAGCGTTGGTTTGATCGGAGGAGAAATACTGCTGGACCTGAACTATGAAGAGGATGCCAGAGCTGAAGCAGATCTGAATATTGTCATGAACCAAAACGGTGAGTTTATTGAGGTCCAGGGGACCGGGGAAGGCGCAACCTTCACTCGATCAGAACTTGATCTCATGTTGGATTATGCCTTGAAAGGAATTCAGCAGCTATTCATATCCCAGAGTGAGGCCTATTGATCTGCCCCTGGGAATTTAAGAAATAAAACCCCGCATGTTGATCAACATGCGGGGTTTTTTTATTTTCAGGGTAATAATTATTCCTGGGGTACATCAGGAGGGAGCTGGGGTTGCTGCAGTGTCAAAGATTGAATAAAGTTGACATAATCTGCCGGTAAAACAGGCTCCGTAGCAATATATTTGACCCAATCCTCATTCACTTCCGGTTGATACTCAGATCTCTTCTCATTCAACCAATTGGTGAATGCTTCGGTTTTGCAGCTGTTCAAAGGATGCTGGATCGAGCTCCTGATCTTCTTTTCCAAGTGATTCCAGTATATGCCATCCAAAATCTGTCTGGATGGGATCGCTGATATCACCAACGCTAAGAGCAAAGGCTGCTGTTTCGAAAGCAGGCACCATTCTTCCTTTTGCAAACCAGCCCAGATCTCCTCCAGAGTCCTTGTTGCTGTCATCCAAAGAGAATTCTGCTGCCAGGTCTACAAAATCCTCACCATCAGCCAATCTAGCGCTGATTTCTAGAGCTGTTGCTTCGTCTTCAACCAGGATGTGTCGAATCCAAACCTGCTCCTGAGTTCGTTCTGTCCCGGCAGTAATCAGTTCACGTAATTCCTGGCGGATAACAGAGATCTTGACTATATAGCGAATAGTCTTTTCAGATATTCCATCATTTCTGATACTATTCAGGAATTCCTTATAATTATCCTTGAAAAGGTCTTCAGTGTATTCAGTTGGGATCAAAAGCGGTGTAGCGGTTGGATCCGGCTGTCCGTCATCAGCTTCAGTTTGAGGTGTTGAAGTAGGTAGGTCCGCGCTGCTGTCCTCAATCAAGACCTCAGTAGCGAGAGGAGTAGGAGTCCCATCGATGTAAAAACCGAATGCTTCTTCTATTTCACGATCGATGAGAGTTTCATCAATAATAACTCCCAATTTTTCAGCTTCAACAAACAGGATGATATCATCCGTCATGGTTTGCAGGACTTCTTGCCCGATCAACAGTGGCTGCTCAAGCTTTGTAGTGGATAATGTCAGCTGTTGTTCAAAGTAAGAGAATACCTCTGGTGTTCCGCCCAATTGTTGAAAGGTCATCAGGATCTGATCGATTTCAGCAATCAGATTCCGACGGCTCCAACGGATTTGCTGTTCAAATTCCTCGGCAGTAACGGTGTATGATTCAAGCTCAATGATGGTTGTCCGGGCGCGGAAAACATACCGGTCAACTACACCATAAATAACCAGGCCAATAACGATGACAAGGACGGCAATTGTTGAAATGATAACAATTCTCTTCTGGCGATCCTCGATTTCTCTTTGCGCTAAAAATTTTTTATTCTGGGGCATAATTCTCTCTTTTACAGGTAGTTAGCAATGATTGGTTGCGACTGATATTACCGGAGAGACTCTCCGGTGAAGGGCAGCAATGCCAGGTGTCGGGATCGTTTAATTTCCCGGGCCAGCTCACGCTGGTGCTTTGCGCAGGTACCGGTTTGCCGTCTGGAGCGGATCTTTCCATGATCGCTAACAAAACGACCCAGGGTTTCAATATCCTTGTAGTCGATAATCATTTTTGGATTTGCGCAAAATCTGCACTGCCTTTCCTGTTCAAATCTTGGGTTCTCATAGGATCTTCTTTCTGCCATCTGGTACTCCTTAAATAAATTCAGTGTTTATTTTAAACTTAAAATGGATATTCTTCCTCGTCTGGCAAGGCAGCAACTTCTGGGTCTTTCCCGTCTGCTGCTCGTCCATCAAGCATGATCATTTCCTGGGTGATTACTTCCACTGAGGAATGATTTGAGCCGTCATCATCCTGCCAACGGCGGGTATGCAGCCTGCCTTCAACATAAACCTGTTGTCCTTTTTTTAGGTACTGATTGCAAATTTCAGCTAATTTTCCCCAGGCAACAATATTAAACCATTCTGTTTCAGATTTTTTCTCACCATCCGCGGTGGTCCAGGTTCGATTGGCTGCCAGCTGGAATTTAGTGAGCGGGCGTCCTGAGGGGGTGTAACGCATTTCAGGATCCTGGCCTAATCTGCCAATGATCAAAACTTTATTTAATCCTCTGGACATAGCTTGACTCCTTACCTGGGATTCTTAGATCTGTCTATTCCAATCTCAACTGTTGAATAGCAGACTTGATCAATCGTCGCGGTTGATGATCAGGAAACGTATAATTGATTCCTGGAGTCCGAAATTCCTCTCAAGATTTGCAACTGAAGTTGGTTCAAGTTTGAGGGTGAACAGGTAGTACTGACCTTCTTTTTGATTGTCGATCAAGTAAGCTAGTTTTTGCCTTCCCCACACATCAAGTGACTCAATTGTGCCACCAGATTCCGTAATCCAGCTTTTTACTTTATCTACAACATCCGCAGTTGCGGTTTCATCAATTTCCGGGGTAACGATAATGACGAGTTCGTAATCTCGCATCACAGCCTCCTTTCCTCGGGGTTGTCTCCAGACAGTGTGGTCAGAACGCCAGAAACGGAAAGTAATTTTGTTAGATGACCGAGGGGAAGTTTAGCATAGATCAGGGTATTTGGGAAGGGTTCCAGAGCGGGCTATAATTCCAGGCGGGAACTGTCGAATCAACTTTGAACCAAGGTTAGGATCGAGCAGATCGTGAAGGGAAAATGCTATCAGGCAGCATGCCAAGGATGCGACTGCATGATACTCCATAATCTTTGCAGCCTGGAATAGCCATCTACCTGAGCGATTAATGCTGCTAGAAAATCCAAGACAATAGTGCTCAGGTCAATAATTCCAGGGTTTGTTATGTGTATTTGTCCTCATAGATGTTCATTTTTTAAATTTCAGGATAAAGCAAATTTTAAGGGTCGTATGTGATCTGATCCCAGATTGGTAATAAAAAACCCCCAGCCTGATGTTCAGCTGGGGATTAGAAAACTCTTTTGTCGTTAGTCATCAGATTGGTTGAGGGACAATCGGACAGGCAGCCTAATATAGGCCCCAATCGATGGCGTCTTCTTCCATCATGGTCCGGTTCCAGATTTCGCGACCCATCTCAATTTTTGTGGGTATTCCCAGGACTTCTTCAGCCTTGCTGCGGGTCTCTTCCATCAATTGTGGGGCGTAGGGGCAAAATGGCGTGGTCAGGATCATCGTCACCAGGGCATTATCCTTTTGGAGCTGCACATTTCTGACCAGCCCTAACTGAATAATATTTAGACCTAACTCCGGATCCATAACCGATTGGAAACCAATATTCAGGGTTTCTGCCAAACCGAGGTCGGATTTCCCCAAATCCCAAAGATCTACTATCATTTTTTATCCTTCCTGAACGATTTTCTTGATTTCATATTTGCACTGGGTATCGCCATCCAGGACGCATTCAATCCGCCGGGGAATAGTTGAGGTCACGTGGGCGATTAATTCCTGGTCAACGACACATATTTCTGGATGGTCTTCCCCGACATGGTGATAGGGACAGCTGGCTTCAACCAGATAAAAACTATCTTCTCCTTCCTCTAAGCTCACCATGAATCCTTCCGAGCTTAAAACTTCTTCTAGCAGATCCAGGCGTTCTTTTAAATTGAGTTCCTCGAGGTCAATATTCCTGGTCAATTCGCCAGCCATGCCCTCTGCGATCTCCTGGAATAAATCCCCGAGTTCCTGTTCTGGTAGATTTTCTTTTAACTGCTGGAGCAGGCGGAGAGTTAACTGCAAATACCTTTGTGGAAATTGTTCCATTCCTTTATTCGTGAGTGTATAGATCAATCGGGGTCTGCCTACACCATGCCGCTCTTCTTCTGACTGGATCAGTCCTTCAGCTTCGAGTTTGTTGACATGATGACGGACAGAGATAGGGTTGATTTCGACTGCTTCTGCCAGCTCATTCACAGTTCTGCGTTGGTTTAGGAGCAATGTTCGGAGAACCCGACTGCGCGTGTTTGTAGTCATCATAAAAAGTTTTATCCTCGATACCAATCAAAAGTCTATCATCGAATAGAACAAATGTCAATAATTTATATGATAATTATCTAAAATATTGACTTCTGCCGGCAACTATGCTACAATTTGCCCTGTCAAAAATACGAAAAATAATCCAAGAACTGGATTGGAGAAATGATCTATGTCTGAGCTGGTAATCAAGAATTTGCATGTCAAAGTGGAAGATACAGAAATATTGAAAGGTGTCGATTTGACCATTAAATCCGGCGAGGTTCATGCGATCATGGGTCCGAATGGAACCGGGAAATCAACCCTCGCTTACGCCTTAATGGGACATCCAAAATATGATATTACAGAAGGTGAGGCTACCCTGGATGGGGAGGATCTGCTGGTTCTTGATCCTAACGACCGGGCGGCCAATGGATTATTCCTGGCATTTCAATATCCTGTTGCCGTACCCGGGGTTTCTGTGGCAAACTTTTTGAGAACTGCGATCAATGCTCAGAGGAAATACAAGAATCCAGAAGATAAAGGCATTTCCATCCCAGATTTCCGAAAAAAATTAAGAGAAAAATTATCTCTTCTGAAAATGGATGAATCCTTTGCAGGCAGATATCTGAATGACGGGTTTTCCGGGGGTGAGAAAAAACGGGTTGAAATATTGCAAATGGCAACCCTAGAACCAAAGTTTTCCATCCTTGATGAGACAGATTCTGGCCTGGATATCGATGCCTTGAAGATTGTTTCGGATGGGGTGAATACAATTAGTGGGAAGGATCAGGGGATCCTGGTCATTACGCACTACCAGCGAATTCTGAACTACATCAAACCGGATTATGTTCATGTTATGCTCGATGGAAGAATTGCCCAATCCGGTGGACCTGAGCTTGCCCTTCAACTCGAAGAGGAAGGGTATGAGAAGCTCAAGGAGCAACACGCAGTCTGATAGGTTACCTTACAGCAGTTTCAGGACTAAAAGTCTAGGAGTTTTCTCATGTCTACTGACGAGAAATTAATTGATAGTATTGGGGAATACAAATACGGTTTCAAAGACCCGGAAGTTCATGTCTTCAAGAGTCGGAAGGGCTTGAAGTGAGAATATCGTGAGAGATATCTCGCAGATGAAAAATGAACCGGAGTGGATGCTTAAATTCAGACTTAAAGCACTTGACCATTTTATGGCTAGACCTACTCCCACCTGGGGACCGGATCTATCAACTCTGGATCTGGATGAATATCTATTACTATGTCAAACCAACAGAACAGGAGGAAACCTCCTGGGATGATGTCCCGGAATCGATCAAGAATACCTTTGAGCGGCTGGGTATTCCGGAAGCTGAACAAAAATTCCTGGCAGGTGTAGGTGCCCAGTATGAATCAGAGATGATTTATCACAGCATTCATGAGCAGCTGGCTGAACAAGGGGTGATATTCAAGAGCATCGAAAATGGCCTCAAGGAACACCCTGAGCTGTTCAGGGAATATTTTGGGACTGTGATCCCATTTACTGATAATAAATATGCTGCGCTGAATGGTGCGGTTTGGTCTGGCGGTTCATTTGTCTACATCCCCAAAGGGTTGAAAGTTGAACTGCCACTACAGGCATATTTTAGATTGAATGTCGCGAATATCGGTCAATTTGAACGTACATTGATCATAGCTGATGAAGGATCACAGGTTCATTATGTGGAAGGTTGTACAGCGCCCCAGTACACAACTGATTCTTTCCATAGTGGAGTGATCGAAATAATTGTTAAGAAAGGGGCCAGGGTTCGTTATACGACGATCCAGAACTGGTCGAATAATGTCTATAACCTGGTTACTCAAAGGGCAAGGGTCGAGGAAAAGGGCACGATGGAATGGGTTGATGCCAATCTAGGTTCCAAAGTGACCATGAAATATCCGTCCTGTATGCTGATGGGAAAAGGTGCCCACGGCGAAATACTGTCAATCGCATTTTCGGGAAAAGACCAGCATCATGATACCGGCGGGAAAATAATGCATCTTGCTCCTGATACAACCAGCAAGATCATATCTAAATCGATCAGCAAGGATGGGGGCAGGGCATCCTATCGAGGTTTACTGCGGGTCAACAAAGGAAGCACGAACGTAAAATCCAATGTTGTCTGCGATGCGCTTTTGCTTGATGATCATTCCCGATCTGATACATATCCTTACATTGAAGTTGATGAACAGGATGTGACTATTGGGCATGAAGCCTCGGTCTCAAAGGTTGAGGATGAGCAGTTATTTTATTTGATGAGCCGGGGTTTGAATGAAGAAGAAGCTACCAGCATGGTAGTATCAGGATTTATTGAACCCCTGGTCAAAGAACTGCCAATGGAATATGCAATTGAAATGAACAGATTGATCCAGCTCCAAATGGAAGGATCGATAGGCTAATCAAGGACAATTATGGCAAGAAAAAAACAAGAGCGGGGTTTTTCATTCACGCGGGATATGATTCTGGATTCCGACTTAACACCTCAAGTGCTTAGGAAATACAGGTCGGATTCCTGGCAGGCTTATCAGGATCTGCCATTTCCCACCCTGCAAGATGAGGCCTGGCGTCGGACTTCATTGAGGGATTTTGATTTTGAATCTGTGAAATTAACTCAACCAGATCAGTCCGATGGTCCTGGAGCTTTCCCTGTTGGCATAATTCCGGAAAGTATTTTAAAGCAGCGGTCAACGGCGGTTGTGAGCCCCCGGGGAGTGGAAATCACCCGCTCTGATAAACTTAAAGAAACTGGTGTGATCTTCTGCAGCCTGGAATACGCTGCTGAAAATCACCCTGCGCTAGTGGAAAAAATTCTTGGAAAGGTGATTTCTCCCCATGATGGCAAATTTGCTGCGGTAATTGGAGCTTTTGCTTCCCAGGGTTTATTTATCTATGTTCCTAAAGGGATCGAGGTAAAAGAACCACTGATCGGCATCTCATTTGCAGGCGATGATGGCACTGCCCATTTTTCCCAAACATTGATCTACCTCGAAGAAGGGTCGTCGCTTAATTTTCTACAAGAAACCATCTCGCCATATAATCAGAAAGCACCCTCCCTGGCTGGAGAGAATTTAGAAATTTTTGTTGGTCAGAATGCAAGGTTGAATATCACAGAGCTGCAAACGTATGGAGATCTGGTATGGAGCTTTGGACATAAAAAAGCCCTGGTTGAGCGTGATGGATATTTGGAATGGGAGATAGGTGCCCTTGGATCTGCTTTAACTAAACATTTTGTTTCAGTAGATTTAATAGGGCAAGGCGCAGAAGCACGGGTCTCGGGTTTGTTTTTTGCAGATCACAATCAACACCTCTCGTATGATACATTACAGCGCCATCTTGCTCCCCGGACAACCAGCGACCTGCTCTTCAAAGGCGCGTTAAGGGGCAGCAGCCGCTCAGTTTGGCGGGGAATGATCTATGTCGCTCCCGGTGCCCGGCACGTAGATGGTTACCAGGCAAATCGGAATTTAGTGCTGGATCGGACTGCAAGATCAGATTCGATACCCGGTTTGGAAATATTGAATAATGACGTCCGCTGTACTCACGGATCGACCATAGGCAAAATTGATGAGGAACAGCTGTTTTACTTGCTCTCGCGTGGGATACCCCGCAAAGAAGCTGAACAACTTGTAATCCAGGGGTTCTTCCAGGATATCCTATCCCGGTTCGTTGTCAAAGAGGTTGGAGAAGAACTTTGGCAAAGCATCAGAACGAGATTGCTGGCCTAGAGTAACAGAGCAGAAACAGGCATTACTATTCACATTTTTCAGAAGCCTGATAGAATTGTCTTATTTACGATTTAGCGGAGGATAACTTGACAACTACTCCTTTTTCTTCACCACCTACAGATGATGCAAAATTCGAAATTGGCGATCATGTTGAAGTGCTTTGTGATCATGATTTTGAAGATGACCGAGTCCGGGATTGGTTAGATGGCGTGGTAGTAAAAAGGGGCCATAAAAAAGTAGCAGTCCAGTTTCATAAGAATGTCTACCTGACGGATGGCTGGATGGTTCCAGATCGTGTTTTATGGTGTGCAGTTACATCCCAGAACATACGAAGACCTATCAAAAGGCGCAGAGCGAAATCCTGACCGTTGGATCAGGCTCACCGGAGTGTAGTTTCCCATGGCATTAAATGATGGATCTGGATTAAATGCAGCCGAAATCAGGAAAGATTTCCCTATTTTATCCCGGGAAATTAAACCAGGAATTCCCTTAATTTATCTGGATTCCGCAGCAACCAGTCAAAAACCACGAGCTGTCATTGAGGCAATGAGTGCCTATTACCTGGGCAGCAATGCAAATATTCATCGTGGAATCCATGCCCTGGCAGAAGAAGCCACGCTGGCTTATGAAAGTGCACGGGAAAGGATAGCAAATTTCATCCATGCTCCTTCTGCAGACCAATTAATTTTTACCCGAAACACAACAGAAGCCATTAATCTGGTAGCTAATTCCTGGGGCAGAAAAAATCTTAAAGCAGGGGACCATATCCTGCTGACTGAGATGGAACACCATTCAAATCTGATTCCCTGGCAAATTCTGGCTAGCGATCTGAAACTGGAGTTGGATTTCATTCCTGTGACCCCGGATGGGTTGCTCGACCTTGATCAGTATGAGCAAGAGCTGCTAAAAGGGCCCAAATTATTGGCCATTACTCATATGTCCAATGTTCTGGGGACAATTAATCCCCTGAAGCAGATAATCGCCAGAGCAAAAGAATTTGGAGTGATAACGATCGTTGATGGCGCCCAGGCTGTGCCTCATTTCCCCGTTGATGTAAGTGACCTCGCCGCTGATTTTTATGCATTTTCAGCCCACAAGATGTGCGGACCAACCGGGATTGGGGCCCTGTTCGGGAGGCGGGATCTGCTGGAAAAAATGCCTCCTTTCTTGGGTGGGGGAGAGATGATCAAACGGGTTGAACTGCGATCTTTCAAAGCCAATGACTTGCCTTATAAATTTGAAGCGGGTACTCCAGCCATAGCAGAAACGGTCGGATTTGGAGCGGCGGTTGATTATTTGACCTCAATTGGGATGGAAGCGGTAAAAAATCACGAACAGGATATCACTCGATATGCCCTGGAGAAAATTTCGCAAATACCGGACCTGGATATTCTTGGTCCGGAGGCGGATCTCAAGGGAAGCGTGATCTCATTTGTTATCAAAGATATTCATGCCCATGATGTAGCCCAGATCCTGGACAGCAGGGGAATTGCAGTCCGGGCTGGTCATCATTGTGCTCAACCCCTGCACATAAAATTCAAGCTGCCTGCGACTTCCCGGGCCAGTATGTATATCTATAATACATTCGATGAAATTGATCAGCTGGTTGAAGGTATTGCTAGAGTAAAAGAGATATTTGCCTAAAACAAATAACAGGATTGTCTCATGGAAGATTTTTACAGGGAATTAATTATTGAACGGTACAAGACTCCTCATTTCCGGGGTGTATTGGACCCGAATGATATCTCCTACGAGGATGATAATCCGGCTTGCGGAGACCATATTCAGATTGACATCCGGTTGGATGAGAATCAGATCGTAACAGATGCGATGTTCAGCGGAGAAGGCTGTGCTATCTCACAAGCTTCTGCTGATCTGCTCCTTGAATCCATCATAGGAAAAAACCTGGATCAGGTAAAACAACTCACAAAAGAGGATATCCTCGAAATGCTTGGTATCGAATTGGGCCCTGTGCGGTTAAAGTGTGCCTTGCTTCCTTTGAAAGTCCTTAAAGCAGGGGTCTACGGTTTGGGAGATACAGACGAGAATGTCTGATTTTGGATCATAGATCGAGCCCATAAAACCTCATTCAATAAATGAGGTTTTATTTTTTTAGATATCTCAGCTTTACTGTTTTGTTAGACAGTCTGGGTATCCAGGATTGATAGTTTACAATCTAAAGAGGTTAGTTTAAGCGGATCTTGGAAAAGGTCGATAAGGTATAATCAGGGTTGATTTTAAGGAGAACGGATAATGCCGTTTGTAATTGGTGAAAATGTTGGCCCGTACAGACTGATTGAGAAACTTGGAAAAGGAGGCATGGCGACCGTATTCAAGGCTTACCATCCCAGCCTGGATCGGTATGTAGCAATCAAAGCACTCCATCCCGCATTCATGGAACACCCTGGATTTATTGACAGGTTTGAACGGGAAGCCAAGGTTGTCGCCAGACTCGACCATCCCAATATCGTCCCCATCTATGACTTTTCTGAACACGAGGACCGTCCTTACCTGGTTCTTAAATATGTCAGGGGTGAAACTCTTAAGGCTCGCTTAGAAAAATCAAAACTCACCTATAAAGAGTCCCGCCATATTTTTCGTGTGATTTCTTCTGCCCTTGCATATGCCCATCAGGAAGGGGTATTGCATCGCGATGTGAAACCATCAAATGTATTGATGGAAAAAAATGGGGGTATCTTCCTGGCAGATTTTGGTTTGGCGCGAATTGCTGAAACCAGTCAAACTACACTTTCTGGCCAGATGATGATGGGAACTCCGCATTACATATCCCCGGAGCAAGCCAAAGGATTGGGTGACCTGGATAGCGGTACCGATATCTATTCTCTCGGGGTCATGATGTACGAACTTCTGGTAGGCGATGTTCCCTTCCAGGCGGACACACCGTTTTCTGTCATCCACGACCACATCTACAGTCCACTGCCCCTGCCTTGTGACATCAATCCTGACCTTAACGAGGAAATCCAAAAGGCACTCCTTAAAGCCCTGGCAAAAAAACGGGAAGACAGGTATGCCAATGTATCTGAAATGATGTCAGTATTCCTGAAAGCGTTTGATACTTTGATCAAGGAGCGCCCATCAGCTGGTGAAGCTCCTACTTTGACATTAAGGGCTGATAAAACCCGGACAGTTGTGGAAGAGATTGGTCAAACCCAAGGTCCTATTGAAACAAAGATTATTGAGAAGACAGCGCTTGACCTAAAACCAAAGAAAAAAGGGATTCCCGGCTGGATCTGGTGGATGGCTATGCCAGCCTTTGTGCTGATTTGTCTTGCTTCAATGGTTATCAGAAATGCCCGTGAGCTGCCCGGTCCCGATCTGATTACGAAGGAAACTTTGACCCAGGAAGCAGGATTCCAAAATAGTTCTGGAAATCAGGAGATTCAGTCTTTGTTGGGGCAGATCCGGGAACAGCCTGAGGACCCGTTCTTGCGGTATACCATCGGTGTAGCTTATCTCGAAGCTAATCGACCTCAACTGGCCCGGGAAGCGTTCCAGAAAGCCTACCAGCTGGCGGAAAATAACCCTCAAATTATTTTTGATCTTGGTGTAGGTTTGACAGAGATCAACATCTGGACTTATGCGGCATATAGTTTCCTGAAGGTCGAGAAGCTTGGATCACCAATTCCCGATGATGAGCTGCAAGAAAAAATCAGCGAAGCGCTCTATTTTGCCGCGTTTGAAGAGTATTCTTTGGAAGTCCTTTCCCGGAATGATGAGATTGACCTGGATCCCGGGCAATTGCGTTTGATTGAATCCAGAAAAGCACTTCTGAATGGAAGGGCTGATGTGGCTGAACGGCTGGTTAATCAAGTTATGGATGAACAACCAGAACTCCTGGAGGCTTATTTGCTGAAATCTGATATTTTATTCGCTCAGGAGAGATTTGAAGAAGCCCGGGATCAATTATTGGAACTAGAACAAAAAGATAACCTTCCTTCCTGGATAATAAAAGAATTAGGATTACAGCCTGAATAAATACTGGTAGTTGGAGGACGAATGAGGACAGCTTGCGTTGCAGGAAATTGGAAGATGCACAATACTGTGGAGCAATCCAAAGATTTGATGAGGGATCTAATTTCCGGCCTGGATAGTATTAACAGTGTCAGCAGCATTGTCTGCCCACCATTCACTGCTCTTGCCCCAGTCAAAGATTTGCTAGGAAGATCGTCCATCAAGCTTGGTGCCCAGGATTTGTACTGGGAAGATCAGGGGGCATTTACCGGAGAGATCGCTCCCGGAATGATATCTGAGCTGGCAGATTACGTGATTCTTGGTCACTCGGAACGGCGGGCATATTTTAACGATTCTGATGATAAGGTGAACAAGAAGATTATTGCTGCAATCAAGGCTGGCTTAAAACCTATCTTTTGTGTGGGGGAGACTTTAGTGGAATACGAAGCCGGCCTAACTGGCCAGGTAGTCTCCCGCCAGATCAAACAAGGCTTGGTAGGTGTCGTGGGAAATCAAATGGGGATGATCATGATTGCTTATGAGCCGGTCTGGGCAATTGGTACTGGCAAAGCTGCTACACCTGCAGGTGCCAATCAGATCATTAAAACAGCAATCAGGGAGGAATTGGCCCAGCTCTATTCAGCGCAGGTTGCAGAAAATATGAGAATACTTTATGGCGGTTCAGTCAAACCCGACAACGCGCGAGATTTCTTCAGCCAGCCTGATATCGATGGGGCGTTGGTGGGTGGTGCCAGCTTAAAAGCTGAAGATTTTATCAGAATTACAGAAGCAGCAGTCTGATTTTTTATTTCTGCCAAAATTTATAATTGGTTCCTACCCGGAGCCATTTTTCATTTAATACTAAAAATAATCCTTATCCAGTTCCAAATTGGCGATCTCCTGCATCACCCAGACCGGGTACTATATAACCATGTTCGTTAAGATGTTTATCTATCACAGCCAGATGGAGCGGCACATCGGGATGGGCTGATTGCATCGCTTCCACCCCTTCAGGAGCAGCCAGGATGCCAAGGAATTTAATTCTTTGAACACCCCAGTCTTTAAGAAGATTCACTGTGGCAACAGCTGATCCTCCTGTTGCCAGCATTGGATCCAAAACCAAACAAACGGAAACCGTTGGCTCCAGGGGCAGTTTATTATAATATTGCACCGGCTGCAGAGTGCTTTCATCACGATATAGGCCGATATGCCAAACTTCTGCACTAGGCATCAACCCCCAGATTCCTTCTACCATGCCTAAACCTGACCTTAATATTGGAACAAGGCCAATAGTTTGCTTTAATCTCGCTCCGTCAGCAAGAGCAAGAGGTGTTTCCACGGTCTCGGGCTGGGTCTCCAGATCTGCTGTGGCTTCATAAGCCAGCAGGGCTGAGATCTCCCTGGTAAGTTCCCGAAATTTCTTGGGTTCAGTATCTTTATCACGCAGTCGGGTTAATTTGTGGGAAACGAGTGGATGTTTGGATTCAAAGATTGTGTTCATAGACCTCCCTGTGCGATATTGATGACTTGAGAAACCTGACCTGGTGAGCAAATGATCATGCTGATTATATCCTGATCGTTTACTTTAGGGCAGTTTCCTACGCAATTGAAGCTTCCTTCGGTATAATCTTAAGCATGACTGAAAACCAACCAGACCGCATGGTCGATTCAGAACCAAAACCTGGAGATCATCAGGATTATGCCCTGCGACCCAAATCATTAAAAGACATGATCGGCCAGGGTCAAATCAGGGAAAATTTGGAGATTTTGATATCTGCTGCTCAGCACAGGGAAGAGGCATTGGATCATGTACTTTTCTATGGACCACCTGGTTTGGGAAAAACAACACTGGCACATATCCTTGCAAATGAAATGGGTGTCAATATTAAAATCACTTCTGGCCCTGCTGTTGAGCGGGCAGGTGATCTGGCTGCGATTCTAACCAACCTGAACGAAGGGGATATTCTCTTTATTGATGAAATTCACCGCTTGGGCAGGGCTGTGGAGGAGATCCTTTATCCTGCTATGGAGGATTATTCTCTGGATATCATCATCGGCAAAGGACCCTCCGCCAGATCTGTGAGGCTTAAATTGCCAAGGTTTACAATTGTAGGAGCTACAACTCGCTTGGCCATGGTAACTGCCCCATTGCGAGCCAGATTTGGAGCAGTTTACAGGCTTGATTATTATTCGACTGATTCAATCAGGGAAATTATCGTTCAGGCATCCCACCTGCTGAAAGTTCCCTTTGATGAAATCGGTATCACAGAAATTGCTTCCCGGTCGAGGGGAACGCCAAGAGTTGCCTTAAGGCTGCTTCGCCGTGTCCGGGATTTTGCCCAGGTCCGGGGTGAAGGCATGATCACCCCCGATATCTCGCAGCAAGCTCTGGACTTATTAAGCATAGATCACAAAGGCCTTGATGCTATGGACCGCAGGGTCCTGGAAGCCATTGTCGTCAAATATCAAGGCGGCCCGGTGGGATTAAAGACCATTGCAGCCTCGATTCGCGAGGATGCTGATACTATCATGGATGTGGTTGAACCTTACCTTCTCCAGCTCGGTTTCATGCAAAGAACTGCCCAGGGGAGGGTTGCAACCCAATCAGCGTATTTACACTTAGGTCTAGAACCGCCTCCTGACGCTCTCCAACCCAGATTAATCAAATAGGTCAATAAATGGATCTGCATCAATTGGCCCGTGTCCTGGCCGTCATGGGTTTTATTATTATTGTTCTGGCGGGTGGTTTATTTCTATTAGCCCGATTTGGATTTCCAGATGGAAAAATGATCGGGGATATCCAATTCTCGAGGGGGAATTTTACATGCATAATACCCCTGGTATCAGGATTGCTGATTTCCATTATTTTAACAATTGTCTTGAACTTATTGATCATATTATTAAAAAAATAGCAGGGGCCAGTGAAAACATCAGATTTTAGCTACCATCTTCCGAAACATCAGATTGCTCAAGAACCGGTAGATCCCAGGGATTCATCGAGATTAATGGTCTATGACCGGTCCAAAGATCTGGTCGAGCATTTACTTTTCTCAAATCTGGTCGGAAAACTCCAGCCAGGTGATCTGCTGGTTTTGAATCGGACCAGAGTGATCCGGGCCCGCCTCTTTGGAAATAAAACCCAGACGGGAGGAAAAGCGGAGCTGCTGCTATTGAGGGAAAACAGGGATGGTTCCTGGCAGGCATTGGTTGGAGGAAAAGGCATCAGAGCGGGCCTAGAGATCCAGCTTGATAATGGCCCAACAGTAACAGTTGTCAGAGACCTGGGGGGACCTTTGAGAGATGTCAGCTTTGCTGAGCCCGTCAATGATTTTTTGGATGAGATCGGTCATGTGCCGCTTCCACCATACATTCATGGAAAATTGCAGGATCCAAACCGGTACCAGACTATTTTTGCCCGGGAAAAAGGTTCCGCAGCTGCTCCAACGGCAGGGCTCCATTTTACGCCGGATTTATTGACCAAGGTTCGGGAAATTGGAGTGAATATCGCCGAGGTGACATTACACATTGGTTTGGACACTTTTGCGCCGGTTCAGGAAGATGATCCCCAGGATCATTTGATCCATACTGAATGGTGTAGATTACCGCAATCCACAGCAGATCTAATAAATCAGACCAAAAACAATGGAGGCAGGGTCATCGCAGTCGGTACGACCTGTGTCAGAACGCTGGAGTCTGCTGCAGTCCATTCAACAGGTGAGGTGTCTCCCTTTGAAGGAAATACATCCTTATTCATCCTTCCAGGATATGATTTTAAAGTTGTAGATGGTATGTTAACCAATTTCCATTTACCTGAATCTACTCTAATTATGCTGGTGAGTGCTTTTAGCACCCGGGAGAAGATCCTGGAGCTGTATCGATTAGCGATCGAAGAAAACTACAGGTTCTACTCTTTTGGTGATGCCATGCTGCTGCTCTAGGTCAGATCTTGATTCCGCGATCGGGGCCGGATCAGTTCCAGATCAGGAGATTGGGTTATCGGGGAAGGGATATTTGATAGAATTATGGTTTATCAAATCGTTTGCTGCTGGGAATTATCGGGAAATTACCACCGAGGAGTTTAATTGACAGATCAGAAAAAAATCACACCTGCTGGCCTAGTAAACCTGTTTGTAGTTTATTTTGTGTGGGGAAGCACTTATCTTGCGATCAGAATTGGAATCAGGCCTGGATCAGGGTTCGAGCCATTTTGGTTCGGCGGATTAAGAGTGCTGGCAGCAGGATTGATCTTATTAACCTGGGGGATGATCAGAAAAAATAATATTCTCCCGTCCCGGAAAGACCTGTTGGTATTGGCAGCCTCTGGTTTACTGCTCTGGATTGGCGGAAATGGGTTGGTGATCCTGGCTGAACAACGGGTCAATTCTGGTTTGGCTGCATTGATCGTAGCCTTCACGCCAATCTGGGTAGCCGTTATGGAATCGATCCTGAATAAACGTTTACCTTCATACAAGTTCATTTTGGCTTTGACGATCGGTTTTGGCGGCATTCTGGTTTTGAGTTTTCCGATTATTTCTTCCGGGATCAGAGCAGATATGATCTCTATCTTACTGCTTATCCTGGCCAGTTTAAGCTGGTCATCCGGGCTGGTTCTTCAAACACGCCGACCGGTAAATCTAGCGCGGAGTGTCAGCTCAGGTTATCAGCAGCTGTTCGGAGGATTATTTTTTGTGTTAATTGCATTAATAGTTGGTGAAAGACTACCAACTCCAACTGTGCAAGCCTGGTTAGCCTGGGGATACCTGGTGGTTTTTGGGTCATTGCTGGCTTTTACATCCTTTGTAACCGCGCTTCAGGTCCTGCCGACTAGCCTGGTAACGACCTATGCCTATGTCAATCCTGTGATTGCGGTCCTTTTGGGATGGCTTATCCTCAAGGAGCAGATCACGGTCTGGACCATCGCAGGCGGACTGCTAGTGATCATTGGCGTCATGGTTACCTACCGGCTGAACAAAGCCAAGGGTGACTTGAGTAAGCGAAGTGATTCCTGACCAGCAGATCTTGCCGGGTCCCGCGCGATTGCTAAGGTATAATCAAAAACTAATCTGTTCTTAGCATTAATTGGGGAGTCATTATGAAAGCAGTTGATATCATCATCAAGAAGCGGGATGGCCTGGAATTATCCAGAGATGAAATTGAGTATTTTATCCAGGGTTTCACTGATGGATCGATCCCTGATTACCAGGCATCTGCCTGGACCATGGCAGTTCTCCTGAACGGGATGACCCCCCAGGAAACCACAGATCTAACATTAGCCATGGTGAATACAGGAGAGATCCTGGATCTGTCAGCGGCGGTTCCGCTGGCAGTTGATAAACATTCCAGTGGGGGAGTCGGTGACAAAACTACTCTTGTAGTAGAACCGTTGGTTGCTGCCTGCGGTCTGCCGGTTGGGAAGATGTCTGGCCGTGGGCTTGGTTTCACAGGCGGAACATTGGATAAAATGGAATCCATTCCCGGATTTAGAGTTGACCTGAGCACTGAAGAGTTTTTGGCTCAATTAAAGGAAATCGGCTTGGTTTTGGCCGGACAAACTGCTGTGTTGGCTCCGGCAGATGGGAAATTTTACGCTTTGCGCGATGTCTCAGGCACGGTAGATTCAATTCCTTTAATCGCATCATCGATCATGAGCAAAAAGATTGCAGCCGGTGCCCAGGCGATAGTTCTCGATGTGAAGATCGGACTGGGAGCATTCATGGATACGCTGGAAGAAGCCAGAGACCTGGCCCGTTTTATGGTTGATATCGCCCAGCTCGCAAACAGGAAGGCAGTTGCTTTGATCTCAGACATGAATCAACCTCTTGGTATTGCCGTTGGTAATACTCTTGAAGTGAAGGAAGCTATTTTAACCCTTAAAGGGCAGGGACCAGCGAGTTTCCTGACTCACTGCCTTGATGTCGCCGAGCAGATGCTAAGCATCGGAGAAGCAGCCAGAGATGTTGCTGAGGCTCGTCAAAAAGCATCAGCAGCCATCGAAAATGGAACCGCTTGGCAGAAATTCCTTGATCTTGTTAAAGCCCAGGGGGGAGACCTTGATTATGTCAACGACCCTTCACTTTTCAGGAGTGCAGCAATTATCGATACAATCCAATCTCCGAGATCCGGGTACATCAGCCAAATCCATGCCAGGATAGTCGGCGAGACTGCAGTTGATCTTGGTGCGGGCCGCGCAAAAAAAGAGGACCAGATCGACCATGCAGTCGGTATCGAAATTCTCCGTGAAGTTGGTGATTATATTAAAGAAGGTGAGGACCTATTTATTATACATGCTGCAACACAAGCTGATTTCGATCATGCGAAAAACAGGCTTTTAGGGGCTCATAAATGGAGTGAGGCGGTGGTTGATCCGCTCCCGCTGATCTATGATATTGTTCGCTGATGCATATTAAAGTCTTGTTGATTTGTTAGAATCCAGAGCGTTTATTAGTTGAGCTGGTCGATGATCATATTCTTTGATTAAGGATATGTCAGCAATCAGAGTTGTTAGAACATCAAACAGCAGTTGATTCACAGGCGTCGGAATATTGTATGATTTGCCTGCTTTCGCCACTGCACCATTCAGATATTCAACCTCGCTTTTTCCTTTGCCGCTGTGCAGATCAATATGAAATGAGGGCATTTTTTCACCCCTTCCGCCGCCAATTTGGCGGGCCAGGATCGGCTGGGACAGAATTTGGGGCACATACTTAATAACGAAGGCCAATAATTTTACAGGCACTCCAGGCAAGTTTACGGTTTTTATCCCCAGGAATTTCATAATCTTTAGGGTTTCCAAAATCTGTGATCGTTCCAATCGAAATAATTCCGGATCGGAATAAATTTCAGCAGGAGTCATGTTCAGGATCGCTGAACTGGAATTTCCGAGGAGATTGAGAATTAATTTTGACCATTTCATGTCATCTGGCCGGGAATATTGGACTGGGTTGAGACCAGCTTTTACAAACTCAGCGAATATCCCTGGTATCAGCGGATGGTTTCCGGCAATACCTATTCCCCGGGCTTTGCTGACAACGATATTTCCTTTCTGGATCCGATCCACTGCTGTGGTAATAGTTCCAGAAATAACCAGGTCTTCGCCAATGGAACCCCGGAGGATTTTCTCACTCTCAACACCATTCTGTAAAGACAAGATTGGCGGCAGGACCTTTCTGAGCTGGACCAATTCCGGAAGAATTTCCTCAAGATGATAAGTCTTAAGGGCCAATATGGCCAGATCAAAACTTCTATTATTTAGGGATTGCAGATCAGAGATCAACTCTGGTGCAGGATTAGTGTATTCCAAACCGCCGCTAACCATTTTTAGACCACGGGATTTGAGATCTGCAAGATCGTTCTCGCGTTCTAAAAAAACAACCTGGTGTCCATTTTGCAGCAGGCACATACCGATGTAGGTCCCTATGGCACCAGCGCCAAATACCAGAATTTTATATTTCATAACCGGTTATTTATCAAGAATCAATCCCTGCCAGGTGACTGGTGTTGTTATGTTCCAGGATATGCCAATTATTGTTTTCAGGAGTAAAACGAACTGTTGTATAACCGGTGTTTGAAAATTGGAAATTTGGACCCTGGAAATTTGGCTGCGGGATGACTCCCACCAGGGCATGCATCAGCATATTTAATAATGCTCCATGCGAGATAACCAGATACTTCCCGGGTGGATATTTCATAAGCTGGTTTAGGGCTTCCCCGGCTCTCAAGTACAGCTCCCATTGGCTTTCGCCTGTTTTTGCAATGGGTTGAAAGAGAGGAATGAAATCGGGTACTGGTAGAAGCTCCAGGGCCTGTTCATGGAGTAAACCAGCTAATTGTCCGTTATCCCTTTCCATCCAGACTGGATCGTAGCTGATTTCTAGATTCAAACTATCTGCGATGACGGTAGCGGTTTGTTTAGCCCGGGCCAGCGGGCTGGAAATTGCTTGATCAAAAATAATCTTCTGATCTAACCAATACTCAGCCAATATTTCTGCCTGTTGTATCCCCATCTCGGTCAGGGGAAAATCAGCCTGTCCCTGGTGGCGATTCTCTGCATTGCCAGTAGATTCTCCATGGCGTAATAAGATGAATAAGTGATCTGATGGTGTCATTTTGTTTTACCTGTTTTGTCTGCAATGCTGATAGTTACTGTTTTGGGGAAGTGGCCTTATCCCATTCAGAAATACCTCGTAAAAAATCATTTCCGGAGAGTTTCTTCTTCCCAGCCAGTTGAAGAACATCAAAAACAAGTATGCCTGCGGAAGTCCCAACCGCTGGCATACCCTCATAGATAATAAACACACCAATACCGGGTGAAGTTACGGATATTGCCCGGGATTGGTGGATCAGGATCCGTTCGTCACGCCAGTATGTAAAGGTTCCGGGCCAGGGATTGTACGCTCTGACTTTCCGGGAAAGTTCTTCTGCGGATGTTCCATAATTAAGTAATCCATCGTGTTTATTTAACAGGCCAGCGTATGTGGCCTGGGAATCATCCTGGGGAAAGGGATTGATATCGCCAGAAATATAGGATGGTATTGTTTTTACCAGGAGCTCAGCTCCCAGGTTTGCCAATCTGACAGATAAGGTGCCAGCAGTTTCTTGATCCTTCAGTTCTATCTTGATCTGGTTAAGAATCGGTCCGTTGTCTAACCCTGCTGCCATTTTCATGATGGTGACCCCAGAGTAACCATCCCCTGCCAAAATGGCTGCATTGATGGGGGATGCACCTCTCCATCTGGGCAGCAGTGATGCGTGGACATTCAGACAGCCAAATTCTGGCAGGGCTATAAGGTCGGGACTGAGAATCTGGCCGAATGCCGCAACACAAATCAGATCAGGTTTCCAGGACCTGATTTTATCCAAAGCCGGGGCTGAGTTTATATCCTGGGGTTGGAAGATTTCCAATTGATTGTAATCCGCAGTCAGCTTTACCGCAGAAGGTATCAGCTTCCTCCCGCGTCCGGTCGGGCGATCTGGTTGAGTTACCACACCCGAGACCGTAAAACTATTAGTTAATGCGACAAGTGTTGGAACAGCAAATTCCGGTGTTCCAAAAAATAATAAACGATGATCCATAAGAAAATTTTAACATAGCTTACCTGTTATCTGAATCGGATAGAATTGTTTTTCAGGAAAAGATAGGAACAGATAAACTCAGGTCTCTATTGATGGTACTCCAACAGCAACCTGATCTCTGCCTTTACTTTTGGCGCGGTAGAGAGCTCTGTCAGCGATGATAACCAGTTCATCTGCGTCAGTTGTGTGTTCTGGCATGCTGGCTATACCCTGGCTTATTGTGGGTTTAGGAATTGTATTGCCCTCAATGTTGAACAGAGGAAGTTCGGATAATGTCCTCCGGATCCGGTTTGCCACCATGTTCGCCTGTGTTGTGGTTGCGTTAGGGAGAATGATCCCAAATTCTTCACCACCCCACCTGCCAACCGTATCAGTTTTTTTGATATGGCTTTCGATAGCCTGAACAGTTAAACGAAGGACTTCATCTCCGATGATATGGCCATAGGTATCGTTGTATATTTTGAAATGGTCAATATCAAGCATGATCATAGAGAGGGGAGTAAGGGAAGTCAAGGCTGCTTCGGATTCTTGATAAAGGATGTCTATCAGATTCTTGTGATTGCTCACACCTGTGAGGGAATCCAGCTTTGCCTGCCTGGTCGCTTCCTGGTAATTGCGGGCATTCAATATGCTCAGGACTGCCTGTTGGGCAATCTGCTCCAGCAGCTGCTGATCTGAATTACTGAACATGTTCGGCGCGTAGCTGGTGACGACAAGTAAACCGATCAGTTCGTTTTCGATCTGCATGGGTACGCCTAACCAGGACCTGGAAAGTTTCTTCTCGCCAACCATGATGGGTTTTGCGGGGAGGATATCAAGCTCCTTGCGCAAGTCGTGGATCAGGAGTGGCTTGCGATGTTCAACAATCCAGCTTGATATTCCTTCATCAGCATTCACGATCTCTGACGGAAAACGCTGATTTTGATCATAAAGTATTCTGATATCAAGTTTATGTTCATTTTCGAGGTAGAGGGCGACAAAATATGCATCGCTGGCAATGACCCGGGATAATTGTTTAAAGATTAATTCCAGCAGGGTGTCTATATCAAGTGTGCTGGTGATAGCCTTACCGATCTCATAGAGGACTGCTAATCGGTCAGCCTGGATCTTAAGGTCTTTATTCAGTTTATGGGATTCAGTGTTGTTGTGGAATAAGATCGAATGACCGACAAGTTCCCCCTGGCTGTCGGAAAGTGGAAGAAGGTTCAAGACAAAGAGCTGTTTATTTTGACCCTCGCCGATAGTTATAACCTTAACAGGAGTTTGCTGCTCTTTGGAAAGAGTAATCCACTCTGCTAGATCACTCAGGACCTCGGAGGCGGATTGACCAACTACCTCAGAAAAGGAGGACTTGATGATCTTTTCTGCTGCTGGATTAACATCTACGATCCTGTCTCTCAAATCAACCACGATGATCCCATCACGCATATTTTCAATAGTTGTATTCCTGGCAATCGGGATAATATCTAGAAAACGATGAAAAAAGAGCACATAGATGATCAGTGTTCCACTGATTGTGAAGCTTAAAGCAGTCAAATCAACCATTGGTAGGGGGTTGCTGTCAGTGAGATAGATATAATTTGCGATTCCAGGGATTAATCCTGCCAGCAGTATCAAGCGAATTTGCAGGCGCATATTACTCGGTGTCTTTAAATAGGTCTGGATCAGGAAATATAATCCCGCAAGATATAAAAGGTAAGAATAGATGATATGGATCCAAAACCAGCGACCATAATCCAGCTTCAAGAGCTCAATGCCATACATTGATGTCAGGGTATGTTTGGACCAGATCAGTTGATGATAATCATTCGTGAAGGCTAAACCCAGGGTGATCAAGGGGATTATTGAAAATATGATCAGGAAGTTTCTATCGGTTGGTTTTTTGAGATTGGTGTATCTGAGACAAAACAACAACCAAAAAACGGGCACAGAGACGATTCCAAAATACTCGTTCTTGAGCCAAAAAACACTTGCTGTATAACTTGGTACAGCTAGTTCAAATGCATAACTGATAGACCAGATAGAGATTGAAATAAAGAGGAACGCCAGCGGCAAAGCGCCTTTAGCGATCCGGCGGGACCACAAAAGCCAGGCAGAAAATAATCCTAGGATTCCTGCAATAGCAGATGGTAGGATGACCCAAGAAAATTGGAGAGTCATAAATTCCCTGATTTAATATATAACTGATTTTAATAAATAATAGTATTTACACTACCGCCTGGTTCAAACTAAGGCAGCTAAATCCAGAGCATTTTTTTAGGGTGACCGCATAAAGTAGTATAACTGATTGTTCAATCAGTTAGTTCCAAATCAAAATAAAAAGTTGCCCCGTGGTTCTTTTTTGCTTCTGCCCAAATTTCTCCACCATGCCTATTGAGGATTTTTTTAGCCAGGGCTAATCCTATCCCAGTGCCTTTTGCAATTTCATCTGGGGATAGCACCTGGAAAGTCTCAAACACTTGTTCATGATCTTGCATGCTGAAACCCACACCGTTATCTTTAATATAATATATAACTCTTTTGCCGGTTTGATCCGGCTGGTATCCGATGGTAATCTCAGGTTTCTTCTTCGAGGCAGTGAACTTGAACGCATTGCTGATCAGAATGTTGAAGACTGTCTTAACCAGTTCTGGATCCCCTAGGCAGAAAGGTAAATCTTTCACATCAACAAGTATCTTTCGCTGGACAATATCTTCCTCAAAAAGTACCAGTATTTTTTTTACCAATTGGGAAGCATCAATTGTTTTGAAAACGATATCCTGCTGATTAATTTGCGACAATTTTAGCAGGTCACTGATCAGATTCTTGATTTGTTCGGCGTTTTCTATGATCCTGGATAAGTCCTTGGTCTGTTTTTGTGTTAGGGATCGTGGAGATGCTTTGGAAATATTCTCTGTGAGATCTAGAATCTGGTTGATTGGTTCATGTAAATCGTTTGAGACCATAAAAGTAAATGCTTCTAAATCCTTGTTCGTACTGACCAGATTTGAACTGACCCTTGAAAGTTTTTCATTTGCGATCTGGTAGTCATCCAGTATGTTGGATAGAGCTGTATTTAACTTTTCTACTTCGGCAACGCGCTTTTCCAGTTTTTGCGTGCGGTCTTCAACAAGAGCTTCCAGTTGTTGTTGGTATTCGTTTAATTCTTCTTCAACCTTTTTCCTGCCGCTGATATCTGTATGAGTGCCGACAAATCTGAGTGGGTTACCATTTTCATCCTGTTCAATGATCTTTCCCCTCCCATAGATCCAGAGCCAGGAACCATCTTTGGTTTGGAATCTGAACTCTACTGCATAGCGATCAATCTCTCCGGCAAGATGTCCATTTGCCTGTTCGAAGACATAATCGATATCATCCGGGTGCAGCCTTGTTCTAAATTCATCTAAGGTATGGGGAAATTCATCAACTTCGTAACCGGCCATTGTATAATAGCGTGGATCAAAATCTACCTTATCGGTTCTTAAATCCCAGTCCCAAATACCGTCGTTTGTAATCAGAGATAATTTAGAAAGATTCTCTTCGCTTCTTCTCAATGCTGATTCAGCATCTACCAGGTTCGTCATATCAAGAGCTATGGTAAGAATGGTGCTTCTGCCATCAGGAAGTTCAGGAAGTATCGTCCAGCGGAAATACCATCTTTTTCTAATCCCGTCTTTTGTATAAATTGGAAAATAACTTTCATGATAAGTCTCTTCCTTGCTTGTAAATTTCTGGAGTATTTCAGAAACTTGATATGATCCATCGCGAAATAGTTGGTTGTTCAGGTCTCCAAGATATTGCAGGTCATCAAGGGCGTAACCACTCTTGTTAAGCCAAGCTGAATTCATTGAGATTATTTCTCCATCATCAGCATGGATCATCGTCGGGTAGGGGGATTCCATAACAGCAGATTTAAACCTGTTCTCACTCTGGGTCAAATAAGCTTCTGCCTGTTCCCGGCTCTCAATTTCCCATTTGAGTTTCAGATTCGCCTGGATCAAGTATTGTTCAGTAAATATGAGCTCTTCGAAAGTATCTTCGTATTTTCTAATTACAAGGATCGCAACGATTGCGGCAATCAATATGTTCACTGAGAAAATGATGAACAATGCGAGATGATTAAACCTGATCAATGGTTCTAGCATGTATCCCAATGAATCGATATAAAAAAGTAATAAATAGGATATGATGCTTAATCCAGCAAAATGGAAAGCCGAGATCCCGCCCAGAATGAGCCCGCTCATGATTGTGACGGCAATATAAGATGGCAGATAACCGCTGTGAATACCACGGCTGATGAGGATGATTCCAGAGTTTGCGACCCAAATGAAATAGACGAATATTTGGGCTGCAACCCTGACTTTGCCTATCCGGTTCAAGATCTGGACGGCGAGCATCCCGCAGATAATTGCCCCAGTGATCAGATTTCCTAAAATCAGATTATTAAAGATAAAGGGGGAAATGAGAACGATTGAAAACCCTATTAATAGGATTACTGTAGAAAGAATGTGGATTATTCGGGCAACGCGCTGTTTAGCAGGATCAGCTAATTGGGGCGCAAAGAATAATTTTTCAATCAGATTGAAATCTATCTTTCTTGTATTTCGCGACTCTCCATTTGATCTCATAAATATTTACGTCCGTTATTTCAGCGGATCCTGAGACTCTGGTTTAATTCCATTCTGAATGAGCTGTTCCCGAAGCTGTTCTATCACTTCCTTCAATTCCACCATTCTCAGCTCCCTTCCAGCCATCTGATTTACCAACCTTGAAAGTTCTAGGGTTCTTTCCTCAATTCTTGTTTCCAATGATTCTGAATATTGGGTTACCTGTTCATAAAGCCGGGCGTTGTGGATTGCCTGAGCCGCTTGGGATGCAAATAGATTCGCCAATTTAGCTTCGGAGGCTCCAAATGCAGAAGATTTTCTGCTATCAAGGGTTATATAACCAATAAAATTGTCCTGGATGACCAATGGCACTCCCAGCCAGCCTCTAACATGGTGCATTCCTCCCCAACCCTGAAATCTTGAATCCTTCATTGCATTGTCAATGATGATCGGTTTCCTTTTTTGTCGGATCTCCTGCGTGAGCAGATTTGTCGCTGGAAAAATTTTTCCAACTACGAGTTCAGGATGGGGGTGATTGAGGACAGTTTCTATCCTGAGTTCATCATCTTCGTAAAGAAAGATAGATGCGCTGTCAAATTCCAGGGTTTCCTCAAGTTTTGTAAGGATGAGCGTGAGCAGTTCTTTCAGGGAAAGGGTTGAAGAGAGTGACTTTGTGATGACGTGCAAAGCTTCGAGCTGCTCAGCAAATTCCTGAATTTCCTCCCGGGCATTAACATTCTCAGTGATGTCTTGGGTTGTTCCCACCATACGCAGGGGAGATCGATCTGCCTCACGGTCGACAACTCTACCTTGATTGAGAATCCAGACCCAACTCCCATTTTTGTGTTTCATGCGGATTTCCGATTCGTAATGATAGAGGTCTCCCGCAAAATGTTTGAGGATCAGTTTATTAAATTTGTCCAAATCATCGGGATGGCATAATTTCTCCCAGCCAGCTATTGATAGTGGAGTCAATTCAGATTTCCGGTACCCGATGATATCTGCCCAGCGATCGTTAATCTTGATAAGATTGGTCCTGAGATTCCAATCCCAGTAACCGGCTCCAGTCCCAGAAAGTGCCAGGTCCAGGCTTTCCTGGCTTTTCTGGAATTTTTTCTGGGTTGCTAACCAATCAGATTGATCCCTGACCGTACCCTGGTAGCCGATCACTACCCCCCGTTTGTCTTTGATAACAGTCGTGGTTAGCACCGTGTGGAGGATTTTATTGTTGCGGTCAACCAGATCTACCGGAAAATCCTTGACGAAACCCCTTTGATCGACCTCATTGAGGAGGTTTGTTCGATCCTGTAACCTACTGTAAACATTCTGGACGGGTATTTCGAGAAGCTCTTCTTTATTTTCGTACCCAAATAAACGGACCATTGCCATATTCACATCCAGCCATTCGCCTTCCTTGCTGGTGATAAACACCGGATCCTTAGAGGTCATGAAGAATCTGCGGAATCTTTTTTCGCTTTCCTCAAGATCCCCGGTCCTGGCTTCGATTCTGTTCCGGAGCAATCTGATATAGATGATAAATAATGTGATCAAACCCAGCATGGTCGCGAGGCTGATAACGACCCAGGGAGAAACGGCAGGGATGGCTGCCAAAGAGTTCTCCTGCAGGTGATAATCTAGTCTTACTCCGCTGATAGTTTCAGTAAGTGCCGGAGAAGAATATGGGCTGAGATCGAGCAGGTAAATGTTCATAAAAAAACCAATAGTTGTTTGATATTTATATTATAGTAGAAACTAGCAAATGTATTCCAACCATCGACGATACCCAACCGATTTGATGAGTGGGGTCTCAGGATTTGACCAGTTTCCGGGTCTGACACTGACGGCTCAATCCTGGTCAGTGTTTGTGAGCGGGTCAGTATCTAATAAAAAAAAGAAGCGGATTACTCCGCTTCTTTTATGAAAGAGTAGGGCGGGTGGGACTTGAACCCACATGGGTTTAACCGGGGGATTTTAAGTCTTACCGGGTACTGTTTCTGCCCATTTGAGAGAAGCACAACTTCTATGTTCTCTCGAATAGTCGAGAGAAATACCTGAAAATTGTATCAGGTTTCTAAGCATTCTACCCCAATTACACGCAAATTACACGCAGGGCAAGGATGGTGGTTCAGCAGTGACCAAGTTGTAACTTTTAACTTTCCCTTAAGAAGGTAGAGTTAAATTACAACTTTCTCTCTATTTAAGTATTATGGTGTTAATTAATATATTATGGTTAAGAGTTAGTGATATAACAGCGTACAAACTGGATATCTTCTCTTATATACGAGTTACTCGTTATTTATTTAAGGATATGCCTCCGGATTAGGGGATAATGATATCCATCAATGTGTGACACAAACACACTATATTTTGGGTTAATTTACTATTTTCTCCAATGTTGGAGGAGAATGCCGCCAAAATCTAAAATATGCTTTTAGGGTGGCAGAAGATGCATCATGACCCCCCATTATTGATACATACGATCCCTTATCCCACTAGTGGGACTGGTATTTACAGTTCTTCAATATTGAAAAAGTTGTGACATATAACCACCTAATTATGTGACAGATCGTCCCTTTCTCCAACATTGGAGAGATACTTCATCAGATTATGAATATTGATAAATCTGTAACGCGATATCACTATTTTCTGTAACATTCAACCCCCATTCCACAAGTGGATTGAATTTTGGGAAAAGGCGTTTTATATGGAGCTTCAATACTACATCCTACAAACCCACAAACCCACAAACCTACAAAGCATGATTTTAACCAGGATCTAACTTTCGCCCGTATAAATCTAATCGGTCAATTTCAACGAGATAATTTATAGAGCTATTAATGAATTTATGACTCTGTAAGTTATCCAAAAAGAAGATGTTCTGTATTTCTTCGAGGTATGATGTATCTGTGTAAAAAGCCCTTTTTGATTCAGAGGGTATACTAGAAATAAGTAGAAACTCCCTTGAGATATATTTAGGAGAATACAATGAATCTCACAGGTCTTATCATTGGTCTAATTGGCGTAGCAATTTTCTATGCCATTTCTCGTTCCAGAAGAGGAAAAGACGTTGTTGATAAAAAGCCAGATTATGTAAAAGAATTCAGGCTAAAGTTGCCTCCTGATCAAGTATTGAAAATTATCATTAACTATGTCACATCCACAGGATATAGTGTTAGCCATCTAGACATCGATAAGGGAGAAATTGTATTGGATGAATCTGCATCATTATCTGATTGGGGTTTTTCTACCCTATACGCGTTACTCAAGACAGTGATGGAAAAACCCGAATAGCTGTTGGGATACGAGGAAAGTATAAGTGGAGCCACAAAATCTCAGATAAGATCACGAATGGATAAGCTGGAAAATGGAATTAAGGCCGCACTATTCGCTACAAGATAAAAAACATTTCTAAAAACGATTAGAATTATAGAAAAATTGAGACATTAAACCACTATGTATTGTGACATTTACACCTTATCTCCACAAGTGGAAAGATGAATTTTAAGATCTCCAATAATGTAAACTTTGTGTCATGAAAACACTGTTTTTTTGTGACAATATTTGTCCGTTTCCACTAGTGGAATTAAGTCAGACTTAATCATTGTTGGTTTCCTTTTCAAAGGGGAATAATTCAAGGTTTATACTGCAGAATGTGCCTTGTTTTAAGGCTCGAAGTCTTTTTCCCAGGGTAAATGAACTCTAACTCTTCTCGATAAGTAAATATGTATGTTTAGAAAGCAAGTTGCTCATGGAGCTTCTCTGCGCGTCAGTACTTTGGCTATGTTATATGGCTACAGAAATCCCAATTGGTATAGGAGTTTTATTTGGACTGTTTTGTTATGTATATAATACGGATTAGCAGATCTAACCCTTTTGATAATTTGAAACTTATATTGAATGCGCCCATTAGAAAATAGAAGGAGGGAAAATGTATGAAGCTATGGGTATCGGTTTAATAGCAGCAATAATATTAATCGGGATTGCTCTCGTAATAACACAAGCGAGGGATTTCATCAGATCTATATTTGGTAAAAATAAAGAATCAAAGAAAGGTCGAGAGATTAATAGGATGAAACAGGAAGACGTCGAATCTCTTGATTCTCGAGATTTAGAAAAAGAATGGGTAAAAACACAAGAAGAAGTGATAGTCTCAATGAACAATATGCGAACAAGCTGGATTAATGGTAAAGAAAAAAAATGAATATTCAATATCCTTTAAAGAAGATATGATGAAAACGCTCGCACGTAATGAAGTAACGATAAACGATTTCCAAAAAGAAATAGATGAGTATTACGAAAGAGAAAAAATAAAAGAATCAGAAGAAAAAGAACGAAAGGCTGAACATCTAGAGGCAGTTGATAGATACAATAAAAAGATGAGAACCGGCACGGAAGAAAGAAAACTTGATAGTGAAAAGTTATGGAAATGTATTTTGGAACTACATCTAACACAAATAAAAAAAGATTTGCGGTTTTTATCACAGAAGAAACAGCAATATCATCGTGTTGGCGATAATGGAGAGGAGATAATTGATTCCAGTGGGTGGGATATGCAGCTGCGATATTATATAGGTGATGTTCTATGCAATAAAGGTGGTTCGGATTTTCCAATTAGTTCTTTGTTTTATAAAGAAGGTCTTGATAATCTTGTCTTATATTTAATTGAAGAAAATTTAAAAGACCCTACGATAACTCATTTTTTCGAAAAATACGAAAAGAATGAACCAAGACCTGCCCTTTTGAACATCGTCGGAGATGATCAATTCGACAAAACATTTAGTACATGTTATGAATTAAAAGAGGTTGATTATAGAATATTTAAGTAACTATTATAAGAATGAACCATATACAGAAGCGATGATTGCTGTTATTGAACGGATGATAGAAAATTATGATAACGTTTCTATTTCAGAGGTTGACAAACACCCTTAAGTCGATGTAATCACAGCCATCCCGGATCCTAATGTGGCAATGGAATTTGTCCGTTCCTTTGTATCAACCCTATCCATGGTTGTGATTGGGAACCTTAGAAATAATTATCCGCTGTTCCGTATATCTTCCGCGTATTCAACATACAAGCGGATATTGTGTTTTCAGAGAAGAATTCTGTTGTAAACCATGCTCAGTTTGATTCCGAATCTAGTTTTCCGCTCCGTTTTTGGTCGAGAACGGTTTAGAGGCATAAGATTGTACAGGGTTGGGGGATAAGTCGCTCTGGGGGCTTCTCTGTAGGTCGAGTTCCTGTGCGAATTATTGCGATAAATTTCATTTTCAATACATCAAGAACAGCCAGATCCCATATCTTCCGATAAATATGAGTAAGGGTGATTTGTGTTATATTCCAATAGTATGGGTGGTTTTATTAACTATGGGACATATGAGTGAAGATATCTTAAAAAAAGCTGTTGATCTATATAAAAGTGGAGATCGGCAACAGGCTAAGGAAACTCTCCTAAAGCTGATAAAAAATGAACCTAGGAATGCAAGAGCCTGGTATGGGTTAGCGGTTTTAATGGATGAGATCGATCAAAAGTGTTTTTGTCTGCAAAAAGTCCTGGATATACAACCAGGGAATGTCAAAGCTCAAGATTTGCTAGAAAAACTTCGAAAAAAAGATGAAAAGTCCCCGGTCAATGATATTGAATCCAAGCAAAAACTTAACCAATCTCAACCAATTCATCAGCAAAATCATCCAAAAACTCGGAAGAAGACAACTTTAAGCACAGTCCAATGGATAATACTCATCACCCTTGGTGTCCTTTCGATAGGTGGAGTTAGTTTTGCTATCTTTTTTATCTATGATCAATCTAGCCAGCTGCAACTGATACCTACAATAAGCGAAATTCCCCCTCCGTCAAATACGGAGGCGGATTCTTTTGCTTTACCTGATACATGGACACCTCTACCCACAAATACGGTTCGTCCAACCTCTACAACCCGGCCAACTTCGACCCCTTCACCGACGAATACGCAATTTGTGATACAGACGGAAACACTGACATTCACCCCCCTGCCACAAGGCACTTTAGCCACTCAAGACACGCCAGGAGTTACTCCTTCCAAAACCAGCCAAATATCGACCCCTAGCCCAACTGATACGCAATTCGTAATACCGACAAAAACACAAAAGCCAACTGTTTGATGGCGGCGTTTCCCCTTTTCTATCTCCCGGTGCAACAAGTGTCTATATAAGCTGATTTGCGCCGTTTCCCCCGACAACAAGGGTTAGGTTTTGATGTGAGCTTCGATGATTACTTCCCAGGACAACAGGGTTGCTCGGGGGTTTCAGGTAGTGATGGATATGCTAGTTGTGTAGGCAGATCAGGGTCATTACCATATGGGAAAACTGTAACAGTAACGTTTAATACATCAGTCGGCAAATGTAGTGCGACATATAAGTCTCAATGAGAAATGCTAGGGTGCTCAATATCTTGTCTTAAGATAGGTTTTCTCCACATTTTTGAACGAATCACCATAAAGACCGCGCAGATCCCATAAACCCCTATTTCAATTATTGGCCAGGACGGGAAGAGATTATGAGATACGTGTAGGATCATTGGGGGAATTAACCCCTTGTCTGTTTTGTTATACAACCAGGTTAGCATGATCCGTAAAAATAGACAGTCGCAAGAATTGTAAAATTACAACCAAGGGCAATCCAGAAAAGAGGTAGAGAACCCAAACGTCAATCATGGTCAACCATTTTGGTAAATGCCACACAGCCCAAACGATGGTTATCGGAAGCTAGATTTTAAGGGGGAAAACTTTGATTGTAACCTCGGCAAGGCAAACCCGGTCCAGCCAACTTCCTCGTTGAAACCACCAACTAATAGAAAATCAAAAACCAACAGGCTAATTATGGAGCCAAAAACCAAGAATAAATCATCTGGTTGGGATGATCCCACTTGCCCTGCGGGCAATAAATCAGGGTCAAAAGGCAGGCTGATCAAAAAGATAAGCAGTGGCAATAAAAACGCGAAAAGATAGTAACCAATGTCGTCCCTTTGGATGAATGAGTGACGAAAAATCCTTCCGAATAAAAGGATTCTTTGATCCGGCAGCCGACAAGATAACTGCTGGGATCAGACCTAAAAGTAAGCACTCTATAATGGCCAAAGGTTGACTCAGCCCAGCAAAAGTTCGGCTTTCGAAAAGAATAAAGACTGAGTATACAACCACCGAGGTTATAACCCATGCAATCCAGAAGACATAAGGTTTCTTCTTGGGCAGTCTCGTCACTTAGTTTCGGGGAGATAAGCCAGGTGATGATGAGAGCGGCGAGACTGGGACCTGAGCCAGCTATCCAGAAGGCCATTTCAATGGCTTGTCCCTCAATTCCCATCCAATGAGGAATGCCGGGAATCCAGGAAATCAGAAATACAAGCGCAAAATAAGAAAACAACTGGTGGTTTCTGAGCCATTCCCTCATGGTTATCCCCAGATAGTTGGACTTTACCCCGGGAAAAAATCTTAGTGACAAGCACTAAGCAGTTTGCAATCCCGCTATTAAATCCCCGATCGTTATTGAATTGCACTAATAATGTTACACTAATTTAGTAAAACACTAATGCATTAAAATAACCAGATGATCTTAAAAGAAGATCAGATCATCAGGGATACACACCAGGTGGATGGGTTCATATTAATCTTATGAATGATGATTTTGACGAGGAGATAGACTTTTAAATAATTGCTTTTAAGAATATTTCAACATCCAGGAGATTATAAAATGGATTTAGAACTGATTTCAATAACCAATTCGATAATAACTATAAAATTGTAAAAGCAGGAAAGTCAGTTAGCTTTTGGAGATATGTTCCTGAGTTGGACCTTCAAACACTAACTTCTGGACAAGAAGATAAAATAAAACCAGCCGCTGAGAAAGCTCTAAATCTTTGTAGATGGTTTATTTGCCTATAATGAAACAAGGGGAGCGTTGCTAGAGCCAGTGAAAAGACAGTTGGTAGCGGATTGTCAAGCGCTTGCGTAATAGGGTGTCTTACCCTGGCTTACAGAAGAGCTGGACCTGCAATATGGATTCTAAAAACCTTAAAATCCCATAATCACAAGAGGGATTTGATAAGGGAAAGGACTTCCTTTCGGTATGGAGAAACACAAAAATGATTTAGAGCCACAAGTTCAAGTTCTGATTGGGGAGACTTATTAATATAGAGTCCCCTTTGAACTGCAGCAGGGGAAATGGTGTTTTGTATCAGGTGAAACGACCGGGGGATGGAGCTCGTCTAGTTGGGTGTGGTGCTACAGACTGTTTGTTGGGAGGAGAGAATGAGCAACGAGCGACAAGAGAGATTTTCCTCAAAGCAACTAATTATATTGTTTGTGCTTGGAGCAGGCGCTTGCCTTGTGATGTATTTGGGCTTCAGGCTGGTTTTGAAACCCCCAGAACCACTACCTCCGACAATAAACCCGTTGGTTCCTTCCATAACAACCTCACTTGATTGGACAGATCCAACACATCCAATTATTAATGGAAAGACGAATCTGCCGGATGGAACGTTCCTTATTCTCAGCGTGAGAGAAGAGACCGGTCTCTTCTCTGGTCAAGACAAAGTGTCTGTTCTAGGAGGGCGCTTCAGGTCTGGACCATGGGGACCTGATGCAGGGCTTGCCTATGGATCATATGAACTTGAAGTAGTAATGCCTGTTTCAAGCGCGCAGCCTGAGAATGTGCGGAAAGTCATAGGTTACGATGGGGAAAACCTAGTTGGAAACAATGTCTTCCATGAAGGTATGGGAGTTATTGTAAAGGCAGGAACGAGCTTTGATTTCCTTCAACCAACACCGATAGTCAGCAATTGCTATGGACCCGATATAGGAAAAACAAAAGTAAACGCGATTCAAAAATATGAATTTACACTTCATAGAGCATATAAGACTAATAGAGCATTTGGCGATACCCCTTTTTTAGACAATGATTACGAGCCTGCATTTGTTATCGTGGAATTTACCTATAAAAACTTAGGTGATAGCCAGGATTTTATCATCGTTGATCATCAATTTATGTTACACGTAATCGATGATTTTGCGCTTGATGATATAAACACATCGATACTTTACACAGGAAGAGCAATCTACGCTACCGAAGCTTGGGAGGTAGGGTTTTTTATAGATGAAGAAGTCCTTCCTGGAGGAAGCTTTAGGGGACAAGTTGCATTTGAGGTTCCTGAAATATCACATAATTACATATTAACAACTGGCAGTATAAGTTGTGGTATCAAAGATAGCAAAGTCTACTGCAACGACGCTCTTGAAAATGGAGCAGCCTTTCAGTTTAGAGATTAGCCACGACGCAGAGAAACCGGAAAGCATAATTTCTCAAAGGCATAATGATATTAATTCGTTACCTGGTTTGATTTTATTAAAGAAATAAGGCAATATGTCCGGCTGTGAAATGAGCGCAAAAAATCAAACTGGGTCATACCGGGATAAACAATATACAATTAGCATTACACTAAATAAAGTCCAATTTTTAGAAAGCTCAGGATACAGTGAACCAATACAGGGACACATATTTGTAATTGTTGATGTGATTGATAAGAATTTTAGGCCAGACCCAATCCGTTCAATAGGGGGAGGGGATTTTCAAGTCAGGGAATTAAGTAGTGCGCTTCGAGACTATAGATATTTCAACGACACTGATGACTGTAAGCTCCTCCGTCAAGTGGAAGTGAGAGGAAAAGAGTTATGAATGTATTCAGAATCCATATACGCCCTAAAGGGGGAACAGCTGATATGGATCTTACATTTAACTACTGCATAAAAAACAGAGTTCTAAGGAGTCGGATGGAAAACAAACAATAATTCAAATTCAATGGATTGGGAAGAGTACTACAAAGAAGCCTCTCTAATCCATAGCAACTTGAATATCTGTAAGTACATTCATAAATGGGTTAGTGAAGGAGATCTAGTTTGGACTCGAGACGCGATAGGGGAATATTATATTCTCTCGAGTAATATCAGGTTGGGAGTACTGGGTTTCTCAAGAAGCAAGAGACTTAGATATTGATATAGCCAACGTCTTCCGAGTTGATATTAAGAAAGTCGATATTGACGCAGTTCCTGGGAAAATTGTCGCTTGCTTTCGTGCGTCTAGAACAATTCAAAAAATAAATGACAATAAAGCACAGGAATATTCAAAGTATATCTGGAACACTATTTCAAACAACCAGGATTATCAAATCGACAAACTCGGGTTCTCTGACATATTTATGATGTTAGATGATGAGGAAATAGAAGATCTCGTCTTTTTGTATCTACAGAAAAAAGGGTGGTACGTACTCCCCAACTCACGTAAGGGAGACACGATGTCCTTTGAATATCTTGCTGTAAACCCGAAAACAGGTGAAAAAGCTTTGACCCAAGTAAAAACTGGACAAATCACGATCAACGTAGATGAATATCGCCAGTATTCAGAAAGAATCTTCTTATTTCAGTCAAACAATCTTTATGCCGGTGACTGTGCTAAAAATGTTGTCTGTATTTCGCGAGAAGAGATATTGGATTTTCTGAATGAATCTATCGTATGGCTCCCAAAATCGTTCCAGAACAAAGTTGAGCTTATGAAGTGATGAGTTAATCCACAAGTTTAAATTTAGAAGGTAAATATGCGTTCGATAATCCAAGATACTATTAAGTTGTTTTGCCTTGAATTTATCAAGAATCCATATTTATGCTATACGGAACATGGACAGCATGCACTTTTCTTTGAGAGGCTCTATCGTTCAATTCCTTCCAATCAAAGATATGATTACTGGGATAGCAAAAAATATTGTGTTATTCAAAAGGAATTTCCTACAGCTGGAAAATTAGGAAAACCAACAAGGCAGCATTGGGACATTGCAGTTATCAAATCTCCACCTGAAAGTATACAAGCAAAAAACTCTTATGATTATTTGAAATGCGAGGCTGTGATCGAGTTTGGAATGAACGAAGCATATGACCACCTGAAAGATGATGTGGATCGCATCTGCCATACCAAATCAAATATTGAGCATGGATTTGTGGTTCATTTTCATCGGTTATCCATTCCCGGTCAACATGTTTCGGGTAGAGATTGGTCTCCTAAATCAAGAAGAATTATTCAGAGGGATCAATTATTTACTTTAGTTCGGGGGAAACCTATCGAGATATATTATGGAATGTCCGATTTATCAGGTACTCATGAAAATGGTGTATGGGTTATAAATCAGGATGGGAATAAGAGAGTTTGATACTTCATCAATTGCGAAGAATTCCATAATATGACCAAAGTTTACGAGGTTCGACTTCAGATAATAGAGTGGGATGATAAGGGATGGGTTGGTTTTGGAATAGAATCCGAAATCCTTTTTACTTCGGATGATCGTAATATCGCAATGAATTAATATTCAAAGATGGTGGAAAAAGTTGGTATTTCGATAGATGATCCTATGAAAAGGTTTGATGTTGAATTAATTATAGAAAAAATATCAGGTGATGTAGGTGATAATATCGATGCAATTATTATCTATGGAAATGATGGCATAAAGTCTGAGACCAGAAGTCAGTATCTAAACATATTAAACCTTCTTAGAGACCGTAATAATTAGTGAATATAAGTAAGAGGGCTACTAATGACTGATAAAATAAAATAGTATGAATTACTAAATGGAGTCATGATGCCAACAGAACCTTTTGTTCTCCGTTATGAATTTGAAGATTCTCTATTTACATACAATTTCTTAATTATGATGATTTTAATAGGAAAGCGTTACAAGGAATATGCAGGCAAATTGGTGAACCAGTTTCGAGTAGGAAAAATACCCTTATCGATAGAATTCAAACAAGCATTGAAAATCCTGAAACACGTGAATCTACATTAACAGCGATATTGGACTCCTATATTTTACGTTCAAAAAAATGGTTAGCATTTTGTGTGGGTGAATACAACATCCTTCCTGTCAGGAATTCTGCAGATCAATTGATTCTGAACATAGGTGAAGAACAATGGTACGGTCCCCATCGAGATCCACTGGAAGATGATGTTTGGTGGTATTTCAAACCCTTTCTAATTCCTCATTGGGAGATTGATGAAGATACAAATGAGCCAATTGCAAGGCATATAAGATGGATAGTTTCAGCCCGGGTTGATTCGAATAAAGTATCACTACACTGGAATGGATTCACGTGTTCAGAAGAAGTAGGAGGAGTTGAAAGAAAACACCAGTTTCCATATTGGGACTATATACCGGAGTTATTTCCAATTACACGCAATTACACGCAAACTCCATCTATAAAGGAAAAAGCCTGCGGCAGTGCAGGCTTTTTCTGTGTTTATATGAGGATTCCTGAGGGGAATTTCCCCATAAAGATAGAGTAGGGCGGGTGGGACTTGAACCCACATGGTTTAACCGGGGGATTTTAAGTCCCCTGCGTCTGCCAATTCCGCCACCGCCCCGAACTCTTTTACGATCTTAATTGTACCCGTCCTAAAATCTCGGTCAAGGTTTATTTTAAAAATGGATCTGTTCTTAGAAAAGTGAGTTGGCGAGCAGGGGCCTGTATTCCCGGGAAACCTGATGATCATCTCCAAGCAGTTCAAATACTCCCAGCGCGACCAGCCTCGGCAGGCCTTTCCGGAAACCTTTATCTTTTTGTACGATACCGATCAGTCCGTCCAGCGCTGCGGCAAAGTTTTCCCGCTCTATTAATTTTATTGCCCGGTCGAAAATCAGATCAAGTTGACCGCCTTGCAGGCTGTCTTGGCGCGTAGTGCTGCTCAAAAGCTGTTCAACTAATGGTTTTAGCAATTCGGCTTTGGGATATTCAGGACTGGGAGGGAAGTGGCTTAAGATTGTCAGGGCTTCCAGATATTCTCTCTGCCAGATCAAGGCTTGGACGAGAAACAAGCTGGCCCGGGCGTGACCTGGCAGCTCTTCCAGGATCTCCAGGCAGGTCTCTTCCAAAGCTTGAAATTGTTTTGTTTCCAGCTGGCTGGCAGCTTTGGCTAATAAAAGATTCTCAGGGCCAGGAAAGATTTTTTTTACATATTCATTTAGCTGAAGGTCGGATTTAATCCCTTCTTTCTGATCGATCACCACACCATTCTGAAATGTCTTGATTGTCGGCACAGAATGGACCTGGTAACGTTTTGTTAATCTGGGATTTAGATCCACATCTACTTTTGCCAGGCGAAATTGTCCCGGGTGTTCACCTGTCAACGTATCCATAATGGGAGTGATCGTCCGGCATGTCAGGCACCACTGAGCCCAAAACAGCACCAGGACGGGTATCTGTTCTGAATAAGCCAGGACATGGTATTCAAAATTTGTTTCATCTACAGAAATGATGTCTGGCAGGTCCATTTACTATCCTCTAGTCTTGATCAGAGATCAATCCGGGTTGGATAAAATCCACTACTTCACCATGATGGTTGATGATAATCTTAAATCCGGTCATTCCCATGTAGGCCCGGTTTTCCTCAGGAAGTCCTGCTTCGATCATTTGATCAAATTGTTTGTCTATATTTTTCAATTGCTCCAGAAACACGGCTCGCGAAAATATATCATCCTGGCCGAGCATCGTCGCAGCTTGCTCGCTGATGATCTCTTCGTGGCCTTCAATTTGTTCTTTTAAGCGCTCCAGGATCTGGCAGTCTACCTGTTCGGTAGGGATGTGTCTTTTAAAGCCAGCATCATCAACCACGTAACAAGGTTCATCACCAACGGTTGTTGTTTCCACCGGTAGATCATTCTCATCATAAACTAAACCACTAAAAAGTGCCTGGGGAGCCATTTGTTATCACTCCAATCTTGAAATTTGACATTTTTTGATATATTCGATCCTATTTTATAATGGACTCGTTCCCAGAACAATAAGAGTTGTATTAAATATCTTCAGCACAAAACAGCAGAATTTAGCCTGGTTCGGGATATTTTCTTCACAAGAATTTAACTATTATAGTTTTTTTTACTTCAGCACATCAACGTGGGTACCGGAAACATTATAGGTAGACTGTTTATCAGGTGGAACGCTGGGCAGGGTCCAGCGATAGAGCCATTTGCTGGCTTTTGATGGAAGATTGATACATCCATGACTGCGGGCTAAACCAAAATCGTTGTGCCAGTAAGTTCCATGGAAAGCGATTCCGCTTTCAGTAATATAGATGATCCAGGGAACTCCGGGAAGATCATATCCGTTATAAGCCAAATTGCCTGCTGCCATATGGCGGGAAGGCCGTTTGTAATTAGTGATATGGTGCCCTGGGGGTGTGCTGTATTTTCCTGTACTGAAATCTCCACCCGTTGAAGCTTTTACCATAAATACGGGCTGGTTATACTCATAGGCGATCACTGTTTGGGTGCTTGTAATGACTTCGATCCGTTTCGCAATACTTGGCACGTCCGGTGAAAGCAAGGCTGAGCTCTTGAGATGGGATCAGACGGAGATGAGTGGCAGGCACATAATATGATAAATCCCATTTATCTTCCAGGATATGATAATATGGCTCGCCATCCGGTCCGTCGACCAGCCCTTGCATCCAATGGGTGGTTTCATAATAAAAACGATATGCTACATGATAGCGTTCCCCTGGCGTCCAGAGGGCATCTGTATATGGGACAGTTACTTCTGCCAACGCTCCCTGAGGCGGGATATCATGATTAACAGGATTTAGCTGGGTCCGGACTGGTTGAATTCCTCCGGAATGAGCATAACCTTCGGTGCCGACTTTATACCAGATCCGGTTGTGGGTGGGTTCGCCTTTTCCAAGGACGACACTGCTGATTGGAAAGACCGCATCTTTCCAATGGATCCGGACCCGATCGCTGTCAAAAGTGGGTTGGCTGTAGGTATAGATGCTTTCGTAGATAACCCTGCCTTGCTGTCCGAAGAACAGATTTGAGACAGGACTTAAATTGACGGCCGAGCAGGCTGACCAGCCCCATGCCGCTCATATTCAGAAAATCTTTTCTTGAAAATTGGTTTGATCCACTCATATTAATAGTGTATGTTTACCAGAGTGCCAACACCGGCAAAATTAAATGCCCACTCCGCATCAGCGTTTCTCATATTGACACATCCATGGCTCATTGGAGTCCCAAAGTTGTTATGCCAGTAGGTTCCATGGATCCCGTATCCATTATAAAAGTACATTGTCCAGGGCACATTGGGCAAATAGTATCCTGGTCCTGCCATCAAGGTAGCAGTGTATTTCACATAGACCCGGAACCGGCCGGTGACAGTTGGTGTATTTGGCAATCCGGTTGAAACAATAAACGTATTAATCAGCTTATTACCATCATAAGCATGCATCCGCTGGGTAGACAAATTAATATCAAACCAGCGCTCATCTGGATAGACTCCTGAAGGGAGGGAAGATTTAATATAGTTCGGATATGTATTGGGTTTTTTGGTCGGTTTTGGTGTTGGTGTGATCGTTGGCGTCGGTGTATTTGTTGGTGTAGGAGTTGGAGTGGGCGTATTGGTCGGCGTTGGGGTGTAGGTAACTTTCCTGACATTGCCCTGGTCAGCCAATGTGGTTTGGGGAGATTGCTTCGAAGATCTGGCAGGGCAAAAGAAAATCCAGGTGTCCAGAGCCAGATCAATAAAACCGCTACCAGAATCACTGCCACTGTCGACCAGGATAATAAGGAGAATTTCCTGGAAATCAGCGAATCTTCACTAATTGTAATCGGTAGTTGGTGCCGTTTGGGTGTTTTTTTCCTTGCAGTCTTTCGATATCTTTGGATTGCCCAGCGCATTCCCTTTTTTGCCTGCTGGCTGGTGGGGTTAATTTCGAGAGCTTTCTTCAGATAAGAAATACTGGCTTGTGGTGAAGATACAGATGCCAGATAGAGCCAGGGTTCTTCATGCTCTGGTGCTAAGCTGACTGCTTTGTGCGCCAATCTGCGGGCACGTTGAAGTTCTCCTTTGGCGAGGGCTTTTTGGGCTTGATTAAGCACATCATAGGCAGATTCCGGCAGTGTAGTATTCATATTAATCTGGAGAGATCTCTTCCCGGTTCAGGTAGCAAAGAATACCGGCAGTTATTCCCCTGGCAACAAGGTCAGGGTGCTTGGTGAGCAGATCGCGATCTTGATTCATAAATCCAGTCTCGATGATCACAGCTGGCGTATTGGGATCAATCTCTCCAAACGCATGGTAGCTGGTCATATCGGGGGTGATCCTGTGGTCATATCTTAAACCAGTTTCATAGCCATATCGATTTTTCAAACAGGCCATTAACCTGGCTGCCTGTTCTGGCCGTTTATTTTCAGATGCTTCGGCTATCTTATACCCTGTACCAAGGTCCGGGATATATTCACAAGTATCAGCATGGATAGAGATCAGCGCGTTAGCTTGGTACCCATCTAAATGTTCATCAAACTCTTTTAATAGGTCAACCTGAACTCCCTCTGCTTGAAGGTACTGTCTGGTCAGGTCTGCGATAGTGTAATTGATATCAACCTCGCGGAACCCGCCCAGGCTGTCTGAACAGATCGCTCCTACATCATGGCCCCAATGCCCAACTACCAAGCCCACATGCAGGGTAACTGGTGCGGTACCCGGGCTGTTTTCCCCATTTTCTTGGCCAATTTGCGAGAGGGGTGATCTGTTCCCAATACCCACTGCGGGCAGGGTAGTAAATAGTGTTGCTGAGAGGATGGCAGCCAGGGCGACGTTTAAAAACCCTTTGAGGGTTTTCGCTGGCAGTCCAAATTCTGGCTGCAGTCCGGTATGATCGGTTTGTTTTTTCATTCCGTTATAATACTGTTAAAAGGTAGTCCGGAACCAAACTTAATTTTACCTTATTTTTCGCTCGACGTCAGGTATTGTCCGACAAGTTGGATTTTTCGGCAAAAACACCTTTGTTTGGTCGCGAACCTTTAAAATTGATCAGATCAGCCGATTTTCCTGTCTGATCTGGCCATTATGATCAAATAAACTATTAAAAACAATATTCTTTACCTCTAGGTGCAAGATTATGACCAAAGATTTATCCTCCCAGGACAGAGCAATTCTGCTCAAAATTGCCCGGCAATCTATCCAAGATCACCTCAAGCGAGATAAATTACCTGATATCTTGCCCGAAAATTTCTCTCAGGATTTACAGGAACCCGGAGCCAGTTTTGTGACCTTAACGCTAAATGACATGTTGAGAGGTTGTGTAGGTTCGATCAAAGCCACCCAGGCGCTGGTTCTGGACGTCAGGGACAGGGCAGTGGGAGCTGCATTTTATGATCCCCGGTTCCAGGCTCTCACTCAATCAGAATTGGAGGATGTAACGGTAGAAATTTCCCGTTTATCTTCGCCAAAGCAAATTCAATATAGCTCCCCGGAGGAGCTGCCAGGACTGCTCAAACCGGGAATAGATGGCGTGATCCTTGGTTATCAGTCACGGAGAGCAACTTTTCTACCCCAGGTTTGGGAGCAATTAGCCGCTCCGGAAATATTCCTGGGAAGGCTGTGCCTGAAAATGGGTTTGGATAAATTGGCCTGGAAAACATTAATCATGGATGTGGAGTTATATCAGGTAGAGAAGTTTGCAGAAAGTGACTAACTCAAATCTATCCGCAGTTCGCTATTTCCGGGCTGGACGATCTTGTCTTTTCCTGGTCTGGATATCACTGTTTTTTCAGCAGTCCTTACCAGGCTTGCTCCGCGGTTATATAGCCTGAGGGGAAAACTGAACGGATATTGACCTCTGATTAACACCTCTCCCTGGCTTGAGATCTGCACACCGGCGATCTGGAGCATTAACCTGATTGGAATCAGATCTGCTGCAGCAAGGATTGGTTTTATCCTTTTACCCAGAGTGGGATTTGTGAGATCTGAAGTAGTTCGTCTGGTCAGATGACCCAATAACGGGCCTTTCAAATTCTTAGATAAAAGCTCTGAGGCGATAGTTTGATATCCATAATTCAGCAATCCCAGACAGACCAGGTAATTCCAGGGCAGATGGATAGTTTCATCCATTGATCCAGGGAAACTGCGGATTCCACCTGGTGCCCAGAATCTTTCCGGCAGGATGATTGTTTCCCGCACCAGTGTCTCAGCTAGATCTGCAGTTGGAATATTTCCCAACAAAGGAAATAAGAGAGTTATGTCAATCTGATCTGAGTCAGCTGAACTCAAGTTTAGATTGCTTCCATCTGCTCCTTTAAAATTAATTAATTCTAGCTGCGAGAAGATTGTTTGGCTGTAACTGCTGCCGGATTCCTGAGTCATCTCAAGCTTCTCTATCCGATACTTACCATTATGGTCCCAACCATGAATGATCAATTCAACGCTCTGGGTTAATGTCCTTGAGCTGTCCCTGGTTTGAGACAATCTAAGCCTGGCTGGTGGCGATAATGAAAAACCAACTCTATTCAAACCATTCTGGAGATTCTCTTTGAGAACTTTTCCCCCTTGAGTGAGATGGCTGATGCTGTCTCGCGTCTGGTAGAGTTTTGAATCGTTGTTCCAGGACGAATTAATATGTTCGATCAGCCCCTCATCAGCTCCATCGAGGGCAGATGGCGGCAATATTAAGCCGTGTAATTCTGCCAGGTCCCTGAGTTTTTGAATTTCATTGACCAAAAGTGCACTTAAACCGGGAGATTCGAGATAGGAGTTGGATTGATCTGGATCAGACCGGTCACTGGGTTTTTGATCCAATTGATCAAAGAAGTAAGATGACTTTATTTCTGGGACTTTATCACCATCTCTATCAAAACTTTGATCGAACCAGATTGATAAGCGGGACTTAGCCCGGCTAACCAGGAATTCTGCCCTATCTCCCAATCCTTGGTGCTGATCGACCTGCCACAATAGTTCTCCTAAAAAGGGATCTGCTGGCAGCTCCGGTTCTGGATATTCATCATCGATCTGGGAGCGAAAAACAAGATCGATGATACTCTGGACCTGGAGGGGATTGGGAGGGTACAAGGCCTGAAATAATAATAAACCTTCCAGGGAAGTTATGGCTTGAAGCGTGGAATCTGCTGCATTGTTCTCCAAAACTTTGAGAAGGTTTTCTGCCTGGCATCGGGAATACTTGAGGGCGAAATCTAATTCAAGATTGTCAGTTGAGATGGAAAACTGGTCCTGGCGGGCGATATTTTTCCGGGAAATTTCATCCTTCCACCTGACTAGAATTGCCTTGTTTAATTTTCCAATTCCAGCTTCTTTAGATCCAGCCAGGATAGTAATCCAGCGAATTTTTGTCGACTTTCCTGGTTTAATTGCCAGCGAGTTAGATAGCGTGGATGACAAATCAGGAGCTGGTTCTGGACTTCCTGATACAAAGCAGATCAAGTGCTGATCTTCACTCTGTCCGTATAACAGGTTCTTTCCTTCTGATACCAAATGCGTTAGTTCTTTTTTCCTTGATGATCTGATGCCAAATACCATTTCGAGCGTGATTAACCTCTCATTGGCACCCGAATTGACCAGTTTTACCTCACCGCAAAGGATATTTGCACCTGGTGCCCAGTAAATGGCAGCAATCTGAATTTCTTCCAAAGGATTGTAGTGGAGTTCAATCCAGGATCCACTGAAATCATATATCTGTGGCACTACCGGAAATAATCTTGGATTTGTTATTGTCTTTTTATTTTCCTTGAATCTTGGATAAACTCTGAAAATTGACTGGTGAGGATGGACATCTGTGTCAATTACCAGGGCAGGATCATGCCCTTCGGAATATTTTAGGGTCCAAGTTCTGGTCTCAGTTGCTGATGAATCCGAAAGAGTGTTATTTCCCAGGAATTGGAAGGAACCTGGAAATTCATATATCGATCGGTCTCTACTTGGTAAGGACATTTTTTCTTTATTTTTCAGAAGCTGTTTTGAGATCTCACAGCACCGGATATCAGTGATATAACATTTACCGGGCTGAAGGGATATTGGTAAGAAATCATGTATTTATGCTAGAATACCACAAGAACTCGACGCCCTAGTCTTATGATCACTAAACAGGTGCTTTCAACCAATTGATATGACTGAACCAAAATTTCCTCATCATCCCGGGGATCGTTCAAACGATCAGCCAGATGATATTGATAGAGTAAATGAAGATCAGGATCCTGGTTCTATTCAGGCGGATTCTGGGGAAGAATTGGTGGATGAAGATCTCCAATCAGCGACCCCCGAAATCAGTACTCCAGTAAGAAATACTGGTCCGGCAGAAGAAAAAAATACTGCACGGGAATCCAGGACAACGGGTCCCACGAGACGAATTCCCATTCCACAGGATCGTTCGGAACGCAAACCTCCCGCTGATAACCAGCCCGGATTGGATCCTACGGAGATCCTGGATGAAAATCCATCCAATCGATCCAGATCCCAATTTGAGGATACGCCGCCGCCTCCTCTTGGTTCCACACCTCATACACCTCCACCCGCGCTCGATGAAAGGGGTATGCCGCTGCCCCGGCGATTGGATCAGCCAGTACCTCACGGAAGCACATCTCCCTCATCATCATACCCAGCGCGGGGAGTCACCCGGCGAATTCCACCCCTGCCGCCTGAGCCTGCATCAAGATTTATGACCTGGTGGAATAAAACAGGCCCTGGATCTCTGTCAAAGGGGCAGGGATGGGGCTGTTTGGTACGAATGCTGGTAATCGGGTTGTTTATCAGTGTCGTCATCGCAATTGGTGCTGGATCTGCGGCAATTTACTATTACAACAGAATCGCCTCAACTTTGCCGGAAGTTCAGGATCTAAGAGACCGGGCAGCAAAGTTTGAAACTACCAGGATTCTGGACCGAGAAGGTAATATCTTGTATGAGCTGCTGGATCCGAATGCGGGGAGGAGAACCTATGTAACCCTGGATCAGATCTCTCCTTTCCTTGTTGCAGCAACGATAGCAACTGAAGATTCTAATTTTTACAGCCACCCGGGGTACGATGTTCTGGCTATTGCGAGGTCTTTTTACTACAACCTGGTCAGCGATGAGATCGTTTCTGGCGCTTCGACTATTACCCAGCAGCTGACTAAAATGCTCCTGTTATCACCTGAGGAACAGGTGAGCCGCACTTATATCCGAAAACTCCGGGAAGCAATTCTGGCAGCAGAAATTACCAGACAGTACAGCAAGGATGATATCCTGGAGCTTTATCTGAATGAGATCAATTTTGGAAATCTTGCTTATGGTGTAGAAGCGGCTGCCCAAACTTATTTCAATACTTCAGCAAAAACTTTGACCCTGGGCCAGGCTTCTTTTCTGGCTGGATTGCCCCAGCTGCCTGCTATATACGATATATACACAAACAGGGAGGTCACACTTGGCCGGCATGAAAGTGTTCTGGTCTTAATGTATCAGACCAGTCTTGAATATGGCTGCATCCGGGTCAGCAACAATCAAATGCCGATCTGTATAGGCGCTGGCGAGGCAACTTCAGCAGCAGAAGAAATCCGGGCATATGATTTCCAGGTACCCTACACAGAACTGATTTATCCTCATTGGGTCTATTATATTCGTTCGATCCTTGAGAGCGAATACGATCCTCAAACTATTTACCGATCCGGGTTCACAGTATACACAACGCTTGATCCTGATCTGCAGGACAGGGCTCAGCAAATCGTGTTAGACCAGGTCAATAATCTGGAAGCGAAACATGTAACCAATGGTGCCCTGGTTGCAATTGAACCTTTCTCAGGTGAGATTCTGGCTATGGTGGGCTCCGCAGATTTTGAGAATAAGGATATCCAGGGGGAGATCAATATGTCAGTCAGCCCCCGGCAGCCAGGCTCATCGATCAAGCCCCTGACTTACCTGGCAGCATTTGAAAAAGGTTGGACTCCTGCAACCCTGATCTGGGATGTGCCATCTGGATTTCCTCCTTCAGGGGATCCAAATGATCCCCGGGATCCGTATGAACCGGTAAATTACGATGAAAAATTCCATGGGCCAGTAACAGTCAGGTCAGCTCTGGCGAACTCATACAATGTCCCTGCAGTTAAAACTTTGGATTTTGTGGGGATTTATGATGATCCGGACACTGAGAAAGAAGAGGGATTTATAGCATTTGCGCAACGCCTGGGTATTACGACCTTGAACAGAAATGACTATGGTTTGGCGTTGACCCTGGGAGGCGGCGAGGTAACCCTGCTGGACTTGACCAGCGTTTATGCGACTTTTGCAAATGGAGGCAGGCGGATTCCCCCCGTGGCTATTACGAGGATCGAAGATTTTCAGGGAAATCTCATATTTGAATATCAGCCGCCGCCAGGTGAGCAGGTTGTTAGGGCAGAGCACGCGTTTCTCATTTCAAATATACTCTCAGATTATCGGGCCAGAATTCCGGGTTTTGGTACCAGCCCGGTGATCAATTTGCCATTTTCTGCAGCCGCAAAAACTGGCACGACGAATGATTTTCGTGATAACTGGACCCTGGGTTATACTCCGGACCTCGCTGTTGGCGTGTGGGTTGGAAACGCGGACTATACACCGATGAGGGATACAAGCGGATTAACCGGGGCAGCACCTATCTGGGCCGCATTCATGCAGGAAGGAATTGAGGATCTAACTGGTGGTAATCCAACCGGGTTTTCTCGTCCGGAAGGCATCATTGAGCGGGTGATTTGTTCTGTTTCTGGAACTGAACCATCAAAATATTGCCCTAGCCAGCGGAGCGAATATTTTGCGGCGGATCAACCGCCATTACCAGTCGACCAGGATTTGTGGGAAGAAGTGACGATTAATACCTGGACGAATAAATTGGCTTCTGGTGATTGCCCTAATTATTTTATTGGATAAGCTAGGCATTCATGTCGAGGATCCCTGGGCTGCAGAGTGGCTGACGGATGAAAAGGATGGCAAGGAATGGGCCAGGGATATGGGCCTGACCAGGAACCCTTATATCATAGACCCTGAAAATGTTTGCTCTGCCGGCGATCCTCAACCAATCCTGGAATTTGGGTCACCGCGGAGTGATGATATTATCATCACCAGCCCGTTGGAGATCTTTGTCCGACTGGATGTAAGTGGTGGATTTGAAACTGCCCGCCTCGATTATGGCCCGGGTACAGAACCTGCCCAATGGGAAGTTCTTAATGTATTCAGTGATCCGATCCAATCGATGACCAGTGTTTTCTCCTGGGACATCAGTGACCTGCCTGCCGGTTGGGTCACTCTCAGGTTGTATATGACTGGGGCCAAAGATGGATTTGCGTCAAAACACGTATCAGTTAATATACAAGTACCAACACCGACACCTACGCCGACTGCAACCCCGACATTGACTGAGACGCCTACTCCGACGCTGACTCCTGTTCCTTCAAGAACACCTACGCCAACAAATACCAGCACATTATCACCAACTCCCTGATCTGGAACACTGGCGGTAAGTCAAATGAGTTTGAGCTGGGGAGATTCCGAAGTTAAAGGATCCAGGACCAAGCGTTGCTGCAAATTCGCGTGGGTCAATCCTCCCTGGTCTGCGAGCCTTCTCAGGTGCCTGAATTTAATCAATCCCCATTCTTTTTGGATCAGATCTTCCAAAAGTGGGTTGTGCAGCATTTTGTAATGGATCAGATTGGCCCGGCTGCCAGGAATAATTATCCAGGCCTGACCGATATCATTATCCCTCAACGCCATGATCTTAGCTATCTGACCGGACACTGAGATATAAAAATTGTGGTGGGCAGTGGTCTCTGTGCTCCAGATCTGGAGGATGATATTCCCATCAATTCTTTCACTGCTTACCTTAAATCCAAGTTCAGATCCAAGATCATTCAGAAGCGAATCTATATCCACAAGATCCTGGATGCGATTTTTAGGATGATCATTTTGTTTCAGCTGCCAGGTAGGTTGATCACCGGGAATCTGCTCGGCATAAGATCTAAGACAGTTATCTATCAAACCCTTGTCAGGAGTACGGAGGCCCGGAAATGCATCGTAAATATGCTGGTATAGATCCATTTCTGAGATCGGTGTCCCGGATCTAACCAGATAATTGACCAGGGTCTGTTCTACCTGGTCTGCCTGGGGGTTTCCAGAGAGGGTTAAGTCCTGATGCCACCATTTTCCAGTTTTTGAAAAATGGAGAAATCCCTGTCTGTAAGCAATATTCTCATCAAAATCTTTCAGCAGGTGGGGGTGATATTGATCAGGGTCAGCTGTATATTCCAGCACCTTGAATGTGCCATTCTTGATCATGTCAGATGCGCCTGCACCATAAAGGTGGAGGGTATGCTTCGGCTCTCCTGCGGCCTGGAGCAATTCAAACCCCGCTTGCCTGATGATCACCCGATCTTTCAGGATTGGATCAGAGCTTGCCTTTTTAACTGATCTCCAGGAGGTGATAGCTATCTTTAGCTCAGCTTCAATGGTTAGATGCTCCAGATCCAGCCCGGCGGCGCTTGATGCGCTGAGCGATGTCAAAAGATATTCGGGATCCAGCTCGGGCAGTAAACCCAGATAAGGCACTTCGATCGGCAGGGAGCTTCGCAGTTCTGACAGGGTGGTGCTAATAGCCCTGGACATCCAGACCCCATCATAATTTTTCACGGATAGAATATTCCGGAAGGGAGCGGCAGCTTCCTGCCCCCACAACCATCCTGTCCAAAGAGCAGATAAAGCCCAAATTGTCATCCTGGGCCGGGGATAGATCAGCAAAACCCTGCTGACAGGATATCCGCTAAGCTGAGGAATAAGTTCTCGCACTCTTCCCGGGAAAAGACAGATTCCTCCGGATTCTGGCGGAAGTTCAGGCCAATTTGTTACTGGAATTGGCGGTTGATCACTCGACCAGATATTCAGTCCTTCCTCCAGGGAATGCCAGATATTCTCTTCCCGGTAGCTGGAAGTCTTTTCCTGCACCTCAGTCAGGATCCTGGTTTCCGGGCTGCTGGAGCGATAGAAAGCGTACAAAAGCAGCCTTTCCAGGATTGTGTTTTCATCTTCTGTCAAATCCAATCCGGAAATCTTGTTTAGAAGCGTGAACAGCGCGTAGACCGAGCGGGGAGGGTAGGAACCCAGAGCAATTTCCACCTGGAACCTGATTGGATCATCAGGAGCAGACACGCGGGTCAGAGCCCGGGCATGAATGGGGCTGTTGGCCCGGTATTGTCTGGCTTTGGCAAGATCAGCAGCCGATGTGACTCCTTGGGTCTCTTCTCCGCAAACACTGCAGCGGCAGATCTTTGAGCTTGGTTGATCCTGATCAGTTGACCAAATGAAAGAACTTGCCGAAGTTGATCCTCCGCAGTGGGGGCACTCAGTTTCGTAGAGGGATAAAATGAGGGGTTTTATTCTCTGGCTGCCTTTATAACCTGACGCCAATTGAACCAGGGCAGAATTTAATTGATCCCTTGGCATAGGATTTGCCAACCCATTGATCAGGAATCGAATGATCGGGTTGTGCGCCGGAACCAAAACGCGATACCCCGACCGGGCTGCTTCTAAAATTGCCTGTGGTGAACTTCCGAAGGGAGTCAGGACCATGCCGTCAGGCGCTGGATGATTTTTTAGCCAGGCGCTGACAATTCCAGGCCGATGCTGGGGTAAATACAAACCGAGTGGGATCGGATTGGCTTCAGCAGCACTGTAGATAAATGGAAAGTCAGTCATACGAAAACCCAGGGGGAGGATAAGATCCCGCGCTGTGATTCAGAAGAGCAGCAGTCAGACTTGATCCGATTTACCAAATAAAAATTATGATTTGGTAGATTTTACTGTGTGGAGCAGGGTGAAGTTGGGGGGAACCATTTTATGTATGGGATAACCAGCGATCAAGGCTATTTCCTGGCCAACCTCGACTGGGGTCCCTTCGATCACAGCTTTGTCGACATGGAAGAGCATTTCAGTGATGGTTTCGGCGTGAGGGATCAAGTACGGTGTGGTTCCCCAGAGCATTGCCAGATATTGGTATGTCCTCGGATCAGGTGTGAATGCCAGAATGGGAACATTGGGTCGTGCTTTCGACATTAATCTGGCTGTTCTGCCGCTGCGGGTAAAGACTGCAATGGCAGCTACAGAACGGTCGTGGGCGAGTTCCCTGGTTGCCCGGGTGATAGATACAGCACTATCATGACTTGAATCATCAGTAAGGTCGAGATTGAGACGACCCCATTCTTCGCTGTGTTCTTCACTTTGTTCGATGATGGACGCCATCATTTCAACAGTCTTAACGGGGAATTTCCCAATCGCTGTTTCTCCAGATAACATCACTGCGTCACTTCCATCCAGGACAGCGTTGGCAACATCACTGGCTTCCGCCCTGGTAGGCCGGGAGTTATCGATCATGGAATCTAGCATCTGGGTCGCAATGATCACGTAGCTGAGGTGTCGATTAGCCATCGCGATGACCCTCTTCTGGGCGATTGGGACGGTTTCCGGGGGCATCTCAATTCCCAGATCACCTCTGGCGACCATCACGCCATCCGCAGCATGTATGATTTCATGCAAATTGTCAATTGCATCCGGATGTTCAAGTTTGGCGATGATGGGGATATTTTTTCTGTCAGGATCCAGTTTGAGGATTTCTTCTCTTAACAGATTGATATCAGCTGCGGATCGAACGAAAGACAGAGCCAACACATCAATATCATTGGCGAGTCCAAATTCCAGATCTAGCAAATCCTTTTCAGTCAGAGCGTCGAGATTGATTTTCGCTCCTGGCAAGTTGATGCCTTTGCGGGATTTTAGCAAGCCACCCTGGACGACTTCAGTAATCACTTGGTTACCGGTGATCTTTTTGACAACCAGTTCCAGATTACCGTCATCCAGCAGGATCCTTCCACCAGCTGTGACACTGGTTGGAAAATCCTGATAGTTGACGGGAACAGATCCATCCCCTGTGCTCAAATCATCGGTGGTCAGGATCAGCTGTTTGCCCTGGACGAGTTCGATTGGTCCAGCCACCAACTCCCCGGTCCGGATCTTTGGGCCGGAAAGATCCTGCAAGATGGTAACAGGCCGATCCAGCTCGCGAGCAGCTTCCCTCAAGTTTTTGATCATCCGGGAATGCTCCTGATGATCTCCATGGGAGAAATTGATCCGGGCCACATCCATTCCTGCAGTCAGCAGGTTTTTGATGATTGATTTATCCAGACTGGCTGGACCCAGTGTGGCAACGATTTTTGCTCGCCGTTTCATTATTTATCCGATAGTTTTTTTACAATCTACAGGTAATTCAAAGCCTTGGCTTCTTTGGTTATTTCATCCCTGAAATCAGGATGGGCGACATTGATCAATTCCTGGGCCCGCTCCCGGATGGTTTTACCATAGAGACTTGCCACTCCGTATTCTGTGACAACATAGTGGACATGATTCCGGGTCGTCACCACGCCAGCGCCCTGTTTTAAGGTCGGAACGATCCGGCTGATATCTTTGGCAGTGCTGGGGAGGGCGATGATCGGGACACCACCTTTGGATCTTGAAGCCCCGTAGATGAAATCGAGCTGACCGCCGACTCCACTGTATAATTTTGTGCCAATGCTGTCAGCACAGATCTGGCCGGTAAGATCTACTTCAATGGCAGAATTTACTGCGACCATCCGGTGGTTCTGTGAGATCACAAAAGGGTCATTGACATATTCGGTCCGTAAGAATTCGATCAGGGGATTATTATGGACCCATTCATAAAGACGCTTGGTTCCCAGGATGAAACCGGCGATGATCTTGCCAGGATGGAGGGTCTTCTTTGCATTGGTGATCACCCCGGCTTCCACCAGGTCGATCACGCCATCAGAGAACAACTCTGTATGGATTCCAAGATCCTTTTTGTCAAACAGATACTTGAGAACTGCGTCCGGAATGGCGCCAATACCCATTTGCATGGTCGCTTCATCAGGAATCAAGTCAGCGATATAGGCGGCGATTTTTTCTACTTTTTCCGAGGGCTTTCCTTCTCCCATGGCAAGCTCGGGCAGGGGATAATCTACAGGGACAATATAGTCAATTGCGCTGACATGGATAAAGGTATCTCCCAGGGTGCGGGGCATCTGTTCATTGACCTCAGCGATGATGATCTCAGCTGATTCGGCCGGGCTTTTGCTCAGGCCGACTTCGACGCCAAAACTGCAGTATCCATGCTGATCCGGGGGAGAAAGATGCACGAAGGCGACATTCACCGGGAGTACTTTATTTTTAAACAGCAGGGGGAATTCTGAGAGGAGAACCGGTGTGAAATCTGCCCGGCCCGATTGGACCGCGTCCCGAGTATTATGGCTGATGAACATCGTGTTAACCCGCAGGTGCCCTTCCATCTCTGGGCTGACATAATCTGCAGACCCTACAGTCAGGGCTTGATTGATCTCGACATCTTTGAGTTCGTGGGCCCGGTCCACCAGGGCAGAGAGGATCACACTAGGTACAGAGCAGTTCCCTGTCAGGAAGATCCTATCTCCAGATTTTACAGCCTTAACCGCTTCAGCAGCACTGACAACTTTTTGTGAATATTGATCGGTCCAACTCATAATTTTTTCCTGCCCTCGAGGGTTTGTTTATAAACTTGATTAACGATCTTTCCCTTGGTTGTATAGACCCCTTTGGATAACGCCGGATTCTCCTTGAGGGATTGGTCAACTCCGATCTCGGCAATCTGGGTGATAAACGGCCAGGTAGCATTGCTCATGGCATGGGTGGCTGTCCTTCCCAGGACGCCGGTCATATTCAGGACACAATAATGGATCACATCCTCTTCCAGGTAGGTGGGGTTGCTGTGATTGGTGGGCCGACTGGTTTCAATACATCCCCCCTGATCGATCGAGCAGTCGATGATGATCGATCGGCTGTGCAGCAGCTTAACCATCTCCCTGGTGACGATCACTGGGGATGGAGCGCCTGGGACGAGAACCGCGCCTACCAGCACATCTGCAAAGGAACAAACTTTTCGGAGATTAAAAGGATAGGAAACCAGTGTGCTGACCCGGCTGGAGAATTCATCGTCAATCTGCTGCAGAATTTCTAGCGAGCTGTCGAGCATATGGACATTGGCTCCCAGACCAAGGAAAGCACGGGCCGCACTTCGGCCCAGGGTTCCTGCTCCAACGATCACAACATCTGCTGGTGGTATGCCGGGTATTCCTCCCAGTGCAAAACCTGGACCGCCATAATTATTTTGGGCCAGGGTAGCAGCGATTTGCGGGACCATATGTCCTGCGAGATGGCTGAGAGGTTTTAAGACAGGTAAATTTCCATCGGAATTCTGGATGATCTCGTATCCAATTGCAGTGATTTTTTTATCGATCAGTGCATCAACTTTTCCTGCCCACCCGGCTGAGAGGTGCAGAAATCCCATCAAGGTCAAACCATCCTGCATCCAGCTGTATTCTTCTTTGATAGGGCTGGCAACTTTGAGGATCAAATCTGCCCGTCCGTATATTTCCTCACCGCTGTAAACAATGGTTGCTCCGGCTTTCTGGTAGGCATGGTCAGAAAAACCACTGCCGACACCGGCTTCCTTTTCAACAAAGCAGGTATGCCCCTGTTGGGTTAGCAATTGAATGCCAGCAGGTGTCAAACCCACCCTGTATTCGGAATCACGCCTTTCTTTTGGAATGCAAATATTCATAAAAACACCTCATGCTGAGAGCTCAGCTCAATAGTCTTACAATGATGGCCTTTTGGGCATGTAATCGGTTGTGGGCCTGAGGGAATAATCTGGAATTAGGCCCATCAGCAACTTCATCAGTTATTTCTTCACCCCGATGGGCTGGCAGGCAGTGCAGGACAATGGCGTCCTTATCAGCCGCTGAAAGTAATTTCTGATTAACCTGGTAGGGAGGGAAGACCTGGGCCCGTTTGGCAGCTTCTTCATCCTGGCCCATGCTGACCCAGGTATCCGTATAAACAACCTGGGCATTTTTGACTGCCTCGTAAGGATCTGTCAGCTGCCGGATGCTGCTGCCGCTATCAGCAGCGAATTTCTCCCCTGAACTTACGGCTGCCTGGTCCAATCCAAATCCCTCGGGATTTGCAATTGTGAAATCAGCTCCCAACTTAGCGCAAATATGCATCAAGGAGACAGCTACGTTATTTCCATCACCGATATATGTGACTTTAAGGCCTTTTAAATTGCCAAAATTCTCCTGGATTGTGAGGGCATCAGCCGCAGCCTGGCAGGGATGGTTGTAATCGCTCAACCCATTGATGACGGGAATCTCAGCCCATTTTGCCAATTCGAGGACATGTTGATGATCAAATACACGGGCCATCACTATATCAACATAGCCCGAAATGACCCGGGCTACATCGGCTATCGACTCTCTTTTTCCCAGGCCAATCTCTGCTGGAGAGAGGTAAAGGGCATCACCACCCAGATGGCGCATGGCCATATCGAATGAGACCCGGGTCCTTAAGCTGGGTTTTTGGAAGATCATTGCCATCACTTTATTCTTAAACAGGGGGGGATTTCCCCCTTCTTTCCATTCATTTTTAAGGTCGATAGCAGTGTCCAGCAGGGATTGCAGCTGCTCTGGTGAATAATCTGCTACAGCCAAAAAATCTTTCATGATCTGCTCCTGTTTATAATTGACAATTTGTTAAGAAGTATAACATGAGCGGGTTCAATCACAGCCATCAGGGATAGATCCTGTCAGGGTAATAATTGCCAAAGAAAAGATTTCAAAGTATGATGATAGGGAAAACTTGACCTCGGAAATTTAATTTGGCAGGGAGGTTGTATGGGAGCGAGGATCTTAATTATCGAAGATGATCCCAGTGTTCAGGCAGCTTTAAGTGAGCTGCTGCGTGAAGAAGGATTCACAGTTGATTCTGCTACCTCGGGGGATAAGGCTTTGGATCTGCTCAACAGGGAAAATTTTGACCTGGCTCTCCTGGATCTCCACTTGCCGGGTAGTTTTGATGGGGAAGGTGTGATGGAGGAGATCAACCTGAAACATCCTGATACGCGGGTGATCATCCTGACCGGCCATGGATCATTGGATACTGCCATTAAAGCGATCCGCCTTGGCGCAAGTGACTACCTGCTTAAACCCTACAATATCAATGATTTCTTATTGAGTGTGCAGCGGGTACTATCAGATAAGGAGACTAAAACCAGGCGTGATTTGCTGATCGAGCAATTATCAAGTTCACTGGATCAGCTTAAAGATGTGGAAGGGATCAGGAGGGAAGAACTGCCGACCAGGAGGGTGATGAACTTACCCGGAAAACTGATGGTAGATTTGGAGCGGAGGGAGATCTGGCGGGGAAATGACCGGGTAAATCTAACTCCCACTGAGAGCACCCTGCTGAGCATATTTATTGATAACCGCGGCCGAGTGCTCGGTCACCAGGAACTGGCTTTTTTGGTCCAGGGCATTGATGTCTCTGAAGAAGATGCACCTGAAATATTACGTCCGATGGTAAGCCGGCTGCGAAAAAAAATGGCAGTCTTCCCCGGAGTGGATCTCTGGATCAGTAATGTCAGGGGGACGGGCTACCTGTTTGATCCGATCTGAGATCTGGGTACCAGAGAAGCTTCGCTGGATAATAAAAAAAACCTTCCCAGGCCAGGGAAGGTTTTTATAATTCAGGAGCGGGTGACGGGATTCGAACCCGTGGATGTCAGCTTGGGAAGCTGATGCCTTACCACTTGGCCACACCCGCTTGGTTCAGCGAGTGCATTATAACAAAACCATTAAACCGGGTCAACACGGTCGCAAGGCGCCAGGACTTTCGCTGACCATTCATTCCAATGTCACAATCACAGGCAGATGATCCGATGCCCGGGTCTGGATGACCTCGATCTGAAGTGCTGTCAGATCCGGGCTGTGCCAGATATAGTCGATCCGGTCGGCTGGACGATTAGATGCATAGGTGAATCCTGGACCGATGCCAATTTCTTCCCAGGCATCCACCAGGCCAGCATCCCGGACAATATTAATTTCTGGTGCATCTGGTTTGGCGTTCAGGTCTCCCAGGAATACGGTGGATGACTGTTGATCCCAATAATTGATTATCACCGGGATCTGGGCTGATCTGACCTGACTGTCAGCTTCAAGATGATGGAGATGGGTCACGATCACCAATAGCGGCTCTTCAGTTCCAAGGTCGATTTTTGCCCACAGATATCCCCGTTTTATCAAGCTGTCAAGTTGAGGGAGCTCTCCGAATCCAGATTCGATGATCGGATAGCGGGAAAGGATTGCATTGCCCCAAATTGGTTCTTCAGTCCCCTGGAAGACCAGCTGCATATCAAGGCGATTGGCAAGCCAGGTAGGCATGTCAGCAGATCCATCCATTAATCTGCCCCGGGAAATTTCTTGAAAGCCGATGATATCAGCTCCCGATTCCTCGATGACGGAGGCGATTGCTTCGAGATCCTGGCTGCCGGCTGAGCTAAACCCCGAGTGGATGTTGTAGGACATGACTTTCACGGGAAACCCTGCAGGTTGTTCAGGTAGGGGGGTAGTACCCTGGATCAGCCAGTAAAACACAGAGATCAGAACCAGAGAAGCCCCAATTGTCAGCCCGGAATAATCCCGCCTGAGTTCAGCATTCTTCTGCCCGGCAAGTGAAGCTGCAAAGATCATCCCACTGAGTACCGCTGCAGCCAGGGCTGGAAAACTTTGCCTGGGGATAGGCAGGGCCAGGTCAAGACTCAGGTAATAAGCAAAAGACAGAGCCAGAAAGATGATCATCCCTCCGGTTACTGAGAGAGTTGTGCGCCACAAACCGGCAGCTTTTTCACCGGTATTCCCGCGTGCGATGGCTGCTAATCCCCAGCCAATATAAAACTGGGCTCCGATCAGTAGAAACAGGGAATAAATCCCGATTTGATCGGCAAAATAAAAACCAGCAGCAAAGATAATAGACAAAACACCCGCCAGGAGGGGCTTCAGGCTCGTAGGCCGGGAAAGCCCCAAATACAATCCTCCCAGGGCAGTGAAATATCCGATCATAACGATGACAAAACCAACTGGATAAACCAAACCTGCGACTTCTTCCACCCAACCCTGACTTTGCAGATATAAGAGCTGCAAAGCGAAGATCGGCCCTATCGCAATTAATAGGAAGGTTTGTTTACCGATCCTGTCCGTAAATTTCCCTCGCAGAGATTTAGGCTCCAGCCAGAGACTGCCTAAAATCAGAACTGCGATGATTCCAATGATGAAAATTGGCACCGGACCCCTGACTGTGCTCAGGTCCCGGGCTCCAAATAATCCGCGCAGCGCAGTGTCAAAGGCAAAACCGAGGATCAGGCCGGAAGCCCATTTCTGGGTGGGAGAACCATCCTGACCGCGATTCAAACCGATATAAAGAGATATGAAATTAAGGAACAGTCCAATGCCGGTTATGACCAGCCAAAAGTCGAGGGACGGTTCGAGATTGACCTGTTCAGCAAACCGGACGAACGCTAATCCACCTCCACTGATCCAGAGGGCACTCCTGGTGCCTAGGATCCTGAGCAGAAGAGCTGCCAGAAAACCCAGGAAGAAAGTGCCAAATGCATAGGGAATCAAGCTCAGGGTAGGGGTACCTACTGTATCCTTCAGGTACCAGGCCAATCCAGGTATGAACGCTCGGATCAGCTGGAGGCCGAAGCTTATTACAAGGGTGGGCAGGATGAATGGTTGAACCCGGTCAAGAATTGGAAAAGATCTTTTCTTCGCCATCTTAGTTTTCCTTCAACCTAATGGTGCATCTGGAATTTCGGATAAAAAAAATGCCATTCAGTTTCTGAGGGGCATTGTGTGAGGTCAGCCATTGCCAGCTGATTAACAGAATTATCAACTTCTTGATCATAGCATATCAATCTTGTTATTTCAACTAACCAATCTTTCACTAATAGGTTATGCTACTTAATTCAGGATTGGTATGTTTCTTGGTAGAATAACATTAATTTATTTAGTAAAACAACCCGCTGGCAGGAGATGGAATGGAATCCGGTTTAGGAAGCGAAAAAAATGATGACCGTATGCTGGTGAGTGTCTTATATGTTGACATCATTGGATTCTCATCCTGGATCGATATCCTGGCCCCCTCTTATATCAGAGGATTACTGCCCGATTTTTGGAGCAGGCTTGACCGGGTGTTTAAGGCGTACGGTGGAATCATCGACAAGCAGTTTGGAAATTCCCTGGTGGTGATCTGGGGTGCACCAGAGACGCTTGAAGATGATGCCGAACGGGCGATATCAGCCAGTCTTGAAATCTTGAAAGCAATAAACGAGATCAAGCAAGGTATCGATCACCCGGCGGCAAAAGCTCTCCGGCTGCGAATGGGTATCCATACCGGGCTTGCATTTGCAGGTCAGATCGGTGTTCAGGGAGAATATACAGTTATTGGGGAAACCGTTAATATAGCCAAGCGTTTGTGTGAGAAGTCTGAGCCGGGATCATTAATCATCAGTGAATCCACCTATCAAGTTATCCGCGGTGCATTCAAAGTTAAAAGGTTAACGCCAGTGCAGCTCGAGGGCACCCAGCAGCTGGTAAACATTTTTGAGATCCTGGGAGAATTACCCCAGCCGACGAAAGTTCGCTACCGCAGCAAAGGGGGCCTGGAGACGATCCTGGTTGGAAGGGATGCAGAGATGACCCTGCTTGAGGAACTTTATCAGCAGACATGTGAAACCAATCAACCTCAGATGGTCCTGGTGACAGGAGAGATAGGCGTAGGAAAATCACGATTGTTATTTGAGTTTGCGGGAAAATTGGAATCAGAAAATCCTCTTTTAACAGTGATGTCAAGCAGAGCTCTTGATCAAACAGCCCAGATTCAGTATTATCTCTGGAAAGAACTCTGGTCAAACCGTTTTGATGTCTATGAGGATGATCCCCGGGAACTGGCCCGCACCAAAACCATTGATGGAATGCTCCCTCTCTGGGGCCAGGCCCTGGGTGAAGTCACCGCTGTAGAAGCAGCTCATTTCCTGGGTATATTAATCGGAGTGGAGTGGGAAAAAAGCCCTTATCTGGATCCATACAGATCTGACCCGAAAGAAAGAACGCTCAAGTTGTATAATCTGGTCGAGGAATTATTATTCAGAGCATCGAGGCGTGGTCCGATAGTTTTGATCTTGGATGACCTGCATTGGGCGGATCAAGGAAGCCTGGACCTGATCAAGCACCTTTGGAAAAATCATTCAAAAAACCTGCCGCTTTTCATAATGTCCTGTGCCAGGCCGGATTTTATTCAGGAACAAAACAATGATTTTGAAGATGTGATCGAGATTGAACTTCCTCCACTGCCAATATCCAGCGATCTGGTCAGAGCAGCCTATCCAACTATCAAAAATGCTCCCGAAGATCTGCTGACTGCCCTGGCTGTAAAAGCTGCCGGAAATCCATATTTTTTGGAAGAAATGGTCAAGAATATCCTTGCCCATCCAAAATGGGATCTGGACCATTACGGCCACATTGATGAACTGCCTGAATCCCTGGGTGTTTTGTTAGGAACACGTCTGGATTCCCTTTCGTTGGAAGCCAGAGCGACGCTCTATTTCGCTGCTGTCGCAGGGCGCGTGTTCTGGAAAGGTTCTGTCCTGGCCGCTTTTAGAAAATCCCCTGGTGTAACTGATGCCTTAAGTGTTACCAGCCACAACCTGGTCGGAAAAGTTCAGAAAGCACTTGATGAACTGATGGAAAAGGAATTGGCATTTCTCCGTGTGGGAAGCGCCTTCTCAGGTGAACGGGAGTATATATTTAAACATTCCCTCTTGAGAGAGGTTGCTTATCACCGGCTTCCGGTGGAAAACCGGAAAGAAAGCCATCTGGCAATAGCTGATTGGCTGGCAGAGCGGATCGGTCGGGAGCGAAGTGTTAGTGTCGCCTACCATTATGAGGCTGCCGGCGTGAATGACAAAGCCCTGGAGTTTTATACCAGGGCTGCAGATCATGCTCGATCAGTTGGACATGACGAAGAGGCGGACAACATCCAGTTTCATGCCAGAACCCTACCAGACGTACCCTGATTTAATGGTGGAGTATGAAGATCTATCTTGAAGATATCCCGCTTGATGAAGCCCGCTCCCGATTTCAGGTAGCTATCACAGCTGCTGATTTATGGAAGGTTCTTGGCACTGAAAGATTGCCATTAACAGAGAAATTGGTTGGCAGGGTCCTCGCTGATACAGTTTGGGCTAAGATCAGCTCTCCCCATTATCATGCCTCTGCCATGGATGGATTTGCAGTGCTTGCCCAGACAACTGAGGGAGCTCTGGAAACTGCTCCGCTGAAGCTGATTTATGATTCAGATACGGTATACCTTGATACAGGTGACCCCCTGCCTGAGTGGGCGGATGCTGTGATTCCAATAGAAAATGTTGAAGGTTTGGATAGGCAAGGGGAATCTGCAAAGAATCCCCGAAAACCAGACCTTATTCGCATCCGGTCCGCGATTTCGCCCTGGTCTCATGTCCGTGAGATGGGAGAAGACATGGTGACAACCCAGCTTGTGCTTCCGCAAGGACATACATTGCGACCAGTCGATCTGGGTGCGGCAGCGGGCTGCGGATATTCACAACTTGATGTTGCCCGGTCACCTAAAGTTGCGGTGATTCCTACTGGTACTGAGCTGGTATATCCGGGGGACCCCCTGAAAGCTGGCGATATTATTGAATATAACTCGATTGTACTCGCAGCCCAGGTCGAGCAGTGGGGGGCCAGCGCCACCAGATATCCGAATACTCCAGATGATTTTGAAATCATCAAAACCCGGGTCAAGCAGGCTGCTATTGAGCATGATTGCATCCTGCTGGTAGCAGGATCATCAGCCGGATCCGAAGATTATTCCGCTCAGATCGTGGAAGAATTAGGCGATCTGCTGGTTCACGGAGTAGCTGTCCGCCCCGGACATCCGGTGATCCTGGGGATGATCAACCAGGCTGGGAAAAAAACACCCATCATCGGTGTTCCTGGCTACCCTGTTTCTGCAGCATTAACAAATGAGATATTCCTGAAATCGATTCTGGGTGTCTGGTTGGGAAGACCAGCTTTGCCTGTTCAGGAAATCACTGCTGCCATTACCAGAAAAGTCAATTCTCCGGCGGGAGATGACGAGTATCTGCGAGTCGCTGTTGCCTACCTCGGTGAAAAACCCCTGGCTGCTCCGCTGTCGCGCGGATCAGGGGTGATCAGCTCTCTGGTCCGGGCGGATGGCCTGGTTATAATCCCGAGAGGGATCCAGGGCTTGGAGGCTGGAGAAGATGTAAAGGTCCAGCTCTATCGGTCTCAGGTGGAATTAATGAATACGATTTTCGCGATTGGATCCCATGACCTGACGCTAGACCTGATGGCCCAATTCCTCTCTCCCCGGCAGCGCCGGCTGGCCTCTGTCAATGTGGGCAGCCTGGGAGGAATCATGGCCCTAAAGCGCGGAGAGGCGCACCTGGCCGGGTCCCATTTGCTGGATCCAGAAACCGGGGAATATAATTTGGCCTACCTGATGCAGCACATCCCTGACAAAAAACTTCGTGTAGTCACTCTGGTCGGCAGAACTCAGGGCCTGTTCCTGGCCCGAGGAAATCCAAAAGATATCCGGGGTTTAATGGATTTGACACGGCCTGAGCTCTCTTTTGTCAATCGCCAGCATGGAGCTGGGACCAGGCTGCTGCTGGATTACCAGCTTTCTCAACTTAAGATCAATCCGGAGCAGGTTCGCGGATACGCGCGTGAAGAATATACCCACCTCTCGGCAGCTGCTCTGGTAGCATCGGGCAGGGCTGATTGCGCCCTGGGTATTGAAGCAGCATCTTATGCCCTGGACCTTGATTTTTTACCTCTGATAACGGAAAGATTTGACCTGATTATTCCCGAGGAATTTTATCAGAGTGATCTGCTTGCCCCGGTACTCGAATTACTAAACGACCCCAAGTTTAAGCAAGCTGTGCACGAACGGCCAGGCTACCAAATCGAAGAGATGGGCAGGCTGGTAGCAGTACTTCCAGGAAATGCAGAATAATAATTCCTCCTGGTTTCCTGCGCGAGTAATGTCCTGGTATTATCTTCAGGGATCACCTGTTCCTAAAACTGGAATCTCGTCTATAATTGGTGTGATTATTTAATGAATTGTGGAGGAAGGAAAATGGCAGTTGTGAATAAGAAAAAAGGTGTAATCGGGATCCTGACGGGTGGGGGTGATGTTCCCGGTTTGAATCCTGCGATCAGGGCGGTTACTATCCGGGCGCTTCGGGAAGGCTACCAGGTAATTGGACTCAGGCGGGGTTGGGCTGGAATCACAGAATTAATCCGGGATAAGAAAGCTGATAATCAGTACAATTTTGAGGTTCTGACAGAAGAACGGGTTAATAAGCAAGGGCGGACTGGCGGCACCTTTCTGCATACATCCAGAACCCGTCCTAGCAGCGTTGAAAAAGGTGCGGTTCCGGCTCACTTAAAAGGCCAATTCAACCAGGAGATCAACGATCTGACACCTGAAGTCATCAAGAATCTGGATTATCTGGGAATTGATTATCTAATCCCGATCGGGGGCGACGATACACTCAGCTATGCAGTGGAACTATATCAAAAAGGTGTCAACGTTGTTGGAATTCCAAAAACAATGGACAACGACGTCCCAGGAACAGATTATTGTATTGGATTCTCAACTGCAGTAACCAGGACAATAGAGATCGTCAATAACCTGAGGACGACTGCTGGTTCACACGAACGTTTCCTGGTCCTGGAAGTTTTTGGACGCTATGCAGGTTTCACAGCCATGCTGCCAACCATGGCAGGGGCTGCGAATCGCTGTGTTATTCCTGAGTTTAAATTTGATATCGATCAATTAACCGAACTGATGGCAGAGGACAGGTATAAGAACCCCAGCCGCTATTCTATCGTTCTGGTATCAGAAGGCGCGATGTTCAGCGGAGGTGAAATGGTTTTCTCAGATTCCACGCAGGATGCGTACGGTCATAAAAAACTTGGTGGTATCGGAGACCTGGTCTCAGAAGAGCTGAAAACCCGATCCGCAAAGTACAACGACGGGAAACAGATTAACGTTGTAAATCAAAAATTAGCCTATCTGGTCCGGGGCGGCAGTCCTGATGCCATTGACTCCATAGTTCCCATGGCCTATGGGAACTTAGCCCTGGATCTGATCTTGCAGGGAGTCCACGGCAGGCTGGTAGTGCTGAAAAATGGGCGCTATGACAATATGCCAATTGAAGTTCTTTGCGATAATAGTAAAACGGTCAATGTCGAGCGTTTTTATAATACAGAGCGTCTCCGCCCGCAATACAAGAAATTCGCGATGAAACCGCTGTTCATTATGACATCTGAGGACTGATAGGATCAATCACAAGCCTAGTTAAAAAACACTCCGGACAGGGTGGCCCCACCGGAGTGTTATAATTTAACCAGTTAACATGGTTTGGTCACTAAAAAGGAGGGAAATATGTTTGATTCCAGGGGAAATCAGAGAAAATCGATCCCGTCCTGGTTGTGGATATTACTGTTGGTGCCCCTATCTGTACTTATCCGCTGGTTGATCTGGTGGTTTCTTTGTCCGAGCTATAAAAGAACATCCGCGGTCGAGATTGATGCACCCAGGTCTGATCTGACACCAATCCCTATTCAAATCCAGCAAGATGATTTCAGTAAATTAAAGGGAATAGGACCAAAAACAGCAGAGGTTTTTTATTCAAGCGGAATTTTTACATTCAAACAATTGGGATTGATGGATAAGAAGGAGTTGGACCGTCTATTCAAGGACCATTCCATTTCCACCTCTAAGAGCGCTTTCTGGCAAAAACAGGCAGTTTTGGCTGCAGCTCAGGATTGGGATGGGCTGAAAAAGATCCAGAAATAGTCCTCAAAGATAGAATGTAAATAACCGGATCAAGACTGTTTGTACAGTGGAAACAGGATATCTAATAAGTCTTCAATCTAATTAAAAACAAACTGACGCTGTATTAAAATGCGTTAGTTTGTTTTTAACTGGGCTCTTCCTCTAGATAGGTCGTCTATCAACTTGTTCTCAAAGTATCAGTATGCGGGAGAGAGCAGTTTATCTGGATACTGCAAGTTTAACCATTTTGCCAGATTTATCGAAGGTCACCCTGGCATAATGGCGGTGGACAGTTTTACCTCTGTATTTTGGTATTTCCATTTTTTTGCTCAAGGTGACGACATGCCGCTGCCCAAGTTTTTCTTCGTGAGTTTTTCTGCCAAATTGGGCTGTTGCGCATTGATGATCATCCCCGCTGCAGATTCCTTTTTCAGTACTCAGGATCATCTCAGCGTCTTCCATTCCGGGAAGATATCGTTTTACTACATGTTTTACGTGCATCAGCGTTGCTGACGGTATATCTGCTGTGAGGTTGGACCTGTCACAAACTGTCTTGACTTCTGCTGCTGACTCGCGGGTCGATGCAACAAATTTAGGTTGTTTTCTTTCAGCTGTTTGAGGATTCGCAAGTGGATCTCCAAAGTGGACAAAAGAGATCAAGGTTTTCTGGTCCTCGCCATCAAGGTATCCCTGGCGGGAATTCATCTCCCTGGCCAATTCTATCTTTGCTTTTTGCAACGCGATCCCACTGGCCAATCCCTGCGTGATAAATTTCCAATATTGATCTGCCAAAAGATCGGCAGCGATCAGTGGTGAAGAAACCGATCCATACGCGGTTACAGAAGATCCGATCACAGCATGGGATCCCCTGGAAAGATATTTTAATGATATGGAATCCTCGATTTCCCTTCCATTCAGATGAGCCCCATAACAAGCTTCAGAAAATACAAATAACGGCGCGTCGTCATAGGCGTTTATGTCATGAGGGCGCAGCGCAATCGGATAATCAGGCCCCGCACTGCCATTGGTGAAATCCTTTTGACCATACCACTCAGGCGAATCTTCGACACCGTGCAGATTAAAATATCCGTAGCGAGCGACGGGTACTGGAATTTCTGTATCTTTTCCATAGGGTGGTGATGTGACCAGATCCCCTTTTTCCTGAATGGAGCGAAAGACATCCCGGGAAGCTTTTTTCCAAGCTTCAGCGACATAACCAAAACTCTGATGGTTCTTTGTTGCCGCACCAGAGAATAATTTTCTCAACCAGGCCAGGAACCTTTCCCAGAGGGAGTTTTTGCTCCCGATTTTGCCCATATGGTTTTCTGATGTATGGCGGAGCAAGTCCAACAATAACCCTGGATCGCTGCCTTTACCACCAGGCAATCTGCCCACAGGCCATTCTGGAATAAAGTAGTTCTCATCAATTGTCCCGTATGGATTATCCGAGGGGACGTCGGGGTCGATATCAGCCACTGGATTGGGTAATTTATGGTAGGGAACTACATCTGGCCCTCCTACAATCAGCAGGGCACCGATCATCAATCCCTTGGTTTGCATGACCCGGTCGAGGTCAGTCAAGGCAAGTTTCAATGCCCAGGGGTCTTCTGCCAGGGTTGGCTTTAGCCCAAAATTGGCCATGCTGGATGGATCGTCAGCGAGAACCATGACAGCTCCCCATCCGGGTTTCAGCCTGACGGAATAAGTCGTTTTTTTCATTTCTTCAATTACATATGGCTGCTGTTTCCGGGCCATATTTTTTTGTTAATCCTTTCCTGGTTGAAAACACCACATACATCGGAAACTGCCCCCCGGACCGTGTGGTTCCTTTTTGATCAGCTAAATCCAGATCATGGTCAATCTGGATCAGACTCTCAGGAGAATGGGTTTGTTTGTCTTCCCTGGTTTCACTGAAACTATGAAAATTCTTGCCGTTATCTGAACTTGGACTGGATATAGCTTCACCAGAAGGCAGTTGATTCCATCCCAGGGCGCTTGCGATGGATGCTGGAATCCTGATGTCCAGGTATGTTTGCATATTCTCGGGCCAGAGATTATGGTATGGGTGGTTATGACCCCATAATCGGTTCACGACCTGACCGGTCAAATCATTGGATGCCGCTTTGTGCAGCAAGTCAACACCCCGGTCAGACTGACCTCCCTTAATCAATGAGTCGGCTAATACAACCAGAGGCACCAAGCATTCTGGATACTTATGGTAGTAATGCTCTGCCAGCTGTCGTAAAGCCAGGTCTGGTGTTTCAGGATCCATGATGAGTATTTCTAAATGGGTGGCACCGGCCAGGGCGGAATCTGGATTAGATCCTAATAGAGCCGGCAGGAAACCTGGAGGCTCGTTGAAAATCACCCTCTTTTAGGTACTGGCGTATTTTTGATAAAGGCTCTGCCCAGTTGGGCAGTTTTTTCTTGAGTTCCTTGTCGCGGAATATCCGCTGTTTTGGTGCCAATGAATAGAGCTCTCCAAAGTCGCTCTCAGGATTTCCGATCGCCCGCAAAACTTCGAATTTGAATTGTTGGGCTTCTGCATAGAGTGGATCTACCAGACAGATCTTTTTCACGAGGGATTCAGCCTGCGAAGGAGCTAAATCCTTCAGAACTGCCTGGGCATGGATCAATTGAACAGGCAGATCCCCAGGGTATGCTGCTAACCAGGTCAGGGAGGATTTCCTGATGAATCCATATTCGTTTACCGTCGAAGCAACGCCCAGGATCTCAATTAAATGTTCTCGAATCCAGGGTTCTCCTTGACGGGGAGGGGTGAGCGGGAGTGTTTTCATAAGCAATCAATCCGATTTAGCGATGCTTTGATCAGATAACCTTGACCTACTCAAGGTTACGGTTTAAACCTTTACTTCTCTGCGCGTATCTCCATGGACCAGGTTTAAGGTCACCAGTACTCCTAGCTGCCGATGTATTTTAAGATCGTTGGGAGCCAATTTTGCTGCTCTCCTGAGCATTCTTTCTGCCTGGTCAAATCGTTTTAGATCCTTAAGAATGCGACCGGCTTGATAATAAGCCTCAGCTTCGTCTGGTTCGATTGAAATGGCTTTATCTATCTGTTCCAGGGCAGTCTCATACTGCCGGCGATCATGATTGACTTTACCAAGTTCGAGTACAGCCAGGTAATTTGGGTCAACAAGACTGTTGGCTTTATGCAGGTGGTGGACTGCTTGATCGAGCTGTCCAGTTATTCGAAGCAAACGACCGGTAGTTAGATACAGATCAGCTTTCTGCTCCTGGGTATACCCGTTCTCATCACTCAACAGGACATCCTGGGCTGTTCGAATTGCTTGGTCTGTTTCACCTGCATCAGACAGCGTCGCCACAAGTTCTACCACCAGCGGATAACAGTCTGGGTAGCGACTGCCGATAATCCGCAGGGCATCGATCGCGGCTGAAGGTCCTTCTATTTGCTTGACCATCGTTGCGCGTTGAATTTCCAATTCCAGGGAGTTTTCATCAAGTGAGATGGCTTTGTCGATCACCCTGAAAGCCTGGTCATATTGTTTCTGGGCTGTGAGGGTTCTGGCAAATAATGCCATCAAATCAGTATCGTGCGGATTTTGACCCAGCAGGGACACCAGGTGCTTTTCCGAGACCCGGTAATTGCCATTTTCAAAGCTGAGGGTGGCAGCAGTTTTTTGAGCTTCTTTGTGTTCAGGGGCCAAGGCAATCGCCTGGTTGATGGTGTCCAAGGCTTCAGAATATTTATGCAAAGCCCGTTTGGCAAGGGCCAGCTGAATCCAGGCATCAACGTGGTCTGGATTGATAGAGATTGCTTTTTCAAAAGATTTTACAGCGGGAAGCGCTTGCTTTGCGAGCAGATGACGTTTTCCAAGGGCCAGGAAATGACCTCCGTAAGCGGGCTCCAGCTGGATTGCTTTTTGATAATAATCAATCGCCCGGGAATAATCTGCGGTAATCTCTGCAGCCAGGGCATACCAGTGGGGTTCATCGTTCCAGATCTGAATGGCTTTGTTGATGGAATCCTCAGCTGTCTTAAGATCATGGATTCGAAATGCGGCCAACGCGACACCCACAAAATATAGCGGCAGCTGATGATCGTTCGAGCGCCGGGCAGCTTCTAAGGCGGATGATGCGGCCTTGAATGCTGACTCGGGTTTGCTTCGTAATAAGGCCAGGTTGATCTGGGCATCCAGACCGGAATCTTTGCCAAGTCGGTCCAGATTTTCGATTGCGATCTGGGAAGCAAATATCATCTGCCGGCAGGCGCGATAAGCTCCAATCACTGCAGCTATTTCATCAGGGGTTTTGGAAATCTCTTTGAGCTGATTTGCCGAGGCAAGATTGGGAGTGAAGACAGCTTTTCCCCTGATCTGCAGCGCTGAGATCAAGTCTGGATCGACATCAAGAGCTGCAAGTCCATTGACACAGCCCAGGAAGGATTTGTAGACATCATTAGAGGTTGAACTAATTCCTGGTGCCCTGTTGACGACCTTCAGAGTATCGGTCAAGCGCCGGGTTTCGGCCCGGAGAATGTAAAATTTTGCCAATTCGAGCAAAGTTCTTTTTTCCTTGGGAGCCAGTTCTGCGGCATGATGAAAATGGGAACCTGCTTGCTTCCAGATCTGGAGTTCTAATGCTGTCACACCAAGAGAAAGTTCCACTGCGGTGCTGAAAGATTTTTCCGAGGGATCTGTTTTGTGCCAGCGCTCAGAAGCGCTGTTATAAATTTCTAGAGCATCGTGTGGATTTCCCTGGCGATTCAGTATTCTGGCCTGGAGAATTTTCACCCGCGGGTGATCAGTTTCCCTAGAAACCAAGATATTGGATATTTCAGCAGCTTTAACTTCCTGTTTGTTATCGAGGGCTAACTCAGCGGCTAGACATAAGGAGTTCAAATCGGATTCTGATAAGGGAACGTCCCGGGGGATCTGGTTCAGGTCCAGGTTTGAAAGATGTTTTGCAGCCAGATCAGTCTGCAGTGTAGCGCAGGCGAGATCAGCTGTTAAAGCCAGGGTTTGTGCAATCGTTCCTGTCTCCACCACCGGATCAGCCTGAAAACCAGACAGGGCTTCCTGAGCGTGATGGAATGCATCCTCGTAGGATGCGATCTGAGACTGGACCCTCGCCATTTTGGCATGCAGGGCAGGAGAATCAGGTGCCAGGTCAAGAGCGTTGGAAAGGCTTGCGATGGCTGCCTGGAATCTACCCTGGCGGATCAATAAATCAGCTTTTTGGATCCTCCATTCTGCCTTGTCCAAATCAGCGCTGATAGCTTGATCAAGCAGATCGAGTGATTTTTGGGGATCGCCTGTCATCTCATAGGCAGCAGCCTGGACAGACCAGATCTCGGGCAGCAGGGGAGAAGGCTCAGGATTGGCAGTGCAAATATTAATTGCTTTAAGAAGATTCTTTAATCCCAGATTAGGCTGGCCCAGCTTGATCAATTGCTCACCAGCATTCAATAGGTCTACAGGCAGAACATTTTCAAGATCTGCTATCTCTGTCAAAGACTTGATTGCCCCGTTTTCGTCTCCAGCAGAAGCCTGGGCTTTTCCTAGTAACAAGTAGGATGACACATTCGCCGGATCGAGCCGGATTAATTTTTTGAGGGCTGATATACCTTCCTGGGGGGATCCCAATTCAAGAGTAAACTCTGCAATCCAGGCCAGATTGTCTGGATCCTGGGGAGCGATCTCGGCAGCTTTTTTGACTGTATCGAGCGCATTGGAAATCAGATCGCCTGCCTGATATGCTTCAGCCAGGATCTTTGTCAGTTTCAAATCCCTTGGATAGCGCTCCTGGCCATCTTTTAATGAGGCTATTGCTGTATCAATCTCTCCCAGTGATAAGGCAGTTTTACCAAGACCTGCGCTGATCCTTGGAGACCAGGCCGGATCATTGATCAGAGTGCTTTCCCGAGCTTTCTGGAAGCTTGCCAGGGCTTCTCTTGGATTCCCGGAGGCTATCTTTGTTTCTGCAAGCAGAACAACAGCTACTTCGTTGGCGGGATCAAGACTGAGAGATTTTTTGAGAGCATTGGCAGCAGTTTCAGTTGATCCGCCAGCCTGGAGCAGTGCATCTGCATAAAATAAATAGGGTTCTGCGTCTGCAGGGTTCTGATCTAGGATCTGAACGAAATAGGGCAGTGCTGCCTGAGCATTTCCAGATTCCAGGAGAAGTTTTCCATAAATGTAATTCGACCTGATATTGCCAGGGAATTTTTCATTTAGTTTGTTCAGGATTGTTTTTGCCTGATCATGATGGCCGAGCTCGTAATATGAAAGACCTTCACCTAATTGGATCTCATAAATTGTTTTTGAACCCAGGCCTTCTTTTCCCGAAGCTGCAGCTGCCTGCTGATATCTTTCAAGCGCTTTAGAGTGATTATGATTTTTGGTTTCAATTTGCCCGATCATCATCAAGATCCGGGCTTTACTTGAAGCGGATGAAAGTCCTGATTTCAAAATTTGCAGAGCCTGTCCCTCAGTATTAGCAGCAAGATGGCATTGAGCTAAAGTGATCCAGATCTCTTCCAGGTCGGGTGTCAGTTCAACTGCCCGGTTAAGATAGGCTAAACCTTCATCGATTTGGTCCAAGTCGCAGAGAGATTTTCCTTTGAGGGAAAAGGCACTGCTGTTTTCAGGATCTTGAGCTAATATCTGATTGCAGGCTGAGATAGCCCTGTTTGGCTGACCTGCCTCGATGGCACAAATCGCAAACAATTTCAAATCTTCAAGCGGCAAATATGGTTCCAATCCTGCCTGGGTTTCCTTGGCGACCTGCATTTTTGAGATCACAGCAGATCGGATCTCAAGGGCATCCCTCCAGGAACCGGCTTCTTCCAGATATACAGCCAGCTTCCTCTGAAGGTCGATATCCTGGGGATAGAGGACGATCAATATTTGAGCTGCTTTGGCAGCGTCAGTGTAATTTCCCAGGCTCCTTAACCCTTCAATATTATCAAGGTGAGAGCTGAGGTGATTGGGGTATTTTTCTAGATATTTTTGAGCCGCGCTGACACTGTGCTCAAAAAGTCCAAGCTGACTTAATACAGAGCTCAAACCTTCCGGGGGGACGGGATCAACAATAGATTTTTCCAGCGCATCAATGGCAAATTGCTTAGCGCGCATGGGTTGATTCTGGATCAGGGCATATTCTGCCAGGGCAAGGTACAAAGCCGCATGCTCCGGTAATGGATCTGGAAGTTTACTGATCAGATCTCCAGCGGCAGCCAGGTGTTTCCTTTCGATCAGGGAGCGAATAATCAAAGCGACATCTTCAATATTCTCTCCCAAGCCCGATTGATCGCTTAAGGATGATTTTAATTCCTGCCAGCCGCGATCATTAGCCTGCGGTTCAACTAACCTGGTCTTGACTTTATTAAGGTTCGTTGACAATTTTCCCTGCATTTTTTGATTTCGCTCCGAGGCCAGTTCAAGCAGCTTGAGGGCAGTTTCAGATTTTCCTGCAACTTGATTCAATACTGAAAGCGCCAGCAGTTCCTGGAGAGAGCTGGAATCAAATTCCATGATCTCTAACAAGGATAGAGCGATTTGTTCTGCAAGATCCGGTACTTCTTTCTGGATCGCCTTTAACCAATTTTCCAATTCGGTGATCTCCAGGGTATTAACAATTTTGACCAGGGTCTGAGCCAGGTCAGACGGGGAGATCGGGTTGGCTAACAGGATCTGGAACGCGAGTTCCGGATCAAATCCTCTCAGGAAATCAATTTGGTCCTGCACAATATCAAAAAGAATAACGAGGGGAAATACCCAGTTGGTTTTTGCCTGGTATTGTTTAATGATCTCTACCCAGCTTTTTCCACTGGCTTTTTCTCCCCACAAGGCCAGGGCAAGCCAAAAAGCATCAGTCAGTCCGCCACTGGAGACAGGTTTTTCCCCGGATTCCTGATAGCGTTGATGGACTTTTTGTTTGACCTCAGCAGACAGATTCTCAAAAGAATCTATCGGCCAGGAAATATCCTCTGAAGAATCCTGGGCTGCCAGAAGGGACCCAATCCTGCCTGGTGTCCAATCAGAAGGTTCAGCCCCGATACTGATTACGAGGTGCTGGGAAAATTCAACCGTATCCAACCGGTCCCAGATCTGGGGGGATCTCCTCAAGGCCGAAATTGCCCAGGGCCAGGACTCTTCAGGAAAAATATTCTTTAATGTATTGAGCCGTTGAAGTTCCTGATTATCCATAGCGGTTCCGTTAGTTTAGAGCAATATAGAGGGTTAGGACGATGCCCAGCATCATGAACACGGATCCACTCATGATCAGGAATACGCCAATGCCTTTGGTGGTCTGGATCAGATCGCTGGTTGCAGCGATCAGGGATGAGGCATTATCAACTAAACCTGAAATCTCATCTGCAAAACCCTTTTGAGTCATGGTTGCGATGGATTTATTGATAGCTCGGGTTTCTCCCCCTATCGACCGGATCACAAGCACGGCAACACCGGTCGCGAAGGTGATCAACCCGATCAGGAATAAACCTGATGCCATTGCGGATAAAACACGGGCGATTTCAAAGATGGTCATAGACATTTTAATTACTCCTTTATACTGATTACCCTGTGATAGTGCAAGATATGTGCCTATTAGCAGAGTTGATCGGGAATCGATCCCGGATCTTGGATTTTGGATATCAGATCCTAATGATGCAAGAATTAAACCAACCATCGTTGATCTGCATTCCGCGCTTTGGATTTGTATTTAAAGTCGGTCGAAGATAGCTCTTGGTATTGACGAATATCTGAGGGCAAGTTACAATCTTCCCTGCTAAAAAAACCATCGTCACCCGTTTGTGACGGTCTTTTTTTGTTAGAATAAGGATCAAACCTTTTCGGGTCTGGTTTTGGCAGCAATTGTTTATTCACAACATTCTAGAGAAGTGAAGGTAACTCTGCTGTGGCAGAAGTGAGAGGCGCTTCGAGGAAGGATAGTATGGAAAAATTTAATTTAGAAGTTCAGGAAAGAACGGTTATCGGAAAGCAGGTCAAAGCTCTCCGCCGGCAGGGTATGCTGCCTGCAATTATTTATGGAACGGGAATTGTGCCCATTCCTATCACAATGAGTACGAAGGAAGTCCGGCAGATACTAAGTGTGATCGGGGCAAATACCCTGCTAACACTGAATATTGGAAAGAAAGACCACCTGGTATTGGTTCGAGATATCCAGCGAGATGTCATTTCGAGGGAATTGATCCATATGGACTTTCAGGAAGTATCGCTTGATGAGACCATTACTTCAACCGTACCGATCGTCCTGGTTGGTGAGGCACCCGTCATCAAAGAATTTGAAGCCTTGCTGATCACGAATATGGAAGAGATCCAAATTGAAGCAAAAGCCAAGGATCTACCTGATACTATCAGTGTTGATGTTACCGGGCTAATGGAAATTGGTGATAATATCCTTGTCAAAGACCTTGTCATTCCTGGCGATGTTACAGTCTTGGATGATCCGGAAGAAGTTGTGGTTGTAGCTACTTTGCCCACACTCATGGAAGAGATCGCTCCTGATATTGAAGAAGGTGCCGAACTCTTAGAAGAACTGACCGATGCTGAATTGATGGAAGATGCTGAAGGCATTGAAGAATCAGCTGATGATGTCGCTGACGAAGAGTAGATTCCTGAAAAGATAATGATCAACCATCCTGGCAGGTTGTGTCCTGCCTGGATGGTTTTTCACTTAAGGGGCAATTAAAAAATAGGATGAAGAAGATCTGGATTTTTTTCAGCATATTATTGAGCGTCTGCCTGAGTGCTGGCTGCAGACCAGATGCTGTTGAGATCCAAGCTTCATCTGAAACTGCTCAAGAGCCCACAGCAGCTATCACAGATCCGATCATCCAGGAAGAAAGATTTCCTGAGGGAGCAATTTATCAGTGGGCTGTCAGCGGAACAGCAAGTTCGGAATTTTCCAGTCCGGAGTGGAGCGCTGACCAGGCCGCCGGAGCGCCAGATTCACCAGGCTGTGGTGATTATCAGTTTGCCTGGGCTTCCGCTGCCAGTGATTCAATCGATACCCTCGTGATCGAGTACGCAATTCTGGTATTCCCCCTGGAAATTGTCGTTTATGAAAGTTTTAATCCGGACCAGGTTGTCAAGGTTGAGGTTCAGGACCCGGAAAATGGTGGATTCTATACAGTCCTTCAAAAAAATCCCGTTCAAGTAGACCGTCCCTGTCCCTATGAATTGGTAATTCCCGCCGGGCAGATCGGTTTCAAGACAAATACGATCAGGATTACATTGGATCAATCTCAATTAGGTTTGGGATGGAATGAAATCGATGCTGTGGAGTTGATTGGGGTTGAAGAACAGCCCTAGTCAATCATTATCTTCCTGAAGAAGCTGGGTCAGGTCGAGGAAATCAACCAGGATCTGGGCTGTAGCTCCCCATAAAACTTCCCCATCATACTCATTGAAAAAAATAACCGGCAGTTCTCGATCAGGATCAGTCCGTGGAATCCAGAGCTCTGTCTGGTGGTTACGGGGATCCGCGAGCCAGGCCAGCGGGATCAGGAGTATTCTTTCTACCTCATCTGGGGACAGAGTTAAATGAGTTGGCCAGGATAGAATGCCTGCAAATGGGGTCACCTCGTAACCAGTCACTGTGATCATGGAACAGGACTGGCCCAGGATCTCAACAGATGACGGATCTAAACCGATCTCTTCAGCAGACTCCCGAAGGGCAGTGTGCTTTAATGACGTGTCCCGCCGGTCAAAACGGCCACCGGGGAAAGCGATCTGTCCGCTGTGGCGATCAGTTTCGTGCCTGGTTCTCTTGATGAATAGAATCTTCCATTCACCCTCGTCAAAGAGGATCGGGATCAGGACTGCCGCTGGCTGGTTTGCGTTGTCCTGCATTCCGGGTAGGGGAGGGCAGGTGTTTGGATCCTGATTACGGGTCTGGGCCAGAAGAGTAGAAATTTTTTGAGGATTGATGATCATGATTGATCTAATTGAGTAAACCAATTCCCGACGATCAACAGCAGAATGCTGCCGAGTGTTCCAATACCGCTTTGAACAGGTCCGATCATCAGGAATTTAATATTCCAATAAGTCCCGGCGAGATGGCCGAGGTAAAAACCCAGCCAGGAGAGGACTAAGAGGAACAGTAATCTCCCTGCTCCTCCGCCTTTCCAAAGATGAAAAACTGATCCGAGCAAAGTAGCCAGGAGAAAGTTATAGAATAAAGCAGGAGCTGTCATGCTTGGTCTCCTTGGATGGTGCCGCCGCCGAGGCAGATATCATCTTGATAAAAAACTGCAGCCTGCCCGGGTGTGATATCAGGCAGGTCTTTTTCGAGGGTGATCTCAGCTCTTCCGTTCCCAACAGGTTGAATTGTTCCGGGCACAGGTTCGCTCTGATACCGGATCTTGATCTCGGCTTGGATCAACTGGTCAGGTGTCTCACCAGAGATCCAGTTAATCTCTTTAATATTGAATCTGTTCTTGCCGAGTGACTGCTTCGGTCCGATAACAAGGATATTCTTTTCAGGATCTTTCTGGATCACATAAAAAGGTTCAGCTGCAGCGATTCCTAACCCTTTCCTTTGGCCAATCGTGTAATCAGCCAGGCCGTCATGCTCTCCAAGCTGCACCCCATCAAGGTCCAGGATGCGGCCGGGTCTATGCAAGGAAGGATCTGTTTTGCGCAGAAAATACCTGTAATCACCCTGGCCCACAAAACACAGGTCCTGGCTGTCCGGGCGGGAGGCAACACTGAGCTGATGCTTGGCAGCCAATTCTCTAACCTCGGGTTTAGTGAGATCTGCCAGGGGAAATATGGTCTGGCTGAGGTCATCCTGAGTGAGCACATGCAGAAAATAGGACTGATCTTTCTCGGGATCTAGATTTCTGCCCAGTAGATATTTTCCACTCGGTCCCTGGATAATCCTGGCATAATGGCCGGTAGCGATAGCAGAGGCACCGAGGGCTTTGGCCCGCTCCAGCAAAAAGCTCCAGCGGATGTACCTGTTGCAATTCAAGCAAGGATTAGGTGTAGCGCCTTGCGCATAGCCACTAATAAAAGGTTCGACCACTGCCTGATAAAAGGGCTCCTGGGCATCCATCACATAAAAAGGGATATTCAGCTGGCCGGCGATCTGGCGGGCTTCAACCTGGGCATCCGGAGCGCAGCAGCGATTCTCAACACCCTCGTCGGACCACAACCGCAGCATGACCCCAATCACATCGTAACCCTGCTCCTGCAGCAGGGCGGCAGCGACTGAACTGTCCACACCACCGCTCATTCCGACCACAATCCGTTTGTTACTGGAGGTGTTCAATTGACCAAACTCCTGACTTTTTCAACACACCCCGGAAGGACTTCAAGGAATTTATTAACTTCTTCTGCCTTACTGTCTTTTCCAAGTGTGATCCTCAGGGAACCCATAGCCCAGGTAAGTCCATATCCCAGGTGGAGCAGAACAGAACTGGGTTTGGGATCACCTGTTTTGCACGCTGAACCGGAGGAGCAGGCGAATCCGGCAGCATCCAGAACCTGGATCAGGGTGTTCCCATCCGTGTTTTCGAAAACAAAACTGGCATGATTGGGCAACCTTTGCTGCGGATGACCGGAAAGCTGGCTGTCAGGAATCTGATCCAGCACACTTTCGATGATCTGATCCCTCAAGGGAATTACGTGCTCAAACCGTTGGTTGCGTTCATCCTCGACCAGTTGAAAGGCTTTTGCCATACCTACGATCGAGGGTATGCTTTGAGTAGCTGCTCGCAGTCCAAATTCCTGGGAACCGCCAGTTTGCATCGATTTCAGATCCTGACCGCTGCGAATGTATAAAGCCCCAACACCTTTGGGTCCGTAAAATTTATGGGCTCCGAGGGATAATAGATCGACATTTAATACGTCGACATCCAGCGCATGATGAGCGCCATACTGCACCGCATCGGTGTGAAACGGGACACCATTTTCCCGGCAAATCTCGCCGATTTCGCTGATGGGATTGATGGTTCCGACCTCATTATTTGCCGCCATGACAGAGACCAGGATAGTTTCAGGGCGCAGTGACGATTTCAAATCTGAGGCATTTATCAGGCCATCGCGATCCACGGGCAAAAAACTCACTTCGAATCCATGAAGCTCGGCCAGCTGCATGGCTGTCTCAAGCACTGCTGGGTGTTCGATAGGAGAAATCAGCAGATGGTTTCCCTTTTTATTATGCCTGGCTGAGTGGGCGACTCCCCGCAGGGCAAGATTATCGCTTTCAGATCCGCATGAAGTAAAAATGATCTCTGAGGGTAGAGCGTTAATTTGATCAGCGATCAATCGGCGGGCATTTTCCAGTGCTATTTCTGCTTGCTGTCCAAAATAATGGATGGATGACGGATTGCCATAACTGAGATTGTAAAAGGGCTGCATAGCTGCTACAACGCGATCGTCAACTGGTGTTGTGGCTGCAAAATCTAGATAGATATGGTCCATAATTCCTCGTTCTCAGCGAATAAAGCAAGTCACCCGTGAGGTAATTTTTGCGAAAGTAAATCATATCATATCTTGTGACCCTCAAGTCAAGTCCAAAATATTCGCCTGTTTGTTATAATAACTTCGCTTTAACCCAATTATATCCAGGAGGAAGCATGGTACAGCAGATCAAGTTCGGAACTGATGGGTGGAGAGGTCATGTTGGAGAAAATTATACCTTTGCCAATGTCCGGCGCTGTACTCAGGGTTTTGCGTTGTATTTAATGGCTGAAGGATTTCAGGATAGCTGGGTTGTTGTCGGCCATGACCGCAGATACCAGGGTGAGCAATTTGCAGCTGCTGCGGCTGAAGTGCTGGTTGGGAATGGATTGAAAGTTTATCTGACCGATGGTCCCACTCCAACTCCAGTCATATCTTATGCGGTAGTTGACAAGAAAGCCGCTGCCGCAATTAATATCACTGCCTCCCACAACCCGTATACAGATAATGGTTTCAAAGTACGGGATCAGAATGGAGGGGCAATCGATCCGGAAGGCTTGACCAGGATTGAAAAATTGATACCTGACAGGGAAGATCAAGTTAAACGCACAGCCCTCACTGATGCCCTAGAATCCGGAAAACTTCAATACATTGATGCGGCGCCAGCCTATATCAAACATATTGAGAAGCTGATCGATCTGCAGCCTATCAAGGATGCAGGATTACGGATCCTGGTCGATCCGATGTGGGGTAATGGAGTTGGCTGGTTCCCCCGCCTGATTGGCGGAGGTAAAACAGAGGTTTTCGAAATCCATCAGGAACGCAATCCAAACTTTCCGGAAATGAGCAGGCCGGAACCCATTCCGCCCAATGTTGATGTCGGATTGAACGCCGTCAAGGATTATCAGGCTGATGTCCTGATCATTAATGACGGAGATGCGGACAGGATCGGAATCGGCGACGAGAATGGGAAATTCGTTGATCAGCTCCGTGTTTATGCGCTGCTGGCCTATTATTTACTTGAGGTTCGCGGTTTGCGAGGTCCGATTGTCAAAACCCTATCGACGACTACCATGTTAGATAAACTGGGTAAGATCTACGATGTCCCTGTTTACAACACAGGAGTTGGGTTCAAATATGTTGCTCCAAAAATGCTGGAAGTTGACGCAATGATCGGCGGTGAGGAATCGGGAGGTTATGCGTTCCAGGGAAATGTTCCAGAACGGGACGGGATCCTGGCAGGGCTCTACTTTCTCGATTTCATGGTGAAAATGAAGATGAAACCTTCTGAACTGTTGGAGGTTTTATTTGAAAAGGTCGGAGCCCATTACTATGACCGGATTGATACTCCATTTAAAGGCGATCGAGCGGAAAAAATCAGAAGGATTGAAACGGCCAATCCCGAGACCATAGGTGGTCTAAAAGTCATGAACCTGATGACAGTTGATGGCTATAAGTTTGAACTTGAAGATGGTGGTTGGATGTTGATCAGGTTTTCGGGTACTGAGCCGATTATCCGGGTCTACTGCGAGACCACATATGGTGATCGGGTTGAGGCCATCATTAATGACGGCCTGGCGATTGCCGGTATTGACGACGAGGATTAGTGAGATTAACCGACACGCACTGCCATTTATACTTCACGAATTACCGGGAAGACCTGAACGCAGTGCTTGACCGGGCCAGGGAGGCTGGTTTGGAGCGGATCCTGGTCCCGGCGATTGATATTCAATCGAGCCGGGAGGTCATTGAACTGATTGAGGAGCATGACCTGCTCTACGGGGCAGTGGGGATTCATCCTAACAGCGCTTCCAGTTGGGATTCGGGAACCAGATCTGAGTTGGAATCATTAGCTTCTCATCCAAAAATTGTCGCGATCGGAGAAATTGGCCTCGATTACTATCGGGACCGATCTCCCAGGGTTCAACAGATCAAGATATTTACGGATCAGCTGGAGTTAGCCAGCGAGATTGGCTTGCCAGTGATCCTGCATGTCAGAAATAAAACAGAGGCCGATCGAACTTGCCTGGATGATTTATTAACTACGCTCGAGAATTGGCTTTCAAATAACCTTGATCCAAGCAGGTCAGGTGAGTCTTCTCCCGGAGTCATCCATAGTTTTTCGGGCAATGTTAAAGAGAGTCGACGGGCAATCAAGGCAGGTTTTTATTTGGGCATTGTCGGATTTGTGACTTATAAGAATGCGGACACGATCAGAGATGTGATCAGCAGCTGTGGACTATCTCATTTGCTGATTGAAACAGATGGTCCATTTCTAACACCTCATCCTTTCAGAGGAAAACGCAACGAACCTGCCCATGTAAGCTATATTGTTGATAAAATTAGTGAAGTTACTGGTATAACAAAAGAGCTGGTGGCAGTCCAAACATCTGCAAACGCCGGTCATTTATTCAAGTGGGAGTAAGATCTTGAGTGGAGATGGATTCTTAGATTATCTGGATGAAAAACTGATCAAGGTTGACCAGAAGATGCTTTCCCGCTCCTCTGGCTATCATCCTGATTTAACAGCCGCCCTGGAGCATTTGCTGCAATCGGGAGGAAAACGGATCCGGCCCCGGATTACCATGGTTTTAGGTTCTTTATTTGGCGCTGATGATGAAAAATTGATCTCTTTGAGCGCCTCGATCGAGTTACTGCATACCGCAACCCTGGTCCACGATGACCTGATTGACGGAGCGCTGCTGCGCAGAGGGAATCCGACTTTAAACTCACACTGGACACCAGCAGCAACCGTGCTCACAGGAGATTATATATTCGCCCAGGCGGCTCTGCTGGCGGCAGAGATCGAATCAACAGAGGCTATGAGCTTATTTGCAGAAACCCTCAGCATCATAGTTAATGGTGAATTATCCCAGTTATTTAATCGGGGCAAGTTTCCCAGCCGGGAGGATTATTATCACAGGATCTATGAAAAAACCGGTTCGCTGTTTGCCCTGTCTGCCAAAGCAGCGACATTGATCAGCCCGGTTGATAGAAAATATCTGGAGCCGGCTGAAACCTATGGCAAGGAAATCGGCAAGGCTTTCCAGATCGTGGACGATATCCTTGATTTTACAGGCGATCAAATCAAGGTTGGCAAACCATTGGGAAGTGATCTCCGCCAGGGAGTTCCCACCCTGCCGGTGATCTATTACAGCGAACAGAATCCTGATGATAAGGTCCTGGCAGATTGTTTAGCTGGTAAAGTAGTTGGATCGACGGTTGATGCCCTGATCGATCGGGTGATTGCAAGCGGTGCCATTCAAATGGCCATGAAAGAGGCCCGTTCCTGTACTGCTAAAGCGATCAAGAGCCTGTCAGGCTTTCCAGCCGGAAAGGACAGGGACACCCTGGAAGAATTAGGAAAATATATTGTTAACCGGGATTTATAAGCAGTAGCGGTAATAGACTATAAAAATCCATTAATTTCTGGGCATAGATGGTGAAACTTAGCTGAGATTGCGGAAATCCAGGTCGAAATCCCCTGGATTTCTTGGTAAATGGTCAAAAATCACCACCAACGCAGTGGATAACCGCCTAAAACCCCCCGGGCTCGATTGGGAGAGTGTACGCTGCCTCGCGGTTGATCAATCTGAGATCAGTTTTTGATTGTCCCTCGGGGGATTGCTCCCTATTCTCCGTATTAACTATTTACGGAGCAAGTTTGATCGCGATGTAGAAGAGGAGATATTGGTTTGAGCTTGCTTGAAGTTGAACTGTGTATAAGGTAATGTGATAGCTTCGATGACATCGGATGAAAAATATCTGGAACTTTTGAATCCTTAAAGGAGATCTGCTATGGATAATATATATTTAGGTTTGCAAACTGAACAGTGGCTGGAATTGGGCATTTCGTTCCTGATCGTGGCAGCCGTATTGATTCTGGGTCGCTGGGTGTTAAGGGTGTTTCTTGACAGTGTTATCAGGCGCATTATCCGCCGCACACGTACGAATCTTGATGATTCTATCCTGGATGCTTTGCGATTACCGCTGTATTGGTCAGTTGTTGTTATAGCATTTCAAGTAGCGCTGGGCAGGTTGGACTTTCTCCCGGATGCCTGGAATATAGACTTAAATATTATTTTCTATTTCCTGTACTGGATCATCGGGTTCATTTTTGTCTGGCGTCTGGTGCAGAATGTCATCACCTGGTATGGGAATGAAATTGCAGTCCGCGCTGAATCCAATCTAGCTGAGCAACTGCTCCCTTTCATCCGCAGGGTAGCAATGATCGTTCTGAGCCTGGTTGGGATCATTTTATTATTTGGGTACTTCGAGGTGGATGTCAGTGCTTTTGTGGCAACCCTGGGTGTTGGATCGCTAGCTATTGCATTGGCCGCTCAGGCAGCTTTGACAGATACGATTAGTGGCTTTGCTATTATGATCGATCGTCCTTTCAGGATTGGTGACCGGATTGAGATCCAGGAATTGGATACCTGGGGGGATGTGGTCGATATCGGTCTTCGTAGTTCTCGAATCCGGACCCGTGATAACCGCATGGTCATCGTTCCAAACTCGGTGATTAGCAAAAGTCTGATTGTGAATTATTCCTACCCGGATACGCAATATCGCATCGAGGTTCATGTTGGTGTTGCCTACGGGACAAATTTGGAGACAGCTCGCCAGATTATGATCGAAGCCGTTCGTGAGGTTGAAGGGGTGTTGACCAGCCAGGATGTGGAAGCGCTTTTTCTCGAATTTGCCCCATCTGCGCTAATATTCCGAGTGCGCTGGTGGCTGGATTCTTATACCGATACCAGGCGTATGGTTGATAAGGTCAACACTGCACTTTATGCTGCGCTAAGTGAAGCGAAAATCGAAATCCCCATGCCTCAGCTGGAAGTTCACTATCAAAAAGCTTCAGGAAAGGTTGATTGATATTCTTTGGATTGGTTAGAGCTGGAAGACTGTTCCAGTAATATGATTTATTGAGGTGGATCTGAATTTTCTTGGATCGGGGAAACTGAAAATGAACTTCATTGTCAGAATGCATGCTTCGGAGAAATATCTCTCGTTCGTTCAATGAATTAATCCAGGGAAATCAGTTTCACCTTTGCGGGAAGCAACCAGCAGGACAAGCTGCTCAGCTGATCAGGATCCTAACAAAGAAGGTCTCCTACCAATGATCTCTCGTGTTAATTGATCCGTTCGATTCAAATTGTTTGGATCATCTAGATTCCGCCCAAGATCTGTTTTACTCATTCATTTCATAAACACCATTGAGGGCGTGCACATAGTCCACCCAGACACCATCATACTGGTCCTGGTTGGCTATAGGTTTGCGCAGCATCTTGAGGCAGAACTCCATTTGCTTCGGGCTGCTGCTGGTTTTGTTGTGAAGCTCCAAGGCATATTTTGAAAAGTCCCGCACCATACTATCAAAGATCTGGTTGACAACCTCAGATTCGACTTCGTACATCTCAGCATTCTCCAGGATTAATTGGCTGTAGACGATGAGCGAAAACATCTCGCCTGCTGCCAGTAAAAAATCAATATCCTTTTGCTGACCTTCATCTGGAGTTGCCATCATCAGGAGTTCTCTGAAGACTTTGATCTGCTCCTGAAATAGGTTCACATTTGGCAAGTCCCAGCTATCAAAAACTGGATTGAAGTCGTGGAACTGGATCTTTCCCAACCCTTTGGCCGGACCCTGGTCAAAAAGAAATCCATCATTCTCGGGTCCATCACAGCGGGGAACCAGTTGATATTCCTTCGGGAAGAAAAGATAATTCTGCATGAACTTAACAATCAGTGCAATATTAACATGCACGGTTCCTTCCAATTTGGGCAGCGCCCGGATGTCTCTGGCTGCCATCTCAAAGTAGGTGTCTTTCTCAAAACCCTTGGCAGCGATAACATCCCAGAGCAGATCGATCACTTCCTCCCCCTGGGTGGTGACTTTCATCTTTACCAGCGCATTATAAAGCAGGTAGCGCCGGTCTTCCCGTGACGCAACCCGTTGATAATCAGCAACCCGCAGGGTAAAAAGTTTCATCGAAATCAAGCGGAGGTATGCATCCGTAAACATGCGTTTAACATGAGGAAAGTCAGTGACATACATGTCATAAAGGCGGCGGTTGGAAGCATGCGTGATTGCCTCATAGAGGGCGTGAGTACAAATCCCGATCGAAGCCCAGCCCAGATTGTATTTTCCAACATTTACCGTATTAAGGGCAGTATTCCAGGCGTCCTGACCCATTGACAGAATATCTCCTTCGGAGATTGGATACTCTTTCAGGGCAAACTGGGCGACATAATTCTGGCTTTCTGTAATATTCTGGATGCAGTCGAAATTCTCGTGTTGGGAATCCGCTACAAAAAAGGTGTAATCCCCGCTTTCAGCCAGCCTCCCAAAAGTGGATATCATTCTGGCTTTGTTGGCATTCCCGATATAATATTTCTCCCCGCTAGCATTGAATTCTCCCCCGGTTGTTGGAGTCAGGGTCATCTCGGTCGAATAAACATCCGCGCCGTGGGTTTTCTCAGAGAGTCCAAACGCAAAGATCTCTCCCTCCCGCAGGAGTTTGGCAGCTTTTTGTTTCAGCTCATCGTTGTCACTCATCCAGATCGGGCCCAGCCCAAGGATAGTCACCTGCCAGGTATACCAATATGCCAGCCCATAGAAAGCTAAGATCTCGTTAAATTCACAGTTCCGCCAGGTATCCCAGCGGGTTTCTCCCTCCCCATATTCCGGGGGGGTCAATAATGTATAGAATATTCTTTCATCTTTTATGAAATTCAGGAAATCCGCGTACCAAGTTCGGGCATGATCATCATCCTTGAGCTTGCGTTTTCCCTTGGATTCAAAAAACGCGATGGTTTTTTCCATGATCTCCCGGGATCGTGGGTCTGCATATTGGCGATCAAGTTTGTTTGGGTTTAAGAGGAAGTTAGCTGGCATCATTTGGGTCCTTTTTGCTCTGTTTGAACACTTGGCGTGCTTATGATGCGGAGCGGGAAATTGTGATTGTTTTCCTGCCTGTTTCAAATATATCTTGATTTGGATGAATTATCAAACCAATTTTACTTCTTGAATTCCAACAGCAGATCTGACCAATTTTTTTTAAGAATTTGGGCAGGTACAGTTCACAGCAGGCGATCTAATGGTTAGTTTTGCCATCTGAATCAGGGGGATAAAGTAAGAAAAAGTGCTGGCGTCTGACACGAGATCAGGTGAATTAATCATTAAATGTAATTCTTTTGATCTTCAGATTTGATTCCAGTCGACTATGAGGAACGCCTAGGTGTACTTGAGTAATTTCCACTTCGGTTTTATGGCGCAATTTAACTCAAGTTCTGCTTATCCTAAACAGCAAAATCGCCATCGTAACTAAGCAGCGCGACTGAATTCACATGGTTAATTCCCCCTATCTCGTTTACGAGACTTGCGGTTTTTTTTCTGCTTCTGATCTCAACTGTCAATTCATAATTTTCTCCATCAAAAACCTTTGATTTCAATCGATACCTTTTGGCTTCCTTTTCAATCAGCTGAAAAACCAAATCATTTGTATCTTCTGTCTGATAAGAAATCACACACAAATATGGTGTATTCACATCTGATATATTCGATAACCCAAATAAAATGATTCCGATTACGATAGCAGACATCGACGCTAACACCCAAAGTCCTGCGCCGCTAGTTATGCCCACGCCAACTGCCCAAAATAGATAAGCTACATCAATCGGATCTTTGATAGCCGTCCGAAATCTTACAATTGACAATGCGCCCACCATGCCCAGGGACAATATGATGTTGCTCGAGATCGCCATGATAATTGATGCAGTAATCATAGATATAGCGATTAAAGTCACATTGAATGTTTTTGAATACATTACACCCTGATAACTTACGCGGTAGATTAAAAAGATGAACAAGCCTAATACAAATGAAAAAAGCAACGTAGATGCAATTGCAGTCACGGATAAATCAGTCGTAAAAATATCTGTGTTTTGAAAAAAGTCGTTCCAAGTCATATTTCTCCCTTTTATTTACAAACCAACAACAAAACACTTAGCATATTTAGAGATAGATTGCCATTGAATGTTATTTAATTGTATAAGATTTCGAATAACAACAGGGAGATATCCTGTATATTTCACTTCAAGAATAATCTGATTGGGTGGGATCACAGAGAACCTATACCTTTTTGAGAACAAATCATCTTGAAAAATACCAGCCTTAAGCAAAGTATCAAAACAAATTCGCACATCTCCATATTTATAGATATACGCTTCACGCCGATATTCAACTACTACCCTTGAACGTAAGTTCTTCGTCCGATAATAAAGATAAAAATCTTTCGCAACACCATCATTTTTATGGCTTAAAAAATTAACATCACCACGAACTAGTTGATCATATTCTCCCCTTGAGATTTGAAGGTGCGATTTTTCAGTTAATTTTCCCCGTTTGATTTTTCTTTCAAGTTTTATGACATCAGATTGATAATTATAAACACGAATCCTATATTTTTTGCGATCTCTGATCCCGTTCGTCTTATCAAAAAATGCACTTAGATTATAGTCATCAAAATATAAACTTGAAATCAAATATCCCCCAGATGCATCGCTAAAAGAATCCCGCTGACAGAGGTTTCGTAATTTGTTCTCCATCAAATTTTTATGATGCGGATTGATAATAAACTTCAATTCGTTTCTATACATAGCTTATACTTTTCAACTGTTATTTTGTTAGTATATCATGCTGAAATTGGGAAGTGGGAGCCAGTATTACTTTCGGAATCGGGGGATAATAACACCAATCGCTGTCCAGCCCAGACGAGGAGAATAAAATTTTCCGGAGTAACTAAAAAGCCACCGACCCTGCAAACGGCCGGGATTCCAAAACAGATCAGTGATCCATGCTGGTATCGGGGTTTTAATGTACAAGTTGAGGTTTCATGCCAATGGTTCAACTTGGAAAAAGTTGTCAAATATAAGGTTATCGATGTGCAGCAATGGATTAACGTTTTACGTCATTCGACTATCTGTGAATCTAGCAGGAGCGGACCATCAATCAAGTTGAGGGAAATATCCCAAGCATTTAATTCTAGATAATCATCAGAACAATGAAAATCAAGTGTGGTGTGATGGTAGGTTTTATTACTAACTTGCGAGTAAGGATTGAGAGCGGTATTGGGGAAACCATAAAGAGGGGCACCTCCACCTGCTGTAACGATGTAATAAACACCATCCTTGAGACTGCGTTCATATTGGTGATTGTGCCCCGAGAAAACCATATCCACGTCATTTGCTTCGAACAATGGGATCAGGTAATCAGCGATTGGTACTTCGTCCCCGCGATGACTGCCGCTGGTTATAGGGGGGTGATGAAAAAGCACAATTTGCCATTTCGAATTGGTATAACCAGATGACTGGAATTCCTCTACCAGCCATGAATACTGAGAGCCTCCTGGCAGGAAATTGAAATTGGAATCAAGCACGACAAACCTGGCGCATCCGTAGGTAAAGGCATACCATTGTTCGTTCCCTGGAGGAGAGAAGAAATCATAATACCACATCTTTTCCTCCCCATTGTAATCATGATTTCCAATGACTGGAAAGAGGGGAACATAGGCTAAAAGATCAGCTGCGGGATGGAAAAATTCTTTGTCCCAATTCTTATAATTCTTCCCGTATTCGACAAAATCTCCGGTGTGTAAAAGGATATCGGGTTCGTTTTTAGCTATTGATTTAATTACCTCGCGATGCATATCATTTTGGGTCCGGGAATCTCCGTAAACAGCTGCCCGGAAGGTCTGGCTGGCATCTGGGGCAGTGGTAAAAAAAGCTGGCCGCGGAGGACTCCACTGGATGACGCCGTCCATGCTTACTTGATATTCATAGGTAGTGTCTGGGAAAAGTCCCTGAAGGGAGATTTCGTGAAATTTTGTTTTTTCTGAGAAGGACTTTTCGATCCAGATTGTATCACCCATCAGCCGATAGCGTAATTTGCTCCAGCTGTATCGAAGAGGAGTTTCCCACATTATCGTGATTGATTCCTCAGTCACGTTTTGAAGATAGGAATTATACTGATCAAGAGGTTGGGTTGGTGTGGGGGGTTGGGTTGGTGTGGGGGATTGGGTTGGTGTCGGTGGGAGTGTTGAAGTAACTGTAGGGACCGGAGTTTGAGTTGGCGTTTCAATAGAGGTTGCTGTAAGGGTCGGCTCTAGGGTGAAGGTCGGAGAAGGTAGATTTTCCTCGACAGTGAGGGTTTCAGGTGGCGCGCCAAGTCCGATCGTCGATTCCGGGGGAGGTAGGGTTGGAATCGATTGGCAGGAAGTGACTAGTGTCAACAGAAAGATCAACCCGGTAGAAAGTAGCCCTTTTTTCATGAAATCCTTTTTCAGCAAGTAACTAAAACCATCCATACTCCTATGCGGCTTTCTGTAGCGGAGTGAGATTTATTTCCTTTTAGGTTGAATGCATACAGTGCAAGAATTTTGCCAATCCTCCATCCTGGCTGAGGACTGACTTGCCCCCATATGTATAAACCGGTAATATAGCATAGATGATAAAAATGGGCAACGGGGATCCGGGGCTGGTCATTCCAAGCGCTGGGCGGCTTGTTTGCTAGACAAATGGTTTACTCTTTACGGAACTACTACCGGTATTTGATCAGGCTGATACCAAGGGATTAATTCCTTCATTCTTTCATCATCTGCATTCAGAAAATTTTGTAGCAAACCGGCAACAATTTCGCCGCGACCCAGTGCATTGTGTTTAAAAATTTCTACACTTTCCAGCCATTGATCATATGAGCCGTAAACTTTCCATCTTTGTGTATGATAAGCCATTTCATTTTTCATGGTATCAGCAATTTTGTCAATTCTGCTTTCCAGGTATTCATCTGTAAAAACCTCTGAAAGATAATAAGCATATCTCTGCAAAAAGTATTCCTGATATTGAGGATTTTGTATCAGGGCTTTTTGTATATGGGTGCTAAAACCGATATATCCGCCGGATTGTCCGAACATCCTTTTTATTATTTCGAGGTGATAGCTGTCATCGCGTAATGATAAATCCACATCATAAAATAATACACGCCATTTCATGGTCTGAGATTCATCCCGCCAAAATTTTATGTTGCCTGAATCGGTATTTGAAAAAAATGTCTGAAAAATTATATAATCGGTAAAGTTTTCGATATCAATCCAATTTGCCAGTTTTTCGTAGTTTTCCTGTACAGTGAAATCATTGCTTATACAGAACTCTTGTAGTTGAAGCCAGTCTTCATTATTGCCGTGCAGGGCAACGCCGTTTGCAGCGATAATATTTATATTATGAGTGTCAAGATTGTAATGAGAGGATAAATAATCTGCATCTAATCTTTCTCTTATGTTATATAATCCCCAGTATTCTCCGTTGATGTAGACAGCTACGGGCTGACCGCGCATACCGTCTTGATTTCCTTCCTCTATAGCGGACTTCGAGATAAAATAGTCTTTCATTTTCGTTCGCGTATCCTGTCCGCCGTTGCGCAATATCAATTTTTTATATATGTTTACATCAGATCCTTCAAAAAAGGGGTAATAGATTTCATCAAGGCCGTATTCATCACGCATGTGTATGATAAATGATTTTTGTTCAAGCGCACGTGAAAAGCCTCCGAATATCTGTATGCCGGCATTAAAGTCAAGGGCTAGTTTCCCATCAGGTTCATAGTATTCAATAGATATAGGGCGTTCAGCATCCCACCAGTAATTTGCAGTGAAGAATGGAAATTCAGAGTCGGTATCCCCCTTGCCGACTGCATAGATACCATGATCATAGCTGAACAGACCGTTGTCGCCTGCGGAGATAAACATAATCGGAATATCGTGTGTTTTATTAAAAATATACGTACTGCTAGTTATGGCGCTGGGCAGCTTGCTGTCGTTTATTGCGATGGCTCTGATGACGGTGTTTTCATGTATTGTTATTGGTTTGGTATATGTTTTCGATGTTGATGTCGGCTCATTTCCGTCTGTAGTATATTTGATAATTGTGCCTGGTTGAGCATTGAGATCTACCTCGATGCTTTTTTCGGAAACCATACCACCTTTTACAGAAAATGTGGGCTTGGCACAGATTGATATAAATTCTCTGTCGCTGTTTTTCTTTCCTGGAGTTTTTGTATCAAAGAAAACTTCTTTGTATTTATTATCTGCCGAGCGGCCAAAGCTGTAGTCGCCTAAAATATAGCCGGTTTTTATATAGTCTATTATTTTACCGGTATTGTCTTTTAAAATTATTGTTTCGCCGGCTCCGTTTAAGCGAATATCCTCAATTACAATTGATTCTCCGCCTGCCGGTATGCCGCCTTTTGCAAGAAGCAGTAAGTATTTACCTGCTTTTATAGTAGTATTGTCAAAAAAATACTCACTGTCCTGACCGACTGATATAGAATAACCGGATAGGTTTATATTTTCGCTGCCGTCGTTGAAAAGCTCAATATATTCTGTCAGTCCTTGATACGCTGTTCTGTTAAGATTGATTTTGGATGCAGCGACTTCATTAATATATAAGCTTGTTAAAAATAACCTCAACTTCGGTATCCAGGTGATGGTTCGGATGAGTGTCATTTATTCTGCCGGGCGTTGGAACAGAGAAATAGGAAATTTCGCCATCTGGTGTTCTGCCTTTGGATGCATTCCCGGGTAATTGCTCGACAACCATACTGTCGGCAAGGGCCGCATTCGGCTCTGACAGTAGTATTAGAGCGTCATTTGTACTTAGAGAAAAATTGGTATGGTACTCTCCGTTTATTACTTCATCATTTCCGCTTGCAAAAACAACCAGATATTCGCCCGTAGGCAGTACGGCATTTTTCGGAAATAGCCATTTCATAGGGGCGGCAGCATCATCAGACAGAGCAAATCCTTTTAATGACACATCAGTATCTGTCGGATTGTAGATCTCTATCCAGTCACTGGACTTGCCGTATGCATCCAATATGCCGTATCGGTTGTTGGACATGAACTCGTTGATGAGAATCCCGGATCCAGGTTTTCTTTCTGCTGTAATGTCCATAGTTGTGCTGATATTTTTGCTGTTTACCCGCCCGGGAGTTGGTACTGAGTAAAAACCAAATAATCCAGCGCTATTTTGTCCGGCAGACACTCCCTCCGGCAAATCGTATATATCCAGCATATCTATGGCATATCCGGAGTTATCGGAAATAACTATTTGACTGTCATTGCCCCCTAAGCTAAACTGCGCAGTAAATCTATCCGAATTATCTCCGCGGGAAGATAAACTGATAATCAGGTATTCATCAGGCTGCATTTCATAATCGGGTAATTTGAATTTATTCTGAATATTCAGATTATCGGATAAAAATATTGTACCTATATTTACGGGCAAATCAGAGGTATTGTATAATTCCACCCAGTCATTTGCGCGGCCGTTTTTATCCAAAAAAGTATAAACATTATTGGTCATATATTCGCTAATAATAATTGTTTTTTCTTTAGACCATACAGGTGCAATATCTTTCGAGTTGCTGCTTGGGGTATCGTTTTTACTTAACGGTGTAGGTGTGGCGAAATATTCCCACTCTCCGTTTTCTAAACGTCCTTTGCTGATGTCTGTCGGAAGAATTTCCATTTCCTGAATATCCAGGGCAGTTTGATTTCGAGTCAATGAAATGTGAAGGTCGCCCTGTCCCAGTTTGAAAGGCACATGGAAATTATTCTCATTATCTGTTGTTGATCCCGAAGCAAAAACTAAAAAGTATTCTCCTGGCTCTAAAGCATAAGCCGGCAACAATGCTTTTTCCGGTATTTCCGAATTATCTGATATATAAATATCCCCCAGCCAAATGGCTGTATTACCGCTATTGTATAACTCGATCCAGTCAGGACTGTTCCAGTTTTCATCCCGCCAGGTATTGTAATTGCTCGTTACGTATTCATTGATTATTAGACTGCCTCGAAAATTATTATCATTTTTAGCAAAAATACCGCTTTGTATCAATAATATTGAACTGATTGCAAGTACGATCATTAAAAGAAATATTATTTCTACTTGATGTATACTTAGTCGACCTGACTTGTCAAATTTGCTATCCATTTAATCTCCTGCAAAATCAAATTGACCTGCCCTTATTTCTTGTGCCAGTTCTTATGTTAGTCCAACCGGCTGAAATTGTGTAGGAGGAATTAAGTACACAGCTGATAACAGCGATCTGTAACCTTAGATACTATGGAGTTAAATAATGTTGTATATTAATTATCGAGCTACCAAGCCAGTTGATGTAATGGTCGCTCCGCTCACGACGGAATGCTCGCTACCCTCGCGACCGGCTTTTCCCGGTCGTGGTCGTTGACCATACCGGTCGGGCACAAAGTGCCCATACGGTCGCAGGCGCAGCCTGCTCCAGTCAGCCCGCAGGGCGCTATTCTGGTGCAGATTTGGTGCAATTATCCCGAAAATACCTATATTTTTATACAAAAACAGGGATCTCCGTCTTAGATTAGCCCTCTAAAAACGGGAGATCAGGGGCTGAAAACGCTGTCGTCTCACATGTGACCAGGTGTTTACTCTAGGTCATTGACAAATGATCAGGGTGCTGGATAACGATACATGATCCAGGGGTGTAGCAACAACTTGGACATGAGGGTAGTCAATAAATCTATCTTTATCTAATTTAGGTCATCATCATACGAAATCCCATCCCGTTAATTTTGATCCATTTTGAAGAGAAGTTCTTGCCTTTCTCAAAAAGGTCCTACTTCAAAAAATGACTATCCGTATAAATTCAAATGCTTCATTTGTTTCGCGGTTTGGCTGCTATTTTGTAGTTTTCCTGATCGCAATCAAAATAAGTGGTGTAAAAGGAAACTTTTGAGGAAAAGAAAAAATATGGCATCCAAACATCTCCCGATTTTCTTCGGTTGGACTGACTTATCAGTACTTCAATAATTAGTGATGAAAATCAGGGTTGAAAACCAACTTGCATTATGCTATTATTGTTCCTGTAAGGGGAACACTGTTCCACCAAGAGGAACAGCTGATATTCTGAGTTCGGCGGGTTGAAAAAGCAATAAATTAAATTTTCTAAATAGGTTGATTGGAAAAATGAGTGAGTCCCCGAAAAGAAGCTTGGATGTCCTTGACCGAATTATGAAAATTTTAAATGAATTTAGCGTTCATTCTCCCGAGTTGGGCGTTACTGAACTTGCTAAAATCTTGGGGGTATCAAAAAGTACCGTATCACGCAATCTAACAGCAATGGCTGCTTGGGATTTGGTAGAACAAGATTCCCTAACCAGGAAATATCGCCTGGGGATGAAACTGTTCCAACTTGGGAACCTTGTGGACAGAGTTATGCTCTTGCAACAACGAGCCCATCCAATCATGCAGCGTTTAGCCAATTCGGTTGGAGAAGCAGTAAGTTTGGTTGTGAAGCAAGGTAATTTTGGCGTCGTTATTCATCAGGCCCAAAGTGGCAGTTGGGTAAATATATCACTCCCAGATGGTGGATCCTTACCTCTTCATGCTGGCTCCGCTTCTAAAACTCTGTTAGCTTTTTCTCCCATAGATGAACAGGAAAGTTACTTGGAGCTTTCAACGCTTGAGAAGTATACGTCTAGTACGATCGTTAGACCAGAGAATATTCGTGTTGAGCTTGGAAATATCCGTTCTGCAGGGTATGCCATGAGTGATGGGGAGGTGAATTATGGGTTTACCAGCATATCTGTGCCTGTATGGGATAACAGACATGAGCTCTTGGCTGCGCTTAGCATTATCTGGCCCAGCAGCAGTATAAAAGAAGATCGTTGGCCAGAAATTTTGGAACAAATTCAAAAGGCAAGTCTTGATATCTCTGAAGCGATGGGTTATGAGCCTAAGTACCGAGATGAAAACCATAATTCCACTGAAAGTAGAACAATTGAGGAGGGGGATAACAAATGATTGGCGGAATTTATGGGAAAATTCTCCATATTGATTTAAACAAAAATAAGATATCCATCGAAGAGCCCGGTGAGGATTTGTATCGTCTCTTAGTGGGTGGTCGGGCACTGGTAACCTATTACCTATTACGTGATTTGCCAGCCCAGACAGATGCCCTGAGCCCAGATAATTTATTGATCTTCGCTCCTGGCATAATGCAGGGAAGTAACTTGCCCGGCTCGGGGAGGCATGGAGTTGGGGGCAAGTCACCACTCACCGGTGCATTGGGCAGCTCCGAGGTGGGGGGATGGTGGGGACATGAGTTTAAGCGAGCTGGTTTCGATGCTCTAGTCATCCAAGGCAAAGCAAAATCTCCCGTCTATATTTGGATTAATAATGGAGAGGTAGAAATTCGCCCTGCAGAACATCTCTGGGGGTTAAAAACCGCACCCTCGGAAGCAGCCATACGCACCGAACTTCAAGATAATAAAGTCCGTATAGCTCAAATTGGACCAGCGGGTGAAAATCTAGTGCGTTATGCAGCCATCATGCACGACATCAATCGTGCAGCCGGTCGTAATGGACTCGGCGCAGTGATGGGATCGAAAAATCTGAAAGCTGTCGCTGTGCGAGGTACGCTTCAACCACCTGCACCAGCTAACCGCAGTAAAGTTACATCCCTTGCGAAGTGGTTTGGGAACAATTATAAGGACCTAATGGATTGGGCTGCGGCGGGCATAGGTATAGGTACCCTGAATTCAGTGGCTTTATGGCATCATTTAGGCGGTTTACCAACAAACAATTTTTCTGAACCACTCTTTAATGATGGTGAAAAGTTAGATGGCCATCGCCTTCATAGTTTATTTCTCAAAGATCGGGATACTTGTCAGGCATGCCCGGTTAAATGCAAACAAGTGTTTGAACATGAGGATCATGATCCAAATCGGCGCATTGATCCAGTTTATGGTGGAGCAGAATATGAAGCTGTAGCTGCCTTTGGATCAAACTGTGGAGTGTCAGATCCTGTTGCAGTTCTTAAATCTAATGAACTTTGCAATGCCTTTGGTTTGGATACGATATCGACAGGGATGTCGATATCTTTTGTGATGGAATGTTTTGAACAAGGTGTGTTATCAAGTGTGGATACCGATGGCTTGGAATTTGAGTGGGGGGATCATAAATTGATTTTGAATTCAGTAGAAATGATAGCCAAAAGGGAAGGTTTTGGAGATGTAATGGCTGAGGGGGTAGATCGTATGTGTACCCAATTCGGACCGGAGTCTCAATCATTCAATCTAACAATCAAAGGGCAAGAACTTCCCCTTCATGAGCCACGCTTAAAGCAGGGAATGGGCCTTGGTTTCGCGCTATCTCCTATGGGAGCTGATCACATCGTAAGCATCCACGATACATATTATATGGTTAATAGTGTTGAAACACGACGAGTCAACTCAGTTTTGGATGATCCTATTGCGCCCATTTCAAACCTTGGTTTGGATGAAGATAAGCTGCAAATTCTATATCATGAAATCAATTGGCAGCATTTTCAAGATTGTGCAGTTAATTGTCATTTTTATAGTTATGATTACGCCCAGATGGCTGACGCCCTCTCTGGTGTAACGGGAATTGACTATACAGTTCAGGATGTACTGAATATAGGAGCGAGAGCCCAAGCCCTGGCACGTTTATTCAATCTGCGTGAGGGCTTCACTGAAGAGGACGACAAACTCCCAATACGGATGATGCAGGCATTCGAGAGTGGTCCTCTGGAGGATGTTGCGATTTCCCCTGAACTATTTACATGGGCTAAGCAACGCTTCTACGAGCTAATGAACTGGGATTCAGGGACTGGGATTCCGACGTTAGATTGCTTAAGGAGTTGAACTTGATCAACTTTTAGATTTTATTTCGCTGGAAGATTATTCAAGGTGAAGAAAGATATGTAAGAGTTCTTCTGAAGGACTACAACACTAATTCACATCATATGCACAGGAGTAAATTATGGCAAAAAAAAGTTGGACTGAAGATATCAAAACCGACATATTACAAGATAAAACAATCGCGGTCATTGGATACGGTAATCAAGGACGATCCCAGGCTTTGAATTTGCGTGATAGTGGAATGAAAGTAATTGTTGGCAATCCACGTGATAGCTATTTGACCCAGGCTGAAGCTGATGATCATAAGGTTTACCCAATTATCGATGCTGTAAAACAAGCTGATATCGTAATGATCCTCCTTCCTGATGAAGTTCAAGCGGAGGTTTTCAACGAATCGATCAGAGATTATTTAAAAGATGGCGCAGTTCTAAGTTTTGCCCATGGGTTTAATATTCATTTCAAGACATTTGAAGTCCCATCTAACGTAGATGTGATCATGGTAGCACCGCGTATGATTGGGGAAGGTTTGCGCATTTGGTATGAAAAAGGTACTGGTTTCTGCAGTTTTGTAGCTGTGGAACAGGATTATACAGGTCAGGCGCAAGAAATTGTTCTTGCCTTAGCAAAAGGGATTGGTGGGGCCAGTCCAGCGATGTTTACAACCTTTGAGGAAGAAGCTGTAATCGACCTCTTCGGTGAACAAGTTGGTGGTGGCGGTGCCCTGGTTGGAACCCTCACTCAATTTGAGACCTTGCTAGAAGCAGGATTTGATCCTGAAATAATTCAAATTGAAATGTACGGTTCAGGAGAATTAATTGAGGTACAACGATCTGTTACTGAAATGGGCTTAGTGAATGCCCTTTCTTTGCACTCCCCAACCAGTCAGTATGGCCAAATGAAAAGGCGAAAGCAGTTCACTTCGGATTCCGTGAAAGATCTTTACAAGAGTGTTCTCTCCGAAATTAAGTCAGGTGCCTTTGCGGAAGAGTGGGAGAAAGAACAAGAGTCGGGTTATGAGAACATGGAGCAGATGCGCGCAGAGTTGAACGAACACCCGATAATTACTGCTGAAGAAGCAAACACAGATGTTCGTGATCATATGTTTGGAAAGAAAAAATAGTTACATCAAGGAAAATGATTGAAATATTCTACAAACAAAAATATTAGTATAAAGTGTGATCCCTGACGAGGAGCGTACGATGAAACACAATATCATGCAGGAAAAAAAAGCTGGCACTCCAGTACTGGCCTATGGCTATGAGGCCGTTGCCAGGGGAGCACTTGAAGCTGGCGTCAGGCTTGTTGCTGGTTTTCCTGGAACGCCGAGTTCAGGTGCTCTTCAGGCCTTGGCATCAATTTCTCAAGAGAATGAAGTCCATGTCGAGTGGTCCACCAATGAAAAAGTGGCGATGGAGGTAGCCTGGGGTGCAGCCATGAATGGTCAGCGAGCACTTTGCACCGTAAACCACTTGGGGGCGAACGTGATTGTTGATGCGCTGCGTTTTGCCGTGAATTATGGTGTTCGTGGTGGGCTAGTTGTTTTTGTTGGGGATGATATTGGAGCGAACACATCAGCCATTGAAGCAGATACTAGATTTATGGGGGCAGCGGCAGACATGCCAATCTTGGAACCATCTAATTGGCAAGAAGCATTAGAGATGTCCCGATATGCATTCTCGTTGTCTGAAGAACTCGGAACGCCAGTTATGCTGCGCAGCGTTAATCAGGTAATGATGAGTAGAGGCCTGGTAACAGTTGGAAAGATAGAGCGCGAAAATCGTCCAAGTAAATTTGTTACCAGTCCGCGGCGATTCTCCCTGATGGAGCCTGGTGTGATCGGGGCGGTTGCTGTTCATCGTTTTTTACACCTCAATTTGGAAGAAGCCGGGAAAATTCTTCTTGACCAGGCATATGATCAGTGGGATCAGCAGGATAAAGCTTCGGTGGGTATAGTAGGTGGCGGTGTTTGTTACAGCCTGGCAAAAGAAGCTCTGGATCGTATGGGTCTGGTCGATCAAGTGTCACTTCTGAAATTGGGTGTCTTGAATCCACTTAATGAAGAGCTGATTACAAAGTTTGTCAAATCGTTTGATACCATCCTTGTTTTAGAGGAGGGTGAAGCATATCTCGAACAAAAGGTGCTGGCACTTGCAGGAAGACATTCATTATCCACGGCAATACTTGGCAGGGTGACCAATGTGATTCCTATTGGCGGTGAACTCTTAATCCCAGATATTATGCGTGGCATTGAGAGTGCATTCACAGCTTCTGGACAAACGATTCCAAATCCTGTTGAATATCCGATAACCCTGGCACCCATGGAAGAACGGACGATGACACTTTGTGCTGGCTGCCCCCACATGGGAACATTTTATGGTCTCAGAGAGGCGGTTGAGAAAGTATCAAATGGAAAATATGTCGCTGTAAGTGATGCAGGTTGCGCCTTTATGGGTATTCTTAGCCCAGCTAAAACTCTCGATTCAGCTACAAATATGGGAGGGGCAATTGGCCTGGCCAGTGGTGCGGCGCTATCTGAAAGTGAAGTTCCGGTAATCGCGGTTGTTGGGGATGGGGGAATGCTTCATGGGGGTTTGCCAGCCTTAATCAATGCCGTTTATAACCAAGCGCCAATTGTTGTGCTGTTGTTGGATAACGGAACTCTGGCAAACACAGGTCTTCAGCCAACTGCAAATTCAGGTCAAAATGCAGCCGGGAAAGATGCCCCTCGGGTTGACCTGGTTGGCTTATGTCGAGAGGCTGGAGTGCCATTTATTACAACCGTAAACCCATTACACGCAAATCAAACAATTGAAGCGATAAAGCAAGCATTGCATGCACCCAAACCCGCGGTTGTTTTCTTCAAGAACCCTGTATGCTAATTCGGTTCCAGGATGAGAAAGCTAAAAATATTGCCCCACATAAAGTTAAAGTTGTACCGGAACTTTGTACCGCCTGTGGAGATTGTATGAAGTTGTATTGTCCTGCCATATACTGGGAAGGACCACATTCCCCAGAAAATAAATCCTTACCTGTTATTTTGCCTGACATCTGTACAGGTTGTGATTTATGCGTTGAGGTTTGTACCTACGACGCCATTATCTTAAAGGAGGAGGTGAAATGAAAACCGGTAATCATTTCAATTTGAGGATCGCTGGTCTGGGTGGACAGGGGGTTGTCACTCTGGCGACAAAGATTGCTGAAGCAGCAGTAAGCTCTGGAATACAAGTGTCTGTAATTGATCGCCCACGTTCTGCCATGAGGCTCTGTCAGATTTACTGCGATATTGTTTTTGGTCAAGAAAATCTTGCTCCTCTCATATCACAAAGTTCAGCTGATGTTGTTGTTGGTTTGGAGCCACTTGAAGGAGTCAGAAGTGCAACAGAACTTGTTCGGAATGATGGATTGGTCTTGCTAAATGCTAGCCGTGTCCCTCAAATATCAGAAATTGTTACGGGTGATCCTTATCCTGATTTGGACCTTTTGATAAAAGGCCTTGTAGGCTATGGTGCAAGGTTCCTAGTAGTTGATGTCAATAATATTGCACTCGAAGAATCTGGCAGTATTCTGGGCGCTAACTTTGTGATGTTGGGGATCCTGGCTAAATATGTAACTGACTTCCCTATTTCAAACGATCAACTTCGGAAAGTAATTGAGAATGATTCAATAAATCTGCGCTGCTTTGAACGAGGAATTTCATATTCAGCTTAACTATTGATTCTGGTTTTTTTATATATTCCACGGATTTTTGGAAAGGATTCTATAAATGAAACAAAATAGCAAAACTAACGAAAAATCAAAAACAGGTCCAAAAGGATATCAGCAGTTTCTTGACATCATCCGAAGTGGCAGAGCAACCGGTGAGTTACAGTGGCGCGAATCTTTGGATCAAGTAGCCTCTCAATCTAAATGCGCGTTGCTTTTTGGAGCAGGAGGAGGGCCTGATATATTCAATACCATACCTGTTATGAACCACTTGCGACGTTTGGGTGTGAATCGGTTTGTTCTAGGGAACTTCAATGTAAATTGGTATAAAAAAGAGGGCATGATGTCATTTGGTGGGGCAGTGATTCCATTGAGTGATTACGAACCTTTTGAACTATTGAACGATTATGCTGGCATTAATACAACGGAAACACAGTGGAAACAGATTACTGGTGACATAATTCCTACGTTTGAGTCTGAGCTGACCGATATGTTCGGCGTACCAACGGTCACGTTTAGTATCGAAGGTGGCCTGAATGGCTTGTTAGAGGGTATCGAAGCTACAAGAAAAAGGTTTGATATTGACCTTGTTGTCGGTGTTGATTTTGGCGCCGACTCGTTCTATTCAGGCAATGAACAACATGTTTCCAGTCCTTTAATTGATGCGCTAACATTGGCCGCGTTGGTAAATCAACCAGTTCCGTCCTTCTTTATTCTGAGTGGATACGGTTGTGATGCTGAGATGTCTTTACGTGAATTAGAACGCAACATTGGTAAAGTAGTTGCCGAAGGCGGTTTTTTGGGTGCATTTGGATTAACTCCCCAAGACGCGATTGATCTAAATCGAATTTGGGCTCGCCAACCACGAGAAGACCTTTGGGCGCTTTTGGATAAGGCTTTAAGAGGAGACTTTGACACACATTCCTGCAAACTTATCTGGAATGTAGATGTGGGGATACTTGTTGCTGTTGACCTGGTATTTGATCCACAGGTGATCGTTGAAAAATTAAATCCTCTGCCCCGGCTATTAGAAGGGACAAAAAATTTAGCGGAAGCTGAACAAGCAATGGTAGAAATGGGACTTAGATCGGAGACCCGACCCCCTTATTTCATTCCTCGACCAGAATAGCCCATAGAAAAAATGATAGTTCATCAAGACTGGATTAATAATTAGCTTAACCATCAATTAGATAAGGAGGAGATTTATTGAAAATAGAAATTGAAGAAGCGATAGTATTGTGGGAACCAGATGCAATCTTACGAATCAAATCTTCATGTACTGGAAATGAAAAAAAACTAACTTTAAGGAGAATTAAGATAGGAAAAAATTTATGTTTCTGGTTGTAGTTTTGGTTTTGGCGAGTTTGGTGATCTGCCTGCGCGCCCGCAGCAGATAATAACCAGGAGGATGTGTCATCGCCTGATGTTGAAGAAGTCGACGAAGTGGATGAAGCCGAATCTGAAGAAATGGATGAGGCTGAAGAAGCCGAAGAGGCCCCTGGCAAAGTGCTATTCGAGATCAATGGCTATCTTGATGAGTACTACAGTTTGGCAGTCTCGAAGGTGTGAGAAATGGCTGGAGAAGAGTTTGGATTCGAAGTTGTCGTCAATGAGACTGGCGATGAAACTGGCCGTGTTAATGAAGACCTCACATTTGCAGCAGATTCCGGAGACTATGATTTGATCATCGGTGGTACCTGGAATATGGTTGATCCAGTCTTAGAAGCAGCAGCAGCCTATCCTGATCAGACATTTATTTTCTTTGATGAATCCATCGAAGGCGTTCCTAACGTTGCCGCCTTCAATTTTGATAATTATGAAGGCGCTTTTCTGGTTGGTGTATTAGCCGGATTGGTGACGACAAGCGAGGATATGCCCAATGCCAATGCTGAGAAAGTTGTGGGGTGGATTGGCGGCATGGAAGATCCGACAGTAAATCTGTATCGGGATGGTTTTACCAGAGGCGCGAAATATGTTGACCCAGACATCGAGGTCTTGGACGTGTATGTTGGAAGCTGGGGTGATCCTGCAAAAGCAAAAGAAGTAGCCGCATCCATGATCCAGGAAGGTGCAGATGTAATTTTCACAGTATCAGGTGGTGGCGATTTGGGTATATATGAGGAGATACAGGATAAGGACATCTATGGTATTGCTATTGATCAAAACCTCAACCCAACCTACCCTGGTTATGCAATTTCGCATTGTTGAAAGACACTGGCGCTGGATTATACAGCATGATTCAATTGTATTATGAAGGCAAATTACCAGTTGGTGAAGCAACCTTCTTTGGCCTTGATTCTGATGGTATGGGACTGGCGATGGATGAATATCTACGAAGAATATGTAAGCGCTTCAGTACGGGAAGAACTTGATACGATTTAGCAAGGTGTGATTGATGGTTCAATCGATACAAATGCGGACGCATATAAATAATGTCATGATGGCTCGTTATGGGGTGAAGCCCTGAAAAGCTTCACGCCATAACTCTGTTGACAGGAGTCTTCAACATGGAGCTTTAAGCATGGAAATGCCCCAACCGGTTCTAGAATTAAAAGGTATCACCAAATCTTATGGCAGCCTTGTTGCTAATGACAATATAGACCTTGCCATTCAAAAGGGAACCATACATGCCATAGTCGGTGAGAATGGTGCTGGAAAATCTACCTTGATGAATGTGGTTTTCGGAATGATACCGGCTGATAAAGGAAAGGTGTTGATCAACGGGAGAGACGTCAAGATTAACAATCCCTTGGAAGCGGTCACGTTTGGTATTGGCATGGTGCACCAGCATTTTACAGTTATTTGATTCTCTCACTGTCGCAGAAAATGTGGTATTAGGAAATGAACCAGTTCTGTTGGGGAAAGATATTTGACTATAAACAATCGATCAATGAAGTAGCGGAACACAGCTGAAAAGTATGATTTCAAGATTAGTCCAACGAGAAAGGTTGGTGACCTTTCCGTTGGGCAAAGACAAAATGTTGAGATTCTTAAAGTAATATATCGAAATGTGGAGATATTATTACTAGATGAGCCAACCAGTGTACTGACTCCTCCAGAAGTTGATCAGTTATTTAATGTGCTTCGGAAGATGGTTGAAGATGGCAAAACCATAATCCTTGTCACCCACAAAATGAGAGAAGTTTTTGCGATTTCAGACCATGTAACAATTATGCGGAGTGGGAAAAAGATTGGAACATTTAAAACCAAAGAGGTGACAGAAGAGCAAGTTTGTCAGATGATGGTTAACAAGGCGGTCATTGGTATGCCCCATAGACCTCAACCTGTTACCGGAAATGAAGTCTTAAAAATAAAAAACCTCATTTGCTACGATGATCGAGGAGCAGTTGCATTAAAAAAACTTACACTGAGTGTGCACCAGGGTGAAGTTGTTGGCATTGCTGGTGTGAGTGGTAATGGCCAATCAGAATTGGTTTCGATATTAGCTGGTTTTAGAAGATTTGAATCTGGAAAAATTGAGGTAAAGGGAATAGACCTTCCGGAAGAAAACCCCCGTGATATTCGTGAAATTGGAGTGGGATTGATTCCTGAGGATAGAGGTACTACGGGTTTATCACTGCCAGCGACTATTGAGGAAAACCTAATATTAAACTACCATCATCAATCCCCGTTTTCGAGAGTTGGAGTTATAAATTCGACACATGTGAAGGATTTTTCGAATGATTTGATCTCAGAATTTGACATCCGGACAACCAGTAGCAAAATGACGGTGGCTTCCTTATCAGGTGGGAATCGAACAAAAGGTAGCCCTCGCCCGGGAAATGTACCAAAATCCATCCCTTCTTGTTGTCCATGAACCTACCAGGGGTTTAGATGTCGCAGCCACCGAATTTGTATATGCTGAGATAATATCTCAGGTGGAATCAGGAAGCGGAGTGCTGTTAGTATCAACGAATTTAGATGAAATACTCCAATTGAGTGACCGTATATACGTTCTTTATAACGGATCAGTTGTTGCCGAGTTTTCTGATGTTATGAATGTATCGGAACAAGAGATTGGTTTGTACATGCTTGGCTTAACACAGGAAAATGTGTTATGAATGATGAAATCAAAAGCATATTTTCAAATTTCCTACAATTCTTCAGCTCCTTATTTAGGATACTCCTTGTATTATTGTGAGCCTAATTTTTGGCGCAATATTGCTTTATCTCACTGGCTTTGATCCTCTGGATGGTTTGTATTCGTTATCGATCGCTCCATTTACGAGCTTAGGGGGAATAGGAAGCGTATTAGAAAAGACGGCACCTTTAATTCTAACTGGCTTAGCCGCAGTTTTTGCTTGGCAAGTGGGTGTTAATATTGGAATGGAAGGGCAGATGATTGTTGGGGGTATTGCAGGGGGCATTGTAGCCGTATATCTTACCGGATTGCCCGCGCCCTTACATATTCTTGTCGCGTGCCTGGCAGCTTTTATTGCCGGAGCAATTTATGCAGGTGTTCCGGATATTTATTTGCATATTTTGGTGCTGACGAGATAGTAACGACAGTGATGTTGAATTATATTGCTGTATTTGTTTCCAGTGATTTCGTCAATAACCAATTACCAAGTCCTACTTCAGTTTGGGCCCAATCTTCAAATGTCCAACCAACTGCGGAATTAGTGAGATTTCTCCCACCCTCACGAGCAAATATTGGCATTGTGATCTCAGTCTTTATCGCTTTTGCTCTCACATATTTGCTGTATCGAACAACCTTTGGATATGAAATCCGCATGTCTAACTTTAACAAGAGAAATGCTCGATATGGTGGGATAAATGTTCGGAGCACAACATTAAAAGCGATCGCTTTGAGTGGTGGTTTGTCCGGTCTCGCAGGTGTTATTGAAGTGATGGGTGTGCATAAAAAGATATTATTAGGTTTCTCAGCCAATTACGGGTGGGATGGAATTGCAGTTGCATTGATAGCTCAAACCAATCCCTTAGCCGTTATTCCTGCAGGAATATTAATGGGAGCTATGCGTGTTGGTGGAAGGATAATGGGGTTGGAACATAGTATTCCGCTTGAGATGGTTAGGATTGTTGTTGCTGTGATCTTGATGTTTGTTACGGCAATAGGATTTTTCAAAATCTGGGATTCACGTTTTGCCAAGTATAGGCGGGTGGAAGAATAAGAATATGGATATTGTATTTGTTACCTCACTTCTTTATGTAACTTTACGTTCTATGACCCCCATTTTATTTGCTGCCTTGGGGGGAATCTTCCCGGCTAAAACTGGCGAATATAACATTGCGATGGAGGGTTGTATGTTGATCGCAGCATTTGTGGGTGTTGCTGCAAGCGACCTAACAGGTAATATTTGGGTAGCGGTGTTTCTTGCAATCCTTTCATCGATGATCCTAGCATTGATCGTTGCCTTTTTCATCATCAATTTAGGAGCGGATCTTGTGATTGCTGGCCTTGCGGCAAACATTTTTGTCTCTGGTATTACCGCGTTTCTATTGCGAACGATATTAAATGAGGATAGTGTATTTGCACCAATTGGCCTTGCTGGCATTCCGACGCTTGATCTAAAAATCTTGGCGAACATACCGTTTATTGGACCGATACTTAATGGTCATGTTATCACGGTATATATTGCTCTACTTCTTGTTCCGATCATTGCGCTCTATTTTAAATACATGGTGGGTGGTTATCACATGCGTGTGATTGGAGAGAATCCAGATGCTGCAAAAGCAATTGGATTAAAAGTGATTAGAACGAAATAGTCGCCTGGACTATATCAGGATTGCTCTGTGGTTTGGGGGGATTATCGATTTCCTTGGGATATGTAAGTATGTTTAATCGAGAAATAACCGCTGGAAGGGGGTGGATTGCTATGACTGCAATTGCCTTCGGAAGAGAGAATACACTAGGAACATTTTTAGCGACATTACTATTTGCAATTTCTGATGCCGTTGCTACGAAATTACAAACATCGACTGATATCCCCAACCAATTTGTACTCGTAATCCCTTATGTAATTACCGTTATTGTTTTAATCGTTACTGCTGTTCAAAAGAGTTCCCGAAAGAAACAGAAGTTGGAGAATGATATAGTCATGAGTGAAATCTAATTGCCCCAGTTTATCACTGTATTATATTTACAATTTACTTCTCTTATCTGACTGCTTAATCGCCAAACATATAAGGGGTTTTTCTATGAGTGCCAATAAAAGTCAAACCCTTGTGTGGGGAGGGATCGGATTTCCTTCTGCGGACGAGGGGATAAAATCCGATTTTGCGGTTTTAATTGAGGGGAATCGGATAATCTCTACTGGAAACTTTCGAATTACGGCAAGCAAATCCCCAGGCTAACAATTCTTGGGAGAAAATTATTTATTGTTGCCCGCATTTGTGAATAGCCATGAGCATGGGCGCCCAATTGGTGCAGTTGCGCTTGGTGTTCCAGATGACACGCTGGAAACATGGGTGCCAGTATTAAATCTTTACCCTTTCTTGATCCCTATCATTCGGCTGTCCTATCAGGGCTATACATGGCCCAATCTGGAATTGGTACGGTAGTTCATCACCATTATGTTGTTGATAATGCGGAAGATTTGCATACAGATGCTGAAGCAACTATACGTGGTTACCGGGAAGCAGGCATCAGGGTTGTGTTTTGCCCTGCGCTTATTGATCAAAACTGGCTGACTTATTATGACCAGGATAATTTCCTGGCAAGTTTACCCCAGGATATTCAAGTTATAGCCAAACCATACACTGCAGCGTCTCAGATGTGTATAACGGACTACCTTTCATCTTGCACTGATTTATTCGAAAACTACCACGATAAAGAAGAGTACAAAATACAAATTTCCACAAGCCCCGTTGGTGGTCAATGGTGCAGCGATGAACTGCTTATTGCTTTAATTAATTTTTCCCAAGCACGCAATCTGCGGGTCCAAATGCACTTTCTGGAAACCCGCTATCAGCGCATTTACGCATATAAACGCTGGAATAAAAGTTTTCTACGCCACATGGATGAAATCGGAGCCCTTGGACCTTGGTTAACATGTGCTCATATGGTGCATCCCGATCCAGAAGATATTTTCCTGCTTGCAGAGAATTCAGTAGGTGTTTCCCACAACCCCAGCAGTAACCTTCGCCTGCGCAGCGGTATCGCTCCTGTGGCAGATATGCTTGCTGAGGATGTCACCCTGGGTATTGGGCTGGATGATGCCAGTCTTGAGGATGACCAGGATTACTTCCGCGAAATGTATTTAGCTTGGAAGTTGGCGAACCTATCCAATACGCCTAATTCAATTGTAACCCCTGAAGATATCCTGCATATGGGGACAGCGGGGGGGGCAGCCATCAGTATGGGGGCCGAAGTGCAACTAGGTAAATTAAAGCCTGGTTATCTGGCAGACCTGATTTTGCTAAATATGGATTCTGTAAAAGGGAATTGGAGTTCCTTGAATTTATCTTCTACGGCGTCCTTCCTTCACTATGCCCGCCGAGACCATGTCGAACATGTTATGGTCAATGGCGAATGGATTGTCCAGAATGGACGAGCTGTCGACTTGGATCAGAATAGCATTGAAGCATCGCTTAATGATAAATTAGCGCAGATTGATTATAGTGGGCTTCTGGAAACCAGAAGGGAAGTGGAGCGCCTGTTACCCTACTTGCGCTCGTATTATGCTGCCTGGGACGAAAAATAGGTCTTTGGTAAACCACATTAAAAAATATCCTTAGAGGTAGTATTGAAGTATCCAGATTATTATTCACCAGATTCAATAAAAGAAGCAATAAATTATTTAGAGCACAATGCCAATGCCAAGATAATTGCGGGTGGTACTGACCTCGTACCCAAAATGCGCGCGCATTTACTATCGCCATCGGCTTTAGTGGATCTCAAAAAATTATCCTTGAATCAAATCAACACGAAGGAAAATAAACTGAGTATAGGTGCATGCACGACACACCAGATCATCAATTCTGCTTTGATTAACCACCGCTTCCCCATGTTAGTTGAGGCTTGCCGACTGGTCGGGTCACCGCCCATCCGTAATTAAGGGACTCTGGGGGGCAACCTGGTCAATGCTTCACCAGCTGCAGATTCCGCGCCAGTTTGATCAGCACTGGATTCCACGGTAGTACTAGTTGGGAAAAACCTGCGGAACGAGAAGTGCCATTGAAAGGGTTATTCACAGGACCTGGCCAAACTATTATGAGATCTGGAGAAATTTTGCGTGAAATCAGGATACCTATTCCTGATGATGAAATATATATGTGTTTCATAAAAATGGGTCAACGTAATGCAATGGCGATTTCAGTAGTAAATGTTGCGGTTTGTTTAAAAGTATCCAAAGATGGAAACATACATCAAGCGCGTATCGCTTTAGGTTCTGTTGCCCCGACTCCGGTTAGGGCGATAAGTGCAGAAGAATTCCTGACTGGATTGAATCCCTCTTTAGATAACTTTGAGAGAGCTGCGGATTTGGTTGGTGAAGAGATTTCTCCTATTTCGGATATCCGAGCCGGTCGTGACTATCGCCTGGAAATGGGCAAAGAGTTGGTAAAGCGTGCTCTTATTAGCACATTGAAGTCGCAATCTGGAGACATTAACAATGGCTAAAGCCAAAATGAAATTTACTTTAAATGGGGAAAGATATGAGATTGCTGCCGAACCAGGCAAAAGTCTCCTAGCTTTTCTTCGAGAAGATCTCCATCTAACCAGTGTAAAGTCAGGGTGTGGACAGGGAGATTGCGGTGCATGTGTAGTGGTAATGGATGGCTTAGCTGTAAACTCCTGCCTTGTTTTGACGGGGCAAGCGCAGGGTTCCCAAATTCTCACTGTAGAAGGTTTGGAAAAAGAAGGGAAACTGCACTCGCTTCAGCATCAATTCATGGAAAAATGGGCGTTCCAATGCGGTTACTGCACACCGGGAATGATCATGTCTAGCTATGGGCTGATTCTGGAGAATCCCCAACCAACAGAAGATGAAATTCGCGGTGCAATTTCTGGTAACTTATGTCGATGTACCAACTACAAAAACATTGTTGAAGCGGTACAAACATCGGCTGAAGAACTTAGGCTTGAGAGCGAGAAACCGGAGATGAATCATGGTGAATAGTGAGATAATCGGTCGTGGGAGTGCATCTGTTCACGGCCGGGAGATCGTTACTGGACAAGCGCTGTATGTTGCTGATATTAAAGTTCCTGGCATATTGATTGGAAAAGCTTTATATGCTTCACAGCCTCATGCTAGGATTTTAAACATTGATACGGAAGCAGCAAAATCTTTACCAGGAGTTGCCGCTGTCCTTACTCATAAAGATGTGCCTGGAGAAAACTCATACCTTTATGAAGATGATGATCAACCCGTATTGGTTAGCGATAAAATTCGATTCCGGGGCGATGTTGTAGCTATTGTGGCTGCTGAAAATGAAGCAATTGCAGAGGCAGCACTTGAAAAGATTGTGATTGATATTGAACCTCTTCCCGGGGTGTTTGACCCATTATTAGCTATCAAGTCTGAATCGCCCCGCCTTTGGAAAGAGCGCGATAACATCTATAAAAGCTTAGAAATTAAATTTGGCGACACATCTGTTGGTTTTGATCAGGCAGATTTCATAGTTGAAAATACTTACCAAACACCTTATCATGAGCATGCTTTTTTAGAGACAGAATGTACAACAGTTATTCCTGAGATTGATAATAACTTGGTGGTTTATTCTTCAACACAATATCCCTTTTCCGATCGCCGTCAAATTGCTCGTTCATTAGCTTTGCCTGAAGAAAGAGTCAGAGTAATTACACCCACACATTGGGGGAGCTTTTGGGGGCAAGGATGAGGTTCACGTTCAGATTTTTGCTGCACTGCTGGCAAAGGTTACTGGTCGTCCTGTGCAAATGGTGCGCACACGAGAAGAATCAATATTGATACATGTCAAACGACATCCTTTTGTCATCCGATATCGCAGTGGTGTCACGGCAGATGGGAAACTAACCGCGATTGAAGTAGAAATGGTTGCTGATACCGGCCCGTATAGTAATTCGGGAGCAACAGTGATTGTATTGGCTGCTAACTGTATTAGCGGTCCGTATGCCATCCCCAATGCCCATATTCAAGGTTTTGCTGTAAATACAAATAATCCTACTTGCGGTGCCATGCGTGGGTTTGGAATGCCGCAAGCCCATTTTGCTTGTGAACGTCAGATGGATGCCTTGGCAAAAATAACAGGTATAGATCCCTTGGAAATCCGAAAAATTAATGGATTAAAAAAAGGAATGAAATTAATCACGGGCGTTAATTTATTAGATCAAAATGGGATGATGGAAAGTTTGAAAAAAGTGGCAGAAATGTCAAAATGGGGAGATAAAACAGACAAAATGCGAAAACCATCGCCTGGTTTAAGGCGGGGATGGGGAATTGCTGCCTCTCTGGTTACATTTTTATACCCACAAGACACTAAAGATGATGCAGGTGTTACAGTGGATGTCGAGACCAGATGGTTCAGTGCTGGTAGTTACAGGAGCCGCTGACTTTGACAAGGTATCCACTCAGCGTTAGCGCATATGGCGGCTGATACGTTAGGTTCAAAGCTTGGCGCTGTACAGGTAATGCAGCCTGATACATCTCAAGCTTTGGATGCGGGTTCAAGTGTGGCGGCTCGCCAGACATTTGTTTCAGGGAATGCATTACTAAATGCAACGAGCAAAATTAAAAATACATTATTCAGAGGTTGCCCAGGAAGAGACGGGTATCCCTAAAGAATTGTTGGAATTAAAAAATGGTTTTCTTTTTGCAGAGGGAGAGAAACTGCAAATAATGTTTTCTGACCTCACAAAAATAGCCGCCGAGAAAGAATTGCCATTGTGTGTCGATGGATATTATCTTGTGCAGTTTCCAAAAGATACGTTTGATCCTGATAGTTTTCATATGGCAAACGGGAGCTTTACTTTTGGCGCTCAGGTGGCGCAAGTGCTTGTAGACATAAAAACTGGCCAAGTTAAAGTAGAAAACCTATGGATTGCAGTTGACGCTGGAAAAATAATTCATTTTGACGGAGCATTAGGCCAAATTGAAGGTGGAGCCGCAATGGGTTTGGGTCAGGTTTTGATGGAGGAATTAAAGGTTGAGGAAGGCAGGATATAAACGGTTTCTCTGGACACTTACCTGATCCCTACCTCGATGGATATGCCACCTATGAGTATAGAAATGTTGGAAGTACCTCATTCCAGAAGGTCCATTTGGTGCTAAAGGGATAGGTGAGGCTGCTGTCCTACCAGTTGCTCCGGCAGTTGTTAATGCAGTATGTCAAGCGATAGATCGATCAATCAATTTTTACCCGGTGACCGCAGAGAAGGTCTTTGAAATAATAAAGGGATAGATGGCCTTTTGCCATTTCTGTGTGAAAGATAATTACATGATCGCAAAATTAGGGCCTACTACATTATTACGAATAGTAAATAACTGACAGGTGATTATATGATAATTGAGGGAAAATCCGATTTTATTGAGACGATCCGGAGTTTTGAAATTACCAGTGACATTGTAATTATTAAACCTAACTGGTTAAGTAATGGAGATGGTGAGTACACAGAACCAGAAATATTAAGATGGCTTTTTGAGGCTCTTCCAGAAAAACAGTATATAGTAGTTGAGGGTTATACACCTTGGAGGGGGTTGATATATGAACCGAAATTCAAAGGAGATGAGTTGAGGGTAGATTTAGACGGCGGGAAAGCTTATAGAGAATTTTATCGTCAGCTGGATAAAGAATTCCTACGTGAAACCGGGATTGGAGAAGTACTAGATGAGTACAATGCAGAATATATTAATATAACAGAGGAGGTCTGGGGAGGCAGGTGTGTAGACCCAGAAGAGATAAAAAAACTTATTGCTGAAAACGATTACATTTTTACATATCAGAATTTTTATTCATATATGCCATCGAAACTATTTCAGCTGCGAAGTAATGCCGCATTAATTAGCCTGGCAAAAATTAAATTACAAGCGAATAAGCCAATTCTGATCTCAGCCTCAATAAAGAATCTATATGGATTGATTCCTCACCCTTCACGCATGGAATATCATGATGTGGGTGACAACTATACTGGTTTGGCAGAATCCATGTCCGATATTTTCATGCTTTATACCAAATTATTCAAAAATAATTACTGGATAAATGAGGGTATCTTTACTCTTGTCAAAGAGCATTTTGGTGAGAATCAATCTGTCGAACGGGATCTGAATCATCTTGTCGCTGGAACTGATCCCTTGGCTGTGGATGCAGAGACTTGTGAGATGTTTAATCTTAACCCTTTTGATAGTGATTATTACCGATATATCGCAGCCCATTTTGATAAAAAGTAATTCACAAACTTAAGATTATCTACGCTTTGCCACCGGTTATTGATTTCCGAACAATTAGGTGACAGTAAATCTATCCCATAAATTGGATGAAGAACATTGGTATAAAGAAGAGAACAACAATCCTGGGTATTGTGTGGCTACCAATCTTTTTCCTTTTATTTCTTTTTATTATTCAAGCGCCTCGATTCTCATCAAAAACGACCCTTCTCCATTCACGTTTCACAGGACATTGAACCCACGAAAGAAATATGACTATTTTATATTCAAGATTACTAAATGAGATTTCAAATTTACTTGATAAAAATAATGCAAGTCGCGTAGCAACGATTATTCATGCAGCACTTGCTAAGGCGTGCAGATATCAATTCAAGCTGTTTCCAATAAAGTATAAAACGAACCGGGTCGGTATTGTGTGTAGATGGGCAAGACATTGATTTAGATCAGCTCGCAAAAATATTCATACTTGATCGCTTTGGAAAACAGCTTTACCAATGACATTAGGTGTAATAAATGTAATTGGAGCAAGCTGACAAGCGGGGTAGTACTCTCAAAGCATATTCAGCCTAATGTTGATGCTCAACTACCTGAATGTATCAGAATACTTCAAGGAGAACATCCTGTCCCGGGGAATGGAAGTCTAACTGGAACTCTTGAAGTGTTGTTTTTGTTGAAACAAATGCAAAAAGAGTATTGTCCTTTGCATGATCTCAGGGGGAGGGTGCCAAGTTTGCCTACTTGCCCAGTTGAAGGAGTCGCTCTCGATGATATCCAAGATTTAACCAAGCAGCTGTTAGCTTGTGGGGCAGATATCCACGAAATTAATACACTGCGCAAGCATCTTGATCTTGTCAAAGGTGGTGGGCTAGCTCGATTGGCGCAACCAGCCAAGTTAGTTTCAATAATCCTTTCCGATGTTGTTGGCAACTCGCTAGATGTTATTGCATCCGGTCCGACAGTCGCAGATCCGATGCAACATCTTCAGATGCAATGCATATAATAAAAATCATTACAATCTTGAAAATAAAATACCATCAGCGATTAAAGATTTCCTGGAATTGGGTTTGCGAGGAGAATATCGGGATACGATCAAACCAGGAGATACTTTTATAGAAACGGGGTTAAATATTCTGGTTGGAAGTAATTATCAATCAGTTTTAGCAGCAGTTGATGCAGCTGAGGAGGGGGAAAGTTCTCCACAGTCTACTGCTATCCACCTATCTAGAAGGAGAAGCGAAATATGCCGGAAAAATCATGGCAGGTATTTTGCGGCAAATGGCTGAAACAGGACATCCTTTACCGCGGCCAGCCTGCTCGTCGCAGGAGGTGAAACAACAGTAACGATCAATGGAAATGGTCACGGGGGGCGCAATCTGGAAGTTGCTTTGGGTGCGGTATCTGGACTGTCTGGATTAAAAGACGTAGCTCTCATTACACTTGCGACAGATGGCGAGGATGGCCCAACGGATAGCGCAGGAGCTTTTGTCTGTGGAGAAACAATGGGAACAGCCGAAGGTTTGGGATTGGATCCTGTATTATACTTGAACAAAAACAACTCGTTCATCTTTTTAAAATCGTTAATGCTCCTCCTAAAAACGGGTCCTACTGATACCAATGTGAACGATATTTTTTTTATGTTTGCTTTCGTTAGAATTGAAAAAGAGCTTTTGGAATGTGAGCGAAAATCCGCCAACCCTATCTATTGGGAATTAATTTATCAATTTAATATAGGAATTGGAGTAATCAAACCGTTAAGCCAGTAGATTCGTGTGACAGTTTCTGGTGCAGATTTGGTGGAATTAGGGTGGAAAAGATTGATTATGTGGACTCAATAGACAATCCTTAGCTGACTCCATAGAGAGGATGGTTACAGTTTTCCCCCGAGATACCTGATGTTGACCATACCGGTCGGGCACAAAGTGCCCATACGGTCGCAGGCGCAGCCTGCTCCAGTCAGCCCGCAGGGCGCTATTCTGGTGCAATTAGGGTGGAAAAGATTGATTATATGGACTCAATAGACAATCCTCCCGCACAGTTCGAAGTCAGGCGCTGGTGCTGAGCCTTGGTTCAGGGATTTATCCCCTTAAAAACAAATAAGAGCAGAAAAGAGTTCTGCTCTTATTTAGTTGGAAACTGTTAATTTCTAAATTTCCAGGGTATATGGGCTGGGTGCTGCTCCGTTCTCAACCAACCAGGCATCATCCGCTGGTTTTTATTTCTTGATAGCCCTGTAGATCACGATCACGAGCACCGCGCCACCAAAGGCAACCAGGATGCTTGTGAGATTAAACCCGCTTACCAGGTCTACTCCCAGAAGCAGGCTGGTAATCCAGCCTCCCACGATGGACCCGGCAATTCCCAGGAAGATGTCGACCAAAGCGCTGGTATCTGCCTTCATGACCCGGGATGCCAGTAAGCCGGCTATCAGTCCCACGACAATTGTTGCAATTAAACCCATGTTCTTCTCCTTCTAGCTAATTTTCAAGTGACAATTATTATTATTTTTTGCAATACTTATGTTCATCTGGTTAGTACCGATTGGTTCCGAGACAAGTCCCTGATCGATCACAGACTCTCAACCAATTTCCTTAATTTATGAACCGTCTTTTTAACCTGGATAGCATCCTTTGGATTTCCGCCTGTTACAAAACGGCCGAGGATTCCTCCTCCGCCGAGAGTGTCCATCGTATACTCTAACCTGCATTCATCTTCCCCGAGGCCAAGAAATTTCCCGACTGGTTTAAGCTTGAACTTGTGGGAGTCTTTGTCTTTCCCGACCTGTGTTACGATCTCGATTTCTTTCAGAGGGTTGTACTTCCGGATCGTTCCGGTGCCGTTTCTGTCCGCGCCGGTCCACTCAAATGATCCACCAGACTTGATGGATGTCACATTCGATACGCTGTCCACCCCCGGAAACCACTGGGGCCAATAAACAGGGTTGACCAGGACTTCCCAAACAGACTCAACCGGTGCATCGATTTCCACTTCACGTTCAAATTTTGCCATGTTAATCTCCTCTATTGATCCTAAACCAGTAAATATGTTTTTGTTTAATTATCCATTATTGCAGATCAGCTCTCTTCATGAGAACAACCCATCCGGAGTATTTGTGCAAGACAAATGTGGAGGGGCTCGAATACTCTATCCTGTTATTTTTTAGAAGTTTTTTTGTTTTCGGCAGTTCCTACTGCGAGGTCTGATTATAGAAGTTATAGATCGCGGCTGATAGCTGGCCGACCAGGGTTGAGGCGTTATCCCAGATCAGCTGTTGAGGATGATAAAGGAAAATGACCAGGATGTAGTCACCTCCGGGCGAGAAGATGATCCCGGCATCTCCCAGGGTCTGGATGATCCCATCCGGGGCGATCCAGCCATGTTTGTGGGCTACCTCAGTCACGTCCGGCACACCGGCTTCCAGCAAGAATGGCATTTTGTTCTGGGTCAAATAATCAATCATGATCTGACACTCTTCCTGGGTGATATCATCTCCAAAAACCGCTTTAAAGGTACCCTGCCCATTATCAGCACAGAGGTAGATATCCTCTAGAAGCATGCCTATATCCGATGGAGTGCTTTGATTATAGCGGTCCGGATCTGTGGATATATCTTCCCGCTGGTTGGCAGGGGTTTTATAATCCCTCAATAACGGCGAACCAAATCTGAATTCGCCTGCCAGGAATGTATTTGCCAAACCCAGCTCCTGCATATCTTCAGTAACAACGAGCGGCGCCGTGGTGGGATGGATGACCCGTTCCATGACCCAATCAGCCGGATCATTTCCCGATTCTATGATCATATTTTGGAGCAGGTTAAAAGTTTCGAGATCTTCGTTGCCATCAATCCGCCTGAAAATCGAGGTCATGATCGCTATTTTAACGATGCTGGCAGTAGTAAAGGCAACATCTGGATCGGTAGATAGCAGGAAACCGTCCTGGTACGCAAAGTGGATTTCTTCCTGGGTATTGACGTTCTGCATATACATGCCTACCAGGCCATCAAATCCCGCCAGGTCTATCGTTTGGAACAGTAATGTTTCCAGATTTTGAAGGGATGGGCGGGGAGGGTTGGTCTGCCGCCGGGGTAAATTAACCGATCTGTTCTTGACAGATTGCATCGCATTATCGATTAAAAGGACTGCAGTATCAAGGTCAAGGATCGTACCAAGCGTACCGGCAGAAAAGTTTACCGTTCCCGGCTGTGGTACCGCAGGAGAGGGAGGCTTGTCATACCGGGAAGAGATCTCATCAACCAGATAGGTTCTCAGGCGTGTTTCTGAAAAATTTGCCCGCAGCGGAATCGAAAGGCTGTTGATCTGCCGGCCCCACAAATAATCCCAGAAACCAATCCAAAAGGAATTTTTGGTTCGTTCCAGGTCTGCTGCTGCCAGCATGCTTTCCAGGTCCAGTTCAAATCCACAAATCGAAGGTTCAAATAGAATTGCCTGATCATCATACCTGAGTTCGACGGGAAGTGCATAGGCCTGCAGCAGTCGCTGGGCAGCTTGCTGGCGGTCAAGACCTCCGACTGGTACCTCTGCAATTTCCATGTTTATTGGATAGGTAGTTCGCAGTCGACTGAAGTTGATGAATTGAAGAACCGTGAATAAAACAGCAGCAACCAGGAAAAAAACGGCTAGCCAGGTCAATGCGGAAAAACTGGTACGTCTTCTCAATTTCTGCTCTCTTTTTGGAAGTTTGTCAGCACGAGGTAGTTTATCACAAGATTAAATTTACGCTACTCTGGATGCAGGAGGAAACTCGTCTGCTCAACTAGTTCCTCGCTGACTATCAGAAGCTAACAAATCGTTTGCTGTTTTCAGGCAAGTTTACATATTGGGGAGCTCGATCACGCAGTTATCTTTGCCGAAATCTCCCAGGATATATTCGTCTGCTTCCCACTCGTTGTACCATTTTTCGTTGTTGAGCAAATATCGGAACTCGTAGTGGTGTCCAGGCTCCAGTTCAATCGTAATCTTAAAATCCCCGTTCTTTAATGCTTCCATGGGTGTGTTAGTAAAGCTCCAATCATTAAAATCCGCTACCAGATGAACAGATTTAATTGGATACGCTGGCTGTTCATGTTTTGCCAGACGAAATGTCACCTTATAGATATTGCGGGTTTTTAGATATTGTTTCTTTAACATTTACAATCCTCGATAATGACATTTGTCCAAAATTCACGTATATTCTATCATATCTTGAAAAGATCTGAGTCCGGGACATTTACCTGGGTGTCCGGTGCTTTCATTCTGGCAAAATTGGTCTTTATTTGTCTCCTGGGCGAAGAGGCTGACATATTACAGTGATTTAAAGTAAATATGGCAATGGAAAATCAGGCATAATCTACTATAGTAATCATATGACGTCAGTACGTGGCAATAATCACTGATTAAGGACCTCCGTTATGTTTAGATTGATACTGACATATTTATCACAAGCTGCTTGGGCTCGAAGAATTGTTCAGAATTGGGGCTTTGCCAAGAGGACTGCTTCAAGATTCGTGGCAGGTGAAACCCTTGATCAGGCCCTCGAAGCAGTCAAGATCCTGAATCGAAGGGGGATCACAGCAACCCTCGACCATTTGGGGGAGAATGTAAATTCTGCTGATGAGGCTAACCAAGCAGCCCGGGAAATCCTGAAAATTATTGATCGATTGGATCAGGAAAATGTATCTTGTGGGGTTTCAATAAAACTGAGCCAGATCGGCCTGGTGATTGATCACGGGATTTGTGAGAAAAACCTCACCGATATATTTGCTTTTGCTAAAGATAAGAGGATATTTGTCAGAGTGGATATGGAGGATTCCCATTTAACTCAAAGTACCCTTGATATGTACAGGCGCGTTGTAATCAAGGGATATGAGGATTATGCCGGGATCGCGATCCAGGCTTATCTCTTCCGCAGCGAAGAGGATGTAAAAAAGCTGCTGATGGATTCCACACGGATCCGCCTTTGCAAAGGAGCTTATAAAGAGCCGCGCACAATTGCATTTCCAAAGAAGGACGATGTGGATCAGAATTTTGATCAGCTGACAGATCTGCTCCTGGCCCGCTCTCAGGAATTGGATTCGAGGATCAGTTCTGAGGGAAGGATTCCACCCTTGCCAGCGCTTGCCACTCACGATCAAGCCAGGATCGATCACGCGCTGACCGCCGTTGAGAAGTTAGGTCTTGACCAAAAGAATCTTGAATTCCAGATGCTGTTCGGGATCCGGGAAGATTTGCAAAACGAACTTGTCAAAAAAGGTTTTCCGATCAGAGTATATGTCCCTTACGGTCAGGAATGGTACCCATATTTTGTGCGGCGTCTGGCAGAAAGACCAGCGAACCTGTGGTTTTTCTTGTCAAATTTATTCAGGAGCAGTTCGTAAACAAGTATTTCCCGTGGGGGAGTTTAGTAAATCCGACGACCAGAAGCTGAAAGCTAGTTATAATTCAGGTTATATGACGGGACAGGGAAAGCTGCCTATTTTTCGGCATTTTCGCCCAATTCACCTGGGCACATCACTGATATTGTATTTTCTTGGGGCGGGCTATGTTCGCTACCTGGGTCAGCAGCTGGATTATTCAGGCCTTTGGTTAGGATTGGCCTGGATGATCTGCATCCAGCTGGGGTTCTATTTCCTGGGTGATTATTTTAATAGTCCGTTTGACACAGGTCTCTACAGCTACCAGGAAAACAAAACAAATCCAAATGAAAATGGCTCCCCGGGAAAAGCTTCTCCGCTTTTGTACGGATCTGTGTCATTCTTAGCTGCTGCTGCGGTTCTGATAGTGATCCTGACGGTCCTGGAAAAATTATCCGCTGCCAGTGTTTTGGTGATGCTGTTATATTTCCTGCTCTATTTGCTGCTGGTTGTTCCGGGTTTTTCTTTGGACCAGTCCGGTCTGGGCGAAATTATCAGTTCGATCACGCTGGTGGTGATCCCGCCAGCCCTGGCCTTCATACTTCAGGCAGGAGGGTTCCATAGTCTTCTGCCCCTGGGTGTTTTTCCATTATTTCCATTAAATCTGGCCCTGATCCTTGTGCTGCGATTAAAAAGATATCGTGATGATCTCTCCCGGCAAAGAAAAACATTGCTCGTCCGCCTCGGATGGGTCCAGGGTGTGTTTATTCATAACTTGCTCTTGTTTAGCGGATTTTTTCTGTTTGGTATCTCACTGCTATTCGGGATGCCGGTCCGGATCGTTGGTCCGGTCTTCACTGCGATGCCGGTAGGAATTTACTTGATCTGGTATCTATCTAGTCTGGAGGATGGGGCTCCGGTACGTTGGCAGGTGATAACACTTTTATCACTGGTTGTATTTTTCCTTCCAGTTTATTTAGTCACTTATTCTGTCTGGATCCGGTAATCCTGAGTTGGAGAATCACTGATATGCCTGAATTTCTAGAGTTGGTAACACCTGGAGAAGCATTAAAGATCCTATTTAATTCCATAAACCCGGAAATCAGGGAAGAGGTTGTTAAGACTGAAGATGCCCTGGGACGAGTGACCGCAGAAGATATTCTCGCTGGGCAGGAACTGCCGGATTTCAGACGCTCTACCGTTGATGGATATGCTGTCCTCGCCAAAAACACTCATGGCGCTAGTGAAAGTTTACCTGCCTACCTGAAAATCTTGGGGGAAGTCCCGATGGGGGCAGCACCAACCTTTGCAGTCGAGGGAAAAGTCTGTTCGATTATTCATACCGGGGGAATGCTCCCTGTTGGTGCTGATGCAGTAGTTATGCTGGAAGATGCCCAGGTACTCGCTGCTGGAGAAATTGAAATTTTTCGATCTGTCGCGGTCAGTGAAAATGTGATTGAAATCGGTGAGGATGTCAGGTCAGGTGAGATTGTGATTCCGAGGGGAACCCGCCTCAGACCAGCTGAAATTGGCGGCTTAATGGCGCTGGGATTTACTTCCCTAAAAACAGCCCGGAAACCGCGGATTGCTATACTTTCCAGTGGAGATGAAGTGGTACCACCATCCCAGCCAACGAAACCAGGCCAGGTGCGGGATATCAATTCCTACACATTGGGTTCGTTGATCCAGGACATAGGTGGAGCTCCTTATCATTATGGTATTATTTCAGATAACCGGGATGATATGCTGGCAGCGATGGCAAAAGCCCTCCGGGAGTGTGATCATTTGATCGTCACTGCCGGGTCATCTGCAAGTTCCAGGGATTTGACTGCAGAGATTTTTAACGATCTGGGTGACCCGGGAGTACTGGTTCATGGCGTTAGTATCAAACCGGGAAAACCGACAATATTTGGGGTAAGCGGAAAACAGGTCTTGATTGGATTGCCTGGAAATCCAGTCAGCGCTCTGGTAATTGCCCAAATTCTCGTTGCTCCAATTATTGAAGCATACCTGGGTCTGGAAACTGACAAAATTCATCCGACTTTGCAGGCAAAAATTAGCGTAAATCTGGCATCCCAGGCAGGCAGAGAAGATTGGATCCCGGTACGCCTCGTGGGAACAGCTGAAGAAGGTTACCTGGCTGAACCAGTGTTTGGGAGGAGTAACTTGATATTTATCCTGGTCAGATCGGATGGATTGATCAAGATCCCGGCAGCAGCAACTGGAATAGAAGCTGGTTCAATTGTGAATGTGCGTTTGTTATAACCAAGGACAGGTTCAATGAATTTCATCCTGACATTGCCGGCCTTATTTTATTTCTGCCTCGCAATCTATTCGATCAGCTTGTTAGTGAACGCGATTAAACAATTGCGGTCCTATAAAATAGCTGACTATCTGTTAGTTTCACTCTTAGTCTTATTTTTTATTGTCACCCTTGTCCTGATTGGATTTGAATTGAATTGGTGGAATTTCTTGGACCAGGGCCTCAGTTCCCAGCTATCAATCTACGCTTTATTGTTAATTAGTGGGGTAATCTTCTCCCTGACTTATGCTGTTTTTCACAACGAGGATCCGGGTTGGATTTGGCTGATTATTGCTGGAATCATCCTGGTGATTGCCATCACTGCTGATGCGATGACAATTCTTCCCCGGGCATCAGGCTTTGGGCAGCGCAGAATCGGAGAATTGCAATCATTATTATCTACAGCGATCCTGGCAGTTGGGTGGGGGGGATTCGTTATCCTCTCGTCCATCAATATTTTAAATAAGTACAGGACGACAGAACGCAATGTCGTCAAACAGCGGGCAATCTACTGGACTGGAGCATTGATCCTGTTCATTGGCAGTTCATTTCTGTTCCTGATGGGCCATGAATTAATTGGAAGCCTGCTCCTGCTTCTGGCAACCATTATCCTTAATTTCCTGGTCTTAACCTACCGCTTGCCTGACTTGAAATTCCTGACCTTCCAGGCAATGGGATATATCTTGACCGGTCTGATGATTATCCTGCTGTATGCGCTTGGTTTTTTGATCCTGGAGAGGTTTTTCAATGACTTGCCCTGGTATCAACCGGTTTATAACGGCGTTTTCTTTTTTTTGGTTGCCATTATATTCTTTATGCCAATCCATCAAATCATCAGTTCGATCCTGAGAAAATTCCAGTCAGGTGAGAGGAATCGGACACTGGAAATACGCAGTTACAGCAAAACACTCAGCAGTATTTTGGATCTTGAACTTTTATCAAAAGTCACAATCGAGATGATCTGCAATTCCCTTGATTTGCGGAAAGGTACTCTATTCTTGGTTGACAGATTGGAATCAGACAAAGAACCACCGAATTGGATCTTGAAGGCAGTCCAGGGAACAACTATTACTTTGCCTGATCTTGACTTTCTTCCTGCCAACAGCCCGATCACCAAAGTGCTTGCTGATGAAAAACGGCCTTTGACCCAATCTGAACTTGAGTATATTCCCAAATTCCAAACCATACCTCAAAATGTTTTGAAATGGATCAAAGCACTTGATGTTGAAGCTCTGGTGCCGATCCACACTGAAGATGAATGGATCGGTCTCTTTGCCTTATCTCAAAAAAGGTCGGGCGCATCCTTTACGGATGATGATCTTGATCTGTTATCTACTTTGGCTGACCAGACATCTGTTGCTCTGCAGAACGCACGGCTGGTGGAGAGTTTAACGAAAATTGATAGTCAGCTTCGGCGTGCAAAAGCCTCCCAGAACACCGCGCTGGATAAAATTGAACGAATCAAAAAATCAGCTTCTGACATTATAAGTATCAAGGCCCATGAGTTGAGATCACCATTAACCGTAGTCAGCGGATATACCCAGCTCCTGGCCAATGATGCTGAATTGATGAAGGACGATTATTATGCGGAATTGATCAGAGGGATTGTTTCCGGCTCAGATCGACTGCAGAAGATCATCGAAAACATGATCAGCACGGCGAATATCCAACCCAAGAATCTCAATATTGATACCACCCCGATCTCACTCTACCTGATCGTGGATTCAATCTGCAGAGATCTGCAGGGTAAAGTCCAGGCCCGGAAGATCACCCTTTCCCATGATAATCTAGGCGAGATCCCATCTGTTTATGGCGACAGTGTTGCCCTCAAAAAAGTATTTGAGATCTTGATCAATTATGCGATGACCCATACTCCCAGCGGCGGTAAGATCACGATTACCGGGCGTCATATACCTCCCAGGTCCGAATTATTGAAGTGGGAGGGTGCTGAGATCATTGTCTGTGATACGGGGATCGGCATCGGAGCAGACACTCAAGGACGGTTTTTCCAGGAACGCATGAGTCCCCTTCAGACCGATTTTTCTGTGCTGGACGAAATTGCAGCGGGTGAAGAACGACCTGGAGAAGAACTTGCGATAATTCGCAGCATTATCGAAGCCCATAATGGTCGCGTTTGGGTTGAGCGTCTTAAAAAGGATAAAGAACAACTGCCGGGAAGCGAATTTCACGTTGTGCTTCCCCTCGAACAGCAGTCATATCCGACCCAACCAGAGTAAATCAAACTTATAGATTTAAGGGGGAATATTTCCAGAACCTAATCCGGGTAGATACGCGGTACCCGGGCACCAATCCCGCAGGTTACTTCGTAGTTGATGGTCTGCCAGGTCAGCGCGACCTGCTCGGCGCTGATTTCCTGATCTCCTTGTTTGCCAATTACGACAACTTCATCTCCAATCCGAGGATTTGGAATATTTTCTAATTTCACCATGCATTGATCCATGGATACCCTACCGACCACCGGGGCCCGGTGGCCATTGATCAAGACCACATTTCCCGGCACCCGGCGATAGCCATCAGCATAGCCAAGAGGTATGACCCCAATAAGTTCATTTTTTGTGGTTACATATTCATGCCCGTAGCTCACTCCATGCCCTGGAGGCAATTCCTTGATACTGGCCAGGACAGATTTCCAGCTCAGGACAGGCTGAATGCCTTCTGGCAGGATCACATTTGGCGAGGGTGGTAATCCGTAGATGATAATCCCGGGTCTGATCAGGTTGAAATGAGTCGATGGATGTGCCAAGCTGCCAGCCGAATTGGCAAGATGAACTATTTCTGGTAGCAGATCGTTTTGTTTTAATTCATCGATCAACTGGTTAAATATCCCTTGCTGCTGGCGGGTCTGTTCCGGGTCCTTATCATCCGCAGTCGCCAGGTGGGAAAAGAAACCTTCCAATTTGATCCATTCTGATTTTGCTGCCAATTTCGCAAGTTTTAGAGTCTCTCCCGGTAAACACCCCAGGCGACCCATCCCGGTATCAGCCAGCAAATGGACCCTGGCCGGTATCTGACATTTCTTAGCTGCGTTATTCACCTGCTCAATATGGTCCTTGGTCCAGATCGTGAGTGAGACATCGAGGCAGATCATTTCTCCGAAACGTTCTGGAGCGAGATATCCCAGAACCAGGATGTTGGCATTAATGCCTTCTTCCCGCATTTTAATTGCCATTCTGGGACGGGCGACACCAAACCAGGATACTCCAGCTTCTTCAGCCGCTCTGGTGATGGGTAAAAAGCCGTGCCCGTACCCGTTGGCCTTGACCACGGCCAGAATGGGGGTCTTGGTCTGCTGTCTGATTATTTTGAGGTTGTTTTTGAGGGCGTTCAGATCAACTTCCACCCAGGTGGCATAAACTTGGTCTGCTTTCATAGGGAGTATTTTCCTGAGGGGATCGATTGAGTTATACGGGCTATTCTACCAGAGAAAAGATAGCCGGTACCATCCAAAAAGCAAGTCAAAAACAACCCAGAACAGGTCTTGACAAACTAGAACAAATGTTCTATACTGAGCCAACACAACCAACAAACTCACTCGAAACAGCTCAGGGAGGTACCTTATGTCAGCCAACAGTGTTCCATTTTTACCACAAAAGGTCCAGGTCAAGCGGGGAGTGGTCTTTGGCCTGCTGATCATCATCGCGCTGGTAGCCTTTGAGATCTTTAATTTCAGCACGACCGATTTTGCCCTGACCGACCTGCTGGGAGACCTGCGGTTCTGGGGTGTGCGCTGGGCGACGATCCTGGCCTTTGCCTTCTGCGGGATCGACTTTGCCGGAATAGCCCGGCTGTTCACACCTGAGGGCAGGGTTGGTGACGGAATCGAAAGCTGGTACCTGTTTGCAGCCTGGTTGATCGCGGCCACCATGAACGCGCTGCTGACCTGGTGGGGTGTATCGATCGCGATCGTCAACCATGAGACCCTGGGGAACGCGGTCATCGCCCGCCAGACCCTGCTGAAGGTGGTGCCGATCTTTGTAGCAGTCATGATCTGGCTCCTGCGGGTGTTGATCATTGGCTTGTTCTCGGTTGCGGGTGACCGCTATTTTGGAGCGGATCAGCTCAGGGTGGAATTTTCACCGCGGACCAGGAATGCTCCGGTCTCCAGCCGCAAGAAACCTGGCTCTTACAGCCCTTCACCCAAACCGGCTGTGCCCCCGGTTAGAGCTCCCAGGCGGGATCCGAGCTATCAGCCGCTTTCTGCCCAGGGAAGAGCTGAGCATAAGTCTAATCAGTTGTTGTAAATCAGCCTTATTATTGGAAAATAAAAAACCGCTGGTATTCACCAGCGGTTTTTTTTGTCGGGATGGTGGGATTTGAACCCACGACCTCGCCGACCCGAACGGCGCGCGCTAGCCGGGCTGCGCCACATCCCGTTGCCGCGAAATTATAACCCAGCTTGATTTCTTTATCAAGCATCCAGCCAGGCCAGTTGTTATTTACCAGTGATAAGCTGGATAGTCAGATTCCGGTTTCTTAAATAGCCAAGCCCATGATCACTCCGCTGACAAATCCACCGATATGAGCCCAGAAAGCAACGCCTCCAACATCAGGTCCACCTAGGAAAAGTACTCCCTGGAAGAATTGTAAAACGAACCAGACCAGCAGGACAAGGCTGGCGGGCAGCATGGTCAATCTGAGCCAGAATCCAAGGGGTATCAGGGTGAGGACTTTTTGTCTAGGGATAGAGCACAAGATAGGCTCCCAGGACCGCGGCAATAGCACCGCTGGCACCTACTGTAGGAATCACAGAGTTCGGGTTCGTAATAATATGGGTGAGCGAGGCAACCACTCCTCCCAGGATATAGAAGATCAGGTATTTACCCTTTCCAAGGCGATCTTCGACATTGTCTCCAAATATCCACAGATATAAGCATATTGCCGCCAATATGGGCTAAACCTGCGTGCATGAACATGCTGGTAAAAATATTAAACACACTTTCCGTTGTTGGGGTTGATGTCACGTCTGCTGGTATGAGGGCAAACTGGATAGATAAAGGCGTCATTGGTTGGACCCAGGAAGTATTGGAAAACAAAGACCAGGATATTAACTAAAATTAACAGGTAGGTGATAATTGGAACGCTGTGGGTAGGGTTCTCATCTCGAATTGGGATCATGGTTTTTCCGGGATATTGATAATTATTTGGTGATCGTAATAGATTGAACAGGATGTGGGGAAATTTTACCATAGACGATTAGAGGATTTTCTAAATCGATCTTGTTTGCCAAAACGGATGATCACCTGAAGTTAAAATAACCTGCCTTGACATTGTTTCAGGCTTTGGTACACTAACTTCATTATGAATATTTACCTGGCTTTACCAGCTCCCGTCCCTACCATCCCAACTCGTTCTTGAATGTTTATCGGTCGTGTGGAGCTGATCAATTAATCAATAGCTAAATCTCCGGACTGATCAACCGGAGATTTTTTTTGAGCAGCACAACAATTATTGAGGAGATTATTGATGAGAATGTCCAGTTTGTTAAGTCAGACATTGAGAGAAGCACCCTCTGATGCGGAAATCACCAGTCATCAGCTGCTGGTCAGGGCTGGTTATATCCGCCAGCTGGCAGCGGGAATATTTACGGCGATGCCGCTGGCAAAACGCTCTCTGACTAAAATCGAGAATATCATGCGGGATGAAATGAACAAGATCGATGGCCAGGAAATGTCCATGCCTGTAGTTCATCCTGCAGAGATCTGGCAGGCAACCGGCAGATGGGAAAAAGTGGGTCCAGAAATGGGCCGATTCAAGGATCGGAATGGTCGTGATATGGTGCTTGCCATGACGCATGAAGAAGCTGTTGCAGCCATTATCAAGGATGAGATCCAGTCCTATCGCCAGCTGCCGATGATGATCTATCACATTCAGACCAAATGGCGGGATGATCCCCGGCCCCGGGCTGGTTTGATCCGGGTCAGGGAATTCACCATGAAAGATAGCTACAGCCTGGATCGGGATTGGGAGGGACTGGATAGACAATATGCTAATCACTACCAGGCTTATTTTAATATTTTTGCCCGCTGCAAACTGCCAGTAATTGCTGTGGAATCTGATGTTGGCATGATGGGTGGAAACATGGCTCATGAATATATGTATCTTACTCCTGTTGGCGAAGATACACTTCTGATCTGTAATAAGTGTGGATATTCCGCCAACCGCCAGATAGCAGAATTCCAGAAAGTGGCAGCTGCAGCGGAAAAAGCTCAAAAAAGGAAAAAAGTTTCCACGCCAGAGATGAAAACTATCGCTGACCTGGCGAAATTTTTGGATATACCGGAAAGCAAAACTGCCAAAGCAGTGTTTATGATGGCCGCATTCCAGGATGGAGAGGAAGAGAGAGAACAGCTTGTATTCGCCATCCTGCGGGGAGATATGGAATTGAATGAGACCAAACTGATCAATGCTGTTGGCGCAAAGAATCTCCGGCCTGCTGAGGAATCCGAAATCGTGAAATCAGGTGCAGTCCCGGGATATGCTTCACCGGTGGGTTTGAAAAACATCCTGGTCGTTGTGGATGACCTGATACCTGATTCCCCCAATCTTGTGGCTGGAGCAAATGAGAAAGGATTCCACTTTATCAATGTAAATTATGGGCGTGATTTCAAGGCCGATATCGTTGCTGATATTGCTGCTGCCCAGGATGGGGATGCCTGTCCGAATTGCGGTGCTGCGATGTCTGCTGTAAGGGGTATTGAAGTCGGTAATATCTTTAAATTGGGAACCTGGTACAGCGAGGCGGTAGGAGCTACTTTTCAAGCACAGACTGGCGAAGAAAAACCGGTAGTGATGGGAAGTTACGGGATTGGCAGCGGCCGGCTGTTGGCATCTGTGGTCGAGGAATTCAATGATGAGTATGGTCTGATCATGCCGGTGTCTATTGCTCCCTATGAAGTTTATTTGGTTGAACTGGCTGGAAAGAAGGATGAGAGTGGAGACGTCAAATTAGCAGCTGAGAAACTCTACACTGATCTTCAGCAAGCCGGCCTTGAGGTTTTGTTTGATGACCGGGACGAGAGCCCAGGCGTGAAATTTAATGATGCGGATCTAATCGGTATACCCCTGCGGATTACAGTTGGGGCGAGGGCACTTAAGGAGGGTGGAGTTGAGATCAAACTCAGGCATGAAACTGATAAAACTCTTGTTCCCTTAAAAGATGCAGTTCAAACAACTAAACAGCTGATCAGTGATCTCTACCAGGAGATTCAGGATTCCTTAACTACCGTGGAATTGAAGTTATAAACCTGGTTGAACGTATAAAAGCAAACCACCTTGCTCTTCGATTGAAGCAGGGTGGTTTTTTTTAACATCTAAATCAGAACAATGGACAATAATTATTGCCGGAAAATATGATCGATGATTTACTGGAAATACCTTTTCTGTCCCCAGCGGGCTGTCAGTTCGACCTCGGTTTGGTCAGGAGAGGTAGTTGCGACAGCTTTCGCGCGTAAGACCTTGATAAATATCACCAGGTGGTCACCCTTGGAATAAAAGTTCCTTAAAATAGCTTTCACCCGATAATTGTGCTTTTTATAGAATTTCCTTGTCTTCTGATAAGCAGGCAGGGATGATGTTTCGATGATCAGCTGACTGTAGATCTGTTGGCTGCTGATCTGATCTTCAACAAAATTCAGCAATGCTGACCCTGCTCCTTTGCCCTGGATGCCCGGATCAACGGCTATCCAGTATAGGTCATAGGTATTTTGGGTCAGGGCGTGTTTTCCATAGCAGGCATATCCGACAGTAGCCTGATCGGAAAAACCGATACAAAAATGGTAGTCACTTTCCCCCTCATTTTTGAGGTAATCCTCCCAGAGCTCAGAAACGCAATCGCGCTCCTCTGCTGAGAATTCGGTGATCCTGGCAGTAATCTCCTTGATTGCTGCGCTGTCAGACCTGATTGCTGATCGAATCGTGAACATTTGCAGGTCTCCTTGCCAGCGAAAGTATTTTTATGACCAGGGCCTCAAAATCCAGCCCAGATTTTTCCACGCTATTACTGAATCCAGCACCCGGAGAGATGTCAGGGTTGCAGTTTATTTCCAGGATATAGGGTGTTCCAGCCTGGTCGATCCTGAGATCAACCCGGGCATAACCTTCAGCACCGATCAGGTTGGCTGCTTTTAACGCAGTATCTGTCAGCAGCTTCCTGAGCTCCGGACTTACATCTGCCGGGCAGATTGCAGGTGTATGCTGAAACTCGAATGTATTTTCCAGCCACTTGGCTGAGTAATTAACTATTTTTTCTTCTGGTTCAGAGAACTTTCCAAAATCTATCTCCGCCAGGGGTAGGCATTGAAGAGGGTCACCCCAGACAGCTACGTTAAATTCCCGGCCATCTATAAATTCTTCCGCCAGTGCTGACTGGTGGTAGTGTTCGAGCACGAAGGCTACTCGTTCCCGGAGGGAATTATAATCTGTGACCACAGAATCGTTGGCGATCCCTATGCTGGCATCCTCTGCGACAGGTTTCACAAAAAGGGGGAATGGATAGTGATGCTCCAGGGAAACATCATCAGGTGAGTGAAACAGCCACCAGGCTGGTGTTTCCAGACCTTCTCGCCGCAAGAGAGATTTAGTCTGGGCTTTATTGGTGGAGAGGGCAATCGCCTGCCCCCCGGAGCCCGTAAAATAATATCCGGAAGATTCCAGAAGCCAGGCTATTCTGGCTTCCTCGAATAACCTGCCTCCCAGTCCTTCAGCGAGGTTGAAAATCGGGTATTCGCCAGGATCATAAGCGGTCAGGATGTTTTCTGCATCTGCAGTGATTGGTGCCAGAAAAGTCTCCACCCCCTGGTTGTTGAGGGCTTGAGACACTACTTGGGCGCACTTTACAACACCTTGATCCGCGATCAAGTCCAGGGATTGGCCTTTGATCAGCTGCTGGGAATCATTGTAAAGCACAACCGCTCCCCGGAAATCTTTCAAAGAGATCATCTTCTTTTTGATTTCGGGGAAAACGACTTGAAATCAGGCAGGCTTTGGGGTTTGGTCGTCGTTACTTTACCATTTTTGGCGACCTTAACCTGGACCTGCAGATTCTCTGGGAGCGGGACAGAGCGTTGATGAGAAGTATCCCAATCCCGGGGAACGATGGATCGTTTTTCCTTGCTCAGCAAGGCGGCAACCCCTTTCTGGTCTGTCTTGTCAGCGTTCATGCAGGCAGGGCAGTTGGCTGAATTGTGGTTTGAATATGTCTCAGGCTGCGCATAGGCAGTTATCAAACCTTCGTAATTGCGAACTACTACGGATTGATCAGATTGGCTGATCAGATACTGCGGGGCAATTGGTACCTTTCCACCGCCTTGCGGGGCGTCGATCACGAAAGTAGGAACTGCGAAACCAGAAGTGTGCCCTCGGAGATTTTCCATGATCTGCATACCAGTTCCGACTGGAGTTCTGAAATGACTGGTTCCGGGAACAAGGTCGCATTGGTACATGTAGTATGGCCGGACACGATTCTGGACCAGGTCGTGAAATAAATTTTTCATTACCTGGGGGCAGTCATTGATGCCAGCTAAGAGGACTGTTTGGCTGCCAAGCGGTATGCCGGCATTTGCGAGAAGTGTTAGGGCATCCCTCACCTCGGGAGTAATCTCCTTCGGATGATTAAAGTGGATATTCATCCAAAGTGGATGAAATTTGCTGAGCATTCTGCAAAGTTCAGCATCTATCCTCATCGGGAGGAACACTGGAACTCTGGATCCAATCCGGATCACTTCAACGTGGGGGATCGCTCTCAGCCGCTGCAGGATGCTTTCCAGTACAGCTGGAGGAAGGATCAGCGGATCACCTCCAGAAAGAAGCACATCCCGGATGACGGGATTGGCAGCGATATAGTCTATTTGCTGCTGATAATCTTTGTGACTGAATTGGTGATGAGAATCACCCACCAGACGGCTTCTGGTGCAGAACCTGCAGAAACTCGCACACTGGGTATTGATAAGCATCAAGACCCGGTCAGGATAGCGGTGAACGAGACCTGGCACGGGTGAATGGCTGTCCTCTCCCAGAGAATCAGTCATTTCTTCCAGGGATACCCTGCCCTCAGCCGCTGTTGGGATCACCTGGCGGCGGATGGGGCAATTGGGATCATTCGGATCGATTTGGCTCGCAAAATATGGTGTGACTCCCACGCGGAACATCCCGGATGAATCAAAAGCCTGGATTTCTTCCTCTGTTAACTGTAGTTCCGAGAAGTCATCTTTAGTGCTGAGGAGATGGGAAAGCTGCCAGCGCCAATCATGCCAGCGGGGATCAGACTGGAGTTCCCAGAGAGATTTCCTGGTAGGGCCAGGAGGCTGATCGAGTTGATCTTGAAGATTAGTGTTTTCGGTTTTCATAAAATCTGCCTTTATCCTTGTGGATTAGGTCATCTGGGAAATTAAAATTTCCTCAGAATGCTGAAACTGGTAAGTTGGCAGGGTAATTAATGTCGATTCCTGGTAGTTTTTGACAGGTAGCTGCAATCCAAAGCGCTCCGCTGCAAGATACAGGATCTCCGTTATCAAGATTTGATAATTCAGGTTTTCTGCGTCTGCCATCAGGCAAAGATCGCTTAACTCAGGATTCAAGCCAGGCAAAGTGTTGATTTCCATCAAATATGGACGTTGATCGGATCCGAGACGGATATCGACTCGGGAAACGTCACAAACATTCAAGGCCTCAGCGGCTTGTTTTGTGAGCAGGATCAGCTGATCTTGAAGCTCTGGAGAAATATCAGCCGGGCAGAGATAATCCGGAGCGCCCTCATCACCGATATCGATCGATTTGGCTGCATGACTGTAAACAGCCGGGCTGATGCTTGACCCCGAATCGATCTCCATGATCGGCAGCCAGTGATAGCCGCTCTGGTCATAGATCAGGGGTTGGCGCTGATGGGCTGACGAACCGGGATTTCCAATGAATCCTACTGTAAATTCCCGGCCGGGAAGATATTCTTCCACCAGTGCTGGTTGCCGGTAGAATTCCAGGATATAGCTAGCTTCTTTGACCAGCTCATATTGGTTTCGGACGATAGATTTACCGGATATTCCCATTCCGGAACCTTCCCGGGCTGGTTTAACAAAAAGAGGGAAGGGCAAATCGACCCGGTCAAGATCCGCTAGTTTTGAAATTTCATAAAAACCTGCTGTCGGCAGCCCGGCATCTTTCCAGATTTTTTTACAAAGTGTTTTATCGAGGGCAATGGAATTGGCGACCACCCGGGATGCAGTGTAGGGTATCCCCATCAATTCACAAAGAGCAGGGACCTGGGCTTCTCGGCCGTCTCCACTGACGCCTTCGGCGATATTAAAACAGATTTGGGGTTGAATTTTGGTGATTGCTTCGGGTAGAGTGTGATCAGCCTGCAAGAAGTGGACAGAATGACCATCAGATTCGAGGGCAGAAGCTATATATTCAATTGTCTTGAGAGTATCAAATTCAGAACCAGCGTCAGGAGGCTCCTCTGCGCCTGGTTCAATTTCATCTTTTAGGTTGGCAATGAGGGCAATTCGCCAGGGGGATTGTTTCTTAGATGTATTTGGGGGTTTGCTGTTCTTGTGTTTCGTGCGATAACTAATCATGGTTGGAACTCCTTAATCAAAGTCTGTTTAATTTTTGGCCTGAATTTGACTGGACGGTTTTAAGAGGGAAATCAACCACCTGGGGAGACTCCCGCACAACCTCAAGTTCCAGTTTGCAGAAGGGACAAAGGATTATTTCCAACCGTTTATATCTTCGATCAAGATCGATGATTTTTCGGCAGGAAGGGCAGATTGTCCGGTGAAGTACCTGTTTATCAGACATGTCTTAAGTATAGTTTTAAACCATGTAAACTTTGTTCAAAATTGATACTAAGTTGGTGTAATTTTGCCCGGATTTGTTCAAATAATGTTGAGTTGGGGAGTTCAGATCGAGGGGTAATGCAGAGAATAACGAACAGGCAGCTGCGAGAGCAGCTGCCTGAAAATCGATCTGAGCTTTACTTTTCAGCTCAAATATAAGGTCCTAGTTGATTATTGAATTTGAATGGGGTCGGATACTCAATCTTTATCCGCCCATCTTAAAGAAACTTGTTAATTTCATGGCCAGATTAAGATCACCGGCCAATTGGAGCTTTCCATCCATAAATCCCTTCATTCCGTCTTCCTTGCCTAGAAGGACATCCCGAAAATACTGTCCATCGGCAGTCATGCTCATAACTGCATCTTCCGCAATCCCTTCGGCAACCTTGCATTTATCTCCTGAGATGGTGATGATATAATCCCCACTTTCCTCGCCGGTCAGATGATATTGGATCACAGCTTCCAGACCTGCTGCTTTTTCGGGCATGAAAGCTTTTTCGTGATTGAAAACAAGTTCTTTCACAGTGTATTCAGCCATCTTATTCTCCTTGTTAATTCTTACTCTTCCAAATTTTGAAATATTGCAGCTGCGCCCATGCCTCCCCCGATGCACATGGTTACCAAACCAAATTCAAGATCTCTTCTTTTCAATTCATAAATTAGCTGGACGCTTAGTTTTGCCCCGGTACAGCCCAGTGGATGACCCAGTGCAATTGCGCCGCCATTGACATTCACGATTTCATCCCGGAATTTAAGTTCCCTTATCACAGCAACAGCCTGAGAAGCAAATGCTTCATTAAGCTCTATCAACTGGATATCTTTCAATTTTAGTCCGGTTCTATCGAGTACTTTGGGAACCGCAGCAATTGGTCCTAGACCCATAATTTCCGGTGGAACCCCCCCGGCTGAAAACGAGACAAAACGAGCCAGGGGTTTTAAACCCAGCTCTCTGGCTTTTTCCAGGGACATGATCAGAACCCCCGCTGAACCATCCGACATCTGGGATGCGTTTCCTGCTGTTACTGAACCATTCAATTTAAATGCAGGGCGAAGTTTAGATAATTTCTCGAGGGTGGTATCCGCTCTTGGGCCTTCATCTCTCGAAAACCTGATTTCTTGAATACCATCCGCCGTTTCAATCCTTACATCAAGAGGGGTTATTTCTGGATCGAAACGACCTGAGTTAATAGCTGAGAGGGCCTTTTGGTGGCTATTGAAAAGCAAATTCGTCTTGGGTTTCCCTGCTGATCTTATATTGTTCAGCAACATTTTCTGCAGTGATGATCATTTGAGTGTATGCCTGGGGATATTCATCGGCCAGGATGGAATCCGGGCTGAATTTATATCCGGTCATCGGAACCATAGACATCGATTCAACACCACCGGCAATTGCAATATCCAGATAGCCGGCACTAATCGCCTGGGCTGCATGAGCAATGCTCTGCACACCAGAGGAACAGAAACGATTGATTGTTTCGGCAGGAACTTCTACGGGTAACCCTGCTCTAAAGCCTATTTGCCGGGCTAAATTCATGCCTTGTTCGCCTTCAGGAAATGCGCAGCCAATGATCAGATCATCAAGCAGGGCAGGGTCAAATCCGTTTGCCCGGACTAATAGATCTTTGATAACCTCGGATGCCATAGTTTCCGATCTTACTGTTGCCAAAGTTCCCCGCTTTGCCCTTCCAACCGGGGTTCTAGCCGCCGCGACAATTACCGGATCACGTTTGGGGTCATGGGATATTTTCATCTGAATCTCCTTAGCATAACAAACTGCAGGTCTCAGTTTTCAGCTCGAAAGCTCTCTGGTCCCTGAGCTAATCCGGTTAATTTCTTAATACCTTGCCCTTTTGCAGCAGGTGCCACATTCTCTCCTGGGTTTTCTTTTCACCACACAAAGCAAGGAAAGCTTCCCTTTCCAAGTCCAGGAAATAACTCTCACTCATCCAGCTCTCCCTCGATAGGTTTCCACCTGTCATGACATGAATGAGTTTGCTGCCGATCACTCCCTCGTATTCAGTGATCAAACCGGCTTCCAGGAAGTTGTGTAATCCTGCTTTCAAACCGGACAGGGCATCCCTACCGGCTGCATAAATTTTCTCTGGTGGGGGTGGTCGGTATCCAGATTCATCCAGGTGCAGGACTTCTCTTTTGGCTTCTGCAAGTAAATGGTCCCTATTGACAATAATCCTGTCACAGGGGCCCAAGATCCCCATCTCCTGGGCTTCCAGAGCGCTTTTAGCAACTTCACCCTGTCCGATTTGGGTAAAGAGCCGTTCCAGGAACGGGAACACGACAACATTATTTGTTCGCATCGCAGGGTTGATTATCCGGCGAACCATTTCCTTGGTTCCTCCACCTGCCGGGATGACTCCTGCACCAACTTCCACCAGACCTGCATATAGCTCTGCCGCCGAAACCACCCGGGAACCATGCATGATGATCTCCGATCCACCACCCAATGCCAGCCCGGCCGGGGCGACAATCACAGGTTTGGGGAAGTAGCGCATCCGCATGTTGATATTTTGGAGCTTCTGGACTAATTTGTCGAGCTCATCCCACATGCCATTTTGGGATGCCATAACAACACCAAATAGATTTGCTCCTGCACAGAAATTATCTGCGTCGTTGCCGATGACCAATCCCCTCAGGTCATGTTCAAGGGCATAATCCAGAGCTGTGGTCATCATATTGAGCGTATCATCATCAATTGAATTCATTTTGGTCTGAAATTCCAGGCAGGCGACACCATCTCCCAGATCGACCAGCGAAGCGCTTGTATTGCGGGACAGCAGGCGCGTTTTTTCATTTTTGATCACATCCAGTCTGAGATGCTGTGAAGAGGATGGGATAGGAATATATTTCTTCTGGACAGGATCATAAACGGCTTGTTTTGTTTTTCCATCACGCTGATAAAAACTGGTCTTCCCGCTTTTGATCATCGAATTTACCCAGGCTGCAGCTGGAAAACCCGCTTCTTTCATTTCAACCGCGGTATTCTCGAGCCCGAGTTCATCCCAGATCTCGAAAGGACCAGCCTCATGGCCGAAACCCCAGCGCATGGCATCATCGATCGGTTTTGCTGAATCGGCAATCTCTGGAACGCAGTGTGAGGCGTACGATAAGCCCTGGAGCAGCATGGCCCGGGCCAGATCTGCTGCCCGATCATCACCCTCCAGCAGTTTCCTGATCCTTTCACCAAGATCTTCAATCCCGCGGGCGGCGCTAACTGATTCATAGCGGACTTTTTCAGCTGCTTCATACTCCATACTTTCCAGATTGAGAGCCCAAAACTCTTTTTTACCATCCACATAAGACCTGTTTATAAAAACCCTGCCGGGATTTATTGCCCAGCCAGCCTTTCTCGACCATATCGCTGATCAATTGGTTTGCAGGTTCAGATTGCAGGTACGGCATTGCCTTGATCGTCATCGGGCAGGGCATCAACCAGGTTTGCCCCAACGTGCTTCCAGACATCCAGACCGACCAGGTCCAGGAGTCGGAAGGTAGCAGTTTTAGGTCGGCCGATCAATGGACCAGTAATGCTGTCGACTTCTGCGACCGTATAATTATTCTTCAGGATATAGTCCATTGAAAATGCACCGCTGCCAAAACCCATCCGGTTGGCGATGAAGTTCGGGGTATCTTTACAGAGCACAACACCTTTGCCAAGCCGGTATTCTGAAAAATGGCTCAGATCGGCAACCACCTCATCCAGAGTGTCGCTGGTGGGGATGATTTCAACTAGCTTCAAATACCGGGGTGGATTGAAGAAATGGGTACCAAGAAAATGTTCGCGGAAATCCTTTTGACCTTCCATCTGCGATGGAAGTCACAGGAATCCCGGATGTGTTGGTGCTGATAATCGTACGTTCTGAGCGGATCTTATCGATCCTTTTCATCAGATCCTGTTTGATCTTCAGATTTTCGATGATAACTTCTATCACCCAATCCGCATCTTTGATTAATTCAAAATCATCTTCCAGGTTTCCGACCTTGACCAGGCCGGCAGCTGTTTCAGAATAAAAACTGGCTGGATTTGATTTGATCGCAGCATGTCAATCCCTGATTTACTATCCGATTTCTAACTTCCGGATCATTAAGGGATTTGCCTTCAGCAGTTTCCTGGTCGGTCAATTTTGAGGGTACGATATCCAGCAGTACAACCCCGATCCCAGCATTTGCCAGGTGGGCAGCAATTGCTGCTCCCATAGTTCCGGATCCAATAACCACAGCTTGATTGATAGGATATTTCATATTCATCTCCTCCTGGAGGGAGTGTATTTGAATGAGGTTAGCGCAATTGACTTCCCCGGTATCCCAGGATATTGCGGGCGACTACCAACAGGTTGATCTGGCCTGTTCCTTCAAAAATGTCATTGATCTTTGCATCCCGGAACCATTTTTCGAGTAAGAATTCCCTGCTGTAGCCGAGGGGGCCCATGATCTCGACCGCTTTCTGGGTGATGATCGTAGCTACCTTGCCAGCTTTGACCTTGCTCATGGAAGCGATCAAGGCATTGGATTTTTTGTTATCAGCCATCCAGAGTGCTTTGACTGTCAGCAGCCAACCGGCTCTGAGCTGAGTTTCCATATCGATGATTTCCCGCTCCAAATTGGTCATTTTCTGGCGGGGCAGGCCGTAACGGACCACGATTCCCTCTTCGGCAATTTTTTCATGAACAAACTCCAGGGCTGCCCGGGCTACACCCAGCGCAGACGCTGCAACAATGGGTCGGGTTGCATCAAAGGTTTCCATCGCACCTTTGTAGCCTTCGGTGCTTTTTTCAATCGTAGGGGACCCCAGGATATTTTCATATGGGACCCGGCAATCCTGCATGACGATCGACACTGTATCACTGGCCCGAATACCTAATTTTTCTTCCATCTTGGTGACTTTGCAGCCAGGAGTATCGGCTTCAATGACGAAGGAGCGGATGCCTGCCCGACCCGCTTCCAGATCCAGACTGGCCCAGACGACAATGAAACCTTTAGAGTCTACTAAGGCTTTGTTTCCGGCAGTGACAAAGATCTTTTCGCCGTTTAAAATCCATTCTTTGGTTTTTTCGTCCAGAACTGCTGTGGCTCTGATAGCAGAGGTATCAGAACCGGCTTGCGGCTCTGTCATTGCCATGGCATCAAAGACCGGTTCTTTGCCTTTAAAGCGGCTCAGAAAGCGCTTTTTCTGTTCCGGTGTACCTGCTGCACCGACTGCTGCCGCACCGAGCATTCCACCTGGTGTGCAGAGATAGATTCCAGCATCCCCCCACGATAACATCTCAACCATCACCATCAACCGCTGGTAATTGATCGGAGGTCGTTTTTTCCTTTTCGGGATCCGTTTCTTTTGGTGCGTCTTCTGGGGACATCGACGAACTGCCCAAGGCCTTGGTGGCAGTGTGCATAAATTGAATATAGGCCCAGGGGATTTCGTGTTCGTTATCATCCATCTCACGAGAGACCGGCCGCATCATATTCTCTGCGACGGTTTCCACTACACGACGGGTTTGAACCAGGGGTTTGGGCATTTCAAAACTAATCATGATCTTTCTCCTTAAACTTGACCGGTAGAGGTCGGGGACCAGCCGCCGGATCTAAAGCTAGTTGGAATTGGGAATTAAACCATTGCCAGGCCGGTAAAAGTGGAAAATCCTCTTCCATTCCTCATCCACATCTCAACCGGGTGTTCGCGGATATAACCATGACCACCCAGGATCTGAACGGACTGGTCGGTGACCATCATCACCATGTCCACAGCTCCATGATAGGCCAGGAAAGCGTGTTTGAATGCCTCTTCCTTACCTTCATCGAGCATCCAGGCAGCTTCCCAGGCCAATAATCTGGTTGCTTCGATCTCCATTCCCATTTCTGCCAGCATGAAGGCGATAGCTTGTTTCTGGGCTACTTTGACTCCAAACACCTCCCTGTCTTTGGCGTACTCAACGGCGTATTCAAATGCAGATTGAGCGAGGCCAACAGCCAGGGCAGCCAAGCGATACATGCCAGCTCGCCATGATTTGATCCATTTCATGGCCGTCAGATCCGTTCAATCTTTGGCTTGCGGAAATCTTGACCTTATCCAATATCACTGGATAAAGCGGGAGAGCATTCAAACCCAGAGTCTTTTGTCGTTCTCCAATAGTCAAGCCCTTCGGCATCCCGGGGAACGAATATATGCCTGAGTTTTGCCATCCTGGTTGGCATATACCAGGATCATTTCAGCTTCAGCAGCAAAAGGGACGTATGTCTTTTCTCCATTAATTATGATGGAGTCTCCTTTTGCTGAGGCAGTTGTGCTCAAATTTAATGGATCAAAATCAAACACAGGTTCGATCAGGGCTGAAGTGTATGCTTTCCACTCCAGCCTCAATAACTGGTGGAATGAACTCCTTTTTTTGTTCTTCGGATCCAGCCAGGAGGATTGGCAGGACAAATAGATTCGGGGTCATGACTGCCAGAGCGCTCGACAAGATCTCCATAGGCTAAGCCTTCAGCTGCCAGGACTCCCGTCAGGGAGGAGTACTCTCCAAAACCATCGTAGGCTTCAGGAATCGAAGCCTGAAGGACACCAAGCTCCCAACCCTTTTCTATTAACTTGGGCGGCAGAGAAGCTTTTTCATCTGCTTCCCTTGCCGCAGGTCGCAGGTCTCCCTCAGCAAACCTTTTTACTGCATCTAGCAGCATTTGCTGTTCTTCGGTTGGAGTAAAAGAATACATAGTTCGCCTCCAGATTTATTTTGCTACGGAACGGATTAGATTGTTGGTATTTTTCAAAACCTACCTGATCAGATATCAGGCAAATAATAATCTCTCGTGATCTAGTTAATCCTGGGCATGGGTTAATTGGGTCAATAATCCAGCCAGGAACAGATCTAGAAAAATGATCAGCTATCTCTGCTGGTGAAAGGGCCCCATCTTCCCGGTACCAGGTGATTGTCCAGTTGAGGACTCCAACCAGGGCTTTGGTGATCAAGGCAGGTTGAGCTTCGTGAAAAATTCCCTGCGAAATCCCCTCGGTCAGGATTTCTTGCCAGATTCGATCAACCTGATCTCTGCGGGGGATGTGCAATTCCTTTAATTCTGGTTCCAGGGAGCGGTACTCAAGCAGAAGCACTGAGGCAATTGAACGATTATCAGCCAGAAAAGATAGATAGGAACGCATCGCCTGCCGTAATTTCAGCGTCTGGGGAAAGGTCCTGGCGATTAATTTGATCCAGTCGGTCGACGATCATTTCCAGGGCTTCATCCAGCAGTGCCAACAGGATTTCCTGTTTGCTGTCTACATGATGATAGAGGCTGCCCTTTTTCAGCTCTACAGCCTCTGCAATGTCCTGCATCGAGGCAGCATGGTAGCCTTTTTCCTGGAATATGAGAGCGGCTGCTTGGAGGATTTCTTCCCTGGTCATAGATATGCTTCCCTACCGACCGTTTGGTAGTCTAAGCGTAACAAATAAAAGTCAGAATGTCAAGACGCAGGGACACTGAACAGAATAAATCCACCTCTAGAGGCGGATGGGATACAATTAATCCAGTTATTAATAATCCCGAATTAAAACTAAGAGCTGACCCTTTTGGTCATACCATCTGTGCTGTTAATATTTTTTTCTACTGACAGGTGTTGATGACATTTCGGGCTGATGGAATCTATGCGTTTAAGATTGGATTTTATTTCTCATCTCCGCTGACCACGATACCTGCCAGTAATGCCATGTTTATCCGATCAACTGGAAAAACTTAAGAAAGGAATTATTCATGGATGGATAAATTATCCCCCAAAAAGAAAATCATGTATGGTGCCGGAGATATCGGTTTCAGTTTGACCAGTACAATCCTGGGAGTATATTTCCTGTTTTTTCATGATCGAAGTTGTGGGACTCAGGCCGGCTATCGCGGCCATCCCGATCGGCATCGGAAAGATCTGGGATTTTGTAAATGATCCGATTTTCGGATATATATCAGACCGGACCAGAACCCGATGGGGCAGGAGGAGGCCATACCTCTTTTTGGAGCCCTTCCTCTGGCACTCACTTTTACAATGCTCTGGTATCGACCCGCTTTTGAAGGAACAGCAGCCCTGGTCATATATTATTCGGTTGCCTACATCATATTTGAAGCCTCAGCAACTATGCTTTATATGCCTTACTTTGCTCTCACACCAGAGCTGACGTCAGACTATGATGAACGAACATCCCTGACGAGCTACCGCATGTTCTTCTCGATTTTGGGAAGCTTACTGGCCTTTACTGTCCCATTGATCATCGTCGGTTCATTTGCCCCGGAAAATGCCTCCAAAGTCCTCTTGATGGGGGCTATATTTGGGTTGATATCAGCTCTGCCGATGTTGATCACTTTTTTTGGAACTGAAGAAAGGGAGGATTTTGTCGATCTGGAAAAACCAACACTCTGGGAATCACTAAAATCAGTCTGGAAGAATGTGCCATTCCGATTTGGATTGGGAATCTTCCTCGCAACCTGGATCTCAGTAGATATGCTGCAGTCAAGTTTGTTATTTTATGTCAGGTATGTCGTCGAGCGTGAATCGCAGAATGATCTGATCATGGCCACAATTTTTGTGATAGCAATGTTTGCCCTACCGATCTGGAACTGGGTTTCAAAGCGCTGGAGCAAAAGGTACGCCTATATGTTCGGCATCGCCTTCTGGGCAGTGGTCCAGCTGGTTTTAATCATCTCTTGGACCATCAACACCATTGGCTATTATATTGGTCCTGTGTTCAATGGCCGGGATTGGTGTTGCTGCGGCTCATGTGCTTCCGTGGGCTATTCTGCCTGATGCGATAGAGTGGTATGAGTATCAGACGGGAGAGCGTCATGAAGGTATGTTTTACAGCATGACAACGCTGGCTCGAAAAATGACTTCTGCGTTGTCGGTTACATTTATTGGCCCGATCCTGGAACTGACGGGGTATCAGCCAAATGTTCTTCAGCAGAGTCAGGAAGCAGTCAACGGCATAAAATTGGTGATCGGACCCATTCCGGCAATCTTATTGGCTTTGGGAATATTCTATCGCCTATAAATATCCGCTGGAACGAGAGGATTTTCTAAAGATCGTCGCTGAACTCAAGATCGGAGAGCTGCCGCGACCTGTGGATTAGGAATCCAGCAAGGAAGTGATTGATGTCGGTCATGATCAAGAAAGTAGTCAGTCATCTAGACAGGCGCCGCCTGCTGATTTTTCCCTGGAAAGTCTATCAAGATGATCCGCTCTGGGTACCTCCGCTTCTTCCTGAAAAAATGAATGTTATCCATCCCAAGAAGGGAGTATTCTTCGAACGTGGACAGGCAGAATTCTTTCTGGCTTATAAGAACGGCAAAATTTGCGGGACGATCTGTGTTGGGGAGGATCCACCTACCAATCAATTCCGGGGAAAAAAGGAATGCATCTTTGGTTTCCTGGAGTATATCGAGGACTATGAGGTATTTAGCGCGCTGATCGAACAAGCCCGCAACTGGGGCAAACAGAAGGGATTGGAGATCTTGTATGGTCCGTGGAACCTGGACTATGAAGATAGTTATGGTGTATTGGTTGATGGTCGTGACGAACCGCCGGCTTTGATGTGCGGACATACGCCAGGATACTATCAGGAATTTATGGATTCGCTATGGATTCAAACCCGCCCGGGCCCAGAATGTCGCTCTCAGAATTCAATTGCATGAGAATCCTACATTTGAAAGATTGAGGCGTTTGGCAGACCGCTTAAGGAAGCAGGAAAGAATTACTATCAGGGAAGCCAGATTTGATAACTGGCAGGATGAAATTGACAACGTTCATACGTTATTAAACAAGGCCCTGGCTCATCTTGACGATCACATAGGCTGGCATAGAGATGCCCTGGAATCCTTCCTTGGTCCATTTAAGACCATCGCTGATCCAGCAATGATTCTCTTTGCGGAAGTTGAGGGAGAGGTTGTAGGTTTTTTACCAGGCGTGGATAATCTCAATGAAATCTTCATCAATGTCAACGGTTTGAGATATCCTTGGGATACGCTCCATTTAGCATGGCTATTAAAAACAGCCAGACCAAAAAGCTTGACTGTAAAAAGTGTGCTGGTCCTGCCCGAATATTGGAATCGTGGTGTAGCTGTATTGTTGATGGATGGTTTGCTAAACAGGGCTGTCTCCAAAGATTACGAGTGGGTCGACATGTCCATCACAAGTGCCGATAACCCAACCTCGATCCTAACTGCTGAAAAATTAGGGGCAGAGATTTACAAACGCTGGCAGGTCTATAACTATCCAATTAGCTGATCTACCCTGGATATAATGTCTTGCCAGATTTCGTTCTAAGCACTATAATGCATGTCGTTCGGGGCGTGGCGCAGTCCGGCTAGCGCGTTGCAATGGGGTTGCAAAGGCCGTCGGTTCGAATCCGACCGCCCCGACTCAAAAACCGCTGATTTCAGCGGTTTTTTAATTAATATCAGGGGAATTAGTCTTGATTTTTAACAATAGCCGATGAATTCTTTGGCCTGCTGATAGATAGAATAATCCAGATGATGCAGCAGACTGGAAATGTTCCAGGAACTCTGGTGTGATTTCCAGATTCCGATATTTTGCCTTGTTGAATTGGATCCGGTGAGGTTTCTGGTCCAGGTAACCTGTCCAATCTTTGTTTTTCAGCTGCGCGATAAAGCCATCCTGGCATTCAGCGATACCAACCAGATCAAAATCTCCCAATCGTCTGCTGCCAAGACATTTTGATTGAAAATTGATGAATAATTCGTTGGTTGCAAAGGCTGAAAAATTGATTGATTTATCGAATGGTAAGGTAGTTCTCCATTCTGTTTCGCCTTTAGATGTTATCCAGTCGTTGTAGAGGGTAATCATCCTCTCCAGCGGATCTTTAAGAATGATGCTGATAAAGGGGTTTTCTAGCACTCCTTTTAAAAATTCTGGAGTAAATAATCCGTAGACCGCTGCCGTATCCGCGGGTAAGTCCTTGCGAGCATACGAACGCCGCTGGTCAGCATTTCCTGGTTTGTCAGAATTGGATTGATTAAAGAAAGGTGTAATTCCGAGGATTTCTTTTCCTTTGATGAGGATGGATTTGGCAGGGCTGTAAGGAAGTTCACTTAAACGGATAAATGTTTTTTCGGTGTGCCTATATACCAGCACATGCTCAGGTCCATAAATTTGGCCAAGCTCAGCAAGATATGATGAGCCGGTTGTTCCCTCTATCGCTACACTGACATGGATTCGTTGACGCGTAATGATTGCCAATATGTCTCCCGGAGAGTAAAAAAATTTTCTAATAGTTTAGCATAACTTCCCTCATTTTGTAGGGGTATAAATATCCTTATTATGTTATGGATCAGCTCTGGAATTAAGAGCGGTGCTGGATTCTTCCCCAAGGAAGGTTGGATCGGAAGAAATAAAACCAGTCTTCAGCAGGAAAGGACCCTGTCAGGAGGCAGCAATAGATTGATTAAGATCAGTTGTGCACTTCCGGATTTACGCAGAAAGGCAGCGGCTGACCTTCGATCCCAGCTATTAGATTTCTAATTGCGATTCCAGCCATCGTTTTCCGGGTATTGTAGGTTGCAGACCCGATGTGCGGTGTGATCAAACAGTTCTCAAGCTGGTAGAGCGGATGATCAGGAGGAAGTGGTTCCGGATCAGTGACATCCAGGCCAGCTGCCCGGATCCTGCCTGTTTCAAGGGCTGTTGTCAAATCCCTGGTATTGACAACAGGCCCTCTCGCGGCATTGATCAGGATCACGCCTGGTTTCATTTTTTTGAATGCTTCCTCATTGATCAGATCTGTTGTATCAGTGGTAAGGGGAACATGCAGGCAAATGATATCACTGTTTCTGAGCAGTTCATCCAGTGAAACCTGGGTTGCCTTGTACTGCGTTTCCTTGTCTGGCAAAGGGCTTCTGTTGGTAAAAAGCAAATGGGCGCCAAATGCTACCAGGCGGTCTGCCACTGCAGATCCTATCTTTCCCAGACCTACTATTCCTGCTGTTGCGCCCTTAATATCTACCCCAAGCCATCCAGTCGGATCCCAGTTTTTCCAGCGGCCATTTCTGGCATCTTCACTTGCAGACCCGATCTTGCGGCAGACAGCCAATAACAAGGCTAAGGTCAGATCTGCCGTGCCATCCGTGAGCACACCCGGTGTATGCCCAACAGGGATACCACGGCGTGTGCAGGTTTTGACGTCAATATTATCAACACCGACAGCCATATTGCTGATCACTTTCAGGGCTTTGGCCTGATCGATAATTTCACCCGGCAGAGGATCATCCAGGAGGCTGATAATTCCTGATGCCCGTTCCAGGTAAGGGGATAATAAATGGTCAATACCCCGGGAACTGGTCTCACCAATGATCACCTCGTAGTTGTCCAGGCTGCTGCCAATCCACTCTTCAGGTAGATGCTGGGTCAGGAGTACGATTGGTTTTTCTGACATGAGGATCCTCACATTAAAAATAGAAAGAATAGGTCATTGACATTTGTCTGGGTTTGTCCGGACATCACTAGATCATCCAGTGCCTGAAAATAGGAGTATGAATCATGCCTGGACAGGAAATCATCAGGGTCATTACCGAGTTTCATACCACGCAGATATGTTTCGCCCGTAACGACAGCGCCAGCGGCATCCGTGACCCCGTCTTCTCCATCAGTAGCTAGAGTAACTATACATGCATCTTGGACATTCGCCAGTTCTTTGACGGTGCTGAGAGCCAACTCAAGATTTCTGCCTCCCTTTCCCGGTGCGGGTGATTCAGGTAACGTGACAGTTGTCTCACCGCCAGCGAGATAACAGGCAGGACGGGTATCCGTCCTGGATCTTAGTAATAATTCATGCACTAGAGTGCGGCCTAGCAGTTTAGCTTCGCCAATCATCGCTTCCGGGAGAACAATGGCATTAAAACCCTCCAGGATGGCTTGCTGCAATCCACCATCAACCGCATTTTGATTGGAGGCAATTATGAAATTCCAGGTTTGATCAAATATGGGATCACCCGATTTGGGTGTTTCAGATTTATCCTGCCGGCATCCGGCTTCTAGGTAATCCAGAACTGGCTGATCTAATCTTTCAGATAAATCATACTGGTGGATAATTGAAAGGGCATCCTGGAATGTTGAATTGTCAGGAGCTGTAGGACCGGAAGAGATCATATCCAACTGGTCGCCCATTACATCCGAGAGAACCAGGGATATGATTGTTGCAGGCGATAAAATTTTGGATAACTGTCCTCCCTTCACACGAGAGAGATGTTTGCGGATAATGTTTATTTGCTGGATAGCAGCCCCGGATTCTAACAGGGCCTGATTGGTCCGTTGGAGCTGGTCCAGGCTAATCCCCTGGGCAGGGTAGGTCAATAACGCAGACCCACCACCTGATATTAAGACCAAGACTAGATCCTGCGGGGTTAGATTGGAGAGGTGGTCAAGGATCTTGGTGGTTGAGCTGATGCTGGTTTGATCGGGTATTGGATGGCCACCATAATAGACCTGAAAATTCCCGGGAAGATCCCCGATCTCGTTTAGCTCTGCGGGTTTGGTTAGAATGAATGCTTGCTCAAGGGAACTGCCCAGAATTTTGGCTGCAGCTAAACCCATCGGTAAACCTGCTTTTCCAACAGCGAGGATGAATATTCGCTGAAATTCGTCCAGGTTAAATATTTCTTCTTTTACCTGGAGCTTATTATCCAGCACGATCAGGTTTTCAATTAAAATTTTTCCCGGATCAACAGCTGCCAGCGAAGCAGCCATGATCCTGGCTGCTTTCATACCCCAGCTCGATTGCTCCAGTGATTTTGTTAAAAAAACATCCGGTGATAAATTCATCAGAAAGTGCTGGCCTGGATACATTGAGGAGAATTATTCTTCGGTGAATTTACGTAGGTTGAGACAGGATAAGCCTGCATAGCTTCAGCCGGATAGGATGTCAGCAGACTTTGCAGCTCTTCAGGTCGGGCTTCAGCCGGACTCAACCAGTCAGTATATGATTTTTCTGGCAGAATGACTGGCATTCGATCGTGAATTGGTTTAACAACAGGATTAGGTTTGGTTGTCAGGATGCAGGCGGATTTTAGCTCATCACCTTCCGGTGAATTCCAGATCTCCCATAATCCGGCAAACGCAAATGGAGATTGATCTTTCATCGTGATGTAATAAGGTGTTTTCGCTGCTGCACCTGTTGATTTGCTCCATTCAAAAAAACCATCTGCCAGGACCAGGCAGCGTTTTCGACGAAAACTTGATTTGAATGAGGGTTTTTCTGCCGCAGTTTCTGACCTGGCATTGATCAGGTTGTATTTTCCTAATTTATCGGGTTTTGTCCAGCTTGGGATTAATCCCCAGGTGTAGAAATCCAGCTGATTTGAGCCATCATTGATAACAACGGGAATGGGCTGAGAAGGGGCAATATTATAGCTAGGGGGTAGATCGACAGGGATACCAAAGTTTGGAAAGGCAGCCTGAAGTTCCTCCGGGGACAAAGTCAATGTAAATCGACCACACATAGGACCTCCGCTGGATAAAAAGGCTGGGACTGCTTGTATTGTAGCTGAAAAAAAGAATAAAAATACCCCTTGACCTGAGGGGGGCAGGCCAAGGAGTAATGCGATTATCACATAACAGGTATCTGCTGTCAAGACGCCCTTAATACCCTCCGGCTACTACCTCAGAACCACTACCCTCGAATGGTCTTAACGCTGTGAGAGAACTAAAATCAGCAGAATGTTATAATCACGACCGTTGACTTCTTTCGAAATCATTGACCAGACACTATGAAACGCTTCCTATCAATCAGTTTGGGAATAGCACAGACTCTTGTTACCATCACCCTGGTTTGTACTGCGATTATTTTCTTTACTTATTTTGGGCTGGAAATGGCTGCCAACTGGGATGGACCAGATCCGGGATATCACCTATTTCAAACAGCTAAAGAAGCAGCTACCAGCAGTCTGGCGTTCCTGGAAGGATTGGCCAAATTTGACCTGGGTCAAACCCGGATGGTATCTGGTAACCGGGAAATAAGTGTAATTCTCTGGGAATCCTACAAGAACAGTTTTGGTCTATTAGGGATCGCGATAGGATTCGCAGCTGTTTTTGGTATCCTCTTCGGGGGCCTGGCAGCGGTGGCCTCTCAAAGCCGCTGGGAATACCTGATCCTTGTTTTAACGCTGCTCGGAGTATCCGCACCTTCTTTTTTCTTGGCAGTTCTGCTGCAAAATCTGGGAATAAAATATACCGTTACTTTTGGCAACCAGCTGGTCAGCATGGGTGGCTATGCCTGGGATTTTAAGCATCTGGCGATTCCGGTGATCATCCTGACGGCCAGGCCTTTGGCCCAGATCACCCGGGTTACCTTCATCAATCTGAATGAGATCATGGGGGAAGAATACATCAGAACAGCCTATGCCAAGGGTTTGAAATTTTCACGGACAGTCATCGTCCATGCCCTGAAAAACCTGGCGGTGTCTGTTGTTACTGCAATCGGGGTCTCTCTGCGATTCTCGATCAGCATCCTTCCAGTCGTTGAATTGATTTTCGCCTGGCCCGGCCTGGGCAGACAATTCCTGGAAGGTATCAGAGCTGGCCGGATGGGTTTGGTGGTAGCGATTGCCCTCTCACTGGGTTTGACTATCCAGTTGATCAATTATTTGTTGAATTTTCTATATCCTCTCCTTGATCCGCGATTGAGGCCAGAGTTATGAGCAAATTGATGCGGATCTTCCAGTACCTGATCAATCCCCGCTCAGGGACCTGGACATTCTCTGAGCAGGCGGATGAAATTCAACCAAGGCGTGTACCCTGGAGAGGAATTCTTAATCCACCTTTTGTCCTCGGTACGTTAATTGTCCTGCTTTTAATTGTCATTGTTTGGTTTGGACCCAGATTTGCCACCTATGATCCATATATAACTTCCAGGTCAGCTCCTACTTACTTTGATACAACGATCAATAAGCTGATCAGTCCCCCGTTTGACCCAAGTCTTGAATATCCTCTCGGCACCGACACTTTCGGCAACGATATCCTGAGCCTGATTTTCTACGGTGCCAGAGTGACACTCATATCTTGTTTATTTATCACGGCTGGAAGAGTACTGCTTGGCCTGGTTCTAGGCGGGATCTCGGGTTGGACCGAGGGCTCACGCTTTGATCGTCTAGTTGGAAAATTTAGTGTGGTAATTACTTCTATCCCTCTCTTATTAAGCGCCATGTTAATGATCAGAGCTCTAAATATTCAAAAAGGACTCTGGGTGTTTGTTGTCTCGCTGTCAGTTCTGGGCTGGACTGAGATTTCCCAGCTTGTTCGCAGTGAGTTCATCCGCATCAAAGAAATGATGTATGTTGATGCTGCCAGGGCCCTGGGTCTGACCAGGCTGCAGATCATCATTCGGCACGCCTTGCCAAATGTACTTTCCTACCTGCTGAGCATCTCATTCCTTGAAATGGGGTCGATCCTGTTGATCGTGGCTGAACTGGGGTTTCTGGGTTTATTTATCGGTGGAGGGAGTCGATTTATGGCAGATCCTTTCACTCCTGTGATCGTTCAGATCAGCGAGATTCCTGAATGGGGGGCTCTGGTTGCCCAGGGCACACCTCATCTCAGGACGCATCCATACATGATCCTGGGTCCCGCGGCTGCTTTTTTTATCACGATTGTGGGGTTGAATGCTTTTGGAGAAGGGTTAAGGAGGATTTTTGATTCCTGGCCGTTCAGCACTGCTTTTGTACTAAAGAAACGGATGCTGCTGATATCAGCCGCATTTATTGGAATCTCCTTGATGATATTTCAGGTGACTGATGCCTCAGACTCCTACCAAAGGTTAGCTGAAGGGTTTAGTGAAGCAAGTGTCATTGCCCGGTATGAAGAACTGAAAATCTTTAATGCGGTAGCCAGGGAATCTGAAGATAATCCTTTGATTGACTATCTCATTCAAAAATCCCGCGAGTATAAAATTCAACCCGGCTGGTCAGAAGTATTGTTATCTGATTATTACTATCCTTTGTCGGTCACTCTGGTTCGGCCGGAATCTGAACCCCGCCTGATCATCGGTAGTAATGACCGTTATCATTTTGGAAATGAATTTTCATTTCTCAGCGAGGGATGTGCGGGGTCCGGACAAGTTCAAGCTCCAGTAGTATTCTTAGGCGGATTGTCTTTTGAAAATTCAGCTGAAGAATATGGAGAAGAGCTGCGTGGGAAGATTGTCATGGTCCTGGAAGAAGCGGTAGGGATCGATAGCTGGGAAGCGTTCCAAAAACTTGGCATTGGGGGCATGCTTGTTATTTCATCTGAACAAGCTCCTTTATTATCAGAGTACGAAGCCAAGATCGATCCGTTTGATGAAAACTGCCAGATGGGCAGCTTCCCGGTCTTTCGGATCCCGTATTCAGTCACCCGGATGATCTTCGCTGATGCCGGAAAGAACTGGGATGAAATCATGAATAGGGCAGTAAAAGAGACATTTATCTCGAAGCTGGAGATGAATGGCTTGATGGAGCTGGAACTCAAAGATCCTGAGACAGTCGATGTTCCGAATACGATTGGTTTTATTGGTGGTTATGACTTTGACCACGCAGATGAAATTGTTGTGATCTATACAACATTTGATGGGCTGGGTTTAGGGAATTACCAGCAGGAAATGATACCTGAAGACGACCTGGCAAAAATAGCAGTCCTGCTTGAGATCATGAATACCTGGAATGAAAACAAATTGGATCCCAGGCGATCGGTCCAATTTATTATCTGGGGTGGTGAGGGAGTCCAGGGACCATTTTACGAAATGGTATATGGAATCTTTGAGAAGAACAAACTGGCTGCCAAAGTACCGACCAATAGTAATCCCTATCTAAACACGAATCCGGTTAAACCTGCGATCTGGGTTGAAATAGGGGACCTCAGCGCTTTTACCGGCACTTTGGCTTATTCTGAACAGTCGACAATCTATCTGAGCAAGCTGTTTAGAGAGGCAGCGAGGGATACAGATCTGATCATTCAGCCAGGATCACCCCAATCCTGGGGAATTAATACTGGATTACCCAATATTCAGATCTGGGAAGAACGGGTGGCGGGTCAGGCCGATGAACCTGATTATGACAACTATGTCAAAAAAGGCGTTCTGATCAACCGGACTTTGATCCAGCTGCTGCGGGATATGAACGATTGAGAAAAGCTCCCTTTCACAATCTGCGCCACGAAAGGTTAAGAGGGGAAAATGTCACCAGGATCCAGGTGGGTCATATTTATGCCAAGGATCTCACCGTTGACAGCAATCGCACCCGTGTAATCGGGGTCGACCTTAATGGTTGATATATTCCAACTCCATTCCAACTGATTTGATCCTGTCTCAGGCAGGAAATATCCATCCTTAGTCCTGTCAGGCAGGGTGCTGATCCTGGTGGGGGATTCTTGAAAACCCGAGCCAGTTGCTTTCAGGAAGGCTTCTTTTGCGGTCCAGATCGAAAAGAAATCACCAGTTAGCTGATCTGATGGCCGGGATCTCAGATATTCTCCCTCGTCTTCGCTGAAATAATTTCTGATGATTTTGTCCATATTGTCTATGGGATAGTTTTTCTGGATATCAATTCCGATCTGACGAACGCTGGTTACCCCACATACAAAAATATCTTCAGAGTGTGAGATATTAAAACTGAGGTCGGAGCTGGCAAGATACGGTTTACCCGTTTTTGATGTCTGGATTGGAATATCAGGGGGTGGTTGATCGAGATAAGAAGAGAGGATAATTCTTGTTAATGCCCGACTGGTTATGCCTTGTTCTTGTTTTACCCTAACTTTTAACCTCTCGACCCGAACTACCTCTCGGGCTGAAAGTAGATCTCTAAGTTCAGGGATTTTTGATTTCCAGTCGCTGAACCGGGCAGTCCAGATCTGGACCTGTCCTTGATCAGGAAATCTTGTTAAGGAATCAGGATTCAAGATATCTATTCCAGGCAGTTGGGATGGAAATACCCAGCATCGTTAATTGGTTGAGTCGGAATTGATAGGCAGCGCCAAGCATTAATTGATCAGCGACCACAACAACCTTCCGGTTTTTTGCGTCCTCCAGTTTGGTTCCGCGGGCCCAGTCATTAAACGCACCCATCGAAGGACCGCACCAGATCTGGTAATCCAGGCTGCGTTCGGGTATCCCCTGAATTCCCCAGTGGGTTGCTAAACCAAGGTACCAGCGAAAGATCAATGCCATTTTCCGCTTCGGATTGCCCCGGGCTTTTTTGAGTGTTGCGGGATCTCTCTCAGTGAAAAACTTTTCGCATTCTTCCCAAATTGAATCAAGATCGTTTTGAAAGATCTTGGTCTCCAGGTCCTGCCTTAATTCTGGCTCGATCTGGTCGATGCCTTCGTATTTAAGATAGGTATCATATAATTTCTGGGAACGCATCGGAAACATTGTTCCCCGTTTTAACACCTGGACTTTGACGCCCATCTCAAACATGTCTGCAGAGGGAGCCATCATCACATCTGGTGCCGCCGCCTGGGCTAGGGCAGTTTTTACGGTCTGGGAAGTGCTGGCTTCAACACAGCCTTGGTTAACCGATCCGGTCACAACATAGGCTGCCCCCATTGAGAACGCACCCAAAATAGATGCTGGCGTGCCGATACCGCCACCAGCCCCGATCCGGACAGGATCCTGGTACCCAAATTTCTCCTGCATTTCATTCCTGAGAGCCAGGATGGATGGCAGCAAACCGACCAGCGGTCTGTTGTCTGTATGGCCGCCTGAATCAGCTTCAACTGTAATGTCATCCGCCATGGGTACCCTTGCGGCCAACTGCGCCTGCTCGCTTGAGATCTTGCCTTCCTCGATCAGCTGCCTCAATATTTTTTCTGGCGCCGGGCTCATGAATTGGATGGCAACTTCTGGCCTTGATAATTTGGCAATCACCTTATTTGTGATCACAAGTCTTCCAGATTTGTCTTCAGCTAAACCGGCTGCCCTGTATTGAACGACGGTAGGTGTCAGACGAAGGAAGGCAGAGGCTTCGATTGTCCTGATGCCATGTTCCAGGAATAAATCTACGGCTTTTTGTTCGAGGATTGGTTCATTGGGGCTGTGGATCAGATTGAACGCGAAAGGACCATTTGGGAGTTGTTCCTGAATTGAATATATAGCTTCGGTCAATTTTGCAGGTGAGACGCCACCTGAGCCAAACGAAGCCAGGTAGCCAGCTTTGCCGAGGGCAGTAACAAGATCAATTCCAGAGATCCCGTTTGCCATCGACCCGGCCATATAGGCAGATTTTAATCCATGGCTGGAAACGAAATCAGGATCCCCAAATTGGGCAGGGGATACCGGTCGAATCAGAGCCGTCGCGGGAATTCCACCATCTGAAATCTTGCCTGTCTTTAGATAGCCATTGCAGGTTAGGCCAAGGCTTCCATGCAGGTCAAGCAGATAATACTCAGTTGAGAGGTCCATAAGATTATTTTTGATATCTTCTGGATCAGTCAGGATGTCTGCTTCAGCTCCTTGCCAGCTGCCTACGGGTTCTAAAGGCCGAGAATAAGATAGAGTTGACATGGGTATTTGATCTCCTGTCCGGATCAATAAGTTTCCAGGGTCAGATTTTCAACCCGGTAGATACGTTTAGATTCTTTCCAAAGCTGTCCGTCCGCGCTGATCTCCCAGGTCTTATTTGAGCGGGAGATCTTTTTAATGTGAAGGTCAATCTTTATATCCTTGATATCGGGTGTAATTTGGCCGCGATATTTCCAGCCCAGGCTGGTTCCGGGCTTTATTCTCCATCTTAGATCTGGGGGCAGATCCCAGGCTGAGCTCCCGGCCATCAAGGCCCGGGCCATGGTCTCAACACCCAGTGAACCAGGCATGACCGGATCCTGATAAAAATGAGCCTGAAAGAACCATGAATCCGGGGGAAGCGCCTGATGAAGGTAGATATATCCCAGAGAATAATCACCGCCTGTGCGGGCCAGCCATAATTTGTCAATTTTGGGGAGATTTGCTTCTGAAGCGGATCTGCTTGCGAGCTCAGCCTGGGAGATCCCGGTCCACTCACCTGCAGCAGTGTTTTCCTCGAACCAGGATCGTGTTTCTTGATTGCCATCCAACCCAGCCTGGTTCTCAAGCATATGCAACGGAAAATAACCAAACGAGGATGTTCCCCGGTAGAATTGCTGCTCTCCCCAGGCCAATTCAAAAGCATAATTCTGAATGATGACATTCTCCAGTGAGCTGGATGAGAGCAATGTCACCTTGTTAGAGATCACCTCACCGGGATTATCAGGCCAAGCCAGGAGTTCAGCTTCGCCATCCAGGTTCCTGAAATACAGATCCTGATTCTCTCTGCCTACAATACTGCCCATATAAGCTGACAAAAAACCGCAGGGCTGTAAGGCTATTTCCATGATGGATACATGGGGCAATGCTGAGCCAATTCCATTTCTGAACCAGGTTTTTTTTGGCAAGATGTACTCACTGGTGAGGGTTGACCCTTCCCGGATCTGATCTTTCGGTCCTTCAATCTTAAGGACGCGGTCAATGAATTGCAGTTCTCCATTTGGCAGGCGGGGTATTCTCCTGTCGCCAAAACCGTCAAATGTGGATCCAAAACATTCCCGATGATCACCGCTGGTAAAGGACTGGATCATCTCGCGGGAATAAAGGACACTTGAGCCTGGCTGCGAGGCATGCTCTGAGTTAGAGCCACCACCCTGCAGCTGGACCACGCGGGCGATGTTGCGGGTTAATATCCGCTGGCTGTCAAGATACTTTTGATGGCTCTGGGCCATATCAGCAGAGACCCGGTCTAGCTGCTCAAAGAATAACGGATCAAGCTGCCGCTGGGCAGATTTCCCGTTTCGATTTTCAACCGGTGGCTCTGGTGATCCATTTCCAGATGTTAAACCTGTATCTTTACTTATCCTTGCCGGAGAGATTGAACCAACGCTGTTCGAAATATCAGATTCAGTAAATAAAGGCTCGAGATTGATGTTTACACTGTGGCTGACGATCAGGCTGAAAACTTTTAAGAACCCGTGGAAATCAGATTGGTATCTTTTATTGATCGGAATAACAGCATGGGGTTTTCCTTGGAGAATTTTCTCGATCCAGCGGGAGCAGGTTTTCTGGGGACCGACTTCAACAAAGATCCGGGCACCATCCTCATAAACCTTTTCCACAAGTCTGGGAAAATCAACTTTTTGACAGGTCATTTTTGCCATTGCTCCGGCAATTGCTCCCGCTTCTAAAGTCAGTTTCTGGTAATTAGCTGCTGAGTAGAAATCAATTTCATCTCTAGGATTCGTATGATTGGTGTAGAGTTTGACAAAATCCGGCACAGTCGACAGAATGGCAGGATTGTGGATCGAGGCATTAAAGGGCATGGGCAATGCATGACAATCAAGGGAATTGATCACTCGCTCGCAGGCAATTTGTTCTCCGGCAATGACAACTTCATTTGGAGTATTCTTGATAGTCAAGAAGGCCAGGTCTTCAGCCTCGCAAGCTTTCTCAACATCAGCAAAATCTGCTTTTAGAATATATGATTTCCAGAAATTTTCTACTAGATCGTATTTCGCCCAATAATCCCGGATAACATTCATTTCACCCACTAACTCTGTTTTAAAGAGGGAAGAATTTTTCCAGGTGTCTGAATTTTCCTGAGCGTTTTGCCAGATTCCATTTGCCCAGAGCATGCTGGTTTCACCCAGGCTGTATCCCAGGGCAGCATCAGGTCTGACATCAAATAGTTGATCGAGGATCAAGGTATGCATGACGGACATATTGATGCCCGACTCGATTAATTCATTTGGATGATCAAATATATCCGCCATGATTTGTTTGTTATCAGCTGTGGTATCCATTTTGCTCAGGGGCAGATACAGGTATTCTTCGGCTAACGAATAGCTTTGGTTGGGGATGATTTTTTCGGCTGCGTCGTGCAGTCCGGGAAATGAGTAAAACAAGTCTTTGCCCATCCCCGGATAGGAATTAAAAGCACCGGGATAGACAAAAGCCAGACCGCTTGATCCAAGTGGTTGAGCGGTAAAATAGCTGCCATTCGGGCTGCTCCAGGATTTTCCAGATTGGAAAGCCTCAATAATTCCGGTTTTAGCGTGAGAAATCTCTTTGGTAAGTTCTTCCTGTGACTTACCCAGCAAACAGCAAGTGAATGCTTTTGGGCTTGATTTGTACTGCGCATAGGTATGAATACTGACCGATCTAAAAGAATCCGGACCTGCAAGGCTGTTTTTTAATTTCTCCAGATTAGACACCAATTCTTCTTGATCAGACCCCTGAACAAGAAACAGAGCTGGATCAATATCTGTGATCGTTCTAATGGAAAGGGAATCTGGAGACTCCTTTAATTCCTGCAATACTAGGACATCCCAGCCTGTTGGCTCTGGATCCTGCCAGGCAAACAGGGCCGAGCGGATAAAATCTCGAGAGCGTGATAGCCAGGGCCGGTTTTCGAAATTGAGGTACAGGGGAGCCCGGACAATTCCAGCCAGAGCTGTTTTTTGCCCCTCACTGGAGGTTGGTATTACTTTGTGATAGACCGCGAGGGCAGCATGGATCAAGCCTAAAAGCGGATCTGGATTATTGCCTGGTCTGGTCTGGGATCCAATTGAAACCGGATAATCTTCAGATCTTTCCTCAAAAATCCTTTCCAGTTTAGCCAGCAGACTTTTTTCGGGCATCTTTCCGATCTGGTTAAATTCTACGAGGTCAGCCCTGGCCGGGTTGCTTGATTCCTGATCAGTTGTTTTTATGCGAACATAACCTGATTGGAATTGGTCAGGGTGAACCAGGGAAATTGCCGCCGTCCCATTTTCGGCTGAATTGAACAAGACTGCCTTCCGGCTGCTGTCTTCGTTTAGCCAGCTGTTGATAATTTCCAAACGTTCTCGAAAAGATCCCGGATTCGGGGAGGTACCTTGTTCAAGGTTTAGATTATTTTCCAACCGGGGCAGGTATGCGCTGAGATCACTACCAGTCTCAGATATCCAGCCAATTTCTGGCATGCTATCTGATCCTTTATCCCCCAACGCTTGGAGAATTACCTCCCCCGGGACAGAAAAATTAGCAGAGCTTTTTTCGTTTTTTTGGAAGAGATTGTCTTCAAATTGCTTGAGTGTAGGACACCAATTGTAAGATAGAGCAATCCCGCTGATAACTAGATCCATACAGGCTGTTTCTCCAATTGGTTTTGACTGAACAAGTCGTACAGTTTTTCATTGAGGGTAATTTCTGCATCCATCACTTCTGAGTATATATATCCATCTTGATCATGGCTGATCACATCAGCCACTAGTTTATGGGGAGTGGTGGATTTAACGCGCATGGTTGCATAGGTCTGCATCCCAAATGGGACCAGCTCGTATTGGACTGCGCCAGCGATTTGCAGTGGAAGACCAATACTTTGCTGTTGAGAATGGGCCCAGATCAGCAGGCTTTGCAGGTGGACATCGGACTGATAGGGATTAAAGGAATGAACGGGGAATTGGCCCATATCAATCGCGCTAATATCATCAAGCTGGCATTCAGTGGTCAAACCTGCAGGTGAAATATTCAGGATTTGACGCACTCCCTGGAACATCGGGCCATGAAAAAGCACCTTTGAATCATAAAGGGACTTCCCTGGTAAAGGAGAATCCTTTTTCAGGCTGAAATCACTGATCCTGGGGCGCTCAGGGATTTGTTTCCTGAGCTCAACCTGGACTTGATAATGAAACCTGCTTTTTCCCTGGCTTGTCTCACTGCTTATTTTTCCTTCAAAAACCAGTCCATCCGGGCTTTTCTTGAGTTCTTTTAGGTCTAGCAGGTATTCAGGTGGTGAGCTGCTATCAAACACAATTCCCTTAAACACCCGGTAATCCTTGATGGAGTAAAATTTATAATCTGGGTATAGAGCCTCACAAGAATTAATGAACCAGGCAACCGCACACACTGTGGGAAGAACAGCATTTCCACCAATGACATGGTCGCCCAGGAATGGATTAGCCTCCAAGCTGAGCTGACGCAAGATCCGGTATTCTTTTAACTCCCCGGTTATTTTTCGAGGGGGAAATGGCAGAGGATTCCCTATCACGCGCTGGGGGTTTGATTGATGAGTTGCCAGGAGATCTGCCAGGGCTCGTGTTCCATCTTCTAATGAGATCATCGGTATGTTCATCTTGGTAAATATTCGTCTGAGCTGGGGAGTGACCATACCACCATCCCAGGGACCCCAGCCAATAGACAGGACCTGGCAGGCTGGGTAGGATGATTTGAAATGGTGGGCAAATTTGTTCAGGATTTCGTTGCTTAAGCTGTAGTCTGTTTGACCGGCGTTTCCATAAAATCCGGCAACGGAAGAAAAAAGGATCAGATAATTAAGCTGAGATGCCGGGATTAAATTTAGGATATTTTGTAAACCATTTATTTTTACACCATATACCAGATCAAAATCAGCTTCAGTTTTATCTTCAATAAATTTATCCGCCAGGGCACCTGCGCCGTGGATCAAACCGTTGATAACCGGAATCACACCTTTAATCTTATTTTCGAGATCTGTCGAATTGGTGATATCCACCTGGAAGTATTCAGCTGATCCACCCGCCAGATTGATTTGTTGAATTGTCTGGTAAATCTCTCTGCTAGAGAGTATTTTTCCCACCACCTGTCCAATCTCTTTGGGTGTCAGTTTCTGATCGGTCTTCTTAAAATAATCCAGGGCAGCCTTTTTAAGTGCTGATTCATCCTCGAGGTTTGTTGACCATTCTGGTTCGAGCTTCATCAGCTCAGAGCGGCCGATCAGTGTAAATCTGGAGTGATAGGTATTAGCCAGTTCGATGACATTCGCAGCTGTAATACCTTTCCCGCCACCGCTGACCAGAAAATGAGTCTTCTTGTTCGGAGGTGAGTATAAAGTTCCACTCATATACTTGATCCAGTGCCCCGTTCTAGAGTGACGCGGGAATTTGTATTGACACCAACCTCTAACAATCCTTGATCAGGATCATGGATCTCTTTTACTAATAAATCGCTTGCATCCTTGACGTCGAGGTCTTGATTGATATCAACAGTTCGGCAAAAAACATCAGGCCATTCCCAATTGAGCGATTTAACCAGCCCGGTCAAGCCGCTGCCTTCCTGGAAGGGACTGTCGCTGGTAAATCCAAGGGCTCCATCTGTTCTGGTCACAGTCAGGAAGATCTGCCGGCTGTCAGGATCGAGCTGATTTAGATCGGGTTTAATTGATCCGGAGATCAGAAATACTTGTTTTATAAGCTGATTTTCCCGTTCAGAAAATAGTCCATTAGCCTCGGATAGGGGATGAAGATGGATAAAACCAGCTGGTGATCCATGCTCTTCCCGGAGGCTGTCCATTACCTGATCAATAGCATTTTTTCCTAATCGATCCTGGTGGACAGAATTGACCGATCCAGGCAGTTTCCTTTTTACCTGTTTGATCAGATCAGCTGGGAAATTCCATAAAACAACTTTCCAACCATCTGCGCTCAAAGCTTTGACAATCTCATTTGTTAGCGCGGTTCCCTCGTCTGTGACAATGACCGGCCGATCTTTGGATATCTTAAACTCAAGCTGATCCGGGGCTGGCAAGTTGACCAGTTTTACAGGATCATTCTCCAGTTTCAGTCGGTCAGCTTTTTTTTTCACTTCTGATACGACTGGAGATTTTTCAGCAGCCGGGGTTTGTTTTGTGTTCATCAGCTCTACAATCTGTCCCAGTGTCCTCAATTCTGCCAAATCTTCGGCTTCAGTCTGCGGCAGACCGGGGACCCGCTCTTCCATTGCGCCCAATATTTCAACCCTTTTGATCGAGTCAATTCCCAGGTCTGCTTCCATATCCATCTCAGCTTCTAACATTTCGACCGGATAACCAGTTTTATCCGCCACAATATCAAGCAGGATCGATGTCAGTTCGGCTACGGTTATCTTGGCCCCGCTGCTCTCTTTAGGATAGGCTTGACCTTGATCTGGGGCAGACTCCTGCTTTGATTCTGAAGGATTATCAACTTGCGGAGAGGAAACCTGTTTAGCTGCTCCAGATTCGCTGTTCATGTAATCAACGATTTCCTGCAGTGTCCGGGTTTGGGACAGAATTTCTGTATCGGCAGGAGGCAGGGAAGGGAACTTTTCTTCCAGTGATCCCAGGATCTCAACCCGTTTGATGGAATCGATTCCCAAATCAGCTTCAAGGTCCATTTCCAGCTCTAGCATCTCTGCGGGATAACCGGTCTTGTCTGCCACGATCTCAAGCAAGGCTGCCGATAGTTTTTCAGCAGAGATGCCTTGATCACCTGTTCTATTCATTAATTCTGATCGCTGGGAGGCGGAATCAACGTGGGGAAGGTCGGGTTTCTTATCGTCAAGGACAATGGGAGGTTCTTGAACAACCCATTGGGAAGCTCGGGTTTTTCCAGGATCCTGTGCTGTTGATCTCGTCACTTGGTTGATCTGATGATCGCCTCCTTCAAGGGCAGACAGGTATCGGTCAGAAAATTCAGCCTGACGCGTTAAAAACTCTTGATGGACTTGAAGGCTTTGTTCCCGGAGAGTATGGAAGTTATCCAGCGTTCTTTGAAATGTATTGATGATCTCAGACCCGGAAGTGCCATTAACTGTGTCGAGGACTTTTCCCTGCTGATCTAGAACAGCTGTGATCAGCTGGAGATAATCTTTTTGCTGGGAAAGATATTGTTGATGGATCTCCATCGTTCTCGATTGATGCTGAAAAGTGTGGTCGAGGGCAGATCCCAAGTCAGTCTGATTTGCTGGCTGGGTCTGATGCTTTTCCCTGTCCACGATAACATGTTCAGAACGATCATCCTCGGATATTTTGAGTTGGGGACCATCACCACAGTCAATCTGGTGATCATCTCCCAGGGCTTTTTTAAATGCCTGCTGGCGATCTTCACTGACGATATTGCTTCCATTAAGTGGTATTTGAAATTTAGCCATTTTTATTTTTCCTTGATCTCCGATACGGTCCAGCTTAATTGACTTCCGAATTCATTTGAAAAGGATCAAAATCCATGATCGGCAAGCCAATCACCTGTAATGTAACTGCAGCTTCCCGCAGCTGTCTATCGCTTGATTTGTCCCTGCTGGGATTAAGTGAGATTGCTGTATGTGGTTTACCATCCAGGATATCTTTAACTAGGTTTCCCAGAATTTGCCTGGGACCAATTTCCACAAACACCCTTCCACCCAGTTGATAGATTTCTTCAATCTGGGTCTTGAAGATCACTGGATGCAGAATGTGGCTGGAAAGGATCTCCTTGCCTTTTTCCGGGTCATCAGGATAGGCAGTACCAGTTGTGTTTGAAAAGACCGGGATGTTTGGTTTTTGGAACTCTTCTTTCCCGACAGCCTTCGCAAAGGGTTTAGAGGCATGTTCAACCAGGGATGTATGGAATGCCGCTGAAACAGGAAGTAATGTGACCTTGAATCCTGCAGCAGTCAGGACGTCTTCAGCATTAGTGATTGCTTTTGTGGGTCCAGCCAGAACAATTTGGTTTGGTGAATTTTCATTTGCGATCACCACATCTGGAAGATCCTCGATTGCTATTTCGATTTCAGACAAGGGTCCCTGGACTGCTGCCATCGTTCCAGTGTCAAAATCTGTTTCGAGAGGGGGACGCATGGCATTCCCCCGGGCTTTTACCAGGCGCAGGAATGCTTGATCAGTCAGGGATCCACCAGCCCAGAGGGCTGTAAGTTCACCGAAACTATGTCCCGCTGCCAGGTCGGGTTTGAACCCCGCCTGATTTAGGATCTTATACAATCCATAGCTGACAACACCGATTCCTGCCTGGGCATAATCAGTTTCCCGGAGAGCAACCTGCTGTTGTTCCCGGTCCTGGTCTGTAAAGACTGGTCGGGGATAAACCACGCTGGAAAGAGTCTGCTGGCCTTCAGTGAGGAAAAGATCATCCATCTTTTCAAATGACTCCATCACTTGTGGAAAATTGATGGCGAGCTCTTTGACCATATTCAAGTATTGAGATCCCTGTCCGGGAAATAAGGCCACGATCTTGTCGTCCTCTGTAATCCCTTCAGCGCGGTAGGTAATGCCTTTGGGATGGTCCCACGCTTTGGAATCAGGCTGTTTTTCGAGCAGTTTAATGGCATCCTGGAGATATTTTTGGGCTTCTTCCTTGTTGTCTACCACAAATCCCAAACGGGGATGCTGTCTGACGGGAAGTGTGGTTTTGGAATTCCTGATCAGCTCCCGGTATGCTGCCAGGCCAGCTTCGCTTTCCAGATCTGAGTTTGCCTGGCGAAGTTTCTTAATCAGATCTTCTGCAGTTTCTGCGCTGATCAAGATTGGTTGAGAAACGGACTGCAGCCTGGTGAAGGGCTGTTTTTCTGAACGATATTCCTCTAGAACAATATGAAAATTAGTTCCTCCGAATCCGAAAGCACTCACTGCAGCTTTTCTGGTGGCGTCTTTCCCCACCGTAAACCAGGGGCGGGTCTCGGTGTTGACATAAAAATGAGTCTCATCAATGCCCAGAGCCTCAGATGGTTTGTTAACATTTAAGGTTGGTGGAAGCACTTTGTGATGGAGAGCGAGAGCAGTTTTTATCAACCCGGCTGCGCCGGCTGCTGCTTTGGTATGTCCGATCTGGGACTTAACCGAACCAATAGCGATGCTCTGTTTGTTGCCGTTTGGGGTTCCAAATACTGCCTTCAATCCACTGAACTCGGCCGGATCGCCGGCTTTTGTTCCGGTTCCATGGGCTTCAACAAGGCTGATATCCTCGGGCGCGAAACCAGCTTCCTGATAAGCGCGCTCTATGGCCAATGATTGACCAGATGGCCGCGGCGCGTAAATGCTCTTGTATTTCCCGTCGCTGGAGCTGCCGATTCCCCTGATGATGGCGTAGATGCGATCGTGATCGCGTTCAGCATCCTCAAGCCGTTTTAAGACAACCATTCCAAGACCTTCACCGATCAGCATTCCATCCGATTCCTGGTCAAAAGGCCGGATCATCTCTGAGGGAGAAAAGGCCGGGGTTTTGCTGAAGCAGAGGTAAGTGAAGGGACTGTTGTCAGCATCCACACCTCCGGTGATCATCATGTCCGCCCGGCCTTCGATCAGTTCGCTGACTGAGGTTTTTACAGCTGCCAGGCTGCTGGCACAAGCCGCATCAACTACGCTGTTCATACCGCCCAGATCCAGTCGGTTGGCGATCCGGCCCGCAATCACGTTTCCCAGTAAACCGGGAAAAGAGTTTTCATTCCAGGGTGCATAGGCAAGCTTCATTTTTTCAATAATGATCTCTGTATCCCGGGCCGAGACCCCGCTGCTTTCCAGGACTCTTTGCCAGATCGGGTATTGCAGTCGGGAGGTGAGATCAGTGATCAATTTTTGTCCGCCGGCAACTCCTAAAACAACTCCGGTATTTGTCCGATCGAATTCTCGACCTAACCCGTATCCTGCGTCCTCCATCGCGTCCCGGGCCACAATCAGGCCCAGCAGCTGACTGGAATCCGTAACCTCGAGGAGATTGGGTGGTAAACCAAATTCTAGCGGATCGAAGTCGATATCTGGAATAAAACCACCCATTTTGCAGTAAGTTTTATCCTCCGCGTTTGGGTCGGGGTCATAATAATCATCAGTATTCCAGCGAGATGGCGGAACTTCGGTGATACCGTCAATTTTATTCAGGATGTTATCCCAGTACTGGGTCAGAGTGGCTGCTTTAGCAAAAACAGCTGCCTGGCCAATAATCGCGATCGGTGTTTTTTGCAAATAATTATTCATAAGATTTTCTGATCCAATAAATTTACTCTGGAGGTCAACCAGAAATATTAATCCGGGTCCCGGTCGGGTTGGGAGCGGGACAAGATTGCTGTGCTGCCGCCAACGAGAACGACGCCTAACGAGATTTTTAGCAAATCTCCGGCCAGGAAGGGGTAGAGGCCGAACTGCAGCGCCTGGGCCTCTCCTACAAATCGAACCAGCCAAACCAGGCCGAAGATATAGATAATGCTGTTGCCAATCACTAGAGCAGCAGCCGCCTGAAAAACAGATCGCCGATATCTCAACTCGGATAACATGCCAACGATATAGGCTGCGGCCAGAAAACCGAACAAGTATCCACCAGTAGGGCCGAATAAGATTATCATTCCTGATTGACCGCCAGCAAAAAAGGGCAGGCCGGCTGCGCCTTGCAGCAAATATGCTGCAACTGCTGCAGCACCCCTGTTTTTTCCGAGGACTAGACCTGCCAATAAAACAACCAGGGTTTGGCCTGTGATCGGTACCGGGCTGATCGGTAAATAGATTGAGATCTGAGCGCTGATGGCGATCAACCAGGATGTCCCCAGGATCAAGGCAGCGTTGATGACCCGGTTGGAAACTGATTTCTGCGACAAAAGAATATCTGAATAATTCATAGGACACCTCATAAAAAATTTCTGATTGCTGTCTAATTTTTCAAGCAGGATCAAGTGATACGAGCAGGACGCCCTTTTCAACCTGGGATCCGCGGACAATGGATATGCTGGTGATCCTGCCCGCTGAAGGAGCCTTGAGTTTCATCTGCATTTTCATGGCTTCCTGGATCAAGATCGTTTCACCTTCTTTCACAATGTCGCCAATCTTGACCATGATCTCAACAATTAATCCCGGCATTGGTGAGAGGATTTTTCCGGCAATTTGCCCCAGATTTTTTTGAGGAGATTGAAAACCGACTGCAACATCAGCACTCAAATGTTTGCCATCGATCTGAATATCATAAGAGCCTTTCTGATTGGGTTCGAGAAATGCTTCAATATTCCGATTGGATTGACGGAGAACATGCAGGCCGCTGCCGTTTATCGGCTCCATGTTATAAGCAACTCGATCTCCATTGACTACAAGGACATCATCTTGTATGCTGACATCATATGTTCGATTGGCCACGCTGACTCTATAATTAGCCATATTTACCTCTCAAAACTATCTATCCTGTTCAATTTTCTCCCTGATGAGATTTGCTCCCGCCAGGCTGTTTGACGCCAGAGATTCTCATCCTGGTAACCAGGTGATGGACCCTGAAATCGTTTCTGATGAATGTGAAGCGCAGCGGCGATCGCAGCCTCCCTGATCAAGGATTCATCGGGAAGTTCATTTTCGGGGTAAAAATCATCCAGGAAAGTTGTGGTGATTTTTCCTGACTGGTAGGGATGGGATTCGAGGATCTGGTTCAGGAAAGACAGATCTGTTTTAAGCCCACTGATCTGATATTCCTTCAATCCCCTTCGTAATCTTTCAATAGCAGATTTTCGATCGCTGCCCCAGGCAATGACTTTAGAAACCAGAGAATCATAATCGGCTGTTACCTGCATCCCCTGATAGAGTGCGCTGTCAACCCGGATCCCGAGACCCCCCGGTTCCTTCAGGTATGAGATAGTTCCAGAAGTTGGCAGAAAGTCAAACTCAGGATCTTCGGCTAAAATGCGAGCTTCGATCGCAGCACCGCGAATCTGAATATCAGTTTGTTCAAGATTGATCTCACCAGTTATTGCCAGAAGAATTTGCTCTCTGACCAGGTCGTATCCTGTGACCATTTCGGTGACTGGATGCTCAACCTGAATCCTGGGGTTGACTTCAATAAAATAGAATTGGTTGTTCTCGTCCATCAAGAATTCAACTGTGCCCAGGCTGCGATAATTCAAGCGGGTGCCCAGTTCCCGGGCTGCTGCCGTCAGGCAATCCCTTTCTGAGGGGGATAAGACGGGTGCAGGCGCTTCTTCGATCAATTTTTGATGCCGCCGCTGGATCGAGCATTCTCTTTCCCCAAAACTGAGCACCTTGCCTTTGCCATCTCCCAGGATCTGAACTTCAATATGACGGGCTTTTTGCACCAGAGGTTCAAGATATATGGTCCCATCTCCAAATGCCGACCGGGCTTCATCACGGGCAAGATCAACCACTTCCTTCAACTCTTGTTCCGAGCGCGCCAGCCGGATACCTTTGCCTCCACCCCCTGCTGCTGCTTTAACAAGGACTGGATACGAAAGGCCGTCTTCTAATGGATTCCCCGGGTGATTATCATCAAGAGGTTGGTCAGGGCCTGGTAGAACAAGCAAACCCGCCTCTCTAGCAGCCCGCCGGGCTGATAATTTATCACCAAAAGTAGCCATGGTTTCGGGACGGGGGCCGATGAAAATTCTGCCTGATTTTTCAACTGCCTGACCAAATTCGGGATTTTCTGATAAGAATCCATAGCCAGGATGGATTGCATCTGCACCAATGTCCTCTGCTGCTTTGAGAACAATACCGATGTTTAAATAACTTTCCGACGCTTTCGTAGGTCCGATGAATATGGCTTCATCAGCGTAGCGGGTATGGAGCGCATTTTGGTCGGCTTCAGAATATATGGCTGCAGAGGATATTCCGAGTTCTCGGCAAGTCCGTATAATCCTTATGGCAATTTCGCCCCGATTTGCTACCAAAATTTTCATTAGATACAACCTGTTATAAGGGGATGTTCCCGTGCTTTCGTTGAGGAGAAGCTGCCCGTTTATCCTGAAAAGTTTCTAGGGCCTGGATGATCCGGTGCCTGGTTTCTGAGGGGAAGATAATATCGTCGAGGTGGCCTTCTCCTGCAGCCATCAGAGGCGATGCAAATTTTTCCCGGTAGGCAAGAGAAAGTTGTTCCTGAACTTCTAAGGGGTTATCTGCTTCAGCTATTTGTTTGCGATGGAGGATCTTTACAGCGCCATTTGGTCCCATAACAGCGATTTCGGACTTGGGCCAGGCAAAATTTTGATCACCCGCCAGATGTTTGGAGCCCATCACAATGTAGGCACCGCCGTAGGCCTTCCTTAAGATCAGCGTGATCTTTGGTACAGTCGCTTCTGCGTAAGCAAAGATCATTTTCGCTCCGTGCCGGATGATACCTTCGTGTTCCTGTTCAACTCCAGGCAAAAAACCAGGCGTATCCACCAGGGTGATCAACGGAATGTGGAACATATCGCAGAATCGGATGAACCTGGCAGCTTTATCTGAAGCATTGATATCGATCACACCCGCCAGATGATCAGGCTGATTGGCAACGATGCCAACGACCCGGCCATCCATCCTGGCAAAAGCAACCACGATATTCCTGGCGTAATCTTCCTGGACGGCAAATAATTCACCTCCATCAACAACAGCTTCAATCACCTGGTGAATATCATATGGTTCATCTGATTGTTCTGGCACGATCTCTGAAAGCTCAGGTGTCAACCTGGCTGGATCGTCCAGGGAGCGTACCTGGGGGGGAGTGGTCAGATTATTGGCAGGGAGATAACTTAATAAGGTCCGGACTTGCTCGAAGACCTCTTTTTCATCACCAGCTTTGAAATGAGCTACACCACTTACTGAATGATGCACGTCAGCTCCGCCTAAGGAATCCAGGTCGATCTCTTCCTGGGTGACTTCTTTGATAACCTCGGGTCCCGTGATGAACATCTGGGATGTGCCTTCGACCATAAATACAAAATCCATCAGAGCTGGTGAGTAGACAGCGCCTCCAGCACAAGGACCCAGGATGATAGAGATCTGTGGAATCACACCAGAGGCTTTGACATTGCGGAAGAATATATCCCCATAGGCTGCCAGTGAATTAACGCCTTCCTGGATGCGGGCACCACCGGAATCATTCAGGCCGATCAGGGGAGCTCCATTCTGGATAGCCAAATCCATGATGTTGGCGATCTTTTTACCGTGTGATTTTTCCTACAGATCCACCCATCACAGTAAAATCCTGAGCGAAGAGATAGATCGGTCTGCTGTCAATTTTCCCTTTGCCAGTGATAACTCCATCGCCGAAATGGATACTTTTTCCGTTCGAGGATTGGGTTAATTCCTGGGATGCGAACAAACCGATTTCCTGGAAAGAACCTGGATCTAGAAGATCCATGATCCTTTCGCGTGCGGTCTGCTTTCCCTTTTGATGCTGTTTATCTATGCTTGCATCTCCACCGCCAAGGGTGGCATCTTCGCGTAAATCTGTTAGCGAACCATTAAATACACTCATATCCACTTAAAAACCTCAGATTTTTCCTAGTCACATGCAACCTACAACACAGGGATACCAAAAGTGATACGTCCAATATAGAGTACACATCTGCAGAACTAGTTGATGTCCGGGGATAATAATCTTCCAGGAGAAGAATCTCTCAGAAGGTCAGAATCTGAAAAAACATTCTGAGCCAGTCGTTTTGAAGCAGGAAAGGTATTAACTTCCTGTTAGATATGGCATCAGACTTCCTTGGAATAAATATCAGGTAATAGAATTGGTACCTTGAAATTATTTCTCAACGAAGGAAAACATGGAAAACAAACGATTACTTAACATTTTTATTATCGTTTTTATTGATCTGCTCGGTTTTGGGTTGATCCTGCCCTTATTACCGTTTTATGCTGATAACTACGGGGCAACACCGCTGGTGGTTGGATTTCTGACAGCAATCTATGCAGCGGCCCAATTAATTGGAGCGCCTCTCCTGGGGCGATTATCGGACAAGTATGGACGCAGGCCATTATTACTGACCAGTATTTTTGGAACTTTCCTGGGGTTTATGCTGTTCGGTCTTGCTGAACCGCTGGGCGGGATCCTGTCTTCCTGGCTTGGTTTTCCGCTCAATACTCTGATCTTGGTTATCCTGTTTTTCAGCAGGGCGCTGGATGGTTTCACTGGAGGAAATATCTCAGTAGCCCAGGCCTATATAACTGATGTGACAACTGAAGAGAACCGGGCTCGGGGACTGGGTCTGGTTGGTGCTGCCTTTGGACTGGGATTTGTTGTTGGTCCTGCAATGGGAGGTTTTCTTTCCGGTTTTGGATTATCTGTTCCGGCTTATGCGGCAGCGGGTTTATCAGCAATCAATTTGCTCATGGTCGCGTTATGGCTTCCTGAATCTTTAACTGAGGAACAGAGGACCCGATCGAAAAATAGAAAATCTAATGACCAGGCTGGTATCTCAATCAGGTCGCTCACTGAAGCTCTTTCCCGTCCGAAAGTAGGCCCTATCCTGAGCGTAAGTTTTTTCTATGGTTTAGCTTTTGCTTTGTTCACAACTATGTTTTCGTTATTTGCCCAGTATCGCCTCCTGCTTAATGCCCAACAAACAGGATACATCCTGGCTTATATTGGCCTGCTGATTGCTCTTGTGCAGGGAGTGGGTATTGGGTTGATTGCCAAAAGGTATACCGAACGCTGGATTATCTTCTCCTCGACAGCGATCCTGGCTATTTCATTGGCAATCTGGGCATTTACTTCGAATGTGCCGGTCTTATTGATTGTCAGTATGCCCCTTGCGGTGGCAAGCGGGGTTTTGGGCACAATCTTGCGCAGTTCCCTTACTAAGTCGGTTGATCAGGAAGAGATCGGCGGGATCCTGGGTTTATCGGCTTCTCTGGAAAGTGCAACCAGGGTTATCGCGCCCAGCCTCGGTGGATTGCTGCTCGGCAGTCTGGGTACCTGGGCGCCGGGTCTTGCAGGTGCAATCCTGATGGCTGGTGTTGTGATTTATGTCTGGAGAAAGATTATCCCTGATGGGTCATAACCTCATACTCTAGAAAGTTGATCAGAGCCTGAGGGAATTGAATTTCCTGACCGGTCATTCAGTGCCAGGGGTCTGTTGAAGGCAGTCTGAGATCTGGCGATCAATTTTGCCCATCGGGTACTCAGCCAGGGATGAGATTGGCACCCACCCCAGGTCAGTATGATAGTGGAGGGTCAGATCTTTGGTCTTTAATTGGCAGAAGAAGGCGTGGAGGGTTACTTTATAATGCGTATAGGCATGGTCGAAAACTCCTAATAATGATCCAACCTCGACCGCCGCACCAAGCTCTTCCTGGATTTCACGTTGAAGAGCCCGTTCCAGTGATTCCCCAGTTTCCTGTTTACCGCCCGGGTATTCCCACATCCCACCTAATAAACCTTCCAGCGGCCTTTTTGCAATTAGTACCTGATTATCCTTCAGGCAAACTGCTGCAGTTACCTGATGGTGAGGGAGGGGTGTTTTTGATTTTCTGACAGGAAGCTGGTCCTGATTGCCTAAAATCCGGGACAAACAGTCCTTTTTAAGGGGACAAAGCTGGCACTTCGGTTTTCGGGGAAGACAGATCAGGGCCCCCAGCTCCATTAATGCTTGGTTGAACTCTCCAGGTTCCTCAGAGGAGATTAGTTCTTCGGCGATCTGCCAGAGTTTCTTCTCTGTTTCAGCAGACTGCAGGGGAGTATCGATATTGAAATAGCGCGCATAAACACGCCGGATATTCCCGTCCAGGATCGGTTCAGGAAGATTGAATGCGATCGAGCTGATCGCTCCTGCAGTATACCGTCCAATGCCAGGCAGTTCCCGGAGGAGCTGCGGATCACGGGGAAGCTTTCCGTCATAAGTCTGGGCAACTTCTTTTACTGCCTGATGTAAATTGTTCGCTCGCCGATAATAACCCAATCCTTCCCAGTAGCTTAAGACCTCATCTGGATTCGCGCGGGCAAGATCTTCCAGGGCAGGAAATCTATCTATCCACCTCAAAAAATAAGGTATGACGGTTTCAACCCTGGTTTGTTGAAGCATGATCTCAGACACCCAGATTTGATATGGATCTGTCGTTCTGCGCCAGGGTAGATCCCGGGCGTTGTACTTGAACCAATCCAGCAGCAGGTATATTATTTCGCGTTTCTTTTGGATATCAATCATATTTGAGAAGTGTACCATTTCAAGCAGGCGCTTTGAAAATTGATTGACAGTATTTCTTCAATCGTATACACTCCATACCAGATCTTGCTATTAAGCGCAGCCGAATCATTGACCGGGATATACATGCCTCGAAGATTCCCTCTTTTATTAACGCTCATTATCGCCTTCGGACTGCTTAGCTCATGTCTGGGAGCGGAGGATAGATCTGCGCAGATTGAAAGCCAGGTTGAGGCTGTTGTAGCTGCTACGCGGACCAAAGAGGCTTTTCTTGACAGCCTAGAAGACGCCCGGGGAACAGCTGCAGCCCAAGAACAGCCAACTCAAATTGTGGTACCGGCAGATACTTTGGTCCCATCTCAGACATCAACACCTACTCCTGAACCTGAGCATTTGATCATTCCCCGCTCACCATCCAGCCTGCATACTTATATCTCCGATATCGTGACTGTCGATCTGGCGAAAGATAAAACTGCCATTGGTGATAGTTTTGCCTGGTCTCGCCTGGAGCGTCCTTATACCCCAAACCGGATGGAATACAGGAATTATCTCGATATCTACCAGGTCAATCTATCTGTGACTGAACCCTGGATATATATAACTTTTGTTTTGATTGGTAATCTTCCTCCGGAAGGTGATATCCGTTATTCGGTGGAATTGGACCTGGATCATGATGGCCGGGGGGATTTCCTGGTGATGGCGTCCTTGCCCCAGGATACAAACTGGACCACGAACAATGTTTGGGTTCTGAGTGATGATGATGAGGATATCGGCGGCTTATATCCCCTTTATGTTGAGGAACCAGGGCAAGGTCAAAATGGATATGAACGGGAGATTTTCGCCAGCGGAGTAGGACCGGACAGGGACTTGGCCTGGGTCAGGCGTGATCCAGATCATCGCAATCAATTGCAGATGGCATTTAAAGAAAGTCTCACTGGAGCGATTGGATTTTTGTGGTCGGCCTGGTCTGATGAGGGTATCAAGGACCCTTCCCTGTATGATTTTAATGATCACCTGACATACGATGAAGCAGGCAGCCCCAATAAAGGAAATTACCGCTACCCGGTCAAGGCTGTCGCCCTGGTCGACAGTACTTGCCGCTCCTGGTATGGTTTCATACCAAATGGGACAGAGCCAGGTTTATGCTTCACTGGAGACCAAGTCCAGAATCTTGCGGGGTACGGCTGGTGTGAGGTTAACGCCAAACAGTCGGGTTGCGGGACAAATGCGTGTTTGCTCTACTGCCCGGGAAATCGGTTTTGTATACCCTGTAAATTGCCCTGATCTGACGCAGGTTAGATTGGGTTAAGGGTACTATTTATTATTTTCATACTTATCAATTTGCGAGAGTGGAGGTTATCAGATGGATATAAATAAATTTAGGTCACTTGCCGTACTGGTCTGCCTGGCCCTGTTGATCTCATCATGTACGGGATCTTCTGATGCTGATGAAATAGCGGCAAGTGTCTCAGCCACCCAGACCAAACTTGCCTGGGAGGCCGGGATTGAAGCTGTTCAGGAAGCTGCAGCTACCGCTGAAACTGTGCCAACGCCAGAACCGGTCATCGTTCATGTCTTGGTTCCGGGTGAACCAACGGAGCAAAGCAACACATATGTCACCGACTTCAATTCGATCGATTTTGCTGAAGAAGGCATCACCTACAGCGACCAATTCTTTATTAATCGGTATGAAAGACCCTTCACAGTGGAAATGCAGCAGTACAGGGGCTACCTGGACTTGATCCTGACCAATCTGAAAGTCAATCCTCCCTGGATCTATGCTGTGATTTTCTTGGCTGATGAACTGCCAGATGTCAGTGAGGCGATTTACTCACTTGAATTCGACAATGACCTGGATGGCCGGGGTGATTTTCTGGTTCTGGCTGCAATGCCTCCCGACGATCAATGGACGGTTGCCGGGGTTGTTGTCCTGGAAGATACCAATAACGATGTTGGTGGTCCTAATCCCGTCCTGACCGACCCACCGGAAAGTGTTTCCTCTAATGGATATGAGTCTATTCTCTTTGATGCTGGCCTGGGAAATGACCCTGATCTGGCCTGGGTCCGCCGCAGCTCTACAGATCCGACAAGCATTGAAATTGCTCTCAAGCAGGAGCTGGTAGGAGCAGGGGGTTTCTTCTGGAGTGTCTGGGCAGATGAAGGTCTGCGGAATCCAGCTCTGAGAGATTATAACGATCGCTTTACTTTCGAAAGTGCTGGAAGTCCTTATCCTGACCACGAGTTTTATCCCATCCAGGCCATCAACTTGGTCGACAGCACCTGCCGCTCCTGGTATGGGTTGGAGCCTGTTGGAGACGAAATGGGAATTTGTCAGATCTATCGGCCGGGAGAAGGTTCAAGGCTTTGTTATACCTATAACTTTGGTAATGCGCCTGTAACTGTCTGCAGTGATATATGCAGCCCCGAATGCCCGGAAGATCTTCCCAGCCCATGGTCCTGTCAAAAGTGCACCTTACCGGAATAAGAATGATTGGATTTTGATCAGAGCCTGCAGGTTCATGCAGGCTCTTTTACTTTCCAAAGTGAAAACTGACATCCGAGACAGGATTTAGTATAATAGTGTCTGATGTTGATGAAATATTATGTTTATTTTTGTAGGAGAGTAGATGCGGATTAGCACCAAGGTCTGGGCAGGTGTTGCCCTGATAATTGTTCTGAGCATTGCCGGTTGTAATTTGGGAGCTGATGGCGGCCCGCTATCCCTGGATGAGGCTGTCCAGGCGGGAGTTCAGGCGACGCTGACCAAAGAAGCCTGGTTGGATGGGGTAGAATCAGCCCGAAAAACTGCGATAGCTGCTGAAAATGACTCAACCGATAATTCAAACAGCACGGAATCTGAAATCAGGATTACAGATACTCCATTTCCAACACCAGAACCTACATTGACTCCAACACTTAAACCTGCCAGGGAGCACCTGGTTTTTCCTGGAAAACCGAAAGAGCGAGTTGATACCTACCTGACTGATTACAATTCGATCGATTTTGCCGCTGAGCGGATCACGTATGGGGATAATTTCCAAAAGAACATTCTGGAACGACCATTCAGCGCTAATGAAATGGACTATATGGGGGCAATTGATATCATCAGGGTTAACATGAAAGTCACCACGACCTGGATTTATGTCATTATCTACCTGGCTGAAAACCTTCCAGATGAAGGTTCGATGCGATATGGGCTTGAGTTTGACCTCGATGAAAATGGAAGAGGTGATCTGCTAATCCAAACCGGGCTTCCCAATAGCACAGAATGGAGCGTAAATACAGTCCAGGTCTATCAGGACCTGGACCGCGATGTTGGTGGAGACAAGCCAATGAGTCCAGATCACGATAGGAAAAACCTGACAGGTTATGAGGTCATGGTCTTTGACAGCGGGGAGGGTGATGACCCGGATCTGGTCTGGTCAAGGTTGGATCCAGACGCTGAGAATCAAATCCAGTTTGCGATCAAGTATGACCTGACAAATAATGGCGGGTTTATGTGGAGTGCCTGGGCAGATGCTGGCTTAAAAGCCCCCGATTATTTTGATTATCAGGACCTTTATAACGAAGACTCTGCCGGCAGCCCCTATCCAGGAAGTCCGCTGTACCCGATTAAAAGCCTGGCGTTGTTCGATAATACCTGCCGATCCTATTTCGGCTTTACACCAAAGGGGAAAGAGCCGGGATTGTGCCCCTGAAATGGATTGATATCTTGCCATGATAAACCTGCTCAATTTTCGGGCAGGTTTTTTTATTATTTCTCTTGTCTGATACTCAATATCACCCGCGCAGCTGAAGGAATATAATCCAGGGCTAAGGTAAAATACAGGGATAAATGGAGGAATATATGGTCACCCAGGTGATTATTGCCGGTTTGATTGGATATGCTTTTGGCTGTATTCAAGCCGCTTACCTAATCAGCAAGCTGGTAGGAAAGATTGATATCCGGGAGCACGGCTCTGGTAATGCAGGAGCTTCGAATATAACAGCGATCATGGGCTGGAAATATGGTGTCCTGGTTGGCCTGGTCGACGTTTTGAAGGGAATCTTTGCCGTTCTGGTTGTGCGATGGATCTATCCCGACAGTCATGATCTGGCTTTCCTCTCAGGATTGATGGCGATCATTGGCCATATTTTCCCATTCTACATGAAGTTTAAAGGTGGAAAAGGGGTTGCCACGTTGGTCGGCATGATGATTGGGTTGAATTGGATGCTGGGATTATTGTTTGCATTATTGGTGATCATACCCGCTGCCTTGACCGATTACATTGTTATCGGTTCTTTTACAACATTCATCGCGCTGCCAATAGTGATCTATTTTGAAGGGTATCCCGTTGTTTTTATCCTGTTCGGACTCTTCCTGACAGTTCTTGTATTCTATTTGCACCGGTTCAATATTCAGCGAATCATCAATAATGAAGAAACAAAGATCAGTTCCGTTCTGAAGAAGAAGTAATAAAGCATGCTGATAGAAATCTGCTGCCAGCTCCTATTAAACACAAAGGCACACTGCGAGCAGTGTGCCACCAACCAATCTGTTTCAGAGAGTGGCGAGGGGCGGGTTTGAACCGCCGGCCAAGGGATTATGAGTTTCATTGAGTTGTATTTCTTGGATTGACTATTACCGTTGATCGTTCATTATTCGTCTATTTAATCCCCCAAAGGCCTCACTCCGGATTTTTAATCGCTAGATATCCAGCGCCAATCATCAAACTAATAGGGTAAAGTATGTTGGGCCAGTAAATTCCAGTCCTAAATATTAACAGAACGATAGGAATTAGTGTTAACAACCATAGTGTCATCATCCATTTGAACTCCTGGGCGAGGATGACAAACACAGGGATGAGAATGACATAATGGCTCCCTAATACGTATGGAGAAAACACCAAATTCGCGGATAGTGCTAGAGCTAATGTCCGCTTGTCCACTGTTGTTGATTTGATAAGCGCAATTCCAAAGATTATTACGCTGACTATGAAAAGCTTTAAGGCCCAATCCTGCTGGAATCCAAGCGGTTCAAGCAAGCGCCAAAGAGTAGTTTGGGGGTTGACCAAGGGAGGATTTTCTTGAATGGCTTTGACATAACGCCTGATCCAATCAAAACCGAAAACTGGAAAAGAGATTAAGAAGGTCACTAAAACGGGTGCAATGGTTTTAAGTTTATCGGACAAAGGCCAATGCCAGATCGCTTTCAAAAACACTAGAGTTGGCAAGAGGATATTTAGTGGTTTGATGGACAATAACCAAAAGCCGATTCCCAACAAGATAGGGTTCTTCCGGATAATCCCAAACCATCCTAGGCCAATACCAAGGACCAGAAAACCATCAATATTTCCTCTATTAATGAGATCAAATGTATGCATGTTGACCACTGCCAGGGCAGTGACCAGAAAGCTGAGTCTTTCTCCATTCTTTTTGGATACAGCGGCTACAGATATTAGCATGCCTAATAATGAAATGATGATCAAGAGAGCCTCTCCGTAGTGGAGAGATAAGAACAAAGTGGGAAGGATTACTAAAATTGTCCAAGGAGCATTATAAAAACCAATGCTATTGTTGTCATATAGTCGAGTTTCTCTCCTTAAAAAGGATTCGGTTACCGATCTGAATGTGAAAAAATAATCGTCACCAAGTGGCCAATATTCGCCAAATACAACGAATACCGCAACAACGACAAGTAGGAAAAATGTCCCACGAAGAAAATTGGTCATCAACAAACTCCAATATATCGGCTTGTCTGCTCCCTATAGAATAAATCTTATTAACTACTAAAATTTACAATTTCCTTCTTGTGCTTTATTATTCAATTTATGTGCATTACTCCTAAATGGCTACATCCATAATAGTAGTCCAATTAACAGATTAATGGTAGACAGGATCATCGCCAAGTATTAGATTTAATTATGGGAAAGCCGGGGGGATGACCGTAGGTGGTGAAGGGGATTATTGTTTCTCATTGGAGTTAGTCCGTCTGGTTATGCCGGTCTATCATATATACTTCCAGCCTCTTTAATAGGTAGTCGTAGACCGGAGTATTTGACAGAGTCCGTTACAGATTTATTTCCTTAAACACAACGCACACTCCTTTGAGTGTGCATTTTCCCTTTATAATAAACACTAGTGGCGAGGGGCGGGTTTGAACCGCCGACCAAGGGCTTATGAGTCCCCTGCTCTACCACTGAGCTACCTCGCCAGGACAGAAAATAGTGTACTATGATGGTTGGACTATGTCAATCATTAAGGTCCTGATCGAAGGATAATAACCAGGGAGAGCTATGAAAAATATTGTGATTACTGGCAGCACGCGGGGCATTGGACTCGGCCTGGCAGAGCAGTTCCTGGCAGCCGGCCAGGCGGTTGTCATCAGCGGTCGCTACCAGGAAAAAGTAGACCTGGCTGTTGGTCAATTAAGTGAGGCTTATCCTACCGGTAAAATCTATGGCTTGGCTTGCGATATGACCGACTACCCCCAGGTGATTAACCTGTGGGATAAATCTCTGGACCATTTCCAGACCCTGGATATCTGGATCAATAATGCAGGAATAGCCCAATCCCAAACAGATTTCTGGGACCTGGAAGCTGAACAGATCCAGAATCTGGTCGACACCAATATCACCGGAGCCATGTTCGGAGCAAAAGTCGCCCTAGCAGGTTTCCTGGCGCAGGGCAGGGGGGCTTTTTATAACATGGAAGGATTGGGCAGTGATGGCCGGCAGGTACAAGGGTTGACCCTCTACGGCACCTCAAAACGGGCTCTGAATTACTTGACCGACAGCCTGGTCTCGGAGGTCGAAGGTGACTGATGTTATTGTGGGTGCCATCAGTCCTGGAATGGTGTTAACAGACCTGATCTTGAAACAGTATGAGGGGAAGGATCCGGCTGAATGGGAAAGCGCCAGGAAGATATTTAACATCCTGGCAGATAATGTAGAAACAGTCACCCCGTACCTGGCAAAAAAAATATTGGAAAATCAAAAAAATGGCGCCAGGATTAACTGGCTGACCGGATCAAGGGTCCTGTGGCGATTCCTGACCGCAAGATTCAATCAGCGGAATCTTTTTACAGATATTGGGACTTAGTCAATGTGCTCGGACTTGATCCCTATCTAATTAAATAAAACGAAAAACCGGTCCTGAGACCGGTTTTCTTTTTGGGGCGAGCGACGGGACTTGAACCCGCGACAGCCGCATCCACAGTGCGGTGCTCTACCGACTGAGCTACGCCCGCCATACTGAAGTTGGATTATATCATGCGGTAGGGTCGTTATCAAGCATATCAAGCAGGGCCTGGGCAGCATTCTTTCTCGGCAGGGATATTTGTTCCCGGCTGGTCAGATCTTTGACCGCAACCTGGTTCGCCTTGATCTCATCTGGACCAAGGATCAAGGCAAATCTGGCTCCGATCCGATCTGCATGGCGAAATTGTTTGCCTAATTTATCAGCAGTCGGATAAGAATAAATGTCCAGCCCAACTCCCGGAGTTCCGCGCTAAGCTGATAAGATGCCAGCAGGGTGTCTTCATCAAAAATGGTGATCATCACCTGGGCAGGAGAACTGTCCCTGTTTTCCGGAAGCAAACCTAATTCTTCCAGCATGACAGAGATCACCATATCACCCATAGCAAATCCTACTCCGGGCAAGGAATCACCCCCGACATCAGCCAATAAATTATCGTACCGTCCACCCCCTGCAATTGACCGCCGGACATCAGAAGATATCGCCTGGGCTTCGAATACTGTTCCGGTGTAATAATCCAGTCCCCGGATGATCCGGGGAGCGAATTCAACATAATCGGCCACGCCAAGGACCTCTACGGCATCCAGGAACCTGGTTAACTCTGAGGATTTTTTCCAAAGATCTTGATCTTCAAGCAGCTTTTTGATACCGGTCATTTGCGCCTTGTCTAATCCGGAATCAGCCCCGTAGGAGTGCCAGTCTGCCTCAGAAAGTTTGTCCTTGCGGTCTATTAATTTGAATACACTGCCCTGTAAACTAGCTTGAATTCCCAGGTCTTTCAACTCCACTTCCATTAAACGGCGATTATTGACAAAAACTTTAACCTGGTCTGATCTCAGACCAAGTTTTTGGAATAGACCTGCCATCAAGGCAGCCATTTCAGCATCTGCTTCAGGGCTGTCGACACCGATCAGATCGGCATTCCATTGGAAGAATTCCCGGCCCCGGCCTTTCTGGGGGCTTTCGTAGCGCCAGAAGGGGCCGAATGACCACCAACGCAGCGGGTAATAGAGCTGCTGTTGTTTTTGGGCAATCATCCGGACCAGCGACGGGGTCAGCTCTGGCCGGAGTGTGATCAGATTCCCATTTTTATCTGGAAAGACAAACGATTGCTCCTTAACCAGTTCATCACCAGATTTCGCGGCGTAAAGGTCAACGGTTTCCAGGAATGGTCCATCAAATTCCTGATATCCGAAGGATTCAGAAATGTCCCTGATCGCCTGATTAAGCCAGTTGATGATGGCTTTTTCCGCAGGATAAAAATCCCTGGTGCCTTTCACAGATTGAATGATATTTTTCATAAGTTCCCTACCAAATATCTAACCGGTTCACAGATCAATGCCACTCAGGGCAGTAAGGGCAGAGGGTTCCTTCAGGAAAATCGGTACCTTCCAGGTGAGGACAGGATAAAACCCATTCGCTGGTTAATACCCGGACAATATCATGCTCGCTGATGAATCGTGCAATCTCCCGGGCAGCTTCAACATCTTCCTCGATGTGATCACCCATCCAGGATTGAATGACAGGATCCTGATCCTTAGCTGTCAGGATGCCGACGATGATCTTGGTGGCATGCTCAGGGCTGGGCCCATGATATGTAATCGTCGCCAGGGGATAAGTGTCGTTCTCGGCGATCAAACTCCTGAACTGTGTTTTGCGCCTGATTGATAATTCTTGGTTCGAACCAGGTGGAACCATCTCTGAACTCCAAAAAATTAAATCGAAAATGATCGAATGGATTGTAGCATTGATTGAGGATTGTCGTCAATCCTTGGCTGGAGATCGACCTCCAGATTAGTTTATTCTGGCAGGAATCTTGCACTATAAATGTTTGAATTTCAGATTCCTTTTAAGGTTAAAGCGAGCTTATATGAGAAATCTAATAAAAATAATCTCCGGTATTGGTCTGGTCATCCTTCTTTCAGCGTGCGGCGCGATCCCGACTTTGCCGCCCTTAGATTCTACTGTCACGATCAGAACGCCCTATATAACTATCATTCCTGGGGGATGGACAGCAACAGCTGAACAGCCAGAACCGACAGTTTTGGCGACTTCGAAACCAGGCGCAACGGAAAAACCTCAACTAACTCCGACAAACACAAAAATTCCTGGATCGCCTACCCAAGCAGCCAGTAAAACAGCAGTTCCAAGCAAAACTGCTACCAAGGTGGCGACCGAGACGCCAACCAAGACACCAACAAAGGTTCCAACCAAGACTGCTACATACACACCAACTTTTACGTTTACTCCGACAGCTGTTCCATTTGCTTTGCAGCAGTTAAATCCTTATTACCTGGCTAACTTCACGCATCCAGATCTTGGATGCAGCTGGATGGGAGTGGCAGGACAGATATTTAGTAAGGATGGTCAGGTCCAGAAGCAAGTTGTTATCAAGGCAGGCGGTACCATCAAGGGTAAAACCCTGATCGAGACCATGGTAATGCCCCTGGCGGAACCGGCGGTTGACCTGTCTTATGGACCGGGAGGATTTGAACTTACTCTTGCAAACGCAGCCGCAGCGACAAATCAAGAAGCCTGGATCCAGCTCTATAACTTGGCGGGACAGCCTTTATCAGAAAAGATATTCCTGGTCACCTATGATAACTGCCTGAAAAATTTGATCCTGATCAATTTCAGCGCAAAATAGAACGGTGCCAGAGAAAAAAAGACCAGGTCGCTTGAGACCTGGTCTTTTTAATTATCTGGGGATGATCTTAGAGAAGTTCATCAGCGTGGACCGGCAAGGCTGCCAAACCTGTGATGATCTTGGGATAGAAGTCGGTTGATTTCTGAGGCATTTTTTCCCCTGAATCCGTACAGGCTGTGACCTGCTCGATCCTGGTTGCATTCATGATGAACAGATAGGCATCTGCTGAGCTGGAAGTAGCGCTGTAGCCAAGGTCTGGTTCCCTGAGATACTGAATATTTTCCAGGTTATCAATGGTAGCGGGGTCAATACCCATAATCATTTCCAGGAGGAGATTGTGCAATATGCTGACATCCAGGTCTCTCCAGGCCTGAACCCTGTCCGGCGCTAGTTCGATCATGATCTCGGGTGCTTTAAAATCGAAGATATAAAAACCTGATTGAGCTACAAAACCAATCCTGCCGATCCGGTCCCCAGCTGCGGCCATTTCGCTTTCGAGGGTTTCTCTGTCCTTAACTTCTTTGACATCAAAGTAGCTGGCGGCTTTTGAGAGGATTTCCCCCGCTTTTAGGGATGAGTAATTTTCTATCAAGCGGTGAGTTGGCAGGATAGTCAGCCCAGGATTGCTCATACTGACCATGGCCACCATCCGGTAGTTAAAGCCGGCGTTTTCAGGCGCGTCAGGGTGAGCTTTTTTCTGCTCTTCCTGGTAGGTCAATGCTGTTTCATAGCGATGATGACCGTCAGCTATGATCAGACTTGTTTTGGGATCCATTTCCTGGCTGACCTGGTTGATGATTTCAGGTTCGGTTACCACCCAGACCTGGTGAAGCACATCTTTTTCGTATAGTTCCTTTGCTTGAATATCTGGAGCTCGATCGATCGCGCCAGCGAAGATCGAATCGATCTTATTTTTCGGATCAGGATAGAGCATAAATATATTTCCGAAATAGGTCTCGGTAGCCCGGGTCAGATTTAAGCGATCAATTTTTGGACCGGCATGGGTCTTTTCGTGGGGCAGGACTATTCCTTGCTCAAAATCTGATAGTTCAAAGGCGCAGATGAAGGCTTTTCTGGTGATGGTTTCACCGGAAGGCAAAGGAAATGTTTGGTGATAAACATAATAGGCTGGCTTCCCGTCCCGGATCAAGATCCCTTCCTTCAGCCAATCATTTAAAAAAGCTTTGGCCCGGGTGTAAACGTTATCATTTTCAGTGTCTGTCTCAAATTCCTTGCCTTTGATGATCCTCGTGATATTAAAATCACTCAATTCGTAATATTTTTCCTGAAGCCCGTATCTTACCCGATCATAAGGCTGACTGATCACATCGTCGATCTTGCTTATTTTTTCCGGGTTATAGCGGATACCTTTAAACGGTTTGATGATTGCCATTGCATTAGTCCTTATCCCTTTAATGTTTCGATAACTTTCTGGGCTGCCACCTGTCCAACACGCTCCTTGGCTTCTGCTGTTCCAGCGCCGATATGGGGAGATCCTATCACCTGGTCTAGTGAGAAGAGCTTGGAATCAAGCAGGGGTTCATTCGCGAAAACATCGAGAGCTGCACCGGCAACTTTTCCATTTTGAATCGCGTCGTAGAGAGCATCCTCATCGATCGTTCCTCCCCGGGCACAGTTGATGATTCTGACTCCGGATTTCATCTTTTTAAACGCGCCTGCATCCAGGATATTATGGGTTTCCTCGGTGTGAGGCACATGGAGGCTGATGTAATCAGACTCCGCGAGCAGTTCGTCAAGTTGAACCAGACGGACTCCCGGCAGTTCTGTGATGTAGGGGTCAGAAGCGATCACAGTCATGCCCAGGCCTTTTGCTTTATCAGCGACCGCCTGGCCGATCCGTCCGGAGCCGATCAGCCCTAAGGTTTTTCCTGCTACCTCTACGCCCACGAAACTTTTCTTCTCCCATTTTCCGGCTTTCATGGATGCGGTCATCAACGGAATGTTGCGAGCGAGGGCCATCAGGTATGCAATGGTTAATTCAGCGACAGATTGAGTGGAGGCTGTCGGTGTATTAAGCACCTTGATCCCTTTTTCTTTCGCATAGGCAACATCTATATTATCGAGTCCTACTCCTGCTCTGACAATAGCCTTTAGTTTGGAACCCGCGTCTATGACTTCCCTTGTTACTGTAGTTCTGCTTCTTACCACCATACAAAGATAGTCGGGAATGACTTTGACCAGCTCCTCAGGTGTGATATCCGGCTGATTGACAACTTCAATCCCAGCCTCTTCAATGATCTTTAAAGCTTTTGGATCGGTTGCATCACAAATTAAAACTTTCATGGCTCCTCTTTTTTGTCATAAATGGCGTACCTGAATGTATTTATAAACCCAGGATATCGTCTATCTGGTCCGTTAGCCACTTCACATCTGTAATCTGAAGATCACCCATGTGTGCAATCCGGAAGCAAATACCCTTAAGCGCCCCATAGCCATTGGATAGCATTGCGCCGCGTTTGGCCAATTCACCATTCAGTGCAGCTACATCGATCTCTCTAGTATTGTGAACGTTGGTCACTGTTGCGGAGAGATAGTTCTCGTCACTGTAAAGGGCAAATTTATCCCTCGCCCAACCCCGGACATGGTCAGCCATATCCAGGTGGCGCTGAAAGCGATTTTCTACGCCCTCTGCGAAGATCCTGTCCATTTGGACATTCAGGGCATTAACAAGGCTGATAGCAGGGGTAGCTGGTGTCTGATCCTTAACTGCGTATTTTTCCAGCTCTACAAAATTAAAATAGTAGCCTTTATTTTCAACCTCTGTGAGCTCTTTTAAAGGCCGCGTCACTCACTGTGACTACGCATAAGTCCGGGCGGAAGGGCGAAAGCTTTTTGTGTCCCAGCCAGGACCACATCCAAACCCCATTCATCGACCAGGATCTCTGTCCCGGCCATCGAGCTGACAGCATCCACCAGGACCAGGACATCAGGATATTTTTCTTTAACCAGCAGCCCGATTTCTTTAATCGGATTCATAACTCCAGTGGAAGTTTCATTGTGGGTCAGGCAGACTGCATCATATCCACCTTTGGAGAGGATATTCATCCACCATTTCAGGTGTGATTGCCTGGCCCATTTCCACTTCTATAACATCGATCTCTTTCCCGTTTTGCTGGGCGATTTCGAGCCATCGTTTGGAGAATGCTCCGCAATTGGTCATTAAAGCTTTTTTATGGACACAATTCCTGATTGATCCTTCCATCATGCCTGATGATGATGATGATGAGAGATAAATCCTGGCCGTCTGTATGCAGGAATTTTTTCAGCTTCGATGACCACTGCGCCATGCAGATCAGAATATAACTTATCACGATGACCAATCATCGGGACAGCCATGGCTTGCAGGATTTCTTGATCAACATGGGTTGGTCCTGGGATAAAGAGTTTTTTGTACACTGATGCCTCCTTGAAGGAAGATAAAAATTTTCTGATCAAATTATTCGAGGAGATCTATAATCACGATCTTCCTCGTGGACAAGTTTAATTCATGAATATGACAGTGTCAATTGCCCTGGTAATTACTTAATACGTTCATCATATTTCAACAATACACCCAGATCAGGATATCTAGAAAAAAGAGGGATCATCACTTGATAGATCCCTCTTGATTGGCAGCTTGATATATTCTTGACCTTTTAATTTTGTAGCAGACCCTTACTGCTTAACATTGGTCTGGGGTCTACGATGTTCTTATTCAAAGCAGCGGCTTTCGGAGGAAGGTCAAGGGCAATCGCGATCAGTTGAGTGAAGTATAAAATCGGTACAGCGCGCTCAATATCCATCTGGAATTGGCGGGCATCCAGGTTCATATGACAGAGCGGACAAGCAACGACTATCGCATCCGCACCGGTGTCGATCGCATTTTGGATCAATGAACCGCTGAGATCGACCACGATATCCGGTCGGGTAAGTGAATGACCGGCTCCGCAGCAGGTTGTTTTGAACGACCAGTCTAGAACCTCTGCGCCCAGCGCTTGCATCAAGGTGGTCCATGTCCATCGGATATTCAGGGTTTTCTGCCTCTGTAACTTCTGGTGGCCTGGTAAGCAGACAGCCATAATAACAAACGAGTTTTAGATCCTTGAGAGATTTGACAGTTTTTTCTGCCAGCTTTTCCGGACCTACATGATCGTAGATGGATTCGATCATGGTGCTGACCTTTACCTGGTCCTGGTATTCATAACTCGAGGGTCTTCTCGACAGCTTCTTTGTGATCAGGCAGTTCCCGGATCTCATATTGGGCAGCTTTATGCCGATTAAAACATGCTGCGCAGGGCATGGTTACTTCTTTGTAGCCCTGGCGTTCTATTAATGCTAGATTTTCCATAGGCAGATGAAGAGCCGCTTCAGGATCAGCCCGGTGAGCAGCAGAACTTCCGCAGCAAATCCAGCCTTTAGGTTCTGCCAGAGTGAAATCAAGGGCTTCACAAACTGCCAGAGTAGAATGGTTGTATTCTGTGGCGGTGGTTTCTAGCGAACACCCGGGATAATAGGCTACAGTATCTGCTGCACCTGGCACAGGATTAATTCGTTTTTTCGATGGAAATTTGGCTGGATGGGGCAGGAAACTGACCTTTCCCTTCTGGAAGAATTTCAAATATAGTTGAAAATCATCCACGAGAGATCGGGGGCTATGCATGATCAGCTCGGCCATCAAGCCTGGTTCATAAGATCGCCCCCACAAATTAATCTCTCGCATAAAAGCCTTATTAAATTGGTTGGTCTCGGGTACTTGGGGTTTGAAACCCCTTTCAAGGCTTTCCCGGGTCAAAAATTCCATAATACGCTGTGATATTCAACCCCTGAGGACAGCGGGTAGTGCAGGTCAAACAAGAAGCGCACAACCAGGGAGTCTTAGATTCCAGGGCAATATCTTCCTGGCCAAGCTGGACAGACCGCATAATTTGGTTTGGCTGCCAATCAAAATAACTGGCAACGGGACAGCCGATGGTACATTTCACACATTGATAACAGAGATAGACATTCTCACCGATCTCTTCTTTGATTCTCTGTGCCAGATTTCCGTTGATGACAATTCCGGGCATTTCTGTGGTCTTGGTTTCCTCTGACATTAGATTACCTCAAGGAAAATATACGATTAAAGAAATTCATTAATTTAGCTCGGGACGGGGATACAGACCGGCTCCTTCAACGATTGGTTTTACAGCCTCTTCCCATTCAATGGCCATGATATGCACTCCGGCCACACCTTCGATCTTCTTGATATCTTGTATCAAATCGATGCAAACCTGGATACCTTCTGACTGCCAGGCATTTGAGCGGGCTTTTTTCTCGTCAGGTGAGAGATCAGCAGCTTTTTTCCCTTCCCATTCTTTGCCGGCTTCAGTCATGCGCTCGATGACTTGATCGGGTACAAGAATGCCGGGCACATTGTTTTTCATATATTTAGCCATTCCCGGACTTTTTAATGGTCCGACACCAGCCAGAATAAAGGCTTCTTCATGGACGCCCAACTGCCTGACTTTCTCCATATAAATGGCAAACTCGTCCACATCATATATCAACTGGGTCTGGATGAAGTTCGCCCCGGCTTTGATTTTCTTGGCGAGGCGCAGGGGCCGGAAATCAACGGGATCAGCGAATGGTGCTGCTGCAGCGCCAACCAGGAAGCTGGCTGTGGTTCCTTTGACTTCATCACCGCACTGGAAGATGGATTTGTCACGCATATCGGCCACCATGTTGACCATTTGCAGGGAATCCATATCATAAACATTTTTTGCTGTCGGATGATTTCCGAAAATCTGATGATCACCAGTGAGGCAAAGCAGGTTGCGCATACCCAGGGCATAGGCTCCGAGGAGATCAGCTTGGATTGCCAGACGGTTCCGATCCCGGCAAGTCATTTGGATGATCGGTTCAAGTCCTTCCTGGAGCGCTAGTGTGCCGGCTCCGATGCTGGACATCCTAACGATTGCTGTTTGATTATCAGTGATATTGACAGCATCGATATAACCTTTCAAAAGAGCTGCTTTTTCCTTGATCACGCCGAGGTCAGCGCTCTGTGGGGGACCCAGTTCGCCTGTAACGGCGAAGTGACCAGCTCGAAGCATTTTTTCCAATTGGGAACCCACCAGGTATCCGTTATTATTACCGCTCATGAATGATTCTCCTCAGCTCAAGCTTCGTCTGATAATAATCTCAAATCTTCCCGTATTATCTTTCTGGGACCGCCATCTCTTGATACCTGCCAGTTCTTTGGCAGTTGAAGTTCCAGCAGGGATTCCTGTTTGCCCATGCTTGTTAATCGGTCAAAGATCAGCTGCCAGGCGCATGGGACATCTGGATCGATCTCACAATGTCCATCTTCGGATCCTCCACATGGTCCGTTCAACAGGGTCTTCGAGCAGCGGGCAATCGGGCATATGCCCCCGGTAAGACCAAGGATGCAATCACCGCAAGCAGCACAGCGTTCTTCCCAAACTACCTTGTTCAACAGGTATGCCTAAAAAGGTTGTGTTCAAGCCAGGAACGACCCAGGTGTCGGGAAAGTGTTCTGCAATCGCCTGGACACCTATCCCGCAGGCCAGGGAAAGCACAATATCGGAATCCTTGATTTCTTTTTCAATTTCATCAAGATATTCCCATTCACACTGGCGCTGAACAGTCACATCGCTGACCTGTTGGGGATGATCGGCAATCTTGGAAGCCATCCTCAGCGAGGAGGATAGAATCTGGGCTTCTCTGGAACCGCCGGCAAAACAAACAGTCACACAGGTACCGCAGCCAACAACCAGAACTTTTTCGGCTTCACCTAGTAAAGATTGGATTTCCTCGAGGGATTTCTGTTCGCCGGTAATCATACTCGTTCTCCTCTATAAAATTTTGTACCCTGCAAATTAACCGAGGGTCGAAACCTTTAACTTTGGTTAATTCCTGAATATTTTTGTATACAAAATCACTACAGTATTTTACTTTACTATTGGTTGTACTTAATCACTCTGTTTATGGTTGATAGTAATATTATTTTTTAATTATTTACCCTGTTTGAGCTGTTTTAAGGGGATTTGGACCAAGTGCCTGGATTTCTTCGGTCATCAGATCGGCTTCCTGGGCAAATTGCCCCCCCATCGCTGCTGACACATTGACCATCTTTACCCTGTTGCCTTCCAGGCCAATTTCCTCAAGTCGGACCTTGAGCGATTCAATTCTTCGTTTTGCTTGATGATTACCTTCCAGGTAATGGCAGTCTCCGGGCAGTCAACCAGCAACCATTACGCCGTCTGCTCCGTCTTCCAGGGCCTGGAGGATGTAGATCGGGTCGACCTTGCCTGTGCATGGCATTTCAATGACTTTGATTGAAGAAGAATACCCAAGGCGCATCGAACCAGCTAAATCTGCAGCAGCGTAGGCACAATAATGGCAGCAGAAGGCTATGATTTCGGGATTAAAATTTTCAGCCATATTTTTTCCAGATTATTGATGTTCTATCTGAACCAGAAGCGCGTTGATTTTTTCTAAAGTTTGGACGTCTGTGCTGTGACGGATCTGGATCGCCCGGGCAGGGCATTCAGAGGCACATGAACCACAACCGTGACAGATGGCGGCTTCAATAAATGCTGCTCCAACAATGCCACCTACACCATCAATCGTACTGGAGATTTTTGGCACATCATAAGGACAGATCCTGACGCAAGTCAAACAGCCCACACAGAGTGAGGGATCAACGTGAGCAACCTTGGCATTCGTGAGAATCTTTTCCTGGGACAGGATTCGGGCGGCTCGTGAAGCAGCAGCCTCAGCCTGGGCAATGGTTTCATCCAGGAATTTTGGATAATGGGCCATCCCAGCCATAAATACCCCATCTGCTGAAAAATCGACCGGGCGCAATTTGACATGGGCTTCCATGAAAAAGCCATCCATGTCTGTGGAACATTTCAGGAGATTTGCTAGATTTTGGGTTCCGGGATCTGGAACAACCGGGTTGGAAAGCACCAGAAGATCAGTCGGGATATCGACTTCGCGCTGAAGGATCGGTTCCCAAATCTTAATATCAATATCCTGCAAATCTTTGCCATTCCCAACCAGTTCAACTGATGGTTTCTGATCGAATTCAAAATGTATGAACCTGACACCGGCTTCCCGGGCTTCGGTATAGAGGCGTTCCTTGAACCCATAGGTGCGAATATCTCGATAGAGTATGGTAATCTCTGCCTTCGGGTTCAATTCTTTAAGCTTCAGGGCATTCTTAATCGCGGTTGTGCAGCAGATCCGGCTGCAGTACTGTTCTGACGGTCCAACGCACTGGATCATGGTCACCCGGTCTGGCAGGTCAACCTGATTTGCCAGGTATTCCTCAAACTCGAGCTGGGTCTTGATCAGAGGCGATTTGCCGTAATGATATTCCTGGCCTTTATACTCAACTCCACCAGTGGCGATGATAATTACACCGTGTTTGACAGCGGTGACCTTGGTTCCGTTTTGTAATGTTGAACTGAAATTACCTTTGAATCCTTCAGTTTCCAGAAGTGATGTATTGAGGTAAGTTGTGATCAAATCATGACTATCGACCTGGGCCACTAAACCCGCGAGATATTCCCTGGGATTCAGCGGGGCAGGGGATCCGTTGGTATGAGGGAAATAATGCAGATTGTTAAGGTTTCCCCCCAACTTATCCTTATGCTCGACCAGATGAACCGGGTATCCCTGATCGGCCAGATTCAGAGCTGCATGGATGCCGGCAGCACCGCCGCCTACCACCAGGGCTTCTGGCAGGACAGGTACTTCAGTGATCTCGAGCGAATTCAATTTATCTGCCCGGGCAACAGCCATTCTGGTCAGGGTTTTTGCTTTGATCGTGGCTCCGTCCCAGTCACTGGAGTGAACCCAGGAGCATTGATTGCGAATATTGGCCATTTCAAACAGGTGAGGGTTCAACCCTGCCTGTTTAATAGCATCCTGGAAAAGCGGCTCATGAGTTATCGGTGTGCAGGACGAGACTACCACACGATTTAATCCCAGCTCTTTGGTGGTTTCAACGATGTGAGCCACGGTATCCTGCGAGCAGGTGTAAAGATTATCTTCGGCGTAAACCACATTGGGGAGTGATTTTGCGTATTCAGCCACCTGGGGGACATCAAGATACCCGCCGATGTTGCTGCCGCAGTGGCAGACAAAAACCCCGATCCGTGTCTCCTCATCAGCAACAGGCCGTTCTGCGGGATATTGTTTTTTTACAGCCAGACTGTGACGGGCGGAAGAGAGCAGTTGAGCAGCTTTGGCAGCAGCTCCACTGGCTTCCACCACTGTTTCCGGAATATCCTTGGGTTCTCTGAATGGACCAGCCACGTAAAGGCCGGCTCTTGAGGTTTGCAGGGGATCAAACAGCGTGGTATGGCAAAAACCATATTCATCCAGTTCAATCCCCAGCTGTTTGCCAAGGTCCTGAACAGATTCCGAGATCTCCATTCCCACAGAAAGGACTACCAGATCAAATTCTTCCTGGACTGGCTCGGCCTGGTTTTCGTAGGCAGAGCTGTAGTTGAGGATCAAGTTCTGGTTGTCTGGATTTTGTTTGACATCACTGATCCTGCACCGTGTATATTCAACCCCGTATTTTTCTTCGGCCCGCTGGTAATATTCTTCATAGCCTTTGCTGTACGCCCTGGAATCAATAAAGAATACCTGGCAGTGAACATCACCGCTGCCAGGATGTGTGCGTTCTTCAGCCCGGGCGTGTTCGATGGTCATGATGGCTTCTTTGGCGGCATACATGCAGCAGACTGCTGAGCAGTAATCATGATTTTGATCCCGGCTGCCAATACATTGCAAGAACGCTATCCGTTTTGGACTGGAATCATCTGACGGGCGTCTTACATGACCTCCGGTAGGTCCGCTGGCAGAGAGCAAGCGCTCATACTGCAGGGACGTAACAACATTGGGGAACCTGCCCAATCCATATTCCTCTGATAATTCCGCTTGATAGGTCTGGTAGCCAGGTGCCAGGATGATTGCTCCGATATCAAGTTGGCTTTCAGCGCCAACCATATCATGATGAATGGCGTTTTTTCCGCAAGCAAACACACAGGACATACATTCGGAGCAGATTCCACAAGCCAAACATCGAGCAGCTTCGGCCTTGGCGCTTTCTTCGTCATAACCGATCTCAACTTCAGCAAAGCATGATTTTCGGTCCTCGATCGATAGCTCCGGGAGCGGAACCCGGGGCTGGGGAGAAATCTCTCCCCGGGAAGCCCGGTCCCTGAGTTCCTGGTCGCTCAAATCAACGACCGGCAGATCTGGCCCGGGGGGAGGCTCCAGGTCTTTCCCCTGGAGGTATCGTGTGATCGAACTGGCGACCTTGTGTCCGCTTTCAACAGATTCGATCACAAAAGCTGTTCCAGATACAGTGTCTCCCGCGGCAAAAACTCCTGCTCTGGTCGCTGCCAATGTATTAGGATTAATTGCGATAGTTTGTTTCTTGGTGATTCCAACACCAGCGTCATCGGGAATGAACGCCAAGCCAGCCCGCTGGCCAACTGAAAAAATGACTGTATCGCAGGCGATCTTATGATTTGACCCTGATATTTTCTCTACATGTAATCCGCCGCTTTCATCAAAACTGAAACTAGCAACCTCCATCAGCTCCATGCCCCTGACTCTGCCATCTTCAGTTCCCAGGATGCGTTCAAATGATTGGCTGGGATAAATCTTGACACCTTCTTCAATAGCAGCTTCAATTTCCCAATCGTGGGCTGGCATTTCTGACCGGCTTTCCAGGCAGGCCAGAAAAACTTCTTTTCCGAGCCGGATCGCAGACCGGGCGCAGTCAATGGCTACATTTCCCCCACCTAGGACCAGAACACTTTCACCCAGAGGTGGTGCATCACTCTCGGAACCAGCCTGGTATTTTCCGAGTCGGACATCTCTCAAGAACCTGGTATTGATGACAACACCCTCAAAATTTGCTCCAGGGATTGGAAGCCTGATGCCTTCGTGGGCTCCTACAGCGATTAAGACCGCCTTATACCCATCCTCAAAAAGCTGATCCAGGTCATCGATTCGATGGTTGAGCCTTAAATCCAGGCCCAGATCGACAATATCCTGAACTTCCCGTTCAATGACTTCCGTGGGCAAGCGGTACTCAGGTACACCCAGCCGAAGCATTCCACCTGCGACTGGCATTGCCTCAAATACAGTTACGGGATAACCATTTAAAATTAGATCCTGGGCTGCGGTCAATCCACACGGACCAGCGCCAATAATAGCCACCCTATGATCTGGATGGATGACTTCTACTGGTGCGACCTCTGCTCTGGGAGTTTCATAGATCTTGTCTGTGATGAATCTTTTAAGAGCTCTGATATTGATGGGCTCATCATATTTTCCGCGGTTGCAGGCAGTTTCACAGCGGTGATTGCAGATCCTGCCGCAAATACCCGGGAATGGATTGTCCATCTTTATGACACGATAAGCATCTTCCCAGCGGCCATCCCGGATCAAAGCGATATAGCCCTGGGCTCGCTGACCGGCCGGGCAGGCATCCCGGCAGGGAGCAATCCCAGCTTTAGTGATAGCATAGGCGTTTGGGACAGCCTGCGGGTATTGTTTATATACAGCCTGGCGCTGGACTAGACCTTCATTAAAAATATCTGGAACAATAACCGGGCAGACATCCACGCAGTCATTGCAGGCAACACAATCCTGAAGGCTGATATAGCGCGGTTTTGTCCAGACCCTGGCAGAAAAATTACCCGCCTGTCCTGTTACATCAACGACTTCAGAACCAGTCAGGATCTCAATATTGGGGTGGCGCCCAGCTTCGACCAGCTTGGGTGATATCGTACACATGGCGCAATCATTGGTAGGAAAGGTTTTATCAAGCTGGGCCATTTTCCCGCCAATCGCTGTTTCTTTTTCGATCAGGAATACTTTGTAGCCCTGATCGGCAAGATCAAGGGATGCTTGCATTCCTGCAATACCCCCGCCAACAACCATCACGGCCCCAACTGGTTTATCAACAGTATTGGTCTGATTCGGTGTTCTCAACATTGAGCTATCTCCCTCTTCCACCAATAATAAGAATGCTCCTAGTGATAAAAACCTTCAGCTGATTATCAATTCCTGTAATCCAAGCAGTGTTATTTATATTTTTCCTGGAGTTAAGTATTAGATCTTGTTACCTAAATGGAACAACCGCCCATCATCGGGGACCGATGGGCGGCTGCAATGAAAATATTCTGGCCCTCTGAACCATTGAAAACCCGGGCGGTTCAGCTGTTCGGATCTCGATGAAAAGGTCATTGTTTTCGTGTTTTGCTGTATTTGAATTTTAACGTGGTGTGATTCTATTGTCAATCAACCGAGGGGCGGTCGAGAGGCAGAGAAACCCATAACAGGAAGAAAGTCATTTAAAACAGGTCTATTTTTGATCATTTTTGCTTTAAACTTAGCAAAAAAGAGGAAAATTGACAAAATTACAGGATTCTTTCCAGGATTGAAGAGCGAAATTGATCAGGTTTTTTGGACTTTTGTCCTTAAAACATAATCGGATAATCTTGAATAATCTTCTGGAAGATCCATATCCATCCCAAAACCAGGATCCGCGATGATGATGGTTTTCAAATTTAGGTTGAATATCCGGGACAGGCTAAATTCTGCCTGTGTCAGTGTCAGATTTCCTGTCAGGTATTTTGTAATCAACAACCACAAACGTGGTTTTTTTGCCAGGTAGCGCAAAACAGGTATCAGTCTTGATGTATCAGCCCTGCGATTAAATTGTCTTCTGATCACTGTCAGCTGTTCGATCACCTCCACTAAGCGTGGGATGACCCTGTGCCTTAAGGCAAACATCTCTCCAGGGTAGATGGCCAGATCCTTAAAGTGTCCCACAATTCTGCCATGGTCGGGAAATTCGATCAACGTTATGTCCTCTGGTACGGCGCTTAATATAACGTCCGCAGCGAGGTTTTGATCCAATTCTGAAAAGAAGTCGTTAATTGATTTAGTGGAAATTCCCGGCACATCACCGGTGCTGATGACCAGGTGATCGTGATCGAGATATTTTCCTGCTATGAATTTTGATCCGAGCTGGATTTTTTCAAGGATCGTAGTCGTGTTTGGGGAGGGAATGAAATTTATTTTCTTGGAGGAGGGGAATTGATCAGGATTGAGGCCGATCAGGTACAGATCTCCAATTGAGGGTGAAGCGGACATCGACTCGAGCTGCCAGTCAAGCACCCGTTTGCCATGCATGGGCAGCATTGATTTTGAGGGATATTTACCCGCTGGATCATGAACTTCGAGCAGCTCCCGGCGCTTTTGATCGCTTCCGCAGAGGATCAGAACAGGATATGGCATGACTCGATCCATAATTCACTAGCTGATTATCTTGCTTTGATTTCATTATACAAAAAATCAGAGGAGGATGACAGATTTTGAGATTTAGGTCAGGCAGCTGCCCAGTGATTATTATTGAAAGTTTTTGAAAGACTAACAAATCCTGGGAAGAAGTTCGCCAGCCAGAACATCTACGATGCGAGTGGACCCCAAATCGGTGGAGAGTAACAACCGGCCGGGAGGGGATTGTGCAACCGTTCCGATTACAACTGCTTCCTTTCCGTATTTATTCTTTTTCATCACTTCGAGTACTTTCTCTGTGTCTTCCCTGCCAACCACAGCCAGGAGTTTCCCTTCGTTGGCGATGTAAAGTGGATCAAATCCAAGCATCTCACAAGCAGCCGCTACTTCTGGATGGATAGGCAACTTACTTTCTTCCAGGATGATTCCCACTCCCGATTGACTTGCTATTTCATTGAGCGCTGTGGCTACGCCACCTCTGGTGGGGTCTCTCAGGACGTGGACCTGGTCACTGACTTCCAGCATTTCACGAACCATGTGATTAAGCGGGGCAGTATCACTCTGCAGGCTGGTCTGAAATCCAAGGTCACCCCGGGCTTCCAGCACTGCTATGCCATGATCGCCAATAGTCCCGGAAATAATCACCTGGTCCCCGGGTTTTGCTTCAGATCCAGCTATAGTGTTTTTAGTTTCTATGAGACCCACACCGGTTGTGGAGATATATATACCATCAGCCTCGCCGTGGGCAACGACTTTGGTATCACCGGCGATAATCTCTACGGCAGCCTCTTCGGCGGCAGCTTTCATTGAGTTAACTACCGACTGAAGGAGGGAGATTTCCAAGCCTTCCTCCAGGATAAAACTGGCTGTCAGATAAAGGGGTTTAGCGCCAACCATGGCAAGATCATTTACAGTGCCGCAGACCGCTAGTTTTCCAATATCTCCCCCGGGGAAAAATATTGGAGAAACAACATGGGCATCTGTGCTGACCGCGAGCCTGATCTGATCTGTCAAGTCGACGATGCCGGAGTCATTTCCAGCCAACAGGGTCGGGTTCGCCAGGGGAGGGAAGAAAACATCCCTGATCAAATTCGACATCATCTTTCCACCGCTGCCATGACCCATGACGATCAGGTCTTTGTGTTCGATCGGAAGAGAACAGACTGGTCCTTGAAGAGAATTAATTTTCTCACTCATGCATTTTTCCTGTCGATCCTAGAGGTCTGGGTCCGGTAGCGATAGTAGGCAGCGCAGGCACCCTCGTCTGATACCATCGTAGCGCCCAGCGGCCTATCCGGTGTGCAGAGGGATCCAAATGCTTGACATTGATCAGGTTTTTTTTCACCCTGGAGTACCAAACCGGAGATGCAGAGAGGGGATTCTTCTGCAGTGATGGCCTGGACATTAAAGCGCTGTTCGGCATCGAAAGCTTGATAGGCAGGTCTCAGGGACCAGCCGCTTTCGGGGATGACTCCAATGCCCCGCCACTTTCTATCACAGCTTTCGAAAACTTTGTTGATCATATCCTGAGCTGGTTGATTGCCTTTTTCTGTTACCGCCCGGATATAGGCGTTCTTGACTTCAGATTTGCCTGCTTCGAGGGATTCGACTGTCATTAATATCGCCTGCACTATATCGAGCGGTTCAAACCCGGTGATAGTGATCGGAATCTGATATTTTTCTGCCAGGACAAGATATTCCCAGTATCCCATCACAGCGCAAACATGGCCTGCAGCCAGGAATCCCTGGACCCTGTTATTTGGTGAACTTAAAATTGCTTCGATTGCCTGGGGGACACGAACGTGAGAAACCAGGATGCTGAAGTTTTTTATGCCCAGGCTTTCTGCTTGAAGCACGCTCATTATATTGGCCGGGGCAGTTGTTTCAAATCCTATCGCAAAAAATACGACCTCTTTTTCCGGATTGTCCTGGGCGATTTTTAACGCATCCAGGGGTGAGTATACGACCCGGACGTCTCCCCCCTGGGCCCGGATCGAAAACAGATCGTCATGCGAACCCGGGACGCGGAGCATATCCCCATAGCTTGTGAAGATCACACCGGGTTGAGAGGCGATTATTAATGCTTTATCTATCAATTCTAGGGGAGTAACACAAACTGGGCAGCCTGGTCCATGCACTAGTTCTATGGTTTCAGGAAGGAGTTGGTCCAACCCGTTTTTGATGATCGAGTGAGTTTGTCCTCCACATATTTCCATTAACACCCAGGGTTGGGAGGTTACTTCACCGATCCGCTTAATCGTGGAGAGGACCAGGTCAGAATCCCTGTATTCAGTCAGGTACTTCATGCGCTATTTTCCTGATCGAGTTCACCTGCTTCCAGAATTTGACGAAGCAGATCAATCGATTCCAGTGCTTCTTCTTCACTCAATAAACTGATAGCAAAGCCAACATGGATGATGGCATAATCACCAATTTCAGCTTCAGGAATATGAACAATGCAAGCTTCCCTTTTGACACCGCTGAAATCGACGGTGGCCATGCGTAAGCCCTGTTTATCGTAAATTTCCACTATTTTTCCTGGAACACCTAGACACATGTGATTGAACTCCTTAAACTTGTAAATACTTTTGGCCCATGACTGCTTGTCCCAGCGAGAGACCACCATCATTGGGTGGAACTTGTTGATGTAATAATACCTGAAAACCAGCAGATCGCAGTTTTAAGACAGATTTTGTTATTAAAGTCATATTCTGCCATACGCCACCGCTGAGGGCGACAGTGTTCACCTGGTAGGATTTCTTTAGCGAAAGCGCTGTCTGCAGACACATTTCGGCCAGGGTATTGTGGAAACGAGCTGAAATATTTGTTAACTGAACTCCACCAGCCAGGTCGGTCAGGACGGATCTGATCAGATTACCCGGGTCAAAGATCAGGTCGGAAGAAAGATCAAACGGATAGCTTCCCTGCTCTTTATCACTGGCAAGGGCTTCAAATTCAATAGCTGCCTGTCCTTCGTAACTTATCTGATGGCAAACGCCGACCAGGGATGAAACACCGTCAAACAACCTGCCAATAGATGAGGTCAGAGGGGCATTTGTCTTAGTTGAAAGCTGGTTCTTAAGCACTTCGCGCGGATTAATACCTGGAAGCAGTTCTGGCAATGTTGTCGTGTAGACGACTGGGGGTAGAGAAGAATCCCAGGGAATATCGTATTTATCCAGGAGTGCTAAAGCTATCCTCCAAGGTTCGCGAATTGCCTGATCTCCTCCCGGGAGGGGGAAGTATTCCAGGTGGCCTGCCCGGTTATATTCCAGATAATCGGCGATAAAGAATTCTCCACCCCAGATTGCACCATCATCACCATAACCAATACCATCAAAGGCCAATCCAATCACTGGCTCATCTGGCTGATATTGATTGTCCGCCAGACAGGAAACAATGTGGGCATGGTGATGCTGGGCGGGATAAAGAGCTAGTCCTTGATCATCAGCCCTGTCCAGTGCATAGCGGGTGGATAAATAATCCGGATGCAGATCATGCACGATCAGTTCTGGCGCAACCCGGAAGAGTTTTTCAAAATGTTCTATGCTCTCCTGGAAACTTTGCAGGGTCTCATAATTCTTAAGATCGCCGATATGCTGGCTCAGGAATGCATAGCTGTTTTTCGTTAGACAAAAGGTGTTCTTTAATTCTGCCCCGGTTCCCAGGATCGAAGGACCGGAGAAGGGTGATTGGACTGGTTGAGGGGCATAACCCCGTGAGCGCCTGACTGGGTAGATATTCTGAGCAGGATCGAGTTCTGAGGAAAATACCCTGGCCACAGAATCATCACAATGGATCTGGATCTCCCGGTTATGGAGCAGATAGGCATCCGCGATGTTTTGCAGCTGCTCGATGATATCAACGTTTTCAGTTAATATCGGATTGCCGCTGAAGTTAGCGCTGGTCATTACCAGGACCGAGTAAGGGCTTGCTGGATAGGACGCACCTGTTGAAAATAGCAGATAATGCAGGGGTGTATAGGGAAGCATGACACCAATCTGATCCTGGCCGGGAGCGATTTCCAAAGGAAGTGGGGAATCTGGATTTTTCCTTAATAACAGGATGGGACGCTGGGGAGATGACAGTATCTCTTCCTCAGCGCTGGAAACCTGGCAATATTTCCGGACAGATTCGAGATCTGGCATCATGACAGCCAGCGGTTTAGACGGCCGATTTTTACGCTCTCGCAAACGCCTGATCGCTGCCGGGTTTTCAGCGCTGCAGGCGAGGTGGAAACCGCCCAGTCCTTTAATAGCTACAGTATAGCCATCGGCCAGCAAGCGCTGTGTTTCCACTAATGCAGGATCCCCGGACAATCCAGAAACTAATCTTGAACCGGGAGGTAAATCAAGCCAGATCTGGGGACCGCAGGCGGGGCAGGCAACTGGTTGAGCGTGAAACCTGCGGTCGAGTGGATCCTGAAACTCAGCGCTGCAAGTTGAACAAAGATCGAAACCAGCCATAGTGGTCTGTGGGCGGTCATAGGGTATATCTTTGATTATCGTAAAGCGGGGTCCACAGTTGGTGCAGTTAATGAATGGATATCTGTACCGAAAATCATCAGGTGTAAACAATTCCTGCAGGCAATCATTACAGATGCTGACATCAGGGGAGATGGGTTGAAAACCGCCGGCTATGACCTGGGATTGGTGAATTTGGAACGAGTCGAATACTTCCATGTCAGTGCTCTCGATTTTGAGAGAATCTATTCTAGAGAGTGGAGGGGCTTCAGTTTTAATCGAGGTCAGGAATGAATCTAAAGATTTTGGGGAGCCTACTACCTCAATTTCAACTCCCTGGGAAGTGTTCTTTACCCAGCCAGTTAGGCAATTTTCTAGAGCGATGCGGTAGATAAAGGGTCGAAATCCAACACCCTGGACGATGCCGTTGATCAGGATCCGGTAAGCCGCAGATCTGGGTCATCTACCCTTAAACTTCTGTATTTGATTGGCGACCCAGTTTACCCATTCCTGGATCCCATCTCCAGTCTGGCAAGAAACCGGAAATATGATCAGGTCTGGATTCAAGATCCGGACACCCTGTATGAAATAGTCCATATCAAAATCTACATATGGCTGCAGATCGATTTTGTTGATAATCAAGGCATCCACATTAAGGTACATGCCGGGATACTTATAAGGTTTGTCAGCACCTTCTGGGATGGATGAGATTAATAAGTTTTTGTCAGTGCCAAGTTTGAAAGAAGCGGGGCAAATCAAGTTTCCTACATTTTCAACCAGGAGCAAGTCAAATGTGTCCAGCTCCAGTTCCAGCAGAGCATTTTGAAGCATGTTGGCGTCAATGTGGCATTGCCCACCAGTGTTGATTTGAACTGCGGTTGCTCCTGCTTCTGCAGCCCTATCAGCGTCAATACTTGTTGCAATATCTCCATCGATTGCTGCGATCTTGTAATCAGGAATCATGAGCTCAAGCGTTTTTTCGATCAGAGATGTCTTCCCGGCCCCCGGTGATGCCATAATATTCAGGCTGAATAAACCTGCCAGTCTGAGCTGGTTTTTGATTATTTCCGCCAGCTGGTCGTTGGCTTCATGGATCTTTTCTTCGACCGGAATATTTTTAACCATGCTGATCCTTTTAGAGGATATTGATACTCTCCAGGTGGAACTCTTTTCCCTGCAGAACTTCCATTTGGCTGCTGCCGCAGGCAGGACATGGTGTTAGTTCGCCTTCCTGCAGTTGGTATTCAGTGGAGCAATCCCTGCACTTAAATATCGCAGGGATCCTGTTAAAATGGAGCTTTGCCCCCTCACAGATAGTATTTTCGGCAATCATATCCCAGTAAAATTGCACCGAATCATCGATCACGGATGACAGCTCACCAATCACCAGGTAAAGGTCGGTTACTTTTTCTGCCTGGTTTTTTTCCCCATGTTTTTTGGCAATGTCGACTATTTGTTCCGTCAGACCTAATTCATGCATCAATCTCTCCAGAAACGATTAATGCCTTAGAGGCTGGTTAGTTTGCGGGATGTGATCATAAACAATCCAGTCATGATGATCGCTGAGGATAGACACCACAAGCAGGTGGCACCAATCACAAAGGGTTCCAGGAAGGTGAGATAAATGGAAAAAAGCAGACCCAGCAAAGTTATACCCCAGAGCATCAAATCAATCGATCTGCCTGCACGTTCCAGTTTTAATTGATCCAGCAGCCAGAGCAGGATGATTCCAAGGTAGCTCAATAATCCCAGGACCCCGACAGGTAGAAAACCAAATAATGTGGCGTACAAGCTTTCTTGAACAGCATTGCAATTTCCCACCGGCCCGCAGACTGCTTCAACCTGATTGACTTCAACAAAAGCGAGGTAACCGGCGACAGCAACCCCGATCACTGAAAGGACCGGAATCAGCCAATTTGGCAGGTCCTTCTTTTCTGTCCCTTCCCGAACAAGATTAATACCTGTGAAAATCAAGCTGCAGATCATGCCAATCAAAACCACCACTGCCAGAGAATTACCAATCAAATCGCCGGAAAATCTTTCCCAGAGGGTTACCCTATTATTATCTAATGTCGAAGTAACTTCTGCCTCATCGACTTGATAGGTTCCATCGATTACCTCCAGCAATCCTTCAAGTTCTGGCCAGCCAATGCCCCCATTTAATAAGCCTTCGCTGATAATATCCGGCAGCATATCTGGAATTTCTTGAGAACCGACTAGAATTTGGTCACCAACCAGCAGAATTGGAACCACCTGTTCTTCCGGTGGGATCTGGTAAGCGGCAGCAAAAGTACCATATAATTGATTTCCGATCTCAGTGTGTGTATTAACCCCAAAAATCTCCAGTTGAGTGCCGAATTTGGCATCAAGTTCTGGCAGCACATCCTCAATCACTATTTTACAGTGTCCGCAAGTGGGGGAATAGAACAAAACTGCCTGAACAACAGGCTCCTGGGCCTGACTTTGACTGAAGACGGAAAAGACACTGATCAGGATCAGTAGGCTGACTAACATAATATTTCGGAATCGAATCATGCTTTCTCCATTGGTTTTATTGGAAAGATACTGGGAGATTATAGCCCTTAAAAGATTTAATGTATACATCTTTTTCCGCAGGCAGAAAATGTTATGACAAATGATTTTCAAGCCAGGTATGAACATCACTGAAAACTTTTAGTTTTTCAGGTTCATTGTATATTTCATGAAAATAGCCGTCGTAGATAATCAATTTCTTTATCCGTTGTTGAGACTTTCTCGTAAAGGAATTTTGAAGCAGGCAGGCTCAACAATCCTGTCCTCACTTCCGTGCAGGATCAGGATTGGCAGGCTGATGATCTCACCAGTGGATTTTATTCTTTGAATAGCCTGATTCATTTCGGATGATACTCTGATGGTTATTTTGCCATTATAGACAAGGGGATCCTCCAGATAAGCCTGGACAACTCTTGGATCCCGACTGAGACCCTGCTGATCGATTTCCAGTAACCCCAATTTGGGTAGGATGACTGAAATTATCTTTCCGATCAGAATTGTAAATTTTGAGACATATTCTGGCGTGAGAACGACAGATCCTGAAAGAACAGCTCCAGAAAGAAGTTGCTGATGATCGATTAGAAAATTTGCTGCGATCAATCCTCCCAGACTGTGTCCAATCAGAAAGATCGGGATCTCATCAACCCAGTCATTGATCATATTTGAGTAATCTAAGAGGTCATCTGAATAGTAAGAGAACTTCTTAATATACGATCTTGTGCCTTCGGATTTGCCGTGACCGATCTGGTCGAGGGAAAATACTGCATAGCCATTTGCTGTGAAATAGTCAGCAAGATCAAGGTATCTGCCGCTGTGTTCATTTAAACCATGAACAATCAGCAAGGCAGCTTTCGGGGGATATTCTGGCATCCAGTACCTGTAGTAAATCGATTGGTCTGCGCTGATTTTGGAAATAACCGTCTGAATATTCCATGTTTTTAGTCTCCATTTTAATATTGTGGAACACAAATAGGTTATATTTTAAGTGCTGATTCGAAAAGTATAATATAGACCACTGTTCTTTGCATTATGAAATATATCAGGATCATCCTATGGATAAATTTATCTTGTACTACCCGGTTGACCATCAAAAACACAACTTTTTTGGCCATCCAGAACGCCCTGAGCGGGTAGATTCTATCCGGGATGGATTAATTGAGCTGGGGATCTGGCAGGAAAAAAACCTGATTGCACCAATCAATCTAGATAATTCCCTCATTAAATCCCTGTTCACTCTGCGGAGTATCTGATATTCCTGCAAGAATCCTGTTCAATGGGATCAATCTGGATCCGGATACATATACAACCAAGGATTCCTGGCAGTTGGCATTAAACGCTGCCGGAGGTGCAGCCGCAGTGGCTGAGGCCGTCTGGGATGGCATTGCCCAAACCGGATTTGCCCTCTCAAGACCGCCGGGACATCATGCGACTAAAGATCAAGGGATGGGATTCTGTTTGATTAATAATATTGCAGTGGCGGCAGAATACCTGATCAGGGACAAGAAATTGCAGTAATTTGGCTATTGTGGATCTTGACCTACATCATGGCAACGGGACCCAGGATATCTTTTGGCAGCGGGGGGATGTCGGGTTTTGTTCGATCCATCAAGCTCCGTTTTATCCTGGAACAGGAATGATCAGTGAAGTGGGTGAGGGGCAGGGCAGAGGTTTCACATTGAACTTGCCGATTCCCAGTTTTACAGGAGATCTGGCCTATCTCACACTTCTTCATGAAATCGTCTTCCCGTTCTTAGACCGAATTGAACCTGAAATACTCTTGATCAGCTATGGTTTTGATACCCATTGGCGGGATCCCCTGGGGAGCCAGCAAGTATCAGCCCAGTGTATCAATCAAATCTTCCGGGATCTCAGGGAATGGAGCGATGCGAACTGCAGTGGAAAATTGGCCGTTATTCTCGAAGGTGGATATGATCTTGAGGCGGGAAAGGTTTGTGGCCAGGCGATTTCGACAGCCTTGAAAAATCAAGAGTGGCACGATCCATTGGGCCCCTCGCCAGCAAGTGTGAATGAAAACTGGATTGAAATCCTTGAATCTGCCAGGGAGCTCTGGAAATTTTGATCTCTGAATAGTACAGATCTTTGGCTTTTGAATGAGAAGATTTTGTATAATGGAAAGGACTAACAAAGGGAAGTAATATGCTAAATCACTACATTGAACCGGAAAACCGGACCTCAGACAAAGATAAAATAAAACTAAAAAGTTCCCTTATTGAAATTGTAAACAGCGAACTCGATCAGAGTTCTCCTGAGAATAGCGCTGAATATCAAATAATTGTCAGGAATCTGATCACATCGGCATACATCAAGCTATCTGATGATTATCCATTGACAAAGTATGAACAAACCCAGATCCTGGAAGAAATTGAGTACGAAATAATTGGATTTGGCCCTATCCAGCCGCTGCTCAATGACCCAGATATCAGCGAGATCATGATCTATGGACCAGAACAGGTATATGTAGAAAAAAATGGAAAGCTGGAGGACACTTCTATCAAATTCATAAATGAAGAGCATGTGATGAGCATCATCAACAGGATCCTGTCTCCGCTGGGGCGGAGGGTAGACCAGGAGAATATGATGGCTGACGCCCGATTACCAGATGGATCCAGGGTAAATATTGCTATTCCCCCGGTATCGATTGACGGACCATCGATTACGATCAGGAAATTTTTGGAGAGCAAACTGACCATCCAGCAAATTATTAAATTGGATTCACTCACAGAGCACATGGCTGAATTTCTGCAGGCATGTGTTGCAGCCCGATTGAACATTTTGATAACTGGAAATACAAGTTCCGGCAAGACAACTTTATTGAACATACTGGCCGGCTCGATACCATCTGAGGAAAGGATCATCACAATTGAGGATGCTGCAGAGCTCAAATTAAATCAAAAATATGTGGTCAGGATGGAAACGCGCATGCCTAACATTGATGGCAGGGGAGGTGTGACTACGCGTGACCTGGTCAGGAATTCCCTCCGGATGCGTCCTGACAGAATCGTTGTTGGTGAGGTGAGGACAGGAGAAGCCCTGGATATGCTCCAGGCAATGAATACCGGGCATGATGGTTCGATCACAACCCTGCACGCAAATTCTCCCCGGGATGCAATCTCCCGTTTAGAAACAATGGCTATGATGGCTGGGCTCGAGATACCGTTAATGGCCCTGCGGACACAAATAGCTGCTGCGATCGATCTGATTGTCCATATGGAAAGGTTATCAGACGGGACTCGGAAGATCACAAAAATAACCGAGGTGCCGCGGATGGAGGGTGATATCGTTACCCTTTCAGATATTTTTAAATTTGACCAGACAGGAGTGTCTTCGAACGGAAAGGTAGTGGGTGAAATGGAGGCCACTGGTTTGCGGCCCTTATTCACGCCGAGACTGGAAGCTACGGGCATAAAGTTAAGGAGTGAGATCTTTGGTGCCTGAAATTTGATGTAGATCAACCTTGCAACAAATTTGAAGCTTGACCGTATATAACTGCATTCCACAAGGGCCTGGATAACTGACAGGCTCTTTAACATAACCAAGTTATTTTTTGGATTTATTAGATCTTTAAACGGAAGGTGAAAGATGAAAAGAGATCAAAGCAGGTTGGTTTGGGGTGCATTGTTAATTCTGGCAGGTGTGATGTTTATGCTCCAGCAATTAAATATCCTCGGAAATGCATTTCAATATTTATGGCTGCTGCTGATGGCTGCAGGAGCCGGTGTTTTTTTATGGATCTATTTCACAAAACAGGAGCAATGGTGGGCAGTGATCCCGGGGCTGACCTTGACCGGACTTGTCGTTGTTGCCCTGCAGGATTTGCTTGACATTGTTCCCACGGGAGATTGGTCGGGGGGTGTATTTCTTGGATTTCTTGGCCTGGCATTTTGGTTGGTATATTTGCGGAAGAGAGAACAATGGTGGGCGATAATTCCAGGTGGTGTGTTGGTTACCTTGGCCCTCGTCGCCGGTCTTGAATTTTTAAGTGATTGGACTGAAGTGATCTTTTTCCTGGGCCTGGCCGCAACCTTTGCTCTGGTTGGTGTTCTGCCAAACAAAACCAACGATACTAAATGGGCTTTTATTCCGGCCGGAATCTTGTTTATTTTTGGTTTTGCTTTATTTGCTCCCCTGCAGTCGGTTTTGCAGGTTGTCTGGCCCCTGGCATTGGTGGGGCTTGGAGTTTACATCATGGTCAGGACCTGGAAATAAAAGGAGGCTGTAAATGGAAAATGTCAAACTTTTTCGAAGCAGCACTGACCGGATGGTAGGCGGCGTTTGCGGGGGATTGGGAACTTTCTTAAATATCGATCCAGTCTTTGTGCGGCTTTTATTTGTGCTGCTCTTGTTTGGGAGTGATTTTGGATTTCTCCTTTACTTGGTACTCTGGATCGTGATCCCGGAAGAGGGAAAAGCATATGGCTTTAAAGAAGATTCGCTAGGAGAGAAAGTTCGATCGATTGGTGATGATATCCAACAGGCGGTTACAAAACCTCACCCGCAAGCGGGATTAATTATGGGTGTTGGTTTGATCGTGATTGGCGGATTTTTGTTCCTGGATCGATTGGACCTGAGATGGATGAATTGGGTTGAGCTGGATGTCATGTGGCCGATCCTGCTGATCATCGGGGGCGTGGTTTTATTATTACGGAAGAACAATGAGTGAGGAAAACATGGCACAAGATCCTAAACCAAGACAGAGGTCCAAGCGGAGTTATTTTGGTCCGATCCTGCTGATTACTGTAGGAGTCCTATTCCTGGGAAATAATCTAGGAGTAATACCCGGTGGTGGTTGGTCAATACTTTGGAAATTATGGCCAGTGTTGTTGATAATTGCTGGCCTGGATGACCTGATCAGAAGGCAGGGTATCGCCTGGCCGATCATCCTGATCGGTGTTGGCGCATTCTTGCTCTTCAATAATTTTGGTTCTCAAGCATGGATCAGCTGGACACAGCTGTTCCAATTGTGGCCAATCCTGTTGATCGCTGTAGGCATTGACATTATGTTCAAAGATCAGGAGGGATGGATCGCGGTAGTTGGAATCATCCTGGCAATTGCATTGATCGGCGGTGCAGGCTGGTTAATATCAAGCGGCATACAGGTATCTGCCGAGTATTTTAATATTAAAGAAACTTATTCAGAGGATATCAGCGCGACTGCGATTGACATAAATCTGAGTTTGGGACAGCTGATCATGAGCAGCCACGAAGAATCCCCGGTGTTGATCTCAGGCAGTATTACACCGGAAAATATGGCTGACCAGCTCAAAGTCTTTGGCAATACAGTGTCGTATGAATTGGAAAATAAGCAGCCAAGTTTTTATCCACATACAGCCCGCTGGGAATTGAGTGTAACTGATGATTTGGAGGTGGATCTAGGTGTTCAAAATAGTGTGGGAGAAGTTTTCCTATCCCTCGAAAACCTTGACCTGGTTTCTTTAGCAGCCAACCAGGGAGTGGGAAGAATAGTTATTCGGATGCCTGAGTCAAGCGCAGAAGAAATTCTGGTCAAACAGGCGATTGGAACAGTTCTGATCCAGATACCTAGAGGGACACGGGTAGTCGTAGATGCTAAGAATGGGTTGTCCAGGGTGGATTTTCCAGATAATTTCGAACTTGAAGATGGTTATTATTCAACGCCAGGAGCAAGCCTCGGCAATGCCGACCTGGTAATTGTTGTTGAACAGGCGATTGGCCTGGTGACATTTAAATTTGATCGCTGATTACCAGGTGTCTTAGGTCAAGAATAAAAAAAAACCGCTGGTTGCCAGCGGTTTTTTTTTATTCAATCAGTGCGTTTGATACTCATTTCTTCGCTGAAGCCATCAGGATACCTTTTGATCAATTTTTCGACATTATGATGAGCGATGCTTTCCAATGATAAACCAGAAGCTGTGGCTGCTTCGGCCAGGTACCAGAGGACATCCCCTAACTCATCCATCAACGAGCCAGGATCGAATTCATGCCCATGCGCGGTCATTTTTTTTACCAGGTTTGCGAATTCACCAGCTTCGCCAGCCAGGCCAAGGGCGGATACGACCAGGCGTTTTTCTCCCTCTCCGCCGGCACCTGACGATCTGTTTGCAAGGGTCTGATATCTTTCCAAGGTTAAATGCTCTGTCATCAGCGGTAAACTCCTACTTTAGGCTTTTTTTGTTATCTCGTCGACCAGGCGACGAAGTTCCTTTTTCAGGTTTGTGAAGGATGATTGATCAAAAATATCGGCCAGGGCTTGATAGTACCAGAGGGTGCCTTCTCTTCCACCCTTAAATTTATCCCAAACAGATCCACTGGGATCATTCAAGTCAGCTAAGATCGACCTGGCATTATGGACCTTGTCCGCCAGGGAAACCAATAAAACATTGTCATCGGCAGTTTTTAATTTGGTGAGATAAGCTGTTTTCCGACCAGGCCAGGGAGGCTTGGGATTCGTATAGGCATCAGTACATCCTTCAACAATATCTGCCACGTTTCCACCAAATTCCTTCTCGATCATTTCCAGGGTGGGCCGACCGCCTTGGTCTTCTACCGCATCATGGAGCAAACCCGCTATGGCTTGATCTTCATCACCACCGTGTTCCATAACTAGGGCTGAGACTGACAATAAATGAGCTATATATGGCGTGCTGGTGCCTTTCCTGGTTTGGTTATGATGGAGTTGATGGGCGAGAACTAGAGCTTTTTGATAACGATCGGATCTGAAATATGCCATTTGAATATGATTCCTTTGCTTTATTGAGCTGGGATCAGACAATATTTTGAATGGATTAATTATACATAAAGTTTGGCTGAGATTTTTTAGAAAATAGCGAGTTTATTAAATACTGGGCCTATTTAATAACTTCCCCCCAGGCATAAAAAGTCGGGACATAGATCATTCTTGAACCTTCTTGACGGGATTTTTGATCTAGTATTTCGAGTTGCTCAAGCTCAGTTTTGGAGATTAATCCTGAAAGATCATTTTCAAGCATTTGCCATTCAGACTTCGCTTCTTCCTCCGTCAGAACAGATTGCCATCGACCTTCATAAATTCCCGACTGAACGTTGACAAGACCAGCCTTGTTAAACAAGCTTGGTAGTTTTCTGCCCGTTCTAGGATCAGCTCCTGAATTTGATAATCCTCTGATTTGATGTTCTTTAATGGAATTGAAGTCAGGTGGAAAGTCTATTCTGCCTCCGTAGTCAGGTTCTGCAAAACACACCAGGACCCCCTTGTTTTTGGCTACCCTGATCATTTCTTTCAGAACGGCCAATGGATCTGTTATCCAGAGCAGGAAATAATGGGTCAGGACAATCTCGAAAGTATTTTCGACAAAGGGAAGTTTGTAGGCGTCTGCGCCAATGAGTTTGCTATTCGGAAATCCAGATCGGGCAACCGATAAATTTTCGAGTGATAGATCCGCCCCGAATAAATCCGCTGGGGATAAAGACTGAAGACCAGGGATCAAGGCACCTGTCCCGCAGCCCAAATCAAGGATCCTGTCAGAGGGGCGTGTTTTGAAAAGATCAAAAAAATATGAGCGCAGTGCATAGGTCCACTGGGCCTGGATCAAGAAACGATTGTGCCATTCCTGAAGAGGTAGGGGCATAATGAGACCACTCTTTATCTTATTCCAGGGCGGTCAGCCAATTGTCATCCAGCATGTTGCCGCGAACTTCATTAACACCCTGCTCTGGAAGGACATCTCCATCTGGTTCTATGTAGAACCAGGCATTTCCCGACCCTGGAGAAGGTTGGTATTCGTGATCCATTTCCAGGTTGATGGGGTTGTGTTTTGAATAAGGAACTGGAAGATCCCATTTTAATGGAATATTCGCTTCGGCGACGAGGGATTGGGCGTCATTCAGAGCTTTTTTAAGGATCGAATCAGCTGGATCGCTGATGGTAAGGGAGAGAGCATTAACGCCTAAGTCCTTACATTTACTGATGATCTTTTTTATGCCAGGAGCTATCTCCGTATTAATTGTAAGATGGACAGTAGTGTGGATATCCTCAGCCAGGATCGCTTTCAAAGCTGACCATGATCCATCGTCCAGGGGGGAAAGTGTAAAGAGAAGGTGATCGAGGCCGCTGTTGAGAAGATCTTGTCGGAAATTAACCTCACTTAATTTATATCCATCTGTCATTAAGCCGGTAACCTGACCATTATCCTCAGCGATCTTGATCAGTTCAATTAAATCATCCCGGAGGGTTGGTTCTCCCCCGGTGAATATCAGATGGGGGATTCCAGCTTTCCAGGCCCGGTTGATTATGATCTGCCACTCCTCTGTTGATAGTTCCCTGTCAACTCTTCGGACAGGAGCCAATTCGGGTCCTGTTTTCTGGGGAAGTTGATAAGTCAGGGCACAATCCAATCTGTAGGGAGCACCCCCTGTTTTGAGATATGGATCATCCCGGGAGATCTCGAGGAAGCTAATCGGATCAAGATCTGGAACTTCGAGTATAGTGTGAATTTTATTTTTTAGATCGATAAAATCCTTCCGGGCGTTATTTTGGTCGATCTGGTAGCGATCCGCGATGTGTTTAGCAGCCAGCTCCGGTGTTTCGTTTTTAACCAGCTGATAGGCATATTCTGCCGCAGTTTGATTGAGGTGCAGGATCGTTGAGGCATTGATTATCAAGATTCCCTCGCCATCTGGATCGATCCTCAAATGCAGACGATATTGAAGATCAGCAGTCTTGGGAGATTGAAAATGATAGACACCCGGTGGGATTAGTTCGACCGGTTTGAATATGGAAGTGATCCTGCTGATCAGATTATTCATAGCCTGCTCCAATCAGGGAATAAACCCCGTTAGTTATGTTTTTCGTCTAGATCTCACCATGACTCATGACGGATGATTTCAGCCAAGTTTTTCCTATTTTTCACCCGGGGCTCATCCAGAGGATGACCAAGAGGTGTAAAAGCAACAGGCTCTACATTGGCGGGTAATTTCAGGTAATCCCGGGCATATAAAGGATCAAAATCTCCCACCCAGCAAGTCCCTAATCCAAGGTCTGCTGCCTGTAAAGTAATATGATCGAACACAATTGCGGCATCAACCAGTGAGTAGTTGCGGTGATCATATTTTTTTCTAGTCCAAGCCTGTTCAGGAAGGCTGCAGATGCATAGAATGATCGGGGGCTGGACAAACCAATCCTTGGGATAGATCTTTTTTAGTTCTTCTGCCTGATGCTTTTCTGTTTGAATGATAATGATTTGGAATGGCTGGCGGTTCGCCGCTGTTGGAGCCAAGCGGCCGGCTTCCAGAACCAGATTGATCATGCTTTCCTCAATCGGATCCGATGCATACTGGCGGCAGCTGTAGCGCTTGGTGATCAATTCTGAAAAATCCATGTTTTCTCCCGGGTGTGCCAGATGATGGTTATAGCAAACTGAAATAATACCAAAGCCAAATTGTTGTCCCGGCTCCAAGAATACCCAATCCTGCTCCTGCCAGAATATCGGTCAGATAATGGACTCCCATGGCTATCCTGCCCAGAGACACTAAAGCTGCCAGCAGGATCAATGCCAATAGAACCAATGGATTGGATCCGGCTGCAATTGACAGGATTAGTGCCAGGAACCAGATTCTAAGTGTATCCCCACTTGGGAATGAGGCGTCATTCGGCTGCTCGGGCTGAAGCATCTGGATGGTTTCGTGCACTTCGAATGGACGCCGTCGATTAAATGCAAGTTTAATCAACTGTTCAATTCCGACCGTAAGGATAAAAACCACCGCAGCAGTTAACCCAAGTTTCCAATCAATGGCACTCAGGAAGAGTAAAACAATAATAGTGAATGCTGTCTTGCCTAGAAACCAGATTTCCTTAAATATGTTCAACAAATGTGTCTTGATCACTAATTCCTGCAGCGCTTCAACCAGCTTGAACTCTGGTGCTTGCGTCCAGCTAAATAAGTGACTTGTGCCGGTCAGGAGAAGAAATAAACCACTGATTTGATAGATCATAAACCCTCGTCCATGAGATCTGGCCAGACCGGGTAGTACATCAACCACTGTTCTGGAGCAAGTTTTATATACTCTTCAATTTGCCTCAGAACGCGTTCAGTATTTAATATAATATCATCCAGCTTATTCTGATATTTTTTCAAGACTATGGGTTCAGAGCACCTGAATCCGTAGGTCCCATCTGCTTCCAGAATTGCTGTTACGACAAGGATTGGCACATCAGCAGCAAGAGCTGTTTTGATATATCCAATGGGCATGGGGCTCGGCTTGCCAAAGAATTTGACATAATGCTGTTTTTTCCGGTCAGGCACCGGCCGGTCAATCCCCGTAGCCGTGACACCTCCATTCCTTAAATGCTCAACAATTATTTCTTCAATATCAGGACCCCCCAATGGAAGAACGTCCATGCCAACTGATTCGCGCAGCGCATTCTGGAGTTTGTACCCTGATCCGGGATTCGGGAACGATAATACTTTTCCTTTGAAACCGTGTTTAACTAGGGAGCTGACAACCAGGTCAAAGTTACTGAGATGAGGTGCGACGACCATATATCCCTGGCGCCCATGGCTGAGATCGATAAAATCCCGCATGGTTTGAGTTAAGGGGACATACGTGTCCAACAACTCGGGGTTATTATAAAATTGGTAAAGATCAACATAACATTTTCCGGCATGGGTCAAGACTTGTTTGGAGATCTCTACCAGTTCAGCAGGTGAATTTACAGAGCCATTGGCGATAAACTGATTTGCCCGGATTGCCCTGCTAATTTCAAGAGTTTGTAAAGATCCGATCAATGACCCGATCTGCCGACCGAAATTGTAGCCGATCCTTTTTGGCAGATATTTGCCGATCAGGATTGAGATCTGCACCGATAATTTACTGTTTAAAAAGTCGCTTCTAGCCATTTTTATTACCAGAATATACCTTGTTGATTGTAATGTAGACCTCTGGTTTCAGCTACTGATAGACCGGTAACCCTCAATAATAACGGGGATACCTCTTAATAGGCAGGTGGTGACACTGATCCATGCTAAAACCAATCCGAAAGCGTAAACCGGTGAACTCCAACTGGAATTTGTGATCGCCAGAGGATATGCTAAGGTTAAAAACCCGGCGGCAGTACCCTTCACAATTCCGTAAAAGGCTCGCATAAAGCGGGAGCTGACCAGGAGACGACTCACTGGCGACTTTACCTGTTCAAATGCGGGAGCCCCGCTTCTCATCCCAACCGCCCGAACAGCGTCGACTGTCACGCCCCGGGTGATGACAATTAGCGGTACTACAACAGGCAACAAACCCAGATCGGCATACACTATCCACAGGACATATTCTAGAGTGCGGTCAGTGGCGATATCCAGAACACTTCCTAAAACAGAGCTTTCGCCTCTTTTTCTGGCGACCCAGCCATCAAATGTATCAAGCAAGAAAATCACGACGATGATCGGAACATTCCAGTACAGGGATGTAATATTCCCGTAATAAAGGATCAGGAGATAGATCAGGGTCAGTGGAAATCGAGCAATTGTGATCAAGTTTGCCATATGTAGCCCATCTTGTGCACTAATCAGTCTGGTGGTGGAATGTACGGTTCAATCATTCTGGGTTGATCGATATAAGATAAGGGGCAACCTGCTCCGCATTCTTCCAATAAACTGCAGGTCTGACACTCTCCAGGAATTGTGGAGCGGTTGCGCAGCTGGAGGGCAAGCTCATGCTCCCAGATCGAGCTCCAGGTGTTCGTCAGGATGTTCCCCAACTGGTTGTAATACGACTGGCAGGGAATAACACCGCCGTCTGGCTCAATACACATATTATAGAGAGCTGCAGTGCAGCCTTTGATACCCAGATCCATCTCCATGGGATTAAAGTGACAATAAAGAGTTGGCGTATACCAGATCAATTTCTGTCCGGATTCCCTGGTTTTGTCCTGGGCAATCTTGAGCAGGGGCGGGAGAGCATCTTCAGGTAATCCTGTGCCAACATCCTTGCCTCTGCCTGAGTAGATCAAGGCGTTCAGACCTATTGTTGGCACACCAAGTTCTTTCAAGAAATCCAGTGTGTCGCCAATACTGTTCTGGTTATTCACTAACATGGTGGTATTGGTCATGACATACAAAGGGCTTTCGAGAGCGTTCTCAATACCAGCAATTGTCTGCTTCCAGGCTCCAGAGCTGTTTACCATTTCATCGTGTGTCTCCGGATCGTGGGATTCAAGCGTGATCTGGACATGGTCCAGTCCAGCGTCCACCAGCTTTTGCACATAAGTTGGATCGGACAATCTCCTGCCATTTGTGTTGAGGCCAGTGATTTGACCTCTTGATTCCGCATAAGCGATTAATTCTATCAGGTCCTCCCGCAGGGTAGGTTCACCACCTGTAAAGATCAAATGGGGAATATTCAGATCCCAAAGGCGGTCGATGATCTTGATCCACTCAGCAGTTGATAACTCAGGATAGGATCGGGGACGCGCGTTATAGCAATGCGGGCAGTCGTTATTGCATCGGTAGGTTATGGCGAGGTCCATTCGGTAGGGCGCGGTTGGGTGCCGGCTGAACGGGGTATTTATTTCTACGCCAGATTTTGTTAATACTGATTTCCCGTTGGCATTTACAAAGCTGTTCAGGTCCTCGGTGATCAGTTGAATGTCGCGCTCGATCTCTTGCAGGTCAAGGTCAAAAACCCGGTCGATTTGATCCTTGATCTGATCTGGCGCGTGATCTTGAAGATGAAAATAAGCAATCAAGGCAGCAGTCGGATTCAGATAGAGGATCGAACTGGCATTGATAACCAGGGTTCCCGAGCCATCAGGGTCAATTCGCAGATGAACCCTGGATTCACTGTCCTGGTTTGTTTTTCGGAAATGGTACAGGCCAGGACTTGGAATGCCATTTTCGTTTGAAGTTTTTACTCCCGACAGGATCCAGGGAAAAGTCTTTTTAATGATGACCATAATATCTCAGCGACCGCCACCCGCACAAGCACAGGCACAACCAGCACAGGCGCAAGCACACGCACAGCCTCCACCTCCGCCGCTTGACCAGCCGCCGCTCCTACCTGAAGAGCTGGTTGGTTTTGGAACCGGGTTGGTCTTCTGGGTTATTCTGCTCGTGAAATCAGTGATATTTCCAACCACGCTGCTGGAAAAATTGGAGATACCGCTGGCCATAGTGGCTGCAAACTCTCCACCAGGTAAATTGGGCAGTGATCCTCCACTGCTTGGACGCCCGGGGCTGGATATTTTTCCTGCTGTGCCGGATGTTCTTGGCGTGTTAAAGGAGGGATCATACCTGTTCCACCAGATTGGGACGAACACTGGCCCTCTGCGGAAAACTTCCTGGGTTTTATCTTCGAACTCACCATCAAGCATGGTCCAACCCATGTGATCGTTGAACTTTTCACTCTTGATTTCTGGAGTATCAGCATCTTCAACCTGCTTCCAGGCCCGCTTGATAATATCCTCGTAATAGCGGACGGATTCCCTGTGGCTGAAGCCCTCCATTTTTTTGCCCACACTTTTTATGAGATCGATCATCAAGTCCTGCAGGGCGGTTTTCCTGACCCTGGCAGATTCATTTTTATAGGCTTCTACAAATTGAACCTCGTATTTTCTGAGATTTTCTGGCAGTGGATCACTGAATTCAAGCTTTAGTGGGTCCTGACTGAGTACTGTAGCAGCATTTTTTTGGATCAGTGAAAATAAGATCATCATGAAGATCTTGTCAGCCTGACGTTCAAGCAGGATAGCAGCTTCTATTGCCGTTAAGCCGCGTTTGATACCATGACCCTCGATGCGGATCTTGGGTGGTAGATACTTCAATTTTCGTTTTTTGCTGGTTGACAAAGAAACGACGACGATAAAGATGAAGAATAGAAAAAATCCGCCCACGCAGAGGATCCCAGTTACAGCTTCAGGTTGAATGCCTAATTGCTGCCATAGAGTAGGTTTGGATATGGTCGCTGCAGGCACATAAGATGATGGGAATGAAGCTCCAAACTTATACCGGGCTGATGGATCGGCATTTGGATTCCGCCAGGTGTAAGTGATTTGTCCCAGGCTGTCTCTGTCAGTTGCAGGGGAGTTAGAAAAGCCGCTCGGCGCGCTGTGCCAGCGGGGTTCTTCTGGTTCAACTCCGGGAGGAAGATGGTAAGTGACTGTGATGTCTGTTGTGCCAGTTACGTATTGGGATCCAAAATAACTGGGTGTGAAGACAGCGCTGGCGTATTCATCAGCCTCTGTATCAGGAAAAAGGACATCTTCGATCCCATAGATGAAAACTCTCACTACACCCCGACCGCCAGGTGGGATGGAGTTCTCACCTAATCCGACAGCAACTCCAGATCCGGATCCTTCATAACCGGAGCTGGATATGTAGGAGATAGCCTGACCATTCACATCTGCGCTGATATTGTTATCCGAATAGTTATAATTGGGGAGACCAACATCCACATACTCGATTGCGGCCCCCCCAGGTTGATTTGTAAAAACGAACTCATAGATCAAATCCATCGAACCGTCGTCTTCCCAATAGACATGGATCGTTTCCTTGTCCAGGCTGAAGAAATAACTCTGCGCCAGGGCAGTGGTGGGAAGGACAAATAGGCTTAGCAGCAGCAGGATATGGATGATTTTTTTCATGGAGCACCTCGCTGTAGCTACCATTTTGGCTCTTCAGTTAATTGATAGCTGGTTTCACAAAAAGGACATTCGACTACCGGGGCACCTGCGACCATGGATATATGTTCCGGGCTCAATTGACCACCGCAGGATTGACAGGTTAAGGTTTCCAGGTTCACATCACCAGAGAGGTCAAGCTGATATTTGATCTCCTGGTCATCTGGTATGGTTTTTTTGCCAACAAACCAGATCACACCAAAACCAATTAAGGCGCTGATTGCACCGACGATCAACCAGCCTGGCTGTCCGTCAGGGCTAAAAGCTCCCCAGATGAAAATTACCCCGAAAAATATGGCAATGGCTGCAAAGATATAGCCGATGATTTTACCAGCAGACATAATCACTCCTCATAATCAGGTAACAAACTTTTGCCTAATAGCTTAGAAGATGAATTTACAAAAAAACGATTGAATTTAGAAAATCTTCAAGGGTATTATACCAACTTCCCATATCTACCCCGCTGATATTTCACGGGTTCCAATCCGCGAGAATTAGAATAATTTCCCTAATGATATATACGCTATAATGATGTTTATGTCGCAACCAAATGAACAAAAAAGAGTGCAAGAACTCCAGGAAACTCTGCGCTTTCACAATTATCGCTATTATATTCTAAATGACCCCCTGATCAGTGATTTTGAATGGGATAAACTCTATCGGGAGTTATTGGACCTGGAGGAAAAATATCCTGATTTAAGGACAACGGATTCTCCTACTCAGCGGGCAGGAACTCAACCGGCTGAGGGTTTTGAAAGGTTAGCCCATCCCAGGCCAATATTAAGTCTTGACAATGCTTTTTCGGCTGATGAATTAAGGTCCTGGCAGGAAAGGATCTCTAAGCTTAAGCCAGACGCGGCTCAAGCTGATTTCTCGGTGGAACCAAAATTGGATGGTTTGACCGTTGTGCTCCATTATCGAAATGGAGCATTTATTCGCGGGGCTACAAGGGGCAATAGTGAAGTTGGCGAGGATATCACTGAAAATCTGAGAACCATCCGGAGTTTACCGCTCAGGATACCACCAGAATCAAGTGGTCCTCGACCACCTGAAAATCTAGTTGTTCGGGGAGAGGCCTTTATTCGGATCTCAGATTTCGAAAAACTGAACCAAAACCTGGATCTGGCTGGTGAGAAGGCCTATGTTAACCCCCGAAATACAGCCTCTGGTTCCTTGCGGCAGCTGGACTCTTCACTCACGGCCCGGCGTCCGCTGACATTACTGGTATACCAAATCGTTGCGAGTGATGATTTCCTTCCACCGACCCAAATTGAGACCCTGGAATATTTGCGCGGAATGGGATTTCCTGTTCCAGAATATGACCATTGTTCAGATATGGATCAGGTTATCCTTCTGCTGGATAAGTGGGACCAGCTCAGAACAACAATCGATTATGAAATTGATGGTGTCGTGATCAAGATTAATAACCACAGCCTGGCTGAGTCGCTTGGTGTAGTTGGCAAAGCACCCCGGGGAGCAATTGCCTATAAGTTCCCAGCCCAGGTTGTGACGACAAAATTGGATGAGATCAAGGTCAATGTGGGCAGGACCGGTGTTCTGACTCCTTATGCGGTCTTGGAACCAGTTGAGATTGGAGGTGTGACAGTAAAACAGGCAACTCTTCATAATTTTGATTTCATCACCGAAAAGGATATTAGGGTAGGTGACTGGGTCATGATCAAGAGAGCGGGAGAGGTTATACCATATGTTATCGGGCCAGTCATTGAAAAACGAACAGGTCAGGAAGATCCTTATATCCCGCCTCAAAACTGTCCGGTTTGTTCTGAGCCAGTGGAGCATATTGACGAGGAAGTTGCCTGGTATTGCGTAAATTCCAGCTGTGATGCTCAATTGATCAGAAATATTGAACATTATGTTTCCCGTCCGGCGATGGATATAGTTGGGTTGGGTATCAAAATCGTTGAACAGCTTAAAGACGAAGGCTTAATTGGAAATGTGAGTGACCTTTATCAATTAAAGAAAGAAGATTTGATTGTTCTGGAAGGGTTTGGAGAGAAAAAAGCACATAATCTCTTAGCGGCCATTGAGGAATCTAAATCACAATCAGTGGCTCGATTGATTACTGGTTTGGGGATCAGGGGGGTTGGTGAAGTAGTTGCAACTATTCTCGCTGATACCTTTGGCGATCTGGATGCTCTTGGAAAGGCGACGCTGGCCGATCTGGAGGACATACCGGGAATTGGACCCAACATCGCCCAGCAGATTGTGGAGTGGTTTAATCGATCGATCAACCAATCTGTCCTTATTGAATTGAAGAGGTCTGGTGTTTGGCCTACACAAAAAGTGATCGATAAAACGAAATCCGAGTCACTTCCATTGTCTGGAACAAGTTTTGTGATTACCGGAAAATTAACAGGATATACCCGAACCGGTGCAAAGGAGCAGATCCAAGCTCTGGGTGGCCGGGTGGTCGGCACAGTAAGTGCCAAAACAGATTATTTAGTGGCAGGTGAGGATCCCGGATCCAAATTAACCAAAGCTCAGGAGCTCAACATTCCGATCCTGACAGAAGCAGATTTCAATCAGTTATTACTCGACAGCTCATCAGATAGCGGGGGAAAATAACTTGACAGCACCTAAAAGGGTCTTCCTCAAGAAAGGCAGGGAAAAACCAGTCCTGCATTTCCACCCTTGGATATTTTCAGGGGCGATCAGTCATCTTGATGGAGATCCATATTCGGGAGAAACCGTTTCGGTCTTGGATTCAGATGGACATTTTTTGGCCTGGGGAGCATACAGCCCTGAATCTCAGATCAGGATCAGGATCTGGAGCTGGATCCAGGAGCAGCATATCTCAGCGGATTATTTTCAGACAGCAATATCTCGAGCATTGGATTACAGGAATACTATCGGCTATCAATTTCCGATGAGGCGGCTTATCCATGGGGAATCAGATGGATTGCCAGGATTGATAGTTGACCAATATGGAGATGTGTTGGTCCTGCAACTATTAAGCAGCGGATCTGAATATTGGAAGGATGATCTCATCCAAATTCTTGTGGACAAAACCAAGTGCAGGACAATCTATGAGCGCTCAGACGTTGAAGTGCGGAAGTTAGAGGGATTGGATCTCAGGACTGGAACAGTTTTTGGCCCCGAACCGGAGGATTTGTTAGAGATAGAAGATACCTTGTTAAGGTACTGGATAGATATTAAAACTGGCCATAAAACTGGATATTACCTAGATCAGCGTGAGAACCGCAGCCTGATAGGAGCATTTTGCCGGGGAAAAACAGTCCTGGATTGCTTTAGTTATTCGGGAGGGTTTTCTTTACAGGCTTTATTGAATGAACCAAAAAGCATTACGCTGATTGACGAATCCCAGGCTGCTCTGGACCTGGCTGAAAAACATATCTTGGGTAATCAATTGGATCTAGACCTGGTTACCAGGTACCAGGGTGATGTATTCAAGGTCCTGAGGAAATTCCGGGACCAGGCGAAGAGCTTTGATGTCATCATCATGGATCCACCTAAATTTGCTCCTACCGCATCGCTGGTGGATCGGGCGGCACGGGGTTATAAAGACATCAACTTATTGGCATTAAAACTTCTCAATCCTGGTGGTTTGCTGGCGACATTTTCCTGCTCAGGCGGGATCACCCGGGAATTCTTCCTTAGAATTCTGTCAGGTGCCGCCCAAGATGCTGGAGTTAATGCTAGAATACAATTACATATGGGACAGAGTGCGGACCACTCAAGCAACTTGAGCTTTCCTGAAGGGAGCTATCTCAAGGGATTGGGCATTCGAGTTGATTAAACGAGGAGGTTAGTTATGGACAGTGAATACGGTCAGGGATTGGTAGAATATGCCCTGATCCTGTTGCTGGTAGCATTGGCATTGATAATTATTCTGACTTTATTTGGGAATGAGCTGGCCGATGTTTACAGTAATCTCATCGACAATCTACCTTAAACAAACATTTATTCTTCTGTAATTGTCTAACTTTATATTCGGGTAGAAAAAAAGCGAGGATTTTTTCCTCGCTTTTTTATGTTTAGCGATCAGCTTCGGAGAGGGGGGTTTTTCCAGACGGGTCGTAGACATAAACCCGATCACCAATTTCGGCCCAGTTGTATAGCCAGTGAGAATCTCCCACTGACATGTTTACGCAGCCATGGGATTGGGGATAGCCCAGATTGGCTCTCCAGTATGCGCCATGGAAGGCCCTGCTTTCGTCAAAGTACATCGTCCAGGGAACACTTTCCAAATTATAGGCGCTCGATGGATCTGTCAGCCAGCGCATTCGGGTCAGGTCTAGTTTTTCTTCGATTTTGAATATTCCGGGGTAGGTATAAAATGGGCCCAGACCAGTAGCGATAACTGTCGCGAATACCATTTCTTGTTGATCATAGACAGCAATGGTCTGTTCATATAAGTTGACCTCAATCCACCGATCCCAGGTCATCAATTCTGGAGGACTTGTTCTGGGAGTTATTTTCGCAACCTCCCGCTGGATAAGCCACTCATCTGGTCCAACAAGGTACCAATCCCAATCGCCAATGGTTTGGATGTCGTAGATTTGCACCATCTGGAGATGTTCTAGATAGCGCCCAGTATAATCATCGTTCTCGTACCCTGGAGTTCGCTTAGTTTCTGCAATACCCCCGGGTGCAAACATGGACAAGATCCAACCAAACGAGTTCTTGGGGGTTTCGGTAAACTCAACACCCTGAAATACAGGAACTGTCGTGATCGCGACATCATTCCCTGACATCCAGCCCACATCTGTGTAGTGATAATATTTTCCCTGGGCGTATTGGGTTTGAGAAATTGCTACATAATTGAATCCGGGAGTTATCCAGCGAACTATCTTAGATTTATTATTGTCAATTGCGTCATTCAGAGTGAGATAGATCGGAGCTCTATCTTTGGTAACGTAGGCGTATTTGAATTGAATATCAGAGAGGGCAGGGTCCGGGGCTTGAACAGGAAGGGGAGTTTCCGGGAATGTAATTCCCATCTCCGCCATATTCAGTATGTATGCTGTTGGACCATATGGGATGCAATCCTGGGATGCGTCAAAGTAGAGGTCAGGAAGACAGAGGGGAAGTAATTCATCCTCAATGCCCTCTGCGCTTGTCCTGGTGGGTATTGATATGAATAAAATACATAATAAGATTGCAAACAATAAACGTTTTAACATCACTCTATTGTACTCCTCAAGGATCTTTAAAATCAAATTTATCAACCTTTCAATTCTGCTGGAAGGTGATTGATATCGATGGTAGCCTCATCACAAAAGATCATCGCCCTTTCTATGACGTTGCGGAGTTCGCGGATATTACCTGGCCAGGCATACTTTTTTAGCAAATCAAGAGCACCCGGGGTCATGTTCTCGATATTTAACCCCATTTTCGGATTGTTGGTTTTTATGAAGTGGCCAGCTAATCCCGGAATATCCTCAGGATGTTCCCGGAGAGGTGGTATATCAATATTGATGACCTTTAACCTGTAAAAAAGATCTTCCCGGAATTCACCTTTCTCAATCAGCTCACTTAGGTTCTTATTGGATGCAGCCAGCACCTGGACGTCTACCTGGATAGATGTGGTGCTGCCAACCCTGCGGAACGAGCGTTCCTCAAGGGCTCGTAAAACTTTAGCCTGCATATCAGGCGACATGCTTGATATTTCGTCCAGGAATAAAATTCCTTCATCGGCGACTTCTATCAATCCCCGCTTCCTTTTTTGGGCACCTGTGAATGCTCCGGCTTCATATCCAAATAATTCTGATTCAAGCATCGTATTCTGGACTGCAGCACAGTTGATGTCAATGAAAGGTTTATCAGCCCGTGGGCCCATCCTGTGGATCGCCCTTGCCAGCACTTCTTTACCAGTCCCGGTTTCGCCGGAAATCAGGATGGATGTTGATCGTTTTGCAGCTCGTTGGGCTTCCGTGAAAACGTTCTTCATGATTTCGGAATTGATCACGATCGAATCAAGGGCTTCCCGCTGGGTTTTTCGGAAGTGGTTCAGCTCCTCCCTCATCTCCACAATATCCCGGGCCCTTTTTATGCTTGATTCTAGCCGCTCGAATTTGATTGGTTTCTGAATAAAATCGTGAGCGCCATTTTTCATTGCTTCAACAGCCATATCGATTTTTCCATGGGCTGTGATCATGATAATGGGAGGGCGATTCGGCAGCTGGGCGGTTTCTGCCAGCAGGTCCGGACCATAGCCATCCGGCAGTTGCACATCGAGAAGCACTATGTCCGCTTCCTGGGCTGCGAGATGTTTACGAGCGGTCTCTAGATCCGCTGCCAGGAGAACTTCGTATCCTTCAGATTCGAGATAGGTGCCAATGTTATTCCTGGCATTTTTTTCATCATCTACGAGCAGAATAGTTGCTGTCATTCCTCTAGTTCCTCCTGATTAATTCCGGGGAGGATAATCTGAAACGATGTCCCTTCCGGAAGAGGCACCAAGCTGATCGTGCCCTCATGCATTGTTATGATTTGTTTTGTGATCGATAACCCTAGACCTGTACCATCTGGCTTGGTAGTAAAGAAGGGTTCAAAAATCCGATCCTGGACCTCCTGGGGAATGCCAGGACCAGTATCAAGGACATCTACCTGGACCCCTGGCGAGCCAGACGCCTTCTGAATGGGTTTCAGCCTGACTGACAGAACGCCTCCGCCAGTTTCTTGCATGGCGCGGACAGCATTGCTGATTAGATTATTAAAGACCTGACCCAGGGCTCGATCATCACCGGGAACTTTCAATAGTCCTTCCTCAACTTTTAACACATGGGTAACCGATGTCCGTTTCATGCGTGGAACCCAGCGGTTAAGGATCTGCCCAATTAAGACTGGCAAATCTATTGGCAGCCGGTGATAGCTCTGGGACTTTGAAAATGTTAGAACAGTGTCAACGATATGGGTCAATCGATCACAATCGTCGTTGATGCCTTTTAAGACATCCCGCTGTTTGAAGTCATCTGGCAAAATCTTGTCAAGCAGTTGAATCCCAGACGTGATGTTATTAATGGGGTTGCGGATTTCGTGGGCAAAGATCGCATTCATTTGCCCTACCAGTGCCCGCCGCTCCAACTGTTGGGTTTGGATGCGGACTTTTTCTTCTTTGCTGATGTCTTGAATAAAAATCAATATACCCTGGATCTCGCTCGAACCCGGGCTAGAAACTGGAAAAGTCTTGATCAGAGCTGGAAATGCACTGCCATCTCGGTGGTGGATTTCCAACTGTCCAAGGTCGTGGGTGGGAACCTTGTCAAGGGCGTCTTGAAGGGCTGGTGTCAAACGGTCTGTCCCAATGATGACATCATCGATATGCCGATTGATTACTTCCTGTTCGGCATAGCCAAGGATTTGTTCTGCCGATGGATTAACCTGCTGGATTAAGAGATCAGGATTGAGGTAAATGATGCCATCAGGCATGTATTTGTTGATGGTATCGCCGATCGCTTTTTTAAGAGTTGTTCGGGTTAATCTATCATCTAAATTAGATTTTAGAATGAAATTATTCAGAACACCTTCTGTAGCAGAAACAAGTAGTCTCATTGCTTCGAGAGAGCTTTTCCGATCCGGGGGATTTTGATTATCAGGGCCCATAGCCACAATCAAACCGCTGATCGAATTGGCGTCATTTAATGGCGCTGAGATAACAAATGAGGAACCTTTTTCTGCGGCGCGCTCCATAAGGGGTGACAAAGGTGGTTTAAAGGGCGGAGAAAATTGACTATCTATGTAATGCGAGAAAAAATCTGTTGTTGATATCGTGGCAGGCAGGAAATCAGCCGGGTTATCCAGCCGAATGGATTTAAGCTGCGGATGATTGGAATCAATTTTATAGATTCCCACAGATTCGGCAGAAAGGATGTCTTTACCCACCTCGATGATAATGTCCAGAGCGGACTCCAGGTCGGGCTGAAAAAAGACCTTAGAAAGTCTGTGGATCGCATCCATTTGGCTGTTTCCCTTAGCAGCGGAGCGGTTCAAAGAATGAGGTTTGTTCAGGGGATTCAGCCGGAGAACGGACAAACGCCGATTACTGCCGAGAGTTTTTGCTAAAACGTGTGTTTTGATTTTCTGTTTTCGCCTGGAAATCAGATAGAGATTATGACCTTGTGAGCTGTGCAGTTCTAAATTGGCAGTCTCATCCTCTTTAATAGCAGCCAGCTCAGGCAGCATAGTATCCAGCTGCAATGATAGCAGCTCTCGCCGCGTATATCCTGAAAGTTCTGCCATAGCGGCATTGGCAGCCAGAATAGTTAAATCAGAATTGGATACCAGGATAGAAGGATCTGGAGAGATATCGAGCAATTGATTGATCTCTGATGTGTTCAATTCAGTTTCGGTTGGTGATCGGGATGAATTTGCAATCAATGAACTCCTGGCCCTTTAGGCATTTTGGCGCAAACGGGAAGATAAGATACCTTCCATTGCCCGATATTTAGCTACTGTTCTGCGGGCTATATTATAACCGGCTAGCGATAATTCTTCTGCTAGCTCTGTGTCGGTTAAAGGAGTCCGCTCATTCTCGACCAAGCGGAGCAGTGTTGTTCGAATGGGAAGGCTCCGATCAAAAAATTGTTTCAATGGAATGATCTTCCGGTTGGGAAGCTGGACCGATTTATCTGATACTGCTCTTGAGATGGTGGATTCGTGAACACCGATCAGCTCTGACATTTCTGCCTGGGTTTGGGGTTGGATATGAGCCGGATCTCCACTGATGATATAACTTCGCTGTTCCTTGACCAACTCAGTCATCAGCTGTTCCATGGTGTGGTTCCGCTGCTGAAGACATTTGATTAGGAGCGAGGCATTTTCGATATCCTTGGCCCAGGCCTCACTTTTTTCTTCCGGGGCTTGTTTCTGCGCTTGTCTGAAAAGAGGGTTGATGCGCAAAGTTCCCCGGTAAGGACTGATGATCTCTACCATGAGCTGGTGATTCGATGAGTTATCAATCTCTTTCAAGATGATATCCGGTTGGTGGTACGCCCGGGTCTGGTTTTCAGTAGGCTGGCGGTGATCACCCCAGAATGCCCGACCGGGATAGGGATTCAGATTGGCCCTGATAAATTCAGCAATTTCCTGGGCGTGCTCCAGGGATGTATTTAATTCGCGAGCCAGGTTGCGATAACTGTGTTTGCTGAGGTCTTTTAATCCAACCCGGATAGCTTCCTCTGCCAGATAGGGAACTTGGCAATCTTCGCGCAATAAACTGAGCTGGATCAGAAGAGCTTCCTGTGGGGAAGAGGCTCCTACACCTGTGGGTTCTGCGTGTTTGATGATATCTGCCACCCTGGTCACCCTGGCCAGCGGGACATGGTAGTACTGGCTGATTTCTTCGAGGGGAACTGTCAGTAAGCCATCCTCATTGAGGTTATTCAGAATATGAGCAGCGATCAATCTTTCGTCCTCTTCAATTTCTGGGGCTATTTGGCGCAGAACGTAAGACGCAAGATCTTCTTCAACAGCAGCCAGGCTGTCATAAGATACATCAGAGCTGGATTTTAGACCGCCATGATCACTGAAGTGCGAAGGAAAATCATCCGGTGAGGAAATAAACACAATGGGCTCATCCGTCTTGGAATCAAAGGGTTGGCTGCATACCGGGCAAGGCCCGGGGGTGGATTGTGATCTTCCGCAGCTTGGGCAGCGGCTGTCCTCAATAATCTCGAGGGCAGGGTTATTCGACAGCTCAGTGCGAATTTTCTGCCTGATCTCAGTGGCCGGCATTTGCAGCAGTGACATTGTTTGGGCGAGGTGAGCTGTGATTTGGGGTCTAAGCTCTTGATTTTGTATTTGAAACATGATGTTCTCCTTCATAAGTATAGCGGTTAAGTCAATAAGTTGCAAGATATATGCCAAAGTAGATGCAATATTTATACCAATCCTAAGGTTGAGGGGACAGGAAAGCAGCGGGAAAACAGAAGCCAGGTGGAATTTAGGGGTGGTAGAATAGGAAATCAGCCAGATAATGAAGCAAACTATAAGATTTGCGTATAGGCAATATGATAAGCAAGATAGCTTTGAAATACTACAAAGTATGGGTAATGTTCGGTCTTGTTCTGCTGAGCATGACAGCCTGTAAGGAAATAAAAAGCAGCTTAAAATCTGACCAGGATTTTAGCGGAGAGAGGGCGTACCAGGATGTAATATTCCAGGTCGATTTGGGACCGAGAATACCGGGAAGTAATGGACACCAGAATATAATCGATTGGATGTCCCGAGAATTGATCGATAGCGGCTGGAATGTTGAGATCCAGGAAATCGTGTTTGATGGGAAAATAATCAAGAATCTCATCGCCTCCAGAGATGAGGGGCCTGGTTATGTTTTACTTGGAGCCCACTATGACACCAGGATCCTAGCAGATCAGGACCAGGATCCGTCTTTAAGAACTATGCCAGTTCCGGGGGCGAATGATGGGGGTTCAGGTGTGGCTGTCCTCCTCGAACTCGCCAGAGTTCTGCCAGAAGACCTCGCTATGCCTGTTCGCCTGGTCTTTTTTGATTGTGAGGATAATGGAGGAATAGATGACTGGCAGTGGATCATGGGATCAAGGGCATTCGTTCAAAACTATCTGCCCTTGCCTGAAATAGCGATCATCGTGGATATGATCGGAGATGCGGATCTGAATATTTTTTATGAATATAATTCAGATGAACAGATCATGGGTCAGATTTGGAACCAGGCAGATATTCTGGGGTTTGGAAATATATTTCAAGCAGAATACAAACACTCCATGTTGGATGATCACACACCATTTGTAGAAGTGGGTATTCCCGCTGTTGATATTATCGATTTTAATTATCCACACTGGCACACTACAAGTGATACTGTTGACAAGGTCTCGCCTGAGAGTCTGGAAATTGTTGGTCGGACGCTGCTGAATTGGATACTTTTATTAGAATAAGTATGCCATTAAAGAGGGATTGAAAATCAATGAAGCAAAATAATACCCCAATGAGATTGAGGGTTGATCGTGCGATTTTGATCGGTGTTGAGATTGCGAATCAACCCAGGATCTTGTCGCTTGATCATTCTCTGGCTGAATTAAAGAGGTTAGCTGATACAGCAGGATTTGATGTGGTTGGCGAGGTAACACAAAAATTGAATCATCCCAATCCAAAAACCTTTATTGGTTCTGGGAAAGTAAATGAGGTCAAATCAATCGCCGATGAGCTTAAAGCCGACGTGGTTCTATTTGACGATGAATTATCACCTCGGCATCAGAGAGAATTAGAGGAATCTCTTGGTAAGGAAATGCGGATTATAGATAGGACCGCCTTAATTCTGGATATATTCGCCCAGCATGCCAATACAAGGGAAGGTGCTCTGCAGGTCGAGCTTGCTCAATATGAGTATCGTCTGCCGAGATTAACCAGGGCCTGGACTCACCTGGTTCGCCAGGCGGGTGGGGGTGGTGGCCGGACAGGGGGTACAGCAGGTGTTGGTTTGAGAGGTCCGGGCGAGACCCAGCTCGAAGTCGATAAACGTGATATCCGGCGCCGGATATCACAGCTCAAAAGTGAGCTGGAGAAGGTCAGAGCTCACCGCCAGCGCCACCGGTCCAGACGCAAAGATTCCAACATACCCATTGTGTCCCTGGTTGGTTATACCAACGCGGGTAAATCAACCTTGTTGAATCAGATTTCAGGGTCAGATGTATATGTGGCAAATAAGTTATTTGCCACCTTGGATCCGACAACACGGCGAGTGGAGCTGGCAGATGGCCAACAGATACTGGTGACGGACACAGTTGGATTTATCCAAAAACTGCCAACTACCCTGGTGGCTGCGTTTAGAGCGACATTGGAAGAAATTGCTGAGGCAGATTTACTGCTCCATGTTGTTGATGTCACCCATCCCCACGCCTTATCACAGGCGGAGGCAGTCCATGCAACTCTGACGGACATTGAAGCCAATCAAATATCAATGATACCCGTCCTTAACAAGATCGACCGGCTGTCTGATCCCGGACAAGCCCGGCAGAGCCTGGAATACTTCCCCGGTGCTGTGGCTGTTTCAGCTTTGAAAGGTCACGGGATCGATGAACTGCTGGTAACGATCCAGGACAAACTGTTTGAGTCTTTCGAGATGATATCGGTTGAGCTGCCGTACAGCGAAGGAAGTTTAATTTCACTCTTCCATGATGAGGGTCAGATAAACTCGATCGAAAATCAATACGATGGGGTCTTAATTAAGGGAAAAATGCCTGTTCGCTATCTTACAAAATATAAGAAATTTATCGTGGATGGACTGGTACCTCAATAACCTCGCTGAATTATTTTTAGATCAGGACAGGTCCTGCATCAATAACTTCTGCTGGAGTTGTGCTGTGATATTTCTTCATGTTCTCCTGGAAACGGCTGACCAAAATTTGCATAGATTTAAAATATGCAGACTGATCTTGCCAGGCCTCTGCAGGATTGAGTATTTCATCCGGGATGCCAGGGCAGGTGGTGGGCACATCAAAACCAAACCAGGGGTCTTTTTTGCAGCCAACATGATCCAGCTCTCCATCTAAAACAGCGGTCAGGATTGCCCTGGTATGGTGGATGCTGATCCTCTTTCCTATCCCAGCTGGTCCTCCGATCAATCCAGTATTGATCAGCCAGGTTCTTACCTGATATTTTTGAAGGTTTGCTTTTAGCAGCTCTGCATAATATGCTGGATGAAAGACCATGAACGGAGCGCCAAAACAGGCGCTGAAAGTTAGTTCTGGCGCATCACCGACACCAGCTTCAGTTCCACCAACTTTTGAGGTGTATCCGGATATAAAATGGTACAGAGCCTGATTGTGAGACAATCTCGCGACAGGGGGAAGGACGCCATTTGCATCAAAAGTCAGGAATATCACATGATCAGGGTGGGTGGCTCTTTTCGATGCGAGTGCATAGGGAATGCATGATAGCGGGTAGGAAGCCCGGGTATTCTTGGTTATGCTGTCGTCCCCCAGATCAACTTCACCGGTATCGGGATCAAGAATAACATTTTCAAGAATTGTGCCCGGCGTCCGAGTGCAGGCAAAAATATCAGGCTCGGCCTCAGGGGAAAGATCGATAACTTTTGCATATGACCCGGCCTCAAAGTTGAATATTCCTTCGTCATCCCATCCATGTTCATCATCACCAATCAGCTTCCTATTAGGATCTGCTGATAAAGTTGTTTTACCGGTTCCTGACAGACCAAAGAATAAGGCCGTGTCTCCCTTCAACCCCACGTTTGCAGAACAATGCATGGTTAGGATTTTCTTTTTTGGTAAATAATAATTCAGGGCTGTGAAAACAGCCTTTTTGATTTCACCGGCATATCCAGTATTCCCGATCAATACCAGTCTGCTGGAAAAATTCAGCAGGATAAAAGTTTTGCTGTTCAATTTATCCTGGATCGGGTCAGCCTCGAACTCTGGTGCGGCGATGATCGTAAATTCTGGGGGGATTAATGGTATAGATTCAGTGATAAACATGTTTCTGGCAAATAATCCTTGCCAGGCCATGGTAGATATCACTCGAATCGGTATCTGATGATCGGGACTGGCCCCGGCAAATCCATCTTGAATAAAAATGTCAGCATCCAATAAATGGTCCTGGAGCTTTTGAAATAACCGGTCAAAATCTGCCTTATCGAAGGGAGCGTTGTATTCACCCCAGGAAATATCTGCTTCTGATCCCGGCTCCCTGACAATAAACTTATCCTTGGCAGATCGTGCTGTGCGCTCGCCAGACAAAACCACCAGGGCACCATATTTTGTGGTCTGGCCCTCTTTCCGGAATAGTGATTCTTGGATATATTCCTCTGTGGATAAATTCCAGTACGATTTCCTGAAGCCTGATATTCCCAGGTAGTCAAGATCAAAGTCACTCTTGTGATCCTCTGCCTGAGCTTCTGATGGGGACATTTCACGATTATTGGTCACTTTTAGATCTCCCATTCCCGTTTATGCAACGTGCCCTTGATCATAATTTCATCAGGCGTTGTGGGATCTAATACCCAACGAATTCGAGCTGCACTTTCAATGATTTCTTCTACAGAGCAGGTGTAACTCAAGCGCAAGAAACCTTCTTTTCCAAATGCTACGCCAGGGACGGTTGCTACATACGCTTTTTCGAGCAGCAGAGCTGCCAGCTCTTGTGAATCTGGGTTAATACCATTAAGATCCGGGAAGCAATAAAAAGTCCCTTGTGGTTCGGCCAGTTTTAGACCGGGAATCTTGATTAATTCAGTGATGAGCAAATCGCGATTAGTTCGAATAAATAATCTTAAATCTTGGACAACAGAATCACCACCATTCAGGGCTCCCAGGGCTGCTTCCTGGAGCAGGGTGGATACACCAGACGTTGAGTGGGCTTGGATTTTTTCCATCGCATCAATGATGGTTCTGGCTGCAATTGTCCATCCAATCCTAAAACCTGTCATTCCGTAAGTCTTAGAGATCCCATTGACGATTATCAAATAAGATTTGTCGATTGGTTTGGATGTAAAAACAAAACCGGGAACCCATTCAGCTGGATCAAATATAAGCTGGTGATAGATGTCATCCATGATCAGGTAGATCTTGTTTGATTCGCAGAAATCGACTAATGCAGCCACGAGTTCAGGTGGATAAACGGCACCACTGGGATTATTAGGCGAATTCAGAATGACAGCCTTAGTGTTTTTTGTGACAGCAGCTTTAATTTGATCCATGTCTGGCAATAACTTATCATCGCAATCAATCAGGATGATTTTTCCCCGGGCAAGCTTTACCATTTCTGGATAACTGACCCAGTAAGGAGCAAAAAGCATCACTTCGTCTCCGGGGTTTAATAGCACACAGATTAGATTATATAGGGCCTGCTTTGCCCCAGCATTAATGGTTATATTGTGAATATCAGGTGTTATCCCGTAATGGGTGTGGGTGTATTCCTGGACAGCTTTCTTAAGGGTCAGCAATCCGCCGACAGGACCATATTTTAATTGCCGGGTCTCAAGCAGCTTGATCGTGTTCTCGTATGCACGCTCTGGAAAATCATTTAATGGTTCTCCGATACCAAGGTTGATCACATCTGCACCTTCCTGCCGTAATTTCTTGGCCTTTTCATTTAGTGCAAGTGTATGAGATTCTTCTACTTGATTTATCACATCACACAGATTGTATGTCATTAATATGATCCTCTTCTGGTCGGTAATTTAAAAGCACAAATAAACAGATCTTATTTAGTCAGGGTGACCTTGCTTAACCCTCTGGGAGCATCGGGATCGATTCCCTTGACGAGAGTTAAATGGTAGCTGAAAAGCTGGGCAGGCAGGATTCCGATAATTGGTGAAAGCCACTCTGGCACATCGTCGACCAGCGGGATCGGGCAATCTGACAGGCTAAGCAACTCGTTACTGTCTGAGATTAAGAGCAGGTCCGCTTTGTATTCACCTTTGATCTTTTTAAGTAGGATTTCCATGTCATGAAAAACGCCACCCTTTGTTGCGATGGCAAATACCGGGAATCCGTGAGAAACCAGAGCTATGGGACCGTGCTGAAAATCCGCTGATGAATAAGGCTGGGCTACTACATAGCTGAGTTCTTTCATCTTAAGTGACCACTCATAAGCGGTCGCGTAATTAAAGCCCCTCCCCAGGACAACACACTGGTCCATGTACCTGTAGCGAGAAGAAAATATCTGAAGTTGGCTCTCTAATTTCAGGATTTCGATCATCTGGGCTGGTACCAGGCTGATCTCCTCCCAGTGACTCGCAGAATCTTTCCATGATGCTGAAAGCATGGCAATTGCGGTAAGTTGAGCCGTGTAGGTCTTGGTCGCCGCGACAGCCAATTCAGGGCCTGCCTGAATATCGATCACAAAGTCTGCGATGGATGCAAGTGGCGAGTCTGCCTGGTTAGTTATTACCAGAGTTTGGCAGTTTTGATGCTTTGCTTCTTGAATAACTGATATTATGTCCGGGGATTCCCCGGATTGACTGATGCCAATCACAAGCTGACTCTCCAGGGCAGGGGGAGTGTTATAGACGCTGAACAGCGAGGGAGCAGCCAATGCGACAGGGATGCGGTTGATCGATCCGAAGACATACTTTGCGTACCTGGCTGCATTGTCTGATGTTCCCCTGGCTGCAATAAAAATACTGGAAGGCTGTTTGATCTCCTTGGCAATCTGCCTGATCCGATCTTTTTGATCACCAAGAAGGGCTTTGATTACTTGGGGCTGCTCAATGATCTCGTCGCGGAGTGACATTATTCAATTTTCCCGGATGATGTTTGCGCCGAGAGAACGAAGTTTTTCGTCGATGCGTTCATATCCACGATCGATTTGGGCCACATTGCGGATGACGCTTTCTCCCTTCGCGGCCAGAGCTGCCAGGACAAGGGCAAGACCGGCCCGGATGTCAGGGCTGTCCACTGCGCCGGAATATAAGTCAGACGGACCATTAACAATACAGCGGTGCGGATCGCAGAGGACGATTTGGGCACCCATGCTGGTTAATTTGTCGGTGAAGTACATTCTGCCTTCATACATCCAGTCATGAAAAAGCACGCTGCCCTGTGATTGGGTCGCAACAACAATCGCAATGCTCATCAAGTCAGATGGAAATGAGGGCCAGGGCATGACGCTGATCTGGGTGATAGCCCCTCGAAAATCTGGTTGAATGATTTTTGTTTGATCAGCTGGAACAAAAATATCATTGCCTTTTACTTGCCACTCAACACCGAGGCGCTTGAATACCTGCTGGATCATGGGTAAATATTCTGGACCGGCATCCCTGATGGTTATCTCACCGCCAGTTACCACTGCAGCTCCTACAAAGCTGAGAACTTCTAAATAATCTGGGCCTACTGTAAATTCACCACCACCCAATTTTTTTACACCCTGGATGTGCAGGGTATTAGAACCGACCTGGGCGATCTTTGCACCTAGTTTATTGAGCAATTGGCAGACTTCCTGGACATGAGGTTCTGAGGCAGCATTCCGGATGATTGTCGATCCATCCGCAGTCACAGCAGCCATGACTGCATTTTCTGTTGCAGTCACGCTAGCTTCGTCGAGCAGGATCTCAGCACCAGTAAGCTTGGTCGCGTTGAATTCAAAATATTTCTCTTCCTTATTGTATGCTGTCCGCACTCCCAGGGCTTGCAAGGCTAAGATATGGGTATCAAGCCTGCGTTTGCCAATCACATCACCTCCCGGAGGAGGTAATTTAAGTTCTCCAGTCCGGGCGATCACTGGTCCGGCAAGCAATACCGAAGCCCTGATCTCACTGCAAAGCTCTATATCAAGGTCTGAACAGTTGATGCGGTGGGCATTGATCTCCCAGGAGTGGTCACCGAGGTGAGTAACCTCCACACCGATGCTGACCAGAAGTTCCCTCATAGTTTTGACGTCGTTGATATCTGGCAGGTTATGCAGGATAACAGGCTCAGTTGAGAGAATGCAAGCCGCCAGCAATGGCAGGGCAGCATTTTTATTTCCTGAAGGCGTGACTTCGCCTTTTAGTGGAATGCCACCTTGAATGATAAATTTATCCATTTTTTATCCTTTGAGGATTATTTTCGACCGCTCTTATTTTTACCATATTATCAGCCGGCTGATCGGATTGATTAACCCCAGTCGAGGCTGAAATTTGAGCCAACTTCAAGATTGAGAATTGATCTGGCTGAAGCCTGGTTGGCTACTATTTCCAGCAACCTCGTGCTGCCGATCAGACCAGCGCAGCTGCCAATTGAGATCGAGGCAAATGTGGATACGAATGGTAGGGGTAGGTCGTTTACTAGAATTTTAAGGTGGGAAGGTTGTAGGATTGAGAATCTTTCAGAATCGATCCAGGATGAACACTCCAGTTTTTCTCCCTCGCTGGAAAAATACCCCAGCGATGTGAACAGGTTCCCAAACTGGTCAAATGAAATGATTTCTCCCGTAATTTTATTTTTATCTCGGATGAATACCGGTTGTGGCAGCCTGATCGGTTCAGAGACTTTCAGTCCGAAATCAGGACCTACCGTGCCCAGGGATGCATGAGCAGCTGCAGGAGCAAAGATGTCCCTCCCGTGAAAAGTATTGGCTGGATTTTTTATTTGGAAATCCAAGTTGGATAGCTCCCAGGCTGATGATTCCTGGTTTTGGATGACATAACTGAAAAGCCCATTATCCGGTCCAATAAAGACCTGATCATTGACCTGAAGATAAATTGCTTTTCTGTCTGTCCCAACCCCTGGATCCACAACGCATAAGAAGATCGTACCCGGGGGAAAATCGCGAGCTGCCTGCCAGATCTGAAAAGCTGCTCTCTGAATATCCGCAGGCGGAATTTGATGACCCAAATCGATCAGCCGGGCCCCGGGATTGATCGTGGTAATGACAGCCTTCATGATTCCCACATAAGGATCTGAAATTCCAAAATCAGTTAAGAGTGCTATGATCGGTTTTTTCATGTCTGAACGCAGAATTTTCTGATTTGCTTATCCATTATAATACCTGCATGATCACTTTTCTGATAAACGTTGTCTTGGGCTGGTTAGGTGCCGGGGTTGTAAATTACCTGGCTGATGTTCTTCCTGTACAGCGGAGGATTGCAGCGGCAAGCTGCCCTGATTGCCAGGAAAAGAGATCCTGGCAGCAGTATCTTATCAGGACCCGTTGTGATTATTGTGGATCTCAACTGGACGTCCGGCACCTTGCCGTTTTGGGCCTGGGTCCAGTTCTTTCAGGTTTGATCTATTTCTATCCGATCGAGAATCTTGGAAATTACGGAACTTTGATCTGGCTTGTTTTTTTTGGTCTGGTCGTCATCATTGACCTCGAACACAGATTGATCCTGCATCCAGTCAGCATTGTTGGCGCGGGTTTAGGTGTTGTGTTTGGCAGCATCAGCCATGGCTTGCTGAACACCTTGCTTGGGGGAGCGGCTGGTTTTGGAATCATGCTTATCTTCTATTTCCTGGGTGATTTGTTCGTCAGATTGATGTCAAAAACCCGGGGTGAAGAGATCACTGAGGTTGCTTTAGGTTTTGGCGATGTCAACCTGGCCGGCGTGATCGGATTACTACTGGGTTGGCCGGGTATTGTTGGGGGAATTTTCTTGGCGATCATCCTCGGTGGGTTCGGTAGTGGGATCTTCTTATTGATTCAAATGGTCAAAAGAAAATACCAGGCATATCAAGCCCTTCCATACGGCCCATTTTTGGTGCTGAGTGTAATTGCCCTGCTTTATATTTCACAGATCGTTTACTAAAAATAAATAACCCACTTCCTGGATTAACTTTGCATCCCTGACAGGTTGGCTCTCTTTCAGGTCATCTAAATACCAATTCTGTTAGGTTCTCTTGTTCATTTTCTCATTAGGCGATAAATTGAAGAAATATCATTGGTAATGAGTATTTTTTTTAGGCGAATTTATCTGAGGAGTCATTTTGGAGACAAGATCTTTTACCCCAAAAGATCGAGGGCAGGGGATGGTGGAGTTCGCAATTGTGTTTCCCTTGCTCGTGATCCTGATTATTGGAATCTTCGAATTTAGCAGAGTGATGTTCTCATACTCGGTAGCAATTGCCGCCAGCCGGGAGGCTGCCAGATATGGTGCGGCAATCAGGGATATAGGGGGAGGCATTCCCCAGTACGAGGATTGCCAGGGGATCCGGGACGCGGCAAAACGTTTTGGGAAATTTGCTGGGATTGATGATGGGGATATCACCATCAAGTATAGTGATGATTTTGGTGTCTATTCGACTTCATGTCCTCCTTCCCAGGAGGTTGGTCTAACGGATTCAATCTCGATCACAATTAATACCTCGATCGCTCCCATCACGCCTCTTGGTTCATTTACCTCAATTCCGATCACATCCAGTACAACCAGGACAATACTTAAAAAGATCCGACTCGGAGAAAGTGGAACCGGAGCTGGTTCCGTGTCTGGCTTGAGTACGGATGTAAATTTTAAGACAACTTATCAAGCAGCAGAAGAAACCAAAGGAACCCTGGTCGTAGTGGTGGAATTGAACCAGGTAGCTGCCGATCTGGTTACCATACCATTCAATGTTACGGGCACAGCCTATCTTGGATCAGATTACACGATAACAGCCAGCCCGGTCTATATTAACCCCGGAAGCACAACCACCACAGTATATATTAATTTGATAGATGATGGAATCACTGAAGGAGATGAAGCACTTTTTATTGGAATTGGGACGCCTACGAATGCTACAAAGGGACCCCAGGACATTCACATGGTCACTATCTCCGATCCTCCATTCGTGAGTTTCACACTGGCAGATAGTATCAAATCAGAAGCTGCTGGCACAACAGCTTTAAATATCGTTTTATCAAAAGGAAGCACGCAGGATGTGACCGTTCCGATTGTCAGCGCTGGATCCGCTACCTGGGGTGTAGACTATCAATCCCACTCGAATCCTGTAGTAATTCCCGCTGGATCGCTATCGAAGATGCTTTCAATCTCAATCTATGATGATCTAATCGATGAGGACCAGGAATTGGCAGTGCTGGGTCTTGGAGCACCAACGAATGCAATTTTGGGTTCTATTCCGATGCACTTAATGACTATCGTTGATAATGACGATCCGCCAGAAGTGATGTTCTTCACCCCGGATCAGGTTGTATCTGAAGAAATCGGAACATTTACCACACAGCTCACCCTGGCAACGTTATCGACCAAACCAATCACTGTTCCATATACTATCTCGGGTACTACTATTGCGGCAGACTATATAAATCACAATCCATCACCGCTGGTATTTCCACCTGGAACTCAAACTGTAGATATCAACTTCAGCATCTTGGAAGGAGATGGCTGGGAGGTTGACGAATCCCTGATCCTCACACTGGGATCTCCGGTCAACGCCACCGTCGGTTCACCGGGAGTGCAAACCATCATCATCACCGAAAGTTCATTGATGCCTACTGTTTATTTTTCAACATCTACCCGCAATGTAAACGAGAATGCTTCATCAATCAACGTTCTGGTGCAAATGAGCAACGCCTGGAGTTCCCCGGTTGAGATTCCATTTACTGTCTCTGGTTCTGCTGTTGCAGGATCTGGCCAGGATTTTACACTGGCAGGCGACCCGATCATCATCCCTGTAGGATTCACACAGGGAACGTTCGAGATCCAAATCAATGATGACACCCTTGATGAAATTAATGAAGAGATTATTTTAACCCTCGGTACAGTCGTAAACGGGACTGCAGGCAATCCATCAGTCCAGACAATTACCATTATTGATAACGACTCACCGCCGGAAGTTAACTTTGCAATTAATGAAGCTGACAAATTAGAGACTTCCGGTCTTTTCTCAGTATTGGTTACCCTTGGATCCACTGCAACTCAAAATGTCACAGTGCCGCTAAACCTGACTGGTACAGCAAGCAGCGGTGCGGATTATTCAATTTCCACCACGTCTCTGGTAATTCCTTCAGGATCAAGCGCGGGCTCTTTTGAAATAACGATCATAAACGATTCGATCTATGATCCGGATGAACAAATAATCGTCGATCTTGGAACACCGGTTAATGCTAGTCCTGGGATCGAGTAGATCGGTTTACGGTTAATATTGAGGATGACGAGCTGCCTGTTTGCGAAGTGGGAACACATTTGCTCACAGTTGGGGCTGATTCGATCACATGGTCATTGACAAATAAAGGGGAGGAATTAGTTTTTTCAGGTGGATCGATTACCTGGCCGCCAGCCAGCTCAAATCAGCCAAGGCTGACTGAAATCCAATTCTCTGGATCACCAATTTTCAGCGGATCTGAAAAACCAACTTATTACTCCTTTTCTGCCTGGGAATCTTTTCCGATATTGGACACAACGAATATTAAATTTAATTTCGCCAGTACTCTGGGATTGGGGGATCATATCATGGTTGGAAATTTCCAGAATGCGGCTAGCGGTTCATCCTGTTCATTAACAGAGGTATTTAATAAACACTAAAATGGTTGGTGAATATGAATCCAGAAAATAAACGCAGAACCCAATCAGAAACAGGCCAGAGTTTGACAGAATTTGCCATGATCCTGGTGTTTCTTTTGGCCCTGTTGGCTGGAGTATTTGACGTGGGGCGGGCATTCTTTGCCTACATCATTATCCGGGATGCTGCTGCAGAAGGCGCAGTCTATGGCTCGATTGCTGAAAAAAGCGATCTGGCTGGTTTTAAGAATGCTGTTGCGGCCAGGGTTGAAAACTCATTCCTCGACCCATCTGATACTTCTACAACTCCGATAGACCTGGCGAGTATGACTGTCCAGGTTGATGTCTTGGGAAGTGCTTGCGCCGCACCCGGGAATAGCGTAAGGGTCCAGATCGATTATGTTTACCCGATTGCGATGCCATTTATTGGCGCGATGATCGGAAAGCAGAATATTACCTTAACAGCCCAGGCTGAAGATTCAATATTGTCACCTATTTGTCCTTAATATAGAGCGACCGGAAGGTAAATATCATATGACACGCTCAAGATTGATTACTCGCCAAACTTCAGAAAATGGACAGGTGATGGTGTTCTTATCCCTTGTTCTGGTTGGTTTGCTTGGATTTGCCGCCCTCGCGCTGGATGGCGGGATGTTGTTTTCGGACCGCAGGCACGCTCAAAACGCGGCTGATTCTGCTTCTCTGGCTGGAGCGAGCGCAGCCGCTTATTATATGCGGACCCATAATGTTAATTACAATGCTTTTGTTTGCGGTACAAGCGGAACAATCTACACCGCAGTGACTGCTGAAATTGAAGCAATCAACCGGGCTGCCAGTAATGATTATGTGATCGACAATGATATCAGCGATAATCATGGGGTAAGTATTCAATGCCAAATTACTGATATGCTGAGTTACGAGGATAAACACTTTGACGTTACGACCAAGATTACCAGGGATACTGCATCCAATTTTGCTCACCTCGTATATGATGGGCCATTGCGGAACGAAGTCGAGGCAGTAACCCGAGTCTATCCACCAGCTCCCCTCGCATTTGGCAAGGCAATCATTTCTTTAAATGAGGCAGCTTGCTCGGGAAATAAATATGGTGTAATTTTCTCTGGCAGCAGTCAGACAACGGTTACCGGGGGAGGGGTCTGGTCGAATGGCTGTCTCACAGGAAACGGCTCGAGTTTTACGGTCACTGTTAATGATGGCGACGTGGGTTTTGCGGGTTCATCAACAGGTACATTGTCCAATATTAATCCTGCTCCAATTTATATACCCAGCACTATCCCGCATTTTTCGACAACAGTAGAGGAACCAGATTGTTCAGGGTTGCCAAGCAGGACTGTTCCAAACCATGGGGACGCCACCCTGCAGACTGGAGTTTATGATGAAATCAAATGGACCGGTGGAGCCCTGACTTTAAACCCGGGCCTGTATTGCATTACCGGATCAAAGGGTATTTCCATCTCCGGGGGGTCTATGGCAGCAGATGGTGTTACTCTTTTTCTAACAAGCGGGGGGGTAACAATCAATGGAAATGTTGATCCGGTTGATCTGAGGGCTCCTGATGAGACCCCGGACCCTTCACCGGCTATAGCTGGCGTTTTGATCTATCTTGCCAACGGCAATACCGATACGATAAGTGTGACCGGAAACAGCACCTCATTTTATCTGGGTACAGTATATGCTCCCGATGGAGATCTCTACTTCTCGGGTTCCTCAGGAACAAATCCGACATTCAATACCCAGCTGATTGGCTATAATGTTGAGGTTAGCGGCGGAGCAACAATTGACATCAATTTCAATGATGATGAAAATTTTGAAAAACCTCCCTATCTTGATCTGCAAAAATAATACAGGTCTGCCGGCAAGCCTAACCCTGATGCAAAATGTTAATCCAGGGTTTATCGTTAGCACTCTGCAATCAGCAGCGGGAAAAGACTTTGAACGCATAGCATAACGGAACTGAATCCAAAATCAGTCGCTAAAGGGATCAATAATCCACCCGGATTTCAAATCTTGCGGTCTAAAAACACATATGAATACAGATAAAGTAATCCATTTAGGTCTTTTGTCAATTTTGATCCTGACATCTTGCCGGAGCGGGGCAGGGGAGATCGATCTTGAAAGAGCGAGTTCAACTGCGTCAGCAGGTACGATTGCTCCGGCAGGACCGACCCAAACGCCTACGATGACATCAACCCCTGCGCCAACATTTACTCCTACGAATACGCCAGTTGTGATCCTCGATCCTGGCCCGATCCAGATTGATTTTTTGACAGATGACGGGATCTGGCTGAGCGGGAATTATTATCCGGCTGAAATCAATCCGGCTCCATTAATTGTTTTATTTCATTGGGCCCGGGGCGACCAGGCCGAGTGGGAAGAAATTGCTGTCTGGCTCCAGGATCGGGGTCAATTAGATTCAAAACCAGATTACAACCGGTCCTGGAAATCGTCAGTCTGGTTTCCGGAGCAGACCTTGGAGAATTCTATTGGTATCTTAACCGTTAATTTTCGGGAGTGCGCGGGTGGATGTAAAGCCTACCTGCCAACAGAATGGTTGTTAGATGTAGAGGCTGTTATGTTTGCCTCCTCTAGTTTACAGGGGGTAGATCCAAATGCGATCTTAACAGCAGGCGCGTCGATAGGTGCTGATGGGGCGATTTATGGTTGTTCCTGGTTAAACAAGCAAGACCAGGGAACCTGTCGGGGATCATTTTTGCTCTCGCCTGGTTCAACGTTAACAATTCCTTTTGATTTACTTGCCGCAGAATTAAGTTTGGACCGATCCCTGCCGATCTACTGTTTGATCGGGTTGAGAGACGATGCGTCAGTTGAAACATGCTTTGATATTCCGGGGTTGACCCTGGTGGATTATGGATATATTGAGAATCACGGATTCGAATTAGTACAACCAGAAATCGGTCGGAATCCACTTCTTCTATTACAAGAGTTTATTGGTTCTGCTTTGAGCGGAGAATGATTATGGAAAAAACAAAAATTCTAGCAGCTATCTTAATAGTGAGTTTGCTTTCTCCAATCCTAGGTCTAAGCTCGGTCCAGGCGGCACCGTCCCCCGGAGGAATCTGTAATGGTCCGGATGAGGTCATGTATATCCTGGTGATTGGGACTGACACCAGGAATGCAGGGTACCTATTTGGATTGGGTGACACCTCAATGGTTTTCAGGGTCGATTTTCAGAACCGCGAAGTAAGCGTGATGGGATTTCCTCGTGATCTCTGGGTAGAGATTCCGGACGTGCTGGAGGATAATGGCCGGACTCACGGAAAGTTGAACCAATCCTATCATTTTGGCACTTCAGGAATGGGTTATTTCAGCGGGGAGGGATATGGAGCAGGTTTGATGGCTGCCACGATGGAACAAAATTGGGGGCTAAAGATCGACCATTATATCGTCATTAATATGCGGACGTTTCGCGATGTGATCGATGCGGTCGGCGGAATTGAGGTTTACAACCCTTCCCCTGTTTACTCTTATCAGCAAAATCAAGCAAAAGTACCCAGCGGGGGATATTTTTTCTCGGGATCTGACGCCTTATTATATGTCAGGTATCGAGACCCTCGAAACGTTAACGACAGGGTCGATCGCCAGGCAATCGTCTTGGAGGCATTATATAAATCGATCTTCAGCCTCTCAACTATTCCGAAAATCCCGGAATTAATTGGATTGTACAAGGGAAATATTCTGACTGATATGCACCTGGCAGAACTCAGTCAATTTTTGTGTCTGGCTGCCAAGGTGGATGTAAATGATGTCAAATTTGGCCGGATCCCGAAAGAGGAATTGTATATTCCTGACTGGGAAGGATTTGTTTGGCTGGAAAAGGAACCCGGATCTATCAGGCTGCTCCTGGAAGATTTCCAGGCAGGAACCTGGCCGTCCGGGGAAACGCAATGAAGAAATCAGGTATTTCCCACCAGATCACCTTCTTCAATGTTCAAGACCTGGAGATCACAAAACAGTTTTATGAGGACCTACTGGGTTTTGATTTAATTCTAGACCAGGGAAGTTGTCGGATAATCAGGACGGTTGGAAATGGATTGCTTGGTTATTGTTCTGGTTCAAACAGAATAATTGGTGGGGATGGCGTTCTGATCACTTTAGTAACTCCCCGTGTCGATGAGTGGTATGAATATTTAGTAAGCAGGGGTGTCACGATAACCAATCCACCACAGTACAATCCTGATTATAAAATCTATCATTTCTTTTTCAGGGATCCGGACGGCTATCAGCTGGAGATCCAAGAGTTCAGGGATCCATCCTGGCGGGATTAAAATTAGAAAAGAGAGAGCTGGAGGGCGGGGGATCTGCCATCGACCAGAATGTAGGGTGCAGATTTTTCTTCTATCAAACGGAGTTTTTTGAGCTGTGAATATGACTTCAGTTTGCCTCTCCGGCGCAGCTGGATAATGTTCTCTACTCTGGCAGGTCCAAGGCCGGGAATTCTCAGCAGATCTTCCCTGGGCGCTTTGTTGATCTCCAGGGGTTGATGGAGCAGATTGCGTTCAGCCCAGGCTGTTTTGGGATCCTTTTCGAGCAAAAGATAGCCATCCTTGATATAGTCAAGATCTTCGATAGAAAATCCATAATCCCTGAGCAGGAAAAAAGCCTGGTAGAGCCTGTACTCCCTGCGGGGAGGGGAGGGAGCTTGATCCTCAAGAGGTGTGCCCGGGATGGGATTAAAACTGGAGAAATAAGCCCTGGTGATGCCGTTGTTCCTAAACAGATTGGCAGTTGTGGACAGGATATCTAAATCGGTCTCTCCTGCGCCTCCGACAACAAATTGAGTAGTAGATGAAGGCCATTTCCCCTGCCAGGCCTTGTTTGGGGCCTTCTTAGTCCTGATATCATGGATCCATTGCAGGGGAGCGAGCAGATCGGACTCCAGATTCTTCTGGGGGGCGAGGGTGGCCAGGGCAGCGGCATGGGGAGCTTCCAGATTGACTGAGAGGCGGTCAGCCAGATGCATAGCCTGTTCTACCTGATCTTGTTTTGCTCCTGGCATGATCTTCAGATGTAAATAGCCGTGATAGTGATATCTATTTCGCAAGATTGCAGCTGTATCAAGCAGCGAATCCTGTGTTTTAACCGCTCCGTGGAATATGCTTGAGCTCAGGAATATGCCTTCAACAAAACCGCTTCTGTAAAGGGACATAAATAAGCTTGCGAAATCATCAGGAGTGAAAGCAGCCCGCGGCAGATCACGCTGGGCTCGAAACGGGCAGTAGCGGCAGTTGTTTTCGCAGTAGGAACTCAGCAGGGTTTTTAACAGCCTGATCCTGCGGCCAGTTGGCATAACCGCGGCTTTGACCGTGATAGCTTCCCGCCCTGCGGTGGGTAAGGGAGACTGGCCGCAATCTTCTGCAGGCTCCAGGTGCATTTGCCTGGTGAGCAGTTCCAGGCGTTCAAAATCACTCATGAGAGCAGTATAGCACATATGTTCTAGGTTATGATATACTCCTGGAGGATTATTTATCCATCCACGACATCAATTCAAAGCAGGGCTGTTCTCGCTGCCAGATCATTAGAGCATGATCAGAAGTGGACAAATAAATGGAGCGGGGGCTTGACGGAAACCCCGATATTGATTAAAATCCTTATGGTTGTGATAAGTATTATTATCGCAAGTATTCATTTTTCGACTGGGAAAGCCCTTTCAATGGCAAAATCACCTACTTCTCTGCTGGTATCAATCCAGGACTATCTCGATAGTGTCAGGCTGTCGCGGTCAGAAAATACTGCCCGTACATATACAAACGCTATGCAGTCCTTCCTCGCCTCCTGGATGAAAGATGGCCGGGATCCGGAAGATGATCTGGTATCTGCGATCTCTGAAGATTTTATTGGGGAGTTTGCGGCAGATTTGAAAGCTTATTCACCAAATACTGAACAGCTTTATTTAACCGCCGCAACAGGATATTTTGAGTTCTTGGCTGCAGAGAAATTGGCAGACATCAATTTGCCCCGCTTGCGGATGCTGATCAAGCGCAGATCCAGGCGCGCTGGTCAAAGGCTCCCCCAATTTCCAAAAGAAGACATCCACAAAGTGCTGGATTATGCCCAATCATTGACGATGCTCCAGGCAGAGTCTAAAAGACAGCGCCTGCAGCATCTGAGAGACCGGGCTTTCATCATCACTCTGGCTGATACTGGATTGCGGGTGCACGAAGCCTGTAATCTGCGCCGGGGTGATCTCGACTGGCAGGAAGGCAAAGCTGTGATCATCGGCAAAGGAAATCAGCAAGCCATAGTGCGTTTTTCTACCCGGGCATTAAATGCGCTGCGAGATTATATAAACTCGCGGGCGGAAATTGACGGAGCCTATGGAAAGTCTTTATCATCTCTACCCATCTTTGCCCGGCACGATCTGGGTGCTGGAAAACGCATTGAACCGATCAGCACCACAACTGGCAGAAATATAATAAACTTAAGGGTCAAGGAAGCTCTGGGCGATCAGGCCCAGGGAACTATCACTCCTCATTCATTCAGGCATTATTTTGTAACAGAAGTGCTGCAAGGATCCGGGGGAAATATCAAGCTGGCTCAAAAACTGGCCCGGCATAAGAATATTCAGGTGACGCAGCGCTATGCCCATTTAAGTGATGATGAATTAGATCAGGGATACTACGAAATCTTTGAAGATTAAGGAGACCATTATTATGAATTATCGGAAATTCGGCAGCATGGATTGGGAAGTTTCCGCCCTTGGTTTTGGATGTATGCGATTTCCAATAGTGGATGGAGATACCAGCAGGATCGATCAAAAAGCTGCGGCTGAGATGCTCTACCTGGCTATTGATCAGGGTTTGAATTATGTCGACACAGCCTACCCGTATCATGGGGGCCAGAGTGAGAATTTCGTAGGAAAAACACTCAAGGGTGCGTATCGTGACAAAGTAAAGTTAGCTACCAAGCTGCCAAGCTGGAAAATTGAGAAATCAGCTGACTTCGATCGTTATTTAAATGAACAGCTGGACCGCCTTCAGACAGAACAGATCGACTGCTACCTCCTTCATGCGTTAGATCAAAAGAACTGGACTAATCTGGAAGCATTGGGAGTATTGAAGTGGGCAGAAAAAGCCCGGGCAGACGGCAGGATTAACCACCTTGGTTTTTCGTTTCACGACGAATATCCAGTCTTCAAGACTATTATTGACGCCTATCAGAAATGGGATTTTTGTATGATCCAATACAACTATATGGACCAGGATTACCAGGCTGGTAAACAGGGTTTGGAATACGCTGGTGATCGTGGCCTGGGCGTAGTCATCATGGAACCTTTAAGAGGAGGCAGATTAGTCGATCCTCCTGACAAGGTCCAGAATATTTGGGATGAAGCTGAAATACAGCGCACAGCAGCGGAATGGTCCCTGCAGTGGCTCTGGAATCAGCCCCAGGTATCGGTTGTACTAAGCGGTATGAGCACAATTGAACAGGTCCAGCAGAACATTGATAGCGGGAGCAGATCCGGAATCAATTCCCTCACTGATGACGACCTTGGTGTAGTAACCCGGGTACAAGTGACCTACCAGAATATGGCTCTGATCCCCTGTACGCGCTGCAATTATTGTCTTCCCTGTCCTGAGGGTGTAGATATCCCGCGAATTCTGGGTATTTATAATGATGGCATCATGTATGACAAAATTAAGAACTCCAAAACTGATTATATGATGGGGGTTCCGGCTGAAGCAAAGGGTGATCTATGTGTTGTTTGCCGGGAATGTGAAGAACAATGCCCGCAGGATATTCCGATCTCCGACTGGATGGCTCAAATTCATCAGGAATATACAGCCTAAAGTCATCTTTGGTCCGGCCTTGGCGCTGAGAAGTGCCCTCCCGGGAGGATAAAGTTAATATTGCGTGAATACTATACGCAATAAAGGCGAGGATAATGATAGTTGCCTCAGATCTAAATGGCACTTTAACAACAGGATCTCCCATCCTGGCAGCAGCCACTTGGGCTGGTAACAATCAAACCAGCTTGCTTCCCTATATTTTTAAGATCAGGCTCATTTTTTCATACCTGCAAGTTAAATTCGGGCTGAAAGATCTGGATGTGTGGGCTGATAAAAACCTGAGAGCTGTTCTGAATTTGATCTCCTCCCCCACTCCTGAGAAGTTAACTGATCTGATGAGATTCATTGTTGAAGATGAGCTGTGGCCAAAACGACGCCTAGAGCCGATTAAAATCCTGAGGGACTTGTCTGGGCAAGGTGCTGAAATAATCATTGTTAGCGCTGCATATGACCCTGCAGTGGGATTTTTTGGAGATAGGATTGCCCCGAAAAATATAACTGGCATTGGAACTCCAACACATATCAAGGAGAATAAAATCGTTCTCGCCGATGAACTCACTGTCAGGGAAAAGAAAATGGAACTGCTAAGATCCCGGCTGGGATCTCGCCAGCTGGATTATGCTTTAGGTGATACAATCGCAGACTTGCCAATGCTTGAAGCAGCCAGGGTTCCGATCGCGGTTGCTCCAGATCGGGAATTGAGAGCCCAGGCTCTCGAGCATAAGTGGAGGATCGTCGAGTAAGCTCATCTTGAGGACCTTTATGATGGAGATAATATGGTAAAGATAATCAATCGCGCACTCAGGGCAGCCCTGTTGGATCGGGAATTCTACCAGGACGTCAATCAAAAAACTGGTTTAAATCAGGAAGCGTTGCTGGTCGTGGTCCTGGTATCCTTCGCCAGTGGTATCTCAGCTTTTCTGGCCAGCCTGGTTTTGGGAAAGAGTTTAATGGGCGCTATCCTTGGATCGGGGATAATGATCGCTGTCGGGATAGGCAACTATTTCATCTGGGCCTATTCAACTCATTTTATTGGCACGGATATGTTCCAGGTAGAAGTTGATCCTGGTCAGCTTCTCCGTGTGTTTGGATATGCGAGTGCGCCAAGGATTTTAAGTCTGTTTGGTTTCATCCCGTACCTTGGTCCTCTCCTTGACCTTGCTGGTAGCGTCTGGGCCTTAGTTTCAGGATTAATCGCGGCCCGGATTGTATTTGATCTGGATACGAAAAAAACACTTCTGACTGTAGTATTTGGTTGGTTATTGACCTTGATCATTAGTATGGCCGTTACTAATCTGCTGGGGATTCGTGCTGCGGGATTGGGATCAGCTTTTTCATAAATTTCGATCAGGGAGAAAATGGTATGGCATCCGAAAAAATAACCCGAAGTTTGAGATATCTAGCTTATTATTATGCCCTCCTGCAGCTGAGCCACCTGATTTTTCTCACCCGGGCGGGATCGATTTACTATTCAAGTGGCCAGATGGTATTTCCTGCTCAACCACCCGCGGGCGGCTGGTCTGTTGAAACAATCCCATATCTTTTAGGGATGGGAGCTGTGGATGCACTGGCTGCTGGATTGGCACTTTATGCTGGCTGGGTGCTGAGATTCAGAAATATATTTTTGATGAAAATATGGGTGATATCCCTAACGGTAGCTTTGACATCAGCGGTTATATTTTGTTTTGGCACCATACCCAGCGGAGCCTGGTGGATCAATCCGATTGGATATGGTTTACTGGGCCTATTTTTTGCCCCCCTATTTCTGTATTATGTCTCTCTGCTGCGTTTTTTGTTCCGTCCAGAGCCTGAAAAGCATTAAACTATACGCAATTATTTGTTGGCGGGTGATCAGCTAATCCTTCGCTACGATAACCCAGGTGTAATGTTCTTCCTGGTAAATCAGTATGTTATTTGATAGCTGGCTGAATAAATCCCTGATTTGATCAGCAGCAAGAAAATGACTTCGCATAAATGCAATTTTTTCCGCAACTGCAACCAGTTTTACAGCAAATTTGCTGATATCAGGTTCTTCAATGACCAGAATTCCACCCGGTTTAAGGACCCGCATTAATTCCCTGGCAGTGATGGACTGGTCGTAGACGTGGTGTAAGGCATCAACCATCAAGACCCTGTCAAATGATTGATCCCGAAATGGCAGCAGTTCAGACGCGGCATTGGCTGCTTCCAGGCCTGATTTTTCCTGAGACTTCAGCAGCATATTAAAAGATGTATCTGCGATAATGACCTGTTTGACCATCTTGCTGAAGAACTGGGTTATCCTCCCAGTACCACCGCCAATATCGAGCAGGTTTGCCGAGGTATCTAGATCTAGAAGTTCAGCTAACCGCCTGGGTGGTTTGGGCTGAATCACTTTGTCATAAATTGGGGCGAGGAAGTTGAAGTGATCAAACATGAAGTATCTCCGTTATTATTTTTTAGACAGTATGCGGTCGATTTGGTTACCAGTTTAACAAAACTATTATAGTAGATTTATTGACGCGCGACTGCCTGTGGCTTATAATTTTCCCGCGCTCATAAGTCGGGGGAGTGCTGGAATTGGCAGACAGGCATGACTTAGGATCATGTGCCTAAATGGCGTGTGGGTTCGACCCCCACCTTCCCCATTTTCATCAATATCAGGTACCCGGGCCGGTGATTGGATCCCGCTCTGATGCTTGAATAGACCGTGAGGATAATTTTGAAAATTGAACAAACCTATCTTGAGGATCACCAACTCGAAGTCACAGTGGAAGCTGAACAGGAATTATTCGAGAAAGCAAAACATCTAGCGGCTAAAGAAATGGCCAAAGGAAAAAAAATTCCTGGTTATCGTCCGGGGAAAGCTCCTTATAAACTTATTCTAAATCATTTTGGTGAAGGAGCGATCGTCGATCATGCCATCGAGCATTTTCTGGATGATGTTTATCCAAAGATCATCGAGGAAGTTGATTATGAGCCTTATGGCCCTGGACAGGTAAAAGAGATCAAATCACTAGAACCCCCTACCTTTGTTTTTACTATTCCCCTTCAGCCAGAGGTAAAACTGGGAGATTATAAGGAAATCAGGCTTCCATTCGAAAAAAGCGGTATTTCAGATGACGAGGTTGATAAGATCCTGGAAAGAATGCGCACTCAGCAAGCGGCCATAGAACCTGTCGAACACCCTGCAGAGGTGGGTAACCTGGTGGATACCTTACTGGACTGCCGGGCAGTTGATTCAAATCCAGATGATGAAGATAGTTATCTTCTTAAAAAACAACCTCTACCAGTTATGATCAAAACAAAAGATGATGACGATTCCAAGGAGTGGCCTTTCCCGGGTTTTTCCCGTCAGCTTCTGGGAGTTTCAGGGGGAGATTCTTTAGAACTAACACACGAGTTTTCTGATGCTGAATCAGTGGAAGAAGATTACCGCGGCAAGGAAGTCCTCTACATGGTGAAGGTTGATAGTATCAGGGAAAGGATCCTGCCGGAACTCAATCTTGATTTTGTGAAATCTGTCAGCGAGCTGGAATCCCTAGCTGAATTGGAAGATCAGATCAAGGAAGAATTGTCTTCCCAAAAAGAAATTGAAGAGGAAAACACCTATATCAACCAGATCCTGGAAAGTATCCTAAAAGATGCTGATGTAAAATATCCTCCCCAGATGGTAGAGAATGAAATTGAAGGAGAAGTCCGAGAACTGGAATCAAGGTTAAAAGCCCAGGGAATGGATTTGGAGATGTACCTCGGAATCCAGAATTTGGAAGAGGACGCCCTGCGGGAGCAAATTAAACCGAATGCAGTAAAAAGAATAACCCAGGGTCTGATCATCGGCAAGATCTCTGAGTCAGAAGATTTCGATATTAAACCTGAAGAGATCACAGGTGAATTTCAGACGATGCTAAATGATTATTTTGGAGATGATCAAGACGCCCGATTGGAATATATGAAAAGCGGGGATTCTGTCGCATTGTTGAACAGAGTCAGCTCTCAGTATATAACCAGGAAAACACTGGATTATCTGAAAGCTGTCGCCCAGGGGGAAGACACCGTCCACTTTTTCAAACAGGAAGAGGAGGAACCAGACTCTCCTGCTGGAGATCAGGCTGGTGCTGAAAATATTCCTGCCTCCGATCCAGATCAAAAGATCTCCGAGATTCTTCAGCAGACGGCTCCGCTGGAGAGGAAACGGTAGAGACGGATCCGGAAGCTGATGTTGTTCAGGAAGAAGATCAAGAGATCTTGTCAGAAAATAACCAACAGGAATGATAATCCTGTTTGTAATGCTTAGTCAGGAGGCTTAAATAAAATGATAGAACCACAAGCACTGATTCCGATGGTGATTGAAAAATCGGGTCAAATGGAAAGAGCGTATGATATTTATTCATTGCTGCTGAAGAACAGGATTGTATTTGTTGGTACCCAGATCAATGATCAAACTGCCAACTTGATAGTCGCCCAATTGCTGTATTTGAGCAATGAAGATTCGGAAGCGCCGATCCAGATGTACATTAACTCTCCTGGTGGAGTTATCTATGCTGGTTTGGCCATTTATGACACAATGCAGATGATCTCCAATCCTATCAATACTCTTGCTGTAGGTGTCACAGCATCCTTTGGAACTGTTTTGTTAACTGCGGGAACATCCGGACAGCGCTATGCCCTACCTCACTCAACTATTCACCTCCATCAACCACTTGGGGGTATACAAGGCCAGGCAACTGATATTGAGATCCAGGCTAATGAAATACTGAGATTGCGTGAGAAACTTAACGGTATCTTGGCAAGTCATACTGGTCAGTCTGTTGATAAGATTAAGAAAGACACCGAGAGAGATTACTGGTTAACTGCTCAAGAAGCAGTCGACTACGGACTGGTAGATAAGGTATTGGAACCATCCAAAGATTCAATACTGGTAGCCGGAAAGAAAAGCAAATCTGAAGATAAAGATCAATCAGCAGAGTAACCAAACCAAAAGCTTAAAGCCCGGTCTTATAGAATCCGGGCTTTTTTTTCGGGATAATCCCAAACAGGAGGGGTCTGCTCTGAGGGGCTGAAAACGAGCTGACTGTAAATAGACTGAATCTGGCAGCGATAACTTTGTTTGCTTATGGGTTATTCGATCGTGTTTAATTCGATTTCCGCGTCTAGGCTGATCCGGGCAGTGGCAATATGACAAAAACAAACATATTTGACCTTGATTTTGATGAGCTCCAAAAGATCCTCGTAGCCTGGGAAGAACCGGAATATAGAACCCAGCAAATCTGGGAGGGATTATATATTCAGTTATGGTCATCTGCAGATGCATTTACATCGCTCCCCCTACCCTTACGGCAGAAGCTGACTGAGAAGTTCGAGTTTAAGAATCTGGTAGTTGCCGAAGCTCAGCAATCGGCGGATGGTGAAACCCTGAAATACCTCTATGAATTGAATGATGCCACAGCCATCGAGACAGTCTTGATGTCCTATTCTGACAGGAATACTGTTTGTATATCCAGTCAGGTTGGATGCGCCATGGGTTGTGGTTTTTGCGCTACCGGGAATATGGGTTTCTCCAGAAATCTGACAGCAGGTGAAATTATTGAACAGATCGTCAGATCTGAAGAGCACTGGAGAAATCAGGGAAAGAAGCTTACCAATGTAGTTTTTATGGGAATGGGCGAGCCATTTCATAACTACTCGGCGGTGATGAAGGTGCTAGATATCATTAATGATCAGCGAGGTTTTTCCCTAGGCGCGAGGAGGATAACTATCTCGACTGTGGGTCTTGTTCCTGGAATTAGGAGGTTTGCCGAAGAGAATTTGCAGGTAAATTTAGCAATCTCTTTGCATGCTGCTGATGATGAACTGCGGTCTTCCATGTTGCCCATAAATGATAAATACCCGATCTCTGAGCTGATCAGTGCTTGCCAGGAGTATATAGAAAAAACCAACCGCCGGATCTCAATTGAATGGGCATTAATTGAAGGTGTCAATGATACAGCAGACCAGGCGCATAAGCTGGTAAGATTGATCAAGGGTAAACTTTACCACGTGAACTTGATACGATTGAATCCGGTAAAACACTATGCTGGCCTTCCCACTCCAACAAACGCTGCTGAAAATTTTCAAAGGATTTTAGTGTCTGCCGGTATACCATGCACATTCCGGGTTCGCCGGGGGATCGATATTCAAGCAGGTTGCGGTCAGCTTGCTAGCAAATCCTGAGCACAATGTCTGCTGATTCTGATCCTGGATCAGTCATCGATATCCTTTCATGCTAAAATTAAAATATAGGGGAAAGGAGACGGTATGTTAAAACAATCTGTCCGTCTGGTATTTCCAACAAGCTTGCAAGATGAACCTATTATCAATCAGCTGCTGAGAAAATATTCATTTACCGTGAATATTCTCAGAGCTAGTGTAACTTCAGATCAAGGCTGGATGGATCTCCAAATTACTGGGAATGCCCGGGAAATTGAGGAATCCTTTGCCTGGCTTCGAGGTCAAGGGGTCGAGGTTGTTCAGTTAACGAATTAGGACGCAAGGTTGAGTGTGAATTTTATTACGCTGGCAGACGATAAGAATTAGTTCTGCCAGTTTACTCTTAACCAGACTTTAAATAAGATGAGCAAATTTGAGATCAATGATCCGGAATTCATAAAAAGATTAGCGAATGCTTTTGATGCTGGAGATTTCCAATCTATTTTGGATGATCTCCGTTCCTTGCATCCAGCTGATCAAGCAAATCTTTTTAGCGATCTTAATCCCGCCCAGAAGAATTCCTTATTCCAGCATCTTGAAATATCTGAAATTGCGGATATTTTTGATGAACTGAATGATGAAGAGACCCTGGAAGCTTCAAAAAATCTATCCCTGCCCTTCCTGGCTGGAATCATCGACGATATGGATCCAGATCAGGCGGCAGATCTCTTAGGTGACCTGTCGGGCCAGGATCTCCGGAAAACGCTTTCCCTCTTGGAAGGACCGGAAGAAATTCTTCCACTACTTCGCTTCCCGGATGAAACTGCAGGTGGCCTAATGACCACTAATTTTCTGGTCCTCAGCCCTGATGACACAGCGGATACTGCCCTTCAATATTTACGCTCATCTGCCGGGGATACAGATATTCCATATTACCTCTTTGTCGTTAGCAACCAGCAGGAATTACTAGGTGTTACAGGTCTGAGGGAGCTTGTCCGGGCCGAACCGGAACAACCAATTGTCAATTTTATGAACACCCAGGTAGCAAGCGTTCATACCATGGAAGATCAAGAAGCAGCCGCAGGAGTGATGAAACACTATGACCTGCAAGCGCTGCCCGTTGTGAATCGACGAGGACAACTCGTGGGCGTCATCTCACATGATGATATCCTCGATGTGCTCGTTGATGAATCTACAGAAGATATCTATCGCTTGGCGAGCGTATCTGACGCGAACCTTGAACCGGAAAGCAGACTCGGACTGCAATTGAAAGGAAGGCTTCCCTGGTTGTTCTTGAACACTCTGACTGCTTTATTAGCATCCTGGGTAATCAGTAATTTCGGGGATTTATTTGTTCAGGTTGCCGTACTGGCATTTTTCCAATCTGTTGCAGCTTCTCAGGGCGGAAATGCAGCCAGCCAGAATGTAGCGATGATCGTGCGCTCTCTTGCGTTTGACAAGATCGAAGCCAAGAAAATTCTCCCCATCCTGATCAGGCAGATCGCCGTCAGTATAATACTCGGTACATTAATTGGCGTAATCGTTGGAATTGGAGTCGGCCTCTGGCAGTCAAATCCATATCTTGGTCTGGTTCTTGGATTGGCGCTGCTCGGGAATATGCTTGTCGCGAGTATTGTTGGAACCCTGATACCATTGATGCTCGAGTTTACCGGTCAAGATCCTGCCCTGGCTTCCACAGTTTTAGTTACAGCAATCACAGATATCATTGGTTTTCTGATTTTTTTAAGCCTGGCACGGGTCTTTCTTCCATTGATTCAGCAGTATATCTAGATAATTTAAATCTTCCTCCTCTAAAATCTCGTGGCTTGCCGTGAATCCAGGGATCGAATTCTCAGGTATCCATTTTTAGGATAGTGTTGTAAAATCTGGACATGGAAGTTCAAATAGCAATTTCAAAAATTAAAAAATATGCCACATCCTCCAGCGGTGATACAGCAGAGGTAATTGAACGTCCTAATGGCGGATTATCGGTTGTTTTAGCTGATGGGCAAAGTTCCGGCAAGGGTGCAAAATGGGTCTCCAGCCTGGTAGTCAGGAAAGTAATCCAATTCCTGGCTGATGGAGTCCGAGATGGCGCCGCAGCCAGGGCAGCATCCGACGCCCTCTTTACAGAACGCGGGGGAAAAGTATCCTCAACTTTGAACATCCTCTCAGCGGATCTTCAAACCGGTACACTTGTTATCACAAGAAATAATCCTGCTCCCTTAGTGATCTCTTATGGTAATCAGGTCAAGATGCTGCAAGACAAATCTGATCCAGTTGGACTAAGACGCGATACGCGACCACTTATCTCAGAACTGCCTCTTGAAGCAGGTTTGACTGTTATTGTCTTTACTGATGGTTTAGTTCATGCTGGATCATTTCTTGGGGAATCCATGGATATCTGTACTTCTGTTCAGGTTGAATTGGAGGAAGAGGATCCCTCCCCAAAAAAGATCGCTGATTCCTTGATCAACCATGCATTAAAACTTGAACGTGGGATGCCGAGAGATGATATTAGTATCGTAGTTATGCGGGTTGTGAACCGCGGCAATGATATGATCCGCCGGATGTCGGTTCAACTTCCTATCAGTCCAATTGGAAAATGACACAAGAAGGTGTGGTGCTTGGTATTGTCGGTCCTTGTGCATCAGGCAAAACTACCCTGGTGGCATCTTTACGAGCTTTGAATTATCAGGTCAAGCACATCGCTCAGGAGCATTCCTATGTCCAGGATATGTGGAAAATAATTGCTAAACCTGACCTGCTGATTTACCTTGATGTTTCCTATGAGGAATCTAAGCGCAGAACCGGAACAACGTGGACCAGAGATATATTTGAAAAGCAGCTCAGCCGATTGGAACTCGCGCGCAAGAGCGCAGACCTCTATCTGAATACAGACGATTTAACACCGGGCCAGGTGTTGGATTATGTCCTGGAAAATATCTAAAAGATAACGCAAGTTAGGGTGACCATTATGAGTGATAAACAGAACCCACTGATGAAAGACGGTCACATTCATAAGAAATCCACAGCTGATAAAGACCGTGAATTAGAGGAATTAAAGAATACATTTGTTGCCCTTGTCAGCCATGAACTGAGGACGCCATTAAATTTAATCGTGGGTTATTTGGAACTGTCACTTGAAGAGATAGACACAGACCCGAAACAAGCAAAACAATACCTGGAAATTGTTGGAAATAATACCAGTAAATTGATCGGCATTGTCCAGGAGCTAACTGATTTCGCCCGATTCCAGACTGGCAAAGAAATAACATATATCGATCCGATCTCGATAGAAAGCGCATTTCTTCAAACATATGATCTGCTCAAACCAAATTTAAAAAAGAAGAATATCAATCTGGTAGCTGATTTTCCTGCTGATGTCCGAGAACTACGTTATGATGGTTCAAGTTTAATTATTTTGTTCAGGAATTTGTTATCTAATGCCGCTAAATTCTCACCAGAAAATGGCAAGATTGTGATTGTAGGAAAGCTACTTGATACACAGCTGACTATCACTGTGAATGATTGGGCAATACCGATACCTGTAAACAAATCGGAAACAATATTTGAAGATTTCCGGCAGTTGGAAAATTACCTTACCCGTCGTTATGAGGGCATGGGATTAGGTCTGGCTGTGGCCCGGAGAACAGCAAGATTTTTGGGCGGGAATATTCAGTTGTCAGTCAGGGAAGATGGAAATACATTCGAAATCATATTACCAATCCAGGAAACATCATAAAAAAACTCCCGCAAGGGAGTTTTTTTGTTTTTATTGTTGGGCCTCGTTGACAACTTCTAGGAATTGGTCAAGAACTGTTCGCAGCATCGGTTCTGGCAAAGCCCCCACCTGTTGATGGACAACTTTGCCATTGGCCATGAATAGCATAGTAGGAATACCCTGGACACCGAATTTGTTGGCCCACTCTGAATGTTCATCAGTATTTACTTTCGCGACAATTACTTTTCCAGCAAATTCAGTAGCTATTTTGTCAAGGATAGGACCGACCATTTTACAGGGACCGCACCAGGGAGCCCAAAAGTCCACGATTACTGGCAGCTTGGAGCCAACAACAGTTGATTCGAAGGCTTCATCTGTTACATTGATAGGTTCGTTAGGCATATTATCTCCTGAAAGAGTATTATTTGATATCCAATCAGCATCTAGAACTTTATCATACCTGTTTTAATAATACCTATTTGTTTTCCTATATTAACAAGATTCTAATTCGGGAATGTGTTACCTTCCCTGAAGAATTGCAGGAGCTTATTCCCCGCATCATGTCTAGTATAATAGTCCTATGGAATCAAAGCTTTCAAAGGAATTGGTAGATTCATACCGTATTGATACTCCTGTATATCAGGGTCCGCTTGATCTTCTTCTTCAGTTGATCGAGAGTGCTGAGCTGGATATCACCTCACTGGCTCTAGCCCAGGTGACTGATCAATATCTTAGGCATATCGAAAAAATGCAGGACCTTGCAGCGGATGATATATCTGCTTTTCTGGTGATTGCAGCAAAGCTTATCCAAATTAAATCTGAAGCGCTCTTGCCGCAGCTGCGGTCATCCCGGGAGGAAGACCAGGATCTGGGAAATGAGCTTGCCCGACAATTGATCGCATACAAGAGATATAAAGAAATTGCTGAGATCCTGGCGGAGAGAAAAGACCTTGGCTATCAATCTTTTATCAGGCTCTCCCCTGCTAATGTTTCAATAAAGGAAAATCTCGACCTGGCGGGTTTTGGGATAAATGAACTTTTTTTGCTGGCAAGCAATATCCTGCAAAAAAATATTGATCGCCAATCAATTAGCACTGTCGTTGAGAGGCCGAAAGTTACTATTAAAGATAAGATCAACCAGATCTCGGATCATTTCTCCAGGTCAGATGAATTGACTTTCCACGATTTATTAGGCCAAAACTATACCCGGTTGGACGTAGTGATCTCTTTTTTGGCTCTGCTTGAGCTAATTAAAGGCAGTTTTATCAAGGTTGTCCAAAATAATGTTTTTGATGAGATTAGAATGACCAGGATAAAAGAAATCTCGGAAATTCGCTTATTTGCATTAAAGAATTTAGAAATGTAAATCAAAGTATGTATTTGCCTATACGCAATTTTATTTACAAGTAGAATTATATGCTCTAATATCAGTGTCTTTCCAAAGCGACCATCATGATTATGCCAATTCAGGGTTCAGCATCCCACGCGACATTTCCCCTCACCTCTCAGACCCTCTCCAGGTCTTACCTAACGCCTGATTTTAACTATTCTGCAATATTCAACGCCAGGATCATTCACGACCGGCTCCGCCAGTCTCTGGTGAGTTTCAGTCCAGCAGAATTCACCATTATTGGCCTGATAGGCAGATCCTTTCTGCGCCTAATTGAGAATTATCATCTAACTTATTACCCCGCGCTCTATTCTGACCTGGATGCAGATCTGATGTCTCTCAGTGAACATCCCTCAAGTGATGATCTGTTCAATCGTTTTCTTGAGCTTTATCCAACAACCATCATTTATTACGCACCGGAGCTGGTTTCTACCTACCGCTTAGCCAGCCCGGGGGTTCCAGAGAACCGATATGCTCTATACAACTCTTTTTTACTTGTCCATACAGCTGCAGATAATCCTGCAATCAGAAAAAGTGATTATATTTTCACCGATCCGGATTTTATAAAATCTCCAGAATACTTATCTTTCGCCAATACCCTTCGGCGCCAAATTGATAATCAATCCACAACTCTCGGTGTTGGACAAAACCTTCTTGAGCTATTGTCCGCTCCCTCAAAAGCACATCCGGATTCACTCGAGGCCCAATTGAATTACATCAGGACGAATTGGGGATCACTGCTAGGCGAGGAATTCCTTAACGACCTGCTCAGATCGTTAGATCAGCTAAAAGAGGAAAATAAGTTGAATTTTAGCGGGCCTGGCCCTGTGCAAAATCCACTTGATTTTTACGACTTAGCTGATGGCGCAGCCCAAGCGCCAGCCCGATTCAGCTCCGATCAGGATTGGATGCCGAATTTGGTACTGATTGCTAAAAACGTTTTTGTCTGGCTGGATCAGCTTTCACAAAAATACCAGGAAACAATTACGCAGCTTGACCACATTCCTGATCAGGAGCTGGAAGAGCTATCAAGCTGGGGCATATCAGGGCTGTGGTTGATCGGCCTCTGGGAAAGGAGCAGCGCCTCGCAAAAAATCAAGCAGCTCTGCGGGAATCCTGACGCAATTCCTTCAGCCTATTCTCTAGATGACTATGCCATCGCCGGAGTCCTCGGTGGCGAAGACGCCTATAAAGATCTGTCCGACAGGGCTCGTGCTTATAATATCCGCCTGGCCGCTGATATGGTCCCTAACCATATGGGAATCAATTCCAGATGGGTCAGGGACCATCCGGAGCGTTTTCTATCCCTTGAAAAATCCCCCTTCCCTTCTTATAGTTTTTCTGGGCCTGACCTTTCCCAAGACGACCAGATCGGAATCTATCTCGAAGACCATTATTACAGTCAAACAGACGCTGCAGTTGTCTTCAAGCGTAAAGACTACCGCTCAGGAAATGAGAGCTATATTTATCACGGGAACGATGGTACGGCAATGCCCTGGAACGATACAGCGCAGCTGGATTTTCTCAATCCGGAAACCAGGGAAGCCGTTATTCAGGCGATCATGCATGTAGCAAAAAAATTCTCGATAATTCGCTTTGACGCCGCGATGACACTGGCGAAACTTCATTATCAAAGGCTGTGGTATCCAGAACCAGGTACAGGAGGCGCGATACCTACCAGGTCAGAACACGGAATGACCAAAAAACAATTCAATAAGGCTATGCCGCGTGAATTTTGGCAGGAAGTCGTCGACCGGGTCGCGCTGGAAGCACCTGATACTTTGCTGCTGGCCGAAGCTTTCTGGATGATGGAAGGATATTTTGTTAGAACGCTTGGTATGCACCGGGTATACAACAGCGCATTTATGCACATGCTGCGCGACGAAACGAATAAAGAATTTCGCGAGCTGATCATCAAAACCTTAGAATTTGATCCCCAAATCCTTAAGCGCTACGTTAATTTCATGAATAACCCGGATGAAGAAACTGCCATATCTCAGTTCGGATCAGACGGAAAATACTTCGGGACCTGTATACTCTTAGCGACATTACCCGGCCTGCCGATGTTTGGACATGGGCAAATTGAAGGTTATTCAGAAAAATACGGCATGGAATATAAGCGTGCGTATCGGGACGAAAGACCTAACCAGGATCTTATTGACCGCCACGCCCGAGAAATATTTCCTCTATTAAAAATGAGATATCTTTTCGCAGACGTAGCTAATTTTCATTTGCTTGATATGATACTCCCGTCCGGCGAGGTATCCCAAAATTTAATTGCATATACCAACTCTGTAGGATCTGACCGCGCCCTGGTTGTATTTCATAATAGCTATAGTTCTATCGCGGGTACACTCAGATCTTCATCCCCAGTTAATGGCACCTCAATCCCATTGCTCGACGCTCTCGGATTGAATGATTCCGAGTCTGATTATTTACTATTCAAGGACCTGATTACTGGTTTAGAGTTTATCCGATCCATCGAAGAGGTGAGAAGAAATGGACTTGAGATTGCCTTAGGCGCATTCCAGTACCAGGTCCTGTTAGATTTTAAATTGGTCAAATCAGGTAAACAACCATACAGCCAACTCTGGCAATCACTTCAAAAATCAGGTACACCTAATCTTCAGGATGAACTCCTGCAGATTGAGCTAGATCCAATACTTGTTTCCCTGACAAATATTATTGACTCGCTCCACGAACCAGCTCATGACCGTTCTGCAACTGCTAAGGACCAGAGTCCCGATCAATCAGGGTCTGCCTCACGGTTAAATATGTTGAGGTCACTGGATAACGATCTAGGTCCTTTTATTCCAGATAAAACTGAGCAGAATTTAAATGAAATAGCTGCAATCATTGACCGCCTGCAAAACAGGCTGGTTGAAAAAGAACTATCCAGTTCCCTGCTTCCGGGATTCGTTTTTTTTGAATTCTTTAGCAGCTTCCAGGATCAATTTCCCTCAGATTGGCTGTCAGTCCTTGCCCGATTGTTTGATAGAAGGTTGAATGATAAAGGCAATGCACCCAGCAAGAACACTCTGATCTACTATTATCTTCTCAGAGAAATTCACGAAAATCTAACGGTGCTGTCTGCTGAACCCGAAATCTTAGCGAATTTTTGGTTCCAAAATCAATCCTGTATGGATTTTCTAAAAATTCATTCATACCAGGATCAACTTTGGTTTAGAAAGGAAGAGATGGAAGAATTGGTTGACATGACATTCACTATTCTCGATCTCCACCAAAAACCTCCTAACCGAAGTAAGCAAAGCACAATGATTGCTGGATCCGAGATCTCCAGCTGCAGAAGTAAAACCTTAACCATGCTTCCAAAATCCAAATACCTGGTTGACAATTTTATTAAATTCTCCAAGACAATTACTTAATGACAAGATCAATATGCTTCTAAGGCCCTCACAAATTTCTATCGTCGAATCTGATATTAATACATCTGTCAGCCTTGCAGGACCGGCAGGTAGCGGTAAATCTACAGTAGGAAATCAACGAATTAGATATTTAGTACAGGAAGGCATAGTTGGCAGCGAGATTCTGCTGCTTGTTCCTCAAAGAAATCTTGGAACATCTTACCAAGAAGTCTTGGATACCCCTGATTTTCCGGGATACAGTCTTCCAGTTATTGTTACATATGGAGGCCTTGCCCGCCGAAGCATTGACTTGTTTTGGCCACTTGTCCTGGAAGAATATCCTGCGTTTGTCCTGGATTCTCCACCGGTATTTTTGACTCTGGAGTCTTCGCTTTATTTTCTCTCGAGAATTGTAGAGCCCCTTCTGCAAGATCAGGGTTTATTTGCTTCTGTTGCTGTTCAACAAAACCGTTTGTACAGTCAAATTCTAGACAACCTTAATAAAGCCGCAGTGAACGGTTTTCCCCATACTGAAATTTCAGAAAAACTAAAATCTGCCTGGACAGGAGATGTTTCCCAGGAAAGGATTTTTGACGACGCTCAACTTGCTGCGAATCTGTTCAGGACATATTGTTTTAATAACAATATGCTTGATTTTTCTCTTCAAGTTGAAATATTTACAAACCTGGTATCTGGTAATTCTGAAGTGATATCCTATTTTAAGGACCAGTTCTCCTACCTGATTTACGACAATGTCGAAGAGGATATCCCGGTCGCGCATGATTTTGTTAATTTATTGATGCCTGATTTAAAATCAGCCTTGCTGATTACTGACGAGGATGCAGGATTCAGGCATTTCCTTGGTGCATCTCCTCTCAGCGCTCGTCAGTTAACAGATCAGTGTCAATCTAAAATTATCTTCTCCGAGATCTTGACTTCGCCGGATGAACTGCTCCTGTTCAATTCCTATTTCCAAACTTTATTGAAGCAGACACCCCTTGATGGACTCAAACCGATTTCAGGTCTTGACAATTTCGTTTCGATAATCTACCAGCCCTATCTCCCCCAATTAGCTGAGTGGGTCGGAAAGCAGATCAAAAAGCTGCTGGATGATGGCACACCACCGTCAGAGATTGCAGTTATGGCTCCTTTCTTGAGTGATTCCCTGCGCTTCTTGCTGACTTCCGAACTCCAGAAACAATCCATCTTGGTCTCAACCCACAGGCCCTCTAGATCACTAAGGGACGAACCCGTCACCCACTGTCTGCTCGGGTTGGCAGCTTTAGCACATCCAGAATGGAAATTAGATATATCTGCCCATGAATTTGCGCTTTGCTTGATGCAGGTCTTCGAAAATTTTGATCTGACCCGAGCTTTCATACTATCGAAGCACGTTCTCTATGGAAGAGACTCGTCTAAACGCATCCGCGATTTTGATGACTTGCCAGGAGAGATTAAGGAACGGATCACTTATTTCGCTGGTAAAAAATACCAGCTCCTTAAAGACTGGATCGACGATTACAATTCTGGTCAGTTCCTGCCGTTAGACCATTTTCTGGTCAAAATTTTCGGCGAGCTACTTTCTCAGCCGGGTTTTGGTTTTCATGCTGATTTTTCAAAGGCCGAAACAACAGATCGCCTGATCGATTCGATCAGGAAATTTCGATTATCAGCAGGTGTAGTTTACGAGTTCAATGATAATGACCTTGGTCTCGAATATATCGAAATGGTTAAAACTGGAGTTTTAGCCAATCAATATCTCCCCTCCTGGGAATCCAAACCAGCTGACCATGTCCAGATCGCACCAGCTTATACTTTCCTGTTGGGTAATCGCCCGGTGGAATATCAATTTTGGCTTGATGTTGGATCCAGGGGATGGTACGAGAGAATATATCAGCCATTAACAAATCCCCATGTTCTTCAAAGATTTTGGGATTCGGCAAACAGCTGGAATGATGCTGAGGAACATTCCCAGAATATAAAAAACCTCTCAAATCTAACTACGGGGTTAATTCGGCGATGCAAAAAAGGCATCTTCTTTTGCCTGACTGACACTGATGAAAGTGGTTTTGAGCAAAACGGCTTACTGATTCAAGCTCTCAACAGAACAATGCGGGTTGCCAGTGACCGGCCGGAAATAACCTGAGATGACTCTTAGCAAACAATTCTCCCCGCGCCCAGCCCAAGAAGATATCCTGTCATACCGAGACGGCAGTATGGGCGTATCAGCAGTTCCCGGCAGTGGAAAAACTTGGACTTTATCATTATTGGCTGCTGAAATTATCCGGGAAGGCTTGCTGTCTGGCGAGCAAGAAGTGCTGATCGTTACCCTTGTCAACTCAGCAGTCAATAATTTTTCCCTCAGGATAAGAAATATTTTACAATCGTATCGTTTAGTTCCCTCATTAGGTTATCGGGTAAGGACTTTGCATGGCCTTGCGCACGATATAGTAAAAGAACGGCCTGAACTTGCCGGGTTGGACTCAAGCTTTCAAATCCTCGACATGAGAGAAGCTGAGCGAATAAGAAGCGAAGCAACTTATTCCTGGTTAAAAAACAACCCCGAGGTAATAGATCAATATCTGATAGATACCCTCAAATCAAGCAAAAAAGAATCCCTCTACCAAAAACAAATTCCAGTGCTTCTGGACCAAACAGCTCTCCAGTTTATTAGAACTGCCAAGAACCTCCAACTTTCCCCGCTTCAGATCGACAAATTCGCTAAAAACGATCCCGGTAAATACCCCCTGGCAGAGATGGGCCTGGAGATATATCGGGTCTATCAAAGAAATTTAGAGTATCGCGGTGCTGTAGATTTTGATGATTTAATCAACTTTGCCTATCAGGTCTTAATGCAGGATGAAACTCTCCTCTTAAGGTTGCAGAATAAATGGCCCTATATTCTTGAAGATGAAGCGCAAGACAGCAGCCTAATGCAGCAAAGAATATTGAGTCTGTTAACGACTACATCAAACCGTACCAACTGGGTCCGCGTCGGTGATCCAAACCAGGCAATTTACGAATCGTTTACAACAGCCGACCCAACCTTATTCGTTGATTTCATAGCGAACGCCGACTCCAGCTATGTCCTCCCCAATTCGGGCCGGAGCACTGAGACAATTATCAATCTGGCAAATTATCTTGTTAACTGGACCAATCAACATCACCCTCTCCCTCAGGCACGGACCGCATTGTATCCCAACCTGATTCAACTGACGCCTGATGGTGATATCCAGCAAAACCCGCCAAGTGAACCTGGTCAGGTTCACTTATTTGATGAACCATTGACGCCAGACCAAGAGATCCAATTAATAACATCATCTGCGGCAAAATGGATTCTAGCTCATCCAACTGAAACCGCTGCTATACTTGCCCCCAGAAACGAACGCGGCAAGAAAGTAGCTGCCATTTTGAGATCAGACTTCTCCCTTGAACCTGTGGAGTTGCTAAATACTTCGCTCGCTACAAGGAAAACTACGGGCGCTCTGGTGATCATTCTCTCCTATTTGGCCGATCCAGATTCAGCAAAAAAATTATCAGCGGTCTATAAAGTTTGGAATAGAGATCATCAATCGGACCCGGTTGCCTGGGAGCAAATCGAAGCTGTTTCAAAACTCATCGCATCGATTAAGCAACTGGAGCGGCTGGTCTCTCCAGACCCGGGGCCAGATTGGTTGGGCTCATTGACTGATCAGTCGGATGAAACAATCAGCCGCTTGCTGGAATTTACAAGGGTCATCAACAGGTGGCAGCAGGCAGTTCTCTTACCGATCGATCAATTGATCCTCACCCTATCTTATGAACTCTTTTTCACTCCTGAAGAGCTTTCATTAAGCCACCGTCTGGCTAACTACGAGAAGAACCTTTCCAATCAACACCCTGACTGGAAGCTTTCAGCATTACTGGATGAATTAAAGGCCCTGGCCAGGAACGAGCGAAGTTTTTTCGCTGGCCTTGAGGAACCTCAGTTCAAACCAGATGATCATCAGGGAAAAATTGTTGTCACTACGGCACATAAATCAAAAGGCCTCGAATGGGATCGGGTATATTTAATGTCTGCCAATGACTACAACTTCCCGTCCGGTTCAAGCGAGGACCTCTATATCTCTGAAAAGTGGTTCATCCGCGACAAGCTGAATATTCCTGCAGAATCGCTTTCGCAACTTTTAGCCACGTCTGCTAATAATTCAGGTGACTACAAAGAGGGTAATGCTACGATTGATGCCAGGTTAGAATATATCCGGGAACGGATCCGATTATTATATGTTTCAATTACGAGAGCAAAAAAGGAATTAATTATTACCTGGAATTCCGGACGAACAGGAAAATCGAGCCGAGCAGTTGCTCTAAGCGCACTGATAAATTTTCACAATAACTCCAATCCCTTACCTGAGATACCAAGCCAGGATTCCAATGATTGACATGCAAACTCCCCTTCAATTCAACCAAAGTAATTTGCAAGATTTTCTTGATTGCCCAAGAAGATTCGAGTTGAATGTCCTAAATAAAACAGCCTGGCCCGCAGCAACAGCAAACCCGATGACTGCTCTTGAAAATTCGATCCACCAGGGAAATCGGTTCCACCAGCTATGCCAGCAATACTTTACTGGTATAGCTGTTTCACAAATACAAAACACGATCAACGATCCAGTTTTGCTTGAAATGTGGGAGGCATTCCTTCCATTTGCTTCATCGCTTAAAGATTACCAGCTAGTCTTTGAACAATTACTTCACATACCATTTAACACCCACCGCTTAGTTGCAAAGTATGACCTGGTTGTCAAGATGCCCGATCACTTCCTCATTCTAGATTGGAAAACTTCTACCAAGAAACCTCCCCTGCCGACGATCAAAGACAGAGTTCAGACTTATCTTTATCCATATATCTTGGCGATGGCAGGAACAGAAATATTTCCCTCAGCAGATATTGATCCGAACAATATCAAGATGTGTTATTGGTATCCCCTAGCAGATGATCCTGAGATTATCTTCGATTACTCGGATCTTGAACATAATCGAGTAAGATCAACAATTGAAGAAATAATAGCCCAAATTCAGGATTTCAGAAAAAACGCGGAACCATTTCCATTAACGGACAACAAATCAAAATGTGAATATTGTTCATTCAGGTCACTTTGCGATCGGGGGTCGCACCCTGGAGATTTTGTCCTTTTCGTAAACTCAAATGAAGATGATTTAATTGATTATCAGGTTGATTTTGAACAAATTAGTGAGCTAGAATTCTAAACCTAAGGTAGATTATGCCTATGCGCAATATTGGGTCGCGCTGGAAATTTCAGGATTTGGCTGACGTACCAGGCAATTTTCAATCCGCTATTGGTGGTTATTCAATTGTCTCTCAGTCACTTTTCAGGCGAGGCTTATCCAACCTCGATGACGCCCTCGGTTTTTTAAATCCCGACCAATACCATCCGGCTCCGGCTTCCGAGCTGCCCGGTCTGCTGAAAGCTGCCGACAGGATTCAAGAAGGAATTTCGTCCGGTGGCTCAATCCTGGTCTGGGGGGATTTTGATGTCGACGGGCAGACATCTACAACTCTCCTCACTTCCGGCCTCAGAGAACTCGGCGCAGATACGTCGTACTACATCCCAAACCGGGCCACAGAATCCCATGGCGTTTCGGTTGCTGCTCTCACCCTGCTTATCGACCAGTTGGATCCGCAGATTATCATTACCTGCGATACTGGCATAGATGCTATCGAACCAGTTAATTATGCCAATTCAAAAGGCGTTGATTTTATCATTACAGATCACCATCAGCTTCCTCCCCGATTACCTGAGGCCTATGCAATCATCAACCCTGCTATGTTAAATCCTGCCCATCCACTTGGAACACTGCCAGGGGTTGGCGTGTCGTACAAACTTATTGAAGAATTATTTTCCAGGTATGATCTTGATCCTCTGCCCTTCCTGGATCTAGTTGCCCTGGGGATTGTTGCAGATGTAGCTGATCTCAGTCGTGACACGCGTTATCTGCTCCAATTAGGTCTCCCGGTTTTACGCCGGACATCCAGATTGGGTTTAGGTTTGTTATACAAAAATGCAAATTTGAATGCCGAAGATATTTCTGAAGACCAGATCGGATTTGTAATTGGCCCCAGACTTAATGCTCTCGGTAGGCTTTCCGACGCGAGCAGCTGTGTTGATTTTTTTACCAGTGACGATCCAACCCTGGTTAATGAATTAGCTTCCCGTCTCGAATCCTTAAATACCGAACGCCAGGAGCTAACTGAAAAGATATTTATTGAGGCACTGGAAATGATTAATGCTTTCCCAGACCTCTCTGAAGAATATCCCGTTTTGGTAATCCAGGGCCCATCCGACTGGAATCCGGGAGTGATCGGCATCGTTGCCAGCAGGCTAGTTGAAAGGTTTAATAAACCTGCGATTGTCCTGACACAAGACGGAGCTGAAGCAAGGGGTTCAGCCCGGTCGGTTCCAGGCATAGGAATTTCAGATTTGATCAGCGAGGCCAGCTCACTGCTTATCTCCCATGGCGGGCATCCTATGGCCGCGGGCGTTTCCCTACCCCTCGAAAACGTAACCCAGTTCAGAAGAAAATTAGCTGAAAACTACCATGCGCTGTATGGCGAGACTGATTACTTTCCGAATATAGTTATTGACGCCGAGCTTCCCTTCCACTCTATAACAGTGGACTTTATTGAGGACTTTAACCGGATGGCTCCCTTCGGAGCAGGAAATCCCAGGCTGCTCTTTGCAACCCGGAATGTCACCCTTCTTGCTGATAACCTGATCGGAAGAAAGAGGAATCACAGAAAACTGACACTTGCTGATAGTTCAGGCACCAAGCAAGATTTCTTGTGGTGGAACAGTTTGGACCTCGAACTGCCAGAGAGCCCATTTGATATATCATATTCGCTGAATATTTCTACTTACAGGAACGTTCAACAAGTCCAGGCCACGATTCAACATTATCAACAATCAAATTTCTCGCCAGTATATATCTCAAAAAAACACAAAATAGAGCTAATAGATTTACGGGAGAGCCCAAATCCATTGGCTGAATTATATTCAATCTCGGAGAAGGAAAAAGATTTCTTGATTTGGTCAGAGTTTTCCCATCCTGACGGTTTTCTCACCCATCCCCGATTATCGCTATCTGCTGCTAAAACCCTGATAATCTGGTCCACTCCACCTAGTTTTGCAGTCTTGAAGCATCTAATAGAACTGGTTGGCCCTGAAAAAATTATCTTCTTTTCACAAGGACGTGGAATTACTTCTCAAGTTGAATTTTTGGAGAATCTGCTTGGACTGCTAAAGCATTTGTCAGCATCAAACAAGATCTACGATCCCGATCTTTTTGCGCAGCGCTTGGCTCTCACTTCCTCCTTGATAGAAGCTGGGCTTGATTGGCTTCATTACCATGGCGATTTTGACCTATCCAATTTCCGGCATGATTTCCAATTGGAACCCGGGCCGAAAATTCCTTTACCAGAATTTGAAAAGTACAATAGGAAATTAAATCTGATGTATCATGAAGTAAGCGCTTTTCAAGATTATATTCAAAATGCCAACATAAATTCGGTCCTCTGATTATGGATTTTGACAAAATTATCAACCGCCAGCAAACTGACAGTATCAAGTGGTCAAGAGACAATAATGATGTCCTCCCCCTTTGGGTTGCTGACATGGATTTTGCTGCCCCACCTCCAGTCATTGCCGCCCTTAGAGAGCGAATATCTCATGGAATATTTGGCTATTCGGCGATACAAGATTCCACAAAATCGGCTATTCAAAGCTGGGTTAAAAAGCGCCATAATTGGGATATTTCACTAGATGATATCCTGATCGTTCCAGGGGTAGTTCACGGAATGAACTTGGCCGCCGCAGCCTGTACAAATCCAGGTGATGGGCTGCTAGTTCAAACACCCGCTTACCATCCATTCTTTGAACTTGCCAAAAATTGCAGTTTAAACCTCGATCTCCAGCAATTATCGACAAAAACAGACGGAGAATTTGGAATTGACATTGATCAATTCAGGAGTTCTCTAAATCCTCAAACACGGATCTTTATGCTTTGTAATCCTCAAAATCCAACCGGCCGTGTCTTCCAGAAGGATGAATTACTGGCGATGTCAGAGATCTGCATCCGTAACAATATCATTATCTGTTCTGACGAAATTCACAGTGACATCGTCTTCTCTGGCGCCAAACATACACCGACTGCATCCCTTGCTGATGATGTAGCCCAAAGCACAATTACACTTTTATCTGCCAGCAAGACCTTTAACCTGGCAGGTTTAAAATCTTCTGCTGTCATTATTAGCAATCCTGATTTGCGCGAGAAATTCCAGACCAAGATGAGAGAATTTTCCAGCGATGTTAATCTACTGGGTGAAATAGCCATGTCAGCAGCATACTCTCACGGCCAAGACTGGCTCAGGGAATTACTCGTTTATCTAGAGGCAAACAGGGATTTTCTGGCAGAGTATGTCACAAACAATCTTCCAGGGATAAACATGCATACACCCGAAGGAACATATTTAGGGTGGTTGGATTGCTCTGGAACAGGTATAGATAAGCCCGCTGAATATTTCTTGGCAAATGCCAAAGTATCTCTCAATTCCGGGGACTGGTTTGGAGATGACTACAGCCAATATGTCAGAATTAATTTTGGCTGTCCCAGGGAGACCTTAATTTCAGCTCTGGATCGGATTAAAGCTTCTCTGGCGTAGAACTGAAGTTATTCCCCGGTGCCAATATAGTAAAATCTTGACATGCCATCGCTCTCAGACCAATTAAAAGCCTTGGGGGTTCAAATTGGAACCTCAAACCTTCCAAAACCTTCCAAATCGAAGCTAGACAGAAAACTGGAAGATGTATTGCATGGAGCCTGGGAGGAAACAAGGCGAGGCGATTGTTTTGTTGTCAGGAAATTTATTCCATATTCTCAAACGCATGGAACAGTCCCACTGGCAAATATTCCTGATTTATCCCTTTTATCAACAATACCATCGCTGACTGGTATCGAAAATCTACCCAAAGAAGATCTGTTATTCATTGATACTGAAACAACCGGCTTATCAGGCGGAGCTGGAACCTATGTCTTTTTGATTGGCGTTGCCAAATACGCTGAGAACGGGATCGATTTCGCTCAATTCTTCTTGCAGGATCCTGCTGCAGAATCCTCCCAACTCGCTGCTCTTGAGGATTTTGTTACCTCTTCAAAATTAATTGTTTCATACAATGGAAAATCATTTGATCTCCCCCGCATAAAAACGCGCTTTTCATATTCTGGCTCTCAATCTCCATTTGATGGAATGCTCCACATTGATTTGCTCCATATCGCTCGGCGAATTTGGAAGAGACACCTACCAGGTTGTACTTTGGGGGACCTTGAACACCACATACTTGAGCTAGAACGATCGTCCCTTGATATACCAGGATGGCAAGTATCTGAAAAATTTTTTGATTATTTACAATCCGGAGATCCAGATCCCCTTAAATCCGTGTTCTATCATAATGAGTTAGATGTCATTTCGTTGATAAGCTTACTCAGCTACGTTGCGGACCGGATTACAAACCCAGACTCATCAAAATATCACCAAAGGCAGGATCAAATATCAGTTGGAGAATATTTAATCCATCTCAAACAAGCCGACCTAGCTCAGACTATTCTTGACCAAGCCCTGACAAACAATGATCTTCCAGACGAATTAAGAATAAACGGATTGCTCAACCTCGCCAACCTGCACAAAAAGTCTGAAGCTTTCAACCTGGCCATCCCGCTCTGGAAGGAATGCGCGGCTCTCCGAGATCCCCGTCCAAACATCGAGTTAGCAAAATATTACGAACACAAGAAAGCAGATTTCCAGGAAGCAATTCATTGGACTTTGTCAGCTAAAGAAATCTATCATAAAACCAGGTCTGAACCATTCGCGGCAAATTTGATCTCTGAAGCTGAATACCGGCTGGCGCGATTAAAGAGAAAAATGACTCAACAGGACGAATAAACGTTATTGCTACTTGCTTTAAAATCCTCCAAAAACAATCATTTATCATCCAGGGCCAACAAACCAGGTAATGGCTCACCCTCTAGCATCATTAACGAGGCTCCTCCACCAGTTGAGATATGCGTGATTTTGTCACTTAATCCAGTCTGCGCTACAGCTGCTGCTGAGTCCCCTCCCCCGATGATACTGATAGCAGCGCTGTTCGCAACAAAATTCGCTATCTGGAATGTCCCCCGCGCAAAAGCTGGAAATTCGAAAACACCCATCGGGCCGTTCCAAACTATTGTTTTGCTTTGAGCTATGATCTCTCCAAATTTTGCTAGAGTTTTGCTGCCGATATCCATAATCCTCCATCCTTCTGGAATATCGCCAATCAAAATTTCTTTAATGTCGGCATCCGCGGCAAATCTATTTCCAATTACAGCATCAACTGGAAGAATTAACTTATCTGCCGCCTTGATCTGGATTTCATTCGCAATATCTAGGGCTTCTTTTTCGACTAGCGATTCTCCTAAATCGAATCCTTGAGCGGCAAAAAAAGTATTTGCCATCCCCCCGCCAACCAGGATCCAATCCGCTTTATCGATCAAATTATTGATCACTCCGATTTTTCCACTGACTTTGGCTCCACCAAGGATCGACGTAAAAGGTTTAGCTGGGCTGGTGATCGTATTATCCAGATAAAGTATTTCCTTTTCAAGAAGAAACCCCGCAACAGAAGGCAGATAATCAGCGATTCCAACATTAGACGCATGAGCCCGGTGCGCTGTACCAAATGCATCATTTACGAAGATGTTTGCCAGATCAGCGAACTGTTTTGCCATTTTTGGATCGTTTGCCTCTTCTCCGGGATAAAACCTTGTGTTCTCAAGTAGCAAAACCTCGCCAGGTTGCAAATCTTGAGATTTTTTGAGCACTAACGGTCCAAGGCAGTCGTCTACAAATTTCAGCTTTCCGTCCAGCATTTCGTTCAGCTTTTTTGCAACAGGTGCTAGAGAGAATTCTTTAGAAGCTTTTCCTCCAGGCCTGCCAAGGTGAGAGGCAAGAATTACCTTAGCATTATTCTCAATTAAATAATTAATTGTTGGCAAAGCAGCCTTGATCCTTGTCTCATCTGTGATTCTGATTCCATCCAGCGGCACATTAAAATCCACTCTGACAAAAACAGTTTTGTTATTTACATCAACGTCACGGATAGTTTTCTTGTTTAACATTTGTTACTCCAAATAAAAAAGCGCCCCGCAAATAAATCCGGGGCGCTGATAACTTCATTTCCTAGAGGGTTTCAGCTATCAAAGCAGCCATATCTACCGTTCGCGAAGAGTATCCCCATTCATTATCATACCAACTGATAACTTTTATCAAATTACCGCCAATGACATTTGTCAGGTCAGAGTCAATAATGGAGGAAAGGGGATTACCCTTGTAATCCATCGAGACAAGTTTTTCTTCGGTATAGCCCATGATCCCATAAAGCTGACCTTCCGCTGCCTCTTTGAGGACCCGGTTTACCTCGCCAATAGTGACTGATTTTTCTACTTCGATCACCATATCTACGATTGATACAGTAGGGGTTGGCACACGCAAGGAGAATCCATCGAATTTTCCTGCCATGTCGGGAATGACTTTTGATAACGCAGTAGCAGCGCCTGTAGTTGTAGGAATAATATTTAATGCGGCTGCTCTTGATCTCCGTGCATCACCAGCCGCCAGGTCAAGAATCTTTTGACTCGTAGTGTAAGAGTGAATCGTGGTCATCAATCCTTTGACAATTCCAAAACTCTCATGGATTACTTTTACAGGCGGAGCCAGACAATTTGTTGTGCAGGATGCGTTGGATATGATGTGGTGCTTCCCGGGATCATATAGATGGCCATTCACGCCTAGCACAACTGTTAAATCTTCCCCTTTTGCCGGGGCTGAAATAATAACTTTTTTTGCTCCCGCCTTCAAATGACTCTGAGGCCCAGGGTCCTTGCTGGTGTCTTTAAAAATTCCAGTTGATTCTACGACTATCTCAACTCCGAGCTCTTTCCAAGGTAATTTTCCGGGGTCGCGCTCGGAGAAAACCTTTATTTCATCACCATCTACTACCAGATTGCCATCAACCACTTCAACTGTTCCATCGTAAATACCATAGTTAGAGTCGTATTTAAATAGCCTGGCATTGTCTTCCGCCGCATAAAGATCATTAATAGCAACTACATCAAATTTTTCGCCGTGGTACTTTTTGATTGCCTTTAAAACTTGCCTGCCTATCCTTCCAAATCCATTGATACCAATTCTTGTTTTCATCAACGCCTCCGTGCGGTTGTATTTATCACTATTATAACGTTCTCGATATGTTCTTGTTCCTAATCCATTGTTAATGGGCCGGTCCTTTCTCTAAACAAATCAATCAACACCCTGGTTACTTTTTGAGGATCATGCCGCCAAGGATATTCTTCATCAATTAAGTCATTTTTATACACAGCATATTTTTTTCTTAATTCATCTTCAACCATCACTCCCTCAACTTTAGGATTAAATCTCTGGGGAGGTACATCATTCGCAACTATTATGTCAAAGAGATCAGCACCGACATGATCCTCGATAACAGCCAGGTGATCACCACAGGAAAAACCTTCTGTTTCACCTTCCTGGGTTGCGACATTACAAACAAATATCTTTAATGCCTTGCTGGCCCGGATGGCTGACGTAATATCCTTGACCAATAAATTCGGCAAGATGCTTGTATATAAACTTCCTGGACCAACCACGATCAGGTCCGCCGCTAAGACTGATTGGATGACTTCAGGATATGCTGCGGGGCTTGCGGGTTCAAGCATAATTTTTTGGATAGCCCCTTTTGCTGCTGTGATCTTACTCTCGCCGACAATCCTATTGAGTTGATTTGTGATGGGGTCATTGATATCTGCGACAAGTTTAACATTTTCCAACGATGACGGCAAAACTCTCCCAGACACTGCCAAGACTCTTCCAGATTCTGCAACTGCCTGTTCAAAGCTGCCGGTTACCTGGGCCATCGAACTTATAAATAAATTACCAAATGAATGACCTTCCAGACCAGAATCAGTATCAGTAAATCTGTATTGAAAGAGCTGTGCTAGCAAATCTTCGTTATCAGCCAATGCTGCCAAGCAGTTCCTTACATCACCAGGTGGCAGGATTCCCAGATTTTCTCTTAATCTGCCTGAGGATCCTCCATCATCAGCCACAGTAACCACGGCATGAATATTATGGGATGCAGTTTTGAGTCCCCGCAAAAGTGTAGATAAACCATGCCCGCCTCCAATGGCCACAATTTTTGGTCCGTGTTTGCGGAATTGATGTTGTTCTAAACGAGAAACAATTGAATGGCCCGGCTTAATAAATGGACCAATTAATGATCGGTTCAACCCTGCGATTCCCAACAAGATGATCCCGCTTCCGATTAGCTCAAATACCAATACCCTCGCTAATCGCGGCAGCGATTTCAAAGAAGCCAACGATAATAACGGCAGCCACCAGGTTTCAGGCGCTCTCCTATAAAGATCAATAACAAATAGGGACAAACCTATTGCAATGATTGTAGTCCCTACCAGGATCAAAAATATCCAGCGCTTTACACCTAATCCGGGTTGAAGCCAGCGCAATAAATCTCGAAATGTTTCTTTAATTTTTCTCATCTTTGATTTATGATTAAACAGCGCTAGAATAATAGCAATAGGACCTTTATTCGTCAACACCAGTCGTTTAATGTTAAGATACCAAAACCACCAATTCTTTCCTGTGTCCTGTGCTAATTGCCAGCTAGATATGCTATACTTGACCCTATGTTATCCACACTAGCTATTGATATTGGGGCGACCCGGATGAGGGCGGCATCTTATACTTTCGAGTCGAGCGAACCGATCCTGTATAATCAGATTCCAACCAGATCGGAAGGAATGGCAATAGAAGACAGACTGATCAATCTAATCGAATCGGTGATATCAAAAGATTACCCAATAGCATCCATCGGTATAGCCTGCCCCGGCCCAATGGATCCTATCAATGGAATCATCATTGGACCTCCAAATATTCCGGAGTGGAAATATTTTCCACTGCAAGAATTCATTGAAGAAAACTATCATGTTCCTGTCGCGATCAACAATGATGCCAACCTTGCTGCCTACGGAGAGTGGTATTTTGGATCCGGAAAAGGTTTCAGCAATCTGGTCTACCTGACAATAAGTACGGGTATCGGTGGCGGCGTTATCATCAACGACGAACTCCTGATCGGACACGCGGGTTTCGCAGGAGAGATCGGCCACACAACCCTCGATCACCAGGGGCCAGAATGTTCTTGTGGGAAATTCGGACACCTCGAAGCATTAGCTTCTGGACCTTCAATCGTCAGATGGGTGAAATCTCAATTAGAGGACGAATCTCTCCAGGAACATTTTCCTGAAGGCGATCTAGATGCAAAACTAGTCTCAGATGCAGCAGAAAATGGAAACGAGCTCGCTATTGCTGCCTATCAACGAGCGGGGAAATATATCGGCTTAGCAGTTGCGGACCTGCTACATATTTTTAATCCTGAGAGAGTTATTATTGGCGGAGGTGTATCTCGGTCAGGTGATCTAATATTAGATCCCATCCGGCAATCTGCTGCGGAGAGTGTTATCTCCGATGTCTATCTGGATAATGTGGAGATTGTTCAAGCTGCGCTTGGTGATGACTCGGGCTTACTGGGGGCTTTGGTTCTATCCCGCGAACTCACCCAGAGTAAATAGCTTCCAGGCCAACTATTTTTTTATAAAACCGGAGTTTCAGAGTTTATGACTCTTCAGCATTTTGTTTGGCGCGAGCCTCAAAAAGTCCCTCCAACTGTAGCAAAAAACCTCGAACTATATTCTGAACCATTTCAATCAATACTGTATCAACGAGGCATTTCAAGCGCAGAAGAAGCGATAAACTTTTTGCTTCCGAAGAATCTTGACTGGTACTCCTCGATTAAGTTAAGGCAGATCGACACAGCTTGCCTCCTGATCAGAGAAGCCGAAATTAGCCAAGATCCAATTGCCATATATGGAGATTATGATGCTGATGGAATTACCAGTACAGCAATTCTGACGATGGTTCTCAAAAAGATTGGGGCAGCAGTCTTTCCCTGTCTTCCTAACCGGTTCGGCTCAGGCTATGGCTTAAATTTCCAGGTGATCGATGACCTTGCTGACCAAGGAATTAAATTGCTAATCACCGCAGATAATGGCATTCGATCAGGTTTGGAAATCTCGCATGCTCAAGATCTTGGAATTAAAAGTAATTGTCACAGACCACCATGAACCAGACCTTGAGCTGCCATCAGCAGACGCCTTGATTAACCCGAAATTGCCAGATGACAATTATCCCAACAAACACCTGGCAGGCGTAGGTGTTATCTACAAACTAATCTGCGCCTTACAAGAATACTATCCGATCATCGATCCCAAAGAATACCTTGATCTGGTTGCTATAGGAACTATAGCTGACGTGGTACCACTGACCGGCGAAAATCGATATCTCGTTCGCCAGGGCTTAGCCAGGTTAAATAAATTCCAAAGACAGGGCATAGTCTCACTGATCGGTGCGGCAAATTTGGTTGACCGCAAAATCATATCTTCTGATATCAGTTTTCAAATTGCGCCTCGAATTAATTCTAGCGGCAGATTGGATGTTGGCCAGTCTGATCTGCCTCTAAAATTATTATTATCTTCCGATCCCCGGGAATGTGGTTCCCTCGCCCAGGAACTAGAAATCCATAACACTAAGAGAAAAATCCTCAGCTCCAACCTGCAGGAGCGCATTGAATCTGCTATTCTTGATCCGGAAGCCGTGCCTTTGATCATTTCCTCTTTTGATAAAAACAATCATCTAGGTGTGGCTGGGATAGCAGCCGGCTATCTAGCCAGAAAGTATTACACACCAGTCATCATTGGCCAGAAAGGCAATGAAATTACGACAGCCTCCTGCCGTTCGATTCCAGAGTTCAATCTCATCCACGCTTTAACCGAGTGTAAAGATTTATTCATCAGATACGGCGGGCACAGAATGGCTGCTGGGTTTACGATTCAGAATGGAAACCTTGGGGCCCTGGTTTCCCGCCTGGAGTCAATCGTCCAGAAAGATCTTTCAGGCTTGGAACTTCGCCCCCAACTAAAATTGGACGCAGAGATAAAATTAAGCCAGGTAAACGAGCCTTTATTTAAAGAGCTAGAGAAACTCGAGCCAACAGGTGCCCAGAATAAACAAGCTTTATTCCTAACCCGGAAACCTTTTTGCTAAATCTAAAACTAAAGTTGGGAAAAATTCCAGTCATTTAAAAATGATTGTTAGCGATGGTCAAAATTTTTTTGACGCAATAGGTTTTGGCTTGGGCAGCAAAAGCGATTTAATGCCCGAAGAATTTGATCTTGTTTATGCATTGACAGTCAATAAGTATCGGGGCAGAAAATCCTACCAGCTTCTGATCCACGATATTGGGTGCAGGTAATTTCGCCATCATTTTCAACAATCTTTACTTTTATCCTTGGTGATATCGACTTAATAATCTATGCAGGTTCAAGGGGAATAAAGAGACTCGATTGTATGCACAGACCCCCTGCCCATCTGCATAAACCAAGTAATATAAGTTAACAATGCATCAAAAAGACATGCTATAATTTTATGGTCAAACTTGTCTTGATAATTCAATTAAATATACTATTTATTTCATTGGAGTTTACTTATGACTTCCCCGAGGATACAACCCGCTGCCCATGGAGCAGAATTTCAACATACGGGCACCAAACCCTTTGGTCCTCCCCCAATTACACAAATCGAAGATACCGGCCTTACAAGGCTCTGGCTTCAGGATCTGGCCATTAAAATTCTCTATTTCAGGGGTTACCTGACAGGCTACGAGCTGGCGGAGGCTATCGCCCTTCCCTATACTGCTATCGTCGACAAAATCGTCGATTCATTAAAAAGAGAAAAGTTCATTGAAGTGAAAGCATCGACAATGGGTCTTGGTGAGGGGTCGTACCAATACGGTATCACAATGGCAGGCATTAACCGGGCTCGAGAGGCATTGGACAGAAGCCAATACGCAGATTGGGCTCCGGTCCCTCTCGAAGACTATAATGACGCGATCAGGAAACAAAGCCTCGGCAAACTAAACGTTTCCCCCCGTGCCTTGAGGTCGTACCTTGCAGATCTTACCTTATCAGAAGATATCATCAACCGGGTAGGACCAGCAATCAATTCCGGAACATCCGTATTTATATACGGCCCTCCCGGTAACGGAAAGACAAGTATAGCCAGGGCAATTGGGTCTATGATCCTCAGGGAAAGCATCTATATTCCTTATTCAATTTTCATCGAAGGCCAGGTAGTTAAGCTATACGACTCGGTAAACCATGAGATCATACCCGAGAGAGATATAACTGAAACAGGGACAGGGCAATTGAAAACCGGCTTGAGACGCGATCCCCGCTGGATACGCATCAAGAGACCATTTATCGTAGTCGGCGGTGAACTCACGCTGACTGATCTTGACCTAGTCTTTAATCCGGTAACAAAATTCTATGAAGCGCCATTTCAGCTCAAAGCTGCTGGCGGGCTTCTATTGGTCGATGACTTCGGCAGACAGCAGGTACGGCCCACAGACCTACTCAACCGCTGGATCATACCCCTAGAAAATCAAATTGACTTTTTGACTTTACACACCGGTAGAAAAGTTGAAGTTCCGTTTAATGAACTGATTGTGTTCTCAACCAACCTTCCTCCCCGTGACCTGGTCGACGAAGCCTTTCTTCGCCGACTACGCCACAAAATCAGGGTAGGCGACCCATCATTTGATGAGTATAGATCGATCTTCAAATCTGTTGCCGAATCAAAAAACATACCATTCAATGAAGAAAACCTGGCCTATCTGATCAAAAACTGGTACATCAAGCCAAACCGCAATTTACGAGGCTCTCACCCGAGAGAGATTTGCAACCAAATCCTTGATATTTCAACTTTTCTAGGCTGCAAACCAGAGATGACCCGAGAACTCATAGATCAGGCTGCTGATGCTTTCTTTGTAGATCTATAGAAATCTATTAAAAGAAACATATGATTGGATCCCTGCCTAAACCTGTTGTCATTGCCCACAGGGGTGCTAGCGCACACGCTCCAGAAAACACTTTGTCTGCCTTTAATCTAGCAAGAAACCTGGGCGCTCAAGCTATTGAATTGGATGTCCAGCTTTCGCTCGATCAAATAGTCGTTGTTTATCATGATACTGCAGTTGACCGGACAACAAACTCCACGGGCAAAATTCGAGATCTCCCTTTATCTGACTTGCAAAATATGAATGCTGGGTACATTTACGGACCTGCATTTGAAAATGAAATCATACCCACCCTGGCGCAGGTATTTGATGATTTTTCTGATTTTCCCTTAATAAATATTGAGCTTAAGAATTTATCATCCCCAACCGATAATCTGCCAGCCCGTGTTGCAGAGCTGATCCTTGATTACAAGCTTGAAGACCGAATACTCGTCTCTTCTTTTTAATCCAATCGCGCTTCACAGATTCCACAAACTCCTTCCATCAGTACCTCTCGGTCGATTGGTCCACCACTCATTGCCTTTAAAGTATTTCCTCATCTTTTCACGGCTTCGAAATATATACAAATCAGTCCATATTAACTATTCTGCATTAAACTCCAGCACGATCAATTTTCTCCATTCGTTAGGTAAACTTGTTTTTACGTATACATTGAACCACCCAAGTGATATGATAGATGCCCTCGAGCAGGGAGTAGATGGATTTTTTACTGATGACCCTGGATTGGCCCTAAGAACCATTAATCACCAAGCAAGCTGACAACAACAACTTAGATAACATATCAATGTCTATGCGCAATTTTCCTCAGCAGAAATTTACCAGCATTTTATTGTTAGTCACGTTTATTTTGTCTGGGTTCTCTGGCAATATTGTTTCCGCTAATGATTCCAACCTTTCACCCCAGTCCAGGATCGAAATACAGTTCGCAAATCTAACTACCCAGGAAAAGGTTGGCCAACTCTTTTTAATTACTTTTAATGGGGCCGATACCAGCGCTGCATCGCCCATTTTCGAGCTGATTGTCAATAACCACATCGGAGGCGTTGTCCTCGACAGAGACAATGAGAATTTTACAGATCCTGCCCAAATACCAGCGGATTGCTGGGGGCTTGTCACAAATCTCCAATCCATAGAATACGATTCTTCCCGGTTATCAGATTCTGATGATCCAATTTTTGGAGATCAGCAATCTGAATATATACCACTTTATGTTGGTCTCACCCAGGAAGGCGATCGTTCTCCCTACACGGAAATCATCACCGGCTTAAGTCCTCTGCCCAGCCAGATGGCTCTGGGCGCTACCTGGAATCCGGAATTAGCCAAATTAATAGGAGAACAAGTTGGCAGAGAGCTGTCCCTGATTGGAATTAATATGCTGTTCGGACCCAGCCTCGATGTTGTATCAAATACATCACCTGTCCAAAGCGATCTCGGTGTCAGGTCATTTGGCGGAGATCCGTATTGGGTTGGAAAATTCGGTCAATCATATATTCAGGGAGTCCATGTCGGCAGCGAAAATAAAATTTCTGTTGTCGGGAAATACTTCCCAGGACTGGGAGGATCTGACCGACTCCCCGAAGAAGAAGTTGCGACTGTCAGGAAATCTCTCGAACAATTAAAACAAACCGATTTGGCTCCTTTTTTCGCCGTAACTGGCAACGCTCCGACAGCCGACCAATCCGTAGACGCCCTGTTGAATTCCCATATTCGGTACCAGGGACTTCAGGGGAATATTAGATCAACTACTCGACCAATAAGTCTCGATCCTCAGGCATTCGAGCTGCTGATGAACCTTGAACCGCTCAAAACATGGAAGGAATCCGGTGGATTAATCATCAGCGACAATCTTGGCAGCCTGGCATTGCAGAAGCTTTACGATCCGTCTGGTAACTCGTTCAACCTGAGCCGGGTAGCTGTTGATGCATTTATCGCCGGAAACGATATCCTGCTCCTCGGCAACTCAGGATCAGACAACAAACCAATACCCAATCATGAGATTACAGCGACTCTTGATTTTTTTGCGCAAAAATATGACGAAGATCAAAATTTCGCCCAGAAAGTAGATGCGTCTGTGATCAGGATCCTCAACCAGAAAGCTAAGATCTATCCAAATTTTGAAATTGGATCAGTATTGACTGATAAAGATGACCTGGATTCCATCGGCACCGGAAACGTCGCCGAAGAAGTATCCCGGCAAAGTGCCACCTTGGTTAATCCTTCTTCTGTTGAACTCGGAACAGTTATCCAAAGTCCTCCAAATTACTCTGACCGTCTGGTGATCCTGACTGACACAGAATCAATCAAGCTGTGTGATAATTGCCCTGATTATTCAACTCTTTCAGCCAGTTCCTTCGAAAATGCGATTATCAGATTATATGGTCCGCTGTCCGGCAGGCAGATAGCCCGAGCAAATATCAGATCTTTTTCTTTTAAAGAACTAACTACCCTGCTCGATTTTCCTTCTGAAACAGAAGAAATGGTAACAGATCTCTATAACGCTAACTGGATCATAATCGTTTCCCTCGAACAAAGCCCTAACCGTCCCTACTCGAATGCCCTCACAAGATTGCTGGCAGAGCGGCAAGATCTGCTTCAGGATAAAAAGATCATTGTCTTTGCCCTGGGTGCGCCTTCTTACCTGGATGCTACAAATATCTCTAAAATATCAGCTTATTTTGCTCTCTATTCCAAATTGCCTTCATCTCTTGACGTAGCTGCCAGGATCCTATTTAAGGAATTTCCAAATTTAAGGGGAAAATTGCCAGTTTCTGTACCTGGAATTAACTATGACTTAATATCCGCCACATCGCCGGATCCAACTCAGGCTTTTCAGATTTACGTGGGTTCAAAACCAGACGTGGTTTCAACATCTGAACCCAGCTCAAGCACTCCGACTCCCCCCGTCTATAAAGTTGGTGATCTGATAGAACTTAATACCGAGATCATCCTGGACCATAATGGCAATCCAGTTCCGGATGGGACTCCAGTCAATTTCATCCTCACATCTCAGGGAGTCCCCTTGGCCCTGCCCCAAATCACAACAGTTGATGGCGCAGCATCAACAAGTTTCCTTGTGCAAAGTCCAAATAATATTATTGTGACTGCCATCAGTTCATTAGCGTCCTCAGCATCTCTGGAAATAAGCATTTTAGGTGATCTGGGAGCAGCTGAAACTGAAGAAACTGGAGCAACTCCTGAACAAATTCCAGAAGCATCGCCAACTATCATCGAGCCTGAGACAATCGTCGAAAATCCAGAACCGAATGAACCTGAATCACCAAATCCTGTCTGGCAATCCTGGTTTATATCCTTGATCATTATTCTTGCTGTATCTCTGATTTCTTATAGACTTGGTGCGATCGCCGGGATGGTGCGCAGCGGCATTACCTGGGGAATTTCTAGCGTGATAGGAGGACTTTTCTCGTATAACTATCTGATGTTAAAACTTCCAGGAATTGATCTGTTCTTCCCGGAAGGTTTAGCAGGGTTTTCGATGGGCTTGATTGTATTATTCGGATCTCTATCAGGTTGGGCTATCGCGTTCCTGTACCAACAGCGATTCGGTAACAAAAACCTTACTGAGCCAGATTCACAATCAGACTGATAAATAACATCAGGGCAGCTATCCAGACTAATACTTTTTCCTGATCGGTTTTGAATAAATCTTTTATTTTTGGCGTAGGAAGTGCTGCGTTTGGATTCTTTCTCGGATCCCAATCTCCCAACAGGTAATCTTTAAAACCCTTAACGGTTTGAAACCTTTTATCAGGATGTATGCTCATCGCTATCTGGATAGCGCGCTCAGTTCTTGGGCTGATATTATTATTCCATTCCCTGATTGGCAGCTCCAGTCCCTGATCCAAAAAACGTTCCCGCGCCTCTTTAGGCGCTTTATTCGTCAACAGGTGATACACAGTAGCACCGAATGAATAAACATCGCTCCGGGGGTCCGTGTGCCCTGTATCGCCCCCGTACTGCTCAAGTGGGGTATAGTAAGCAGATCCATGACCGTGAACTACCGTAATAGTCTTTTCTCCGGATATTAATATTTTTACCAGGCCAAAATCCACAAGTTTAATGACCCCATTGGGTGTCAACTTGATATTCGATGGCTTGATATCCCTGTGGAGAATTACAGGTGATTGGCTGTGAAGATAAATTAGCGCGTCTGCGATTTGGTCGGCCCAGTTTAAAACCATTCGTTCTGATAAGAAATTTCCCCTTTTTTTTTCTTCCAACATCAAAGTTCGTAAATCATCGCCTGGGATATAGTCCATTACCAGATAGTCACGATCTTCGTCCGAAAAGAAGTCAGACACCTTGGGTAAGTTAGGATGATCTAGCCTGGCAAGCACCGTTGCTTCCCTTTTGAACTGCTCACGGGTTTGTTTGATAACATTTTCCGGTAAGTTGTTTTCGTAAAAAACTGCTTTTAGAGCACATTTCCTTCCAGAGAGACGCAAGTCATCAGCGAGGTAAACACAACCCATCCCTCCCTGTCCAATAATTTCAATTATTTGATAACGTTCCTTAATTATTTCGTGATTCTTATGTATGTTTTCCATTTTTATTCTTTCTTAAATCGCCCGATGCTATTCAATTCGATTATAATCGATGAAAACTCAGATTAAACCCGATTCCTAAAACGTGGACAATTACAACCAACTTCAACCAGTTCTCGTCGGCCAGGGAGGACCATTAAATGGTTTTCGCTGGGCTATTTCCAAGTCATTGCTGATTGGACGAACTAACTCATGTGATATATCTATCTCCAACCAACAGGTTTCCCGCGAACACGCCCGAATCAAGACAACTCCCGAAGGACCAGTATTGGAAGATCTGGGAAGCAAGAACGGGACTTTCCACAATGGAAAACCAGTTACAGGTCTTACCCTGCTTGATGATGGCGATATCATCCAAATTGCCCTGGCTCAAGAATTCATATTTCTGGGTCAGGATGCAACCATACCCCTGTCACCTGGAGATTTTGAGGAATCTGTGATCTCGTATTTCAGAAGAATCCGCCTGGAGAAAGACGCAAAAAGAACTTTCATCTTCAACAAAGAAGTTGTACCACCCTTATCCCCACTTCAATTTAAGTTTCTATGTATATTGACAGAGTCGAGTGGAAGGGTGGTTTCCAGGTCCGAAGTCATCAATGGTGTCTGGGGAACCCAACAATCGCTCGGCGTTACTGATCAGGCACTGGACGCTTTAGTCAGAAGATTGAGAGACCGCCTCGAAGAATTCGACCAAAATCACGAATACGTGATAACAGTTCGAGGGCAAGGATTCAGGATAGATAACCCCGCCCACACAGGTCGCGATCAGGCTGACAATTAAGATACCAATCGGCTAATTTGTCGTTCAGCTCCTGTCTATAATTTCATCTTCATCGACTGCTTTAATGCAGCCTTGTATACTAGCTGAATCTTAGCTAGTGTTTTTTCAATTTCTCCCTTGTCTGCTTTAGCTACTTCTTGAAGCCTTTCTTCATATTGTCCGATGATCGACGTCAGGTAGGCTGTCAATTGAGATAATAATTGCTCGTCCAGTTTTGCTACTGACCGACCCAATTCTTCTTCGTCATCCACAACATCCAGCAGTTTGTCCAACTCCTTTAGTTCCGGAGGTGTTGTCAACTCCTGGATCTTGTTGAGCAGTTTTTCAAGTTTATTTTTTCTTTCCATCTGCTTTTGTTTTTCAGCCAACTCCATTTCTGCTGAAAGCGCTTGGATAAAAAACTGGTCTATCTGATTGAGATTTTGAAGTAGAGCCTCATCAGGATTATCAGCATTGATGATTTTTTCGATTGCTTGGCGGGAATCAGTTAAACGCTGCTCTAACTGTTGATCAATTTCCTGGGTGACCTTTAATAACAAGTTCCGCCTATCTACCAATTTCTTCCGGGTTTCGTCATTCGTCTTTTCAATCCTGTCCGTAAACATTTGGAAAAATTCATAATCCATTGCCGGTCTAATCAACCCGGCCATTGCTCTTATCCTCTCGTCAGTGGGTGCTTTTATTACCAGCTCAAGCAAGGATTCTCTCGTTAGATTTTGCCCTAACGATTCCAATGCCGATCTAGCTGCCTGGATTTCCTGCGATTCCAGCAGTATCTCTTTGCCTATGTCTGATTCGTTCATCAAGACCTCTTGAATCTGTTGAATTTTCTCAATGGATTTTTCGTCTTGACTATTTAGGATCCTCTGGGCGATTTCAGCAAACAAGGCAAAAAATTCGCGATCAATTTTTTGATTATTATCCTGAACAGCCTTGACCAGCTGGTCTGCATTCTTCGAAAACAATTGATCGAGCAAACTCATTTTTTCCTGCTGTTCCTGGATCATTTCCTCTGTGATTCCATCACCCAAAAGAACATTCTTGATTAAATTATTCATCGTCAACATGGTTTGCGGTTGAAACAAGTAGCCCTTTCGATCTTCTGGGGCAAGATTATCAATGATGTCTTTTAATAAAGGCGCCATAGCGCTTTCTTTTTCCTGCATTGTTTTGTTCAAATCCGGGGGAGAAAATGTTAACAGAAGTTCTTTTTCAGCATCATGGTAGATAAGTGGAATTGGAAGCTGACCTTGAAAACCGCATGACTGGCATTGGGCAAAATTCAATCCACCAGAAAGTAATACTTCCTTCAATTGGGGATTCCTATTCACGTCAATGACCTGAAAGATCTCAGCCACAAGAGGCTGACGGCATTGAGGACAACTTGTCTGAATTTTTGGCATTTATACTCCGTTAGCTATTATTCTTTTTTCTTCTTTTTTACCAAATTCTTTGTAAATAATTTCTCTCTCAAAAGCGAGAAGCAAACCCGGGCCCCTGAATCCGGGCGAGGTTCCACCCAGATCCTGCCTTGGTGTGCTTCGATAATCGCTCTGCTCAGATACAACCCCAATCCTGCTCCCTGAGTTTTTTTTGCAGCTTCCTCCGCTCGATAAAATCGGTCAAAAATATGGGGAAAATCTTCCTGAGAGATGCCTGTCCCTTGATCCTGGATGCAAATAATTACCTGCTCAGAACGAATTTGTCCATTAATTCTAATATCGCCCCCATCAGGTGAATATTTGATCGCATTAGATAACAAATTATAAAATACCTGTTCAATGCGCTGCTTGTCACCTACTATGACAGGGAAATCTTTTGGGAACTGGACCAATATCCGATGGGTTTCTGTTTGCGTTCTAAAGCGCTCAGCCATTTCTTCTGCCAGCCTGTCCAAACGCATCTCAGCAAGATTTAGACTAAACTCCCCTGCCTGGAGCCTTGACGCATCGAGCAAATTCTCAATTAATCCAGTTAATCTATCTGCTTCTTCCTCGATAACTTCCAGGCTGTCCTGGACAATCTCGCTGTCCCAGGTAACATCTTTCCGTCTTAATGTGCCAACGTAGCCCTTGATCAGGGCAACTGGTGTTTTTAGTTCATGGCTGATCACAGACACGAAAACACTTTTGATCTCTTCAGCTTCCCTGAAGTGTGTAATATCCCTTACTGAAGCGATGATATTGATCAAATTACCTTCGCCGGATAACAGTGGAGCAAATGTCACCCCAACAGGTATAACATCTCCAGCGGGTCTTATCAAATCTCCTTCCACGTACAGATTTGCTTTTGCTGTTAATGGCCATCCACTCAATTCTGCTTCTTCAAGGGGTCTTCCTTGTTGAATTGACTGCCAGTTAAAAATCTCCTCAAGTTTATTTCCCTCAATTTCGCTGATATCCTTCCGTAAAATCCTGGCAAATGCCTGATTACTTTTTTCAATTTTATGATCAGGCCCCATAATAATAATACCGTCCGCGGCTGAATCCAGAAGAGCATCCAACCGGCTTTTTTCCCGCGATACCTGAGTGTAAAGCTGGGCATTAATTACCGCTATTGCGGCTTGATCAGCGAAACTTTGTAATATAGCCCGATCATTTTGAGAGAATGTCCCCTGGTAGCCGCGGAAGATGAAGATCAGGCCAATAACTCGTTTATCCGAAATCAAAGGCAATCCCACCCCAGTTAACAGGTTCAGGCTTGCTCTTTTTGTCAACAGCTGGAGCATTCTATTCACCTGAGGGAGTTCTTGACCGACCTGGTCTTCTTTTTCAGGGACTTCAGCAAGAATAGGTTTTATATATTGAAGAAATGTTGGTTGAATGCCATAGGAAGCACCTATATTCCAACCACCCTGCTCTTCTCTGAGTGCTATTAAACCAGCTTTACCTGCCAGCATTTCTGCTGCCAGTTCTAATATCCGCTGGAGTAGAAGTTCAAGATTTAACTCTTGAGTCAAGCTCCTGGTAATTTCTAGCAGATAATCTCTCTGCCTTATCCTATGGTCAGGAAGCATATTCATCCTAATTGCTCTCTAAAAGATGTTAAACCGTCCCGGGAATTTTTGCGGCTATTCACTCTTCATCCAAAATTTGACTATTCTTGCCAGGATCCTTCCAGAGCAAGCCCAATCTCACATTTGCATTGCATGCTGGATTAGTTGTGTCAGGAGACTCTAGTTTAGGTTCGAGTTTTATGAGTTTCCTGTTGGGTTTAACGAAAAATATTATATCATGCAGGGTATATCGCCCCTGTTATCCAATGAAATATTTATACATGCATGTTTGGTTTATAATCACGCTATGATGGAATCATTTTCATTTGATCTGATAGCCCTTCAAGGTAAAGCCAGAGCGGGGGTTTTTCATACGCCGCACGGTTCAGTCTCCACGCCTACTTTTGCTCCTGTAGGCACTCAAGCAACAGTAAAAGGTGTAACTCCCGAGCAATTAACACAACTCAGCACTCAAATATTGCTGGCAAACACGTATCATTTATATTTACGCCCTGGTGACGAGTTGATCGCTGACCTAGGAGGCCTGCATAAATTCATGAACTGGAACAGACCGATCCTGACTGATTCCGGTGGATTCCAGGTTTTTTCTCTAAGTGATATTAACCAGATAGATGACGATGGCGTGACATTCAAAAGTCATCTTGACGGTTCGACACACGTGTTCACGCCCGAAAAAGCAATTCGAATTCAGGAGAACCTCGGCGCTGACATCATCATGTGTTTTGACGAATGCCCAGATCCGTATAATATCGATTACAACCAAATTGCTATGACGAGAACTCATAAGTGGGCGGAACGCTGCAAAGCCGCCCAGACACGGCCAGATCAAGCTCTTTTTGGTATCGTGCAGGGTGGCATTTTTAGAGATCTCAGGGAACAGTCCGCTAATTTTATCAATGAACTTGATTTTCCTGGAAACGCCATCGGAGGTTTATCTGTTGGTGAAAAAAAATCAGAGATGCTCGAAATCCTGGATTTTGTTCCGGGACTGCTATCGGAGAATAAACCAAGATACCTGATGGGTGTCGGTACTCCTTTAGATATCGTTGAAGGTGTTGCCAGAGGCGTAGATCTGTTTGACTGTGTCAATCCCACCAGGCTTGCCCGCCATCAAGCTGCTATCACCCGCTTTGGCAGAATTAATATTTCGAACGAAAAATACAAGTCAGATCAGGCACCACTGGTTGAAGGCTGTCCATGCTACACATGTTCCAATTTCTCCCGGGCGTACCTCAGGCACCTCGTCAAAACAAATGAACTATTGGGTCCGACACTGCTGTCAATTCATAATCTCCACATTCTAGTTGAACTGGCAAGCGATATCCGCTCAGCGATCATTTCTGGAACTTTTGACGATTATTATCAATTGTTCATTGAAAACTCAATTAAATTTGGAGCAACTCCATGACTGTATTCCAATCGTTGATTCTGGGAGTTATCCAGGGAGCGTCTGAATTTCTTCCTATTTCAAGCTCTGGACACCTGGTCCTCACACCTTTTGTGTTTGGCTGGAATATACCTCCAAAAGAAGCATTTATCTTTGATATTCTCGTCCAGGTCGCTACCCTCCTCGCTGTCATTATTTATTTCCAGAGAGACCTGGCAGCAATCATCAAGGCATTCCTGGGCGGGTTGATCGATAAACAACCTTTCGCTAGTTTCGAAGCCAGGATGGGATGGTACCTGATCCTGGCAACTATTCCTGCCGGATTGATTGCCTTGCTTTTTAAGGAAACCTTCGAGAAAGCATTCAGTAATCCAAAAGCGTCTGCTTTATTCTTGATCGGCACGAGTCTGCTCCTGATCCTGGGAGAAGTCCTCGGTGAGCGCAAATACTCTCTGGAAGAAATGTCCTGGAAAGATGCCCTGGTGATGGGTTTATTTCAGATGTTAGCTCTTTTCCCCGGTATCTCAAGATCCGGATCCACCATTTCAGGTGGTCTAATTCGTGGTTTGGACAGGAGGTCTGCAGCTCGGTTTTCCTTCTTAATGGCTGTTCCAATCATGCTTGCCGCTGGTATATTGGCAGCAAGTGACTTGCTTCAAAGCCCCGAGTTGATAGCAAATCTTCCCGTCTACCTGCCAGGGTTTTTTGCCGCTGCCCTGGTTGGCTACCTGGCCATCCGCTGGTTTATAGATTATTTATCTCAACAATCTTTATATATTTTCGCTGGCTACTGCGCCCTCCTCGGATCAGTGATGTATATAATTATTTCACAATAAAAAAGACCCCTGAGCCAAGGGTCTTGTCCTATTCAAGATTAATTATGCCTGTTTTTCAGCCCATCTAATCAATTCAATTACTATTAGATCAGGATGTCGCGAATAGTCTTTACTAATCTGTCTGGGGTTGTTGGTTTAGTGAGGTATTTTACTACCCCTAAATCCCTTGCCTCAACCTTCTTTTTCACGTCCGTTATGGCACTCAAAACAACCACCGGTGGCATCGGCACCAGAACAACCTGCAAGGATCTAAGAATATCAAAACCTGATCTTTTGGGGATCATCAAATCAAGGACAACCAGGTCAAAATGATCTTTGATCCTATACCCGATTTTGACTTTTTCTTCTACATTTTCCCATGAATCAGCAGTGGAAACACGAAATCCAGCCCGTTCTAGCGCTAATCTCAAAACATCCAAGGTTTTTTCATTATCGTCAATCACCAAGATATGATACTTCATCATGATGCCACCTCTGATGTTCAACCAGCATATTTAAGAAAACTTAAGAATTCCAGTAATTTTGAGTGTACCATATTTTTCATCGGGATTTTTTTAGCATAAACGTTGATTTTCGGTCCAAATAAATCCTCTCCGAAGTTCCTGGTAGATACGCTATACTATAGTCAATGAAGAGATCCTTACATCCCGGCTATCCAAGTCGACCTAACAATCTTAAAGAAAAATCATATGTTAAAAATCGTTACTGATACAACTGCATGTGTACCTGCTGCGATTAAGGAGCAGTACGGGATCACGGTTGTCCCCCAGATGATTCATTTTGGAGAAGATTCTTATACAGAAGGCATCGACATTGATATTTCGCATTTCTTGATCTTGCTAAAAAATAGCGGCATCCTGCCTAAAACTTCAGCTCCACCCCCAGATCTATTCAGGAATATATTTTCAAATTCTGCAGATCCTGATCAGCCAATCCTTTGCATTCATCCCTCATCTGACCTCAGCGGTACGATCCGATCAGCTGAAACCGCCAGGCTTGATTTTCCTGAGCTGGACATTCGGGTCATCGACACCAGGCTGGTTGCTGGCCCTCTCGGTGTTTTAGTTCACAGAGCATCAATCTGGGCTGCCCAGGGTCGTTCAGCTGACCTGATATGTGAAGAACTTACCAAATTGTCCTGTCGCAGCAAATTATTCTTTCTGGTGGCCACCCTTGATTTCCTTGCTAAAGGCGGCAGAATTGGAGGCGCTTCAGCTTTGATTGGAAACGCGCTTCAAATCAAACCGATTCTTACTTTGACTGACGGCAAAGTCGAGCAGTACGCAAAAGAAAGAACATTTAATAAATCTCTCCAGACTCTAAAATCCTTGGTCCTTGAGCAGTATCCCAAAAAAGAAGACGGTCATCTGACTATTATGCACGCCGACAACCCTGTCCTGGCGAAGGAAATAGCAACAGAATTAGAAAAGTCGCTCTCAATCCAAACCCCATTAATTAGTGATTTACCACCTGCCATTATCACCCATGTCGGACCGGGATCAATTGCAGTGGGTTTTTTCAGCTCGTCAAAACCAGTTTGAAAATGTATTAACCGCAAATTAGCAATTACCCGAGAGGAAACCTGCCCTCATCCGGAGGAAATTATAAATGTCAGTGCGACAACTTAATCTCGATTCAAGATCTGATCGCAACAAATTTATCCAATTCCCATTTGATCACTACCAAAAGAATCGTTACTGGGTACCCCAGATGCGAGCAGAATTAAGGGCTGTATTGAATAAGGAGACCCATCCTTTTTATCAACACTCTCAAGCGGATTTCTTTATATCTGAGCAAGATGGAAAAGTTAATGGGCGCATCGCTGTGATTACGAATAATCGCGCTAATGCTGCCAACAAGACGAAGACGGCCTATTTCTATTTTTTTGAGTCCATAGACAACCCAGATATATCTAACGCCCTGTTTTCAAAAGTGTTTGATTGGTCCAGGGAACGAGATTTGACCCAGATCTACGGACCTAAAGGCCTGCTCCAAGGGGACGGAATTGGTCTATTGGTCAAGGGTTTTGATTATCTTCCGGCAGTTGGAATATCGTACAATTATCCTTACTACGACAAACTAGTCCACCTGGCGGGATTCAGCAAGAAATTTGATTATTTTTCTGGCTTTGTAGACACTTCAATTGGTTTGTCAGAAAAAGTAAAAAGAGTTGCAGAAAAAGTGAAAATAAGAAGTGGTTTTTGGGTTCGGGAATTTACAACCAAAAATGAACTCCTTGAAACTGCTCCGGAACTTAGAGAGGTCTATAACAGCGCGTTTGGTGGATCTGAAGGTTTCAGTCCTATCACTGAAAATGAAATCATCGTCATAGCAAAACGTTTGCTTTCGATTGCAGACCCACGACTTATAAAACTTGTTTACCATGGAAACAAAGTCATTGGCTTCTTATTCACATATCCAAATATTTCTCGTGGCCTTCAAAAAACAAATGGCCGGATGTATCCCTTTGGTTGGATCCATCTACTAAGGGATTTTAAAAGGACCAAATACCTGGATGCAAATGGAATCGGAATCTTGCCGGAATATCAGGGTTTGGGTTCAACTGCAGTCATCTACACCGAACTTGAAAAAACATTCCGGGAGTTTAAATACGAACACGTCGAGACAGTTCAAGTCAGGGAAGACAATCATGGCAGCCTCGGGGAGTCAAGAAATTTCAAAATGGATTGGGCCAAAACCCACCGCGTCTACGAAATGGATCTGTAACCAACTAAGGAGAAATTAGTTATTATTAGCAGACTACCCCAAACATCAGGTGTATATTATGGTGTCGAACCAATTAGATATCAAACTACAATCCAGGTCTCTGGATCTCACTGGCAGCAGAGGAGCAAAAAGACTGGCCAGCTCAAGGACCGCACAGAGCAGAAATCTTTTTTTTCAACGATTGCCAGCTACCAGCACTACCTCCTGACCTGATAATGATGAATGGTTGGATCAGATAAACTTTGACCAGGTGAGGGACCAGACCAGACTGGAGAAACAATCAGCTTATATGATTAATAGGATCATATCCCAATAATATTTTTTCCAAGGAGACCAAATGACAGAAAAGAGTGTGAAGAAAAAAATAAACAAAGAACATCTAGGCTGGTATTTGTATGACTTCGGCAATTCAGCTTATGCCGCAGTTATACTCCTGGCTGTTTATTCAGCTTATTTCAAAGGAACGGTTGTTGGGGGCGCCGAAGGTTCCCGCTATTGGGGAATCGCGGTTGGTATCGCCATGTTAGCAACCGCAGTGATAGCTCCAATCCTGGGGGCTATTGCAGATTTTTCAGCCTCTAAAAAACGTTTCCTGCTGATATTTTCTGCCATTACATGGGTATTCACAGGTTTGCTTTTTTTCGTGCAAGAAGGTGATATTTTTATTGGAATGCTATTTTTCATCATAGCTGAAATTGGATATCGATCTGGCCAAGTATTTTATAACTCGCTGCTCCCAGAGATCACTGAACCAGCGGAGCGTGGTCGAGTATCAGGCAATGGGTGGGCAATCGGTTCACTCGGCGGTATCTTGTGTCTGCTGATCCTGCTCCCCCTGATTGTACTAATCGGCGGAACTTTAGTCGTCAGATTAGCCTTAGTCTTTACGTCACTCTATTTTGCTGCCGCAGCCATTCCAGCATTTCTGTGGATTAAGGAGCGCGCAGTAGCCAACCAGCTTCCAGAGGGATCTACGTACCTGTCATACGCTTTTAATAGGATAGCGGACACCGCCAAGGCCCTTGGCGATTACAAGGATTTCTTGCGCTTCATCATTTCCTTCCTCGTCTATAACGACGGGATCTTGATGGCGCTAAACTTTGCTTCCATCATTGGAGCTGTCCTGTTCGGAATGGATCAAACCCAATTAATAATATTTATGATTATTGTTCAAATCACAAGTGTATTGGGAGCTTATGTTGCTGGTTATGCCGGTGACAAACTCGGCTTTAAGCGCTCGTTGATCTATTCGATCCTGATGATGACATTTGTGATCTTCGGGATGCTGTTCGCCCAGAATCTGACCCAATTCTACATCATTGGCGCTCTGGCTGGCTTTGCCCTGACCGGAGTCCAGTCCGTCAGCCGCACATTGGTAGGCTATTTTGCACCTGAAGGCAGAAGTGCTGAATTTTACGGTTTCTTTGCTGTGACTGGCAGAACATCTTCCTTTATTGGACCAACTGTTTACGGGTTCATCGCTTTCGAAGCTGCCCGCTGGTATGAGAACTCCCGCGGTCTCTCAGTATTGATCGCCGAACAAGCAGGACAGCGAGTTGCCATAGCATCGATTGCTGTCTTCTTGCTCCTCGGGTTGGCTATACTGCTCGGCGTAAATGATCCAACAGAGAAGTATATAAAATCATGAAAGATAATATCGTTTATCCAAGGCGGCAATTTGTCAGAGGTTTCTTAAAACTCCTGGCAAAAGCCGCTTTTGGCATCCTGAGTGATTTCGAAATCCAGGGTAAAGAGAACTTACCTGAATCTGGTCCTCTGTTGGTGATTGGCAACCATTTCAGTTTTATTGATCCGGTTGCCGTTCTAAGGACTCTCCCCTATCCGTTAGAATTTGTTGGTGGTGCAGAATTTCCCCACGCTCCGAAAATAGTTCAATCGCTACCTCAACTTTGGGGCTATTACCCGGTATTTCGCGGTACTGGATCCCGTTTCGCATTGCGGGCCGCTGAAGAGGTCCTCAATCAAAATGGCGTTTTATGCATCATGCCCGAGGGTGGGAGCTGGGCTGAGGTGCTGAGGCCAGCCCGACCTGGAGCCGCATTTCTCGCTTCCCAAACAGGAGCCCGGGTCTTGCCGCTGGCTATATTCGGACTGAATGAAATCTTTCCTGTGAGGTTAGGGAATAGGCCCAAAGCAGTTGTCAGGATAGGAAAACCAGTTGGTCCGTTCATCGCAACAGGTCGAGGAAGAGAAAAGAGGGAGCAGCTTGATCAGATAGGCTTGGACCTGATGAAATCCATAGCAAACTTACTCCCGGAACAATACCGTGGATTCTTAGCAGATGATCCAGCATACAGGGCAGCTGCAAAAGGCACTGAAGATTATCCCTGGGAAAATCTAGTCGAAGGTCAAGTCGAGGGTGAAGTTCATTGAGTAATCTCAGCTCAAAATATATTATTAATAAAGCTATAACGGAATTACGGTTGCTGTTACGATACAATCAGATGGAAAATAAAGAAGCCACTTAAGGAGTATCAGATGCTATATAAACTGTTTCGAACTATCGATCAAATCAGCCCCTTTCTGGTTGCGAAGGCCCATTGCGATGTACCCTGCGGTATCTACGATCCAATAGCTGCCCAAATTGACGCTCTGACGGTCGTCCGCATGTTGGATTTGATGTCAGCGTTGGCCGATGGTGATGAGAAATCCCGGGCTGATTTCCACAACTCAATGGCCCGGTACATCTCTGTTAAGGAAACCCATGCTGAAAAAGTTAAGCATGAAATCCGGATCATCTGGGGCGATTTCATCAAAGATATCCATGTTGAGAAATATCCAGAACTCCCTGGATTGGTTCACAAAATCATGCAGCTTGGATCAAAATGCCGCCAGACATCGGACCGCAACCATGGGCTCGCTTTAGTAGAGGCCACCAATCAATTTGCGAATATTTTCTGGTCAATCAAAGAAGTCAAGACTAAAAAAGCAAAAGCGCCTTACGCGCCTGGCTTAGAAATGGTCTACCCGGATCTTTAATGATCAAGTTCATCAAGGTGACAGGCAAGAGCCTGTCACCATTTTTTTTGCCTGGAGACTATGTAATCTCGCTCAAGGTGTTTCGGATAATCAATAAACTAAAATTGGGGGATACGATAGTTTTTAATCAATCTGAATTTGGGATCCTGATCAAAAAAGTGATCGCAATCGATCCAGACAGTAAATCCATCATTGTCGCTGGTACAGATCCCGACAGCATAGGTTCAGCCAGGATAGGTCCTGTGCATTCCAAAGATATCATCGGTAAAGTCGTCTACCATATAAAAAACAGAGAAATTTATCGCAATTAATGTCGCAACGCCTGTTTATTCCCCCGCGCTAATTCTCTCAGTCTTGACCAAAGACTCCCTATAGTAACCTTTCCAGCCACTCCAGCCTGTTGTACAATAAGTTGCCCTTCGTTATTGAAAGGAACTAAGATATGGGAGATTGTATCGTTCCGGCAGGTGATTTCAGCCTTGAATTGAAAATCGCTAATTCAAGATTTATCGCCTCTATCGGACCAGCTATTTCTGTGGCAGAGGCAAAAGCGTTTATCGCCGCGCAAGTCCTGCTCTATTCAGACGCAACCCATAATGTACCGGCGTATATTATCGGGCATGGAAAATCCATCATCTCCCATTGCAGCGATGATGGTGAACCACGAGGGACTGCGGGCAGACCAGCACTCGCTGTTCTCTCAGGAAGCGGATTAGGAGACTTAGTCCTGGTCGTCACCAGGTATTTTGGAGGAACCAAGCTTGGTACAGGGGGTTTAGTAAAAGCATACGGCGATTGTGCCAGGGAAGCTTTGGCAGGGGTTAGAAAGGCTAAAAAAACCTCCTTCCATCGCGCCCATATCGAGACTCCCTACAATCTTTATGAGCAAATATTAAGATTAATTAAAACATTCGGAGGGATTATCGAAAATGAAGCTTTTGCTGAAAATGTTTCGATCGAATTCTCTGCCCCAGCAAGAATTTTTGATCGACTTGAAAAAGCCCTGAGCGAAATATCCCAGGGAAAAATCAAACCAGCATTACAATTAGAAAATTTTACGATCAAGATTCCCCTTTAAAAAGTTTGCCATACTATGGTTAAGGAAAAAGAAGAATTCGATATCAGGGAAACAATCTCAGAAAATAAGCTGCTCGGACTATGGAATTTATTGAGCGGCTACCGAACGATATACTTTATCGCGACAATAAGTCTGGGATTTGCAGCTGCTTTCCGGTCAGGCATTTACCTTGTCCTTGGAAGGTTTATTGACGCTATTGTAGCCCGGGATGATATCAGGCAATACATCCCATGGATTGCACTTTCCTTTTTTGGATTAGCAGCCCTACAAGGAGTATTTACCTATATCAGCGGTCGCCTGGCAGCCAAAACCTCGGAAGCAATCGCCCAGCGGATCCGGAACTATCTCTTCAATCATATCCAGAGACTTTCCTTTTCCTATCATGACAAAACCAAAACTGGTGAACTAATCCAGCGGACAACTTCAGATGTTGACGCAGTCAGACTGTTCTTTGCTGATAGAGCTATAGGCATGGGCCGGATATTGCTCCTGTTCCTGGTCAATCTCGGCGTTTTATTATCACTCAATGTCCGGCTGGCCTTGCTTTCCGTGATTGTTGTACCCCTGACTGTAGGTTCCTCCTTGATCTTTTTCAGGAAAATCTCGAAAGTCTATGAGGAATACCAGGATCAAGAAGCTGTCTTGTCCAATATCCTTCAGGAAAATCTGACTGGTGTTCGAGTAGTCAAAGCTTTCGCGAGACAGGATTTTGAAGAAAAAAAATTCGAGACAGAGAATAAAGCCAAGTACGCCAGGGGGAAAAAATTCTTTACCATGCATGCTTTTTTCTGGCCATTTTCCGACATTTTGACTGGTGCTCAAATGCTATTTGGATATTATCTTGGTGCGTCGATGGCTATCAATGGAGAAATTTCTATTGGTACTTACCTGGCCTATGCGGGAATGCTGATCTGGCTGATCTGGCCGATCAGAAACCTTGGCAGGTTAATAGTACAGATGTCAACAGGACTGGTGTCCTATGACAGGATCCTCGAGGTTGTCAAGGAGCCAAGAGAACCGCTGACGACCGGCGATTATATTCCGGATTCCAACAGCGTAGCTGGGGAATTCGAGTTCAATAAGGTTTCGTTTGCCTATGATGACCAGACAATTGTCCTCGACAAAATAAGTTTCAAATGCCAGCCTGGCCAGATGATCGCTTTACTTGGCGGCCCCGGCTCAGGGAAAACGACGTTAGTCAATCTATTGCCCCGATTTTATGATTATACGGGCGGCCTGATAACTCTTGATGGAATCGATCTGAAATCCTATCCTAGAGCGTTTTTACGTTCTCAAATTGGTGTTGTCGAACAGGAACCATTCCTATTCAGCAGATCGATAAAAGAAAATATCACCTATGGTGTGCATCGCCAAGTGTCAGACCAAGAAATTTTTGAAGCCAGCCAGGCTGCTGCCATACACGATGTTATCCTCTCGTTCAATCAGGGCTACGACACACTAGTTGGCGAGAAAGGGGTCACTCTCTCTGGAGGACAAAAACAGCGGATTGCTATTGCCAGAACGATCCTGATGAATCCTAAAATTCTGATACTTGATGACGCAACATCATCTGTTGATGTAGAAACTGAAGCCAAGATCCACACAGCACTGGACAGCCTGATGGAAGGGAGAACAACTTTTATTATAGCTCACCGGATTCAGAGCTTAATGCAGGCAAACTTGATCCTTGTTCTTCATGAAGGAAAAATCATCCAGCAGGGTATCCATCAGAATTTAATCAATTTACCAGGAAAATATAAAGAAATATTTGATATTCAAACTAGAATTGACCTTGCGCTCCAACAAGAACTTGAACTAGGCACATGAGATAATATATGGCAGAGTCAACCAGATTCGAAGAAGAATCATTTTCAGGCACCTTCACGGGATCTATCGCCCTGAGGATCCTCAAACAGATCCGACCTTACAAAACCTGGGTCCTGGGATTCATCGTGACAATTGGTTTGGTCTCATTCCTGGATTCGTATTTTACCCTCTTAAGTAAAAGGATTATTGATGAGGGCATTGGATCTGGAAACTTTACAGTCCTTTATAAGATCCTGATCCAATACGGAAGCTTGATCGTTCTCCAGGCCTCTTTCGTTTTTGTCTTTATCTATCTCGCTGGAAACCTTGGGGAACAGATCCAATATGACCTCAGACAGAAGATGTTCAATCATCTTCAAACCCTATCTTTGTCCTATTACAACAAAACACCTGTTGGCTGGATAATGTCCAGAGTTACTTCAGATTCTGAAAGAGTCGCCCAATTAATAACCTGGGGTTTTCTGGATATGGTCTGGGGCGCACTTAATATCATCACAGCTTCCTTTTTTATGATCACCATCAATTGGCGGTTGGGGTTGATCGTTTTGGCCATTATGCCCATATTGATTGTGGTTGCCGCCCAATTCAAGAAAAAAGTATTGGTCGAGTTTCGCCAGGTCCGTAAATTCAATTCAAAAATTACAGGTTCATATAATGAGAACATCACTGGTGTCAAAGTCACCAAAGCGTTCAGTCGAGAAGAACAAAACATGGAGGAATTTGGCGATCTCACTGAGCAAATGTATCAGTCTGGATACAGAGCAGCCTGGCTATCAGCCTTATTCCTGCCGATTGTTCTGGTGATCAGCGCCATTTCCTTAGGAGCTGTCATCTGGTATGGTGGTCTGCAGGCTGAGATCGGGGGAATATCGATCGGCGGGATTCAGGCATTTATATCCTATATAACTTTTATGATCTGGCCAATTCAGGACCTCGCCCGTGTCTATGCCGAGCTACAAAGATCTATAGCTTCTGCTGAAAGAATATTTTCTTTACTCGATTCGAAGCCTGATATTGTCAACAAGCCAGGTTCTATTGCTGCGGATACACTTCAAGGTGAAATCATCTTTGACCAGGTCTGTTTCTACTACGAAAATGATGAAATAGTCCTCAACGATTTCTCATTAACAATTAAAAAGGGTGAAACTATTGCTCTTGTAGGACCAACTGGTGGAGGAAAATCAACCATTGTTAATTTATTATGCCGGTTTTTTGAACCCAGAGAAGGAATTATTTACATAAACGGGCATGACTATACGAATTTAACCCAGGATTCGATCCAATCCCGAATCGGGATTGTTTTACAAACGCCCCATTTATTTTCCGGTTCCATAGAAGAAAATATCCAGTATGGAAACTTATCTTCATCCAAGGATGAAATTATTTCTGCTGCCAAGCTGTCTGGTGCACACGACTTCATTACTGCCCTGGAGCACGGCTATCAGGAAGAGGTTGGTGAAGGCGGAAACTTGCTTTCAGTTGGCCAGAAACAGTTGATCAGTTTAGCCCGGGCAGTGCTTAGAAAACCTGAAATATTCATCATGGACGAAGCAACCAGTTCAGTCGATACGATCACAGAAGAAATGATCCAAAGAGGTATGGAACATCTGATGGAAGATAGGACTAGCATTATTATTGCTCACCGCCTTTCAACGATCAGAAAAGCTGACCGTATCCTGTATATAAAAGACGGTTCGATCTCCGAGGTGGGATCACACAAAGAATTAATTAAACTCCAGGGGTTTTATCACCGTCTCTACACCCAACAATTCCGCCAGGATATGGCAGAAACATTTGGCACCACAAATCTTAAGCCAAATATTGAAGCTTAATAAAGAAATTAATGATAAGCATATATCGCAAGCTGTTAATCCACTCTATGACAAAATTCGCTCTACTCACCAATTTATGATTATCTTTCACAGCAGTTAATCGCTAATGTCGATCTCAGACTTGCTCGCCCGCTGGAAATCCGATCCATCAATCGGCCCTAATCTGTCTGCCTGGCAGATCATTCCAGCGCGCATACCTGCTACCTGCGAATATCCCCCCGACCTTGATGCCCGTCTCCAGAATCGCCTTTATGAGCTGGGTTTTCCTTCTCTCTACAACCATCAGCATAAAGTCTGGCTGGAGTCTAAATCTGGTAAAAATATCGCACTTGTAACAGGCACGGCATCAGGTAAAACTCTGGCTTACAGCCTGCCAATCATTGATAGATTATCAAAATCAAGCGAATCGAGAGCTTTATTTTTGTATCCTACAAAAGCCCTGGCTCACGATCAATTGTCGTTCTTAAACAAGTTTGATAATCTGATTGTAGAAGCCTACGATGGAGATACTCCAAAACACCAACGGAAATCAATTCGCAAGAAAGCACAAATTATCGTCAGCAACCCTGACATGCTCCATCTTGGCATTCTTCCCTATCACCTGGAATGGATTGAGTTTTTCTCGCGCCTGGAATATATTGTAGTTGACGAGATTCACACTTACAGAGGTGTATTCGGATCACACGTAGCAAATGTCTTTCGAAGGCTCCAGAGAATTACAGATCATTACGGAGTGTCACCGCAGTTCATCCTGACTTCTGCGACAATAGGAAACCCTCGCGAGCTGGCAACTCAACTTATCGGACACGATGTTACTGTCATCAACGAGGATAACTCCGCCAGAGGTAAAAAACATTTTCTAGTTTATAATCCTCCCATCGTTGATCAAAAATTGGGCTTGAGGGCCAGCATGCAGCGAGAATCGCTGCGGCTGGCTGACGATTTAATCCAGTCCGGGCTGCAGACTATATTATTTGGAAGATCAAGAAGATCGATCGAGTTCATGGTTTCAGAATTACGTAAAATGCTGCCGGATTATTCCAATTCAATCAAGTCATATCGAAGCGGATATTTGCCATCTCAGAGGAGATCGATCGAAACTGGATTAAAAACAGGGAATGTCCAGGCAGTTACAGCCACAAATGCACTTGAACTTGGGGTGGATATTGGCGGTTTGGATGCTGCAGTCCTGGCTGGATATCCGGGTACTATCGCTGGAACATTGCAGCAAGCAGGCCGCTCAGGCCGGACAGAAAAAGAATCATTGTCAATCCTGGTTGTATCAAGCGCACCACTGGACCAGTATCTTGCCGACCATCCAGAATATCTCTTTTCCACTAATCCTGAAAATGCCCTCATCAATCCCGATAACCTATTAATTGTTCTGGATCATTTCAGATGCGCTCTTTACGAGCTCCCCTTCACTGAGTCCAACAGCTATGGCAATTTTACAATTGACCAAACCAGGGAAATCCTCGAAGTTATTGCAAATTCAGGCAAGGTCCACCAATCACAATCAAGTTTTTATTGGATGTCCGATGAGTATCCCGCGGGAGAAATCTCTCTCAGAACAGCATCAACCGCACAGATCGTTTTGAAATTATTGTCGCCAGAAAATAAAACAATCAGCCTGGGAACGGTTGATCTGGAAAGCGCATATTGGATGGTCCACCCTGGAGCTATCTATCTTCATGAAGGAGAAACTTACCAGGTTGACCAGCTTGATTTAAATGAAAATGTCGCCCACCTTTCTTCTGCAGCAAATGACTATTACACTGAATCAGAACAACAAACATCGTTTGAAATCATAAGCCTGCATTCAGATGAGAAAATATCTGGTGCTAGAAAATACAGAGGTGATATCAAGATTACCTCACAGGTAACTGGATTCAAAAAAATCAAATGGGACCAGTATGAAATTCTTTCGCGAGATTCGTTAGATTTGCCGCCTACAACACTTTCAACGCAGGGTTTCTGGATAACTCTCTCCCAAAATACAGAAGAGTATCTAAAAAATGAAGGCGTCTGGTCCAGCAGTCCTAACGATTATGGTCCCGACTGGGACAATATCCGCCAGTCCGTCCTGTTCAGGGACAAAAATACCTGCCAGATTTGCGGAAAACATTCCAGTAGCGCATCTCTTCATGTCCATCATAAATTGCCTATGCGCAGTTTTATCGAGTCCGAAGAGGCGAACCAATTGGATAATCTTGTTAGTTTATGTCCGAGGTGCCACCAGAGAGCTGAATCGGTAGTTCGGGTAAATAGCGGGATCAGCGGCCTCGGCTATGTCCTCCACGGCTTGGCTCCCCTGCTGTTGATGTGTGATCCTGGAGATCTAGGAGTCTATACTGATTTCCAATCACCTTTTACTGATAACCGTCCAATAGCTCTTCTTTATGAGTACACACCGGGTGGAATCGGATTCAGCAAAAAGTTATATGATGAGGAACACAACCTCCTCCAGAAGGCAGTGGAATTAATATCTAAATGTCCCTGCGAAAGTGGCTGTCCTTCCTGCGTTGGTCCGGGTGGAGAAAAAGGCTCTGGCGGAAAGAATGAAACTCTTGCTATCTTGAAAATACTCACTCAATAATCAGGCAGCTCGAAAAAACACCTTGGTTAGATCGCGCGGATCCGTCTTGCCTCATAAACATTATTTATTCTTTCCAATAAGTCCAGGGTCTTTCTTAGATCTGTGACATTTTTGACCCCTAGAACAAGGTTAAAAACGGCTTCGCCTTGATTATTATCAACTTCAACGCTTAAATCCATCAGGCTGACACCATTATTCGACAATACTGTCGCGATATCTTTCGTCAAGCCTTCCCGATCGTAAGCTTTGATAATGATAGGAACAGGGAATGTTCTCACAGGCGATCCCCAGGAAACATCGACCAGGCGTTCTCGATCTTTAGCGTTTAATATATTTCTGCAATCCATGCGATGAATAGTCGCCCCCCTGCCCCTGGTAATAAATCCCACAATTTCGTCTCCCGGGGTAGGATTACAACAGCCCGCTAATTGGTTCTTAACGCCTTTTAATCCCACAACTGTGATATCGCCAGAGGTTTCCCGGCTGATTTCAGTCTGTACCTGAGTTGGAAACCCACCAATATCATCATCTTTCGATATGACAAGAGCATGAACAACCCTTCCCAGCGAAATATCTCCACATCCGATTGCTGCTAATAAATCCTCTTGTGTATCGTAATTGAAATTTTTGGCCAGGCCCACGTAATCCAAGCCAGTTCCCAGGTCAAGTCTACCGGCTTCTTTGTCCAACATTATTTTTCCGCTCTCAACGTTTTGGTCTTTTTCCTGCAATTTGAACCAGCGCTTGATCTTTCCCCTGGCTGATTTTGTTTTTACCAATTCAAGGTTCTCGTTGAGCCAATCCCGACTGGGGCCGCCTCTTTTAGCTGTTAGTATTTCTACCTGGTCCCCTGTGGCTAACCTGTGATCAAGGGAAACCAACCTGCCATTTACTTTTGCTCCGCGGCAGCGGTGACCCACCTCTGTATGGATGTTGTAGGCAAAATCGATCGGCGTTGCTCCAACGGGAAGATCCAGTATGTCCCCCCTGGGAGTGAACGCATAGACCCGATCTCCAAATACTTCATTCTTTAAGCCATCTACGAATTCCTGGGCGGATTCTACATCGCTTTGCCACTCCAGCATCTGCCTCAAGTAAGCCACTCGCTGTTCAAAATCCTTATCCCTTTTTTGTCCTTCCTTATATCTCCAATGGGAAGCAATTCCAAATTCTGCTTTACTGTGCATTTCTGGAGTCCGGATCTGTACTTCTAGGGTTTTGCCGTCATCGTAGACTACCGAAGTATGAATCGATTGATACAAACTCGGTTTTGGCGCAGCAATATAATCATCAAATTCACCAGGAAGCGGGCGCCAGTGCTGATGAACAATACCTACTGCCGCATAACATTCTTCTTCAGAACCGACAACAATCCTGACTCCCCGAATATCAGATAGCTGCTCAAAAGGGATTTTCTTTCCTTTCATTTTTTTATAGATGGAATAGATGTGTTTTGGCCGTCCTGAGACTTCAGCAGACATACCAGCCTGGCTCATGATCTTGGTAATCTTGGAAGTGATTTTCTTCATTTTTCGTTCTCTTTCAGAACGGCTCTCATCCAGCAGCTTTGCTATCTCATGATAGACTTCAGGTTCAAGATATCGGAATGATAAATCTTCCAGATCCCACTTCATTTGCCAGATGCCAATTCTGCTGGCAAGAGGTGCAAAAAGGTCCATTGTTTCCCGGGCGATTCGCTGCTGTTTTTCTTCCGGTAAATACCGCAGTGTTCTCATGTTATGGAGACGGTCCGCCAGCTTAATTAACACTACCCGGGGGTCTTCTGCCATGGCCAGGAAGGTTTTTCTGAGATTTTCTGTCGCCAGCTCTGCCCGCCATTGCTTTAACTCGTCATCGTCCGTTGTTTTTTGCTTTCTGCCCTTAGTTCCTGCGCTTTTTTTTGCATCTATACTTGAAACTCTGGGAAGAGATCCTAACTTGGTCACTGCCTGAACAAGGTCAAATATCTCTGAACCAAATTCTCTTTTCAGCTCGCTGAAATCGATCCCTGTGTCTTCAACCGTATCGTGAAGCAATCCAGCTGCAACTACAGCTGGTGGCACATGCATTTCTGCCAGAATGGATGCGACAGCTTTACAGTGATTAATGTATGGTTCACCTGACGCGCGTTCTTGTCCTTGGTGAGCTTTTTCAGCAGCATCAAGAGCCCGTTGAAGAAGCTCCTTGTCAACCTGGGAATACTTATCAGAAAGCGTTTCGATATATTTACTAATTTCCATGCAATAGTCTCTGGATACCCAACCACTTAGTTTAAGTTTTAGAACTATTTTTCAATTATACCTTTAACACCAATCCTAACCGATCCGGGCAAAGGTCTGGTTGACTTGGTTGGTTCGTTAAGCTAAACTATTGACGTTATTAGTGTCAGGAGATGTTCATGTCCAACCCGGCTAAATCTAGAAAAGTGGCAGCTGTCACAGGAGCTACCGGCTCAATCGGCCAGGCGATAGTCGCTGGCTTGGTAGAATTGGATTATCAGGTTGTTCTCTTGATCCGGAACCAAATGAAAGCTGAAAATTTGGTATCTCAAATAAGAAAAACCAATCCTGACGCAAGCGTTATCTACCGAATTGTTGACCTATCTGATCAAACAAGCATCATTTCTTTGGCCAAATCATGGAACATGCCCCTCCACCTATTAATAAATAACGCAGCTATAGCGCCTCCGGCAAGACAAGAAACAAAAGCTGGTATTGAGCTGCAATTTGCTACCAATGTTCTGGGTTATTATTGGATGACCAAATATTTTTCCGATATCCTGAATCATTCAACTCCGGCCAGGGTTGTAAATATCGCCAGCTATTGGGCTGGCGGTTTGGATTTCTCCGACCTTGAATTCAAAAAAAGGCCCTATGACAATCATCTAGCATACCGGCAGTCGAAACAGGCAAACCGCATGCTGACACCAATCAGCGCTGAGCAATTTAACCCTGAACATGTTACGATTAATTGTTGTCATCCTGGAGATGTAAATTCAGCTTTAAGCAATGACTTGGGATTTGGCGGGAGTCAAACACCAGCAGAGGGTGCTCAGACCCCGCTCTGGTTGGCAACCTCAAGGTCAGCTGCCGGTCTAACAGGTAGCTATTTTGAATCCCAGCGAAAGGCAAACTGCCCCTTTGGCGCAAAAAGAATGGATGGAGAAAGATTACTCAAAATTTGTCAGGCATATTAAAATGGACCGATCTCAGTTCATCTCAAGAATCACTCATCCCGGGAAGCTTAGAACCACATTCTATCTGTTATTACTCGCCCTAGCGATCTCCAGCTGTCAGCTGATTCCGGAAAACAATTCCCAGGAAGTTATCGTTGATATTTACCTTCCGGAAACATCCACCTCTGTACCCCAGATCACCCCGGAAATAATCCAACCGCCGTACCTTACCTGGATAGATCCAGCCTTCCCAGAATTGATCCAAGAGCAAATCAGCACCCAGGATTTACTTAAAGTCACTGAAACTAAATCCCAGGCATTGGTCCATTTTTCTGCTGATGCTGGTCAAAGCATGGGATCCCTCATCTATCTCGTTGTGGTTCCCTTCCAATCCATGACTGAGGAGATCTCTGAGTCAGTCATAACCTCGATCTGGAACACTGAGGACCATTCTGATACCTATAACAAGATTTACCTTACCGCTGAAACAAAATCAGCATTATCCCTGATCCTCGGGGAGACTGATTTCAGTAGTGTTGAAGTAGTCGAAGACACTGAGCTTCATTCCAGAATTATAGAAAACCCTGGCTCGCTCGCAATAATTCCTTTTGAAGCACTTGCGATCGAATGGAAAGTGCTGGCAATAGATGGCGTCGATCCCCTGAGCACTGCATTTGATAACTCAGTCTACTTTTTAACAATTCCAATTAAAGTAGAAACGACAAATATTTCCCAGGATGACCTTGAACTCCCCCCCTTCATCACAAATTTCGACCCGGGGAAATTTTCCTCAGTAGCTCTTACAGGCGTGACCGCCCTGGTCAGAGATACGGCGGCATTAATGGAGGAAAATGGCATCACCTATCCAGCAGAAAATATCAAAGCTATCTTGTCAAGCGCAAGCATTACACACATCAGTAACGAAGTCCCCTTTGGAGAAGATTGTCCTACGCCGGATTCAAATCAGATCTCTCTCTATTTTTGCTCAAAAGATAGCTATATCGGACTACTAGAAGAAATTGGTACTGATATTGTTGAGCTAAGCGGAGATCATTTTAGTGATTGGGGAGATGAAGCGATCTACCACACCCTGGATCTCTATCACGCCCGGGGTTGGTTAACATACGGAGGGGGAGAAAATCTCCAGCTTGGTTTGGACCCGGCATTTATCGAACACAATGGAAATAAATTTGCATTTATAGGCTGCAATGGCAAAGTGCATGCCAAATATGCTTCAGCCACTGAGGTGAAACCAGGAGCGTCTAGATGCGATTATCCCTGGATGGAATCCGAGATCAGCCGCTTGTCAGCTGCCGGTTATATTGTGATAACAACAATGCAACACGAAGAAGTGGATTCTTTCTATTCGATAGCAATCCAACGTTATGATTTCGGTCGCCTGGCAGCTGCAGGTTCTACAATCGTTAGCGGGAGCCAGGCCCATCATCCCCAAGCATTTGATTATACAGGAACAGCGTTCGTACATTACGGTTTGGGTAATTTGTTTTTTGACCAATGGTATCTTGCGAAGTATAATCCAAGTGAACATGCCCATAAAGATCAAGCGTTTATTGATCTTCACTTTTTTTATGAAGGTGTTCACATCAACACAAGGTTGATTTCCATCCAGTTTATTGACAATGCTCAGTCCAGATTAATGACCTCTGGTGAAAGGAATTTATTTTTATCTGAGGTATTCCGCTATTCTTTTTGGGAAGGGGCACCCCTAATTTCTGTTCCCTGATCTTCCAGAGGCTTTCATGTTTAAACTTAAACCATCATTAATTTCGCTGACTTCATTCCTCATTATAATAACTGCGATATTATTAACCGCAGTTCTCGACACCACCAGCGCCGCGGCAGCAAGTCCACACAATCTGCTATCCACAGACCTTGAAGGAATCCAAAAACAAGAACCATCTGAAGAATCCGATGAGTTGCCGGTAATTGAAATTGCAGTAGGATTACTTTTGATAGCCTCCCTGGTGGCATTCATCACTGAGCGCGTGCGTGTTCCCTATACGGCAGGATTGGTCCTGATTGGCCTTGTCTTAGCCTTTGTAGGTCAGCAGGAAATCAATGTCAGTCCTCAATTATTCCTGGGTATTTTGGTTCCACCCCTCATTTTTGAAGCCGCCTTCCAGGTAAAGACCAAAGATTTAGTCAGAGATCTTGCTCCAATTTTGAGCCTGGCAATACCAGGGGTCCTGCTAACGACTTTCCTTGTCGGTGGAGTGCTTTATTGGGGAGCGGATTTTTCCCTCGTAACTGCACTGCTGTTCGGCTCACTGATCGCCGCGACAGATCCTGTTGCGGTTGTTGCTCTATTCAGGAGCCTGGGAGTCCCCCACCGCTTGCAATTGCTTCTGGAAGGTGAAAGCCTGTTTAACGATGGCACCGCCATTGTTATTTTTAATTTAATGTTAACTGTTGCGATTACCGGGTATTTCAACCTTGGTGAAAGCATCTTTAATTTCTTGATTGTATCTGGTGGAGGTTTAATTATTGGACTGGTGCTCGGGCTGATCATCTCCCTAACAATCAGCATAGTCGATAATTCCTTGATCACAACAACTTTAACCACTGTCCTTGCATTTGGTTCATACATAGTCGCTGAGCAATTTCATGTCAGTGGAGTGCTGGCAGTTGTTGCCGCAGGAATAGTAAGCGGTAATCTAGGACCTCAACGCATGGCTCCAACAACACGTATTCTCGTTTTTAATTTTTGGGAATACGCTGCTTTTCTGGCTAACTCGTTTGTGTTTTTGCTGATAGGTTTGCAAATTGACATCAACATACTGCTCACGGATTGGCAAGCGATCCTGTGGGCTATCCTGGCTGTTCTGGTCGCGCGGGCCGCTTCTATTTATGGTTTGTCCTGGATTGGAGCAGGGACTCCGCTGAGGTATAAACATGTTCTTTTCTGGGGAGGATTGCGAGGCGCGATTTCCCTTGCCCTCGCTTTGAGCTTGCCTGAGAGCTTGGGAGAACAAGTCACAGTTCTCAAATCGATGGCATTCGGAGTTGTGTTATTCACTCTGCTCATCCAGGGTTTAACAATGAAACCTTTCATCAATCGGATGGGTCTGATCAAGAAAAACGAAGCCCAGGAAGAGTATGAGAGCTTGAACGCCAGGATCGCAATGGCCCGGGCAGCTTCCCGGCATTTAGACTCCATGTATCACGATGGACTACTATCCCGCCATGTTTGGAACATTCTCTCAAAGCCGATAGATTCTCATGCAGAATCGCTGACCGCAGCTGCAGCCAGCGCATTACATGCCTATCCAAATGTTGAATCGAGGGAATTGGAATCTGCTATTCAGGAAGCGCTCAACAGCGAAAGAGCAGCTCTGAGGACCATGCTTCAAAATGGGAATATCTCTGAAGAGACGTTTTCAAAATTAGCTCAAGAAATTGACTTTTCATTGACCGAAGATCTGTCCGATCTGGTCTTTTCTTTGCGAATGGGAGAGATCCGAAAAATAGAGGAATTACTGACAGTCATTATTCAAGAACGGGATATCGAGGCAGTAACGACCCTACTTAGGCCCTTCGGTTATCCCGTCACCCACATAGCCAGCACGGGTGGTTTCCTGGGCAGAAAAAACGCCACCCTCTTGATTGGGATACCTGCTGGATCAAAGAAAAAGATCCAGGCAATTATCAAAGAGGCAACAACCGGACAGGTCCAGATTCCTGCTGAGGTTGATGGAGACTTAAGCGATCAAAAGCGATCCAAGGCTGTCGTGTTTACTCTTAATGTAGAGCGCTACAAGGAAATTTAGTCATGAAAATGATCCTGGCAATCATGCCTGCGAACCTGAGCGATGAAGTGTCTAATACCCTTCTTGAAAATGATTATCGGGTAACACAGTTTGCCTCTACTACCGGCCTATTAACTGGAGGAATTACCACTTTGATGATTGGTGTTGAGGCAGATAAAGTGTCAAAATGCCTTGATATCATTAGACGCCAAATTCCACAAGCTGAAATTACCGATCCTGCACACGCCCGAGTTACAATCTATGTATTAAAAATCAAGGACTTTTCATTGGTGGCACATGACTAAAAAAATGATTTTAGCTATTTTAGAAGACTCTGAGACAAGCACCGTAATGAGATCCCTGCATGATTCAGGTCACCCGCTGACATTAATTGATTCAACAGGAGGGTTACTGCGGCGGGGAAGCAGCACATTAATTGCTGGCGTCGATGAAGACGATGTGGAAGACGTGATCAATCTAATCAGCCAGGAGTGCACTCCCTGCGTAAACCCATTCAGGAAACGCGGTACTATCATGGTTTTCAATGTCGATCATTTTGAACAGATATCCTAAGAGCGACTACGATTAGATCTCTGAAAAAACTTCCTAATACCTAATATATTTGGAAGTTTTTTTCTTTCTTTCAAGCCAATTCCTGGGTTATAATCAGCACAGATAAAGCGATTCCGTTATTGAGGAAAATATCTATGTGGTTGTTAACTATCCGTGTACCAGGAAAAGAACCTCAAAAATACACCCTCAAACCTGGTGGAAACACGATCGGCCGCCATCCAAATAACGATATCGTGATCGCCGAACCATCCGCCTCCAGGCAGCACGCCCGGATCGATTACAACAGGAGCACAGATACCGCTCTTCTGCAGGACCTCTCAAGCACAAACGGAACCTATATCAATCGGCGCCGCCTCTCGTATACCTACCGTCTGCAGCACCTGGATATGATCAGGATCGGAAGCTCTACGATCAATGTTGTGATCCGGGGAACCGACGAACCCCTCGATACTGTTAAAGGTCCTCAAAAATTTACCAGGGAACGTTTACTCGAAGCCCTGGACCACCACACTGTGTTAATGTATCAGATTTCTGAACGGCTCAATACCATCATGAACCTGGCAGACTGCCTTGAAGAAATTGCCTTCCTGATGAAACAGGCCATGGGCGCTGATAAATGCAAGGTGATCCTCAAAGAACAATTTGACCAGATGGAGGAATTTGGTTTTCCATCAACACTAGCAGTATCCGCTATAGAGGAAAAATCAGCAGTTGTGATTCCTGATATGGCACTGAGCGACGCGAAATCTGATAGCGAAAGCGCAACTCTGCTAAAAATCCGTTCAGCTTTATGTGTCCCGATCATGACCGGAAACGATGTGATAGGCTTGATTTATATGTATAAATCAAAGCCCGATTCCCGGCCTTTTACGAATACAGATCTCCAGGTCGCGATCGCAATCAGCCACCAGGCTGCCCTGACAATCCAGCGGGTGAACTTGCTGAATAAAGTTCAGCAGGAACAGAGTTTACGGCAAATGTTCCAGCGTTTTGTATCACCTCAAGAAGTTGACTACGTTCTAAGGGACTATGATCTGCATGGCACATTACCGGGATTAAAAGAGCGTAAAATCTCAGTGCTTTTTGCTGATATTACTGACTCAACTGGTTTGGCAGAAACCATGGGAGCCCAGGATTTTGGCAAAATGCTTAATAAGTATTACCTCGAAATCACCAATATTATCTTTGAATATTATGGAGTCGTCAGGTACCTGGGTGATGGCGTACTGTCAGTATTTGGAATGTCAGATGAAAACCCTAATCACAAACAGAAATCTGTTGAAGCAGCCGTTGCTATCATAAATCGGATGAAATCTCTTTCAAATGAATTTGACCAACCCCTCAACTTGAGATTAAGTCTTAACGCTGGAAGGGCTGTGGTCGGTTACGTCGGTACCAGTGAACGTGTGGAATTCACAGTTTTGGGAGACCTGGTAAATGTTGCCAAGGGCATGAACCCATTCGCGGGCCCAAATCGCATCGTCGTTGGCGAGGAAATCTACAAAGCTGTTTCGGAGCAGTACAAGATGGAAAAACTTGACTCGATCATTGTTAAGGGCAGGAAAGGGCATGTCAAAATATATCAAGTAGCTCTTCCTGATTAATTTTAAGAGACTGATTTTTATTCCTCACCAAAGCACCCGCAGGGGTGCTTTGAATTTTTTCAGCGTTGCTTGTAGACCGGGAAGTCCTCAAAAATGATCGAACTAGAAACTAAGGCCAACAAGCCCTCAAAACAGATTCTGGTCATATCCGGAGGACATCTTTTCCATGATCTATACACCTCATTCCTTGCACCTCTGCTCCCGACCCTGATAGAAAACCTCTCGTTATCCTTAACCTCTGCCGGACTGCTGGCAACATTTACCAGGATCCCTTCAATCCTGAATCCCTTAATTGGATATCTAGCCGATAGTGTCGGCGCAAAATATTTTGTAATATTTGCACCAGCAATAACCGCCAGCCTGATGAGCCTCATTGGAATATCCAATTCATTTTATTCTTTAGCGCTGATCTTGTTTTTATCCGGATTGAGCTCTACCGTGTTTCATGCTTCTTCTCCCGGATTGGTTGCCAGAGCCTCCGGTGAAAGAAAAGGATTTGGTTTAAGTGTGTTCATGGCCGGAGGGGGGATCGGTCGTTCTTTAGGTCCGCTCCTGGTTGTCTGGGCTGTATCAGTTTGGGGCCTAAATGGTCTTTACCGATTAATGCTCCTGGGTTGGGCTACCAGCTTGATATTGTATATCCAATTCAAGAAAATGGATTTTTCACCTCAACAAAGTCCGCCGCTCAGATCTGCCCTGTTGCTATTTAAACAATTCTTTTTTCCGCTCTCTATCGTTATCATACTGCGGTCGACATTAACCACCGCGCTGGGTACTTACCTCCCTGTTTACATGGTCCAAACCGGTGCTCAACTCTGGATAGCCGGAGCAGCATTAACCGTTCTTGAATTATCAGGGGTTGTTGGCGCGTTATTTATTGGACCGCTGAGTGATCGGATCGGCCGAAAGAGAAGCATAAATTTGTCACTGCTTGCCTCAGCATTGCTGGTGCCGGTATTCCTGCAGGTCCAGGGCTGGTTAGTTTTCCCCCTCTTATTGATCCTGGGATTTTTCAGTTTATCGCCAGGAACATTATTCTTGGCTTTGGTTCAGGATAATTTTCAGGAACACAGAGCTACTGGCAATGGTGTCTACTTACTTATCCACCTGCTCTCGAATGGATTAATGCTGATCATTATTGGTTTTATTGGGGATCAGCTTGGTTTAAGAACAGCATACCTAATTGGTGCCGGTGCATCTCTCCTGGCTATACCCGCTCTGCGCCTGCTTCCCACAACTAAGTTCACTTAACTCACTATGATAAAGTCTTCTTTCAAATCCCTAAAAACCATTTATTCCACCTGGTGGCCGCTAGCATTGAGCTGGTTTTTGATGGCAATTGAACTGCCCGCATTAAGCGCTGTCGTAGCCCGTTTAGCAAACCCTAAAATCAATCTAGCGGCTTATGGGGGAATAGTATTTCCCCTGGCCTTGATCATTGAAGCTCCAATTATTATGTTGCTTGCAGCTTCAACTGCACTCAGCAAGGACTGGACCTCATACAAGAAAATCCGCAAGTTCATGCACTCGACATCAGCTGTTCTGACAGGCCTGCACATCATCGTTGTCAGCACTCCATTATATTTCTTGATCACTAGATCAATCATCGGCTCCCCTGAGGAGATCATCATTCCTGCTAGATATGGTCTAGCGATTATGCTGCCCTGGACCTGGTCCATTGCCTATCGGAGATTTAATCAAGGAGTGCTGATTAGATTTGGGCACGCAGATATTGTAGGAAAAGGCACATTCGTCCGCTTAGCAGCTGATCTAATAGTATTGTCCGCGGGTTATATAATCGGAACGATTCCCGGCATAATTGTCGCAACATCTGCAGTATCAGCTGGCGTTATCAGCGAAGCTATTTATATCGGATACCAAGTCAAACCGGTCATCAAGAATCAACTTCAAGTGCAGGAACCGGTGAAACCGGAATTATCAAAAAACGCATTCATAAAATACTATTTCCCCCTAGCTCTAACTTCTTTGATAACCCTCATGTCTCAACCTATCATCAGTTCTGCATTAAGCCGAATGCCCAGGGCTCTCGACTCCCTGGCAGTTTGGCCTGTACTTTCCGGCCTGCTCTTTATGCTTCGATCACCCGGGGTTGCCTACAATGAGGTTGTAGTCACCCTGCTAGACAAACCTGGCCAATACGCAAAACTAAGGACCTTTGCCATTATCCTGTCATCAGTTACAACAGGATTGTTAATACTAGTTATTGCGACACCATTATCAACTATCTGGTTTCAAGATATCTCAGCACTTCCGCCTGCACTAATTACGCTCGCACAAAGAGCTCTTTGGTTCAGCATGTTAATACCCGGCGCAAATGCATTCCAGAGTTGGTATCAAGGGTTGCTTTTAAACAGCGGCAAGACTGGTGGCATACCCGAAGGCGTTGGTATTTTTCTATTGATCACTGTAGCAATCTATCTCGTTGGGATGAACCAACAAACTGTACCTGGTATTTACTACGGTACAGCAGGATTTTCAATGGGGATGGCAGGCCAGGCAATCTGGTTAAAGATCAAAAGCCATGATGCTGCATCTCACCTCAAGAACCAGGCCGGGCCACTTAAGGAATAAACACCTTCCTTAGAAGGTGTTTTAGCTCCCCGGGCGGGATTCGAACCTGCAACCTATCGGTTAACAGCCGACCGCTCTACCATTGAGCTACCGGGGATTTTTGACTGCCGCAAGATTATAAACAGATATACAGACACTGTCAAGCCAACTTGTTTATCAGATATAAAATCAATCAATTTTTCCACTGCACTAAAGGTATGTTAATAATTTATCCATATCAGCAAGGCAACTAATGGATTTCTCACGTATTTGACGGATATCTTTCTTAAATGTATAATTCTTTAGTAATCTTATCGTCATTATTAGGATTTAAATGGCATTAAAAGGCAACCTGAGAGATTTTTCATTTTCTCAACTATTAAATTTAATCAGTCTGGCAAAAAAAACCGGCACCCTGGATGTGCACGGTCCTGATAAAGCTGCCACGATCTCATTTGTTCATGGCAAATTAAGCTATGCGCAAAACAACAAATCTGACAATGGCTTAGCTGCAATCTTGCTCAGAACTGAAAAATTAACAGATAAGCAATTTCAAGTAATCAAAGAAAAAGCCAAAAACATCGGTGACAAAGAATTGGGATTGATGTTGATTAACTCCAACTATGTCACCCAGGAAGAAATCCTTTCCAGCCTAAAGCAAGAATTTGTATCTACAGCCAAAGATCTCTTTACCTGGGAGGAAGGAATCTTCCAATTCGAAAACAACGAACAACCCTCCTCGGACAAAATCACTTTATTGATCAATCTTGAAAACATCATCATTGAAGGGTCACGTCAGCTCAAAGAATTAGAACGATTACAGGATGAAATACCCAGCTTGGACATGGCGTCTGAAATTCACTGAAAATCCAGGAACTAATATCAGGAACGTGAATCTCAGCGTTAAAGAATGGCGAGTGGTTTCATTTATCAATCCAAAAAATTCAATGAAACAAATCGCTCGGACAACCAAACTCAGCGAGCTGGAGTTCAGAAGAATAGTATATAGTCTCATCCAGGCGGGACTGGTAGAAATCATTCGACCAGAAGGTGTAGCACCCCCTGTTCCGAAGGTTCCAATTATGCCAGTTGAAGGAGAAGACGAACAGAAATCACTCGTTAATCGTTTGATTACCAGAATTCGTTCTTTATAAGTTGTAAAGCTGTTATCATCACCTTAGAGGGAAATACCCTATGCAAACCGTCAAAATGGTTGTCACCGGCCCATTCAGCTCTGGTAAAACCCAGTTCATTCAAACTGTCAGTGAAATTGACGTTGTGGCAACTGAACGGAAAATCTCATCCGAATCCGAAAAGATTAAAGAAACCACAACCGTTGCGATGGATTTCGGTAGAATAACAGTAGACGACGATCTTGTTCTGTATCTGTTCGGCACACCAGGACAAAAACGATTTGATTTTATGTGGGAAATCCTCTCGGAAGGAATGCTGGGGTTTGTTGTGATGGTGGACAGCTCAAGGCCCGAGACATTTCGTGAAGCTCGCCGGATCCTCGAAACATTCAGAGCCTATGCGCCAACACCATATGTTGTCACTGCAAATAAACAGGACCTTCCTGATGCCTGGGATCCTGAAGATATGAGAATCGCCCTTCGGCTTTCCCCGGAAGTAAAACTCCTATCGTGCACAGCAACGAATAAAGAGTCAGTAAAAAATGCCCTTCTTGAACTTTTATACAGTATTTTGGAACGAATGGAAAGCTGATCATCATCCCCCATGCAGCAACCAAAACCAGGTAAGTCTCAAGACTAAACCTGGTTTTTTATTTCCTTAAATCCCGATATTCATACAGGATTGACCATACTCTTTTAGCGGCTTCAATTTGTATATTGAGAGACATTTTTGAGTCTCCCTGGTAGCGATCCGCAAAATAGATTGGAATTTCCTTGATTTTGAATCCCATCAGATGTGTTACATATCCCATTTCGACTTGAAAGGCATAGCCCTGGGACCTGATCCTTTCCAGAGGGATACCTAATAATGTATCCCTTCTCCAGGCTCTAAATCCTCCCGTTACATCTTTGATTGGCATCCCGAGAATTGTCCTGGCGTACAGGTTTCCAAAAGATGAAAGTCCTTTGCGCCAGACTGCCCAGTCCTTATCAAGGCTGCCGCCTTCAATATATCTGGATCCAACTGCCAGATCATGGGTATCCAGACTCGAAAGAAGTTCAGTAATTTTTTCTGGATTGTGTGAAAAGTCTGCATCCATCTGTACAATCCGTTCAGCCCCATCTTCTAAACAGAATTTGAAACCCTCGATATAAGCAGTGCCTAGCCCCAGTTTTCCTTCCCGATGAATAACCTCAATTTTTCCTGGATATTTAATTGTCAGAGAATCAGCGATAGCCCCTGTTCCGTCAGGACTATTATCATCCACAACAAGGATCTTCAATGAGGGTATTTTTAAATCGAATAGACTTAGAATGATTTTTGGAAGATTCTCGGCTTCGTTGAAAGTGGGAATAACTACGCTTGTTTTAAGCACATGGCTCCTTGGTTTATCTGTCAATCCAGAGGGGTTTTTTGGATAGTAAACTCGCAGCAATCATCGCCCAGGGCGATACACTTTGTCTCGTTAATGATGAACTCTTTTCCCCCAGAAACCCAATGCAAAGCTTCGTGCAGCAGACCTATTAGATAATAGCACACAGCGTGATCTGTAGCTTCCCGACCCCAGCAAACTGGACATCTCTCAACTCTATAGATGACATTATTCTGGTCCTCCGAAACTGTCGATACTTGGTCACTTTTCTCTGAAAATATTCTGGCCATTGCCTGCAGTCCGATAACAATCTTCAGATGCATTGGCAGGACCCTGAAAGCAAGATCCCCCACTCCGGCTAATGCACCATAATCCTTTAACACATCATCAAAAGTTGTCCTTCCGATCCTCAATGCGAGTCCTCTCCCACCCCGCATGCCATAAATATCCTCCAGGGCTTGATTAATGATTGAAAAATGTGAAAAATCAAATTCCCTATCCAGGTTATCAGAAGGTAAATTGTCAACATACTCTGGTAAATGAGCATAGTTCAGGATAGAGTTGAGACCATTCTTGCCCGAGATTTCAAGGATCGATAACAGGAAAATACGAGCGAATTTATTAGAGTTGTAATAACCGCTTACGGGAATTATTTTCATTTTTTAGACTAACTCTGAAAGGGCTTCTGCAGTGCGTTTGATATCCAAGAATATTAAGCCTAATTTGGCGTTAGAACCAGCCATAACAGTTAGGACAGCTTCCGTACCAACGGAAGTTAACAATACATATCCACTTGTGCCCCGGATATATACCTGGTCCAATTCTCCTCGCTGCAATTCAATCGAAATCCTTTCACCAAGAGATAGCATGGCAGCTGACATGGCTGATACCCTATCTTCTTCGACATTTGCAGGGAGGGCAGAAGCGATAATTAAACCATCGACACTTACAAGAGCAGATGCCTGAATATGCAGGTGACGATATCTGCAGCTTTTTTAATTCTTCCACCATTTGTTTTTCTATGGTTAGGGTCAATACATCCGCTCCCAAGATCGCATTTTGCGTGATTAGATATTCTCAAAAAGGTTAACATAATGGTATAACTGTGTCAAGCAGAACTGTGTTCTAACCCGTTCCCGTTCAAATATAATTATCATTTATAATAGCTGAACATTTTTAATATGCTATTTTGTATTTTATTCTTTGGATGTATTTAAGAGGATTCTCATGGACCTATTCGACAAATGCCAAAACTACGTCACAGCCAAAGATGCACAGGCGAGTGGTTTATATCCGTATTTTTTACCCCTATCAGAGAGTGAAGGCACTGAAGCTGAATATAACGGCAGGAAGTTGATCATGTGCGGGTCGAACAACTACTTGGGTTTGACAACTCATCCTGAAGTTCAGGAAGCAGCCAGGGAAGCTATCGCGCGATTTGGCAGCAGCTGCACTGGATCAAGATTTTTGAATGGCACCCTTGCCCTCCACGAAACACTTGAAAATGAGTTGGCTGAGTGGGTGCAGATGGAGAGTGCTTTGGTCTTCTCGACAGGTATGCAGGCCAATCTGGGTACGATAAGCTCCCTAGTCGGCAGAAAAGACTATATTATCCTCGATAAGGAGGATCACGCCAGCATCGTTGATGGCGCTAGGTTAAGTTATGGCAATATGATCAGATTTCGACATAATGACATGGACGATTTGCGGGCTAAACTATCCAGACTGCCCCTTGATGCAGGGAAACTCCTTGTAGTTGATGGTCTGTATTCCATGGAAGGAGATATCGCACCACTGCCTGAAATAGTACCGCTCTGCAAGGAGTTTAATGTCAGATTGATGGTGGATGATGCTCATGCTGTTGGCGTTTTAGGAAAAGGCAGGGGAACCGCCGCGCATTTTGGCTTAACAGATGATGTTGATCTGATCATGGGAACTTTTAGTAAATCATTTGCTTCGATTGGGGGCTATATTGCCGGTGACGAAAATGTAATTCACTTTATTAAGCATAATGCCCGCTCTCTGATCTTCAGCGCCAGCATACCCGGGCCCAATGCTGCTGCAGCCTTAGCAGCCCTCAAAATAATGCGTAATGAGCCGGAACGGGTGGAACGCGTAAATAAAATAGCTGAAAAAATGCGTCGTGAATACCAGAATCTCGGATTTGATATCGGCAGTTCTGAAACTCCGGTAATTCCAATAATCATCGGCGATGACACGCTGACATTAAAGACCTGGAAGCTTCTCTTCGAATACGGGGTTTTTGTGAATCCAATTCTCAGCCCTGCCACTCCCCCAGGTCGACAGCTGCTTCGAACGAGCTATATGGCAACCCACACAGACGAGCAGCTTGATCAGGTTCTGGATATTTTTTCAAAAGTTGGCCGAGAGCTTGGCCTAATTTAAGGTCGCTATTTCGGGGGTCTATGATTGGATCTTCAATGAACCAAATCTTAAGTAATTTCTCCGGACTCGTCTAAGAAATTTAATTGTTGCCCACCTAGCTTATTCAGGAGCAAAATGAGCCTCCGCTTGTACCACGAAGATAGTTACCAGAAAACTTTTAAAGCAAATGTGATCGGTCACGATCGCAATCAAAACGGGATCATTCTAGATCAAACAATATTTTATCCCGGAGGAGGAGGCCAGCTGGCAGACAAAGGCCAGATAACCATCCTCAATAACAAAATCATCCTGGACAGTGTCAAGTCCGTCCAGGGAGAGATAGTTCATATTCTTCCTTCAAATTGTCCCCTGCCTGATCGTGGATCCGTAATAACGGGAGAAATCGATTGGCAATATCGTTACCAACTGATGCGAACACACACCGCCATGCATGTCTTATGTGGAGTTATTTTCCGTGATTATGGTGCTTCAGTCACCGGTGGAACGATGCTGCCCCTAAATGGCAGAATGGATTTTGAATTTGCTTCCCTGCACAGGGAGCTGGTAAGTGTGATAGAACAATCCGTCAATCTCGAAATCTCTAAATCATTGCCTGTCACCTGGCGTGAAATTCCCAGAGACGAAGCCCTGATGATTCCCGATTTGATCAGAACAAAAATCAATCTAATCCCAGAAAATGTACAAAACATCAGGGTCGTTGAGCTTGTGGGCTTAGACCTTCAAGCAGACGGCGGAACGCATGTCCGAAATACTTCTGAGATCGGACCGATCAAAATCACTGATTATAAGAGTAAAGGCAAAGAAAATAAAAGAATTTACCTCGAGCTCACCAATTGATTAATCATACGAATGGAAAACTGATCCCCTGCAACTGAATCATCGATCAACAAACTTTATTTGCAGATCAGTCTCTCCCGCTCAATTAATCTGCTAGATTATGAGCAGGGATTTGTTCGGCAGGGAGCAAATTCTACATCCCCAAAAAAAGATTAGTGGATACATTGCTCCAGGGACTTTCTATCAGCTAAAGTTCGCGATCCCGTTTGCTTTTGAACAAGAAAAAACCAACCAGCAATAACACCACAGCTGAAATACCTGACCCAAGATTAAAAGATATTGGTCTGTAGACAAATTCTACTTGATGCTTTCCCGCTGATATTTCTGCTGCCTGGAAATAATAATTTGCCCGCAGCGCTGATCCAGTTCTTTCATTATCGACAATCACCTGCCAACCCGGATACCAGGATTGTGACCAATAGACCCAACCAGCCACTTCTGATTGCGTTCTTACAATTATTCTACCTGGCATCTTTTCCACGATCTGCATTTGTGCCTTCCCGTTGAATGCGCAGCCAGGTGCAAGCTGTTTCGATTTTCCCGCAAGAATAAGTTCTTCAGCCAAATTCACTTCGCCCGAGAACAACTGCTCAAGCATGTCATCATCGTTAGCCACGAAACGAGCACAATTAAAAAACATAATCTCTTGAATCGGACCAGGGAGTAAGATCTTAATCTCTGGATCGAGTCCTTCTGAAAGTCCAACAATGCCCTCGACTTCCATTAAATCCAGAATTTGACGATAAGAAATTGTTTCTGGCTTTGTCTGTTCCAACTCGTTTAGGTAATCCATCCACGTTTGATATCTGGCAGTGGTAATTGGATCGAAATTATTGACCATCCTGATCTTTTTCAGCATGGCAGTATTTGGGACAAAATAATCATAGATAGAGTCCCATTCAAGGTCTGATTCAAAAGTGTCGAAGTTGAAGAATTGATTATATTTAAGTTCATACTCAGTGGATTCAGAGATGTATAAACGCGCTACGTTTTCACCAACCCGCTTGACTCCATAAAAATCCAGATCCAGTCCGGGATTCAATCCATAACCTGCTATTACTAGATCCAGCATTAAAAATACGATAATAGTATTCTGCCAAATGTTCCGATTTTGATGGTGGTCTTTTTCAGGTTGGAATAACAACAGCAGAGACACCCCAACGCCCAACAATCCAGTAAGAGCAACAGACGATATGAATGTTGTCTCAATATCACCCAGGAAAAAATAAGCCAATCCAGCAGCTGCGCTGATGGCTGCCCAGCCCATAACAGCGAGTCGATTCCAGTACAGCCTTTTGCCCTTCGGAGGCTGTAAGCTATCTATGCCCAATCCTGCTAAAACAACCAACCCAAATACTGACCAGATCGTAAATCGGGTTGGTGCCTGGAACAAATCAAATGTTGGTACATTTCTATACAAGAATGGAAACACCGGAGTATTGTCCCCCAGGCCAAACAAAAAACCTATCACAACAATCAATCCTAAAAATATACTCAGCGCCTTTGTTTGAGAAAAATAATGGGAACGATGATCTGATTGCCCTTTGTTATGTCTGAATAATTGACCGAAAGCAAGGATGATCGGAAGCAATCCAATATAGAGTGCATCTTCCCAGTAATTCCCATAACCCCAATAATTACCTGTAACCGGGCTTCCAAATAAATTGGGGGCAATAAGTGTTAAAAATCTCCAAGGCCAGAAAGAGTATGTCATTGCCTCAGCAAAACCATATTGAGAGGCCCGGGCAGATTGGAATAAGTATTCAGCAGTGGGCAGGATTTGTATGGCACTCAGACCAAGTCCGATCAATCCAGCACAGATGAATTTTCCAATAACGTTTAATGTATATCTAAGAGTTGATGGGACGGCGGGATTAAATGTGCTCCAGAAGATGATCCAAAGACCTCCGAGTAAAACTATATACCAGGAAGTTTGGGCGTGACCTGCCAAAAACATGATTCCCAACACAACACCAGTTTTCATGACAGTATTCTTCCTGCCGTCAGTCAACTGTTTTGAATACAAAAGCACCCATGGCAACCAGGCAACAGTCGCATTAATGCTCAGGAATCCTGCCCGACTGACTAAATAGCCAGAAAGAGTGAAAGCCAGCCCACTTACGACTTGTCCAAGCTTCCCGATATCTAAATCATCTAATAATTTAATCATCCCGATCCCCGCCAGGGAAAGGTGGAAGATGACAACAATGGTAATGGTCCAGGCCATCAGTTTTACTCCCCCAATTCCATACACGCTCAGTAAAACCCAGTAGGGAGGATAAAATAAAGCTGATTGGTAGTTAGCTGCCAGCGGTGCCCCCATCCCTACCCAGGGATTCCATAACGGGATTTGCCCTGCAAGAATAGATTCCCAGGCGAAATCCCACCAGGGGATGAACTGTGTAGATGGTGTACCCCAAAATAATGCCTTTCCGGAAATCAATATCGGAAAAAATAATATCCAGGGTGCAACAATTATTGGCAGATATCGGCTTTGGAAAATTCTTTTCATATCAGATTGTGATACCAGTCCTAATCTCTATGGAGTGATTCGTAAATCGAGAATTCACCATTATCATATATTTCCTTCAACCAGGTTGCTTGTTCAGGATTCCATTCCCGCAGATTGCTATCAGTTGGTCCCCAAATCAAATAGTCAATTCCATAAAAATCGATAATAGCTTTTTGTTCTTGATCGCTAATTTGCAGCGAATAGAGTTTTTCAAGATCCTCATCAATACGCTCGCGCTCAATACTCTCTGCACCATGACCGAGGACCACCGTTGCTGGAATCCAGGCGGGAATATTATTCCCAATTTCAAACGAGGACAATATCACAGGTCGGTCCGAAGCCACCTGACCAAGAAAATGATAAACATCTACCTCTGCGCTGGGCCTGAACACAGGTGTGCTTAGATTCGTAGCTGTTGAAATAGATCCCAGGATCAGGATTAATGTTGAAAGAAATGCCTGTCCCAGATACACAGACCATTTCCAATTTATGGGTTTCCTACCCACGAAGAAGGCGATAGCGGAAATAACAATTACTACCCAAGCGCCTTCGGCTAACCTGCGTTGAGAATTGACCGGCGAATTGAGAATAATTGGCAGTAAAAACAACCAGCAAGCTATCAGCAAACCCTGATAAAGATTATCTTTTATTAGTTTTCTGATCCCGAAGTAAACTAGGGGCAACATCAATCCATATGAAATTAGGTAGTGCCCGATATGAGGAGCTGACAACTTATTTCGGGATATCCAGCCGACCAGGTAAGGATCGGTTATAAATACATATCCAGTATAGATCACAATCGGAGACGATACAATGACGGCCTGGATTGGCTTGCTTAGATAATCGTTTATTTTGGTTAAAACATTTGCGATCTGGATCTCGTTCGGTCTGACATTAATGATCATGAATATCAAGCTGTGTACTCCAATCACAACCCATGCCAGGACAACAAACATGGGTTGAAAGAAGCCTAACAAAAGCCAGAAAATACCAGCCCTGTATCCATTCCCGCTTTTTAAATAGGCAGTTAACCCCCACAAGAATAAACCCCTGGAAGCCGCTAGGTGCGGAAAGCCTAATAAACCCAAAAAGCCAAAACTCTCCGGGGATATGAATTCTAACGGAACTGAACCCAAAAAGTGTTTTTGCTGCAACAAGACCAGGATCCAGCCGCTGCCTCCGCCAAAGATAATGAGCAATAATGCCCAGTTCCTGAGATCCTTCCTTTTTAAAAAGATTGAAATGAAATCATAGCTGGCAAAAACTGCCGCGAATATACCTGCGATCCTGAACAATTGATACAGAGCGACAAGCTGTTCATGCCGTGCTGGCTCGGATGCTAGTTTTCCAAGGAGGATGTACGGCAAAAAAGCAATCACACCACGTTGATAGTAAGAACTGTACGGTGATCTGAACAGCCAATCTCCAGCAGATCCGGATAACATTTTTGCCAGATATGAATTACCATCTTCCACACCAATTACAAATCCTGAAAACCGCCATTGATTTCCCTGAGAGCAATATCCGACCAGGTATGGCAACAGAGTTATCAGGACAACTAAACCTGCAATAAATAACGCGAATCTCCTGTTCTTAAGGTAATTCATAAGATTTTTCGGACTATGCTGAGCAAAACGAAAATCCAGCAAGACGCAGCCATTAGAATCCCAATATAAACACTCAAAGGATTGAAAACAAAAGTAACAGTATGTTCTCCCTCAGGCAATGATACACTGCGCAATATGCCGTATGCCCTCTCAATCTGGGCCGGTTCCTCATCCACTGTTGCTGACCAACCGGGGTAATAAATTTCCGACAAGATCAAAGTTCCTGGACCTTCACCCCTGAGAACGATCCGATTTGGCTGGAGTGAGATAATATTGACCTCTCCCGGAACCTCAGGCATTTTCAAAGAGGTGGATCCGTTTGTTCCTGGCGGCTCTATCCAGGCCCTACCTAAAAATGCACCATTTTGATACACATATCTATCGGACATGAAACCCGCATATTCCAGGTTCATGTCCATTATTTCAAAATGAGAAACAACATATTTTACTCCTACTAGCGCCAGTTTTGATGCTACCGGATTTGATTTTGAATTATCCAAGTCAGGATTCCCAGATCTAAAAGGCGGAATCGATACACTGTAACCATCGACTTGAATTTGGGTAGCAATTTCCATAAATTCAACATAATCCCTGAGCTGGAGAGGATCCACGCCATCTGCCAGCTCCAATCCTAGCTGAACCGCCACATCCTGAGGAATGCTGTAGGATGGCGAATATGTCCTGAAATAATCATCTTGATTGTTGAAAAATTTTTCCAGGTCCTGCCAATCTTCAGCTCGTTCGTTGGGCTTGACTGAATAATTATCAATACCAACCAGGAGCAGATCGGATAATAGGAACAAACCTAACAGCAATACGAGATAATTGCTATTGATTTGCTTGGTACTCAGGATCAAAATCAGAGAGCCAAACGCCATGAAAACCAAGCCCCAGATTAGAGTAGTGATGTTTTCCCTGACATATACCGCAAGACCAGCGGCTGTTGCCAGTGAGAATAACAATAATCCAAAAGCTGTTTTATTGATAATCCGATCACTTATTTCTCGTTTAAGAAGCGAATCAATTGCTACTCCAGCCAGAAATGACAGCGAGAACCCTAAGACAAAAAGAGCTCTTGGAGGAACCCTCAATAGAGAGACAATTGGGATCTGAGTTAACCAGCTAGCTGAAGAGAGCCCTACTCCCAGGGACAAAATGATACAGATGAACGCTGTCACAATCCAGAATATATATTTATGCCTGAGTTTCCGTTCGACTATCAGTAAAATGAACAGGACCAAAACTAAACCACCGGGATACATATACCATTCGATATTTCCCCCATGGGTAGGAATAATAATTCCAAGCAGTTTCGTAAACGGCAAGTAAGAATCCAGCATATCGGACAGTGCTAGATCTGCCCTGGTAGAGAGCCTGCTAAACTCAACCAAGGGAAGGACCAAGGGCGATGCGACTAAAACTGCACTAAAACTAGCTTTCCCAAGGTATATAAGCTCCCTTTTCCAATCCCTATAATGCCTATGCGCAAATATATAAACAACCCAGATGCTGCCGGCGTACACTGACCAGCGTGGATCGGCCAGGAATAGCATTGCTGCAAACAGTCCGGAATACCACCCAGCGTCGTCAACCTTCCTGATATAAAAAAGCCAGGGAGTCCAGGATATTGCATAGATCAGGGTTATGTGTCCAGCACCGTAATGGGCTGATAATTTAGGCATCAATCCAAAAGCAAATGCGCCCAGCAAAGCAGCGATCTCTCCCAAACCTTCTTTTTTTAATAGCAGATAAAAACCGGTCGTTCCAAATATGATGTGTAATGCCACGACAATGCTTATCCCCGCTGGGAGGGGAAATAGCATCGCAATCCAGCCCGGGAAATAAAATAGACCGCTTAAGGGATTGGCCGCGAATGGCATTCCTGAATAAATCAATGATGACCACAGGGGCAGCGCCCTATACTCAATCAAAAAATTTTTCAGATAGAGCAAATAGGGGTAGTGGGTGATCATCAAATCAGTATAAGGCGCATTATCAGCAGGGTACGGGATTCCATTCAGTATACCGGGTAAATAAATGAGCGCTGGAACCAAGAGCAGGACTGGCAGGACCCATTTGAAGTTTGATTCCGGATTTATTCCGTTCCTGATATTGCTCATCGGGATCCATTCTGGAAAATGACAGTTTTCATATTTTCAAAGGTAATCTCATACCCATTAGATATCAATAGATCAGCATTCGAAAACCCTAAACCCTTTTGAACCAAAACAAAATCAATCTTTCTCTGTTCTAAATAATCCTTTCCAATCTGGTCCCCTAAATTCAGAGTGAAGAAAGCGTTAATATAATCCAGCTCTGCCTTTGCATTCGCCGTCTCAAATGGATGTCCGTAAATAACTTTTCGGCCAGTTACCGAAGGTATCAGCAGGCCGATATCTTTGTCAGCCAAAAAGATATCATCAGGAGATGTGTTATTAGAAATCCAGTCCAGCCCCAGCGCCAGTTCTGCTGTATAAAAAATACTTTCATTATGTTTTCCTGTAGCCTGAATTCCTGACAAGATTCCGATCAAGTTGGTTGGAACCACAAGAATTAATAACAACGTGGCGAGTGTGCGAAATTTAAATTGATATTTATCGATCAGTTCTTTCAATCCATATATCGCCATGACCGCCAGGGGAATATAAATTCCAGATAAAAACCGCCTTTGAAGATTCGAAGGTATTAGCAGCAAGACCAGTGCTGTTAATGCCCAGGCAAGAATCATCCTGCCTGCATCTGACCTCAAGGATGTTTTGACACCTATTGCCGCGAGAAACAGGACCGGAGAGAATGAGATCAAAAAATCCATCAGAGTTGGTGGCGGAGTCAGATTTTGAGCATTCCAAACTGACAGAACAGGGTCATTCAGGATACTGTAATATTGGAACAGCAGGAACGATCCACCACCAAGTCCCGCACCAAGCAATTTTTGTGTAGCGGGTATGCGCCAGATCTGTTTAATATTCCTGGCATGGAGATCAATCAAGTCCCGGATCCAAGTCACTGCAAGGATCACCAAAACAAGCACAACTGTAAATGGCTGGATAATTGCCAGCATTAGCCCCGAGATGATCGTTTTTCCCACCCCCTGTTTTCCGGGGATGAGCATCTGGATCATAATACCTAAACCCAATGGGAAATGTGGATTTGAATACATGGATAAAAATGGATAGGCTTCAGCCACCCAAAAGTCGCTTGTGAATTGCCCTATCAGGACACCTAACCACCCTAGCCCAGAGCCAAAAACTGCAAGACTGAAAAATAATAACTGGTATCTGCTTTCCTGAAAGAGATTGAGGGCAAGATTTCTGATCGAGTACAGTAAAACTACGGAGCCTAACAGCCGGAATAAGTGAAAAACCAAGATAAGCGGGATGTTTAATATCCGACTGAGATGTCCCAAACTGATGTAAAAGAGAAAGAGATAAGCACCTTCTCCAGCTTCAGCAGTGTAAGGAAGGATAAATTTCCAATTTCCCTGGAATCCCTGCTGCATTTTTGCCAAATAAGAATGGCCATCAATAGGGTTCAGTAAAAATCCGCTAAATACCCAACCCTGATTTCCCTCCCTAAAAGCCAAGACGTACGGGACAGTAACCAATAAAATTGCCAGGAAACTCACCCAAAAGAAGATTCGCTTTTCTTTCATTATTGTATTTTATCAGGATTTCAATCTCCCCCTTGCCTTCATGAACTTACACATCTATAATCTCAACTAGGTCAACTGCCGATGAGGAATTCCAACGAATGAGCCGATCCAAGACACTATATCAATTGCAAATTTTTGATTCTGAGCTGGATAAATCAGGAAAAAGGATCTTAGAAATCAAACAGCTTCTGGATGATCACCGGGAATTGGATCAATGCCTCAAAGATCAAGTAACTGCTGAAAATATCCTCGCCGAGAAACAAAAGCTGCTTAAACAAGCAGAGACTCATGTTTCAGACCATAATCTAAAAATTGAACAAAATCAAAGAAAGTTATACGGTGGTGCAATCACGAATCCCAAAGAGCTAGAAGATCTGCAATTGGAATCTATTGCTCTTCAAAATTATCTCGCTGTTCTAGAGGAACGGCAGTTGGAAACCATGCTGAACGCTGATCTGGCCCAGTCTGTATATAACGAAAAAACATCACTTGCACAGGCCTCAGCTGCAGAAAAAACTATCAGCGATCAGACACTTTCGGCAGAAATGACTGATCTCGAAAATGCTATCCTTCAGATCCAGGATAAAAAAAGTACTTATCTGTCTAAAAATGATATACCTGATCTTTCCCAATATTTGTCGTTGAGAAAAACTCTCAATGGCATTGCTGTGACCTTAATGGTTTCCAGCAGTTGCTCATCCTGTGGTTCGTCCATACCATCTGCGATTGAACAGGAAGCCCGGTCTCCTAAAAAATTAGCGAATTGTCCTACCTGCAAGAGAATACTTCATCCAGGCCAACCGATCAAAGGGTAACTGACCATGGACCGTTTTCTTCCAAAGATATTCCTCGATTACAGCTCATTTTGGGCTGGCGCATTAATTACGGGCTTGGTGCTTATAATATTTCTCAGATTCAGGTCAAAAATTATTAACAGCTTTGTGTTTGTACGTGAAAACATCCTTAATTTTAGAGATAAATTGTCCATCGCGTCCGAAAGCGATTACATAAATCTTCTCTACAAATACATCCAAGGTTTGCATATCACCGCTGATCTTTATCCCCTCAATAAAGTTTCGATCGACCCAAAGTGCATCGCCCCACCTCCAGCTATCTTTCCTGGAAAGGAAAATCTAGACCCAAGTCTTATCCAGCAAACAATTGGCACCGATCCGTATCTGCCAGATTTTGCCAGTGAGTATTATTCACCCACGATCAGCTTGTTCGAAGCCCTAACACCAAAGGCGAGCATCCTTTTGGTCGGCCCACCTGGGTCGGGTAAAACGGTTGCAATAGCAGATTGTATCAGCCGAATGATTAAACCTCGTTCAGGCGAGATAGCAGGGTCAAATAATATTCCATTCTATACCACAGCCCAGCACATTCTTGCTCAATTTCCAAATAGCGATTTTTTATCCATCATCCTTTTAGCTATTCAGGAAAACCCGGTTTTCAATACAATAGCCAGTTTTCCTAAATACCTGACTACCGCCATTAATTCAGGCAAGGCCGTTCTGTTCATCGATGATCTCGATTTATTAAATTACACTGATATCAACCGGATTGCGAATTTCATCACCGCCCTCATAAAAAGCCTGCCAAACCTGCAATTGGTTGCAACGGCAACTCCTTCCTGTCTGGGTTATCTGCCTAAATCACCATTGCAAATTGTATCAATCAGCCCCTGGACGGACAAAGAAAAGTTCTCATACCTCAAATTATGGGCTGATTTAAACAAATCAAATGACAATTATGATCCAGCTAATTACCTCGAATCCGCTTCAATCCAGAATTCAATGCTGGTAATCAGTGATAATTTCTCATCCCCGATGGAGTTTGCGCTGAAGACCTGGTCTGTCTACGCAGGTGATGTGACTGGATCCGCTGATTTGAATTCTATCGAATCATATCTCAAGCGAGTATTTTCTTCCAACACCCTAAATTCGCTCCGGACATTGGAGATAATTGCAGCACACACCTTACTGGCTGAAAAAAGCTCTTTCACACGACAAGATATACGATCCTGGTTTACTGAAGGCAGCAGTGCTGTAATTGAATCTGATGGCGAAAAGACCAGTCCCATTATGCCAATACTTCAAGTTGCCCATGAATCCAAGATAATAAAGCGTGATGGCGCTGATGGTTTTTATTTCTCCAGCTCGACTATAGGTGGATACCTTGCAGCCAGAGGATTAAGCAGAATCGATAGCCATGAAATTAATCAGATCCTCGAACAACCTGGGTGGGCTCTCTTGCACGAAACAATGCGCTTTTTCTCAGCATCTGTAAATATAAAACCCTATCTGCCGAGGATAATCTCTGACTCGTCATTGTTAAAGGAGAAACTAATTCAATCCTGTTTCTGGCTAAGACCGACCGGACAAGATATTCCAGGCGAAGTAGATTTGCTGAAAGCGATCATGCGGGAAATCCATCTAAATTCTTCGTACCTTATAAAACTACGGTTAGTCCACGGACTAGCAAAGTCTGGAAATTCCAATGCTGAAAGTATTTTCCAGCAATTGCTCAAGTCACAGGATCTGGATACCAGGAGAGCCGCAGCGTTAGGTTCCGGTTTACTAAAGGATTTAGCTGCAATTCCTCAATTGATCTCCCAATTAAATGATGTCTTTCCGGCTTCGACTGCAGCTTGTTATGCCCTGGGCAGAATTGGGTCTCCCCGGGCGCTCGAAGCAGTTGCGGAAAGTTTACTTCACGGGCACGAATTGTTAAGAAGGGCTGCTGCAGAAGCCTTGGCCCAAAATCGCAGCGAAGGCCACCCCGCTCTGCGCGAAGGTGCGACTATGAACGACTTACTCGTCCGCTACGCAGTAGTTCACGGCTTGAGTTTAATCAACGAGGATTGGGCGATCGAAATCCTTGACCTGATGCGGATTGATGAAGATGAATGGGTTGTCCGGGATCTAGCCCAGCAAGTCTATGAAATTCACGAAAAGGGCTCTCCATACCTTCCCCACAGTGATCCGCCCTCATATTTAGCCCCCTGGCTCGATGAGTTTGCCTCCAAGCACAGCTTACCTGCTCCTACAGCCGAAACTGCCTTAGATCTGCTCCTCCAGGCCCTGGAAATTGGATCTGACGAACAAAAACAAGCCGGACTGATCCATTTACAAGCAGAAGGGAATCCAGAGATCGTGCGAAATCTAATCAGTCTCTTTCGCTACCCAGACCCTGGTGTGCGTCAGCAAGCTATGCTCGCGGCCTGGTATTGCTTGCCCCCAGGATACAAGGTGCAGCACAATGCTGATTTGTGATTTCCAGAACATTTAGGAATCAAAAAAAAACCTCCAGGAACTCATGGAGGTTTTTTTTAAGATATCTTGCTCAAGACTATGTTTTGAAGTCCTTCCGGATCTATATCTAGAACAGAGACCAGCATTTCCTTTTTATCATCTCCAGAAATTATATCAATTTTGTCCGCCCCCAGCCCCAGCTGAATTGATAGATATTCTATTAAGGCGAATTTCAGATCCGATGGAGACCCTTTCAGGCTGATGATCACTGTTCCATCCTTTAAAACACGTTCAATATGATTTTCATCACCGCCAGTTTTAATTCGGATAGCTAATGCTGCTCCCCGCTCGCCATTGTGAAAATTAAATTCTCTCCCAATCATTCGCTGACCCTTTTTATTAAATAATATTCAGCAGAATTCTCGTAATCACTTCAACCAGGATAATTAATATGACAGGACTAAAATCAAATCGTCCAAATGAAGGGACGATTTGCCGGATTGGCTTCAAGAGGGGTTCAATCAATTTGTCGACAGACTGCCTGAAAGGATGAAAAGGATCCATAAAATACGACAGCACCACTTTTAACAAAATCAACAATAATAATGTCTGTTCCACAACAACGATGATCGTTTCAATAAACATCATATATACTTCCTTATCTATTTCCTACTATAGCTGTTCCTATTCTTAAAACCGTTGCGCCTTCTTGAACTGCTATTTCGTAATCGCCGCTCATGCCCATTGATAGACCTGATATATCCTTACCTGGAAATTCCGTTAATAATAAATCTCTCATCTCCCGCAAAGTGCGAAAAAAAGGTCGTGATTCTTCCGGTTCTGCAGAATATGGCGCAATTGTCATCAAGCCCTTAATGGATAGTGATGACAAATTTAGAATATCTTCGAATTCTCGACCGAAGTCAGTAAAATCTGATCTTTTCTGATAAATCCAACCCTGCTTTGTAGATTCTCCACTGACATTGACCTCCAGATAGACATCGATCTTTTTCGAGATTTGCTGAGCTTTATCGTTCAGCTCTCTTGCTAAAGATAGACTATCTACTGAATGAATTGTATTGAAATTAAAGATGATTTGTTTAACCTTCCCTCGCTGAATATTTCCCAACATATGCCAATCAATATCATAATCGCCCAGGATATCCTGTTTAAACAGCGCTTCATTCAAATAACTCTCTCCAATATTTTTTACGCCCAGCTCAAAGAGGTTTTTTATGATTACAGCTGATTTTCCTTTCGTAACGACAATTAGCTGTACATCACCTGGCTCTCTTCCACAATCCTTCGCAGCGCGCTCGATCCTGGCGACAACTATTTCCAAGCGACTGTTTAATTTCTTCCAGCCCATAATCAATAGTCATAGATTACATCAATCCCACCAATCCCGCAAATCTGCCAGTCAGGCCATTTTCCGCTCTGTGTGAAAACCATTCATCGGTTTGGCAGCCTGTGCAGATTTTTGAAACTTCAATCGATTTTACACCGGCTTTCTGAAGTGTTAGTTGATTTGCCTTCCATAAATCCAATTTTACCCCATTGGGCGCATCGCTGATAATCTCCCTCCACGTCCGATGAAATACACGCTTAAACTCTGAAATAACGTCTTCGCCCACAAGATAATGATCCGGCCCAATAGATGGTCCGATCCCTGTCAGCAAATCAGACGGTTTGCTACCAAAGATTTGGTTCATTTTTACGACAGTTTCGAGGGCAATTTCTTTCGCTGTTCCTCTCCAGCCAGCATGAGCAATCCCGGCTGCTTTTTGAACGGGGTCATAGAACAAAATTGGAACACAATCAGCAAATCTCATCAACAAGATCAGCCCGGGTTTATTTGTGATCATCGCATCACCTTGCCGAAATCCGTCCATTGGCTGGTCTGCTAAGACCACGATATTTGAGTGGATTTGCTTAATCTGAACTAAGGTCTCTGGAGCTCCACCGATCGTTTCGAGTATGGCCGATAGATTCTTGCTCACAATCTCCGCTTTGTCACCAACAGTACCACCCAAATTCAATGACTTCCACGGGTCCGGGCTCTTCCCGCCCAACCTGGTAAATATCGCCTGGAGAAAACCCTCTTTGTTCAGAGACTCGAATTGATAATATCTGAGCCCGTGGCTATCACGCTTGATCATTCAGAATCCACAACCTCGGAAGTCTTAAATTTCACAGTCATCACCTTTCGAGTATCAGCCATGGATTCCTCAACTATTGGATAACCAAACCAGGCTGTTGCAAAGCCAAAAATACCTCCAGTAATAGTCCGCAGCAGAGGCGTGCTTTCGCGCAAGGGCATGATATCCCAGGGCAGCTGGCTAACCAACTGACTAACTCCATCCAAACCAATCGGTAAAATACCCAGCACGAACCAGATCGTGATTGGCAAACCAGGTAATTTTTTGCCAGTAAGTGAGAAAATAATGCCAAATAATAAAATTCCAGCATAGATCGCTATGTCTCGCTGACAAAGGGCCGTTTTATATCCAATTTGGCTATTTCCGAGGAATGTGATGGCAGTATCCGTATCAAACGGATCAAAACCGGTAGCTTCCTCATATGTCACAAGCCCGTCCACGCCCGCATACTCTCTCGGATACGCTGCCTGCTCACCATATATAAACCAAGATCGATAAGATAATTGGTGGCATAAACGACTGTAGACGGTGTAAATCAATTTCGCAGGAGTTAAATTTCCATTTGCCTGAAGAGCTGGCGCTAAAAATGCTAACCCCACATAAATCAAGACAAAACCATTAAAAACAAGCATGTACCGTTTTGAAAGCCAAAAGAAAAATCGATCAACAGCGGATATTCCCATTTCCTTTTTTTTATTGTCCCCATTGGTGTCTTCCTGGATCATTTCCAGTTGCTGCAATCTATCAACTGCAGCTCCCAGCGTCATTTCCAAAGTTTTTTGGTCAAAAGGTGCTTTGATTTGATAAGGACCAATTTTAATCACTGGAATTTGATCGACAAATTCCGCAATTCCTTCCTTGTCAACGTCTATCTGTACCAGACGATGGGGATATTTTTCCTGCAATCGATTTCAGATCCTCTTCTGCCTGTGTACAAAGAGGACAATCAGGGCGCATGTACAAAGTTACTGTTAACATATACCGTTCCCACCAAATTTACAGACCATCAAACACACTGCCAAATCTCTGCAGATAAATAGTTATATATTCAAATAACCCAAAGAATAACATTAGTCCAATCACAATCATTATCACGCCCATCGCGATCTCAGTGTAATGCATCACCTTGCCATATTTTTTCAAGGTGGTTGTTACCCAACCAACTCCTAGAGCAGCAATCAAAAACGGGATCGACAAACCTGCGGAATATGCTGCCAGCAATGCACCGCCGGTAAATACCGATCCACCACTTAATGAAAAGGTCAAGATTGCTCCCAGAACAGGACCCACACATGGAGACCAGCCGGCAGAAAAGAAAATCCCCATTAATAATGATGAAACATAACCTTTTCCCCGCGCAGGTCTGGATTGGTTTCTGGTGTCATATTGAAGAAATGGAATTCTCCATATGCCTGTCATGTGGAGACCGAAAATCACTACCACGATTCCACCTATTTTTTCCAGCCAATCTCTAGCACCCGTTAAAACGCTGCCCAGGGCTGATGTTGCAATTCCAAGGGAAATAAATACGATACTAAAACCGATTACAAATGCCAAACCATGGGAAAAGACCGACCAGCGGTTAGGTTTTTCGTCTTCTCCTTCAAATGCAGTTCTTCCGCCCAGATAGCCCACATATGCGGGAACAAGAGGCAAAACGCAAGGTGATAGGAATGACGCCAAACCGGCAATAAAAGCTGTGCCAAAACTCAATAAACTGATGTTGTCCATGAAGACTCCTTAAAAACAGAATATCCTTTAACCGTGTTAATATTCGATGACCTTGACAGGGGTCCCTATCGGGCCAGAAACTGTAATATCCCCCGTCTGATATGGTGTAACAGGCGTTGCCCATCTGAAGATCCACTTTGCGTCTTGGGGAGCGGCATTGATGCAGCCATGAGATGATGGCTCGCCAAAGTTATTGTGCCAGAATGTCGAGTGGATTGCAATTCCATCCCCCATGAACAATGACACCCATCCTATCCCGGGAATCTCCCATCCAGCCTGGTTAGTTCCACCAGACATCTGAAGTGAGTGTAATTTCCTCCAGATATGAGATCCAGGAGAACCATACCCGGTTAATGGAGTTTGAAATGGGACCTTTCCAGATGATATCCTACAGAAATATACTTCCTTGCCATCCTCATAACAAGCTAAAGTTTGGCGGGAATCAGTAACATCCACTACGATTTGCTTATTTTCTACTTCCGGTGAAATAGGAGCCAGCTCACCATCTGATAAAGGCCGAAATGCCACAGCAGGTGCCCACAACAGATCACCTGGATTCCCATACCTTTCATTGACCCTGTACCAGACTTGCCCCTCACTATCGACATCAATCATGTCAACCCACAGAATCTGACTGTAATAAAAGCGGGGAGGAAGATTCTTACTAGCCTGCCAAGACCACCACGTCGATCTTGCAGGAGGATTATCAAAGACAGCATCGATCCAAGGTACTGTTACTTCCACCCAAATACCTTCCATGCCTTCAGGGATGCCTTCAATCGCAGAATTTTCAATATTTTTAACAGGCTGAACATTGGGACCCCAGATATAACCCTCATCAGTCTCAACCCAGCGCTGGTTGTTCCTGAACGGCCAAACACCAATAACCTCTCGATTCCAGGGTATGACCGAATCTTCATAATAACTGCCAACATTAGGTGATTCGTAATCCGGTCTGAGCTTGATGTCAACCATACCAACAGCAATCCTTCCCAACCGTTCTTTATCGGGAAAATTGAGGGCTTGTTGTTCTAAGAAATCAGGTTTAAAGACTGCAGAGCCAGCTACTAGTGCTGCTGTATTCAGAAATTTTCGTCTCGAATATTCCATATTTTTGCCTTCTTCAACTGATACGTACAAACGATCTATCCAGAGTTTTATTTTACAAAATCCAATACATTCTGGCGGGCAACATCATCATTGTACTGCACAGGAGGAGATTTCATAAAATATGATGATGGACCTTCTACGGGTCCAGATTCTCCTCTGTCCAATGCGATCTTTGCACAACGGATCGCATCGATCATCACCCCGGCAGAGTTTGGGGAATCCCAAACCTCTAGTTTTAATTCCAAATTCAGGGGCACATCACCAAATGCTCTGCCCTCGATGCGGATATTTGCCCATTTCCTGTCTGTCAGCCATGGGATGTAATCAGACGGACCTACATGGATATCTCCATCATCCAACTTGTATTCAAGTTGAGAGGTAACTGCCTGAGTTTTTGAAATTTTCTTTGATTCCAGGCGATCTCGATCCAGCATATTATAAAAATCCATGTTTCCACCATAATTCAATTGATAGGTCCGGTCTATTTTGATTCCCCTATCTTGAAATAGATTTGTCAGCACGCGGTGGACTATTGTTGCCCCTACCTGACTTTTTATATCATCACCAATGACTGGCAGTCCTCGTTCGACGAACCTCTTACTCCAGTATTCTGAGCTAGCAATAAAAACTGGAATTCCATTTACAAAGGCACAGCCGGCTTCAAGCACCTGTTCGACATACCATTTGGTAGCCATTTCCGATCCCACTGGTAAAAAATTGATCACAACATCTGTCTTTGTATCCTTCAGGATCTTGACGATATTGTCTGTCGGACCAGGTGCTTTCTCAACATGATCGAGCAGAAATTTACCCAAGCCATCGTGAGTCATACCGCGGCTCACAGGTACATTTAATTTTGGAACTTCAGAAAATTTTATTGTATTATTTGGTTCAACCCAGATAGCTTCACTAAGGTCTTTGCCAACTTTATGTTTATTGATATCAATAGCAGCAGTGAATTCAATATCCCGAATATGATATCCACCCAATACGGGATTCATTAATCCAGGAATAATCTGGTCTTCCGCCGCTTCCTGGTAGTACTGAACTCCTTGAACCAATGCAGCTGCGCAATTACCTACTCCAATAATTGCTGTTCGAACTTTCTTTCCTGCCATATCCATTCCTTTTTGTATCCGCATCTATTATATAACCTTTTGCATCCAAAAAAACAGCCAGGATAGCTTGAGCCTACCAGACCTGCGATATTGCTTGATAAAGACGTGTTGACCGGCTCTTTTCTTTCCCCTACATGGGTTTATGATTTAGACGCAAGCTATTTCCAATCACGATCACATCGCTCACGGCCATTGCTCCAGCGGCAAGCATCGGATTTAGCAATCCAACAGCTGCGACCGGAATAAGGATAATATTATAAAAGAAAGCCCAAAAGAGATTTTGTTTGATCGTTTTCAAGGTAATTCGCGAAAGCTTTATCGATCGCACAATTCCTGACAAATCTCCGCTGATCAAAGTCACTGGAGCAGCAGCAATTGCCACATCAGTTCCCGTTCCTAACGAGATCCCTACATCTGCCTGGGCTAAAGCCGGTGCGTCATTAATTCCATCCCCAACCATTGCGACTATCTGATTGTTTTCCTGTAACTTTTGAATTTCAGATGCTTTATCACCTGGCAATACTTCTGCCCTGATCCTGGTAATGCCAACCTGGGACCCAATAGCCTCGGCGACCTGAAGATTATCTCCAGTGATCATCCATACTTCAAGACCCAGGTCCTTTAGATCCTGGACAACCTGTCTGGCATTATCTTTAACAGTGTCTGCTACTCCCATGACACCCACCAATATCCCGTCAACTGCCACTAAAATGGCTGTTTTCCCTTCCTTCCTGAGCTCATTGATCTGGTTTTCCGAATCACTCCAGTTGATTTTTTCGTCATCCATTAAACGTGTATTACCAACCAGAATATGTTTACCAAGAACTATTGATCTAACTCCTTTACCGGCTATCGCCTCAAAGCTTTCAGGATCCGGGAGAGCCAGACCTAATCGTTCGGCAGAATCAACAATCGCTTCTCCAAGGGGGTGTTCAGACCTTTTTTCCACGCCAGCTGCCAGGCTTAGAATATCATTTTTTTGGAAGTTATGTTTCGTTTGATTCAATAATATTTGATCAGTTAATACAGGTTTTCCATTTGTTATCGTTCCCGTTTTATCAAGAACTACCGTTGTAATTGAGCCCGCCCGCTCCAAGCTTTCACCCGATTTATATAGGATCCCATTTTGAGCACCTCGGCCAGATCCGACCATAACTGCTGTTGGAGTTGCCAAGCCCATTGCGCAAGGACAGGCGATCAATAAGACAGCGACAGCGTTCAGCATGGCCCTGGCAAACAAACTTGTGCCTGGATCAGGCATAGTCCGCACGATAAACAGCCAGACCAGAAATGTCACTCCTGCTGTAAGGACAACAGCCGGAACAAAAACAGCTGACACTTGATCGGCTATCCGCTGGATCGGCGCTTTGCTTCCCTGAGCTTCTTCTACCAATCTAATTATTTGAGCCAGAGCTGTGTCTTTGCCGATCTTTTTGGCCTCGAATATCAAGACACCTTGTTTGTTGACAGTACCACCCACTAATTTATCGCCAATTTTCTTTTCTACAGGTAGCGATTCGCCCGTGATCATGGATTCGTCAACGGCTGAGAAACCCTCTAAGACGATTCCATCGACTGGTATCTTTGCTCCCGGTTTGACAATGATCTTATCGCCAACTACTACGTCAGAGACAAGCAGCTGCAGTTCCTCGTTATTTCGAACAACCAAGGCATGGTCAGGGCTCAATTTCAACAATTTCTTGATTGCTGCGCTTGTTTGTCCTTTGGCTCTGCTTTCAAGGAATTTACCCGCCTTGATCAAGGTGATAATCATGGCTGAAGTTTCGAAATAAACATGACCAGGAACCAATCCGAGTAAGATCGGAACAGAGTATAGGTAAGCAGCCGTTGATCCCAATGCAACCAAAACATCCATATTGGCAGAACGATTCCTGAGCGATTGGACTGCACCAGTATAGAACTTTCTACCGACATAAATTTGAACTGGGGTTGCCAAGGCTGCCATCAACCAATTAACCCACGACTGATGAGCCCAGGGCCCTAATAAATTAAAATCCCTGGACATGGATAACAAAAACAATGGAACAGTGAATATTATTCCGATCCATAAATCTATCCTCTGGCGGCGGACTTCCTCTTCCCGGGCAATAGTTTCTACATCTTCCATTTCGCCGCTGATACTAACTGCCTCAAAACCATTGTCGGCCAGGATTTTCTTGATATCCTGTTGGGTCAGTATTGTAGGAACGTATTTCAGGATGACTTTTCCGGAAATCCAGTTGACATTGACAGACGTCAAACCCGAAACTCCATCCAAGACTATTTCCAACCTCCGCGAATCTCGATCGTCTTCTAATCCTTTGACCAGGAATTCCGCATCGCCAATCGCCACTCCGTATCCTGCCCGATTGATTTTCTCGATCACCTCACCAATCCTATCAGTTCCTGCTTCGTAGGAAAAAGTTGCCCGTTCAGTTGTTAGATTAACATTGACTCCATCCAGCCCGGGAATCTTTTTAATATTCCGTTCGACTGCAGTTGCGCAATTTGCACAATCCATGCCCGTGATAGGTAGAATCGCAATTACTTTTTCACTCATTTATCCTCACAATCCAAGTGCTATTAATAGTATTATTCAGGCAATTACCGGATAATTTATTTCCGCCAGAAGGGATTTTAATTCTTCCTCATTTGCTGGCGGTTCAAATTCGATATCCACTTTTTTGGTCACAGAATTTGCCGCTACGATTGTTACTCCTTCAACATCTCCGAGCTCAGTTTCAATCGTATTGACACAATGATTGCAATTGATATTAGGCACGTTGTACACAACTTTATTCATATTTTCTCCTGGTTTTAAACTCTGGTAGCGGCTTCAAAGACATCTAATATTTCTTTAAGAACTCGTTCTTGCTCTTCATGGTCATCTCCCCGGACAGCAGTGAACAAACAAGAATTCAAGTGACTGTCGAGGATATTCAAACTGATTTTATTTAAAGCTGACTGAATTGCGTTGATCTGCCTGATAACATCAATGCAGTATGCATCCTCATCAAGCATTCTCTGAACACCCCTGATGTGCCCTTCAACGGTTTTCAAACGATTCAGATTGTCCTGTTCTTTATTCATATCTATACCCCCCCCTTAGGGGCTGGGTATATAATATACTTAAAGTGAATAATTGTCAAATGGCACTTGTCCAATAATTACACTCTTAAACAGCAGGAACCCGGTCTCAGCCGGGTTCCTGATTCCTAATTTTATTGGTTTATTGAGCGTGGTTGTCTAAGGCAGTCCTGAAGTCTTCCGCAGGAACAACGCCCAGCCACTGCTGAAGGACTGTTCCATCACCGTCTATCAGGAAGAAATGAGGCTGATAACGATATCCCAGAAAACTTAGCAAGTCGGCATTTGCAGGATCGTCTATATCAAGGTATACAAAATTGATGCTGTTGTAATATTCAGGTTCAAGCCCATGCACGATGGGCGCCATTTTTTGGCAGGATGATCACCAGAACGCAAAAGCTTCTACAAACTGAACATTACCCGAAACCAGGTTTACAGATCCTGGATCCGTAGCAACCATACTCGCCCTAGGTGTTGGAACCATTGGCTCAGATTCCACTGTGTTAGTCGCTGGAGCGGCAACAACCGTTGTTTCTTGAATGACAGGAGCTGTTTCTTCAACAGAATTCCCATCCGGAACCGTGCTAACAGTTTGTGTTTCGGTATTATTCCTACCACCGAAAAACACAAAAACAACTCCCCCAACCAAAACAAGCACTACAAGGGCTACAATCACTATTCGATTATCTCTCATTTTCACCTCCCAATTATTTAGGTAAGTATTCGAGTATCTGTTATATCTAAATCACGACAGCTATTCCGTTTGAGGTTGACATTCTCTGTGTCGAGACTTAGACTCATGTATATACCTGACGCTACAAGATGTTAAAAACTTACATTAAATTCCGTTACATTATTACTGCAGTATTTTTCATATTTGGATCCTACTGGATCTGGGATTCAAGAGTGACAACAGCTTATCCAGTGGCTGAAGTTCAACATGCCCCCCAGGTAGGTTTTTATGCGCCAGGAATTGCCCTAAACTCTTTGGGTGGAATCGAGCTGGACCTGTCAAATTTTGATGGAGCTCCAGTGGTAATTAATTTTTGGGCTAGTTGGTGTCCTCCCTGTAAAGCGGAAATGCCTGATTTCCAACTTGCTTACCAGGAATACCAGGAGACAGATCTGGAAATAATAAGTGTCAATTCGACGTTTCAGGATTCTCTGCCTGATTTAATTTTATTCGTTGATCAAAACCAATTAACCTTCCCTGTCCTTTTAGATATCAGTGGGACGGCAACCAGGTCATATAATATCCACTCCCTACCAACCACATTTTTCATAGATCGAAGCGGGATAATCAAAAACGTCATAGTAGGAGGACCCCTGCCTCTTTCATTAATCAGAGTGGAAATTAATAATTTACTGCAGGATTGACCATTATGTTTCCCATCCTTAATTTAGGACCGCTGGCTTTACCTGTACCAGAATTTGTCCTCCTGATTGGAGTTTGGGCTGGTTCAGTTATAGCAGATAGAAAATCCCGTACGATCTTACCAGATTCCGGTTTCGTTGATCGGCTGATCTGGTCAGCTTTGGCTGCTGGAATCGTCGGCGCCCGGCTCTCGTACATTGCCAGAAATCCAGCGGCTTTCAGTGGTAATTATTTAAGTTTTTTTTCACTCAATCAGCATTTATTCGATTTTGCAGGTGGCGGACTGATAGCCCTCAGCGTTTCAATATATGTCGTATCCCGCTCAAAAATACCCTTGCTGACCGCGCTTGATAGCATCAGTCCTTTTTTTGCAGTGTTTCTGGCGTCTCTTCATCTCTCAAAATTTGCCCGAGGGGTTGGATACGGAACAGCGACCGACCTGCCCTGGGGCATAAATTTATGGGGCCTGAGCAGGCATCCAGTTCAAATCTATTATTTTCTGGCGAGTTTGATTGTCCTGGGTCTAATATTATACCTAGGGTCTAAATATTCCTATACGCATGGCATTGTTTTTTTTGTGTTTGCCCTGCTTTCGAGTTTATATCTGCTCCTCTTTTCGAGATTTGAGGTGCCTGATCTCACTATATTGACTGGTTTTCGAATAAATCAAATTGTGTACTGGGCTGCCAGCTTAATTAGTCTGGTATTCATAAACAAGCACCTGGAATCAGATAAGAACCCCTGACAGGTAGGTAAATTTGCCCTGAAAGCGCCAGACATTGAAGACGCTGTCATTCTGGCACCATGTTTCTAGACCCCCGCATCACCAAACAATGGTTCAACCCTCCAACAACAACTGCAACACCTTGTTGATGAAGCAGTTCATCAACAAGGTCAGTACTCTAATGAGTCATTCACTGCCGGACTTGATGTCTTTTTGCGAACTTATCCACGATCCTGGGAAATTTCGACAATCCAATTACTTTTCTTTAGGAAGTTAAGCCGCTTGGGCACCTCAGGAAAGGTAGGATATGGTGCTAGCCCAAACTGTAGAATTCTTTGTCTCTGACTATGACCATTTCATCGTACTAGACATCAAATATTGCCTCATTGAGCAAATCTAGCGGATCAGTTCTGTATCCGTTAAATAGCTCTGTATTCACATTAGCAACCCGATCGGGAGTTCTCTCTAGCAGCCCTTCTCTTTCCGAGTTCTCACCGATTGGTTTTACGTCATCAAGAACAGCTTTCGTGATCTTTTTCTGATCGATTAATGTGTCCAGTTATCCGGCTATAAGTACCAAGACTTCTTTGTCCCCTTGTATTTCAGATACCTCACAAACAGGTGGGTTCAGTACTATCCAATATCCGGCTGGATCAATCCCAAAGTACCATCATAACGCCTGTACAATACATTGATCGTTTCGGATTGGGCATTATAAAAAACAAAAAAATTTGTGTGCCCCAAAAGGTCCATTTGTTCTATCGCTTCCCATTCGTCCATGGGCCTTAGTGAAAACCTTTTCCTGCGGGCGATAACCGGAACATCTTCAATATCATCAGATTCTTCTTCTTCGTAAGGTAGATCTGACTCAATGTCCGCCCCCTGTTTCCAGCGCTGATTTCGTTTTCCCTTGTATTTTTTGATTCGCCTTTGCAGTGTGTCAACCGCTAAATTCAAGGCAGTTACAATATCAGCAGATCTCTCCTCTGCTCTGAGAATGAATCCTTTTCCCTGGACAGTGATTTGGATTACTTCTCGCTCGCTTGCACTGCGGGCATTCGTGGATGAAACATCAACCCTGGCATCAGTAATATCTTCCAGATAGCGATCCAATCCTGATACTTTCCTTAATATTTGTTCATTTAAATCATCCCCAACTGTAAAATTTCGACTGTAAATATTGACCTCAATTGTCATAAAAACCTCCTTTTGATTATTGTACTCTATTCTTCCAGAAGTCGTTCTGCTCTAGCTAAAGTAATTCCGTAAACATTTTTTGCATTTCCCTTTAGCAAAGCCGCAGCGCAGGAATTTAATGTAGCTCCTGTTGTAATGACATCATCAATAATTAAAATAGATTTGCCCGAGACAATGAATTCTTCACTTGAAAATGCGTGATCCACATTTTGAATCCGATCGGCAATTGATAATCCGACCTGGGGTTGGGTATATTTAATCCTGCTGATTGCATTGGAGAAAAATGGTTTACCCATCTTATGAGCAAGTGGGCGCCCTAGATATTCCGCCTGGTTATATCCCCGATCTTTTTTCCTCTGATTATCGAGAGGCACACAGGTTACAAGGTCAATGTTCCAGGTTTGTTGATTGGCCAATTCCAAGAGCAAATCAGCCAGACATTCGCCTAGCCCTAAATCCCCTAGATATTTCAATTTCCGAATCGCATTTCGAATATCGCCCTGATAAAATACACAAGACCGAACTTGATTGAATTGTGGTGAAATCTCGCTGCAACGCTTGCAGAATGATCTCCTGTTAGAAGTAAGCACATCTCCACAGCGGGTGCAAAGAGGATCTGGTATAAACTTTAAATTATTCAAACATCTGGGACAAAACCGGACTCCCCACTCCTGACAACCTGCGCATCGAGGAGGGAAAAGACAATCTAATACTTTCCAATAGATTGAAAAAACCGAGAACAACATCTTTATTTCCCCCTGACGCCACCGGTAAACTAACTAGCTAATTATCCCACTCAGTTATCCAGTTGCTATCCAAACATTCCAGCCAAAGCCGAATCTTTCAATTGCAGTCCCGCAGGTCCCAGCAGGATGATCAACAAAGACGGAAAGATCAGCAAAGCCATTGGAAAAAGCATTTTAACAGGTGCCTGCTGGGCTTTTTCTTCGGCAATTTGCCTGCGCCTGGTTCGCATTTGATCTGACTGGATCCTAAGTACTTTTGCCATACTGACACCAAGCTGTTCACTTTGAATGATCGCAGCCACAAAACTGGTCATTTCAGCTATACCAATCCGGTCTGACATATTTCTGAGGGCGACCCGCCGCACATTCCCAAGCTGAATTTCTCTCAGACACCTGTCAAATTCATCCGCAAGCGCGTCCTCCCATTTTTCCGCCACCCTAGACATAGCAGCATCAAAACCCAGTCCCGCCTGGACGCAGATAGTCAGGAGGTCGAGTGCATCCGGCATAGATTTCCGTATTTCGTCCTGGCGGCTGGTAATTTTGCTTTGCAGCAATAACTGTGGCATGTAAAACCCAATCAGCGAAAAAACGCCTGTCATTAATAATTTTCTGCCCCAAGTCCAGTCCATAGATCCCATTGAAAATACGAATAACAGCAAGCCTCCTACACCAACTGCCGCAATAAATCTCGCATGCCCAAAATATTGTAGGATCAATTCCGGGCGGATTCCCAGCGAGTTCCAATTTCTTTTCAGTCTGTTCAATAGCATTTTGAGGTGTAAATTTTTCTGTCAGCTCACCTATTTTCTCGACAATCGGCACGATAATCCGCTCCGTTATCGGCTGAGAGAGTTCAATTTCTTCCAGGGTCACCTCTTCTCCCCTGGCAATATATTCATTAAGTCTTTCGTCAAAGGGAGTTTCTTCCTGCCTGTTCCTTAAACCCACAATCACCAGTGCAGCAGCCAGGACAACGATCATGCCCACAAATATCCAGATATAGATGTTCATTAATTCTCTCCCAAATCACCATAATCATTGATTTGCACATCCTGAGGTGTTTCATTCTTCCGTTTACGCACTCCAGCCAGGATCAAGACTGCGCCCAGCACAAGCAGAACGGTTAATAAAATCACACCACCAAGGATGACTATGATATAAACACTCACTTTATTCTCCCTAACCTCTAAACTTCGATGTCGGCCAATTTGTTCATCGCTAGATATCCAGCTCCAACCATTACACCTGCAATTCCGAGCATAATTCCACCGCATAATAAATTACCGGGCGAGAAGAAGGTCATCAAGTAATCCCGGTTTGCAAACCAGAGCAAACCCATCAAGATTAAGCGGAAGCATCGCCAGGAACCTACCAGAATAGATCACCTGCGAAACCAACACCTTGATCTCTCCTTTGATTTTAATTCGTTCCCGGATCGTATAGGAAATCGTATCCAGGATTTCTGCCAGGTTTCCACCGACCTCGCGCTGGACATTGATCGCCGTGATGATCAGATCGAGGTCATCACTGGGGATTCGCCGATGCAAATTCCCCAAAGCATCTTCCATTCCTATGCCCAACTGCATTTCCTTAACAACTCTGGCAAACTCGACAGAGAGCGGGGGCGGAAGTTCTTTGACTGACGGCTTCAAGAGCCTGCATGGTCGAATATCCTGCCCGCAAGCCATTAACAACCAGGTTTAGCATATCTGGCAGCTGATTTCCAAAGGTTGTTAATCTTTTGGTTTGCTGCCGTCGCATATAGAATCTGGGAGCCATAGCCCCTAAGATCACACCAATTAACGCAGATACAATATTCTTGTCCGCCAATTGCCCAGGCGAAAAATCCCAACAAAAATGCTGCAATGACCATAGCGGCGACATATTCCGCTGGTCGCAGTTTTAGGTCAGCCCTGGCAAGATTGGAAGCAATCTGATCTCCAAATTTTGAGCCTTCGATCTGCTTATCCATCCACTCGGAAATGGCAGAAGTCTTTTGCTCTTCAGCCAGAGCGACCGCATCTTCAAATTCCTCTTCAACGTAATGGGAAAATCTGATCATCAAGGACAGATTGTTCTTCCCGTACGGTGATGATAATACCGACAACAAGCAAGACGGCCGCGATTACTCCACCAATTATTAGTATAGTTGTCATCATGGAGATCAGCCTCTAGTAGCGATCAATGAATCTATAACTCCACCGCGTTTTGAGAAAATAGAAGGCGGCAGGTGAATACCATGGGCTTCAATTTTATCCATATATTTCGGTCGCAATCCGGTCGGAACTAACTCACCCAGGACTTTCCCGTCCTCAATTGCAGTTTGTTCGAATCGGAAAATATCCTGCATGGTGATGACATCACCTTCCATGCCGATCACTTCTGTTACATTAACAACTTTCCTGGTTCCATCCTGCATCCTGCTTTGATGAACAATCAGGTCAATTGCAGAGGCAATTTGCTCTCTAATTGCCCGGACAGGTAAGTCCATACCTGCCATCAACGCCATGGTCTCAACTCTTGAGAGGGTATCCCGGGGTGAGTTTGAGTGGGCAGTTGTCAACGAACCATCATGACCAGTATTCATAGCCTGGAGCATGTCGAGTGATTCTTCACCACGGATCTCGCCGACGATAATCCGGTCTGGTCTCATACGCAAGAGTGTTGATAACCAACTGTCGGATAGTAACTTCACCCCTACCTTCAATATTCGGTGGTCGGGATTCCAGAGTAACAACATGATCCTGCCTCATTTGAAGTTCAGCCGCGTTCTCGACAGTAATGATTCTATCCGTCGTTTGGAATAAATCCTGACAACACGTTCAGTAAAGTAGTTTTACCCGAACCAGTACCACCAGAGATAATGATATTAAATCTTGATTTGACTGCTGCTTCCAAGAATAAGCACTGCGCTGGGTGTAAGACTGCCGAAATCGATCAGCTGCTCAACAGTAAATGGATCTTTGGAAAATTTTCGGATTGTCAAACAGGGACCAACCAACGAGATTGGCGGAATGACAGCATTAACACGGGAGCCATCTGGCAAACGGGCATCGACGTAGGGGCTGGATTCGTCAATTCTCCTGCCCAGCGGGGCCACAATTCGGTCGATGATACGCATAACATGTTCGTCGCTTTCAAAGGTGATCGGAGCCCTATTTATCTTGCCTGCTTTTTCAAAATAGCAGCTTTTCGCTCCGTTCACCATAACTTCTGTTATATCGTTATCCTCAAGAAGAGGCTGCAACGGACCAAAACCAAGAATTTCTGCTGCAATTTGTTCAAATAACCTGTGTTTTTCCTGGCGAGAAAGAACAATGCTTTCTTCGGTCAGGATCTGTTCGAACAGATCCCGGATCATTCCCCGGACTTTTTCCACTTCAGATACATCTATGGATGGATCGAGTTCTGCCAGCAATCGATTTTGAACACGAACCTTCAAGTCCGCATATGTTTCATCCTGGGCATCTTTCCGGGGCGGAGAAACTCGCCTGGCTTCCAGAGTTCCTAGACTGGGATGCACTACCAACCATAGCATGGATCTTCATCGCCAGTTTGTTTACCTTGTTCAATTCTTTTTAATAGTGACATATAGATTTGTCCTAATCCTAAATACTCAGTGTTTAAGGTAAATAATCAATCTTCAGTGACTTCGATTTTGCTCCAATTGAGCTAAACGTTCCCTGACTTTGCCTACCAATTCCAGGATCCCTTTTCCAATTTCCTTTGATTTTCCTTCGCCAAGCATAAAAGGTACTCCCCGATTAACACCAGGCACAACCACTTCTTTGTCTTCAACTATAACTGATGCAACTTTATGGCCAAGATTATGGCCCACTTTATCTGGTGATATGGCAATTTGTCTTGTCAAATCGATTCATAACCAGAAGAATTTTATTCTTCTGAACGCCCAAGAGTTGATCAGAAATTGCAGCATTGCCCTGGTATTGATGATCGCCGGGATATCCTGGGAAGAAACCATAACCAACAAATCACAGGCATCCAAGGTATCCATTGTAACATCAGACAAATAGGAATCGAGTATCCACGATCACATAAGAGTAGAACCGAGCTAAGAACTGAAGAACTTTTACAACCTGGCTCCCACTTACTCTGTTCAGCGTCCTCGGGATGTGGCGGTGCAGTGATGATATCGATCCCAGAATACTTTGTGATGCAACACAACATCTTCAACAAGTTCCGTATCAAGCTGTATCAGCATTCGGAGTCAAATCCACAATCGATGTCCTTCCCCGTTCATTCAGGAATACCTGGACATCGCCAAACTGCAAATTTGCATCAACAATCACTGCAGGTGTTTCCGCGCTGTGCAGAGTGACCGCCAGATTTGTCGCGATTGTAGTTGTTCCAACTCCTCCTTTTGGGCTATAAGACAGAAATAATCTTTCCCAAGCCGGAAAGCTGGATGGTTGTTCCGCGGGGATCTACCAGGCTTCCAGTACCCCTGCCCGATATACTGAACATCCTGATCGAATAGCTTTAGCTTTTGCGCCAGCTCGTCGTGATGACTGACACCAGTTCATCACTCTTTGGGAGGTTTGGTTAGGAAATCCCTTGCACCTGCGTGCATTGCTCGCCGCATATAATTGGTATCACCCTGAACAGACAGGATAACAATTTGAGAGATGGGCGCCTGTTGCCTGAATTAACTCTGTAGCTTCAATGCCATCCATGTCAGGCATGTTGATATCCATCAATACAACGTCAGGATCAAGAGCTACTGTTTGTTTAATTGCATCAGCTCCAGTCCTGGCAGTTCCTACGACATTGATATCATTTTCAAATTGCAGGAGCCTGGCAACGTTTTTTCTGGTTTCTTCCTGATCGTCAACAATCAGGACATTATATATCACATCAGACATGGAGTCTCTTGCTTTATAAATTAATTGTCGTGTTAGGGTGCTGGTGCAGGTGCGTCAATGGCTGCACCCGGATCTGGCACCTGATCTACCCTGGGAGCTAAGCCATAGGGCAAGTTTTCCAGGCAATGGAATTGAGTAATCGTCCAGGAAATACTGCATCGTTGCAGTTTCTGTATCAATCACAGTGCTATCACCTGCAGATCTCAAAGCCAGACTGATATCAACACCACTGTCGATCAGATAAGTCAAATTAACAGCTTCCTGAGGAGTGACGATCAAAGTAATATTATCAGGAGGTGATTCCTCTACAACAGGGGCTGCCTCGCCATCAGCAGGAGGTGCTGCCGGATCAGGAACATCAGCCAACTGAGCTCCCTTCTTCTTCGAAAGCAAAATCCCCAACATGGAGTACTGTTGCGCTAGGAATAATGATCTGGGTTGCAAGACGTGGTCTTTGGACTTCTGAAGGAACAACATAAATATTCTCTTCTCCGAGTTCGTTATCACCTCTCTGCCCGCCCATAGGTTCCACCATCAGATAGTGACCTCAGATGTTAACCGGGCTGGTCCACCATCGCGCCGAAATCGAGATGCTTGAACCATAGACAAGGGCTGTGCTGATTGGGAAGTTTGGTTTGAAAATCAGCATCCAGATCAATGAACTGCATTGATGCAATAACAACGACCCGATCACCAGGTCGTAAGGCATAAGAAACACTTGCCAGTCGATTGATCGGAATAGCATTTAGCAACCATGCCTTCTGGAATGGATAAAGAAGCAACAGATCCATGCATCAGAAAGTTGAGCTGCAGCTATCAACCAACATATTCACTGTCAGAGGAATACCGCTATCCAAATCGAATTTAGCCTGTCGTCCAACAACCTGGGCCAGATCCGTGAACATTCCTGCTATAACCAGGTCCCTTGGTAATGGAATCAACCCCAAGACGGTTTCATCCAGTACAGTTCCCCGGGGAGCTTTCTGGGTGATCACAACAATATCTACCCTGTCTGGGATGACTACTTCTGCAGGCGTATCGGATGGACCCGTAGATGGTTTAAGGAAATTTGTATAAAGTAAATAACCTCCTGCAACCAGCAAGACCAAGATTAAACTCAAGTAAAGGAATACTCTTCCGCGTCGCATATCAACCTCCTAACTTATTGCCTGATTAATCCACCTTCTATTTTACCTCATAAACTAAATCAATCTTTCGTCTTTACTTCTCTATCATAGTTTAACGGATAATAGCATATAATTTCTAGCAATTACAAATTGCAATCCTGTCAGGTGCTATTGATCCTAAAATCCATCCAGATAAGCAAAACCCTACCGGAAGGTAGGGTTTAGCATATGTGACTTAGTAGGCGGTCACTCGCCTAGAACCAGTATGGTTCGTTTAGATATTGCCAACGATATTGCTGAAAATGTTGCCAATGGCGGGGCCAAGAAGAGAGAGAATAACAATCACTACAACTGCGACTAAAACAAGAATGAGTGCATACTCTACGAGACCTTGGCCTTTTTCTTTCGGTGCGAATAACATGGTATTTACCTCCTGTTGAGTATTTATTTTCCATCGAGGTGTATGCGAACCTGTCAGGTTAGTAGACATTATAAAGAACATATTTTTAAAATGCAATAAGGTTTTCCTTACAATTATGCAAAGACATCCTGCCCTTCAGTTGCAAGTGGAATTGTAAATCCAATCCGGGTCCCCTGTCCAATTGCAGTATCAATATTAAATTCGCCTTTCAGGATTTCAACCCGGTCTTTGATGACCTTGATTCCCATGCTGCCATCCATAGCCTGCTCCACATTAAATCCCTTTCCATCATCTTCCACATCAACTACGACCCGTTCTTCATTAGTGTCAATATGGACTCTGATCGAATTTGCCTTACTGTGCCTGTCTGCGTTACTTATCAATTCCTGGACTGCCCTGAAGATCATGATCTCCAGATATCCATCCAATCGCCTTTCAGTCCCAGAAGCAGTAAAATGGATTTCCATTTCATTTTGTTCCTTGAATGCTTCAAAATAATGTCTCAGCGTTGGAATCAGACCCAGGTCGTCCAGCATCATTGGCCGAATTCAAAAATGAAATCCCTGACTTTGGTAAATGTAGCATTTGCAGTTGCCTTTAAGTTCATCCAAGTTCTTCCCGCGCCTGATCCAGGTCCATGTCAAATAGTCGTTGGGCAATTTCTACTTGCAAGATGAAATTTGAAAGTGCCTGGGCTGGACCATCGTGCATTTTACTTGATAACCGATTTCGTTCTGCTTCCTGGGCCTGAATAACAGATTCGATCAATTCAGCAGCATTTAGTTCAGTTTCTCCACCTTCCAGCAATGGTGTCCGTGATAAGAAAGTCCATTCATGTCCTGCATTTGCATGATGAAATCCTGCAAATGGACCTGTTCGCCTTTTAGTTTTTCCATTTGTCCGCGCATGACAAATAGCCGTTGTTGAGCCTCGAGGGCTTCATCATAGACATTCTTTATCGCCGCAGCTGATATATCTCCCGTGTTTTCTTTTACATCGCGAATCTTCGCTGACATGGGTTATGTTTTTTTGTGCCAGCTTGTCGACTTCAGCCTGGCTTTGTTTTATTTTTGTTGTCACACTGGATCAATTTTTGCTCAGCCTGTTGAATTTTTTGATTTATTGATTCCTTAAGCTGTTCAGTGTTTTTCTCTGCTTCACCCGTTTTCTTTGTAACCATATTTGCCACTCCTGCTCATGCCATTCTACCTTGAGAGTATAGCATAGGTATATCCGCTCAAGCAATTTATGACTTTGTTAGATTTTACTTGACTATCTCCATTCATAGACAGTCATATTATCCATACCGTAACGAGGAGAGTATTTACCATCAGTTGAATAGAGGACATTTAAATTTTCTGTCAATCCCGGATACCAACTTGGGAAAGTTATCAGATAATCAATTTCCTGTTCATTCATATATGCTGCCAGCTGCGACTCATCACGAATAAATGGTATTACATCAGGGGTTACCAATCCAGCCAGGTCAATTAATTCCCTTTCTGAAAAATAACCTAGAGCACCTATATCATGAGCAGCGATAACGGCTCCTTTTTCTGTGTTCGCGTTAATCCATTTCGATGTCCTGACCATTTCAGAATTAATGATTGCAACATCCATTCCATATGATTGACCACCAAGAAAAAAGAATAGAAATAATATAATGCCCGTCGATCCCAGCCAAACCCTGCTGACAACGCGATTATTAACCTGTTGATTACCGCTGGATACGAAGCGGGCTAAACCAACCGCCCCCAACACAAAACAGATCGGCATTGCGGGCATTATATAACGTCCATGCTGATAGGTAACTGGCAGAAACCAGGCATACAAACCAATAAAACCGGCAGACCAGATCAAGTAAGCAAGCTGATCCCAGCTCTTTTCTTTGAGAATTGACATCAGTTGAATAATAATACCCGGAAGCAGCAAAGCTCCCACACCCGTTATCACCTGGACTGACAGCCTGAAATATCTGGAGATTAGTGGTATTTGCTTCAAGAGTTCGTATTCTGCCTGTTTTGCGTAGAATGTATTAGGCCAAATATCTCCAGAAACGTACCAGTTGAATACAAAATATGTCGACACTGCGGCTGTCAAAGATAGTATTAAAATCCCTGCTTGCTTGAGAGCATTTTCTCGTGAATACCCTCTAAGAAGCAAACTCATTATCGCCGGACCTGCCAGGGTCAATCCGTCTGGGCGGATCCAGGCTGAAAAACCGATTATTAATCCTATCCTCCACCAGTTCTCCTTCTTGTCAGAAAGCCAGTTGAACAGAATCATTATCAGCAGAATGAGCAATGACGTTTCCATCCCTGATAATGCCGCCCAGACCAGATGCCACTCAAAAGTTATCACCATTCCCGTGACCAGGGGCAGCCATTTATGGCCGGGCAATATTTTCCTAATTAGATTATATGAAGCAATCGCAGTTCCGTATAAAATCAGATATCCAAGGATATAAGTCCCGGTCAGCGGCGAAATCTTGGCCAGGTATAATACGGAAAGAAGCAAACCCCACGCTGGACCTGTCGATCCTCCCGAGAGCTGGTTTTCCTGAAAACTCCAGCTTTGATCAAATGCAAAATTTCTGGCATAGGTGTGATGAATCCAGGCATCATCCAGCGGAAAACCCCACCCATCAATAGTTGCACTGAATACTAAATAGCTCAGGCAGGAGATGAATGCCAATACCCCCATGAGAATTATCTCTTTTTTGATTGTGGCTTTTGTGGTATCTATGGCTGAGTTCTCCTAAATTCAAAATACCTAATACCATCTGCAGAATCCAAGTAGATCAGACTGTCTTCACCAGCAGGGTTTTGATAGAGATCTGCCAGATCCGAAGGGTGATTAGAATCCAGAACAAGGAATCTGACATCATATTTATCAGCCGCTTCAAGTAAATCTGCCACATCACCGTTGGGTATGACAACGGCTGACCTTCCGGTAGCAGCATAGAAACCGGGAGGATTATTAAGCATAACGAGAATGGCACCGTCATCATCAAATGAATTGATTTTCCCGGCAATTAATTGATGAGCAGAAAAACTCTGATTCCAGACCGGGCGTTTCAGATCAGCTCCAATGACACGGTTTAAAAGAGTGTAGATCGACAAACCAGCAAACAATATTACCAGTGAACCACCATAAACAAACCTGGCTTTATTTGGTATCCAGTTCCGGTTTTTTTGACCCCAGGCAATAAAATTACTGAATCCTTTCGAAGCCAGAACCCAAATCATAGGCTGCAACCCGGCTCCTGAATGAAAAAAGCCTCCCCTCATACCCGCAAATGGAAAGACCACAGACATAACACCGAAGAGCATGATCCAGATAAAAAATGCAGTTCTGACGATTTTTTCTTTCCGGCTAGAGATTAAACCAGAGACGATCATGGGAGCAAGAATAATTTGGCCCTGAACAAAAAACGCCGTCTTCAGATTTTCAATCAATGCGCCGGCTGCGTTCCTGATTATCGCCGGTAATCCCTGATCAATCCAATATTGTGGTGTTAATGAGAGCGGGTTCAGATTAAATAAATCGTTATATTCTGCAAGCCAGAGCATCCTTGAGCTGCCGGGCGGCATTAAATAACCTGCAAATAATAAATTTCGGGCAAACCAGGGACCCATAACAAGCAGATATCCGGCTACCATAATGCCCAGGTATTGATATTTGCTCCTTGATTTAAAGGGTATGATCAGGCCGCCTGCCAGAAGCCAGATCAAACCATCCGCACGGGAAAGGTGGATCAAGCCTGCGACCAAACCTAACACGAGGTATTTCTTGATTGACTCATCCTGGAGAATAATCAAAAAGAATATTCCACCCAAAAGCATCATCAATCCAAAGGAATCTGTCGTGCCCAAGAATGAGGTGTACAAAAAAGGAAACACCGCAAATAAGCCCGCCAATACACTTGATTCTTCATGGTCTGTAAATGTCCAAGCTAACTTCAATGTGACCACTGGGACTGCCACAGCAATCAGAATGAAAAATAATCTGGCTCCCAAAAGCGAGTTTGAGTTAAACAAAAACACTCCAGCTGCAGAGATCAAGGCTGGCAGCGGCATCCAAAATGAGAAGCCAGGATGAGGGATAGACCTAGGTTGTGACAGATAATTCCAGATAAACGGTTCTGATAAAGTATGATCATCAGCTATGCGCAATCCCATGCTAAAGTAATATTCAGCGTCCATATAGCCTGGAGCGCGCTGGAAATACAGGAATATCAGCAAGATCGACAAACTAAGCGAACTCACCAGCAAGTATTTCTTCCAACTCATAGATTGTTATCCAAATTGGTTGAAGATGATGAGATCATCCACCATTTTATCCAATATAAACCCAGGATTGAAAATAATGGAACGGGTATGAACATAACAGAATTTTGAATTGGTTGGTAACCCCTTTGGAGCGTTAAGACAAAGACCGCCCAGGGTAAAACGAACAAAACAAACAGGTAAATAATCGAGATCAGAGTCCCCTGACGCTCCCATTTTTTGACAATGTTCGCTAGAATCAATATCAAACCAGGGAATAATATTACAAAATTGCCTGGATCGGTCTGAATGCCTATCCACTGACTAAAAACCATTATCAGTAAACCCGTCCATAAAAAATGGCAGTATTTCCCATTCCTTGAATTCCAGCTTTCTCTAAGTAATAAAAGTCCCAGTATCAGGGCAATCCCATAATTAAATAGGACTCCATATGCCGGAAACCATTCAGTTAATGCTGCTGCCAAGGTCCCCGCGGGGTTATAAGCCGGGTACCGCAGTACTTCCCAGATATTCTGGTAGATCCAATTCGGAATAATCAGCCACGCGAGACTAACCAGCGCTGCCAGGGTGCCAAAGAACCAGGCCAATAATTTCCAGCGTTTTTGGTACACAGCCCAGAAAATAATGTAGCCAATAATGACAATTACCAGGTGAGGCTTTATGGTGGTTAGAGCCAATAAAAACCCGGCTAGTTCATCCTGGCCGCTTTTGAGATAAGAAAAAACCATAGTAATTAACAGCGCAACTAATATGACAGCATTTCCATTGATCACCCCCCTAAAGGCGTGATACCAGATCAGGGAAAACAAAAGTATCAGAGCCTGAACCATCAATGATGGTCTCCAATCTAACAGCGACAATGTCAACAATGCCAGGGCGACCAATGCCATCTCCAGGACTGTCATCCAGGCAGCCCTCGCGACATCATAGTCACTGATCATAGAAAATGGAGCAAATAGGAAAACAGAATAAAGGGGATATGCAACCCTGAGCTCATGCTCAACCCCCTGAGCTGGGTGACCATAGGCAGCCGTTTGGATCCGGAGCGCAACCTGATCGCTATAAGGACTTAAATCATCAAATATTAATGACCTGGTTCCAACATAATGAACCAAAAAATCATTTCCACCAGGATTATTTTTCGAATATTGCAGGTTTACCCAAAACAATCCGCTAATAAATACTAACGCAAGGAAAACCACCAGGCCCAGCTCAGTATGCCGGGAAAATTTATTTTTCACTTTTAGGAAGTTCTCCCCTGGTTGATAAAGCTGGTAGCGATGTTTGATAAAAGCGGACCGCCACCAAAACCATCAAAGCTGTCCGAAGCGGTATCAGGATATTTAATGACCAGAAGAAACCCCTTGACAGCATAACTGGCCATTCCAAAAGATTTACTAGAATCAATACAGCTGAAACAAGCACTCCTTCCCGCAGCGGCAGACTCAGTAACATCAGCGGGAGCAAATACAGGATCCACTGCGGGCTGTAACCAGGACTCCATAAGAAAAACAGTGTCATCGTAAAACCGGTAAATGGTATTAGCCAGTTCTTATCTGTGCCATCTGCTCGGATCAAAAAATATAATCCTGTACCACCGAAGATTAATAAACTAATCCAGGGAGATATTTGAGCAGAATTGCCTGTTCGCAGAGCCGCGGTTTGAGCTACAGCCCGATCTACTTCCGGTGCGAAATTTCCCGTCTTTAAATTTCCGTCTAAAATCGCCCACACTGTTTCCCAGGATCCTTTATTAGCCTGGGATGTCAAAGAGGCTTTGGTAAAATCAGGTTCAAGCACAAACAAAGCTCCCCAGACAATAACAATAATTCCAACTACTATTATGATAATTTTCAGAAACTCTTTCTTTGATCTTTTCTTCCAGAGCGCCGGCAAGATCAGCCCTGGAAACCATTTCGTCAGCACCCCAGCAGCAATTGCTAAACTTGCTGGCAGGTCTTTTTCCTCAAGCAGCAGGTAAATGCCTAACATCATAAAAAATACCCCGAGAGGATCAAAATAACTCCAGCTGTAAAACAAACCAACGGTGACGGCTGCGTAGATCAGGCTCCGGACAGGCCAGTGCTTTCCGTCGTCGAGAAAATCTTCCAGGCGGAACATCAATACAACCGTACCAGCCTGAAAAAGACTGATCAGCAAGCCCAAACCATACCCGAAGGCAATTTCCCGACCATCAACCATGATAAATAATAATTTTGCAATATACGGAAATAATGGCGGGAATTCTGTCCAATAATCTAAAAAAGGCCAGCCCAAGCTCGATTGATGGAAAAAATTCCAATAGTCTCCGTATCCGGGAATGACTTCATAAGGGGAAGATACGAATAAGATCAACCTAGCAAATATAAAAAAGATACCTGCCAGCATACTGATTTTTTTCCTATCTTCCATACCTGGTACCCTTTAGTGGAGACTGATGGTTTTTACAGTTTAACGATCGCCAAGTCACTTGCCACACGTTTGAAAATATACAGTTGCTGCCTCACTGGTATCAGGTCGAACAGAGATAATTTTTTGATAAATTTCCAAGGCCATATCAGGTTGATCATTTTCACAATACCATTTCAATAAGAATCTCAACCCGTTGAACATATCATTTGTATAGACCGGGTAGATAATTCCAGGAAGCAGGTCCTGCTGAATGCTATTTTTGTAATACAAATACCAGCTGTATTGTGTTTCGCCTTTTTCTCCTACCCCGTAGGAAGTCGTCCGCTCCAATAATTCATAAGCTGCTGAATACGCCTCAAATGCTTCCTGCTGCTTTCCCTGTAAAAGTGAAATTTCACCAAGGGAGATCAAGATCTCAGCCCTCAATGTACCATTTGTTGTTCCTATCCAATTGGCTGTTCTGAGAGACCTCTCGGCCGCCTGGTAATTATTCAATTTTGAATAAATCTTGCCTTCCAACCAATACGCTTCGGGATTATTAAATTTTGATATTCCTCTTAAAAGGTCCAAAGCTAATTGGTACTTCACCTGCCTGATACAAATACCAAACTTCATTCAATGCATCAGTTTTAAGAACATTATGATCTGGTTGTAATACCCATTCACTGGCTATCTTCTTCCGGAATTCATTTTCCTGAAAGAATTGAGCAAAAAACCATTCCGGTTTAATCGTCAGGGCTTTTTTATAGGCTGTTTCGGCATCTGTTTCCCGAAACAGCTGCTCATACAAGTTACCTACTGTCAGATGAAATGCCGGTTGAACCGGGGATTGATATTCAGCTATCTTCATAGAGTACAACGCACTCTCATAATCGCCATCTGCCTGATATAACAAACCCAGGTTCATCCAATTCAGGCTGTAATCGTATTCGATCTCTAAACCTTTATGATATGAGGCGATAGCCTTATCTAGTGCCGTTTGATCGATCGCACGACCAGATTCGTCCAGTGCTATTTGTCCATAGACCTGGCCTTTTTGAAACCAGTACAACGCATTCCAGGGATCGAGGCTGGTTGATTGTTCCAAATACTGGGAAGATTCTACCCAGTTACTATCAGCAGCTAACCTTAACCCTTTTTCATAGTCCAATCCAGCCCGATAATCAAAAATCATTAATCCAGCCGCCAAGATCCAGAATCCCACCAGCAGCAAATTTTTAATCCAGGGATTAACAGTATCCTGGTCCTTTTTTACTCCCGCAGCTAATAACGCCGCAAATATTGCAGGAATGATCAATAACACAGGGAGGGATTGCGGTGTCTCAAAAAGACTGTGAACAGCTAAGCCAAAAATTGCGGCAGCCAATCCTGTGACTTCAATCCGACTGAGGTATGAGTGTTCTCGCCAAGCGCTGAGCATTAATCTCGCCAGGGAGTAAAAAAATACTCCGTAACAAAGAATCCCAATCAAACCCTGTTCTGCTGCTATGTTCAAATATAGATTATGGGCATGGGCCAAAAGCGTATTCGGTGGGATCGATTCAATTTTAAGAAATTCTGTGCCATACGTAAAGAGACCATTGCCGGCGATTAGATTGTTAGTAAACATCTCCCGACCTACTCGCCAAATATAATCTCTCGATCCAGCAATATTAGACCAATCAGTAGGATGCGTCGGGTGACTGGACTGCCATCTTAATAATAGGAACATTACTGAAATCACAACTAATCCAGCCAGCGTCAGTAAAACTAAGGCAATTTTCTTTTTAAATAGGCTGGTTATTTTTTCTTTGATCCATTCCCGTTTTATGATAGATAAACCAATGCTGAACACAACCAACGCTGCCAATGTTCCCAACCAACCACCACGGGAGGAGGTAAAGAAAACCAGTACCAATGCAAGCAATAACCAGAAAAGCAAAACGTTCCTGGTTGCTTTCTTTTTCGCACTGAACAGGTTAGCCAAGGCGATTGGAATAAGTAAATTCAGATAAGCCGCCAATAAGTTTGGATGCCCAATAAATGATCTGACCCTATAGGTAGCTGGAGGTATGATTTGTTCAAATAATCCTGATATTGTTATCCAGCCGCCATACCAGACGGCCAACTCCCTGACCCCGAAGAAGAGAATGAATCCACTGACGAGCAGGATTACTTTGTTTATCAGCTGCGAGGAGAGTCCTCCCCTGATCAGATCTACAAATAGGTAATAAACCAGAACTGCTATGACTATAATAACAAGATAAATTAAACTGCGCCTCGGATCAACAGAAAAGACTGTAGAAATAATTCCAGCAGCAAGGATCAGAAGGATTCCTGTATCCAGCCGAGTGCTTAGATCTTTTTGGGAGTTCATTATCCGATAAATAAACCAGGATAATCCGATCAGCAAGAAAAATATCAAACTTACCAATTTAAGGACAGGAATCACAAGACCATTGAAGGTTCCGCCTAATAAAACCAGGTAACTCAAAAACAAAAAAAGTAACGCTTCCTGGACCAGGTACACATTTCTTTGTTTATTTGAATATCCCATCAATAAGCTCCTTTGCCGGAGATTACTTTCCAAATTGTTATTATGAGTATTTTTATATCAAGAAGAATGGAATAATTCTTTATATAATACAGATCGTCCTCGGTATGAAGATGCATGGGGCGATCGCTTCTACCAGTTATTTGCCACCAACCCGTGATTCCCGGGAGAATGGAAAACCGTTTATGCTGCCATTGTTCGTATCCCGCAACGACCCAGGGCATTTCCGGCCGCGGTCCAACAAAACTCATATTTCCAAGTAATACATTAAACAGCTGTGGGATTTCGTCCAAACTTGATCTTCGCAAGAATTTCCCGATTTTGGTTATTCTGGGATCATCAGGCAGTTTATGCCGAACTTGGTCAACTTCGTCTAGTATATTACTTGAAGGTAGTTTTTGCTCTGCTCCAACAACCATCGTTCGAAACTTGTAAATCTTAAAATATTTTCCGTTCTGCCCCACTCGATCTTGAACAAAAAATACTGGTCCTTTGCCTTCAAACTTCAGGACAATCCCGATGATGATCATCAAACTGAATATGATGGGCATCAGTATTACTGCCAGAACGAGATCAAAAAAGCGCTTGATCAGGATCTGGTGATCTTTTAAAGCAGGAGCTCTGAGGTTCAATAAAGGTATACCTCCAAATTCTCCGATCTCGGCTCGCTGCAAAACAAGGGAAAAATAATCTGGAATAACCCAGATTGTCACTGGTAGATCATACAGTTTTTGAACGATCAAATCTATCCGTTTAGCTTTTTCACGGGGCAAAGCTATAAAAACTTCATTGATATTCTCCTGAATTACTGCTTTTCGGATATCTCTTACGGGAGCTAGAACCTCGTCACCATCATCATCATCAAGATAACCGACAAATACTCGATTCAATTGAGGATTTCCCCTAATATGTTGCTTGATTTCCTGGCCAATTTTTCCAGCCCCGACTACTAAAACCGCTCTGGAGTTATTGCCAGTCAATGCCCAGACCGGATAATAATCCAGGGAATAAGTCTCCAGGCAAAAGAAGCCAAAATAACTTGAACAATGAATAACAAGAATAACAACCTGGAAATATCCCTATATGTCAGATATAGAATCCCTGCCAGGGTCAGAGAGGCGAGGGTTGACGCAAAAAACAGATTGGAAAATTCTTGGAAAAATTGAACGTTTTTGGTTACTCCGTATACACCTGAATAGAACAGGATCCCGATCCAGACAATCAAGCAGATCACATAGATCATCGGTACCAGCTCAATTGGCTGGTTAATGTCTTTAATGAACCAGATCTGATTAAAAAATGGCCGAAGATATGTAGAAGACATCAATGACAGGATTACGAATATCCCATCCATCAGGATCGATAAAATCACGTAGTTGATGGAAAATCTTCTTACCATATAGAAATTTAATCCGGACTAATAGTAAATAGCTTTGATTCTAAACCCTGGAAAAACATAATTTTTCTGTACCTCAGAAATTACTTAGGTGTTAATCAGGTTTCTCTTAAGCCAAATCTTATTCTGTTACCTCCACATTTCCTTTGATTATATCCTCCAAGCCAGTCTGGGGTGACGAGAAAATATCACAATCCTCGTTTTAGCTGCACCATAGTCCACAATAAGGCCTTTTCGGTCTTAGTGAGACCAAATAAAAAGAGTAGTGAAAAGTAGCCCAAAAGTGAGACAATACCAGTAATGATCAATTGAAAAACAACTCCTCGATCAATGATGACTTGGAGACCCAACAAAGCCGAAACCACAGCAAGGGAAATTCCAATATATATCAACCAGCGGCGGTCATAGGCAAAAATATTCAATTTTTTCCTGGCAACCATTATTCCGCCAGCAGCCAAGACCAGGTACGTTAGCAGCTGGGCAATCGCAGCCCCATTGATGCCCAGATTAGGGATCAGGATCAAATTCGAAAGAATATTCACTCCGAAAGCTGTGAGAGTGATCAGCAACCATTGCTTTTGATTTCCTGTCATGATCAACAATTGATCTATCGGACCTTTGGAAATATTTATCAATTGGGCGAAGGCTAGGAAAATCAAGGCCTGTGATCCTGGCAGATAAGATGCCCCAAAAAATGTTCCAATAAAAGCATCAGGTGCAGTTAAGAATACCAGCAGGACTGGAGCACAGATATTAAATACCCACCGAGTGGATATCATCATCAAATTTTGCAGCTCAGCAGACTTTCCAGAATGATAGTTTTCAGCAATCATCGGCGCAGCCATCGTTTTAAAAGCGCTCAGGATCGCGATGAACAGAGCCGATATTAAGGATACTGACTGATAAATTCCTGTATCAACTTCTGGCAAAAAATAGCCCGTGAAGATCCTGTCTGTCAAATTGATCAATGTTCCAAACAAAATAGGCAAGGTAATTGGAAGAGAATATTTAATAAGCGTTTTGGATTGCTGGTACAGTGCCGACCAGTGGACATCGATCTTCAGTAAGTTTGTCCTGGAAATTAACAGGCCAAGAAACAAACTGATATAAACCGCGATTGCTGAACCGAAAACATAATCCTCCAAATCTCCCCCATAAAAATATACTATCCCTATCAGCAGAACAGTAGAGCCAGGAAATATGATTTCCTCGATCAAGTTTGCTTTTCTCATATCCTTGGAAACTCTGGTCGAGGCAGACAGAATGGTCATGCCAGCCAAGGCGGGAATTGCATACGAGAACAAGCGCAAGACAAGCTCAAGGTCTGGCTTGTTGAACGAGTGCGCTAGTCCACCTGCGGAAAGATAGATCAGAGTACCGATCACGCTTCCAATCAAAAATGCTGAGACCAGGGCCGAGAAAACAATCTCAGATAATTTTCTTTTGTCCTTGTCCCAGAATTGAGAGGAGAAATGGATGACTCCGCTATCTAAGCCGAATGTTGCCAGAATCGCACCGATCCTGAAAAATATCCACCCAATACCGTACAGACCAAATCCATCGGGTCCTAAAACTCTGGCAAGGATCACCTGGGAAAGAATATATAAGCTCCGACCAACAGCTTTCCCGCTAATATTTACCAGAACACCTCTGGCTAACTTGATCGAAACTGATTTATTATTTATTTCCAAGTTGCTATTCTTTGTTGTCTTCATCGAAAAATACCAGTGTAGCCCATATAAATGGCACAAAATAGAATAGCTCGCCAGAATAAACTGTTGGGATTGCTTCTGTCGTACCTGCTAAAACAAAAAAAATAACAAGGGCATATATAGAGAGCATCTTGGTATCAGATATTTCTTGTTGAAGTATTGAGATGATCCTGAAACCCAAAAGAAGAAAAAAAGAATAAGATGCCAGTAATCCGATATAACCAAAATCAAATATTGTTTGAAGTCCAAAATGATGCAGGCTGATATTGGTATTAATGTTAGTTTTATTGATATAGTTTTCAACAGTGTACCAATAATGATAGACAACTCCCGTTTTCTCCTGTCCAATTAATCCATATCCAAATATGTGGGCCCATTTAAATTTTGACAAAAATTCAATACCTTCTCGCCAAATAAAATCCCGATTATTTAGGAAATTGGTATTCCCCCTGGTCAGCATTGAAATGACTGGTACACTTGACGCAATTTTATTTATTGGGAGGAGCAGCAATGATTGACAAAACATGATGATAGTAAAAAATATTCTATTATGAGATAGTTTATTAAAAACCATAATCCCTGAAACAAGGATTGTATGCAACATTGCTCCCCTGGAATCAGTAGCGAGAATTACAAATCCTGACATTACCAAACCAATGATATTGATGAAATATTGGAAATTCTCAGTTCTCTTTTTATATACATTCTCCATTAATATAGAAACGCTTATAACAAATCCTGCACCACCAGCAAACCCAAATTGATTAATCCCCTCAGACAATGGAAAATATATTCGGGCACTTTTAATTCCAACAAGAGATAAGATAATTGATGATCCTGTTTTGATATTTAAAACGTTTGGATTATTTACTCCAATTAAATACAAAATAATATTCACTCCTAAATAAAACAACAATCCAAGATACATATGCCAAATAAACAATTGCGCATTTTTACTAAGAATTATTTTTGATGAAAAACTAAAAAACAATATAGTTATCAACAAAAATAAGCGGATCAGCAAAAAAGGAATATCAGTGCTCGCTCTAATAATTCCGACCATTAAGATTAAATAAAAGATTATGCCTATTATTAGCAGTTTTTTATCGACAACTGAACCCTTATTAATTATCTTTAACCCGAATATAAATACAATTGAGGCGAGCAATGCAAGACCAATCACAACAAGAAAAGTATATTTCTGAGCATTTAGAGCAAGAATATAAGTAAAGCCAAAAGAGATTACCAAAAACATACCGAATATAATAGTTACCACTGATGAGATTATTATCAGCCGATTGGTGGCTCTTGGGAAGCTGATGGGCAAAGGTAGCTCGGGGAATTGGTTATTCACAATCACTAGCCAGAAGGGAAGCGAGGTACTCAATATAATCCAAGGATTATCGTTTAATCCAAAGATAATTGGCATTCTAAGTAAAGTTAATCCAACAACCAGGAGCAACTTATTTAAGAAAATTCGATTATCTTGCAAGGTTGGTTTCAAGCCGGTTTCCTACCTTCAAATATTGGTCAATCCCACTAGTTATTTTTCAGTAATTTAATATTTTGATCAGAGAATATTAACTCCCAATTTTCAGGCAACTCACGTAGCAAGGGCCTGTCTGATCTGACGAGGATGTAATCCACCTGCCAGAATTTAAGTTTCTCTTCCCAACCTGGTGCGGCGTTCAGAATATCTGACCACTCGCCAATAATTTCATCACCAAACAGATCCGTCCTTCCATCAACAAATACCTGATAGTCTCTGAGATGCCAGATCAAATACCCACCCCAATTATATTCATTAAATATCTTGCCGGGACTGCCGTTGTTCAACAAATTCTCAACGGCCTGGAACGGAAACACCTCGCTCTCCTTTTCGAGAACGAACGACTTTTTTGAAACATCGATAGCTTTCCAGCAAACAGCAAAAATTAACAGGAGTAATATTCCCAGGTTGATCCAATTTCTAGCTGAAATCGAGATTTGTTGATCCGCTGCCGAGCCATGATTAATAAATTTTTCTTTCGAACCTTTGACTTCGAGCTTCCAGCTTTCAATAATCGGGCTCAGATGCCTGGAAATCACTGGAGCTGAAATCATGGCAAATGGTCCGAAATTCCTGCGGGCTGTGAATGCCAGCCAGCTGAAAACTATCAAAGAAACCAAATCTGTGCCGTCGATTTCCTTTTTGGATTTACCAAGAGCAATCAACACCAGAAATAACATCCACAGCATCGGCTGCTGGAATAACTGATGAAAATCAGGTGACGACCATTCAGATATTAAATCCTGCAGTGATTTAACTCCCACCGTACTGAATGGTATTTTCCAGATCTCGATCCCAAAAGGATTGACTAAGACTACAATCATGACTGCTGCTGCCCAAATTCCAAGAACCCCTAATTCTCGCCATTTCAAACGATGGTCACTTTGTTCAGGCAGTACCTGATTAATCAGTTCACCAGCGATCATCACAAAAATCAAGATCAATCCCAGGGCATAGCCGCCATGCAGGTTGCCCCAGACCAGAAAGACGGGTAGCAGCCATGCCAGGCGATTGACCTTTTTCCATTTATATAAATAGAGGATATAACTGACCAATCCAAAGAGTGCCAGGGACATGATTTGCGGCCTGGGAGACCAAACGACACTGGCCGTTGCCCCAGCGAGGATCAAAATAGCGCCTCTGAGCAAAGGGTGGCCATCCATCTGAAAATAGACCATCGCCATCCCAAAAACAGCTGCAAGAGCCACCCAGATCGATAAGGCGAGGTAGCCTCCGGTTTGGAACAGGATGTACATCAGTACCTGGGCAAGCCAACTGTGGTTGATCCAGGATGACCCTTCCCGGGTAAACGAAAAAGTGTCTACAGAATACACCTGGCGATCTAACCAGGTTTGCTCCCCTGCCCTCAGGTGCCACCACATATCTGATTCAATTGGTGTCCTCACTGCCATGATTAATAACAGCAGCATAATTATGTAAAAATAAAACCGATTTTCTTTGAACCAGGGCATAGTTAGTCTCTACTTATTATCAATTAAATGGTTTCCACTCAGAATAGCTAATGTAGATGTATTGTCACTATAAACAATTGTCCATTCCTGACGGCTTTCTACTTCACTAATCAATAAAGAATCGGCCGGCATTAAGACCCACTCTATTTGATAATCAGCCAAAACTTGCTGCCATCCGTCGCCAAGGGTGATAATTAATTCATACTGCCGGGTTAGCTGCTCACCATAGAAATCAGTTTGTCCATCGATGAAAACCAAATTATCAGGCCAAAGGCGGAATAGTAAATACCCCCCCCAGGGAAAGTAGTTAAACCCGTTTCCCTCGACCTGGTTTTCTTCGAGCCAATTAACTGCCTCGACAGGAAATACGTCCCGCGAAAAAGAATTTCCCTGCTGGTCAAAATCCAGCAATGCTCCTGTCAACAGCAAAACAGCAGCTGCTAATACAACCACCAACGACCATAAACCACCCTTGAGCTGTGTTTCTGTCTTTTGAAGACCGGACTGGAATGATATCAGTTGCTTGATCGATTTCATTGACTTTTTATCTTCAAGCAATCCCGCAAGGGCTGCGCATATAAAAGGGGATGAAGCTGCAACAAAAAGAGGAATATTCCTGGCTGAATAAAGCGCCAACAACGACCAACCGCCAATAATGAGCAAATGAGGAATGGGTATCTTCCTGGTATTGATAAGTAAAATAATCAGGGACCCCACCAGAAAAATCAAGAATGGCCAGGTGCTGCTATCGAGAAAGTCAGGTGGGAGATACTCTGCAGTGTGACCAACAAGATATTCACTGCCAAGAAAACGAAAGCTGGTTTGCCAAATTTTTAGCCCATCGGGATTAAATAGAGTAACCAAGAATGACGTGAGGCCAACCCATAAATATGTCTTGATCTGACTTCTACTTGCCCCTTTTTTAAGAATAGTACCTACAAAATAACATAACCAGATCAATAGACCTGCAAAAAAAGCACCATGCAGGTTAACCCAAAGGAGCATAGTTAAAGGTAAATAGATCCAGCCTTTATTGTCTGCAAACCTCAACCTATCCAACAAAATGGTCCAGATTATCGTTAACAAGATGGTAAAGATATGAGGTCTCGTTAACCAATGCAAACTGGACGCTGCTGCACCCAAAACAGCAATAACGGCAGCCAAAATATTCATCCCGGACAGCTTGTAGCTGTAATAGTAGATCAGCCAGGCTGTTACAGCGACTACCAAAGCAGTTAACCAGACCACACCATTCAGCCCACCCAATCTATATACCAGGGCAAAAAGGACATCTGAAAGCCATTCATGAGGCGTGAGGGAGTCGCCAAATTTGGAAAATGAAAAGATATCTTCCGTTGGTATTGCTCTGCTGTCCAGGATATAGTTTCCGAGTGTTAAATGCCTTCCAAGATCCCCGTCAACGTTCATTAAACGAGGTCCGAGCCCGATTACTGCCAAAAAAACAGCTGCAAAGATGATCTCTCCCAGTTTAGGCAGTAAATAATTTACGATCTTTGGTGGATGTCTATTTTCACTCATGGCGATGTTGTTTGACCTAAACCAATCTCGTCAACAGAGACCGGAGTGCTAAAATCGTAGAAAACCTTGTAATCCCCAATTTCCTTCTCACTCCAGAGCAGTCCTTTTTTTAGAAACTGTTCCCTCAGGTAGGCATCCAATGTCAAATTCCTGGCCGTGATATAAGCTGGCTCCATTGAGTTATTGACAAGGAATGTATATGGCAAATAACGGTCATCCCTCGAAGTATACCTGAGGTCATCGTGGTAAGGCAGCCTGGGTATGAAGATTAAATCTTCCTGGGATAAGAAAGCCAGTGGATAGGAAACCCAATAGGTAGTGTACCCCCGAGTGAGATCATTTTGTGATAGAAAAATGATTAATTCCTCCAGATGATTATGATCAATTTGGGTTTCGATGTCAAATTGGGTGGTGATACCCGCAGGACTGAGCTGTTCAGATTGGACCGTCCCGATCAGGTTATAGATGAGAACTATGCTAAGAATGCCAAACTTCAGGAACGGACGATTCTTCAATAGTTCAGACAGGGTAGCTGCTCCAAATATTGCCATCGGGATTATCAAGGGCAAAAAATATCTGCCAGATGGATCAGCTCCGTACGGAGAAATAATAAATCCAACCGAGAGCACAATGCCGATAGCTGCGATCGGGATAAGACTCCGTGACTTAGATTGATCTTTGAGCATCCGCAAACTGAATAAAAAAACAACTGCCCAAAAGATCAAGACCAGCGGCAGCAAGGGCATTGCTAACCAGGTTACACTCCAGGGAGGCCTAAATCCCAACACAACGCTTCCCCCAAATACAACAAGATTCAGGAGCCGTAAAAAGGATTGAAGCAGCCAACTTCCTTGATTTGAACTGGCAATCGCACTGCCTGCCAGTTCTGGCAATATTTGGTAATTCCCATAAATAACAGCGTCAAACCACCAGGGGATTGACCCCAAGACTCCTCCGAGAAAGACGACAATGCTTGTTTTCCACAAACTTCCTGGCGTTGACTTCAAGATATTCCAGAATAAAATTCCTGCGATGGGAAGTGAATACACAAGCGAAAGACCAAAGACCCAAAAAGCGAACCCAGCCCCTAATGACCACAAAAACACACCAAGGTAGAAAGGAATGTCAATGATAATTGATTTATCACGGACCTTTTCAATTAGCGGCAGCCCTCCTAACAGCAACAGATTTCCAATTAATAGTAATTCTCCGTAACCGCCTAAACTGACAGTCGTATAGAGTGTTACATTGACTGGAGGCACACTTAATAGTAATCCAGCTACTAAGGCAGTTTGTGATGACCCTAAAATTCTTTTTGCAAGCAGGACTGTTGTAATTACCGTCCCGCCATAAAGTAAGCTTTGGAGGATCCGGATGACAAGAATATTTTCTCCAAAGAGCCTGAAGCCTACCGCGACCAGTATTGCGTCCAGGCTGCCCAGATATGATTGGCCGTAAAAGAATATTGGGATTTGGCCAAGATTGATGTGTCTTGCCATCAATGCAACTATTGCTTCATCAGCGTTAAATGGCACCGTGGCAAATATTATCATCCACATTTTTAACAATGCGGTAATAAGAATCGGAATTAGGTAGATCATTGACAACTGTACTTTGGCTGATGTTCTCATTTTTTCCGGAGCAGGAGATTATCATCACCCGCAAGGATATAAACATCCATTTCAATAATAAAACACCGGGCTCGATAGTTCTGGTAACCGGGTCAGCAAGATCAGTACCTGAAATACATCTTGTTACTTACCAAATTATAGCAGTCTGCGAAAGGAGAAACCAAGAGAAATCCTTGATAATTATGCAAGCTTCCCAATCCAACCCTGAGCACGTTTTTGGGTTTCGTCCGGAACTGGTTCATGGACGACCTTGGGGCATTTTACGACTCCAACGAAATCATTGGCACCTGGCACCGGTAATCCAATATATTCCAAATCCAGCTCCAATTGCTAGAATATCAATAAATCTAATTTTCGATAACAGCTTTAATAGTAGAGAATATAGCGTTCCTGCGGTTATATTAACTACCACTTACAACCATCTGCCTGATATTGCAGGCTGTTTCGCTGGAACAAATTGGCTTTAGAACATCATTCGATTTCCTCTGTTTGGATTGAGTCAAGGTTTTGTAACAGGCGCAGACCCATCAAAATAGCTCAAGGTAAGGATTAATTGGTTGGAATAATCATAAACTGCCATTAATCATTCGCGAAACTGTCATTTTCGCTTATAACGGAAGACTTATCAAATTTTTTAAGACACCTTATAAGACCTATTTTCTAGTTTATAATTAGGCTTAGTAAATTCTAGAACATTTGTACTTGCCAGGCAGCTGGGCCATAGGTATTTAAAAACCCTTCGGGGAGACATCTGAATGAGCGAAATTTCGCTAAGGTCCTATATCAACGAGATCGATTCGATCATAGATCAGGGAAGGCATGATGAGGCTATTGCTCACTGCCGGCATATCCTGACAAAGTTTCCAAAACACATAGAGACATATCGATTATTAGGCAAGGCGTTTTTGGAAACAAACCAAAACAGCAATGCCTCAGATATATTCATGAGGGTTCTCTCGGCAGTGCCAGACGATTTTATAGCCCATGTCGGGATGAGCGTAATCAGGGAAGAAGAAGGCAACCTGGGAGCTGCTGTTACTCATATGGAAAAGGCTTTTGAAAATCAGCCTTACAACAGCGAAATTCAGTTGGAACTTAAAAGGCTTTATGGTAAAAGGGATGGCATGGAACCCCCCAAGGTCAGACTTACGCAGGGAGCTTTGGCCCGGATGTATATTCGTGGAGATTTGCTTAAGCAGGGAATCACCGAACTCAGGAATGCTTTGGGAGAGAACCCAAGCAGATACGACCTCAAAACTCTTCTCGCCGAAACGTACACGATCAATGGCCAGCTTGCAAACGCCATCGATCTCGCCAGTGATATACTTAAAAAATATCCTTTTAACTTAACTGCGAACAGGATCCTGGCCAGATCACTAAAAACTCACGATCACCCTCAGGAAATGGCGATTTGCACCAAGCGCTTATACGCACTATCGCCATACGAAGCATACATTTCTGAGCATGCACCATCGCTTGAGCAAGTTCCTGATAGAGCAATTTCAATAGAAAAACTTGCCTGGAATGCCGAACAGGAATTTTTCCTTACTCAGACACAAGAGGATTTTGAAGATTAAAAAGAATGTATTGCAAAAAAGAATATATAATAATTGTTTTAGAAGATCGGCACAAGCTTGATTGGTAATGACCAATAATTCAGGAAAAAGAGATAATTATGGCAGAAGAAATGAACGGAAATCCACTTGCAGACAATCAAAACTCTTCCTCTGGAAATGATCATGATAATAATATTCCAGACTGGATGAGAGAAGCAGGCTGGGATGACGATACAGGCTCCTTCGATGAATCAAAACCTGTTTTTGATGATTTAGAAGGTGAAGATGAAATAGTTCCTGCCGAAATTCCCGCCTGGCTGGAAGACGCTGCTCCTGAAGGATATGACCTGGCTTCAGATCCATCACCTGCCATTGATGGCTCTTCCGGGAAAGAAAACATTCAAGCACTGATTGATGATGAATTTATTTCGCCCACACCCGAAAATGAGCCTGGATCAGGGCTCGCTGATCACGATACTGAAACAGTTATTATCGATACTCAAGCAACAGAAGAATCAGATCTCGATGTTCCGTCCTGGTTAAATGACCTCAAACTTGATGAGGATTCTCAGGAAACAGCTGTTGCCTGGCTAGAGAATATGCCCGAAAGTTTGCGCGCAACTGATGAAGAATTGGAAAAGGCCCGATTGAAAGAACTGAAGGATATTCCTGAACCGACAGATGACCTGGCATGGATGGATGAAGTTATTAAACCGGAAAGTGATTCGCTCATTCAAGCAGAGCTATCCGAAAACCTGAACGCCTCTGATCTATTACCTGAAGAAATTCCTGAAGATAAAATTTATGCAACAGAAGAACTTAAATCATTTAATGTCGATGATTCACCTGAGTGGCTAAATGAACTTGGAGACGAGGCAGATCCTCAGCACCTGGGTGCTGAAAAATCTCCAACCGAAGCAGATCAACCTATCCTTCAGGAAGATGAAAGCCCATCTCATGATCAACCTGAAAAAAGTGAAGAGGTTAATATGCTTCCTGATTGGCTCTCTGAATTAGGTGACAATGACGAAGAACCGGAATCTCTACCCACCGCCCCCGCTGACAAAACGGCTGCTCCTTCACCAAAGGACGATATACCTGATTGGCTGGTGGATTTTGAAACAACTGATACACCAGAAGAATCTGAGCCAATTTCGGGCAGCCTGGCCTGGCTGGAAAGCCTGGCGGAAAATCGGGGTGCACCTGAAGAACAATTGTTTTCCACTCCAGAAGAACGAGACCTTGCATCACCACCTATTGACCCTTCTCCACAGGCAAATTTGATCCCTACCGAAGAAGAAAAAGAGCAGCCCCAGGCTGAACCACCGTTATCTGCCCAGATGGCCTCACCTAACGACGATACCCTAAACACCGCGATCCCTGACTGGCTCTCAAAAATTGGCGAAAATAAAGAAACACCTGACGAAAGTGATAGCCGTAAGGAAAGCGAAGAAAATGAAATCGAAGATCCGTCTTCCTGGTTGGAACAATTAGAAAAACAGCCAACGGGAGAACTCCAGCAGGAAGACCCAGCCCATGACAGCGAAGTCATGGACTGGTTAGAAGAGATGAGTGATCCATCCTCAACTGAGGATGAGCAGCGGGATATACCTGATGATTTTAGGAATGCGATGACATCAGATTTGGACGAAATACAACCACCCACAGAGCTGGAAACAGCCAAGTATTTACCAAATGAAGATGATCAAAGTGACATACCTGATTGGCTTTCAGAACTCGATACCCCAGAAGATGACGCACAAACCTTAGAAAATGCTCTGCGCTTATCTAGCCATCAACTGAACAATGACGAACAGAATTTTCTAGAGAAATCTGATCAAGCCCATGAAGAAAATGCTGATTGGCTGGCAAAGCTGGATTTAGCTGACGATGAACTGCCGGCTGATCTTGACACTCCAGCCATTAAAGTTGATGTCCCAGAGCAATCTGCGCCTCAAGAAGATGATGATGATGAAGTTGTATCTGAAGAGATCGGTATATCCGGAGGAATCCTTGACAGGCTAAAGGACACCGGGGCAATAAGTCGGGAACCAGAGATTCCTCAATGGCTTGAAAACCTGAAAAAGGAAGAAGATCCCCAAGAAACTGCTATCCTGTGGCTCAAGCAATTTGTTGCCCAAGGTGACCAGGAGACCATTACTGACCAGATCAAACGCTACACTGATGAGCTAGATCCTGGTGATACTGTTCCAGCCTGGATGGAAGATCTCAAAAACGAAGAGGACCCACAAACGACTGCAATGCTTTGGCTGGAAAAACTTTCCGGCGAACGCCCTGCTCCAGAAAAGCAACGCCCAAAAAAGTCAGTACCCGATGAATCAGATTGGCTCAGAGCCCTGGATCAAGAAGAATCTCAAAAATCGGGCTTAAAGCCTGTGGATCCGGATAAAGATTTTCAAGACGATAGCGATGGCTGGCTAGCTGATCTGGATATTGAAGAGAAGATCAAAACCGGTGAGGACGTGATTCCTGACTGGATGGATGAAGATTCCAGCAAAGAGGAAGATTCCCAGAAAGGAGACCCACCCCCCTGGATGAAAGCCACTTCACCACTTGAAGGAGATTTCCATACGGACGAACTCGCGGGTGATGAAAAGAAAGTTGAGATTCCTGAATGGTTGGCTGGATACGGTGAAGGTGAGGCGCCTGAGGAACAATCTGAAATCATAGACTCTGGATCAGTATCAACACCCCCTGCATCAGATGAATATGCCTGGGTGTCTCCAGGAGATGATCCACCTAAACCCAGCAAGGAACCAATTGACCTCAATAATGCGGCGATATCACAGCTCGAAGGCATTCTGGGAATAAGCTACCAGATAGCCAGAGGCATCATCAGGTACAGAGAACAACATGGTCCGTATCAAAGTCTGAACGACTTAATAAATGTACCCGAGATCACCGATGAGCAGACAATTGAAATTCTAAAACCTGTTGTTGTCATCCATGACGCTAAAGTAAAACCCGCTCCGGCTAAAGTTCAAAAACCTCACTCAATTCAAGCTCCTGAAGAACGACTAGAAAAAGCACGGGCGTTAATGGCAGACAGGAATATAGCAGACTCTTTGGCTGAGTATGAATATCTGATCAAGAAGAAAAAGTCCCTTCAGGATGTTATCGGTGATTTGAGCAATGCAGCCAAGGATCTTCCAAACGATATCGCAGTAATCAAAACACTGGGTGATGCCTATATGAAAGTTAACAATCTGGAAGCTGCCCTAGATGCATATTCGAAAGCAGAAGATTTGCTTAGTTGACAACCCAAATATGAAACTTACAAAAAGGACTGGAATCAGCCAGTCCTTTTTGTTTCACGGCTAAAGATTACCATTCCCAGACTGCGCACAACCATGTATACTTATCCAGAATATAGTCATCAATTGGGAGGGTTTTGTGGAAAGAACTTTAGTTCTGGTTAAACCAGACGGGGTCCAAAGAGGATTAATTGGCGAAATTATCAAGCGCCTCGAAAACCGTGGATTGAGACTGGTGGGAGGAAAATTTATCCAGGTGAGCCGTGATCTGGCTGAAGATCATTATGGCATGCACAAGGAAAAACCCTTTTACGAATCCCTGCTTTCCTATATTACATCTGCCCCTGTAATGGCAATGGCTTGGGATGGACCAGGGGCAGTAGCTGCTGTCAGGCAAACAATGGGATCAACGCGCCCAACAGAAGCAGCTCCAGGATCTATCAGGCATGATTTTGGGCTCGAGATAGGCAGGAATCTAACCCACGCATCCGATACGCCAGAGAATGGCATTAAAGAAGTTTCTCTCTGGTTTTCAGATCAAGAACTTCTTGACTGGAAGAGGGCCCTGGACCCCTGGATATTGGAATAATCAAAAAACTATTTCAAATAAAGTTCCAGGAGTTCTAAATGCCTGGAACTTTTTGTTTAATGGGCAGCTTTGGTATAATCGCCCCCAGTATCCTACTATATTGAGAAGCTATGAATCCAATCCAAGTATTGAATAAACTTGAGACCATCCTGCCAACAGTCCAGTCACCGGGACGCTATACCGGCGGTGAGCTCAACCAGATCAAAAAAGAATGGAATAATCTCAATGTCAAGATTGCCCTGGCTTTTCCTGAAATATATGACCTGGGTATGTCTAATCTTGGACTGACCATCCTTTACGATCTCATTAACCAGGTCCCAGAATTTGGGGCAGAACGGGCATTCCTCCCCTGGTCGGACATGGAAAATGCCATGCGCAAAGAAAAGCTGCCCTTATATTCCCTGGAAAACAAACAACTCCTCAAGAATTTTGATATTCTGGCTGTGTCGCTGCCCTACGAAAGCCTTTACACAAATTTATTGAATTTACTAGATCTATCTCAAATTCCGCTTCAATCCGCAGACAGGGATGATCAAGATCCGATCGTAATTGCTGGGGGCCACGCTGTTTATAATCCCGAACCAGTAGCGCCTTACATAGATGCCTTTGTGATTGGAGAAGGCGAAGAGGTAATTCTTGAAATCCTTCAGGCGTACCAGAAAGCGACCAGGGTAAATAAGCAACGAAACTTTGTCCTTGCATCATTGGGCAGGATTGAGGGTGTATATATCCCGGCATTTTATACACCCCATTATTTGGATGATGGAAGGTTCTCCCACCTGGAAAAGAACAACCCTGATGCGCCAGACTTAATCAGAAAAAGAATCGTAGGCAAGCTTCCACCGCCGCCATTAAAACCAATTGTGCCCTACATTGATACGGTTCACAATCGAGCTCCCCTGGAAATCATGCGCGGATGTACTCGTGGCTGCCGCTTCTGCCACGCAGGCATTGTCACTCGTCCGGTAAGGGAAAGATCAGTTGAAGAGATCGTTTCCGCGATGGTTGAACTTATTCCCAATACCGGGTATTCAGAGATTGGATTGTTATCCTTATCATCTTCTGACTATACGCAAATTATTGAGCTGGTGGATCAGGTTAACCGCGAGTTCGAGGGGAAGAATATTGCAATTTCCCTGCCCTCATTAAGGATCGATTCAGTCTCAGTTGACCTGATGGACGCCCTGTCGGGAAAACGGCGCAGCGGATTTACTCTGGCTCCTGAAGCTGCCTCTGAGCGCCTCAGAACAATCATCAACAAGCCGATCTCCGATCAGCAGCTGCTTGACACAGCCGAGGAGATCTATAAACATGGCTGGCATACAATTAAACTCTATTTTATGATCGGTCATCCCTCGGAAGATATAACTGACGTAAGAGCAATAGCAGACCTTTCGAAAAAAGTCCTCCAGACTGGAAAAAGGATTTTGGGAAATCGGGCCCAGGTCAATGTCAGTGTCAGTACATTCATACCCAAGCCGCATACTCCCTTTCAGTGGGTGAAAACTGATTCCATTGCCGAAATCTCTGAAAAACTAGACCTCCTTAAACAAGAAATTCGCGGTAAAGGATTGAAACTCAACTGGAACGATCCCAAGGGGACTCAGTTCGAATCTTGGCTTTCACGAGGTGATCGAAAACTGGCAGATGTGATTCACGCAGCCTGGATAAATGGTGCCAAATTTGAGGCCTGGAATGAGCATTTTGACTATTCGCTTTGGCTGGATGCGTTTATAGAAAACGGCCTGGATCCAGAATTTTACACAGCCAGACAGCGGGGAATCGATGAAATTTTTCCCTGGGACCATATCCATACCGGTGTTAAGAAATCTTTTTTGGCTGAGGATTACCACTGGAGCCTTGATGGCAAAACCCGGCCTGACTGCCGGGGAGATTGTTTCAGCTGCGGTATACTGCCTGCCTATAATGATCTCAGGCATGAGAATCCTGGAGAGCTCTGGCTCTGCCCTGAAGTTGCCAGGTAAGAATCTAAGCTCAAGTCCTATGAAAAAACAACGCTACCGGATAACATTCTCGAAAACAGACCAGATGCGATTTACAGGCCACCTTGACCTGATCCTGACCTGGGAAAGGACCTTCAGAAGAGCAGCTCTTCCGCTGGCATACAGCGAGGGTTATTCTCCTCGACCAGTATTAAACCTGGCAGCACCCCTGCCCTTGGGTTATACCAGCACAGGTGAGATTGGTGATTTCTGGTTTTCGGAAATCATCCCAAAAGATCTGCTTGTCAAACTACTGACAAATGCTCTCCCCCCGGGAATTTTACTTGGTGAAATTATTGAAATTACAGATATACATAGCCCAAAATTGCCTTCACTCGTAGCTGCTGCTTCATATCAAGTTGAACTTCTTGATCCGGATGACAATTTGGATCAAAAGATCGCTAAAATCCTGCAATCTCCGAGGCTGATCAGGACCAGAAAAGATAAAAAATATGATTTAAGGCCGCTGATCCTAGATCTAGCGCAAAATTCTCACGGGCATTCTGGCCAGCAGCTCTCGACAACTCTGAGCATGCTGCCAGGGGCTACCGGGCGTCCTGATCAGGTGCTGGAAGCGTTAGGCATATTGCCTGCTCGGGCCAGGATTTGCAGGACAGAGATTATGCTCGAGAACCGGATTTAACTATGGGACTTTTTGTCTCGATTTTGGCCGGAATTCTACCCATGCTGCTTTTTGCCTGGGTTTTATATTCTCTCGATCGCTATGAGAAAGAACCAATTTTCTTATTGGCTATTGTTTATTGCTGGGGAGCAGTAATTGCGGCAGGTGGAGCTTTTATATTTAATTCTTTCAGCAGTCTGGGCATTTATCTCATCACTCAATCAGAATTTGCCACTCAATTAACCATTTCTACATTAGTTGCCCCACTAGTTGAAGAAACGCTTAAGGGAACAGCCGTCTTTCTAATTTTTCTGATCTACAAAAATGAATTTGACTCTCCCCTTGATGGATTGGTTTATGGCGGTATTACAGCACTTGGATTCGCTGCCACCGAAAATATCTGGTATATCTACCAGCTGGGTTTCCTTGAAAACGGCTGGCAAGGATTGCTCGATCTTGCTCTTATCAGGGTCTTATTGGTTGGTTGGCAGCATCCCTTTTATACTGCGTTCATCGGATTGGGTTTTGCGCTTTCCAGGCGTTCCAAGGACTTGTTTTGGAAATGGCTTTCTCCTATAATTGGCTGGACAACAGCAGTTTTATTCCACTTGCTTCACAATCTATTCTCTATTCTGTTATCTAACACTCAAGGCAGGGCCTTTTCGATCATCTGGGATTGGTCAGGCTATCTCAGCCTGTTCTTGTTGATCTTGATTCTGATCAACAGAGAACAATATTGGATGAGAGTGCACTTGTCAAACGAGGTCGATGACCATATCTTGTCTCTGGAACAATATCTGGTTGCTTGCTCCGCCTGGAAACAAGGATTATCGCGATTCAGGGCTCGTTTAGAGGGCAACCCAAAACAGATCCGGGAGTTATACCAAGCTTGTGGAGATTTAATGCATAAAAAAAGGCAGCTGATCAGATCATCTGGGGATCCAGCAGTAGAGATCGAAATCGAGAGACTTCGGACAAAAATTTGCGACCTGTCCAAGGCGATCTAATAATTTACTTTCCTTATTAAAGGCGCTTCTTATGAACAGCACTAGAGGCCTTACAGACATTGATCCAGACGCTGCAGTTGATGAAATCACTGATTTTATCAAAAACAAATTTATCCAATTAAGACGGAGAAAAGCGATCATAGGCTTAAGCGGGGGGCTTGACTCATCATTGACTGCAATCCTCTCAGCCAGGGCCCTTGGTCCCGATTCCATCGCCTTGTATTATCTCCCGGAACGTGACAGCAAGCCCCTCCACCGGCAGCACGCTCGTCTGATGGCAGAGCACCTCAAGATCAATCTAAAGGTAGTCAATATAACATCTTCCCTGCGAAATTTAGGCGTTTACCGTTTATTACCCTTGTCTTTAATTCCTGGCCAGCGATTAAAAGCCCGCTTGATCAAGTTCGGCAAAAAGCAGTTCCTGTCAGATAACGAAGGAGAGTTACTTTCGACAAGACTCAGTGCCGAGGGTGGGCCCTGGGTCGCCCGGGGCAATGCCTATGCATGCGCAAAACACAGGATGCGGTCAGTTTTCCTTTACAAGGAAGCTGAGCGCTCTCGCGGTTTAGTGATTGGCGCAGCCAACAAAACAGAATGGATGACCGGTACCTTCACCCAATGGGGGTGTGATCACTGTGCTGATTTGATGCCCCTCTTGCATTTGTACCGCAGTCAGCTTCTTCCCCTGGCCGCATATCTTAATCTGCCTCCAAAAATATTAGAAAAAAAAGCAGATCCCGATCTTCTCCCCGGAGTGGATGACAAGGGAGAGCTGCTGGGATCCTTTGAGATTGCCGACAATATACTTTGGGGCCTGGAGAATGGCGTATCTTATAACATCCTGTCAGATCGATACGGGTCTGAAAATGTTGATTACATTCAACTGCTGGTAGATAATTCAGCCTATTTTCGCGAAGCTCCTTATTCTTTGATGTAACTAACTGCTAGCAAAGTATTTACTACAAATTGTCTTGAATTATAAATCTGCATTTGGGATGGGCAAAAACATGACGACGATGGAGATGATGATTGAGAACAATCGCTATCCAAGACAGCATTTATCCTGCCTTGCAGGTCATTCGTTAGGTATCAGCCCCCAATCCTACCAAACTCCACTCCCTGGCATTGCTGTCCTGCTGTGGTCTAATCACTTCCTGTGTTGCATTGTTACCATCTGATGTATAATTCACGCTATTGTGAATAGGGTTCAATTTTCGATCAAGATATAGCAGCTTTGCCAATAATATTAAAGACCTGATCCCAGAGTGAGATTTGATGACCAATAATATAATAATATTTCTTAAGAAGATTAAGTATTATCCGTTAGTATTGGGCTCATTTCCGATATTTGCACTATACAATCATAATATTAAATATGTCCAAATCGCAGATTTCTTGAGAATATTATTCATCTCCCTGGCTGTCATTCTGATATTTCTTGTTGTCATCAGTTTGATCGTCAAGGATTCACAAAAGTCAGCCTTAGTCGTCAGTCTTGTTATCCTCAAACTTTCCTAATCTTGTTCTCTTGCTGTGCATCTGATAGAATATCCCACGAGCCCCCATAGCTCAGTGGATAGAGTGTCGCCCTCCGGAGGCGAAGACCTGTGTTCGAGTCACAGTGGGGGTACTGTCTGTTACAAAAAAGAGCTGAAAACATCAGCTCTTTTTTCATGACCAGATTTTCCACTCGTCTATCCAGGTTCTCGTGTATTATATTCGTCCAGTTCAGAAAATTTTATTATCTCGATATGTTAAGGCAAATCCCGCTCCCAGGGCACATCACTCCCATCTGCTGATAACCCTACGGGAAATTCCAGCGATTATATATGTATATCTATTATTACTGGGGAAATCCTCCAGAGTGCTAGCAAGTTTTATAACAATCGAGATCGACCCTTCCTGCACCTGCCCAGTTTCGAATTTTATTTTCCCAAAATTATCAGGAACTGGAAGCCACAACTCTTTCTCAGATTGACTGTTTCCGGCGTTCCGTTCAGGCGTCGACTGTAGAAGCGCCTTGCCGCGATCTCAATTCGCGTACAAAATCATTGCGATAAATATAGATCGCGTCAGCGCTCAATAACGCTGTTCAACAGGTACCAATTAATTATTGATCGTTTTTTTAATTCCCCTCCCTTATTTCAGTTAACAGTTATGTAAGTATATAGTGTCCCTTTTTGAGTATTATTAATCTATCAGGCATCGGGCCTAGGGCACGTTGTCAACCTGCCGGATTTATATGACACTTAAACAAACAGCGGACCTATCGCAGGAAATGTTCCAGGTTCTGAAGCAATTTTCCCGTGTTAAATGGGAAAACAAGTCTATCCGGGAACTCAAACCCAGCGAGTGTGAACTGCTCGGCACTCTTTATTTAACCCTCACCAATGGCAATACCGCCCTGCCTGCGTCTGCGATCAGCGACATTCTCAACATCACGCCGGCAGCTGTCACGCATCTATTAAATCCTCTTGAGGAAGGCGGTTTTATTAAACGTCACAAAAATTCCGACGACAAAAGGTTTGTCTTTATCAGCCTGACTGGGAAAGGGAAAAGAATTGCGGAAACCCTGCTGGAAGACGAATCGGAGAACCTAGCCCGCCTGGTAACCCATCTCGGCAAAGATGAGACCCAAACTTTTATCAGGCTGATGACCTCCACTATTGATTTTTTCGTCAACGAACCTGAACCAGGTAGATAATCCTAGATAATCTATCTCTTATTAATAAATAAAAACTGGATAATAATTATCCAGTTTTTTTTAGATATAGGGCAGATCAAAAATCGTCCGATTCCAGACCAGGTTTTATTCTGATAGTATGTCTTTTAGCTTTGGTCTGATGGATATATTCCAAAATTTGTCGTCCTGGATAGAATTGAAAACTGCCATCTGATATTTCCACGACCACCCGGTTCCCGTAATGGTATTCCGGCACAAAGATCAATGTTGGTTGATCTATGATTGGGTCGTCCTCAAAAACAAATTCAAACCCCTTTGTTTCAATATCAAATTCCATTCTCAGAGGTTTTCCGGCTGAAGCCAGGGGATAAGGCCTGATAACCGCATTCAACGCCCTACCCCCTGAATTGATGTCTCCAGGATCATTCTGCTGATCCCGGCTGAAGATTGACAGGTCTTCATCATTCCATTGATCGCCCCGTAAATTAGTATTGTCTGAGGTGTAGTTCCAAAGCGTAAAGTGATGGAGATTCTCTTCCAATGCCCGGATAGTTCGGTCAAGCGCTTTAACCTGTGAGCCGAAGTCCCCAGTTCTATAAGCGGATTTGTTGTCCAGGTCGTAGGCAATCCCCACTTCGCCGATCAAGACTGGGATTCCTCCCATTTTTTCCCTGGCATGAGATAGAGGCCTGGCCAACTGCTCTTTGAATGATCTTTCAACCCTCTTGCGGCCCAGGATCAATTTATTCTTTTTCCAGTCATAATTGAGCCAGCTGATAAATCGTTTCATGACCAGGACGACCGGGTCATACCAATGGGGGGCATAAACAATATTCGAGGCATCCTCCGGTCCCAATTCAGGACCCTCCGGGCCAAATCCTTTTTCCACAAATATGATCGTTTTTGGCTGTACTTTCCGAATCTGTTCAGCAAACTTGTTATTAAATGGGACATAATAATCCCGATTAAAATCTATTCTGCGCCCCTGCCGAAACGCGAAGTGATCCGGTTGGAGCAAGACCGGCTGATTTCCGATCATCTTCCAGACTCCATTTTTCTGCCAGATCGGATCAAATCCATCCAACCAGACTCGCTTGCGGGCAGGATTTATGAGTTCCCGCCCCACCACTCTGGGGCCAAGTAATCCCCGCTCCCATTTATTTAATTTCAGGGAACAACCTGCTCCCAGCTGCATTGCCTCGAATGGTGTCGGAATAAATCCCTTTTCAACTGTAGTATGTCGTTTTGTCAGGTCGGAAATCCCTATCCAGCCTTCAACAGGTTCATTCATGGTGTCAAAACCGACCAGATTTGGGAGACCAATCAGTTCTTTGGCAAGGATCTGGATAGATTTAATATAGTGATTCTGGAAATAATCCTGAGTGGATTCACCATCAATTTTTGTCAGTGGTGCAAAATCCTTTCCTCCAAAGAACAGCGTAAACATGGTAGCGGCCGCCAGTTTGGTCGCGTTTGTTGACCAGATCATCTGCGGAAGCGGGTCACCATGAGCCTGATGCGTAAACGCAGCTCCTGTTTCCTGAAACGTGGTGATATCGAGACCGACCATCTCAAAGGTCCATCCTGGAGCCCCGTCGCCGCCCGAAAATCTGCTCCAAACATCCTGGTGAGGATCGATAAACATATTAATGCCATGATCCCCTGCTTTTTCTACCAGCGCTCGGATATAGGCAAGATATCCCCGGTCGTAGATGCCCGGGCCGGCGTATTCAATAGCCTCCCAGGTGACAATTAATCTCAAAAAAGTTAAACCCCATGATTTTAATCTGGAGAAGTGCTCGTCTGCTTCTACGAGAGGAAAAGGCCTGCCTATAAAGGAAACCTGGCGATGATCGTAAAAATTTTCCCTCAAGTAGGTTGATCCATCAGGATTTAAAGGGACTTTACTGCTGCCGCCAAGGTTTACCCCACGCAGCATGAGGGTTCTACCGTGTTTATCCTTGAAATCCGATCCATCAATATACATTACTAATATCCATCCCTCGGCAGTCTGTAATTTTTAGGCACCATTAATACCATCAATTACTTTTTCAGCTGTTTTGATTCCATCAAGAGCCGATGACATTATTCCACCAGCGTAACCTGACCCCTCACCTGCCGGAAAGAGGCCTCTGACAGAAATACTTTGATGGCTAGCGTCCCGCAGGACACGCAACGGAGCCGAAGTTCGAGTTTCTACACCAGTCAAAACCGCATCATCCAGACTGAATCCGGTAATTTTTTGATCGAAAACGACCAGGGCTTCTGCGATAGACTCGCTGACATATCCGGGAAGTAAGCCCCTGAGATTGGTCAGTTTGACACCTGGAAGATAACTGGGGTGGACAGATCTCAAAGTCTCTGTGGGTAGACCAGCCAGGAAATCGCCGACCAACTGAGCTGGTGCGAAATAATTCTCTCCCCCAGATAAAAATGCTTTTTTTTCCCAGAACCGCTGAAATTCGATCCCCCCCAAAGGGTGATTTTCAAAATCTGAAGGGTAAACTTCTACCACGATCGCGCTGTTTGCATTGATTTCATTCCGGGCATATTGGCTCATGCCATTGGTCACTAAATGGCCTGTTTCTGATGCTGCAGCAATCACGCTTCCCCCCGGACACATACAAAAGCTGTAGACTGTTCTTCCACCGGAGCTTCGGTAAGCAATTTGATAATCAGCTGCTCCCAGATCGGGATGTCCTGAATATTTTCCATATTGACTGTCATTAATTAATTGCTGGGGATGTTCAATCCGGAACCCGACTGAAAATGGCTTGGGAGTTATATTAACTCCTCTTTGAAGCAGCATTTGAAAAGTATCCCTGGCGCTGTGACCAATGGCAAGGATCAAGTATTCACTAAACAATTCCTTTCCATCGGCCAGGATGATCCCACTCAGGCGGTTTCCCTCAAGGATCAAATCATCCAGCTTGGCGCTGAACATATACTCTCCACCCAGGTCAGTAATTCTCTCGCGAAGTTTTTTAACAATGCCAATCAAATTTGCTGTGCCGATGTGCGGTTTATTATCAAACAATATTTCTTCAGGTGCGCCGGATAATACCAGGGATTCAAGAACTTTCCGATCTCTATTGTTTTTATCCTTGACCCTCGTTTGCAGTTTCCCGTCTGAGAATGTGCCGGCTCCACCCTCACCGAATTGCGCATTTGATTCTGGGTCCAGATCCCCCTTCTGCCAGAATTGATAAGTATCTTTTGCCCTCTCTGTGACCCGCTTGCCCCTCTCTATTAAAATTGGTTCCAGGCCAGCTTCAGCGAGGATTAGACCAGCAAAAAGCCCAGCGGGACCCGTTCCCACTATGACCGGTTTCAAATGTGATTTCTTGATCAGAACCGGTTCAGAATATGAATAATCAGGCGCTAGTTCTACTCGAGGATTTGATTTGTGCCGGGCAAGGACCGTTTCCTCGTTAGAAACCACCAGCAGCAAACTATAAACCCTTAAGAGCGGTTTTCCCTTGCGGGCATCCAGGCTGCGCTTTAATACCTTTAATTCCTTGATATCGCGTAGATGAATATGAAGAGTTTTTGCCACTTCAGCCATCATTGCTTGATCGTCATGATCGAAAGGAAGCCTGATATTGGTTATTTTCAGCATGATAAATTTAAAGTTGATCCCATTATTGTAAGGAGCTTGTAAAGAACTATCTAACAGTTCTATTTTTATAATAATGGCAAACCATTGAGCTGGGAAGTGGCAATCATTCAGATACATTCAATTCATGATATGATTTATCTGTTCTGTATCTTAATTCTCATTTTAGACTACGGTCCAGCACTGAAATCTAATGCCTGATAATATCAATCAACGTCTCAAGGATGCCATCCAAGCTTTGCGCAGCAGCAATCCTGCAAAAGCCAGGAAATTGATCTTGGCAGAGATCAAGGAAAATCCCTCCAATTTAAATGCCTGGCTCTGGGCCCTGGAAGTTGCGGCAAACGAGAAGGAAAAACGGACCATATTGAGAAAGATTCTATTATTGGATCCAACTCATCAGGGAGCACTCAGGTATCTTAAAAAACTTGACCAGGAAGCAGCTGCTCTTCCCCAAAGTGACACAAAAGAGCAAAGCTTTTCCGGAAAACAAAAGCTGTCTGAGGACAAAAAACCCTCGCGGACTGGAGGAATTTTTAAGTTCTTTACAGATTTGCCCCCTTCCTGCGGTTTTATAACTATTTTCGCGATCATCGTTACAGCAGCATTTTTATATTTTAGAGTAAATACAAGCTTTTTTGGCCTGGTCGGGGCAGATTTCGATCAGCTTGTAATCTCAAATTCATACGAGCTCATATCAGCGGATGACATGTACTGGGAGGTCCAGTTTGAAGGTATTGGGGAAACGAAATACATTGGCACAGTACGTCATGCAGCTCCGATCCGGAACAATGATTTCAGGATTCTCACCCATAATGTCCTGGTAACTACAGCTGATTTTGCCAATCCTGATCTGGTAGATACGAGTGTCCTAGACAATAAATTCATCTGGAAATCCACCGGGACTGATACGCCCACCGGCTCAATCAATCTTATTCATGCCATTCCATCAACCAAGGCAATCTATCAGGAATTGCTTAAGATACAGCCCTGGGATATAGTCAAGATCACCGGCAGGGAAATCTATAGTGTCAAAGGGTATGAGGCTGATGGAAACTTTCTTGGAACATGGGTCGATGCCGGCTGCAACACCCTCTTAGTAAACTCTGTTTCAATTCTCAAACCGACAGAACAGCAATAAAGTATAATAAAGACCTATGCGAATGGGTCTTTCAAGGTTGGTTACCCTGCTCTGGATTACTGCCCTCCTGACTGGAGCGGGAGTTACGACGCTGTATGTTCGCGGAAAAATGGTTGAATCTTTGCCTGAGCCCACCTTGCAGACTCAAACCATTACCCCCACTAATTTACCAACAAAAAGTCCAACTCCAATCCCGGCAACGGCAACGTTGGTCCCTCCAACACTCATACCGGCTGAACCAACATTGGATCGACCTCAGCCCCTGATTATTGGTTTCTCCGTCGCCAAGCGCCCTTTAGAGGTGTACCAGTTTGGTGACGGACCTATTGAGAAAATGATCATTGCAGGTATCCATGGGGGATATGAATGGAACACGATCGCGATGGCCGATGAAATGATAGCCTATCTTGAAACTCATCCAGAAATCATTCCCGAAGACCATACTCTCTACTTCCTGCGTGCTTTTAATCCAGACGGACTGGATCGATCACAAGGATTTGGCGGGAGGGCTAATGAAAACAATGTTGACCTGAACAGGAATTTCCCTGTTTTGTGGCAGGCCGACTGGCCGCGTTCTGGATGCTGGGATTACATTCCCATCAATGGAGGCACCGGACCTGCCTCAGAACCTGAAACAAAAGCCTTGATCAGGTTTGTTAATAGCCACAAAGTTACCGCCTTTATCAGCTATCACAGTGCCGCTTTGGGTATTTTCCCTGGTGGGCAGCCACCAGATCCAAAATCCGTCTCCCTGGCTGAAACATTAGCCCAAGTTAGCGATTATCCTTACCCTCCCATCGAAGCAGGTTGTGCCTATACCGGACAATTAGTTGACTGGATCTCTGACCAGGGAATCGCAGGAGTTGATGTTGAATTGACAAACCACCAGGATACAGACTTTGAGATCAACCTGGCTCTTTTAAGTGTATTTCTGGATTGGTCCTATTCAGAATAAAATCATTGGTACGCTCTCAATTCTTCCTAATCCCCAAACTATACAGTTAATTGCTGTCGATCCCGAACTCGTTCTGATATGTATCAACTATTCAACTTGATTTTGCCCGCAGCTGCAGCGCAAAGATGAGCGCCAAAAAACAAGATCAAGCTGCTGATATAAACCCACAGCAACAGGACTACAACTGCGCTGATCGAACCAAAAATGACTTCGTAGCGGGCCAAGCCGCTGCTCAAATACCACTGAAAAATATTTGATGCAGTCCTCCAGATAATTGTGATAACCAACGCGCTAAATCCAGCCGCCGGGATCGGTACCCTGCCCATCGGTATGATCCTGTATAAACTGTAAAAAAAGATGAAGGGTATTGCCCAATACATCATCTTCGCACCGAAATTCCAAATCCAGGAACTAAAAAATATATCTAAGCCAGGGATCTTATCACTATTGCGGACGAGAATATTCAAAACCGTTGAAGATATCATCAACAGGAATAGCAGCAGGATAAGGACAACAACCATTGCCAGGCCAAAGAGCCGCTTTTCAAAAAAGCTGCGCTGCTCTGTTTTTGGCCAGGCGCTGGTCAGATGATGAACCATCATTGAAAAAGCATTGGACCCTGACCACAGAAGCACTACCAGACCAAGAAGCCCGACTGAGTTTCGGATCACAAGAATCCGGGTTAAGTTTAACCTCCATAAATTTTTGAGAGACCGGTATAAACCCCGCAACTAGATGGGATATTTCACTGATAGCGTCTGCGCCGTCAAGGAAAAAAGTGCCTATCGTTACCAGTACTATCAATAAAGGAAATAGAGAGAACAGCGTATAGTATGCCATCCCTGCTGCACCCCGGACACCTCCCTGCTGCTGGAAGCTGATCGATGCAATCCGAATCATATCGATCACCGAAAGAACTCTTTGTTTTAACCAGGAAAACCAATTATTATTCATCATTCAAAACTACTTACCTTAACAAGAAAGAGCCTGCGCTATTGGTGGCATCAGGCTCTTGAAATGGCCAAACAAGTTTTCAGGACCAGAATTCTTCGATATGAAGTGCTCCTGGCTCCTTTCTAGAATGTTTTGTGTATCCCTTTTTAAACAACCAGCCCGATACATTTTCAACCATTTTCGGATTACCGCACAAGAAAGAAATGGGTTTTTTCCGGGTTGATCTCGATTCCCGCCTCGCTTTTTAGAACATCCTTATCAAGCATATCCTCAATCCAAAGCTTATAACCACTCCAGGTTTCATCAGCATCCGTTAATGTTGGAATATAGGCGAAGTTTTCAAATGAATTCTCAAGGAAAGTGAGTTCACTGTAATATCCAAGGTCCCATTGTTTTGCGGCGCCCTGGATAATAGCCATCTTTGATCCCGGTCGTTCGGTCAGGTAGGACCGAAGAAAGCTCAAATAGGGAGCCATCCCTGTGCCTGTAGCGATCATGACTATATCTTGATTCTCAGGAGTATCAGCCAATTTAAACACCCCTACAATTCTTTTGCTGACAAAAAGCCTGTCGCCAGGATTCAGATTAAACAAACGGGGTGTTAATTGTCCAGATTTGACCTGAGAAATATAAAATTCGAATTGCTGGAGAGAACCTGTCGCTGAAGCAATCGAATAAGGTCGTTGGATCAGTTTAGCTGGCTCAACTGGTTCAGCTTCTGCTGCTGAATTCGGAGATCGCTTTTCACTGCCATATAAACCCACCAGCGTATATTGGCCCGCACTGAACTGTTCCCGTGGTTCATCAGTATCTATCCTCAGAGTCATGATATCCGGTGTCAGCAGGATCTTCCCCACAACGGTTGCATTATATTTTGATTCTTCCATTCTCTCTCCTCAGATTGTTGTTACCCACTTCTAAATTACGCCCAATATTATAGCGTAATCAGGCCCTCAAGGCTCAGGCAATTTTATCAAATCAATGCTTGGTAGTAAATGCTACACCCACCAAACCCGCCCCGGTGTGGACCGATAATCCCGGGGTTAACTCAGTCAATAGGATCTGGGCAGGACAAGGTACTTCGGCTCTGAGTAGTTTTTCAAATTCGATAGCCGATTCTTTGTCCGCCACGTGGAGTATAAATAGCGCCTCAATTTCTCCGTCACCCAGGCTGGTCTGGGTTAACTCCAGGACTCTAGCCCAGGCTTTTTTCCTGGTGCGGACCTTTTCCAATAAATCGAGTTTGCCATCTTTGATTGTCAAGATCGGTTTGATATTTCAACATCTTTGCCATCTCGGCTGACAGATTTCCCACCCGTCCACTCAAAGCCATAAACTTTAGAGTATCCAGGGCTGCGAAAAGATGGGTCCGAGTCCGGATATCTTCCACTCCTGCTAAAATTTCAGTCCTGGATTTTCCTGATCTGGCAAGCTCCGCTGCTTTCAACACCATAAACCCCTGTCCCATACTGATACTCTTGGTATCAAACACAGTTATCTCTTTTCCTGGAAAGAGTTCCTTGGCAGTTACTGCTGCCTGATAGGTAGCGCTGACATCAGCGCTGACAGTCAGGCAAATGATCTCATCTGCACCTTTATCAAAAGCCTCCTGGTAGGCAACAGAAAAGTCACCAGGTGAAGGAGCCGCAGTTGTAGGCAGTACACCTTCGCGGTTTACCCGTTCAACTAATTGTTCATCGGTGATATCCGAACAGGCCTTGAGGATTTCCTCCCCGAAATGAATTGTGATCGACACTTGCTTGATATCAAATTCCTTGAGGCTTTGTTCTGGTAAACTGGTGTCCGTATCAGAAATAATTGCAATTTTCATTTGATTTACTCCAATCATAAATTTCAGGTGAAGAATAATTTAATACTATGAGAAGTTGGCCATTATTTTCAGGAATACTTCGACTGGTTTTCATCTTACCATAGTTAGAAGTTCCCAGAAAAAGCAAGGCCGACTTCTGGTATGATATTGTTCAGCAAAAATATCTTTGGAGATTTGTATGCCGCTTCGAATCGGGATCATCGGCTTACCAAATGTCGGCAAAAGCACATTATTCAACGTGCTAACCCAAACCCAAAAAGCGGAAGTTGCCAATTATCCCTTCTGCACCATCGAACCCAATCTGGCAGTTGTTCCTGTGCCCGATAAACGCTTGGACAAATTGGCAGACTTGGTCGGCGTAGACCGAAGAATCCAGACTACTATTGAGTTTCTTGATATCGCTGGACTTGTTAAGGGCGCGAACCAGGGCGAGGGCCTTGGAAATAAATTTTTAGGCACGATCAGGAATACAGACGCCCTTCTCCATGTGGTCCGCTGTTTCGAGGACCCTAACGTGATTCATGTCAGCAAATCTCCTCATCCCAAAGAAGATATTGGGATCGTTCAATTGGAATTAATCCTGGCTGACCTGGAGCAGATAGAAAAGAAACTAGACAAGCTATCCAGTCAATTAAAAGGTGATAAAAAAATACAACCTCTATTCGATCTGGCTGAAAAAATCCGAGCACATCTTGGAGAAGGCCTGTCTCTGGCAATTTTCCCGGAGCAGGATGAGATCGCCTTTGGAGCCTTGAATCGGGAACTGCGCTTTCTATCATCCAAACCTGTTATCTATGCAGCAAATATCGGTGAGGAATATTTAAACAAATCGCATCCAGATTTGGCAGCAATAGAAATAATAGCCCGGGCGGAAGGAGCATATGTCGTTCAGATCAGTGCTCAAGTTGAATCAGATCTTAACCAGATCAACGAGGATGAACGATCTGATTTTCTGGAGATTTCCGGAATTAAATCAAGCGGCCTCGAACAGGTAATCAGGACATGCTATCGGACCTTGAATCTGATAAGTTTCTTTACCTATAATGAAAATGAGGTCCGATCCTGGACAGTCGAATACGGCGCGAGCGCACCTCAGGCTGCTGGGAAGATTCACACTGATTTTGAAAAGGGGTTTATTAAAGCAGAAGTCATACCCTTTGATGTATTTGACCAGATGGGAAGCGCCCAAGTGGCAAAGGAAGCTGGAAAATTACAGATAGAAGGACGGGACTATTTGGTCAAAGATGGAGATGTGATCTATTTCAGATTTAATAAATAGATCTCTGATTATCAAAGATTAAGGAGTGAGCATCATGGACGCAAAGTTTAACCAGGGTATTCAGAATGCGGTAAGAACATGCATGAATGTCACTGAAATTGATCGGGTTATGATCATGTCAGATCTGGAAACCTGGTCAATTGGCAAAGCGCTTGAAGCGGAAGTGCAGCAAACCGGGGCCGAGGTGCTCCTGGTAAAACTTGAGGATTTTGGAAAAAGGCCAATGCTGAGCTTGCCAGCTAAGTTGATGGAAGAACTCGTTGGCTTTGAGCCGAGCGTAACATTTTATGCCGCCGAGAGCCAGCCTGGCGAGGTCAAAATGCGGATGGAACTCTCCCGGGAAATCAGAAAAGAAACAACAAAAAATGGCCTACCCATCCCGCGCCATGCCCACATGGTGAGCATTTCTGAGCAATTGATCAGGGAAGGCATGACAGCAGATTACATAGAGATCAATAGGATAACGCTTGACATCCTAGATCTGATAAAAAATTCCAGGGAAATTCAGGTTACATCCTCAAAAGGTACTGATATCAAAGCTACATTCAACCCCGAATATAAATGGGTGCCCTGCCATGGTCTATATCATGCGGCTGGTGACTGGGGCAACCTGCCGGAAGGCGAAGTATTCACCTGCCCTCAAACCTTAGACGGTGTGCTGGTAGTAGATGTTTTGGGAGATTATTTTTCACCGAAATATGGTGTGCTTGACAAACCACTGACCATTACTATCGAAGACAGCCTCGTTGTAAATGTGAGCGGAGAAAACGAGGAGATTGCCGCAGAGCTCTGGGAGTACTTGAACTCAGCAGAAAACGGAAAGCGGGCAGGCGAATTTGCGATCGGGACAAATACCGCAGTGACTCAACTAACTGGAAATTTACTCCAGGATGAAAAAATCCCAGGGATCCATGTTGCCTTTGGAAATCCTTTCGCTCAAGAAACAGGAGCAGACTGGTCCTCAGATGTCCATGTAGATGTTATCCCCACAAACTGTACCATTACAGCAGATGGGAAAAAGATCATGGAAAATGGAAAATTTCTGATCTAGAAAATCATGATTAACTACGACTGCATCTTGATTCCCGGGGGAGGATTATTACCGAATGGATCACTGCCGCCCTGGACTCTAGCCAGGGTGGAAAGAGCTCTGGAACTCAAGGATCAGACCCGCTGGATAGGCTGTTTATCGGGTGGTACCGTCCATAAACCACCCCCTCTGAAAAAAAGCGGTCATCCTGTATACGAATCAAGGGTCGCGGCGGAATACCTACATAGCGGCGGCCTAAACCCGGAGAAAATCTTGACAGAGATTTGTTCTTTTGACACGATTGGCAACGCCTATTTTTCCCGCCTGCTTTTTGCTGAACCGTTTGAAATGAGAAGATTGCTAATTCTCACCTCAGAATTCCACCTGGCCAGGACGAAAGTGATCTTTGATTGGATTTTTAGCCTTAAGCCTGTCTCAGCGCCTTATCAGATCAATTTTGAAAGTCTTCCTAATCTCGGTTTATCATCCGCGGCTTTAAAAGCCAGACAGGCAAGGGAAAAGAAAAGCCTGGACCAGGTCCTTGAGACCAGCCGCCAAATAACAAGCCTGGCTGCGTGTTTTTCCTGGATCTATACCAAACACGACGCATATGCTCCGGGAAAGCCGGACGAAATCCTGACTACAACTGAATTGGAATCGTACTAAAACCTTCAATTTAGGTTAATGATCCAAATCAGTGATCAACATTGTCATTGGAATATAAATCCTGGCGATACGCCATCCTGATCTTATCTTCATCTCTGATAAAAACTTCAGCTGGATGCGGGCGGTACCCTACAAATACTACTAATTTGAATTCTGCAACTTCCGAATTTGATTCGATCTTAAGATAGTATTTATTGCCAGCTTTACAGCTAACTGGTAAGTAATAACCATTCTGATCCATTCCTGCCTCCTGTTATTCCTGTACCGAACATGCGTTCTAGTGCGATGTTATCGCTAGAAAGGCAGATCTGAAAGGGTGAGATTTAGGAGGAAGATAAACTACCCTGCCGGTGAAACCCCCCTGGAATAAACCTTTGATATTCGGTTGATCACCGTGGTGAGGATATTATTATTACAAAAACATCCCTGCTCGATCATTTTCCAAGCAACTGAATAAAGGTTTTTTTCTGCAAGCCGCAAATCCTGAAATTTTCAGTCTATAATGAGAAGAGTAACAAGTTACCTCTACCCATTTGAAGCTGGTCATACCCATGAGCGCAACTGTTACCAGAACAAAAATAATCACTCCCCGGCGCAGGGAAGATCTTCTGAGCCGCCCTCGCTTGCTGCGATCCCTTGAAGACATCCTGGATTACCCCTTCACATTGATATCCGCCCCCGCAGGATATGGAAAAACCTCCTTGCTGATCGATTTTGCCCACCAGGCGGATTATCCTGTTTGCTGGTATTCTTTTGATAAATTGGATCAGGATCCGAGGAGATTTCTGGATCACCTGATCGCCTGTGTTCAAATTCATTTTCCTGGTTTTGGAGAATCCAGCTTGCAGCTGATTAAGACTTAAGCAATCCATTTGATCACCCTGACCTACTGCTCAAAACGCTGATCAACGAATTTTATGAAGAAATCACGGAGCAAATCGTTATCATTCTGGATGATTTTCACCTGGTCGCGGACAATTCCCAAGCCAGGGCATTCATCAGCCAATTCGGTCAAAGAGCTGACGATAATATCCACCTGGTTCTGACATCCCGCACCCAGTTTAATTTCCCTGACATAACTCTCCTTTCAGGCAGAAGACAGGTCAAAGGGATTGGCTTTGAAGATCTGTCCTTTACTGAAAACGAGATCGGGGCCTTGTTCGTAGACATCTATCATCAAACGCTGAGCCCTGAACAGATCAAGGGTTTAGCAGCAGATACTGAAGGCTGGATCACCGGGCTGCTCCTGACCGGCAGGCATATCGCTGATTACATCCCAGATCAGGCAAAAGCAACCTCTGTAACAGGGACAGATATCTTCAAGTACCTGGCCACACAGGTTTTTTATGAACAACCTGAAGAGATCAGGGATTTCTTATTACAGTCTTCAATTTTTGATGAATTCAACCAGGAATTATGTGAGGAGGTTCTCGGTTGGCCAAAACAAGAACGATGGGACAAGATCATCCTTTACCTGGTCAAGCAAAATTTGTTTATCCAGCAGATCAACGATCAACACACCTGGATTCGGTATCACAATTTATTTTTAGAATACCTCAGGGAGAATCTCAAAAAATCTCATCCAGACCTAGAAAAGACTCTGCTATCGCGCCTTGTTAATGCCTACGCGCAATTATCAGATTGGGAGCAAGCCTACGAGGTTGCCATACGCTTAGACGATGATAATCGCCTGGCCCAGGTCATAGATCTGGCCAGCCCGGATTTGTTCCACAGCGGAAGGATCCAGCTGCTTGCTAGTTGGCTGAATGAGCTTCCAAAACATGTGTTTGAAAAGTTTCCAACATTAAAAGTAGTATTCGGTATCTGCAATACTTCCATTGGTAAACCTTTATTGGGTCGCAACCAACTAAATGTAACAATCAACCAATATGGATATACGCTTACCCCAGAATTATTAACTAGGGCTCACTTGTGCAGAGCGACTACAAATCGTTTATTGGGTGATTACAATTATGCACTCCAAGATATTAATTTTATCCAACAAATTGAACTCGAAAATAATTTGTCAAATAAAATTGTTGCAGAATACCACCGAGAAGCGGGTTTAATTCATAATTATTTATCCAACAACAAACTTTCGCTTGAATATTTAACAAAATCTTTAAGTCTATACGAATCAAATTTTGATAAAAATAATTGCTCATTTGTACATTCAGATCTTGGCCTTGTGCATATGGATCAGGGGGATCTAAAATCTGCTGAACAACATTTATTAATTGCTAAAGAGTTATGGATTTCGTTAAATAATAATGTGCAGTTGAGTGTCGTATCAAATAATTTAGCAAATTTGAGAATACTTGAAGGTAAATACATCGAAGCAAATTCCGAATTATGCATCGCAATGGAATATGCAAACAAATCCGGATACCGTCGAATTAAATCCTATATTCGAGCAAGTATAGGTGATCTTGCACTAGCATTGTCGTCTTTCGATATTTGTTTGGAAATGTATAAAAAATCCTTTGAGATCTCTCAGTCTATTCAGGAAGGGTATTTAAATTCTTACTTACAAATAAAATTTTCAATGCTTGACCGATTGAGAGGCTTCGGGATAAAAAAAATAAAATTTCATGGTAAATCCAACTACGAAATTGGCTTATGGCTAATTGAAAAAGGCTTTTCGAATATCATCACAGGTAGCATTAACCGAGGACGATGGATTTTCCTAATAGCAAATCATAGATTAAAAAATGTCAAGAAACCTCTTGACATGGCCAACCTGTCCGCTGGAAGAGCTCTACTGGAAATCAAGGCCGGAAATTTGGCTCGCGCCCGTAAATATCTTCAAACTGCTGTAGAAATAATCAAAGGTACCGGCAGCAATCAGCCCCTGCTGCCGCTGCTGGCGAGACATATAACAGAATTCGAGCTAATTCTATCAACTACAACAGATCCTGACCTGATCCAGCTTCAAACAGATCTGCTTGAGTTTAAGAAGAGCCTCCCGGCTTTACGGAAAGCAATTTTCCCGGATCAAAAAATCGAACCTTCGCTTCGATCGGATCTTAAAATTCAAGCTTTTGGAAAAACCAGTTTGCTCCTCAATGGCAAAAAGATCACTGCTTCTGAATGGGTCCACCAAAAAACAGTCCGGGAGCTGTTTTATTATTTATTGACCCGGTCAGAAAGTGTCAGCAAAGAACAAGTCGGGTTGCATTTCTGGCCGGACAGCTCACCCTCCCAGCTCACCGGTCAATTCAAGAACGCAATCTACAGGCTGCGGCGCTCGATCGGAAAAGATTGGATCCTGTATGACCCAGAGAGCCGCTGTTACGCCTTTAACACAGCCCAGGTCTACAGTTATGACGTAAAAGAATTCCAGGATTTGGTCGAAGATGCCGCGGGGCTCACAGCTCCAGAACCACGCCTGGCCAGGCAGCTCCAGGCTCTCAAAATCTACCGGCATCCGTATGGAGCAAACCTGGATGGGGTTTGGGCAGAACCGATCCGGAGAGATTTGTACCTGCAGTATGAACAGACAGCCCTCGAAGCTGCTGAAATAATGCTCGGTCTGGGCAGATTCAATGAAAGCATTCGACTCTGCGAAGACATCATCCTGCTTGAGCCCTGCCAGGAGCAAGCATTTCAAATTTGTATGCGTTCTTGTGCTTACCTTAAAGATTCGATCGGATTACACAAGACAATTCCAATTATGTAAAAACAATTTAGAAAATCTACTCAATGTACGTCCCTCTGCCTCCACGTTTCAATCTTAGAATCATTTTACAAATAGAAGGGTTTAGATATTTTTAATGAATACTAAATTATTAAGAGAGTAAATAGGAGAACATAAAAAGTAATAATAGTAATAATTCTTACCCTGGGAGGTAAAAAATGGTGAAAAACAGAATAAATACAATTTTTGTCTTTTCAGTATTATCAGATCTTAAACTCATTTTATGTTTGATTACTTTATCACGAATAACATATCTAATTTGTACTAAAACGCCCTTAGGAGATGGTGGAGGGGGAGGAATTTAACAATAACAGTTTAGATTTCAGAAATTGTTAAGCATTGCTATTCAAATTTCTATCTAATCTATCTACGATCAGAACTCCAAAGATAATAGAAATAGGAGCAATTATGCCAGTCTTTGGTATGATACTTATTCATTTAAGGGTGAGGCTTATTCCAGATCGATCCTAACCCTAACAACAATTACATTCCTCAGTACCTGAACATTTTGCTTTCCCTCACCATAGACAGCGACCTCATGATGCCTCAAAACAAAGTATTCGAGTATTAAACATGTAATCTGGGATTGGAATGGGACGTTATTGGATGATCTTGAGCTCTGCCTGGAGATCATCAATCCAATGCTTCAAGAACGCGGACTTAACTCCATCACGCGCGCAGAATATCTAAAAGCATTCAATTTCCCTGTCAAGGATTATTACCTGGAAATCGGGTTTGACTTCAGTAGAGAACCTTTTGAAAAGATCAGCACAGAATTTATCACAGCCTACGAACAGGGCCGGGCTCATTGCAGCTTGATGCCCCATGCCAGGGAAATCCTGGAACTCATCCACAGATCAGGCCGTACCCAATCCATCCTGTCAGCTAGCAAGAACAGTTATCTCCAGCAGGCAGTGATCGACCACGAGATCCAAGCATATTTCAACTCCATTCAAGGACTTGATAATCATCACGCAGCCGGGAAAGTTTCCCTGGCTGAGTCTTTCATGGAAACCTCCGTTCACAAGCCCGATCAGGTTGTTTTGATTGGTGATACCATTCACGACGCAGAGATAGCAAAACTGATTGGTGTCGAAAACATCCTCATCCCCAATGGCCACCAGGATCGTTCCAGATTAGCAGAAACAGATGGCATCCTGATAGACTCCCTGGCTGATCTCCAGTCTCTTTTCCAGGTGGACTTTGCCCCATGAATACGAAATCCAGGGTGCTCTACATTGATAACTTACGGATCTATTTAACTGCCTGTGTCATAATCAATCATGTCCTGATTACCTACGGCGGTCCGGGTGGCTGGTACTACCGGGAAGTCGAACCTTCTCAACTCGATCTTCCTAGCCTGATCATTATCGTTTTGTTCACGGCCCTGAATTAGGCTTACATAATGGGTTTCTTTTTTTTCATCAGCGGCTATTTTTCAGCAAAATCACTCTCCACAAAAGATCCATTACGTTTCCTGGGCCAAAGGATTCTCAGGCTCGGGGTCCCTGTTCTGCTATATGTCTATCTACTCTCTCCTTTGCTGAGGGTTATTTATAAATATCTCATTTATGGCCATCAGATTAGCATTTCAAGCTTTACTGCTGTTTATCAGCAACTAGCATTTGGTTACGAGCTTGGTCCAATGTGGTTTGCTTTGTTCCTGTTGCTCCTGTCAGTTGTATTTCTCCCCTGGGCGGCTTACCCAGTACTCAGCAAAAAATTCCTGAAATTTCCAAACTCATTGAATATTTTTTTTTACGCCTTGATTACTGGTGTTTTTACTTTCCTGATCAGGCTAAAGTTCCCTGTTGGCTACGTTTTCCAACCGCTTAACTTGCAGATCCCCCAGATTATTCAATACATTTTCGCCTATTTGCTGGGAATTATCGCTTTTCAAGGAAACTGGTTTGATCAACTTGAGCAAATTTACTCCAGGTCCTGGATTTATCTCATCGCCGGGCTGTTTATGGCCATGCCCGTTGTTTTTATTTACAGTGGTGGACTTGAAGGAGACGTTGCGCCAGCCCTGGGTGGTTTCAAGTGGCAGTCCCTTGCATACTCCATCTGGGAACAGCTGATATGTGTTAGTTTCGTCATCACAGGTTTTTATTATTTCAAAAAATTCGCGAATTCCACATCCAAACTAACTCGGGAATTGGCAAAAAGCACCTATGCTGCTTATCTTATCCACCCGGTAGTATTGGTCACTCTCACTTTATTGATCCGCAAGGTCGCGATCCATCCCTTATTAAAAATCAGCGTGACAATAATCCCTGCCATTGGCCTGTCTTTGGTAGCCGCTTCTGGCTTCAGGCGTCTGCCAGGTTTGAAAAACATCCTCTAATATCTACCCAAATAATTAAAGAAGAGGTGATTGTGTCTCCAACCAGTTATCAAATATCCGATTTCACCAGAGACTGGCTGCTGGACCCTGCAGATCCAGGAGCCCGGTATCTTGCGCTTCTAAAGTTATCAGATGTCCCTGAGCAGGTTCTTTTATCTGCTGGTTCGCAAGCCCACCAAGAAGGTCCCATCAAAATAATTCTTGATAATATGCATCCAGATGGTTTCTGGGAAGACTGATGGACCTGGTTATCTTCCCAAATACCGCAGCACTGTCTGGTCATTGATCTTGCTATCGCAACTAGGTGCTAATGTTAATATAGACCGTCGCCTCGCACCGGCTTGTCAGCGCTATTTCGATATTGCCCTCACAGATAATGGCCAGATTACATCCAATGGAAGACCATCAGGAACAGTTGATTGTCTGCAAGGAAATATCTTATCCGCTTTTTTGGATTTAGGATATCAGGACGAAAGAATGCCTATTGCCTTTGAGTGGATGGCTAGGAGCACCACTGGAACAGGCGTATCTCCTATGAGCGCTAAAACCGCGCCGTTAAGGTATTACTCCGGAAAAATAGGTCCTGATTTCCAATGCGGAGCCAATAATAAATTGTCATGTGCCTGGGGTGCTAGCAAGGTTATGCTGGCATTCTCAAAGGTACCAGAGGAAAGCAGGACCGATCTGATCGATCAGGCAATTGAAAGGGGCATTAAGTTTCTGTTCAGCTCTGATCCCGCCCAAGCAGACTATCCAAATGGCTGGAATCCAAAGCCGAGCGGTAATTGGTGGAAATTCGGCTTCCCTGTTTTTTATGTAACTGATCTGCTCCAGATCTGCGAATCCCTGGCCAGATTTGGCTACGTATCCGATCCACGCCTAAATAATGCCATCCAGGTTATTCTGGATAAAAAAGATTCGAATGGATGCTGGGCGCAGGAATATTCTTACCAAGATAAAACCTGGGCTGATTTTGGCGGCAAGCACGCCCCCAGTAAATGGGTCACGATCAGAGCCCTGGAGGCTCTCAATTTTCTCAACCCAGCGCCCCTGATCAGGTATTAATTACGCTCCCCGGCGATAAATCGTAAATTAGAGTCCAATAAGCTATAATGTGGCAATCAGCCAGAGTGCATGATTACTGGCCTTGATAAAAACTTTAGGCAATTCCAAGTGCATTAAAAAATCCTATGACAACAGAGATAATCCTCGTCTTCGCTATTTTAGGTGCCGCAATCATTTTATTTATAACCAACCGGGTCCGGATGGATCTGGTAGGACTGATTGTTTTAGGAAGTCTTGCTATCAGCAATCTCGTCACTCCAGCCGAGGCTCTCTCGGGATTCAGTAATCCAGCCGTGGTTACAGTCTGGGCAGTTTTAATCCTCAGCGGTGGATTAGCCAGAACAGGCATAGCTAGCAAATTGGGGAAATTTGTTCTCAGATTGGCAGGAAATAATGAAACGAAACTGCTGGTAATCATCATGTTGACCAGCGGAATCCTGTCAGGTTTCATGAACAGCATCGGTGTAGCGTCCTTATTCCTGCCTGTCGTGATTGATATTGCCCGGCGAACCAAGCGACCTCCATCCCGATTCCTAATGCCTTTGGCTTTTTCCTGTCTGCTGGGAGGATTGAACACATTGATAGGTACTCCTCCCAATATTCTGGTCAGCATTGGCTTAAGAGAAGCTGGACTTATTCCATTCCAAATGTTCGATTTTACACCTATCGGCATAGCCCTTCTCCTCAGCGGAACTCTGTATATGGCCGTGTTAGGTCGCCACCTATTGCCAAAAAGGGATCTGACCTTGGAATTGAACCGGGCCCCGGAAGTAACCGACCTGTATGATTTTCAGGAACGAATGGCTTTTGTCCACCTTCCAACGGACTCACCTCTGACGGGAAAAACTCTTCAAGAAAGCCGTCTTGGGGCTGCATTGGAATTAAATGTAGTAACCGTTATCAGGAACAATAATCCCCTCTTAGCTCCTCAGCCGGATTTTGTTCTTGAGGCAGGAGACCACCTTCTAGTTGAAGGAAACCTGGAAAGCCTATTTGAAATTCACGGCAGAGACCACCTCCTGCTTGATGAACAGGGTCTACCCCTGGAAAATTTAATATCCGGTGATATCAAACTGGCCGAATTATCCATTCCACCAGGATCAACCCTGGCAGGCCTGACTTTATCACAAACAGCATTTCGTTATAAATACCGCTTGATCGTCCTGGCAATCCAGCGCAAAGCGGCTACCTATTATGACAATCTGGAAACTATCCACCTTCAAGAAGGCGACACGCTATTGGTAAAAGGCCGGCAAGAAAATCTGGATCAGCTTGAAGATATTGACGATCTCAAACTATCAATAGAGGGATTGACAAAGGATTTTAAGCTGGAAGATCAATTACTGATGGCTAAAGTGCCCCCATCGTCCAACCTGGTGGGAAAAAGTTTGATCTCAAGCCGGCTGGGCGATGCCTTTGGCCTGAGCGTTCAGGGTATCATCCGCAATGACGAAACAGAACTTATGCCCGATCCCGACGAGATCCTTCAAGTTGGTGATACGCTGCTACTAAAAGGGAGTATTACCGATCTCCGGACCATTGAAGGTTTACAGAACCTTGTGATCGATACCAACCAACAACCTGATCTTTCAGAGCTAGAGACCGACGATACGGGTTTAATTGAAGCAGTTCTCTCACCCCACTCATCTCTAGCAGGCAAAGCTGTTAGAGAGCTGAATTTCAGATCGAAATACGGACTGACAATCCTGGCGATCTGGAGAGAAGGCCGAGCTTATAGGTCCCATTTGAGAGATTTTAAATTACGTTTTGGAGATGCCCTGCTGCTGTTCGGCCAACGCCAGCGCCTGAGAATATTCGCTGCTGAACCAGATTTCCTGGTGCTCAGTGAAGAAGCCTTGCCCGAACCCAGATCAAACAAGGCCATTCTAGCTTTAGTAATCATGGCCATGGTGCTGATCCCGGTCATTCTCAACTGGCTGCCAATCTCAATATCTGCAGTGGTTGGAGTTGTTCTGATGATCCTCACCGGCTGTCTGGATATGGACGAAGCTTATCGCCTGATAGAATGGAGAGCTGTTTTTTTGATCGCCGGTATGCTGCCTCTGGGCTTCGCTCTCGAACAAACGGGCGCAGCAAAATATATTGGTGACAGTCTGATCTACCTTCTTGGCAGTTCTGGTCCACTGGCAATCTCCGCGGGGTTGTTTATTCTGGCAGCCCTGGGATCCCAAATCATGCCTAATCCTGCTGTGGCGGTGCTGCTGATCCCGATTGCGTTGAGCACGGCGACTGAGATGTCAATTTCGCCATATCCACTGATGATGACGATTGCCGTTTCTGCATCAGCTGCATTTCTCAGCCCCGTTGGTCACCCCGCAAATCTGCTGGTCATGGGCCCAGGAGGGTACAAATTCTCAGATTACATAAAAGTTGGCCTGCCTTTAACATTAATCGTATTTATTGTTAGTCTGTTATTAATGCCTCTGATTTGGCCTTATTAGACATAAAACAAAAAAAGAAATCAGGAGATCTACGATGCAGGAAATTCTTGGAATATTTATCGGGATTGGACTAAGTGCAACTTGCGGTTTTCGGATATTTGTCCCCTTGCTGGGAATGAGCATCGCCCATCGGGCGGGAGCACTTTCATTCTCGGAGGGTTTTGATTGGATTGGCTCCTGGCCGGCAATGATTGCCTTCGGGATTGCGATGATCATAGAAATTGGTGCCTATTACATTCCCTGGCTGGATAATATGCTGGATACGATTGCAACTCCAGCCGCTGTGGTCGCGGGCACAATTGCCACTGCATCAGTGATTGGTGACGTAACGCCATTTTTACGGTGGACCCTGGCCCTCATCGCTGGTGGTGGAATTGCTGGAGTAGTTCAGGGATCCAGCGTGATAGTAAGAGGATTATCTACAGCCTCAACTGCAGGACTCGCTAATCCAGTTATATCTACGGGAGAGTTATTAGCATCCGTTCTGGGTACACTGATTTCAATCATCTTGCCCACCCTCGCTATCATCATAGTGGCTATCCTGCTGGTAATAATTTTTCGTAGATTATCCAGATACAGATCTACAGCTGATTGAAAATCAAGAACACTGACCATGATTATGAATGAAATGACTGACCGGGAAATTATCAATTCAATCATCAATCAGGCCTTGATTGGTCATTTGGCCTGTTCCATTAGCGATCAACCTTATGTCGTGCCAATCGCGTTTGGATACGATGGCACTTACATCTATTTTCACTCAGGTCCAGCGGGTAAAAAAACAGATATTTTGAAAGAAAATCCAAGGGTTTGTCTATCGTTTGAGACTTCAGTAGAAATTGCCCAGGACTTTGAAAGTGCCTGTAACTGGAGCTTTCACTATTCGAGTGTTATAGCTGATGGACACGCAGAAATACTAACCCTATTGGCTGAAAAATCAACCGCCCTTAAGTGCATCATGGACCATTATTCAGGAAAAGAATGGGACTTTCCTGAAGAAAAGATCAATAAAACATCGGTTTGGAAAATCAAACTGGAAACCATTACCTATAAGCGGTCTCCGAGAGAGCGCGAAAGCAGCGAAGGGTCATAAAAAGCGCCCGCTGGCAATAACCAGCGTCTAATCCAGAGGGGGATTTTAGTTTTTAATAACCATCTTTGTTATACAATTGATTAGCAAGCTTATATGAGGAGGGTTTTGTATTGAAAATTGCTATCACTGCAGATCTTCATCTCACGACTATTAAGAAGAATCCCGAGCGTTTCCGGGCTTTGGAGGAAATATTCCGGCTGTGTGATCAAAACCAGATCAAACTTCTCATTATTGCTGGTGATTTGTTTGATATAGTCCTGCCGAATTATTCTGATTTTGAGAAAGTTTATCGTGAACACTGCCCTGAAAGATTAAAAACAATCATTATCCCCGGCAATCATGATCTGAAATTAAAACCAGCCAGCTTAATGGGTGACAATTTGGCAGTCTTCACAGAACCGGTCTTAGAGCCCCTTAATAACTCACGCAAGGTCCTATTCTTGCCTTACAAAGTTGACCAAACAATCGGTGAAGCCTTAGCGCCGTACAAAAGCCGGCTCACAGGAGAACAATGGATTTTAATCGCTCATGGCGACTGGACAGGGAGCGTCAACAGTGCTGACCCATACGAAAAAGGGTCCTATATGCCGCTCACCAGAAGTGACTTATCACTCTATTCCCCTGAAGTTGTTTTTTTGGGACATATTCATCTTCCTCAAGATGGAGATATAGTCCATTATCCTGGGTCCCCCTGCCCCCTTAATATCACTGAAACCGGTCCCAGGCGAATCCTGATCTTTGATACAGAACAGGGAGAGATCGAATCATTGAGAGTTGAATCTGGCCTGGAGTATTACGATGAAAGTTTTATCATGATCCCGGCAGAAAATGATCTGGATATTCTGCTCAGCGATATCAATAAAAGGATCAAGACCTGGGATATCGCAGACGGTACTGAAAAACAAATCCAAGTCAGGGTCAAGATCAGCGGGACAGCAATCTCTGATCGCAAGAAAATCCTCTCCGAGGTCAAAGCCGTGTTTTCTTCCTTTGTTTTTTATCTAGATCAGGAACCTGACCTGTCAGATTTACACCATAATCCAGATCCTGACAGAGCTGTCATCGCCAAAAAAATAAAATACTGGGTAGATAATTTGGATTGGGACCCCGATCCATCAAAGCCAGATAAAAGTCTGATCCTTGAAGAGGCGCTTAAAACCATTTACGGGGTGAAAAAATGAGTGCAAGGCTTGACAAGCTCTCTGTTTCCAAATTAGGACCGCTGGGGACATTTTCGTTTGATTTTGCAAACTTAAACTTGATCTACGGTCGAAACGAATCAGGCAAAACTTATCTGGTGGAATTTATCTTGCATTCCCTCTTCCGCCATAAATCGAAATGGCCTCTCCGGGATGTAAGCTCAGATGGTTATATTTCTGTTTCTGGAATCGAAGAGAAATCTGTTAAATTCTCTCCCTCGAGCGCCAAAAAAATCGAGGATTATTGGGACGAGAAAGATTTAGGTCTCCCATTAAATATGTCACGATTACTAGTTGTCAAAGGGGGAGATTTAAACCTGGCCGATAATGTTCCTGGAGGAGTAAACCGGGAGTTTCTAAAAACCGCATTAACAAGTCAGGTTGTCCTCGATGAGATCTGGAAAGAAATTCCCGCAACGATCCAAAACGCTTCGATTAGAGATCAACAGATCACAGGCTCCAACCAGGGAAAAATCAAGGAATACAATAATACAAAACAAGATCACTTAATCCTTGCCAATCTGCTGGAAGCTATCGAGGAAAAATATTCCCGCGGTCCTGCAAGTTTGCTTGAAATCGAGATCACAAAAACCAAATCTGAATTGAACGTCCAATACCAGGCAAAGTGCCATCAAGCTTATCTAATTTCGCTCGAGAAAAAGACCTTGGTAGCAGATAAAAAGCTGATCTCCGATGAGGCATTAACAAACCTGAGAGATCAGATCAGGGATTACAAGAATCGTCAGAAGAATATCGACAGCCTATTAAAGAAAGAACAAAATTCAAAACAAGATTGTGAAAATTATTTATGGCTAGAAACTGCCGCCTCCGTCTGGGAAGCCGGAAATCTTGACACAAAAGGCAAACCATCGCCGCTAATCGCCATTATTGGTGGTGTCCTTCTTGCTGGCGGCCTTGTTGTCCTGGGTCTTGATCAATTCCTGTCAGGTATCCGCCTATTCTGGCCTGGATTACTGAGCTCGATTATTGGAACTTGTTTGATCATGTATTTCTTGGCCCTGGTTTTTCGGTGGTCAAGTTCATTTAAGGAGTCCTCTGAACGACTGCAGATCCAGAGCAGTTTCCGGGAAAGATTTGGGGAAACTCCCCGCGGATTAGCTGAGATCAGGCTGCAAAAGAATAAACTGCAAGAATTTTATTTACTTTCCAAAAGTACTCGAGATTTACTGAATCAGGAAATCCTTGAAACAGAAAAACTAATCCTGATAGTTAATGGTTTATTCCAGGACCTGGTTAATAAACCGGTCGACATAATGAAATGGGATGATATTTATCAGGTCCTGAAAACCAAATCTATGGATCTAACTGAGCAGATCCATCAACTCGATCTTGACCTGAGCAAACTGAATATTCCAGATGAAGATTATTCAAGCAAGCCAGGAGATTTGGTTTACGATCCAAAAACTACTGCTCACCTGGAAGTCTACCTGGATGAAATGGAAGCAGAATTATCCAGCTACTACAAGGATTTAGATTCAATGAAGATCAGGGCTTGCGATCAAACAGGAGATAAAATCACAGCATCCTGGCCTGAAATATTCCACAACCTGCAGCAAAAACATATTGAGCTTGCTGACTTAATAAAACTACAAACAGCTGAAATAATCGCAAAAATCGGCTTAAATGAAGTTCTGACCAGGATCCAATCAGAGGAAGACGAAAAGATAAGACAGGATCTTAACACGCCCGAAGTTTCAAAGATTATGGCAACCCTGACCGGCAGGTATCAAGATCTAGACCTGGTTGAAAACCAACTAATTGTCAGCAGTCAAACAAACCAATATCCTCTTGAAAACCTGAGCACAGGTGCCAGAGAACAAATTCAGCTCGCTCTTCGCCTGGGAATTACATCCCATTTAAGCGGAGGAGATCCGCTATTTCTGGTTCTTGATGATGCATTCCAGCATTCAGATTGGAACAGGAGAATTACACTTGTTAAGAGCATGGTCGCCCTGGTCAAAGAAGGCTGGCAGGTGACCTATTTGAGCATGGACGATCATATCCGGGATTTATTCCTCAAAGAGGGAAAATCAGCCCTGAAATCTCAATTTCATTTCATTGACATACCAGATTGAGGATAGAGAGAAATCGTTAATATTAAGGTTTCAATTCAGCTATATCAACGAAATTATTATTGCCACTGATCAGTAACAAGGTGGATTCGCTTTTCGTAGTTCAAAAAACACAGGATTGGTTCAGGACGGATACCTAATATGATCTCTGCCGCAACAAGATATCCTTCAACCTGGTCCTGGTAATCCTCCTCGTCCCAGACCCATTGGAACCTTTTTTTGTCCCTGATTTCATCAGTCTTAAACTCGACCAGGTACCAATTTTCTCCTTCTCTGAACATCGCGTCAATTATCCCGGATTGTGTTTTCTGGTCCTTGCCAAGAACGCTATATGTAATTTCATGTTTCAGGCTTTCCGCGTCAGACATTCGCTGGAACAGATCGTGGTCACAAAATCGTTCCAGGATCGCTGCTGCGCGACGATAGCCATCCTGGATCTCATTTTCAGTAAATAATCCCTGTTTTATTAGTTCCGAATCTGCCCACTGGACGAAGTCTGCCTCTCCCTGAGAAGGGAATTTCCAAAGTTCGAGGGCTCGATGGACAACCTGGCCAACTACCCAGGCCGGCGCTTTTTTCCTGTCTGATGGTGAGACTATTCTATTGATCGGATATTTTTTGCTTTCAAAAACCGGTTGGGAGTCAAAAACGACCTCGTGCCACGAATCGAAAGCTGTTTCAATCTCCAGCTCGATCGAGGGTGCTGGCAAGTCTAGATCCACACCCAGCTCATAAACTCGCAATGAAGCTTCCAGTCCATCATGATTTAAAGCCAATTGATGGCTGGATTTTCCATCAACCTCAAGAGGAAGCTTTATTCCAGCCAAACCGAGGACATCTGCTATTCTTCCCAGCCAGCCACTGAGCTTTCCTAGCGTTTGATCTTTAGTGAGTTTACCCATCACCCCATTAATGATTAACAATTCTTCAGCCCTGGTCGCAGCCACATAAAGCAGTCGATCTGATTCCGCTTCCTCCCTTAGTTTTTCTTGTTCCTGGGCAATCTGATAAGCAAATGAAGAAATGCTCTGCCTATCCAAAGTATTATCAGCGCTTATTTTCACTAGTTCTTCCTGAAAGGGCAATATCAAACCAAATTTTTGATCCAACAATATGCCATTCCCAGAACGGCCTTCCTTGGTTGCATCACCCAGAATAACCACAGGAAACTCTAATCCCTTCGCCTGATGGACTGTCATAATTTGGACTGCACCTTCTGACAGCATTTGCGCCTCACCTTCCCGCACAGAGACATTCCGCAATTCTAAGACCATCACAAGGAAATCTGAAATATTTGTCAAACCAGAGCTCTGGGCATCATCGATCAGCTTTCTGATATTTTGTATGCTTCGCTCCAGGCCTAAGCCTGCCAAGGCTGCTAGATAACCAGTTCTATTGATGTACTCTCCAAGAAGATCCGCAACCAAAACCCGTCCTTTTAGAGACAGTAAATCATCGTATAGACCTAATATTTTAGTCATTTGGGATATTTTTTCAGAGTTATCGCTAAACTGGAAATCCCTCGCGGCATTAAGCAAGTTAGAAATCCCAGATTCTAATTGATAATTCCTGAGAGCATAGAGATCAGCATCCGTTAATCCAAATCCAGGCGATCTAAACATACCAATCAAAGCAAGATCATCGTGGGGATCCTGTACGGCCTGAAGCAAATTTAACAAATCCCTGATTTCCGGCCGGTTGAAAAAACCCTGTCCAGCTATTGTCAAATACGGGATACCCGCCTTTTCAAATGCTGCTTCATAGGCTGTGAATGAACTGGCAGCCCTGCATAGTACGACAATATCCCCATAGGATATTGATCTACTGTGTTTTGTGGCTGCGCTTATTGGGGTATTAACCAATTGATAGACCCGGGCAGCTATCGCATCAGCAGCGATAATCATCGCCCCATCAGTTTTAGTTCCCAGGGCAAGATGAAGCTCGATATATGGCTGTAGTTCCCATTTCGGATTTACTCTTCCTGCCTGCAAGCCTGCAAATGGCTCCAGGTAGGGAATATCCATCTCCCGTCCTAAGACAGATTCCAAGATCCGATTTAAACTGTTCAGTAATTCTGGGTGGGCTCTGTACGATGTTGACAGCTCAAAACACTCCCCTTTTTCTGCTATTCTTTGCTGCTCCTGGCGGAAAACGGCCACATCAGCCCCCCTGAACCGATAGATAGATTGTTTACCGTCGCCCACAATAAACAGTTTGTCATTTCCCGCATTCAGAAGATTCACTAATTCCCGCTGGCGATTATTTGTGTCTTGATATTCGTCCACTAGCAAAATTTGAACCTGGCCTTGCCAGTATTCAGCAGCCTCTGGAAATTCTTTAAGCAAGTAAAGTGCTTTTTCTTCTAGATCATCAAAATCCAGCCCGTAAATACGCTCCTTTGACTTCTGGTAATAATCAACGGCGATATCAAAAATGGAGAGCATGGCTGGAATAATTTGGTCTGCTAATTTATAGTCAACAGTTAGATTTAATTTTCCAGAAGGCAAGAAATCATCATATAAAGGCTGCAATTGTTTAATTATTGCTTTCGGATCTGAAGGTGCCCAATTCTCTTTTTTCCCTTTTTGTTTCAGATGTTCTCGAAGCAAACCTAGCTGACCGGATATCTCCATCCAGTTACCCGTTGCCTTGGCTGCCGAAATTGATTTCCAACAATCTACTACTATACGCAAATCTCCAGCCAGCAAATCCCCAGCGCTTTCGGCCTTCTTGATGATTTCCCCATCAACAACAGTTTGCAAGCCATTTAATCCTGATTCAACAAGTGGGTGCTCAATAAATTCCTTGATTGGCTGGATCAGGTGAGGTTCCCAGAGGGACCAAATTTCCTGTCCAGGTGGAAACAAAATATCTTGCAGGTCAAGATACTTATCTAGCATCTCCCTTAACATTCTGCGCAGTTTCCACTCACCCAACTCGAGGAATAACTGCGCTGATTGTTCACTTTGGGCGGAAATATTTAACGCGAATTCCACTGCCTGATTTTTTAATCTTGCAGCCTCGCCTTCATCAATCAGAACGAATTTTGGATCTAGTTTCAATTCTGCCGGATGCTGGCGGATAAGATCTGCAGCCAGGCTGTGAATTGTACTGATCCTGGCTGAATCGAGTTCCTGGTAGATCTGACCCCAAAAAACATACTCCGGTTCATCATAATCCAGCGTTTCAAGGTAAGTTCTAATTTCTTCCCGGACCCGGTTCCGCATTTCTCTAGCGGCTTTTTTTGTAAAAGTTATGGCAACAATAGATCTCAAAGGCAAGCCTTCTGCCAGCATTGCCAGGTAGCGAGCAACCAGGGTTCGTGTTTTACCAGTTCCAGCGCCAGCAGTGACAACAATATCTGACCCGCGAGAAAGGATCGCCTGGATTTGATCGTCACTGGGCGATAGTTGTTCTACAATTGGTGGGAGAGAAGTTTTACCATCCATAATCTTTACCATTGGCGAGGTTGATAAAACCAGCAGAATTCTGCCGCCGGGCAGTACTCCGGACATCCTGATTCAGGTGGCTGAGGTCTAAACTCACCATTTCGAATGGATTGAACGGCAAGCCAGCCAGACTTAATTGTTCTATCGATAGCGGCCCTGGGACCTCGATTTTCGCCTTCTCGATAAGATGCCAGTTTAAACGGGCTGGGTTCTGAAGATCTGACATGAAAATAAAATCCTTCCCGGACTGATCCTAAATCTAATGCCTGCATAGCTGCTAAAGCATAAATTGGAAGTTGAAGTTTCTTTCCTGATTTAACTGCAAAATTATTAAAACCGAATGAGCCGCTTGTCTTGTAATCAATTATCCTGAGTTCGCCAGATTCTTTTATATCAATCCTGTCAATAAACCCCCTCATCCGATAGCTTTCTCCAGGCAGGTCCGGCACCTGGATTATCAGTTCAGGTTGATCTCCAATTCCAAATTTTTGCTCTGCCCGATAATACCTATATGAGGGATCGAGGGTTTCCAAAACAATGACTGATCGCTCTACATTTGCCAAAATTTCCTGCTTTGTGAGATCCCACCAGGCTGTTTTCCGGAAACCTTCTCGGGGTGGCGCAGCGTCAAATACCACCTCGGCTATTCCGGGCAATGCCGCCAAGAGGTCAGGCAGCGTATAACTATCGTCGACTGACCGGTAAAGGTCTTCAAGGACGTGGTGATAAATATTGCCGAGCTGCCTGGCGTCCAATCCTTCTTGCGGGGGATCAGTTTGATCAAGATTCAGAACATTGGTCACAAAGAATTGAAATGGGCAGCTCTGATATGTCTCAAGCCGGGAGGCACTCCAAACATATGAGGAAGAATATTTCGAGCTGAATTCCCCCTTAATCTTAGATAGTCCACCATCATATTCAGATCCTGGACCAGAGAATCCACTTGTTCTCGCTTTAAGGACCATGCTTGAATGAACTATTTGATGGGAATATTCCGGATATAGTTGATAACTAAGCTGCCAACCCGGACTAGAAAATCCAAATCGGCCAGCGATAACCTCAAAGTATTCCGCCAACGAGCCTGCCAATTCCAGTTCTGGTTTGCTGCGGCTTGTTTCCAGCCGAGGCGCCAGGTTTACCCACCTCTGAATCTCTTCCCAATAAGGCGAAGGCTGCCAGGGGGTTCCATTGTCTGCAATTCTTGGCCTTGTCAGCAGCAAATATTTCTTCGATCTGCTGATTGCTTCGTAAAAGTACTCTGCTTCTGCGCTTTCGGTAGATAACTTCAGAGGAAGATTGAATCCTTCACTCAACGTTGTCCGATCTAGATCTCTCAAGAATGGATCTTCATTGATTGTCGCCGGGAACTCACCCTCGCTTAGTCCTAAGAGGGCAACGGCTTCGAAGGCCAATCCCCTGGACTCAGATACATCAGCACAGGTGATTGCTCTTTGGTCATTGTCAAGAGGTTGATAGGATGTTTTTTCCACAACGCCTATTAATTCAACGAGAAAATCATTGAAATCCATTCCTCCCTGATTCAACAGTCTGGAAACTGAGACCTGGTCACGGAGGATCTTATGAAAGACACGGATTGCTTTCCAATCCCGTTGTAGGTAAGCCGGTGAACCAACCCGAACTTGCTCCAGGCAATTCAAACCTTGATAGGCATCCTCGTCATCATTGGCGGATATACCTATCAGATCCTCTACCCAGGAAACCTGTTCTTCAACTAACAGTTCACCGACTGGAGGAGAGATCAAATCGATGTAAACACAAAGCAAATCCCAAAGATCCGCAGCGTCCGCCTGACTGATATCCGCAGGTATAGTCTGAGTTTCTGCTCCGGAATTGGATTGAGAACGATCTAATAAAATCGAGAATAGATCAGCCCATTGTGTGTACCCCCCAACCACACTGCCCCACTGAGCCAGATCCTTGATTAGATTGCTATTTTTGGAATGAGTTTCAGAATCATAAACTTTTCCCGTCTTCTGATACAAAATCGCCCAGTTAAAGTACGGAGCTTGCCAATTATCAACAATATCCCTCCAGGTCAATCCTTCATCACCCATGTTCCCAATTCGAAGCAAGGCAAGAATAGTTGATATCAGCGGGTTCTCAGATAATGGTAAACCGCCCTGGATCCTGATTTGCAGACCAAATTCCGAAGCGATCCTGCCCAGGATTGAGCGATACGATTCTTGAGATCGCATAATAATTGCAGCATCGTCAAGATTTATTTTTTTTTCTATGATAAGTTTTCTGATCCACCTGAGCGCCGTTCTGACCTCTGCTTGCCGATCTGGCACTGCTGCCATTGAGAGTTCTTCTCCAGGATCAATTTGTTTCGTACCAGCAGGAGAAAAAACCACTGAACGCAAGGCACTGATAGCTCCTTTACCCGCTTGAATAGTTGTAATATCTTCTAACCTGCGAATCTCAACAGGCATACTGCTCGAGATCTCTTTCAGCAGGGACAAGGATCTCTTATGGACCAATTTATCCCTCATTTCTTCTGTTCCGCCTGTCAGCGTGAAGTAGACAGACTCAACAGCATCGCAGATTCCAGCCAATAAATGAAGCTGACCTGGTGAGAGGTCATCAAATCCGTCAAAAATCAATGTATCCCAGGCAGCATAAAGATCAGGCTGAGTTGTTACACGCTCACCGGCCAGGTTTACAGCTCCGATTGGATCAACCATGCCCAACGTCCCTAATCGATCCTGATAAGACAGATAGATTTCAGCTATTTCCAATAACCGTGAGCTAATTCCAGTTTCATTAATCGCAAGGATTAATTGATCAGGGAGAATTCTTCCCGCTTTCAACTCACGAATAATCTCATGTATATTTTGCGTGAAACCAAGTTTAGATTTAATCCCATTGAAAAATTCCAAATCCAGCTTACCGAGCTGATCCCTGATCAAGACCCCCTGGTCGTTTTCAGATAATCTGCCTGGATAATAGCCTGAAATTTCTATAATCTGCCAGGCAAGTTCTTCAAAAGTAATTATTTTTACTCCAAGAGCACCGCCAAACTCCGCCAGGCGTTTTTTACAATCCTGAACCTGGATATGGCTGGGGACGATGATCCTCGGTGTCTGTGACAAACCAGAAGAGAGATCCCGGGCGTAGTTGACTGCCCAATCAGTTTTTCCTGATGCAGTAGGAGAGAGGAGTACCTGTAATTTCATTATTTTTGAGGACCAAGTAGCCGGACCATACAGTGGTACCAATCTGGATTATTTGACCTATCTTGCACCTGTTGAGACAACAATGATCAGAGCGGAGATAAACCAATGGATCAAAAATGGGTATAGAAATGATTTTGTTCTCCAGGCAACCCATCCGAACGCAAACCCTCCAAATATTGTTGATAATGTTTCAACTTCTGGTTTACCAAGGTGGGCAATTGCAAATGGAACCGCCTGAATCCAAAGCGCATCGGTTCCATATTTTTTTGCATAGCCAAATAATATCCAACCACGGAAGATATATTCCCAACCAAAAATCTCCAGGCCTTTTTTCCAGATCAAGCCCTCCTGGGATATGTTGTAATAATTCTGCATGCCGGATTGTCTCGTTCCCAGATACCAGATGATAGGAGTCATGAGCGCTATACCCAGAATGGTTAACAATAAACCCGTTTTCCAATCACCAATCGTAAAGCCGAAGTTTACCGGACTATCCCGGAATATTAATATTGTGATACCCAAAGGAATCACAATGTAAAACAGGATGCTGTCAAAATAATTATGAGAAGTAGGTCGATAATAATAATCAGCAGTGATCAACAATGTGCTCACAATGGTGATCACAGCAATCTTCCAATCGATTCTTAATTTCTCGCCGAAAATTTTGTTTAACATAATTTGATTCTGGCCATCTATCTCCGCCGCGATACTAGTGCTAGAAGCCAGGCCTCCAATTTTCTATAGCATAACATACTGCGTCTAGATTGGAAAAACTTGCGCATCGATCTCCCTTCATGTATACTAAAAAACGTTACTCCTCTCTGTCAAATCAGATTGCATTTTCTTACAAGTAGAACAATACCTTACCGGTGCCAGATCGGGTTTTTTAATTTAAGAGTGGTATTGTTGGTGATCAACTGACTAATATTTTTTTCCAGCAGCTGCTTTTAGCTCCAGCAATTGAACCAATTTCTCCGGATAACCACAGGATAGAGGTGACGAATGACTGAAAAAAAATCCCTCAGAGGAAGGGCAATCGTTGGAGGTGGCTGCGGCTGTCTATTGCTGATCATCCTTATTGTTGCTGGTATTTACCTTTACGCAGGATGGATCGGCTACCGCGAAGCGCCCATGCTGGTTGAAGTCCAGGACAACAAGATCCAGCTAGAGGATCCTTATCCGTTGAGTTCGGCCCAGACAGAGACTACCTATGCAAGGGGATATCCAGAGGCATTCACGATCCTTTTTTACGAGGAGGAAGTCGCCGGCGGAGGGATTCAAACTGTCCGCCTGGAGACTTGGGATTACTACACGCAAGGAATTGGACTGACCTTCATCAACGGAGATTTGATAGCTGAAGACCCGATTGAATCCCCTGATGTTGGTCCATTAGATCCTCTGCCCTACTACCCGGAACAGTTTGCTGCCTTCATGAGCCTGGAGGAAGTTGTGGCTGCGGGAGGCCTGGACAGTTATGTGAGCATCCCCCTTGAAAAAGAATTTCTGAAAGGAGGAGTGAGCTACTTCGCACCGTCCTTGACCTTTGGCCTCAAGAATAACGAGCTGATATATATTGAAGCTCTGGCATTAAGCAGCAACTGAGGAGCTAATAATCCAAAGGGAGATTAGCGATGAATAAAAAGGACATCTACCTATTATTAGTTTTCCTGCTCAGCAGCCTGCCCGGATCAACGGTTCAGGCCAAAGACCACTCTACTCGCATGGTTGATGACGCAGTCGCCATAATGTACATCAACAATGCTGTCTTAACCCCAGAAGAAGAATTGGAGGACGATCTAGAGATCAGCGGACTTGCTGCGCCAGCCACATCAATTCTTCAAGAAATCGACACCAATCCCCTGTTAGCCCGATTCATTCATTCTAAAAAGATGGAGCGCAACGATCTGGACGCCAACTGCAAGCTGCTTACATCGCAGCTGCAGGCAGAAGGCAGAGACTGTGAGGCTGACAGGGTCCTCTCCTACTGCCAGACCAGGCGGTCGGAGATCAACAGTCAGATCGGTTTTTATCACAAAATGCGTGGGGATCAGCGAAAGCTTTTTACCAGGATTTGGCATAATATCAAACGAAATTCCAGCAATTTCTGGTACCGCATCGGTCCTATAGGCAGGAATTTTCTCAGGAATCTAGGTGATGAATCCTGGCAGATTGTTGTCAGCGGGGGAACCCTGAGCGGCTCAACCTTGAAAAATCTAATCAAACACTCTGCTAAAACTCTGGGCCGTCAGCGCATCAAGGAGATTGTCTACAAAGGTGTCCAGCGTCTGCTTCAGGGCCAGATCGAGATTGCCCAGGCTGCCGGAGTTAAGATCTGCGACAGCGATAACGAATCAGGTGAATCCGCACCTTCTCAGAGTCAGGAAACCTCTGGCGAGAAGCAAGTCAGTAGTTTCTCTGGATCTTGGACCTGCGGCTCGGATAGCGGATATCTGGGAGCCTGGATGCAGGGAGGAGATCCCAATACACAGATTGAGGAGGCTGAGCTGGTGTTTGATCTGGTATCAGACACTACCGGAGTCAGCTTTGATATCTCTTTCCACGGGATCGTCCAGATCGCTATGTATGGCGCATCTGGGACCAGTTTGTATTATCAGAAAGCCGAGGATTTCATATCAGGCACTGGCCAGGCGGAATGGGTAGAATCTTATTTTTTCGGCACAGTCACAATGAACCGCATAGAGACTCTCTTTGGCCTGGACGAGAATTCAGATAATTCTGTCTACGATGATACTTTCAGCCACACTGCCATCGGAGGATTCTCGCCTGAGTTCAACGAAATTCATGTCTGCTTCCATGATCATACAAGGGAGCAATTCGAATCCATCATGAAACAGCCTTTTGACCAACTTCTCGCTAATTGTTCTTCAAAAAACTATTTTGTGTGCAAACCCAGATAAATCTTGTCAAGCATCTAGAAACTTTCCACTAATTTGTTTTGCTCCACCTGATAATTTTATTTGGACATATAAACCAAGCTTAAAGAAGGGCGACGCCATTTTCCATTATGTTAATTACAGGATCAGCTTTTTAAATCTATGCGATTCCGTTCGTAACCTCGAGACAACTTCCGGCACATTTTTGATAAAATCATTTAAACGTATTAACAAACAATCCAATAAGGCGGTTCCCCTATGTTAGAAAAATTACATGACCAGATCACATCAGAACTGGGGCAAAGCAGTCGGACAGATACTATTTTTGTGGTCACGGCAATAATCTTTAACCTGGTTGTGCTGGGGATTAACAGCAGCCTCTCTAGCAACGCTGCTGACGAAAACACCCTGCAGAGCAATTTGATATTTATTGTCTTCGTGATCATCACCGTCCTGATCAATGCAGCGTCACTGACAGCCCTCTTGATCGGCCGCAAAACCAGAAATAAACTATTGTCGGGAATTATCAAGATGTACAAGGACAACAAGATCGATCAGTATTATCCAGAAGAATTATTAAAAGCATATGGGACCAGATATTTGCTATTCGCTGCAGTAATCGTCCTGTTGGGGATAACAGCTATAGTCGTGCCTCTGATCATCAGGTACGTTTAAATAGACCTATAGTTTAAATTGCGTTTCGTAAAGCGTGCGATACAACCCGCCTTTTTTCATAAGCTGGTCATGAGTTCCCAACTGGACTAAATTTCCCTTATCAAAAACCAGGATTTTATCCGCCGCGAGGATCGTAGACAATCGGTGAGCAATCACCAGGCTGGTGCGGTTTTCCATTACTGTTTTCATTGCCTGCTGGATTAAATCTTCGGATAGTGAATCCAGACTCGAAGTTGCTTCATCAAGAATCAATATCCGTGGATCCCTTAACACCACCCGCGCAATGGCAATTCGCTGCCTTTCACCACCGCTTAATCGATAACCGCGTTCACCAACTACTGTGTCATACCCGTCTGGAAGAGACGATATGAACTCATGAATATTGGCGACTTTTGAAGCGAATTTCATCTGTTGGTCAGAGGCATCTGGATTTGCATAAAGAATATTCGCTCTAATCGTGTCGTAGAACAAGAAAGTTTCTTGGGTGACCATGCCGATATTTTCAGCCAAGCTAGTCAAACTGAGATCCTTGATATTATGCCCATCCAGCATAATTATTCCAGCCGTCGGATCATACAATCTGGGTATCAAATAGGTTGCAGTTGTTTTTCCCGCTCCGCTTGGACCAACCAGCGCTACCAACTCCCCCGGTTCAATCATAAAATTGATCTTGTTTAATGCCCAGCGGGGTTCCCCTGATTGATCTTCATTCACTTCAGCGGATTGGGATCTGCCCCGCTTGAGATGAGCAGTGGCATCAGATCTCCAGGAAAACCGGGGGACATCATCCAGCCCTATCTTACTATCAGTCTCATCCCGGTAAGAAAAATCAACATCAATAAACTGGATTTTGCCCTCGACGTCAGACAGCACGAGGGAATCTTCCTTTTGAACAATTTCCAGAGGAATATCCAGGACCTCAAAGACACGTTCAAAACTCACCATGCTTTCCACGAATTGAACCTGGGCATTGGTCAGCGCCATCAAGGGGCCATACATCCCTGCTAAATAGGTCCCGAACGCTACAATTGTACCGATCGTAAATTCTCCCCTCAAGACAAGATGGCTTCCAACCCAGAATACTATTGCTGACCCGACAGCACTGACAACGCTTAAGAGCATAAAGAACCAGTGTCCAACAACAGCAGATTGAACGCCGATATCCCTAACTTCCCTGGCATGGGTCTGAAACCTTTTACTTTCACTTTCTTCTCTCCCAAAAAGTTTGACCAGAAGTGCTCCACTGACATTCAATGTTTCATTCATCGTGGCATTCATTTCAGCATTATTTTCAAGGGATTTTCTTCTGAGATCCCGGAGTATCTTGCCTACACGGCGGGCGGGCAAGATAAATAATGGCAGTATTGCCAATCCCAGTAATGTCAAACGCCACTCCAAAGCGATCATTATACTCAAGGTGGCGATCAGCGTTACAAAGTTGGAAATAATCGAGACCAAGGTATTGCTGATAGCCCGCTGGGCACCGATGACATCATTATTTAATCGAGACATCAATTCACCGGTTCGTGTTTCAGTGAAAAATCGGAGAGACATTCTTTGTAAATGCTGATATAAAGATTGACGGAGATCAAAAATCACACCTTCACCGATCGCCGCGTTAAGCCGGCGCTGCCAGACCCCGATAATCCCATTTATGATCGGGATCCCGATCATGCCCAAGGCTAATAAATTAATTCTTGATAAATCTCTGTTCGGAATCGCTACATCGATCAGATCCCTGTATAACAAAGGGGATATCAGACTTATGCCTGAAATCACCAGGATTGTGAGCAATAAAGCACTTACCTGGACCCGGTAAGGCCGAGCAAATTGCCACACCTTCTGGATTAGATCTCGGGTGATAGGCGGTTGTTCTTTTTGATCATCATGAGTGATATAAGAAAACCAGCCACTTGAATGCATGCCCATAACTTTCTCCTTGATGATGAGGTCAAGAAATACCTGATCCCTCTCAAACTTCAATCGCGTTCAATGCTATACTACCTCATAACAGTGCTTTATTCGGATTGCCGAGAAAAAATAAAGAGAATTCTAACCTGGCCATGATTGATTTAACTCTGTTTTTACCAGATATTGCTAACCAGTACCGCCTCGACCCAGGACACGCACATGGATTGAGCCATTGGGCCAGAGTGCTTGAGAACGGATTAAAATTAGCTGAGTTCGAAGGTGGTGACCCGACAATTATCAGCCTATTTGCAATCTTTCACGATGCCTGCAGACATAACCAGGCTCGAGATTTTGGACATGGCGCTCGGGCTGCGAGACTAGCCGAAGAACTTCTTTCCAATCACTCACTTGTCAGCCCAGAACAACTTGAACTGCTGTTAAAAGCCTGCAGGGAACACACAAACGGGCGAACAAAGGCAGATATCAGTATTCAGATCTGCTGGGATTCGGATCGATTGGATCTGGCCCGGGTTGGTATAAAACCACATCCACGAAAATTGTGCACAAGAACAGCAAAAAAAACATCCATCCTTGCTTGGGCTAATGACCGGGCTCTTGAAGATTATTCCCCTCCTTACGTCAAGCAGTTCTGGGCACCGTTTTTCAATAAAATCTTCCCACTCACCCACCCTACAAATTAGTTAATACCAGATCAATAAATACAGAAAACTCTAACAAAACAGTATAGTCATTTTGACCTATCAAATCTTCCGTTCGTGCTATACTCAAAAAGTAAATTTCATTATCTATTAGCAGGTTGATATCATTTATGAACATGATGAAATATTGTCCGGAGTGTTATAAGGAGCTTCCACCAAACTCTCCCAACTGCCCTTTTTGCGGCTATAAAACAGGAAACGGTGATGACCTGGTTCAACCGTCTCCTGGTTTTTTAAAAACCCCAAAAACAGATTCTTTCCTTCCCCCCGAACAAACGTTTTTAAGTCTCTTACTACTGGTGATCTTTTTCTGGGCGGTTAATATCTCAGCCACAGTTCTGCCCATATATTTTAATGCGGGGACCCTCCGCAACATTTTGATCGCAGGAATTGGTTCTCAATTGATCACCAGGATAATGATCGGCTTCTGGGCTGCAGAAGAACAATCGCTTAAAAAAGACTCGACTACCAATCAGAAGATCGGCGCATTCTTCCTCGCCCTGGTTCCCATCGGCGGAATCATGGCATTTCTACAAGCTGCTCGAACTTCAATCCGCAGGGATAGAATATCTAACATATCGATTGCGAGCATTTCAGCTGTAATCATCATGTCCATCTTATTGTACGGCAGCAAAGAAGGCATCACAGCCCTTAGCAGCGGCGAGGCTAACGCGTCTAAACCAGAAGCCACACTTGATCCTGCAGTAGCAGCCTTATACGATAATGGCGAATCTGAAAACCCAACGGAAGAAGTACCTACAGAGATTCCCCCGACACCTACACAGCGATCTTACGTTGATGGATGCAGAAACCCTAATTCAGTTACACTCGATGAAGTGGGCGACATCGTAGATATCTGTGGCAGGGTTACAAATTATGGTGAGATCGATTGCGAAACATGTCCATTAGGATACTATTCATTCATTAGAATTGATAAGAATTTTCAAATTGTATCCTATGACTGGAAATTCACTTTCGCCTGGCTTGGTGATTGTATGGCAGTCTCTGATGTAGTAGAAATCCTTGGCGAAAAACCAGTCTTTGTATTTGGAAAAGGCGAAGGTTATGCCGGTACTGAATGTATAACTGATTCCCGCGGTGAACTGAATTGTGATGGAGGATTTTACTTTCAGGACTATTTTGGATGTGACCCCGAATTCTAAATTACCTACAGTAGATACCGATCTTCCCCATTTTTTTCTTGATATTTTCAGCAGGGTTGCGTTTTTCTAAGCCCTTGCAATCGAGCAGGATAACTATACGCAGTTAGACATTAAATCTAATATTCATGATATCCCCGTCCTGGACCAGGTAATTACGACCTTCTAAGCGTACGGTCCCCTTTTTCCGGGCTTCTGCTAAAGACCCACTGACCATAAAATCCTCAAAACTAACCACCTCGGCCCGGATAAATCCACGCTCCAGATCCGAGTGTATCGCCCCCGCAGCGTTAACGGCGGTAGTTCCGTGTTGAATTGTCCAGGCCCTGACCTCGTCTTCTCCAACAGTAAAGAATGATTGCAAACCCAACAGCCGATAATTCAGCCTGATCATTCGATTTAAACCTGGTTCGGTAATGCCGTACTCATTTAAAAAAATGATAGCGTCTTCTGGTGAAAGCTGGGCAATTTCCATTTCTAATGCACCGTGAATACAAACCACGTCCGACTTCTTATGATTGTAAGGGGGATAATCATTAGGATCATCACTACCATCATCGCCAACGCTGATTGCAATCAGGGTCGGTTTTGCGGTCAGGAATTGATACCCACGGATTAGTTTCTCTTCAGCATCTGTCAATTCTAGGTCCCTGATCAGGGTCTCTTGTTCAAGAGATGCTCTAATCTTTAGGAAGAGGTCCAGCTCTTTCTGGTCTGTTTGACGCTCAGGATATGAGCCTTTACGTTCCAGATCGTGCGCCAATCGCTCAAGTCTGCGTTCCACGATTTGAAGGTCAGAGAACAAAAACTCAAACTCCAATGCCCGGAGATCGCGAATAGCGTCAACTTTGCCGTCTGGATGTGGTATATGTTCATCCTCAAAAGACCGAACGACATGAAGCAAGGCATCATTCTGGGCTAGAGCATTTAGCAGCTGTCCGCTTAATGACCCATCCTTGCCAACTCCTACTCTCAGCCCAGCTACGTCATTGTACTGGACCCGGGCAAAAGTCGTTTTTTGAGGATTAAATATTTCTGCGAGTTGATCCACTCGCGGATCTGGGACAGGCACGATCGCAGTATGCACTTCCACTTTTCCCGAACTGGTGGCAGCGGTATGCTCCTGACTATGCGTGAGAGCATTAAAAATGGTTGTCTTTGTGCTGTTTGGCAAACCTACTATTCCAATTTGCATCATCCACCTGGTTTTTGTCCCGGTCCCTACTATTTGACGCCAGCATAAACGAGCGATAAAAAATACTTCCAGTGTTAAATAAAATCCAGCAGAGCTGAAATCTTAGCTCTGCCGGACGGCATTTTAACATATTATCTGTCTTTTGCCAATCAAAGCGATCAGGAAATGATTTTATTTCTTGCGGGCAATAAAAATATCTGCCTCGAGCATCTGATCGTCTTTAAAGTAATGGTGTGTGAAATAGACATTACCTGCGCGATCCAGCGATGCTTCTCCAGAGAAGATCGAGAACATCTTGACAGGCTTTTTCCACTCACCATCGACCTTGACTGATCGGTAAAGTTCAGGCGCACCTATCGACCGCGTGAACCACAACTCATTTCCATCCCAGGAGAGAAATGGCCATCCATCAGTATAAGGAGAATTAATTACAGTTATATTTTCAGGCTCACCCCATACTCCATCTGCAAGCTTGGAAACCCAAATATCATAGCCTCCCAATCCGCCAGCCTTTGACGAATGAAAATATAATTCCGTTCCGTCTGCTGATATATGCAGTTCCCCAACTTCATAGTCAGGTTCAAAATCAGCAATCTGCCAATTCTTCCAAACACCATTAGCTTCTTCCGCAGTAAACCAGTGGATTCCAGTATATCCTTCTCTTGCCGTACAGAACCACATGACACTATCCAAAACAAATTCACATCCATCCAGAGATGCTTTCCCTGGATCCTGCAAATTCACGCGTTCCGGATCCGACCATTGAGATCCATTTTTGCGGAAGACATAGATTCCTGTTACCCCATCGCTGGCTTGCTGTTCAACCGGCTGATTAACATCAGGCGTAAACCAAACATATAGCGTTTCGCCATCTGGCATGATAAAAGCAGAATCTTCAGCTCCGGCAGTATTCACTGGGTAAGGAAGCGGAACTGGATCGTGATAAACTTCTGTTTCTGATTTGACCGGATATTGATCTATATCTCCTGTGATCTTCACTTGATAAACAGGGATCAGACTTTCCCGATCAGGCAAAGGCGGGAGATCCAGTAAAGAAGGACTGCACCCAGCGATAAAACCAGCAAGGATTAAGATCAGCCAAAATTTTTTTACCATGGATTGCCGTCCCGACTGGATCTGCATTTATATAAATAAGATCGATTATAAAAAATAATTTTCCATGCCGAATATTTCGACTTAAATTCGGGGATTTATGCTTACTTATAGTACACTAAAAACAGACCTGATGTATGCAGCAAAAAAAATCATATCCTGCAAAATATTCATCTGAACTAATCATTTCCTTTAAGGTCCTTCCGCTGGATTCTCAACTGAATTTGAAATCAATCAGTTATAGGTTCTTGGTTTACGCGGCTTGGTTTGACCCGCCAGCTACCATCAACCAGAACCTGTTCTCGCAGGTATTTCTATGAATTTATAAGAGGTTTGCCAGGTGCCAAAAATCCCTCTGCCCAAACTTACAATTTGCTATACATCTTAATCCTGATAATCCAAATTCAATTGACCTAGGCAGGGTGGCAGAATAACATAACCAAGTTGCAAGCATAATAAGAAATAATTTGAAAATTGCGATAAAATAGCTTTCCACTCATTAAAGTCGACGAATCTTGATATCAGACCCATTGAGACAACAACACCTTATTAGAACGATCACATACTTTGGCTGAAAAAAAATATGTCCAAAAATATTGTCCATAAACAAGCTGCTGTTCACAGTCCATCGCGACTCCAAACCTGGCTGATTGGGCGCCCCTTGCCCTCCGCGGATGCTGCCCACCAGGCAATCGGAAAAGTTGTCGGTTTGGCCATATTTGCCTCAGATGCTCTTTCATCTACGGCTTATGCGACCCAGGAAATCCTGCTAATTCTGGCAGTAGCCGGCACAGCAGCCTTAGGTTTTGCCTTCCCCATTGCCCTTGCTATTGTATCCTTACTGGCGATCGTCACCATATCTTATCAGCAAACTATCCATGCTTATCCCGGCGGTGGAGGAGCATATATTGTATCCCGGGATAATCTTGGCGTACTGGCGGCCCAAGTGGCAGGAGCATCCTTATTAACCGACTATATCCTGACCGTATCGGTCTCTGTGTCAGCTGGTATTGCCCAGGTTGTATCTGCGTTCCCTCTCCTGGATGAGTACCGCACCTTGCTCGCTGTCGGAACAGTGATGCTGATCATGCTGATCAATCTGCGCGGAGTTAAGGAATCTGGTGTTATCTTTGCAGTGCCCACCTACCTTTTTCTTCTAACTATGATTTTTACAGTCATCCGGGGATTGGTCCAGTATTTCAGCGGTGATTTGGGGGTCGTCATTGATCCTCCTCATTTAGAAACCAGTCTCCTCAAACCAATAACTGCCTTCCTGGTCCTGCATGCCTTTTCAAGCGGAACCACAGCCCTGACCGGGGTTGAAGCAATTTCAAATGGAATAACCGCTTTTAAAGAGCCCAGGAGCAAAAATGCCGGCCAAACTCTGATCTGGATGGCCTTCATCCTGGGATTTTTATTTTTGAGTATCACCTTTTTAAGTGGAAAAATCGGCGCAGTGCCTTCAGAATTCGAGACAGTCATATCTCAGATGGCGAGGACCATTCATCAGGGGCGAGGATTGATCTACCTGGTAGTGATCAGCTCGACAACTTTGATCCTGGCCATGGCAGCCAATACGGCTTTTGCGGATTTTCCCCGTTTGAGCGCTTTGCAAGCCGATGATAAATTCCTTCCCAGACAACTGACACATCGTGGCAGCCGGCTGGTCTATTCGTGGGGTATTGTCAGCCTGGCCTTGATCTCATCCTTGATCATTATTCTATTTCGGGCCAGGGTCAGCTCCCTGATCCCGCTCTATGCAATCGGCGTATTTTTATCTTTTACCTTATCTCAAAGCGGTATGGCTATTCGCTGGTGGAAAATCGGCCATCTAAAGCAGGGTGAAGAAATCCAGGAAAAAGGATCACTCTTAACCTACGAATCCGGTTGGCAGTGGAAATTGATTGTCAATCTTTTTGGCGCAATCTGCACAGCAGTAGTGATGGTGATCTTTGCCGTTACCAAATTTGCGGACGGAGCCTGGCTTGTTTTAGTCCTGATCCCTGCTATGGTTATCGTGTTTTTCGCGATCAACCGCCATTACCGGGAACTGGCAGATTCGTTAACTTTAGAGAATAGGATCCTCGAGAAGGAGATCAAACATCAACGAGTGGTTGTCCCTATCTCTGGCGTCCATCAGGGATCTCTGGCCGCCCTGCGATATGCCCAATCAATCAGTCAGGATATAACTGCTCTTTATGTGGCTGAAACTGAAGAGCAAACAGCCAAAATCGACCAGCGGTGGACGGATTTCATCCCCACAATTCCCCTCGTAATTATTGATTCCCCTTACCGGGAAATGATGCACCCATTAATATCCGCCATTGAAGAGCTTGCCCTGCAGAAAAAACCCACCGAAATAATCACTGTTGTCGTCCCAGAGTTTATTCCCAGGAGACTGTGGCACAATTTGCTCCACATGCAGTCCGCGACCGTGCTCCGTTGGGCTCTGCGGCACCTGCCGGGAGTGGTCGTCGTCGACGTGCCTTATCAGCTGGAATAAAGTGTGAATTTTATAATGCCGTTGAACGGGGACACAAACCAATTCTCAAGCCAGCAATTGACAGGCCAGAGATGACTGAGCGAAGAATAATTCCTTCGGATAACTATCCAAATATCGGTAAATCCAGATATCAACAGCCAAAAACAGCTCAGATTTCTCCGCAAGGAAATAAGCGGAAATCTACCAGTAATTAAACCGCAGCGGCAGGGGGTGTTAATCGGTACTCAGAATAGGTGGTCTCGCAAGGCCTGCCCTTGCCTATCCAGCAGCGCAATTCATTCAGCTGGATCACAATGCTGTATGCGGTAATTGATTCGATACCATGCATACAGATCGAAGTTGGAAAGTTTACATGGTCGGTTAGAAATTCCATCATCTTTTGAGGTGAGATATTCCCAAAATTTTCCCGCAATAATCGCCTAGCTCTGTTATGCCGCACGATTGAATCGCCAATCTGGTGCCTGTCTGAAGTATATTTCCGCATTGGAGGGCTCAGAAAATGATTGGCATGGGCCAGGATATCATCCTCGATATAGATCGCCTCACAGTCTGTTGCCGATCCCTCCATACTGAAGATCTCTCCGGAAGAATCCGAGATGATATTGTTGTAGTTGGATGCCCGTTCTGGCAGTGTACAAATATCCAATGCGTCGCCGAGCCGTCGGGACGCCAGCATTGCCCGCACCATCAGCAAGCGAGGAACACCCGGGCGGATGTCATTGCTGTCCAGTTGATTCCCGGTAATTGCGATCCCAGCCGCGTTAAACCCGGCGCTGATCGCCGCACCCCCAGAAGATACTCCCAAGAATTCGGGTTCATCCTCTGCCTGGATCTTTAAGATCACGAGGTGGTTTTCATGGTCAGGCCGTTCGTCATTGGTATGGGCTATCAAGGTGGAACCATCCACAGTTGCTCTGCCGCGGGCAGCCAGGTCAGTGCACCCAGATAACCGCTTGTGGGAGCCTGATTTCCAGGTATGCGAATCCCATAGCTCCTCGCAAATGAGGGCAGCCAGATCTTGAAAAGGCACAGATGCGCCCTCAGCAATCCCCTTCAATTCGCGGACATATTGGGGATATGTTGCCTCGCAGTAAGCCAGATATTTTTTACTTTGATGGATGACATCTTTCCACCGGACCTGATCTGGAAGATCTTTTCTGGCTTGGGCCAGGATCGCAGCAAGATGGTCCCCCATTGTTTGACCGATTACCAATCCAATCTCATGATGACTCCCGCTGGCAGTGATCAGAGGAATCGCGCTGGATGCTACCATCAATTTCCGTCCTATTTGGTATGATTTTGAGTAGATCGTTAAACGTGGATTTCAATTCAAGCTTCATCCCTGCGTTCTTCTGCACGGGTTCATCATCACAGGTGCCGGTTTGTCAGCCTGGAAAGAAACAACAACTAAGCAGGAGCAAATTATATTCACTCTTTCCTGAATAATTGAATCCAATGTTCCAGCTTTTTGCCGGCGAAATCCAACTTCCTTCAATCTAACGAAAATCATCTTGAAGGAATTCGTTGCAGATTTTAAGGAAATCAAGCTTCCAGGATTTCTTACTTTTAGCAGTGCCATTCCCATGCCACCAACTATCTGTTTTAATCTGAGAGCTGAAAGCAAAGTCTGCTGCTTTATGTGCTCTAGCTACTGGTATTGATAATTTTTCTCAGCCAAACCCACAACATACTCAAATATTCTTAGGCCTTCGTCAATTTCATTTCGTGTGATTGACAGTGGTGGAGCAAATCTAATTGTGCTCTTGCCGCAGCCGAGGGATAATAATCCATGTTCGAATGACAATCGTTCGACCTCGTTCCTGATTTCCGTGTTGTAAGCTCTTGATTTCTGATCCAAAACAAAATCTACCCCCTGCATTAATCCAATCCCGCGCACCTCGCCGATAGAATCATGGTTTGATTTAATCTCTTCCAGCGCTTCAGCCATATACAACCCCATTTTTTGGGCATTAATTAAATACTCGGATTCGATCAGGTCGATCGTAGCGATGGCTGCAGCACAAGCAATCGGGTTGCCGCCATAGGTATTACCGTGAGCACCTTTTGGCCAGGTCATGACACTCTTTTTTGTTATGATCGCACCAAGTGGAATCCCGGATGCGATGCCTTTGGCAGTGCAGATGATATCCGGCTCTACTCCGAAATGTTCAATAGCCCACCATTTTCCAGTCCTTCCCATTCCAGATTGAACTTCGTCCGCGATTAACAGAATTCCATGTTCATCGCATAAATCTCTCAAAGCCGGGAAGAAGCCCTCAGCAGGAACGATATATCCACCTTCGCCCTGGATCGGTTCAATTAATATTCCTGCAATATCCGCTGCCGGGACGACCTTTCCGATCAGCTCTTCCCTGATATATCTGACTACAGCTTCTCCATAATGCTCTCCATCTTTTTTATTTAATATTTGGCGATATGGATCTGGAAAGGGAGCATGTGAAACTCCCATTGCTATAGGATAAAAACCATGCCTGTAAACTGGTTTACTTGCTGTAAATGACAAAGACCCCATTGTCCTCCCATGGAATCCCCCAAGGAAACCAATGAAATTTGATCTTCCGGTATGGTATCTGGCTAATTTTATAGCAGCTTCCACGCTTTCTGTGCCAGAGTTAGTCATAAAGGAAGCTGCCTTTTCTTTAAAAGGCGCAATCTTATCAAGCCTTTCCGCCAACTCGACCCAGATAGGGTGGTAAAAATCAGATGAGATATGCAAAAATTTATCAGCCTGTTTTTTGATTGCATCCACGACGCCAGGATGACTATGGCCCGTTGCTGTGACCGCTATACCAGCGGCAAAATCAAGAAAACGATTGCCATCCACATCCCAGACTTCTGTACCTTTACCCCTCTCCATTACAAAGGGATAGGCCCTCGGATACGATTTGGATATATACTGATTGTCTCTTGCTATGATCTGCTTCGCTATCGGTCCTGGTACATTAAGTCGTTCCATAGTTTGCTCATTTCTGATCTGGTTATGTAACTTTTATATTCCAATTATTGACCTGTGTAATTATAACATTGGCGCAGTTATTCTAGATTCAAAGTGACGAGGTAAGAAAAATGACTGTTCCAAATTAATGACTTCCAGGAAACCAGATTCTTGTTCCGAAATCAAACTGGTCCAACCGGGTTTTCCAGCAGGCATTCTTTCCCGGCCGATTATTACCTGCTCCTGTTCTTGGAATGATTCGAGTTAATGTTCTAGATGGCTTTCTTTCACAATACGCTTGCTAACTGTCGCCTGCAAGATTGCTGCGGAAATATATCATAAGTATTTTGGGCCTGAAATTGAGCTGCTGATCACTTTAGATCGATCAGCTAAATATCTGCCGTGAAACAGACTTCTGAAAACCGGTTCTGGATTGACCTTGTTTTCTACCCAGGACTAAAACAGGAAACAAAATAAAATACATTCGTACTTGTTTCTAGTTTATGGTTCACTGTTATAATCACGAGTGCAAGAAATCATTGCTACCAATATCAGCCATGATACTAATTAATTCGGAACAAATTCAATCATCCTCCCCAGCCAGCAGAGCGGTCGAGTTTGGGCGATTTATCTACTATTTACTATCACCCAACCCGAGGGGCGAATCTAGCCAACAATCAACAAAAGCATCTGCCGATTTTTTCTTTTCGATCTTTCCTTTCCCAGCAATATATCAACCCAGGAGACTATCATGAATGATCAGTTATTTAAAGATATGGCTCAAAGCATTATCGATGGGGAATCCGAAAAAGCCGTTGAGCTGGCGAAACAGGCTCTTTCAGCTGGAATTGATCCGCTGCAGGCCATTAACGATGGTTTCGTGAAGGGGGTTGACCAGGTTGGGGTCCGTTTTAGCTGTGGAGATGCTTTTCTACCCGAACTGGTAATGGCCGGAGAAGCCATGAAAGCCGCTGTGAGTGTTCTCGAGCCAGAGATGGCCAAACAAGGCACTGCGCGGAAAAGTTTAGGAACTGTTGTATTGGGCACAATTGAGGGAGATATACACGATATCGGTAAAACCCTGGTAGGAACAATGCTATCTACGGCAGGTTTTAAGGTCTTTGACCTCGGAGTTGATGTTCCTATTATCACCCTGATAGAAAAAGCCCGCCAGGAGGGAGCCAACATCATCGGGGTCAGCGCTCTGCTGACCACAACCATGATCAAACAACGGGATGTAATTGAAGCCCTCGATGATCTGGGCTTAAAAGGAAAGATCAAGGTCCTGGTGGGTGGGGCTCCGGTAACCACAAAATGGGCTGAAGAGATCGGTGCCGACGGTTATAGTGAAGACGCCATTGGTGCCGTGGCAGTTGCCAAAGAAATACTACGCGCAGAATGAGCGCAGAATGAGCACAGACCAGACTGACAAACAAGCCTAACCAGGAAATTATACAAGATTATTACCTACCTTAAAAAGAAGTGAACCCATGCAACCACAACTGAGAATCCTGACGCCAGAATTGACCTCCCAAATTATCGACGAAGCTTTCCAGCTGTTGCTAAAACCTGGAATCAAGGTTCAGAATGAAGAAGCCCGGAAACTTCTCGCGGATGCGGGAGCAAAAGTCGACCAAGAACATCAGGTGGTTTTTATCCCCGAGAAAGTTGCCCGGGGAGCTTTAGAAACCGTTCCTCGGGAGTTTACCCTCTTTAACAAGCAGGGAGACCGAATCGTGCATTACGGTGGAGATCAAGTCCATTTTGACCCCGGCTCTTCTGGGGTTAATGTGCTTGACGCTGCTACAGGCCAGCATCGGCCGGCAACCAGTTCTGATTTAATTAAGGTAATTAAAATAGCTGACCAGCTCCAGCAGTATGACGCCCAATCGACTGCCCTGGTTTGCAGCGAGATACCCAAAGAAATTGGCGACCTTTACCGACTATATCTGGTGCTCCTGTATTCCGATAAACCTGTCGTAACCGGGGCTTTTTCGATCCAAACTACCGGGGTCATGATTGACATGCTGAGTATATTTGCCGGGGGGAGAAAAGCCCTGGCAGATCGCCCGACTGCGATCTTTGATGTCTGCCCATCACCACCCCTGATCTGGAGCAATTTTGGATCGCAAAACTTGATTGACTTATCCCGCGCAAAAATCCCTGCTCAAATTGTCTCCATGCCCCTCGCTGGAGCGGCCGCTCCAGTTACATTGCTGGGCTCTGTAGTCCAGCATGCTGCTGAGTGCATCAGCGGGATCACTATCCACCAGCTAGCCCAGACCGGTTCTCCAATTGTCTGGGGAGGGGCTCCAGCGATCATGGACATGCGCCAGGGCACTACTCCTATGGGTGCAGTAGAAACAGCTATGCTCGACGCAGCTTATGCCCAGGTAGGAAAATATTTTGGATTCCCAACCCATGGATATCTCGGTGCCAGTGACTCAAAACTTGTGGATTATCAGGCCGGGATGGAAAGCAGCACAACCGCTATGATCGGAGCTTTAGCCGGCATCAACATGATATCCGGCGCAGGCATGCTGGACTTTTTAGCCTGTCTAAGCCCCGAGAAATTAGTCATTGACGCCGAAGCGATCGGGATGGCAAAACGAATGCTGCAGGGCATGCAGGTTCACACATCGCCCTTGGCTGCGGACATGTATGACGAGATTAATTTCAAGGGAGATTTCCTGAAACAGCGTCTCACTCGCGATCTGATCACAAAAGAACAGTATCTGCCATCCGCGGTTATTGATCGGGGTTCGATTCGCTCCTGGCAGCAGGAAGGCAGCCCAGATACTCTGGAAAGATCCAAATCAAGATTAACTGAAATTTTGGCAGCTTACCAACAACCCTCACTACCTACCGACCAGGTCGAAGAACTAAAATCACTGGTTGGCAGACTGGCATCTGCTGCCGGCCTGGATAAATTGCCGACGCTGGATGCGTGAGTTTTTTGAATTTGATTCCATTATCCAGACTATTATTTCGGAGAATTGATTATGCGCCCATGGAAAATCATTTCAGACCAGGATATTGAAGATATTCACCAGGGCACTCTGCGTGTCCTAAGTGAGGTGGGCATTGTCCTCGATCATCCTGAAATCAAGGACCAGCTCGTTGAGAAAGGCGCAGCCGTTCAGGATGGCAGGGTACAGATCCCTGCGGACCTGGTAGAACAATCTATAGCCGGCAGCACAAAAAAAGTCACTACCCGCGGTCGTGCCGGAAAGAGTATCACCCTGGGAGATGGAAGCTTAAATTGGCACAACCTGGGCGGAGCTCGTGATATTTACGACCCTGTCAGCAGGAGTGTGCGCTGGGCAACGATCAAAGATGTGCAGGACTCGACCCGGCTTCTTGATGCCCTCGATCAAGCCACAACGATAACACCATTCTTCACGCCTGTTGATGTACCTGGCGAGATGATGTCACTAGCAATGTACCGCTATGCCCTTCCAAACACCACCAAACCCCTCCAGGGACCCGGAGTACAAACCCCCAGGGAAGTCAAATATTCCGTAGAGATGGCCGAGGTAATAGGTCCTGCCAGTGAAGTTCTTACCATGAGTGTCTCACCTCTCAGCCCTTTGACCTTCCCGTCTGATCTGGTTGAGTCGATGGCTGAGATCGCCAGGGCGGGTCTGCCCTTTGGTCCTTTACCCTGCCCAACAGCTGGAACAACAGCGCCCATGTCAATCGCAGGGGCATTAACTCAGCAAAATGCCGAAGTCCTGGCTTCGATTGTCATTGCCCAGCTGGTTAATCCGGGTTTGCCCATCATTTACTGTGGGCGCTTGGCAATGATGGAACCCCGCACAGGTATTTCTATCTGGGGTGGAGTCGAGATGGGCCTGGCTTCAGCTGCCACCGTCCAGATCGGGCACTCCTACGGATTCCCGGTAAATGTATACGGTCTCTCCACCAACTCGCATACCTTAGATATTCAAAGTGGTTTTGAACGGTCAATGAATTCGCTGCTGCCTGCCCTGGCTGGGGCAGATGAACTCTCAGGGATTGGAGAGATGGCTGCAGGGATTTCTGGTTCGTTCGCCCAGATGGTAGTAGATAACGAGATTGCCGCCAGTATCAGGCGGGTAATCAGGGGTTTCGATGTCAACCAGGATTCCCTGGCAGTCGATGTTATCAATGATGTCATGAATAACCAGCAGAATTTTATGGCCCAACGCCATACCCTTCAATACTTGCGCGGGGGCGAACTTCTCCATGATTCACTCGGAGTCCGAAGATCCTTCGACGATTGGGTTACTTCGGGCCGGGTCGGTCTAGCTGAAAATGCCCAGTCAAAAGCTGAAAAAATCCTGGCTGAACACAAAGTTCCTCCGCTGGAACCAACCCAGGAAAAAGAGTTGGACAAAATTTTCGAGGCAGCAAAAGTTGAGTTAGTTAGTAATTAAGATCAATCCAATAATATTATTATCTGGTATAAATATTTTACTTGGCTGTAACATATTTTTTACCTGGCTCGAACGAGGAGGTGCCTGAAACACTATTTCTTCTTAAATCCCCCAATGTTCTACTTACCCGGGCTCACCAGCCCACCTTGCAATCCTACTCAAGGAGGAGGATAGATGAAAAACAGATGGTTATTAACCCTATTAGCAATAACGGTGGTGTTTTCTCTGTTGCTGACTGCCTGCGGAACTCCAGAGGTTGAGGAGCCTGCTGCTGAAGTTCCCTCGGCTGAGGAACCCGCCGCCGAAGCGCCAGCAGCCGAAGCGCCCATGGAACCAAAAGTCGTTACCTTCTCATGGACCCAGGAACCTGACTCTCTCAATATGTTCTATACTGACATGTGGTTCTCGGCAATATTGCACCAGGTTTACCTGTGCTGGGCCTGGGAATACGATGACCAGAACCAGGCTTACCCCCACCTGGTATCCGAAATGCCCTCCGTTGAAAATGGCGGCATATCGGAGGATGGCTTGACAATTACCATGAATCTCCGGGACAATATTGTTTGGTCTGATGGAGAACCCATCACTTCGGCTGACTTCAAATTCACCTACGATATGGTCATGACCGATGCCAACGCAGTCAACTCCCAGTACCCCTATGATGCCCTGGTTTCAGTCGAAGCACCCGACCCCCTGACAGTTGTAATGACCTTCTCAGAACCATTTGCAGCCTGGGAAGCAAACTTCTGGCACGGGATTTTGCCAGCTCATGTTTTCCAACCGGTATTTGATTCAGAAGGCAGCATCCTGGGCGCTGAGTGGAATTTAGCCCCCACAGTTGGATGCGGACCTTATGTATTTTCCGAATGGGAATCAGGGAGTTATTTGCGCTTTACAAAGAATGAAAACTACTGGAAAGGCGCTCCCAAGATCGACGATATCTACCTCCAGTTCGTACCAGATGACGCCTCCCAGACCGCAGCTCTGGTTTCGGGTGATGTAGATCTCGGTACCTTTGTCCCGCTGTCGGATGTCCCCGTTTTCAAAGATGCTGGTCTCTCAGTTTTTGTCGTCAACAGTGGATATGCAGAAGGCTGGTTCTTTAATTTCCGCGACATGGCTTCACCTGCAATCCGGGATGAAACCGTTCGTCAGGCAATCGCAATGTCAATCGACCGCTATGCGATTACGGAAGATTTATTACTGGGCTTGACCCTTCCTGCAGATACTTTATGGGATCCGATTGCTGGCGGAGCGTATGTTTCTCCAGATATCGTTCCCTGGGCCTACGATCCTGAGGCAGCAAAAGCAATGCTGGAAGCCGCTGGGTACGTTGATAGTGACGGCGATGGAATTCGGGAAGACCTAGAGGGCAACCCCCTCACCCTGGTTCACGGCACAACCATTCGCGAGATCCGTCAGGATATTCAGGCCGTTGCCCAGCAGCAGCTGCTTGAAGTCGGAATCAACCTCGATATTCAGAGCCAGGATTCTGACATCTTCTTTGGCGGTTACTCCGATGGCGCTCCCCCAGCGATTGGCGAACAGGACATCATGGAATGGTCAGACAGCACCTACTTCCCGGACCCTGATACCGATTACTGGCTTTGCGCTCAGCTCCCCGATGATGAGAATCCCTATGGATATAACTACTACGGGTGCGATGAAGCCCTGGATGCTCTCTTCCAGGAGCAGTTGGTTCAAACCGATACTGCCAGGCGGATAGAGATCTTCCATGAAATCACCAAATACATGCACGAGAAAGTCTACTGGTTAGGGCTGTATAGCGATCCGGATTACTGGGTCGTCAATTCAGCTTTGACAGGTGTAAAGTTCTCTGGTGTGACTCCGTTCTATAACATTTCAGAATGGGATATCGCAGAGTAGCTTAATACGTTGAATTTTGAAAGCCGGGATATATTTTCTAGTCCCGGCTTTCAAGTGCAGCTTTGTTGCCATTATTTCTTTTTTGTACCAATCTGTGATTATTGGATTTGGGATCATGACCCAAAAGCAAGAAAGTTTTCATAAGGAGGGAATGTGTCACGATACATAATCCGCAGAATTCTTCAAGCATTCCCATTGATGTTTATCATCAGCATCATGTTGTTTCTGTTGATGATTAACACCGGAGATCCCCTGGCAACTATGGGAGGAAGGAGAATAACCCGTCCAGCTGACCGGGAGCGCCTTTCTCGCCAGCTTGGCCTTGATCAGCCGTACACTAAACAATATCTCTTTTGGCTGATCGGCAATGAATGGACTCTAACCGATATGGATGGTGATGGCATTCCTGAAACACCAGGAACTCGCAAAGGTGTATTACAGGGAGATTTTGGCACTTCCCTGGTTACCCGCGGGAAACCAGTGCTCGACATTATTCTGGAAAGACTGCCCAACACACTCATCCTGATGATTCCAGCTGAGATCATTGTCATCGCGCTCTCTCTCATTGTGGGGGTGTATTCAGCTTTACGCCAATACACGTTGATCGACCATACCATCACCGGTTTATCCTTCATCGGTTATTCAATGCCAATCTTTTTTGTAGCCCTGGCCTCGATGTATCTCTTCGGAGTAAATTTTAAACGCTGGGGGCTGCCATCCTTGCCTACAGTGGGCATGTTCGATCCCAAAGTTGGAAAAACCACTGGTCAGGTCTTGATTCACATGATCCTGCCAATATTCAGCATGACAGTCATAACAGCGGCGGGCTACAGCCGTTTTGTACGGTCGCAAATGTTGGAAGTGATAACCGAGGACTATATCAGGACAGCCCGCGCAAAAGGTTTGCCGGAAAGAATGGTCATCACAGGTCACGCTCTCAAGAATGCTGCCCTGCCATTGGTCACCATAATCGGGTTGGATATCCCCCTTTTATTGGGCGGAGCGGTTGTAACTGAGAGCATCTTTGCCTGGCCGGGGATGGGACGATTATTTATTGACCATCTCTCTCGGTCAGACACTCCAGTCGTCATGGGCATTTTGATCATGATCTCAGTAGCAGTGATATTATTTCAATTAATTACCGACGTGCTCTATGCCTGGCTGGACCCAAGGATCCACTATCATTAAGTCTCTCCCACTATCCTGGTTCCTTGCCGAAGGAGGCTTTAATGGAAGTATCGTTCGAAAATGAGCATGATCTCATTCATCAAGAGAATTTAACCGAAACACTCACGCCTGGGCAGATGGTCCGGATGAGATTTAAGCGCCATAAGATGGCAGTATTTGGCTTGATTGTCCTGCTGCTCTTGTTTTTTTTCTCGTTCGGCGGATCTTTTTTCTATCCGGAGTCAGAAGCCAATTTTACAGATACAAAACTCCGCCTGAATGCTCCTTCCAAGGAACATCCGTTCGGCACAGATACTGTGGGAAGGGATATCTTTAAACGGACCATCTATGGCGGACAAATCTCGCTGATGATCGGACTGTCCGCTGTGATCGTTGAGGTATTTGTAGGTGTCTTGATCGGTGCTGTAGCAGGTTATTATGGAGGTTGGATTGATGGTTTGCTGATGCGTTTTACCGAAGCAATGTTTAATGTGCCCCAATTATTTTTACTGCTGGTGATGGCAAAATTCTTTGGGGGCAAGATCCCCACCTTGCATTTTCTGGGGCGGGAGTTCAGCGGGAGTGTGATCGTGATTATTGTGATCATCGGTCTCACCAGCTGGATGTACCTGGCCCGTATCGTGCGCGCTAATTTCATGTCTCTCAAAGAACGCGAATTTGTATTGGCCGCGCATACGACCGGGACATCAAACTCATCTATTATTTTCCAGCATATCCTGCCAAACAGCATTGCTCCAATCGTTGTCTCCGCCACATTAGGCGTAGCGAATGCAATCATCTCCGAAGCTTATATCAGCTTCCTTGGTTTGGGTGTCCAGCCGCCAACTGCGACCTGGGGAAATATGCTGGAGGGAGCGTATAACTATGTTGAAACCGCCCCCTGGCTGTGGATATTCCCTGGATCACTAATCGTGTTAACCGTTCTTTCAATCAACTTCGTCGGTGATGGTTTCCGGGACGCCCTGGATCCACATGCCCTGGTCGAACACGGATAGGAGCTGCCCATGGATCCCATTGTTGCCTTAGATAATTTGGAAGTAAAATTCGATTCCCTTGACGGCGTGGTGAACGCGGTAAATGGGGTATCGTATTCTGTTGATGCCGGGAAAACTCTCGGAATTGTTGGTGAAAGCGGCTGTGGAAAAAGCGTCAGCGTCCTATCCATTTTACGATTGATTCCTGATCCTCCGGGAAAGATCACTGGTGGAAAAATTTTTTTCAGGGGTGAAAATCTATTAGAATACACTGATTCCAAAATGGAGCAAATACGTGGTGCGAAAATCGGGATGATCTTCCAGGACCCGATGACATCCCTAAATCCAGTTTTGACAATCGGAAAACAAATCAGCGAAACCATGGTTGTCAATAACGGTATCAGCCACGAAGAAGCTGAACTCCGCACAATTAATCTCCTTGATCAAGTGGGCATTGCCAATCCGGGGGAACGGATCAAGGAGTACCCGCACCAGTTTTCTGGAGGAATGCGCCAGCGGGCAATGATTGCCATGGCATTGTCCTGCAGCCCTGATATCCTGATTGCCGATGAGCCAACTACGTCGCTGGATGTAACAATTCAAGCCCAAATTGTCGAGCTAGTAAAAGAACTCCAGGGTGAACTAGGCATGGCTGTGATCTGGATCACACACGACCTGGGAGTTGTTGCAGAACTGGCTGACCGGATGGTAGTGATGTACGCGGGTCATGTGATAGAAGAAAGCAATGTTTTTGAACTCTACGGTAATCCGTGTCATCCCTATACCCTCGCCCTGCTCAAATCACTTCCCCGGGTTGACGCGAGCCGCGGTGGAGAACGACTGTCATCCATCCCGGGTTTCCCTCCTGATGGAATTACAGTCATTACCGGCTGCCCTTTCGCCCCCCGCTGCAGCTTTACCGTGGATCGGTGCCGGAAAGAGAATCCCCAATTACTGAATTGTAATGCCGATCACAAAGTTGCCTGCTGGGTTGAGATTGCCACGGGAAAGGAAAAATAATGAAGACGAATACCCTGGTCCAGGTCCGCGGGCTAAAAAAATACTTTCCGATCACCGAGGGCATTCTAATCCCCCGCGAAACCGGATCGGTCAAGGCTGTTGATGACCTAAGCTTTGATATCTACCGCGGCGAAACCCTTGGTTTAGTCGGTGAAAGCGGCTGCGGCAAAACCACAACCGGACGAACTTTAATTCAGCTGTACGAACCCACAGCCGGGGAAGTATTATTTGATGGACAGGATCTGGCTTCAATGAAGGGCAAGGAACTGCGAGGATTGCGTAAACGCATGCAGATGATATTTCAAGATCCTTTTGCCTCACTTAACCCGCGCTGGACAATTTCGCGCATTATCGGAGAACCACTCAAAGTCCATCAAATAGGTGAAGGAAAATTGAGATCCGATCGGGTCAGAGAATTGCTGGAGATTGTTAAACTAAATTCATATTATATGAATCGTTATCCACACGAATTCTCAGGAGGCCAGCGGCAGCGAATCGGCATAGCCCGCGCGCTTGCATCCGAGCCTGATTTTATTGTTTGCGATGAACCCATTTCAGCCCTGGATGTCTCCATCCAGGCCCAGATCGTTAACCTGTTAGAAGACTTGCAGGAGGAGTTTGGGCTGACCTACCTGTTCATTGCCCACGACCTCAGCATGGTACGCCACATCTGCACCCGGGTTGCTGTAATGTACCTTGGGATCATAGTTGAGCTAGCTAACCGCGATGATCTATATGACTCCCCGCTTCACCCTTATACCCAGGCTTTGTTATCATCTGTCCCCATTCCGGATCCAAATGCGACCCGCGCTCGCCAGCGTATAATCCTTGAAGGGGATCCACCAAGCCCGGCAAACCCACCTCCGGGATGCCGCTTTCATCCCAGATGTCCAATTGCCAAAGAACACTGTCAAATAGAAATACCCACCTGGCGGGAAATTAAACCAGAGCACTGGGTTGCTTGCCATGAGGTTTAAACAAAGGGAATTACATGACTGCCTTCTTAGACTTAGAACTATTACTGAACGTGCCCATCGTTGATCCCGATCTTGGATTTGATATATCTCCCGATGGAAGCCAGGTAGCATTTTCCTGGAATAAAACAGGCCGCTGGGAAATCTATACCCTGAACCTGACTGGTAAAACTTCACCCAAAAAAATCACCGAGGGAAAAGGTGCAAAGTTCGCTCCGAGATGGAACCCAGATGGAAAGCTTTTGGCATATGCCCTAGACCTTGACGGTGGTGAGAATTATGACATTTATGTCTACGATCAGGCGGCCGGAACACATCAGAATATCACCCCTGATACACCGTACGCTCAAACCACATCATTCACCTGGTCCCCGGATGGAACCGAGATAGCATTTTGCTCTGCGCGCCAGGGCCGTTTTAATACCTATATCATGCCATCTCAGGGAGGTGAATCCCGGAAAGTTCTTGATTCCCCTTACCCGGACTGGAAAGTGACCTGGTCCCCGAATGGCAAAATGTTAGCTGTCACCTCGCCAGGAAAAGCCCAGGATTACTGGACCTACCTGGTTCCATTATCAGGGGGCGAGCCTTATCCAATCAAGATCGATGGCACCCCGATCAGCTCAAAAGATGCATGCTGGTCACCTGACAGCAGATACCTGGCAATATCCTCCAATCATCAGGGTATGTTCGAAATAGCTATCTATGATATCGAAACGGGATTAATATCCTGGCTGACCTCCGGCCCGTATGAAAAGGAGTTCCCGGATTGGTCAAAAGACGGATATCTGACCTACGTTGTCAGCCAAGGGCCAAAAAGTGAATTGGCACTCTTGGACCTTGTTACTCGGGCAGTCACAACTTACCAGATAGAACCAGGAGTGATATTCCCTCCTAAATTCACGCCAGCTTCCGACCAAATAATATTTGTCTTTGATAACCCGCGCTACCCAGACGACCTGTGGTCATTTAACCGCACAACTTCCGAGTTTAAGCAGCTCACCCGCTCTCTTCCCAAAAAAGTGGATCAGAAAGCCTTGCAAATTCCAGAAGAGGTCTCTTACCCAAGCCTCGACGGCGCAAAAGTCCCCGCCGTGCTGTATTGTCCGCAAGAAGACGATAACCTTCCACCTGCAGTTGTTTATGTCCACGGAGGGCCGAACTGGCTGACCCAGATCACCTGGGACCCCCTTGTTCAGCATATGGTTAGCCGGGGCTGGGTTGTCCTGGCACCGAATTACCGCGGGTCAACCGGATACGGAAGGGAATGGATGAATGCCAACCGATTCGACCTGGGAGGGATCGATACTGCCGACATCGTTGCCGGGGCGAATTACCTGGCAGATAACAGAATAGCCGACAATACCAGGATTGCTGTGACAGGCAGAAGCTGGGGTGGCTATCTGACGATGACCTGCCTGACCCAATTCCCCGAGAAATGGGTCGCGGGCTCTGCAGCAGTTCCATTCTTAAATTGGTTTACCAGTCATGAGAACTCACGCGAAGATCTGCGGCATTGGGACAGGGAGAACTTTGGCGATCCTGTGACCAATGATGAAATCTGGTATGAGCGCTCACCATTTTTCTTCCTGGACCAGGTTGCTGCCCCTGTTCAGCTGATATGCGGAGCAAATGATGTCCGCTGCCCACCCAGTGAATCCAAGCAAGCATATGAAAATTTAATCAGTCTGGGAAAAGAATGTGAATACCATCTTTATGAAGATGAAGGACATATATTTTTGAAGGTTGAAAACCAAATTAAGGTCAAAAAACAACGAGCTGAATTTTTAGCGAAATATCTGGAAAAACCATCAACTACTATATCAGAGGGATGAATGCTTAATAAAGCGAAAAAAATACAATCAGAAATGGTCTCCTGGCGCAGGGATTTCCACATGCATCCGGAACTAGGTTTTAAAGAAGAACGCACGGCTGGAAAAGTTGCTGATATCCTTGAGGAGTTTGGCTACAGGGTTCAGAAAGGTGTTGGGAAAACCGGGATTGTTGCGGAAATCGGATCCGGAAAACCCATCGTTGCCATCCGGGCAGATATGGACGCACTTCCGATTGCTGAAGCCAACCAGGTGCCATACAGGTCTAAGAATCAAGGTGTAATGCACGCCTGCGGCCATGATAGCCATATGGCTATTGCATTGGGAACAGCAAAACTTCTGACTCGGGAAAAATTTTCTGGAACAGTCCGGTTTTTATTCCAACCTGCAGAGGAAGTTGAAGATGAGGAGGGATTAAGCGGAGCTCCCAGAATGATCGAGGACGGCGCTATCGATCAGGTTGATCATGCCCTGGCATTGCATGTTGCTGCCTCAATCAATAGCGGAGAAATCGAAGTAGCTACCGAGTTTGCCTCTGCAGGCGTTGATACTTTTTATGCCACGATCATCGGAAAAGGTGGTCATGGTTCCACGCCAGCCAAGGTTATTGACCCCATTTTTCTCAGCGGTTTTGTGATCCTGGCGCTGCACGGTATTGTTTCTAGACAGCTTAAACCTTTTGACCCTGCGGTGATAAGCATCGGATCTATCCAAGGGGGAATTGCAGATAACGTGATCCCGGAAGAGGTCAATCTCACTGGTACCATTCGTTTCCTCAACGGCGATGTTCAACAAAAAATCCATGCTGAGATCAAAAAGGCACTGGAGATCACCCGGTCTTTAGGTGGTGATTATAAACTGAGAATTGTCAAAGGTTATCCCCCCATGCATAACGACCCGGGAACAGTTGCCATGATTGAACAGGTTGTGCGTGATTTATTAGGAGAGGAAAAACTTTCTCCTCCCGAACCAGAGATGGGTGCCGAGGATTTTGGATTTTTCCTTCAGAAAGCTCCCGGAGCCATGTTCATGCTGGGGTGCAAAATCGAGGATGATGTCCGGCGGCATCATGACCCCAGATTTGATATCAACGAGGATTGCATGCCAGTGGGAGCGGCTATTCTGGCCGAGTCTGCTCTTCGGATCCTGAATCAACAGGCGAAATAGACCACTTATTTAGCAGGGAGAGCTTATGGAACACATCCCAGCTTTATTTCCAAATACATACCAAGCCTCCCGGACGCGCTTCCGCAAATATTTGAGTGCAGTTCAGAAATTCTGGCCGCAAGCTGCACTCTCTTATCATCGCCTGGAAGGCAATGAAGATCTAACAATTGATTGGATCCAATCCAGCGCTCTCAAGGAAAACGAAAAAATCCTGGTCATAACCACCGCCGAACATGGGATCGAAGGCTATGTCGGCTCAGCGATGCTGCAGCTTTTTATGGACCAATATCTTGAGCATCTTGACCCAGAAAACACAGGCTTGCTCTTGATCCATACCATTAATCCCTGGGGGATGAAATACCGCCGGCGAACGAATGCCAACAACGTTGATCTCAATCGCAACTTCGTCTATCGATCCACTGAACTGGATCCTAATTACAACCCGGCCAGCAAAGAAATGGATGCCTTTCTGCATCCCCGAAAGCCCCTGGGGAGTTATTTCTGGAGTCAGATCCCGTTCTTTCTTCAGGTTCTGCGATATTCACTGTCGATGGGCTTAAAAAATTTCCGCTCCATATCTCTGTTGGGACAATACCACAACCCCGCCGGGATCCATTATGGCGGAAATTCCATCCAGGAAGAAACCCGGAAAGTCATGGATTTCTACCAGGCAGTCCTGAATGAGTATCAGCAAATCACACTCTTGGATATGCACACGGGCCACGGGCCGCGATTTCAGATGAGCCTGGTCAACTCTGTTTTCGAATCCGGCAACTCTCAGGAATTTGAAAAACGCTTTAATTACCCACTTGTCGTTGCCGCCAACCCGGAAGAATTTTATGATCTCAGGGGGGATATGATCGACTACATATACACCCTCAAACAAAATGAGTTTCCACAAAAACGGCTTTATGCGACTTCCTTTGAATTTGGCACCTACGGTACATCTACCCTGGCAGTCCTGCGCAGCATGCGAACCATGCTGTTCGAAAACCGGGCTTTTTGCCAGGGAACAAGAAAAGCTAAAACAAAAAACCAAACCGCCCGGGCGCTGGGGGAGATGTTTGCTCCTGAGCAAACAGATTGGCAAGCCAAAGCTGTAAGTGATGCACGCCAGGCATTTGATGGAATTCTAAGCGCAGAGGGATATCTCAGATAATGGGCCGACCCTTGTCGTCAGGGTTTCCAAATCGTCCAGGACAAAGCAAAGCGATCGAGCTTAATGATCTCCAGGGATTTAAGGCCAAGATACGTTTAGTATAAATGAGATCCATCACCAGTGATCTCATCCATAGAATCCTGGAGTATTTCCAAGCTCTCCTGGATTTGTCCTTCAGTAATGATAAATGGCGGGGCAAACATCAAGTGATCACCGGCCGTGCCATCGATGCTCCCGCTCCCAGGATACAGTATCAGCCCCCGCTTAATTGCTGCATCCACCACTTTTTGTGAAAAATGTAGCTGGGGATCAAAAGGCTCCTGAGAGTCTTTATGTCGGACAAATTCAACTCCCCACATCATTCCCATACCCCTGATATCGCCCACATACGGATGATCATTGAATCTTTCCAGCAGTAGTTTCTGAATAATTTTTCCAGTTTCGGCAGCCTTGTTAACCAGGTGATGATCCCTGAGATAATTCAATGTCGCCAATCCTGCTGCGCCGCCAACCGCATGGTGGGAAAATGTTCCCCCGTGATTAAAGTTTCCACTGCCTTTTGAAATCAATTCGGCAAATTCCCCTTTCACAGCTACTATACTGAGGGGAAAATAACCGCTGGCTGCACCTTTCCCAATAGTGATAATATCCGGGACTGTTTTCCAGTGTTCAATCCCAAACCAACTGCCAGTCCGTCCTAATCCTGTCATGATTTCGTCCGCGATCAGCAAGACCCCGTATTGATCGCATATCTCCCGGATCCTCGGCCAGTACGCTTCAGGCGGAACTGCTGCCCCGAGAGTATTGCCGCTGATTGGCTCTGCCAGGAAGGCACTTACGTTTTCCGGTCCCTGATTTTGGATCTCAGCTTCCAGCGCATTTGCACAGGCTACTCCGCAAGTTACGTTTTCCAATCCAAATGGACAGCGGTAGCAGTAAGCAGGTGGAATATGGGGCACGTCTTTAAACATGGGTTCGTAAGGAGTCCGCAGTTTTTCTTTCCCGGAAACAGCTAAGGCGCCAAGGGATAAACCGTGGTAGGACATCCAGCGAGAAATCGTGATCGAACGGGAAGTTTGACCGCGTTCAAATTGGATCTGGCGCGCCAACTTGAGGGCGGCCTCGATTGCTTCCGATCCACTGGTCAAGAAATAGAACTTTGGATCCGGGAGCGGAGTAATTCTTCCCAGAGCTTCAGCATACTCTTCCAGAACTCCACTGGTGAAAGTGCTGGCATGGATATATGCGGCCTGGTTTGCCTGGACGGCAATAGCCTCGCCGATTTCCTCAACACCATGGCCGATGCTGACAACAATCGCGCCCCCGCAGCCATCCAGATAGCGCTTCCCTTCCTCATCAAATAAATAAACACCCTCTCCTTTGACAATTGAAGGATGGTTAGTGCCCATTCTTCTGTAAAATATATTTCCCTGGGGGTGTTTGTAGTTTCTCATCGCTGAAGAACGATACTCATGCCCAATCCGCCGCTGATACACAAGGTTGCCAATCCCAATTCTGCGCTGCGATTTTTCATAGCGTGCAGTAAAGTTACAACAATCCTTGCCCCTGTGCAGCCCGTAGGATGACCCAGGGCAACTGCACCGCCATTGACATTGCGCCGGTCCGGGTCCCAGTCCAATTCCCTCTCAACGATCAGAACCTGGGCAGCAAAGGCTTCGTTCAATTCAATCAAATCAAAATCAGCCAGGCTCGTTTTCGTCAGCGCCATGACTTTCCGGGTCGCGGGAATCGGTCCCAAACCCATGCGGGCTGCATCCACGCCTGCGCTGGCAAATCCCCTGATAACTGCCAATGGCTCGATCCCCTCTGCCCTGGCCCGTCCAGCCTCCATCAAGATAAGTGCCGCTGCACCATCGGTAATTCCACTGGCATTTGCTGCCGTGATTGTGCCGCCTTGTTCAGCAGATCGGAAGACAGTGCTCAATTTTGCCAGTTTCTCCGCCCTGGAATCAGGCCTGGGGTGCTCGTCCCGGGCAAACATAATCGTTTCCTTGCGGTCTTTGATCTCAACAGGGACAACTTCTTCATCAAAGCTGCCTTGCTTCCAGGCTGCAGCCGCTTTTTGATTGCTGTCCACTGCAAAATCATCCTGCTCTTGACGTGAGATATTGAATTCCTCAGCCAGACGATCAACTGTTTCACCCATCAGCATATCAGCAATGGGGCAGAAATAACCATCACGGTAATTCGAATCAACCAGCGTATCGTCTCCCAGCCGGTACCCCCACCTGGCTTTCATCAGCAAATAAGGAATTTGCGACATTTGCTCAACACCGCCAGCCAGCACCACCTGATTTTCTCCCAGCATTATTGACTGGGCTCCCAGGGTGATAGATTTCAACCCTGAACCACAGGCTTTGTTGACAGTATAGGCTACTTTTTCAATCGGAATTTGGCTGAGGGAAGATATTTGACGGGCGATGTTCGGTCCATTTCCAGCTTGCCTGGCACTGCCAAATATGATTTCATCCACCATCTCAGGTGAGATATTCGCCCGTTTTATCGCTTCCCTGGAAACTATTTTTCCCAGCTGGACGGCAGAGATGTCTTTCAATGCACCGCCAAAATTCCCGATGGGCGTCCTAACTGCAGATATAATCGCGACTTCAAGCATGATTATTTACCTTCGTTAAGCTTTATAAATCAAATTCATTTATTTAAGTCTGTACATTCCATCAGGATCCAAATCATTGCGAATTATGCTCAGCTCGTCCTCACTTGGGAGCGGTGTCACCTGGAGATCCTCAGCCACTTTAAGCGGCCAGGCTACCTGCCGCTGGATCTCCTCTACAGTTGATCCTTCATGAATAGAGCTCAGGGTCATTTCTCCCTCCCTGAATTCGAAGACAGCTTGATTGGTTATGACCAGATGGGGACCAGAACCCGGCAAACCCAGATCCAGCCGCTGGCCCGGCTTCCCGGATAGATGACCAGGAGAAGTTACAAAATCCAGTTTGTCGACAAAAGACCGCTTGCTTAACGGCATGATAACGTAAACCTTGCTGGCATGGATGGCGATTTCACACGCTCCCCCGCTGCCCGGAAGACGGACTTTTGGATTTTGGTAATCACCGATCACTGTTGAATTCAGGTTGCCATAGCGGTCAATCTGGGCTGCACCTAAAAAAGCAACCTCAATCCTTCCTCCCTGCAGGTAATTTAGGAACAGGTCAGCCATGCCAACGACTGAAGTTGCCCCGCTGACCAAAGTTGGGTCACCGATGGAAAGGGGTAAGCGGGCGGGGCGAGCGCCAAAAACACCTGATTCATAGACTAATTCCAGCTCAGGAGACACTGTTCGCTGGGCAAGGTTGCAGGCGATATTCGGCAGCCCCACTCCGACAAATACCACCCTCTCACCTGCCAAAGCTCGGGAAGCTGCGACAATCATCATTTCTGAAGGCGAATAAGGATCCATTTTATCCATACATTCCATAGTTAACAGGTAGTGACGGAGCGCTGCCTGGAGCCAACCTAGCCCAAATAGCAGGTTCTTCAGTCTCCAGCTTTTTGAGATATTCCTCCCAACTTTCAATCCCGGTGACCCATTCGGCCAGCCAGGACTCGGCGGCAGCTTGATCCCTGGAAAGCTTCTCCCAGGCCAAATAATGCAGGTTGTCCCGGTCGTAATAACCCTGCACATACGAGGGATGAGCGCCGAAAGGTTGATGGACAACAGCGTCAACAATAATATGCGGGATCAGGGTGCGGTTGGGATCAGACCGGATGACCTCTTCATCCACGAGCTCTTCCACAACGACAATGACGTGCTTGGCAGCAAACGCAACTTCTTTCTGCATTCCGATCAATCCCCATAATTGAGTGTTGCCCAGGCTGTCACAACGCTGGGCATGGATGATAGCCAGATCAGGGTTGAGAGCTGGTACAACAGCGATGGAATCGTTACCATAGGGATTTTTGATAAATTTTATGTTGGGATTTACTTTTCCCAAGTCAGCACCGAAGTAGCTTTTAAGGGGAAAGAAAGGCAGGCCCGCAGCTCCCGCCGAATAGCGACCAACCATACCAAAATGAGAATATTCTTCGAGTTCAATTTCCCTGGGCTGTTTATTTTCTACCGCACGGCGAATGCAGTGCAGCGAGCCCACGCCCGGGTTGCCAAGATAACTGAAAATCAATTTCTTGACGCAGCCGGCAGCAACCATCTGGTCATAAATTAAATCCGGGGTCATCCGGCAGATCGTGAGGTTTTCCTTCTTCTGGCGGATGATTTCATGAGCGGCGGCAAAACAAATAAACGCTGTAAACCCTTCAATGGCAATCGTACATCCATCGGGGACATATTTCTGAATGGCATCACGCATAGAAATTAGTTTCACGTAGTTCTCCCGCGAGTCCTGATCCTGATGTTGCTATAGGTTAACTATATCGCCCAGGCCAAGTTCAAGCAGTTTTTCCTTTGTGGGGATCCCATTTTGATCCCAGCCCTGGAGGGCATAGAATTCTGGCAGCATCTCCGCAAGGTTTACCACATACCCGGCTGCCGGACCGGTTGGCAGGGGTTCTAAGAGCATGCGAGGAGGCAGATTATCATCTTTAGCTGTAAAACCAGCCCTGATCAAGAACATTCGCTCCAGGTTAAAAACACGATCCGCGGCTTGATTTAAACTCTCAGGCGAATAATTGGCGCCGGTAGCTAAATTCATTAACTCGGTCAAACGAGTTGGCCAAAGATCAATATCGGCATCGAAGACATACCTTACAGCAAGGAATACACACAATCCAGTGGAATCAATAGTGGTGAAGGCATTGCCAAACCGTTTCACCAGGGCTGGCTTGCCCCGGGTAACCAACGGATCAATTTTCTCCGGAACGCCAAACACCTCTGCGTAGGCGACATCTCCAGCCATATGAGATGCCCCCACGCTTGCTGTGGCATACAAGAGACCCATACCCTGCGCACCCCTGGGGTCATAACCGGGAAATTCCAATTTACGGGCTGTGACCGCAATTTCGGGGTGGCCATATTTTTCTGCCAAACGGAAACTACCTTCCGCTAATTCGCTGCCAAAACCCTGCCGATATGCCATCTTTCCAATCATATCTATCAAAGCGTCGGCATCCCCAAATCGAAGGGGCATTCCGATTTCCTCATCCTTTATAAATCCCTTTTCAGACATTTCCATAGCTGCTGCTACCGTCATTCCAGCTGTGATAGTGTCAAGGCCAAGTTCATTACAGCGGTAATTGGCCTTCGTGATCGCCCCCAGATCATCGATCCCACAAGCACTTCCCAGGGCAGACAGGGTTTCGTATTCCGGGCCCTCCCCGCTTCCATCATAAACCGAGCCATCTGCGACCTCGGTTAATCGTCCACAGGCTATTGGGCAGCGGTAACATGGTTTTGGGCGAATGAGGTATTTCTCTTTCAGGGCAACTCCGTCAATTGCATCGACACCTTCAAATTGCCCGCTCTGGAAATTGCGAGTGGGCAAGATGCCCAGCTCATTGGTGACTTGTGGCACATAGGCAGTACCATATTCCCGCAGCGACGAGCCAGCCTTGATAGCAGCTCCAACCTCTTTGGATATTTCAACGCTGAGCTTCTGCATGGCTTTGGGATCAAACAGGTCAGGTTTCTTGTTCCCATAAACAACTACAGCCTTCAGGTTTTTGCTGCCCATCACAGCCCCAACTCCAGAACGAGCAGCGGCTCGATGCTTATCATTCATAATAGCAGCCATCAAAACCAGATTTTCCCCTGCGGGACCGATGCAGGCTACTTTTGCATCCAGGTTGGTTTCAGCAAGCAGGAGATCGGTTGTTTGGGGGACTTCTTTTCCCCAAATATGCTCTGCTGATCGGATTTCTACCTGGTCTTCATTAACCCATAAATAGACCTGTCGGGGAGCTTTCCCGCTGATAATGAACAGGTCAAAACCTGTTCGTTTCATCCAGGTTGGAAATTCACCCCCGGAATTGGAATTAGAGATTGAGCCAGTCAAAGGTGATTTGGTCACAACCATGTAGCGATTGCCGGTTGGGGCGGGAGTCGCCGTCAATGGGCCGGTTGCGAAAATCAACATGTTTTCTGGTGAGAATGGGTCAATTTCAGGATCCATCTCTTCGTAAAGATACTTGATCGCCCAGCCCCGACCTCCCAAAAAATCCTTCGCAAATTGAGGATCAACTTGATCCTGCTTTACAGTCTGGTCGGTGAGATTAATTCTAAGGATTTTTCCGTGCCATCCGTTCATAGATACGTTTCCTGTTGTTAAAATTGTTTGGTAATCAGCCTCCCGCATACGCTGGGAATACACAAAGCACATCCTCGTCCTTTAGTTTAAAACCCGGATCTGTTGTCCGTCCATTCAGCAAGATAACATTAGATTGATCACAAGCAAGGCCGAACTGCTCTACAACCTGGCCCACAGTAAAATGAGTGGGCACCTCGATCAAACAGGTGCTGCCTCGAGTGCCTTCTGGTAATTTCTTTCTATAAGTTGCTAAAAGTTTTACGGAAATTTGCATGGCTTTGCAGATAGAGTTTCCCCTCCGCTGGACTATCGGAATTATACTACAGGCGCCAGACCAATTGCATTGTCAAAAATATCAAAAAGATGCCCTATCTGCTACTTCTGATACGCAATCAGGCCATCCAGGACCGTCATCTCTACCCTTGTTTTAGCAATTTCCTGGGGAGGTATATTAAAGATATTTCGATCTAAAACAATAAAATCTGCCAATTTTCCAGGAGATAAACTGCCGGCTGATCTTTGTAAGCCAGTTGCCAGAGCTGGTCCCATGGTATACCCCCAGATGGCTTCACTTAAGCTCAAGCACTGATCCGGATACCATCCAGCTGGCGGCATACCATCATTATTTTGGCGAGTTACCGCTGATTGAAGTCCGAGAAATGGATTTGGATCCGCCACCGGGCTGTCTGATCCAAGCGCCAAGGTCACACCCGCCATCAACAATTCCTTAAATGGAAAAGCGTTAATAGCTCGGGCACCAACAGCTTTTTCGATCATCGAATAGGTCATCGCCACATGGACCGGCTGGACAGAGGCAGTCAGTCCAAGTTTAGACATTCGGATAATATCGCCTTTTTGAATATTCTGAACATGCTCGATCCGGTGCGGCGCAGATGGACCTGTGCCGGATTGATCCAGGAGCAGGATTTGCTCAAAGACTGAAATTAACTCCCGATTGGCCCGGTCCCCGATGGCATGGACTGCCACAGCCAATCCAGCCGAGTGAGCTCGGCTGATCAGATCGGTGAGCTCGTCAAGGGGAATAAGTTGCAGTCCCTCACTGGCGGTATCGTCATACGGTTCCGACATCCAGGCTGTCCGGGCACCCTGGGAACCATCAAGAAAGAGCTTAATGTTGCCTATACGCAAATATGGAGTTCCCTGCCCGGTAGCATAACCCTCATCTATTACCTGATCCAAATGCTCCCCCGGGAGCTGGATCCAGATCCGCAGGGACAGACTCTCTGTATTGTCCAATCGCTGGAACGCCCGCAGTGCCGGAGCCCAGCAATCGCCGCCCATCATCCGAAAGTCATGCAATCCCACCAATCCCAGGCGCTGCAAGACAGGTAATCCTTCCCTAAATGCCCTTTCAATGTCAGCATCCACTGGCTCCGGGATTACTGCCCGGACCAGGTTGATCGCTAATTCGCGCAGGACACCAGTCGGCTCTCCAGAGGCATCCCGGTCAATAATTCCCCCTTCAGGATTTGGAGTTTGAGCAGTGATCCCGGCAGCCTGCAAGGCCAGGGAATTAACCACGGCCAGGTGCATATCGTTTCTCCAGAGCATGATTGGATGGCTGAGAGTAATGGCGTCCAGTTCAGCACGAGCTGGCATGACTGGGACCGGCCAATCGGTTTCATTCCAGCCCTGTCCAAGAATCCACGAACCAGGTGAGGCCAGATCGGCAGCAGCAGCTACACTTGCTGTCAAATCTGCCAGACAGGCTCCAGCAGACAGGGCAATTCGCTGCCGGGCTAGCACCCAGTCATAGTAATGGAAATGAGAGTCTACCAAACCGGGCAAAACCAGGCGGCCATCCAGATTGATCAGCTGATCTTGTGATCCTGCCTGATCGCAAAGTTCACTATTCCCAACCGCCAGTATCCGGCCCCCTTGAACCACAAGTGCAGTAGCCCGGGGAAAATTTTTATCCTGGGTAAACAGCACGCCATTATGATATATCTTCAGTTCGTCAGGTCCAGATCTGTATTTTGACATAATTCGAATCGAGGACTAATCACCCTGATTATACTCGCCCAAAATGCCAGAGGACGAGCTGATCCCGGACCAGAAATATCACCGGTTTTTTTACAAGTTCTTCTTCCTGGAGTTTGGAGGAAACATTTGAGAGAAATAGCCCTGACTGAGCAGCAGACGCCCCTGCTGGATCTTCTAATTACCAGTTTAAACCCTAAAACCAAGCTTGCAGGAATGTCTTGTTTTGTGTTTTAGACATATAATATCCATCATGACATCAGGCAGCGATCGCGGAAACTCTATGGACGAAAGATACTCAATTCTATTTGAACCGGTAAAAATCGGCCCGGTGGTAGCACCCAATCGCTTTTACCAGGTGCCCCACTGCAACGGGATGGGCTACCGAATGCCCCGCGCACTGGCAGAGATGAGGAGAATTAAAGCAGAGGGCGGCTGGGGCGTGGTCTGCACCGAAGAAGTTGAGATCCATCACAGCAGTGATTTATCTCCAAACATCGAGGGCCGGCTGTGGAGCAATGAGGATCTGCCAGCGCTGAAAATGATGGTTGATTCAGTTCACGAACATGGTGCCCTGGCCGGGATAGAACTAACTTATGGTGGAAATAACGCCCCCAACCTGTATTCCCGCTCCACGGGATTCTCACCCCGATCAATGGGATTTAGAGGATATACTCCTGGCCAAACTCGCCGGGCAGACAAGGAAGATCTCAAAAATTTACGCCGCTGGCATCAAGCAGCCGCAAAAAGGGCTGAACAGGCTGGTTTCGATATTATTTATTGTTATGCCGGTCATGATCTGTCACTGTTAATGCATTTTCTACTGAGCAGGTATAACGACCGGACTGACGAATACGGAGGAAGCCTGGAAAACCGGACCCGGTTACTGCGAGAGATCATCGAGGATACTAAAGATTCCGTTGGTGATCGTTGTGCAGTAGCAGTCCGATTGGCGGTTGATGAGCTGATCGGTGATCAGGGAATCACCGCCCAGGGAGAGGGCCATGACATTATCGCCAGCCTGGCTGACCTGCCTGATTTGTGGGATGTCAACATCAGCGGCTGGAGCAACGATTCAGCCACGGCCCGATTTCAGCAAGCAGGCTATCAGGAAAAGTACATCGGATTTGTAAAATCACTGACCAATAAACCAGTTGTAGGCGTTGGCCGCTATACCACCCCTGATGCGATGCTTTCCGCTGTCAAAAACGGGATTGTCGATTTTGTAGGCGCTGCACGCCCGTCGATCGCGGATCCGTTTTTACCGTTGAAGATCAAAGAGAATCGGATCGATGATATTCGGGAATGCATTGGATGTAATATTTGCGCCAGCGCTGATGAACTGGGGATCCCTATTCGCTGCACACAGAACCCAACCATGGGTGAAGAATGGCGTCGGGGCTGGCATCCGGAATTCATTCCCATCACGAAAGAAACCGACCTGGAGATTCTGGTAGTTGGAGGAGGACCAGCGGGATTGGAATGCGGCCGAGCATTGGGTGCCCGGGGATATTCCGTCCTGCTGTTGGACGCACAGAGAGAATTTGGCGGGAGGGTTATCACAGAATCAGGACTGCCCGGGCTGATTGAATGGAGGCGGGTAATCGACTGGCGGTTGACCCAGATCCAGAAAATGAAGCAGATCGGGCTGCATCCCAGCAGCCCGATGACAAAACAGGAAATCCTCGCATCTGGTCAAAAGCATATCATGATTGCAACCGGCGCGAGGTGGAGGAAAGATGGTGTAGGCCGCTCGCATTGCAAGCCCATACCCGGACACGAGTTAGACCAGGTTATCACACCGGATGACTTAGCGGAGGGAATATCTCTTGCTGGAGATGTGCTGGTGTACGATGATGATCATTATTACCTGGGAAGCGTTATCGCTGAGCAGCTTGTCCAGCGCGGATGCCGGGTAACGGTCGCTACCCCCGCGCCGCTCATCTCTTATTGGACCCGATACACTTTAGAGCAGGAGCTAATCCAGCAGAGGATGATCAAGTCCGGGATCAGGGTCCTTACCGGTCATTTACTGCAAAAGATCAAACCAGGATCCGTCAGTCTGCTCAGCAGTAATTCGAACCAGGATTTGGAAATCAGGGCAGATGGAGTGGTTTTGCTGACAGATCGTCTGCCAAATGACGATCTTTACCAAACCTTAAAACCAGCTTTGGCGCGCGGGGATTTGTCATCCTTGCGGGTAATCGGGGATGCCGAAGCCCCCAATATCATCGCTCAGGCAATTTTTTCTGGCCACAAAGCTGCCCGGGAGTTTAACCAGACCCAAGAAGATGACCCGCCTTTTCTCATTGAAAGGGTTGTCTCCTAAGCTGACCAGGCCTAAAGGATCACTGACGGGCTGGGGCAATTTAACTGACCGTATGCCAAGATACACAACACACTCTGGCTAAATCTGGAAGTGATGACTTTCGGGAATTACGGATTTGTGGCACAGGTCAACATAGTTGGGATCAAATTCTGCCTGTTTTTGGATTCATGATTACCGTACCAACTAATATTCGATTCAACCAGCGCAAATCGATCCTGAAAGTATGTTTAGACAGCGCCTGTGTCTGATAAGAGATCTTATTTATATTTCAGATGCTCAGACCACATCCACCCGTTGATATCTTCAGCCCAACTATGCCTTCTGACCAAAATCCAATGGCCTGGTCCTATTGCCCCAGCTGGTGGTGCACCTTGTTTGATTTTGGATTGAGAGAATACAGACTCTCCGGCAGAAAGCGTATAGACGATCGAACCTCCCTGATCTGGGGGCAGCGTAAAAATAGAAGTCTCGACAACCGCTTCTGCCAAGGTGGGAATCGAGCTGCAGTTCCCGTGAGTGGATACCTCATCACTCTTTACGAAAAAACTCGGTCCGGATGAGCCGTAAGCAGTAAAGTAACCGTTACTCCGCTGATAGAGCACAACAAGTGACGCTGGAGGAGCCAAGCTAAACTGCTGTTCCTTAAATTCCCCGTCCGCATAACCACCAATTTCCCGAAGGGGTGTAAAAAAGCACAGGGATGGAAAATCAGTGATCTCCCGCTGATCTTGTCGATTCAGGCAGTCAGCGCCGCTATGTGATACTGTCACCCAGCGGTAGTCGATCCAGCCCAGAGCTTCGCCGTTCTCAAGTAACAGGGTATATGTGGGCTTGGTCAGAACAGCCGGGTATGATTTTCCTGGCTCCATTGTCGGTAGGACGTGGTAAGGATCAACAAATGGAGCAGTGAACAACCTGACGCCGAGGCTTGACGCAGTAAAAGTGCAATCCGGCAATTGGACTGCGCTCCAATCTGGAGTCGCGCTGGGTCGTGAACTACCGATCACAGTTGGCGAGAAAACTGGAGTATGAGTAGAAGTGCTTGTATGTGTTGGCGTGATCGTTGGACTCGTCGTCGGAGATGGCGTTATGGAAGGTGTACCGGTATCTTCTTGAGGAAGGTCCGTCCAGGTAGCGGGCAGGACAACTTTAGTCCCGGTTGGAATCATGGTACCGGTGACCATGGTTCTTAATAATGAAGAGGACGTGCATCCTATGCTCAAAAATATTGTACTAATGAGCAGCAATGTGAATTCCTTCCACCTATCACTGAATAAGAATCCAATTTTTATTCTTCGATCCGCTATTTTCAATCTCATAGCTAGCTCCGTTTTTTTTTCTGGATAACAGGACCCTGATTCAGTAATATCATAACAATATTAACACGAACGGTCACCATGGTAGCTCAAGACAATAATAATCTCATCTAATTGATTCAGGTCATTTTTTTGGCGTTGGCACTCAAAAACTGAATACTGATTTCTAGACTGGTCCAAAAATGAATAAAATAATCTCTTAAGTGAGATCATGCAATGCTCGCGCCAGTATCGCGTTATTTTAACCATTAAACAGAAGCAAGCCATTTTACATAAGCCCGGGCAATGTTTCCCGACCAAAGGCATAATATTAATTATGTCAAGAAACTAGCTTTCCTTTTGGTGAAAATAAACAAAAGTTGACGACAAAAACATTTCCTTTCGCTATAGTTCAAGATAGAGATGGACAAAACAGCGAAATATAGGAGAGCTAAAATGAACGAAAAATCAACTAAACAGAATCTTACCCTATCAATCATTGTTGGTTTAGCAGGCGTCCTTTGTTTTACAGTGGTTCCTGTGATTGTAATGCGTGCCATGGATGCAATTTTGCGCGGCGCATCAGTCAAGATCGAGGCTAGCGGAAATCCACTTCTAGCCTCAGCACCAAAAATTGTGATTGGTTTCTTCCCTGTCTGGGGTGGGCTGACAGTGGCTGCAGGTCTCGCACTATTGCTGGCAGCCAAAGCCTTCTACGATGGAGAAAAATGGGCCCGACCAGTTGCTGTAGGTCTGCTAGCGATACCAGCCATCACTGGGGCATATTTTTCCGGGCCAGTAATGTTCTTTGCCAGCAGTAAGATCTATTATTTCCTGGTGGTGGCTCTGATTGGTTTAATACCATACTTCATCGTTTTATTATCAGGGCAGCCAGGTTCAGCGGGCGAAAAGACCGGTTGGTTCTTTCTATTTCTAATGCTGGGAGTGACTGCGGCCTGGAGTTTTTCCAACGGTGGTTCCTCATTGCGAATGTTCTGGGCCCGTCCTGAACCAAAATTCATCCTTGACTCTGGCAATCTGGGATTCTTAATGGGATTCCCTGTGGTGTGGATAGGAGTCATCTGTGTCGTGGTTGGGATTCCTCTCCTGGCAGCTTACAAGCGCCTGGGGTATCGTCTATCATCGGTAGGGTTAATGGTCATCCTGGTTGGTAATGCAATCTTGCGCATTACTCACCCAGGTACAAAGGAATTCTTGATCGGTATTATTATGGCTGTTGTTTCGTTGGCTTTGTTGTGGATTCCGAATATCGGTGGAAAACTGGTCCGATCGGGATCATAATAAAAACCGGAATAAGTATTATGCAGGATCAGATTGGACATGGTTGACCTGTCCATCTCTTTTTCATCACAGACACCCCTCAAGATATGTCTAACAAAAGGGGTGTCTTTTTTTGACCCTACTCAACCAGGTCAGCCAGGGATGTTATTACCCCCAACATATTTACAGATAGGTATTTAGGCACTATTAGCGGTCAATGTCCTCTGGGTACCAGGAAGCAACAGGACGATAAGCATTATTGTGCTTATGATTGGTGCCGGAAGGAACATTGAGAAACGGCCTACTTCAGTCATATTATAGATCCCCATCGGATAGCCACCGATCATTGACATCACAGCGGCAAATATTCCGACGGGAATCGCCCACGACTTTCCCTTGAATGCGCCAAAAATAAAGATCGCCCAGGCAGCAGAGCCCCACCAATTTACCTGCTGCAAAATGACGTAAATCCCATTCCAGAAAGTATTTGAGTTTTGGACAAAAGTCTCTGCCGTTTGGAATGTCGTTTGGAATTTGGATATAGGTGCGACACCATCAATAAAAGTCAGGACGTATGCCAATCCTGCTGCAAAAGTTATTCCGATCACCTTCTTCTCAACCCCGCCGATCAAGAGCATGCCAAACCACATAATCGCTCCAAGCAGGAACACCCAGAGGGTTGGGGTTGGCAGACCACTATCAGCAGCCGGAATCATCGGGAAGAATCCAGCCAGAAGCAAGACGGTAGCAGCAACAGCCCCCCAGAACCAGGCCCAATCCTGTTTCTTCAGGAATCCCCACAAAACTGTCACCGATAGTGCTCCTGCGGCGGTTCCAAACCAACCCAGGACGGCGTAAACAATTCGAACTGTATTGCTTTCCTCCCATTCCCCCGCCCCAAAGTGGGTGTGAATCACTGTATTATAGGTTTCAGCCAGGAAATATAAACATAATAACCCAGCGATAAAACCCAGAATTGATAATATCGCCCCAATTGTACGATTGCCTTTCATGAGTACTCTCCTCTGATCGTTGTCTGCTATTGAAGATTTAATTTTACAAACGGGTGCTAATTACAATCAATATATTCTTATCCAGAGCTTATTTGCCAATTGCAATCTATATATTCATAGCAGCGCTGCAGCCACACACAGAATACTTTTGACTTATTTTTAATTTCCAGCTCGAAGAATTTTTATTCATGCTCGCAATCACCATTGCAATTGCCATCTGCGTGGCAGGGAGTGATCCGCGTTCCCATAAAAGACAGGTCTGTCTTGGCAGATATACCCCTTTGAGCCCCTTTTGGGACAACAATGATGGAACCTTGCCTGACATCGTAGCTGGCACCATCCACAGTCATTACCCCCTCCCCCTCTAGAAAATTATAAATACCAAGCGATTCTTCGTGGGCAGGTATAGATTGGTCAGCTTTCAATCCAGCAACAACCAGCTTGATCTTCCCTTTTTCAAAAAGTGTAGCTGGATTTGCTCCTTCATCTGACGCCTGGATTGAGTTCTTATAATCTGAGAAATATAATGTTTCAAACATTTGTCAACTCCTGATAAATGATATGATTAGAAATATACTTGTTTACCTTTAGTACGTCTTCGACTTTTGTCGAATTTCAATCTAATTCCCAATCATCAATTACCTATCCAGTCAGGTACATTTTAATGCCATCAAACAAAGAACATTCAAAACAACAATCAATCTTAAGATCTGTATCATATTTTTCAGCCCTTGATGCAAACACCTTCGAACTGGTGAGCCGATCAGCTATTCGGCGGACATATAATTCTGGTCAGCACATCCTGATTGCAGGACAACAAAGTTCGGGACTGTATGTGGTTGAATCTGGCTGGCTGAAAGTCCAAATCATGTCCAGCGAAGGCCGAGAACAGGTCCTGCAAACTATAGGACCAGGTAATTCTTTCAACCTGATCAACATTTTTGCTGATGAACCAAACCGGGCTAATGTTGAAACCCTGGAACAAACCGTTGTCTGGATGATTCCGCGAGAGGTGATGCTCAATTTGCTTGATAAGAATCCAGACCTGGCCAAATTGGTCATCCAGGATTTGGCTGCGCGAGTCAATCATCTGATCGATGTCGTGGAAGATCTATCACTGAGAACCGTAGAATCCCGCCTGGCCCGACTTTTGCTGGAACATGCTGGTGACCAGATCCTGGTACGGAAGAGATGGGCAACCCAGGCTCTGATGTCAACCCGATTGGGAACAGTTCCAGATGTGCTAAATCGGGCTCTGGGCAAGCTGGCAGCGAGAGGGTTAATTCAAGTAACAAGGAATCAAATCAAGATTCTCGACAGGACGGGTTTGACAGACATCGCCAAAATCCAATAAATCAATATTAAACATTATGACCTGTGAAGATATCGCTCTGGATTTATATCTAGAATCTTTTTTTGTGAACAAATTCCTTCAAACCTTATCATCATCTGCTCGCTGATAGATAGAAAATAGAATTGCTGCCCAGATGCGGTATAATCCGCCTACTCACCCCTTCAGACGGCCGATATATCTATTCATTTATTAATAGCATACTGAATTTATATTTTTCAAAGCAGATCAGGAATTCATGATTATTATATTTATTGCACTGCTTGGCTATCTGATAGGTTCCATTTCCTTTGCCAGGATTGTTGTCAGACTCTTTTCACCCGATCAGGCCATTCAAAAAATCCAGGTTAATGTTCCTGGAACGGAGACTGCCTATCAGAGCAGCTCTGTCAGCGCCACTGCTGTAAACACACAGCTCGGCCCCCGCTACGGCTGTTTGACAAGCCTGCTGGACATGGCAAAAGTTGGACTTCCCACTCTCTTTCTTAAGCTTTACTTCCCTGATACCGCATATTTCCTGATTTTTGCGGCCAGCGCTACACTAGGTCACATCTGGCCGGTCTATTATAATTTTCGAGGGGGACGGGGCATGTCAGCCATCTTGATCTCATTTGTAATTTTAGATTGGCTGGGTGTGCTGGTTTCGTTGTCCATCAGCCTGATTGTTGGTTTGGTCCGAAAAGAATTCTATATTGGCAACAAACTCAGCATTCTACTCATGATCCCATGGATATGGTTCCGCACCCAGAGCTGGACTTTACTGTTATTTGTTGTCGCCCTAAATTTGATGAATATTGTCGCGGTCATTCCAGAAATCAAACAGGTCAACCGCCTGCGAAAAGAAGGAAATCTAAGTGAGTTTTTGAGGGCTGAAACCCTCCAGGTATCGCAAAAGCAAGGAACTGAATTTATTTCCAGAGATACGTTCTACGGAGCATATCGGAAAATGGTTAGATATATCCAAAATTGGTTTGGAAAGAGATTTTCGAACCCGGATAAATAATCTCTGGTAAATATTCCGATATTGGATAACACATAAAAAATATTGACCAGCTGTACCACTGACCATTTATCGGCCTGAGATACTGATGTTTTCAATCAGATCTGGCTCCGATCAAAAAAACTTAAGATAACAGCATTCTTGATCTAATTATGACAGATACCTACTTATATTCCCTTACACAAGGCAAGAAACTCGATCAGATAGGCAATAAGGCCAATAATCTTAGATCGCTGGCCAGGAACGGCTTCCACGTGCCTCGAACTCATATCTGTACCTGGAAAGCCTTTGAAAGTTTTCAACTAGCAGACCAACAGGTCCTTGTGAACCTCCAGAGAGAGCTTGCTTCCGAGCTTGACAGTCAGAAGCATTACGCCGTTCGTTCCTCAGCCAACCTGGAAGATGGCCATGACCTATCATTTGCCGGGCAGTTTAATAGCTTTCTTAATATTCAGGGGGTGGAAGAAATAATAAAATCCATCGAGGCCATCTGGAGCACCATCCAATCTCCATCTGTAGAGTCTTATCTCGCCCAGAATGAGATTGACAGGCAAGACCTCAAAATGGGAATCATCATCCAGGAAATGGTATCCCCGATGGTGTCAGGAGTATCTTTCAGCCGGAACCCGATCACGGGATTGGATGAAGTCATCGTGGAAGCGGTTCGAGGCAGCGGCGAAGCCCTGGTCCAGGATGGTGTCTCACCACAAAGATGGGTCAACAAATGGGGAACATGGACAGAATATCCTGGTAATGAATTCCATGAGGACTTAATCGCCATCGAACTGATAGAGAAAATTGTCGATCAGACCAAAGTTATTGCCAAAACGTTCCAACGCCACGTTGATCTGGAATGGGTTTATGATGGCCAGGATGTCTATTGGGTCCAGATGAGGGAAATCACCAGCCTTGATATCCCCATCTATTCAAACCGGATCTCAAAAGAGGTGTTTCCCGGGATCATTAAGCCTCTGATCTGGTCCGTAAATGTGCCGCTGGTTAACCGAGCCTGGTTGACCATGTTCACTGAAATAATCGGACCAAACGATATTAAACCTGAGTCATTAGCTGGCCGTTATTTTAGTCGGGCTTATTTCAATATATCAACCCTGGGCCAGATCTTTGCGCTCATGGGCTCACCAAAAGATACCCTCGAGCTGCTTCTAGGCATTGAGGTTAGAGGACCTGAACGTCCTTCCTTTAAACCGACCATCAAAACATTCCTACTGCTGCCAAGAATAGTTCGATTTGTATTTGACAAAGTGAGATTTGGACGGAAAATTGACAGGTTTATCTCCCCCCAAGAGAAAATATTCCAAACTTTTGAAATCCAAGCGGAGGATAGTCTCAGCGAATGTCAGCTCCTGGCAAAGATCGACAATCTTTCTCCCCTGGTACAGGAAACAGCCTACTACAACACCGTGATCGCTTTGCTGGCCAGATTGTACAACAAAATCCTGCAGGAACAATTGAAAGGACTGGACATCGAATTTGATGACTTCGATCTGATGGGTGGCATGCCTGAGTTGGAGAAATATGATCCCAATTTTCATCTGGCCGGTCTCTCGCAGGAGTATAAGGCGCTGAGTCCAAACATCCAGAACCATATCTTGACCCTACCTTACAAGGAGCTTTCCAAAGTTTCAGGAACCGGGGCTCTGCTAGGATCCCTCTCCCGATTTATTGAACAATTCGGTCACCTCAGCGACAGCAGCAGTGATTTTTCCCAGGAACCATGGCGTGAAAACCCCGATCTAGTCTGGCAGATGGTAATTAACTACATACCGCCAACTGCTAAATCCGCAACACGGGTTAAGCTGGAAGCCATAGATCTTCCAGCTTTTCGTCGTTGGTTTTTTAATTGGATTTATCACCGAGCGCGGCGCTATCAATGGCACCGGGAAGCGATCAGCTCGCTCTATACATATGGATACGGCTTGTTTCGCGGATTATTTCTTAGTCTGGGTCATCATTTTGTGGTCCGAAACCTGCTGACCCATAAAGAAGATATTTTTTATCTGGATCTTATCGAGGTCCGGATGGTCGTGGAAGAAAATCAATCAGTTCTGAATCTGCGGGATTTGGTAAAAAAACGGAAAGATCAAATTAGCCAACTACGTGACATCATTCCCCCCGAGACTATTTTTGGCGATCAAGAGCCTTCCCTTGAAGCACCGGACGGTGAAGGAATGAAAGGTGTTCCCACATCACGCGGTGTATACACGGGAGCTGTCAGGGTGATGAAAGGGCTTCAGGATCTGAACAAAATAAAACCTGGCGATGTCCTGGTTGTCCCTTACTCAGATGTAGGCTGGACCCCGCTCTTTACAAAAGCCGGTGCAATTGTTGCCGAGTCAGGCGGCATACTTTCCCACTGCTCGATCGTTGCCAGGGAATACGGGATCCCAGCCGTTGTCTCAGTCCCCGGTGCCTGCCAGCTTGCTGACGACACGCTAGTCAAAGTCGATGGACATAACGGAATCATAACCATCAAATCAACAAACAAAATATTAGAGTAAAAAAGTAAAGGTTTACTGCTGCTATCTAGAATTAAATGAAAGCACACTCTTGGGATCCAGTTCACTGGATCAGGACACGCGCGCGGGGATGACGGCACTCCCTCCAGGTTTAAAATCCATCACTTTTTTCTCCGCGCATCTTCTTCACATCGGAGATCATCTCAACAGCCATGAAAACGTACTGCCTGGCCTTTGCCCTTCTAAAACGATTTCTGGATACCAGATTTTTTAATTGATTCAGCACCGCCTTTGGACGCACGTAGGTACCGATCCAGAATTTACTGAAGATTTCCTGCAGTTTTTCAGGATCCAATCCAGTCCGGATGACAGATTTGCCAAAACCATACTCATCCCAGTTGAAACTGCGGATCATGTCCTGTTCCTTCAATTTATTAAACATGTAGGTGCCGGGAAAAGGCACTGCCAGGGACCCGACAACAAATGAGATCCGATCAGGGTACAGATACCTGGCATATTTCAAAGTGGCATCTAGTGTCTCTTCTGTGTCCTCTGGTAAACCAAATATGAGGTACGCTGATACCAAGATATCGAATTCTTTTTCTAACTGCACCATCATCGATTCTACGAGGGGGAGATCATATCCCTGTTTTCCAAAATGTTTCCGCTGCTTGGGATCAGGAGATTCCAATCCAAACACTATCTTAAACAAGCCATTCTTTTTCATTCGGTCCCAGAGGTCCTTGTACCCGAGAAAAATATCCTCTCGCGTCTCGTAATACCAGTATAGTTCTTCTCCGCACTTTTCGAGTTCATCCAGGAATTTTTCCATCTGATCGCGAACCAGGAACGAGGTGTCATCATGGAAGAAAAATGTGTCATGGTTAAAATTAGTTTTGACCCACACCATCTCTTCCACAATTTTAGCCGGATCCCTCCGCCTGACCCCTTGATGCATTTTCCAGGTGATGCAGTAAGGGCACCGGAATGGACAACCGCGTGATGAGGATAATGCCAGCATCCTGTTTCCTGCCCAGTGGTACTTCTCTACAGGGAATAAATGCCAGGCCGGGAATGGGATCGAATCAAGGTCATCGATCGGTGGGCGGTCCGGATTACGCTGCGCTTCTCCCTGCTGGTCCCGCCAGGTTATGCCTAAGAGATCATCCAGCGGTTCACCTGCCATTACTCTCCCGCAAAGCTCGCTCATAGTCTCTTCTGCTTCACCGCGAATGATCACATCCAGCGCAGGGCATTCCGCCAGCGATTCCTGATCAGCGAACGAGAAATGAGGTCCGCCTGCGACTGTGACTATTTCCTGACTTATCTCGGACTTCGCCCGAGCGAATATTGTCATCGATCGGCGGATTACCGGAGTCTGACCCCCGGCAGCAACCACAGCCGGCGAAAAATCTCGAATCCTTGCTATGATCTCGTTGAAGTCAAGATTCTCTGCCGCGGCATCGATAACCCGAACATCAAATCCATCTTGCTCAAGGACAGCCGCTATATAAGCTAACCCAAGATTTGGCGACAGCTGAACTTTTAAGTGGTACATGGGCGGTTGAATTAACATTACTCTCATATCAAAACATCACTTCCTTACTGATGAATATACCTGCCAAATGCGGATTTCTACCAGAAACGATTCCACCGATCATATATTCCGACAGATTGTATCAATGAATACAGATCAGCAGCTAATGCCCTTTAATCCTGCAGTTCCTTTGAGTCCAATTTGTTCCATCCAGGAGCTGGCTATACTTTCTCACTGAACCATGGATCCATATAGTATGTGCTCTAACGAAGGAAGCCTGTTAGAAAGCCCACCTAGATTGCTTCCAAGATTATGATCCGCTAGCGAACTGAGATTTTTATTGCATTACATCCAGGTATAGGTCAAGTTCAATTTTGCCCTGGCCAAGTATAATTTGATCCGAATGTCCTTCAAAATCAACCCCGGATTCTGGCTGGAACTTACCTCCCCCTTCCACATAGACTACAGCCATTACATGAAACTCGCCTTCATTTCCAATATCAGCAAAACTTAACATTAGATGATTATTTGAACCAAACATCTGGTCAATATCCAATTGACCATCTCCATCCATGTCAGTATTATCAATATTTGCCAGGACAGCTTTAGGAATTCCTTTGAGGGGAACCTTTTTAGTTAGCAAGATGACCAATTTGGTTATAGGTTGGTCAAAGTCATCCGGGAGGGTCAAATTGACCACCAGGCTTGTTTCTGGTTCAACCTGTTCCACGATAAAAGTCTGACCCAGAGTCATCGATGTACCAATCCAGTCCAGATCTCCATCTTTGTCTATATCAACCATGGCAAAATCGCCGGGCATACGAATCCCCCGATAGATTGCATTTGGTTCCCAAGTACCGCTCAAATCCCCCCCAGGATTCTTATGCCAGACGCCTCGGTGAGCGGTATGGTCCGCACTGACCACATCCACAAGACCATCACTGTCCATATCTGTTAACCACATATCGCTGGGAGATGTTAATCCAGAGATGATAATTTTGTCTTCCCACTGATCAAAGATATCAGTACCTGGATGATTGTAATAAGTAACTGTGGAGTTGAAGATTTGATTCGCGATCAGGTCCAGGAACCCATCCCCGTCAAAATCGTGGAACCACATATCAGCTGAAGCCCAGTTATCATCATCGATCACGACCATATCCCAGGGGTCGTCCCAACCATCGGGACCAGGATTAATGGCTAGCCAGATCTCGCCTCGATAACGGGCTGGTTCCGTATTTGCAATGTCGAACATTCCGTTATAGATTACCTCAGGATAACTATCCTGATTCAGATCAGTGCATTTATAGGCCAGAGTACCCCGTATAAATGGATCTGTTGAAGGATCCATTGGCAGCAGGTGCGAATTCCATCCCGATCCGTTTTTTCCGGTATTTTCCAACCAGCTACCCACAGAAGAAGATTTAAATGCTCCGCTAAGAGCGATGTCATCATCTCCATCCTGATCGATGTCACAGGGGACGACAATCATGGCGTTAAAATTCTCATTCCTGGGATCTGGATTAGCCCTGATCGTCTCTCGAACCCAATCACCATCCTGTTTTTGATATGAAAAGATATTTCCAAATCCTTCCCGAAGCGGGAGCAAACCAGGGATATTGGTACCAACAATGATCATTGGCTTATTATCATGCTGAATGACCCGGACTCCCCAGGGACTGTAGAATTCCTGATCGTCTTCTGACCAACTATCGACAATCTCTGTTTCCCGAACAGTGAGGTCAGGATTCATATAATACACACCAAGTCGCAGTACAGATAGTGGAAGGTCAGGTTCTTCAAAATGAGGTTCGCCAACTGTGATGATATCCTCCATGCCATCACCATCGATATCCGCTACCTCTATATAAACAGCGCCTGGCACAAATCCTTCCTCTCCCAGTAAATGGTTCTCCCAGAATTGAGCACCTGTTTGACAGCCTGGCAGAAAGGGATTCAGCTCACATGGTTCGCCGGATGGAAGCTCCAGTTCTATAGAACCATAATCCATAGCTTTCCCCTCTTCGTAGACAAGGGTAAATTCTGAGAAACCTCGCGCATCTGTTGGTTCGACCACCATGAAGGAAGCCACCCCTGTGGCGATAGCAAGACCAAAGCGGGCACCATCCAGCGTATCACTGGAGATTGCGAAAAGATTTTCAGTCATAGGTATGCGGATCCTGACCGGGAATGAATCCGGGACAGGAGGATATTCAGTAATCACCCAGCTCGGGGTCGGGATCGACCGATACTTATGAGGCCAATCCTCGTCAACTACCTCATAGAGTATTAATCGCAGCTCTTTCCCGGTTGTTTCTTTGGCTGTAACTGTGACGCATATTTCACCAGGTAAGCAGGTTTCATCTAATTTATTATCTGCAGGCAGGAGGCTGCATGCGCTGATTAAGATTGTTAACAGAAATATCCCCAATACAATCCTGATCATGGGTTTTGTATACATATATACTCCTAATTAATTAGGTGCTTAAAACTGAAGAAACACCAATAAAAACGGTTTATTCAATCCACTGCTGTTTAGCAGCTGATAAGTTATGATATGATACCATTATTTGATAAACGCCTGGTAAATACAGCAAATCAAAGATTTACCCTCAGAAATCAGTCATTTCATAACACCTAGATATCAAAATCCAATCTATTCCCGTAGATTTTATGAATGAAACCTATCCAATCTGGTTGAGCATAGTGGACTTTCTTCCGAATCTTGCCTTTTTTACAGGTGCGATATACCTGGTGCGCTGGTCCAGAAAGATCGGGGCCAGGGCCAGCCAGCTCGCGATGATTACAGGATCCTCACTGGTTCTGTTGGGGGGAACCACAAAAGCAATCTGGAAGCTATTGATTACGTTGGGATTGGGTGATTATTGGCTCTTGAATAATCTGCAATTCATGGTTTTGGCACCAGGATTCCTGCTGATGTTCATCAGCGTTTTCATGATCCACAACAGCACAAGAAAAATCAAAGGGACAGAGTACCTGGCGATGGCGGTTTGGAAGATACCTCTCCTCGCTATCATGACCATCAGCAGCCTTGGCTTGCATATCGGATTAAGCGTCTTTGCATTTAAAGGTAAAATATACCTGGCCGGCGTTTTATTCATCCTATCTGTGCTGCTAACGCTGGGTATGGCAGGCATGGCTACAGGCGACCAGAGCATTGCGAATCAATGGATCGAAGAAATTGTGAATTCAGCAGCCCAATTATTCTTTGCAGGGGGAAGCTATTTGCTTGATAAGACTTATCAGCAGCTGACTTCTCAAACCTAGACTATGGATTTAGGTGATTTTATTGAATGATAATCAAAAAAGGAGTTTAGTAAATGAAGTATTTAAAATGGATTGTATTGATTATATTATCGGCGGGACTAGGCTTCCTGTTTGTCCAGTATCTGTCTGTCCACCCACTGCAATTGGTCGCCTATCTGATTGCAGCGATGGTAGTCCTATTTGCGCTGATCCTCGTGATCTATTTTAATTTTAAGAAATGGGAACTGGCTGGAGCTGTAGCGCTGGCACTCGGATTATTTGTGGTTGGAATTATATCGATGACCGGTATCATCTTGAACCGGGATGACCCGCGCCCTGTACCTGTTTTAACTCGACAACCAGGAGATTCCGGTTTGGGCCACACTGCAGTTGTTTACTTCACGCATGGTGAGCCTGAAACTTATAATCCTATCGGCTGGATCAATCAATTCAATGAATTTGATGAGCAGGAGATTCCTTTTATTCCCATGATCGCCCGACCATTATTCTTTAACGCCCTCAGGAACAAATACTTCGAAGTCGGAACGAGCGGGCACCGCGAGATGCACCAGCAGATGATCAAGAGCCTTGAAGCAGCATATCGGTCTGAAGGTGATACGACCACAAAATTCTACCTGTCCTTTTTGGATGATAATCCCCGCCCCGATGCGGCCGCTATTCAAGCCCTGAATGAGGGCGCAAGCAAGATCATTGTCAGTGAAGTATTTCTAACTATCTCGAATCACACGGCTGAAGGTGAAAACCAGATCAAGGAACTGGAAATCGAAGAAACCTTTGGAATTCCGGTTGAATATACCGGCCCACTTATATAATTCAGGCTTGCTGAAGAGCATGTTTGTCAGCCGGGCGAACGCCAACCTCGGCGGCGCCGATAAATCCAAAGTAGGCATACTCTGGTTGGCCACGGCCAGCCGGATGAATGGGATGTAGAGTGGCCGACAGAAACAGAACAGGAAACCGGTTTCCGGATGGATGTCCTTGATCTACTCGAGGAAGATGGTTTCACAAAAAACAATCTCAGTCTGGCCTGGATGGAATTCAAAGAGCCAAAACCTGCGGAGGTAGTTGAGGAATTTTTAGCAAACGGTATCGAGCGCTTATTATTCTTCTCTGCCGCGATCAGCGCGGATGCAATCCACAGCCAATATGATATACCCGCTCTGGTCTATGAAGCGGAATATCCAGATGGCTTCCCGATTATTGATCTCGGTGCCTGGAACGATGATCCAATTGTCATCCAGGCTATAAAGGAAAAGATCGATCAGTTCATGGACTGATCTGCAATCAGGCAGTGGTGCCAGTTCTTTGCATATTGGAGCTTTGATCTGGGGATTTAATAAGTCATTTCCGATCTGAAGAATCTCCTCAGATTATGAATAAACACATCTATGCGACATGCATTTATCAGATTAGATGACTGATACGACTGATAACATCAAAGCGGAAAAAGGTGCCATTTCCGTTTTCCTCGATCAATATCTAGAAATTATCTGCTCAAAAAAGAATATTTTTCCTTTCCTGAGGACTGGTACTGAATAACGCAGCTCTTTCCTGTAAGATTGCTCCTCTCGAACTCATCTTATACTTGATTTAACCATTAGGAGAAAAATATGAATAACGCCCTCAAACTCTTCAAAATCCGTGGTATTGAGATTAAGATGCATATCACTTTTCCATTGATCTTGATCTGGGCTGCATTATCATTTGGTTACTTTCGGAATGCCGGCCTGGAAGGTGCCCTTTACGGCATCCTGGTCACTTTGCTGGTCTTCGTTATCGTAGTCCTCCATGAACTGGGACACAGCCTGGCTGCCCAGTATTATAAGATCCCGGTCAAACAGATCATACTGCTGCCAATAGGCGGCGTCGCCCAGTTGGAAGAGATCCCGGAAGAACCCCGGAAAGAATTGATCATCGCTGCCGCCGGACCCCTGGTCAATGTCCTTCTTGCATTGTTATTATTAATCATCGCACCGCTTTTGGGCCAGGAATTAAGCACCAGTAATCTGCTGAATCTGACTGCTACGCTTGGCGTACTTTCATTTTCATCTATCTTCAGCTACATGTTTGTCACGAATCTCTTTATAGGGGTATTCAACCTGATACCTGCCTACCCGATGGATGGAGGAAGGATCCTGCGGGCTTTAATTGCTACCCGCGTGTCATACCTGACCGCTACCAGGGTGGCGGTGGGAATTGGTCAGATCCTCTCTTGGGGTTTTGGATTATGGGGATTCCTGAACGGTAATTTCTTCCTGATCATCTTGGCTTTCTTTATTTATTCCGGAGCCGGGCAGGAAGGCAGAATGGTCCAGGTCAAGGATGTCCTGGGAGATTTGCGAGTTGAGCAGGCTTACTCCAGGGGAGCAAAATCAATTAATTTGAACGAACCGCTGGAAACTGCCCTGAGGGCTACCCTGAATTCATTCCAGTCCAGCTTCCCAATCTGTGATGAGGGAGAATTGGTCGGTCTGCTGCCTTATGGCGTGCTCGTTAGATCCCTGGAAAAACAGGATCTTCAGACACCGATCCGGGATGTGATGCAGCGGGATATCCAGCCGGTATCAACCCGGGATAAATTGATCGATGTCCAAAAACGGATGACTATAGAAGGAATTGATACCTTACCGGTAGTGGATGAATCCGGGTTCCAGGGGATGATCACCAGCCAGGACCTGAATGAAGCCTACAGGCTTAATCTAGCCCTCGACAAATCAGATCTCCAATTGAGGTTAGATCAGGGTTTTTAAATTCCTGGATACCTAGTTCAGCGCAAGTTGTTTCATGATTACACAGCAAGAAGGACTTAAATTAAACAAGCCTGAATATTACTCCTAATAATCTGAATATGAAACCAAAAGATCTTTATCTCGATATTGGAATCCAGATCCATGCCCGCATCTGGTCCCCAGTTTCTTCAAAAACGGTCCCGGAACGATCCTACATTCTGGTGCACGGGCTGAGCAGCAATGCCCGCACCTGGGACCAAGTGGCTGTCCGGCTGGCCGAAAATGGCCACCTGGTTGCCGCGATCGATCAGAGGGGACATGGATTAAGCGGAAAACCAGATCACGGGTATGACTTTGCAACCATATCGGGAGACTTGCAGGGTATTATCGAGGAGCTGGATTGGCAAAAGCCAATTCTGGTTGGCCAATCCTGGGGAGGAAATGTCTTACTTCATTTTGCAGCCCACTTCCCGGGAGTTTGTCTGGGGTATGTTTTTGTCGATGGGGGTTTCTTGCACCTCAGCGAGAGAGGACCCTGGGAGCAATCGGCAGTCGAATTACGACCGCCAGATCTCATCGGTATCCCCCGCACGGAGATCGCAGACAGGATCCGCCGGATGAACCCCGGCTGGTCAGATGATGCAATCGAAGCAACCATAGGAAATTTTGAGATCCTTCCAGACCTGACGGTGCGCCCCTGGTTGACCCTTGAAAGACATCTCAAGATCCTGAGAGCAATGTATGATCAGGATCCCACTGCTTTATATCATAAGGTGGAGGAACCAGTCCTGATTTGCGCTGCTGACGATAGCAGTGATAACATGCCAATCAAACGGATCCAGGTCCAGGCTGCCGAAGCCAGCTTAAAGAACGCAGATGTAATCTGGTTCCCAGACTGCGTCCACGATATTCATGTCGATCAACCAGAAAAATTGGCTGCAAAAATCCTGGATTTCCCCAGGAAGTGAGACCCAGATGAATCAATTTACCAAGATTCGGGACATATCCCCCTTCCTGATGAGTTCCACACTCATCAGCAGCACAGATTCAGTAGGTAACTAAACCTCCCAGCAATCTGATAGCTAGATAACTTACCAGACCTACTGCTAGAGATGCTCCCAAACCGACTAAAAACGGTTTGGAACCCAATTTTTTGATCGACCGAAAATTCGTCGCCAACCCTACACCTGCCAGGGCTATTACAAGCAGAACCTCGGCCCAGGATTTAATCAGATCAATGGCAAATGCCCAGGTTTGGGCAGACATCAATCCAAATGCTGAGCTGCCCGATTTGATGCCAGCATCACCTAGCGAGCGAATTGCAGCCATCGCAATAAAACCCAGGATAAAGGCCGGCAATAACTTCAGCACACCAGTCTTTTTTACATTAAGCTCATCAGCTGGGATCTCGCGCGCGTAATAGTAGGCTATGAAAGGTATTACAAACGCCATGAACACATTGCGCACCAGTTTGGCAACGGTAGCAATATCCAGGGATAATGGTTGAGAGAACATATCTGCATAGATCTTGGCCGCTCCCACAACCTGGGCAGTTTCATGGATCGCGGTTCCTAAGAACAAGCCGACTTTTAACGCATCTCCAGAAAAAATGTAGTTAGCCAGGTAAGGATAAACCAGCGTTGCAAACAAACCAAAAACAGTGATCACTGCTACTGCATAAGCTGATTCTTCTTCATCGGCGTCAATAACAGGGCTGGCAGCAACGATAGCTGTAACGCCGCAGATAGAGGTTCCCACAGCAATCAATGTCCCCAATTTCCGAGGCAAAGCTAGTTTTTTGTTAATCCAGGTAGTAATCAGAAATGCGCCAACGATACATAAGATCACGATTGGCACACCAAACGCTCCCAGTTTAAATACATCAAAAATAGTCAATCGAATACCTAATAAAATAATTCCCAGTCTAAGTAATTTCTTGACAGAGAATTTCAAGCCCGCATCAAATAATTTCGGCAGCCCAATTGTTGAGCCAATCGCAATTCCTAACAATAAAGCGATCATAACCGCTGAAACCGGACTTTTATTGAAGCCCAGCAAATCTACTCCAATGAATTCACTCAACCAAATACTCATTATGGCCAAAATGATTACAGCCATAAGCCCGGGGAACAAGTGGGGAATTCGCCCCACGCGCACTCCAAAGAATGCATCCTCCCACTGCTTCATCGGCCTATTATTTTCATTTTGGTCCATTTTTGTCATTCCTTTTTTAGGATCTAATTGCCATCGCCAAACTCTGGTGGAATTGATCCCTTCAACACAGCAGAAACCTGTGCAATAACAGTTTGTTCAACTCGCTTTTGAGCTCCAAACGTGAATGCAGCAATGTGCGGGGTAGCAATAAAATTTGGCAGCGATTCCAGCAGGCCGGCAGCAGGTGGTTCATCCTCACGGACATCCAATACAGCTCCGGCAATTTCCCCCGAGACCAAGGCCGCTGTGAGAGCTTTTTCATCAATTACCGATCCCCGGGAGGTATTTAATAGCCAGCTTGAGGATTTCATCTCTCGTAATTCAGGATCTCCGACAAGATGATAAGACTCAGCACCTCCTGGAACATGGAGCGAAACGATATCAGCATCTTTCAATAACTCGGACAAGGAGACCGTTTCAAATGATCCAGGAACTTTTTCTGGTGAACGGGTAGCAACAATTACATTACCACCCAGGTGATAAAGACGTTCAGACAGTGCCTGGGCAGTATTTCCATAACCAACCAATCCCACGACAATATCCGAGAGTTCCCTCCCCATGAACTGGGTCCGGAACCACTCCCCGGATCGGGTAGAATGGATCGCAGCTGGCAATTTTCGCAGAATATTATAGATCTGAGTCAGGCAATATTCAGCCACCGATATCGCGCCAGCCCCAGGCGCATAAACCACCTGAATTCCGGATGCACGGGCTGCTTGAAGATCGATATTATCTAGCCCTGTTCCCAATCGACCAATTACCCGCAAATTAGGCACATTCGTCAATAATGCTTTGTCCACCCGCGTCTGGTTGCGGACTATCAACCCATCAGCGTCCTGGATTTGTTTGGAAAGCCTATCCGGAAATTGCCATAAATCTGGCAGATAGTTAAAAATAATATCTAAATCATTCTCAGGAAGATTGGAGATTTCTTCAGAAATTATGACTCTTAATACTTTGTCTAATGATTGCATAATTGGTTATGAACCGTTGTTTTTTATAGTTCTTATATATCCGCTATCCTCCACCCACGGCGGAGAACAGTTTGACCTGATCCTGGGATGAAACAATGGCTTTTGCTAAATCTACAATTTCTTGATTTATAACAACAAGCTGAACTTCTCCCAAAGGTATTCCGTATTTCTCTAGAATGACAGATAGCAAAATCGGCTCGGAGATTTCGACTTCTAGCCATTGCTTCTTATGGGGGTGAAAAAAACTCAAGTGACCACCGAGGTAGATACGCATCTCACTCCAATAAATTAACGGCCCAATCCAGAGACAAAGCCTCCAGTCGCTCGGGTGTGGGGACACCGGTAACTGGATCCCAGCCTTTCAGGCCGTATAGCACTGTGAGGGCAGCTTCGAACTCCTCGCGGGGAAAAACCGCACCTTTTAAAGCGCCATTTTCCAAAGGACTGAACAATCTTTCCGGTAATGTATCGTCTTTGCGGGTGAAACCCTCTCGGGCATTGAAAACACGAGCCAGATTAGTAGCACGCTCACCTATCTCAAGCAGATCAGCCAGGCTTAGGTCCCAATTTGTCGCCGCATTGACCGAGTCCACAACTTCCTCGAACTTAATAAAACTACGCGGTGCCGGGCCGAAGAAACAATAGCCGATCACTTTCTCCAGACTGGTTACTTTCTCTAAAATGTAGAATTGACGCATTTTTTCGTCATTCAGGCTAAGCACTGATTGAGCTTCAGTAATCCCCAGGGGGCGGGCATTTTTAAACGGGATTCCTTCCTCATTTGCCAGCATACCATCATGTGCTACCACTAAATGGTCAGCACCAATCTCAGAGATGGCGTAACCCATTCCAACATTGTATTTTCCACGAGGCTCGTGCATCGGCAGCTCCTGTCCCTTGACGTGGAGAGCGAAGAATTCTGATCCGCTAATTTTTTCAGCAGCACGCATAACTCCTTCTGCTAATAGATCTCCCAGCCCTTTGCGCCTCGCAATCCGTTCAATCATTGTCAACATGGCTTCAGCATTGCCGAATCTCAGCTCCAGACCATCTGTATCTTCCAGAGTCAGCAATCCATGTTCAAAACATTCCATCGCAAACGATATTGTCATGCCAGTAGATATTGTGTCGAGCATGTATGCGTTGCAGAGTTCGTTGGCTTGGGCGATGAGATGGATATCTCCCACGCCACAATTTGGACCCAACGATCCGATTGACTCATACTCCGGCCCACCATACGCTGATTGTTCGCCATTGACTTGAACTTCGCGCTTGCAGCGGATGGCGCAGGCGTAGCAAGTACGCCGAGCAGTAAGTAATTCGCTCTCGTAAACTTCCCACTTAATATCGTCCACATTTTCAAAAGCACCTTGTAAAAAATTACGGGTGGGTAACATGCCGCTGGCATTGAGAGGTTCGACCAGGCCGGGAGTGCCAGTATTTTGCAGACCCCAACTTTGAGGATTTTCTTTGACCCGTTTAGCCAGACTGCTTCCCAGAGCCATTAACGCTTTGTTGTCATAGGCAATTGTTTTGTAGCGTGAGTTTCCACGCACTGCCACTGCGCGTAAATTTTTAGATCCCATCACTGCGCCCATACCATTCCGGCCATTGAAATGGCGCAGGTCGTTGGTGATACCGGCAAAACGCACCAGGTTTTCTCCTCCGATACCGATCTGCATCACCCTGATTTTGCTATCATCCAATTCAGTGCGGATCAGATCCTGAACTTCGGCTGTTTTCTTACCCCAGAGATGACGGGCATCCCGAATTTCTACCTCACCATCCTGGATCCACAGGAAAACAGGGGCAGGAGATTTTCCTTTGATCACAAGCGCTTCGATCCCCGCCATCTTCAGTTCGGGCCCCCAAAATCCGCCAGCTTCAGACTCTCCGTAGGCGTTGGTCAATGGTGACCGAGCCGAAACTACATAGCGGGTTGTGGTCGATACAGGCGCACCTGTCAGAAGTCCATTGGCAATCACCAGAACATTTTCAGGCGAAAGCGGATCTATCTTGGCTGGCATTTCATTCAGCAAGATGTAACCAGCCAGAGCTTTTCCACCGGGATATAATCTGTAAAAGTCTTCAGAGAGCGTCTCTGTTTCCCAGTTGCCTGCGGTAAGATCTATCCGTAATATTTTTCCCGTCGTTCCGTAAAGCATAACAACACCTTTTATCCTTTTAGATATGGTATCGTGGATGCCGCATAAGACAGAACACCAACTCGTTCGTCAGGCTGCAAATCAACCAGAGCCAAGTCAAGGGCTGTCTGAAAATCCTTCACCGGATTAAGCAGAAGTTTCTGAGCTAAATCGTCTTTCAGATCAGAATAGAACAGCATTCGTGATTGTTTTGTATCCCGTGCAAATTGATACGCCTTATGCGGTCCAATACGAAATCCCTCAGCTTGAAAATGCTGTCATGACTTCGGAGATATGATTCCTTGCCAGCTATCCATTCCTCATAATGAGGGCTGCCCGAACCTTCAGGGCAGGCAGCCACAATAATGACTGTACCTCCAGGGCGAGTAATCATCACCGCAGAGGAAAGTGCCTTTTGAGATTGATAGACATTGATATCTTTGGGATGTCCTCCAGGGGATGAAATCACCAACTCATATGGTTGCGTGCACAGCCACCTGACAAACCTGCTGTGAAATGGGAACACCTGATTTCATCACAGCAACCGGATCGCCAGCCAATGCCTGCACGAGTTCTTTTTGCTGATTGAGAATTGCATTCAGCGCCAGATCAATACCAATCTTTTGGCCTATTTCTTCAATATCTTGCCGGACAGGATTGTTTTTATATTTCCCGATTTGTGAATCCGGGTGGATCATCAGCGCATGATTATGGTTGATCGTTTCGAGACCCGCAAGACCAATAGCTGCGGTTTTAACGCCTCCGGAGAAACCGGCGAACTGGTGTGCCTCGATATTGCCAACAACAATCTTAAAATCAGCCTGGAAATAATCCCGATTTGCCCAGACCGGAGTCCTTGAGTCTGGTTTTCCCCAGGAAGATCAAACTATCCTCATCCTCCGAATCGTGGGATAGTACCTTGTAGCGATCTAAAATATCTGGCGGCAAAATCATCTGGAAATCCTCCTGGAACCATTGGGGAGATGGGTTCCGACAGCAATATAAAATGTGATCGCATTATCCGGAATACCCAGCCGTTCTAGCTAGTCCATTAACGGCGGAAGCAGATATTTATTCGGAACCGGCCGGGTTTTATCATTGACAGCAATTGCTACTGATTTTGCTCCCGAAAATGCAGGAAAACTCCACATCACCAAGCAAGTCAGCTAAAGCGGCTTGTACTACCTCGAAGGGTTTTTTCGCAGCGGGGACTAGAGCTGGGTTGATAATATCGATCTGGATCTGATCGGGTAAAGTAGCCGTTAAATAAGAATGCCCGTAAGGGATGCGGATTTCCATAATGAATTCAACTTTTAATGTCACCACCAAGAAACAAAGACACAAAAGTATTAAGCAGGACATATTTATGTCTTTGAGTCTTGGTGAGTAAGCTGGTTCTCTCCAACAATACTATTAAATTACGCACTTCGATACAGTTTGGTTAGTACAAATTCTTCATGCCTTAATGTCTCAGCACTGGTCAAACGGCCATTGATGGTACGGGCCAACATTTCCATCGTGCGGTCAGCTGCTCCATCCAGGTTGTACTCGAACCGCAAGAGACCGGTGACATCCACATCAATGTGTTCGGACATGGTTTCAACCGTCAGAGGATTCCCAGAAAGTTTGATGACTGGCAGCACCGGATTACCAACAATGTTTCCCTGTCCAGTTGTGAAGAGATGCACTAGCCGCACCGGCTGCACAGCATAATGTCACCATTTCAGCTGCTGCGCTGGAAGAATCCATGAAGTGCAAACCAGGTTTCTTGGGTTCTTCTGCCTGATCGAGGTAACCTACAACCTTACACTTTCCCATCTTTTCGATATTTCCCATCGCTTTCTCTTCGATAGTTGTCAGACCACCACGGATGTTGCCTTCAGTAGGTTGGGAGCCCATCAAGTTTACGCCTTGTGACTGCACCAAGTCCTGATAATTATCAAAGGCGGCCTTGAATTGATTGGCAATCTCGGGGGTCACACATCGTTCCATGATGATGTCTTCAGCGCCAGTGACTTCGGTAGTCTCCCCAAAAATCAGTGTATTGCCTTTTTTCTCCAGGCGATCAAAGACCCGTCCAACCGTAGGGTTGGAAGCCAAACCGCTGGTTGTATCAGATTCACCACATTTGGTCGAAACCCAGATCTCGTTCCAATCAACAGGAACGCGCGGCAATTCTGTTGCATAATGGACAAACTCTTTCGCCTTGCGGGCTGCCGTGGCGATAGTCAGGAGATCACCTGTTCGTTCGATGCTGAACCCTGCGACAGGTTTTCCTGTCTCGGCAATTTTTTCGACAATATAATCGGTCCAGTTCGGTTCAATCCCAATCACGATTACAGCAGCAACATTGGGGTTTTTTCCATAGCCGATCAAGGTGTTGAAGGTCAAGATCCAGGTCTTCCCCAAATTGCAAGCGACCGTAGGGATGTGAAAGGGCATATGTGCCTCGGATCAGGCTTGCAACACCTTCAACAGCGGCATTTGAGATATCATCCACCGAAATTATCAAGACTATAATTACGGATGCCCACACGTCCATTATCGCGTCGGTAACCAGTCAAAGGCATATCAGTATATTTCGCCATTGTCTTCACTCCTTATGATGCTCAACGATTTGGTTTTTCCCGCTCCAGCGCAAGCTTTTCAGATTATGTGTATGGACATGTGCACCTGCTGAAATCGACTGGCTGGCATAGCCGATAGGAGTGCCATATTCGATGACGTCTTTCTTTGCTTCCATATCACGCATGGCGACTTTATGAGACAAGGGAACATCAGTTACTAATTTTACCTCGCTGACAGGCTCCCCTTCCAGGGTCACTGCCTGAATGATCTCTCCAGCTTTCAAATCCATAGCTGCTACGCCGACATCGTCATCAGCCTTGTGTAACAAGAATTCCTTTTTTCATCATATCTTCTCCTTCCAGACTATGCTTATGCTCGCTCACTATTCCACACTATTGTTTTTCAAGTAGGTCATCAATCAGGACTGATTTGGCCCGTTTTGACTGATTCTTCAGCGGCAACACCAACCACAACTGACCAGAAACCTTCTTCTACCGTAGCAGCCTTAGTCAGTTTGCCCTCGATATTATCAATAAAGTCGACATGCTCGTAGAATGTCGCCCCGCTGTGACCGCTATCTTCAATATACGGCGGGTAACAGGGATTGCAGAAACGCGATGGCTGTGCTTCACCGCGCAAAATTTCCAGATAAGTTTTTGGGCGAGGATTCCGTAAGAAATCTTCTTTTTCGTAAGCTTTCAAATAGCCTTCATCACCGCAAATCGTGATTTCTTCATAGAACATTGGAGCGAACATACAGAGATTAAAATTAGCCCGAACATCATTTTCATAAACCACGTCACACCACCGCATTGTCAATGATATCGGATTTCTCCCCTCGATATTCGAATTCCTTAAAATTAACTGCCATACTTCCAGTATGCATAAACACTGACTGGTTTGGAGCCAGCGAACATATTCAGGAGATCGAAGTAATGACAGCATTTCTCCACCAGCGTGCCGCCGGAGTATTTGGAAAATTTATTCCACTGTTTTACTTTGTCGAGGAAGGGCAAACGATGCTCAACGATATTAATCATCTTGATATCGCCAATAGCCTTGCGCTTTCAAACCTTCGTGAATGGCTTCAACATACATGGGTTTGTAGCGATATTGCAAGCCGATCTGCAAAACTGCCGAATACTCTTTTGCCAGTTGAAGGATTTGATCTGCATCCTGAACTGTTGTTGCCATGGGCTTTTCCAAGAAGATATGTTTGCCTGATTTCATCGCTGCACGCAATACATCAAGATGAGTATAGTTGGGTGTAGTGATAATCAGCGCATCGACATCGGGATCATTACATGCAGCTTCAAGAGTATCGTAGATCAACAAGTTCTTGACCTGGACTTGAATCTGGCGAAGGTTTCTTGGGCTAATTCAATCGATCCAGGATTCTCGTCGAAGACACCCTGGATTGTAGCTCGTCCTTCAAGATACGTGACATGAATATGCTCATTTCCGTTTAATCCACAACCGATCACATTAAACTTGTATCTTGGTTCATCCTTAGCAAATAGATAGCGATCATCCTTGGCTAAGTAGCTGAAGCGAGGGTCAAGGGATAAAGTCTTTAGGTTTGAACTCTTTAAATCTGTCATGAGCTGTTCCTTTCATAGATTGGTAAATATTATTCGTAATCTGTTTTGTCCCAAAAATCGCAGAATGTTTGGATGCCCTTTTCGGTGTAGGGGTGTTCAAAGCCAGCCTGGTAAACCGGCAATCCAGCAGTGACAATATCAGCGCCAACTACAGCGGCATCTACGATCTGGCGGGCATTACGCACAGCAGCGACAATAATCTCAGTCTCAAAGCCATAATTATCCCGGATGATGACTGATATCCTCCACAAATTGATTGGTGTCCTCTGCATTGGACTCTTTCCAGCCAATAAAGGGTGAAATATAGAACGCTCCGGAGCGCATGGCTTGTAGGGCTTGCATGGCTGAGAAGATCAGGGTGCAGTTGACGCGGATATCTTTTTTTGCCAGGGCGTAGATGGCCTTAAAAGCCGGTTCCACGCACTGGATTTTGATCACAAAATTGGGTGAGATAGCTGCTAGTTTTTCAGCTTCAGCTATCATTTTGTCCGCTTCCATGAAGTGAGGGTTCACTTCCACAGAGATGGTTTTTTCGGTGCCCTCAACAATTTAGCGATCTCTTTGATCACTGTCATAAAGGGTTTTCCCGACACCTGCACATGGCGCGGATTGGTGGTGACACCGTCGATATTGAAAGTATCTAAAGCATAAACAATTTCATCTGTTATTGCACTATCGAGAAAGAATTTCATTTCTTGATCTCCAAATTTCTAAAATGACACACCGGATTACTAGTTTCTGGAATAGTATCATCTTTTGGCTCCCAGCGCCTTTGTGATTCAATTTTATTTCATCCCCGTCGTAGCGATCCCTGTAGTGATATTCTTCTGCAGGAAAGCAAAGACGACTGATATTGGCAACAATGTTAAAACCGTCATTGCCAGGATGAGATGCCATTGAACATTAAGTTCGCCCTGGAATGAGTTCAGTCCAACTTGCAAGGTGAACATCTCATTTCGGCTGAGAACAATCAACGGCCATAAGAAATCATTCCAGCGCCACATCACTGAGAAAATTGTCAGCACAGCCAGGGCAGGTTTCGCCAGAGGAAGGATGATCTGCGAGTATATTCGCCACTCGCTGGCACCATCAATACGGGCAGCATCAAGCAATTCATCGGGAATCGTAAGCATATATTGTCGCAACAGGAACATACCTGTCGGGGTGGCTGCCCCGGGCACAATCATGCCCAACAGATTGTTGTTCCAGCCCACCTTGGTAATCACCAGGAAAACCGGAACCAACACCACCGATAGAGGGCACCATCAGAGTACTGATCATGATCAAAAAGATCGCCTGGCGTCCGCGGAATTTATACTTGCTCAAAGCAAAAGCAGCCATACTGTTAACCAGCAGTGTGAGCATGGTTGCAAAGACGGTAACGATGACGCTGTTTCTCAAATAACGTAAGAAATTGAAGCTCTCAACCCCTTCGATAAAATTATCCAAATTAAAGGAGACTGATTCAACTGGCACAGTCACTTCGAGCCGAGCTTTAATAATTTCAGCGGGATTATTGGGATCGATCAACTGCCGCTCCAAACCGATCCGGCGAATCTGGGCAAGTTCTGCGGTCGAGCCATCCTCGAGGGTGACAGGATAAACGGGTAAAGGCTCATCATATCCGTCGACTTCAATTGTCTCCTGCCGGTAAGGCAACAAACGCGGCGGAAACTTGACGACTTCTGCAGAAGTTTTGAAGGATGAAAGAACAAGCCACAGAACTGGTCCGAACATGACGATCACACCCAAACCGAGGTAAATGTAAGTGAGAATATCGGTGAAGTGCAGCTTTTCAGTGCCACGCGTACGAGTGAGAAATTTCAATATTTTGCCCATCTTACGCTTCCTCCTTCTGCACAAATTGCTGAATTAGTGTCAATAATAATCAACACACCGGCCATGATCAGTGATGCTGCAGCAGCCAATCCAAATTGTCTGCTCGGGCTCGCAAAACCTTTACTGTAAATATATTGCACCAAATAAAGCGTTGCTGTTCCCGGTCCACCGCCTGTAAAGGCAAAGACCACATCGAATATTTGTACCGCCCGTATTAACGACAAAACCAGCACCACAAATATGGAGGGCATTAAAAGGGGCAGCGTGATTCTGGAAAAACTATGCCAACCATTGGCACCATCAATCGAGGCTGCTTCATATAAATCGGCTGGGATTGCCTGCAATCCTGCCAGCAATATCAGAGTGTAAAAGCCCATAAATGCCCAAACGCTGATAATCACCACCCAAAACTTGGCCCACTGGGCATCGACCAGGAACGGCACTTTTTCACTTCCCAGAGCAATCAGAATGCCGTTAAACAAACCATTCTCCTGCAAGATCCACTTCCAGATTAATGCTACGACGATGGGGGATAATAAGACAGGATAGAAATACACACTGCGGAAGAAACCGCGTGCTTTGATCTTGCGATTAAGCACAATTGCGGTAACCAGTGAGGCAAGCATCATCAAGCCTACCTGAAAAACAACATACCCTCCAGTATTGAATAGTGCTCGCCAAAAAAGATCCTCCCGGCAAGTGTTCGGATCAAGAAAATTTTCGCATGTTACAAGCTGTTCAAAATTCGCTGTTCCCACCCAGGTGCGCTGATCTAGGAAAAAATCCGTCCCCCTGGTGAAGGCATAAACAAAATTGAGCAGCATAGGAAATAGAATAAAAACTCCAAAGATTAGCAGATTGGGCAGCACAAATACATACGGCATTCCCTTGAGGCCGATCCAGCGCTGGAGCGTGCCAAAGATCAGATCGGTAATCGAAACAAAGAAAGACAAGATGCCAGAAGACAACCGATCGGAGGTACTCTTAATAGATTTTCCAAGGGATTGAATTGTCATGTTAAGACCCTCCAAGTATTGTTTGGGCGCAGGACTAATCTGATCTTATAGTTTTCTGCGCCCAAACAATGGATTAACTTAGTGACTGGTTTTTATCCACCAGCTTCAGCGATTGCGTCATCGATATCCTGCTGGAGATTTTCAAGAGCTTCCACCAGTGTCAGCTCTCCTGCCAGGTACTGCGCAATGCGGTTGGCAGAGTTGCGATAGTAGGCAAAGGCATAAGGATGCACGTTGAGTCCTACAGCAGCATCAGCCAGTTTGGGCACTTCAGCAGTGTACGCGGCCAGGGCACCCAGAACGGAAGGATTGTCAGTCTGGAACTCAACACCAGCTGCAGCAGCTCCTGTGTGGGCAGGCAGCGCTAACGTACCTGCCGAGAATGCACTGTAATTTTCAGTCTGGATCAGGTAGTCCACCAGCATTGCAACAGCTTCCGGGTACTCAGTGTCGGCAAAAGCGACAACAGCTGAACCACCAGCAACGCCTGTGGATCCGCCATCACCTGTCGGATTGGGTACTACAGCCCAGTCAAAGGCGTCGCCAACATCAGCAGCCACACCATTGATCTGCCAGGAGCCGGTCATGCACATTACCAGATCGCCGCTCTTGAAGTAATCGATGCAGTTGTTCAGGCTATCGCCGACCAGCCAGACTTCGGCGGGGGTGATGCCATCTTCGTGCCAGCCATTTAATACCTCAGCAAAAGCACCAAGATCGGAAACCATGAAATTACCATCGGCGTCGATCAGGGTGGCACCCATGCTCAAAGCCGGACCTGCAAAGCGGTGACCAGTGCGGTCAATCGAGATGGCGTACTGCACGCCGGTGGCCTCGGCAACTGCTTTGGTCGCTTCAGTCCACTCAGCCCATGTTGCACCTTCACCAAGCAGATCAATTCCAGCCTGCTCGAACAAGGTCACATTGACGAAGGGACCGGTGACGGTGAAAGCATCAGGATAGCCTCCATATCCAAGAGCGTTCAGAATTGGGGCCGGGAAATTGGCTTCGTAAAATGCAGTATCAGCCAGGTAACCACGCAGATCAAGAAGTTTACCGCTGTAAGCGCCAAAGTTGGTGATCCTCGCCAGATCAGGTCCTTCACCCGTCTCTACCTGGATAGGAAGCTGTTCGTCGATGGTAGCATAAGGAACTACATCCAGCACTACAGTTATCGCAGGATTTTCAGCCATAAAAGCATCGAGCAAACCTTGCATAACATCAGCTTCTACACCATCTGCATAATACGTGAATCGAAGTTCGACTGGAGCCATTTCTTCGACTTCTTCAGCTACCTCTTCTTCAACAACAGGCACTTCTGTGGCTGCGGGAGCTTCTGGAGCTTCAGTCGGTTCTGCTGCTCCACCACAGGCTGTGAGCAGCAGGGCAGTAATCAAAAGTATTCCAAGCAAAATCTTCTTCATTTTTTCTCCTTAATTGAATCTTGGCTTTAAAGTAGTGGAATGATTTTTTATTTTATCGATAATCGCCTCCTCAGCTGATCCAGGTAATTGGAAGATTGACAAGTTTAGCGTATGCTGACAGAACTGCGGTATGATCACCATAGGTTAAGGAAATATGATGTTCCAATCCCGCGTCCAATATTTTCTCTATGACCTTCCGAGCTGGCTGATCAAATTTCAGCAAACCCGATGTTCCAGAAAAATTTTTGGGGCTGGAAATGATTTCTCCCCGGCCCAATACCAGGCGATATTCTCCCGATGCTTCTGATAACCTGGCAACAGTCACTTCCCCTGGTTTAAGTGTGAAATCGAACAGCAAGGGAAGTTTCCTGTTGGAATGATTTGTGACTCCAATTGGTTTCAGCGGGTCTGCCATGGAGAGTGGGGCTAATCCACAGTGCCAGATCACCAGAGCATCACGCTCCTCATCTATAGAGACCATGTCTGTCCCGAAGGACTGGCTCTCACTGACAGCTTGCAAAAGAAGTTGAGTGATCGTGCCATTGACATCTGTCTCGCAGCTGCACGGGATCATTTCATCGGAGAGCATTGACATCGCACCACAAGCCGCGCAACCTGATTCTGTGAAGAATTCAGGCCAACAGCGTACAGCAAACCCCTGAATATCCCTTGCCCCGGCTAAATCTTTTAATACACTATAAGCGCTGAGAGACCCATGAACCGCCTCCGCGTCCATTTCGTCCAGATTATTTACCTTCGTAGATAGAATCTCTTTGACCGGCTGAGTAATTGTTGGCTTGACTATGCGCATTTGGGAGAAAATATCCTCTTCCAGGTCCAGTTGAACAATTTCCACACCAAACCGATCCTTAATTTCAGCTGGTCGGAACAAGCAGGTCTCGAATCCAGCAGGATTTTCACCGACACGACCTAATTTAGCGTTTTTCAGAATCTGTTGGGCGCGACCTGCTTTTGCGTAGACTGTTATCTTATCAAGAACAGTTAAATCGTCGGGTGCAGCATACACATAGCCATAATGGATGCCACTCCTGGTCAAGGCATGGCCTGCCAAATTAATGCCACAAAATGAGTTTAATCTAATCCGGCCCCCGGTATGCGGCTCAGGCACGGCCCAGAGAAAAATGGGGGCATCTATAGCCCTGGCAAGCTCCATCGCCATCGAGCTATCCGCGAAAGTAGCCTGAAAGATAACGACCAAATCAAGATCTTGATTGGCTAAATCTTGAATAATCTGGTCAACGCCAGGCCCATCCGTGATTAGATCCGTCGGGCTGACAAGTTTCTGGTGAGCACTTTGCAGCAGATTTTTTGCCGCATTGGCCATTTCATTGGCAAATGGGATATCAAATGTAGTTCGAGCCAGTGGAATAAATGCTATCTTAAGATTACTCATGTTGTCCCATCTGATCGTTGATAGAAAAAATCCATCAGAGCCAAAGCTGCTGCCCCGATGACACCAGCCCGCCAGCCGAAGCTTGTTGATTTAACCCTGACATCCTCACCCAGATCACAAAAAGCCTTTTCCCGCATTACCCGACTTGCAACCGGTTGGATTAGATCATCGCCCTGAGCAAAGACTCCACCCAAAAAGATGATTTCTGGATTCAGGATATTGACCAAGTTTGCCAGAGATATACCCAAATAATGTATCTGGGAGTCAATCATCTCCTTGATTAACTCGTCACCTTTCCGAGCTGCAGTGAAGACATTGTCGATCTGGGGTACCCCGTTATCTTGATCCAGGTAGTGTGCTATGAGACTATTTGGATGTTGCTGGGCTATTTCGCTCGCCTGTTTGACAATTACCGATTCTGTCACCAATGTCTCCAGGCATCCGGTTTGGCCGCAATGACAGGGGTCACCGCCCTCTGGCACCATAATGGTGTGGCCAATTTCCCCCGCTCCTGCGCCGCTGCCGCGAAAGACCTTCCGATCAACCACGAAGCCGGCACCAACGCCGCTGCGCCCATATACAAACGCCAAAACGTTGACCTCCCTTCCAGCGCCGAAGAACGCTTCCCCAATAGCCATCGCTCGCACATTATTATCTACACTTACCGGTAATAACAGCTTGGTTTCCAGGATTTCTTTGATATTGACATTCTCCCACCCTAACCGGGGAGCGAAGACATTCAAACCTTTGTCGTGATTGACCAGTCCAGATGCGCCAACTCCAACACCAAGTATCCGCTGGCGGTCAATAGCTGTTTTGGAAATCAGGTTGTCAACCTCGGCTGCTATTTGGTCCAGCACGGCAACGGCTGATGATTCGTTTTCCATGTTGACAATGCAATTCTCAATTATTTCAGCCTGCAAATTTGTAACAGCGACTCGAAAAATACCCACCCCGATATGCACACCAATAGCGTACCGGGCGTTCGGAATGAAACGCAGCATCTTTTGAGGGCGTCCTACTCCCCGTTTGCCTTGTATTTCTGATACCGTGGGTTTAACCTCAGTAATTATTTTCTGGTCGATTAACTCGCTGGCCAAGTTCGTGATTGTCGCAGATGAAAGAGCTGTGCGCTTGGCAATTTCAGCCCGCGAGAGTTCACCCGCGTACAACAAGCTCATCAACATTGCTTGCAAATTGTGGGTTTTAACCTGCGTGATATTGCTCCCCAGGAAGTGTCCGTCAGGCATTTTTTTAGAAATAAGGATTATTTAATTCAATTGATTAATTAATTAATTACTGTTCATTTTACACATATCTGATGGTGATGTCAAGTGGACGCTGATTTTATTGCCCAGCAATCATTAAATACGGATAGCCAAATGAATAAATAATGCCCCCGCTCGAGCGCATTAAGTCTGGTTTCCCTCACAATCATTAGCTGGTTATGCGCAAAAATAAGCTAGACCCCTGCCCTCTAGAATCTAACCGGGTTTACGGTTAGGCCAGGTTCCTCAAAATCAGAGATGGAGCACATTTCTTCGCGGCTATGCTGTCAAGATCGAGTGGCTGCCAACAAAGTCGATCCTTGCTTTAGGAGCCCAAGATTATCAAATTGCACTAACGTTAAAAGTGGTCCAGATTAATTATGCAATTCATTCCTAATAAGGATCGTTGTTGATACAATTCAGAAAGAAGACCAGAGGAGCAACCATGAGCGCCACGATTGCTAATTATCAACCACGAATGACACCCAACCAACCAAACTCGTTGAATATCAAACGAACAATTTTACTATCCCTCGGATTCATGTCTGTCCTGGCAGGATTAGGGTATTACAACCTAGCAGTGCCATTGTTATTAGGGGATAGTCAATTTGGTTTGGTTCCCAAAGATATATTATTATTCGGCATCATTGGTCAACAATCTGTTATCGGCGCCATACTGGTGCTGGATAATATTTTAGCCTTACTGCTCCAACCATATTTTGCAATGCTGAGTGATCGCGCTAAGAGCAAGTTTGGACGCAGGATGCCCTTTATTATCCTTGGAGTAGTATCAGCTGCTTTTTTCTTTATCATCACGCCTTTGTTCAAAGTACTGCTTGGTTTAATTGCAATTCTATTCCTCTTCAATATTGCGATGGCATTCTACCGAAGTGCAGCGCTGACATTGCTGGCTGATTACACTCCCGACTCAGTTAGATCCAAAGGCAGCGGTATACAACAATTGGTTGCAAATGGAGGAGCGATCTTGGCTTTCTTGCTGCCTACATTAATTAGTATTTTTCGGCCTGGCATTTCGGTTTTCGACGCCCGGTACCTTGGTTTTCCAATCATCGCCATTGTCATGCTCATCATCCTGGCGGCATTATTCCTGACAATCAAAGAAACACCAACAGGCGACAGGTTTCTAGAAATCAGCGAAGCTCCAATCGAGATAGATCCTACAACTTTTGAACTTAAAGCACCTGGCAAGTATTCTGAAAAGGAAAAGAGGGATTGGAACTATTTCAAAAACGCTTTATTTGGAAAAGACCGCAGCATGTTATTTTTGATGATCTATGTTTATTTTTCATATACAGCTTTTGCGTCAATCGAAGCTTTCTTTACCATTTTTGCGATTAATTATCTTGGCATTGACGATACCATAGCAGGACAACTCCTGTTAATTTACACAGCGTCGATGATTTTTCTGCTTTTGTATCGGGACTAATTGGCCAAAAAATAGGCCGTCAGAAGGCTCTCAGATTAGGCACTACTGGTTTGATTATAGTTATGTCAATCTTATCTGGTGTAGTGACCTTAAAAGAGCCAATTTGGATCGCAATTTTATTTGTGCCGGTTGGCTTTTTCTGGATGACGGTCATCGTCAATGTTTTTCCCGTTTTATGGGCCTTAGCACCCCGAAGCGATGAAGGCGCTTATACCGGCATTTATTATTCCTTCAATCAAGCAGCTTATGTTTTTGGACCAATTATCATCGGTTTCGTATTCGACGTTATTGGCAGAGGCATGGGAAACGATAGATATCTCCTGATGTTTCCTTTCATTGTTTTCTGTGAGATATGTGCGTTTGTTTTACTATTTTGGGTGAAAGGCGGAGAAGCACAAATCGAAGAAAAGAGAATTGATGAATTACGCGAAAAATTTGTTGAAGTGGATTGATCTCCTAAATATTTCGATTATGGCGTAAGCCAGGTGCCGAATCCAAGTTAATATTATTAATGATGATTTTGGTTGGTTTAAGCCCCCAGATGTCGAGCAATAGTATATTAGCCAGAATTTAAAGGCGAAAATGGCTGGTTTTTGATTGTATGTCCGGGATTTAGCTTGTCTAGTGGCCATAGAACCTCTAATCCCTGTCTGTATTTTGGCCAGACGGTAAATTATTAAATCCCCAATCCTACGCATAAACCTGGAATACGTGCAGAAAGTGCAATCCTTGCCATTTATACTCTATAAAAGGCCTACGCTTACCCTAACTAATACAGCTTTGGATTAGAGAAGTTCAGATTTTGAGATGCTGGCAAGGGGCTGCCCTAACAATTTGAAGGTTAAGCGAGTTCATGATCTTTCTAGATAGAATCAAAATGTGCTGAAAGATACATGGGTACCTGGCATCCGGATCCTAATTCCGCCAGCATTAACCCAGATTAATTTTACTCAGAGACGGATATGAGAACAGCGCGAACCACAGTTCGATACAAATACAAGCCAGATTCTTGATCAAATTTTCGGCAGGTGATCAAGGTGACTAGATCTTGATCGGAGTGTTTCAGAGCTTCGGGTGAGTTCGGTTCAAGAAATGTGGTTTCAACAACCATGTACGTGTGGATCAAACCCCAGGCTTCAATCTGGATTTGATCCCCGTATTTCAACTTATCAATGTTGACAAAAGGTCCTGGAAGGCCATTTTGCAGGTAGACATGGCCGGTAAGGATCGTATTCCCCTTCCAAGTCGGAAACGCCGAACCTTCCAGATAACCTATAGAGCTTCCTAACCAATCTACCTTCCATTCGGTATCTACCAGGGGAACACCGACGATACCCAGGTCTTTTCCTAATTTTGGGATCATTAATCGAAGGCCCGTTGCAGGGTATGATCTGGACTCCGTTTGATCCGGCAGGGGAGATTGTTTCCCTGGTGGATACCCGGTTTCAGGGAGTCGATCCGGAAGAATACTGAATCCAAGGGTGTAATCATCACCCCCGGTACCGTCCCCATTGCCATCGAGTGGATTCCCCTGGAGGTCCTGGATACTGGGCGTTCCCTGAATAGTGAATTCATAAGCGCCAGGACCGAGGGGGAGGCCACCATTTACAGATACGGTTGCTGTCCTGCTCGCTGCCTGATAGACAACACTGTCAATGGATATCGGCATGGCAGATAAAGCAGGATCCAGGATCAGGCTGTAATTATCAGGGTTTGTGACATCATCAGGGTCAGTATTGCCAATCGGGTCCAACACACTTTCTGAAAACGTGGCGATTATTTGGGTAATATCGACATTTGTGATCTCACCGGGGGAAAGGACTCCATCCCCTGTATCCTGGTTCGAGTTCACAAATGATAATCTGGGAGGAGTGGTATCGGCGACATTCTGAACAATCAATCCACTGCTGGCAGCGTAGTTTACATCGCCGCTGTAGTTGGCCGTGATGTTATGAGGACCAAGACCCAATCCCGAGAGGGCGATATTCGCTTGTCCACTGGCATCGACTGGGCTGCTGCCCAGTAAAGTCAATCCTTCGTAAAAATCAACCGTGCCGCTTGGTGGAACGACAATTGTTGTGAGGGAGCTGATAGTGGCTGTCAGCAACGCATCCTGACCAAATTCTGACGGATTTGCTGCTGAAGATACAATTGTCGAACTGGCAGATTTCAAGCTCAGATCGTCATAATAAATTGGTGTGGAATTGAAAGCAAACAGGTCCACCGCTTCGATCGCTGCCTGGCCGGTACCAGACACGCCTGATCTCCAGCTCTTGTTCTGATAGAGAATTTGATCATCGTAATAAAAAGTCTGCCTGTCAGTATCGAGATTAATTTCAACCCGCAGTTCTACCCATCTTCCCCGCACCATCGGCACCCAGCTGGCATCAAAATCCGAGATAACCCGGTTATTAGAGGAGCGAAAATGGACCTGGACCGACCAATATTTGGCACCGCTGTCGTTATAGGTGTTCAATAAAATGAAATAGCCCTCTCCTGTATACGCCGCTGGTATATACTGCCAGGCTGTATACACCCACTGGCCTGATGTATGCCCAGAATATTCCTGGACAAGGTCAGAGTTTCCAGTGATGTTTACCGAATGGGGGCTGCTTCTAGATTGAGCATTAGCAACAAGCGCTCCAAAGCTGGGATTATTATCCCAGCCCTTCCAACCAGCCACGCCATGCAGCTGAGTGTTTACCAGGTAGGAATCAAAATCATCACCCCAGGAACCCTGCGCGTGAACAGATTGGGAGGGGAAACCAAACAAAGAAAAAACCAAAATCAGGATCAAAAATCTTTGAACGATTCTGGTCTGTACCTTCAGTATAGGAGCTTTGGGATATTTTAATAAAAACACTTACTCAAGTATATCATTTAAATTCTTATCAAGGTTCAAAAAAACCCAGTCAAGAAGTTAAAACCTAGTTCCACCCTCTTTAATAACTGACCCTAATCTTAAAAAATGTGAACAAATTACTTAAAAGTTACTATAGAATCACCTCGCTTTGACTGCTTTAAGCTTCTGTGACCCAGCTCAATGATCTTATCCATTGCCCTGCTCTTCTTCAGATACGAGCGCAAGACGATTTCCTGACATTAAACGGGCTAAGCTTACCTTTTTTGTTTAAATTTCTCATAATACCAGCCTCTCATCAGGCATATGGACCAAATTACAAGAGGCAGGTCAATTTTCTTGATGTTCAGCTATTTGCTAATATGCTTTCCCAAATCAAGCGGTGTTAGAACGATCGCGGCACATCGACGATAATTGTAGTACCTTCATCTATTGCTGCTTGAACTTTCAAATTTCCGCCCAACATGCGGGCACGCTCTTGCATGCCGAGTAATCCCAGTTTTCCAGTGGAAACAAGATCATCTAATCGCCTAGGCATATCAAAACCAATCCCATTATCCTCAATCGTTAAACGCAACATATCCGGTTTAAATCTAATCTGTATCAAAGCTTCTGAGGCTCCTGAGTGCCTCCTTAAATTATTAAGTGCCTCCTGGGCTATACGAAATAGAATAAGTTCTTCCTCTGGCGTTAACCGCTGCAGTTCGCCAAATATTTGGAAATCAGCTGTGATATTATCTTCTGCCAGTCCATGAGCCAGATCTTCAAGGGCAGCAATCAATCCCAGGTGATCGAGCAAAGAAGGACGCAGGTCCTGTATGAAGCGCCGTAAATCCTGAATTGCTGTTCCGGTCAATACTTGCAGTGCGGTTATATCCCCCAACTTGATTTCCGGAATTGAATCAAGGTTTGTCAGCAGGCTCTCGATCTGCCGCGAGAGAGCTATCAGCATTTGAACAGTATCATCATGCAATTCTCGGGCGATACGCTTGCGTTCACTTTCCTGGGCGTCAGTAATCATCCGGGCATAAAAACGCATTTGTTCATAAAGACGTCCATTATCTATCGCGATGCCTGCCAAACGGCCAATTCCGGATAGAATGTCCAGATCTCCATTTGAAAACTGTTTTCCACCATGTGTATTTACCAAGGTCATCGCGCCAATAATATGCTCCCCTTTAATAATTGGCACAGATACAACATCTGTCAAACCGGCTTCCAAGAATTCCGGGAGCGCTGTGGGATAAGATTGGTAATCTTTGACAATTACAGGACGGCAGGTGCTGATAACTTCACCCGCAACCCCTACTCCACTCAAGAAAGTTACCTTGGATAAACTCTGGGGTAAATTGTGGAGATATTGGTATTTGATACTACCGCCATCGGGATCGATTAACGCTATCCCTCCACCATCAGCCATTGTTAGTTCTTCAGCAATTTCAAGTACTTTTATTAGAATCCGATCAAGTTCCAACTCCGAGGTGATCTGCTCTGCCACCTTATTTAAGCGCTGCAGGACTTGTAATTGATGCAATTCGGAGTACTGTCTTAATACTTTTTCTTCGGCCTGAGAGCTGACGATTCGAATCACATAATATCCGACCAGGATCACCGCTGCCGTTTCAATCAGTGCATCGACAGGATAAGAAGATATCCAAAATGCTCGCGGAAACATAATCAGGCCGGTCATAGCCAGGAAAAATAAACCGCTTCTTCGACCTAATGAATAAGTAGAAAAAACAATCGGAAACATGAACAGAATTCGGTCTACCGCATGGCGGTTCAAAAATGCATTGACAGCAGGCGGCAGTAAATTTACCCTGAAATAATGAAAGACTGTAATCGTGACCATCGCAGTGATGACGATCCAGGTGGATGGATTAATAAAATCCGATTTCCAGCTTGGGTTCAGGGCTAGTTCACCTGGGGATTTCGGTTTAGAAAAAGGAGATTCCATCTTATTATTAATCTGGTTACCCTTAAATTGTGTCTTCCAGAATCAGCCAACCCCTGCTCAAAGCGTGCAAGACTGCTTCTGTCCGTGAGCCTACTTCTAATTTGCCAAAAACATTGCTCAAGTGAGCTTGAACTGTACGGAAGCTAATATTAAGTTCTTCGGCGATTTCACGGTTGGTCAGTCCTTTGCTTGCTAACTTAAGCACATCCATTTCTCTTCCTGTAAGAATGTCTGACTCGACGGTCTGATTAACAGAATCAGTTCTTGCGCCCTTGGCAAAGTGATTGATCACTTTTCGAGCAACCAGCGGGTGGAGAACCAACTCACCTGCATGCACGGCGCGAATTGCTTGAATCAGTTCGTTAGTGCTGGCATCTTTTAACAAGTAACCGGCTGCACCTGCCTCCAATAACGCAAATACATATTGATCGTTGTCGTACGCGGTAAGCACCAAAACCGAAATCGCAGGATTTGAGGCTTTAATTCGCTTAGTAGCCTCAATGCCATTTAGCTTAGGCAGCTCGATATCCATAATGACTATATCTGGGCAATACTCAGCAACCAGGTTAACTGCTTGTTCTCCATCCCCTGCTTCTGCCACAATTTGAATATCAGGCTGGCGATTGAGCAGATCTCTCGTACCTTCACGGACGAGGAGATGGTCTTCGACAAGAAGAATTCTGATCTTATCCATAGTGTCCTGTTTGTACGATACGTACTGCTGAGATTATAGTCCCCCGCCAGGGCAGAATCAAGCTTCTCTCCAGACAAGTAAGCATAAATGCTTACTTGTTTTCATCAAAGATAAGCTATCTGTCCGATGTATCAGAGCGGTTTCCTATGTATACTCCTGGCAATGGTATTAATAAGCAAGTCAGAAAAAGATTCTACTTGTTTTGATAGGAGTAAAAATGGTACTAGAACTCGTTCTCAAAGAAAATAAAGTTTTTCCCTGGGTGTTTGACTATCCAAGAAAGAACCGAGAAGCGGAAGAGATTCTCCGTGTCCTGAAACGGGCAGCAGTGGACGATAGTTTTATTGGCCAACTCACTGATCTAGGCAGCCGAGCCCTGCAAGGTTATGATTTATCGTGGCAGGCAAAATCTGCTCTTGTGGGATGTGATCTGGGCTGGATCGAAGCTCGGGTTGGCAAATTGACCCCAAAATTGCGAACCTGGATTGACTGCCGTCTTCAACAGGAAATCTGGTAAGGAAATATTAATTCAAATCTGCGGAAGTTAGGCAAGTTCACCGGATAGTCCCTGAAAAATATTGTCAATACTATTGCACATTCACAAAGAATGACACGTATCTTTTGGGAACCAGTCAAGCAAACTCATAATAAAGAATTCCTTCTCAAACTGGCTTTAATCTAAGAAGGATTGGGCCGGTGAGTGCGGGTCAATCTGCAGCAGAGTTCTTCTCATCTAGCAGGATTGCCTATTTTATTGTGCTACGACAAACCTGATCCCATCATGACCTGAACAATGTGCTTAACAGGTTCCGCGTCGAGCGTGATGAATTTTTCTTCTAGGCGCTTACCATTTAGCTCAATCCAGGCGACTCCTCGCTGGATGTGATCGGGATTCAAGACCTCTATGACGTACAGCGCTCCTGCCTGACGCAGTTGGACCGTAAACTTGTCCCACCAGGATGGGATCACTGGATCGATTATCAACTGATCTCCCCGCTTTTTTAGACCTAAGACTTCCTCAATCCAGACCCGATAGATCCAGGCGGCAGACCCTGTGTACCAACTCCATCCTCCCTGACCTATCCTACCAGGTAGATTATAAACATCTGCCGCAACAACATAAGGTTCTACAGTGTAGCGCCAGACATCTGAAACATCATGGGTATGTTCAATGGGGTTGAGTATACGCAGGATTTCCCCGGCGCGGTTGCCATCACCCTGACGAGCAAAAGCCATTGCTAACCAGGCTGCGGCATGGGTATACTGTCCACCATTTTCTCTCACGCCTGGAGGATATCCCTGGATATATCCCGGAGATGGTTTGCTGATGTCGAAAGGCGGATTGAACAACAACACCAGTTTCTCATTGATCTGGACAAGCTCCTGCCAAGCCGATTCCAATGCTGTTTTTTTATGTTCTGGATCACCTGCTCCGCTAATCCAAGCCCAGGATTGTGGCAGGGAATCTATTCGGGCCTCGAGATTGGCAGATGATCCCAAGGCGCTGCCATCATCAAAGGTCCCCCGCAGGTACCAATCACCATCCCAAGCTGATCTTTCAAGGCGCACTTCAAGCGAATCTGATTCCTGGCGATAGTAGGCTGCCAGATCGCTTTTATCTACAATCTTGGCCATATTTTCCATTCGGTCCAGGACATCGATCAAAAACCAGCCCAGCCAAACACTCTCACCAAGACCACCTTCGCCAACCCGATTCAAGCCGTCATTCCAATCGCCTGAGCCTATCAGAGGGAGCCCGTGAGAGCCCCTCGTCAGGCCTTTATCAAGCGCTCGCCGGCAGTGCTCAAAGAGAGTCTCTTTCTCGAGTGTAATTTGCGGTTGAAGATAAATCTCATTCTGACCAGGTTCAAGCTGAGGAGCTATCAGAAAAGAGATCTGCTCGTGGAGAATGCTATCGTCTCCTGTTACCTGAATATATTGATCAGTAAGATAGGGAAGCCAGAGCAGGTCATCAGAGATACGCGATCGGATACCTGCCCCGCCGGGCGGATGCCACCAATGCTGAACATCTCCTTCTGAATACTGCCGGCTAGCAGCCAGCAGGATGTGTTCCCGGGCCAGAGCTGGGGCAGCTAAAAGGAACGCGGCGACATCCTGGAGCTGGTCCCGGAATCCGATCGCGCCCCCAGATTGGTAAAATGCTGATCGCCCCCAGATCCTGCAGCTTAAACTCTGGTAGAGCAGCCAGCGGTTCAATAGATAGTTCACCGATAGCTCTGGTGTTTCAATCTGGACAGCATCAAGGATCTGATCCCAGTATGATTGAGTGTTTTCCAAGGCCTGTTCAACATTCAGAACCGACCGGTATTCTCGTATCAACTCCTCCGCTTCAGCTGCTGAATCTGCCTGACCCAATAAACAAACTACAACAGCGGATTCTCCCGGTTTTATTTCAAGTTTTGTCTGCAAGGCACTACAGGGATCATGTTCCGCGCCGAACCGCCCTGCCAATGCAGTTCGCTCCATGGCAGAGGGGTTCGCGCTGGTTTGATTCCGCCCCAGAAAAACAGTCCTGTCGCATGTAAAAGAATCAGGTGAGGGATTGATCGCAGCAAAAGCAACCCGGTCACCATACTCGGGGTGGTAGCCATTCCGGGCCAGGATCACACCAGAATCAGGATCCCACTGGGTGACAATATGCTGCTGAGTATCCTCACGCTGTTCCCCGAGTGTCCATTCCACATAATAGGTAACGCTGATCCGACGTGTTTTTGCAGAGTCATTACGAAGTGTCAGTTTACTGATCTTGAGTGGAGCGCCGCCTGTCTCATCCGATGGCACAAAAACGATCAGGCGCTGCTCAATAGAGTGACTGTTGTGCTCAAAACGGGAATATCCCGCTCCGTGACTGATCCGGTAGGCATTGGTCTCTCTTATTGGACCAGCAGTCGGATTCCAATAAGCCCCACTTTCCTCATCCCGGATATAGATCACCTCTGAATGCGGATCCAGAACCGGGTCATTGGACCATTGTGTCAAACGATTGCGCTGGCTGTTCCCATACCAGGTGAATCCAGCTCCTGTCTCACTGACAAGGGTGCCAAAGGTGGGGTTGGCGATCACATTAACCCAGGGTGCCGGAGTGTTTGTGTCGGCACCCAGGTAAATCACATACTCCCGTCCATCAGGACTAAATCCACCCAGGCTGTTGAAATAAGGAAGTTCCATAAACGGCAGCTGGCGGGAAGGTTCCTCCTCGATCCGTTTTGTCACTAACTGAGCAGGTTCTTCAACAACTTCAAAGGGAATCCCAATTTGCTGAGCCAGGGGTCCCCGGGCCGCAACCAGGGAAACCCGGGCCACAGCTTGAATCAAAATTAAGTCTTCGGGGGAAGCTGGTCAACTGCCAACAGGAAAATGTCTGCGGGCTGATCCTTGCCTTCCAGCATAATGAATGATTGTATCAAACGTTCCAAACGATCCATAAGCGGTTGGTCATAACTACTTGATTCCTCATTAAGAACAACAAGATCTGTCAGCAGGCCATGCCTTCGCCAATATGCCTGGGCCTGGAGAATCTGACGGACGAGCCCAAGATCCCCGACATTGGCAATCGTAACCAACAAGATTGGGATGTCCCCGGAAATACCATAAGGCCAAAGACCGGATTGACCTTTTTGATTTGCACCTATGCGGTCGGATGGAGGTCGCAGATATGACGATGGGTATAGCATGTACCCTGCCAGTTTCTGGAAGCGTCGCGCGTCATCTGGATGGATGCGCAGCAACCTGAGCTCGAGCTGAGCTGAGGCCCAGGCGATTTCGAAAGCCCGATCCACAACGGCTGGATCATGATATTTGTCCACTAATACCAAAGCTTGCTGACGGGTTTCAGCTAAACCAAGGAATGAGATCAGCTGAGCGCTCTGACCCGGCAGCAGCTGGATCTCCCGGCGGATCGAAAAGATTGGATCAAGCACATACCCCTGCGTGTTACCAAGTGCCGAATCAATTCCCAGTGGGTTACGGAGAGTCCGGCCGCGGCCGATAAACACACGCCGATCTGTTTCATACTGGTCTAACCCGGGAGTTTGAGATACTCCTACCAGGTCCAGACTGTGGGCAGCAAATATGTTTGGCTCATCTTCCTGTCGTGGGCGCCGATAGCCCAATAGTGCTTCGCTGGTATCCACTGCTTCTGTCTGGATGAAGAGCTTATTAAATGCTGGATGCTGTCGATCGGCTACATGGGGAGCCAAGGCGAGTTCATAATAGCTGGTAGCCTGAATCCGGCGGGTTCGCAAGGAACGATTTGTTAATGTAATCCGGCGAATCTCAACATCATCTTCAGGGGAAATGATTAATTCTGTCTGAGTTTCAATCCCGTTGTCACGCCGGCGATACTCAGCTCGATCGAGTGGAAAATGGACCGAATACCGATCAGGTTCGTTAGCGGTCGGATGATAAAGATTCGACCAGACCTGACCACTGTCCACATCCCGCAAATAGAGGAAGCTACCCTGACCGTCTTTTGTGGTGTCGGCCTGCCACCGGGTAACATCCAGATCCATCCAGCGCGTATACCCTCCCCCGCTATTGGTGGTCATCGTTGAGAGTTTCCCATTGGATAGAAGCTGGACTTTGGGCGTGATGCTTTGGGCTGTGTCGAATTTACTGATGGAAGGGGCGACTCCAGCAGATCCGACGTGGGATGGCATCTCTTCCCGGGTTGAGATATGGTGGATTGGTGGTGATACTGGTACTCGTTCGTAGAGCAGCGGTTCAGCCGCTTTTACTCGGGGATCCCGATGAAAACGGGCCTGCATTTTATTATCATGAAGATAATTTCCCAGAGCAAGTAATGCCATACCCTGGTGGTGGGCCATATAAGCTCGGACTATGACTCCTGGATCCGCATTTGCCCGGGGTCTGCGGTTAAAATCGATGGACTCGAAATACCCATAATCATTAAAAAGCCCTCTTCTGTCGAGGCGATCAAGGTTCTTGACAACTGCTTTCGGCTCCAATTGCAGGGCAAGCATTGAAGCGTAAGGCGCTACCACCAGGTCCTCATCCAGCCCGCGTTTCAAACCCAGCCAAGGAACTCCAAAAGCCTTGTATTGGTAGGTCTTATTCAAATCGAGATCTCCGTAGGCTGATTCAGAGATACCCCAGGGGACTTTGCGAACCCTGCCATAGGAAACCTGCAGTGAAGTTGCTTCGCGGGTGGCCTGGTCTAGCAGTGAATTAGGAAACGTTTTTTGCAGTAAAAGCGGCATCAGATACTCGAACATGGTCCCGGTCCAGCTGAGAAGCACACGATGTTGTCCATGAGAGCTATAAGGCCGGTTCAGTGCCAGCCAATGTTCAACTGGAACATCTCCCTGAGCGATCGCGACATAACTCCCCAGACGCGATTCGCTGGCGAGTAAATCGTAATAGGAACCATCCAGCTGGTTGGAGGTGACGTTATAGCCAACCGAGAATAAACGTCGAACTGGATCGTACAAAAAACCCAAATTGATCCCTTTAGAAAACAATTTTAGATCGGTCTGAAGTTTCTTGCCTGAGGCAAGCATTTCGCCAGCAAACCACTTTCCGCGGGAAAAAGCTTCTGCAAATCGATCCAGCCAATCCTTAATTTCGTCATCCTGAATTTCATCCTGAAGACCATCCAGATCAAATAACTCCCCACCTACCATGCCAGCTGCCAGGGAATCTAGAGAAGGTATGTCACTGAATTCGAGACAGCAGGATAGCAGGTTGCCCAAGCCTGCCCGCCTGATAACTGCTTCTGGTTTTTCTACTAAGATCTCCATCCAGACCAGATACCTGTCGATTAATTCGATCCAGGCTGAGATTTCACTTACAAGCTGTTCAGCCCAATAATAAGCTCCCACCTTGACACCTTCCGGTCCAGGCATCAGTTCTTTCAAGTATGAAACGGCTAGATCTAGCTGGCGTAAACAGTGAATAAGATCAATAACCCCATCAGGCTTTACTTTGACGAGCTTAATAATCTCTAAAGCAGTCTCGTGAATTTCCGGGTTTGCTGTCTCGTTTATTAGTTCCTCGAGAAAGATCTCTCCGGTATCAGCTAAGCCACTCATGGCCGAAGAACTCAGAAGCGGTCCCTTGCAGATCTCATTAATTCCCTGGTCAAGTGTCCAGAGAGCGGCTATTAAATTGCCGCTATCAACGGATGACACATAGCGCGGATTTAGTGGTTGTAAGTCTTCCAGGTTGTACCAATTCAACAAATGACCTTCATGCAACTCAAGCTGCTGGATTGTACCCATTGTTTGGGTGAGCCGATAGATGGTCTGATCCAGGGTCAGATAAGAGAAATCAAATGCGGCTAGAGTGCCCAACATACCTAAACCAATATTGGTTGGGCTGGTGCGCATTGCCAGCTGATCCTGATGCGAAACCTGATAGTTATCAGGAGGCAGCCAGGAAGTATCTGGTCCAATAAAATCGGCGAAGTATCTCCAGGTTCGGCGGGCAACTACCTGAAGTTTCCGCATTTCCCTCTTGCGAAGTGTTAGTTTGGAATCTTCAGGAGACACCGATTTTGTTAGCAACCATCCGATCAGCGGGCTCAAAAACCACAGGGTCAACCAGGGCAGGGCGTAAAAAAGACTCTCTGGACTGAGCAGATATATGCTGATCCCAAAAGCCAAACTGAGAAGTGAGATCAACCAGAAATAATACTGGAAAATATTTCTTTTATTCCTGGCACCCCATTCTGTCATCTGAGCCGTGGTCCACTCCAGCAAACCCTTGCCGCTGATCAACCGGCGGTAGAAAACACGGATAATGGCATCCAAAGCCAAACCTGCCTGGTGTAACAGCATAGCTGATTCGGCCAGGGACCGGGTCAGGTCATGGCGAATCTGGCGCAAAGAAAATGAGCGCAAGCCATGTGATGATGTAACCCAGGTCAGGGGTCCAGCCAGGGATTGAAACAGAATCACACTGGCAATCAGCACCGTAACGTAAAGCTGCAAATTGTTAAAAAATAACCAGGTTGCAATCAGTGCACCTACGCTGGCTGCTGGCACAAGGCTTCGTCTTAAATTATCGAATATCTTCCAGCGATTGAGAATGGTTAGAGGATTGGATATCCTATTGAGTTTCCTATCTGGTACCCTGGGGAAGATCCACTCAGCGATCTGCCAATCGCCGCGGATCCAGCGGTGTTTTCTGAGACTGTAACTGATGTAATCGGCAGGAAACTCGTCGAAGAGCTCAATATCAGTCGCCAGACCGGTTCGGACATGAGCACCTTCGATCAAATCATGGCTCAACAGGTACTCATCTGGAAAACGATTTTCAAGGACAGCCTGGAAAAATCGGGGATCATAAATACCTTTTCCAATATAAGACCCTTCACCTGAGAGATCCTGATAGGCATTCGAGACAGCCTTGGTATAAGGGTCGGTTCCTACCGGATCCGTATAGATCCTGCTGAATAACGTGGCTGCAGCGCTAGGAAGCGAGGAGCTTACACGTGGTTGGATCAAAGTGTATGAACCCGGAGCAATCTGGCCGTTTTGATCCAAACGGGGTTGATTCAGAGGGTGAGCAAGTGTCTCGATCATGCGTCTGGCACTATCGCGCGGGAGCTGGGTATCACTATCAAGGGTGATCACAAACCGTATGTCAGTTAAATGGTTTTCCTCTCCGACATAAAGAATAGCTGGCTCATCCTCGCCCCGCAGTCCCAGGAGCAAGCGGTTAAGTTCTTCCAGCTTGCCTCGTTTTCGCTCCCACCCAATAAATTTACCCTCCGTTTGGGACCAGCTTCGCTGGCGGTGGAAGAGGAAAAATCGTCCCTCACCGTAGCGAGTATTCAGGTTTTGAATCCCCTGTTCTGCAATCGAGAGCATATGCTCATCTTCTTCAGATGTCGGCCCGGGAGAATCTATAAAATCAGAGAAGAGACCAAATACCAGATTATGATCCAGATTACCAACATGTCGTACCTCGAGTTTCTCGATTTCATTCACAATGGTTGATTCGTTGGTCAGCAGCATCGGCACAATAACCAGGGTTCGATAAGGATCAGGAATGCCCTCAGCCGAGAAATCCAGTTTCGGCAGCCGGCGTGCCGGAAGGATCCGGGTAATGAGATAGTTAATCCATTCCACTGCGATCTGGCTGGCAGGAACAACCAGCAGGAAGAGCACAGCCAAATTCATTACCGGCGTCCCGCCCCTGATAAAGAGCCGGATCGGATGAACCAGCAATAAAGCCGTGACCAAGGTGATCGAAGTCAGATAAAGTCCAGCAGGATGAGTATAGATCCATTCCAGGGCATTAAAAGTCCACTTCTCACGGCAGCCAATCGATTTTGAGAACTGCTTGCGCCCTCCACCAATTAAATAGGTACCAATATGTCTCAGGAGAGATTGCCAGGTCTGCCTGTCCTCAGCAGTCGAGGCCATCTCAACTACCTTGCGGGCGACCTCAATCTGATCCATTCCCGACCTTTTCGCCAAACCCTCCACTTCCTTCCGATAGTGATTGCGGGTATCAAAGTCCATCTGGGGATAGATACCGGCTGGATCCTGGCGCAGGATCAATTCAACCCGACTTTGGCTTTCAAATACATCCCGCCAATCCAGCAGACTTAACTGACGAAGGCTGGTAATGGCGTTTCCAATTGAGATCTGATTGGCTGCCTGGCGGGATTGTTCTCCTGAATGAAGCTCTGAGAGGGGTCTTTTAATGGCGCGTTCAAGCCAACTCTGCACGGGAACAAGTATTGCATCCTCGTCATAAAGGTGGCCGCTCAACTGGATGGCGAAATATGGGCTCGGACGACCATGTTCTTGCGCCAATTCAGCCAAGACAGCAAAAAGTTGATCCGGATCACGGCGCAAAGTTGCTAATAGCCGGTTCGCCCAGAAATCAGCTAATTCTCGATCAATCAATCCTTGCCAGGACAGGAGCGCCAGCTGCTCAACCCGCTGGATGAGAGCGATCCGCAGCAACAGAGGGAGCGCCCATAATTCACCAATCGTCAGCGGGGATACATCCTGATAAGCAGTCAAAAATGCGGAAATATTTTCACTATCAATGCGGGCATCGCTGTGGGAAATAAGTTCCTTCGCCAAAGCATAAACCCGGGGTGTCTGGCGATCGGGTTCTCCAGACAGAGTTGGCAGTTCCCGGTAGAAAGATTTCGAGAGGTTGAGTTTAACATCACGAGCATGGCTTTCTATTAAATATTCGTTATCCAGGATCCATTCCGCGATTGGTCCCAGACGCTGTTCAAGGCGGACAGCTTCAGCCAGGTTGCCGCAAATAACATGGATATTCTGGCGGGCATCCTCAAGCTTGTTAAGCAGATCCCGATTTGAATTTCGCTGGATTTCAATCTGATGATCCCCGGCTAGCCGGATCGCATGGGCTTGAATTTGCGGAAGCGGGAGGGCAGTTAGTTCTGACAGATCTGGTTTCTGCTGGAACACTTGCCGGGGGTGCTGAGCAAATATGGAAATCTCGGTTTCTATCGAGTCACGCAGGTAATGCACGGCCGAGGAAAGAGATCGGAGAGGCGCTTCCAGGATCAAGAGTGACTCGCCGCTTCGCAGCCAGGTGGATTGTTTGGCAATGATTTCTTTTGAAATTCCAGGGAAAAATATCCGGGAGGTGAACCAACCCAGCCCACCGCCGATACCAAATCCTATCAAGCTGTAGAGAATATAATTTATAACCAAATCAGGGAGTATATCGGGGAGAACTCCTGTCAATAGAAGAACCAGACTTGCCGCTCCGATAATCAGGCCGCTCACCAATTTTATAACAGTCCGTAAGCGTTTACCCGGATCAATCCTGGATATTCGTCTTTCCGATTTAGCCTGCAGTAAGATCCTCTTACGGAAGCCTTTTCTTCCCAGGAAACGCAGGGCATCCTGGGCAGCTTGAGGTTCCCGAATATAACTCAGTAACAGTCCGTTTTGATCCATGAGCCTCATATTGGTGCTGAGTATTAATTTATTTTTAGACCTGGTGACTCACCAAGGGAAGATTGGAGTGATGAGGCAAACAACTCTATTTGTATTATATCGTGACCCAATACGAGCGGATAGTGCAGGCCCTCAGACTTTAGAAAATTCCCGAATTGTTGTTACTTTATAAAGTCAGATCAGGACAAGAAAGCAGAATACCGATTTTGCTAATCAGGCTATTCTATAGACAGATAAAAAGTCAGGTATTTACCAGCTCATAGGTATCGGGCACCCTGCCCAATTATCAAATTTTACTTAATTATGACAATTATCACTTGAACACAACCTGACCTGATTGTATCCTAAAGGTGTATAGACCTTTATGTACCTTTAGGAACGGCTATGACCCCATCAGGCAGGTTCATTTCACCCAGAAAGCGCGTCAACCAGGCATTAAACCACCAGCAACCAGACATGACACCGGTTGATTTCCTGGCTGTCCCGGAAATTTGGGAGAGTCTGATCCAATCCCTTGCCATATCTGAATTTCCCAATCAATCTGAATATTACGACTCACGATGGGAGGGTCTGCTCCGGAAATTGCATGTGGACTGCCGGGTCATTTCCTATGACCAATTCCCTTCCCCGCCTGCAGATGGATTAATTCCCGGCGCTAAAATCGATTGGTATTCCTCCCTGGGCCGGTCCACACCCAACCGGATGTGGCGCCAGATCACACCCGATGAAGACATACTTGACATCTGGGGAAGGATATTTCGGGTTAAGGAAAATCCCTATGGAGCCTACGAAGAAATTTCCAGGTATCCGTTGAGCGAGGCCCAGAGCGTCAACGATTGCCAGGATTATCCCTGGCCAGAACCGGACTGGTGGGATTTTTCCGGTGTTCCTGATCTATTATCTCAACTCGATGACAACCAGGAGTATCACTTGCGCTATCGGATGGGTTCGATCTTTGAGATCGCCTGGCAGCTGCGTGGAATGGATAATTTTTTACTCGATATGGCTTTGGATTCCAAGATCCCTCTTTATATCATGGAACGCCTGACAGAGGTTTTTGTTGAGATAACCAAGCGGTTCCTGGCAGCCGCCGGGGATCGAATTGACATGGTTTATTTCTACGATGATGTCGCTACCCAGGAATCCCTGCTGATTTCAAAAGATATGTGGCGGAAGCAAATTTATCCTTATCATCAGAGACTTGTCGATGCGGGCAAATCCCAAGGCAGAAAAGTCATGTACCACTGCGATGGTGCAATCTATCCCCTGATCCCAAGTTTGCTGGATATGGGCGTAGATGTGCTCAATCCCATCCAGGCAGATGCCAAGGACATGAATCCTGCGAGATTAAAGAACGAGTTTGGAGATCGATTGTCATTTCATGGGGGCATCGATATTATCGATACCCTGCCCAACGGGACACCAGCCAGGGTCCAGAACGAAGTTCAGGCTAGAATAAAGGACCTTTCGATGAATGGCGGATATATTGTGGCCAGCTCTCACCATATCCAGGCGGATACACCGCTGGAAAATATCCTGGCGATGTATGACTTGAAAATACGGTAAGGAATAACACGGTATGATCAGCGATGCAGATCTGTTCAACAAGCAGGGTTCGATGCCGCTTTATATCCAGGTGGCAAACTGGATCAAAGCCAAAATCATCACTGGAGAATGGCCTGCTGGGTATAAACTTGCCCCTGAAATTGATCTGGCGGCAAAGTTGAAAATCAGCCGGGGAACATTAAGAAAAGCGATATCGATCCTGATCGAAGATCAGATCATACAGCAATCCCACGGTAAAGGAACATATGTTGGCTCTGCTATTTTGGAACAGAACTGGGCCTATAAACTCACTACAACATCTGAAGAGTTAAATTGGCAAGGCATCCCGTTTATTACCAAAGTACTTGAACTAAAACAAAAAAATGTCAGAGATGAAAGAATCCTCGGGATCCTTCAACTTAGACCCGATGAGGATGTGATCCTGCTTCGCCGCTTGAGGCTTATTTCAGATCTACCGGTAGTCTTGCATGAGACCTATTTCCCGGCAGCACTGTATCCGGATTTGTTAAAGATAGACTTTAGCACCGCAACGATGACCGGTACTTTAGAGAATACCTACAACCTCAATATCGCCAAAGCTGACCACGCAATCTCTGCCATCTACGCTGACCGATCTATTGCATCCCTTTTAGGAATGAACCACGGCGAGCCAATAATCTACGACGAACATGTCTTATTCGATCTGAACGGTCAAGTCCTAGAACTCACAAAAGGGTACTTCAGGGGAGACAGGTTCAGGCTAAAGACTGTTGTTTACCGCAACTAATACGCATAAAAGGAGTTCTATAGTTAGATGACGAATCTAAAGGAATTATTACCGGTAGAAAGAATAGCGTTATCTGTTGAAGTAGCTGATTGGGAATCCGCTGTCCGGGTGTCGGGACAACTTCTTGTCGATACTGGTGCGGCAGAAGAACGGTACATTGATGCTATGGTCAACACCACGAAAGAATTGGGGCCATATATTGTAATAGCTCCCGGGGTAGCAATTCCCCATTCCCGCCCAGAAGATGGTGTAATTTCCACCTGCCTGGCATTTGTTCGCTTAAATCCTCCCATCAATTTCGGCAATGAAGCCAATGATCCCGTGAAGATTTTATTTGCCCTCGGAGCACTCGACCATACTCAGCATGTGGAAGCTTTAAAGCAAATCGCTGAAATATTAACAGACCAAGACAAATTTAGTAAGTTATTGGACGCAGATACAGTTAATGATGTAACTGCAATATTGTACAGTTAATATGATATCTGTCCGGAATAAAAGGAGGTGGTAACGGGAAAAAATAATATTAAAAAATATATGCCTAGATAGGAGGAAAGATAATTGACAAAAAAACTAAAAGTTCTAGCAGTTTGCGGTATGGGTGTAGGAACCAGTATGCTGCTCAAGATGCAAATGGACAAGGCCCTCAAGACCTTGGACATTGCTGCTGATGTTGAACTTGCTGATATCAGCACAGCAAGAGGGTTAGCTGTCAATGCTGACCTGATCGTTACCTCTAACGAACTTGTTGATCGTATCGGAGATGTGAATGCACCTATTATTGCTGTTGCGAATTTCATGGATTTAGATGCCCTGATTGAAGGAATTCGCTCGGCATTAAAATTAGACGAATAAAATTATCAAGGAGATATGAATGGATGCAATAATTGGATTTCTTGTTGATTACCTAAGTGTCCCAGCTCTCTTAGTCGGGTTAACCGCCTTCGCGGGATACTTAGCGATGGAAAATAAAAACTTCTCAGATGCCCTTGCCGGAGCCATCAAAGCATCGATCGGCTTCTTTATTCTTGTTGCAGGTGCTGTGACACTGATCGGTTCCCTGGATGTTCTTGGCCCTATGATTGAACAGGCATTCAACGTTCAGGGTGTTATACCGAACAATGAGGCCATTGTGGCCATCGCAGTAGGTGAAGTTGGCCAGGCTGCTGCCCTGATCATGGTCCTGGGGTTTGTCTTCAATATTCTGTTTGCCCGCTTTACCCCCTTTAAATACATCTGGCTGACCGGTCACCACAGCCTTTACATGGCCACACTTCTTGCTGTTACCTTCTCTGTGATTGGCATGAGTGGGTGGGTTCTCTGGTTAGTTGGTGGTGTTATCCTGGGCTTCCTGCAGGTCTTGATGCCTGCCTGGACCCAGCCGCTGGCTACCAAAGTTGCCGGAAATGACGACTGGACCATCGGTCACTTCAGCTCCCTGAGCTACGTTGTGGCCGGTTGGGCTGCCAAAGTCACAGGCGGCGATCCTGATACAACCAGCGCAGAAGATATGGCATTTCCGAAAGGATTAGGCTTCTTGCGAGAATCTCTGGTGGCCACTGGAATGATCATGCTGATCATTTTCCTGGTGCCGGCATTCTTCCTTTCCGGTGCAGACCGGGCCGCCCTCGGCGGAGATACCAACTGGTTTGTGTTCCTGTTCATCCAGTCGCTGACCTTCTCGGCTGGTGTGGCAGTTGTAATCTACGGCGTTCGGGTTATCCTGGCAGAAATTGTTCCTGCTTTCTCGGGAATCGCTGAAAGGTTAGTGCCCGATGCAAAACCTGCCCTGGATATACCTGTAGTATTCCCCTTTGGCGCTAATTCAGTCATCATCGGTTTCCTTTCCAGCTTTGTGGCAGGTGTTGTTATGCTGCTGGTCATGGGCCCACTCGGCCTGGCAGCCATTGTTCCTGGCCTGGTCCCCCACTTCTTTGTGGGTGGTGGCGCAGGCGTAATCGGCAATGCCTTTGGTGGGCGCCGTGGTGCAGTCATTGGTGGATTCGTCAATGGCATCATCATCAGCCTCGGGGCAGCTTTGCTGCTCCCCGCATTGGGAAGTTTAGGACTTGAAAACGCCACTTACGGTGACGCAGACTTCCAGTGGGTTGGAATTTTGATCAGCTTGATCGGAAGGCTGTTCGGAGGATAATCAGTTTTATATCAATGTCTTGAGGAGGGCATCCTGTTGATTGGATGCCCTCTGTTTCTAATAGCAAGGATGGATGTGATGGCAGATGCAAATGAAATCGTACAGCTAGAGAAAAAAGCCCTGGAATACCGCCGGCACCTGGTCAATTTGGCTCACGCGCATCAATTTGGTGTCCACATAGGTGGTGGTTTATCTTTGGCAGAAATTCTAGTCTCCCTATATTATTATGCTGCCGATATAGATCCCGGAGATCCTGAATGGGAAGATCGTGATCGGATAATCCTCAGTAAAGGTCACGGCAATATCGGTTTGCTTACTGTACTTGCTATGAAAGGCTTTTTCCCTCTTGATGCCTTTGAGAGCTTCAACCAGGTCGGTTCTTATCTGAGCATGCATGCAGATTCCCATGTGCCTGGTATCGAGCACAGCGCTGGATCGCTCGGGCATGGATTAGCCGTCGCTGCTGGAATGGCCCTGGCAGGAAAATTGGATCAAAAAGATTACCAGGTATATTGCATCTTAGGTGACGGGGAAATCATGGAGGGAAGCAATTGGGAAGCATTAATGAGCAGCGCTCACTTCAAACTTGATAATCTGACAGCGATCATCGACCGCAATCAGCTTTCACAGGAAGGAACTACTGAAGAGACTATGAGGTTGGAACCATTGGCAGACAAATTATCTAGTTTCCGATGGCTGCCTGTCGAAGTCAACGGTCACAGCATCCCAGAACTTTTGGATGCATTTCAGCTAGATTCCGGGGACAAACCGAAAGTGATTATTGCCAATACAATCAAGGGCCGGGGCATCGACGGCATTGCCAACACAATCAGCTCTCATTTCGGACACCTTGACGAGAAGCAAACAAAGCTTGCACTGGACCAAATAAATTCAGAAGAAAAAATATTATCCCAGGAATGAATTATGAATTCTCAAAATCCGTATCTTAACAAATCCAGTCGCGACGCTTACGGCATTGCCCTTTACGAATTTGCCCAACAGGATGAACGTATCGTAGCTGTGACAGCTGATGTTCCAGAATCCGTCCGCTTTACCAAATTCAGGGAAACCTGGCCCGAGCGATTTTTCAATTTCGGGATCGCAGAACAAAATATGATGGGGGCAGCGGCCGGTCTGGCCCGCTCAGGAAAAATCCCCTATGTCAGCGTCTATGCGATCTTTGCTGCTCTCCGGTCAATAGAACAGCTCAGAACGGATATTGCCTATCCCAACCTGTCTGTTCGTGTCTGTGTGTCCCATAGCGGGATCAGTCTGGGTCCAGCTGGACCATCGCATCATTCAATAGAGGATATCTCAGTTCTGCGATCCATCCCCAATATGACTGTGATCGCACCTTCAGATGGTACATCAACAGCAATGGCCCTCGATTGCATCCAGGATCATCAAGGACCAGTTTACATGCGCTTAAATCGGGCTGTTGAATCAACTGTGTATCCAGTTATTCAAAGCTATGAATTTGGAAAAAGCAATCTAGTTAGAGAAGGGAAGGATTTGACAATCATTGCTTATGGAGCATCTGTGGGTTTTGCCCTACTGGCAGCAGAGGAGCTATCAAAGAATGGAATTGAATCAAATATTGTGGATATGGCGTTTATTAAACCCATAGACAGAGAGATGATCATTAATACCGGATCAAAAACTGGCAGGATCCTGACAGTCGAAGAACAAACGATTATCGGTGGCCTTGGCAGCGCAGTTGCTGAGGTGATAGCGGAAGAATCTCTGGATGTCAAATTGAAACGCCTTGGAATACCGGATGAGTTCACTTTGGCAGGTCCATACCCAGATCTGCAGAGCTACTACTCAGTTGATACAGCCGGTATAGTGAAAACTGCCCTCGATTTTCTCAGCTGAGTTTTGCCAGCAACTCACTTAATTTAACGGGAAAGAAGACAATTCGATTTGAGATATACATTCGCACTTTTGCATATCCCTGAGTTAGCTCTTGTCATCATATCGATAGGAGTTTCACGCTGGCTAGCAAACACGGGGAAACATCACATACACACTCTATGGAAAGGTCTCTGCTGCTAATGAGGTCGTCCAAAATTCGCTGTGTAAAAAGCGTCATAATCATTTGAATTTCCATCCTCCGCATAGCGGAACCCCACCCCGATATGGACAGCATTCTCGCTGAGAATGTTCTGCCTGTGGCCAGAACTGTTCATCCACATAGATACTACCGCATGAGCCGAGAAACTACTGCTAGAACTGGCCGCGATATTCTCTGCAGCCCAGGAATAACTGTAGCCTGCGGCTAATACCCTGGTGCTTAACGTAGAACCGTCGGATCCTGTATGGCTAAAAAAGTCATTACAGGCCATGTCCTCGCTGTGCCGCCGAGCAGCAGATCGCAAACTGGAATCCATAGCTAGAGCGGATAGTCCGCGATCTGCTCGTTCCTGGTTAATTAAATCGACAACCTGATTTTCATAGCTGGAATTTCCCGAGAAAGCACATCCATCCGGGGTTGGTGTTGCAGGAGGTGGTGGCGGAGCTGTAGGCGGTATTTGTGTGAATGTTGGAGTTGGCTGAATCGGAGTCTGGGTTGGTGCCTTGGTCGGCGGTATAGTGGCGGTTGGTTCGCCTGGCTTCAGGGTAGCGGATGGTGCCTTTGGAGTCTTGGTTGAGGACATTTTTGTCGGCTTCAGTGTGGCTGAAGCCAGCCCAGGGCTTCCAGAAGCTGGAATGGTTTGGGTGCTATCTTTCGGCGTTAGCGTGATGGACTCCGTGGAAGTCGGTTCAGCAGTCAGCACATCATCGCTGGTGCTGTCTGAAGTTGTTGGGTCAATCGAATGAGTAAACGAAGGGTCCCCGACTGTTTCCTCCCCCGGCGGAGTGTTCGTAATTGTATAGGTCGCTTTTTTAGCAAATGGTGTTAATGTTGAAACCCGACCATCAAATCTTTTAACCACCTCTACATCCGCATAGCAAGCGCTATTTGCCAATACGATCAGAACAATGATTAAAGTGATAACGGAAAAGCGTTTAGACATGATTTGGTTTTAACTCGTTTTCTCGCATTTTTTATCTAGCGGCCGAGTAGAGAATGTTTATGCAACAGACCCGAATATAGATATTATTTTTCATTATATCCCGCTAACGCTGGCATGTTTGCCAGCTAAAGAAACTGTAAATCATCAAGTTTCGACCTGGGATTGCCAATCCGGTCAATGATCGTACTATCTGAAATGAAAATGCGTTCTCATAACTTAGAATTTTCCCAATAAGGACTGAGGTATTTGCTTATCTAGGGTTTACCACCCCAGGGAAGATCGCATCCTGCGACTACAATCCCGCAGCAAAATTGGGGACATGTATCTCCAGTCTGATTCATTGATGGTAAACATTTGAATATGACCTAAATGGAGAAATTATTTTTCCTCTTTTTGTTGATACTACATGTTTCTTCTTCTCAAAAATACGATTTCCTCTAAAGCAATCAGATCCTGTAACCCGCCCTATCCAGATCAACTGGTCCCATGGCACAGATGATGAAATTACCGTAACTGATGATTTAATACTGGGATTCAATTTCATTTCAGTTTCCTCCCTATTCAATCAGTCAGGTGACAAACGCATAAATAATATCTTTTGCGGAGATCTTGATGAGAAGCATTTTTCGGAATGGGTTTACAGAAATCCCTATCTTCACTAAAATAAAAATAAATCATCCATCTTTATAAATGTTATGGCGCATGAATTCATAGTGAATCAGGATGAACAAGGATTATGGAATATCAAAATTATTATAAAGTTCTGGGTATCCAGGAAGATGCAACTGAAGATCAAATAAAAAAGGCTTTCCGGAAAGGGGCCAGGAAGTATCATCCTGATGTAAATCCTGACGATCCCACTGCTGAAGAGAACTTTAAAGATTTAAACGAAGCCTACCAGGTTCTATCCGATCCTGAAAAACGCAAAAAGTATGATCAATTCGGAAGCCAATGGAAACAACACAGCCAAACAGGCGGCCAACCCGATGACTTTAACTGGCAGCAATGGGCGGCCGGTCCTGCAGCCAATCAAGCCTATGGACAAGAACCACGCAGGGTCAGCCAGGAAGAGTTTGAGCAGATCTTTGGTCAAGAAGGTGGTGGATTTTCAGATTTCTTTGAAACTCTCTTTGGAGCTGCTGCTAACCGGGGCTCACGCCCTGGATCAGGCTTCCAGCAGCGAGAAACATACCAGCCGTTCGGAGGCAACCGACCTGTCCAACAAGGCCAGGATCTGGAAACCCCGGTAATCATTTCTTTTGAAGAAGCCTTTCATGGAACCAGCCGTCTGATCCAAATCGGCCCCAATCATAAGGTAAAAGCAAAAATTCCGCCCGGAGTCCACACTGGATCCAGGGTCCGCCTGAAAGGGAAAGGCTATCCTGGGCCAAACGGTCAAAATCCGGGAGACCTGTTTTTAATCATTGATGTGGCTTCTGATCCGGATTATGAACGCCGAGGTGATGACCTGCAGTTTTCTGTTCCTGTGGATATCTACACCTTGCTGCTGGGAGGAAATATTGAGGTAAAGACCCCCGGCAAAACAATCCGGCTGGATATACCACCAGAGACACAAAACCAGACGCGATTTCGGTTGCGCGGGTTAGGAATGCCGAAACTCAACCGAAAAAAAGAGCGGGGAGATATGTACGTCCGGGTTAGCGCTGTGCTTCCAGAACATTTAACTGCCGATGAGCGGGAACGCTTCGAAGATTTACAAAACTTGCGCCAAGCAAAATAAGCGAGGAAAGATCATGAATTACGAAATCATTCATTACCCAAATGACGAAAAACCTATCTATCTCTCAGTTCAAGCCGCATATATTGCTTGCATCTCACTCGAGTTTCTCCTGGCCTGTGAAGCGGAGGAGCTGATCAAGCCACGAAATATCACTGAGGAAAGCCCTGGTTACACTTTGCAAGATATTCATAGACTTCAAATTATCCGTCGATTGCACGAAGACCTGGACCTTGATCTAGAAACCATTGAGGTCGTTCTCCACCTCCGGGAGCAAATTGAAGACCTGGCTGAAGAGCGCAATTCGCTTAAGAGGATGATATTAGACCAGCAAGCTGAACTTAACCGGTTAAAGAAAATTCTTGGTGGAGTTCGGTCAGCAGTTTAAAGCCCAGCGAGACCAAATCTTACTATACGCAGCTATGAATCTAATCTGGGGCAGAGATTTATCTTACTGCTGCCGGTGAATCAGCGGTCCACTAATCTCGTTCCCGCCAGTTTTTCTGGAATGCCTCCTGCCGGGCAAAAAGATCAACCATTTTCCTATCAGCATAATGTTCGGTTCAGACGAGCGATAGATCAGGCTGGATTAATCTCGCTGTTCTGCTGCCAGCAATCATGATCGCACTTGGGAAAAATATCGGAATTTCTGGATCTCCTGCAGCGTCTGGAAACAATATTTACAAACGCATCAAAGTTGAAAGTCGGGAAACTGGAATCAACTTGAATAATTAAGGGAACAAACATGACCTCTTTGACGTCAAATAGGTTGGTCCGAACATTATAAGTTCGAAGGAGATAATAAATGTTTAAAAGTAATGTTTTAAGATTAGCGGTAAGCTCTATTTTTATGGTCCTGACACTGTCTGCGTGTGCTCCAAAAGCTGCAGCCCCCCCGGCCCCCGTGCTCTCTGTCCAGGATTTGCTAGCAGAGGAGTTAGGAGTGCCAGTAGATGAAATCGAGATTGTCAGTATGGAAGAAATGGAGTGGACAGATTCCTGTTTTGGGCTGGGAGGCGCGGCTGAAATATGTGCCGCCGAAATGACGCCAGGTTGGCAAATAGATTTTGACGTGAATGGCGAGCAGTATGAAGTCCGTAGCAATCAAACAGGGACCATCATCCGAACTGTGCAGCCCTAACATGATCCAATGCATAAGAATTGATTCTCTGGAAAATTCTTGAATCTTGTATCTTGTATCTGATATAGAGTAATCCTAGAAACTAGACAAACCTCCCTCTAAATCCGAGGGAGGTTTGATTTGCATAAACCAGGTTAGTTTTGTATCAGCTAGCACTGCTGAAACTGGTCTGGTCAGATTGTTCGAGTTTCTTGATCCAGGAACAGATCCGGGTTCTTTTTGATCCATTTCTTGATCTGCGTGGAAGCCCATGAATAATGGCTCGCTGTTGCAGAGACCAGATAGCTGCCCATGGATGTACTCCCGGTCCATTGATGTAGTTTCTTGGTAAATAATTCTTGATCAGTATGTTTTTGGATGATAGTGGATACCTCTTGAAAGGAGCTATTGAGACTGGTCAGGATAACCAGAAAGCTTTCGTCCTGATATTCCTCGAAGATTAACTGATTTAAATCAGGGGTTTGTTTCCAGGTCAAACCTGGCGCGGGCATGGCAGGCTTTTTTCCAGCCATGCCCTCCTTATACCAGGTAAGAAATAACAAATGCCAGGCGTGTAGGTGAGCAAGAATATCCTTTACTGACCACACATCACAAACACCTCTTCGAGTGAGTAAAGTTTCAGGAATGGAATTCACCAGCTCCAGCAGGAAATTGAACTCATTTTGGCTGGATAGGATTAGTTCAGATTTCGTTTTTGCTCTTGCCATTGCTCCACTTATAAATGACTCCGGCTCTGCTTTCTGCTTATAATTTCTACTTTACTGATTGCTTCCAGACTGCAAATGCTTATACCCGCCGAAACCACAAAGATAGTCTGCTCGATTCCCAAAACACAGGTTTTCATCCCCTATGCAATTAAAAGTATACCAGCTGATGATAACTGGTGAAACTTCCATGAATGCCAGATACTTTGATCGATACAGGGGCGATCAGGCACCGCTCGGGCTGGACAGTTTTCCCTCACCGAAACTCAGTGATGGATAACCAGGGATGATCTAGAAATAACTACTTCCAGACTTGAATACGGCCCACGCCAACATACGAATAGCTCAGAAAATGATCTTAAGTTGAGGTCAATCAAAGTTTAATTTCAACTTTATTTTCAAGTTGAATTACAAACGAATCATGGGTGTATGTAAACGGCGGGAGGATCACTATTCCATGAATCCGTCCGGATTCAGTCGGGAAAGGAGCATGATGCCATACTTTTCTCTTGAACCGAACAAAACCGCCCGCAGGAAGCCGAAAAACTTTAAAATCTTCACCTTGAGGAGCTTTTTTAGATGGCAAAGCCACATGGAACAATACATCCTGGGGGAAGCCGCCCACGATTTCTTCGGTTTTTTGATGATATTCTGCGATATCGAAACTAAAATCCCGCTTCTCAAGAAATAATAAGCTGATACTGACCATACTTGAAGCTTCGAAGACACTGACGATCTGATCAGGATAATACGCGATCTGACCAGCCTGATTTAGGTCGACTTGATCAGGAAACATATAAGATCCATACGGTTTAAATGCTAATTTGGATAGTTGATTAACTTCTAGAGCCATTGATCCTCCTTGCTTGGATCAGACAATAATAATACCCAAGAATGCCTGGGGGTCGTTTCCTGCAATTATACGTTTGATACGATTGTCGCAGATGGATCCGCGTGCTAGATAGAAACGGATAAAACTAACGATCTATCAATTTATTGTTTTTGGAAATAACTCAGCAATCTGTCCCATCCCTGGCGTATATTTAGGGATCTCAGTCTCCATGTTCCTACAATCCCATAGGGAAGAAACAACACAATCAACACATAAATTGCACCGTTGATAAAACCAGCCACTTCACCCAGATAGCGCCGCAGACCAAAGTCCAGCAGCCTGTATATGGCAGCTCCGATCAAAGCACCATTTAATGTCCCTACCCCGCCAATCAAAACAACCAGAAGCGCCATGATAGTATAGACAAGTCCCGCAGTATTTGGGGAAACGATAGGTTGATAAAGGGCATGGATCACACCTGCGAACGAAGCCGTAATTGAAGACAAGATTAATGCAGCCATTTTAAATACAAAGGTGTTGTATCCAAGCATCAAGGCCCGATCCTCATTTTCACGAATTGCCACACATACTCGTCCGACAGGTGAGGAAACAAATCTTTTATAGACCAGATAAAAGAAGATCAGGATAGCGAGTGTTACGAAATAGAAACGCAGCCTTTCAGTAGCAGGGCTGATGAATGCTGGGATTGGAACTCCCTGCAGCCCTACATCTGCGCCGGTTAATGCCCCTAGCTCCCTCGACATGATCACGATATGAAAAACCGAGGCAATTCCCAGGGTGACCAGTGCAAAGGTAATCCCTTTCACGCGCGGCAGAACCAGGCCGAATAGGATGGCATTGATAACAGCTGCCGCCAGAACCCACAGTACAGTCACCCCCAATGGCATTTGGAAATTCTTCAGCAAAATGCCGGTAATATAAGCGCCTGTAGCAAAAAACATCGAATGTCCCAACGAAAGCAGGCCGGTGATACCAAAAAGCAAATCATAACTCAAGGCGAATATAGCCAGGATAAAAATTTCAATTGCCAATCCTTCAATGAATTTCGAAGTACCACCCTGGTTGAGCCATACCTGAGCAGGCGATGCTCCTTCAAACAGGCCAACAATAAATGGCAGCAATGAAAATCCCAGGATGGTGATCGCCAATCCCTGATTCCTTTTGAAAACACCTTGCTCGGGATGAGAAGTTACCTTAGCCATATTTACTCCTTCCTCCCAAGCAATCCGTTTGGCAAAATCAGCAATACAAACACCATTAATAAGACTGTTGACGCAGGCACAAGGGGTGGTGTAGGTTTAAAAACGATTTCTGTGAAGGGTATGGGGATGCCAATTGCGCCATACTTGATGATCACTTGCTGAAGCAAGCCTACCAGCAGGGACCCCAAAGCTGCCCCGGGGAAATTGGTCAGTCCACCAATGGCCAGCGCGATTAAAGCGTTCAAGATCAAGGTATCACCCATCACATTGGAAAGCCCCATCGAAGGTGCAGCCAATCCTCCTCCCAGCACTGCCAATCCTGCTCCCATGGCAAAAACTGTATTAAAAACCCGTTGGACATTTATACCTAAAGCCTCCACCATCTCCCGGTCTTGGACACCAGCCCGGATGACCATTCCCAGCCGCGAGCGTTGGAGAAGGATCCAGATGCCAACCAGGACAATCAGTCCTACCATCGGGATGAAGATTTCATTATAGACCCGAATGCGGCCATCAAAAAGCAGAATAGTTGAGCAATGGTTCGACCACAGATCTGCCAGCGATGTTGCAGGACAACCATCTCCAACCCCAGCAAATAGTGAAGGCTTGGGCATAACAAATTCCGGTCGTCCCCAGATCGCCCGCACAACCTCAACGCCTATAGCACTCAAACCCAGGGTGAGCATCAACTGGTAGATAGGCCGGCTGTAGAGAGGTCGGATCAAAGTGGATTCCATAATACTGCCCAGCAGAACCCCCACCAGGACACCCACAGTCAACGCGATGAAGAATAAAAAGGTTGTATCCAAACTGGTGAGAACGGATGTCAGGGGGCCGTTGAATATCAGCGCAATTACTCCGATCCCAGTGATAATCACATAGACTAGATAATCTTTCCAACTCTGGGCCGAAACGCCTGAACTTCGGGTGTCAAATGTGGCTAAACTGAAAGCAGTCAGCAGGCTAGCGACCATTAATCCAAGAACAGCTGCCAGGGGGGAAATATTTTCAAATAGTAGGCCGGGAGGTAGTTTGATCAGTCCCTGGTCGGCAAGATAAGAGTAAGTTACAGGACTTTGACTGTAGTTTCCGACATCCCAGATTGTGATCGGGTACCTGGGCAGAATAAAAATCATGGCTGCGATCCCTAATACAAGCCCCACCCAGCGGACTATCACCAGCACTTTTCCTCTATTCTTCAAATTCTTGACCAATCTTTTCCAAACTGCTGAAAGAGTAAATCCACTCATCAGCAGCAAGGCAGGTGTCAACAGATCAACAAAGGTATCTGGTCGGACATAAACAGTCCAGGCAATGTAGGCACCGAGCATAAACACAGTACCATGAGCCATGTTAAGCACATCAAGCAAGCCAAAGATCAGTGAGAAGCCGGAAGCGACCAAGAATGTTACTGATCCAACTGAGAGTCCCCGGAGAAGGGTAATCACCCAGTCTTTGGTTTCCATGCCCCTGGCCGCAATGATAAAGAAGGCCAGCAGCGCTAATAATGTCAACCAGCGCGGAAGATCTTTTCTGAGATTAATTTTCATAAAGGCTCCTCAGGCTGCGCCCAGATAACGATGAATAGTCTCACTATCATTAATCAAATCCTGCATTTTTCCTGATTTGACCGATTGTCCTTCTTCGATAATGACATAATATTCCGCCAGCTGGCTAGCAACCAGGAAATTCTGCTCCACCAAAACAATTGTGCTCTCCGAGGAGAGTGTTTGGATAGCGGTGATCATTTTTTCGATTAATACTGGGGCAAGACCCTCGCTAGGTTCATCAATCAACAGGAGGTGGTTGTCAGGCACCAGCGCCCGAGCTATAGCCAGCATTTGCTGCTGCCCACCTGAAAGGTTGGCTCCACCAAGGTGGATCAACCTTTCCAGATCCGGGAAAAGCGTAAAGATCATTTCCCGTTTGCGGTCAAAGTCACCTTTCTCACGTTCAGCAATCTTCAAATTCTCTTCCACGCTAAGATCCCGGAAAATTGCCCGATGCTCAGGCACAAAACCAATTCCGAGAGAAGCTATGTCAAAGGAATACATATCATGGATTTCCTGGCCGTGGAAAATTACTTTTCCCTTGACTGCTGGCGTTAGACCTATGATAGATTTCAGTGTAGTTGTTTTCCCGGCCCCATTACGACCTAATAAAGCCGTTATGCTGCCTTCATGCACCTTAACGCTGACACCCTGCAATATGTGGTATTGGCCAATAAAGGTATGAATGTCTTGAACATCAAGGATCGGGGTCATGTGAGCCTCACACATCTAACTTGTACAGACCACCCAGGTAGGCTGTCTGAACTTCTGCATCAGCAGTGATCTCGGAGGGTGTCCCCTCTGCCAGCACTTTTCCCTGATGCATCACAGTAATAGTGTCGGAAATACTCATAACAACATTCATGTTATGCTCTACCAGCACAACGGTTTTTTTACCTGACTGCTGGATCTCCTGGATCAGAGAGATCAATTCTGGAACCTGCTCAGCCGCCATGCCGGCAGTTGGCTCATCCAGCAGGAGTACTTCTGGATCTGGAGCCAGGATCATTCCTAACTCCAATTTCCGCTGATCTCCATGCGGCAGTATCTTGGCAAATGTTCGGGCCTGGCTATCCAAACCCACCAGGGAAATCACTTCCTCGGTCCGCTGGTTTGTATCCTGGAAAGAGTCAGCAAATCGATAGAACTTAAAATTATCTTTTCCCATTGCCTGACAGGCAAGACGTATGTTTTCAAAAACCGTTAAGTTTGGAAATATATTTGTGATCTGGAATGAGCGCCCTATGCCATAATGTATGGTTTTGTATACTGGCTGATGGGTAATATTTCGGCCCCTGAAGATCACCTTCCCGCGGGTTGGTTCAATATTCCCACTTAACAAATTGAAAAAAGTGGTTTTCCCTGCTCCATTCGGTCCAATAATAGCATGCAGACTTTGCTCCTTGATCTTTATGCTGACATCATCCACAGCAACCAAGGCATCAAATTCTTTGCGCAAATCGATAGTTTCAAGAATGAATTCGTCCATATAACCATCCTGCCATCTAAGATTTTGCCCTTCCGGAAACTGTGGATACATTTATATCCGCAGTTTCCGGAAACGCAATTTAGGAAGTCCCCGGGCATGCACCCAGAGACTTCCTAGCAACGCATTCAACCTAAATTATTCTCCGCTAAGTGATCCGTAGGGCAAGGAACCACAGCGGTCCTTGAGCTCTTCGGGAAGCAAACAGGGAGGTTCAGGACGCGTAGTCTCTACATATTCGTAGTAATTCGCGTTTTCAGCACTTAAGTCAACAAGGGTGAGGATATACATATCCTGGATAGCTACATGGTCTTCAGGACGAATGTATACTGTACCTTTTGGTCCTTCAAAGGTCATGCCTTCCATCACTGATACCAGAGCTTCTCCACTGACATCACCATTGGTGGCTTTGATCGCCTCAACAACCATAATGGCAGCGTTCATTCCGTCACCATCAAACAGGTCAGGGGCTGTGCCGTAGCGGGCAAGATCCTGCTCGAACAGGAAGTCATTGGCTGGATTATCAGGAGCTGAGTAATGGTAAAGGATACCATTGGTGCTTCCAACTGCATTGCCGTACCAGAGCGGCATCAAAACATTATCAATGAAGGTTGCGCCGAGGGCCATACTTTCATTGACGCCCAGGTCTGTAGCAGCCTGCATCAGCGGCACAAATCCGCTGCCTGCCCAAGTTACGATGTAAGCTTCTGCGCCAGCATCAAGGACCTGTTCCATATAGGGAGTGAAGTCCGTTGTATCGGCGGGAGCAAAGATATCATCCGCAGCAAAGGTAGCACCCGCTAATGAGCAGGCATCCCGGAATGCTGTAGCTGAACCCCAGCCAAAGGCATAATCTGGAGCGATCTGCACAAAGCTGGAATACTGCTTGGCAAGGTAAAGGCATTCGTTGATGGCATCCTGGTAGTTATTTCGACTGGTGCGGAAAGTATATTCATTGAAATCTTTTCCGGTAATATCATTTGCGGCAGCCGGGGCAACTATCAGCGGAATACCACTTTCAAACGCGATTCCCTGGAGAGTAGCAGTGGCGCCGGATGAAACAGTGCCGACAAGGATATCAACATCATTGACGTCAATCAGCTCGCGGGCCAGAGTGGCAGTGTTCTCGGGATTACTCTGATCATCTCGTACAAAAACTTGAATCTCACAGCCATCAAGAGTAAAGACATTCTCCTGTGTTGCTGTAAAATCAAAAACATCGCCTGCTGAACCGGCTGCACCGGTGGCATATTCCATACCCAACATGAAGGAACGCAGGATATGGGCGCCATAAATAGCCAAAGCACCTGAGGCATCGGTGATCAATCCAACCTTAATTGGATCATCACAGACCAGCCCTGCCATTTCTTCGGTTTCTTCTTCTTCAGCTTCTTCGACGACTGCTTCTTCTTCTACGACCTCTTCAACCACGGGTTCCTCTACAGGTTCTGCAGGTGCAGGTGCACAGGCACCCAAAACAAGCGTGCTGACCAGCAGCAAGGAAAGAACAAACCACAAAATTCGTTTCGTTTTCATACTTCTTGCTCCTCTTTTTGTTAAATCTTAGATAAACGTACAACCAAAATATTATAGTTCTTTTAACCACCTCCTTATGGATAAAATGGTCTCAGATATCACATTTATTTCTCGATATGTCATTGTAGCAAGAAACAGTTTCAATTCAGTTACACAATTTGCTTCAAAATTCCACAGAAGGCGAAATTCAACCTGATTATTTTGCCTAGCTATGTTTCGCGAGGAACTCCAACATAATGGAATTGAACATTGGCGGATTTTCCCAGCAGGATGCATGCCCAGCTCCCGGAATGATATGCAGCTCAGCTCCCGGGATATGTTCGTGGAGGATCCGGGCGTACTCGATCCCCTTTAACCAATCCTTTTCGCCGACAACAATACAGGTAGGAGAGGTGATCTGATCCAGACGGGATGTGAAATCCACATTCAGGAAACAGCGGCATAAACGCATCACCGCCTGAAAATCAAGGTCAGCATACCGTACTTTAGCGGCAGCCAATAACTCAGGGTTGGAACTGATGAACTCAGCAGAAAAATTCCAGGGTACTGTGGCCCGAAAGAATTTTTCCGAATCTCCAGATTCCAGCGCATCCAACCAGTTTTCGATGATCATTCGCAACTGGGGACCCACTTCACTGGTCGTGTCTGCCAGGACAAGGGACAATGAAATCTGGGGGTATTTGAGAACAAAAGCCTGGGCAACCTCACCCCCATAAGATATTCCCGCGATATGGGCTCTTTGTACTCCCAAAACCTTCAGCAGTCCAGCCAGATCATCTGCGTGGCGTTCCATATGATATGGTTCTTCGGGATGATCTGTCTGCCCCTGTCCCCGGCAGTCGTATTGCAGCACACGGTAGGCCTGGGACAATTCCCTGGTCTGAAAAGCCCAACTGGTGGCAGCATTCATGATAATCCCATTGTTGAGTACCAGGACAGGATCATCCTCTGATCCATGCCATTCGTAATACATTCTGATGTCATTTACTTGAATGGTCGGCATATCTACTAATCATTCCCCGGCTGTGAACGCCAGCTGGGCGAACATATTTTCTCCTTCCCCTAACATAAGCGCTGTAAATTCTAGAGCGGTACCAATTTTGATTTTGGATGGATTCTCTGGATCCAATCCCAGAAGCCTGGCACTGATCATTGGCCCTTCTTCCAACTCAACAATACCAGTCAGATAAGGTTTATCCCGCCCATATCCTTGCTCATTCATAAAGGATGGACCTATATAGACCGATGTATAAGCAGCCAGTTTACCCTTCCCGCTGAGATCAATCCAAGCCAAATTAGACAGACCACATTCAGGACAGATGGACCTGACCGGCAGGTAGATCCTTTGGCAGTCTTCACATCGCGATGCTTGCAACCGGCCCTGGTTTAGATGCTGCTGGAATACATAAGCAGTGAACGCTTGTTCTTGTTCCGACATGATTACTCCTCACGCTGAAATATATGGACTACACAGGTCTGGCCGGTCGCTCCCACATTATGAGCTAAACCCAGACTGGGATCTCCCTTGATCTGGCGCTCCCCAGCCCTTCCCCGCAGCTGCTTAAAGATCTCCACAGCTTGCCCAATACCAGATGCGCCTACTGGATGACCTTTGGCCTTCAATCCCCCTGATGTGTTGATGGGAATTTCACCGTCCCGGGTGGTAGTGCCTTTTTCTGCCTGCTTGTAACCTGTACCGGGTTCAAAAAAGCCTAGATCCTCACTGGCGATAATCTCAGCTATTGTAAAACAGTCATGAACTTCAGCTAATTGAATATCCTTAGCTGCCACACCCGCCATTTGGTAAGCTTCCTGTGCGGCAAGTTTTGCTGCCCCAATTGAAGTCAGATCAGTCCGGTCATGCAGGGGATAATCAGAAGCCTGTCCAGAGCCTATGATTTTAAGGGGGTGATCTGTAAATTTCTTCGCAAGATCGTCAGCTACTATCAGGGCGGCAGTGGCACCATCCGTAATCGGAGAGCAGTCAAATAACCTGAGGGGCCAGGCGATCATTGGATTCGCTTGATCATCGTGGAGAAAATCCCATTCATCTTTCCAATCAGGAACGGGGATTCCTTTCTTCGCTGCTGAGTGCTTTCTTTTTTCCATCCAATCTGGAATGGTCACACCGAACTGGGCTTTATCATTCAGGGCCCCGTTGATGTGGTTCTTGAGGGCAACCTGCATTAGATCTTCAGGTGCCGCCCCATACCGATCGAAATAGGCTGATGCCATAGCTGCGTAAAAGCCAGGAAAAGTAAAGCCCACAGGAATTTCATATAAGACATCACCTGCAGCAGCAAGCGTATCGGTTACCTGTGCTGTAGGCAGTTTTGTCATCATCTCGATTCCGCCCACCAGCACAACATCGTACAAGCCGGAAGCGATGCCAAGAATCCCCTGGCGCAGGGCAACTCCACTGCTCGCGCAGGCATCCTCAACCCGGACTGCTGCCCTGGGAACCAGCCCTACTGCATCTGCCATAATAGGCGCTGTATGGGATTGTCCTTCAAACAGATCACTTGAAAAATTCCCAATGCAGACAAATTCAATCTCGTGCGGATCAAAATCCTTGTCCACAGACTTGCTCATATCCTGAAAAGCCTCTACAAAAAGATCCCGGCTTGATTTTTCCGGAAATGACCCGAATTTACTCATTCCAGCCCCAACCAGGGACACACCCCTGGCCAGTTTTTTAGTATTAACCGGCATTTACAGCTCCTCCTTGGCAATTTTTTCTTTGAGTTCACGCTTCAGCACCTTTCCGGCTCCGGAAAGAGGCAGTTCAGATAGAAAAATCAATTTTTTTGGGACTTTATAAGAAGCTAGCCTTTCCTGCAGGAAATTTAAGATTTCAATTTCTGCTACATCAACACCGGGTTTAGTGACAATGCAGGCAACCCCAATTTCTCCCCACTGTTCATCAGGCATACCCACAACAGCGCACATGTGTACCGCTGGATAGTCATAAAGGGCTTTTTCGATCTCCGGTGGGTAGACATTCTCCCCCCCGCTGATGAACATATCCTTTTTCCGTCCCACAATATAAAAATAACCCTCCGGATCAAATTTGGCGAGATCGCCTGTGTGGAAGTATCCTTGTTCGTCAATAGCAGCGTCTGAAGCCGCTGGGTTATCATAGTAACCTGAGCAGAAAGATGGACCTTTCAGAACCAACTCACCAACCTGGTCTGGTCCAAGCACAGTGCCATCGTCAGCTTTGATCAGAGCCTCAACATAAAAATTGGGGCGTCCTATCGATCCAGCCTTACTAATTGCATCCTCAGATGCCAGGGCAAAAATACCAGGTCCAAATTCCGTCATACCAAAACCCTGTTTGAACCTGATGTTCTTTTCCTCCGTATATTTTTCAACCAAAGGAACCGGCAGAGGCGCGCCTCCGGATGTACAGAATCGCAGGGAGGAAAGATCACTACGTTCCCAATTCTCCGCCTGGGTCATAATCTGATACATGGTGGGAACCCCCGCAAATACAGTGATTGATTCTTTCTCGATCAACTCGAGGACCAGCTCGGGATCAAAGCGCGGTATGAATATGGTCGTTCCACCAAAGATCACCTGGGGAAGCGTATAAACGAATAGACCTCCAGTGTGGAAGAGAGGAAAGACATTCAAATAGATATCGTCATGGCGGATATCATGGATCACTGTATTAAGGGTATTCCAGGCGATCATCCTGTGGGAAATTTGGGCTGCTTTGGGATTTCCAGTGGTACCTCCAGTAAAGATCAAGGCAGCGATGGTCTCATGACCCACTCTTCCCTCAACCACCGGATCAGTTGAGCTAGCATTCAAAATCTGATAGTAATCCAGGCATTTTAGTTTTGCTGGCCCTTCAGTACACAGCACCAATTCCAGGGGATTTTCCCGGGGCGGGAGTTCACTGAGGATCTGAACAACCTGTTCAACATATTCAGCCGAGACGATCAGCACTTTTGGACTGGTTTGCCTGATGATAGCCATGTTTTCTCGCCAGTGCAGACGCCAATTAAGGGCAGTATGGACAGCTCCGAGTTTGCTACACGCAAAAAAATTATCCAGATGTTCAATTCCATCCCTGGCCAGGATTGCTACCCGGTCCTGGAATCCAACCCCTTGTGAGAGATAAAAATTAGCGAGGCGGTTGGCCCGCTGATTGGCATCCCGGTAAGTCAGACGCAGGACTGGGTGATGCCCATAATCGACAAATGCTTCCTGGTCTGGACTATATAATTCTCTGCGGCCGAGATAATCACCTATGTACATCGCTAGACCTTATCTTTCTTAAACTAATGCACTCCAGCTTACTTGGATGCAGTCCATTTCCATACCGAAGCAGCCATGCTGATCCCGCCCCCGCTGGCGCAGAATAATACTACATCGCCGGGAGCTGGACCTTTACCCTGGTTGATGGCATCATCAAGTGCCATTACCACACATGGTGAACCGGTATAACCCCATTTATCCATCACCCAATGAGTATTTTTGATTGGCTGTCCCAACAGATCCATCATGTATTCGATCGTGCGCAAGTTTAGCTGGGTCATTAAGAACAGATCGACATCATCAAATGTTAGCCCGACTTTATCCAATGCGCCCTTCATCAATTTTGGCCAATATTCGGTATTAAAGGTCTTGGGAAATTTCTTAACAAACTGGACAACTGGTTTTCCATATTCCTGGAAATTCTCCGGGGTGGATGGCCGGGAGACTGCACCGGAATAAATTCCCAGTGCGTCATGGTATTCTCCCTTGGCGAGGAAATTGCTGGCAAGGAAGCCTGGTTTTTTACCTGTGCCCAGGACAGCAGCGCCAGCCCCATCAGCAAACAAATTGGCTGTCTTCTTATCACTTAGATCGAGGAATCGGCTCATACCGTAGCCGCCAGCAACCAAAACGTATTTGGCGGATTCCTCAGTACCCAGGTAGCGGGCACCCTGATCGAGGGCGGTCACCCAGCCAGCGCAGGCGCTGTTGAGATCATAACAACCAGCCTGATTTGCTCCTAGTTTATGCTGGACCACCACTGACGTTCCTGGTGACAAATAATCCGGAGTGTCGGTTGAGACGATGATCAAACTCAGTTGTTCCGCTTTTACTCCGGCTTTATCCAAGGCAATCCGGGATGCCTCAACAATCAAGTCAGATGTGGTCTGGTCATCGCTCATCCAGCGCCGTTCCCTGATTCCTACATTTTGAAGAAGCCATTCATTGGTAGACGCCCCCAATAAATCATCTATCTCCTGATTAGTAACAACCCGATCAGGAACATAACTCCCTGTAGCCAATATGTGTACATTTCGATCCATAATCACCTCGTATTACTGAGTTAGATACAGTCTAGATCTATAACAGAAATTCTTTTATCGCAGCCGCTGCTGCGGCTGGCTTCTCGATTGGGAACATATGACCTGTATCGGGAATTATGACAACCTGTGCCTGTGCTATCTTCTCAGCCATCAAATCTGCGTTACCGGAAGGAACTACTTGATCAAATTCTCCGGACATGATCAAGGCAGGAACCTTTATCGCTGCCATCCGGGCATCAACCTGATCATCGCTATAAGCGGCAGTCCCAACCCCGGCTGCCACTTGGGCTTGATATTGAGCTGAAGGTACTGGATTCGTAAATCGGTAATCGATTAACTCTTTGACAATCTCGGGATGGTTCTTGGCAAATCCCGGCGCACAGGCGATCTCAATCCCCCGTTTAACAAGCTCAACTGGATCGCCTCCCCGGCTAGTCATAACATCCAGGGCCTCTGGAGTCACAGGAATAACTTTCATTCCTCCCTGATTAGTGCTGGCCAGGATCAGTTTTCCAACCAGGTCAGGACGGCTAACTACTAATTCCTGGGCTATGAAACCTCCCAGGGAATGTCCCAACACTGCAATTTGTTTCAGCTCCAACGCATCCAACAAACCGGCAGTATCTTCAGCCAGCATGGGCACAGTATAAGGACCCTCGGAGTGACTGCTTTGCCCAGCTCCCCGATTATCAAAGGCAATCACCTGGAAGTGATCTTTCAATTCTGCGACAAGACTATTCCAGTACCACAAGCCGTAACCCAGGCCGGTGATGAGCAACAGTGGATGCCCGCTGCCATAGATTTCATAATAGATCTCAATTCCATTGGATTCAATCTTTGGCATGATCACTCCTTTAATTTAAGCAGACTTTTTTCAATCACCCAGCGGCCGTCCAGTGCTCTCTGCAAGGCCAAACCGGTGATCCCCCGGTGATCATCCGGGGTGTAGCTGATGGCAGGGATCAAACCGCCGGTCCAATCCCGCAGATCTTCCAGGGCAGCAATAAACCCGTCTCTGGTCAAATTGGGACCCGCTTTGCGCAGCCCTTCAACTACCAATTGAGCGGCAGCATATCCGATCCGGCTATGCGAACCTGGAATCTCATCTGGATAGAGCCTGGACATTTGCCTGATAAACAACCTCTCTCCCCGATGTGACCTCGGTCCTGCAGGATATCCGGTTGCCCGTAATCCCTGGGCAGCTCTCGCGCCAGAAAGTTTGAGCAGGTCTGGGCCAGAGATAACATAGCTGCCCAGCCAATCTGGTTGGTAATCAGCAGTCGCAGCTGCCTGAAGCAAGTCGGAGACTGGTTTAACATAAGAATACAGTATCACTAGATCAATCCCGGCTTTTTTGAAAGCATCTCCCCATGCCGTTGGATCACTTTCTCCTGTGGGATGTGTTAAATGAAGAATTGGTTTTTGATGATTTCTTTCCATTTCCAGAATAAAAGCTGCTGAACCTTCCTGGCCGAATTGATCATCCACAGAAAACAGACCGATATTTTTTCCTGGATGTTCCTCCATCACGTATTGGGCCAAGATGGTTCCTTCAATACTATAGGAAGGCTGCAGAGCAAAGTAATTCTTTTTAAAAGGTGTACTCCAGAAAGATATCCCGCTGTGGGGAGAGAACACTGGAATGTTACTTTCCAACAATACATCTTTCACTGCTAGATTGGCTGAAGTTCCCAACGGGCTAACAATCGCGAATATCCCACACTGCTGTTCGTTTACCAATTTATAGGCAGCTCTTTTTGCCCGGGAAATATCTGAGGCGTGGTCTTCGATTATCAGTTCAAGTTTCCGGCCATGAATACCACCCCAGTGATTAATATGATCGTAATATGCGGAAATCCCGCGCAGGGCTGCCAAACCGATGCTGGCTTGAGGGCCGGAAAGATCAGTCAGGGTTCCCAGTTTTATCGTGTCAGCAGAGACCCCTGGGCCACCAGCTTTGGTTCTTTTTGGTTCAGGTGTAAATCCAGGAACAACCAAACGAGGAACAATTTCCAAACGAGCTGCTTCTTCCTGGATCCAGGAATGGAAATCTGGATGGGCAATCCTGACCAGGGCTTTCATGCGCTCCTTAACCGACAATCCCCGCAGACGGGCGCTGCCATATTCAGTCACCACTGTATCCACGTCCTGTCCGGGAATTGTGATCTCAGCACCTTGAGCCAAAGTGGGCACGATGGTGGATATTGATCCACCTTTTGCGGTGGACCGGAGGGCGATAATACCCCTTCCGCCTGGCGACATTTGGGCACCGCGATGGGTATCAAGCTGACCTCCGGTTCCACTATAGTGGCGTGGACCAATGCTCTGAGAACATACCTGGCCATTAATATCCACCTGGAGGGCGGTATTTACGCTGATCATTTTATTGTTCTGGGCAATTACGTACGGGTCGTTGGTCACCTTTCCCTGCTGGAACTCCACTCCCAGGTTCATATCCAAAAAATCATACAGTTTCTGAGATCCAAGGGCAAAGGCTCCAACCATTTTCCCTTTCCAGATCGTCTTTTCTCTGCCGGTTATCACCCCTGCTTGATATAGGTCCACCATACCATCCGTGAACATCTCGGTATGGATGCCCAGATCGCGGCGTTCGAGCAGAAATTTTGTGATCGCATTAGGTATGCCGCCAATCCCTAACTGAAGGGTCGAGCCATCTTCGATCAACTCGGAAATATACCCTCCAATCGCCTGCTCCCAGGGAGTGGGAGGAGCCGAAGGCAGCTCGAAGACAGGAACATGATTCTCTACCAGATAGTCGACATCATCAATATGGATCTGAGTGTCCCCGAGTGTCAGAGGCAGGTTTTCATTGATCTCAAGGACCACGAGGTCTGCTGCTTCTATGAGCATCTTCTCAATTACCAGACAAGTTGAAAGGGACATATAACCCCGCTCATCCGGTGGAGTAGCCGTTCCCCAAAAAACATCCAGATGGTTATCTGCCGCCTCCAGGCGTACTTTAGCCGCTGCATGGAGATTATTGGGAATATAGGATATCCTTCCACCGGGATGAACTTCCCGGTCAGGAGCACCGTAAAACCAATTCTCAACAAAAAAATGTCCTGCCATCTCCGGTTTAAGGACAAAATCGTATAAACGAAGGGGTAGGCAAACCCACACCTGGACATTCTCAAGGCGATCCTTCTGCTTGCCAAGCTCGGTCAGTAAACCAACCGGTTCTGAAGCGGCCATTGCTGTGCCAATCACATGATGAGAATGGATTAACCCTACGGCGTCTGGAATGGTGATCAGTTTCTGATTAGCGTTCATAATCTATCATGTCCCAACTACAATTCCGCCATCAACACTTAAGACTGTTCCACTGATAAAACTAGCCTGGTCAGAAGCAAGGAAAGCATAGGCATTAGCGATATCCTGTGGCTCACCAAGACGCCCTAGCGGTGTGTGCTGCTTCATCCCATCTAAAATCTTCTCCGGCATAGCCATCACCATCTCTGTCGCGATGAATCCCGGTGCAATTGCATTTACCCTGACCCCGTAGCGGCCAAGTTCCCTTGCCCAAACTCTGGTCATGCCGATCACTCCAGACTTGGTAGCGACATAATTTGTCTGTCCAAAGTTTCCATATAATCCTACAACAGAGGTAGCGTTCAGGATCACACCACCTTTTTGTTTGATCAGATGAGGAGCTACAGCTCTAGTACAAATGAATACCCCCTTGAGATTGACATTAATCACCATGTCAAACATTTCATCCGTCATCCGGTTCTGTACTTCCCCATCCTTGACTTTCACCAATTGGCTGTCACGCAGTATACCGGCATTGTTGATCAGGATATCGATCTTTCCCCATTTTCCAACAAGCTCTTCAACTGCAGAATCTACATCTTCAGCAAGAGTGACATTCACTTGTTTATAGAGTGCTTTTTCATTACGACCGTTGATCTCAGCAGCCAGCTTCTCTCCAGCTTCATCTGCCAGATCCCAGATCGCTACCTGGGCTCCCTCTTTGGCAAACTGCTCTGCTACAGACCGGCCGATTCCGTTCGCTCCACCGGTAACAATTACAACTTTATCCTTAAAACGCATCCTGCACCTCCGAAATTTCCTAGACGATATTTACATATTCAATTTTCGCCACCTGAATCAGCTGACAAGGGTAGGTTTTCCTTAATTTGGGACATTTTATGGATGGGCACATACTGCTGAATAAAAGACTCTACATCAGACCAGTTGATAAAGGAGATTTCCCGTTCAGATTGTATATGACGAATGATCCCCCGATAGGATATTGCAGTTTTATCTTGGGCGGGCTCTTCAATAATGCGAATCACAAATGAAGAAATACCTGGAGAATCTGTCATACCCGGGAGTATAACAAAGAGGGATTACAGGCTGGTTACAGGAAATAGTTTAGCGGCGATCAGATTGATTGACCAATCAGGTCACGATAACTGGATAAGGTTTCTGGGGAGGGAGAGATATTTAATTCTTTCTGCAGGTTCTCGACACAGCGCTGATAGGTTCTTGCTACCTGGCCGTGGTCCCCAATCTGGTCATAGGCGATCATCAGGTGCCGGTAGGCTCGCTCCCAACAATTATCCCTGGCAAGGATCTGCTGGCTGAGTTGGATTGCTTGTTCGGTATTAGTATTCTTGAGGTACAGCTCACACAGGTGATCAGCAGCTTGAAGATACACGACTAAGAGTTGCTCCCGTCTGGCAGCTGCCCATGTTTCATAACGCGTACCTGGAAGATAATCCCCTTGGTATAACCCAACAGCTTGCTCCAGGAATTGGACAGCTTTCTCGGGAGATTGAACTAGGACTGCGTCCGCTTTTTTAACTAAATCCAAAAATAAGTCTGTGTCGAGCCATAAATCAGCTTCCTGGCGCAGTGTATAACGGCTGTCATCTCGAATAATAAAGGCAGAATCACAACCAGCCTTCCGATCAGGTTCCAGTACACGATAAAGACTGCTGAGAGCGACCTTAAAATTGCGCTCAGATGCCTCCAGGTCAACGCCTGGCCAGAGGTATTCAAAGATTTGTTCCCTTTCGAGCGGTTGATCCCGGAAAGTGATCAACAATTGGAAAAGTTGGCGGGATTTCGATCGCTGCCAGCCATTTTTCGGAATCAAATCGGGGCCTCTCCAGGCGTCAAAATTACCCAGGGTGAAAACGCGCAGCTGATATCCCGGGTGAATGGATATACCAGAAAGGCCAAGCTCCCGAAGCAGATCCCCGGCATAAGAACCATCCCAATCCTGATCCCTGGCTAGAATTAACAGAGGAATCAATTCTCGCACATTTAGTGGCGTGAGCAGCGTTGGACGAGTAAACAGGAAACCATAGTCATTGATCTTGCAGCTTGCCAAAACCTCTTTCATTTCTCCGGACAAGCGCTTCATTTCTCCTTGTTGGTACAAGCTCAAACAACGCCAAAGGCGCACAGCAGTTATTCCAAAAGGATCGCTGCATTCCTGAAAACCCCGCAGGGCATCTTTGAGCCAGGGATTAGCAGATTCATACCGGCTGGCCTGAACAAGATTTGCCACCATAGACAAACGCACCAGAGACGCGATCCACTCGTCACCAGCTTTTGTGGCAATCTCAATTGCCAGGTCTGCATTATGAGATGCCGTTTCAAGATCCCCCTCATTACCATAGGATCTACAGAGACCCCAAAGGGCTTCGACCCTTAGTCTCGGGACAGCCAGATTGTGACTGGTCTGAACTGCTTTTTCATATTCGGTCCGGGCCAGCCTATAATTATCTTTTCCAGGAAGCATTGTCAAAGCATGTCCCTGCCGGATGTACCCGACAGCCTGAACGAAGGGAGATCCCAGTTCCACTCCCCGCTGAGTGCCCGCAATGGCGGATTGGTAGGCAGAATCTCCTTCGCCCCGGAAGGCATAAATCAGGGAGAGGACTAACAGGGTCTCACGGTGGGCACGGGGTGTTTGGACTGGCTGTTCACGTTCATCTCTGACCCGTTTTTCTAATTCTTCCTGGGCTTCTTTAAGCTTCCCGGTCCTCAGCAGCACCCTGTAGTGAAGTTCGGATTTAGAGGGTCCTTCCTGACGAAGTTCCTCAGCTTTCTGATGAAATATTTCAGCTTCTTTGGGTTTACCAGAATTAAGTTTATTTTCAGCCAGCAGCTCATAGAGGCGCGCATTGGCCTCCCGGTCATCAGTTCCATCGGATATACGCAATGCTTGCTGGAGCAGCTCGGACGCCCGGCTTGGATTGACTGTATCCAGGTAAACTCTCGCTTGTCCACGAAGAGCCCGGCCAACCTCGGCAAGATCTCCACGTTCCTTCCACAAGCTTTCTGCTTGTTCATACCATCCCAACGATTCCTGGTATCTGCTTCTTAAGCGAGCCAAGTCGCCCAGAAAATTAATCAGGATAGGATATTTCAACAACTGTTCCGGCGGAAGAAGGATAAGATGATTGCCCAGGGAATCCAGATATCCTGCCCGTAATAACTCAGCCCCGTGGCCACTTAGAAGCTGCGCAGCCAGATCGTACTGCTTGGCATGGAAAGCATGATAGAGAGCTGATTCGCTGTCACCCCGGGCTGCAAAGAAATCAGCCCCACGGCTGTGCCAAATCCTTTTTTGCTTTTCCTCTACTTGCTGCTGCAAGAGTTGGTGAAAGATGTGCTGGAAACGAAGGGATTTATTGCCAAGATTTACTACAAATAGATCCTGCCGGATCAGGTAGTCTAGCAGGGCTTCACTATCATGGCTTTTTCTCAAGGCATCACAGGCCTCAGCCGTCATCACCCGCAATGTTGCTGAAGACCACAAAAAATCCCTGATATCCTCTGGCTGTTTATCCAGCACCTCATGAATGAGGATGGCAAATAAATTTTCCATTGTCGAGGCCTGGTAAGATAATGCCTCTTCGATCGAAGTTACAGCTCCACTTCGCATACTCTGCCAGATCACCTGCAATGCCAGAGCCCAGCCTTCCGTTTCAAGAAACAGGGTGTGGATCTCGGATGGGGTTAGCTCGTAGTTGTATTGATGCAAGTACAGATCCCGAATTTCCGATGTAGTAAAGGACAGCGCGCTCTGATCAATACTCAGCACCTCTCCCTGAGATTGCCAGCGAAACATATTCGGCAAACAGATGGGGTAGCGGGAAGAAAGCAGAAAATGGGCATTTTTAGGCGATAAACTGATTAAGCGATCCAAGATCAGAGCAATTTCTTCATTATCAAGCACAAGATGAATGTCATCCAGAATGAACAAGACAGGTTGTGCCATTTCATTCATAGCATTGATAAATTGGTCTACGATTATCTTGGATTGAAGGGGTGACTGAGCTGTCTCCCAACCCTCCAATAGCTGCTGGGGGAAGTTCTCTAGATTCTGCTGGGTAGCATTAAGGAGGTATTGCATAAAGGTGGACGCATCGCCATCTTCTTCACTCAACTGATACCAGACCGTTGATAAATTACGGGGATGTTTCCCAGCCAGGCAGGCAAGGACGGTTGTTTTCCCATAACCTGCACTGGCCTGGAGTGTAGTCAATCTGTAATTAGTACTCTCTAACAGCCGTTCTTCAACTCTACCCCGGCGTAATACCTTTTTGGAGAGTGCCGGGGGAGAAATCTTGGTCTGAAGTATTTCCATTTTTTTCATAAAGCATCAAAATATGAAAGGTGGAATCGTCTGGGCGATGCTGAACTATTATAACAAAACTATCCTCGAGTTTAGCTGTTAGATCAGGCTCTTTTTCCCGCTTCCAATGAAAGCCGCCCAGGTGGCGTTCATCTCAACAATAACTGGTCTGCTTTATAATAATATCAGCACCTTCCTTGGAATTGATTTCCAAGATAACCAGTGCAGGACCTGCCATTGAACGGGGACGGAGGCCGGACCCTGTTTAAAATGATATCTCTCGAATAGAAAACCAAAAGCTCGCCAGCATCCTGGCAGTTGATTATTTCCTGGTCAAATGCCCCTGCTGATGCTCCAAAAAGGTCGCTGTTAAGCTCTTGTAAGGCAGTTTGACTTGAATTTATGCTTTATTTAAGGCATAAGGCAGGACAATATAACAGATTCCGACATCAGGTCACCATTGATCAGTTTTTGAATTTAATTATTCACAGTCAGGATTTCACTTATGTTGACGAGGTTTTTCAAACAAGAAAGCGGATTTACACTGGTAGAACTTCTGGTTACTCTAGCCATCCTAGCATTGCTGTTTGGCATCACCTCCCTGACCCTGAGTGGCGTGGGAGCTAATGCGCAAACAAATTCCTGCGCTGCAGAGTATCGCGTGGTTCAATCCGCTATCGAGATTTACATGGTCGAAAATCCTGGAGTTGAGCTTTCACCTGGTACTGACATAACAATAAGCAGCGGAGATGGTGAATTTGCAAAATATCTAAGAGGTACCACTGTCGGCTTGTATTCCTGGACCACAGCGGGAGATCTGACTGCCGGAACATGTCCAGCTCCGGAACCCTCCCCACCCGGGCCCTGTGGAGTCCCAGGACCCTAAGCCCTGCTTGATGGTCAATAAATTTCCCCGGCTTCTTATTACGGCATTTACAGTAGAAACCATACTTGCAGGAAGAGCGAGCCAGATCAATATATTTTCTGTTTTGGATTGATAAAATATCAAAGAAAAGGGCCAAGTGTATCCAATAATGTTTGTTATTTCAGGAATCCCGATCTACTCATCACCTCTGTTTCTGGTGCTGGCGCTAATAATTGGTTTCTTTGTCGGGCGAAACGAAATTCGCCGCCGCGGGATATCTGATAAGATATTTTATCTCTATTGGGTTTGCGCTGTTCCTATCGCGCTTATTCTGGCCGCGATCAATTCAGCGCTATTCTATAACCGCTTGTTTTATATTGTTGCGAACCCGTTTGAGCTCCCTTCCAGCGGGTTGGTTTCATTTGGCGCCGTGATCGGAACGCTGGGACTGGGTTTTATCATGGAAAAGGCCACTAAAAGATCCCCGGGCCAGTTAATGGACGTGATCTCGATCATCCTGCCCCTGATCCTTGGTGTTTATCGCATTGGCTGCATCTTGAACGGCTGCTGCCATGGACTGGAAACCGAGGGACTTTTTGGTGTTTATCTCCCGGATCATTCCGGCCAGTGGGCAAGCCGCTACCCCACCCAGATCATGCTGTTGATCTTCGATTTTAGCCTGTTCTTTTTGCTGTGGAAATGGAGGATTAAAAATCCCGCCGCAGGAAAAACCACCCTGGTCTTCCTGCTGTCCTATTCGATCTTCCGCCTGCTGCTGGACAGCCTTCGGGAACTGCCGATGGTTAATGACTGGTTAAATATCCATCAAATTGGTTCGATAGTGCTCTTGCTGATCACTTTCTATGCCTTGATCATGATCCGACTTGGAAAATCATCCCAGAGAGGCATCAATCATGATTGACAGGGTTCTTAATCCTACTCGGACTGGGTAGGGAGACCTTCCTAGCTTGTAGGATCTCAAGTTGTTACCTGCTCCCTAATCGAGTTCTGCTCGGCCGGGCCGCATTATCGGTTCTACAAGAGAGGATCTGAGAGGAAGCTTGCTCCTGGATTTCCTGCATTTCTTCCTGCAGAATGCTTACATGCCAGATTTGCGCTTAAAACAGACAGCTACCTCCGAGGAGACCATATCCTTGATTTTTTTTATTAAAAATGATCAGGGTTTTTCTTTATCTTGCTGTTCTAAGGCTGCACGATTACATAGAGATGATCCGCCTTTGGAAAGCCAATTATCCAGGGCAGAACTGTAATCATAACCGCACTTGCTGTCCTGATAGATTGATAATCCCCAGTAAACATAACGCTGGGTTTCTTTGGGCCATTCCAGATTAGGATTTCTTATTCGGGCTATTCCGGCGTTATAACCAGCCAGTGCCATTTCGGTTGAACCGCCGCTTTTCAGGGTTTTCTGCAACCAGCTGAGTCCCCGGAAGGCATTTGTGTCTGGATCATATGGATCTTCATTTTCTTTAAAATGATGGGGCATGACCTGGAATAAACCCATTGCACCCGCAGCTGATTTGGCTTTGACATAACCACACGATTCAATTTGCATCACAGTGGCAATCAAATTCGGATCAAGCCCATATTCCTCGCCCCAGGCTAAGATTTCTTCTTCCCAATACTTAATTTCAGGTGTAAATAAGTCCGCGATACCATCATCTGATTGCAAAGCATTGGTCAGGAATTGCTCCGTTGGAATGGGCTCGGATAAGGCTGATGCAGCCCTTGCCTGGCTCAATTGCGGTGACAACTGAGTGTTTACGGGAATACTGTGAATATCGTTTACCCCCCCTCCAATCCCCAGCCTGCTGCATCCGGCTTCGGCCTGGACCGTAACAACCTCAGGAGTGAGTGAGCTTTCCTGTTTGCTGAACGTACCATCACTCAACGGATCAGATCTGGGGGTCTGTGAATTTTCGTCTGTTGGTATCGGTGTCGCGGTTAAGGTATCAGTCGGCAGAATCATCGGTGTCGCTGTTGAGGTATCAGTCGGCGGTATCATTGGTGTCCAGGTGGGAGGCAAAACCGACTTAGGTGTCGAAGATGAATTATAGGTCAGGATCAAGGTAGGCAGTTTGATTGGGGGCAGCGGGTTTAAACTGCTGTGGGGGTTGATAAAGATGATCGCAAAGAGCAGCCCGACCACGAGTGTTCCTGCCACAAATATACTTGACAATAGATTCAAGAACCCGCCAGGTCGCTTTTTTTTGTGAAAGCGGGGAGGTTGTTCATTTATTCTATCGAGTGCTTCGATGTTCTCATCCTCTGGATCTGACATAATCTACTCTCTAGGTTCTTTCCCTCGCAGAGGGAGGCTGGTACGAAATTTTTGGTCGAGATCCTATTTGACCAGGTAATGCTCCAGGAGCTTATTTAAGGGACGATCCTGGCCCTTTCCGGGAAAGCGCAGAGCACAGCAGATTCAGCTGATCCCGCCTAAATATTTCTCTTCACCTTCTACGAAGCCTAACCAGATGCTCATTCGACCATACACATCATTTTGATTGACCTGGACCTTTCCTGGTTGGTCAAGGCCATTGTGCAGGAGGTTATCAATTGAAATATAATTCAATAACGCCCTTACTATGGCTTCCAATCTTGTTATGTCTCGTGCCTGGATACCTTGGCGGTTGAAATAAATTGAGGATCGATCAAATCAAAAAAGCTGCCCTGGTAATATCAGCGGCAGCATTTTGATTATCTCACGACATACGGTTTAGAAATACCAGGATCACTTGGTAAGAAAATCCATCTAATCCTTGTCAATATCTTAGAACAACTTATTTTTATAGGACAGACTATGCATTTAACAGGTTTGCATCACATTACTGCTGTCACAGCAACTATCGCCTCTAACATGAACTTCTACACCGAAGTGCTTGGTCTCAGGCTGGTGAAGAAATCCGTCAACCAGGATGATACTTCGGCCTATCATCTTTTTTATGCAGACAAAGCGGGTACGCCGGGAACAGATCTCACTTTCTTTGATTGGCCGAGGATGACGGAGAATGTTCGGGGAACAGACAGCATTTCCGGCACGGCATTCCGGGTTCCCAACCTAAAAGCGCTTGAATATTGGCAGAAGCGATTTAACCAGCTAAATATAAACCATTCAAAAATTCAGGGTTTTATGGATTATGAGATCCTGCCCTTTGAGGATCCGGAAGGACAGTCGCTGTATCTGGTTAATGACCAGGGAGCAGAATTTGAGGGAGAACTCTGGCCGCACCCGGAGATCCCTGAGGAATTCCTGATCAAGGGGCTGCACAGCGTGATCCTGTCCGTGGCTGAAGCCGCTCCTTTATCCGAACTATTCTCCCGGACTCTCTTGTTTGAGGAAAAATCCCGTGGGCAGTGGATTGAAGGTAGGAGTGATGGAATTATTTACAGCACCATGCCGGAGGGGACTGCAGGGTCAGAGATTTGGCTGCTGGAGCAACCGGATTTACCAACTGCCAGGCTGGGGGCAGGAGGCGTTCACCATGTTGCCTTCCGGGTGCCTGATTTCGAATCCCAACAGGAATGGCATGAACATCTCACTCAATCGGGATTTCCGGTCAGTCCATTAATAGATCGGTTCTGGTTCCGTTCGATTTACTTCCGGGTTTCTCCCGGGTTACTTTTCGAAATCGCAACAGATGGACCTGGATTTGCAGTTGATGAAGACCTGGATAAATTGGGCCAGAAACTAATTCTGCCTCCTTTCCTTGAAGATCAGAGGGAAATGATCCAAGCCGGTTTAACCCCGATCCCGGAATAAAAACACATGAATAACATCCATCAAGAACAGCCAATCCTCACGATTGGAGACACTTCCGAGGATACAAAACGGATCGTGATCCTTCTCCATGGCCGGGGTGCTTCAGCCGAAAGCATGCTTCCGATAGCCAAAGCCCTTGAGAGCAGTCAAACACGGTTTTTGATCCCTCAGGCAGCAAATCAGCGGTGGTACCCCCAGACTGCTTTTGGTCCACTTGAAGTCAATCAGCCTTATTTAAGCTCAGCTCTTGAGCTCGTTGAAGGTTTGATCCAAGATGTCAGGCAAGAAGGCTTTGACCGATCCCAAATTTTCCTGGGCGGTTTCTCACAGGGTGCCTGCCTGGCAGCAGAGTTCCTGGTCCGATATCCGGCCAGATACGGTGGTTTATTCGTGCTGAGCGGCGCTTTGATCGGTCCCCCTGACCAAACTCGCAATCCTGCTGGCGATCTTGCCGGGACCAAGGTTTTTATCGCGGGCAGTGATCTGGATCCCTGGGTAGAAGAACCACTCTTCCATGAAGCAGCCCGCGTCTTCACCAGCCTGGGCGCTGAAGTCGATTTGCAGATCTATCCTGGCCTGGGACACAGCATTAATCTTGATGAGATCGAAAAAGTCCGGGATATGCTAGGATAAAGCAAGAAATATCCTTTTGATGCCCAAATTGAACACACTAAACACCGTGGTTCGCCTGCTGAAGAAAATCATTAAAAAGACATCATGAAACCAATCACACTTGGATGGATATGGTTGATCGCCTGCCTTCCCCGGCTAGTTCTTGCAGCTGTGTTTTTTAATCATCCAATCGCGCTTGATGATATGTATCAGTATGATATGCTGGCGCGGTCCATAAAAGAGGGAAAGGGATACCGCTGGTACAGCGCAGAGGATTTCAAACCCTTAGAGCCTTATTACGAACAAATCCTCGATGTAGATCATTTTGATCTGCCCGAGCAAGGATTAGCCACCGCGCATCGCGCCCCGGGCTATCCTTATTTTCTGAACCTGATCTACCAAATTGTTCCAGAAAACAATCGATTTGGCTGGACAAGGGTGTTACAAGCTTTATTTACTGCAAGCATTGCTCCATTGACTGCGCTGATAGCATTCCACAGCGGCCTCGGAAGGCGGACATCTCGCATCGCCGGCGTGGTGGCTGCATTCTACCCGCTGTCTCTCTTTTATCCCGTCGCATTGGCTTCTGAAAATTTATTTATCCCTCTCTTGATAACAAGTTATTTAACAATCCTGGTAATCCCGAAGACAAAATCAATCTACCCTATTCTATTGGGCGGAATCTTGCTGGGCGCCAGCACACTCACCCGTTCTGTGAGTGCACTCATCGCCCCAATCAGCGCCTGGTGGCTGAAGGTGATTCATAAACGCCGTTGGCTGGAAGTGACGACCCTGCTGGTCGTTGCCATCGGGATTACAATTCCCTGGTCAATCCGCAACACCCAGTTATTTGACAAATTTACCTATATCGAAAGCAGCCTGGGTTATAACCTTTTCATCAGTTATCATCCGGAAGGAAACGGGGGCTTTGATTCGAGTATTGCTGTCCAACCATTGAAATACCTGGATGACAAAACCCGGGAAGCTGTTTCCATGGAACAAGCGCTTCAATTCATCCGGGAAGATCCTGGAGAAGCTGTTCTTCGTGTTTTTCGAAAAACCGCTTTGTTTCTAGGTGTTGAGGACAAAGAATTGTTGTTCTTTTATACTAACGATATCTTTGGTCCAATTCCACAACCCTGGCTTGGTCTCATTTATGGGGTTTTGACTCTACCCTGGCTATTGGTCCTCTTCCTTTCCCCGATCGGCATGTTCATCAGCAAAAATCGCAAGGCAGTACTCCTGGCGCTCGGCTTGATCAGCGCGTATACCTTACCTCACCTGCTGATAATCGCAGAACCTCGCTTTCACCTGGTTTTGGTACCGATCCTGCTTCCCTATGCAGTCGCAGCCTGGACAAATAGATCTCAAATCCGGAAAGAATTTCAAAACTTACCGAGGACACGCGCAGCCTACCTATTATTAGCCTTGGTCTGGACTTTTCTGGGATCAATGACGATTTGGTATTTCATCCTGCAGTGGCCTAAGTTAACGCTTGTGATGTCAAGCCCGATGGGCCATCAGCTTTTTCTATCATATTAGGGAAAAATACGAAAATTAATCATTCAGATAAATTATCTTTGTGAAAGGAAATTCATATAACACTTTTGGGCAAAAAATCTTAATTCGGGAAAAAGACACATATGGCCACTATTAAAAATCTTGCAGGTCATTGGTCCATAAAACCTGAAATGCCTCCCAAAACCCCGGCTTTTCTTGACATTCCCCCTGAACAAACCCGCAGCTCACCAGAGCGCCTGACTTCGAATCCGAAGGGGTGACTGAACGTAACGTTTATGGGGGTTATTTCTTTCAATCCTCTCGATGGGTTCAACTCAGGAATGTTCATTGAGTCTATAAATTCCACTATTTCCACGCTGATTGCACCGGAAAAGCGCTCTGCGGAAGGAGCGGATGGGTAAAAGCTCTTCGGGCTTGACCGAACACCAGCCAGAATAAACAGACCTTCGCTAGACATTAAACTCAGAGCCCGACAATAGTCGGGCTCAATTAAAACCGAGGTGGATCAACGGACGCTTACGAGGCGAAGCTTAACTAGCTTGCCTGATATCCTTCAGATTTACTCAGATCCACTGCAACCTTGGTGATCAGTACACCATAGATGACCTTGGCGACAATATCAGCGATTGTGAAAACCAGCTGGCGGATGACAACGCCATCGGCAGTTGCCATTACCGCAGGGATGATGTAAGCCACTGGATAAAGGGTCCAGAAAATCACAAAGATCCAACGGATAACCTTCATTGTTCCTAGAGCACTTTCCGGCATTGATGATAATGCTTTTCCGATCTCTGTCCAGGATAAGTACAACAGAATGATGTAGAAGATGGAGCTTAATCCACCCCAGAGCCAGAGAGCTGAGAGATTGCTGGTCTCAAAAAACTGACCGACATAACCTAGCACGATCATGGCCACACCAGATCCCACGAATAGTAAACCCAGTCTACGAGCGGCTGCAGCGGCCAAACCAAGGATAATCACCAACTGCAGCAGAAGTAACGGGACATCGATCAGCCAATTAAGATACCGGAAACCGTTGGAGAAGATTCCTTCACCGCGAGTGAAAACTCCATCACTGAAGACGAATGTATTCTGCCAGCTCTGAGATTGAGCAAAAAGCAGCAAGAAGGCAGAAACCATGACAATTGCTCCCAGAATGGACGCTGTCCGGTATTTTTTGGAAACCTCACCCATGGTTGAAATAAAATATACGAATCCAGCCGCCTGGGCGGCAAATCCCAAGACCAAAATGTGGGCAATGATCTGCCACTGAACCGGGTTGTAACTGATAAGATTCTCAATGTTCATAATAAAACTCCTCAACTAATAATGATATTGGAATAATATACCATTATGTCCCTTTATTGTCAAGGTATTGTTAATATATTATCCAGATTTTTAGAAATCAGGTTTCCGCGTTTAGACAAGAATTGGACCAGACCCTGATTAGCCGTCAGCGTACCCCCCACTTGATTGAGGATCTGGTTGTCGATCACGCATCAGATGAACAGGTGTGGTTCCAGCTAAGCAATCATCAAGGGACGAATGATAAAAGTGATTTCTATGCCTAGAGGCCAAGCAAAGATGGTTGCCTTCCCAACAACTGGAAGTCCTTCTTCGGAGGTTCCGCCAGGGAATTCAGCTCCAGCAGGGAGATGTTTTATCTACTCCTACTCAACCGTAAAAAGCCAGACCTTAACTGGAAAATCCGCGGGAAGGCTAAAAGTGAAGGAAATAATCCGCTTCTGACTGGAAAAGGGTATTGATGGATTCCGTCTGGATGTCATCAACCTGATTCCTAAACAAGATGGCCTGCCTGACGGGGTTAATCGGCCGGGGGTCACAGGTCAGGAGCATTTCGCATTCGCCCCAGAGAACACCAATTATTATGCAGGTAGAAGAGATCGGGAGGACCAAATATTTCCAGTGACGCTGATCCACCTGAACCATCCAACGAGATCAAGATCCGACCATTCGAGGACATTGGCTGGTCAAAAAAAAGAGAGCTTGCCTGATAAGGTTACAGACCCGGTGGGATTTATCCACGATTTCCAGAATGATCTACAGTTCTCGTTTAAATCTTTCAATTGATGGGACCGGTGTGGGGTCAACATCATACGCCATGGCTAAATAATAAGCCGTGTAATCCCCAAATTGGATCATCGTCCACATTTGGGCCAGGCGGCTCTTCCCGCTGGCTTTGATTAACTCGGTTGAAATACCGTCAATCATGAAATTCTTTTTGGTGAGGTCAATTCTACGCTGATTGCGCGGGTGATTAAATTCAGCCTGCAGAAACAGGGTCGTGGTGTTTGACAAAACCTCTTGCGGATTCACCACGCCGGCCAGGGTATTATGATCTGCTTCGGGGAGATCTTCATATTGACCCCAGGCTTTAGCGAGTTCACTGATCTGGCCTTTCCATCGCCGGGCTACCGGGGCCAGTAAATCAGCTCCAAACACGCTCGCCCAGCGATCAAAAAGCCGACTTGCCAGCTGTTTAGCCGGGTTTTGATCGTCTAGAAGCTCAACAGCCAGCAATTCCCGCTGTTTTGTCAATTCAGCAACGGCATCCAGGATTTCTTCGGACGGGTCATTGATAAAACCCAGGCGGGTGAAGATATTTAACAACAGGCAAAAATTGAATCCAAGCGCAGCGCGGGGTTGACCTTGATGGGTAAACTGCCACAGGTTGACAGCATTTTCTTTTGCGATCTCAGCTATTTTCCCCCCGGTTGTAATTGCCAAAAGACAGCATCCACGCTGAAGGGCGGTCTCCATAGCCGAGAGCGTTTCCTCCGTATTACCTGAATGAGAAGAAACGATTATCAGTGTATCAGGTCCATTCGCCCAGGCAGGTAATCCATAATCCCGGTGGACTTGCAGAGAGATGGTTGAAAAAGGGGCGATATATGCTTTTACAAGATCAGCGCCAATAGCTGATCCACCCATACCAGCGACAAGAACCTGTTTTACACCGCTAAAATCAGCCAGGGGAAGCTCTCCGGCTTCTTTCCAGGCCGTTTTTATCTGCTCAGGCAGACCGTTGATCTCTGCCAGCATATTGTAGGTATCCAAAGTTGAAAAATCTTGATATTTATTTAAATCCATATTGTTTTTCCCATACCAAAAAATTATTACAAGCCCTCTACAGGGCTATCCCTTAAGACAATTATTTCAAATAATTTCATCCCAAAATGGTTAGTATCTCAGCTGAACCTTTTTGAGATTATCATGATTCCAGCAATCATTCCCTGGAAACGAATCTATCGAAATATGTCTTTCTTCTGGACCAAAAACACTTTCTTCGAATCCGTTTTTTTTAGTGGCTAATTCAATAGTTGGATTGCGGTATGAATATAGACCCGAGTGGCATCCAGCAATTGCCCAATATCTAAACGCTCCTCTACCGTATGGCAATACTTATCTTCACCCGGTCCATAATGAATAGTAGGGATTCCAAGGTCATTGACTGTGAAATCCATATCACAATAACCATGAAAAAAATTTATGGGAGCATTTAGGTTCTTTATCATAAAGTGGGCTGACTGAACCGCCTGCGAGACGGGGCTAGACAGAGGGGTGTATGCTGGGTTAAGACCCCGTTTCATGATTGGTTCCCAATGCCAGTCTGGGCGTGATATCGTCACTTGACCATTGAATTTATGATCTTCGGATGCTAATTTTTCCAGCATTTCCTGAATTTCTTTCAAGCAGGTTGCTTGTGTTTCACCAGGTATCATACGGCGATCTATAAAAATTTGACATGAGTCAGCAACATTGTTGTATTGCGTTCCTCCTTCAATCACACCAACATTGATCGAGCTCTGGATCTCTTCGTTTAGGTCAGGCATCCGTACTTTCTGGAGTTGTAACTGATTGAGCGCTGTGATCACTTGAGCTGCTTTATTGATTGCGTTTACCCCATGCCAGGGCTGAGAACCATGCGCCAGCACACCTTTTATGTCTATACGAACTGGACAAGTACCTTTGCAGCCCAGGACGAGCTGATTATTAGATGGTTCAGTTACGATGCAATAATCCGCCTGCAATCCATGGTCCTTCAAAGCGTATGCCCCTCGATGCTCAGATTCCTCATCAGCGACGCACCACACGGCAATTCCCTTCTTTAATCGAATGCCGGCTCGAGCTAATGAGGCCAAAGCTTGCACAGAAGCAGCTATTCCGCCTTTCATGTCCACGCTGCCCCGCCCCCAGATATGATTGCCAACAACATCTCCACTGAGCGCATTTTCCATTCCGAGCAGTGGAACTGTGTCTGTATGACCTAGAAAAGCAAGACCGATTCCCTTTTCCTCACCTGGCAATTCACAGTAGATATTAGGGCGATTCGGTGCCACCTCTTCGATGCGCACCTCCAGTCCTGCCTCTCGGCAGGTAAAGGCCAGAAATTCAACAACTTCTGCTTCGGATGAGCCACCAGCAAGATTAGGATTTACGCTATTAATGCGAATTAGATCCTGGGCATAACGAATCACATTTTCAACATTAACCTGATCAAGAACTTCAGACAATACTTTTTGATTCATACTCTCCTCAGCCATAAAAACAAGAATTCATAGTTCATCCATAATAAAAATTAATGCCCCTTACCAGTTTCGTCGAGAATAACGATCAGGAATCTGGTCAGAAGATAATCCGCCCGATCCGATTCTCAACATTCTTGTTTTTATAAACGAATCATTGGTTCAGCAGTCTTCTCTATTTCACTCCTCTAGTTTCATTTCAAACCAGGCGATTCGAGCACTGGCTGCAACAAAAATACTGCCAGTCACAACAACCAGTTTGTCATTCCCTGCAAGCGACAATGCTCTGTCCAAAGCATGCGCGACTTCCGGTATCGATTCTGTCGAACAAGCGTACTGCTTAGCAAGTAGTTCCAGGCTATCCGCCTCCATCGCCCTGGGATGATCAGATTGGGTCGCGATAAAATATAATGTTCTGGGCAAAATCGCTTCCAGCATATCACCTAATTGTTTATCCTCGGATACACCAAAGACAAGAATCAGCGGTACACCAGGGAAATAATCATCCACAGTTTCCTGAAGTTTTTCTATGGATGCCGGGTTATGCGCAGAATCTACAATAACAGGTGGGTTCTTGCGAAGCACTTCTAACCTTGCCGGCCAATCCACAGTCAGAAATCCTTCCCGAATAGCCTCTTCAGCTAGGGGGAAGCCTTTCGACTGAAGGGTTTCCAAAACCTCATATGCTGTCACCGCATTCGTTACCTGATAATCTCCAATCAAGGGAATCCGGAATTGGATCGGTTTGGTTTTTTGATTGACAGTCAATGAGAAATCCTGCCCATCCAGTGATTTCGCCAGGATCTTGTAAGTATATTTCTGATCGACCGAGATCAATGTTGATTTATTCTCTGCAGCGATTTCTTGCAACACTTGAAGTGGTTCAATTCGTTGCGGGGCACTGACCACCGGGACCCCTGGTTTGATAATTCCTCCTTTTACCGCAGCAATTTGTTCCAATGTATCTCCCAGGATTGAGACATGATCCAAGTATAGCGATGTAATCACAGATACCAATGGAGTTATCACATTGGTGGCATCAAAACGGCCTCCTAACCCAACCTCAATCACCGCGATATCGACCTCTGTCCTGGCAAAATAAAGATACGCCAATCCTGTCATGATCTCAAAGGAGGTCAATCCTGGAATCGCGTCCACGGCGGGTTGAATTTCATCAACATAATCAGCCAGAGTATCACGCGGGATCGATTCGCCATTTACTTGAATACGTTCCTCAAAATCCTTTAGATGGGGTGAAGTGTAAAATCCTACTTTGTAGCCCCCTGCCTGGTAGGCATTGGCGCAAAATGCGCCTACAGATCCTTTTCCCTTTGTTCCAGCAATATGGATGGATGGGTACTCGTTCTGAGGAGATCCAAGAATATCCATGAAACTCCACATGCGGGATAAATCAAAATCTTCTGGCTTGAGGGTATCCTGGCGGGTCCTACTGTAATCCACGAAACTATAAATATAATCCAGGGCTGCCTGGTATTCCTTGTTAGATGAATTCATGATTTTCGTTCTTGTCTTTGATCCATTAAATTCGATGGAGTTCCAACAGGTTTATAATTCATAAATAGAGCCATATTATCTATCCTTTTCGATTTTATCTTTGTTGGAATCTCAGATATTGATTAGGTTTCTAACTGAATATTCGCCTGGCTTCCCATTTTATCTTTATTCTTCCACAAATTACCAATGATTAATTGGCTCTTTCAATATTCCCCCACCCAATTTGAATCCAAGCTCCTTGCTAAACCTCTTGAACAGACTATTTTCCCCCATCCCACTCAAACACACCCGGAACAGATAGTCCAAATCTTCGCAGAATATGTTTTACTGTCAGCTCAACCAGTTCGTCCAGGGTCTTTGGTTTGGCGTACCAGTTCGGCATGGGCGGCATAATTATAGCACCCATTTCTGATACTTCGAGCATCCGTTTGAGATGCCCAGAGTGCAGGGGCGTTTCCCGGACCACCAGGATCAGCGGCCTGCCCTCTTTAAGCTGGACATCCGCAGCCCTGGAAAGAAGGTTATCCGCGTAACTGATTGAAATCCCGGAAAGTGTCTTGATTGAACATGGGGCTACTATCATGCCATCAACCGGGAAGGACCCGCTGGCGATCGGCGCCCCGATATCGTGGAAGTCATGAACAACATCAGCCAGAGAACAAACCTGCTCCGCTGAATAACTGGTCTCCAGGCTGATGGTTTTATAACCTGAAGGGGAAATCACCAAATTTGTTTTGATCAAAGGGTCTTCAGCAAGGACCTCCAAAAGCCGGATGCCATAGATTACTCCACTGGCCCCGGTTATCCCGACCACGATTCGTTTATGTTGATCCATTTCTCACCTGCTTATCCTGAGGGCCAGGATGATTGGTTCCATTCTGCCCCATCTCCGCCCACCATCTGGACGAATTAAACACCATATTCAATGATATCAAACTTGTTCAGGGTTTGAGGTTTTGGGATTCCCTGATCATCCCAGCCCATCAGGTCATAATACGTAAACAAAGCATCATTCAGAGCCTCTTTGGGCATGATCTTTCCAGCGATAGGCCCTTCTTCTAAAGAATGATAAACCCTGGCGGAGAGGCGGTCGTCCTGATTGCTGCTGCCTTCCCGGAGCACAAATAGTCTGGCCATGGTGATGATCCTCTGGCCGATTGAATTAATTTCTTCCTTTTCAAAATCCTGCCAGCCTCCCGCCGCCCTGATCGCTTCGGTCAGATGGCTGTATTCATAGGGGTAAAAATGGCAGATCACCGCGCTGTCCAAAACGTGTTTAAATGCGGCTTCATAAAAGTAGCCTTTAATTTTTTCTTCCTCCAGACCAAACAAAGGCAGCGGAACATCGAGCCCCATTTCCTCCAGCCGGTTGCAGACATCCGATCCGGAGAAATTGGCAAAATTGTCAAGTAAATTGTGCATATGGTCCGCCCCGGTAGGAGAAAGAGCGTACCCCAGTCCGGTGGTATTCTTTAGCCGAGGATCATGGAAGGGAAGTTCCTGTTTGCGGGCCACTGCCAGGAATTGATCTGAACCCCTGCCGATTGTCTCAGCCATCCTGGCCGATCCCTGGGCCATCAATAATCCCAATCCTTCTTTCAGGGCAATTTTATGGATACACTCTATAAGATCTTCTGGATTCCCGAAACGAGGCAAATAATCCTGATCGACGATCAATCCATTCTCCACACAATCCATTGTGAAGGCAATTGTTCCACCGGTAGAGATCGTATCCAAGCCGTAAGCTGCACATAACTCATTTGCTTTTGAAACGCTCACAGGATCATTTATCGCAGTTAATGCCCCCAGTCCACCGATCGATTCATATTCAGGACCACCATAACGCTTGTCGATCTTGGGTTGATCAGATTCCACCACGATCTTACAGCGTACTGGACAGCCTGCACAGGTATCGCGGCCCACTACCATCTTCTGGTGGAATACCTCGCCGGATAATTTTTTAATTCCATCCAGTGAGCTGGATTGATAATTCTTTATAGCCAATCCCCCTGCATCATGGTTGTATGACACCGAACCGGATGTGCCGTGGGAGATTGCCCAGCCCATAGAATCCCTATAAGTAGATGTGATCCATTTCAGCGTGTCTTTGAGCTGATCTTTATCCGCCAGTCCAACGCGCAGAGTACCACGTACTGCGACCGCTTTTAGATTCTTGCTACCCATCACCGCACCCAGGCCAGAACGTCCTGCAGCCCGGTTGATGTCATGCATAATTGCAGCGTATAGAACCTGGTTCTCGCCAGCCGGACCGATCTGGGCAATTCGCACTTTTTGATCATCCAGTTCCTGGCGGATGGTACTTTCAGTCTCCGCGGTCAGCTTGCCCCACAAATGATCCGCACGATGCAGGCCAACGACACCATCAATAATCGAAAGATACATTGGATCAGCGGCTTTTCCGGAGATCACAACAGCATCAAAACCGGATTTCTTCAGCTCCTGCCCCCACCAGCCCCCTGCTTCACTGGAAGCTAATACACCAGTAAGGGGTGATTTTGCTCCAACAGCATGCCTACCAGCACCTGGAAGTACTGTCCCGGTTAATAATCCCGAGGCAAAAACCAGCACATTTTCCGGGCCAAGTGGGTCTGCACCTGGTTCCATCTCAGTTAATAGATAATGAAGTATAAATCCTCGACCCCCGATCAGTTTGCGGTAAAAGGCCGGTTCCGGTTCTTCATGCCAGATCTTTTGATCAGATAGATCGACGTGCAGGATTTTTCCTGTAAAGGCGCTCAAACCATTTTGAAAACTCTCTGAATGGCTGATCGAATAGGTAGTGGTTGGTTTCTTCAATCTTGTCCTCCTGCAATCTGGGGCAATAATCGAACTTGATCATCCTCCCCTAAAGTCTCAGTCAAGTCTGTAGTTTTTTCATTCACAAGAGCGACCACTGGTTGGATAAATGACAGCCGGTATTCCTCGATAATATCCTGAGTGGACAGTCCGGCTTTACCGTGGATGATCACTAATTTTCCATCCCTTGTTGCAGGGATTTGATCTGACAATGGGACTGATAATAACCTTTCCTCAAATTTAATCGATACCATTCGTTAGTATCTCCCGATCTTGCGGACCAGATCCAGGCCAAACTGGTACGTATCCAATTTTGTCCCGGGTGGGATGGAATGGTCGCTGTGGTAGATGTATCCGCCAGTTTTCATAGCATCAGGCAGCTTGGTTAGAATCTCGTTTTCCAAACCTTCCCGATCATTTTCCTGGTAGAGGCGGGCATCAATATTCCCCATCATACAAATCTGGTCGCCGTATAATACTGTTAGCTCCCGAATATCCATCCCGGCCTTGACCTCCAGGGGATGAAGGCAATCAACACCGATCTCGATCAAGTAGGGTATTGCCGCGCTTAAATTGCCATCTGAATGATAGATCACTTCAGCTCCTGACTCATGGGCCAGATTAACCAGCCTGGCATGAAAGGGCATCAGCAATTCCTGATAATGTTTGGGGGAAAATAATAAGCCGTTTTTATAGGCAATATCACCGTACAACCATAAACCATCCGGTTCAATGCCATTCTTGATCAGATCCACCCATCCATCTTCGATCAGTTGGGTATTGGCAGCATAGATATCAGTCAAGAAATCCGGATCCATTACCATCAGCATCAATTGTTCTTCCGGACCAACCATATGCCAGGCGGCTTCAAAAGGATCCAGCATGGAAAGGACAATATATTTTTCTCTGGATCTGATCCGATCGTATCTGTGTTTTAAATCTGCCCAATTGATCCGATCCGGGGAATACTTAATCCGTGTTTTATAATCATCTTCCCACTCAGTCCGGGATTGAACTGCAAAATTTAGCAACCCCGGGGTGGTTTGCTGCCCGATAATTTCCTGGTTGACGGTGCCCCAGCTATCAGAATAGGTCCGGAGGCCATCTTTCGCTTCGATCGTCTTCTCTGGGAGTAAAAAGGATTGCTCAAACCAGAACATATCGATATCCAGATCGAAATATTCCTCCATTGTTTGGTTTTCCTGAACTCCCTGGTTGCGGAAATCAGCTTTTACTTCGCTCCAGAAAGAATCATATACCGGGATGCGGTCAACTGGATTGCGGGCTAAGGTATTTTTTACCAACTCTTTTGAATTCATAGCTCCAATCCTGCTCTTTTCAGCAAGTGGGATACCGCCAAGCGGCATTCTTGAAGGAGCTCCTGTTCATCAACAACCAAGACCCGGCCATTTTCCATCAGGATCCTGCCCCCCACAATCACTGTATCGACATCGCTGCCATGTGTTCCCAGCACCAGAGCGGAGCTCAGATCCAGAACCGGACTGACACGCGCGTGGTCAAGGTTTACAATCACCAGATCTGCTGCACCTCCCTGCTCAAGCGATCTGCCAGCCAGGGCAATAGATAAAGCTTGATCAGGAGGGAGTAATGTAGGATCCAGATTGTGAATCCGGGCCAGGCTGACTGCTGCCTTTGTAGTTTCCCAGATATCCTGAGTGTCATTGCTGGCAGGGCCATCCGTACCCAATCTGAGGTTGATCCCCTTTTCCAAGAACTTGGATACCGGAGCTATGCCTGATCCCAGCACAGCATTGCTGACTGGACAGTGAACAACCGAAGCGCCTGATTTTTCTATCAAATCGATCTCGTTTTCATTCACCCAGACAGCATGAACTAATTCAGTGTCTTGATCCAAAACACCCAGCTCATTCAACCATTCCACCGGCCGCAGCCCGTACTCATCCAATGACATTTGTACTTCAGCGCTGGTTTCTGAAACATGGAAGTGCGTCTTGCGTCCATATTTTTGAGCCAGCTGATGACTTTGGCGGAGGGTTTTTTCAGAACAGCGCCAGAGAGCCAATGGACCATTATCGACCCTGATATTGCTGTGGTCTTGATATTTTTCGAGCAGGCGTTCCAAATCTGAGAGTATTTCCCCCGATTTTTCTGCCCCGGATCCTTTATCTGACCAGGATCTGGCCAACCGAACACGAAGACCCACTTTTTCCACAGCACCGAGGACAGCATCTGTGTGCTCGGGTGATCTGGTTATTTTATGATGATCAACCACATATCCAGCCCCGCAGCAGAGGTTTTCAACCAACCCCAACAAGGCTGCCAGTTCCATATCCTGAGGAGTTAGTGCCCCTTGCAGGGGCCAGATGATCTCCTTTAACCAGGAAATCAAAGCCCTTCCCCCCCCGAGTCCGCGCATGAATACCTGGCTTAAATGGGTATGGGCATTGGTTAACCCGGGAATCACCGCTTGATTTTTGGCAGAAATCACCTGGTCTGCAGATGAGAGCAGGTCCGCGGGCGGCTGCCCTGCTCCAATGTGTGTGATGACCTGATCTGTAATTATCAGGTAGCCCGGATCCATCCAGCCCTCAGCAGAATAGATAGCCCCTTGATGGATCAGAATATCAGTCATATTTTTTTTATTCCCGGGCACCAAGTTGATTTTTCAACCAATCAACCTGGATCGGCAGTTCATAACACCGGATCCCCGTGGCATGGAAGATACCGTTGGCAATAGCTGGCGCGGTGGCAATCATGACCGGTTCAGCCAGATTTTTTGCTCCAAAGGGTCCTTCAGGTAATCTGGTCTCAATGAAGGTTGTCTCACATTCAGGCATATCGAGCGACGTTGGGATGGTGTATTTTGAGAATCTTAATTTCTGGGGGTAGCCATCCACAAAATTGAATCCCTCTGTCAGCGCATAACCCAATCCCTGGGCGATTCCGCCCAGCAGCTGTCCCCGGGCGCCCTGGGGGAAAATGATCTTCCCGCCGTCATGGGCTGCCCAGATCTTGTCAACCACGACCGTGCCATGCTCAGGATCCACACTAACCTCCGCAACCTGGGCCCCGTAGCTGTAGGTATAGTAGGGAATCCCGGTTCCAGTTTCAAAATCCCAATGTATTTGAGGGATCTGCCAATATCCCCGGGCATAGAGCTGAAGGCCCAATTCAAAGGCATGATCTACAACCTCACTAAAGGAAATTGGTTCCTCAAGTGGGCCAATGAACAACTCCCCCTGACGATGGATCTGCTCCGATTTACATCCGAGAAGATCGGAAGCTGCTGTTACCAGGGTTGCATGGATCTTTTCCGCTGCGACCCGGGTTGCGTTTCCTCCCACCATAGAGGCTCGAGAAGCCACTGTTGGGCCAGATTCCAGGGCTGTTTGAGTATCCGGCCGCAGCATATGGATCCGCTCGGGTTTTACTCCTAGTACTTCAGCAGTCACCAGCGTAAAAATCGTTCGGCTTCCCTGGCCATAATCTGTCAAACCAGATTGCAATGTGATGCTGTGATCCCTTTCTATGGTCAGGGTGGTGCGGGCATAATCCGTTCCTTCTCCTCCCAGACCGCTGCCATGGAAATAACAAGCGACACCGATCCCTTTCAGATGGCCGTTATGCTGACCTTCCCTAAACGAGATCCTCTTTGCATCCCAGCCAGACTGGTCGCGGACCCATTCGATCGCTCGCGTTAAACCCACTTCATGGACAATCGTATTTCCCGTAAAAGCCTGATCACCCTGAGACAAGCAATTTTTCAAGCGGTACTTAATTGGATCTTCGCCAGCCAGATCAGCGATCTCATCTATGATCATTTCGGATGCTGCAGCAGCCTGAGTATTCCCAAAACCTCTGAATGCGCCGGAATAGCCGTTATTGGTATAAACCACATCCGTATCCACCGATGCGGCCTGGTAGCGATAGGCTCCCAGCAAATGCATTGATGCCCGCCAGGCAGCTAAGGGAGTCATGCTGGAATAGGCCCCGCTGTCCACCAAGAATTTTCCTTTTCCAGCTAAGATATCCCCTTTTTCATCCAGACCGATCTCAAGGTCAATCACACCCCCCTCACGCTTATATGACACCAGAAATGATTCTTCCCGGTCAAGCAAAAGTCTGACAGGCTTACCAGTCAGCAGGGCAAGCTTTCCGGCCTGGGCTGTAAACTGGTAGACATGATCATCCTTGCCGCCAAAAGATCCGCCCACAGGCGGCTGGATGATCCGCACAGAATCTGGATCCAGCTCAAGTAAATCCGCTGCGTTATCTCGATTGATATGAGGGCTTTGGTTATTGGCGAATATCGTCACGCTGCCGTCAGGTTCCGGGAAAGCCAGCACACCCTCAGTTTCGATACAGGCATGTTCCTGATGAGCAAAAGTATAGGAGCGGGAAATCTTGCTCTGGGCCCGATCCAGAATTTGATCCGGATCTCCATTCCTGACCAGCAGCCGCTCACATAAGTTACCTTGGTCCAGGGGTGCTTCCAGGGGAACCAACGGCGCACTGCCATCCAGGGCGGCGGCAGGGTCGGACACCAGCGGCAGTTCTTGATATTCTATTCGGATGGCTTTCACTCCTTCCTGAGCTGCTTCCAGACTTTCTGCTGCAACAACAGCAACAGGATCCCCAACATAACGCACTTTCTGGTAAGCCAGGATATAAGCATCCCTGACCGGCCAGCCAAATCGGCCATTTTCCTTAAAATCCGCGCTGGTGATCACGGCCACCACACCGGGGATTTCCAGGGCAGGTGATGCATCCAGAACTATGATCTTCCCATGGGGAATTGGAGAGAGCAATAATTTAGCGTGCAGCATACCGGGGAATGACAGGTCCCCTACATAATGGCTTTTACCGAGGACTTTTTCTACGGCATCAACGGCCGTCATGGCGTTTTTACCGACATAATCTAGAGATTTAGGCATTATGATCCTCCTTTGATGAGTGGCGGATCATAGCCGTCTCTTCAATTGCCTCAAAGATCTGGATATACCCTGTACAGCGGCAGAGATTTTTCTGAAGAGCTACTTTAATATCCTGCCGGGTGGGATCGGGATTGGATGACAACAAAACTTCAGCAGCCACAACCATTCCCGGGGTGCAGTATCCACATTGGGTAGCCCCGTTCTTGATAAAAGCCTGCTGGAGATCGCTGGGAGTACCATCAGGCGATCTAATCCCCTCTATAGTAAGCACCTCTTTTCCATTCAGATCCTTGACGAGCAGTACACAGGAATTTTTCAGTTCACCATCAATGATCACAGAGCAGGCACCGCAATCGCCTATTTCACAGCCGGGTTTGGTTCCTGTCAGGTTTAGTTCTTCCCGTAGAAAGTGCAGCAGGGTCTGTTTAGACTTAGGCGTTGTGGAAATCGCTTCTCCATTCAGGGTAAAGTTCACATCCGTCATAAATACTACCTTTTAAGTGCTTTGGGTTTAAGAGAGCTTGTATCCTATCAGGTCTAATTTCTTCAACAACTCGGTCAGATCCAGAGACCGCAGGGCGTTCTGTCCTGTTTGGCAAAAGCTAGATCCGGATTGCGGGCTGCCAGACAACTTCATCCAAAATCGTGTTTGGATGGGAGTCACGCCAGGAGAAAAGCATCTAGACCAGGGAGCGCCCTCCATCAACAAAATAGACCGAACCAGTCACAAAATCATTTTCGATCAGGAAGATGATCATCCGGGCAACATCTTCCGGCGATCCGACCCGTTTGAGGAGGGATTTTTCCTCAGCCCACTTCCGCTTCCCTTCAGTGTAGTTATCCGGCAGCATCACAGTTCCCGGCGCGATTGCGTTGACCCGGATCTCAGGTGCCAATTCAAAGGCCATCGATTTGGTCAGCGAAACCAAACCGGCTTTGCTGGCAGCGTGATGGGCATAATCAGACCAGGTTTGAAAGGCGGAAAGGTCTGTGATATTGATGATCAATCCTTGTTTTTGAGCCCGCATCAATGGTGTCACTTTCTGGCTGGCAAGGAAAGGACCTTTGAGATTGATTGCCTGGGAGAGATCCCACTCCGCTTCAGTGATTTCCTCAAAAGGAGCCTTTAACCAGACGGAAGCGTTATTGATCAAAACATCAATGCGGCCAAATTCATCGACGGTCTTATCAATCAAGTTTTGAATCGAGGCTGTGGATTGCATTTCAGCCTGAACGGCCAGGGCTGGTTTTCCGAAAGCTTCAATTTCCTTGAGGGTTTCCTGCCAGGGTTCCTCCTCCAGGTAATAGCTGAAGGCGATCCGGGCTCCTTTTTCAGCCAGGGCGAGAGCAGCAGTCCGCCCCACTCGAACTGCTGCCCCTGTGATCAATACAACTGCATTTTCAATATTCATAAGTGGTTAAATCGCTTACCTATTACATTACCAGGCTCATAACGGCTTTCTGGGCATGAAGGCGGTTCTCAGCCTCGTCATAAACCACCGATCGCCAGCCTGGTCCTTCGGTTTTATCGATCACGTCATTATTAACTTCATGCCCGCGATCTGCTGGTAAACAATGCATATAGATCGAATTTGGATTGGTGAGATCCATCATCTCAGTAGTGCACTTCCAATCCTTATTAGCATCGAAGATCTGCTGGGCTTTTTTCTCATCATCCTCGCCCACTGGCGCTTTGAAGAAAACGGTCGGGCACCAGGCTTTGGGATAGACAACATCAGCACCTTTAAATCCATCTTCAAAATCATTCGTGATTCGGAAAGAGCCACCTTCTTGAGTGGCAAAACCTTCACATTGTTTGACAATATTCGGATCCAATTCCATGCCTTCTGGATGTGCCAGAGTCACATTCATACCCATCATGGTGGCATAGAGGATTGCCGATTGAGGGACTGCCCGGGGTTTATGAACACTGGGGGAATAAGCCCAGGACATGGTGAAGTTGACACCCTTAAACCCACCAAAGTTTTCTTTTACAGTAAGCATATCTGCCAAACCCTGGAAGGGATGGTAAATATCATCTTCCATATTCAAGATCGGCACACTTGACCACTTGGCAAATTCTTTCAGCAAGGCATTGGCATCTCCATATACCCAATCAACAGGATCACCGTAACAGCGAATGGCGATGGCATGGCCCATCCTGTCCAGCACCCTGGCAACATCCGAGACTCTTTCCGTACTGTAGGCAACTTCCTTGCCTTCCAGAGCTGGGGTGTAGATCTTGGATGGATCTAAAAAGTGGGCGTGCCCACCCAGCTGGGTCATTCCTGCCTCAAAGGAATTCCGGGTCCTTAAAGACTGATTATAAAACAGCATAAAGAGGGTTTTTACCCGTAAAAGGTCATCATGGTAAATTCCCATATCATTCTGAAGTTTCAATTCTTCAGCAACTTCGAGAATTCTCTTCAGCTCTGATGGTGTGAAATCTGTTTCGGCCAGAAAGTCACGGCCTTTAAAACCTGTGGTTTTCATATATGTCCTCCATAAAGAATTTATTTAATGATCTTATTTGATAAAAGTATCCGGATTTTCTATTAATTCACAGATTCTGTGCAGGAATTCAGCTGCCGGCGCCCCATCGATCAATCGATGGTCAAATGACAGGCTTAAGGTCAAAGCATCCCGGATCACCAGTTCCCCGTCCCGCACAGCAGGTTTTTTTGTGATCCGACCTACCCCAAGAATCGCTATTTCAGGAGGATTGATAATAGGTGAAAAGGAATCGATGCCAAATGCACCCAGGTTGGTGATTGTAAAACAGCCCCCATTGTATTCACCTGGCAGCAATTTTCCATTTAATGCCCTCGCAACCAGATCCAGCAGCTCCTCATTGATCGCCCCAATTGTTTTTTGATCAGCGTTATGGAGAACAGGCACCATCAATCCCCGCTCAGTATCTACAGCCAGGCCAATATTGACCTCATCCAGCGTGATCAATTCAGTTTCAGTCAATTGAACATTCAGATGGGGATACTCTACCAGGGCCTGGGCGCAAGCCTGGATTAACAGCGAATTGTAGGAAATCTTACCAAGCTTTTCCTTCAAATCCTTGCGCTCATTTACCAGCCGGGAAGCATCCAGTTCTGAGAAGAGCGTGACTTGAGGTCTTTCATTCCAGCTCTCAGAAAGCTTTTGGGCAATCACTCCTCTTAAGCCAGTCAGGGGAAGTGAAAGCTTATCAGCTGGACCGGATCCTGTTTTCAATCTGGTTTTCACAGTCAAATTTACATCATCCCTGGTTATCCTTCCACCGGGTCCTGTTCCTGTGATCAAATTCAGGTCCAGTTCAAAATCTGCAGCCAATTTTCTGGCTACTGGAGTTGCTTTGATTGGTTCTCTTGCATCTGGCAGCTGGGCAAGGTCAGCAGTGACTATCATACCTCGGGGGCCTGTTCCCCAGATCCCGCGAAGATCGAATCCGTCCCCTCTGGCAGCTTTTCTTGCTTTGGGCGTTGCCCGCACCTCCCCATGCTCAACTGCTGTAATAGCAGGCATAACTGCTGCTGCTGCTGGGGCTGCTGGCGCTGCTGGCAGGCTTATGGAGTTTGGGGCTTCAAGACCGGCAGTGGTTGAAACCTGTCCAGGATCCCCTTTTTCAGCAGAGATCCTTGCCACGGGAGTCAGAACCGGAACTGTTTCCCCGGCAGCCACCAATATTTGCACATAGCCGCTCGCAGGGGCTTCGATATCGATTAGGCTTTTATCAGTTTCAAGGGAGAAGATTACCTCCCCATGTTCAACCCATTGCTGATCGTTCTTATGCCACTCCACCAGCATGGCCTCTGTCATGATCAGGCCAAGTTTGGGCATAACAACTTCATAATCACTTTTTGCAGATTCCATCATGAGGTTACTCTTATGTTTTTCAATTCTTCCTAGCTCTGAAACGTTGCATATACAAAGCGCTGAATTCATCCCTGGCAATCAGGAACCGCACTGCTTGCCAGACAAATTGCATCGACGATTATATCATCCTGCGGGTTGCCATTTTCATTACAGGTATCAAGGTCAAGGGGGTCATTGGCCTTCTCCAAAGATTGCCTTCACCCTTTGGAAAGCGGACTCTTCATCAATCGATGGTGAAAATTCCATACCGATCAACCCATCAAAACCGAGCTGCTTAAGTTTTGCGGCAATATTCACAAAATTGATTTCCCCGGTTCCAGGTTCCTGACGGGTTGGGCAATCTCCAATATGGAAAGTAGGATATAAACCCCAATAATCCTCCATTCCCTGGATCAAGTTTCCTGCAGTGCGCTGCTGGTGATAACAATCGAATGCCAGGCGGAATTGAGGATGATCCACCCGGCGAACCCAATCTGCTGCCAGATCATGATCATGAACCAACACCCCACCCTGGATATGATATTCATTTAGTCCCTCAACCCAGACCTCAACCTCAGTTTGTTCTACCAGTTTGAGGATCTTTTCTGTCTGGTTCAGCAGGTTCGCATATTGCTCCGCTTCGGTGAGATTTCGAGACAGCCGCCGGGTCCATTCCTTTCCATCGACCAGATCGATCTGGTTTGAAAATATAAACAGGTGGTCAATTCCATAGTGGGTGGCAGTTTCCAGGCTTTCCTGCCAGGACCGTAAGGTCAGCTGATTGTCTCCGGGATCCGCTAGCGAACCCATTGCGTCATCAAAGGTTGAGTTGATGCGGGCACCCAGCCGTTTGCATTCGGCCGCAAGTTCAGCGACAGGAGCCTGGCGCCAGCACCAAACATCATACCGATCAATGCCAAGCGCAAAGAACTTTTCCACCCGCTCCACGATTGGTAGGTCTGTAAACCAAAAATCTAGATAACCTGTGTAAATCATTCGTAATAATCCATCCTTGTTTAGTGTGAGTTACTTATAATCAAAAGCTCGGTGGCAGAAAAATGTCTGAACAATATCAGTTGGTGATTGCGATGATCGTATCCAACCCCGAGAGCTGATCAAGCACTTTTATATCGGGCCTCCAAAAGTTCCGATCCCGTAAAAGATCATCAAGAACACCGCAACAAAAAAGAAGAATCCAAAAAAGATCATTAAGGCATAATCCGGCGGTTTAAGGATCGATTCATGAAGATACGTGCGATCCGGGCTTCCTGAAAAGGCTTTGGACTGCAGGACAACCTCCAGCTGCTGTGATTTAACAAGGGAATTCAATATCAAGGGAACAGCTACCTTGGCATAAACTCTGACTCTTTTGATTACTCCCATTTTTTCCAGAGCCAGACCCCGCAATCGCTGGGCCTCAATAATCAAGTTAAATTCCTCGATCAAAAGCGGGAAAAAGCGCAGGGTGGACGAAAAGATAAAAGCTATCTTGTAGGGTATCTTAGCCCGAACCATGCCCACGATCATATTATTGACCTCTGTTGTAAAGACACCCAGGGTGATGATAAGGGTCAAGGTCAGGGTTTTGAAGATCAAATTCAAACCATAGGTAAATCCGTCCCATGTGGCATAACCATCTCCCAAGACCGGCCAGCTATCCGGGAATGTGAACATCCGTGTCAGCTGGTCGGGTGAAGTTAAATCCTTGAATCGCCATAACCTGGTCAATATTGAAAAACATATGCGTTAGGAGCAGGATGATGTAAAAAGGGGTCAGGACCACCAGTATCAACCGGATGTAGCTCCATTTCACACCTACCAGCAGGCAGGTGACAACGATTATCACCGCCATTACCCCCTGCATCAACGGACTCTCCCACAGGAAGGCAACAATGGTCACAATCGCCATCATGAACAGTTTTGGTCGAAAATCAAGTCTGGAGAAAAAAGAATCCCGTTCTACAGTCTGGAATTTCATCATGCTCATGATCCACTACCTTTGGCATGCCTGGTTATACTAGCTGCAAGTTCTTCTGGTGTCAAAAGTAGTTGGAAGGATGGATCCTCCTTCTTCATGATCTGGGACAAGTGAACAGACTGCGGCGGGGCCAAGAAAGTGCTTTTTAACAGATCTGTTTGATGATAGACAGTTCGGATGTCAGAATCCAGCAGAATGGTTCCTTTACCCATAACTACCGCCCGATCGGCGTAATCCGGCATCAGATACAGGTGATGGGTGATCACAATTACCGTCTTGCCCATCTGATGAAGTTTCTTGCTGATATCCAGGATATAACGCGCACCCCGGTAATCCTGGCCCGTAGTGGGTTCATCAAAGATAATGATCTCCGGCTGCATGGCCAGGATGGCAGCAATCACCAGGCGAGCCCGATCTCCCTTGGGCAGGGCCAAAGGATGCAGATCTTTTACTTCCTCAAGACCCATTGATTGGAGAGCCTCCGTGGTGCGGGAAATAACCTCATCTTCCGGATAATCAAGGTTTTTCAAGGCAAATGAGATCTCTTCGGACACCGTGGTATTAAAGATCTGGTTATCAGGATTTTGAGCAACATACCCGATCCGGCGGGCCAATTCGGATACCTCCAAGTCAACGGTGGATGTTCCATCAACACTGACTACACCTTTGGTGGGGTCAAGCAATTTTAAGAAATGTTTGACAAGCGTACTTTTTCCAGCGCCATTCTGACCAATGATCAAGACATATTCACCCTCCCGGATATCCAGGGAGACATCATGTAAGGCTTTGGTGCCGTCAGGATAGATATGCTGCAGACCCTTAACGGAAAGCAGCGGTTCTCCTTTCATAACGGGTGGAGTCGGAAAATCAATGATAGCATGTCCGAAACTTTGGTTGATCTTCTTTAATAGAGGAATCGCTTTTTCCATCGTCACAGGTATTTCCGGGACAGCTAATCCCCCCTTCTGGATATAATAAAAAGTCCTGGCGACCTGAGGGGGACGGACCTCATGTTCGATCAGCATTTCGGTTTCGGAGTAGATTTCCTCCGGGGTGCCAAGGGCAACGATCTTTCCCTGCGACATCAGGGCGATCCGGTCAGTATAAGCTGCCATCTCTTCTGCAGAGTGGCTGGCCATAACGATGGTCATGCCCAGTTCTTTATTCAATTCGTATGCTGTCTGGAAGACTTCCTCGGTTCCAACAGGGTCCAGTTGGGATGTGGGTTCGTCAAAGATCAAAAGGTCGGGCTGGACCGCGATCGCCGCGGCAATGGCCAGGCGCTGTTTTTGTCCCCCGGACAGCTCATGCGGATGTTTTTGTTCCATGCCTTCCAAACGGACTGCCGCTAGCGCCTTGGGAATCCGGGCAATGATCTCATCCCTCGGAACCTTGAGGTTTTCAAGCGCAAAGGCTATCTCATTTTCTACAGATGTGCTGATCAACTGCGTTTCAGGATCCTCGAAGACCTGCCCTACATGGGAGGCAAAAGTGCTGATAGGATGCTCGAGGGTATCCAGGCCGGCAATATGGATGCTGCCGAAAAACCTACCCCCGTAAAACTGGGGCACAATACCATTGAGAGCCAAACAAAGAGTAGACTTACCCGCACCGGTAGGACCAATAAGTCCCAGAAATTCACCTTGAACCACCTCAAGATTCACTTCAGATAGAACATAGTTTATCGAACGAGGGTACTTATAAGACACATCTTTTATAATTGCTATAGAATCTGCCATCCATCCACTTATATTTGGTTCATGTTCCTTACATTTGAGGTTTTTTTACCCAGTCGCGCAAATAGTGCAGGTTAGTAAATCGCGTTATCGGGTTTAACCAATCCGATTGCACGCAAGCCAGCAATCACACCACCACCTATAACCACTCCAATAGCAGCCCGCAGCACATTCTCAAAAGGTATCAATGGGATCAAGGCATACCATTGAACCTCGGGCCAATTATAGAGGTGATAATAAAATGCTGAGGAAACCACATGAGTCAGCCCATATACGATCCAGGTTCCAAGTGCTAAACCGAATGCCACCAATGCTCTATTATCACTCTTGATCCACCTCGAGATAAGATTTCTTGTGGGCAACAGGAATAACAGGATAGATGACCAATCAATAAATGTTCCTGCAATCACTGGCCAAATGCCAACACCGTTGAGGAAAATAGCCCGGCCGATAAAATACAGGAATGAGAGAAAAGCCAGCAGCCAGATCCAAAACCACCATCCTTTCCTATCTTCTCTAAATATCATTGTTCCCGCAGCAAAGGACGCAATCATTGATCCAAGGACTCTGACAGCAGGTATTGGACCGGCAGTATGGGGTGCCAGGAATATGCTGATTAATGCCCCAATTCCTGATGATACTGCACCGGCGATTGGACCTAAAATCCATCCAACGAGACCCAAGACACCTTGACTCATTGGGAAGCTGCCACCTGATATTAAAATCGCTGACATAGGGAAGAATGACAAAGCAACTATTACAGCTGCCAGTACAATAATGTACGTTACAGGCGCACCATCAATAGCTACTTTCTCTAAAAAAACAATCTTTCGTTCTTCACCTTTTGGGTTATTATCAACCACTTTATTCCTCCAAGATAGATTTAATAATGAAAAAATATTTGAGGTACGGGAGCACAAGGAAAAGTGCCACCTCATCAAGTAGTTTTCTAGTGTTGAAACACTCCTACCTACTCCTGGTTCCAGAACAACTTTACAGCGCTAACAACATCCCCAGTATCCGGCAAAACATGTGCTTCAAGAATCGGGCTGTAGGGCAAAGGAACGTTCCGTGCACCTACTCTGACTATCGGACCATCCAGGTATTCAATTGCTTCTTCTGCGATCATCGCTGCGATCTCAGCTCCCGGACCAGCTCTAAGATGAGCTTCATAGGCGATGACTACCCGGCTGGTTTTTTTTATCGACTCAATAATAGTATCCTTATCCAGAGGTACCAGGGTTCTGGGATCAATGACCTCAGCACTGATACCTTCCTTTTGAAGAATCTCGGCTGCAGCGAGGGCTTTTTTGGCCATGATATTCACTCCGATGATGGTGACATCCTCACCTTCCCGCAGGATATTCGCTTTCCCGAATGGCACCATGAAGTCCGGATCTTCCGGGACTGGACCACTATCGCCGTAAAGCATCTTGTGCTCAAAGAACAGCACTGGATCACAGCTCCGCAGGGCGGTTTTCAATAATCCCTTGGCATCAGCGGGCGTCGTGGGAGCTACAATCTTGATCCCGGGTATGTTCATGAACCAGGCTTCCGGACTTTGGGAATGCTGCGCGCCAGCAGATCCCGGCGCTCCTGAAGTGACCCGGATTGTTAAAGGTACAATGGCTTTACCGCCGCTCATAAACTTGGCTTTGGCTACCTGATTGACGATCTGATCCCCGGCGCACATCAGGAAATCACCGAACATGATCTCAACCACAGGCCGCATGCCCATCATGGCAGCGCCCAATCCGGCACCGATGATGGCAGATTCACTGATCGGGGTATCGATGATCCGTTCCTCTCCAAATTCTTCCAGCATACCCGCTGAGACTCCCCAGACACCCCCGAATACACCAACATCTTCACCAAATAAAAACACGTCGCTGTTCAAGCGCATTTCCTCGGACATTGCCTCACGAATAGCTTCAGAGTAAGTTATTTCTCGCATAAATCCACCTTAGAAGACCAATCCATCATGATTATCATCATAAACACCTTGCAGGGCTTCCTCAACCGCAGGCTGAGGGGTTTCTGAGGCGAAAGCAACTGCCTCATCAAGCAAGGATTGTAGCTCATTTTCAATATCAGTGAGCTCATTTTCAGCAGCCAATTTCAATTCAAGTATTTTGGAGCGGTAGGTGTCAATGGCATCCCGGTCTTTCCATTCCTGCAGTTCCTCCGGCGGACGGTAAACCATCGGATCCCCCTCATAATGTCCCCGGTAGCGATAAGTCTTCGCTTCGATCAGGGTTGGGCCTTCGCCCTTTAAAGCTCTTTCACGGGCGGTCTGAACTGATTCGTAAACAGCAATAATATCATTACCATCGACGATCACTCCAGGAAAACCGTAGCCAGCGGCCCGGATGGCAAGATCTTTGATAGGCGCTTGTTTATGCTGGGGAGTGCCCTCGCCGTAGAGATTATTCTCACAGAAGAAGATCACCGGCAGATTCCACAAACCAGCCATATTGGCAGATTCATGGAAGGTGCCCTGGTTGATAGCGCCATCTCCAAAGAATGTCAGGGATACACGCTGCTCTTTTCTCAATTTGAATGCCAGGCCTGCGCCCACAGCAGCAGGAAATCCTCCACCTACGATCCCATTTGCTCCCAGGATCCCCAGGTCAAAATCAGAAATATGCAGCGATCCTCCTCTACCAAGGCAGTACCCCGCAGAGCGGGCCGCTAGTTCAGCCATCATATACTTTGGATCTCCGCCCTTTCCCAGGAGATGTCCATGTCCGCGGTGGGTGCTGGTAATGACATCATCCACTGTTAAAGCTTCACAAGCACCAACTGCAGTAGCTTCCTGCCCGACGCAGGAATGTATGAAACCCGGGATCAAACCACTTCGGCGTTCTTCAATAGCCCTGAGCTCAAATTCGCGGACCAATTTCATCTGGCGGTAAAACCGGAGCAGCTGGTCCTTTGAATAAGTTTTCATCTTTGTTTCTTCCATACAAATCACCTTTGATTACGATTATTTTGAATACCAGAGCTTAAGCGCTGCTTGACGTGTGTTTTCTTTGAGCGTTGCCCAGTCAGCACCAACGACAGAACCCTGGCTGACCTTATTTTCACCGGCAACCCAGACCGACTGGACTGCCTCAGCACTGCCGTACAGCAATACCTGTTCATACAGATTATGTTCCTGGATAGGCGTAGGGAGACTGGTTTCGATCAGCTGCAAATCGGCCTGCCAGCCCTTTTCAATCCGGCCAACTTTATCAAATCCAAGCGCTTTCGCTCCACCTTCTGTTGCCAGGTACCAGACCAAATCGGCGGGCATCACCCTCGGATCCTGCTGGGCAGCCTTATGGATCAAAAATGCGCCCCTCATAACTTCGAAGAAATCATCAATATAACCATCACTGCCCAGGCCGACGGTGACCCCTGCGTCCACCAGCTGGGGAACCGGAGCAATGCCTCCTCCCACTTCACAGTTGGACAACGGCATATGGGTCATTCGTGACCTGATTCGCAGCCAGGATCTCTATCTCTTCCTGATCGATCTGGACACATTGGGAAGCGATCAGATTCTGGCTGGCTACTCCGATTTCTTGGTAATAATTTATAGTGCGCATGCCGTAATTTTCCAGGCAGTGGGCCGGTTCATAGGTCCCCTCAGAGACATGGGCATGCAGCGCGACGCCTAGATCAGCGGCTATTTGATCCGCCTTTTGGATAAATTCCCTGGAACAGGTGAATGTAGTATGGTGGCAGATCAATCCGCTCACCAAACCACCCTGCCGCTGACAATCTTCAGTGAATTGCCGGTTCTCTTCCAATCCCAGCAGGCCATTTTCTTTGCTGATCCGTTCGGTGGCCTCGAAGGACAGGATCCCTCTCATTCCCCACCGCCGGACAACCTCAGCCTGGGAAGATAGGCAGCCCGGAATGGCATTGGGTGCTTCTGTGCAGTCATAAAAACTGGTCACCCCGCTGTCCAGCATTTGCGGGCAGCGGTACTCAGTGCTGGCATTAATCATATCCGCATCCAGCCTATCCTCGATCAATGGCCACCAGAACTCTTCCAGGAATGGCCAGAATCCGGAGGGGGCCCGGTCGAGGGGAATACCATGAGCCAATACACCATACAGGTGGGAATGGGCGTTAACAAATCCAGGGGCCAGGATTTGTCCTTCAGCTTGGATCCTCTCATCCCCTGGATATTTATCAACCAGTACTGAATTCTCATCTATATCAGTGATCAAATCCTTTTCTACGCGAATTCCCCACTGGTGTTTAGGAGGTGATTTTGGCGTGGTGATCAACCATTCCGGTAAGATAATCATGAGCTCTCCTTGATTGGTAAACGGGGAAGGAACATCCCTTTGCGGTCTTTCCCAATATATTTTCCCCTGTCGGCGATCATCTTCCCTCCAGCAAACGTGGAACGCACTTTGCCTTCGAGGACAATGCCTTCATAAGGAGTGTAATCCACCCGTTCGGAGAGATTTTCATGCCTTATCGTCTCTTGAATACGAGGATCAAACACAACCAGGTCGGCATCTGCCCCAATTTGGATCGTTCCCTTGTTCAGATCCAATCCGAAAATCCGGGCAGGATTAGAACAGCAGGTTTCAACCCACTGCTGTAAGCTGATATAGCCGGCAGCAACCCCGCAGGTATAGACCAATTCCAGCCGGGACTGAATTCCCGGCAATCCTCCCGGGATCAAACGGAAATCATCCAGGCCAAGTTTTTTCTGGTCCTGGAAGAAAAATGGACAGTGATCGGTTCCGATCGAATGCAGGGATCCAGCAGAGAGCTGCTGCCAGAGGGCAGATTGATTTTCTTGCGCTCGAAGAGGAGGTGAACAGACAAACTTGGCTCCTTCGAACCCCTGCAGGCGGTAGAGCTCCTCACTTAAAACCAGGTACTGCGGGCAGGTTTCTCCCCAGGCAGTCTGGCCGTTATCCAGAGCCCTGGCCAGCGCCGCTGCTCCCGCCGCGGTTGAAATATGGACGATATAGGCCGGCACACCCACTGTTCCCGCCAGTGTTAATACCCGGTTGACCGCTTCTGCTTCAGCCTGCGGCGGTCGGCTGAGAGGATGGGCAGACGGGTCATTTAACCCCGACTTCACAACAGAAGCCGTGGCATATTGAACGATGGCATCAGACTCACAGTGCACCAGCACCAGGGCTCCATTTTCAGAAACTTCGGACATCACCCGCAGGAGTTGAGCATCATCCAATAAAAATCCCTGGTATGTGGTGTATAACTTGAACGAAGTCACGCCGGCACCAATCACATCTTTGATCTGGTCTAGTGTAACCTGCTCAGCGTTTGTAATGGTCATATGCAATCCAAAATCCAGGACAGATCCTTGTTCAGCTTCCGTCCTGCGTGATTCAAGGGCATCCAGCAGCAGCTGCTCCCCTTCCGGCTCCACAAAGTCAATTACGGTCGTCACACCACCACAGGCAGCTGCTTTGGTTCCGGTTTCCCAATTATCACTCGATGTTGTCGTTGCCGTCGGCATATTCAGGTGAACATGAGGATCGACTGCTCCCGGAAGCACATAACAATCCCGGGCATCAATCATCTTCTGACCTTGAAGACCCTCAGCGATCTCTTTTATGATCCCTCCCTGAACGCCAATATCCACCTGTGAAATTTCCTCAGGTGTGATCACCGTGCCGTTAGAGATAACCATGTCATACTTCATTGGTTGTCCTTCATCCTAATCAGCAGATCCCCAAATCCTGCCCTGCAACTACTCACCAGAGTTAGAAAACCCTAGGCAGGTTTGTGATCCAATCTCTCAACTCCCAAATACAGCCAATACACCCCCATTAATCTTTTCCAGTTCAAGATGGACCCCATTCAGATCGATCCCTGCCACATCCGCCCCAAAACAGCGGATTTCTATCTTTTCAGGGCCCCCCTTGATATTAACGTGAAGGTTACCTTGATCAAAATGGGAGTTTACCTCAATAGGATCCTGATCTTCATTGTAGATCATTTGTGAGGAGTTTCCTTGGTGTCCATAAAATTCCAGGGTCAGCGGTTCCAGGGGCAGCTGGTCAACATACTGCATCTCCGGACCATAAGGGATAACAGATCCCCCTTTCACCCATAAAGGCATCTCTTCCAGAGGGGTTTTCACGGTAATCCAACCCGGGCCAGAAATGGACTCTTTGGTCCAATAATTAAACCATTTACCTTCCGGCAAATATACATCCCGAACAGGTTCACGGTTGAGGACCGGCGCTACCAGGAAATCGGATCCAAAGAGATACTGAAGGTCAAGGTTCCTGGTATTGGGATCGTCCTGGTACTCCAGCAGCATGGGTCTGACCATCGGCAAACCGGTTTGAGTGGAAAGCACTGCCTGGGTATAGATATATGGCAGCAGTCTGTATCTCAGTTTTAAATAGTTCCTGGCAATTGATTCCACCTGATCACCATATTCCCAGGGTTCCCGGGGCTGTTTGCCATGGGCTCTCATATGGGAAGAAAAGGCCCCGAACTGCAGCCAGCGGAGGTAAACCAGGGCATCTTTAGGGTAATCCTCCAGGGAATCGCTATCAAACGCGCCGGGTGAATAATCAAAACCGCCAATATCATGGCTGCAAAATGGCACGCCTGACAAGCCGTATCCCAATAATCCCCTTAACTGTCCTACAATCTGTCCAAAACTGCTGTAGCTGTCTCCACCCCATTGAACAGGATATCGCTGGGATCCTGCAAAAGCAGACCGACCCCAGACCAATCCCCTGCCAAAATACTCCTTGGTCAATTCAAAGGCTGTCCGATTGTACAGCAAGGGATAAAGGTTATGCATTTCCAATCCGGTCCGTCCATCCGCATAAATCGCATCAATCGGCGCCTGTTCCGCAAAATCTGTTTTGAAAGTGGAAGCGCCCATCTCCAGCAGGGACCGTAATATTCCCTGCCACCAGGAAACTGCCTCAGGATTGGTGAAGTCCACTGCTGCCAGGCTGGTCCCCGTAAATGCCTCCAGTACCGGAGCGGGGTTGCCATCCGGGTCTTTGATCAGGTAGCCTTTCGCAGCAGCATCCTCGTAATGCGGTGTGCCTTCTGGCAGGTAGGCAGTCAGCCACAGGCAGGTTCGGATACCTTGTTTTCTAAATGAAGCCATCATTTCCCCGGGATCTGGGAAGACAGTTTCATCCCACTCATAAGTGCTCCAGGGGCCCTCTCCCATCCAGTAGGGATCAAAACTGATCACATCACAGGGAAAATCATGCTCGCGCATCCCATTGACAACAGCTTCCCCTTCCTCGCGGCTCATGTACATGCAGCGAGAGATCCAAAATCCAAATGACCATTTAGGAGGCACCGGGGCATAACCAGTCAGGTCTGCATAGGCCTTTAGAATATCCTTATACGCTGGTCCACAGATCAGGAAATAATCCAGCTGCTTCTCCAGGATATGGAAGGAATAAGAGACATTCGACTCGCTTCCCATCCTGAACACCATTGGATAAGAGGAGTTAATATAAAGGCCATATCCGGCGCTGCTGATGAAAAACGGGATATTTTTGTAGGCCCGAGTGCTGGTTACATTGCCGCTGTCGACTGCCCAGAATTCCATTTCCCGGCCCCATTTATTGAGCGCCGAAAACCGTTCTCCAAATCCGTAGAAGGATTCCCCCGGCTGAACCGCAATTGTTTCGCGCACTTCGTACAAGCCCCCATCGCGCTCCTTGAATCCTACCGGCGGCACCTCATACCCTGGACCGTAGGCCCGATCCGTGGTCTGCTGGGCAAAAAACGGCTCGACTTTTTCAGGAGCCTTTTTATCATAAACCTGCATGCCCCAGGGCTTTTGCGGGAATCGGATCAATAAACGATCCGTTTCAATTTCCAACAGGGATGACATTTCTATCACAGTGAATTCTACAGCAGGGAACTCCTGAGTCAATAAAATATCGCTAGGACCCTGGTGAATCTGGCCCGGATTCAACCGGAAGCGGATCACAGCCGGTCCGATGATATCGATCCGAACCTGAACTGATTTCCCCAAAGCTGTTTGACATTGGAAAGAAACCCCGCATGGGTCCTGTTCCCAGCTTTGCCAGGCAAGGACCGAATGGGTTGTTTTATGCGTGGTTGTGTAATCCAGCGCAGATACAAAATCGTTCCAATGAACTTGTTCTTTCATAAGATAATTTTTAAAATATCGGTGGAGTGATCACAGAGATCCAGATCGCATCCTGGTCGTCAGAAGCACAGCTTAATTCCTCAAGATCGAATCCCTCAAAATAAATCGAATCGCCCGGGTGCATCAGGTGGGTTTTGCCCTTGAGAATGATTTTAAGACTGCCCGATATTAAGAATATAAACTCTTCAGTAGGTTTTCGAAGCCGCCTGACAATATTTCCTGTCCCGGGAGATATCCTGCCGTAGATCGCTTCCATATTACGGGTCAGATCAGTCATCAACATCTCGTAGCTGACACCTGAATTGGGAAAAACCAGGCGTGACCGGCAGCCTGCTCTGACCACTGGAGAATATTCCCTCTTGTATTCTTCCTCGGGGCAGGGCTCTTTCTCTTTGGAGATCAATTCCTTAAGGGGGTCCGGATCCTGGAAGAAGTCTTTGATCGAATAATCCAGCTCTTCGGAGATTTTGCTCAGCGAATCCAGAGAAACATTGGATTTTCCACGCTCCAGCTGGCTGATGAAGCTGGCCGATAAACCTGTCCTGCGTGCTAATTCGCGGATAGATAAACCCAATTCTTCCCTGCGCTGTTTGACAATGTGGCCAGGGTTTTGAAAGTTAGACATATCAGGTCCTTAAGAGGTATAATTCAGGAAATTATAGTAAGTAAAAAATAACTGAAAGCTTTCTAAATGTCAAGTGATGATACACATATATACTATGTCATTTGACAGAATCAGCCAAAATAGTACAATATAAGCAATTTAAGCCCGAGAAACCTATAGCTGTATTTACCATCAGTAACTCCTACTTCACACTGAGGGAATCATGACCCAAATCCACGATTTAAGAAGCTACCTGAGCCTCCTTGACGGCCAGGGGCAGCTGTTCAGGATCAATAAAAAGGTCGATCTTGTCCATGAATTGGCTGATATTGCCGTGACCATGCAGCGCCATAATAAACCAGCCTGCCTTTTTGAAAAGCCCTCATCCGGGAAATGGCCGGTTTTTGCCAATGCTGTCAGCACGCCGGGGCAGGCTGCTTTGGCCCTGGAGTGCAAGGTGGATGAAATCATCGGAATTATGGAAAAAGCGCTTGATCCTGCCTACGGGATCGCCCCCCAGACCAAAAAGACGGCAGCCTGGCTCGAAAACACTATTCCAGAGGCCCAGATCGATCTCAGGAACCTCCCTATACCAACCCACGGCAAACATGATGGCGGCCCCTTTATTACCGGCGGGATCACAATTGCCAAAGATCCCCTCAGCGGCCGGGGCAACCTTTCCTATAACCGGATGCAGATCCTAGGTCCACGGACGTTTGGTTTCAATGTCAATGAATGGCGGCACGTGATGCAGTTTTACAAGGTCAACGAAAAACAGGATAAACCCCTGGAAATTGCTATAGCCATTGGAGTCGATCCTGCTATCAGCATCGCCGCCGGTGCCCGATATGAGGATGATGAATTGATGATTGCCGGTGCGATCCGCAATCAAGCGGTTCCAGTTTGCAAAGGGATCACCACAGATCTCATGATTCCAGCCGAAGCAGAGATCGTGATTGAAGGTTATCTACCCCCCCACCGCCGGGAAGCTGAAGGACCACTGGCGGAATTCCACGGCTATTATGGCGAGCTCTGGAAGAGCCCGGTCTTTGAGGTCACCGCAATTCACCACCGGTCGGATCCAATCTTCCAGACCATTATCCCCGGCGAAGCTGAGCATATCTATATTGGCAACATCCTACCCCGGGAACCCCTGCTGCTGCGTTTTGTGAAACATGTCAGCAGCGGCGTGACCGGTCTGCATATCCCTCCCTACGGAAATGGTTTCTCGGCTGTTGTCCAGCTTGAGAAAAGCAATCCCGGAGAACCAAAAAATGTAGCGCTGGCAGCATTCACTGCTCATGTCAATATCAAACAGGTTATCGTGGTCGGTCCTGATGTGGACATCTATGATCCAGCAGATGTGCTCTGGGCGCTGACCAACCGGGTGGATTGGAGCAAGGATGTATTTACCATCCCCGGCTCTCAAGGACACGAGATGGATCCGACAGCAGATGAGCGCGGTATCCACACCAAGATTGGTATTGACGCCACCTATAAACCTGAGAGGCGGGATTACGGGGAACGGATCCGCTATCCTTCAGTTGACTTATCAGCATACGATTTATAGATTAAGGAGAATTTATGACCACCCGAATGTCTTTATACATGCAGGATAAACACCCGATCAGTTATGAATTGGAAATTGCCCTTTATGCTGAAGAAAGGGGTTTTTCTGAGATCTGGCAGGCGGATACCCGTCTGGCCAGGGACTGCGTGGTATTGATGAGTGCTTTTCTGGCCACTACCAAAACCCTCCGGGTGGGTTCCGGGGTGCTCCCGATCTGGACCCGAAATCCGGCTGTGATCGCCGCAACCTGGAGCACAATGTGGGAACTGGCGGGCAAAGTCGACGGCCGCGGCAGGGTTATGCTGGGATTGGGTGCCTGGTGGGAACCGATCGCAGGGCGAGTGGGCGTCGATCGCCGAAAACCGCTTACTGCCATGCGGGAAAATGTAGAAGTCATCCGGGAATTATTCACCATGGAGGAAGTCACTTACGAGGGAGAATTTGTCCAGCTGAACAAGGTCAAATTGGACGTTGCATTTGGTGACCTCTCTCCCCGGGATATTCCCATCTATATTGGTGCAACTGGCCCCAAGATGCTTGAAATGGCAGGTGAGATCTGTGACGGAGTGGTATTGAACTACCTGGTTTCCCCGGAATATATCAAAAATGCTGTCAAACTGATCGAAAAAGGAGCCCAAAAAGCAGGAAAAACCATCGAGGATATCGATCGGCCTGAGCTGCTGGTCTGCTCCCTTTCCGACGATGATCCAGAGGCCGCCATGTTCGAAGCTAAAAAACTGGCAGCCTATTATTTTGCCACCGAACCCCATATTATGAAAGCTTCCGGTGCAGATGAAGAGCTCCTGGAAAAAGTACAGGCCATCATGGGCTGGCCGGCTACCGAAGAAGATTATATTAAAGCCAGCAAAATCATTCCAGAGGATATTGTTCGCAATATCATGGCAGTGGGCACGACGGATGAATGCAGGGCAACCGTGAAAAAGTACATTGATGCCGGCGTTACCTGCCCAATCCTTTATCCAATGATGGATGATATCAAACCCGTGGTTGATGCTTTTGCAGATTGGTAAATATAATACAATCGTCAACCCAAAGATAATACTTCCTCAAAAAAGGAACTACTGGATTATTTAGCCATTAATGGGTTGAGCTGATTGTATGCGCCATTTCCTTTTGGGAAAACCAGCATCAATGGATAGGAAGATCACAATGAATTGTGTACCATCCAGCGCTGTTTCTGCGTAGATATCGAAGGATCCTGATTTGTCTGTCGAACCCGTCTTGCCAGGCCACTGAGGATCGAGCGGTCCTCCGTGCTGATCATATATTCATTTCCCGCAATAAGAATCAGGTTGCCATAAAAACATTTTGGGAACCCTTAGATGCTTTTATTCCCGATCTGGAGAACTTCATCGGATTCTGATCCATCAAATAAGAATTTCCAAACCAGAAAGAAACTGATTAAGGTGATCAATCCACCGCTGATATATACCCCGCTAACGCCTTGCCAACTCCAGAGCCAGGTTGTGAGCGGCGCGGCCAGGCCGCCGCCAATAGTACTGCCAAATGATAATAAACAGAACAGGGTAGCACGGAAATGAGGTGCTTGATCTGCAAATAAGGGAATGGTTGCGGTAATTGAAAACTCAATTGCGATCGTTATTAACACCAGGACGATCTGGATAGTCAGAAGCGTATTCTGAAAAAAAGGAAAGGCCAGGAAAAGCACAGCACTGACAGCCAATCCAATCAAACTGCCCTTTCTTTTTCCCAGCTGATCAATAATGATGCCAGCAATCAACAATCCCAATAATTCTGCGATTCCGATCACGGTGCCCATAAAACCTATCTTAAGGGGAGAGAACCCAAATCTTTCATGTAACAGGAATGACCAGGAGATCATAAACATGATAAATATAATCAGGGAGAAACTTGAGACCACCATGGCTGCAATCACATTTGGCTGGCGGATCAGGTCCATGATCTGCGTGGACATATTTGAAGTACTGGTTAACAGGGTAGTTTTCGGTAATCTGATCCTGGTGATTGCTGCCATCACCAGACACAAGATACCGATCACGAGAAATGGCAGCTGCCATCCCCAGCCTTCGATCATCCAGCCAACCAGGGGCAGACCCAGTATGCCGGCTGTTGAAAAAGAGGCATCAATGGCGGCCAGGGCCCTCCCCCTCCGATCGTAGCGGACAATATCACTGACGTAAGCCCGCTGAACAGGCATATAAGCCGCCGTGGTCAAGCTCAACAGGACCAGGGGAATTAAACTCCACCAGCCTTTGGACAAGCTTAAACCGATCAAGGTAGCGCCTCTGATCGCCTGCAGGGATACCATTACCAATCTTCTTCCAAAGCGGTCCGCCAGCATGCCAATAAAAGGACTGGTTAAACCAACTAGGGACCTGAGGGCCAGGATCCAGCTGAATGCTGTGAGCGTTAAACCCAGGCCCGACGCAACCTGGGGGAGAAAAGGCATGAAAATCCTGTTGCTGGTATCCACAACCAGTCGACTGAGGAACATCAGCACAACCAATTGTAAAGTCAGTCCAAAATAAAACTCGAATTTTTTGCCCAGAGATAACTGCGATGTTCGTTTTTGCGTCATATAGACCTAAAAATCAGTGGAGATCTCACAAAACTTTATAGAACGGGAGGAGAAATACAGCATAAAATCACCAGCTCCTGATCTCCGACAGCCCCGAATTCCTGCAGCAGATCTCCATCAAAAGACACGGTGTCACCTTCCTCCAGCAGATGTTCATCATCCCCGATGATGATCTTCATTTTTCCCTTAAGCACATGCATCCACTGCTGGGTTGGTTTGGCAAGCGGTTGAGCGATACGGCAGGTATCAGGCTCAATGCTTATCAAATAGGCCATCATATCCCGGGTAAAATCAGGTGTCAGAAGATCATAAGTGATCTTATCATCATCAAAACGGATTTTCCGGCGCTGATCGGCCCTGACCACATTTCCATTCGGTGTGTCATTAAGCAGCGAGAACATCGGCACCTGCAATGCCAGGGCGATCTTCTGCAGGGATATTAACGAGGGTGATACCTGGTCGTTTTCGACCTGGCTTAAGAAACTGGCTGTTACCCCCGCCAATTTACCCAATTCCCTCAAGCTCAAACCCAGCTCCTTGCGGTGTTCTTTCACCTGTGAACCAATATTCATACCCATCTATCCTTTTCCCACGATCGGAGTATCAGCAGCCCGGATCTGATCAAGACATCACCAATCCACCATCCACTTCCAGGGATTGACCAGTTATGTATCGGGAATCCTCCGAAGCCAGGAAAGCGATCACGCCGGCGATTTCCCAGGGTTCAGCCAGGCGTTTCATCGGGCAGTCATGAGCCCGCATATCCAACCATTCCTCGGCTGTCAGGCCATCCATTGGTCCTACTTTCGCAGCAACATTCCTGACCATGTCAGTCAATGTGTTGCCGGGGCAGATGGCATTGGCCGTTGGACCTGAAGATGCCATTTCCATGGCCACTGACCGGGTCAAACCGATCACACCGCTTTTCGACGCGGAATATTCCGCAGAGGCCGGGAAACTGGTTTTTCCTGCCATTGACGAGACATTGATGATGCTTCCCGATCCCTGCTCCATCAGCAGCGGCGCAACGGCCTGGTTGGACAGGAAGACACCGGTGAGATTGATATCGATCGTACGCTGCCACTGCTCCAGGGGAACCTCCTTCAAAGGCGAGCCGGTATAGATTCCGGCGGAGGCCACCAGGATATCAATCCGTCCCCATTTATCCAGGATTTCCTTGACCACTTGTTGAAGATTTTCTGGATCAGTGACATTGCATTTCAACGCCAGGGATTCTCCAGCCAATTTTCGACATTCTTCGGCAACCTCTTGATTCAAGTCCAGAGCCAGATCAAGGCAGGCCACCCGGGCCCCTTCTTCCGCAAAACGCAAAGCAGAGGCTTTTCCAATTCCATTGGCTGCCCCGGTAATCATGACAACTTTATCCTTAAATCTCTCCATTATTCACCTCGTGGTTATTGTTCTATTATCGGATCAGGACTTGATAATTTCCAATGCTTCCTCAATAGGACAATCCTGATGGATCAGGGCTGCCACAGCTTTTGTCATTGCCAAAGGATTCTCTGCCTGGAAGATATTGCGGCCGATCGCCACACCTTTTGCACCCACATCCAGGGCAGCCCGGATCTTTTCCAGCATTTCCTTTTCGCTGCCTTTTTTTGCCCCTCCCAGAATGACTGTGGGCACATAACAGGTGGAAGTCACCCGTTCGAAACCAGCTGCATAGGGCACTTTGACCCAATCTGATCCCAATTCTGCACCTACTCTGGCAGCAATGGCGATACTATCTGCGGTTCGCATATGATCCGGGCTGTCAAATCCACCGGGTACCATCTCACCCATGACAGGAATACCCCATAAATGGGCTTCCCCGACTACATTTGCCAGGATTGCCAGCGATTCTTCCTCATTGGATGCGCCTGGAAAAGCAGAGACCACCAGGGCATCAGCGCCAACCCGGAGGGCATCTTCTACACTATAAAACTGAGATCCAGGACCTATTTCACCCAGAATTGTCCCTCCCCCATCCATTCTCATGATCAAACCCAGGGGGGCGATCTCGCGGGCAAAGCGGGTAGCTGTACCATAAGTAGTCAGAATCGCGTCCGCTCCCCCAGCAACGATCTGTTCCAGCGTTGCCGCCGGTTGTTCCATTCCGGGAGCGGGTCCATCCAGCATGCCGTGATCAAATGCGACAATAAAAGCCCGTCCATCTGATTGGAATATCTTATTCAATCTTCGTTCAGTCATTTAAGCAATCCTTTCTAATATTTCTTTGGTTATTTGATAGATCGGGGGTTCTCCATTGAAGAATCGCCGCAGCTCTTCCACAGCCAATTCTCCCATCTGGTTGCAGTTATCAATACATCCAGCAATATGGGGGGTTACCACCACGTTTGGCAATTTCCTCAGCGGACTGTCCTGATCAGGCGGTTCAGGATCCGTCACATCCAAAAAAGCAAAAAACCGGCCCTGATTGAGTTCCTTGATCAGAGCCTGCTCATCAATCAAAGTACCCCGGGCCGTGTTGATCAAAAGGGCATCATCTTTCATGATCTTTAAACCTTCAGCATTGAGGATCTGATACGTCTCATCATTTGCAGGAGTGTGCAAAGAGACAACATCAGCCTGCTCGAGCAGCTCGTTTAACTCCATTTTAATAACACCCAGATTTTCGGCTTCCTTTTCGTCCAGATAAGGATCATAAACCAGAATGGTAGTGTCAAATGGTTCCAGGAGCTTGATCACATGGCGGCCAACATTGCTGGCCCCGATGATCCCAACTTTTTTTCGGAATAATTCCTTGGAATACCAGCGGTCCCAGGCCGGTGAATCACGCCAGCCTCCCTCTCTGACATGATCTCCCAGAGGCCAGATCCTTTTTTGTCCAACCAGCATCAAACCGAGCGTAGTCTCTGCAACTGTTCTTGCAAGTGTGATCCCTGCGCTTGTTAAATGGATCTCGCGCTCCCAAAATGCCTCGGACACAAAACGCTTAACACTGCTGCCCATATGGGCCATCGCCTGTAATTTAGGTGCAGCAGCCAGCACATCTGCATCCAGCTGAGCAACGCCCCAACTGGTCAGGCATCCGTCAGCGTTTTCCAGAGCAGAGATCAATTCCTCCCTTTCTGCAGGTTCATCTCCTGGATGATGAATGACCTCCGCAAAAGATTCCAAGGCAGTCCAGGCCTCAGGACTAAACATTCTGGGATAATGTGATTTTCCAATAGTTACAGCAACAACAACTTTGTCCATTAATTCCTACCTTTCTTTTTTCAAATCGAGATTATTCCATCTATTCAATCACCTGCTGAAGTGATCACATTTCAGCCCTTAAATAATTTACTTTCTTCCTGTAGTCCTCAAATAATCTTTGATACTCACCGGAGCGAGCCAGATCGGCCTGGATGACCAGAGAATCTTCTCGGAGAGTATTCCAACCTTGACTTTGCCCATCAATGACGCCCAATGTTTTCCCAGCCAACATCGCAGCTCCCGCTGCGGGCCATTGATCATAGGCGGGGATTTGTATGCTGCATCCCGTAATATCAGCCAGAATCTGAGACCAAACAGGACTGGCCGAAGCGCCCCCGACCAACCAAAGTTCATTAATCTCCAGACCTTTGTCCCGGAGCGGTTCAAGCGCCCAGAGAAGTTCATACCCTGCCCCTTCCATAATTGCCCGGGCCAGATCCTCTCGCCCGTGATGAAGTCCCAAACCAATAAAACCTCCTGAACGGGTTGTCGCTGGATCGTCATGACCGCCTGTAACGGGTATAAAAAACAGATCTGGATTGAGTTTCTTCTCCACTAGAAGATTGTCCAGGGAGGAAAATCGTTCTGTCCGGGAACCTCTCCAGGCTTGTTCGATCCACCATTCCAGTGACGCTCCCAATCCGCCCAAAGATTGTGATATTGTCCAGCGCTCCGCGACAACATGGAAATTGAGATCCAGGCTGTCCGGGATTCCAGACTGACCGGGATCTTTGATTACCGATGTAAAAACCCAGGCTGTTCCGCCGGCCAGGAGTAATTTCCCGGGATCTGTGATCCCCAACCCCAGGGCTGTGCAGCCCTGATCATGGCCGCCATTAAATCAGAACGGCACCAGGGTTTATGCCGACCTCCCGGCAGATATTATCTGTAATTTCCCCGATTTTTTCCGCAGATGGTTGAATCCGGGATAATTGATCGCTGTTTATCCCGGCCAGATCACAAAGGGCATCAGACCAGACACCGGTTCGAATATCAACCAGCTGCATTCCTCCCGCATTGGATGGATTGGTAACCCTTTCGCCAGTCAACCGAAACGCGATAAGGTCATTAATTGAAAAGAAGTGGCTGGCTGATAAAAATACTTCCAGCAGATTCTCTTTTAACCAAGCTATTGTCGGCAGCGGTAGGCCGGGATAGAGAGACCAACCACTGAGAGACTTAACTTGATCCTCGATTCCAGATTCCTTCCAGTTTTTTACAATTTCTGCTGAGCGGCCATCCAGCCAGGTGATCAGCGGATAAACTGGGCCGCCGTTCTTATCAACCGGTATTACTGAACCACTCTGAGCCGCCATACAGACCGCCAAAACCTGACAATTCGCAGGCAGTCGGCTGACAGCTTCTCTGATGACACCGACGACTGCCCGCCAGACTACTTCAGGATCCTGCTCAACCCAGCCGGGCCTTGGTGAATTATTCTTATAGGCTTCTGAAGATGCCCGGGAAAGTTCTTCCCCCAGGCTGTTAAAAACAACAGCCTTGCAGGAGCCAGTACCAATATCCAGGCCTATGATAACGTCTGTCATCAATCTCCCAATTTTCTATGGCCGAATCTTTCTCCGCCATCCACAGCCAGGACCTCTCCGGTGATATAGTCAGACTGGATAAAAAACAGAGCAGCCTCGGCAATATCTTCTGCGCTACCCCAGCGGTTAAGCAAGGTTCTTCTGGCAATTTTATCAATACTTTCCTGAGAATAATCCGGGGGAGGAAGGACCGGTCCCGGGGCGATGGCATTGACCTTAACGGATGGTGCCAGTTCAAGGGCCAGCTGCTTACTTAAAGCCAGCAGGGCAGCTTTGCCGACACTATGGGCCATATAGTTAGGCCAGGGCTCAAAAGCTGCCAGGTCAATGATGTTTATAATGTCTCCTTCGCCGGCAGCGATCATCATAGGTGCAACTTCATTGGCGCAGTAAAATGATCCATTGATCAAGATATTGGTAACCTGGTACCAATCTTTCAGATCTTCCATTGGAAAGGGGGTCTTCCGCCACAGAGAAGCGCTGTTGACTAAAATATCAACCCCCCCCAGGGTTGCTGCGGCCTGGGACACCAGATCTTTCACTTGCTTGTGATCTCCAATATCAGCCTGGAGTGCGAGAGCTTTCACACCCAGAGCCTCGGCTTCCTTTTTGGTATCTTCTGCCGCAGCTGCAGAGCTGTTGTAGTTAATAACAACATTTGCTCCGGCTTCAGCCAGAGCAAGGGTGATCGCTTTCCCAACTCTGACCGCTCCGCCAGTTATCAGGGCATTTTTTCCTTTAATATCCATGCTTCACCTCAAATTACAGATCAGGATCCAATATATTTTATGAGACTTCTTCATAACTCCGGGAGAATCCATCATCATCTTTTACAATTTGACTCCAGCCCTTTTGAATAGATCCTGGCAGGTTTTTCTGGCTTTTTCAAGGAGGGCTTTCTCATCTAACACCAGAATTTCTTTTGCTTCCATAAGGATTTTTCCGTCCACGATCACAGTGTCAACATCCCGGGCGCTCAGGTTATAAACCAGGGCCGAAGGAACCCGGTGAACCGGCATCGCCAGGGGAGTATCCAGATCAACCAGGATCAGATCCGCTTTCTTCCCAATTTCCAGGGAACCCAGATTTCCCGGATCACCATAAGCAGCAGCCCCACCTCTGCAGGCCATCCACAACACATCTTCAGGCAGCAGGGCCATGGCATCCAGCGTTGTAACCTTGTGCAGCAAAGCGGTTGTTTTTAAGGTTTCCAGCATATCCTGATTATTATTACTGCCAGGACCATCGGTCGCCAGGGCAATTTTAATTCCTTTTTTGTACATCTCGGGGATACGGGCTGCACCGGATGCCAGATACATATTACTGACCGGGCAGTGAACGATAACCGCCCCGTATTCAGCCACCCAATCGATCTCCTGGTCGTCCAACCAGACACTGTGCACAAGCTGAAAGCCCTCATCCAGAATCCCCAGATCGACCAGCCATTCGATATGGCGTTTGCCCCTCGTTTCCAGGTTCATCTGGATCTCTTCCCGCGTCTCAGCCACATGGATATGGGTCCCGGCTCCCCATTGCTGGCTGATGTGATGGGATTTCAGCATCGTCTGGTCTGTACATCCCCAGGGGATCAGGGGAGCGAATTCAACTTTTGTGCGCCCGTTCCCATTCTTTTCCCAGCGATCATATAACCGGGTAGTTTCAGAGATGATCCGATCCGGATCTTCCATCAAGCTGGGATGATAATTCATATCTGCCCAACCGCGGGCTAACTTGAACCTCAGGCCGGATTGGTCGGCAGCTCTGCAGATCCCATCATCATTGCCAGGTTCTGTATGGATGTATTGATGGTCAACAACACTGGTTGCCCCTCCCCTGATATTTTCAACCAGCCCCAGCAAACCAGATACATAAGCATCTTCTTCAGTCATGACCGAGGCCACCGGCCAGATTGCTGTTTTAAGCCATTCAAGCAAGGGTTGATCATCGGCCAAACCCCTTAAAAATGTCTGAAACAAATGGGTATGGGCATTGACCATGCCGGGCATGACAGCCATCAGGGAGGCGTCAATCACCTGGTCGGCATTTAATAACGGTGCTGGCGGTGAGCCTTCCCCCACAGCCGTAATCAAATCGTCCTCGATCAGAACATAGCCTTTTTGATGGATCTGCTGCTGATCATTAATCGTGAGGACGGTTCCATTCTGGATCAAGATCGTTGACATGAATCTATCCTTCCTTCTTTGCAGGGACTACCACTAACCTGCCATCTTTGACAGCGCCGGATTGATGGGTAATACCTCCCACACTTTGGACAAAACGGATGATCTCATCCCTCAAAATGAAATCCGTATCACGGAATGGAAAGTCAGATAACCGGGTTAGCTTCTTTCCGAACTTTTCCTGCCAATCAAATTCCCACGGAAAAGCTGATTCTCCTGTAAAGCTGGTTGCAGCAACCCGGAACATCTTATCTTGATAGGATTCGATAGGCTTATTATTAAACGTAATCTCTTCAGCAGTTTTAATCTTAGAGGTCGAATCAAACACGATTTGATAACGAAGCTCTTTACTGAATTGCAGGAATCCCCGTTCCTCCAGGAGTTCACCGGGTAGAATAATCCGGAGAGCATTATCTTGAAGAAGGTCACTTAGCTGCCTGCTTGTGATCTGATAGACGCGGATCAGGTCCGAGTATGGCATCAATTGAAAACAATCCCCGAAGGTGAGCACATCAGCCAAAGCCAAACCACCCTGCAGGGTCGAGGAATCGATCAATGCCAGGTCCACAGCTCGATCCAGGGCTGCAAGGCGTATTACCAAGGCATCAGTGACATAATTCGCCAGAGCTACTTCGCAGGTCGAAAAACCTTTTAAGACTGACTCAGCGCTGAGAGCAAAATCATCTTCAATCTTTCCTAATTCACGGTTTAAAAGATCGTTGGCCCAGTTGCTAAGCGGCTTGAGCTCCTGATCCTCAAAATCATGATCCACCGGCGTATTATTGACGGTTATCAAGCGCGCATCCTCGACAGATGCTCCTTCAAGATCGATCACCATCTCGACCTCTCCCAAAAAATGTCCTGAGGCCCCAGCCTGGACGATGGGAATGGTGTTGATGATATTCTGGTCCTCCAGCCCGGTCATATTCAAGGCATCATGGCTGTGGCCTCCAATGATCAGGTCCGCTGAATTTTCAGGCAAAGAACGAGCCAGCTCGACATCTCCAGCATCCGCCATTGGCACAGACATATTGCTTAAGCTGAAACCAAGGTGGCTGAGAATGATAATAGCATCACAATAAGGACGTAAAACTGGCAAAATATTCTGAGCGGCAATCCTGGGATCGATCAATTGGCAGATCTCAGGGTCAAGATGGCTTTCAGCCCTGGTTACCAAACCTATCATGCCAATTCGGATTCCCTTGATCACCAGGATGGCTGCAGCCTGACAAACTCCCTGGAGTTCCTGGCAGACCTTCAGATTGCTGGCCAGGATAGGAAAACGGGCCTGCTGGGATATCGTTCGGGTCAGAAGATGCAAACCTCGATCCAAATCATGGTTTCCAACGCAGGCGGCATCCACCCCGATCTTGGAATACAGCTGATAAGAAGGATTAATGGGATGCTCCAGCATATTCCCGGCCAGCATCTCATCAAAAATCGACCCCCCGCAATCATCCCCGCTGCCCAACACGAGAACAGCCTGATTGGGGTCATCAGCAATTTTCTGTCTTTCATTCTTGATCTGCCAGGCATGATGGGAGATGACCGATTCTTCCTTTCCGGAAGAAAAACGAACTACATGGCCATGTAAATCGTTAAAATGAAGAATTCGAAGCCGAAATGATTCCTTCAGGAGTAGATCGGACCGGGATGGAAGAACCAATCCGGGAGCCGTTAGCAAAGACGCAACCGGTTGATCTAAGGCATCACCCTGGAACAAGTACAGAGAGCTGGCAGGTGCACCAAGGGGGTTTGGTTCCCCGGCAAAAGCATAGATCGTACCTGGTTTGAGTTTATCAGCCATTATCCTTTAACCGCGCCTTCCACCATGGCTTTAAAGAATGTCCGCCTTGTAAAAAGGAACAAAACCACCATCGGTGCAGCAATAATGATACAGGCAGCGGCAATCACCTGGAGATTAACTATATTCTGGCTGAGAAAATCATACAAGCCAAACATGGCTGGTTTAAATTTATTCTCTGGCACCAATAAATAGGCCACAATAAATTCGTTCCAGACCCCGACGAAGGTTAATAAAAAGATCGAGACAATTCCGGGCATAGCCAGGGGAATCGTTATCCGGAACAAAGCTCCAACGGGTGTGCAGCCTTCGATCAGGGCAGATTCCTCCAGCTCAACCGGGATCGAATCAAAGAAACCTTTCATGATCCAGACACTGATGGGCAGGAAAAACCCGATATAGATAAATATCAGGTACAGACGATCATCAAAGAAGGGCAGATTATTGCGAAAAGTGATCCCCATCTGATATATAGCCAGCAGATTTGTTAGGATAGGCACACCAGTGACAGCATAAATCCCAATCATTAACGTCCGGTGGCCCTTAAACCGATAGCGAGAAAAGGCAAATCCCGATAAACTTGCCAGCAGGGCGACAAACAGGGAAGTTCCACTGGCATAGAGGATAGTATTCGGAATATAAATCCGGATCATATTTCCGGCTAATTTAAATCCCAACAGGGCATCCTCGGTTACTGTAAAGCCCAACACCCTTTCATACCCTTCGACCGCCCAACGGCAGGCTTTGAGACTAAATTCTGAAGTTGGTGTATCACAAGGGAATAAGATCGGGGGTTTGCGGGTGATATCTGCCTGTTCTTTAAAGGAAATAGTAATTGTGGTGATGATGGGGATCATGGCCACCAGGACAATCACGATCAAGACCAGGTTAACCAGGCGGGTGATATTCGCAGTCCGGGAAGTATCGAAGAGTTTAGCCATTCTAAATACTCCTTTCTGTAACGCGGGTAGTACGCAGCACACCGGCAATCAGGAGCCAGTTCACAATAGCGATCATAATTGCCAATGCGGCGGCCTGTCCGAACTCCAATCTAGCCCAGCCCAGGGTATACAGGAAATAACTTAAGACATAGGTAGTTGTGCCCGGTCCACCACCGGTGAGGCTGAATACCATCCCGACCCCATTCATTCCGCCCAGGATCAAATTGAACAAGGCCACCACCATGGCTGGAAGAATCAAAGGAACAGTGATGTATCTGGTTAATTGGAGGTAGTTGGCCCCATCGATCTTGGCACTTTCCACGACTTCACTGGGAATGGTTTGGAGAGCAGCCAGGATCAGCAAAGTGACAAATGGGAGGGCACGCCAGCTAGATGCCATGATCAGATAGATCATGGCCGGTGACGGTGGAAATGGAAAACTACCAAACCACGGTGTGGGGCGGATTGCTGTCAATATCGATAACCCATCCGGGGGAAACAAATTGGGATTTCCGAGGATATTATTGAAAAGACCATACTCCGGGACCACCAATATCCTGAAAACAAGACCTGCAATAATATCGGCGATGATCCAGGGGATGAATAACAAGGTTATATAAAGTCCAGATAATTTGCCGCTGCTTTTGAGCAGAAAGGCGATGATAAAACCCAAACTGAGTGTGATGATTGTATACCCAACCAGGAAATTTACCGTGTGTCCGATGCTTTCTTCAAAAATACCAGCATTGAACATACGGTCAAAGTTTTCAAAACCCACATACTGCCATCCCTCCCGGGTTCTCTCCTGAAAACTCAACCAGGCTGTATAAATTGCCGGGTAGACCTGGACGATTAACAGGATTATGACTGTCGGAATGATCAGCCAAAAAGGCAGGGACTTTCGAAACCAGAGTTTTATGGATTCTGATCGGGATGCTGTTGCCATAAGATTTCCTATCTTGAGGTATAACGGGATGATTTAAATAAGTCCAGTTCAAAGGGGGGGTGATAAGGCAGAGGATCACCTTATCACCCCGTAAAACTTTAGATCAAACTGAAAGCATACAACTGTCTGAAAAGGAATTAATTTCCAGCATTGTATTCAGCTTCAGCTTCGGAGAAAACTGTAAAGATATCTGCAGTGGGATCTTCCTTGACGAGTTTGTAAACTGAATTCATGATCAACTCAGCTGCCAGTTCCCGGTTTTCCAGGGTGCCATAATATGGCGTACAAACGCTGCCTGAGAGAGCCTCACCAGCTTCCTGGTAGAACGGAATCGCAAATTCCTCTGCTACGAGCATAGTTGTCAACGCGGGGAATCCAGCGCCAGGCCCGAGCACGAATTTGGGGTTCTGTTCCGCGGTCATCAGCCAGCTGATGTAAGCATAGGCGGCATCAAGATTTCTGGCGCCAACAGGAATAGAGAATCCAGCGACATCGTTGCCGCAACCAGGAGTCGTACCTTCAGGGGAGAACATGTGATCAAGGATCACATCGCCAGCAGCGATCGCGTCCAGCATATCATCCGAACTGCCCTTGGCATAAGCGGTGCCATCAGGAGCTGTAAGAGGATTGATGTAGCGGTAGCCAAACAATCCGGTGGGGATTGCAGCTGCAGAGGCATCCTTGAAGGAATCTTCCTCCAGGAATCCACCTGCAAAAACAGTCTCGGGGTTATAGCCCATAGCAACGGTCTCCCTAAGGAATTCAACCGCTGCGATTGTCTCTGGCGAGGTCAAATAGAGGTTGCCTTCACCATCGTCATATTCGCCACCAAAGGATGAGATTAAGCTCCAGACCATACGGGATGCTCCACTGCCACCATATGCAGTTGATCCAAAGTAGGTCCAAGCATAAACGCCTTCTTCCTTCAAGCGGGCTGCTTCGGTCATGAATTCTTCCGGTGTGTCGGGGAAGCCATTTGGATAGTGATCAGCCCACACATAAACCAGGTGAGGTCGGATCGCAACCGGAATGCAGTAAAGGCCGCCATCGAGGCCGGTGCAAGATGCCACAGCACTGGCATCCAGATCAGCAAACCATTCCTGCTGTTCGGCCCAGGGACGCAGATCTTGAACTGCGCCATTTTTCACAACCAGGTTCACCCACTGGGAGCCCATTTCGATCACGTCAGGAACAGTGTTTCCGGCGATCACTGCCGCTACCAATTCCTGGTACATGGTGTCCCAGGCCTTGGGGCGGTTGACCCAGTTGTAAGTGCCCTCATAGGCTGCGTTGAATTCGGGGATGGAGTTGCGCAGGTACTCATTACCAACACGCTCGTCACTGGCAGGATCCTCATTGGTCTCATCATACTGATACCAGGTCAGGAAAACCTCTTCCACCATCGAAGCTGCATCCAGGGCTGCCTGGGCATCAGCCAGGGCAGCTTCGGCAGCTTCCAATTCTTCAGCGCTCACAGCAGCAGCGGCAGCAGCTTCGGCTTCAGCCAATTTGGCTTCCAACTCAGCAACCATGGCCGCATCATCAGCTCCGCCACAGGCAGAAACGGTCACGGCAAAAAGAGCGACCAAAAGTATAGTTAAAAGTACTTTGAACTTCTTATTCATTTATTTACTCCTTAGATATTTCTTCACTAGAAAATTCTTGAGAAAAATTCAGTATCTGTATGAGCATCACCTCCTTCGATTGCTTTTTGTTTAGTTAATTTTCCCTTAATCCTATTTTAAGAAATTAGATCTTTGCCGGGTATCGGTCAACCGCCATTCTCTAAATTTGTGAAATCTTGAGATTGACCTCGAGTTTTAACTAAACATTCAATACCATCCAGATTGATTTAACTGGTTACAGAGTCCAAGAACGATTGCTTTTGAACAAAATGAGAACCAGACTGAACCATGATCCAGATAGGATAATTCATATTCAGGGATTGCCTGTCAGTCAGTGCAATGTTGTTATCGTGTCAGATGAGATAATAAAAGAGTAAAGTATTAATGAATTTTCGTCAAGTGTGACTTACCTCACATCTGATTTGTCCACTATTACTTGACGTTATGTCTATAATAAGACTAAAATACGCTTTAGAAAGGTAATGGATATGAAAAAACACAAAGTGGTGTTTACAACGGATAGGGGGGAATGGCATCAGCAAACCGCCCTCGAGGCAGCCCCAGAAAACCTGGATGTGATCATGATCCGCAATCCTGAAAAGCATGCCTTAATGGCCGCCCTGGAAAAGGCGGAATTCTTGATCAGTGAACGATTTGGAGATATTGATGGCGAATTGATCGCTGCCGCATCAGAGTTGAAATTAATTCAACGCCTTGGTTCACAGACCCATGATATCGATCTGGAAGCAGCCAGCCGGGCCGGAATTGCAGTCTGCTATCAGCCCATTGATGGAGTGATCAGGGTAGCTGAGCACCTGATCCTTGAAATGCTGGCCGTTGGGAAAAAATTGACAGAAGTGAGCGCGGTTGCCCTGGAGGCTGATCCGGATTGGGGAGAAAGCAAACGCACGGACGAGGATACCTTCGCCTACAACTGGTCTGGAAGGAAAAAGATTAATCAAATCTGGGGCAGGAAAGTGGGGATCATCGGTTTTGGCGAGATCGGAGTAGAGCTCTCCCGCCGCTTGAGCGGTTGGGGGTGTTCGATCCTTTATCATAAAAGGACCCGCCTTCCAGAACGAGTCGAACTGGACCTGGGCTTGACCTATTTACCTCCAGAGGAAATCTTTAAGGCCTCGGATTATCTGGTGAATTTACTACCCTATGTGTCGGGCACAGAGATGTATTTTAATCAAGCAGTTTTTGAACAAATGAAAACGGGCGCGATACTGGTCAGCTGCGGAAGTGGCAGCACAGTGGATGAAAAAGCCCTGGCTGAGGCTGTTCATTCTGGAAAACTTGCTGGAGCAGCCCTGGACACTTTTGAATATGAACCCATTCAAGCCGGCAACCCGCTCATCAAAGCAGCCAGAACTGGAAAGAATATCCTGCTCACTCCCCATACTGCAGCCGGTACCCTGGATGGAGATGGCCAGACCCCGGACCGGAGCCAGGATTACCAAAATATCGTTCGATACCTGACTGGAAAACCCCTTGTCTATCAGTTGATTTGAATTGAGTTTCGGAACAACGGGAGTAAGCCCAATCATGTGAGAAAATAATAAACACCAGACCAGATTTCCAGAAAAATTTATCAGCGCACAGCAACGTCCGCCTGTCAGATCGAATGCGCCAGCAATGAAGATGGCAAGGATGAATCGATCTGGGATAGATTTATACATACACCGGGCACTACCCATCAAAATGACACGGGGGATACCGCTTGCGGACATTATCATAGTTGGCAGAAAGATCTGGACCTGCTCGGTGATTTGCAAATCCCGACCTACCCCTTTTCAATCGCCTGGACCCAGATCCTTCCTGATGGAACAGGTTCTGTTGAACCTCTGCAGGAGATCTTTAACATCAGGGCATTACCTCCTTTAGAGCTGGGTCTCAGCCTGGGTCTGAGTTTGGTGGTATTCTTAAACGCACAAAACGATAAAAAGGGAAATGGACAATTCCAAACATCAATCATGGAAATTTCAATTTCAAATTATCCAGATTATTTTCACTCGGTAAGACTTGGTATTTATTTATGGACCAGATAAGGAGTAGGACATGAAAAAAATATATGACTTTTCAAATTTAAGGGGTGATCTCATTGGAGGGCTGATCGCAGGCATTGTAGCTCTCCCCCTTGCTTTGGCATTTGGCGTGCAGTCTGGCCTTGGTGCAGTCTCTGGACTTTACGGTGCGATTGCTATCGGTGTCCTGGCTGCAATCTTTGGTGGAACAGCCACACAGGCAAGCGGCCCTACCGGACCGATGACCGTAATATCGGCCGCGCTGGTTTTAGCGGCGATCGAATACACAGGCAGCCTTGATAATGCACTCGGAATAATTCTGGTGACTTTTTTCCTGGGCGGAGTGCTTCAAATTCTTTTCGGATTATTGAATATCGCAAAATACATCAAATTTCTTCCGTATCCTGTGATATCGGGTTTTATGAGCGGTGTTGGGCTGATCATCGTGCTTCTGCAAGTCTTTCCATTTGCTGGAGTAACCGCACCGAAGAATACGATTGCTGTGATCACGGAGATTCCCCGCTTCCTGGCTGAAATCAACCTTGCAGCAATTGCAGTGGGGATCTTTACTGTTCTTGTCTATTACCTATTCCCGAAAATCACAAAAGCTGTCCCCAGCGCATTGGTTGCGCTGATCTCAGCCACACTGATATCATTCTTCCTGGGGCTCAACATACCCGTGATAGGGAACATTCCATCGGGTTTGCCTTCTCTTCAAATAGGACAGTTCTTGAATATTGATTCGGGTGCATACCTGCTGATTGCAGAGTATGCCCTGGTGCTCGCTGTGCTGGGTTCGATAGATTCTCTTCTTACATCCGTGATAGCTGATAACATCACAAAAACCAAACACGACAGCAACCGCGAGCTGATAGGTCAAGGAATTGGAAACATGGCCGCAGCATTGATCGGCGGCATACCCGGCGCTGGGGCCACAAAAGGAACTGTGGTCAACATCAACGCTGGTGGTCGTACCAGGTTATCCGGGACAATCCACGGATTGTTTTTGCTGGCTGTCTTACTGGGATTGGGCAAACTAGCGGCCTATATCCCCCTATCAGTACTGGCTGGGATTCTAATTCCGATCGGAATCGCCATTATTGATAAAAGAGGATTTCGGCATCTTACACGCGTACCCAAAGCTGACGCGGTTGTTTTGATCCTGGTCTTCCTCGTGACAACTTTTGGAAGCCTGATCCAGGCTGTTGGATTTGGCATCCTTCTGGCTTCCCTGCTTTTCATGAAACGTTCCAGCGATATAGCTGAGCGAGGAACTTCGATTTCTGCCCTTTCTGGGATAGATGGGGAAGATCGCTGGCCTGATGAGAAATTGGAATTTCCCGGAATTCGGAACTGCGTTTATGTCAAACACCTCTATGGACCCATGTTCTTTGGCTTCACATCCCATTTCCAGGAATTAATCCGGAATTTAGATCAGAGCATCTGCTCTTTGATCATCCGCATGGACCGGGTCCCCCACATGGACCAATCAGGCTTATATGCGATGGAAGAAGCTATTCTCGACCTCAGTCAAAAAGGAGTTACAGTATTATTAACTGGTGTACAACCGCAACCTTTTGACATGCTCAGGTCAATCGATATCATTCCAGACTTGCTCCCTGAAGACCAGATCTTCAATAGCTTCGAGGATAGTATCCAATGGCTCAAAGGAGAGCAATTGATAACCCTCAGCGATGGCAAATACGCCTTAGTCGGCGCGGAAAAAAATAAATAATTAGGAGGAAAAATGATCACACAAAACAAACATACCCTGGAACAAATGACTCCAGAAAAAGCGCTTGAGTTGTTAAAATCTGGCAATCAACGCTTCCTGAATAAAAAACTGGAGGAAAGGGATCTGTTGGAGCAGAAGACGATTACCAGCTCAGGGCAGTACCCTTATGCCGTCATTCTGGGATGTGTTGACTCCCGTGTGCCACCGGAGCTGGTCTTTGATCTGGGCATCGGTGATGTATTCAGCATCCGGATCGCCGGGAATTTTGTTAATGAGGACATCCTGGGTTCGATGGAGTTCGCCACCAAGGTCGTAGGATCAAAACATATCCTGGTCCTTGGCCACACCAGCTGCGGTGCGATCCAGGGTGCAAAAGACCAGGTAGAGCTGGGCAATCTGACTGGATTGGTCAACAAACTCCAACCCGCAGTGGAAGCTGTCAGGACTAAGATTGGTCCTGACCATCCCCTTGATATTAACGAGATAGCAAAAGCGAATGTAAATTTGACTATCATAGATATTAAAAAGAAGAGTCCCATCCTGCGGGAAATGCTAGAAAAGAAAGAGATAGACATCACAGGAGCGATGTATGATGTTAACACCGGCAAGGTAGATTTCCTGTAAGCAAGACTTCTAGGGCCCTCACCAAGATGCTGCCAAAGATGTTGATGCAGACGCTTTTGCCTCTGATGTATCTGTTGCTATACGCAAGATCCGGGAATTTCTGGCAAAGCCCGTAGAAACAAGCTTTACCCTGATAACATCTTCAAGTTGTTTCCTGATCTCGTGTCAGGCACCAGCTCTTATTAGCTGCAGACACGACTGAGGACCGGTGTGGTCTCGGACCATGACAGGGAAAAACCGGTCTTATTTTCCGGTCGCGAGGATAGCGAGCATCCCGTCTCTTTTTCCCCGTCGGTCGGGCAGGGACCAGTCAATGAATTGGTTTGGCGGCTTGATTTCCTTCCTGAGCTTATGGTCATGATCTGGGCTATAGTGTGACCACTTTCGCGGCCCGACGCTGCGCTTCAATAATATCCGGCATTCCTCCCGTAATACCAACTACTACCTGGTCATTCAGGTTATAGTATTTCAAACAGGTATTACAGATAATTATTCTGACCCCTTTGGCTTCCAGGGATCGAAGTGATTCAAGAACAGATGATCCATTTACAACCAGGTGAACTCCTTCTGCATAAAAACAGATCACTGCAGGCAGGGTGTCGGCCTCATCAATCAACCTGAAGTAGGTTTGGATTAATTTAATTTTCAATTCCGGATCAGCCTCCCCCATTCCATTGCGATTAATCAACAATACTGTATCTGGTGCAGGCACAATAACCTCCATTAAGTAAAAAAAAAAATCGCACTATTTATACCACAGCCAATTTCAGCACAACACCAGAAAAGCAACTTAAAGGCCGGCAGCATGGACACTTTGTACCCGACCGGTGTGGTCTCCGACCACGAGGGGAAAAAACCGGTCGCGAGCATAGCGAGGATCCGGTCTCTTTATATCTGGCGGTCAGGCAGCAACCACTTTATCATCAGGTTAGACGGCCGTTCACTTCTTAAGTAATCTTCCTCCAGCATAGATTCCGGCACCTAGGTTCAGGATCGCGCCAAGCCCAAATACAAGCCGGGCTAAAACCCGGTTGGCTGTGAGGGATAACATGCTCAAACCTCCAGATATATCATCGAGGGGACTGAATACTGCTGCCCAAGCGCCGACCACTGCAAACAGCAACCAGACCAAAGCTGCCAGTACTTGCGCCAAGGGATGGCTGTGTCCCAGAAAAGCCAGCCCTGCCCCGCTGCCTAGCAGGACAGACAGGACGTAGAACAGCCAGCGTGGTCCATTAAACAGATCGGCCGGTAGGCGGGGGTAGGACACACCCAACCAACCCAGATAGATGGCAAACAGCAACAGTCCAATCCCAGCCAGGACGCGCTTCCGATTTTCGGCTACCATGCGAACTCCTCTGATGAGGTGAAAATCTTTTGAGGGAATTATATCCGAGTCTTTGCGCAGACAATATCCATCGACCCAACATTCTGTAAGACATCAGCGAATAAATACTTATCGATTTTTCAACAGCCAGATCAGATGCAAGATAACAACAAACACCTGCGGTGCAGTAAATTCGTAAACCCAAAGTCGTAATGCATCAGGAGAATTTTCTTTTCGTGTTTAAGAACAATCATCAATTCGGCTTACTGTCCAGTATACCTAACAGGTCAGGTGAGTCATTTCAATAGCTTATTTTTGCCTCATTAAACTGAGTAAATTTTTTGGTAATTATTCCAATAAGCACATTATTAAAGAGGTGCCTATTTTTCTTAGGCACCTCTCTTTCCTTAAGATGATTTTTTCCGGAGCTTATCTACTTATCTTTACTTAATATATTCGATAAATTCTGCTTCTGTGAGATCTCCATTAGTAAGCGTATTGTATAAATAGACATACTTTGAAGGTTCGATTTCTTCATCACCCCAGATCAGAAAATCAGCTATGGCATAAAATAACTTTCCTGTTCCTTCCTGGTAATCTTCCATTATTTCAGGAAGATCATCAAGCACTTCTTCCGTGTTACTGGAATCAATATTCAGGAACTCAAGCACCATATATGGATCTTCATAATATGGAATAAGCCCAAGACCTCGGCAAAGATCGATGAACTTAGCTGCCCTGTGGTCGTTTCCAGCATCGTCGGTTATGCCTTCATAATCCAATTGCGGCCAATAAGATAAGAGTTCTGCCAAATGATCCACATCAAGCTGGTTGTTTTCTAATGCAGGAGGAGCATAAAGCATTACATTACTATACTGGGCATAATAAGGCAAAGCTTCATAATTTTCCTCATTCAAATACTCACCAGTCGGAGCAATCCCCGCGCCATCAAAAGATACCCATTCTCCATTGATCTTTACTTCAGGTCTTGCGTGGACATATGACTCTCGCGCTACACGATCAATTTGGTCATAAGTTAGATTGACGTTATGTTTCGCTAACTTCTCGTTTAGTGCTTCGTATTCTTCAAATGCGAGACCACGAGTTGTCTCAGGATCGACCCATTGGTTTACGTCAGAAAATTTGTATTTGGTGAATGTGTTATTTCTTGTTTCTAAACCGTAGCTGTTTGCAATTGCAATGAAGATTATTGAATAGTCAGAACAAATACCATAAATTTTGCCTTCCCCATTTAGATGCTCAACCAGCAATTCGCTTGCAGGATATATTCCCGGCATAAAAAGATTCCATCGTCCTTGATAGGATACATCCATTTGCAAACTTGGATCATCAATATAAACCATATTTTCTTGTTGCCACCTGAAGATTTGATTTGCTATCTCTTCGTCCGATCCAGTAAAATTATTTGCGCCTATCTTCTCTAACAGCTCGTCGCTCAATATTTCCGTAAATGGATCCCATATTTCGAACTGTTCATCATATACCACTTCATAAATCAGTTTTGCATTGTTCTCGACAAGTGGCGTTTGATCAGGTGTGCTTGCTTCTTGACTATCACCTGTTGTCTCTTCTACCACAGGAGAATCTGAAGATATGTCAGAACTATTGTCGAGTGAAATGGTGTCGCTTTTTGCTTGATTGGCACAAGATGTCATCAAAAATACCACCAGAACAGTTAGAACTAAAATTATTTTTTTCACGAGTACAATCTCCTTAATATAAGTCGCATTGAATTGGTAATCCTACATATCATTAAATCTTAGATGAGAAGCAATGATAAAAATTGAAAATAATAAAATGGACATGAATTAGAGTGAGGAAATATTGAGGAAATCATCAGTCGAGAAGGTCTATTAGTCTTTGATCCAGCTACACCGAGACCGGTCTTCCACAATTCGGTTTATGTTCTTTTTTTCCTCCAGAAATCTTCTTGAATTATAGAGGAATCCATTAAGTCCTACCTTACAGATAGGTAAGATTTGATGCATTAATGAATAACAGGAAATACTAAAATTAGAGCATGGCTCTAGTGGTGGGATCCAACGGATTTGTTGATTGGTCAAACTATAAACTCAATACAAACGACGGATTTTTAATCAGAAGCTGGCAAATTTTCCTGATCCTTACTATGCCGTCCTTTTGAACAAACAGACCGATCTAGTACTGTTTTATCTAGACCAAAATCCCGGTTCATTTTTCCGGGGTGCTGGTGGCGGTCAGTTCCCAGGACATCACCACAAAGTTATAAACCACCTCAGCTATGTAAAGCAATGTCTCTTTGATCTGATCCAAAGCCAGATCTTCATCCCCGTCCAGGAAAGATAATATGGCTCCTTCCAACAGGGTACTTGCTTCTACCAGGCTGTCATAAGCAGGCTGCATACAAGGCGGAACAGTAATGGTCTCAAGTTCAGGGCCGATTTCTTGAACAAGCCTGAGGATTTCTTCTGCCCTCTGCCTGGATAATTCCTCCATCCGACCCACTTCGTGAGTCAAAAACAGCAGTTGGTCACCAAAAGGCACCAACTGATCATAAGCAGTCTCATACTCCCCTTCCTTGCATAATAATATTGTTGTTGCAGACGGGAAAGATTGGACGGTTATGGATGCTGTAGCTGGCGCAGGGGATGCTGTTGGTGTGAATTGGTCAGACTGAGAAGGAGTGGTCGTGAGTGACGCAGCTGTGCTGCTGGGAGCGGGTACTGCAGCAGGTAGATCCGTACCAGGGGAAGAGAAAGTGGGAACTGCAGCAATGCTTGCCGGAGTGCACCCCGGCAGCAATGACATAATCATCCCACAGATAACAAGAACTGGTCCTTTCTTTTTTCGGTAAATATCCACTCCTGATATTATACAATCCCATCATAAACATATAGTGACCCGATTTGGCTTTTCTCAATAAATTGACTTTATTTCTAAAACAGAATATCCACCTAGTGGATAATATCCTCACGCGCACCTTTAGCTCAATGGATAGAGCTCTACGGGTGGACAGGATGGCAGCTTCGCTGCCGACTGCATGGGCACTTCGTGCCCGACCGGTATGGTCTCCGGCCATGACAGATAAAAACCGGTCTCTTTCTCCCCACTCTCACAAAACGAACAAGTTGAAATCCTCTTCAAAATCAAGAAAGATGAACATATAATCATATTCCTCGATATTGCCTTCCAACATTCAGGTTAAGAATGCCGGAATTTATCTATTAAAGGAAAAAAAGTTTTTCCCCTATAAGCTTTCAGGTAATTTTAATTCGGATCAGCTCATTGGAAAGTTGTGCTTAAACACATTCCGTTGTATATTCATTAAAGCATAAACGATTCATTGTCTCACCAAAGATGGGAGGAAATTATGAAGCGTCATCTCTCACCCCTGCTCCTGATACTTCCGCTTTTATGTTTCCTCGCATCCTGTAGTTCTACTGGATCTGGCCCAACTTCATGGATAGATAAACCTCTCAATAAATCTTCCTATCCACTTGAACCGCTAGAGTTAATTGCCCATGCCTCCTCTGATAGTGGTGTATCCAGTATCGAGTTCACAGTCAACGGCCAAATCTTAGACAATCTTAGTGTTGGTAGTGGGCGTTTTGAGGCTGCCAGTGTTGTTTGGTTCCCGGATGAACCTGGCATCTACACTATCGGCATCACCGCAACTGACAGTAACGGTAACAAGGGATCACAAGCTGTTTCCCTTGTTTACATTGGCGGGGCTGGAATTGATGGTATCGTCCAGGTTGGTCCAGGTTTTGGAGACTGCAGTAATTTGGAGGTGTTTAACTTCATAATTGATCCTCCAGTCATTCCCCAGGGTGAGTGCACGAATATTTTCTGGGAAATCATTTCACCGGATGAATTTGCAGTCATTTTTGACGGCGCCGAAGTTCCTCCGATCGGTGAGATGCAAGTATGCCCAGGGGAAACAAGGCCATTTGAAATTTTTGTTGAGTCGCCAGCTGGTTTATGTCAACAATGGCAATCGGTTTTCGTGGACGAAAGGTATGAAGAATCCCGATTCCTAGTATTTGAAGCTCACCCTCCCCTTATCCAAAAAGGAGATTGCTCCATACTATTCTGGGAAGTTCATCCCCCCGGAGAGAATCCACCACAAATTGACGGAGTCGAGGTGCCTTTTCTCGGGGAGACTGAGGTCTGCCCGGAGATTACAACCAGCTACTTGTTAACTTCAGAGTCATCACCAGATGCACTAGTGACAATCGAGGTTATAAGTGAGGGAGAAGAGCCGCTTAGCACCACTGTTGTCCCAGAGGATGGAATCACACCATCGCCCACCACGGTTTCAGGCAGCGGCCCAACCAACACACCAACAACCAAACCATCTAACGATCCAACTGACACACCCACACCAGATACAACACCACCAGTCATCAGTAATGCCTCAGTATCTCCAAACGATTTCATTTACAACACCAATGGTTCCTGTTCTCCCACAACTTTCAAATTCTCTGTAAAGGTCACTGATTCCGGCGGGGTATCTTCTGTGAAACTCAATTGGTCAGGTTCCGGGATTCGCAGCGGGCCTGAAAACATGAACTACAGCGGTGGAAAGTACGTCAAAAACCTTGGTCTTTTTGTCAATACCGGTTCACTAAGCAATTTCTCTATCACGGCAAAAGACAACGCAGGGAACACCAGTACCAAGAACCTCGGTTGGAACCTGGACGTTGAAGAATGCGGTGGTTCGTAAAGGGAGCTACAATGTTGAATAAACAAAAATCTCACAGAATTCTGTTGATTGTCCTCCTCGTGATTGTTATCGCCGCAATCCTGGCCGGGGTTTATTTTTTGCAGATAAGCAGATTGAGAAAAGCCAGGCTGGAAGCAAGAAATCCTGAAGTTTATATTATCGAACCGGGACAGGGATACTCCTTCCCAACAGACAGGTGGATCACTGTAGCCGCCAGTTCAACTGGCTTGCGGCTCATGGAAAGCATTGAGATCTGGATCAATGGCGAATTAATTGAAATCCAGGAAACCGGACTGGCCAGCGGAGTCGGAGTGATCTACGGTCATTTTCCATTACTAGTCCAGGAAGGCGCCCAGACGTTTGTTGTCCGCGCGATCGATGTTGATGGATATATTGGCCAAAGTGAACCAGTCAGTATTACCGGAGTAGCCGTTCCAGAGGAACAAGAATCCTATGTTCTTGTACCTTACAACCCTGAACGCCCGCTGGAAACTATTTCCGAAGAATTTGAGATTTCTTTGGATCAGGTTATCGATCTTAATCCAGATATTCTCACTCAACCGGAAGGAATGGTAAAAGTCCCAGTCCAGCCAGGCGAAGAGAATATCCCTGCCTCTATCGACCAGATACCTGCTGACTTGATTTCGAAAAACGGCTATGTAAGCGGAAAGGTATGCTATCCCAGTCAATACATACCAGAGATGACCGCCTATTTCGAGAATATCGACAATGGCCAGTATACAAAATTATCCATCGCCCTCAATCAAAACACCTACGGGGTCTCTTTACCGCCAGGGACTTACACAGCTTTTGCCTGGCTGCCGGATTTTTCACTGGGAGGATCTTATTCAAAAGCCGTCCCCTGCGGTTTATCCACCAGCTGTTCAGACCATTCGCCGATTAAGTTTCAAGTAAAAGCCGGAACCAGTACCACAGGCATAGACATCTGCGACTGGTACGATATTCCCAGTGTCCCCAAAGCCCCTGGTACTCCCTCCACACCATTGGGACCTGTAGAGCCCCAAATTGCCTCAGACATCCCCATGCTGATCCCGAGCGAAGTATTCCCGGCAGATAACAATGGATCCCTCCCGTTTGGGGTTTTGTTGCCCTTGCTCCCTCCCGGCGTCCCAGAATCTTTTGCGGCCAGAGATGATGGGTGTAAGATCAGAATCGGTTGGAATAATCCAGAACCAGCTGCTGATGGTTATTTAGTCTGGCTTTCTTCTCAGACTGGCATCAAGCAACTTGCGGCAAAGTTGAAAAATGGGGATCTAAACAGCCAACAAGCCTGGTATGAATTTACATCCCCGGTATCTGGACTTGTCTCTGTGTGGATAGAAGCGTATAACAACATCGGCTCTACTGCCAGTACAGTAAAAACCCTTCAGCTTCCTTCAGACTGCACCTCTTCCCCAAATGACGATTTAGAACTCCAGGCCCTGGAGTTAAAATATCGGTGGAGGTTTTGAGAATGTTTATCTCTACCTATCCGTTGAAGGCATCGCCGAAGAGCGTCTACCTGATGACGATTCTTCTTTTTTGGCAATGCAGGAAGGATCAGCCAGCCTGGCATCAGGTGCAACTCAATACACCTTGCCTAAACCTGATGACGGTTCACTTAGTATAAGTGGAGAATGCTGGGGTTGGGCTGGTGATACACCAACAAAAATAAGTTCCTTTGATATATCTGTTCCTGAATCCGATTGGTCTGGTTTTAATACCGATGTCGGAAATGAGAACTGTTCATTTGCAATAAATCTAAAGAAAAAAGAAGCAGATATCAGTAACTACCAGACGATGAACAACAAGGGCAGCTCAGTGCCACCTCCCAAGGATGTCAGTTCTGTTCAAAATAAATGGTATCAGAATTCATCTGATCCCAGCGAAGAGTGGTCCTGGTTCTGGGAAAGGCAAATACTCTGGAAGTGGCCCCATGATCACAAATTGATAACTGGGTTTTCGATCTATGCGAATGGAAAATTGCTAAAAACCGTCCCAGCCACAGTTCGCAACGGGACTGTGATCTTGCCACACTGGTGCGGCGATAAAATTGATTGGAAGGTAGTCGCCAATGCCAAAAAAGGCGGACCTGCCAGCAGCCAGATCCATGTCGAGACTCTTCCATTTTGCCCCAAATATGCAGAAGTTGTTTTTGAAAGCATGCATATCTATAAAAGTTGTGATTCCTGCTGCTGTGGAGGATGGGCAAATGATACCTTTGAGGCTTATTTTGACCTGAGCGTTAATAATGTTGTGCATTCTTTTGGATCAGGATCCAACTATATAGGTTTCAGCGCAGGCAATATATTCTTTGGGCCTATAGCAAAATACTTTAATAAACCCAATCTGGAAAGATTCATCGTTCCTGTATACAAGGAACCAATCGAACTCACTATTCAAGGGAATTTTTATGATTATGATTGGGGTTCATCAGATGACAAATGGGGTGATCTTTATGCAAACAGGAGCTATCCAACATTCCAGGATGCACTAAAATCTACAAATATAACCCAGGGTGGTATTCAATCTTCTGGAAAACAATACATGGATAGGGCAAATGGAAATGAAGTATATTACAGAATTCGATTCTACCAAACACCAAGCACCCAATAAACAAGAGAGGGCTTCAAATTGAAGCCCTCTCCTTTTTAATCAGACGTCATAAGATCTCGACTGACTATCAGTCAGCCACCCGGGTCTTTGACATTGGTTTCATCAATTCCAATTTAATTGCACCAGGTATCGATAATTCCTTAATTAATATGTTGTATTTGTTGGATTTCTTGACTTTTCCCCTCTGAAAAGATTCAATTTTGCCACAAGCACCCGTAGCTCAAAGGATAGAGCCCTACCCTGTGCTCAGGACAAGCGTCTGACTTCGAGTTGTGCGGGAGGATTGTCCATCCTGTATCTGGGGGAAATACTGGTCCATCCTCTCTATGGAGTTGACAGCCATCTGTCCATGACATCCATAATTTCTATCCTATCCATCCCAATTGCACCAGAACTGCACCAGAAAAGCGCCCTGCGGGCGGATCGGGTGGGCAAAAGCCCTTCGGGCTTGACGGACCCTACGCTTCGCTGCACTCAGCTCAGGGCATGGGACCGGAGTTGCTACGCAACGACCGGAGAGGCTTCGCCTCCTGACCGGTTGTACCTACATCAATCCGGCTTCTGTAAACCGGTCGCGAGCGCAGCGAGCATCCCATCCTGAGCGCAGCGAAGATCCGGTCTCTTTATTCCGGTCAGTCGCGCAGCGACCCTTCCATCAACTGGTTTGGCAACTTGATTTTCATTAAGGTGTTTGACTTCCTATATAATACAGATTAGCAATTATGGATCAAAACTGCGCCATTACGTCTAAGTGCTCATCGCGCTGTTGCACGTTAATTAACGTTATTTGAGTTTAGAATATATCTATATCTATTGTGTAAATTGAGAGGATTCAATAAATAATTCCAATCTCTAAAAAGGAAAAGTCATGAGTAAATCAGCAAAAAGCGTTTTGTTTTTTGGTATTTATTTAGGTGTCATCGGAGTTATCCTTCTGATAGCGCCCAATTCACTAATAACTCCCTTTGGTATCGAACCTGCTAGTGATGTTTGGATAAGAGTTTCGGGAATATTACTTATGGCTATTGCCGTTTATTATATTCTGGGTGCGAAGCATGAAATTATAGTGATAATGAAGGCGACGGCTTTTATTCGTTTCACAATCATTTTATTCTTTATTGCGTTTGCCCTATTTAAGTTGGTTTCCCCGAACATCATAATTTTTTCCGTACTTGACTTCTTGGGAGGTGCTTGGACCTACTTAATGTTAAAGCAAGAAGGGCAATTTTAACGTATTGCAATAATATAGTCGTAATATCGAAGGGCTAAAAACTAATGCTAACAACGTGAATATGAAACGTTCTATATATCTCTCAGTTTGGTGAGTTTTGACGCCACGAAAATTCATTCTCATAAATCAATTTAGAAAGTCGAATGCAGGCCGAATTATGAAAAAACTAAAAATTGTTGGCCTCTTACTTTTATTTGTATTAGTCATCTCTTGTTCAAAAGGTACAGAAGTTGTGCATCGTGAATTCGAATTCATTGATGAATATTCAACAACAATAACAGTTGGAGGTTTTGTAGGTATAACTGAGCGAGTCTTTAAAATAGGAGAAGTTTACGAAGGAACAGACACTGGAGGAGAAACAATCACTATAAGAATAGCTGAACATACAGAATTAAATGAGGATTGTCCAAATAGTTGGTGCTATCAGGAAATGTTAGACGTACCTCGAGAATTACTAAGACTTGTTAAATGACTTCTACTTTCTAAATTAATGTAGGGGCTGATGTCAACTCTGTGGAAATTTCAACCATCCTGCTGAGTCTTTTGCCATTATCGCTCCCTAAATATTACCAGTATAAAAACAGTCCAGTAAAAAAAATAAACCTAAAAATAGAACTTTACACTAAAGCCGACCGCAACGCCTGTCACGCTAATTGCACATCGCTCCCAGAAAGATCTTGAGACCGTTCAAACGTATTCTTTTCGCAGCCAACTTGCCCGATACCCGCTTTCTTGACTTGCGCCACACAGCAGCCACTCACATGCTGGCTTACGGGATTGACATGGTAACTGTTTCCAGGCAATTGGGACACACTCAGGCCAGCACCACACTTGATACCTATGCTCTCATGGTTTCCGGTACCCAGGAAAAAGCCGCTGCTCTGATGGATGAGGTCACTACTCCGGTCTCCCTACCGACCGATCTGATTGCTCCGAAAGAGCTGGTTGCACCACGGTTGCACCGCGAATCAGACACCAGCATTGATCGTCCAGAGTAAATGCATTCCCCACTTAAAAAACTGTAATTAAAGTGCCTGAATTTGACTAAAAATAACCTTGCGGGATAATTTTATTATTACGCACCCGTAGCTCAAAGGATAGAGCGTCTGACTTCGAATCCGATGGGGTAACTGAACACTGTGTTTATGGGGGTAATTTCCGTCCATCCTCTCGATGGAGTCAACTCAGGAATGTCCATTGAGTCCATAATTTCCATCTTTTCCACGCTGATTGCACCACGATTGCACCTAGAATAACTGGTATGGTGGCTCGACTTTATTTTTCATTGAGCTTATCCTATATAATAATAGTGATAAGGTGTGTTATCGATTCTTGGTCAAATCTAACTCGTGACTGGTCCGGTCCATAAATAAAACTGATCTCGCCAGGTTGCGTCATAATCATGAATCTACTAATCAAAAAAATAGAATCTATGCGGATTATTCAGGTTAATCACTTGTTGATCGCATCAATAATTCTCTGCAGCTTGGCAGCTTGCAATGATACGACAAAGTCAAGCAATTCATCTCTATCAACTCCTCCTGACCAACCTAATCCCACCACATCATTTCCACCAACCAATAACCTTCCAACATCTACATCCATCATTCCAGCATCATCCACGCCTGATTTCGATATATACCCTGAAGGCCTTAAGATAGCTTACACCATAGATGACACCTTATACCTCTGGAATAACGGTCAAACACAAGAAGTGGTAACCCAATCTGGGATATATTCTCCCCAGCTATCTCCTGATGGTGAATGGATCATCTATCGCCAAGACTTTGACTTATTGCTTCATGACGAAGAGTTCTGGTTAATAAAAACTGATGGAACGGAGCGTCACCGAATCCTGATCCTTGATGATCTGGCTAACCTCATCGAAACTGAACACATGGTATTAGTGAATGATCTCAGTTGGCTGCCGTATACCCACTCGATTGTGTTTAATACTCAACTCTATAATGACATGATTGATGGTAATCCCTACAAGCCCAACAACGACCTCTATAGATTGGAATTAGATGGCCGGATTACACAAATAGCGCCAGCTGGATTGGGGGGAGAATTCACTGCTTCTCCGGACGGACGATACGTAGCAGTATCCACTGGGTCAGAAATTGGGATCTGGGATCTTGAAACCAGGACAAGGGTCAATACTTTTGAATACGCTCCCCTCCGTAGGGGCTGTGATTGTATATATCTCCCCCAAATCGTGTGGGACGAAGGCGGTAATTTTCTAGTGACTGCGATTCCTTCCCCCCACATCCATTACCCAGACGATTTCAGCGGTGAACCTGAAGAAATCTGGCGGCTAGCTATGGATGGCTCTGAAGAGCTAGTAGCTCAGGTAGCACCAACTCTGATGTTGAACAATTCTGCAGTACTGGGGCCAACTCTGGAATATTACTTTTACTATGATGGCAGCAGTTGTGAAGGTGGTTATTTTACTATCCACATCCGTGACCTGGCAACTTCAACTGACATTCGCCAGCTACCCTGTGAATCCCCCTTGCCTGCTTGGATGCCAAACGGGGAGCATTTCCTTCTTAAAGGTGAGGATTGGAAACTAGGCAATATATTTTATTCCACAACTGAGAATTTAGAGTTTCTCAATTTGGTCAACAGCGTATCAAACGGATCTATCTATCTGACCTGGATTGATGACACCTATTTTCTATTAGTTTCCCAAGAAGATGATTTTCAGAACATCAGTTTAGCGACTCTTCAAGGTGTTGTTGCCCAGATTGTTAGGACCCCCCAAGATGCTTCTGCTCAATTCAGTTATAGCTTATCCAAAAGGTAATTATCAAACCTAATCCAGGAAGTTAACTACAGCATAAGCACCAAATCTACCGGACCTGTTGTCAGACGCTCTGACGGTCAGTCAGACGACAGCAATGAGCGCCCTACGGGCGAACCGGCTGGCAGCTTCACTGCCGACCGAAGACCGGTGTGGACGACGTCCACGACGGGGAAAAACCGGTCGCGAGCCCTTCGACAAGCTCAGGCCAGGCTGTGCGAGCAACCCGTCCTTGAGCCCTTCCCCTTCGTTTCAGTCAGGGTCAGGACAGGCTCCACGGCCATTACAACCTGGTTTGGCGGCTTTAGGCTCTACATAGGTCCGGGGGGTCATATTTCCAGCCAGACCATAGCAGCTACTTAATCACAGCAAAATTTTTAATAGTGTCTCAATATACAAGCGATCTATTTCAATACTTGGTAACTATCAACCTAGTGCCATACTCGGTCAGGGGGCAAATCCTAAATACCATTTCTTCAATACCTGTCCGGCAGGGACACCGGTCAGGTTGTCTCGCCGTCCCGACTTCTCTGCCTGAATGCGGTCATAATCTGTCGCTTCTCCCATGTAGAGCCAGAACGGCCAGGGATATGTTCCTTTGATCTCGGGCAGTTCAAGCAGGGCCTGGAACAAGCCCTCATAATAATCCGCCTGTTCCAATTTATCAACCGGATGATCCTCAGGATTAGTGAACATAGCGATCGGGTCCGTATTGACACCGTCAAAGGCATAGGAGTTCACTTCAGTCAACAGAATATCCTTTCCGTACTGCTCCGCCAGCGGCAAAGCCCAGCGGTTAAATTTTTCAATAAACCCTGCTTTAAGTTCCTCGATTGTGGGGTCTGTTTTCTCAGTAACAGCAAAATAGGGTTCAAAGCCAATATAGTCCAATTTATTCCAGAAACCAATCTGGGCTGGACCTCCGCAGATATCAAAGCAGCTGACTGAGTAGGTGATCGGTCCGGAATATACTTCTCGAACACGTTGGATAATTTCCAGCCAATAGCCGGTTACATCCACGCCACGATTGGCAAGCCGGCCGCCAGTATGAGCTAAATCATCTAATTCCGTACCGATCACAAACAGCTCGGCATCCAGCTCCTCAGCAAGCGCAGCCTGGTGTGTGATATACGCAGTGTAGTTTTCGAAGAATAACTCAGGGGCATTCGGAACAATAGCCCCCCGGGAAGTTCCATCCCAGACATCAATATGCGGTTTAAAAACCAAAGCGAACCCTTTTGACCTTGCCTTTCCAGCAATCTCACGGATAATATCATCTGAAAGGCTCTGTCCCCAATAGCCCCACTCCGCGGTTGTAAATCGAGGGTCTGATGTAAACAGCGGATCCCCAAAATAGACAAATTTCAACTCGTGGCCCTGTCCATCCGGGTATAGATAGCCAGTCGGAATCAACAGGAGATGACTGACCCCGTAATCTTCAGCCATATCTAGTGCCCAATCCAAATTATGATATTCATCCTCACGCCAATGGGATCCTCCTAAAGTTATCCCTTTCTGTAAACTATAATCTTCGATTGGATTAGGGGTTGATACCCAATTCACCACTGCGTCATAGCTTTCTGGGAAATCCGCTCGATATGTAGACCGACTGCGTTGTTCTTCGGTCCCCAGGCTGTAGTAGTATTCTGCATCTTGTGGAAGGCTAACTGTTCCATGATACAGAGTTGAATTGATGGGTTCAAGTTTAGAGTATGCAGGTTGACCGTCCAGACCCAGATATATGTCCCCTTCCGTCCAGAATGGCACACTGACTAGGATAGAATAATCTAGATCAGGGATAGGCGACTGAGTTGGTGAATCTTCCGCTGTTGATTTCACTGCTACGGGCTGGTTTCCATTTTCTGCCTTGGACTCGCCTGCATGAGCACACCAGGGCGGCGTGGGCCAAGGTCCCTGAGGAGGACAGATATGACCCAAATACATAACAAGCACACCTACTGCTATCACGCTTACCAAGCCAATCAAAATATAAAGACCCGCTCTCACAATGTTCTTCATTTGTATACTCTCCGATGTAATAGTAAAATTCCTCCAAAAATTATACCGGTGAGATCTTCAAGCAGAAACAATTAAAGCTAACAAATATGAAGGGGCGCTTCCTGTCTTTGCTCCTGGCTAATAATTAGCGAGATCGGATGTTCAGCGGCATGATTTTATTTCCTGACCGTCAGTCAGACGACAGCGGGGCCTTCGGCCCAGCAAACAGTAGTTTAGTAAGTAGTAAATAGATTCAATATCAGCCATACCCTGGTGACAGCCAGGTTTCCAGTCTACTTACTATTTACTGATTTACAACTTACTTCCAGAATTAACGTGGGGCGCTACCAGAAACCAGAAAATTGACCTTATCACAAACAAACGATATAATACGACACACGCACCCGTAGCTCAATGGATAGAGCGTCTGACTTCGAATTGTGCGATGGGGGTGTCCATCCTGTATCTGGGGGAAATTTACTGTCCATCCTCTCTATGGAGTTGACAGCAATCTGTCCATTACGTCCATAATTTCCATCCTTTCCACCCTAATTGCACCACAGTTGCACCAGAAACCCATCCAAATCAACTGGTTTGGCGGCTCATTTAAATCTGCGATGAAGTCCAAAAGAATCTATCTATCATGATTTATCCCATAATCGTATGATTAGATACAAACTTAATCAAAAAAATTTGTATAGTAAATTGATAAAAATTAATATATAATCATGCATGTTCTAAAGAATAGGAAACCGGAACACCACTAACCACCGAACATTGATATCAACAGGGAATTCTGAATGGACACTACTGAAATTTCATGGCTTGCAGGAATTTTCGTTGGATCAATAACCATTAATAGAACTTTAATATTTGGAATAAAGAAGGGCAATACAAGATCGCCTAATTTGCTCGCTGGAATCTTCAATTTGCTGTATTCAGTTGGAATGACTGCATTTGCATTTTTCATATTTACAAATAAGGTCTATGCTCTTCTGGTTCTCCCAATCTGCGTTCCTTTCTACCTGGTTACATATTTTGAAATAAAAAATAGAGACAACAAAGGCTTACGCCTCGGTAGTGATTTATTAACAGTCTTTCATAAAATTGAACTCCAAATAGCCTTTTTAAGTTCATTAGTAGCACAAGGAGGACAAACGGACTTAATCATCACGGCAGCTGATAATAGCATCGATTATGCACTTGACCAGTTACATGAGTTTCTTACAGGTGGAAATGTAGATAGATCAATATTGAGTTTATTATCCGCTGAAAATAACGGGGATTTTCGTGCTATCGCCTCAAAAAATATCACTCCAAATTGTCGCACTCAAATAGAAGCAATTCTTAAGCATGGAGCCAATTCAAACGGTATTGCTGGACAGGTAGTGAATAGCCACTTACCAATTTGCATTCCAGACTTATCTGATGAGGAAGATCAGAATACAACTCACTGGGTATCAGTACCCCCTTTTACTGATAAGAAGGGATCACTAGTTTGTTTTCCAATTAATGAAGGCATTGGACAACCAAACGCGAATACAAGGACAACTGCAGTATTAAACTTATCCTGTTCAGAACCAAACAAATTTACTTGTAAGACTGTGCTTGACATTTTGACTAGATTTTGTGTAAAAATCGAAATTTTGCTAAACATGCGGAACGCTGCATGATTGAATAGGTCTAATTCATGACATATTATCTGTTAATTAACTGTAATCTTAAAAATTTCTAATATTGTTATAATATGTGGTATATATAATGCTTTACATATGACAAACGACAGTTTTTGGACTAATTTTCGTGAAATACTAAGGGTAGCTCTTAGGAGTGACATCATGGATATCCCTGTAATTAAACGCGCATTAGATAATAATGATCAATCAAAAGCGAACCAAAGGGTTCTTAGCGAGAATAAAGTCGAAGAACTTACTCGTAATTTTTTGATGGGTGAGATATCTATGTCAGATTATAAAAACATTACTTCGGAATACGATTGTCAGATAGATTTAAGACAAGCTGCGTCTGATATTGCTGCATAATACAACCATCCATTAATGAGAAAAATTCCGTTCCTTTCTCAAGAACGGAATTTTTTACTTAATGATGAAGGTGATATCGGGAATTATTGGTCAGCTTTTCCTGGAAGTTCTAATGTAAATGATTATGCCCATTAACGAACCTACAACCTATAACTCTCAATAAACTCCTTTCCAGCCTTTGCCAATAAACCTATCTCCCCAATTATTGACATCTTGTGAGATTGATCTAATATAAGCTTCCCAATCACCAACTTGAAGGTAGGGCAATTTCAATTTCATATCAAGTAATTCTTTTGGCGATAGATGCAACTCTCTTGAGACTGTAAGAAATCGCTCAAACGTATCAATCTTCATTATCTGAGGTCGGGCCGATAATGGCTCTGGCCAATCACCTAAGATACCTGGATCCATCCTTTCACTAATAAACCGCTCAAAATACACTTCGGAATTAGCAAAATACAAATCTCCGTAGAAAACGGAAATTGCCACAAGCGGTTTTGAGGTATCGCGAATTAATTGGTCTTGTTGCCCATCAACAATCCTGGCACCGGTGTTATTTATCTGTTCAAATGCATCAGCTATTTTGCCAGTTGAATTGTCCTGCAAAATAGCTCTTTCTGTTAATAAATCTGCTGAATACTTCGCTTTGCATTCTATTAACAATAGACTGTCATTTAGCTCAACTACATAATCGCACACCCTACCATCGATTAGGCGATATGCGCTTCCATGACCTGCGCCATACTGCTGCTACCCATATGCTTGCCAATGGGATCGACCTGCTGACCGTGGCCCGCCGTTTGGGCCACGCGAAGGCCAGCACCACGCTGGACACCTACGGCCATCTGGTTCCCTGGACCCAGGAAAAAGCCGCTGCGGTGATGGATGAGATCACCACACCGGTGGCACTGCCGGCTGAGTTAACCGCGAAACGAGCGTCTGATTCTGTTGCACCACAAGGGGGAATTGCACCGGAATTGCACCAAAAACCCGAGTAGTTGCACCGCAACTGCACCGAAACTGCACCAAGAATCAGACGACAAAATGAAAAATCTCGTCCTTCCTTAAGAAAATCAACAAATCGTGCCTGAAATTGACGAAAAATACACCTGGTGTATAATAGTTTTACACACGCACCCGTAGCTCAATGGATAGAGCGTCTGACTTCGAATCAGCAGGTTGGGGGTTCGAGTCCCTCCGGGTGCGCCAGCAAAACTCCTCAAGCAATTGGGGAGTTTTTTCTATCAGAATTACTGAGATCCCAGGTTCAATAAAGAAATCCGCCAAGATAAGGTTCCGTCTAGGTTAAACGTATGATGTTTTCAACCTGGACACATGCCGCCAGAACTGAATCGAGCTTAATCGGCAGCTTCCTCAGGGTAACCCGCGTTGCGCCAGGCAGACATGCTGCCCGGGATATTTTGAACGGCAAATCCCGCCTTCTCCAGAAGACTGGAGGCGATGCTTCCCCGGTACCCCGTGCCGCAGTAGGTCACTACTGGAAGCCCCCGGTCCAACTCGGCAGCCCGCTCGAGAAGATCCGGCACATAGATCTGTTTTGCTCCAGGAATATGTCCTTTTTCCCACTCAGACTGGGTGCGCACATCCAGGATCTGCATTCCCCCTTCGGATTGGACCTTTTGATTAATCTCATGGACACTGACCTGTTTCGTTCTCCGGAACGGATACCCTGCTTCCAACCAGGTGGAAAAACCGCCCCGCAGATATCCTTTTATACTCACTATCCCTATCCGGTACAGATAAAGCTGCGCTTCACAGACATTCTTATCATCAGGCAGGACCAGGGCGATATTCATGGCAGGATCGACCATCCTTCCAGCCCAGACCGGGAAGGTTTCATCGATGATTTCACCAGCCCAGATGGGAAAGGAAGCCCGCAGTCCAATATGCACCGCATTCTGGATATGCCCGCCGCCATAGGCCGTAATTTCACGGGCGTCGATTATGATCGTGTCGTCTTTTTCCGCCAGAGCCCGGAATTCATGCGCAGAAAGTGGCGGCAGGGTTGGTAGATTGCCAAAAACGCTTGGGCCGGCGCTGTTGACCTTTTTCACCCGCTGGTAATAGGATGGCGCAGGAGATAATGAGTCGCGAACCGTCTTAATGAATTCTTCTTCGTCCACGATCTGCAAGGTGGGATTATTTTCCTTCTCATACCCGATCGTAGTCACCGGTCTGGCGCCAATGTTCGCCCCGCAGGGTGATCCCTCTCCATGGCCCGGATAGACTACGATATTCTCATTAAGGGTCAAAATCTTATTTTTCAGCGTAGCATATAGATGGTGGACAAGCTCCTCTTCGAACTTATCCCCCAATAGGTCCGGTCGCCCAATTTCCCCGGCAAATAACAGGTCCCCACTGAATAATCCCCAGGGAGCTTCGCTCACCACCCCGCCGCTGGCCAGGAAACAGATATGCTCCGGCGTATGCCCTGGAGTGTGCAGCACCTTCAGTTTGATATCACCAAGGGATATCACATCTCCGTCCGCAAGGGACTGGTGCTCAAAACCCACATTGCCAACCGCACTTATGCTAATTGGCACCCCAGTCCTGGCCGCCAATTCAAGGCTTCCAGAAATAAAATCGGCATGGATATGTGTTTCCAGTATATTGACTATACGCAGTTCATTTTTCTGGGCGATATCCAGATAGACCTCGACATCCCGGCGGGGATCAATCACCAGGCATTGACCAGATGATCTATCTCCCAGCAGGTATGAATACTGTGCCAAACCTTTTGATGAAATTTGTTCAATAAACATCCTTTTGCTCCTCTGCGCGATGCGTTGAAGTCAGGTCTTGATTACATCTGCTCTATCTCGAACATTCCCCTCTTTCTCATCAGACCCAATGAATGATAAAACAGATATTCTGTTCAAATTATAGTCCACAAAAAAGCATCCTTGCACTTAGGACCCCAGAGATTCAAATGTCAACTGATTTTTCTCCAAAGCTTCCTCTAACGGACAGAGACAGCTGTATACCAATCGCGCAACCGGTGGTAAAATCGAACCTTCCTAACCAACATTCATCCTGGACGTGCTATGAAACGATCTTTGATCCTGATCCTGCTCTTTGTATTCATAGATGTCCTGGGCTTCAGCCTCATCCTCCCCCTCTTGCCATATTATGCGGCAGACTTTAACGCCAGCTCGATCATGGTCGGACTGCTGCTCTCCGCCAACGCCCTGACCCAAATGATCGGTGCTCCCATCCTGGGACGGCTCTCCGACCGCTACGGCCGCAAACCACTCCTGATCGCCAGCATCAGCGGAACGGTGCTCAGCTTCCTGATCCTCGGTTTTGCCAACTCTCTCGCCATCCTTTTCCTCAGCCGGATCCTGGACGGCCTGCTGGGAGGAAACGTCTCCCTGGCCCAGGCTTATATCACGGACTCCACCACCCGGGAAAACCGGGCTCAAGGCTTGGGGTTGATCGGAGCCGCCTTCGGCGTGGGATTCATCTTCGGCCCTGCCCTGGGTGGGATCCTCAGCGCTGGAGGCAATTATGCCCTGCCCGCTTTTGCAGCTGCCGGCCTGGCCGCCTTGAATCTGGTGGGCGCTTTGTTCTGGCTTCCGGAATCCTTGCCCCCTGAAAAAAGAAGCTCCCGGAAGGACAAGACCCGGCCGAAGTTTTCTTTAGGGGCCTTGGTCAGCGCATTACGGATGCCTTGTGTGGGTCCGCTGCTGTCGGTTGTGCTGGTCTACGGCCTGGCCTGGACCATGTTTGAAACCATGTTTTCGCTCTTTACCCAGCAGAAGCTGGGCTTCACTGCCCAGGCGACAAGTTATGTCCTCACCTACGTGGGTGTCGTGGTCGTGCTGGTGCAGGCCGGTGGCATTCGCTGGCTGAGCGCCCGCTTCAGCGACAAGCAGTTGATCTTCAGCGGAGCCCTGCTGCTGATAGTAGGCCTGCTGGGCTGGGCATTTTCACCAGGTCTGATTGTGCTGCTGATTGCCCTGCTGCCCCTGGCCCTGGCTTCCGGCATGCTGCGGGTCTCCACCAACAGCGCTTTAACCAAGAGTGTCGAACAGTCTGAGGTGGGAGGGATTTTGGGGCTTTCTGCCTCGATGAACAGCCTGACCCGGGTCGTCTCCCCGCTGATTGGCTCCTTCCTGCTGGCTCAGATCAGCCCGTCTGCTCCCGGGGTAGCTGGCGCGCTCTTGATGGTGGGGGTGGTCTATATCACCTGGACCCGGATCCTCCACGTGCCGGATCTGGATTGCGATGCGGAAGCTAGCCCTAGCTGCCGCCTGGCTGCGGATCAGCTGATTTCATTATTATTATTGGAGAAAGCATGAAGGTCAGAAATATATTTAAATTTACCCTGGCAGGACTGGCAATAATTCTGATCATCAGCGCCCTCGGTCTATTCCTCTGGTCTAAAACCGGTACCTACCCAGCCAGGGATCTGGCCTTGGCCGCGCTCGAATCATCGCCTGGGGTCTCAGTTACCAACGCCAAGACAATCGTTTTTACTCCACTGGAAGACCCAGATATCGGATTGATCTTTTATCCGGGCGGACTGGTCGATCCTGCCGCCTACGCTCCTGTTTTGCATCAGATCGCCCGGGAAGGCACCCTGGTGATCATCACCCCCATGCCGCTCAACCTGGCGATCTTGAACCCGGGAGCTGCCGACGATGTGATCGATTCCTATCCGGAGATCTCTACCTGGGTCCTGGCCGGTCATTCCCTGGGGGGCGCCGCCGCAGGGATTTACGCCAACGCTAATCCAACCAAGATCGCTGGCCTGGCCTTGTGGGATTCCTATCCACCCGACAGCGCCAGTCTGGCGAATATTGATCTGGCTCTGATTTCGATTTTTGGCACCACCGCCGGTTCGCCCAACACTGAGGATTTTAATGCCAAAAGATACCTGCTTCCTGCGGACACATCCTTCGTGCCCATCGAAGGCGCCAGTCATGCCCAATTCGGAGATTACGGGCCCCAGAAAGGGGACGTAGTGCCCTCCCTGAGCCTGGAAGAGCAGCATGACATGGTAGCTGGGATCATGCTGGAGTTTCTCCACCAGTTCAAGTGAAAGAATATTAACTGCCAGCAGAAATAATAATTTCTCTGGCTGGACTAAATCAACTCCCAACTAACTGCAGTTAAGGGGAAGATCTTAGACCAGGATAGATACCCCTGATGCTGAATGGCAAGCATAACTTCGGCGTGGATGCCAGTAAGCATTCATGCAATCACCACATTTTCAGCACGCGACTCTAATTCCCGAACTTTGTTCTCCTTCCCAGGAACAGCAAATATCCCCCCTCGTCAAACGAGACCAACTTCACAACTTGCAGGAAAAAGAAGACCAGGAAAATGATGTTGTAGACCGTGTAACGCTTCCAAAGCCGGCGGAAATCCTGGGTCAGGCGGTAGAACCACTCAAATCCGCTCTCGCGGATCCATTTTGGCGCTTGCCTGATCCTGCCGCTGAAAAAATCAAACGTTGCCCCGGAGGGCATCAGGATGCTGCCCCGGATACTTTCCAGGTGATCCCGGATCCAGACATCCTGCTTGGGGGAACCCAAACCAACCCAGATAAAATCAGGCTGGAGCTGATTGACCATTGCACAGAACTCCCGATCCTCAGCGTCTGTCAGTGGCCTGAATGGGGGAGTATATTTTCCAACGACATTGATGCCATCATAACTATCTTTCAGGTAGGCTTCGATCTTGTCATTTGCGCCCGGATACCCACCGTAGAGAAAAAAAGTATAGCCTTTCTCGCCCGCTTTGCCGCTGATCTCGTGCATCAGATCGGGGGCATAAAATCGGTCGCTGTGCTTGTTGTGGAAAGCGCGGGCCCACATCAAAAATGGCTTTCCGTCACTGCCTGAGAGATCCGCGCTGTTATACATGTCGCGCAGCTGTTTATCTTTCAGGGCCGAGACGCAGATATGGACGTTAATGACAGCGATCGCATGGGACCGGGAACCCTTATCGGCCAACCAACTATCGAATATAGGATACATATCATCATACGCCAGGCAATCGATATCGATTCCGAGCATATTCATGATTTCTATTGTTCCACCACTTGCACTAGGTTGCATTTGCCTTAAAATCCTTCAGCTTTAACTCTTGGCTAAGTGTCCAGATCGATCTTCTGATTTTGAATTTGATCGTAGGCCCAGTCATAGGTCTGTTTCAATCCCTCCTCAAGAGGCGTGAAAACATCCCAGCCCAGGATCCGCTTCGCCTTCTGATAATTACCAGACCGCCCCCCATCGCCCTCTGGCTTGGCCGGATCAAACTTGATCTCGATGGCTTTGCCGCTGACTTCGACGATTGCCTCGGCAAGCTCCGCGATGGTCGTTTCTTGTCCTGTTCCGATCTGAATTACACCCTGATTGAGACCCTTTAATGGCAGCCTTAGCAGGGCATCCACCACATCGCCGACAAAGACAAAGTCCCGGGATTGTTTGCCAGAACCCCAAACAATAAAATCCTCAGCGGGATAGCGGACTGCTTTCCGGATCAGGCTCGGAATCACCTGCGATCGTTTGATTGACAGGATCGACCTTGGACCGTACACATTGTGCAAGCGCAGAACACCCAAATCCAGATCTGAAGATTGATGTAATAGTTCTGCTTCATACTCCCCCATCAATTTTGACCAGCCATAAGACGATTCGGGGTCTGCTGGATAGACCTGGTCTTCAACCAATGGTTTGCCGCCCGGTTTTTCCTGCAGCTTTTGCGGATAACTGCAGGCTGTCCCGATGTATAACAACTGCTTGATGCCTGCATCCACAGCAGCAGTGAACAGATTGCTGTTGATCAGGAAATTTGACCGGAAAATAAATTGTTCATTCGCAAAGACAAAATCGATCCCGGCTACTATATCAGCCAGGTGGATCACCAGGTCAGGATTGGCCCAGGCGCAGGCTGAGGCGGCAGCCTGCAAATCCCGCAAATCGCCCAGCATAAATTGTTTATCCAGGTCGATCCAGTTTCCGCCATCTTCTTTTTCCAGGTTCAGCAGCGAGCCCCGCCAGAGATTGTCAACCACATATACCTCTGCTTCGAGACGCACCAGGGCTTCTACCAGCCAGGAACCAATAAAACCAGCTCCTCCCGTAACCAGGATCCTTTTCCCCCTGTACCAGTTCACCTCCAGTTTTTCAGCAGCGAATCTGGACAGGATATCAGTGATCAAATGACTGGTCATATCAGGCAACCTCCAACATTTCTATTTTTCCTGCCTTTCTCAACTCGCCCGCAGCAATCAGATGCGGAACACCCTAACCACAGCAAAGCCTCACCTGAATAAAGTCTGATAATCAATTTTTTCAAAAACCTGGCATTTTCCGCCCAGCGTTGCATCCAATACCTGGCGTCCATCCGCCTCATATGCTTTGCGGACAAGACCAAATTCGATCTCAGATCGCAGCAAATCCGGAAGCTGCCATTTAGAACCTTTTGGAAAATACTGGGCATGAAAATGGCTCTGATCCTGCTCAGGTGACCGGATTTCCGTTCTGCTGGGTGTACCTTTTTCCTGGTAGTTGTGGTCCAGTCCAATCAGGTAGACCTGCTGAAATCCCATGTAGTAAGCAAGCTGGAGGGCGACAAAAGTCACGGTTGCCCCAAAGACCACTGGCTTTGTCAGGTCATATTGAAAACTATCATTAATGGTCATTTTCGATTTCAGGTAGGTTGGGTTCGATCCCGGCGAATCATAATAAGAACGCCGGTTCCAGTTCAGGAATTTTGGCATGCTCGTGGCAGCTATTTCAGTTGGCCACTGTTCCAGGATCAGCTCATTGACAACAACCAGGTAGGTTGGGCGGAAGGAAGATCTTTCAAAATTCAGGTAAATTCTGTTCATGCCAAAGCTGATTTCATTCTCCAGCAGATCCAGATCAGTCTTGAGCAGGCTGGGGCCATTCGCCACGATAAAACATCTTTTTCCCTGATGGATACCCTGGTATTCCCGGATTTGCTTTTGATTTGCTCTGGCATCGGGATGGAACTGCCAGTTCAGAGTGTGCGGAACCTCCTGCAGGCGAATTTTGAGGGCTGAATAAAGCCGGGGAAAGGAAATTTCCGAAATGGCAAAACGGCCAAATCTAGTCATCTTCTGCTATCCTTTTCTGCATAAAAAGTAATTCGATGGAAACAGGAACTCTTCCAATCCGATCTGGATGACGAACCTGAATATTCTCCCAAGTTTGGGATATTTTAAGAGCATATACCTGTTCCTGAGAGGGCTGATCTCGGCAAACACACCCGCTGCCTGATCGAGAAACTCCTTTTCGGTGAAACCCGCGTGAGCGCCAGATTCATTTTTAAATTTCCCCTGCAGTCTGAATTTGTAATCATTAAGATTCCAGCGGATCTTGTCGAAGACGGAGGCTTTTTGGCTGGTTCCAAGATAAGAGTACAGGCGATTTTTATTGGGGAAACCAATATATAGGAATCCGCCGGGTTTTAAAACACGGGCGATCTCCCTTAAGACAGCGCCTGGATCAGGGACATGTTCCAGGACGTGGTAAGAATAGGCCAAATCAAAAGAATTGTCACAAAATGCCAGGGATGATATATCCTGGACCTGGAGCATCAGGTCCGTTCCTTTTGAAAACTGGTTCTGCAGGTCGATGTTCAGATCCACGCCAAATGTCATCCGCTGAAACTCCCGGCTGATCAACACTGCTTCAAATCCAGATCCAGCGCCTGCAACCAGAATCTTGCTATTCTCGCTCAGAGTTAAGTGTTCAGCCATGATGCTTTTGCAGATCCTGATCACCTGCAGCAATTTTCCGTGATCAACACAATCCAACGGGGAATACCCGACCGTTTGTGAATAATTTGTCTTCATGATCCAGTTTTCGTTAGCATCTGCCCCGGTCTTCAGGTTGATGAGATGATCCTCACCCAGCTCCAAATTTGGAGAGTAATCCGATTAATCCCTCCCCTTCTTTCACCTTCAACACCTATGTTACACCAACAAGTCAAAATGTGCGAACCATCAATTATACAGTGAGAATAAATAACATCGCTAGCTGCCATCCCTGAAATACCTTGCAGGAATGAATAGTTCCCCGCAGCAGCAATCACCAGGACTCAGGTATAATAACTCCAAAATCCCAACCTACCCAGAAGGTGGCTATGCGAATTACAAAACGAGTTTTCCTGGACCTGGCAATCTGGATGATCCTGTTCGGATTACTGATCGGTATTGTCTTTCCCTGGTTCGTGATCTTGCTGGGAGTGCCCCGCTCAATTGCTATCAAACCCGGATTTTATCTCGCCTGCCTGGGCGCTGGCGCAATAGCAGGACTGGCAAACTGGATCCTCGCCCGCCTGGTAGTCGCAACCAGGATCAGGGTCCTCGCCAATGGGATGCAGAAAGTTGAGCTGATATTAAGGGATGTCAATTCAGCAGAAAGCGAAAGTGATTGCACTTATGAGACTTGCGCCATACCGATAGATTCAGAAGATGAATTAGGTGAAAGCGCTAAAGCCTTTAACCGCCTGGTCAGGACAATCTCTGATTTACTGGAAACCCAACAGGCGACACTTTCCTTTTCAGGCATGCTGGCGAGCTCATTGGAGCTCGAAATATTAGCCGAGAATTCTCTGGAAATGTTCCTCGAAAAATCTGGCTCGGCGGGGGGTGCAATCCTCTACGATGCGGGTGGAGAGCTTCAGGCAGCCGCCAAACGAGGCATTAAAGATCTAGAAAGTGTCATCAGAAGTGACCACATCCAAGTAGCCCTCCGCAAAGGAATCACCCAGAGGGTGCCCCTCCCGGAAGATATCCAGCTCGAAGGAGTTCTGGCTGAGTTCAAACCCCGGGAAATCATTGTTCTGCCAACAACCTACAAAAATGTCCCCCTGGGAGTCATAGTCCTGGGGAAAACCGAGTTCTACACAGCGGAAGAACAAACCCGCCTTGAGCTGTTCAGGCAGAGTTTTGGCTTAGCCCTGAACAATGCCCTGGCGCACGACAGGCTGCAGCGCCTGGCTGCCCTTGACCCCCTGACGGGAGTCTACAATCGGCGGTTTGGTTTGGGCCGCCTCCACGAAGAGTTTAAACGATCGATCCGCAGCACGATTCCGCTCGGAGTGATGATGATGGATATCGATCATTTTAAATCCGTCAATGACACCTATGGGCACCAGGTGGGAGATCGGATCCTGAAATCGATTTCTTCGATCATCCGCACGATCCTCAGGGAAGGCGATATCCTGGTCCGCTATGGCGGTGAGGAATTCCTGGCCATCTTACCGGCCGCTGCCAGTGACGATATCAGATTGATCGGAGAAAGGATCCGCAGGAGTGTCGAAGAATCCGCTGTGATCGAGGGAAATCAAACGATCAGGGTAACAATCAGCGTTGGTGGAGCAGCATATCCCAACCAGAGTGTTGAAAAGGAAGATACCCTGATCCAGCTGGCAGACGACGCACTCTACCAGGCCAAAGAAACCGGCCGGAACCGGGTGGTCATCACCAGCTGATATTAAGAGTAAGCCCTGAACAATCAGCCTCTCATCCAGATCAGGTGCGCTCTGGACAGAACCCCGTCCCCTGTGGTATACTGCCGCGGTTGGTTTAGATTTGACCAATCACAATTGAATATTAAACATGTTTTGAAAATTCCACAAGACGGCTCGTATAAATCTGGACGAGCTTTTTTCTTGCCGCAGGGGGTATTGGGAAAGCGGCTGGTTGAACCCCGAATTATTTCCGCAAGGAACTCATTCATTTCACAAGGGTTGTGAAGCTTCAGAGAGTTATCAAAACGCAAGAGGAGATTTTGATGACTACTGAGTTTTCGCAGTTTACCCTGCACCCTGCCCTAATCCAGGCAGCAGATGATCTTGGATTTAAGGATCCGACCGAAGTACAAATCCGGGTGATCCCGTTCATGCTGGAAAGCAGAGACGTTTTAGCCCAATCCCAGACCGGATCAGGAAAAACAGCTGCATTCGCTTTTCCAATCATTGACCATTTGATCAACAGTGACGAGCGGGGCATGATCAAAACCCTGGTTCTAACCCCGACCCGAGAATTGGCCATTCAGGTGGCTGATGCATTTAAAGAATACAGCAAGGGCCTGAAGATCAGTGTGCTGCCAATCTACGGCGGCCAGCATTACGGCACTTCCCGGCGGCGTTTACAGGAAGGCGTTGATGTCATTGTCGGCACACCTGGTCGCTTGCAGGATTTGATCCGCCAGCGCATGCTGGACCTGAGCCAGGTCAACACAGTTGTCCTTGACGAAGCTGATGAAATGCTCAGTATGGGTTTTGTTGAGGATGTCGAAAATATCCTCAAGGAAACACCTTCAACTCGCCAAACAACGCTCTTCTCAGCGACACTGCCGCAGCAAATTCGCCGCCTGGCCGACAAGTATATGCATGATCCTGAAACGATCATGATCCAGAGCAAAGCGCTCACTGTTGATACAGTCGACCAGCGTTATTATGTCGTCAAAGAAAAAGACAAACTGGCAGCATTAACACGCCTATTTGAAGCTGAAGATATCGGTGCGACCCTGGTTTTCACAAAAACGCGGATCGGTTCTGGACGGGTCGCCAATGACTTGATCCAGCGCGGGTTTCCCTGCCGAAGCCCTCAATGGCGATCTGGCCCAGGATGCCCGCATCCGGGTTCTGAATCGATTTAAAGGCGGCCAGGTTAAAGTATTGGTTGCGACAGATGTGGCAGCCCGCGGTTTGGATATCGATGATATCTCGCATGTTGTTAATTTTGATATTCCAACTGATCCGGAGGCTTATGTTCATCGGATCGGTAGAACCGGACGGGCAGGAAAAACAGGCATTGCCATATCACTCTTAACCCCCAAAGACAAACGATATTTGAGCCGGATCGAAGCCTTTTCAAAACAAAGAATTACCCAGGCTCAGCTCCCAACAGAAAAAGACCTTCAGGAGCGCAGGGATCTAAAACTGATGGAAAGAATGGAAGTCTGGCTGGAACGAGACCGCTGTAAACGGGAGCAGGAAATTGCCGAATACCTGGTCGCTTCCGGTCACGATCCTGTAAAAGTTGCCGCAGCTGCTATTAAAATGGCCCGCGTTGAGGAGGAGAAACTAGCGCTTGATAAGATCGCCGATGTGCAATTCCACAATTCCAATGGCAGAAATGGCAAAAGAAATAAATCTTCACGAAATGGGAAATCCTCTTCTCATCGAGGACAAAAGGCTTCCAATAAGCAATCCCATGAATCCGGCATGATCCGTTTAAGCCTGGAACGCGGTAAAACTCACGGCATAAATCCTGGCGAAATTGTGGGAGGCATCGCCTCCCTGGCAAATATTCCGGGGTCCGGGATAGGCAAGATCAGGATCTTTGATCAATATACTCATGTTGATATCCAGGAAGAATATGTCTCCAGGGTGCTTGGAAAAACTGGCGCTTACCATTTTCGCGATCAGCACAACGTGATCATCAAACGAGCCGCCAATTAACCGACCAAAAGACCTTATCGTTCAATTCTTCGATCAGGTGTCCAGTAGACACAATCTAAAACCCCGCGGTTTACGAAACCCCGGGGTTTTTTTCTGCCCTCAGCCTAGAAATCAGAAAATGATTGGTAAGAATCGAGAATATCCCCCGGCCAATTCCCAACCTGGTAAACTTCCCAGATCTCCTGATGTTCCACTGAATCTCCGGGACCTAAATTAACGATCGGGCCGAGCGTTTCCAATTCCACAACTGACGGGTTGTGGTAAATCTGGCTTGAAGCCCCCCTATCATAATATTCAGCACCGGGCTGATAGGCTGAACGCTTAACAAACAGACTACCTTCCCGGGCGTATGCCAACCATCCAACAGGGTTCGGCGCACCGATCTTCAGGGCACCTTCCGCTAAAGTGCCCTTCACCATGATTGACCGGTCACGCAAAAAAAGGCGAGGTGAAGTTAATTCGGTGTACGGCCACAATACTAGATGGCGATTCGGCTGCAAACCAAAACTATCTTCATCTTCGTTGGCCAACGGGAGCAAAGCCAAACCTCCAGGTTTCAGCATTGTGATCCCCCAGGGAGCCAGCCGGTAAGATTCCGAACCTTGATTGGAAAGTTTGTGGTCAATGACCAGCTTAGCTTGATTTTTATTCAAGGTTACTTTCCATGATTTCTGGATATTTGTCGGGCGATCCACATTCTGGATCACCTCCACACCATCCGGAATTTTGATTATCTCAACAGGCTCGTCATCGGTAAGATAGGTTGTGTGGGGAGTTTCCGGGGCATACCACAGGCGATGTCCGCCGCGGAGCGTATAATCCTCAGCCCCATCAACTGGAATAACAGCGTCAGGCACCACGGCCAGCAAATTTTCTCCGTCTGCCAGGCTGAGACCAATGACGCGCAATCCAACTTCCCGGGTGATCCAGACAGTCAGCAGATCATTGTCCAATTTGAGACAAGAGTACCCTTCAAATATCGTTTGTTCCTGTCTAACCATAAATCATCACTGGATCCTGTTCCTGAGGTCTATTTATCTCTCCCTGGATCTATATTCCAAAAATGAATCCACCAGTTCAGGATCGAATTTTTTACCGCGTTGGTTTTCAATATATTTTACAACTTTATCTTCCGGCCAGGCCTTTCGATAAGGCCGATCAGACGTCAGGGCATCCCAGTTATCAGCAATGGCAAAGATCCTGGCAGCCAGGGGAATATCTGCTCCCGCCAGCCGGTATGGATAACCTGTGCCATCCCAATTTTCATGATGATAGACTGGAATATCCAGTGCTTCGTTCAGGAATGAAATATCTTTTAGCAAGACATAGGTATGCAACGGATGACGCTCGATTAATGTTCTTTCCTGGGTTGTCAACAAGGATTTCTTATTTAGGACCTGATCTGAAATGCCCATTTTACCGATATCATGCAGCAGTGCACCGCGGCGGATATGATCTAGATCTTCCTCCCCTATTCCCGACATTTGAGCCAGGCCAAGTGCCCATTTGGTAACCCTCTGGCCGTGACCTTCAGTATCTTCGTCAAACAGCTCCAACGAATTTGCCCACGCGTCAATGGTCTGATCATATGACCTGCGCAGATTTGATTCTGATGCCAGCAGCTCCTCGAATTTTCTCTCGAGGGTCGAGACACTGATCCAGATCACAACCCCAGTGATACCAAGAAGAATCAATACTGTCAGAAAATTTTGAATATATACTGTTATCGCTCCCTGATAAGGAGTTATATACCCTAGTTTTGTTAACCAATAGATCCCGCTCACTTCAGCTATGATGATCACGGTCAGATAGGGAATGTGTTTTTTGCCTAATACCAATCCCGCGATAGTGATCAAGACAGGAAAAATGACCATCGCATTATCATTGATGCCACCCGTGATGATCAAATTGTAAGTAATTATGGCAGATATACTGAGAATCAATCCATAACCAGCGATCCTGTAATAACCGGACCGAAATAATAAATACAGGATGATCAACACCACCAGCAAAACCAGGACCGACAAGGTTGAGCTATCAAGAGGATGCCGGGTAATAGTGATGCTAATCAGGGCAACAGCCACGATTGCAATTTGAAATATTACCTCCAGAACCCGGGAAAGATTGATCATATCTTCAAAACGGGATCGCTTAAGCGGTACCAGTATTCTTCGTCTGGTCATTCGTCCACCTCAAAATCGGCCGCAGTCAATATAGCTGTAAAAACACTGACAATTTTCGGATTGAATTTTTTCCCTGATTGTTCCCTGAGATACTTTAATGCCCGCTGATCTGACCAGGCTTTTCTGCAAGGGCGGTCGCTGCGCAGGATATCCCAGTGATCAACAACAGAAAAGACCTGGGCTGAAATTGGAATATCATTCCCCTTCAGTTGAGCCGGATATCCAGTTCCATCATATCGTTCATGATGATGGCTAACCACGTCCAGGGCAGAGCTAAGATAATCGATATCCATGAGGATGTTCCTGGCCAGGGCGGTATGCTCTTTGAGGGTTTCTGCCTCTGCCGCGTCAAATGGAGATTCCTTGAGCAGGATTTGTTCCGGTATGCCTATTTTTCCAATATCGTGCAGTAAAGCCCCCTGGCGTACCTGTTTGATCAAGAGCGGATCCAGATTCAATCGCTCAGCCAGTTGGGTCGAGAGCGCAGCTACCCTGGCGCTGTGGCCGGGAATCTCCCTTCCTCCAAGTTCTAAAGCCCTGGCCCAGGCAGCCAAGGTTTCATCATATGCATTTTCAAGCTCATTTTCAGATTGCTGGATCTGGTCGACTGCATTTTCAATAATATCGACAACTACCCACACAAAAAATCCCGTCGCTATCAGGATGATCAGGGTTATGATTGTTTCCTCTATAGTGATCTCAATTGCACCATCAAATACCTGAACATAACCCGCCTTAGCCAGGTTGTAAACCAGAATGATCTGAACAATTGTGATCCCGGTCACGACGACAGTTGATCGTTTGCCAAAGACCAGACCCGCAAAAATGATCAATATCGGATACGCAAGCATGGCCTCGTCGTAGATTGCGTGTCCAACACTGACATTAAATGTCAACACCACCGAGATCACCAGGTAGAGGATCAATCCTGAAAGCTGGTAATCCACTCTATCCTGCAGGAGCAATAATCCCAAGCAGACGGTTGATAGGATCAATAGAGAAACGCTGGTTTCCTGGATCCCATTAGCTATCCAGAAAGTTATCCCAATCGACAGGCTCCCGATCAGGCTGACGAGAACCAGTGTTTTTAGGATAGAGGGAGGGGCGAAAATCCTTGCATAGGGAGATTTCAATAGGTCTTGCATGGGTCCTTCTTCCTGCTAATCGAGATCCATATCTGTTCCAGGTCCTGGTCTGTTTATTCTAAACTATCCCGGACCAAATGGGATCAAAAACTTGACACATTATATAACGGGTTTAAGCAGCCAGGATAAAACCGCGAAGGGCGGTTGCCAGCTAAACCAGCTGCCTAAACAGAACCGTATGTTATTAATGTCCTCTCCCTGGCGAACTTATGATCTACCATGGGTGCTGGATAATCATTCAACTCAAGGCCTTTTTCCCAGGGAGCATGAATTTCCGATTTATCTAGCTGACGCAATTCCGGAATCCAGGTTTTTAGATAATCTCCGTCTGGATCGAATTTCTTACTCTGCAGCACAGGATTGAAAATACGGAAGTAGGGCGCTGCATCCGTTCCAGTCCCTGCAACCCACTGCCATCCCCCATTATTGGCTGCCAGGTCACCATCAAGGAGCTGATCCATAAAATAGCGTTCTCCCCAGCGCCAATCGATCAACAGATGTTTGACCAGAAAGGAGGCTGTGATCATCCGGGCCCGGTTATGCATCCAGCCGGTTTCATTCAGCTGCCGCATTCCTGCATCAACTAAGGGATAGCCTGTTAGGCCGCTTTTCCAGCGCTCAAATTCGCCAGGGTCATTCCTCCATTTGATCCGGTCATATTTTTCACGAAAATTCTGGGTCCTTACCTGTGGGAATTGATAAAGGATTTGAATATAAAATTCCCGCCAGATCAGTTCAGAGAGCCAGGTTTCTACGCCAGCAGACAGGGACGATTTTAATCCTCCCTCAACATAATGGTTTAACTGGGTCAGGATAGATCTCATTCCCAAGATCCCGAAGTGGATATAGGGAGATATTTGTGAAGTTCCTTGTAAGGCCATGCGGTCCCTGGTTAAATGATATTCTTCAATGGAGTTTGCCAGGAAATCTGCTAATCTTTTTCTGGCATAAACCTCCCCGGCAGGGAAGAGCATTTCCTGACTCCCGACTTCGATCTTGTCAGAAGCAATCTTGGGGATTGTTGGGATAATTTCTGGAGCTGATATTTCCTTGATGTCAGGTACCACAGCCAGCCATGATCTTTTATAAGGTGTGAAAACCGTGTAAGGCTTCCCGTTGGCTTTAAGATTGGCCAGCGGGTGCAGGCCTAATTGCCCCTGGACCAATTTTAACGGCAAAGTACCCCCTACCAGGATGCTTCTCAGCCTATCATATGGCGTATAATCTTCCTCCGCATAGATAACCTCTGCTCCGGTTTGCTCCAACAAGACCTGGAGGACATCTACCGGTTTACCGGATCTGACTACCAGGTAGCTGTTTCGTTTTTGCAGGTCAAGATCAAGCTGATGGAGATTTTCGCGAGGAGAAAATTTTGGCGGCGGTCTGGTGCACTCTTAACCAAGCTTTCGTCAAGAATAAATACAGGCAGGATCTGTTCGTGCTTAAGAGCAGCCTGAAGGGCTCGATTATCATGCAGTCGAAGATCCCGCCTGATCCACCACAAGGCTTTCATATGGATTAGTTCAAACTCCGCAAAGTTTCCAACACATCCTGATTGTCCGGGATATCAGTCATATCATGCCCATAATGCACAAAGCGAACCAGCCCGCTTTTATCGATCACAACCATGGCGGGCATTCTTCCCCACTTAAATATTTTAATCTCCTGCCCATATAATTTAAGCACAGTATGGTTTGGGTCCGGCAAACCAACAAATGGCAGTTGATTCTCTAGCCAATACTGAGAGAACCGCTCAGGACCCTCCGGTCCGACAACGATGATCTCCGTATCCGTTTTCAAAAATTCCTGATAATCTTGACGCAACTGCGCCATATGCTTCCGGCAGAATGGTCAAACAAAGCCTCTATTGAATACAAGCAAAATATTCTTTTGATTGCGATAATTACTCAATTCAACTAGATTACCCTGGTAATCTTCCAATTTGAATTCCGGTGAATTACTTTCAAGCATGACTTTAGGCATCTAGGTCTCCTGTTTTTGTTTTTCCATAACTGTGCTAGCGTGTTCCTGAATAAGGTTAAGGATATTTGACAGCCTTACTTAGTCGGGACAATTCTTTGCCATCAAATTAATCATTGCTGGTGATACAGGCTGCATCCTTTTTGAAAAATCCCACGAAAATACATTGACTGGCTTGATAATTATCGCTGACTCCTCAGCCTGATTTTTGATCAATAGTTTTGCCAGTTCATTATTTTTACCACCAAGGTATCGATCAATTAATTCATTGAGGATCGCTGGACCCAGGTCATGGTCAATCCTGGCAATTGCCTGCCCCCTGACCCCACAATAAGGAGGTGTGTCAGAAGCAATCTCATAGGCACATTTTGCTGAAGATTCCAGATGAGTAATAATTTTTGCTGATCTTTTTGTCGCACAGTAAATAAGCCCATCCCGGTAGATGTACCAGATCGAAATCACCACTGGCCAATTAGTTTTGGACTGGCAGGCTATTCGAATCGGGATCCGACTCTTTTGCAAGAATTGTTCAAAATCGTCAATAGACCTCGACATCTTCTACTCCTGGATAAGATTAAAATCCCCTGACTTGTCCTTCCCAGGGTGCTTGTTTCCCTTCGATATACTCTTCCACTCCGGGACCACCAAGTTTTTTAAGCCGCCAGGAGCCATACAAGTAGCTGAGGACTAATATCAAGATCGTATATGGCCAGCCCAGGAGGATCTTTGTGAATCCAGCCGCTGTGACAGCATCCTGAGATATCAGCCAGGTTTCCAAGCCGGTTCGTAATCCAAAAGTAAAAGCCCAGATCAGGGTGACCTCAGAGTAAGCCGGCCTGACCAAATCGAGTTTGTACCAATCTTTTGGCCACCTGCGGGTTATCCTGCTGGACCAGGCTGCCAAGGGGTTCTTGACCAGAACACTGCCCAAACAAAGCAGTACTGTCAGCAAGCCTGATATTAAACCTGGAACAAAAAAACCTGCACTGTTGCCGCTGATCAAAACCAATCCAGCTGCAGCAGCCACTCCGATCATACCTGCCAGAGCAAAAACAAGTTTATCTTTGATCAAGAGTCTGTAGATCAGAAAAGCTGCCCCTGCCAGCAGAGAAAAAATCACAGCTGAATTCAGATCAAAGAACTGATTCAAGACGATGAAGATTAATATCGGCACTGCCGAATCGAGGATTTTTATTCCTCTCCCGGAGAAAACACTGATCAATTCTTCCCGGATTTCCTGCAGTTTAGTCATTCGCCCTTTTTCCCATCCAAAATACTTTCCAATCACCACCACTTCGATAGAGAGCAATTAAGGCATAGAGACTGGCTGTAAAGAAACCTAACACCATCATCAGAATCACCCAGATCAACGATGGCAAAAAGGATTTTTCCCTGAATATGATCCACCCGGAAAAAAGTGCAAAGCCAGTATAAAGATCGACCAGGGAGACAATCCCCCAGGGATTTTGCAGTATCTTCGATCCATCTTCGCCAAAATCACCGACGACAAATCCGTAGACCAGAACAGCGGTCATGGCAGCCACACCAAGTATGGATATTAATTTAGCAATTTTCATGTTTAATTTTTCCTTACAGGATCAACAGCACACCAAAAACAAGTTCAACAACGAAACTGATGATATTTGATGATACGGCTGACTTATCGACCAGGATAGAAATACCCCGAACCACTGCCATCACAAGGTACGTAATGCCAAGGATCATATAGGCCTCTTTACTATTGTAAAAAAGCACTGCAGCTCCTAAACCCACGAACAAAGATCCTAGTATTGTCCTGATTTCTGTGATCCCACGTCCCCCCTGGGGCTCCAATCCTGTGAAACCCGGAACCTTTAGCGGCCAGAACAGGGAAACCACACCGGTAACTATCGTTGCTAGACCTGCGATAACTTTAAGTATTTGAAGAAACATGGCTACTTTCCTTTAGGCGGCATTGGCACCAGAACAGACGTACTGGCTTTATACATTTCATACTCCGGCTGCCCACCCCACGTTTCATCGGCCCGTTTTTCAAGCATCGGCACTCCGCTGATCCGTGTCAGCAGTACAAAAACAAAAACAGGTGATATCAAGGTCACCCACTGCCAGCCAGATAAGACAGGTAAGGCAATCACAGCGATGCCTGCCCAGAGCACAATCTCGCCAAAATAATTTGGATGGCGGGACCAGGACCACAATCCGCTGCTGATGAACTTGCCTTGATTGGCGGGATCTGCCTTAAAAGCACTTTTTTGGGAATCAGCTATTACCTCAAAAGAGAATCCAATGACCCAGATCACAATCCCAACTGCGGCAAAAAAGTCAAACCCGACTCTGGTTGCAGACGTGATCACAGCTAATGCTGCTGCCAGCGAGAATGTGACCCACAGTCCCTGCAGGGTCCAGGTATTCAGGAATCTGGGAAAGGAAGTTTTCAGCTCCCTGAACCTGCGGTCCTCTCCAGCTGCCTGGATACGTGAGAATAGGAAGACCCCTAACCTCAAAGCCCAGACTGTTACCAGGAGTAGCATTACTGCAGAACGGAAATCTTTGACAGGACTGAGCACAAAAGCCAGGCTGCTAACAGTTATATAGGTCAGGCTGCCTGTCAGGTCAAAGAATTTTTCCGTTTTATTCAAGTAGGATGGTACAAAAATCACCCACTGGATTAAAAATGCAACGATGATCGCCAGGGCATAAAGGGGAAATTCCCCCACTTTGACGCTTCCCTGACTGCCTGCAAGTGCTACCAGAGCACCAAGCACCACAATGATAACTACACTAAGATAAGTTCTAAGGTCTTTTTTTTCCATAGTTGATCCTTTGCTAAATATTCAAAGAGTTTTATTTCTTGGAAACAACAGCAAATCCAAATGCTCCAGGCCCTATGTGAGCCCCGATTACCGGTGTGATGTCCATCGAATAAAATTTCTCCATTGGGATTAAATGATTGATTGCTTTGAGGAATGAGGAAGCTTTTTCCTCAGCATTGGTATGCAGGAGCGCAAATTTCTCAATTGGGAAGTATTCTTCAACAAGTGCGATCAGTTTCTTTTCCGCCTTGAGTGCTGTTCTAACCCGGTCAGACCCCGGCAAACCGTCTTTCATCGTCAAGATAGGTTTTAATTGCAAGATGCTGCCCAATCCTGACATGAACCGATTCATACGACCGCTTCTCCTTAAGAATTCCAGGGTATCAAGTCCCGCTGTTACAAACGTTCTTGACCTGAGATCTTTGATGGCTGCGAGGATTTCATCCATTTTAGCGCCGACCTGGGCCATTTTTGCTGCCAGCTCAACCTGAAACCCTGTTCCCAGACTCAGCTGTCCAGAATCCATGACAAAAACGGTTGGAAATTTTTGTGATGCAGTCTTGGCCACATTTACTGTTGCGCTGAGACTTTCGGAGATGTGGACCGACAAGATCTCATCAGCGCCTTTCTCTAGTAAATCCTGGTAGGCACTTTCAAAAGAATCTGTTCCTGGCGTTCCGGTTGTCGGGTGAACCGGATAACCCGCCAGGTTGTTATAAAAATCTTTCCGGCTGATATCCACCCCGTCAAGATAGCCTTTATCACCAATATTAATATAAAGTGGAATCCTGGTGATTTCCAAATCCTTAATAACTTGATCAGGAAGATCGCAGGTTGAATCTGTCACAATTTTGATGGCCATGAGTCTCTCCTTAATAAATCTTTTTATTAGATATGGAGCTGACCAGGAAACCGATAATGAGCACAATGACTCCTGTCCAGGCTGCTGCCAGTATTACCATAGCATCTAATTGGCTGACAGAAATGCCAATCAATGCCCAAATTATAACAAGACTGTATAAAATATCGCTTTCCCGCCAGGCAACAATCAAACCCAGCAGTACGGCTGCTGTGATCATGACCACCGTCCAGAATATCCCAGACATGCCAAAACCACCCCACTTAAGTATAAACAATATCTGCGATACATTGGCAATAGTCGCCACACTGATCCAACCCAGATAAATGCTGAATGGAATTTTCATCAGCCATTTCTGCTTGCCCCGGCTTTTTGAAATCAGAATGTAAATCAGTATCAGGCTGATCAGGATGATCAACATAGCACCCAGGGCATAGAAAAATAATTCATAATGCCACAAAAAAATCCAGGCAATATTTGCCAGACTGCTGACCCAGTACCAAGGGGCAATCGTATTCAACAGGGAATTATTTTTCTGAGCAGGAAAAACCTGAAAGATGCTGAAAAATAACAGTCCCAGGTAAATCACGCCCCAGATTGAAAATACATATCCAGCGGGGACAAAATTTATCTCAAACCGATCCGAGATCTCCCCCGTTCCCTGCCCATTAAGAGGTAGTATATTAGCCATGACATTGACAGCAATCACAACCAGGGTCAGGGACAAGGTCAGGTACTGTTTCCAGGAAGAATATTTCATAGGATCTTATGTTCAAAATTTATTATTCGAAATTAGCCCCAACTATACAGTAATGTCGTGTATTTGTCAAGGTTTTTGCAAGTTTTTATTGACAAATTCTATAATTTAAGATAACATTCCAGGGCAACTAAAAAAAGAGAGTCCTATGGAAATGTCAGAAACCAGTAAAAAAGCCCGCTATAATCTTAATCTTGTAGTCCAGGAGACAGGACTTAAACCTGATGTCCTGCGAGCTTGGGAAAAGCGCTATCAGCTGCCCCAGCCCGGGCGATCAGCTGGTGGCCATCGGCTCTATTCAGATTTTGATATCCTGGTCATCAAATGGCTGCAATCCCGGATGAAGGATGGCATGCGCATCAGTCAGGCAGCTGCCTACTGGAAAGAACTGGTATCAAGGGGAGATAACCCGTTTGACCTCGCTGCGGAAAAAGCTCCCTCCCCAGCATCTAACCTTTCAGATCAGGGCCCGAATCAAACCCTGATCGACCTGAAAAATTCCTGGATCAAGCATTGTCTTAACTTTGATGAACAACAGGCAGAACTTGTGCTGACACAGGCGTTTGCGCAATTTCCAGCCGAGATCGTAACCGCAAGGCTGATTGCATCTTCATTAACGGAAATCGGGGAACTCTGGTACGATGGGAAAGCGACAGTCCAGCAGGAGCATTTTGCATCTGAACTGGCTGTGAGAAAGATCCAGACATTAGTCTCGACCGCTCCCCGCCCGATCCACACGGAGATGATTTTGATCAGTTCTCCAGCGGGAGAACAACACTCAGTGCCAACCCTGATCTTAAATTTGCTGTTGAGGTTTCGCGGCTGGGAAACGCTTTACCTGGGAACAAATGTGCCACTCCAGCACATGGAAGAGACAGTTCGCGACACAAAACCAAGCCTGGCTGTTTTTTCTGCGACCCGCCTGCCAGCTGCTCTTTCAATGCTGCGATCTATCCAGCTTTTAAATCATCTTCAAGTACCCAGTGGATTTGGAGGAGAGATTTTTTCCAGAGTGCCGAGCCTGACCGAGCATATACCCGCTCATTATTTAGGTTCAGAGATCAGCCAAGCGATCGATCTAATCGAAGAATTAATTGCTAATCCTACTATTAAGCAGGTGGATAATAATTATTCCACTTTGGAACCCATTAACGACCTGTTTCAGGTCAAAAGAAACCTCATCGAAGATCAAGTCATTGAACACTTCTCAGATAACAAATATACAGATATCCTGGACGACATCAGGGAAGCAAATAAATTCCTCGCTGACGAAATATCAGCTGGATTTAGTTTTGGTGATCTAAACCTGATCAATTCTGACCTGGCGTGGCTGGAAGGATTGCTGCGGAACCGGGTGGTTTTTCCAGGGGTTTATGATATTTATATCAATCAATACGCAACTTCGGTCAGAACAAATCTGGGGTCTAAGGGCAATATTATTGCTGAATGGCTGCTAACCCAGATCAAATAAGCATCTCAAATCGGTTTACTTATGAATATATTAATTTCAGGCGGCAGTGGTTTAATTGGCACAGCCCTCGCAAAACAACTAGCTGAATCTGGACACAATATTAGCAGTATCAGCCGCTCGTCTCAAACACAACCTCCCGGTCACCCCGCCCAATCATGGATCAGCTGGGAATTAGACGACCTGATCAGGGCACTGGAAAGAACTGATGTTGTGATCAACCTGGCCGGAACCAGTATTTCCGGGCCTAACCCGCTCCTCATGCGCTGGACAAAAAAACGCAAAGAACAAATCATCGAAAGCCGCCTGAGAGCAGGAACTTTGCTCTCAGAAGCCATCGCCAAAAGTACCAATATTCCTGAGGTATTCATTCAAGCCTCGGCTATTGGATATTACGGCAATACCGGCCCTGGCCCTATAGATGAGTCTGCCCAGCCAGGTTCCGATTTTCTCGCTTCCGTTTGCAAGGAGTGGGAACGATCCACCAAATCGATCGAAGAGTTGGGAGTACGCAGGATCACTGCCAGGATCGGTCTGGTTTTCAGCGATCAGGGAGGCCTGCTGGATCTGCTCAAGCTGCCCTTCTTGCTGTTTGTAGGTGGAAAAATCGGCTCCGGAAAACAGTACCTCTCCTGGATCCATATCGATGACCTGGTCAAGGGTTTGGTCTTCCTGATCAATAATTCCCAAACTCAAGGGGTCTTTAATCTAACTGCCCCGTTGCCGGTTCAAAATCAAGAATTTGCCAGAGTCATCGGTGAGGTAGTAAACAGGCCATCCTGGTTAGCGATACCGAGCATATTATTAAAATTATTCTTGGGCGAAGCTGCTACACTAGCACTGGACGGCCGATCAGTTTTTCCCAAACGCCTCCTGGACGCCGGATATGTATTTCAATTCGATCGAGTTGAATCTGCTTTGTCGAATTTGCTTAATTAATTTGTCCGGGAAGCAATCAAAATGAATTTGCTTTTCCCAACTTATTCAAAAACACTGAAGCTAAAAGATCAGATCCAGAAATAAACCGCAGGTGGGTGCTGAGAATCAAAGATTCCAAACCCAGCATGAAATGAAATCAAATGAGAAAAAATAAGCACCGTCTCCCACGTCCGTTATTGATTGTCTTCCTGGCTGTTCTCATTAGCTCTTGCGGCGGAGATTCATCCAGTGCTGTCATCGATCATGCAGGGCTTTATACGGACTCATCAGGCACCCAACCCACTACAACTTATGAATGGCGGGATGTATTTTACTGCGTGATCAGTATTTCTGATCCAGCGCCGAACACGATCATACAAGCCAGCTGGGTTGCAGTCGAGACTAATCGGGCAGAACCAAACCTGGTCCTCAAAATAGATAAAAAATCTGTTAGCGGTTCCCCGGTGATCTTTGAACTTGAAAATATCGGTCATTTTTGGCCAGTTGGAACATATCAGCTGTTTATCTACCTGGACGGAACCCTGGACCAGATCCTGGATTTTAATGTTGTCGACACTGATATATCTTAACTCTCCCTGGCGATTAATGTCTGAACTGATTCCTAGCACTGTTGAGTCCTTTGCTCCAGGTTCAAAAAAAAACTAAACGGGTGTCTTAAAACAGAATAATATTAAGACTGCTATAATTCAAACATTAAATTAGAGGAATGCCTGACCATGCAGTTCACTTCACCAGTGCCGGAGTTAATCCAAAAGAGATTTTCCTGCAGGACCTATCAAACCGATCCGATCTCCAAAGAAGATCTATCCAGACTGCAAGACGCAATAGATACCACCCCCGCCGGCCCGTTCGGAAACCGAAGCAATTTCGTCGTAGTAGCTGCCACTAGTGACGACAGCCGTTCCTTAAAGGGGTTGGGGACATATGGTTTTATCCAAAATCCATCCGGTTTTCTGATCGGCACCATCCAGGATTCTCCCGGAGCTCTGGAAGATTTTGGATATCAAACCGAACTGATCATCCTTAAAGCAACCGATCTGGGGCTAGGAACCTGCTGGTTGGGGGGCACCTTTACCAAAAGCCGCTTTTCCCGCCTGATCTCGCTCCAAAATGGAGCCTATATACCTTCAGTGATTTCCCTTGGTTATCCCGCTGACCAGAAAGCCTGGTTGGACCGTGCCAGCAGGATTTACGCCGGAGCGGATCGCCGTCTTTCCTGGGATCAACTTTTTTACGCAGAGTCATTCGATACAGCATTGACCGAGGACGAAGCAGACCCCTATTCCGAACCCCTCAAAATGGTTCGCCTCGCTCCCTCTGCCTCCAACAAACAACCCTGGAGGATCATCAAGCATTCCGGCAATTGGCACTTTTATCTGTTCCGGACATCAAATTATCCTGTTCCAGTATTTAATAAATTGCTTAAACTGGCTGATCTGCAAAGAATTGACATGGGAATAGCCATGGCCCACTTTGAGTGGACCGCCCAAGCCCTTTCCCTCTCAGGTAAATGGAAAAGAGGTGATCCGGGCCTACAATTGACAGACCCGGGGGTAGAATATATCCTGTCCTGGACCGCAGATTGATCTGGAGTTTATAATAGATGACCAAAAAAACTGTCACGAAAAGAGCTATTTATGAACACAAACATTGATACTTTCAAGATCCTGCTCCTGATTGCCCGCCCGGCTGCTGGAAAAAGCGAAATTATTGCCCACTTGAAGGACACTCCTCTGGATGAGCGGCTCAGGAAATTTCACATCGGAGATTTTGAAGAATTAGATGATTTTCCAATGTTATGGACCTGGTTTGAAGAGGATGCTATCCTGACTGATCTAGGTCACCCCCGTCTCCATACTGATGCTGATGAGCATTTTTTATATCCCTACCTGTGGGATCTGCTGATCAGAAGGTTAAATCTTGATTACAAAAAAAAGCTGCGGGACAATCCAGATTATCATCAGGCACAGACAACGATAATCGAATTTGCCCGGGGAAAAACCCATGGGGGTTTTTCCAGGGCGTTTTCTCATCTCAGCCAGGAGATCGCGAGAAATCTGGCTATTTTATATGTCAATGTATCCTGGGAAGAATCTCGCAGAAAAAACCAAGCCCGGTTCAATCCCAACAAACCTGACAGTATCCTGGAACATGGCTTATCCAATGAAAAAATGGAGTCCCTCTACCGCGAATCTGATTGGGGGGAATTGACTGCTGATCAGCCAGATTATCTCCAAATCCAGGACATCTCTGTACCATATACGGTATTTGAGAATGAGGACGATATCACCAGCCAGGGAGGTGACAAACTTTCCCTCAGGCTGGAGGAAACTTTAAATGAACTATATATCAAATACAGAATGAGCAGCATACTTAAATAGCATCTGAAAGTTTTCTACCCTGGAAAATAATTCCCTTGAATTGACAGTTCTAGTGACAGATTTGATTCTGTACCTTTAAATAACTCCTGCCGAACGTTTTTTTCCTCAATCCAGAGTGATATTCATCATAATTAAGCTCAAAATCACCTGCATTTTAGACCAGTTCTGGTATAACTATACGGTGTCCTGCGTGTGAAATTTCACAAGATTTTGGATGTCCGATTTGCAAGCGCTTAAACTAGCAGTAAATCACTTGGAATTTCGGGGAGGTTGTTATGTTCGTCAAGGATCGCATGAATCCAAATCCTGTGTGCGGATCATTGGATATGTCAGCGGTTGATGTCAAAAATTTAATGGAACAAAAAGGCATTAAACACCTTCCCATCGTTGATGAATCAAATGTCCTTCTGGGCTTGATCACTGAAAGTACTTTGCTTAAATCTCTGCCATCAGACGTAAAAAGTTTCAGCAGATTTGAAGTCAGCTATGTCCTTTCCAAGATCAAAGTCAAGAGCATCATGATTACGGATGTCATCACCACATCCCCGGATACACCGATCGAAGATGCAGCCCTGGTCCTCGCTGAAAAAAGAATTGCTACCTTGCCTGTTGTCGTTGATGGCAAGCTTGAGGGAATCATTTCAGACAAGGATCTTTATCTGGCCATGACCACCCTTCTTGGATCCAGGAATCCCGGGATCAGGGTTACGATCCAGCAGCCGGACAAAAGCGGCCTGATTGCCCAGCTTACGACTGCCATTGCAGAGGCAGGTGGATATTTATCTGTTTGTGTCGGTTATAAACCACCCGGACATCCTGAACAGTGGGTCTCAGTCTGCAAAGTTGACAACATTGAGAAAGATCAATGCTGGTAAATGTAATCTGTGCCTTGAAAGATACCGAAATATTGGATATTCGTCAGTTTCAGGAGTAAAAATGATCAGTGATCAACAACAACCCGCCGCATCTGTTTTAGTGGTTGGCGGGGGAATTGGCGGGATGAGGTCTGCTATTGATCTCGCCGAAGCCGGCTTAAAAGTATATCTAATCGAAAAAGATCCCGGTCTTGGCGGCCGGGTAGCCCAGCTGGGGTATATGTTCCCTACCCACGACTGCGTCCTCTGCAGGGGCACTTCAGACCATGGTTATGGCTGCACAAGACCAGCCATTTCTCCTGCCTTCCAGGACCACAATCGCCACCCGAATATTGAAATCATGACCAGGACCCATCTCAAAGCGGCTGAAGGACAGGCTGGAGATTTCAGGATCACACTCCTGAGAGAACCACGCTATGTTGATCCAACACTTTGTACAAATTGTGGTCTATGCGCAATAGCTTGTCCTGAACGGCTTCCCAGTGAATTCCAGGAATCCCTGGTGACGCGCAACGCTGTCCACAAAAGCGCTCCCCGGGCTTTGCCTGACACCTACTACATCGACAAAGGTGATTATTGCGAAGGGTGCAATCGCTGTGCTGATGTCTGTCCAACCAACGCTATCAACCTCGCTGATCAACCATGGGAAGAAACCATCCAGGTCGGCGCGATCATCCTGGCAATGGGCTACACATTAACCGACCCCAACGATCTCGAAGAATATGGATACGGCAGATATCTAAATGTTGTCCACAGCATGCAGTATGAAAGATACGTCAGCCGCTCAGGTCCGACTGAAGGCTTATTGCTAAGACCCTCGGACAACTCTCCTCCCAAGAAAATCGCCTGGCTCCAGTGCATCGGGTCTAGAGATCAGAAACATCCCTATTGTTCGTCGATCTGCTGCATGTATGCTACCAAGGAAGCAGTCCTTGCCAAAGAAAGACTTGATGATGTGCACTGCCAGATTTTTATCATGGACGAGCGGGCCTTCAACAAGGAATACAACGCATACTTCTACCGCTCCACAGAACAGTACGGAGTGCAATACACGCGCTGCAGAATTTCCTCGATTGTCGAAGACCCCAAAACAAAAGATCTTATTATCCACTATCCTGATCCTGAGAATGGTGGAAAAATCAAGGAAGAACGATTTGATATGGTGGTCCTGTCAGTTGGTGTCAAGCCCCCGACAGGTGCCAACATTGTCTCCAGCCAATTGGGGTTTGACCTCAATGAATATGGCTTCTGCCGGACTGATAAATTCAATCCCCTGGAGACCAGTCAGCCGGGGATTTATGTCTGTGGCGCATTTTCCTCGCCAAAAGAAATTGCTGAGACAATTATCGATTCAGCCGGCGCTGCCGGTGATGTCATGCGCTTATTCCAGAACAACCTGGGTTGTAATTATTCCAGCCGGGAATATCCCTTTATGACCGCAGAGGTCTTTCCTCCTGAAAAAGACCTTGACGGAAAACCAACCCGTATTGGTGTCTTCAGCTGCCGCTGCTACCCAACAATGGACGGCATTGTAGATATCGACCAGGTCTTGAATAAAGCAGCCGAATTCCCCTACGTTGTCCATACCGAGGAAATTGGCTACGGGTGTTTTCCAGAAGGATTGGCGAAGATCAAAGAATCGATCGAAAAACATGATCTAAATCGCCTTGTTGTTGGTGCCTGCAGCCATCGGACGCATCAATCTCTTTTCCAAAAGACTATCCGAGAAGCAGGCTTGAACTCCTACTTGCTGGAGATGGTAAATATCCGAGGGTTTGCTGCCTGGGTCCATCCTCATCGTCCTGATCAAGCCACCAGAAAAGCGCTCGAACTGATCAGGGTTGGTGTTGGCCGGGCTTCAATGCTGGAACCCATTTATAAATCATCCATTCCACCTCATCGAAGGGCTCTAGTGATCGGTGGTGGTGTTTCTGGGATGACAGTAGCATTATCGATTGCTGATTCTGGATTCGAGGTTGTCCTGATCGAACGAAATGAATATCTGGGTGGGAATCTCCAGGATGTTCACTACCTGATAGAAGGTGAAAATCCCGCCAGGCTCCTCAGAGATCTGGTAAACAGGATCATCTCTCATGAGCATATCTCGATCATGACCAAAACCCAGATCGTTGAACACGACGGCCATGTCGGAGCCTATCACGCAGTTCTCCAACATCAAGATGGCTCCCGCACTGAAATATCCCATGGAGTGACCATCGTGGCAACAGGCGGACAGGAAAGCCGTGTAAATCATTATTTAATGGGTGAACATCCAGAAGTTATCACCCAACTCGAACTGGAAGACAGAATTGCTCATCAGATTGAAGGTGTGATGGATCTCAAAGAAGTCGCCATGATCCAGTGCGTCAAGCCCGATGATGAGACGTATGAGTACTGCTCAAGAATATGCTGTATCAGCACCATCAAGAATGCCATCCGATTGAAGACCATCAATCCAAAGTGCCAGGTGACTGTCCTCTACAAAGATATCATCACCTACGGATTCAGGGAGCAGTATTACACCGAAGCCAGGCAAAAAGGCGTGATTTTTGCTCGCTATGACGACCGGCACACCCCTGCTGTCACTGACGAAAACGGGCAAATTATCGTCACTATGAAGGAACAAATGATTGACCGTGATTTGGTCCTCAAACCTGATTTACTCGTGCTCAGCACATCGATCAAACCATCCAGCGGCACAAGGGAGCTTGCAAAACTTTTGAAAGTCCCGATCTCCAATGAAGGTTTCTTCCTGGAAGCTCATCTTCAAAATGCGCCCCATGGATTTCATGGAGGAAGGTATTTTCGTCTGCGGAATAGCCCACTATCCAAAATTCATCGAGGAAAGCATCAGCCAGGCACTGGCAACAGCAGGGCGAGCGACCACGATCCTCAGTAAAAAACCTTTCCATTTTGGTGGTACAGTGGCGATAGTCGATCCAGAAAAGTGTGTGGGCTGCCTGACCTGCATGCGAACCTGCCCCTTTGAAATTCCCCGCGTCGACGACCAATTTATTGGCGTTGGCTCATTGGGTGGAGCCGCATACATAGAACCTACTTTATGTCATGGCTGTGGAACCTGTACAGCGGAGTGTCCTGCAAATGCAATTCAGCTCCTGAACTATACCGATGATCAAATTATGGTACCGGAATTTCCTGTCCTCGGAAGCTGGGTGGAATTATGAGCGAACCCATATTTGAACCTGAGATCACTGCCTTCATGTGTATTTATTGCGGATATATGGCAGCTGATACAGCCAGCGCCCTACGCCTGGAGTATCCAGCCAACGTAAAATTGATCAAACTTCCCTGCACGGGCAAGACGGATACCCGGTATTTGCTAAAAGCCTTTGAGGACGGGGCAGATGGAGTCTATGTCATAGCCTGTCCCAAAGGCAACTGTCATCATGTGCGTGGAAATGAACGCGGTGAAATGCGGGTTGAACACACCAAGGAAATCCTGGACGAAATAGGCTTGGGAAGAGACCGCTTGAATATCTATTTCCTCTCAGGCGGCCAGGGAAGATCATTTGCAGATGCAGCCCAGGAAATGACAGATCGAATAAGAGAACTGGGACCAAATCCAATTAATAAGTAAGATCTGCTCGATATCGAACAATCTATCTCGCCAGTGTTTTCTCGAAGACACTGGCGTTTTTTTATTTCTTTGGAATGATCAAATGGTGTTTCGTTACCGGGTGAGTAAATGTGTCAACCTCGGTCTGAAAGGTTTCCATGATATGTTCTCTTGTCAGTACTTCTTGGGGTGATCCCAATTTATACAAACTTCCATTTTTTAACAATGCTACTCGATCCGCTATTCCAGACAGCTGATTCAGGTCATGCATTGTCAACAGGACAGTTAGTTTTTCTTTGGAGACAAGAGCCCTTAATAAACTCAAAAGATTTACCTGATATTTCAAATCTAGATGATTGGTTGGTTCATCCAATAATAAGACAGGAGTATCTTGCGCCAGCGCTCTGGCCAAGAGCACTCGCTGCTGCTCTCCTCCGCTTATTTCTGCAAGTTTTCTTTCTGCCAGCGCTGTTATATCTGTTTGCTCCATTGCCCAGAAGACTTTCTCGAGATCCTGTTTCTGAGGATTGCCCAAAAAACCTAGATAGGCAGTCCTCCCCAGCAGGACTGCCTGCATCACACTGAAAGCTCCCCCCAGCTGGCGAGCCTGGGGGACAACCGCCAGCGCCCGGGCCCGTTGAGCGGGAGAATATGTACTGATCTCTTGATTATTAACAAGAACCTGCCCTGACTTAATGGCCAGAACACCGCTGAGGACATTGACCAGGGTTGACTTTCCCGCGCCATTTGGACCAATAACACCCAGGATTTCCCCGGCCTGAATCGTGAGAGATATTCTATTCAGTGCTTCAATTTTTCCATAGGCAGCAGATACCGACCGGATCTCTAGGACTGGTTTGGAGAGAGGATTTTTCACCAGAACACCTCCTTTTTAGCCCGGCGTAAGATCCATAGAAAGAAGGGAGCGCCTACCAGAGCTGTCACGATACCAACCGGAAGATATCCGGGAGCCATGATGGTTCTGGCAATAATGTCAGATAGCAGCAGAGTTGCGCTGCCGCCAATGATCGACAGGGGGATCAATTTTTTATAATCTCCTCCCCAAACCAGGCGAATTATATGCGGGACAACCAATCCAACAAAACCGATCACGCCAGAAAAAGATACTGCTGCGGCCGTCGTCAGCGATGCGGAAACAATTATGAATAATTTAACCCTTTCAACAGGTAAGCCCAGCTGCAGAGCCTGTTCTTCTCCGAACTGTAAAACGTTCAGTGAATGCCCGCTTAAAATCAATAAACCCATTCCGAGTGTGAAATACGGCAAGGCGATGATTAATGGATCCCATCCAGTAACCGTAGATCCACCAAGTAAAAAATTCATTGCCTGGAGAACCATTTGGTCGGAGGTTAACATCAGATACGATGTAAAAGCTGATGTAAATGACCCCAGGGCAACACCAGCAAGAATTAAAGTTGTCAATGGGACAATCTTGCCCACTTTAGCCAGTTGATAGACAGCAGCTATAGTCAGCAAGCTGCCGATGAAGGCACCCACAGGGATCAAATATTTTCCAGCCTGAGGCATGGATAGAATAATAATAGCCCCCAACCCAGCTCCTGATGCAACCCCGATCAGATAGGGATCAGCCAGGGGATTACGGAATAAACCCTGGAAGGATGCTCCACTCCCAGCCAGGGCGGCGCCTGTTAACGCCACCAGAATCGAGTGCGGTAGTCGCAAATCCCAGAGGATTGTTTCAAAGTACGCCGGCCAGTTTCCTGCTACCTCATTCCCAAGGATTTTATTAACCAGAATACTGAAGGCATTGCCCGGGGGGATTGTGACTGCCCCCAGGGCAACGCTAAGAACAAAAGTTATCCCGAGCAGGATTGAAACGACCAGGAAAGGGCGTTTGATCATAAGTTATTTATCCAACTCCGGATGAAGAATTTCCACTGCTTGTTCAAAACCATCCACCAGCCGGGGACCAGGAACACTCAAGATAAATGGATCGAATGGAAAAACAGATCCATTGACGACTGCCTTGATATCCGCCCAACCCGGACGTTCTAGCAGGCTTTCAGGAGTTACCCCGTAGAGAGCATCTGCAAGTAAAATAACGTCCGGATTTTGGGCAATCAGGGTCTCTGAACTGATCTGAACCCACTCCCCATCCAGACTATCACCCAGGTTTACACCTTTTGCCAGGCTTATGATGTAAGAAATAAAAGTACCTGCGCCTGGTGTCCAGGGATTTGCTGGTTCAGAAGCATCCAATTCATAGAATACGAGGGGTGTGTTTTCAACGACCTGGAGTTTAGCAACCATGTTTTCCACTCTGGTCGCTAAAGATCCAACCAACACAGCTGCCTGGTCTTCTGTACCTGTGAGGGTTGAAATATCCCTGATATTTTCAAATAAACCATCAAAATCAGAGGGGTTTGCTTGCCAATAGACCACCAAGCCCAAATCCCTGAGTTCCGCGATCGCTTCCGCAGAATAGATTTCACCTGCCAGGATCAGGTCAGGCTCCAGGGCCAGAAAATCTTCAACCGGGATCCCGTCCCACATCCCGCCGAGATCAGCAGCATTCAAAGCTGCCTCCGGGAAGATCGAATTAGAATCCCGGCCGATCAATCGATCCCCAGCACCTATACTGAACAGGATCTCGGTCAGGGATGGTGAGATCGAGATGATCTTCTGGGCTGGTTTGCTGAGCACAATTTCTGTTCCGAGGTCATCGATAACCACGATTTCAAGTATTTCAGTCACTGCGGTTGGGCCTGGTACAACAGCAATTTCCGTTGGGGATGGAACCGTTTCTTCAGAAAGATCAGCTGCCGGACCGGCCGAACAAGCTCCTACCAGGAAAACAGCTGCGATTAGAATTAATAAAAATAAATATGTATGTTTCATTTTTCCTTCTTTTGATAATAAATTAGCAAGATTAAAATAAAAATCCCTGTCTCAGCAGGGAAAAAGTTTGTGTTATGGCATTTCATACACCATGTTCACACCTCCTTACCACGAGAGTATCTTGAACATTCAACAGTGGCGGTCGACCTGGCTTATCATTTCCAGGAAGGAAATGAATTACAGTTGCGGGTCAGCGTCTGATTCTCACAGACTTCGCCTTTGAGCCCGAGATTGCTTCTTATGGCACCACTGCTGGACTAGATTGTTAAACTGCGATTTGAATATTACGCCTATTATTCTATTAGAGTTTTACCCGCCTGTCAATCACACAACACTGCTGGCCAGGGATCAAACTTTTACCAGAAAGAGGTGATACACTTCAATTGGACAGACCGGATCCCTGACGATCCCAAATCTTATGGACAAATATGATGTGATTGTAGTTGGTGCCGGTCCGGCCGGCATGATGGCAGCCGGTCAGGCCGCACTGCTCGGACGCAGCACCCTCCTGATAGAAAAAATGGGATCTGCTGGCAGAAAACTCCTGCTGGCAGGTAAAGGCCGCTGCAACCTGTCTAATTCTGCTCCTCTTGATGAGACCCTGGGACATTTTAATCAGGAAGGTCGATTTCTAAAGAATGTCTATCACCGCTTTTTTACAGATGAACTGGTGGAATTCTTTAAGTCTCAGAATCTACCTACGGTAATCGAGCGGGGAGGACGGATATTCCCTGCCTCAGAAAAATCCAAGGATGTCCTGGCGACTTTATTGAGGTGGATCAAAACTACCGGCGTTGAGCTGGTGACAGATAGATCAGTCACAGAATTGATCATCGATCGCGGTCGCGTTCAGGGAGTCAGGACCACTGGGGGAACATTGCTCTCACCAAAGGTTATCCTGGCCACAGGGGGAAAATCATACCCCGGTACCGGCTCAACCGGCGATGGTTATGCCCTCGCTCGCCTTGCTGGCCATACGATCCAGCCGCTCAGGCCAGCTCTTGTCCCTCTGATAACTGCTGGAAAAACTGCCAGGCAGCTTCAGGGGCTCAGCCTTAAAAACATCTCACTCAGTGTCTGGGTAAATAATAAAAAAAACGAGCAATTATTCGGTGAGCTGTTGTTTACTCATTTTGGACTGTCCGGGCCGATAGTATTATCCCTCAGCAGACAAATAGTCATCGAACTGGAAAGGAATAACCCGGTTGAAGTCAGAATTGACCTCAAACCTGCTCTGGATATTCCATCTTTAGATGCTCGGATTTTGCGTGATATCCAAAATATCGGCAAAAAACAGGTCAGCTCCTTACTGGAGGGATTGCTTCCAAAAAAATTAATTCCTGTGTGCCTGGAGCAAACAGGTATCTCCAGGGAATTGCAAAACAGCCAGCTGTCGAGCACAGATCGCAGCCAGCTGATCTCCTGGCTCAAGGAAGATTTCAAGTTTACTGTTACAGGCCATAAAGGATTTGACCAGGCAATTATCACAGCCGGTGGAGTTGATACTTCCGAGATCGATCCGCGCAGCATGGAATCCAAAATAACTCCAGGGTTATTTTTTGCCGGAGAGATCATCAATCTAGATGCGGATACCGGTGGTTTCAACCTTCAGGCGGCGTTTTCAACAGGATGGGCAGCCGGGATCGCTGCAGGTGAGTCAGCTGAAGCTTAATATCTACCCATCCCTGATAATTTCCGTCCCGGTTTTTCGGTGGAAAATCACTTCTGTGTCTGAGATATTTCTTAACATTCAGTGCTATAAACGACTGATGCTGATTATTTTTTCGTGATGATATACGCCTCACCTTCCCTTGAGGAACTCCATCAATCAACACTCCGGTGCCAGATTTGAGCATTTGATTTACATGCGTCATCAATTCAATGATTGAGGTCATTTCCCGCTGCTTTTCCCCTTATTATGTTCATTTTTCAGATCCGGCTTGTGTTATGATGACGATATGCCCGAGAAAAGAAAAAGGTCTGAAGTTATCCAAATATTTCGATATTTTTCGGGAGTCGCGATGGCGTATTTTGCTTCGCTGTCTCTGATAACCGCACTTCAAACAGGGCAAATTGTAAATCTCTCCCAGATCCAGTCCTACGTCAACCTGACCATCAATGGTGTCTTATTTGGATATCTCTCCTGGACCTGGTTAGAAAAGAAGCTCAAAAACCTGTACCTGCCCCTGGCTCTAGTCTCAGCTACAGTTGTGCCCTTGTTCAGCAACCTCATCTATCTCGCCAGTCCCCAGGAATCAGCTCAGCTCACGATAATTAGAAGCTGGCTGCTTTTTCCGATCTTGATCGTCCCGCTGGTGCTGATTGCCTGGCAGTACAAGTTCAGGATAGTTATGGGATTCATTTTTCTAACAACGGTGATAGAGCTTACCATTTTATTTTCGAGGCTGGAACGGATAAATTTTGAAACCCTGCCTATCCTCGGCGTTCCGCTGATCCGGGCATTTGCCTTCGGGATCATCGGGCACATTGTGACCAGGTTAATCACCACTCAACGCGGACAACAGAGAAAATTGCTCCAAGCGAACTTAAAGTTAAGGGAACATGCCAATGCCCTGGAACAGCTTGCTACCAGCAGGGAACGCAACCGGCTGGCAAGAGAGCTCCATGACACGCTGGCACATACGTTAAGCGGGCTCACGGTAAACCTGGAAGCAATCAAGATCATGCTGGGAAACGATCAACCTCAAATCAAATCCAGGATCGATCACGCTCTAAACAATACGCGGACTGGATTGACTGATACACGACGAGCGTTGCGGGATTTGAGGGCTAAACAGGTGGAAGATCTTGGCCTGATGCTTGCCCTGGAGAACCTGGCAGAAAACGCTGCTACCCGCGGAAATTTTGTCATCCAGGTGGCGATTCCCGATCTCATGCCAGATATTCCGATCCAGATTGAACAAAGCTATTACCGGATCGCCCAGGAAGCTTTGGAAAATATCGTCAAACACGCCAATGCAGAAAAAGTATATTTGACATTAAGTTTTAATCAACACGTTCTGGGATTATCGATCGAAGATGACGGCGATGGTTTTGAGATTGATTTAGAAAATTCACCGGATACACTCGGCCTCCGGGGATTATTCGAACGGGCAGCAGACAGCGGCGGAAAAATTGATATAAAAAGCAAAATTGGCGAGGGAACCCTGATCAGCGTTTCTACGGAGCTGGATAATGTATAAAATACTAATCTGTGACGACCAGGAAATTGTCTGTGAGGGATTGGGTACGATTATTAACGCGGATCCTGATCTCGATGTTGTCGGTACTGCTCACAATGGCAGCGAAGTTTTGAAATTGATCCCTGAAGTATTGCCTGATCTGGTTTTAATGGACCTGAAAATGCCGGAGATGAATGGAGTGCAGGCAACCAGGAAGATCAAAGAAGAATTCAGCCACATCTATGTCCTGGTTCTGACGACATACGATGATGATGAATGGATCTTCGACGCTATTCGCAGTGGCGCTGATGGATATCTATTAAAAGACACACTTCCGTCGGATCTTGTCCGATCGATCAAAGGAACATTAGAAGGGAAATCATTTATAGATCCACAGGTTGCCGGGAAACTGCTTTCAGAATATGCTGATAATTTTGGAAGATCACAGCCGCCCTCTCATTACACTTTCACAGAACGAGAAAGGGATATTCTAAGATTGCTCGCTAAGGGGCTCTCAAATTCAGAAATTTCTGAGAAATTATTCCTGGCAGAAGGAACAGTCAGGAACTATACCAGTGTGTTGTTAAAAAAACTTGGAGTATCTGATCGAACCCAGGCAGCAATCCTTGCCATTCGTTATGGTTTGGTCCCCTCGACTTTGAACGATGATTAGAAGACCGTTTCTTTTGATGCTGCAAGTTCTTTGTACAGACTCAAGACGCGATCTACGATATTTTCCCAGCTATATTTTTTCGCAAATGCAAACGCATCGTGTCCCATCCGGTAGCGCAGGGCTTTATCGCTCAATAAACCAGCTATCCGGTTGCTGAGAGCAACCGGATCTTCAACAGGAACATGGTAGCCTGTGACACCATCTTCGACGAGGTGGATCAAACCGCCTACATGAGAAGCAATCACCGGAGTTCCGCAAGCCATTGATTCCAGAGCAACCATGCCAAAAGACTCGTAATGGGAAGGCATGATAACGACATCAGCTGCAGAATAATAATAGGGCAAGGAATCCTGGCTCCGTTTTCCAAGAAATGTCACCAAATCCTGGAGTCCATACTCATCCCTGAGCTGGTTGAGTAATACCATTTCCGCCGAGTCGTTTCCGTGTTCATCCTCCAATTCACCGCCAATCACAGCCAGGCAGAGATTATCTTCTGTTTGGCCATTATCATTTAAATGTCCGATAGCTCTCAGTAATGTTTTAATTCCCTTTAACGGCTCAATCCTCCCCACAAATAGCAGCATGCGCTTGTCTTGAGGGACTCCGACATATTCCTTGGCTTCATCTGGAGGTATGGGATAGAAATGAGACAGGTCAACTCCCGGAGGGATTATTTCGATTTTACCCGGTGGGGCATCATACAAATCAACAAGTTGTTCTTTCTCTGTGGATGTTGAGGCTACGATCTTGTCTGCAACCCTGATTGCTAAATTCTCCCCATTGATCCGGTATTCACCTTCTGCTTCCTCGGCCGATTGAGCAACGAGCTGTTTTAATTTTCCCAGAGTATGGAACATCTGGATCACTGGTACATTCCATTTTTCTTTTAGTTTTTCCGCAGCCAATCCTGACATCCAATAATGACTGTGGATCAGATCATATTCCAGATTCTTTTTATCGGCAAACTCGATGATTTTATCTGCGAATTCGGGGATGAAACAAGCTAATTCGGGTTTTGGGAGAGGATGCTCTGGTCCCGCCTGAATATGGGCTACCCTGTTGCCAAATCCGAGATCATGAAGCACGTGGGGTACGTGTTCATCCTGGGATCGGGTGAAGACATCAAGCTGGACACCCATCCTGCCAAGATATAGGGCAAGATCCCTGACATAAACATTCATTCCCCCGGCGTCTTTGCCTCCCAGTGTTGCCAGCGGACAGGTATGATATGAGAGCAGTGCTACACGCAAACGATCCTCCAGGATGAGCAGAAAATGATCAGTTAAATAAACCTTGGTGCTGGTCCACTTCTTTTCACTCAAGTATGATAGCTGGTATAATTTCTGCCGTCAACCAATTCTTCTGACTGCCACCGTAGCTCAATGGTAGAGCAATCGCTTCGTAAGCGATAGGTTATGGGTTCAATTCCCATCGGTGGCTCTTATTATTTGACTATCACCTTTCAACCCAGCAGAAATCCATATCAACCAGATCATAAATCCATGGTTGACGCTCTCTTCCGAGTTGGATATATTATATATCAGAGAAACACCATCCAAAGGAGCTTTGATGTCAGAAGAACAATCTCCCCTCGAATACACTGCTTCTGGCAAACTTAAATCTAGCCATTACAACCGGGAACTTGCGAACCTCCAGCAGGAACTGGTTAAGCTCCACTACTGGATCAAAGAAAAGGGTTTAAAAGTTTGCGTGATATTTGAAGGAAGAGATGCTGCTGGCAAGGGAGGAGTCATCAAGCGGATCACCCAGAGACTTAACCCCCGGATTGCTCGCGTAGTTGCCCTGGCGACTCCGTCTGATCGGGAAAAAGAACAGTGGTATTTCCAGCGCTATGTCCCGCACCTGCCATCTGCGGGAGAAATGGTCCTGTTTGACCGCAGTTGGTACAACCGCGCTGGTGTAGAACGAGTAATGGGTTTTTGTACAGATGATGAGTACCGGGATTTTATGCGCACTTGTCCGGAATTTGAACGCATGCTGGTGCGTTCAGGGATAAAACTGATCAAATATTGGTTTTCTGTCAGTGACGAAGAACAGGAACGCCGTTTCCGGATCAGGAATACAGATCCAACCAGACGCTGGAAATTAAGTCCAATGGATCTTGAGTCCCGATCACGCTGGGTGGAATACTCCCGGGCAAAAGATGCCATGTTCATGTATACCGACACAGAAAAAGCTCCCTGGTATGTTGTAGATGCGAATGTGAAACGCCATGCGAGGCTAAACTGCATCAGCCATCTTCTAGGCTTGATTGATTATGATAACTTAACTCCCGATCCTGTAAAACTTCCGCCCAGACAGCAAGACCCGGGGTATAAGCGACCTCCAATCACCAGTCAAAAATGGGTCCCTGCAGTCTTTGGGGAAAACAGCTACGTGGAATCCTGAAAGATAATCTCAGCAACCATCCCTGATTACTACGGGGTGGATTTGGTCGCCCAATATAGCAATCCGGTCTGAAAACCAGAGATGGAAAATCCTGGACGATTGCACTCGCTGGAAATGAGCGGGCTCTTGGACTCTATCACAGCGAAGGACTCAGCGAGGCATAAAGGTATGAGAGTGAAAACACTGGATATCCCTGCTTATGTGTTCGTCTGGAAACAGCTGCCTGACCACTCCAGGAAAAAGTAATCTTACAGGTCCAATTCATCTATCCGATCCGGCTGGATTTGTGCGAGCAGCATTCCAGACAGCATCAGAACGCTACCTGCTAAGAAGCGGAAAGTAAGCTCTTCGCTCAAAATCATCCACCCCAAGATCACCGCAAATACCGCTTCGAGACTGAGTATGATCGCGGCCTGGGCAGGTTTTGCGTCCCGCTGGCCAATTACCTGCAAAGTATGGGCAATGCCAATCGATATAATTCCCCCATAGAGGATAGGCAGCCCGGCTGATATCACCTGCTGAATTAAAAAAGATTCCCGGGCAAAACCAACAGCAAAGCTGACCAGGGCTGTAATCATCGTCTGAACAAAAGATAGCTGGATAGGATCTACCGCTGAAGAAAAGTTGGCAATGAATTGGACATGGATAGCCCAGAAAATTGCTCCAATTAATATCAGCCCATCCCCCCGGGCGATCGCGAATCCATCAGTTGCGCTGAGAAAATAGAGGCCTATCACAGCGAGGGCTGCCCCCAACCAGGAATTGCTTGATGTTTTATCTCCCCACAACAATCCCAGCAATGGCACAATGATCACATAGAGGCCGGTGATAAATCCGGCTTTTCCGGCAGTGGTATACACTAAACCTGACTGCTGGAATGCTGCTCCAAAAAATAGAAGCAGACCTGCTCCACTGCCAATGACTAATGTTTGCTTGAGGTTTCCAGAAGACTCTTGAGCTTGGCCCTTTCTCAGAATAATTATCGGAAGCAGAGTTAACCCACCAATCAGAAATCTAAAACCGTTAAATATAAAAGGACCAACTTGCTGTGTACCCAATCGCTGGGCGACAAAACCGCCACCCCAGATAAATGCGGTTAATAATAATAAGATATAGGCCCGGGTAGTTTTTGTTTTCATGATCTTTTGATAGTTTAATTAAATATTTCCCAGTATACCTCAGTAATACCCTGCCAAAGCACTCATCAATCCAGATCTGGTGGTCGGCCTGTCATTTTAGCGTATACTTTTTGGTAAGAAGTTGAACAGGAACAAGTAAGGAGATCATAAATGTCAGTCATAGATCAGATCCATCAGCACCGGTCAATTAGGAAATACAAACAGGATTTAATTCCGGATCAGATCCTGGCGGATATCTTGGAAGCTGGGATTCGGACCTCGTCCTCTGGCAACATGCAGACCTATTCAATTATTATTTCGAGGGACAGCGCCTTGAAGGCTGAGCTTCTTGAACCACATCTGCAGCAAAGCATGGTTGTGGATGCGCCTGTGCTGCTGACATTCTGTGCTGATTTCCACAGAATGCGCCGCTGGCTGGAACTCAGCCATGCCCCAGACAACTTTGATAATTTTTTTAGTTTTATGATTGCTGCCATAGACGCCATTCTTGTCTCCCAAACTGTCGCTTTAGCTGCTGAATCAAAAGGTCTTGGGATTTGCTATTTAGGAAGCACGCTTGCGAATGCAGACCAGATTGGAGAAATCCTTGCTCTGCCAGAAAATGTTGTTCCGGTGGTGGGTTTCTCGCTCGGTTATCCCGCAGAAAATCCTGACCTCAGGGATCGACTCCCAGCATCTGGTCTAATCCACTGGGAACGCTATCAGCAACCAACGGATCAGATGATCCTGGAAATCTATCAAGACCGTGAAACCAGGGGCTGGGACCGCTACATGAAATCTAAATGGCTGAGAGAGCAAGTGCACAATAGTGGAGTGGAAAATCTGGCTCAACTCTACACAACTGTTAAATATACCCAGGACAGTCATCAGAAGTATTCAGAGAAATTGCTCCAATACCTGGGTGACCAAGAATTTATGAATCACCATTCTGATGTCTGAAGTTATTCAGGTTTAATGGAATGGTACAATGACGATATTAGATCCACAGAAAAATTTATTGCTGGGTTAAGTTGCCCAAAAAGCCTCAAAGCTGGAGGAAGTTATGAAACGTCTTGCTGGCAAAAAAATCGCAGTTATCGGGAGTGGAAATATGGCGGGGGCTCTGATTGGTGCCCTGCTGCGAAAAAAGGAACTCACTCCTGAACAAATCACGTCCAGCGATCCATATCCAGAGCAGCTGGAGCAAATTTCAAAAAAATATTCAGTGGGCATTACGGATAATAATGCAGATGCCGTCATCGCAGCAGATATAGTCATCCTTTCGGTAAAACCCCAGGTCCTTCCCGCAGTACTAGGGCAATTAAATGGAAAGATACCTTCAGGATGCCTGGTATTTTCAATTGTCGCTGGCATGCCGATCTCAAAAATCCAAAAAGGTCTCAAACACGAAGCAGTCATCCGGTCGATGCCAAATACCCCTGCTCAAATAAGTGCTGGCATGACCGTCTGGACCGCCTCAACCACTGTTACTGAGGACCAGCGGGCTGATGCCAGGGTAATCTTGGAAGCTATGGGTAAGGAATTATATGTTGAACATGAAGATACTTTAAACATGGCAACTGCTGTCAGTGGGACCGGTCCGACCTATGTGTTCTTACTTGCTGAAGCCCTGGTCGATGCCGCTGTTCACCTGGGTTTTTCCAGGCGAGATGCCAGTTTAATCGTCCTCGAAACACTCAAGGGATCAGTTGATTATGCCCAGCAATCTGATCTTCATTTGGCCCAGCTCAGGAATATGGTCACATCACCGGGCGGAACCAGCGCCGAGGCCATCTATCAACTTGAAAAGGGAGGTCTGCGCACGATAGTTTCCAAAGCTGTCTGGGCTGCCTATCAGAAAAGCCAATTGCTTGGGAAAAAAGCAGAAGACCCGCCTGATTCTCCCCTGCGGGTCGAAAGCTGATGCCTTACTTTTAAATCCTGCGGATCTAATTGTGTTTTTTTCGCCTGCTGGCTGCACCACCACCGCTGCCGCCGAACACCATTGATGCGCCGATCAGGAAGCCGAACGTATACCAGCCTCCGTTATTGTGGACTTCATACACATAAATAGATTTCGAGAATAATGAAATAATGAATGTAATGGGGGAAATCAAACCATGCCAGATACCCTTCCAAAATCCCGCCACATCCCCATCCTCATCAGGTGTATTTCGAAGTTCATTTGGTCCCGCAGCACAGGCGCTCAACAGAACCATGATGCTGAGCAAAATAATCAAAAATGTGATTTTTTTCATCAAATTATCTCCCTTGATTAACTACAATATACGAGAAAATTGAGATCCGGTTGCAGGAGTCTTCCAGAATGGGCACTAATGAAAGCAGTTTATCCAGGTCAGACTTACCTTCAAGTATAATACAGCTAAGATGACAAAAAAACATACTTCCCTTGTAATCGGAATTGCTGGTGGAACCGGATCTGGAAAAACTACTATTGCTGACTATATCCTCAAAACTGTTGGTCCAGAAAAGATCGCCTTCTTCCCTCACGACGCGTATTATCGAGAGATCGATGGTCTCACTGTGGAGGAACGATCGCTGGTGAACTTTGACCATCCCTCTTCCCTGGAAACCGAGCTTTTGATCGACCATATCCTCCGCCTGCGAGATGGTGAGTCAATTGAGCTGCCAACCTACGATTTTACAAAACATTGCCGGACTGGAGTGACCACCCTGATTGAGCCGCAGCCGATCCTGATAGTAGAAGGAATTTTGATCCTCGCTGAGCCAGATTTGAGAGATTTATGCGATCTGAAGATCTATGTAGATACCGACGCTGATCTCCGCTTCATCAGGCGTCTTAAAAGGGATATCGAAGAGCGCGGCCGCACCACCCAGAGTGTAATCAAGCAATATCTTGAAACGGTCAGGCCCATGCACCTGGAATTTGTCGAACCATCAAAACGCTACGCAAATGTGATTATTCCGGAAGGTGGATACAACCATGTCGCCCTCGATTTAATAGTGGCCCGGATAGATGCCATGCTGCAGGAGCAGCCATTATGATCAATATCAAAAACGTTGACAATTTTCTCGAATCAAACCTCGAACTCAGTTTATCCGAACTTAAAAGATTCTGCGCCCAACCCAGTGTAGCTGCCCAAAATCTCGGCATGGATGAAACTGCCCGGATGACAGTTAGCATGCTGGAAAAAAGAGGGTTTTCAAGCACAATCTTCCCCACTGCAGGCTTTCCTGTTGTGGTCGCAGAACGTAAGGGACAGCTGGATAAAACCCTGCTTTTCTACAACCACTATGATGTTCAACCCGCAGAGCCCCTCGATCTTTGGACCTCTCCTCCATTTGATCCGCAGGAAAGGGATGGAAAAATCTACGCTAGAGGTATCAGCGATGACAAAGGTCATTTCACCAGCCGCCTGTTTGCGATTGATGCGTTGTTGGAAGAAGCTGGAGATCTGCCCTGCAATATAAAATTTATCCTTGAAGGTGAGGAGGAAATAGGCAGTGTCCACCTACCAGACTTTATCAAGAAGCACCAGGACCTGCTGCAGGCAGATGCCTGTATCTGGGAATTTGGCGGAGTGGACCACCGCGATGTTCCCATGCAGTATCTCGGATTAAGAGGTATCTGTTATGTGGAATTGTCAGTAACTACCGCCCAAATGGATGTTCATTCAGGATTGGGCGGCTCGATCTTCCCCAATGCTGCCTGGAGGCTCGTCTGGGCATTAAATTCACTTAAAGATCAGAATGAAAAAATCCTTCTGCCAGGATTCTATGACGATATTGTGCCCCCCACAGCCAGGGACATTGAAATGCTGGCTTCCTTACCCGCGGTTGCGGATGAGTACTTATCCCGTTATGGCATCCACCACTTCCTGCACGATTATCCTGATGAAACTGCATTAAGAGTGGCCAGTGTCTTTGAACCGACCTGCACAATTTGTGGATTGACGTCAGGCTACCAGGAGCAAGGATCAAAAACTGTTCTTCCTGCCAGGGCATCCGCCAAAGTGGATTTCAGACTGGTCCCCGATCAGAAGCCCAAAAAAGTTCTGACCCAATTGCGGGAACATCTTGATCGAAACGGATTCCCAGATATCGAGATTGAATTTATGGGGGGAGAGCCAGCCGCCCGGACAGATCCAGACCATCCGTTTGTTGATCTGGTTGTTGGTACATCAGCAGACGCCTACGGTCAGCGGATGGAATTAGTACCAATTGTGGGAGGGTCTGGTCCTAATTACGAGTTTATACATACCTTAGATCTTCCGGTTGTGACAACCGGAATTGGATATCCAGGGAGCAATGCCCATGCGCCAGATGAAAATATCAGAATTGATTTATATCTGAAAGGCGCAAAACATGTTGCCCGGATCATCCAGGCTTTTGGGCAATCCTAAATAAACACTTCACTTTTAGCAATCACGGTCGGGTAATTGATCTTGCCCAGAGATAGGTAGGGTATGTCTTCGAAAACTTTGGTAGCACTAGACATAGAAACGACTGGTCTTGATTCAAAAACAGACCGGATCATAGAAATTGGTGCTGTCCGATTTTCAAACGCGGGCACCCAGGAAGAATTCTCTACCCTGGTCAACCCTGGAATCAAGATACCCCGGTTTATCACAGAACTGACCGGGATCAGCGATGCGATGGTGCGAGGTGACAAAATCCCCCTGATCGAAGATGCTATTAAACAAGTCTTAGATTTTGTCGGAGATGCACCGGTGATCGGCCATAATGTCCAGTTTGACTTGTCATTCCTGCGGGAAGCAGGTGCCTTTAAAAAGAATCCCTCTATTGACACCTACGAAATGGCCTCAGTGGTTCTCCCCTCAGAGGGGCGATACAACCTAAGAGCACTGGGACAGGTGCTTAATGTTCCCCTGAGAGCTACCCATCGAGCCCTGGATGATACCCTCGTCACTCAGGCTATCTATCAGCTCATGTACCAAATGATCCTGGACCTGCCCCTTCCGCTCCTTGCGGAAATTGTCAGGTTGAGTAATAACACGAACTGGGGAGGCAGCCTTCCTTTTTCCTGGGCTCTCCAGGAAAAAAAATCAGGCTCCAATATCGAGGCCTATCAAAATCCAATCCTAGCCCAACCTCCGCCAAAGGATCTTGAACCACTTCAGCCTTTGGAATCCTTGAAAGACCTTAACCTGGAAGAAGTTGCGGCAATCCTGGAACCTGGTGGACCGTTCCAGAAATCCTTCCCTGATTATGAACATCGATCAGAACAGGTAGAAATGCTCCGGGCAGCTTCGCGGGCTATCTCAGATGGCCGGCATTACCTGATCGAAGCTGGCACTGGTATCGGCAAATCCCTGGCCTATTTGATTCCAGCGGCGATTTGGGCTTCTAAAAATCCACAGCGCGTGGTGATATCAACCAATACGATCAATCTCCAGGACCAGCTGATCAGCAAAGATATACCCCTGCTCCTGGGTACACTCAACCTTGAATGCCAGGCGACAGTATTAAAAGGCAGGTCAAATTATCTTTGCCCTCACCACCTGGAAGCTCTGAGAAAAAGCAAACCCAAAAACCAGGAAGAAATGCGGGTGCTTGGAAAAATCCTGGTCTGGCTGGAATCCAGTCAGACTGGAGATAAAGGGGAGATCAACCTGAATGGTCCGAGGGAACGCAGGATCTGGAACAGGGTATCCGCTGAACACGAAGATTGTTCAACCGAGGGTTGCTTGAAAAGAACCGGCGGCCGCTGCCCATTTTATCGGGCGAGGCAGAGGGCTCATTCGTCCCACCTGATAATTGTTAATCATGCGCTTCTGCTCGCAGATGTAGCGACTGGTAATCGGGTCCTTCCGGAATACGACACACTGGTGATCGACGAAGCCCATCATCTGGAAAACGCAACCACCAGCGCCTTGAGTTTTTACACATCACAATCTTTGCTCAGAAGATCATTAAAAAACCTCGGAGATGAAAAGGCAGGCATCCTGAATTGGATCTTATCCCTGGGTGAGGAAAATCTATCTCCAGCTGATTATGCTGCCCTGAATCAACTCGTTCAATCGATCATTTCCCGCTCATTCAAATCAGAAAGTCGCATGGATGATGTTTTTCGGATTATGCAGAGTTTCCTGCAGCGATCGCTGGGAGGAAATCCTGCCAGCCGGTATACCCAGCAGATGCGAATTGTTCCTGCAACCCGTCTCCAACCTGATTGGGATGAAATTGAGGTTGGGTGGGATCAAGCCCGGCAATCAATCCACGGGTTGCTAGAAGATATCCAGAAACTTTGGGAAACTATCAGCGGGATATTAAACTCCAAGGACATCGATGAAAATCAGTTTGAAACAATTCTTAATGATCTCAGGGAGATCTCGAGGGAATTATTCGAGATGTATGAGAATATCGATAATCTTGTCTTTCAACCGGATCCGAATATGATTTATTGGATCGAATCTCCACCTCAGAACCCAGCCATCGCGATCCAGGCAGCTCCGCTGCACATCGGCAATCTTATGGAGCAGCACATCTGGTTTGATAAAAGGTCTGTGATCCTGACCTCGGCCACGCTTACCACAAACGGCAGTTTTGATTATATACGCCACAGGCTTCAGGCTAACGATGCTGAAGAATTAGCCTTAGGTTCTCCCTTTGATTATCAGAATGCAGCTTTACTTTACCTGGTTGAAGATATTCCAGAACCGTCAGATTTCAAAGGACATCAACTCTACATCAACAAGGGTTTGATCGATTTATGCAAAGAGACCGGGGGCAAAACATTAGTTCTTTTCACGTCTTACAGTCAGCTGCAAAAAACTGCTGGCGCTATAACCGCCCCGCTGGCCCAGGAAGGAATCATTGTCTATGAACAAGGCAGCGGACCCAGCCCCCATACTTTATTGACAAGTTTTCGTCAGGCGGAACAAGCTGTCCTGCTTGGAACGAGAGCTTTTTGGGAGGGAGTTGATATTCCCGGACAGGATCTCTCAGTCCTGGTGATCGCTAAGCTTCCTTTCCAGGTTCCTTCAGACCCCATAGTCGCTGCCAGGTCTGAAACATATCAGGATTCCTTCCAGGAATACATGCTGCCAGAGGCAATTCTCAGCTTCAGGCAGGGGTTTGGGCGTTTGATCCGAACTAAACAGGATGTTGGGGTAGTGGCAATATTTGATAAACGCTTGATAACTAAGAGCTATGGTCCTCTATTCATAAGCTCTTTGCCCAACTGCACTCGACAGCATGGACCGCTCGCTGATCTGCCAAAGAGAGCAAGCCGCTGGTTAAATATCTGATCGATTTATCATTCACTGCTTGAAATCAAATCCAATCTTTGCTATATTAAAAATATTGACGGCGGATGGTTTGAATTGTTCCTGCTGTATTTTTCAGATCAGTGAAATGAAATATCGCTGACCTGGAAACTATGTTGTCAGAAGAACAGCTTGAAGGTGGATCAGGACAGAAACCTTTCTAAAGGAGGTGTCGGATGGTTAGATATCAAGATACTCTCTGGTGCGATGGGTGCGGTATCGAGATACTTTGGGAGCCGGAAGAAAAAAGCCGCTTGTTTTTTTGCTGCCAGGAGTGCTTAGAGGGGAACAGCTGCAGCTGCAGCATTATTGAAGATGATCTCGAGCTTGATGATCAATCGAATACCCTAGATTTAGAAACATCATTCCAATAAAAACAAGGTCCGCAATCATACCCGGCAGCCTGCCTGCGTGATGATGTTTTTTTAGAGCAGATCGGGGTATTTTAATCCGAGGCCATCGAAAAGGTCACCATGTTCAATAAAAAAACTGTTGTTCGCTGACGCCTTGTTTATCAGTCCAGGTGGACTTTCCTTAATCGACCTCGTTCCCCGCAGATCCAGGATCAGCCAACTCCGGATCCATTTCCTGGATCAATTCAGGATTGCCTGTACGGTTAATATCCAGTCGATCAGCATCCTGAGCATCTTCCAGATTCATCATCCAATCCATTTGTTCAGAGACTGGAACTTTGCGCATACTCAGGGATACTCTTTCCCGGTCAGGATCAAGACCTAAGATTTTTACCAGCACAGGGTCACCTTTCTTGACGGCAGCTTTGGGATCATCTGTGTTTAAATAACCAATTTCACTGATATGCACTAGTCCTTGCAGTCCCTGTTGAAGCTCGACAAAGGCTCCAAACTCCACAACTGAGATCACAACCCCTTCCACAAGATCCCCTACCTGATACTTTTCAGCCAGCTTTAACCAGGGATTTGGAAGTAGAATTTTCCGGCTCAGACTAACTCGTTCTTTTTCACGATCAACCTCGAGTACTTTTACCTCGATTTCATCCCCAATTTTAAATTCCTTTTTCGGATTCCCTAATCTCTCCCACCCGATCTCGGATTTATGTACTAATCCATCTATGCCATCCAGGTCAACAAATATTCCAAAATCGACCACGTTTACAATCCTGGATTTATACTCTGATCCCACTTGGATCTGATCAAGCTTCGCCTGGCGTTGACCTTTTTGGTCAACCCGGGCTGAAAAGACCAATCTCCGCTCTTCAGGATTAAATTCTATGACCTTGAGCTGCATTTTTTTGCCAATTAATTCAGCCTTAATCTCTCCAGCTTTCTGTGCGCCTGTTCCCCTTCGAATTGATGGTATATGAGAATTTGGAATGAAGCCTCTGACATTTTCAAAATCGACCATCAATCCACCCCTGTTTTGATCGGCTATTTCCAATTCAAGCAGATCGTTGTTTTCTGCATGCTGGGTGATTTTCAACCAGGTTTCATGGGCAAGACCTTTGCTCAATGAGACCAATAGATCGTCATCCCCCAGGGGTGTTCTGGTAACACTGACAAAGACCTCATCACCCACAGACAGCGCGGTGAGATATTCAGGCTCGACCTTGTCAAGATCCTGGAAGGGTACGATCGCCTCCCTTTCAAATCCGACATTGAGCAGAATCGATTTTTCCTCGATTTTGGTGATCTTGCCCTTCAGGATCTGACCTTGCTGTGGTTTATCACCACCGGATTCAGCGACATTGTTTTGAAACCAAGCCGGCTGGCCGGCTTTAATTCCAGCCTTTTGGTCTGGCTGTTCAGGATCTGCTTCCGTGTTCAATAGCTCATTTTCCATTGGTTGCTCGAACCTCACCTGACTAATTTAGTGCCGGATTTGCCTGATCTTCTACAGAAAGGAAATAATATCAATAAACCTTTCTCTCAAAACTGGCCATTAACCATTTTTTCAAATTATGACAAAGATAAGATTTTTTGTCAAATGCTGCCAACGCTCAGGGACTAAATTCGTATCCCACACCCCATTTATTCCTGATTATCTTTGGATTTTTGGGGTCTGATTCTATTTTTTCCCGCAGCCTTTTAATGTGAACGAATAAACCCTGCCTGGAACCTTTCTCAGGTCCATCCCAAACCCTATCTAAAAGCTGTTCATAGGTCATGATTTGTTTACCCTGGCGGGCCATATAGACCAGCAAGTTGTATTCAATTGGCGTTAGGCGAAGGGAATTTCCCTTTCTCCAAACCTGTCCAGAAGAGAAGTCAATTCTAATATCGCCCTGATGATAGGTATCTGGAATTTCTGCCTGGCTGGATGGTTTATTTCGCTTGATGATGGATCGCAACCTGAGAATTAGCTCCTCTACCAAGATTGGTTCACTAAGATAATCATCTACCCCTGCTTCGAATGCCTGGATCAGATCGGCGGATTTGCTGCTGGAGCTTATCATAATTATCGGAACAGCAGACCAACGCCGAATTCCCTGGGTTAGCAGTAATCCATCCAGTTCGGGTAGAATCCTGGATGTAATAATAGCCGCGGGATTTATTCTTTGGACCATGTCGAGCGCGGTGTTCCCTGCGATTGCCAGATCAACCCGGTAGCCTTCTTTGGCGAGAGCAGCTTGGATAGAAAGCTGATATTCTGGCTCTGGTACTACCAGGATTACTCTCCCGGGGTCAGTTCCCGGAGGAGTTTTTGTTAAACGCAAGCTGACTTTTTCAGACCTGCCAAACCCTTTGAAGATCGGCAGGTTAAGATTAACACTTATTCCCATCCCCATTTCAGCAGAATGGTTGCTCAGGTAAACCTCTCCTCCCTGGGAAGCTATGATATTTTTAGCCAGGATCATCGTTGGATTGAGCGGGCCTTGAGAATTTTCGGCGATATCACTGGAGAATCCAGGAAGCTGAAGCTTTCGGCTGCTCTGAAGATTGACTCGCACCCGGTCACCATCTTGGGTGAGTACAACATCAACAGGGTCATCAGGCTGGATATATGCTGATATTTCATCCAGCAGATATCCAATTGCCAAACTTGTTAGCCCAGGATCTAGATGAACGGGTATTGCTGTTTTTTCAGAATAATTTGGGTCCTGATCATAAAGATTAATTCCAGGATAATCCTGGATAATTCTAAACAATAAATCCCGGAAATTAATCGTCTCAGGATAATAAGTTCTTTCGTAAAGTATATTTATGAAATTCAATGCCAGGTCGAGAGTGCTATTTAATGAAGCGACCTGAGCCTGGGTATCAAGGATAAAATCCTTGACCGTATCAACGTTCCAGGTTTGTAGATTTCCTGCCAAAGCTTGCAGATTTCCCCCGGCGGCTGCACTCGTTTTCCGGGATTTTTGGCACAGATCGACCAGGATCTTCATCTGCTGCCTGATCACCTGCAGATCAGCACTCAGATCAATAAAAACCCCACCAAAATTCTTCAATCCTTCTTGAGCATGATTGTTGAAAATGAATACTTTATAGTGCCTTTCAGGATCATCTTTGAACGTTACTATCAAGGATGGGTTTTCTATCTCTACCAAAAATCTTTCAAAAAAATTCTCTCTTACAAATCCAGAATATCCAGTTTTTGCAACAAGATTCTGCAGGAAATTCTGGTATGATAGACGCTCAGCAGACTGCTCGGAGTACCCCAGCAGTTTTGCCAGATGGGTGTTCAGGCGGACCTTGCTCAGCGCCGGATCAACCAGGAATAGACCTACCGGCAGTGGATACTGGAAGTAATCGTCAACCTCGAAAGAGCTTGGCAAGGCAGCTTGTTCTCCATTAGCGCGAAGGCCATTTCCAGCCCGATTTTGTCCAGGATCCATAAAATCATTCTAGCATAGCTCTATTTAGGGGTCAATGTAAGTATTTCGTAAGTTATTTCCTCGTATTTAATATTGCATTGTAAGTTTTAAGCGGTATACTGGTGAGGTGATAGGCCCAAGCGGAATCAACCGCTAGATTTGCTGCAGAGCATTTTTCAAAGAAATTTAGGCCATTGACCGTAAAGGGTGAGTGATAGTCTCGCCCTTTTATATGTCAAAGCCGAAAAGAAAGGATGTGAGAAGTCTTGGCTGTAAAAGTTGATCTACGACCTAACGAATCGCAGAAGCAGATGATGAAGCGTTTTCGGAAAAAAGTATCCCGGAGCGGTGTTCTGAGCACAGTTCGCCGTAAGAGGTGGTTTGTTTCCAAGAGCGAACTGAGTCGAATCCAGCGAAAGAAAGCGATCCGTCGGCGAAAGCGTCGGCTGGCAAACAAACGCCGACAGAAGAAACAAAGCATTCGGACATATTAAGCCTGGAAATACGATCCGGAACTCGGTCTTCAAGTATCTGGCAATATTCAATTGTTGCTCACAATGTCGCATTAAAAACGAAGAGGAAGCATGGCAAAAAAAGAAGAAAAAGTGAGAATGGAAGGGACGATTACCAAATCCCTGCCTGGAACACAATTTTTAGTTGAACTAGATAATGGACACGAGATTTTAGCCTATCTCGCAGGAAAAATGCGCAAATATTATATCCGTGTTCTGCTTGGAGACCGTGTTACCGTCGAGATGTCAACCTACGATCTCTCCCGGGGCCGGATTGTTTATCGTCATAAAAAAGGGCAAGCTCCACCCCCCTCAGTCGCTGCGACTACTGCAGAGAATGACAAAAGCGAATAAACAAATCCGCCTTTGATTTGGAAGAATGATTCTGAGGAAATCTGCTCAGGTGATCATTCAGAGAGTTTTAGCTGGTTTGTAATCTTCTACTTTATTAAATTCTTCTATCAGTTTCGAGATTATCTATGAGTAAAACAAACTCCAGACTCATCCAAACCTGAAAAGAATACGGTCTTGAATCCCATCCACGAACTCATAGAACTTGGACATTCCCAGGGATTCGTTACCTTTTCCAATATACTAAATTATTTCCCAGATGCAAAAAAAGATGTCTCCAGTCTTGAAAAAGCATTTGCCTCGCTGCTCGAGGAGGATATCCCCTATATCGAGGAAGATGACGAAGAGGAAATCGAGGTTATGCTTAGCGAGGAAGGGGGAAATGGCAAACTTGAAAACGAAGAGGATGACGAGCTAGAAGAGGATCTAGAGAATCGCCTCAGCAGCATAGATACGAATGATTTGATCGAACTTTATTTCAAGGAAGCTGCCAGCATCCCGCTGCTCTCCAAAGACGAAGAAAAAGACCTCTCCAAGCGGATTGAACGGGGACGCCTAGCCCGAAAAGAAATGGCGCGGGGAAATGTCCCTGGAGATCGACAGGAAGAACTCCACAATATGATCGAAGATGAATGGACAGCACTGGACCATCTGATTACAGCCAATTCCCGGCTGGTCATCAGCGTTGCTAAAAAATATATGGGCCGGGGTGTACCTTTTCTAGACCTGATCCAGGAAGGTAATATCGGCCTGATGCGGGCAGCAAAAAAATTTGATTATCTGCGGGGCTATAAGTTTTCAACCTACGCAACCTGGTGGATTCGGCAGGCTGTCACCAGAGCCATTGCAGATCAAGGCCGGACGATTCGAGTACCCGTGCACATGGGCGACAAGATCTCCAAAATGTTCCGGATGCAGAATGACCTCAAGCAATCCCTTGAACGGGATCCTTCGATTGAAGAATTAGCCGAAGCTCTGGATGAGGCTCCTGAAAAAGTCCAATACATGATGAAAGTTGCCCGACGGCCGCTCTCCCTGGAAATGCCAACCACAAAAGAAGGCGATGCAGTTCTGGGAGATTTTGTAGAAGACCTGGAAACGCCCCTGCCCGACGAAACGGCGACAAAACATTTGCTTAAAGAACACCTCGAAGAAGTCATGGAAGCTCTCCCATCCAGGGAGGTTCGAATCTTGCGGCTACGCTATGGTGTCCCTGACGGTAAGAGCCATACTCTTGCAGGAAGTTGGTGAAAAAGTCGGTGTATCGAGAGAAAGGGTCAGGCAAATTGAAGCCCAGGCTCTGCGCCGATTACGGCAGCCGCGAATTCAGAGAATCCTGCGAGATTATCTGGAAAAAAATAAAAATTCCTGAACGCTGTGATAAAATAGCTGGCTGGAATTTTTACTCCGGATAGTTCAAGCAATGGAGTAAAATATGGCAGAAGAAATAAAATCATTTAGAAAGGGAGATTGGGTTTCCCACCTCCACCATGGTGTTGGTCAGGTGGAAGGCAAAGAAAAGAAAACGCTGGATGGAGAAGTCAAGGAATACTATAAGGTCCAGACCCGAAACGGTACCTACTGGATTCCTACAGATAATCTGGATCCTGAACGAATTCGCCCTGTTGTTAGTGAGGATAAACTGCAGAAAGCGATCGCCATCCTTGAATCCCTCCCTGAAATGATGGACAGCAAACATACTGTTCGCAAGAATCGGATCAATGCCGTCACAGAAGATGGAGATCTGGAAGGGTTTTGCACTTTATTAAGAGATCTGCAAGCAAAGCGGGCAGACAATAAATTAAATACAACCGAACAGAGAGCGCACGCAAATATTAAGAAGAAAATAGCTTCGGAATGGTCAGCAACCCGCGACATCTCTGTCCAGGACGCGAACAAGGAAATCAATAAAATATTAAGGAAAATCAAACCACCAGAGAAACCGAAAAAGACCAAGAGGACCAAGAAAACCAAGGCAAAATAAAGATTTGCCAGGAGAAATACTTATATGGGTAAGAAAAGCATCAAAACACATCAATCAACTTCAAAACGCTTCCGGAAAACTGGCAGCGGAAAAATACTTCGAACCAAAGGCTACCACGGGCATTTGCGGAGGAAAAAATCCAAACGCTCCCTTGATGACATGAAAACGATGCACGAGGTCGAAGCCAGTGGATTAAAGAAAAGAATTAAACGTCTGGTCCCAAAATTGGGTCGCTAAATCCCGACCCTTGTTTTCAAGCCGTTTCATTCGATGGAACGGCTTTTTACATATAGGAAACTAGGAACATCATCCAACAAGTTGGCCTGTTATGAATGAAAATATTCAAACCCCATCAGATCGATCAAGTAAAAGCAATACTGGCAAAAACAGCGTACCCGGAATAATACTGCGCCTGATCCTAGTCCTGATTACCGGCATTATTATTGGTCTAGTGATCTATTTTTCTGCTCTCGGCTGGATCCCGTACATTGAGCAGCGGGTTTTCGAACCAATTGAGAACAACCAAACAGAACTAAATTATCTCAAGGCAACCCAACAATCCCTCGAAGAGCAAATCATTAACCTGCAATCCACCAATCTAACCCAGCAATCAACGCTGGAGAGCCTGAATTCCGATCTAAACCTTAATACTGATTTTAGGTCTCTACGAGCAACAGTTGAGATGGGTGTTCAGTTGGTGTCCGAACAAAATATACTTCTAGCCACTTTGGATGCCAGGCAGGGGTCTGCGGACAATAACTTATCAGCCCTGGCAACCGCCCAGATCAACCGCTTGGATCTCGAGTATGATTTAGGTCTTCTGAAAATATTAGACTCATTGATATTGACAAATCAATACCTGGCCCATGCCAATCTTGGCGAGGCAGAAGACCAGCTTGAGCTGGTAAAGGTAGAGCTTGAATCGCTCTATACCAAGGCCCAGGTGTCTCAACAGGCAGTTCTCAGCAATCTCCTCGACCTGGTAACTGAAACAATAGAGGATTTGCCCGGAAATCCTTCCCTGGCAGAAAACAAGGTCGAATTGGCTATTCTAACGGCGCTGCAAGGTTTTCCGGATCCCAGCCAAGACCTGACGCTGACACCAACACCCTATTCAACGCCAACGGGTACATCAACTCCATAAATTCACCTCCATAATTCTTGGTAGATAGAGTATAAATAACACTGGACTATTTACTAGTCACCGATATGTGAGTATCCAATTTACGATCTGAACGCACAGGAAGGTGAAAATAATGCCGGGTATACTTTGCGCTATTCGCGGAGGACCATCAAGTCAACCGACAATTAGCAAATCGATCCAGCTAGCCCAGGCTACAGGTGAAATAATCTATTTCCTCTATGTCGTAAATCTCGATTTTCTGACCCGGTCAACCAGCAGTAAAACGAATCATATTGCCCAGGAAATCAGTGAGATGGGAGAATTCATCCTCTTGAGTGCCCAGGAAGAAGCCGTCAATCAGGGCGTGACATCTGAGGGTGTGATCAGGGATGGTCAAGTTGTTGATGAAATCATCGCTTATTGTGAACAAGAAAAACCCCTGTACGTGGTGCTGGGGCGTCCTGAGGAAGAAGGAGAAAACAACCTCTTATCCCTCGAGCGTTTGCATATATTTGCAGACAGGATCAAGGAAGTTTGTCAGGCTGAGGTAGTATTCTCCTCTGCCCAGGTCCAAGACTCCCCGATAGAATAGAGCAATATTTTCCTTTTCTGACTCCTGACCTTCATTTTTCACAAAAAAGGTTATATCGTGAACAAGACCAGATCAGTCAGCATCACTTTACTTCTCATAGCTCTGGCTATTTTCCTGACTTCGATGGAAAAAGTCGACGCTGCGGGGATTGATCCGACTGAAATTTTTCTTTTTGGAAGGGTTCAGGATGCACAATTTCAACCCATAAAAGGTGTTCAAATCGATTTAACCACAAATGATGGCACTGTGCTGCTTTCCTCAAGCCAAACCCAGCCGGATGGAAGCTACACACTCCAGGTTACCGAGCCCGTACCGGATGAACTTATCGTCAAATTCGATCGACCACATTTCCAGTACTTTTCCTACTCTGTCAGCTTGAAAGATATTAATACCCTCCAGCAAGGGAACTCGGTTCCACTTCCACTGCTAACCTTGGAGAGAGAAATCTCCTTAGCTTTCTGGATAGCTGCCCTGGTTTTTGTCCTGGTATTGATCCTGATCGCCACAGGATTTTTGCATAATACTCTGGCTGCTTTTGCGGGTGCTAGTCTATTGATGGCAGTAAGTTATCTAGGAAGACCATTTGCGGAAGAACTCTTCGTATTCAATTTCTCCCAGGCAATCAGTTATATCGACTGGAATGTGATCTTTTTGATCATGGGAATGATGATGGTGATCGCGGTTGTAGAGAATACCGGTATCTTTCACTGGATGGCGTATTTTGCCTACCGGGTCTCAAATGGACGGATGTGGATCTTGCTGCCAGTATTAATGTTAATAACCGGGATCGCATCGGCTTTTCTCGATAATGTGACAACGATGCTGCTGATGACACCGATCACAGTTCAGATTGCTCTCGCGCTTAATCTGTCACCACTGGTATTCCTAATCCCTGAAGTCTTTGCGTCCAATGTCATAGGTGTCAGCACACTGATTGGAACGCCCACGAATATCCTGATCGGATCCTTTGCCAAGATCACCTTTAATGATTTTCTGATCAATTTAACTCCAGGCGTATTAATGGCTTTTCTTGGCCTGGTTGTCTACAGCTGGCTGACTTACAGGAATGAACTCTCGGGAGAGAGGACCGGTTCGCAGCTTTTGTTGGAAAAACTGGAGGAACGGGGGAAAATAACCAATCCCGACCACCTGAAGAAGACTGGCTGGATTGGCGGAGGAATGCTGCTTTTATTCATATTTGGTGAATCGATCCACCTGCTGCCATCTGTTACTGCCCTGATCGGTGCCTCCGCTTTGTTGATATGGATCCGACCTGATATCGAAGAGATGATCGGTGCTGTCGATTGGACGACCCTGGTGTTCTTCATGTCATTGTTCATGGTTGTTGGTGCGATCCAGGAAGTTGGATTTATCAGTCTGATCGCAACCGTGATCGGTAACCTGATCGGAGAAAATTTAGTCTTGGCCATGATTGTGGTTACCTGGTTCAGCGCTTTGCTTTCCATGATAATTGCCAACATTCCGTTCACAGCTGCCATGCTGCCAGTGATTGCCTATCTCACCCTGATCATACCCGGAGCAGAATCGAAAGTTTTATTCTACTGCCTTTCGATTGGTGCTGCCATGGGCGGCAACGGCTCCTTGATCGGTGCCTCCGCCAATATGATCACTGCCGGGATCGCAGAACGTGCCGGCTACCGAATATCATATAGCTATTTCTTGCGGAAAGGTTTGCCAGCCTTATTTATCACAGTTAGCCTGGCATTATTATGGCTTTTTATTCGTTTTTAACGGTTGAGCAGCTCTCGGTAAAAGAAAATATGTGACGCATCAAGGTATATGAATATCAGTCTACGAGAGAAGCTACAATCTGACCTGCCTGATTGGATCCTGCTGATCATCAGCTGGATAATCTACCTTGGTGGTTTGTTCTATTTTTCCCGGATTGAAACCTCCTGGGTTCTCTTTGCTCTCGGTGCTTTGCCAGTGATCATATCTGCCTGGTTTCTGGGCTTGGCCGCTGGTGCCATAGCATCCTTTGCATCTATTTCAGCTCATCTTGGTATGGCATTCTTCCAGAATGGTTTCTCTTCCAACCTGAATGCATTGCTGCTTGATCACTTGACAGGATTAGCTATCTTAACAATAACCGGTATGTTTATCGGTCATCTGCGGGATATCCAGGTTCGTTCCCGCCAGGAATTATCTTCCCTAACAGAGAACAATCGTAAACTCAAAAAACTTTCCCGTGTCCTAGAAGCAACCAACCAGCTGACAATCGATCTGATGAGCAGCCAGGATTGGCTGAACAAGATGCCCCTACTGCTCAAAAAGATCGGCGCTGCTGCCGGTGTTGACCATCTTGTTATCCTGCAGTTTACCGGAGAAAGCACGATTGATTTCACTGCCAGTACTCACCACTACTGGGGCAGTGAAGACAATCTTTCCCAAGGGTCAAACCAGGCATCGATCTCTCAGGAGCTCCGGGGCTGGATCGAGAGAGCCCAGAATGGAATTCCAGAATTCGGCGATCTCAAAGATCTACCAACTGGCATCAGGGATGAATTTAATTTTGATAAAGAGGGAATGTTCGTTGCTTTTCCAATCTATGCCAATCTTTCCCTCTGGGGTTTTCTCGGCTTTGAGGACAATCAGGCAGAGAATAATATCGATGCAGCGGAGATAAACACATTTCGAAGTATCGGCCAGACTTTAGGATCCATAATCTATAGAAAGCTGATCGAAGAACACTTGAATTTAAGAGCCCGGGAGCTCGATTCCCTGCAAAGGGCCAGTTCCAATCTAGCCTCCAGTGATCAGCTCGAAACCAGCCTCCAATCTGTGCTGAGCCAAATCCTCGAACTAACCCCGGCTTATGATACCAGCGTATTTTTATCCCAGAATGGATATCAGGAATTTTATATATCATTGGGCAAGAATCGCCAGCAATCCTTGCCGTTCTCCCATCCAGGCGAGCAGGAAATATCACAGTTAGCGGGTTCAATCAATCAGGATTTGATCATATCCAATCTGCAGCATTTCAAGGATATACCCCCGGGGTTGACAAATCAAGAAGAAGCCGTCATTGCCTTCACTCTGAAAGCATCCACCAGCGTTATCGGTGTGTTGAATATCTGGTATCCCTATCCCAAAACCTTCGAAGATGAAGATATCACCATCCTGCGCCTCCTGGCTGATCAGGCAGCTTCAGCGATCATTAATATTCAATTTATCGAAGCTGAGCGGGAACGGCGGATCCTGGCTGATTCTTTGCGGAAAGCTAATATCCAATTATCAGATAATCTGGACTTAAAACAGGTCCTTGACAGTATCCTGGCCCAGGTATTGTCCCTGGTATCAGCCCGGGACAGCCATATTTTCCTCTATGATGGAAAAACTTTGGAGTTCGGTGCTGTAAAGTATGCTGATCAAGTCCAGCGTGATCCGGTTCATCCCCTGAATAAGAACAGCATTTATTACAAAACAGCCAGCAGAGGTGAGCGGATTCTGATTCCCGATATCCAGGCAGAAAAGAGTTTACAGGGAAATTGGAAAACAGGCTCGCTGGTCAGTTTGCCCTTGATTTTCCATAGAACCGTCATCGGGGTCATGAATATCACTTTTTTTGAGCCCGGTGAACTTGATGATCAACTGCTTCAAGTCCTGGATCTGCTTAGCAATCAGGCAGCGATCGCTATCAATAATGCCCGGACTTTTGAGGCAGAACGCGAACAGAGAAGGCTTGCTCAAGCTCTCCAGCATACCGGCCGCGCCATTCAGTCCTCCCTGGACCTGGAAGTAGTTTTAGATCAGATCCTGTCCCAAATAATAACCGTTATACCCTACCATTCTGCAAATCTGATCCTGATTGAAAATGGCAATGCAATTGTTGTTCGCCAACAAGGTTACGGACAGGTCTATCAGGATCCGGCCGATAAACAAACGGTAGCCCCATTTGATGTTACCCGTTTCATCACTCTGGAAAAAATGACTGAAACCAAAAAACCCATCATCATCCCAGATACGAACGCGGATCCTGACTGGGTAAAAACGGAAACTACGGAACGAGTCCTATCGTGGGCAGGAGCTCCCATTCTGGACGGGAATAAGGTGATTGGATTTTTATCGCTGAACAATCAGACCAGGAATTTTTATCACCTGGAGCAAGCTGAGACCTTGTCTGCTTTTGCGAGCCAGGCGGCGATAGCCCTGGTCCACGCCCGCCTCCATAAAGAGATCCAGGAAATGGCAATCACAGATCCCCTCACAAATTTATTCAATCGCCGGGGTTTGGATCGCTGGGGTCAGTATGAAATCGACCGCGCCAAGCGATTTTCTAGCCCGTTATCCGCGATTTATTTTGACCTTGACCATTTTAAGGAAATTAATGATACCTACGGACACGACGCTGGGGATCACATTCTTCAGCAAGTGGTTAAATGCAGCCAGGATGTGGTCAGAAAGATCGATATATTTTCCAGGATCGGCGGAGAAGAGTTCTTGATCATCCTCCCGGAAACGTCCTTACCAATCGCTGTTCAGGTGGCAGAACGCCTGAGGGAATCTGTCGCAGGCTGTGAAATCAAACTGAAATCAGATCAGGTCAAGGTCACGATCAGTTTAGGCATTGTCCAATTATCTGATGAAATATCGGATTTGCCCGATTTGATCACAGCTGCGGACCAATATATGTACAAATCCAAACAAACGGGACGTAATCGAAGTTCCTTCCCTACTTCCTAACAACATCCGAAGCTGCTTAAGATCAGACTCCTCACCAGCTTGATTGACAGCAATATACACTTACTGGCTGCATAAACTGGTTGACAGGGAAGTCTCAAAAATAAGGATCTTACGACTCCAGAACCAATGTCGGAGCTGAAAGAAAAAAGCAGACCTTAGCCAATCTAAAACTATTGCTGAATAAAAAGAAAAGGATAATATTATGGAAGTCAAACAGGACTCAGATCCTCAAGAGATTTCCTTTCCCAATCCTCCTCGAGGAACGAAAGCGCTGCTGTGGAGATTGCCAATCTGGTTTTATCGATTGGGCCTGGGATGGATATTGGGCGATAAAGCTCTTTTATTAACGCATACGGGCAGAAAATCTGGTCAACCTCGCCAGGCAGTTTTGGAAATCATCCATGCATATCCTTCTGAAAACAGGTACCAGGTTGTCTCGGGTTTTGGTTCCAGGTCGCAGTGGTACCAAAATATTAAAGCTGAACCAAGAGTAGTAATCCAGGTCGGAAACAGGATCGTCAATGCTGTTGCGAAGCAGCTTGACAAGGAACCGGCTGGAGATGCCCTGGTTTTGTATGATCAAAAACATCCAGGCAATCTGAAGGCTCTATCCCGTTTAATTGGGTACAAGATTGATCACTCCCCAACCGGATACCGGGCTTTTGGTGAACAAATCCCTGTCATCGAATTTACCCAGGACTCAGATCCGGGATAAAGTGAATATCTGCATAAAAGTTTACTTACTTAAACATTATCATGCCCAAATTTGCGGTTTTATCCGGAGTTAGTGATAGAAATACTTACCTTAATTGCGACTATGATTGTGGTAGGTATACTTGTTGGATCTGCTGCTGTTTTAATATGGATAGATAATCGGCCACTCGGTGCTAAGGGAGATTATCTGGCGGGGGTCATCTCAACTGTCGTCTCAGGCCTAATCGATTGGCTGGCCACCTCTGCCCTGGGTTTAGTGATGTCTGGTGGAATCTTGGGGTGGTGTTTGAACCCGTTCTGGCTGCTATATTGTGCCCTGGATGATCCGGAAAGCAAGATCCTGATCTTAGCTGATCGATAATGATCACCAAAACCAACGCCCTGGCATTAAAATCGCCCCCAGAGGCGCCAGATCTTCTAGCTGTATCAATCTATATTCTGGCTTATTTACTAACGGCAGATCGCGTCTGGAGGCTCCCAGAGCACACTATATGAATGGTTTCCATCCCACAAGATACCTGAAAAGGCAGTTCACTGACCCCAAAGCGCTTATTTCCGCCTCCAATGAAGTAAATAAGTAACCAAGACTGACCTCCCCTGGGCCCGTATCCCAACCACGACCTGAATATTTACTGAGAACCAAACACTGGATCAGGATACATCATCCATCAATCTTGTGCTATCTGCAGGCTTGTTTGTCCTGAAGGAAACGGTATTAGCTCGCCTATACCCTATCTCCGGAACTTATTCAATCAATATTCAGGTACTTGATGAGCTCATTGCTGGAGGTATGTGGTCCATATCTATTGGTGGTCTATCAGCGCTGCCGCTGGTAGCAGTGTCTGCAGCAGGTCAACTTGAATCAAAAAACTGGCCGCTGCTGGCGGCCAGTTTTTAATAATGCAGGACTGCTAATCTTCCAGAGCTTTATCCAATCTCTTCAAATCGATATTTTCTTTTACAAATCCGAGGAATTTATTGAGTTTTTCCCGCTGTCCGAACCGCGTTTTTCCAAAAATCCGGTCCAGTGCTTCAACTGATTCCATGGTATTGCTGGGTACCAACAAGATCGGAACACACATTGCTTCCGCCTGCTTGATGATCAGATTGTTTGGATGGAGATTCCCGGTCAGGATCAAGCATGTTGTCGATGTCTCCATAGCTGCTAACTGTATATCCGTTCTATCACCACCTGTGATGACGGCTTTGTTGGGCTGTTTCCGGAATCTCCTCAAGGCAGAGTCTTCAGTCATTGCCCCAACCATCAAAGCTTCCACCAGTGCGTCTGGATCATAGCACGATGTGAGGACTTCTGCATCAAGCACATCCACGATCTCTCCAACAGAGAGCGCAGCCAGTTCTCGATCGTCCGGAAGGACGCCTAACATTGGAACTCCTTCTTTTTCAAGATATGGAACTACCTGCTGAGTTACGAAATCCTGGGCGGATTGGGGAACGCGATTGATCACAACTCCAGATAACGAGTTTGGCAACCGGAATTTAGCGGCCAGAACATCATCCAGCAAACAGGCGTCTTCACAGTATTTAACGACAACTATGATTGCGCTACCTAATTGTTTGGCGACTTCAGGGGTTGGCAAATTCATCACATAACCTTCCCTCAAGCTGCCGCCTCCTTCCAGTATAAGCAGATCTCTTCTTGCTTTCAGGTTTTTAGCAGCCTCAAGGACTATTGGCATATAATCGGTTTTTTCTTTGCCTGTCAAGTATTCCCGGAGCATTTCAGAGGTGACCACAACAGGAGCCATTTCCCAGGGTTTTGCGTTAACCCCAAGGATGTCGATCACAAAAGAAGCGTCTTCATCAGCTATTTTGTCACCTATCTTCCAGGGGCGGAGGCTGAAAGGTTTTAAATATCCAATATTCAGACCCTGTTCCTGGTAGATCTTGCCAAGGGCCAGGCAGAGGGCTGTTTTTCCAGAATATTTTTCAACTGAAGTAATATATAAAGACTTCATTTAGATCTCCTTATTTCTCACTATCTAAAACCAAACGCATATCGATAGCTATCGCACCCTGACCTTTTGGATAAACGATCAGCGGATTGATATCGAATTCCGCGATCTCAGGAAAATCCTGAACCAGCTGACCCATTCGCATTAGGGTGTCGACCACTGCTTTTTTATCAATTGCTGGTTTCCCCCGAACGCCGTCCAATAATGCTTTAGATCGAATTTCTTCCAGCATTTCCTCAGCTTCCAATCGTGTAAATGGTGCAACTCTAAAGGTGACATCTTTGAGGACCTCAACATAAATACCTCCCAGACCAAATGTCACCAGCGGCCCAAACTGGGGATCCCTATTCATACCGATCAATACTTCCAACCCTCCCGGAGGAGCCATTTCCTGAACCTGGCAGCCCCAGACGGTGGCATCCGGAAGATATCTTTCTGTCCGATAGATCATCAGTTCAAATGCATCCCTGACTTGGTCCGCAGATTCCAGGCCAACTTTCACTCCACCAACATCTGTTTTGTGAAGGATATCTGGAGATGCGATCTTTAATACGACCGGAAAACCGATCTTTGCGGCAATATCAACAGCTTCCTGGGGTGTTTTTGCCAGCTCTGATCTAGGGATAGACAACCCATAGGCTTTTAAAATATCCCAGGCTTCTGCATCTCCGATAGCGTATCGGCCATCTTTTTTAGCAGTATCTAGAACTCTTTTGACAGCAGCGTTGTCCGCCTCAAAAGTCTCGTAGATTGGATCCTGGCGTTCTTTTATATTCCGGTATTTGGACATTGCCTGGAAAGCCAGTGATGCTCTTTCTGGAAATGAATAATTTGGCACATCATATTCCCGCAGGACTTTGATGCCAGGCTCGACTTTTGCTTCCCCCATAAAACATGCCAGAACAGGTTTATCAATATTCTTGGAGATCTTACCTACAGCATGGGCGGTCTCTTCAATCTCTGTCATTGCCTGCGGAGTTAATACCACCATAATCCCATCCACGTTCGGATCTGCGGCAACATACTCAAGAGCAAATTGATACCGGTCTCCCCTCGCATCTCCCAGCACATCAATTGGATTAGCCGCGCTGGCTGCGTCGGGAAGGAATTTTTCCAGGGCTTGAATGGTTTCTAATTCCAGGCGGGCTAAACTCATGCCGCTCCGCTCCAGGGCGTCGGTTGCCAGGATACCTGGTCCACCCGCGTTGGTGACGATCGCTATCCTGTCATTTTTGAGCAATGGCTGATAACCAAGGGCAAGAGCCATATCAAACATACTCGCCATGTCGTTTGCTCTCAGAACACCAGCTTGCAGAAATGCAGCTTGGTAGGCTTGTTCTGATCCCGCCAGAGATCCAGTATGCGATGACACAGCCCTCGATCCGGATTTCGTAACACCAGATTTAATGGCTACAACAGGTTTATTTTTGGTGACTTCCCGGGCGATCTTAATAAATTCCTGCCCATTAGGTAAGCCTTCGCTGTACATTAAAATGACATTCGTATCAGTGTCATCAGCCCAGGCTTTCAGAAGATCGATTTCGCTCACATCAGCTTTATTTCCCAGACTGACAAATTTTGCCAAACCCAGCCGGCCAGCTTGGGCCCAATCTAGAATCGCTGTTCCTAATGCGCCTGATTGGGACATAAAAGCCATAGGTCCTTGAGGTGGTGTTCCGGCAGAAAACGATGCGTTCACCGGTGTGAATGTATCAATAATTCCGAGACAGTTAGGTCCAATAAGCCGGATCTTATACTTTTGAGCGATCTCGACCAGCTCCAATTCCCTTTCCAGGCCTTCCATACCTGCTTCACGAAATCCGGCACTTATGATTACTACCGCAGGTATATTCTTCTTTCCACATTCTTCTAATACTTCAGGTACGAATGTATAAGGAATAACAATCACTGCCAGATCAATTTCGCCTGGAACATCCTTAACGGTGGGATAAACCTTCTGTCCCAGAATTTCATCAGCTTTTGGATTGATCGGATAGATCTTCCCTACGTTTACATATCCCCCATTCACAAGATTATCAAGCACGGCGTAACCGAGTTTTTCCGGGGAAGTTGACGCACCCACAACAGCAACTGATTTTGGATCAAAAAACGCTTCCAGCATATCCCCATCCTGCAATAAAAAATATAATAATACTATTCACCAAGCGATCCAGAATGATCGATCAAACAACTCACCGCCCTCCTCAGACTGAACACCGCGGGACATTATACACTAAATCTGATAAATCAGATATGTCAGGGCAATCATGCCGCTGAGTTTGACAACATGTTGGGCTCTGGATCAAATCAACAGATCGTCAGTCAAGTTTATTAGTCCAGTCTGATTAATCCTGGCTATTTTGTATGTCGAAGAATTTCTGATAAAGTTCAGGTTTCCGATCATTCAGCACCGGCATCCAACGCCGGATTTTGCCGACTTCTTTCAGGTCGATTTCCGCTGATAATAAGGCTTCCAGATCCGTGCCCTGCACGAGAAAATCACCCATTGGAGAAACGATAGCACTGCATCCTCCCAAAGCTGCACCCTGGCTTTTACCTACTTTATTTACAGCAGCCACGAATAATTGATTTTCGATCGCCCTGGTCTGAAGCAGCAAACTCCAATGCTCAATCCTTTTTTTAGGCCATTCAGCAGTGATCAATATCAGCTCAACCCCGGCTGCCGCATACGCTCTGAAAATTTCTGGAAACCTCAAATCATAACAAGTAGCCAGACCGATTTTTGCAGATTTATTCATGAAACTGACAATTTGTGTCCCCGGTCGGAAATAATCCTTTTCTTTCAATTTTTCAAAAAGGTGAATCTTGCGATAAGAGCCGAGCAAAGTCCCGGAGGAGTCGTAAAAAACAAAGGTATTATAATAGTCTCCCTGATCCCCTTCGATGAGGGAACATCCCACCGCAATTTTGTGATCCTTCGCGGCCATTTGCATTTGCAGGAACATACCACTTTTCAAATCCGTTCCATACTTATCACAATTCTCCAGGTCATATCCACTTGCCCACAATTCTGGCAGCAGCACCAGATCTGCACCGCTGGCAGCTGCCTCGCGAATGTTCCAGGATGCTTTTTGATAATTACTTTCCGGTGCACCCAGTATAAATTCCGCTTGAGCCAGAGCAATCGATATCTTCATCACTTGTCCTTCCCTCGCTGGTTTTTGTCTCTCACGGTGCGATGGGACGCTGTGGATCAGCGCTCCACTCGGACCAGGAACCGGGGTAAAGTTTTGGCATCGCAAAACCCGCCATCACCATGGCGATCACGCTGTGATTTGATGTTACTCCTGAACCACAGTACAAGACAACATTTTCTCCAGGCAGGCCTTCCAGCAGATCTTGATAACGTTCCCGCAGTTGATCAACCGGCAAAAAATACTCATCTTCGGTCATATTATCCGCATAAGGTGCAGTAACCGCTCCAGGGATATGGCCGGCTTTAGCATCTATCGTTTCATTTAGCCCCCAATATCTTTCCGCTGAACGAGCATCGACCAGCAAATAATCTGGATCCAGGCGAATTTTTTCAACAAACGCCAGGTCAGCAATGTAGTTTGGATTTTCTTTGGGAATGAACTTTTTAGGGGCCTTGTCTCTAACAGCGATCTCCTGGGGATATCCAGATGATAACCAGGCGTTCCAACCTCCATCCAGCACTGCCACGCGGTCATGTCCCAGCCAATTAAGCATCCACCACAAGCGGGCTGCCAGTGCCCCACCCTTATTATCGTAGGCAATCACCTGTTTTGATCCATCGACACCCCACGCAGACAGCCTGTCTGCAAGAACTGCCGGGGCAGGAAGCGGGTGCCGGCCGGTGATTCCGGGTTTGATATCTCCTGACAGATCCTGATCAAGGTTGATGTAACCAGCCCCTGGGATATGTCCTGCCAGAAAATCCTGGTACCCCTGCTCTGGTTCTGGGAGGTAAAACCGGCAATCCAATACCACAAGATCGGGATTAGCAAGCTCCAGGGAAAGTTCTGCTGCGGATATGATCGTTTTATATTCCATGTTTCCTCTTCAAGCCTAATGCGACTGGATAGACACCCCTACAGGTACAAATGATGTTTTTTGATGTAACCAGCAATAACTTCTGGCAAGAAATGCTGATATGGCTTGAGGGACCTTATTCTGGACCTGATCGTGCTAGATGAAATTTCTATTCTGACATGTTCGATCCAAATAGTTTTTCCGACTAATTCTGGCAGTCCTCGCTCAAGATCTGCCAGATCAGTTGTTATACCCGGTCGGGGAGCAATGGCTAATGTATCAACCGCAGTCAGGAACCTGACCGGTTGATGCCAGTCCGGCAGATCCTGCAGCGAATCTTCCCCGATAATATAGACCAAATCCTGACCAGGATCTTCTTCTCTGAGAATTTCCACGGTATCTGCTGCATAATGGGGAGGATCACGATTTAAATCAACACAATTGACTCGAAATTCAGAGCGAGAATCAACTATCAGATTAATCATCTCCAATCGGAGTCTGACAGGAGTTATCTGGCGATCTGTTTTGTGGGGTGGATCAGGTGTTAATATCCAGTTTAACTGGTCTAATTTCAACTGGTGGAATGCTTCTGCGGCCAGAACTAAGTGTCCCAGATGAGGTGGATCAAATGTGCCCCCAAAATATCCAATCCTCGGTTTCTTTTTCATTCTTCCCATTGTAATTCATGATCACCAATCAAAACCAGATCACCAGGCTCAACTCCTGCCTCTCGCAGGGCCACATCAACACCCATAGCCTCGAGGATCCGGTGAAATCTGCGAATAGATTGAAAATGCTCCCAATAGGTCATCGCGGCTGCCCGTTCGAGGGCTTCACCTGAGATCCTCCAACCTCGCTCTATCCGGAGAATGGAATACTTCTGCGGATCCTTATCAAACCTATATACCGGAAGACCTTCATCTGCATCGGGCAATCTGTATTGGTAAACTGGTTCTTCGCGCAGCAATTCAGCTGCCCGGTATAAAACAGGTTTGAGTCCCTGATTGGAAATAGCCGAGACTATGAATATATCCTGATACCCTTTTTCCTGAAGTTTTTCTTTAATTGCTTCCCACTTCAATTCGACCTCAGGCATATCCATTTTATTCAAGACCACAATTTGCGCCTTATCCCCCAGAGCAGGGTCAAAAAGGGCCAATTCCGAGTTTATCTGAGCAAAATCCAAAAACGGTTCTTCAGCCAAGCCATCTAAGAGGTGGATTAATACCCTGGTCCGTTGGATATGCCGCAGAAAATCATGTCCCAGTCCTTCTCCCCGGTGAGCTCCTTCGATCAGTCCGGGAATATCGGCCAGCACCAATTGAATATCATCCTCAAGGTTCACAACGCCTAGATTTGGCTGCAGAGTTGTAAAAGGATAGGGAGCTATTTTAGGCTTAGCATTGCTTACTACAGATAATAAGGTTGATTTTCCTGCATTTGGCACGCCGATAATGCCGATATCGGCAATTAATTTCATTTCTAAACGGATCGAAATCTCCTCTGGAGGTTCACCTTTTTCCGCAATCCTGGGAGTTTTATTTTTTGATGTTTTGAACCGGGTATTTCCCCTTCCTCCCCGTCCACCTTTGCAGATTAACATTTCCTGATCTATCAAAATAAGATCACCCAGCAACCGCCCATCCGATTCGTCAAACACCATCGTTCCGGGAGGAACGTTAATGATCAGATCGTCTCCTGAAGCGCCTGTCTGGTTTTTTCCCTTCCCCCTGATCCCATCATCAGCTTTAAATATCCTTTGATGACGGAATTTTGACAGAGTGTTAAGATGCTGATCAACCCGGAGGATGACATTTCCCCCGTGACCACCATCTCCACCGTCGGGACCACCCCTCGGAACAAATTTTTCACGGCGGAACTGGATCACACCATCGCCACCCTTGCCGCCAGAAACATCAATAACCACTTCGTCAAAATACATACGATTTTCTCATCAAATAACAGCCGTTGGTCAGCCAGGGGATATGTCTGCACCCCTCGCTGCCTCCGGATGTGGAGTTAGAACGAACCAAGATCAAGGATCACATCCGGTTTGAATTTCAGGCTATTATACCATTCTCATTTCCGGCAATTGCTTATGGTAAAATTGAACAAAATCTCACAAACTCTTGAAAACTCATCAATTAATATCAGCGCAAGATAAATCTATGGATAAACAAATCCCCCGCATAATAATTGGTCGTCTTCCCCTTTATCTCAGAGCTTTGATCAGGCTGAAGAAAGATGGCTTCCAGTATGCCTCTTCCCATGAACTAGGAAAACTTCTGGATATCTCCGCTGCCCAAATCAGGAAGGACCTCTCGCATTTTGGCGAACTGGGTAAACGAGGAAAAGGTTACGAAATTGATTTCCTGATCGATAAGTTAAATCAAATTTTGAATACAGATACGATCTGGAAAATGATCGTTATTGGAGCTGGCGATCTGGGAAGCGGATTAACCAGGTATGGGGGTTTCTTAAATCGCGGATTTAAGGTTGACGCGATCTTCGACATTGATCCTGAAAAGATCGGCAAACAGATTGGAAGTCTGGTCGTCAAGGATATCTTGGAAATGTGCGATTATGTTGCCAGGGAAGAGATTCAGATAGCCGTCCTGGCCATCCCAGCAGACAATGCCCAGGAAGTGATTGATGAGTTGGTAGAGGTCGGCATTACTGCGATTTTGAATTACGCTCCCGTCTACATAAAAACCCCTGGTGGTGTCCAGATTGAACATATCGATCCTGCAGTCCATCTCCAAAAACTGAGCTATTTCTTAAAATAAATTACAGCACCCTATTAATGACAAATCCCGTACTAGTTGTAAGAGTACGGGATTTTCATATGGTTAAATAAAGTCTTTAATTGATCAGATTTCTTCGGATCTTGGGGAAGATCCCGGGAGAAAATGCCCGGGAAGCTCCTTCGACAACACAGGTAGTCGGGTTATCGACCAGGTATGTTGGCACACCTAATTCCTTGGTCAATAATTTTTCCATACCAGGAAGTAATGCTGAGCCGCCACAAAGAGCGATCCCGCGATCAATAATATCCGAGACCAGCTCAGGCGGTGTCTATTCCAGGACCCGGCGAGCCGTCTCAACAATTTCTTTTAATGGATCCTCAAGCGCTTCAACAATCTCACCAGTTGTCAAGGTCAATGGCTGAGGCAATCCTGTAACCTGATCCTGACCTTGAACTTCAATCCCTGATTTTTCCTCCATCGGAACCGCAGCGCCAATCTCCATCTTAATCCGCTCGGCAGTCGGACGAGCAATGATCAAGCCGTATTTCCTCCGAACGTAGGTAGAGATCGCGTCATCAAGATCCGCGCCACCTTTTCTGAGTGTGCCGGCAGATACAATACCGTAGAGCGCCAAGACTGCTGCCTGAGTAGCTCCACCACCCATATTCAGGATCATATTGCCTGTCGGGGTGTTGATTGGCAGATCAATCCCTATCGCGGCAGCCAGTGGTTGCGGGATCAGGAAAACTTCCCTGGCACCCGCCTCCAAAACTGCTTCCTGAACGGCCCGGATTTCAACGCTCGTCACACCATAGGGGATGGTAACCATCACCCGGGGATGGAACAAACGTATCGGTCCCGCCACTTTCTTGATCAGGTATTCCAGCAAGCGCATCGTTACTTCATAATCAGCTATGACACCGTGCTGAAGCGGATATGAGATCTCAAACGAATCCGGAACTCTGCCAAACATATCTTTGGCTGCCTGGCCATATTCCACGATTTTTTGTTCATCAATAGTGATAGCCGCGACAGTGGGGATCCGTTCTAATAGGATACCCTCCTCAGCGAGCATGGTGTAATAAGTGCCGAGGTCTATTCCAAAATCCTGAGAGAATAATGCCATTTTTTACCTGCTATGCGCTGCCCATACCTGGAGGCCTGGATCGCTGTCCGCGTTTTCGGTATTGATCGACTGTCTTTAAGCGCAGACTCGAACGTTTCAGCGCGGTTTGGATACGAAGATACGTCTCTGGATCGATTGGCCTGTCATCAGCCAATATATTACTGGCCCGATCCATAGCTTCCTTGGCCCGGTCAATATCAATATCCTCAACATTCTCAGCCGCATCAGCCATGATCGTGACAATATCCGGCTGGACTTCTATAAACCCGCCGGTGACAGTAAATACTTGCTCATCTTTCCCGCTTTTAACCCTGATTACACCCAGATCAAGGGTAGATAATAAGGGAGCGTGGCCTGCCAGAATACCCATTTCACCCAATGATCCCGGGACAATTACTATGTCTGCATCGCCTTCATAGACCAGGCGATCCTGGGAAACTATTTCACACCTGATAGGCATATTAATGGCTCCTGAGCCTAATCTTCTTCAATCTGTTTCGCTTTTTCGATCACTTCATCGATCGTGCCCACCAGCAAGAAGGCATCTTCGGGAAGATGATCATACTTGCCATCAAGGATTTCGCTGAATCCCCGGATAGTTTCCTTGATAGGAACGTATTTTCCGGGTAGATTTGTAAATTGTTCTGCAACAAACATGGGCTGCGAGAAGAACCGTCTCAATCTTTCGAGCCCGCGAAACTGCGATCTTGTCATCCTCGGATAACTCATCCATACCCAGAATTGCAATAATATCCTGCAGATCCTTATACTTCTGGAGAACCTCCTGCACCCTGCGGGCCGTATCGTAATGTTCCTGGCCCACAATATTGGGATCCAGGATCCGGGAGGTTGAGGTCAATGGATCAACAGCCGGGTAAATACCCTTTTCCGCGATGGACCGCTCCAGAGCAATTGTAGCATCCAGGTGGGTAAATGTAGCCACAGGGGCTGGATCTGAATAGTCATCGGCAGGCACATAAATAGCCTGCATTGATGTGATAGAACCAGTCTTTGTACTCGTGATCCGTTCCTGGAGATTGCCCATTTCAGTTGCCAGGGTTGGCTGGTAGCCAACTGCGGATGGCATCCGGCCCAACAGTGCGGATACTTCAGCGCCGGCAAGAGAAAAACGGAAAATATTATCAATAAACATCAATACATCCCGGCCCTCATCCCGGAACTTTTCTGCCATTGCGAGACCCGTCAAAGCTACCCGCAAGTCTTGGGCCTGGTGGTTCGTTCATCTGGCCAAAGACCATCACAGTATCCTTCATCACACCGGATTCCAGCATTTCTCTGTAGAGCTGTGTTCCTTCCCGGGTCCTTTCTCCAACACCGGCAAAGACCGAGTTTCCGTCATGTTCTGTCGCGACTGAACGGATCAGCTCCATGATGATAATTGTCTTGCCAACACCAGCACCACCAAAGACTCCTGTTTTGCCACCTTTGGTGAAGGGTGCAACCAGGTCGATCGATTTGATACCCGTTTCGAAGACTTCAACAGATGTTGATTGCTCCTCAAAAGCTGGAGCATTTCTGTGGATCGGGTAGTATTCGTCAGTGACCAGGTCGCCTTTTCCGTCAACAGGCTCGCCAAGAACGTTCAACACCCGGCCTAAAACGTTTTCACCAACGGGGACCTTGATGGGTGCACCAGTACCCAGAACAGACATACCTCGCTTCAAACCATCAGTAGGTCCCATGGCAACACACCGCACCTCACCACCTCCAAGTTGATTTTCTACTTCAAGGACGAGGTCTGCGCTGTTTTCAGTCTTCACAATTAACGCATCATAGATATTGGGCAAATCCGAGACTGGAAATGCCACATCAACAACACCACCTTTGATTTCGATGACGCGTCCGCTGGCTTCAGTCATTAATTCCTCCACTACTATTTATCTTCTAGCCCAATCATTTTTTCCAGGATCATTTGGAAACTGCTTCTGCACCACCTGCAATGTCAAGCAGTTCATTGGTAATTGCTTGTTGGCGGGCATTGTTGTAATCAAGCTGAAGGGCATCAGCCAGATCCGTTGCGTTATCTGTGGCATTTTTCATGGCGACCATTCTGGCAGAATGTTCACTGGCCAGGGATTCAATCACAGCGTGATAGACCTGGAGCATAGTAAACCTGGGAACAATTTCATTCAGAAGGGATTTTTGGTCAGGCTCAAATATATATCCGCCTGACAGAGGTGCAGTCTCCTCAAATTGCTTAATTCGATCCTCATTGTCTGTTTCCAGGGGCAGCAGTTTCTTAACGACCGGTTGAAAATTCATGCGCGTCACAAATTGGGTATAGATCAAATAGACTTCATCCACTTTCCCGTCTAGAAACTGATCGACCGCGATGCTCCCGGCAGCTGAAACATCATTATAAGATGGTTGAGTGGGCAAATTGCTGAACTCTGCCAGGATGTTCTGTCCTCTGCGAACCAGCTGGTCCCGCCCTTTTTTGCCGATGGTCACATAACTGATCGGCTGAGTAATATCCATTGCCCAGAGGTCTACCATCCGGATCAAGTTAGAATTGTATGCACCTGCCAGTCCCCGGTCACCGCTGATAACGATCGCAAGGATTTTTTTAATCTCCGGGTGAACATTCAATAACGGGTGCAGGGAGGTCCTGTCAGACTGACCAGCAATATGCTGCAGCACCTGCCAGGCTTTGACAGAATAAGGTCGGGTATCCTCCAACTGCTCGATTGCCTTGCGTACTTTGCTGGCACTGACTGCCTGAAGAGCGCGTGTTACTTGAGAAATATTTTTAACGCTTTTTATTCGTTGTTTAACTTCCCGTGCATTTGCCATAAATCTTTATCCTCAGCAGAACAGGAATATCTTGGGTGCGATCACAACGAGAATGAATCGAGGGCAGCCTTGAGCTGTTTTTCAATTTTCTCTGTGATCTGTTTTTCATCCAGTAATGCAGAAATCAGATCAGGATGGCTGGATTCAATATAACGGATCAGTTCAGATTCCCACGCGAACATATCCGTGAGCTCAACTTCATCTGCATATCCATTAGTAGCTGCATAAATGACAATGATCTGACTAGCGATAGGCACAGGTGAATACTGAGGTTGTTTCAGAATTTCCCGCAAACGGCGTCCGCGATCCAGCCTGGACTGGGTTGCCTTGTCCAGATCGGAACCGAATTGGGCGAAGGCTGCCAGCTCGCGGAAGGCGGCCATGTCCAATCTAAGCCGTCCAGCTACCTGTTTCATCGCTTTTATCTGGGCGTCTCCACCTACTCGTGAAACCGAAATACCTGCGTTAATTGCCGGGCGGATTCCAGAGTAAAAGAGGTCGTTCTCCAGATAAATTTGACCATCTGTAATCGAGATCACGTTGGTCGGCACATATGCAGAGACATCTCCCAGCAGGGTTTCGATAATGGGCAGGGCTGTTAATGAGCCGCCAGTACCCTGAACTTTTAAGATCTTTCCAGCACTACCTGCTTTTAGGTCCGCTTCCGCTTGAGACTTCGCCAGCGGACCGTTGTAGACTTTGTCATTAACCGAATCTCCTGCGTTGGCAAGATCGCCTTTAAAATCGGCAGGAACGATCACGAACTGATCCGCCAGGCGGGCTGCCCTTTCCAGCAGGCGCGAATGCAAATAGAACAAGTCTCCGGGGTACGCCTCACGACCAGGTGGTCTCCTGAGCAAGAGGGATAATTCTCGATAGGACCAGGCATGCTTTGAAAGATCATCGTAAACGATCAAAGCGTCCCGGCCATTCTCCATAAACTCTTCTCCCATTGCACACCCTGCATAAGGAGCGATATACTGCAAAGCCGCAGGTTCATCTGCAGAAGCAGAGACAATAATGGTGTGCTCCATTGCTCCATATTCTTCCAGAAGTGCCACAGTGCGGGCGACGCCGGCCTTTTTCTGTCCAATAGCGACATAAATGCAAACAACATCCTTGCCTTTCTGATTGATGATGGCATCAATTGCAATAGCTGTTTTACCGGTCTGCCTGTCCCCGATAATCAATTCCCGCTGCCCTCCGCCGATCGGGATCATGGAGTCGATGGCTTTAATTCCGGTTTGGATAGGATGATCGACATCCTTTCTTTCAATCACACCCGGAGCGATTCGTTCAATCGGCCGAAAACTGCTCTCTCTGATTGGCCCTTTACCATCTATCGGCTGTCCAATAGCGTTGACAACCCGTCCAATCAGGCCATCGCCGACTGGAACCGATGTGATCCGGTTGATCGTTCGGACTTCCATGCCCTCGATAATATGGTCATATTCACCCATGATAATAACGCCAACATTATCTTTCTCAAGGTTGAAGGCCGTACCCAAAACTCCGTTCTCGAACTGGACCAACTCCTGGGCCTGGACATCGGATAAACCATTGACACGGGCAATACCATCCCCGGCATCAATCACATAACCAACACTCTGGACACCTGCGATTGGTTCGAAATCTTCGATAGATTTAATGAAATCTGCAGCAATCTGGTTGATGGATTCGGTCACGATACCTCCGCTCTAAAAACTAGGACAAAAACAAAACGCTGTTTCCAATGATTGAATCGAACAATTAAGTGTTCTAAGTATGAACCTGAAAAGGCAGGGGCCGGAAGTTTCAAACGTTGAGTTTCTGAAGATTATTCGATCTTTGATTTCCCATTCCCACACCGCAAAAATGATAACTGATTGTGAGCAGATTGTCCAGAAGAATAGCTGTTAACTAAAATATCTTAAGGCAATCGTCAATCTGGCTTCCAGGTTCAGGGGAGCATCTGATGGTATCGTTTGGAGAGCCGCCTGGGCTTCCAGCACGGAATAACCCAGCGTTGTCAATGCTTCCTGGATCTCCGCATTGACTCCTGCTGTCTCAGGTGTAATAACCATATCATCGGTAAATGTTATCCGATCTTCCAGAGAAAGGACAATCTTTTGGGCAGTCTTTTTTCCAATCCCTGAAACCTGGGCAAAAACCTCATCCTGCTTGTTCAGCACCGCCCGCTTGAGAATATCAGGTGAGTGGGTTGATAAAGTTTCTAATGCCAAGCGCGGTCCTACGCCATTAACTTTAACCAATTCCTGGAAAAAACCGATCTCATCCTGGTCTTTGAAACCATAAAGTGTCAAAGAATCCTCCCTGACGATCAGTTGGGTAAAGAGAGAGATTTTCTCTCCTCTTCGCAAGGTGCGATTCAAAATTTTAGTGACATAAACCAAATAACCGATGCCGCCGACTTCAACAATTATGAAATCTTCTCCGGTTTGAATTACCTGTCCCTGAATAGTAGCTATCATAAAAGTGTCTCTCAGACTAATAGAATAAAACCTAAACCAATTGTCAGCATCAGGGCAAACACTGGCCAGACGTGTCTCCGCAATGATTTTGATCCCAGAAAAAATACCAGGATACCTTTCGAAAGAGTATTGGAGATTGTTGCCAGGATTACCGCAATGCTCCCGGTTTCCAGGGTTATCGTGCTGCCAGTGCGGGTCAGATCAGATATCGAGAGCGTAATCGCATCAACATCCGCCAATCCAGCGAAAAAACTGGTGATGAAAATTCCCCTCTCACCTAGATATATTTCAGCTGCCTTTGTTACCAATAAAATTAACGCGTAGATCAAACCGAATTTGAGAGCCGGTCCAAGATCAAAAGGATTCGACAAACTGAGTTCTTCTTCATCAACAACTGATTTTGAAAAGAAGTGATAGACCGCGTAGATCAAACCGGCCATACCCATGGCAGTGAGCGCAGGCCATACCAAGGGCAGCAAGCGGCTATTTATCACAGCCACCTCAACAATCACCCTGATAAACATGATCACCCATCCGGTAATTATCGCGACTGCGAAGGGCTTATCCAAGCCGCGCTGGGTTTTGCTCCGCTGGGAAAAACTGATGGTTGTGGCCGTACTGGATGCCAATCCGCCCAGCAAACCACTGATTCCCAATCCTTGCCTGGGGCCAACAACCTTGACCAGGATATATCCCAGGAAATTGATCCCGGAAATAAAAACCACCATTTTCCAGATTTGATATGGATTGAGAACATCCAGGGGAGGTGGACCATAGGTCGTATTCGGCAATACTGGCAGCACAATCGCAGTAATGACAGCAAACTGCAGGGTCGCAAAGACATCGTCCTGGGTTATCACTCTGACAAACTCGCGAAGTTCCCATTTAACTGCCAGAAGAACTGTGGTGGCTACGCCAAGGGCTGCTGCAAATTGAATTGAGTAAAAATAACAAATCCCGCCGATCAAAATTGTAATCAGAGCGGCTACCTCAGAGGTGATGCCAATTTCCTCTCTAGCAGTCGCTGTAATAAAATACGCCACAATGATCATCGTACCAAGCATGATCACCAGCCCGATAAACACCCAGGGAGATTCAAAAAGATCGGCCAATAATCCAGCAGACGCTCCGAACAGGGCCATTAAGGCATAGGTCCGGGCCCCTGCGAACAAACCTTTTCCCTTGCTGAAACCGTACGCGTATTCCCTCTGCATGCCGATCAAGACCCCGATCAGCAGGGCAGCACCAAACCTTATAAATATATCCTGACTAACCATTTTATCCAATGACCTTTCTTGTTGAATGCAAATAACAGATTGCAACAGCAAGGGCGTCAGCTGCATCATCAGGCTCAGGAAGCTCTTTCAAGTTCAGGAGGATTTTCACCATCTGCTGAACCTGGCCCTTTGCGGCATTTCCATATCCTACTACCGCTTGTTTAATTTCGAGAGGTGTATACTCTCCCACAGGCAGATCAGCTTCTGCAGCAGCAATTAAAGCCGCACCCCTGCCCTGACCAACAGACAAAGCTGTTCTGACATTCTTTTGAAAGAATAACTTTTCAACAGCACAGCAAGTTGGTTGATTTTCCTTTATGATTTGCCCGAGGGATCTATAGAGGTGAAGCAATCTGCGGGGTTCCTCCCAATCACTGGGTGTTGTGATCACACCGTGATTAATCCAGTCAAGTTCGCCTCCTGCCAATTCGCGAATAACACCATAACCTGTGATTGCTGTACCTGGATCAATACCAATCACAACGCGTGTTGATCCCATCAACTATAAGACTCCGTCCAGAGCCTCGTCAGTGATCTTTAGATTAGTATAAACTTCAAGGATATCGTCTAACCCTTCCAGAATATCTATCACCTTCATGACCTGAAGAGTTTGCTCGAGACTGAGGGCGATATCCTGTTTTGGATCCATCCTTAAGCCAGAAGTCTCGGGAATTATCGATGCTTTCTTCAGCTGATCATGAATGGTTTTAAAATTTTCAGCCGGACCAATGATCTCAAAATATTCATCTTCCTCCACAACATCGTCAGCCCCCGTGTCGACTGCGATCTCAAACAAATCCTCAAAATTGAGATTTCCGCAGGGAATATTAAAAAACGCTTTTCGCGTAAACTGCCAGGAAACAGATCCTTCCTGGCCCATGCTGCCTCCATGCTTAGTCAGAACGTGACGAATATCCGCAACCGTCCGATTCCTGTTATCAGTGATGCAGTTCAGTATCACAGCAACTCCATGGGGTGCATAACCTTCATAGAAAAGCTTCTCCATCGCGGCAGCATCACGGTCTTCACCAGTGCCTTTCTTGATCGCTCGTGAAATATTTGCGCTGGGCATATTGGCAGCCCTCGCCCTGTCAACTGCCAACCTCAATCCAAAATTCATATCGGGGTCACCGCCGCCTTCTTTGGCAGCGATCTGGATTTCCCTCGCTAATTTTGTGTATTCAGCTCCCCGCCGGGCATCCGTTTGAGCTTTTTTATGTTTAATTGTCGACCACTTGGAATGTCCTGACATTCTGATCCTCCCCAAAGGGTACTGATAGCAAATTTTACCTGAGAAAACCCTGAAATCTACGCCCAACAATTATTAAAGATTATAACATCTGGCTTTTTTTTACCACCAGTGATTATTCATTTAATCCAATCGGTTCAAACCTAATTCATGGGCCCACTCTACCACCTGCCTGAACTGCTCGTGAGGCACCTTCCTGCTCAGATCAATAAACCCATGAGCTCGATATGCCGGGCGGTATTGATCCATGATGTTCAGATATGTGTTCTTGGATAAATTTCCCGCAATAAACTCAAAGATAATCCTGGATCCAGCCAGACCCGCCGGAAGCACCAAATGACGGATCAGCAGTCCAGAAACAGCAATTCCCCGGTCATCTACTACAAGGTCGCCTACCTGCCTGTGCATCTCTTTAACAGCAAGCTGATTAATTTGAGAATAATCCGGGACACCAGATAAATGGTGACCCTGACTATCAGATCCATATTTCATATCCGGCATATATATATCAACTGCACCATCCAATATTTCCAGCGTCTGCACAGAATCATATCCGCCTGAGTTATAAACAATTGGTATCTTTAGTCCGCTGCCGGCTGATATAAAAATCGCTTCAAGAATTTGGGGTATGACATGAGTAGGTGAAACCAAGTTTATATTGTGGCAACCCATTGATTCCAATTCCAACATGATCCCGGCCAAGCCTTCAGGTGAATATGGCCTGCCCACCAGCTGCTGACTGATATCCGAGTTTTGACAGTAGATACAGGATAAATTACAACCACTAAAAAATATTGTCCCTGATCCTTTCCAACCTCTGATCGGATCTTCCTCACCAAGGTGTGGTCCATAACTGCTCACCCAGGCCTGATCTCCAACCGCACAGTCTCCAAGTTCACCAACTGCCCTGTTCACAGAACAATTCCTGGGACAGAGGTCACAACAAGAAAGTTTATCGTTAAGTTCGGCGACCCGCTGTTCAAGAGATCCCGATTTCAGGAGTTTCCTGTATGATGGATGAGGTCTGTTAGCCATGATCTAACCTTATTATAACGGGTAAGGAATATCCTTTCTCCCCCGTCAAGAAGACATCTGTGTTTTTTTATCTTGTTAGAAACGCGGCTCTTCGTTAGAATTTGATTGGAGGATCCAACTTGAACAAGTTTTCGCGCAAAAATTTCCTTAAATTATCTCTCTTCGGTTTGATGGGTTCAGGTTTCTTGCCCGGCATACCCGCGACTGGTATCAGGCGTACAAACGGCATGATCGGAAGGATTGCCGCAGACGATAAAATAATCACAATCTATGAAGAACCGGATTATGATAGTCCGGTAGTCCGCAAGACAACTTTTGATGAATTAATCCACCTCTATTACGAGCAGGATGTTATCGAGGAAGATGGAGCATCCCATACCTGGTATCGAGTCTGGGGAGGATATCTGCCTGGTGTCTACGTTCAACAAACCCGCTACAGACTCAACGAGCCAATCAGTTCAATCTCGGATTGCGGGATTTTAGCTGAAATTACAGTACCGTTCACTGATGTTTTGACATTCAGCGAATACCAGGGCTGGAAACAGAAATACCGCTTGTATTATGATACCAATCACTGGATAACTGGAATTAAAGAAGGACCCGATGGAAACCAGTGGTATGAGCTCACCTCCCAGCTCTCCTCCTCACTTGTATACTACGTTCGAAGAGAGCATGTCAGACCGATCCAGGACCAGGAATATATCCCAACCAGCATTCATGTTCCACCTGAAAAGAAACATATTAAAGTTTCCCTTAACGATCAAACTTTGTTCGCTTATGAAGATGATAAATTGGTCTACACCACCAGGATATCTTCTGGTCTGGGCTACAATGAGGTCAGCCTGAATAATCCCAATGCAACTGCCACGCCCAGGGGGACATTTTTTGTGACCTCAAAATATCCTTCAAAACATATGGGTGGAGTGGTCGCGACCGGAGCCCCTGGAAGCTACTCCCTGCCCGGTGTGTCCTGGGCTACATTTTTTATATTCAAGACCGGTGTCGCCTTCCATGGAACCTACTGGCATAATAATTTTGGATACAGGATGAGCCATGGCTGCATCAATATGACAAACTCGGACGCAAAATGGTTGTTCAGATGGGTTAATCCTGCTTACGATCCTCCCTATAAAAACCATTGTGATTGGCATAATACCGGTCATGGGACCCGGATAGTCATCACCTGATATCCAGCCGCAAAACCATTCTGTGTTAAAATGAGCGCATGAGCGGCAAGACAATTTCCAAGAACAAAAAAGCATATTTTAACTTTGAAATCCTGGACACATTTGAGGCTGGTATTGTTCTACAAGGTTCTGAAATAAAATCGATCCGGAATCACCAGATCAGTATCGATCAAGCATATATTCATGTTGACGGTGAGGAAGCGTGGCTGATCGACTCCCACATTCACCCCTACGAACAAGCCAGTATCAATAATCACAGTCCGAATCGACGCAGAAAACTCCTGCTCCATAAAAATGAGATCCTGGAGCTCTGGGATCGGGTCCGGATCAAGGGAAATACGATTGTACCCCTGCGGGTTTACCTTTCGCATGGCAGGGCTAAAATTGAAATAGCAGTTGCCAAGGGTAAAAAACTCCGCGATAAGCGAAAAGAGATCGCAGAACGAGAATCGGAGCGCCAAACCCAAAGAGATCTAAGAAATATAGGGCTTTAACCCATTTATAAACCAGACTGGAACAAGAATGAGCTTTCCTTCTACAATCTCGGGTTTAAATCAGCTTCCAGATCAGGTAAAAAGGGAGACTTACGCCAAAATCATTCCTCCAGAACTACTGGAAATGTTTGGTATCCAGTCCGATCTGCAGGATCCAGCAGGCAATGATTTATTTCATTTAAAATGTCAGCCAGGAGCAACGGATGTGGAACTTGCTCTATTCGAATCTCCAGACGCCAGGGATCCAGTCATCTTCGGGCACTTGACTGATACAATCCATGGTCAAATTCATATTCTTCTTTATGGGATGAATGATACTAAAACGACCCGGTTTGATGTCGATCAACTTCCCGATGGAACTAAAACCAATTTTGGATACAACCAGCGAAACCTGGCGGCCGAGGAACTGGCATTAAATGCTGGGCTTGCACCAGGCCAAATCTACAGGGGTCCCCATTTATTCCAACAATCATTACAGCAATTCGAAAGTTTTGTGGCCTGCATGGGTCAGGAGCTTTTTTTCGTTGAACCCCTCTATTATCACGTTGCCTTGATCTTCGAAAATTACAATTTTCATTATCAGTCAGGCAAGAAATATATGGCAAGGATAAATTCTGGTTTCGATCAAGATGGTGATCTGATCCAATACCTGGATGGAAGCACTCCATTTCGACAGCCAAAAGCCGCGACCCATCTGCGATTGCGTTCCTGGGCCGTTCATGACAATATTCTGGGAGAACCCTTTTCAGGCGTTACGATGTATAAATACATTGATAAAGATTCCACACCGTGCAGTGAAATCATCCTCCCTTGGTGAAAAACAAGGGCCTCAGAACAGGGTTGATGAATTATGATCCAAATTGATGGAAACTCGCTAACTCTAGAAGAGATCTACCAGGTGGCAAATAAAAACGTTCCTGTCTCGCTGGCTCCAGGAGCTGTGCTTAATATCAACGAATCCCGCGGCTGGGTCGAAAAAATCATCGACCAGGGCAAGCCTTTCTACGGCATTAACACAGGATTCGGCACATTTGCTGATCGACAAATATCCGTTGCTGAAATCAGGCACCTGAACAGGAACCTGATCCTCAGTCATGCTGTGGGAACAGGAGCACCATTGCCAACTGATGTGGTCAGGGCAGCAATCCTGATCCGGGCAAATACCCTGGCAAAAGGTTTCTCTGGTGTTCGATTACAGCTGATCGAAACGTTATTGGAAATGTTGAATAAAGGGCTCCATCCAGTGATACCATCCCAGGGATCACTCGGGTCCTCTGGCGATCTGGCACCTCTGTCACATCTCGCCCTGGTATTATCGACTGACGAAAAAGATCTCGCTGAAGAATCTGGTTTCGCAGAATTCAGAGGAGATATTATCACTGGCAAATCAGCCATGGAACAGGCAGACATTCCCAGGATAATACTGGATGCCAAAGAAGGCATTGCCCTTAATAATGGAGCGACTTTTTCAGCGGCAATCGCAGCACTCTGCTGTTTCGAAGCAAATATCCTGCTAGATACAGCCAACATAGCGTTGGCACTTAGTTTGGAGTGCTTACGGGGAATTTCAAGTGCTTTTGATGATCGAATCCACCAAACACGGCAGCATCCCGGTCAAATTGCGGTTGCGAAAAGAATCCTTCAGCTGATCGAAGGCAGCAGCCTGGTTGATTCCACTAACCGGGTCCAGGATGCTTATTCCCTCAGATGTGGTCCCCAGGTCCAGGGGCCTGCCTGGGAAACATTGCAATTTTCTGAACAAGTCATCTCCAGGGAAATAAATGCTGCTACAGATAATCCCCTTCTTTTTGGAGAGGGTGAAGCAATCTCAGGCGGAAATTTCCATGGCGAACCGGTCGGAATGGTGATGGATTTCCTGAGCATCGCTCTGGCTGAAATTGCCGGTATTTCAGAACGGCGTATTTACAGGCTGACGGACGGGAAGTTGAATGAAACCCTGCCCACCATGCTGGTCGATTCACACGAAGCCGCCGGACTCAACTCGGGTATGATGATGCCCCAGTATACTGCAGCTTCACTTGTCCTGGAAAATAAATCCCTGGCCTCTCCTGATTCGATCTTTTCGTTGCCAACATCAGCTGCCCAGGAAGATCACAACGCTAATTCAATGACAGCAGCCAGGCATACCAGGCAAATCCTTGAGAATTCCTGGCATGTTCTTGCCATTGAACTCTATACAGCTGCCAGAGCAGTTGACCTTCACAGGAAAGTGAATCCAGGAGCTGCCCTTGGAAAAGGTACAGACGCAGCCTACCGGGTGATTAGAACTGCTGTCGCGTATCAGCCAGGCGATGCGCTTTGGGGACCGGAAATCGACCGCGTCCGTGAGATTATCCTTAATGGACATTTGGCGGAGAAAGTAAATGATGCACTTTCTGACAAATAATTACCCAGGAACGCATGGGATCTGAGGGCCAATACAGATAAAAAATCTTTGCCGCAAGCTCGGGAGTTTTCAAAGTTGACAGACCATCAAAAGAAAACCGATCATCTAACCACGATAGTACTTGTTTCGGTTTTTTATGTTGCTGCCCAGATGATGGCTGATATCGCCAGTTTGCGAATTGTGCTTGTCGCAGGTTTTTCCATTGACGCCGGAACCTTCATTTATCCCCTGACATTCACATTAAGGGATCTGGTACACAAAGTTGCCGGAATTAAAACAACCCGGGTGCTGATCCTCGCTGCTGCCGGTATTAACCTGTTTATGGCACTATTTTTCAAGGTAGTTTCAATCCTGCCGCCAGATACCGGGGTTGGTCCCCAATCAGAATTTGGCGCTGTCTTATCACCCATCTGGCGCATTGTAACTGCATCTATCATCGCAGAGGTGATATCTGAGTTAATCGATACAGAAAGTTATCGGATCTGGGTTGAAAAGGTGACCACAAAATATCACTGGGCCAGGGTCTTGGTCAGCAATGCTATCAGCATCCCAGTGGATAGTTTTCTCTTTAGTATGATAGCTTTTTGGGGAGTTTTTCCTTCCGGGGTAGTGATCTCAATTTTTCTCAGCAATATGATCATTAAGGGCATATCCACCTTGATCAGCATACCTGGCATCTACCTGGTGCCTGAAAAAGCGGATTGATTTCCGCTCCTGCAGGTCAGCACTGAATATCAGCCTACCCTCCAGTTGCACGCGAGACCAATCGGGTATAGAATTAGTTGTCAGATCGTATTGTTGAGTATTGGGAGACTGCCAATGAAAAGAAATATCCCTGTAGCTGTCCTGATCACATTCCTGATTTTATTCCTCAGCGCCTGCAACATGCCTGGTCGATCGCTATCAGCAGCCGAACAGACTGCAATTATTGACAGGTCAGTTGCGGAAACAGTCGCTGCTGGTACCCCTGCTTCAACCGACCCAGGACTGATTGATCCAGCACCTGCTTCCGAAACTCCAGACCCAGGCCCTGGTGATACGCCCACCTCTTCGCCTCAAGTGGAGACAGCGACACCATCCCAGACACCTATTCCATGTAATCTGGGGCGTTTTGTAACAGATATCACCATACCGGACGGAACTAAATTCGAACCTGGCGATGTATTTACGAAAACATGGCGATTAAGGAACGCGGGATCGTGTGCCTGGACTTCAGGGTATGATATTGTGTTTTCTGGTGGAGATGCGATGAATGCGCCCAGCTCGGTTCAACTCACAACCGGCACTGTTAATCCCGGGCAGAGCGTTGATGTCTCTGTGGTCTTAACTGCGCCTGGTCTAGCAGGTACCTATCGCGGAAACTGGCAGCTCAGGGACCCATCAGATATTATTTTCGAAATTGAGAATAGCTCCAGTGATTTTTTCTGGGTTGAGATTAAAGTTGAACCAGCACCCAGCCCGCAAACGGTAACTCTTCAGCGGTCCAGCCGCAGCAAATCAATGAGCCAGGGTGGAATGGATAATTTCGCTAAACTGGGTATCGCACCAAATGGGGATGCCCTGAGAGCGTTCCTGGATTATAACCTGGACAGTTTGGCCGGCCTTTCCACCAGCTCCACAATTCAATCAGCGAGCCTGAACATGACCAATTATTCAGGAGTTACCTGTTTTGATGACCTGGGCCCACTCAAGGCCGGCGTCATTAATTATGGTACAACACCAAACTACCCTGAAGAATTTACTATAGCCCCATCAGCCTCACTTTTTTCAGCTCCTTCCGGACTGGGGATCTCAGGGCCGATCACAATTACATCAGCCCTGCAGAATTTTGTGTCCTCCAACGGCGCTGGTCACTTCCAGTTCCGGATGGAACTCGAAGGAGATCATCTGGGCGCTATGTTTAACTGCTTGATGATCTGGCCCGATCCGCTGCTCACAATTACCTACCTTCCATAAGATTAGCACGTCTGATATATTAATAAAAAAATGCCCACCTCATTCTCGGTGGGCATTTTTTTTATGTAAAGTCAAATCTTTTATACTTTTTATTCAGTGATTCCAGCATACAAGTCATCAAGCACCAGGTTGCCTTCTGGTGTTGGATAAGCTTGCATGAATTGATCATCAGCCCTGGCGCCAATTAACCAGGCAATAACCTTCATAAATCCCCTGGTTAATCCAGCTCCCCCCTGACTGGCATGACAGCTGGAAGCAGCGGATTTTTGGTTTTTTTGCTTGTTGTAATTGATCCTGGCGTGAATAGGAAATTCGACTGCCATTTGGGTCAGATCGATATCTTTGTTTCTGCCATATTTTGAGGGATCTTTCCCGAGCAGCTTGAGCAGCCCGACATTGAAACGGATAAAGTATTTAGGTATCGTGTGATAAAACAAACGTTTCGGTTGATATATCGGCGTTGCACTTTTGAATCCTGGATCGCCCGCCATCCTAAAGGCCTCTGTAGCTGCCTGATGAATAAAGATGTGATCAGGATGCCGGTATCCGCCGATCGGGTCAAATGTTAATACGACCTCGGGTTTAATTTTCCTGATATACTCTGCAATCTCACCAGCCACCTGATCCGCGTCTGCATTGATCAGCGCTTGCGGATGCTTATTATCTTCACTTCCAGCCATCCCTGAATCGCGATACGGGAGAAGATATACTTGATTGATTCCAAGCTGAGCAACAGCGCAATTAAGTTCCTGTTCGCGGAGCTCGCCGATCGAAGAAAATCCAACCAGGTATTCTGGGTCAACTTCTCCAGCCTCGCCCCTGGTAGCGCAGATTAAATGAACATCCACCCCCTGATCAGCATACTTCGCCAAGGTGCCGCCCATACCAAATGATTCATCATCGGGATGAGCTAAGACTGATAAAAGGACTCTTTTCAAAATATTTACTCCGGCAAATTGGATAGTTATAAATAGATTGACCGATTATAACATTCGTGTTTTCTGCTTATACCTTAGATTACAATTCATATAGGATTCTTATTTTGGGGGTGGATGGTGATCATTATGGCTAACAAAAAAATGGCTGAGATCATCAGCTGGCTGCTGCAAGGTGATCCCTGTGTTCGCTGGCAGGTTGAGCGCGACCTTCTGGGACATACTCCAGAATCCTATCGTAGGACCAGGGACCAGATCGCGAAAGAAGGTTGGGGTAAAGACCTGCTTTCCAGGCAGGATCCCAGTGGAACCTGGGGAAACGGATATTATTCCCCCAAGTGGATATCCACCCATTACACTTTGCTCTCCCTGACAAGACTAGGGTTACCACCGAATAACCCGCAGGCCATCAAAGGCAGTCTAGTCTACCTTGATCGGACATTTTACGAGCCTGATGATGGTATCAATATATCAGCCAGCTATGATTACAGCGAAACCTGTGTTACCGGCATGTGCCTGAATTTCATGTCATATTTCATCAATTCTGATCCGCGGATGAAGAAGCTGGCCAAACATCTTCTTAAACAGCAGATGGCCGATGGAGGTTGGAACTGTGAATCCTATCAAGGAGCAACCCACAGTTCATTCCACACCACGATCTCAGTCCTGGAAGGATTGCTCAGCTTCCAGGAGAATTCAAGCAGGACTGACCAGGCAATTACAAAAGCAAGACTTCGGGCCCATGAGTTCCTCCTGCAGCATAAATTATTCCGCTCCCATCGTACAGGAGAAATTGTCCATCCCCGCATGACCCGTTTTCCATTCCCTCCCCGCTGGTTTTATGACGCTGTCAGAGCCCTGGATTATTTTCAGGCAGCCCGGGCAGCTCATGATCCCAGGTTCAGTGATGCAATAGATCTGCTCCTGGGTAAACGAAACAAAGAAGGCACCTGGCCTAGCTACAGGGGACCGAGTGGACGTCTCTATTTTGTCCTCGAACCTGCAGGGAAACCTGGCAGGATGAATACATTAAGGGCATTACGGATCCTGAAATGGTGGGAATCTGCTTGAATTTATCGATTTTTGATAAGGAAATATGATTTCTTTATTAATATTTCAATAATAAATACCTATCATTAGAAATACACAGTTGACAGAAAACCCAATCCTGCTACAATGCATTCCAACTGTTATTATTTTCACAAAATAGGATAAACATGGAAAATTCTGATAGCATCGTCCTTACTCCAGAAGCTGCCATCGCGATCAAAACCTTAATGAAAGAACAGGAGATGTCTGGCCACTCCCTGAGGATATTCATCGCAGGTGTTGGTTGAGGCGGTCCTCAATACGGCATGTCATTGGATGACAAGGTCAGCGACAGCGACCAGGTCTACACCAATCATGGCGTAAAGGTCATCGTTGATGACCAAACCCTGGCTTATTTGCAGCGAGCTACTATCAAATTTGTTGAGGAAAATGGCCGCAGCGGATTCCAGATCGAACAAAATGCTCCCCAGAATACCATGTCAGGCTGTGCAGGATGTGATCCCAGCACGGGTTGTGGCTAAAAAATATTTAAACTAAAAAAGACCAGGCTTTTCATTCAGCCTGGTCTTTTAATTTAACATTTAAACTTAAATTCTCCTCAAGAAAGAGACAATTAATCCAAATATACCCACCGATACCAATGACAGGATTATAAAACCGCTCGGCAAACCGGCCGTACCACTGCTCACAGTCCCTGATTCATATGTAGGAATTATCAGCGGTGGTGGCGGAGTGAAGGTTGGTTTCCGGGTTGGAGGTATCTCTGAAATAAACTGGGCTGCCAGAGTCGGATCGATGGTTGGTGTGGTCTCCGGAGTTGGAGTCGGGGGTTTCGGCACAATTGGAAGTTCGCCAGTAACCCTGACGTAGGGAGCATATACCCAGGCAACTCCTTCAGGTACTCCAGGATAAACAATTTGAACCCAGGTACCTCCTTCAGTTCTCGCCAGGGCAGGGACTTCTTGACGGTTGATCAGGACGCCTACTTTGGGATAAAAAACATCTGGCCCAGATCGAACATTGATCTGCTCTTCAGGATCTGAATAGACAACTGCAAATGGTCCTTTTGGGGTTCCAGTCACTGTAGCGATCGAAACAGTTGGCTGCTGGAAAGATCCAGAAGCCTCAACCAGGTCTGTCGTACCCCATATCAAACCAACTGCCAGGAATAATAAAAATACCAGCCCGGCTGAAGGTATTCTTTTTGCTTTCATATTTTACCTATTCGCTTTATCTCCGGATTTAACTTTCCAAGCGCAACATTTGCTGAAGAATAAATTAAATCCTCTTCTTTGATTAGTTTATCGGTCAAATTTCGACCCATTCTCTCTCGGTTCTTATCAATCCTGAAAATCAAATTTTGGAAAACCTGGACCAGCTCCAGGAAACCAGCTTCCCCACCGAAATAGATTGCCTGCTGCCTGATCGAAGCTGGCAGTTTCCGGTCGTTTACAATTCCACCCAATAAATCACCCGCATAGGAAGAGATCTTAAAAATGTTTAACAACGCATTTTCTGCTGCCAGATATCGTTCACCGACCTCTAATAACCTGAGGATCTGATCTTTTCCGCATTGTTTGAAGAAACTGTGCACATTTTCCAATGCCACCCCTTCCAAAGCGCGTCCTTGAGAATTTTCGAAATCAAGCAAAGCCCCCATTATCCTGATCGCATGAAATCTCACTTCAAGATCTTCATCGGTGGTCCTGGTTGCCAGCAGGTAGGCTGCCAAAGGGGAGCTCCAGATTAATCCGTTCTCGTGCAAGTAATCCAGGGCGCTATCCCTGTCCAGGGAATTAGCCGAGACTAATTTTTCAAGCGCTTCCCAATATTCTTCCTGGAATCCAACAGGAGCGGTTTTGTTAATCATCCAATTTCTAAACCTTTCCGAAAGAATTGCTGCTGGATATACTACCCGATCGCTGAATTGAATTCGCGAACTTTGGTTTCCAACGAATCCAGTAAAGAAGTATAGGCATCAGAAAATGATTTTACACCTTCTTTTTCCAATTCCTCTGTAACCTGATTGATATCTATACCGAGGGCTGCTATATCCTCAAATATTTTGCATGATTCTACGTAATCCCTCTCAATTGTGTCCTCAACACTTCCGTGATCATAAAATGCCTGCAATGTCTGGGGCGGCACTGTGTTTACAGTCCCTGGTCCGATCAACTCCTCAACATAATATGTATCGGGGTATGCCTTATTTTTGGTACTGGTTGAAGCCCATAATGCCCGCTGTCTGTTTGCGCCCTTTACTTTTAATGCTTGGTATCTTTGATCGACCTCGAATGTGTTCTTGTAATCAACAAAAGCCAGTTTACCCGACGCGATAGCCGCTTTTCCAAATAATTTCTTAATTCTGTCTTGAAGTTCATCCGGACTAGTCAGCTGCATGGCTTCAAGCCGTTGATCCATTTTTGTGTCTATTCTGGAAATAAAAAATGAAGCTACAGACGCGATCTGAGAAATATCATTACCGGCCTTAATGCGGTTTTCAAGTCCCATAAGGTACGCATCTCTGACCTGCTGGTAGCGGTCCAGACCAAATATCAGGGTCACATTCACATTTATACCTTCAGAAATTACCTCCGTTAGAGCAGGAAGCCCCTCTTTTGTAGCTGGAATCTTAACCATTAAATTGGGACGGTTTACTGCGTTCCAGAGCTTTTTCGCTTCCTTGACTGTATTAGCAGTATCATGGGCCAGATAAGGACTCACCTCAAGACTCACATAACCATCTCCCCCTTCCGTTTCCCGGTACAGGTCCAGGAATAGATCCGCTGCATTCTGGATATCCTTGATTGCCAGGCGTTCGTAAATCTCTTCCCGATCCAAATCATCGCTGAGGAGAGATTTTATTTCCTGATCATAATCTTTTGAATTGCTGATTGCCTTATTAAAAATACTCGGATTTGATGTGATTCCTCTAATTTCACCCCGTTGAACCATCCCAGCCAAGGTACCATCATTCAGAAGTTTCCGCTCGATGTTGTCATACCAGATAGATTGCCCAATCTGATTGATTTTTTCTATTATAGATTTCATTTAGTTGATCCTTTTTCTTCAATGATTTTTATCTTGGCAGTCCGTCTTAAATGTCTTTCTTCACCTGGATCATTTCCAACAAATCTAGCATCCAAAAAATTCCATACTAATTCTTTGGCAAGATCCTCATCAATAATCCGGCCGCCTAAACATAGCACATTCATATCGTCATGCTCAACACCCTGTCTCGCACTGTAAAGATCATGACAGATCGAAGCATAAACGCCTTTGATCTTATTCGCTGTAATGCACCCACCAATACCTGATCCGCAGACCACAATTCCCCTTTCCGCAGCTCCATTTTGGATAGAGTTTCCGAGCAGTTCCACAAAATCAGGATAATCGACGCTGGCTATGGAATCTGTTCCAAAGTCGAGAACATCATGATCAAGTTCCTCAAGATACCCTACCAGGGTGCGTTTTAATTCGAATCCAGCATGGTCCGAGCAAATGGCTATACGCATTATTTTGAACTCCTGAGCAATTCTTCTGCCTTGTTTATTACCGCTTCAACCGTAAATCCAAATTCTGCAAATATCCTGTCTGCTGGAGCTGACGCGCCATACCTGTCGATCGTCAACTGATCTCCCTTGTCCCCAACCCACTCACACCAGCCAAGGGATGTTCCAGCTTCCACTGCTAATCTGCTGCGGATCCCCGGCGGTAAAACCAGGTCTCTGTAAGCCTGATCCTGGGCCCGGAATAACTCCCAACTTGGGAAGGAGACCAGACGAACATTTATACCCTCGGCAGCCAGTCGTTCCCCGGCTTTGACAATCAAGTCCACTTCAGATCCGGACGCCATCAGGATCAGTTCCGGTCGGGCTTCCCCTAGATCTGCAAGTACATACGCTCCTCTTTTCAACTCGGAGGCAGCTTCATATATTGTTCGGTCCAGCACTGGTAATGCCTGCCTCGTCAGTGCCAAAGCTGTTGGGCCATTCCTGCGGGAGATCGCAACTGCCCAGGCTTGAGCTGTTTCATTGGCATCATTGGGCCGGATTGTTACCAGGCCTGGGATCGCCCGTAAAGCTGCTAAATGCTCGACCGGTTGATGGGTTGGTCCATCCTCACCTACTCCCACGCTGTCATGGGTCAGGACCCAGATACTGGGGATATGAGATAAAGCCGAGATCCGGATCGCCGGGCGGAAATAATCCGTGAACACCATAAAGGTCCCCCCATATGGGATTAAACCGCCATGCAGGGCCATGCCATTTACAATGGAACCCATAGCATGCTCCCTGACACCAAAGTGGAAATTCCTACCTTCCCGATGACCAGCTTGAAATGACGGGCTGCCATCGATCCAGGTTTTATTGGATGGAGCCAGATCCGCAGATCCTCCCAGTAATTCAGGAATAACACCAGCCAGAGCGTTGATCACCTTACCAGAAGCCGCCCGGGTTGCCATACCTTTCGGATCAGGGGGAAATTGGGGCACGTTCCATGTCTCGGGTAATTTACCCTTTAATAGTCTGCTTAATTCCGCAGCTTCAGCGGGATATTTTTTCTGATATCGGGAAAAGAGCTCATCCCATCGTTTTTCATGATCTGATCCCTTTTTCATTTCATTCTTAAATAACTCTCGAACTTCAGAAGGTACATAAAAACGCGGATCTTCCGGCCATCCGAGGGCGGCTTTTGCGGCGTTTAACTCATCATCCCCCGGAGGTGAACCATGCGCCTCAGCGGTATCCTGTTTATTCGGCATACCAAAACCAATATGGGTTTTACAAATGATCAATGAAGGTCGTGGATCTGATTTTGCCAGCTGGATTGCCTGATCAACCTCATCAATATCATTTCCATCTTTCACATTGATAACATGCCAACCGTAAGCTGAAAACCTGGCCCCGCGATCTTCAGTAAAGGCTAATTCAGTAGACCCATCAATCGAGATCCCATTGTCGTCGTAAAAATAAATTAATTTGCCCAATTTCTGATGGCCGGCCAATGAAGCTGCTTCTGATGAGACACCTTCCATTAAGTCACCGTCTGTCACCAAAGCATAGGTATAGTGATCAATGATTGGAAAATCTGGTTTGTTGTAGATCGAGGCAAGATGAGCTTCTGCGATAGCAAATCCTACGCCGTTTGCAAATCCCTGCCCCAATGGACCAGTTGTCGTCTCAACCCCTGGTGTAAGACCATATTCAGGATGCCCTGGAGTGATACTGTCCCATTGCCGAAAGTTCTTGATATCATCCAGGCTCAGATCAAAACCAGATAAATGCAGCATAGAATACAGCAGCATGGACCCGTGCCCGCCAGAGAGAATAAACCGATCACGATCAGGCCAGGCAGGATTGAGAGGATTATATTTTAGATGCCTAGTCCAGAGAGTATAGGTTAATGCCGCTGTTCCCATAGGAAGGCCGGGATGGCCTGAATTTGCTTTCTGGATTGCATCCGCAGATAAAAATCGGATGGTGTTGATTGCTCTCTCATCCAGCGCTCTGTCATGACTCATGTTAATTTCCTCCTGCCTAAAATTCCTGAAAGGAGTTTCTTGATCCATTTACCAGTTATATGAAAATGATGAGGTCACCGTCTCATACCTTACAAAACATCCTTTCCTGCCAAACTAAAAAATCAACCCTATTTTACCCTATCTGGTAATAAATCAATTCTCAGCCTCGAAATCTACAAGCTAGGGTGTTTTTTTTCCTTTAATTGGGGAGTTTCTAGTCTGGATATCCAAACATCGACCCTCAGGTTATAGTACAATTCATGTGTCTAATTGTGATTATCTTCACTTTATTTATCACCACCCTGATATTAGTATTAATAAGGTTAAATTAACAATCATTTACGAAAATAATTAACTGCTTTACATCTCTCATTTTAATAGTTGCAAAACTTATTCGTTGTGGATGCGATTTCGCTGAAATTAATCTCTCCTGAGGACAATACAAAGGAGATTGATTATTAAGTGCTGTACCAAGGAATTTGGATTTATTCAGCCTTTTCTTCATGAACAGGAGGCATCCCGATGGCCGTGAACGCAATTTCGAAACAGCTCCCCTTCAGTACAGAATTTAAAGAGAGTTTATTCAAGATTCCCGATGGAGATCGGATCCAGACCTGCCTGCAGTGTGCTTGCTGCAGTGGAGTATGCCCATTTGGTTTTGCGATGGAATTTCCTCCAGGCAGAATGATCGCCTGGATGCGGGCGGGTATTCTAGACGAGATGCTGCAATCAGAATCTGTCTGGATGTGTGTTTCCTGCTATGCCTGCACCGAAGTCTGCCCAAAAGATATTCCGGTCACTCCTGCTTTGATGACCCGTGCTAAAGAAGAAGCCCTGCTGGCAGGCAATGTCCCGGCAGAATTGCAGAGCGCCCTGGAGTTTTCCCAGCAATACAGCAACCCGTTAGGTGAGTCAGCCCGCAAGAGGGCTGCCTGGGCTGAAGGATTGGATTTCGAAGTTCCAATAGTTCGCACAGCCAAACGGCCTTTTGATGTTATGTGGTTTGTGGGTGATTACGCATCCTATCATCCCCGCGTCAAGGAGGTCACCAGGTCAGTTGCCAAACTTTTCCATAAATTAGGAATCGATTTTTGCATCTTGGGACCCGATGAACACAGCGATGGAGATTCCCAGCGGCTTGCCGGCGAACGCGGCTTATTCGAGATGCTGGCTGAAAAAAATGCCAAAATGCTCAGCCGCTGTGAATTCAATGAGATCATCACAACCGACCCCCACGCCTTCAATGCCTTCAAGAACGAGTATCCCCAGCTCGGAATTGAGTATCCTGTCCGCCATTACACTGAACTCCTGCTGGAGCGACTTGACGAAATCACTGGCCTGATGACTGAAAATGGAAAAGCAAGAGTTGCCTACCACGATCCATGCTACCTGGGCAGGGTAAACAAGATCTATGATGCTCCCCGGCAGATAATTGAGGCTATACCTGGCCTTGAACTGGTTGAGATGGCCCACAATAAATCAACCAGCTTATGCTGTGGAGGTGGTGGTGGAGGAATGTGGTTGGATGGGTTCAGCTGGGAAAAAGCCGAATCCCGTTTATCAGATTGGAGGGTTAAAGAAGCGGTCGCTGTCAAAGCTGACATTCTGGCAGTCGCTTGCCCCTACGAACCCCCCAGATTCGAAGATTCAGCCAAAGCAATTTCTGGAGCAGAAAAACTTATTGTCAAAGATATTGCTGAACTGATCATAGATGCAATGGATAACTGAGGAGGAATACTATGACCGAGATAGTAGTAATCGCTCGCCTTGTCCCTGACCTCGTTGAAGAATTAGAAATAGCCCCCAGTGGGACTGCACTCGACCGTTCCTGGCTCCGGTTAATCATCAACGAATTTGATAACCACGCCATCGAACAAGCGATCATCATCAAAGAACGAACCGGTGCCAAGGTGACAATTATCAGCCCTGAGGCGGAAGGAGTTGAGGATATGCTCTTCACAACTGCTGCCAAAGGTGCTGATCGATTGATCAAACTCACCGGAGCTGATGATGGAAAACCTACCAATATATCCCTGGCAAAAACGCTTGCCAATTTGATCAAGGATATCAACCCGGATTTGATCTTAAACGGAGTCCAGGCTCATGATGACACTTCCGGAGATCTGGCCCCATTAGTTGCAAACCTGCTGGGTATGCCCTATGTTGGTTATATCTCAGGCTTCTCGCTCAATGATGGCCAAGTCAATGCTTATAAGGAATATCCCGGGGGAATCCTGGCCGAAATGGAGATCACACTGCCCGCGGTGCTTGGCATCCAAGCGAGTGAAGATCCTCCCAGGTATGTGGCGATAAGCAAAGTCCGCCAAATGATGAGCACTGCTTCGATTGAGGATATCACCGGAGCTGATCTCACCCTAGAAGGTTCGATCAAGGTAAATCGGATGTACTTGCCAGAACCAGCAGAAAAAGCCGAGATGTTGGAAGGAAACGAGGAGGAAATTGCCGCCAAATTGTCCTCGATCCTCCAGGATCTTGGATTGTTGTAAGAGGAGGAACAAAATGACCCAAGATATATATATTCTGATCGAGCATATTCAGGGACAGGTTTCAGATATCTCTTACGTTATGACAGCTGCGGCTAGGGTTTTAGCCCAGAAAGCTGGTGGTGATGTCATCGGCATTTTACTGGGCAGCGGTGCGGAAAAATTGAAAGACAATCTTGCCGTTGATAAGGTGATCTACTGTGATCATCCTGCTCTGGCTGAATTCACCTCTGATGCCTATAACCGGACTCTCAATGCCTTATTGAATGAATATTCTCCGAGGGTATTCTTTTTTGGAAATACAACCCTTGGTGCAGACGTCTGCAGTGGTATCGCAGCCCAGCATAATTTTCCGATAATCAATTCCTGCCTGAAAATCTCAGATCAAGGATCGATCATCAGTCAGATTTGCGGTGGAAAAATCATGGTTGACAGTCAGCTAGCTGACATTACCACCCTGATCACTATGATCCCTGGTGGTTATAAACCAGAATCCGGCCAAGCAGGACCGCCCTCAGAAGTCATCCCATTTGCAGCGCCAGACCTCGCTGATTTGAAAGTAAAAATCACCCAGTACATCGAACCAGACACCAGCGATGTTGATATTGCCCAGGAAAAAGTCCTGGTGGCTATTGGCCGGGGTATTCAAACCCAAGATAATATCGAGCTTGCTGAAGATCTCGCCAAACTGCTGGGGGGCACGGTATGCGCATCCAGACCGATAATTGACCAGGGTTGGCTTCCTGCATCCCGCCTGGTAGGCAAATCAGGAAAATCCGTCAAACCAGAGCTTTACTTCAGCCTGGGAATCAGCGGTGCGACAGAACATCTCGAAGGCATTACTAATAGCAAAACGATTATTGCCATCAACAGTGATCCCGATGCTCCAATTTTTGATATCGCAACCTACGGGATTGAAATAGACCTGTTTGATTTTATCGATCCACTATTAGAGAAAATTGGAAGCATTAAGAATGGCTGAACGGCAAACCTTATGAGGAGAGATATCCATGCCAGAACATGTTGAATACTGGGGCATCCCTCATCAGTGGGGATCGCCAAATATACTTGTTTATACGGTAATGTTCCTTGCCGGGGCCATTTTGCTCCTGCGTTTTTTCCTGAAAGCCCGGATCTGGTGGAAAGTCGGCAGGCCTGAACCTCGCTGGAACAAAATCGGAACCCGGATCATCAATGTGATCCGATATGGCATTATCCAGACCCGGGTCTTGAGACAAAAATACCCGGGGATCATGCATGTCTCGCTGGCCTGGAGTTTCTTTATATTTTTCCTGGGAACAGCCCTGGCAACTATCAACACACACTTTTATAAATTCCTGGCTGGACCGGTATTTTCAATTTATAAGCTGACGTTGGATCTTTTTACCCTGGTTTTTATTGTCGGTGCAGTCATGGCGATATACAGGCGGTATGTCACCAAGCCTGATCGTTTGACATACCAGCCGCAATTCACCTGGACCCTGATCATGCTGGTGATCATTGTGCTGGGCGGGATAACAACAGAATCGCTTCGGCTGGCGGTAGAACAACCAGTGAATGCTGCCTGGTCGCCTGTCGGCTGGACGATTGCCCAATTATTTATCTCTAGTGGGGCATCGAATCAGGCACTTACCAATCTCCATCTTGTGATCTGGTTGATCCATCTCCTAACTGCCGCCGCTGCAATTATCACCCTACCCGTTGGATCCTTGCTCCATGTATTAACCGGTCCGCTGAATATTTTCTTTTCCGAGTTGGACCGACCAATTGGCGAACTGCCTCCTACCCCTCTTGATCAGGCAGGCATTCCGATCTATGTCAGCCATCTCGATCAACTGACCTGGAAGCAGCTGCTTAATGGAGATGCCTGTACTGATTGCGGTCGCTGCCAGGATGTTTGTCCTGCCTACGGCGCTGGATATCCATTGAATCCTAAAGATTTGATTATTGGGATCCGGGAATTATTGGACCATGCCAGATCAAATGGGTCTGATTTTCATCAATCCCTTCTCGAGCATTCAAGCATCAGCAAAGATGTCCTCTGGTCTTGTACGACATGTGGAGCCTGTATAACTGAATGCCCGGTCCTGATCGAACACATCGATACCATAATCGAGCTCAGGCGGCATCTGGTCATAGAAGGCCAGATAGATTCAGAATTACAGGAAGCACTCACCAACCTGGGACAATATGGAAACTCATTTGGCCAATCTCCCCGCAAGCGTGCCCAGTGGACTGAAGGCATTGAACCTGCCATCAAAGATGCAACAAGGGAACCGGTTGAATATCTTTGGTTTATCGGGGACTACGGCTCCTATAATCCTGTTGTGGCAGATTTAACCGTCAGGACTGCAAAAGTATTCCAGCAGGCAGGGTTGGATTTTGGTGTTTTGTTCAAAGGGGAAAATCACGCTGGTAATGACGTCCGCCGCGTGGGAGAAGAAGGTCTCTTTGAACTATTAATGGAAAAGAATCTAAAGACCCTCGAACGCTGCGAATATCAGTCTATCGTAACCACCGATCCCCACAGCTACAACACCCTGTTGAATGAATATGCTTTCTCTGCACCTCAAACAATTTTGCATTACAGCCAACTACTCGATCAGTTGATCAAGCAAGGCAAACTGCGGTTCAGCAAGTCATTGAACTACAAGGTGACTTACCATGATCCCTGCTACCTCGGTCGATACAACCAGGTCTACGATGCACCCCGCAGGGTCATTGAATCCACTGGTTGTGAAATTATTGAAATGCCGCGTTCTCGCGATCTAGCATTATGCTGCGGTGCTGGTGGTGGACGGATCTGGATGAACGAAGGAAAAGTTGAAGAACGACCCAGCGAAGCACGGATCAGGGAAGCAATTGGCCTGGATGGAATCAAACTTTTTATAGTTTCCTGTCCAAAAGATGTCACCATGTACCAGGATGCAGTTAAAACAACAGGTCACGAAAGTGACCTGGCAGTTAAGGACCTGATCGAGCTGGTGGAAGAAGCAATCTAATCTGTTTGCGCACATAAGCTATGAATATATCGGACGAAGCCAACCAGAAAAAAGGATTATTCAAAACCTTATATCAAGGTACAACGGTGCCAATCCATGCAAAATTAATGGCTGCCTTTGTGCTGATGATCGTCATCATCGGGAGTGTTTTCCTGGTGGTTGGAGTCCGTCTCACATCAAACAGGGTGCTCACTGAGGCCCAGGATAAGGTCAGGAATGATCTCAATGCTGCCAGGGTCATCTATGAAAGCCAGCTCCAGCAGATAGGTTCAGTCGTTTGTTACACCGCCGACCGCGACATTCTGGAAAACGCGATCATCATTGAAGATATTGATGAAATCATCCAGGAGCTTATAAACGTCAGCAGCACCGCTGGTTTGGATATCTTTGGTGTCACAAACAAATATGGAAAGGTCCTGCTCCGCACCCATAATCCTGAAAAACGCGGGGATGACCTGAGTCACCATGACTTTATCAGAACTGCCCTAAATATAGAAGGCTGTGTGACTGCTACAGTTGTTTTTTCAGAATATGAACTTGAGAAAGAATCGCCTCAACTGGCAGAACAAGCCCAGATCGATTTCATTGATACCCCGCTGGCCAGAACAATATCAGCCCGCGAATCAAGGTCAGGGATGATGCTGATTGCAGCATCACCCATTCTAAACGCTCAGCACGAAATTCTGGGAGTCGTCTTTGGTGGAAAGCTGCTCAATCGAAATTTTGAAATAGTCGACCTGATCAAACAAACTGTCTATGAAGATGTCAAGTACAAAGGCCAGGATATCGGAACAGCAACAATCTTCCAGGATGATCTGAGGATCTCCACCAATGTCAAGAATGAGGATGGCAGCCGGGCAATCGGGACCAGGATCAGTGAGGAAGTTTACAATCAGGTGATCATTCAAGGCGAACCCTGGATAGACAGGGCTTACGTCGTAAATAACTGGTACATAACTGCCTACGAGCCAATCAAGAATATTCAGCAGCAGATCATCGGCATTCTTTATGTCGGTGTCCTGGAACAAAAATATATCGATATCCGCCAGGAGACTATCGTGACTTTTCTGGCAATCACAATCGCGGGTATCCTGGTGGCAATTGCTGTATCTTACTTGATCGCCAGGCAGGTATCAAATCCCATTCAAGCTATGGTTTCGGCTTCAAAAGAAGTGGCTGCTGGCAATCTATATACCAGGGTCAATGTGCGCACAAATGATGAACTGCAGTTCCTTGCTGAATCATTTAATGACATGGCGGAATCGCTGCAAAAACGGGATCAGGACCTGAAAGATTTTGCGACCAAACGGATCATGGAATCCGAACGGCTGGCATTGATCGGCCAGCTCTCAGCTAATATCGCCCATGAACTAAATAACCCGCTTCAGGGGATTGTCACCTTTTCCCATTTGCTTCTGGAAGATAATCCTGACCTCGATGAGAATTGCCAGTATTCCCTGGAAAAAATCGTTGGACAGGCAAATCGCTGTCGCGATATTATCCGCGGTTTGCTGGATTTTTCACGCCAGAGGCAGCCCGATAAATCGTTTTATGATATTAACGCGATTATCGATGAGTGCATCTCCCTGGTCGAGCTCCAGGCATTGTTTCACAATATCCATATTAACAGGAATTTCCAGGTCAACCTGCCCCTCGCTGTGATAGATCCTTCCCAGATCGAACGGGTCTTTATGAATCTGATCATCAATGCTGCGGAAGCCATGAACGGCAGTGGATATCTAACCATTAGCACCAGACTCAATGAAAAAACAAATGACATTGATATCGCATTCTCAGATACAGGATCAGGGATAAGTGAAGAAAACCTAAAGAAGATCTTTGACCCATTTTTTACAACCAAAGATGTTGGGCATGGAACAGGACTGGGACTGGCGATCAGTTATGGTCTAGTCCGGAGTCATAAAGGATCCATTCTGGTTGAAAGCAGTGTTGGTGAAGGCACAACTTTTATTGTAAGCTTGCCTATTGAAGAGAATGGTGATAATGGAAAGTACTAAGGTTCATAATATCACAGCAAAGATATTGGTCATTGACGATGAAGAAATCGTTCGCGAATCCTGTATCCGCATCCTGCAGGGTCAGGATTACCGCGTTAAAACTGCCGAAAATGGAGAGATGGGATTGAAAGCTCTCAAAGATTTCCTGCCAGATCTGGTTCTGGTTGATCTAAAAATGCCCGGTATGTCCGGATTTGAAGTCTTGGAGGAGATCTATGCCTATGACGCAACCATAGTCACTATTGTGATCACGGGATTTGCGACAGTTGACTCTGCAGTCGAAGCCATGAAAAAAGGTACTTTTGATTTCATACCAAAACCTTTTCAGCCTGACGAACTAAGACTGGTTGTCCACCGCGGGCTGGAGCGCAGGAACCTTGTCCTGGAAACCATTGCCCTGCGCAATGAAAAAGAAATGCTCCGGGAATATTTTGCTGCCATCGTTTCCCATGAATTAAAATCACCCCTCGGAGCTGTCCAGCAGAATTTATATGTCCTGGCTGATGATCTAAAAGATAAATTATCAGCTGATCAATCAGATAAAATCCATAGATTGCAGGACCGGATCCAGGAACTTGTTAAATTAATAAATACCTGGCTGAGAGTGATCTCAGTAGATATAGACAAGATCAAGGAACAATTTGAAATCATTTCCGTTAGTTCCAATCCTTGAACAAGCCATTGAGACGGTTGAAAGCCAGGCTGTCAGAAAAGACATCACGATCATAAAACACTATCAGCAAGATCCGGGCTATATCTCGGGTGATAAAGGTACATTTATTGAAGCCTGTGTCAATCTGCTTACAAATTCAGTCAAATACAGTCAGATTGGCGGTGAAATCCAGGTAAATGCATCCCAAGAAAATGACCAGCTACTAATCGCTGTCACAGATAATGGCATTGGCATTGCCGAAGAGGACCTGAACTTTATATTTTCTGATTTTTACCGTGGGAAGAACCTTCCCGAAGGAGAGAGAAGCTCCGGTGTTGGCTTGACAATAACTAAAAAGATTGTTGAAGCCCACGGCGGCACAATTGATGTAAATAGTGAAATTGGAAAAGGAAGCACTTTTACCATCCGTTTACCACTGGTAGATGGACCAGAAACCACCTGAGGAAGGAGGAAAGATGGCTAAGGATGTTCAATTATTAATCATAGATGATGATCCAGATTATGTAGAGGGAATCCAGTCAACCCTCGTGAAAGCTGGCTATTCAGTAGATGTAGCCTACAACCCGAAAGACGGCTTCAAAGCCCTGGAATCCAAGAAGTATGATCTCTTGCTGCTGGATATCATGATGGGAAGAGGGGCTGAGGGAGTCATGGTTGCCCGAAAGATTAATAAGGATCCTGTCTTGAGGAAAATTCCAGTATTGATCATCACCGGGATCAGGGAACAAATGGCATTCCTATTCCCTGGCCAACCAGTCCATCCCCGTTTTCTACCAACCGATGAACTGCTCGAGAAACCGGTGGATCCCAATCTCTTATTGGAAAAAGTCAGCCAATTGTTAGCACATGGCTGAAGAGAAGAAATCAGATTAAACAAGGAGGAAGAAGCTTATGGCATCAAAGCCATCATTCAGCGACTGAGATTTCTAACCTTCTCTACGCTGCGCATGGAAGCCCGATCAATGCCTGTATCCAATGCGGCTCATGTTCTGGCACCTGCCCGGTAGCCGATTACATGGATCAAACACCTCGCAGATTGATCGGAATGATCAATGCTGATCTAAAAGATGACGTTTTGGATTGCAATACCTACTGGTTCTGCGCATCCTGCTATCACTGCACGGTACGCTGTCCAGCAGATATCGACATCGCCGGTGTCATGTATGCAGTCAAACGTTATTCGATCTGGAACAAGACCTACGCGGATGATCTGGTTGGCCCGACCTTCTCTGAAGCCTGGGTGAAAATGATCATCCGGAGTGGCCGATCCTATGAACCGATCCTGGCGCCAACCTACATGTTCCAGATGGGACCCAAAGAATTTTTCCAGGAAGCATTCAATGCCAGCAAAATGGTGCTGAAAGGCAAAATACCTGTTCTTGCCTCCCCGCATCAAACGCCTGGAAAATTTTAAGAATATGATCCGCAGGATCATTCCTCTAGGAGAATCATCATGAAAAAATTCGCCTATTTCCCCGGTTGCTCCCTAGAGAAAATGGCCTCCAGTTATCATAAATCGACACTGGAAACAACCCGTAAATTTGATATTGAACTCCAGGAATTGGATGACTGGAACTGCTGTGGAGCAACAACATACTTCCATGTAGATCAGCTTCTTGCCTACACACTGGTTTCGAGGAACCTTGCCACTGGCAGAAAAAGAAGGCTTGGACCTGGTTGCTCCCTGCAGCGCCTGTTATAAGAATGCCTATCTTTACCAATAATCTTCTCAAAGAAGATCAAGAACTGGCAGAACACATCAATTTTGCCCTAGAAGAAGATGACCTGCAAATCAATGCTGACATCGATGTCCACCATCTCATGAATTTGTTGCACAGACGAAATCGGTCCTGAAGAGATCAAGAAACAAGTAACCAATCCCCTCAAAGGATTAAGCATTGCACCCTATTATGGTTGCCAGATCGTCAGACCGCGGAATGCATGGTGAAGAAGTTGAAAATCCCCAATATTTTGAAGAACTGATCAGTGCCATAGGAGCTGAAGCTACTCATTTTCCGGAACGACTGCGCTGCTGCGGGGGATCCCTGATCATGACCAGTCGTGCGCCAGCATTGGAAATGGTCCGGATTCTGCTTCAGAGTGCTGAGAAGAATGGGGCTGATGTAATAGCCACCGCCTGTCCGACTGTGCCAGGTCAATCTGGAATGTTACCAGAATGCAGTGAATGAGGAATTTGGCACCAAATTCCATCTCCCAATCCTCTATTTCACACAATTGCTTGGCATCGCTCTTGGAATATCTCCCAAGAAACTGGGTTTTGGTGTTGAACTGGTTTCAGCAAAACCGATCTTTAAAAAACTATTAGCAAAAGGAGGCCAATTGACATCTATGACCTGGTCTTCATGAAATTAATATCAAAGAATACAGTGTATTAAACGTATCGATAGACGTTTTGGATAGGAGAAAAACCTATGAATGATACCAAATCACCCCCAACACAAGAAGAGAAAGTTGGTGTCTACGTCTGCCACTGTGGAACTAATATCGCCAAAGTAGTGGATGTAGAAGATGTTGCAAAATGGGCTGAGAACAACCCCCATGTTGCGATATCCCGGGAATATAAGTTCATGTGCTCCAGTCTGGGGCAGGAACTGATCGAGCAGGATATCAAGGAACTAGGACTAACCAAGATCGTTGTTGCATCCTGCTCTCCTCACATGCATGAAGGCACTTTTCGAACTGCAACAGAAAATGGAGGATTGAATCCGTTCATGTTTGAAATGGCCAATATTCGGGAACATGATTCCTGGACCACCGATGACGAAGTAGCAGCAACCCACAAAGCCAAAGCCCTGGTAAATGCTGCTATTGAACGAGTTGTTCACCATCAACCACTGGAGGAAATCCCTGTAGAGATCAATCCCAATACCCTGATCGTTGGGGCGGTATTGCCGGGATCACGGCAGCACTTGGAACTGGCTGACGGCGGCAACCATGTCTATCTGGTTGAAAGACAGCCTTCGATCGGCGGCCATATGGCCCAGCTCGATAAGACCTTTCCCACCCTGGACTGCTCTGCCTGTATCCTGACACCAAAAATGGTCGATGTTGATCACCATCCTAATATCACCCTGCTGACCTGGAGTGAAGTTGAAAAAATGGATGGTTATATTGGGCAATTTTGATGTCACTGTCCGGAAAAAAGCCCGCTATGTGAATGAAGAACACTGCACAGGCTGTGGGATTTGCATCGAAAAATGTCCCTTCAAAGTTGTTGACCATGAATTTGAAGCAGGGCTCGGAGAACGAAAAGTCATCTACCGGCCGTTCCCCCAGGCAGTGCCTAAATTTCCGGTGATCGACAGAGAAAACTGTGTCTATTTCCAGAAAGGAAAATGCAAAGCCTGTGAGAAATTCTGCCCGACAGAACCTAACTCGATCGATTTTGAACAGAAAGATGAGATCCTCAAGCTTCAGGTTGGCAATATCATCCTGGCCACTGGCTATGAGCTCTTTGATGTGAAGCGCATTCCCCAATACGGCTACGGCCAGCTGGAAAATGTCTTCACCAGCCTTGAATTTGAAAGGATGGTCAATGCGTCCGGCCCAACCGAAGGCAAGATCGTTCTGCGAGATTTTGAAACTGAACCAGAATCAGTTGCCATTGTTCACTGCGTTGGATCACGAGATGAAAATTACCACAAATATTGCTCCAAGGTTTGCTGCATGTACTCGCTGAAATTTGCCCACCTGGTTCATGAAAGGCTTCCGGACGCAGAAGTGTACAACTGCTATATTGACATGCGAACACCCGGGAAAGGTTATGAAGAGTTTTATGACCGCCTGCTGAAAGAAGGTACCAATTTCATTCGAGGAAAAGTAGCAGAGATCACAGATTCTGCCCGGATCCCTGATGAAGAAGGCAAATTGATCGTCCAGGTAGAAGATACACTGATCGGCCGTCAAAGACGAGTCCCGGTTGATATGGTGATCCTCAGCCCGGCCATGGAAGCCCAACCTGATTCAAAAGAAGTATCCCAACTATTCAAAATGGGCTGCGACTTTGAAGGTTTCTTCATCGAACGACATCCCAAACTTGGATCCAATTGCAACAATGACAGATGGTGTCTTCATCGCCGGTGCTTGCCAGGGTCCAAAAGATGTCCCGATACTGTTTCCCAGGGTGCTGCCGCTGCTTCCAGAGTCGCAAGCTTGATCAGCCGGGGAACGGTGATGATGGAACCGATCCGGGCCAGCATCGATGCGGAAACCTGCTCCGGCTGCAAGATCTGCAACAATATGTGTCCCTATAATGCAATTGAATTTGTCGCAGAAGAAGGTATCTCCAAAGTTATAACAGCGCTCTGCCAGGGTTGCGGTACCTGTGTTGCAGCCTGCCCCAGCGGAGTCATCACTGGCGCCCACTTTACCAACATCCAGCTGTTCTCCCAGATCGATGGTTTATTGTGGGACGTGCAGGATCTAGAACCAGTCCCGGCTGGGAAGGAGGAATAAATGAGTGAACAATTTGAACCTGTAATTGTCGGATTCCTGTGCAACTGGTGCTCCTACCGGGCAGCGGATCTGGCTGGTACAGCCCGGATCAAATATGCCCCGAATCTGAGGCCCATCCGGGTGATGTGTTCTGGCAGAGTTGATCCCCAATTTGTTCTCAAGGCCCTACTGAAAGGAGCAGATGGTGTATTGATCGCAGGCTGCCATCCCGGTGAATGCCATTATGTGAATGGAAATATCAAAGCCCTGCGACGCTTCCTGCTTTTGAAAAAGACTCTCACGCAATGGGGAATTGAAGATGAACGGGTCCAGCTGCTTTGGGCATCCGCCTCTGAAGGCATTTTCCTGGCCGAAAAGGTTAATAAAATGACCGAAGAACTTCGAGCTCTTGGGCCCCTGCGCTGGCATGAAAAAGTACTGGGCGGAAATGGATCAGTACCATATCCCCGTCAAGGAGGCATGACATGGGAGCAAAAGAAAAACCAAAACTGGCCATGTACTGGGCTGCATCCTGCGGTGGATGTGAGATCTCAGTTCTCAATATCCACGAGAATATCCTGACCGTGGACGAAGTCTTTGATATCGCCTTCTTCCCTTGCATTGCAGATTTCAAAACCAAGGATCTTGAAAGCTATCCAGATGGATATATTGATGTATGTTTGTTCAATGGCGCGATCAGGACTTCAGAAAATGAGGAAATGGCCCACCTGCTGCGGAAGAAATCCAAAGTGATGGTTGCCTATGGATCCTGCGCGTACGAAGGTTGTATACCTGCCCTTTCCAATCTGACCACCAAAGAAGCCACTTTTAACAAGGTATATATCGACAATCCATCGATCGATAATCCTGATGGAATCTTCCCCCAGGAGGTGACCAAGGTCGCAGAAGGTGATCTGACCCTGCCCGATTTCTACAATACGGTAAAATCCCTCGACCAGGTGATTGATGTGGATTATTACCTGCCAGGCTGTCCACCAGAACCGCCCCAGATCTGGGCTGTTTTCCAGGTTGTTGTTGGAGCGCTTACTGGAAGGCGATCCCCTTACCGCCAGCTGGAGCGATTATCGGTGCTGGCACATCAGCTGTCTGCGATGAATGTGAGCGTGAAAAAAGCGAAAAAACGATCGAACGTTTCTACCGACCCTACGAAATGATACCTGATCCGGATCAATGTCTGTCTGGAACAAGGCTTGATCTGCATGGGCCTGGCCACCCGGAGCGGCTGCGGAGCACTTTGCCCAACAGTTGGAATAGGCTGCCGGGGATGTTACGGTCCTCCTGAAGGAGTGATCGATCAAGGTGCGCAAATGTTATCCGCCATTGCCTCGGTCATCGATGCTGGTGATGAAACAATGGAAGAAGATGAACTTGAAGCATAAAATCCAGGAAGTTGTAGATACCATCGCTGATCCTGCGGGTACTTTCTACCGCTTCAGCATGGCACACTCAATTCTCCGACGTGTCAAGAATGGAAAAGGAGATTTGTAATGGAACGGATAACAATCGATCCCATCACCAGACTGGAAGGCCACGGCAAGATCGAGATCTTCCTGGATGAAAAAGGCAATGTAGAAAACGCCTATCTGCAAATTCCAGAACTGCGGGGGTTTGAACAATTTTCGATCGGCCGGCCGGCTGAAGAAATGCCCCGCATCACAAACCGGATCTGCGGTGTTTGCCCTGAAGCCCATCACATGGCTGCCACCAAAGCACTCGATGCCCTGTTTGATGTTGAACCGCCTTCCGTTGTCAAGAAGCTCCGAGAGTTATTCTACACCTCCTTCTATGTCACCGACCATACCGTCCACTTTTATGCCCTTGGTGGTCCTGATTTTGTTCTTGGCCCGGATTCAAATCCAGCTGAAAGGAATATCCTGGGCGTTATCCACAAAGTTGGTGTGGATATTGGAAAGCAGGTGATTGAATGCAGGAAAAGAAACCACGAAGTCATCAAAATGCTTGGAGGTCGTGGAATCCATCCTGTTGCTGGACTACCCGGGGGATGGAGCCAGGCACTGACCAAAGAGAATCAGAAAATCGTTCTTGATTATGCCAAACAAAATGTTGATTTTGCCCTCTTCAGTTTGAAACTCTTTGATGATATCGTGCTCGCCAACCAGGCTTATGTGGATCTGATCGTCTCGGATGCCTTCACCCATGCAGACCTACTACATGGGTACTGTGGATGAGAATAATCTCATCAATTTCTATGATGGGTTGATCCGGGTAACCGGACCAGATGGCAAAGAACTGGTCAAGTATCCTGCCAAAGATTATGCCGAGCATATCGCTGAACGAGTAGAACCCTGGTCCTACCTGAAATTCCCCTACCTGAAAGATGTGGGCTGGAAAGGATTTGTAGATGGTGTGGACAGCGGTGTCTATTGTGCCACCCCGCTTTCCCGACTGAACGCTTCTGATGGCATGGCAACACCGAAGGCCCAGGAACATTTTGAACGTTTTTATGAGACCCTGGGTTCCAAGAAAGAAGCTGGACGTTATACCCCGGTCCATCACCGTCTGGCAACACACTGGGCTCGACTGGTTGAACTGCTCTATGCAGCGGAAAGAATGCTTGAATTGACAGAAGATCCTGAAATCACTGATCCCAATGTGCGGCAGGTCGTCACCAACACGCCGACAGAAGGTGTTGGCAGTGTTGAAGCACCCCGGGGTACCCTGACCCATCACTACAAAACTGACGAGAATGGTATCCTGACCGATGTGAACCTGATTGTTGGAACAACCAACAATAATGCCCCGATCGCGATGTCGATCAAAAAAGCAGCCGAAGGGCTGATCAAAGGTGGTGAAGTCAGCGAAGGCTTGCTCAACACCATCGAGATGGCTTTCAGGAATTACGATCCCTGCATGTCCTGCGCGACTCACTCACTGCCGGGCCAGATGCCGCTGGAAGTTCAAATCAAAGACGCAGAGGGAAATTTGATCGAAACCAGAAGCCAGTATGTTGACTAACTGATGGGTAATTGAGAGATCAGAAGTGAATTAAGTAACCAGTGACCAGCATCTATTCCTGGAACTGGTTACTTCCTTTTTATGAGATAATATGAAAACCTTGATAATTGGTTTGGGCAATCCAATCCTGACAGACGACGGCGTCGGCGTAAAAGTTGCCCGAATGCTGGAAGGATATCATCGATCTTGACGCCCATCCCGAGCTGACAATCACCGAAGCCAGCGCGGGAGGACTGCGTTTGATGGAAGCTATGCTCGGATACGATCGGGTGATCCTGATCGATGCCTATTATCTTGCATCCCAGAGACCACAAAACCCGGAAAAATCCACAAAATGACCCTGGATGACCTGAGATCAATTTCAGCCCAACCCAACACAGCACATCCGCTCATGATACTTCCCTGGTCACTGCGCTCGACGCTGCAGAACAGATGGGATATAAGATCCCCCGAGAATTCACATCTATGCTGTAGAAGTTGAAAACATCCTTGACTTCAATGAAACACCCACGCCAGCGGTAGCAGCTGCAATTCCAATTGTTACCTCCCAGATCATGAAGGATTTTTCCTTTCAAAACTCGCTGATAGCTGATGTACATAATCATGGGTGAAGAATGACACATGCTCTCGAAATGCAGGATTATGTTATATTTTTTAGATATCCATCTGATGTAACCATTTTGTCAGGGACAATTGGTATCTCCTGGACAACATTCAAAATAACTATCGGACTCTCAATCGATTACTTGCTGAATGGATAACATCAATCTCAATCCTGTTAAACCATTAATTCACTCGATTTAAGTCTCACTGGATACAGCGTAGACGAGGTTATTTATGAAAAAATTATTCCGTACTGTCCTAATCGTGATTGGCAGTCTAAGCCTTCTACTGATCACGGCTGCTGGCGTTCACGCTTACTCTGCATCAAATCAAGCTGAACTCGCCGGGAGTGAAGATCTTTCAAGCTGCTCCGCCAGAACCAGAACAAGATACCTGCATCCAATGCCATGTCGAAGAGGCTTTCACCAATCTGTGGACACCGTTAGGTCGCTGGATCCTTTTTGGGGCAGCAGGTCTTGTCCTGCTGTTCGGTGTTGCCCGCAGCGCCAGCGTCTGGAGATCCAGATCTGAGTGGATCCCTATACCCACCCGGATCCTGGCCTGGATCGATGAGCGATATGAATTATCTGAATTCCTGAAACCAATCCTTGCTAAACCAGTTCCAGACTGGCAGCGACGCTGGTGGTACTGTCTCGGCGGATTGACATTTTTCCTATTTCTTGTCCAGGGTGTGACAGGGATCATGCTGGCCTTTTATTACAAACCAACCCCGGCAGAAGCTTATGCCAGCATCCATTTCATTGAAAATGAAGTCCTGCTGGGATCAGCGATCCGCATGATCCATCATTGGTCAGCTAATGGCATGATCGTCATGGCAATTGCTCATATGCTGAGAGTTTTCATTATGGGAGTCTATAAACCCCCCAGAGAACTAAATTGGGTATCCGGCGTCGGCTTGCTTATAATGACACTCGCATTTGGTTTCACCGGTTATTTACTGCCCTGGGATCAGCGGGCTTACTGGGCTACCACTGTCGGAACTGAAATAGCCGGCAGTATACCTGTGATTGGTGAATTGGCGTTGGTTTTCTTGCGAGCAGGCTGGAATATTACCAGTCTGACTTTAAGCAGATTCTTCGCGCTGCATATCCTGATCCTGCCTCTGGTAACTGTTGCAGCCATGGGTCTGCATTTTATTATGGTCAGGAAACAAGGCATGATGAAACCCCTCTAAAGTGTTGGATCAGGAAATCACTAACTGGGAGTAATGTTATGTCAGAAAATCAATCAGAAAAAGTCAGTCCCATTTTATCCAGATCACCTAGCGCTTGAAGCAAAAGTCGCCTTGGTCTTCGGTATCCTGGTCATAATCATTGGTGTGATCGGTTTATTTGCTCCTGTAGGATTAGGAGCGCCAGCTGATCCAATGGATACTCCCGACCATATCAAACCCGAATGGTATTTCCTGTCTCTTTATCAGCTCTTGCGATATATCCCTGAAACGATCGGGGCCACATTTCCAGTTGTCCTGATTCTACTATTATTGATCTGGCCATTCCTTGACAACAAACCTGATACAATCAAAAAAGAACATCCGGATCAGATTCTGGATTTCAGTGGTTGGAATGATCGTTCTTATTGCCCTGACGATCTGGGGGGAGGTGAGCTAAATGAGTTCAATAACCACGACGTGACTTTTTCAATGTGATCAAAAAGGGACTGGCAGCTACAGGATTGACAGCACTTGCTGGGACCATTTATTGCCTATTTTTATCCCCCCAGCCTGGAAGAAGTCCCATCAGACCCCGTCCGGGTCGGAACTGTGGATGACATGCCACCCGGTGAAAGCATCACTGTTCCCTTTGGGCGCTACCCTGCCCTCGTTATCCACACAGACCGAAGGGATCAAAGCTTATTCTGCAGTCTGCACACATTTTGCCTGTATCTGCAAATGGGACAGCGCTGCCCAGGAGATCCACTGCCCCTGCCATGAAGGATACTTTGAACCCCTTGAGGGGGATGTTATCTCTGGTCCCCCACCGCAGCCTCTGGAAAAGATCACCCTGACCATTACAAATGGAGAGATTTTCATTGGAGGTTCCGCATGACAACCACTGAAAAACGAATATCAAATCCCTGGTCAAGACTGGGAGAAACCTTGCTCTATGCGCTGGGCCAGGTTCGAACAATAAAAAAAATCTATCCGGGTATCATGCACCTGCTGATATTCTGGGGAGTTCTTATCCAGGTAATAGGGACTGCGATCAAGATCATGCAAATGGGGTTATTTGTCCCTTTCACATGGCCCCTTTTCTCAGAAAATGTCTATTTTGCTTATGAACTGATCATGGATCTGGCCGGCGTATTCATTCTGGCTGGGGTCCTGATGGCGTTGATCCGCCGCTTGGTTATCAAACCAGATTATATGGAAAATTCCTGGGATGACTATTACGCCCTGGTTCTGCTGGGTTTAATTCCACTAGTTGGATTTTTTACCGAAGGATTACGCATCTTCATCAGGAAACCTGATTGGGCTGCCTGGTCTCCGATCGGAAACTGGACTGCGGGTTTAATTCAAAATACTGCGCTGACGACCACTCAAGCTGCTGAGATCCACCCTTATATCTTTATTCTGCATGTCGGCCTTGGCCTGCTGATCGCTGCCAGCATTCCGTTCACAAAAATGCGCCATATGATCTTCACTCCCGATCCACATATTCCTTAAAACCGATCGACAGAAGGGTGAACTGGAAACCATTGAAGATATCATGAATGCTGAAGATCTAGGCGCCACTGCATATCAAGGAATTTTCATCACTAAATTTACTGGCTTTTGATGCCTGCCTTCAGTGTGGTCGCTGTGAACAGGTCTGCCCTGCGACGATCAGCGGACTGAATTATTCCCCCCGAACCTTGTTGTATATGCTCAGAGAAACCATGGCTGAATCTCTGCTTCTATCCCTTGATGGAGCAAACGGAAATCTGAATCCGGAGATTCTGAAAGATGAGTTTTTATGGTCCTGCACAACCTGCGGACACTGCCTTGATGTTTGTCCAGCATTTATCCGGCCACCGGAACAGGTAATGGATATCAGGAGAGCCCAGGTCTTGATGACCGGGGATGTTCCGGCCACTGTTGGCGAAACATTGAGGAATTTCGAACGCCAGGGAAATCCATGGGGCATGCCGGGACAAAACCGGATGAAGTGGGCAGATGGTTTAAATGTTCGGGTCCTAAATCCGGGCGATCAGGTTGATGTCCTCTATTATATTGGATGTGCCGGTTCATTTGATGATCGCAATCAAAAGGTTACCCGGGCTTTTATTGAAGTCCTTAATAAACTCGGTGTGGATTACGGTATCCTGGGTGATGCCGAGATGTGCTGCGGAGAAACTACCCGCAGAATGGGCAATGAGTATCTTTTCCAGGTTGCTGCGGAAGAGAATATCAAACTCTTCGCTGAATACACATTTAATACTCTGGTGACCCTCTGCCCGCACGGTTTAAACACTTTCCGGGATGAATATCCTAGATATGGTGGGAATTTTAAGGTTCTCCATGCTTCTGAATTCCTGGCTGATAGATTGCATGAAATGGATTTAAACCCAACCGAAAAAAATAAGTATGGCAAACTTACTTTTCACGATTCCTGCTACCTTGGACGCTATCATGATGTCTATGCGCAGCCAAGGAAAATCCTTTCTCAGATCGATCTAAAACCCGTCGAAATGAAATCTAACCGGGAGAATAGCTTCTGCTGCGGTGGTGGTGGGGGCGCGATGTGGCTGGAAACATCTGCCGAGACCCGCATCAACCAGAATCGATTAAATCATGCCCTTGAAATTGAAGCGGATACCATAACCACCGCCTGCCCTTACTGCTTGATCATGTTCGATGATGCCCTGCGGACAAAAGGGCTCACTGAAAACGTCCAGGTCCTGGACCTGGTCGAAATACTTAACGCTTCCCTCTGATAAAAAAAACGGGATCTACTCGAGATCCCGTTTTTTTTATCACGAATGATCGTTTCGATTCTTGACAGATTTATCTATCAACCATAAAAAAAGGACCACGATGCCGACAGGCAGCAATGCCCCTACCAGGCATCCCAGGCCGACCAAGGCAGCACCTTGTCCGTAAAACAGGTAGATCAAGCCATCACCTACCAGAAAGACCAGGATCAAAAATCCCCCTATCAGCCGATTTTGAGTATTTTGTGTGTATTCCCGTAAATCTTTAGTCACCGCGGTAATCCCCACCCGGAACAGGCACTTTCCGGAGAATATCGCGGATCAAATCACCTGTTCGCAGTTCCTGCAATCTTGCTGATGAGCTTAAGATCACCCTGTGTCCCAAGGTGGCTTCAGCAAGTAATTTAACATCATCAGGAATCACAAAATCGCGACCATACATAGCTGCCCAGGCCTGGCTAGCCCTGGCCAATGCCAGGCTGCCGCGAGGGCTCGCTCCTAAATAGACCGAATCGGCTGACCTGGTTTCCTGGGTGATTTCCACAATATACTTCTTGATCGAATCTGCGATAAATACCTCCTTGATACGTTTTTGAACCACCAAGATCTCTTTGGCGGAAGTCACAGCATCTACGGAATCGATCGGATGCACCAGCTGCTGTTTTTCAATGACCGAAATCTCTTCTGTGATCCCGGGATAACCAATACTGACCTTCACCAGGAATCTGTCGAGCTGAGCTTCGGGAAGAGGAAAAGTCCCCTCATATTCAATAGGATTTTGGGTCGCCAGCACCATAAATGGAGCCGGGATCGAGTGAGTTTTACCACCAATCGTCACCTGCCTCTCCTCCATAGCCTCTAACAGGGCGGATTGAGTTTTTGGTGTAGCTCGATTGATCTCATCTGCTAAAACTATCTGGTTCAATATAGGACCAGGGAGAAATTTGAATGTACTGGTCGATTGGTCGTAGATATCTACACCGGTAATATCACTGGGAAGCATATCCGGGGTGCATTGAATGCGATTAAAAGAACAGTTCAACGAGCGGGCAAGGCTTCTGGCCAGCATAGTTTTACCAACCCCGGGAACATCTTCAATAAGTACATGGCCTTCACATATCAATCCCAGCACAACCAGCTGGACAGCCTTTCTCTTCCCAATAATGACATTTTCTATGTTCTGCACCAATTGTGTTGTTAAATCTTTTACTTTATCCATCTCAGGCTCCATTGCTAAGGTCCTCATTGTTTTCAGTGACCGCTCCTCGACGGAAAACCTGATCACTTATCCTCTTCCAGGTTGACAGCCAAACGGCATATCGAAGTCTTCCGCGCAATTTTTTCCAGTTTTCCAGGATTTTTCCCGTCCGCTCGATTCCAACAGCAGCCGGGCTGTAATTTGCCATGATAGCATACTCTGTCAGCTTGCTGATCTCAGACTCGGCTTCGATCAAATTTTTTTCCTGGCCCGGACTATCGATCAGTTGGGTAATATATCGATTTATATTCTGAGCGAATTCATACAATGTGTCAGATTTCTGATGCCCGAGCCCCAACCAGCGCCCATAACGGTATAACCTTTGATAAATGACCAGGATCAAACTGTCTGGATCCAATTTTTTTATCCGATTCCAATCGACCTGGTTTCCTATCCAGATCCCCATGACGACCAATATCAGTCCACCAATCCCAAGCTCCCAACCCGGAACCTCAGTTTTGAAAGCATTCTCAAGGATTTGGGGAGGTTGTTCCAGCTCCGGCGGCAGTGGCAAGATCAACTCGTCTTCATCAATCAGGGATTGGGCAGCAGTTGGTTCGAAAGGAATCCAGCCATAGACCCCAAAATATATTTCTACCCAGGTGTGGGCATCAGCCTCTGTAACCAGATAATGATTATTTTCCTCGTCATATTGACCGCCCACATACCCGACAACCACCCTGGACGGTAATCCAATTGCCCGTGCTAGAACAACCATAGAGGTCGCATAATAATCACAATATCCGGTCTGCAGATCAAACAGGAAATAATCTGCCAGATCCCGATCAACAGGAGGAGATGGAAGTTCGAGAGTATAAGGATAGGATCTTAGGAATGTTTCAATTGCTTTTGCCTGGTCGTACGCCGTAGGTTGATTGGCAACAATCTCCCTGGCCAGGTCCAGAACCCGGTCCGGTACGGTCTCTGGCAGACCAAGATAGCGGGCAGTGATCCAATCCGGAATATCTTCTATTGCTAGTCTCAGATCAGCATCATTTGATGAGGGAACCAGCGATCTTACCTGATATAGGATATGGTCATTTGTAATTCCGAACAGATCATTTACACTCGCAGTCTGATTGGTGTCCGTTAGATCATCTTCACTGACCAACCGCCATGACGCAAGCACATCTTGATCAACAGTAACTGGGGGACCAGCAGAATAAAGGGTTCCTCGCAATGAATTGCTGAGCCTGATCTCCTGCGTGATAATATCAAAATGATCTGATTCGATTTGATTGATCTCCTGTCCTGGTTTGTACTCAATTTCTATAGTCGGGCTGGACTGCCAGCCGATTCCCGTATATTGATCATATGAATATGAGCGCCAATATCTGGCAGCATTGGGCAGTTCCGTTTTAACAAAGGTCGTGGTCGGGAAGGAAACTAGCATGACCACACGCTTGGCCAGCTCAGGTCCTGAGCCTATTAATTTTTGCCGTGGCAGTCCCGCAAACCGCGCAACTGAGTACAGGTCTGTGTTAAATGAACCAATCTCAATCCCTGATTCGACACCACCTTCTCCCGCATCTTGATCACCATAGATCCAATTTTCAAAAGGATCCGAGATTGCCCTGACCCTGATCGAAGGCATCAACCCCGCAAAGACCATGGTGGACAGGGAAATACCAACAATCACGAGTGCTAAACGCTCTTTGACGTTCTCTGCTCCTTTGATCTTCTTTGTTCTCCAATATCGCTGCTGTACTTCCTGATTTACCAGGCCAATCAGGATTAATCCAGCTCCGAGCAATATGACCAGAAGGATCCTATTTTCGAGAGTATACGTCATCAGGATAGCTAACAATGACCCAGCTGGAATAATGCCCCAGATCGGCAGGTTTCTTTTTCTAGTGATCCAGGCTATCCAACAGGAGAGCAGCCAGAGCAAGAAGCCCCAAGTCAGTAAAGTGCTGATCTGGTTATAGACAGCAAAACCTGCTTGAATATCTTTGACCCAGATGGCGATATTGAAGACAACATCACGAAACCTTGATTGAATAACCGAAAGAACAAAATTCAGCCGGGATGGATCTCCAACATCTCCGCTGGTCATCCAGCGCCAGAGATATCCAGCTCCGGCATAGATCAATTCGCTGACAGCAGCATCGAGGCCACCGATGTGAACTGCAGTCAGTACAAAGCCAGATATGAGGGATATAAAGAGCACTGGCCAAAATTTTATTTGAGATCGAGCCAATAACCAGCCGACACCTATCCCCAGGACAATCATCAAATGTAAAACTTCCACTGATGTGCCTCTTATTACCAGTTCAACGCCAAGAACCACGGTGTACATAATTACGTATATCAAGAACAGGAGGATAATCAAAGTCAAGGATATACGATTTCGGATAATAGTTCGAAGGGCACTCAAATCAGCGGCCTCCAATGAACTTTCCGAGCATCCTTGAATTCCTCTCTGCGCTTCTGAGTTGCTGGAGATAATTGGACAACCAGATTATCCAGGTAATCCGGATTGATCAAATAATTATTCAATCCAAGTGAAATTAATCTCGTCTGAAGCTGAAGAGCATTCCCTTGACCACCAAATTTTGGAGCATTCAACAGCAATATTGTTGGAATAATGCCCTTCTTCCGCATCAATAAAACCGGGCTCAACCAGCTACCACTCAGATCCGGCGTGATGATGATCAGACTTGATCTGAACCGGATTGACTGCCGGGCTACTTCCAGCAACCGCATAAGCGATTGGTCTCCTTTTTCCAGCAAGGCTAGCGCTCTGAGAATTGTCCATTTTTGAGTTTCATCAGCTCTTGGTTTGTACCAGGAAAGATCATGACCATTGGCTCCTAAACCTACAGCACGTCCGTTTTCAAGCGACCAATTCATTAAAGAAGCAGCCAGGATGATGCCATGCTCTTCTGATGCATTATCGCCTTCTCCAGCATGGACTTCTGCGTTCATGTCCATAAATAGCCACTGGTCGCTGGTTGGTGTGCTGTCAAATGTCCGCACATACAGCTCCGGTCTCCGGGCAGATGTCGGCCAATGGATATATCTCAGGCTGTCTCCCGGTTTGTATTCACGCACACCAGAGGCTGTGACCGTGTGATCCCAGGATTTTGTAATATTGATGCCTTCCCCAATTTTTCCACCTGGCGCGATCTGAATTTCCGGCAGCGAAACAATTGGCGGCATGACCATCATGTTGCTGGTTGCCAAATATTCAATCTTCACTTCAAATATACCCAGCGGGTCACCGGTATAGATAACTGTGGGACCTATGGTGTAAAGCCCTCTGCGCTCACAGACACCCCGTTCAAACCACTGCCGATGAGAATTTCCCCCAATCCTTGTGACTCTGCTACCACTATAACCTGCCAGGTCTGAATGGTCCTCCAGGTACAACCAGGTCGCTGGAGCCCAACCGCTGTTATCCAAGTTGAACCTTTCCTGCAAATGATCACCCACCTGAGACCATCCAAAACGCATCTCTCGGGATAAGCTTAAACGGGCTTTTAGTGAAACAGCCCAGGCATAACTTAGCGCATAGGCGAAGCTGAGGCCGACAAGCAGGATCATCCAGACTTTTCTGGGAGATACCAGTTGTAGAATGAACACAACAGGTATGATATATGGAATTACCCTGTATTTCAGTTTCAGCCCTGTAATTTTCATATCGGAAAATGGCAGTAAGAATCCTGGTTTCGCTTGACTAGGCTTATTCTACCCCAAATAAAAAATACGCTTAAATGAAACAAGATCATTCCATACCAGGGTATTAAAAGGAGAATGTAGATGAGCTACCAGAGGATTGGTTGATACGATCCTGCAGCTCGCGGTGAAGTAGGTCAGGTTTTGATGCTCTCAGGAAGAAGATCAACAGGAACCACGTTGACTGCTGGAGTATTTATCGTTTAAACCAATTATTCTTTCTTGATAATTTTTGAAGAGCAAATCTGACATCGACCACTGCCTGATCACCCAACTCAGCTACTTTTTGTATATCTACCCTTTCGAGGGATCCAATACTGGATACTTCCGGCCTGATGATAAGATCAGGTTTATCAGCTTCTAGCCTGATCTCACCCAGCATATGTAATGCTGTATCCATCGACCGCATATAAATATCAAATGCTTTGGCAACCCTCAGTTTTGAGATAGGCCTGATCAGTGGATTGATCGGTACAGTTTCCCAAGGAGATGAGATTTTCCAGCGGTCAGGTTCTGCAGTTAATGTGACAGCAATCACTGGAAGTTTCGGTGCCATGGAACGCGCCAGACCGACAGGAACTGGATTGAGTACCATCCCATCAACCAGCACCTGATCCTTCCACTCCAGGGGTGGGAATATTCCAGGGACTGCACTGGTTGCCATGACTGCATCAATCACCCTGCCCTGGTTAAGAACAACCTCAGCCATATTGACCAGGTCTACTGCAACCACTGCACAGGGAATTTTTAAATCAGAGAATACCATCTCCCCCAGGAACCCTGCCAGAATATTCTGGATTCCTTTGTTGCCCAGCAATGCAGGTCCCCGGCCAAAACCGTAAAGATTATCCTGCGGCAGGCTGCTTATTCTTTCTATTATTTCGTCAGGGGAATAACCTGCCGCAAAGACACAGGCTGCCAACCCGCCAGCACTCGTACCTGCCACAGCTTTGATCCGGAACCCCGCAGCCTGAAGACCTCTGATCACACCCAGATGGGCATAACCCTTTGAGCCACCTCCGCCAAGCGCCAGGCTGATATCAGTCATATATTTATTATATTTTGATTATAGACCCAATTCCAGAAAGATATCAGATAACATCAAGCAGACTTATTCCAGACTTCGACGATTTGAGCGACAATGGAGAGAGCGATCTCTTGAGGAGATCTGCCACCCAGGTCCAATCCCACTGGAGCGTGGATCCTGACCAGGTTTGCTTCAGCAGCACCTGCTTCCCGTAAACGCTCCATTCTTTTTTGATGTGTGTTTTTACTTCCTAGAGCACCTACGTAAAAAGCTTCGGATTCCAAAGCTATCAGGATCGCTGGATCATCAATTTTTGGATCATGGGTCAGCATGACAACGGCAGATGAAGGTGAAAGTTGAATTTGTTTAAAGGCAGTCGATGGCCACTCTGGAATTAACTTCACGCCTGGAAATCGTTCCCTGGTGCTGAATAATTTTCTAGGATCGATCACAGTGATGTTAAAACCCATAATTTCTGCAATTCTGACCAGGGGCTGAGTCAGGTGGACGCCGCCAACAAGGATCAGATCTAGAGGGAGATTCAAAACTGTCACAAATAATTCTATTTCTTCATTCTGGGAAGAACGACCGCTGCCGATTTTCCGCTTAAGAGTGTTTTGCCAGCTATGTCCTTCAGGTTGGTTAAGGACACAGAATGAGGATCAGCATTGTAAAATGTTCCATCCTGGAAAAGGAATGATTCCTGACCGCCATATTCTCTATCAGAATTAATTATCATCACCGCACAGAATGAAGTTTTAGAATCTAAGGCTTTGATCCAACCTTCCAAATTTTTGGAGAAGAAAGGCCTAACAAAGATCTCTATCTCTCCCCCGCAGGCCAAACCTACCTCCCAGGCATCAGCATCAGCCACACCATATTGCAGCCTGACCGGTAAATTTGTCTCTATGACTTCTTTTGCTGCCTGGATCACAGCACCCTCTACACAGCCACCGCTAACAGATCCTGCAATTTGCCCGTCCTGACTAACAGCCATCACAGCTCCAGCTTGCCTGGGTGAGGAACCCCAAGTCTTGACCACAGAAGCCACAGCAATAGATTGGCCGGTGTGAAGCCAATCAGCGATTTGATCGATTATTTCTCTCATATTTCAACTTTCATGGATTGGCATATTCTTTAACCAACTCAGATGATATTTCAGCAATATTTTCAGTGGTGCAATATGCTTCCTTCATGGAAAAAATTGTAGCATAGTTATCTCAGGAAATTCAGTGTTGAAACGTTTTATATATAATTTATACTCACAATCCAAACAAAAACCCGAACCATGATTTGATCCGGGTTTTGGATACCGTTATCTTATTCTTGTGTATTGACCCTAACCGAAAGGATTTCTTACGCAGATGCTGCCTGGGGTCTTTTGCGCAATTTACCAAGGAGAGATTGGATCAATTTCGGCCAGGTCATGATCGATTTGATCAGAGTGACCACCATGACTGCTGCGCCAACGATCCCACCGGCTAGCAACAAGCCCATTTTCACCTTTCTGGATTTCATTTTCAGAACCATTTCCTCATCAAGCTGGATCCGGAGATCTTCAACAAAACCCGCTCTGGGGTGAACAGGCTGCAAAACATCTTTCAGCCGGCTCTCTACATGTAACAAATCTTTCGGCAAACTATTTTTAGTACCCATTCTAGTTAATCCCTTCCTCTACAGGGTAGGCAACAATCCCAACCGTACCTGGGCCAAGATGTGTTGCAATGGCGACTGATAATTCTTCAATGAATAAATCCCTAATATTCAAAAATTCCTCTATGCGTTCTGATAAATCCAGTGCGGTTGCAAGATCATGAGCATGCATAATAGCCGCATTAATGAGATTTCCTTCCATTCTGCGAGACATTTCCTGAAGGATGAAATCCAGAGATGCTCTCCTGGTCCTGACTTTATCGGCGACAGCCAATGATCCTTCGCTGAGAGTAATAATTGGTTTGATATTTAAAATCGATGCCAGGACAGCTTCCAGCCTCTTTACCCTTCCGCTTTTACGGGCAAATTCCAGGTTATCCACAGTGAATATTACCTGTGTCTTCTCCCTGATCTGCTTCAGGCGTTCTAGTATTTGATCGGCATCAGCACCCTGCTGATCCATGATCCTGGCTTCCCGACACATATATCCCTGGATCCCCGTGCCAGCCAAAGTATCAAAAGGAATGACCCGGAAGGGTTCATGCTCCAACTCTTTTGCAGCCAGGAGGGCAGATTTAAAAGTCCCTGACAACTTGCTGGTCAGGTGGATCGATAAGATCACATCCCCCGGTTGAGCAAAGCTCCGGTAGAACTCGATATACTGCTGGGGAGATGGCTGTGAGGTTTGAGGAACTTTCCCGGTCTTCTTTAACCCAGCTATAAAATTGATCAATGGTGAGGTCAACATTCTCCAGGAAGACTTTGTCTCCCATATGAACATTAATGGGAATGATCTCAATTTGATATTGGGAGATCCATTCCTGTGGTAAATCCCCAGCACTGTCCATTACAATCCGCAGCATCAGATATCCTTGTTTTCAAAGGCCATAATCATCCCGCAGGGACTCCAGCGTTCGATGATATAAGGCTTTGATCGCACCTTCGGTCCGATCCATGATCTGGCCGATTTCATAATTTGTTAAGTCTTCAACATGCTTCAGGATCAATAGTTCTTTGCGATCCTCTGGCAAACTGTTGATGATTGCCATCAATTGTCTTTCTTCGTCTTTCTTTTCTAGCCTGTCTTCAATCGTTCCCTCGATTGTAGGAGGGGGATACTGATCGGCAAGCGAGATTTCATCTGATCGCTCGCTGTCCCGGTACCAATTTACAACCAAATTGTGCGCGATCCGGTACAACCAGGCTGAAAATGGATATCCCCGGTCTTCATACCTCTCAATATGTTTGAGAGCTCTCAAGAAAACCCTGGAACAAATGTCTTCAGCATCCTTCCCGTTACTGGTCCGGAAAAAAATATAATTATAAATCTGATCGATATACTTTTCGTATAATTGTCCAAATGCATCTGCATTTCCTTCAGAAGCCAGGGAAATCAGGTCGCTCTCAGATTTATTGTTATTATTCAGATCTGCACTACTACTCATAACACCTTAATTCCAAATAAGTTACTCGCTGAGAGCTAGTATATCACAGCTGATCTAGGTCAAAATTTAGAAATTTTAGGGTTAGATTTGCATCGGGTATACTTATATTATTGATCATGTTTTAGATCGAAAAGGACACTACGTGACCAGCATCCAAATTTATCCAGATCTTAACCAAATGGCTGCAGCAGCAGCGGGTCTATTCATCGATCTGGCCTCGAATTCGATTAAGCAGACGGGCCAATTTACAGTCGTACTATCCGGCGGAACCACTCCAGACTCGGTCTTTGAACACCTCACCGCGGAAGGTTCAGCCGAGATCGTGGATTGGAACAGGATCCATTTTTTCTGGGGGGATGAAAGGGTCGTGCCTCCTGATGATCCGCAAAGCAATTACAGACGCGCCAATCTAAAACTGCTCCAACCGCTGATGATCCAACCTCAAAATATCCATCGGATCAAAGGAGAACTGGATCCAATCAAGGCGGCAACCATCTATCAAAATGAGATCTTGAAGTGGCTGCCTGACCTCCCCCCCAGATTTGACTTAATACTCCTGGGAATGGGAGAAGATGGCCATACTGCTTCTTTATTTCCTGGAACAAATATCATAACAGCTCCAGAAGCCTATGAATGGGTCGCTTCGGATCAAGTCCCTCAAATTAATTCCTGGAGAGTCACCTTTACACCCAGGTTGATCAACGCTGCCAAGATGATAATTATCCTTGTCGCCGGGAACAACAAAGCAGACACACTGCAGCAAGTGCTGGAAGGGCCTTTCCAGCCTCGAAAATACCCCAGCCAGCTAATCAAGCCGGACCAGGGAAAATTGATCTGGATGGTCGATCACGCAGCTGGTCAGAAACTAAACCAAGATTGATATAATCAGAGTTGAAATTATTATCCTCCAACCAGCGATCGAACAGACGCAAATCCATCTGTCAGGAAGCCTCGTAATCTGCAGGAAATTATGCTAAACAAACAAGGCCCGGCAACTTATCCCCGCAGAAGAATCTCCAGATTCCTGATCCGTATATTTTTCAAGATCCTGCTCAGTCTCCTTTTCAAAGTTGAAATCAGCGGAAAGGAAAATTTGCCAAAAAAAGGGCCCTTGCTGGTTGTTGGAAATCACACAGGTGCGATGGAAGTCGTGCTCCTGAATGGATTTTCCCCCTGGCAGATAGAAATGTTGAGCGCAGCTGACGTTCCGGCAGAAAAAATCACCCAATTAATCAATACTCTTTATGGATCAATTCCGATCAAGCGAGGAGCTTACGATCGGGCAGCTTTAAGCAGCGCGCTGGATGTTCTCGAACAAGAAGGAATCGTTGGTCTTTTTCCAGAAGGTGGGATTTGGGATGTTGGAAAACAAAAAGCTTTACCTGGCATATCCTGGTTGAGCTACAGATCCGGGGCACCGATCTTGCCGGTAGGTTTTAATAATACAGCCGGCGCGATGGATGCAGGATTAAAATTAAAACGTCCGGCCTTAAAAATGAAGATCGGACAGGTATTGGCTCCTGCAATTCTCCCTGAAGGAATCGCCAAAAAAGTCTATTTTCAGTCCCATGCTGCCGAGGTTATGGATGCCGTCTACTCACTGGCATCTACAGCCGAGGACAGCCATGATCCAGAAATCACCAATGAACGGTTTGAAATCGAAATCCAGGGGACAGACCCAGGAGGAGAAAACCTCCCTTTGCCAGGAGATCTCGAACTTAAACACGAGGTCCAACTGGCAAAATTACTGCACAGCCCCACGGTTTTGGATATCTTCATTATTGACCTGGAACTTCCAGCCCAGGCAATTCAACACTTGGAAGAAAAACCCCCTCTCCCTGATCTAATCCAAGCTCTGGAATCAATCCTTTCCTATTTGAACGAAGAGAATCCATACCTGCTCACCTACAGATTTGGGATTCCGGAAGGACTTGCCATGCAGCAAGGACTGCACGAACTCCTGCAAATTTGTAAATGGTGTTTGAAAAATGACAAGAATATCTATGTTTCCGCAGTAAGACATTACTATTCAGTATTGGAACAGCAGGAAATAGTCCAAAGAATACAGGAAATTCCTGAACCCTGGATGTAATAATTCTCAACCAAACCCAAGATCATCGCCTACCCATTGTCTGCTGCAACTGAATGGGGATCACTGTCCGTATGATAAAATTAACCCGGTTCAGTCTTTAGCATCACAAAGGAGCACAATATTGACAAAGAGAAAGAATTCTGTCATTCTGGCAGCCGGGGGAATTGTCTGGAAAACAGAAGAGGATGAAAAAAAACTGGCCGTTGTCCACCGCCGAAAGCATAACGATTGGTCTCTTCCTAAGGGAAAAGTTGATCCAGGGGAATTCTGGGCCAAAGCTGCTCTGAGAGAAGTACTGGAAGAAACAGGCTGCACCGGGAAGATCACTGATTTTGCTGGCAGCATATCCTATAACCTTAACGGATATCCCAAAGTTGTTTTGTTCTGGCATATGGATATCAAATCATATCAGCCACAAAAAATGAATGGAGAAGTGGATGAGGTCCGCTGGCTAACGATTGAACAGGCTATCAAAATCCTTGATTATGAGGATGAGATCGATCTGATCCAGAAAGATCCCCACAACAGAAAGAAAGGAACCTGATCGATGTATAACGTCTTGGTGCTTGGTGCTACGGGTTTTATTGGGGGACATATTGCCCAAAAAGCCCTGGAAGTCGGGTGGAATGTATCCGGGCTGAGAAGGGATCCAACAGCTACCGGTCAACTCGAGAACTATCCCATCCAATGGATAGACGGGAACCTGAATGACTATGCCTCCCTGGCCAAAGCCATGGCTGGCATGGATTTTGTGTTTCATGCCGGGGCCAGCTATCCAGCCGGAGGGAAACGCGGAAATACTCGCGAATATGTTGAGTTTGCTTCAAACCAAATGAAAAATGTGATCAGGGCGACCAGAGAGACGAAGATCAGAAGATTAATCTATACAAGCAGTTTGACAACGATCGGTATACCGGAGGCAGGCCAAAACCGGTTGGCGGATGAACGGGATTTTTATCAATTTGGAACGCTGCCAGATAATGCCTATTTTGAGGTTAAAAGCGCGATGGAAAATCTAGCCCTGGATGCTGCCGGGGTTGGATACGATATTGTCATCTTAAATCCCACCCTTGTTCTTGGACCTGGTGACGTCCATGTCAGCTCAAGTGAAATATTATTGATGATCGCGCGAGGCCAGGCCAAAGCAGTTCCTCCTGGAGTAGTAAATATTATCGATGTCAGGGATGCAGCTGCAGCTCATGTTATCGCCGCCAGGATCGGAAAGACCGGCCAGAGGTATATTCTGGGTGGTGATAATTACCAGATCATGCAGGCGGTTAAAATAATTGGCAGCATCGCTGATGTCAAACCTCCCCTGTTTACCCTTCCTCCCGGGTTAATCGACTTTTATATTGGCGCAGCTGACCTGATTCCTTTTATCCCTCCTGCCCAGGACCAGCTCCGGGCTTACACGCGCTGGCAAGGTTACAATACTGATAAAGCGAAAAAAGAATTCAAATTTAATGTCAGGTTCCTGGAAGAGACCGCCCGGGACAGCATTAAGTGGTTTATTAACCAAGGTATCTTATAAAACTAACGGGTCAGTAACCAAGCTCGAGATCAACCTGATTCGGGATCTCTTCCCCCCTGCTGGCAGCATTGATCAACCTGGCAAGATCCTCCATCCGCAATTTTTCCGTTTCTACCACCATCCCTCCCCGATGAGGACTTAAAACAAGGTTGTCCAATTCATGGAACGGATAATCTCCAGGCATAGTACTTTCCCTGGCCTCTTTTGAATCCGGGTAGTTATACCAGACGTCCAGGCCAGCGCCAAAGATCCGCTTATCAGCTAATGCCCTGTACAAAGCGCTTTGATTGACGATTTTTCCTCTTGCGATATTGATCAGAATAGCAGTTGGAGGTAAAAGGGAAAATTCCCTTTCATCGATGAAGTCCTTGGTATCTTTTGTGTATGGAATGGCCAGGATCAGGATCTCGGACCCGGGCAGCAGCTCATGAAGTGAATCTGGCCCATGAATAAAATTGTCAGCGGCAACGGGCTCAGGATTTCTCCTGATTACTTTCGTGTTCACGCCCAGGCCATCCAGTCCAATCTTGATCCGCTGCCCAATCTCTCCATAACCCACCAGCAGAGCGTTTTTTCCTGACAATAAGATCGTATCGTTGTTCTGATAGCGCGGCTGCCAATTGCCAGCCCGCAGCAAGCGATCCATCGGTATGATTTGTTTTGCCACAGCCATTAATAAAGAAATCGCCAATTCAGCTGTTGAAGCTGCGTTATGATGCAGGTTATGAACTCTCAGATCTGGAAAATTGACCAGGATTGATCTGGTCTCTTCCGGAATACCTGTCCAGGGAATAATCAGTGTGTCCAGATTGGGAAGCTGTTCTAGATCATCCCGGTTTGGCCTGCCGGCGACCAGGATCCTAACATCCTCCTGCCCTGATAAAAGATCTCCCGAGGTGATGCTGATGCCTTCGTCCAGTCCAGAACACAGGAATTTTTGCTGCTCATTTTCAAGCAATCGTTTAAAATGAATTCGCATCGAATGACCTTTGTGATCTAACAAATGGTAATATTCCCCTACCAGAGTTTACAACTCGGCAACCGCTAATCCGTATATTTATCATCAGGTTACCTTATTTTATGCTATTAATTTCAAACCAGCACCATCTAGGAGAGAATTATGACTGACAACAATCATCTTGAACCCATCCAGACCGGAAGACGACGATCCCGGTCTTTCTTCTGGCCTATCCTGTTGATCTCAGCTGGCATACTGCTGCTTTTGTCGAATCTGGGCCTTGTCGATTGGAGCACCTGGAATCTGCTCTGGCGTTTCTGGCCCCTGGTCCTGATCGCGATCGGGATTGATGTGCTGGTCGGACAGCGCTCAACTCTGGGTGCGGTCATCAGCGCTATCCTGATCCTGGTTTTGATCGCTGGTGCGGCTGGGGCTGCATATTTTGCAGACCAGCTGCCTGCATTCAGCCGCTTTACCCGCGACTCACCCTGGGAAACTTCCCATATTGAGCAAACCCTGGATGGTTATCAATCCGCCAATGTATTCATCGATTGGACCAGCCAGCCAGGGTACCTGGGAGCTCTGGAAGGGTCAAAGAATTTAATCGAGGGTGATCTCACCTATCAGGGAGAGCTGGTATTTGAGGTGGACTCCCAGGGAAAAACCGCTGATGTCATCCTCGACACTAGATTGGTCAATAACTGGGTTTCCTATCCCTTCCAATCTGGTCCCAACGCATCCTGGGATATTTATCTCACGCCGGATATCCCACTCGATCTGACACTGGATTCTGGGTCTGGCAGCTGCGAATTTGACCTGGCAAGGTTGCTCGTTGCAGATCTAGTTCTGGATAGCGGCTCAGGATCAATCAGCCTGTTACTTCCTTCAGAACAATCCTTTACAGTGAAAATTGACAGCGGGTCCGGCAGCCTGAGGATCAATATCCCCGAAAGTACTGGAATCAGGGTCAAACTGGATTCCGGCAGCGGTTCCTTCAATCCCGGGGAAGATTTTAACCTTGTCAGCGGTGAAAAACGGGGTGATGGAACCTGGGTCTCTGATAACTATGATGGATCAAAATACACAATAGAGATGGTGATCGATCAAGGGTCGGGCTCGATAAGTTTTAAATAATACCCGGTCTCTCTTGTCAGGAGGTTATCTGAGCTGGAAAACCTCCTGACCCTGATCATCACATCAGCCATGGAACCTACTGTGTTATGATTTACAAATAGATCCACCTGCCCTATCGATGACAATGCAACCAGGAGCCAGACGAATGAACAATCCCGCAACCACAGAAATAGTCTGGAAAGCTATTGAGGATCAACTCTTTGCAGTCCTTGGTATGGTAACAGGGGATCAGGAATCCAGAACTGTAGGAATTGTCTATCTTATAAATGACAGAAAATTCTACATCGGTACGGGATTGAAAACCTGGAAAGTCCGTCATATTAAGGAAAATAACTCCGTGTCGCTGACGATTCCGATTGCCAAACGGATTCCGGTCATGCCCTGGATCAAGATCCCCCAGGCAACGATTTCTTTTTCTGGGACAGCCCGCATCATTCCTGCAAGTGAAGCTCCCCAAGAATTGCTGCAATCTGTTTTTAGGCATAAAGCTGATGATCAAGATTTCATTAATGACAATTGTCTAATCGAAGTGTCCCCGATCGGCGATTTCATCACCTATGGCATTGGTGTATCTTTGATTCAGATGCGGAAGCCAGAACTCTCACGGGGAAGAGCAGCTGTAAATTAGAATAAAGGAAGCCAATGAAGAAAAGTTCAAGGTCATTATTGATTGTCACGCTGATCATCATCTTTACATCCTCCTGCGGTTTGATCCAGCCTCCCGCTGCTCAACCACAATTATCCGCGACCGATATTGTGCCCAGGGCCACGGCCTTATCAGGCCTCCCTCCCACCTGGACCCCGGTACCAACCCTGACACCAACTCTGACACCAATTCCCAGTCCAACCCCTTTACCAACCCAAGATCCCGCCAATTATCAAATAAGCCTCGTGCTGGAAGCATCTGAGATTACCTACCCAACCATCTTTGCAGATCGAACAGGATGGACAGGGGTGAATGGAAAAACTGCTTCTATCCAAATCCCACCCGGTTTTGAAGTCCTTGATTTTGCAGGTGTGATGATGGAAATGATGTTCAGTGTGATGCAGGCATTTACAGAGGGTTTCGCGGAATTTGCTCAAGACCTCAGCGAAGAGTTAGGAGCAGAACCTCAGCCAACACTTGAACAGATCGAACTTGAAGAGCTGCCGGAGTTCGATTTTATCCTGGCAATTGAAGAAAACAGTCAATCAGCAATAATCCTTGCCAGTCTTGAATGGTCTCTCGGATCAACGACCGAGGATCTATTAAATGAAGCTCTATCCGACAGTGAGGTCGATTTCGAGATCTCGAGCCGCGAACTCTACCAGGATTCTCCATATCCCATGGAGCGGGTCATCCTGGATGTGATCGATCTGGAAATGGGAGCTGGCAAACAGATCATCTATGCGATCCTGGGAGAAGAATCCGCCTGGAATCTGGTATTTACAACACCCGCAGAACTATACACAACAAACCTTCCACTGTTCGAAAGCGTTGTTGACAGTTTCAGCCCCCTGCCATAACCTATCTACCTGAAAAAAAACCTTCCAATAAGTGCTGGAAGGTTTTTTATTTCTATAAATTATCTAACCCGCACGGAACTTACCCGAGACGCCCGGTAATATACGATTCTGTCAAATCGTGTTCCGGATTAGTAAACAATCTGTCAGTAGGATTGAACTCGATCAATTCTCCCAACCAGAATAATCCGGTATGGTCCGAGACTCGGGCAGCTTGCTGCATATTATGAGTGACGATAACGATCGTATACAGCTTTCTTAATTCACGTATCAATTCTTCTACTCTTGCAGTATCGATCGGGTCCAACGCGGAGCAAGGTTCATCCATCAAGATAACCTCAGCTTTGACAGCCAGGACCCTGGCGATACACAATCTTTGCTGCTGACCAAGGGAAAGGTTTAATGCGTTATCCTGCAAATGATCCTTGACAGTTTCCCACAGAGCCGCTCTTTTCAGACTGGTCTCAACGATCTTTTCCAAGTTTGACCTGGTGCCTGCGATTCCGAGCACCCGGGGGCCATAGGCTACATTATCAAAAACAGATTTTGGGAATGGATTAGGTTTTTGAAAAACCATACCAACTTTCTGACGGAGCTCAGCCAGATCCATTTCCCTGGCATAGATATCCTCCCCAGAAAGTGTGATCTTGCCCTCCAACCTGGTGCCGGGAATGGTGTCATTCATTCTGTTTAAGCAGCGCAAAAAAGTAGATTTTCCACACCCGGAAGGACCGATCAAGGCAGTTACCTTCCTCGGCAAGATATCCATATTGATCTGACTTAATGCCAGTTTCTCACCGTAGTAAAAATTTAAATTCCTGATCTCAAAAGTTGTTCCGTTTTCGGTCATACCCCAAATTATATACCATTTAAAAGCACGGATTTTATCAGGACCATGCCTGCTGTTCTGTTGAATTTGACAGGATGTATCTGTTTAGCAAACAGATAATGATAAAAGCAGAGAATGATTGCTTGCTGATGATCTACTTTCAGTCTATAATTTGGATGATGAAAATTGTTCAATCCGGGATTGCTTTAATCGTTATCTTAGGACTCGCCCAAACCAGCTGTTCTGGTCCCAACTCCTCAACTGGTACTTCATCCTCCCAGATCTCACTCATTGAAAACAAAGGCTCAGACACAATTGTAAATTTGGCTCTGGCCTGGGCAGAAGAGTACCAGGTAATCAATCCCTCCATCCAGCTTTCAGTGACTGGAGGGGGGTCTGGCACTGGAATCGCTGCCCTCATTAACGGCACAGTTGACATTGCCAACGCGTCCAGACAGATCAAGGATGTCGAAAGGGATTCTGCCCTCGCCAATGGGTCAGATCCGGTAGAACATGTAATTGCCAGGGATGCGATAGCAATTATCATCAATCTGAATAATCCGGTTAACCATTTAACCTTGCAGCAGATCTCGGATATATACAGCGGAAAAATTAATAATTGGCAGGAAGTTGGCGGAGAAGACCGTCCGATCGTGAGACTCTCCCGGGAAACCAATTCCGGCACCCATGTTTACTTCCTGGAAGAAGTCATCAGAATGGGAATAAAAGAGGATAAAACACTCTTTTCGCCAACAACACTGCTCCTTCCCTCATCGGAGGGTATCGGTGCTGAGATCAGGCAGAACCCGAATGCCATCGGCTATGATGGTCTGGGCTATGTCACCGAGGATCTGAAGGTTGTCGGCGTTGCGACCGCAGCTGGAAATGAATTCATTTTGCCTTCGGCAGAATCTGTTAACAGCGGAAAATATCCGATCGCCCGGGATCTGTACATGTATACGAATGGGCAGCCCACCGGGGTCATCAAAGATTACCTGGACTGGATCCTATCCATAGATGCCCAATTAATCGTCACCGAGTTGGGTTTTGTCCCTATCTCAGAATAAGATGACTATCAATTTAAAGAACAAATCAATTTCCAAAAATCGAGGTCAAGATTTCCTGATCACTGTTCTGATCAAGGCATCTGGCTATTCAGCGATTGTCTTTGTGGGTATGATTTTTATCTTTTTGCTGCTGGAAGGCATGCCAGCACTTCAACAAGTAAAATTCGATGAGCTGCTCTCAACTCGCTGGTATCCGATCGAAGAGTATTATGGCGTGCTTCCATTGATCGGTGGATCATTGATCATTACCATTGGAGCAACAACCATTGCCGTCCCTTTTGGAATCGGAGCTGCGATCTATCTCTCAGAAATTGCCCCCCGCTGGGTCCGTGAAATTTTAAAACCATTCATTGAAATTCTTGGTGGATTACCTTCTGTTGTTTTGGGGTTTATGGGCATGCTGGTCCTAGCTCCCTACCTCAGAACACTACTGGATCTGCCAACAGGACTTTCTGCGTTAGCTGGAGCGATCCTGCTGGGCGGGATTGCCATCCCTACTGTCGTCTCTGTTGCTGAAGATGCACTCGACGCTGTTCCCAAAGACTACCGGGATGCTTCCCTGGCCATGGGAGCAACTGAATGGCAGACGATCTGGCGGGTCACACTGCCAGCAGCAAAATCTGGCGTACTGACTGCAATTATGCTCGGAATTGGCCGTGCGATCGGCGAAACCATGACCGTCATGATGGTAACAGGCAACGCGCCGATCTTACCAACAGGGATCAGGGATCTTTTTTCGCCAGTTAGAACCATGACAGCCACAATAGCTGCCGAGATGGGTGAAGTGGCAAACGGCAGCACTCATTATCATATTTTATTCCTGATCGGCATCATTCTATTCTTGTTCTCACTGGTTGTAAATGTCACAGCGTCTGCTGTTGTCTTCCGCCAGAGAAAAAGACAGGAAAGGATCCTCTCCTGATCATGAGACCATTATCAAGAAAAAACACTCAGCGAATTGGATTTAGTCTGTTGACTTTGATGACAATGCTGGCTGTGATCCCGATCGCCGGTGTTGTGATTTATATTCTGGTCCTGGGAGCCCCCGCGATCAATCTGGAATTCATAAGCGCCTTCCCGCGCGAAGGGATGAGGGCAGGAGGAATCTTGCCGGCAATTATCGGTACACTTTATTTAACTCTGGGAACTGCTATCTTTGCAGTACCGCTTGGTATTGGAGCGGCTATATATCTCTCTGAATATGCCCCGGACAACCGGGTCACACAATTGATCCGGATCGCGATCATTAATCTGGCCGGAATCCCCTCTGTCGTGTATGGTCTTTTTGGGCTGGGCTTATTTGTATTATTCCTGCAGTTTGGAACCAGTATCCTGGCCGGTTCGCTGACACTCTCTATCATGACCCTGCCGGTGATCATCAGCACAACAGAAGAAGCTTTGCGGGCCGTTCCCCAGGCATTCCGGACAGTCAGCATCTCGGTAGGCGCCACAAAATGGCAGACAATCAGGAGAATTGTCCTTCCGCAAGCATTACCAGGAATCCTTACCGGAGTCATTCTCGGGCTGGAACGAGCTGCTGGTGAGACTGCTCCGATTCTATTTACAGTAGCTGCTTTTTTCTTGCCGCGTCTTCCAAATTCACCCCTGGATGCTACGATGGCCTTACCCTACCACCTTTATGTCATCTCCACCCAGGTCCCTGGAATGCCGATTAAAATACAGTACGGGACTGCTCTGGTACTATTGGTATTTGTGCTGAGCATGAATTTAATCGCGACCACAATCAGGTCGCGAGCCAGAGCCAAACGCCAGTGGTAAAAACTTTCATGAACAAAATATCCATCCAAAATTATTCTTTGAGATATTCTGACGGGACTGAGTCGCTGCGGAAGATTAACTTAGATATTCCAGCCAATCAGATCACCGTGATCTTTGGCCCAGCCGGGGGTGGGAAATCTAGCTTGCTGAGGTCCCTTAATCGTTTGAATGATCTGGCTGATGTCACTGAGCAGACAGGAAAAATCATCCTCGACAATCAGAACATCTTAGATCCGGATATCGATGTCATCCAATTACGCCGCAGGATAGGAATGGTATTTGCCAGACCGGTAGTCCTCCCCTTTTCAATCCGGGAAAACCTTACCTATGGTCTGGAGGTTGGCGGAGAGAATAATCGAGGCATACTTGATCAGGCAGTTGAAACAAGCCTGATCAAGGCTGCCCTCTGGGAAGAAGTTAAAGACCGGTTGGAAGAACCAGCGGTAGCTCTTTCGGGAGGCCAGCAGCAGCGTTTGTGCATTGCCAGGGTCCTTGCCCTGGAGCCTGAGGTTATCCTGCTCGATGAACCAACATCGGGGCTGGATCCAATTTCTACTGGAAAAGTAGAAGAATCGCTTCAGGATCTCAAAAAAGAGTATAGTATTATTCTGATACCTCACTCGGTCCAACAGGCAGCCAGAACCGCCGACCTGGCAGCTTTTATTCTCCAGGGTGAGCTGATAGAGGCAAAATCAGGAGAATTGATGTTCACCAATCCCCAGGATCAACGAACGCAGGATTATATCCAGGGAAGATTTGGTTAATAAATATCAGGCCAGCAGCATTAGTTTAGAAAAATGAATCTCCAGGCTCGGGTTGGACCATATCTGCCCGACCGGATTGAACAGGATCAGGAAATTCAAATTTAAGAGAGGTGGATATGGCCAGGGACACGCGAGAAACACTAGATACTAAAATCCATGAACTGAATGAAAGCATTATCGAGCTTGGGGATATTGTTGAACAAGCTATCCTGGGCAGTGTATCAGCCCTGGAAGAACGCGATTTGCCCCTTGCTAAATCCATTTATGAAGGTGACAGAAGCATCAATGAAAAACGGTATGAAATTGAACGGAGGGCGTTAATCGTCGTTGCCACCCAGCAGCCCATGGCGACAGACCTGAGAAGATTATCATCAATCATCGATATCGCCGGTGAACTGGAACGGATCGGAGATTATGCCAAGGGTATTGGCAGAATCGCCATGCGTCTGGGAGATCAGCCTCAACTGAGAAAACTGGTCCACATACCGAAGATGGCCCAGATTACATCCAGTATGCTGCGCCGGGCTATCAAAGCCTTTGCGGATCTGGATGAAGCTGCTGGTATGGCAATCCCTAAAGAAGATGACCAAATTGATGTTTTATATAATCTCGCCTACCAGGAACTGATCGAATTAATGATCTCAGACCGGGATAACATTGACCGGGCAACCTTTCATCTCTGGGTCGCCCACAACCTTGAGCGGGCAGCTGACAGAGTTACCAATATCTGCGAAAGGACAGTATTCACAATCACAGGTAATCTGATTGAGTTCGATCGCTCTGATGATGAAACCGACGCGTTTTAGTTTTGCTTTAGTAAGGAAAATGAATCTATACCTAAAGAATGAAAATTTTCGACGGACACAACGATATTCTCAGTAAGATCACAACCTCAGAAAAATCTCTGGAAACCGGGGCTTTTTTAGGTCAGGGCAGCGGTCACCTCGATCTGCCCCGGGCTCTACTCGGTGGAATGGTGGGTGGAATATTTGCTGTCTATCCATCCGACCCACCTTCCGTACCATCCGATGAGGACCGGACTGCATTTACCAGTGAGGGTTATGAGGTTAGCCTGGCGCCAGCGCTTGATTTTGACTATGCGCATCAAGCTGCTGACCAAATGATTAAATTGCTGGCGAAGATCGAGAGGGACTCTGAGGGAAAAATTGAAATTGTAACGGAGGTCCCCCAACTGCTGAGATGCATCGATAACGACATTTTCGCTGCTGTTCTTCACCTTGAGGGGGCTGAACCAGTAAAACCTGACCTGTCAAACCTGGCGGATTTCTATGACCTGGGAGTTCGTTCCCTGGGTCTAACCTGGAGCCGGCCCAACGCGTTCGGGCACGGCGTACCTTTTAAATATCCTTCCACCCCTGATACCGGACCTGGCTTAACCACTGAGGGCATAGAACTGGTTAAAGCCTGCAATGAGCTGGGAATCCTGATCGACCTGGCTCACTTAAATGAAAAAGGGTTCTGGGAAGTGAGTGAGCTATCCCGATCTCCGCTGGTTTCCAGCCATACAGCTGCCTGGACATTGACACCCAAGGCCAGGAACCTGACCGATGCCCAATTAATCGCAGTTAAAAAGTCAAATGGCTTGGTGGGGATAATCTTCTCGGTCGACGACCTGGCCGCGGAACTAAGACCTCGAAAAGATGCTCCGATCTCAAGCATCATTGACCATATTTCATACATCAGAGATTTGATCGGGGTCGATCACGTCGCTTTTGGCTCAGATTTCGACGGCACCTTGATCCCATCGGATCTGGGGGATGCGAGCGGATTTCAAAAACTTGTCAATCTGCTGGATAAAGCAGGTTTTTCTGAATCAGATCAGGAAAAGATCTGTTATCGAAATTGGATCAGGGTCTTAAAGGAAAGCTGGAAATAATGGCTGGTCTTCGCTTTGTTGCCCACTTCCCCTAAATTCCAATCCTAATCATCTCAGGATCAATCTCCATGGAATTCCCCGTTTTTGATCCAAAAAACTCCCCAGGTGCTTAAAAATACCCCCGGAAGTCATTTCTATCCTAATATTTCATTGAGTCATTGTAATTCTAGACAGAAATTAGATAACAAAAAGCTCTGTGCTGACATGCCCAGAGCTTTTTGATGATAATCTGTTCCAGAATTCTATTAATAATTACCATGTCATTAATCGGACCTTAGCTAAAAGGCCCCTGACATGAACCCCATACTCCTTACGGCTTAAACTCTAACCAACATAAACAACCTGGACCTTTACCTTGTTACATCAACGAGGACAGCACGGACTACCACACGTTTTCCGTAAGTATTGGTTATTTCATCATACTCTTTACACGTGACCAAAGTAAGCCAGGCCAGCTCTTCATGTTCAAAGATCGATAGGTCATCCGGCTCAACTACCGCAAGCGTCTGGACCTCATAGGTATAGATCTGTTCTTCGACATGAACTACAACCTTATCTCCATACTGTAATTCATACAATTTGATGAATGGCCCGGGTAAACCGTCTGCGCCATAAACATGGCCTGTAAGGACACTGTTACCACTCCAGGACGGGAACGCACTTCCTTCCAACCACCCAGCCTGGTTCCCCAGCCACGTAACATCCCACAACCCATCCAGCAGCGGAACGCCCACGATCGGTATTGTGACCCCGAGCGACGGGATCTCAACCATCAGCTCGCCTGTCTCAGTATACAAGGCCGGTTTTTTATTGCTCAAGTCAGTTATTTCATTCGGAGCGAAGCCGGTCTCCGGGAGATTGCTGAAATCAATCCTCACGCTATCCGATGCGGATATTTGCTGACCAGCATAGCTAAGTGTAGCTGTATTGTTGTAAGTACCCGGCCCTGGTACCAACGTATTGAAAGCAATCAAGACAGCGTTTCCTGGGTTATCAGGAGTACTGCTTAACATAGTACCTGTCCAGACCACACGGTCATCACCGATGATCGAACACGAACCAATGCTGCCGGAACACTGCAGGTTGATCAGCGCTGATGTGGCGGGAAATTCCTGGTTTGATGGCAGGATATCAGTGATCGTAACATTCGTCTGCGTTGCACCGGGGTTGTACCAGGCCATCGTCCAGCGGATGATGTTGAAACCAAGGTAGGTCCCCGTTTTCACACCAAGTGGCGGATCAAAGATCACATTTGTCAGATCTTCATCTTCCAATGGCGGGGATTCATTCGGCAGTTGAGCGACGTTTCGGATAGGACTGGTATTACCCAGCGGGATTTGCCCGGCATCTTCGTTGACCTGAGCAGTTATCGTGTAAACAACCCGGCCATTACGCGGCAGGTCGATCAGTTCATCAATGATCACGCTCGTTGCACTGGCTGAATATGGACCTCCACTGGAGCCGGTTCCGGCTACTGCATTCGCAATACAACTGGCTCCATTAACAGCAGCACAGGACCAAGTTATTGTTTCAGGATCATAAGCATTGGCATTCGTGCTGGTTGCCAGCGGCACTTCGTCATAGAAGCGAACGCCCGTGCGTTCAGCACCGCTATTTTCGATGGTGATCGTGTAGGTATTGACTTCTCCTGCCCCGATCGCATTTAAACCATCTGTCTTGTTAATCGACAGCCGGACATCACTGATCGTGATCAGGTAATCCTCCACCTCACCATCATATTTCTGTCCTGTGGGTTCACTGGTTGTGATGCTTTCTGTGGTCAGGCGCAAACGCGCATAGGTAGTACCACCTGTCAAATCCTCGGCATCGACTGGCACACTTACATCGATCTGGATGATCCCATCAGTACCATCAGGAACAATAACAGAATATCCCTCAGACGCATCGAAGACTCCATTGCCGTTAAAGTCAAACCAGGCAACAAGATTTGCATCGGTCCCTGTGTCATTAAACACTGTGATATCAACAGTTACAGTAGTGCCAGCAACAAAAGCAGGAATACTCAAACCATCTTCATCTGACCCATCTCCATCGGCGTTAACAGAAGGGGCACCGCTCGTCTCGTCATCGATTAATGTGCCTAGATGGAGGCTAGCTATTATCCGGTGGCTGGGACCAACCAGATCGCTATCACCAATTGGGATAGTTGTTGTACCCGTATCGTTATCTGTGCCGTAAGAGTCTGGTGCATCGCCCCAGTCATAAGCAGGGATAAACCCAAAATCAACTGTCAGATTGGAGTTGTCATCGGTCTCTCCATTCGCACCTGTTCCTGTCACGGCTTCATCATCATCAGGAGGGTTCAGGGGAGAGGGTTCAGTTCCCACAGCAAGCACAATCGTATCGCTCTTAACACCTCCAGACCATGGTGTGGGATTGTTCTCGCCATTATCCTGGTCATCATTATCCGGTAGACCATCTTGAGTACTTAAGTAACCTTCAAGCGCACCACCACTGAAGTTGCCTTCTGCAACCACAACAATGTACTGTCCAGGAGGTAATCCGTCAAACAGATAATAACCCCCGCTGGCAGTTGTTGCTGTATCTATCGGGATCGTGTCATCAGGGTTCCCGTCGCCATCTGTATCAGCAAATAACTCGACCACAACCCCATCAACGCCAAGTTCATCTCCGTTGCGGATACCATCATTAGCTGTGCCAGTTGTATTGCCATCGTCAATCCAAACGATATTTCCCAGGCTCATAGCCTCGGGCAGATAGAAACCAAAATCCCAGGTCAGGTCACTGTTATTATCCGTTGGATTACTGGTACCTCGGAACGCAGGACCATCAGCCGGATTATTGCTTAGCGTGCTTTCACCAGTTGGCGCTGTTCCGAACGCGAGCGTGAGTATTTGACTGGTAATTCCAGCTGCAGGGTCAGTATCACCGGTACCGATACCATTGTCGTTGTTATCTCGCCGGTCCGGTACCGGCGCATCCGGTCCAGAACTCATGAAATTCGCCAATGGCGTTGGTCCACCACCGTTATTCCAGTTTGGGCTGTTGGGAATATGCAGGAAATAATTTCCTGGCTGTAAATCATTGAAGAGGTAAAAACCGTTCCCATCCGTGATGTCCGTATTTATCAGGGTTTCAGTACCTTCAAAGGTGCCGTTGCCGTCATCAAGGTAAAGTTCGACTGTGACACCCGCAAGCCCGTTTTCGGATCCCCCATCATACAAACCATCGTTATCGATATCAAACCAGACCAGATTGCCTAGACTCAGGGATCTTATGAAACCGAAGTCGACCGTCAGGTTGCTCTGAGCATCAGGAATTGGATTGCCGAACGGATCAACACCGGGGCTTTGAGCTGCACCGGCTGGTGTCGGGTCTGCCTCACCTGTGGGTTCAGCCGCCCCTGGTCCCAGGGTATACGTCGCACTGAAATAACCAAAGTTTATGTCTGCAGAGACATTCACCTGATCGCTCAAGTTATCAAGCCCGGATTCGGCAACATCAGTTTGCAGGGTTGCACTGTAGCCACGCAACGCTCCGCCTGCCTGGAAATTGGCCGGGGCGACAGAAACGATATAGTTTCCACTTGCAAGGCTGTCGAATAGATAGTATCCATTCCCATCTGTGTTGGTGGATGCCAGCGGCGTTGTGCTATCCGGAATACCGTCTGGCGGACCAGCAGCTCCATCATTTTCATCACGGAAGAGATTCATGATCACATCGGCGATACCAATCTCGTCGCTGTCATGCTCACCATTACCTTCATTGGCGCCAGCGCCGTCATCCAACCAGATGCGATTGCCAATGCTGTAGTAGGTTGTCGGATAAACGCCAAAATCAACGGTTAGATTACTATTGGCATCCAGTTCACCGTTATTACCACGCCCATCCGGTCCATCAGCGGGATTGCCGCTGGTGGCTTCGAGCAAGGGCTCCGTATTATATGCCAGCGTAATAACCCCGCTGGGAATTCCATCGATGGTTGGATCCACGTCGCGGCCATTATCATTCGAATCGGTATCCGAATCATCTTCATAGCTGCTTCCGTTGTCACTGCCCAGGTATCCTTCCAACAATCCTGTCGGTCCAAAATTCAGGTCTATCAGCCGAACCACATAATCTCCTGGCGGAAGCGCTTCAAACAAATAGTATCCATTATTTGTAGTTACCTGATAGGTAAACGTCGGGAAATTAGGATCTGGGATGGGTGTTGTGCCGTCTGACTGATAAAGTTCAAGTAAAACCCCATCTGGAACCGGGTATTCCGTGGCACTATCATAGACACCATTATTATTAAGATCCACCCAGACGAAGTTGCCCAGGCTCAGAGGCAGGTAGAAACCAAAGTCAACCGTGAGGTCACTGTTATTGAATGCTATCGGATTTGAACTGGCATCGGTGCCATCCAGGACACCCACTTCTTTATTAGCTGCATCTTCATCATCTCGTTCAGCCTGGAGGGTCAATCTGACCAAATCGCTGATAACTCCATAGGTAACATTTTGAGTCCCATTATCATTATTGTCATCCTCATCAGCCGAGTAAGGTCCTTCCACTGGTGTCGATGGCGGCAGAGTGCCGTCATTGTCTACGCCCGTATCGGTGCTGGCGTAGGTTTCCAGTGGACCAGCGGCAAGAAAATTGCTGTTTGGAATTGCTACCACGTAGTTCCCGGGTGTGACAGGACCACCCAAACCATCACCATCATCCACAGCTGTTGCTGCGTTGGTATCAAGGACATCAAATAGATAGTAGCCACCGTTGTCAGTGATATCCCTGGCTATCGGTGAGCCTATTGGATTTCCACTAACAGTCGCCCGATACAGCAGGACCGTGACCCCATCCAGACCCGGGTTCCCCGGAGCAAGCGGATTATCATCACCAGCATCGTCAATCAAACCATTGCGATTGGTGTCAAACCAAACGCGGTTCCCTATACTCATACTGGCAGTGTCTGCCAGTATAAAACCAAAATCGATGGTTATATCGCTGTTATTATCCAGTTCACCGTACCGTCCGATGCTTACCGGTCCGTCATAGGTGCTGGGTGGAGTTGGTGGATTGTTACTCTTATTGAGTTCACTGATCGGTTCTCCGTTATTAGGAATGTAGAGACCAGAACCGTTCACCGGGTCGATAACACCAAGAGTTTCGAGCGCACTTGTAACCCCGACTGCTGCAGCTGATCCGTCATCAGGCGTACCATTATCATTGCTATCTGTAATCGGAGCAGGAGCTATGGTCGGATTAGCTTCGTTATTGGGCAGGGTACTGATGTGATTGAACAACACATTCCCAGATCCGAATTCGGCTGCCGGGATATGGACCCAGTACTGCCCTGGTGGAAGGTTGTCGAACAGGTAAAAGCCATTAGCATCAGTGGTGTCAAAGTCGACATAGTTCGTTCCGTCAAAAACAGGAACTAGCGTATCTGCCCCGGTATCGAGCGCTGAGGGTGTACCGTCTGTCTCAAGATAGAGTTCCACCTGAACCCCAGCTATTCCCGCTTCTGCATTATTAAACAAACCATCATTATTGGTATCGAACCAGACATGATTGCCCAGGCTCATCGGCTGATAGAAACCAAAGTCAATGGTTAGATCACTGTTTGATGCCTGAATATTCGGTTCCCCATTACCCTCCGGACCCAAATCGGTCTCTGTCGCAGGTTCATTGGATGGTTCCAGGTAAATTGTTGGGCTGAAGACTCCCTCGGCTTGTGGGTCAGGATTATTAGCTGGACTGAACGGTTTATCAATACCATCTTCAATTGTGTCATTTTCATTATCTGTTGGTACGACACCGACAGTATCAGTAGGAGAGTCCTTATCCTGACTGCTGTAGTAATCGCGAAGAGTCCCATTGCCGGAGGTGCGGAAGTTTACTTCGTCGATCTGGACCAAATAATAATCAGTATTCAAACCATCAAAGAGGTAATAGCCTCCGTTATCGGTTATGGTCGTCAAGTAAGGATTATTGATGCCCGAATCGGGGATGCCATTCTGATCTGTGTCAAAGAACAGATTCACAACAACACCATCCACACCGACATCTGCGCCATCCAAAATGCGATTATTGTCATAATCTTTGAAGACCCTGTTTCCGATACTCATGATCGGTGAATAAACACCAAAGTCGATCGTCATCTCGGCATTATCGTCAAGCTCACCGTATCTTCCTTCGCCAACTGCAGGATTCAGATCAGAGGGATCGTCCGCTGGAACTGGTTCAGTGTTGTAGCTCAGGGTAATCACGTTAGAACGGATCCCATTCGTCTGGGGGAAGTTCTCATCGATTCCGTTGTCGTTATTATCCGTTTGATTATCGAGCAGGTAGACCGATTCTACTGCGGCACCACTTTCGCTGCTCGAGTAAGGCTCATTGGTACCGGATAATAATGGACCCCCCGCCTGGAAGTTGGACGGTGCCAGGCGGATAATATACTCGCCATCAGGTATACCGTCGAAGAGATAATAACCCTCCCCATTTGCTCCGCCGCTGGTGGTTGTCGTTGTGCGATATGGCGTTCCGCTTACGGTCGTCCCCCGATACAGTTCGACCAGGACTCCGTTTATCCCATCTTCACTGGGGTCTATTAACGCGTTGTTATTGCTGTCGAGCCAAACCTGGTTGCCGATGCTCATCGGAATAAAGAATCCAAAGTCGACAGTGAGGTCACTGTCCTGATCCTCTTCAAAGAATTCTCCCCGCCCCAGAGGTCCCTCATTGGTAGGCGGGTTGCCATCCGGGCCTGCATTATCAACATTCAGATCTGTTTCACCAGTTGCTTCGCTGTCTCGAGTCAGCGTAAAGTTGTTCGACCGAACACCATTGGCGAGATAATTAGCGTGGCTGGTTTGATCTAGGCCGGTATCCCGGCTATCAAGGTTGTTGTTCGTGTTGGCATTCTGATTGCCCGTGCTGCTGATATATCCAGAGAGATCACCACCGCTATTGAACTCTGCAGCAACTATCCGGATGTAATATTGGCCCGAAGGCAGATCCCCGAAGAAATAATAACCATCTTCTCCATCATCGCCGGCTCCACCATCATCTACACCATCAGGACCTAAGTCCCTCCGCGTGATATCTGTAGCATAAAGCACATAACCAGACCCACTATTCCAATAGAGTTCTACCGTGATACCATTAATACCGATTTCTGAACCATCAATCAAGCCATTGGCAGGGATGCCATTCCCAATTCCGTCGTCGATCCAGACCCGATTTCCGACACTATAAACTTCTTCGATGATAATTCCAACCTTGCGCGGTTCAGCGGTGAGCAGCCGTCTGCCGGAGGCCTCATTATTAAATCGTTGGGCAAATGTATTCCAGGCGATCTCACCTGTTTCTGCTTCACCAATAGTCCCATCGATTTGAAGGGGAACTGTGAATACCAGCTCATCACCGGTAGGAATCACACCGCCTGTCTGAACTATCCGGAACGAGGTTACTGTATCCCAATTGGCCCCAATAGCTGCCGCATCAACCCAGGTATCATTACAGCCTGGCTGCCAGTGATCGGCAGGAGATTCTACGCTGTCGGATGACATTTCCGGCCGGCAAGAATTATAGTTAACGTCAGTGTTGTACTCTACGATATACGCGAAACCAGATGAGGGCACTTCTTCAGCAACTACTGGTCCTGTCATATAGACCTGGAATTCGGTCAGCCGGGCTTCGCCAACCAATGCTTCTGAAACGCCTGTATCACCAATGTGGGGTAAAACATCGTATAGAATATAGTTTTCTGTATCGACAATCCCGGTGTTCTGCGCCTTTAATAGATATTCGAATGCACCGCCTGCCGCCCCTTGTGCTATGCAGGGGAAGCGTGTATATTCAGCCAGGTCATATATAAGTGTCGGACAAGCTGGACTGGGATCATCAAGATTCAGAGAGTTGACGAACGGTAAGGTCGGCGTCATGGACAGGTCGCGGATCCATTTTTGCGATGCCATCTGGGATGCTTCCCGGATCTGGAAGGATGTACTGGTAATCACATATAGTTTCGCCGGATGAGCATGATCATCATCAATGTCATCTACGCCACCCTCAGTCGATTGTGTTCCCGTCTGGCAGGTGACATTCGCTGAATCCGTTACCACTGTCGTTCCATTAACAAGCGGTATCAGATTTCCAGCGTCATCCCCTGCGAGAGCGTCAAGTCTTGGTTGGGCAGTGAAGCGGATGTTGATGGTTTTCACTCCCGTCGCGGGGGGTGACATTGTCAGACCGTTTCCAACTGAAGGTTGGCTCGGATCGTTTAGAAGGGAGTAATCGTAGCCGTTTAAAAAGATCGGATTGGAAATAGTTGGACAATCTGCAGTTGATCCACTCGCTGGGGTACAGCTATAAGTCTCAAGTGGAAGACTAACGATTGTGGAACCATCGGCACCGGTAATGATAGGATCATCAGAATCCCAGTAAAATAACAACCGCTGCCGGATCTCACCACCTACATCAACACTATCCACCCGCAGGTACGGGAGAACATCTTCACCCGCGCCTGTATTGATAAATTCGACTTGATCCCAGCTGATGATCTGCATCCCAAATGGCAGGATATCCTGGATCGCAGGATTCAGCAAATCACCAGAGGCTTCCTGGGTAAGCTGCAGAGTTAAAGTGAATTGAATATCTTCCAGGGGGAAAAGGGCGGATTTGTTCCGGCTTTTGCTGGTCTGGATGTTGGTGATTCCGTTAACAGTGTCCTCTGATATCCGCAGATTGGCACAATCTCCTGCCGCCGGTGATCGGTTGTGAGAGAAGATCCTCGTCGAGATAAGTTCCTGCAAAGTTAATACAGTTATCGTAATCCCGATAAGGTAGTGGTGGTGAAATCTGAGCATAATCGGAGGCTGCCATATCCTCCCGTACAAAGAACCGGACAACCGCAGAACCTGATGTTGAAAAACCAGGTGGCACATCCGCTGTGAATCGATAGCGCAGGTTAGTCATCAGGTCATCTGTATTCAAGGGCAGGATTGTGATATCCGGCAGGGGAGAATTAAGAGGTGTGAAAGTAGTTGCTGATGTCCCATCTACTAGTAGCCAGTTCTATCCAGGTGGAACCAGAACCGACGGTTTGGAATTCGATAACAGCAGGATACGAACCACCCCAGGTCGCGGTGGTAATTTGTGTGATTTCAATTATCGGATATCCGTCGCTGATCGCAACAGGGAATGTATCCGTGATCATAAAACCCGTAGTATCAACGTTAGCTTCAGCAAGGTCCCAGCTGATGCTGAAGGTGCTCGTTCCATTGGATAACCCGGGTGAAACAATTGTATTGCCCGGACCAGTCTTGCTGCCAGCTGCAGTCACGCTCGGGTTATCAATTGTACCGGTGAGATTGTCGCGCCCCACACAAGTCGGGCAATCGCCATCATCCGGAAATGGATCCGAACCAGGGTCAGTGGTTCCACTGACAAAGACTTCATTGTCAATTATGTCATCTGTCAAAAAAGGCGGGCTGGGATAGGCCAATGTGTAGGTCACATTCACACAACCATCGTCCACAGTATGCAGGGGTGACAGGTCAACGGTCCAGACAATGGTATCTGGAACAGCATCTGGTGCTCCTGATGGAAGCTGATCTTCCACAACGTAAGGGATACTGCTGGATTGAACTGTTGCTCCGATTGGAAAACGATCATTGAAAACCAATTCGGTTAATTGGGCAACACCGAGTGCTGAAGTAGGACAAACAGCAATACTATAGGTAGCCTGTCCATTTTCTACCGGTCCAAGCCCACCAGCAGGCGCAACTGCTGTTTTGGTCACTCCCCATCCACCTGAGGGCGGCGTGACAGACAAATCGGGAGTGGAACTTGTGATTGTAACTGGTACGCCACCAGGATTGATTGTCCCTGTGATCATTGTCTCAATAACGCCATCATCAATATTCTGCCCCACACGCGTCCGCACTGTTACCTGACCGGCCTCGCCATCATCGAAGACCGCGTTGCTAACGGGATCGTTGATAATGTTGACAATAATATTCGGCGCTGTTCCAGAAAATGAGCCAATATATCCCGGTGGGCTATAAACATCGATGAGTACAAGTTCAGAATCAAGCGGGAAATCGATATCTCAGGTTGCCGCACGGAGTGGTAGTACTAGCGCAGCTAAAATCGATTACATATTCCACAATTTGACCAGTTTCCAACGGACCGCTGGTTGGGTCAACAATATTGATATCCAATATCAGTTGTGCAGAGCCCTGGGCGTAGGTATCGATGGGATTCACCATCAACTGAAAACACATCATTACAATAAATAGGATGCTGATGGATTTCAACAGGGTTCGTCCTGATCTTTGAGAGGATAAATGCATATTTGCTTCCTTAATATGTGCGGAAAAGATTAACAAATAAATTATATCATTGGGCTCAGACTAATCTCAGGTATTACCCTGGTCCTGAGCCCGAGAAATCGACCTTTGAATGACAAAGATCATACCCGAACCAAGTGTATCACGAGACTAAGAACCGTGTTACAATCCATATCGTAAATCTTTTCACAATACCCGGGAAAATTCAATGAAAAAAATTGTCAAATGGATTAAAAGTTTCTTCCTTCCTCCTGAAGGCACCCCCCTCTGGTTGAGACTGGCCCCCTATTTAGCTTTAGGCATTCTAAGCATCTTTGCCCTATGGGGAAGCGCTTATGCCTGGGAATACACCAATTCACCTGAATTTTGCGGGACTACCTGCCACACTATGCCTCCGGAATATACCTCCTACCTGGAATCACCCCATGCCCGGATCGATTGTGTGGACTGTCATATCGGGGATGGTTTTATCACCACCCGGATCACCCGCAAAGCCGGAGATCTCAAGCACGTGATTGCGACTGTTTTCCAAACATATGAATATCCCATCAAGGTAAAATCCATGCGCCCCGCCCGGGAAACCTGCGAATTATGCCACTTTCCAGAGAAATTTTCTGATGACAGTCTCAGGGAATACGTCCATTACCGGAATGATCTGGAAAATTCCAGCTATAAGATCTACTTGCTTCTCAAAACTGGAGGTGGCAGTGGCAGGCTGGGACTTGGTCAGGGCATCCATTGGCATATCGAAAATCCCGTCTATTATCTGCCCCTAGACAAGGAAGAACAACAGATCCCTTATGTCCGGGTTGTAAATGATGATGGGTCAATTACTGAATATGTCGATATTGAATCCGATCTAGATCCAACCGGGATCGTTGAGGAAGATCTCGCCGAAATGGACTGCATTACCTGTCACAACCGGATCACACATCTGGTCTCATATCCGGAAGAGACCATTGACAAGCTGATCGGGCGGGGATTGATATCACCGGAGATACCCGAGATCCGCAAGGTCGCTCTTGAGACATATTATCAGGAATATACTAGCGTAGCCACCGCCCTGGCTGCCTTTGATCTGCTGGATTACTACTACCGGGAAAAATTCCCGGCTTATTACGAAAATAATCAGGACAAAATCAACCTGGCGATCAGTGAGCTGAAGTCATCCTATCAAAATACCGTCTTCCCGGATCAAAAAGCTTCCTGGGATTCTCATAAGGATAATATCGGCCACGAAAACTCCCCTGGCTGCCTGCGCTGCCATGACGGCCAGCATCTCAACCCGGAAAAACAGGCTATCCGCCTGGAATGCAATCTCTGCCATGCCATTCCGGTTGTCGCGGAAGCGGGCGATTTCATGACTCAAATTGAGATCAGCTCCGGCCCGGAGCCGGAGAATCATCTGGACTCGAATTGGATCTCCTACCACCACCTGGTTTTTGACACGTCCTGTAACAGCTGCCACACCACTGGCGACCCGGGTGGATCCAGCAATACCTCATTCTGCTCCAACAGCGCCTGCCACGGCGTCAGCTGGGAATACGCGGGTTTTGATGCCCCGGCACTCCGGGAAACGATCCTGGAACTGCTGCCTCCCCCAGCCCATCTCCTCCGCCGGCACAGATGCCAGCAGATCCCGCTGATCTTACCTACAGTTTGGTGGTCGGTGAGATCCTGGTCAACCGCTGCGGGGCCTGCCATGGAGAAAGTGCCCAGGCTGGATTGGATTTCTCGACCTATGCCAGTTTGATGGCCGGTAATGAAAACGGGCCAGTGATCACTCTCAATGATCCAGATTCAAGCCTGATCCTGGTCAAGACAGCTGAAGTCAGCTCCCATTTTGCCCAATTCTCGAGTCAGGAGTTAATGCTGGTTGAGCAGTGGATCTCAGCTGGAGCCCTTGAATAAAATGGAAGGACTTGGATTGATCCCTATTCAAGACCCAGTTAATTAAATTTATTTTCAAACTAAACTTCAGTAAAAACTGACGCCAAAATCAACCAGGCGTCAGTTTTGCTTTTAATACGCATCACAAATCGCTTAATCTGACTTGAGCGCACCTAAGTGGTGGACCACGATTAAATGTTTAGGGAGGTGTCGACAGTTCCAAATAGAATATTAGCTCTGCTCTCTCAAATGGGATGCACCTTTCAATCTTTTTGCTTGCAGATCAGCATTGCTTGAGGAGACGGTACCCTCGAGACCAGAAGATTCACGCCAGCTTAGACACACGTAGTGGGATAACAACCTGGTCGGCATTCAGCTTGACTTTGACACACCCTCTCCACCCTGATGTTAATTAGGTAATAAAATAACCTCCTGCCCAACAGGACAGGAGGTTACTTGAAATTCTACAGTCAAGACTTGATTAAGGTCTCGTGAACCCTGATGTGCTTCCACCTACAGCTTGAATGCTGTCGATCAGGATCTGGATGATATATTCGCCATTGTGCGCGAATCCACCCGGGTCCTTGGACGCATACTGGAAGTTATAAGCCGCTTTCAGGGAGTTTGGAGTCCATGATTTGTACGCGTTGGGATATATGGCTTCTCCCGGTCCAGATTCTCCATCACCATCGGTGTCATTGAAGAAATACGGATAAGCGTGGGAATCATAAACCAGCGCCGCACCTGCGGTTCCGGCAGCGTAAGCCTGGAGGGCTTCGTAAAGGGCTTCACGCAGAGTGACAACCTCGTTATAGATTCCTTCTTCCAGATCTCCGTCACCATCAAAATCAACCTCAGTAATCCGGATATCATAAACATCCTCTGCTCCTGCATGGCAGGTGAAGCAGGCGTCTGTTTTGACTTCCAGTTCATGGGCGTCATGGCAGTCTGTGCAGGTTTGGAACCCAGGCACGTGCTCGAAGTAACCAGCATAGGTTTTACCTGCGAACTCATATCCACCCTGTACTTCAGTACCGTAGCGGGATGCTCCAGCAGCAAAGTAGTGGACATTGATGAAGCCTAGATCTGCAGAAACAGCGTTAGCGGACATGCCAGCAGTGGCCTTGTCAACACTGACGGTCGAGGAACGACCCTGGTGGCATGACATGCACAAACCAGATTCATCTTCTTCGCCAACCGCAACTGTCGCGCCGCTCGGGAAGGTCACTGAGCTGACCGAATAGCGGGCAGGCCATTCTTCGCCGCCGTGGCAGGTTTCACACTGGAAACCATTGGAGATATGTTGAGAGATTTCAACACCCTGTTCCAGATAGAGGGGCAAGCCATCTGCGCTGTGGCAGCGGCTGCAAGAAGCGGGAACTTCTCCGTCCTCATCCCAATGGCGGAAAGCCTCTTCGGAACCAGCAAAGTGACCATGATCATCGCGGGTCAACGCTGCGGCAACAGCGGTATCAAGATCTGCTGTTGAATCATACAAGAGCTGCATGACGTATTTGCCACCATGTGCAAAAGCACCCGGATCTTTCAAAGAAACCTGGTAGTTGTAAGCGGCTTGCAGCAGCCTGGGGGTCCAGGACGCGTATTGATTTCCATAATTCGCTTCGTCTTCACCTGCGACGCCATCAGCATTCGTATCGTTAAAGAAGTAAGGATAGGCATTGCTGTCATAAGCAATTCCAGTCCCAGCCACATTTGCCGCATACGCCTGGAGCGCCCCATAGAGTGCTTCCTGCATTCCGGTGATCTCGGAAGCGATACCTTCCTCAAGGTCACCATCTCCGTCGTAATCAACGCCGGAACCTTCCATGCGGTAATCCTGGGGATCACCAGCACCATGACAGGTGACGCAGCTGTCAACCTGGACTTCCAGGGTGTGGGGACTGTGGCATTCAATACAGGTATCAAAAGATTCAACATGGGCAAAATTGCCATCATAGGTCTTGCCAGCATATTCATATCCACCCTTGGCCAGGGTGCCGTATTTGGTCGCAGCTGCGGCATAATAATGGATATTGCTGAATCCCAGGCCTTCGGTTACTGCATCAAGATCAACATCGGCCAGATCTTCAACCCCAGCTGTTTCCAGGATCTTGGCATTGACACTGACAACGGATTCTCTACCCTGGTGGCATTCCATGCAGCGGGCTTCATCTCCCAGGCCGGTCAATTCCAACCCGGAGGGCATAACCACGCTGTCTTTCTTGACCACTTCGGGATTGTGGCAGGCCGCGCACTGGATGCCCATTACTTCGACGGCTACTACCTCACCTTCGATAGAACCAACTGCCGATCCATCACCACCATGGAAATCAACATAACCAGCGGTGGAATGGCATTTGGCGCAGCTGGCCGCTACCAGGCCATCATCTTCCTCATCCCAATGGCGGAAAGCCTCAGCAGCACTGTCAGCATGGCCTGAGCCAGCCCAGTCGGCCTCAAAAGGAACAACGCCGCCCAGCGGCGCCGGGCAGTCGATCTCTGGACATTCCGGACAATCGGGGCAATCAATTCCCGCTCCGGAGTCCCCAGTGGAGCCGCAGGCAGCCAATAACAGAGCTACCGCCACTAAAAAGGAAACAATTAATATTTTATTTCTCATCTGTTCTCCTTGACTATATGTAGATAAATGACCAGTGGCGCTGGCTGAATACCAGCCACAAAATACACAATATTAGACATGCAATTCTTTAACTACCTTGAATGCAACTCAAGTTAATGTCATGGGACTATTATAACCTTGTGACAGTATTCACTTATTGTATTTGCTTATCATCATAATCATTAATTATTATTGATTAGGTATGTACTATGTCTGCTTATCGAAAGATTGGAGATCTGTCAGCAGATTATCAGGGGACTTAAACAAAAAAATGCCCTCTGATCAGGGCATTTTTAGAAGTACTTATTTATTCGCTCCTCAGGGAGTTGGCGTCCAGGTCGGCTGGCAGGGCCAGTTGGGATCATCAAACGGGCAGGCCGGCGTCCAGGTCGGGACTAGGGTCGGTGTCCTCGTTGCCAACGGAGTTCTGGTAGCAGTTGGCCGCGGCGTCCTGGTCGCAGTCGGGCGCGGAGTCCTGGTGGGCAGAGGAGTCCTGGTTATGGTTGGCGGGATAGGCGTATTGCTCGGCCACGAAGTATGGGATGGGACCGGCGTATTGGACGGGACAGGTGTAATAGATGGCGTCCAGGTCTTGGATGGTGTTAGAGTTGGCAGGGGAGTCCGAGTTGGCAGGGGAGTATTACTAGGCAGTGGTGTGCTGGTTGGCGGCGGAGGGGGTGAAGCGGTGCTCGTCCGGGTTGGAGTTGGCGTTGTGGTAAAGGTACTGACTGCCCGCGGAACAGCATTGCGAACAAGTGAACAGCCATTAGACAAACTGAGCTACTACTCCAAAATCAGAGTTTCGGACTCCTGTCAGCGGACCTCCATCACCCCAGTCATTGTCAAAATCGATATCCCAGCGGTAATTGTCCCGGCGTTGAACGGCCGGTACCATTCCAGATCGATGATGAAGAAAAATCCCTGGTGTCCTCCATTGCCATGACCCGGGAAATACCCTCCAGCCCATCTGAACCAGTCCACGTTTAAGTTGTCATAACCATTGATGGCTCCCTGCTGCTCTGCATAATCCCAAATCAGTTCCAGGGAAACCAGCTCCGCATCCACCACATCGCGGTTCCTGAATGTTGCCCGCAGCTGAGCTCAATTTCTAAAGATGAAATTTGTCAACTGGTATTGACTGCAATCCGGGGTTGGAGTGATCGTAGGCGTCGCGGTATTGGTGGCGGTCGCAGTTGGCGTCGAGGTTGGCATGTCGATCGTCACACCCTTATGGCAGCCATCATCAAAGACCAGGTCAACAGTGTGGTTGCCTTCCAGAGGTACATACCTCGGCTGATAGAGTGCCATATAATCTCCCTGGACTCCAGCGGGCAAGGCAACCAGCGGGGATGGGTTCCAAATGGATGGCGGGGTTGTATCATTTATATATTGACCAGCCGCTGTTGTAAAAATTGACTGCCCAGAAATAGCGAGACGGGTGATTTTTCTGCCAGGTTTGATTAGCCTGGTAGAGGTGGATCGGCACCGGGTTGTCATTCCGAATCGTTACCGTGGTTACATAGTAGCCAGCAAACCACTCACCAGAAAAGGAATTTACCACTTGGATAAGATCACACTCGACCGGTATCGGAGTATCTGTCGGTGACGGAGTTATCGATGGTGTCTGGGTTGCAGTCAGCGATGGCGTTAAGGTAATGGTAGGAGTATCAGTAATAGTTGGAGTTTGGGTCCAGGTCGGTGCTGAGAGGATCGGTCCAGAAACCCCGATTACCCTTGAAGTCCGGAATTTCTCCACAATTCCATCCCGTTCGGAGTTTAATGGGACAGTTGGCCAGAGATTGGACAGCAGCGGCAGGAATAACGGGTGCTGGTGCTCAATATGAACCTTGACCCTGTCTCCTGGTCCACCGGCATCATCCATCAGCTCGGCGTTCAGGTTATCCATACATAAGGGGATCGAGTAATTATAATCAACCGCGAACTGGTTACTGCGATTGCTGCAGATCGTGACGTGGAAGTATCCCTCAATCCCGGTTGAACCGATATGTACCGGGTCATGGGTATCAAGATATTGCTCATAATCCCCGGCGACTATTGGGTCAAGCCAGAGACCTGCCCCACCGCCGGAAGCTGCATCACGGATCGAAAACAAACGGGCCAGATCGATCAAATCCCGTTCCAGATCATTTCCATCCACACCGGTATACTCGTCTGGCACGATGCAATCCTGGGGATCTCCCCCGAAAACATCAGCACTAACATGAGTAGCACCCAGATTCGCCCCGGCCTCCACGCAATAGATCTCATTATATTCCCCTGTTACTGCGTAGCGGATTCCAAATCGGGCTGCATTCTGAACAGCCATCCAGGCGAAGGTCAGGCGGGCGAATTCAATGATGCCAAAGATCACAAACAGCAAGATCGGCAGGGCCAGCATGAATTCAACCATGCCCTGGCCATTCTTGAAAATCCTGCCCGTCTGTAATTTTTTTCTTGCCATTTTATTCGATCATTCCCATATAAATGCCTGGTTCCCCGTCATAATCTGCTCATTTGTCTTGTAAAACTCAAGCTGATCCAGGCTGCGATCCAGCCCGGGATTTTTGTGCTCTCAGTGTAGCACCATGTCCGGTTCATTCAACCCAATCCAACTGACAATTCTGTTAGCTGATCAAGCAGTAAATAAAACTTCCCTAATTCGCTCGTTAAATCCTCTTGTTTTATCCTTTCATTCTGGTTAGGTGAGTCCAAACATCGTTCAGCTATCTTGGTCAGGATAAGTCTGAATTCTGCGGTATGCAGCTATAAATAATAAAAATGCCCTCAAATGAGGGCATTTTTATTATTAGTTACCCCAGTTTTCAGGGTGTTGGAGTCCAGGTCGGCTGGCAAGGCCAGTTCGGATCATCGAACGGGCAAGCCGGCGTCCACGTCGGAGCATGTGTCGGTGTATTGGTCGCCAGCGGAGTATTGGTTTTTGTCGGCAGCGGGGTCCTGGTGTTCGTTGGCAGCGGCGTGCTGCTGGGAACGGGTGTCCGAGTAGAGGTTGGTGGAATCGGCGTATTGCTCGGCCACGATGTATGGCTTGGAACCGGCGTGTTCGATGGAGTCGGTGTCCGTGAAGGAGTGAGAGTACGCGTAGGGGTGCGAGAGGGAGTCGGTGTCCGTGTTGGCGTCGGTGTATTAGACGGCAAAGGGGTGCTGGTAGGCGGAGGAACCAGTGTTGGTGTGAACGTGATTGTAGCGGTCGGTGTGGCTGTAAATGTCACAACAGGCCTGGAGACAGCATTCTTCACCAGATTGCAGCCGTTGGAAAACTGGGCTACTACACCAAAATCCGAGTCTTGCACTCCCGATAATATGCCGCTTCCCCCCCAACCATTATCAAAATCAATATCCCAGCGGTAGTTAGTTCCAGCAATAAAGGGCAGAGTCCCGTTCCAGATTGATGATGATGAATAATCCCTCGTCCCACCATTCCCGTGCCCAGGGAAATATGCCGCACCCCACCGGAAATAATCCATGTTGAGATTTGGATACCCATTCAGGGTGCCCAGCTGCTCAGCATAATCCCAATCCAACTCCAGGGATACCAGCTCGGTATCTACGACATCGTTATTCCGAAATGTCGCCCGCAGCATTTCACCATTCCGGAAAGTAAAGACGCTGAGTTGATAATCTGAACAGTCTGGTGTAGGTGTAGCTGTTGGGGTGGGAGTGACCGTCGCCGTTTCGGTCGGTGTTGAAGTAGGCATATTTACCGTCACACCCTTATGGCATCCATCGTCAAAGATCAGGTCAATCGTATGGTCCCCTTCCAGGGCGACATATCTGGGCATGTAGAGAGAATAATAATCGCCCTGCCCGCCTGCTGGCAGCTCAACTTCCGGGAACGGGTTCCAGGTTGTTGGAGGTGTGGTGTCATTCAGTATGTTCCAACCGGAATTGTAAAAATATACTGCCCAGAGGTATCGTCCCGGGTCGTTCTTCTGCCAGGTTTGATTGGCCTGATTAAGATGGATCGGGACCGGGTTGTCATTACGGATTGTGACCGTGGTCACGTAATACCCCGAAAACCATTCTCCGGAATAACTGTTAACGACAGTGACTAGGTCACATTGGATCGGGATCGGGGTCTCGGTGGGAGAAGGTGTAATCGAAGGTGTCGAGGTCGAAGTCTCGGTGGGTGTGAAGGTGATCGTGGGTGTATTGGTAATGGTTGGGGTCTGGGTCCAGGTCGGTGCAGACAGGATCGGGCCTGAAACCCCAATCACGCGGGAAGTGCGGAATTTTTCCACGATGCCATCCCGTTCCGAGTTTAATGAAACTGAAGGCCAGATATTGGAAAGTAAAGGCAAAAATAGCGGGTGCATATGCTCAATATGGACCTTAACCCGGTCACCGGGCCCGCCGGCATCATCCATCAGCTTGGCATGGAAGATTATCCACTGCAGAGCGGAATGGCGTAATTGCTATAATCCACTGCAAATTGGTTGACCCGATTGCTGCAGGTTGTCACATGGAAATAACCTTCTCGAAACAGGGGTTCCGATAATCCCGGATCGTTGTAGGATCAGAAATTGTTCATAATCCCCGGATACCGCAGGTTCGAACCACAAGCCAGTTCCACCGCCCACAGCGCATCCCGGATTGAAACAATCGGCCAGATCGATCAAATCCCGTTCCAGGTCGTTGCCGTCAACTCCGGGATAGTCATCCGGGACGATGCAGTCCTGGGGATCGCCCCCAAAGACATCCGCATTGATATGAGTTGCACCGAGCTTGGTTCCTGCCTGAACACAATAGATCTCGTTAAATTCGCCTGTCACAGCGTAGCGGATACCAAACCTGGCCGCATTCTGAACAGCCATCCAGGCAAAAGTCAAACGGGCAAATTCTATGATTCCAAAAAGCACAAACAATAGGATAGGAAGAGCAATCACAAATTCGACCAGTGCCTGACCCTTATTGCTTTGATTGATTGGACCAATTACTGTTCATCTGGCCTCTCCAGAACTGCACAAGGCGTGGATTATTTTAATGATCCACGCCCAACAATTATTAAGATTTTTAATGATGCAGTACTGCATACTGCTATTTTTTTTATACAGAGAGCGTGGATAATATGATCTCCACGCCCATCTTAAGTATTCAATTTGATCATGGGACATTCAGTTCAATTTTGCGCCTGGCCTGCTTTATGGTGTGGCTGCAACATGCAGCCAATCTGCTGCTAAAACATCAATGCTCTGGTCAAAGGTGCAGGTCCATTTGTCAGCAGTAAGCTGGCAATCATCCGCCCAGACGACTGCGCCTTTCTTTGCTGACGAAACACCAGCGATCACCTCTGTCCCAACCTGGTCAATTTCGAAAACAACAGCAGTGAACGAAGTCGGGGCTGCTTCATCAAGGGTATAGCTGATTTTACTAACCCCATAATTTGACATCACACCATAACCCACTCCCAGAATTCCAGCACTGTTGACAGTATTGACCTCGGCGAAACCGTAGGTTGCAGCAGCGATGATCAGGGACAACGAAACCAGTCCGATAATCTGATTCTTGGTGCGTTTCTGTTTTGTCATGAGCTTCTTCCTTTGCCCTCAATTGAATAAAAAAAAATGATTTATCCGGGCTTGATCTCAGTTTAGCACCTGGGAGGCAAGGCCGGACTAACAATGCTGATAGGCATTTTTGGATAAGGCGAAAATAAGGGGGATTTAGAGGGTTTTTACCTTACAGGATGGTAATTTTATCAAGTAAAATAAAAAAATGCCCTCGGTGAGGGCATTTTTTTATTTATGATTCCACTAGGGTGTCGGCGTCCACGTCGGCTGGCAGGGCCAATTGGGATCATCGAACGGGCAGGCCGGCGTCCAGGTAGGGATCGGTGTCGGTGTCGGTGAGTTTGTTGGCAGTGGCGTTCTGGTATTAGTTGGCAGCGGTGTGACACTCGGAATTGGAGTATTTGTCCTGGTTGGTGGTGCGACGGTTATCGTTGGAACTGATGTAAAGGTCGCGATCGGCGTGTTTGTCCTGGTAGGCGTAATTGACGGCGTCCAGGAAGGTGTTGGCGTAAATGTTGGCAGGGGTGTCGCTGACGGCAGCGGTGTTTGAGTTGGAATAGCCGTGCTGGTCGGTGGTGGTGGTGGAGTCGGTGTCCAGGTAGTTGTCGGAGTCGATGAAGGAGTCCAGGAGATGATCGGCCGTGGGACCGGGTTTCTAACCAGCTGGCAGCCATTGGCAAAATCAATGATCACTCCAAAATCATTGCTGACAACTCCAGATAGCGCCAATCCACCAGCCCAATCTCCATCAAAGTCAATATCCCAGGTATAGGTGCTCCCGCTGTTAAATGGCAAAGAACCGCCTATCCAATTGGTAGGAGAACTCGTATCAACAACAAAATCCCCGTTCCCGCCCAAATGAAAATATCCAGCGTTCCAGGTAAACCAGTCCACCTGCAGGTTGGGATATCCGTTAGCGACTCCGTAATTTTCAGCGTAATTCCAATTAAACTGGATCTGGTTGACCACAGTATTGACTACATCGCCATTTGTAATTGTCATGCGCTGTACAGCAGAGGGCAGGAATGTGAATCCTGTCATACTGTAATCATTGCAATCGGGTGTTGGCGTAACGGTCGGTGTCGAAGTTATCGTCGGCGTCAGGGTTGCTGTGGAAGTGGGCAGATTAGCCGCGATTCCCAGCGTGCAGCCGTCATCAAAAACCAGGTCCACCGTTGTATTTCCCTGGACCGGGACTGCAACTGGTTTAAATGAAGCGATATAATCTCCCAAACCACCAGCGGCTAGTTCGATCGGTGTGGGTGGGGTCCAGTTGGTCGGGGGCAGCATGTCATTGATAACGTACAGCGGACCGAAATTAAACTGCATAGCTTCGAGGTAGCGGCTGGGCGGGATCTTCTCCCAGCCAACATTGGCCTGGAAGAGATGGATGGGCACAGGATTATTATTCCTGATCCGGACCAAGGCCCCAAAATTGCCGCCACTCAGGTCCCCGATAAAACTGTAGTCGATTGTTATCAGGGCACAATCTACAGGAACAGGAGTTGTTGTTGATGTCGGGGACGGGGTCACCGATGGTGTAGATGTCAGCGTTGGGGTATCTGTAATGGTAGGCGTTTGAGTCCAGGTTGGAGCAGAAAGAATGGGTCCTGAAACACCGATCACGCGGGAAGCGCGGAACTTCTCAACGATCCCGTCCCGCTCTGCAGTTAATGTCACTGAGGGCCAGATATTCGTTAAAATGGGTAAAAACAAGGGATGCTCATGCTCAACATGGACTTTGACCCTGTCTCCGGGACCGCCGGCATCATCCATCAAGTGGGCTGCAATCAGGTCTTTACATAGCGGTATGGAATAGTTGCCGTAATCCATGGCGTATTGACCGCTGCGGTTGCTGCAGATCGTTACGTGATAAAAACCTTGTTCATCAGGTAAACCTATGAAAGCTTCATCATGGTTCGTGAGGTATTGCTCGTAATTTCCTGATACGTTGGGACGCAGCCATAAGCCTGTTCCACCGCCTACAGTTGCATCCTGGATGGAATAAAGCCGGGCCTGGTCGATCAGATCTCTTTCTAGATCATTGGAATCAGTCCCAGGATAGGCATCAGGAATATCGCAATCCTGAGGATCACCGCCAAAAATATCAGCGTTGACATGGGTTGCACCGAGGTAATTTCCTGCCTGGATACAATAGACATCATTATATTCACCGGTGACAGCATATCGGATCCCAAACCTGGCTGCATTTTGGACAGCCATCCAGGCAAAAACCATCCTGGCAAATTCTATGATGCCAAAGAGAACGAACAACAAGATCGGGAGGGCGATGACAAATTCCACCATTGCCTGACCCCGACCTTTCTTTTTAAGGTGAGAAATACTCCCCGCAGACATACTAATCAGCTCTTTTCCCTTCATAAAGTATTGGCAGTATATCATATAACTGCCCAAAACCTACAGTTTTGTCAGGGTAAACCCCTTACTGGCTGATCCGAGTAAAGATGCTTCCGGCTATTTTTTCAAAGATTTGGGTCAAAAATATTGGGCTTGGTGCGTAATAATACTGGCCGCAGGATGTTTGAGGGGCTACTCCATCACAAGGATCGGGAGGAAATCCATCTGCAATGATGTCCGGGACTGGATTCCGGATGCTGTCATCGCCAATATTGGCCATATAGCGGAGCATTTCCTCTCCATCATAGTCAGGAGGAGCAGCAGCCACACCGAGACCAATAGTATAGATCGCAATCTCCTCGCCGCCAATCGGTTCATTGGCATTTGCAGAGAATAATAAACCCACTCTATCAGTGATATCACGGGCATAATCCTCAGCGTCGTAGGGAGGCGTATTATTGCCTACCCAGGTCGAACCTGGTGGACATTCAGTCGCGTCAGCATGGAATGGTCCGCAATGGCGCGTCGAAGGATCACTGTCGGTACACCATGGCCTGTCCCACATCCGATTAGGATTCGGGAAGGCCGGGTTGCCGCCGCAGAAACCGTTAATATAACCGGCTGGTACAGGATTATTAACATCCGATGAATCCGGAAGATCACTTACATTGGTAGCCCCATCTGATAGCAACACGATGACCCAGACGCTGTCTACCCTGCCCTGGTCACTCAGGATATTGCCGGCAATCCGCATTCCGCAGCCGGTACAGGTTGACACAATCGCATCGCCAAAACCACTTGGGACACCTCCTACGTAGGTTCCATCATTATTCAGATCGAGAGGATTTATCTCGCCATTGATCGGATTTCTACCAGTAGCGATGATGGTATTAAGATCTAGATCATCATGCAATTGAATAGCGTCGATGGCTGCTTTAACAGCTGTATGGTCAGCTTCCAGCACCACTGTCGTGGCTAGATCGGGGTCATGAATGGTTGCACTGAAATCATAAGTTACGATTGCAATCCGATCGTAGCCATCGAAAAGTTTGTCGATCATGGCTTTGGCCGCGTCTTTTGCCTGGCGCAAGGGCTGACATGAATTGGCCGCATTGCAAGCAGCAGGATTAAAATTCGCATCATAGCCACCGGTTGCACTTCCCATAGATTCTGAAGTATCGATCACAAGAACCACATCAATTGACGCAGCTTCACCAACTGAATGAGTGGTGATAGGTACATCTGTCACGCCAAATAATTGCAGGAAATAAACTGGGCTGTTCTGGGAAGCCTGGACCCAGGCTAATTTTCGGTTGTTTTCTCCAGGGGCCGGGCATAAACTGGCAAAATCTGCCGGTAAACCTGTATCGTCGCAGGTATAAGTTAACAGGGAAAAAATATCTGAGACATCATTAAGTGCCAGCATTTCCCGCGCAGCTTCCCGAATGTTGGCGTTTCGCTGTGCAACAGGTAATGAGCTGTCCTTGATATTATTGGCTGCTGCTACAGCAGCTGAGTCGAGGGCTCTTTTTAACCGGGTATAGTTTAGATATAAGGTGCCTGCATCAGTCACCAATCCCGCAAACGCCAAAATGGCCATAAATGCGATCGCTGTGATCACGATCGCCTGCCCTTTTTCCCGGGGGGATCCGGCGTTATTAAGATCAAAGAACAGGTTTCGTTTTGAATACTTGCTGAAAACTCGACGTTTATTACTCATAATTATCCTTCTTAGATTATGGCAGGGGTGTCGAAGTTGGCGCTGCTGCCGGAGCGGGCATAAATGAAAAGGCATGGAGCGGGACTGGATTGGGTATCAGGTCACTCAACAGAGGCAAATTAAGCAGCTGTTCATGGCAATAATAAACCTCTACCAAAACACTGCCTTTGTCAGCTGGTGCGCTGGGTAATGAAGTCCCCGCTCCGGGAGTTGGTGTTCCCGGGCCTACAGTCGGCGTTGACATATTGAAGATGTTCTGGACTTCAGTATTCTCCATGAACGGAGTGGTGGATCTAAGCGTCCCATCACAATTTTTGGTCCAGTTATCCGAATATAGCGACCAGACTCCATCGCCGTCATTTGGCCGCCGGTGGGTGACGATATTGCCAGCGATCGTAAAGATTGAGATCGCGACATCATCAGTCGCCGGGTCCAGAACGATATCCGGATTAAATCCAGCTCCAATGATAACACAAGCGGTATCCTGGAAAAAATGAAGCTCATCATCTTCGCAGTACCCCCCTGTTCCGGGTCCTTCCAGGATATCGGGATCATGCTCAGACGCAAATCGAGCCGCTTCACGGGCGACGTCCAGCATCGACAGGTACGAGTAAATAATCGCTCCTACCTCAACAAAACCGATCAGTAAAAACAAGAGTAAAGGCAGAACGATCGCCAATTCCACAAAACTCTGGCCTCTGTTCTTGTTTGATTTTCTGGATTCTTGTCTTTTCATAGCTGCATCCCAATTTAATATCTTCATTATATCGACAGAACCAAACAGCGTCAAACCAGAATACCGAACTAACAGAACTGTTAGGTATCCCAGCCCAGTCCCCTGCTATATCGGCTGGGGCTGTAATCAAGCTCTCTTGGATCATTATAACTATGAATATTACTCCTCTAGTTGAGACTTTTGTTAACCCTGGTGACTGATGGATCAAGGACATCAAGAACCAAATTTACGATCAGTGGAGTAAAATATGGATAAGCCTCTGCCAGATAGGGAAGGATAATATGAAATCTACGACGCTAAATATAGGACCAACAGTTGAAGCAATCAGGGATAAATCGATCCTGGAAGAGCACGGCATCCGGGCTGTTGTCGTACCCTACTACAAAGCGCCCTCATTTTATGTTGGTGATAACCAAATTTCGGAACTACTGGTCAGATCTGACCAGCTAAAACAAGCCAGGGAGCTGCTAGGGATTATCGAGCCCAATGAAATTGAGTAGGTATTCCTGGTGCTGATAATGACCTGATCCTGGGCAAATCATAATCAGCCACTAGATGGAGGCAAGGAATCGACCTTTTCTGGTAGTCTTTGATTTAAATCCTCGAACCGGTATCTGACCAAAAAAACCTAAGAAATCAATCATCTCATCAACCGAATCGCGCCTGGCGGGCATAACGGCAAACAATCTATACAGCCCAGGCAGCGGGCAGGATATAGATCTGGCATTTCTCCGGGAGCTTCCTGCCGGAGAACTTTTCTTTCACAGACCATAGCTGCCGGACAGATGCCATCAGCACTGCAATAAGGATCGCAGAGCTGATAATCCAGAACTACTTTAGGCTGAGGCATTGGTCTTTTGATCCAGAACTGCCTGCAAATCCAGCAGTCTTTCTTCGAGGTCTTCCAATTCGATCAGCATTGCTGCAGGTACAGAATGAGCCGGCAATGAACGCCGAAGTTCTTTGATCTTGTCTTCTAGGGCCCGAATATGCTTATTGTTATCCACCATTAAAATTTTCTCTCAAATCCAGGCTCAGTCCTCTGGGCGTGGTCTTCTTCTTTCCGCTTTCGCAGCTTCTTCCTCTTCTTTGGCTTTTAGTTCCGCTGCATAGGAAGCGGGCCGGATGCCAGCATAATAGGATGCCGATTTCAACAACCGGTCTTTATGATGGATATTGGCTTCCATGCGTTCATAAGTCGCCAGCTCATAATCATGGTCCATCTTGATAGCATCAAAAGGACAATATTCCGCGCAGTAGCCGCAGTTCATGCACAGGTCAATATCGATGGCAAATTCCGCCGGGGTTTTGAGGGGTTTTCCTGTTTCGGGATCTTCCGCCCTGTTGATCCAAATGCACTGGGATGGACAAACCTTGGCGCAGATCCCGCAGGCAGTGCAGCGGGTAACATTCTCACCATCCACCTCATCGTAAACCAGAAATGGGACATAACGGAAGTTTTCTGCCGTGGGAAGTTTCTCTTCAGGATAATTGACCGTAAAGATGCCTTTGGTATCAGGCGTCATCCGCTGGCGAACACCATCTTCAGTGTAATATCTCGCCCGGCCAGCTTTGATATCCTCGGTATAGGTCTCAAAGAGATGTTTTAAGGTCACTCCCAGACCTTTAAGAATTCCTTGTCCTTTCATAAAAAATCTCCAGGTTCCTGCTTTAAAACGTTAGCGGTCAACTTCTCCCAGTACAATATCAATCGATCCCAGGATAGCCACCAGGTCAGCCACTTTTTCTCCCAGGGACATCTGCCTTAAACCAGTCAGGTTGATAAATGATGGAGCCCGGACATGGTAGCGGAAGGGGTTATCAGTCCCATCAGAAACCACATAATATCCCAATTCACCTTTGGGTCCCTCTACCCGGCCGTAAGCTTCCCCCTTCGGCATCCGGAATTTATAGGCAGGTTTATTGGCCAAAATCTCACCCTGGGGAAGTTGATCAATTGCCTGCTGCAGGATCCTGATGCTCTGGCGGATCTCATCATATCGGATCAAGAAGCGATCATAAACATCACCATGATAACGAACCGCGACATCAAAATCAAACCGGTCATAGATACTGTAGGGATCTGCCCGGCGGATATCATAGGGCACACCTGAAGCCCGCAGAACTGGACCAACGGCAGATAAACCAATTGCCTGCTCAGGAGTGAGTACTCCCACTCCCCGACTGCGGCTGACAACAATCTCATTTTCGACCAGGTAGCGATCCATTTCATCGATCTGGCGCGGCAGGCGATCATAAACCAATTTCCTGATATGGTCTTCCATACCTTCCGGAAGATCTCGGACCACACCGCCAAACCGGAAATAATTGCACATCATCCTCGATCCTGCCACAGCCTCAAAGATATCCAGGATCAACTCCCGTTCTTTGATGGTGTAGAGGGCCGGCGTGAAATAAGCTCCCAGGTCGTTCAGGAAGAATCCGATTGCCATAAAGTGGTTCAGCACCCGGGTCAGTTCAGCCATGATTATCCGGATGTATTGAGCCCGTTCCGGCGGCTGATATTTATCACCTAATAATTTTTCTACTGTCAGGGCATAACCAAAGTTATTGCTCATCGAACAGAAATAATCCAGCCGGTCGGTATAAGGCATATTCATGGAAAAGGTATTACGTTCTCCAATTTTCTCGTGATTGCGATGCAGATAACCCATCACTGGTTCGAGATCGACGACTGTCTCACCTTCCAGGGTGGCAACCATCCGAAAGACACCATGGGTGGATGGATGCTGTGGTCCCAGATTCACAACCAGCTGTTCTGTTTCGAGACCGGGGTCACTTTCGATTTCCTGAGTTCCCTGAAAGAGCAGATCCTCACCTTCCGGGATCCAGGTCTCAGGATTAAATCCCTCCGGATAGGCTATATTCTCCCCATAGGGATTATCAGCTTCAATCTTGGAAACCTTACCTTCCGGCCAGCGATCATCATAAGGTTTGAACTCCCCCTCGTAAAACACTTCCTGCCAATCCTTGCGCAACGGATGACCGGCAAATCCTTCCCACATCAGGATCCGTTTCAGATTTGGATGTCCTTCAAATTTAATTCCAAGCAGATCCCAGGCTTCCCGCTCCTGGAAATCAGCCCCGTGGTAAAGGTTATAAAGTGAAGGCACTACTGGATTAGTTCTCGGCACCTGGACCTTCATCTCCAGAATTGCCCCACCAGTTGATTTAAAGAGGTGGTAAACCACTTCCATAAACTCTTCCGGGTAGTAATCCACACCGGTCACTGATGTCAAATGATCATATCCAAGTTCATCCCGGAGGGCTTTCATTAAGGTCAACAGGTTTCCAGATTCCACCAGCAAACCTTGATAACCTTCCCGCTGATCTGTTTTTACCAGATCTGGGTATTGATCCAAAACTGTTTTTTCAAATATTTCTAGGACTTTAATCTGCTCAGTCATGCCTGGCCCCCTTTCTCAGAATCTCTTTTCAGCAAGGCGGGATAATCCCTGATATCAATCAGATCCGGACCGAGGATCGGGACCGGGATACCTTCATTATCTTCTTTCTGATACCAGCTGACTTCCTTGATGGACTGCTTGTCGATTTTTTCCTGGATCTTGATCAATCCATATAACAGTGCCTGGGGAGTTGGTGGACAGCCCGGTACATACACATCCACCGGGAGATATTTATCAACTCCAGCGATGACATTGTAGCCTCGTTTGAACGGTCCCCCTCCAGAAGCACAAGCACCCATGGAAAGCACATACTTAGGTTCTGGCATCTGGTTGTACAACCGGACGACCTGGGGAATCATCTTTTTAGTTACGGTTCCTGAAACGATCATCAGATCACACTGGCGGGGACTGGGTCGCATGATCTCCATGCCAAATCGGGCCATGTCGAACCGAGCCCCAGCAGTGGCGATCATTTCGATCGCGCAGCAAGCCAGTCCAAAAAACATCGGCCAAACCGAGTAGCGGCGGCCCCAATTGTAAATGCGATCCAGGGTAGTGATCGCAACAGTTCCCTCTAATTCAGGGGGAATATTATATCCAGGTTTGTTAAAATCTTCTGGCATTGCTAACGCTCCTAATCACAGGTAGGTTATGACAAGATCTTGAATTATCATATTATATTGCCCCCTGCCCTGGCTTGTCAACAAATATTTAAGATAAAATATTTTTGTTAATTATGGTAAACTTTTGTCATGCAGGCCACCAGGAAAAAAATAATTGACCACCTGTTTCATAATCCGGAAGCATCTGCCGGTGATTTGGGGCGCGTCCTGGAAATGACCCCAGCCAATATTCGCTATCACCTTGGGATATTGTTAGAAAATAACCAGGTCCAGATCTCCGGGCAGCGCCCAGCCGGGGGATCGGGTCGCCCCCTATATCTTTACAATCTCAGTTCAGAAACGCTGGGTGATAATTTACTCACCCTGCTTGACGTGCTTTTTGAGACGCTGGAGGAACAAAAAGAGTCAGAGAAGATTCTTGAGTCAATTGCTACTAAATTAGCAAAAAGCTTTCTACCAGACAATGTCAACCTGATCACCCGCTATAACGCGGCTGTCGATCATCTCAATAAATTAAATTATCATGCCAGTTGGGATGCAAGTCCTGAGGGACCACGAGTGGCATTGAGGCACTGCCCATATCGGGACCTCGCCCTGAGTCACCCACAGATCTGCCAGGTCGATCAAATTTTGTTATCAGGCTTGTTTCAAATTCCCCTTCATTTAACACAAAGAAGAAGGTTTGGAAGCAATCCCTTTTCTCGCTGTATCTTTAATCCCGCCCAAGATCAGAAAGAAAAGGGATAAAATATCATTTTTTCTAATGATCATGGTGATGGTCATCACCGTGGCCATGGGCTTCACTTTCCGCACATGACGAAGCTCCCTGTAACTTTCCTGCCAGGAAATCCTCCACGGCATCCCTGATTGTGCCGCTGGCTCCTGTTGCGGGCTCAATACCGAATTGACTGAAGAATTGGATTGCCCTTCCTCCCATCCCACCACTTAGCATCACATCAGCGTTATTTTCCTTGATAAATCCAGGAACCTGACCCGGTTGGTGCCCAGCGAAAAAGGGATTGTCAATCATAGAAATTGATTGGATTTCTTTCCCTTCCACTTCAACGAGCGCGAAAAAGGGGCAGCGGCCAAAATGGTGTGCTACAACACTTTCAAATTCCTGGTTTGTTTCTGCTGAAATTGCAATTCGCATTAAATTCTCCTTATCTGAGTACTACTTTATGATTTTATTTTTACCAAATTACCTGGTACTCTGTCTTCTTTGATGATCTTCTTGATATTTGCCCAAATCTTTACTATCGCTTTGGAAGCGGGAGAATCAGGGAATAATCTTGTTACTGGCATCCCTTGTGTCATTGCCCTCGGTATCGATAAGTCAAATGGAATTCTTCCGATCAACTCAACACCCATTGTTAAGCACAATTTTTGGATCCTGTCAGCCCCTTCACTGAATAGATCAGCTTTATTAACGCACACCTTCGGCTGGATCCCAAAATATGCTGTTGCAGCCAAGACACGTTCCAGATCATGGATCCCAGCCAGCGAGGGCTCTGTAACTATCAGAACATGATCTGCTCCAGACACCGCTGAGATAACCGGACAGCCAATACCTGGCGGACCATCAACCAGCATCAGTTGGGCCAGACCAGCATCCACTACTTGCTGAGCTTTTTGTTTGATCAATGCTACAAGTTTGCCAGAGTTATTCTGGGCTGGATAAAGGTGAGCATGGAATAAACTACCATAATCCGTTTCGGAGCAAAACCACTCCCCTGCAATTTGCTGCTTCATGCATATTGCATCCTGTGGGCATTGATATAAACAGGAAGCACATCCGTCACAAGCAATTGGATCTATTTCATAATTCCCATCTAAACAAGCTACAGCCCCAAAGCGGCACACTACCTGACACATTCCACAACTATTGCATTTTACCCGGTCAATCTGGGCTGTTTCGCCTCCTGAAAAGACTTCCTGGGAAAAACGTTTGGCTTTCAGAATTAATTCTAAATTTGCAGCATCCACATCCGCATCAACGAGGACGATTTTTTGTGCGGAATGGTCGACTGATGATAAATGGGCAAAAGCAGCACTAAGGCAAGTTTTGCCAGTACCACCTTTTCCGCTCAAGATCACTAGCTGGGGCATTTTTAGCTGACCTCACCCTGGATCACTAAAATATCCTTAAAAAGTTTATTGAAATCCTCACAATAGGCTGGATAGATATCAAGCAGGGTTTTCCCTCTGGCCAGACCTTCACCAAGTTTTTGATCTAAAGGAATTTCCATCAGGAGAGGTATGTTATTTTCCTGGCAATAAGCTCGAATATCCTGATCTCCAACTCCAACTCGATTGTTCACTACCCCGGCATTTATGCCCAACTCTCGGGTGACCTGGACAGCCTGTTTTAAATCATGCAATCCAAAAGGCGTTGGCTCAGTGACAAGAATAATAAAGTCTGTTCCTCTCACCGCCTCCACTACCGGACAGGACGCTCCCGGAGGAGCATCAATTATCTCCAGATCTGATCCAATTCCATTTTCGGGATCCCAGTGCCGGAGATCTGCAATCACTGGGACAGCCAGAGGTTCTCCCGGATTTAGCAAGCCGTGTTTTAAATTCAGGGATTCCTGACAGGCACCACTTTCCAATCTGCCGATTGCATATGGAACTTCCTGGATGGCTCCTTCTGGACAATTCAACATACAACTTCCACAACCATGGCAGAGTGACGGAAAAAGAGTCGGTTTATCCCCCACCACGATCACAGCATTAAATTGGCATACATCTCCACAAGCGCCGCAACCAGAGCATACTTCGTTATTTACCTGCGGCACAAATAAATTCACCGTCCTGTTGTCAATGAAATCAGTTTTCAGGAAAAGGTGTGCGTTGGGAGCTTCCACGTCACAATCGCTAACCAAAACATCACCCAACTCAGATCTGGACAAGCTTAGAGCGAGGGAAACTGCTATCATTGTCTTCCCGGTACCACCTTTACCGCTGGCGACTGCAATCTTCATTTTCGGCCGCGTCCCTGCCGATGAAATCCTTGCCCTGAAGGTCCCGTTGCAAGATCTAGAATTCCATCCCTGTATTGTTGGAGCAATTCTATGGGGGTTCCAGAAAACGCCAGGTAGGCATCCATACCTGCTGCAGATAAAGCATCAAAAGCATGGGGACCATAACGGCCGCTGATAGTCGCATTTACACCATTGTCAGCGAGTACTTGAACAACCTGCGTTCCAGATCCTCCCTGAACATCCTGGGCGGGATTTGGAATTAATTCCCATTCCCCTGTATCCGTGTCATTGATTGCAAAATATTCACAGCGTCCAAAACGGGCACTAAATTCTTGACCTGGTTCCCCTGTTGTGGAAGATATGGCAATTTTCATTTTTCCTCTTTTGATAAATTCTGAAAACGATCTTTTATGATCTGAATCCTTTCCTGCTGTTTGTCCAATCTGTCAATCCAATCCTGAAAGGTTAGCCAGCCTTCATCTGAAATCCTGTAAACTCGTTTCCTGGGACCTTTGCTGTTTTCATCCCAGGTAGATGTGATCAAACCCTGTTCTTCCATCTGGCGCAAATCACGATAGATAATGCTGGAATCCAGGCAATCTGGATCAAATCCAAATTCAGCCAAACTATCATATAGTTCATATCCGTGGGTTTCATTCTCAGCGAGCAGCAGTAATAGACTGGGCTGGAGCAGCATCCTCCTGCCCCCTTTCTGAGGTCCTCTTCCCGAACCCGTTTTACCCCTATTGCGACCTGGCATAAACAACCTCCCTGACATCTAATCTATATGTCAGGGATAGTTTATATAACTATGTGCATTTTGTCAATAGATAATTTGTCACTACTTGATTTCCCCCAGATCGCCCTACTCCCTCGTCGGTAGATAAGGCATTTCAGGTCCCTCGATGCCCAGATATTCTGCTAAAGCTGCCCGCAGCGCTGTCCGGTCATCCCAGGGATATTCTGTCTCCCCAAAACACATTGATTGTTCATGTCCTTTGCCGCAGATCAGGACAACATCACCGGGTAGGGCCAGCCTCAGAGCAAATCGGATCGCTTCTCCTCGATCCCTCACGCGCCAGAATGACTCCAATTCTACTCCCCCCACTGACAAAACGCCTCCAGCCATCTCGTCCAGGATCCGATCCAGAGATTCGGTTCTTGGATCCTCGGCTGTCAGCACTGTCAAATCAGCCAGCTCACCAGATATTTCAGCCATCAGGCGCCTTTTTTCCAGATCCCTTAATCCAGCAGATCCAAAAACAGCAATGATCCGCTGATCGGTAAATTTTCGAGCTGATCTGATCGACCTGCCCAGCGCATTCGGAGTATGAGCAAAATCTACCAGGGTTAGAAAATCCTGCCCCATTGCAATCGATTGCATCCGACCCGGAATCCCGGTCAAGTTCTTGATACCTGCCTGGATAATTTCGGGATCGATCAACAATCCTGCCCGGCAGACCGCAGCGGCTGCCAGGCAGTTGGAAACATTGTAATCACCTAGGAGAGCTGTCTCGATTGGAATTATTTCCCCTGGGCCAGCGATCTCAAAGCAGATCCCATCCAAACCCGATTCGACATTTAATCCCTGGAAGTCTGCTTCTGACCCCAAACCATAATTCTTTTCTGGAGTATCAGTCTGACCTACAATCTTGCTTAATCTCTGATACGATCGATCATCGCGATTCAGGATTGCTAATTTATGGTAATTGCCCGGTTTTAATGGAGAAGTACCAATTAATCTAAAGAGCTCAGCTTTGGCATCCAGGTAATTATCATAATCACCATGATAATCTAGGTGCTCATGGGTAATATTGGTAACTACTCCAATATCAAATTCACAGGCAGCCACGCGTTTCTGAGCCAGGCCATGAGATGTTGTTTCCAGAATCACATGGCTGATTCCAGCCTGGAGCATTTCTGACAGGTAATACTGCACATCAATAGCTTCAGGTGTAGTGACATGAAAACCGGTATCCAGGATCTTATCCCCGATCACGGCATTCACTGTGGAGATCAATCCTACGGATATATTTGCTGTCTGCAAGACCTGATAGATCAAATTTGCCGTTGTTGTTTTCCCATCTGTGCCGGTGACGCCGATCACGATCATTTTTCTGGCTGGGAAATCAAACCAGGCTGCAGCCAATTCAGCCAGGGCTAGCCTGGTATCATTGACCTGCAAATAAGGTATCTCAAGGGCCTGGAAGGTATTGGCAGGTTTTGAACCGACGACAGCAGCCGCACCCCGGGTTACTGCATCCTCAATAAAGGAGTGTCCATCAAACCGGGTTCCAGGTACAGCTATATAGATATCGCCGTCTGAAATCTGGCGGGAATCGATTTTGATCCCTGCCACATTGATATCGCCTTCAGGTAGACCATTAATGACATCGATCTCCTGGAATAATTCCTTCAAATTCAACTTGGCTGACACAGATCTCCCATACCTCCCACGGGGTCACCCGGATGAGAAAAACGCCCGGATCATAATATCCTGGGCGTTTTTTATTTTACACCAAAATTCTCGTCTGCTGTTCAGGAGAGGCGGGAACGGAGTCCTGCTAATTGAGCTGAGACCGAATGATCAAACAGCTTATCGTCGATTTGGATCGTCAAGCCTCCTAATATTCCGGGGTCAACTTCAAAGCTGAGATCTTTCGCGCCAGCTTTCTTGATTATTTCAGCCTCGATAACTTTTTGTTCCTTGGAGCTCAAGGGAAGAGCACTGGTCACCACCGCAACCTTGCCAGAAACCTTTTCACCTTCCAGGACAACGACCTTTCCACCTTTAACACTGGAGAAGAATTCATCGATCAGAGCTTTCTGGTGTTTTTCATCCAGGGATTCACCCACCAATTTCTGGGTAGCAGCCATGGCCAGCAATAGCCACCTGATCCCGAACACCTTTGAGCAGGCGCAGTTCCTCCTCCTTGGCATCCACCTGGGCTTTCTGGATGATCATTTTAGCGTCTTCAGCGGCGTCTTTCTTGACTGCATCGACCCGATCGTAAGCCTGGGAAACAATGCCTTCGGCCTCTTTTCTGGCTTCAGCGAGGATTTTTTCCCGCTCCTCGCCGACTTTTTCAAGCTGCTGATGCTGCTGCTTCGGCGTCATCGATCTGTTTCTGCAGCGTAGCCTGCGCTCTGATCAAGCCGTTTTTTAGCAGGTTTCCAGAGCAGTACGGTCAAAAGACCGAACATAACCAGGAAATTTACTATCTGGGAAATCAGGAAAGGACCATTGATTCCCATTGCTGATAATGCTTCACCCACGGTAACCTCCTTAACCTAACGGGTGTAACCGGCACGAATTTAATCGCCAGGGCTACAACCAGGGCATAAATTGCGATTGCCTCAGCAAAAGCAATAGCCAGGATCATATTTGTTAAGAACATCACCTGAGGCTTCAGGATTTCTACCCACGGCTTCCATGGCTTTGGCAGCCAGCAAACCGATTCCGATACCAGGACCCAAGTGAACCCAATCCAATTGCCAGGGCAGCAGCTATTTGAGTTGCGGCTTCATACGACATGCAATTTTCTCCTTTAAGAAAAGAATTTCACTATTTAATGATGCTGTGTTGCCATCTGATAAAAGATCAGTGACAAGATTGAAAAGATCAGCGCCTGGATCGCGCCGACAAATAATTCCAGTGCAATAAATACATCCACAACCAGGAAAGCAGTCAGGAAACTGATCACCATCAGCAGCACTTCTCCCGGCAAAAACATTGCCAAACAACCGGAAGCCAAAGGATAGGACTTTGATGAACTCACCCATGAATTCCAGGATGCCTGCAAATCCGTTAGCGAACGACAGGACAGGTTTCAACCAGCCGCTATCAGGATCGGCGCTGAAATTGAAGAATTTCTTGAGATATTTCTTTCCCTGGAATTTAAAACCATAATACTGGGCAACAACCTGGGTGATTATCGCCAAGCCGACAGTGGTGCTCAGATCGGCTGTTGGTGATCTGAAGATCGGTATCAAGACTTCGTGACCATGGTGGATCTCCTTAGACTCCGATCGATCCCATTCCCGGCAGCAGACCAGACCAGTTTGCAGAATAAGATAAAGAAAAAGAACGAGCCGATCAAGGGGAAGAACAATGGTTGCTTTTTCCTTTCCAACGGTTGTTTCTACGAATGAAAATACGCCTTCGTAAATCACATCAACCGCGACCAGGAAACGGCTTTCTTTGCCTGTTTTCTCAGCTTTCTTAACAGCCCGGCTATAGAATAAAGCGATGATGATCAACAGCAATGAGGTCATGATCGCGGTTGGCAAGGTATTGGGAATACCATGTTCAAATCCGGGGATCGGTAAATGGATCGGTATCAGCTCTGCCGCCAGACTGATCTCCGGCAGTTCTTTCCCTGGCATCACCAATCCGTAACCCACCAGTGCCAAGGCAGCTAAACCAATCAAAAGCTTGACTAAACAACCACTTCCTTTTTTCTTTTCTTGTTCCTGTGACATAAAGGTTTATTCTTCCTTTTTCATCTCATCCAGACGTTGTTTAACTGTAGTTTGCACCCAGCGATAAACAAGGTAGATTCCTGCTCCGAAACCCGCCAGAGAGAGAAAAGCTGCAAATAATATATAGGTACCAAACAGTCGATCAAGAAAATATCCTGCCGCCAATCCTGCCAGTACTGGAAAAGCGATATACATGCCGGCCTGTCCTGCTACTGCCAGGACCCAAACTCGACTCCTGCCAATTTTTATTCTGGCCAGCGTTCTCGTCTTTGTTTTCCAATTACTGCTCCTTCAGGACATACCGGCGCATTCTGTATTTTACTCATTAGCTTCTAGACTGTCAACCGGGCAGAAATTGCTCATAAATCCTGAATTTTTTGATAACTTTTGGCCACGCTGAACTTTGTCTCAAAATTGGGAATATTATTACCTGATCAAGAAGTGATCAGTCCCAGCGAAGCCTGGACAAAGGAGATGAACGGTTGAGCGAATATACCCATCAGCAGGGTAAAGACGCAGGCCAGAACAATCACAGTTGAGAGAGTGCCTGGCAGCTGGATCTTTTCCCCAGCCGGTTCATCCAGGGGCTGGAAGAACATATAACGGATCACATTCAAGTAATAAAAACCGGCGACCACACTGTTGACGATAGCAACCAGAGCGAGGAAATAAAATTCCACCCGCAGCGCTGAGCCAAATACCATCAACTTGCCAAGGAATCCTCCCGTGCCCGGAATACCGATCAGGGACAATAGAAAGACCACCATCGTCCCAGCCAGAAGCGGTGATCGTTTGATCAAGCCGGAAAGATCTTCGATCTGGGTTGACCCGCCTTTATATTCAAAGGCAATCACAACAGCAAATGCGCCGAGATTGGCCACTAGATAGACCAGCAGATAGACCAGAACGCCGCTGAGTCCATCAAAGATAGATCCCTAAGGCACCGCTTCGCCAGGATATCAATCCGATCAGGATGTAACCTGCCTGGGCGATCCCAGAATAAGCCAGCATGCGCTTGATATTTTTCTGACTGATAGCCACCAGGTTCCCCAAGGTCATGCTCATGATCGAGAGACCAGAGAGCAAGGCTGACCAATTGGGTTGAAATTCCGGCAAGGCAGTGACCATCACCCTCACCAAGATCGCAAAACCAGCTCCGATCGAACCTACCGCCAGGAAGGCAGTCACTGTTGTAGGTGCACCTTCATAGGCGTCCGGCGACCATTGATGAAAAGGGGCAGCGGCAATCTTATATCCAAAACCAACAACCAGAAGAACGATCGCCGGGTAGACAACAAAACGCAAGCTGGGGTCGATCCCATTAATCCCTCAGCAATTGCCACCAGATTTGTGGACCCGGTCGTACCATACAGGAGAGACATACCATACAGAAGCATGGCAGATGCCAGGGAGCCATAAAGAAAATACTTGATCGCTGCTTCACTGCCTTTGGGGTCGTGGCGCAGAAATCCTGTCAGGATATAGGATGAAATACTCAACAGTTCAAAGGCGATAAAAATCATCACCAGGTCTGCTGAAGATGCCAGGAGCGAAATCGAAAAACTTGCCAGGAGAATAAAACTATAGAATTCTCCCTGATAGGGTGATTTCAGATCCATATAGGCAATCGAGAGCAGGATGATCAGCCCGGCAACCAGGGATGCAAAAACCTGGAAAAACAGAGAAAATGGGTCAATCGAAATCATACCGCCCAGAACATTGCCTTCTGGAATGTCTCCCCACCCAAACAGGTAGACTGAAACACCCAAAGAAATCACCGCCCCGATTAACGCCAGGTACGGGAGCCATTTTTTCTCTTCTGGATCCCACCAGGTCAAATCCAAAGACCAGCACAACGCTCAGGAAAAGAATCAGCTGGGGTAGTAGAAATAAGAAAATTTGCACGATTATAGCCTCACTTTATTCGCCTTTAGAAGTTGCTGAACATCGTAGTTGAAACAGCGTTCAATAAACGAACAATCAGGGAGGGATATAAACCAATCAAAACCATCAAAATCACCAGAGGCCACATGGTTACTTTCTCAAAGGTCTCCAGATCGGTCAGTTTTGCGTTATGGGTAACCTTATCCCACTTAGCCTGGTCAAATTCTCCCAGGAAGACATGCTGAATAACTTTCCAGAGGATATAAGCAGCAGTGAAAACGATCCCCAGGACGCCGATGATAGCGAAGGTGGGGATGATCGCAAAGGTTCCCCGGAACACAAAGAATTCACTCCAGAAACCTGCCAGGCCTGGAAGACCAAGTGATGCGAAACCAGTGACCAGCATAATCCCGTAGTAATAGGGAAGTTTTGATCCCAGGCCACCAAAATCCTTGATCTGGCGGGTATGGGCCCGGTCGTAAATCATGCCAACCAGGAAAAACAAACCGCCAGTGATAATACCGTGAGTGAAAAGCTGAAGGGCAGCTCCGTTCAGCCCGATGATGGCGCTGGTGGTTGCTTCTTCCCCGCCGCCGATTGCCAGACTGGCAGCAGCCGCTGCAATCCCCAGGGTGACATAACCCATGTGGCTGACTGAGGAATAAGCGATCAGCCTCTTCAGGTCCCACTGAGCCATACATACCAGGGCACCGTAGACGATGCTGATCACTGCCAGGATGGGGATAATTGGCACATTATAAGAGAAATATCCAAATTGCTCCGGGAACATTGGCAGCACGATCCTGATCAAACCATATGCGCCAAGCTTAAGCAGCACACCGGCCAGGATCACACTTCCAGTCGTGGGAGCTTCAGTGTGCGCATCTGGCAGCCAGGTATGGAACGGGAAAATCGGAACTTTGATCGCAAAACCGATAAAAAATGCCCAGAATGCAGCTGTTGCCATGGCGATATTGCCAGCGAAGGGCTGGGCGGCTGCAGCTTCCAGGATATCGAATGTTCCTGTGTTGAGGTAGACAGCGATAATAGCCAGCAGCATGGCCATCGAACCTGCCAGGGTGTAGAGGAAGAATTTGATGGAAGCATAAATGCGCCGTCTTGCCACCCCAGACACCGATCAGCAGGTACATGGGAACCAGGCCGATCTCCCAGAAAACGTAGAAAAAGATAAAGTCTAGCGAGACAAAAACACCGGACATACCAACCTGCAGCAGCAGGAACAGGAAATAATATTCCTTGACCCGGTCCTTGATAACGTAGATCGAGTAGTAATAACACAGGGTAGAGAGCAGCGTGGTCAAAACCAGCATGACCGCGCTGAGTCCATCCACACCCATCCGGTAGTAAACGTCGATGGCAGGGATCCAGGAATACTCTTCCATTAACTGCATGGTCCCGGGATCGGCTTGGACCACTATATATACATAGATTGAAACAGCCAGGGGTATCAAACTCAAACCAGTGGCAACCCAGCGGATCAGGTTTTCCTTTGATTTTGGAATGACCAAAACCAGCAATGCGATCAGTACAGGTGCAAATGTTATTAAGCTCAAGACTGGAAAATTCATCATATTCTCCTCAAAATTCAATTTGGCCTAGTAGACCAGGTAAATGCCAATAATTGCCAACATCGATATTAACAGGATCAGCAGGTAGTTCTGGACCTTTCCGGTCTGGATCGGTCGGAATACATTTTCACCGAGCCAGCCAGTGACATCGGCAATCCCGTTCACCAGACCGTCCACGACTTTCAGGTCAGTGATGCCGCCCAAATCTGCCAATTTGACGCCAGAAAGCCCGGTGATATTCACCAGGGCATCGACGACTTTTTCGTCAAATTTATTGAATATTTCTGATATGCCCCGGGTGATGGTTCCAACCAGGTTGACAATGGGATTGATAACCCAGTTGTAATCAAAGTCATAAAAAATGTCTGCCAGCTTGATCGAACCAGTGATGAAGGTGGCCCGATACAATTCATCGAAATAAAATCTTTTCTGCATGGCAGTATAGAGCCAGCCTAATTTTATTGTTTTCAGACCTTTCTGGAGCGGGTCCATCTGACCTGCTTCCAATGGTTTCCGACCGTAGACCAGCCATCCCAATCCCAGTCCGCCAAGCGCCAGTCCTGATGAAAGAGCCATGACCGGAATGCTCAACGCTGTCGCAGGATATTCATGCCCGATGAAATTATGGAGCCAGTTATTGCCGTGACCCACAATCTCCTCCGGAATCCCGACAAACCCCAGTGTGATGGCAAAAAATGCCAATATGATCAATGGGATGGTCATCGTGTTGGGCGTTTCGTGGGCATGCTCTGCATGATGGCCGCGGGGTTTGCCGAGGAAGGTCAGTGAAATTTGGCGCGCAGTATAAAATGCAGTCAGGAAGGCGGCAATCGTCAGCAGCAGCCAGACAAAGAACGGCCAGGATGCGACTCCCTCATGGAGGAATTCTTCAAAGGCGTGAGCGAGGATCTCATCCTTGCTCCAAAAACCTGCTGTTATGATGGGAAAACCAGATAAGGCAAATCCGCCAGCCACGAAAGTCCAGAAGGTTCTGGGCATCTTTTTCCTCAGGCCGCCCATTTCCATCATATCTTGTTCGTGATGGCAGCCGATGATCACTGATCCGGAACCCATGAAGAGGAGCGCTTTAAAAAATGCGTGAGTGATCAAGTGGAATGTGGCAGCCACGTAAGCACCAATGCCAAGGGCAGCAACCATATAGCCAAGCTGGCTGATAGTTGAATAAGCCAGCACACCCTTGATATCATTTTGGGCCAGAGCGATGATCGATGCAAAGATTGCAGTAAATGCTCCAATAAAGGCAATCACCCCCATGGTGGGGTTATGGTGTTCAACTTCGACGACAATATTCAAGAGCGGGAAGATCCTGGCAACCAGGAACACACCGGCAGAAACCATGGTGGCAGCGTGAATGAGGGCGCTGACCGGTGTGGGACCTTCCATGGCGTCAGGCAGCCAGATGTGCAGCGGAAATTGAGCAGATTTTCCAACCGTACCGCCAAAGATCAACAGCGCGATCGCAGAGGCCGCCGACCAGCCGCCAAAAATCGGCAAGGCGGGAGTTTCAGCCAAATGGGTCAGAAATTCGTGATTAAACAGCGTATCTGCATAGCTCAGGCTTCCAGCCTGGGAATAGAGATACATAATGCCGAGCATCAAGAACAGGTCTCCCACCTTGGTGACTAAAAAAGCTTTCAGGCCAGCCTGGCGAGGAGTGATCTTGCTCGGATCAGAATAATTCTTCTCAAACCAGAAACCGATCAGCAGGTAGGAACACAAACCCATGATCTCCCAGGAAATAAAAAGGGTCAGCAGGTTTTCGGAAATTACCAGGCCCAACATGCCAGTAGCAAAGAGGGCAATGTAGCCAAAGAAGCGGGAATACCTCGGATCTACTTCCTCGGTGCCATAGCCCATATACCCGACAGCATAGATGAAGATCATCAAACAGACGAAGGGAACCATAAAGAGGGTAACTGCCATCAGCGGGTCAATCCAGTAACCGATATTAAAAGTCAGGTTACCTGTCTCGAACCAGGGCACCACTACCTCGATTGGATGTTCTCCAAGATGGGGTGTCGTGATCGCACTGAAGACCACTCCCCAGCCCACCAGCCACGACAGCACCATCGATCCGATACTCAGGCTGTGGCTGAGTTTGTTGTTATCCTGGGTGAATAAAATAATGATCAAAAATGCCAGGAAAGGGAAAACGGGTATCAACCATGTCAGGCTGAAAAAGAATTCTTGCATAACTTTCCTCTCGCTTATTCTTTCAATAAATCAATTTCTTCCACCACAACCGTATTCCGATTGCGGTAAATTGAAATCACCAGGGCTAGACCGACAGCAACTTCAGCAGCAGCCACCGCAAAGACGAATACGGCAAATACCTGTCCGGTCTGACGCACAGGATCAAGATAACGCCAGAAAGCAACCAAATTGATATTCACTGCATTAAGCATCAGTTCGATGCCCATTAAGATACCGATAGCATTGCGGCGGGACAAGACACCATACAAACCAATGCAAAACAAAGCCGCAGCTAATAAAAGGAACCAGTTTAAGGGAATATTCATGAATCGCTCCTTTCAGCCTGATCCCGTTCCCGGCTGATCAGGATAGCTCCCACCAGGGCAGCCAGCAGCAAGACTGAAACGATCTCAAAGGGTACGACATACTTGCCCAATAATTCCTGGCCAAGCAGGGTGATGGTATCTTCGGGAACCTTTGTATTTGTGACCGGCCAGCTGACCGTCGCCATCGACCATCCCAAGACACCAAAGAGCGCGGCTGATCCCAAAGCTGCCAGAACCCACTGTTCATTCCGCTGTTCCAGATCCTTGCTCATGATCCGCCTGGTTAACATGATCGCAAAGACGATCAGGATCGCTATAGCGCCAATATAAACCAGCACCTGGACTACAGCAATGAATGGAGCCTCGAGCATCACATAGATGCTGGCCACACCAACAAATGCCAGCACCAGATAAAACGCGCTGTGGAGGATATTCTTGTTGGTTACAACTGCAACTGCAGCCCCCAGGGTGACCAGACTGGCTAATCCAAAAATAAGTTCAGGTACCATAAATCTTTCCTTTATAACCGGCTATTTGCCCTCTGAGGCTGGAGGAACAGCGACAGGCCTGACCGGGAAGGTTTCCAGTTCTATAGTTTTGGTATTCGCTCCTGATATTAACAGGGCAGCGAGCAGGATAATGATATTTACCAGGAACATGATCAGCACGTAGATCCACTGAGCGAGTCCCAGATCAAGCATGACACGATCGGCAATGGCAACAGCCACCAGGTTAATAAATGAAACTGGAATCAGGAACTTCCAGTTCAAATTAAGCATTTCATCAATCCGAATGCGTGGCAAAGAAAGCCGGATCCAGGAAATCATCAGGTAGACAAAAAATGATTTCCCATAAAAATAAACCACTCCCAGAATGGGCCATTGGGTCGCCAGCGGTCCGGTCCAGCCGCCCAGGAAGAAAATCGTGATCATAGCACCCACTGTATATTGATGCAGGAATTCAGCGACATAGAACATGCCAAATTTCATTCCTGAGTATTCAGTATGATAGCCAGCCACCAGTTCCGATTCTGCTTCCAAAAGATCAAAAGGAGCTTTTCCAATCTCCGCCATCGAAGATATCAAAAAAATCAGGGCCGCTGTAGGCGCTACCAGGAGAAACCACCAGGGCTGTTGGGCTTCAATGATCGATGATAACTTCATGGAATGGGCTAAAAGCACAGGCACCAGGAGTGAGACGACCATTGGGATCTCATAGGAGATCAGCATGGCTACTGAGCGTGAAGCGCCGAGCAAGGCATAACGGTTATTGGATGACCAGCCAGCCATCAGGATAGCCAGAATGCCAAAGGCTCCAACCGCCACGATATATATTACGCCGACGTGAACGTCGGCACCAATTACATTGACCGCGAGAGGAAATACTGCCCAGATGGCCAGGACAGATCCCATGGCCAGCACAGGTGCGATATTGAATAATCCTTTTTCAGCACCCTCTGGAGTGATATATTCCTTGGTGAATATTTTAATGATGTCAGCAAAGGATTGAAAGATCCCAAATGGTCCAGCCCGGTTAGGACCAAAGCGGTCCTGGATCCGGCCAGCAAGTTTTCGTTCAACCCAGATCAGGGCGATCACGATCACAAAACAAATGATCACGACCAAAACACTACCCAGGGCCTGGAGAATGAACACTGTTAAACCTTCCGCTGCGCCCCAACCCAAGATCAGATCCTTCAACCAGTTCTCAATAAAATTGATCAAATCAGCCATGAATTTCTCCCGCTCAGACCCTAGGGGGTTTACGACCAGGCCAATACCCCTTTACGGTTGGCATAAATCAGACCCGCAAATAAAATTGCGATAAAAATGACACCTTCAATTACTGCAAATAAGGGAAGTTTTCCCAGCGAGACTGCCCAGGGAAACAGGAAAATCGTTTCAATATCAAAAACCAGGAAGATCAGGGCATAGATATAGTATTGTGATTTGAATTGGACCCGAATATTTCCTGTGGTCTCAATGCCGCATTCATAAACTTCTTCTTTGCGGCGGCTGGGTTTTTTGGGAGATATCAAAGCTGGCAGCAGAACTGCGACCAGCGGAACAACCAAGGCAACTACCAGAAAAATACCAATATAGACCCAATATGAAAGCATGTGTTCTCCTCGCTCACAAACAGCTTGATCAATGACAATGTGAAAGCTCACACACGAGCAAATTTTACCATAGAACTTACAGGATTTAATTATCCAAAACGATTGGCTCGAATTGATATTCTGATCAAACTGATTGGATATAGCAAGGACAATCAGGATCTCTACGGATCAGCCTGTCTGAACTCTATCAAGCCGCTGGTTGATGTAATTTACTGGCGATCACTCTGGTCGAATCGGAATCAGTTTTTCCAGGTAGTTCTCAGCAAAAAGAGCTGGCGCACCACCTGTATGCCAGAATAGGACTCGTTGTCCTTTCGCGAAAAATCCACTTTTTATCAGGTCGATCAAACCTGCCCCTGCCCTGCCCGTGTAAACAGGATCAAGCAGGATTCCCTCAAGTCTGGCAAAAAGCTGGATAGCTTCCCTATCCTGGTCATTCATGCTCCCATAGCCTGCCCCAGTATAATTATCGCTGACCAGGATCTGATCGGGCACGAGATCAAGCTTAAATTTCTGGGATTCTTTAAGTTCAGCCGCAATTCCAAGAATCCGGTCCTTGAGCAGGTTTTCAGGAGCATCAACACTTATACCGAGAATTTTGGTCGGCGACGCTGCTAATAACGAACCAAGCCACAATCCAGCCTGGGTTCCACCTGAGGATGAGGCAAATACAATCCAGTCTGGCATCTCTCCTTGCAGCTGTTCAGCCAGTTCTTCAAAAGCTTTCAGATAGGCATAAGCGCCCAGCGCATTGGACCCCCCATAAGGGATCAAATAGGGTTTTTTTCCCTCATTTCGGGCCTGATCGAAGGCATTCTCCAGAGTTTGATCGCGCTGATCTTTTTCTGTCCAGATCAAACGAGCGCCTAGAAGCTGATCGAGAAAATAGTTAGAGCTTGGTCTGTCCGGCTGAGGTCCAACCAAAACCAGGGTGCAATCAAGTCCGCAGTGGGCAGCCGCAGCAGCTGTCTGGCGGCAGTGATTCGATTGGGCTGCGCCAGTTGTCAACACCAGCCTTGCTCCCCGGCCTAAAGCATCAGCCAGCAGGTATTCCAGTTTGCGGGTCTTATTCCCCCCAAAAGCAAGACCGGTCTGATCGTCTCGCTTAATCAAAATCTCAGGACCATCCAAAAACTCAGACAGGTGAAGAAGTTTTTCAATCCGGGTCGGAAGATGAGCGAATTCTTCTCTGGGGAACATGTTTTTCCTTAATATGGTCAGTTTTCTTCACCAGCAGAGATCCTGGTTCGTCTGTTCCCAAACCAGCGCATGATATTCAGGAATCTGGGTAGAAGATTGGTGTAAATTGAATACAACCAGGGTTTGGCTGGATAATCCCAGGCACCAATTGACCTGGTCACCTGTCCACCATAGCCGCGTTTAAAACGATATATTCCCCAGAGCGAATCAGATTCATCAAAAACATCTGGCGCGCCCCACATATCATAGACCTCGCAGCCTGCGGCTTTAGCCCAGCAAATAGCCTCCCATTGGATCAGGTGGGGGGCCATTTTATCGCTATGTTCTGGCAATGACATGCCATGCAGATACCAGGCTCTTTTTCCATACTTAAAAATAACAGCACCTGCAACCGGTTTGCCCTCGAACTCAGCCACCAGAGGCTGGGCAGCTGGATCAAATTCTGGATCCAGATCATCATTCAGGAAAGAGTTCCAGACATTCAGATAATACTCCTCTTCGCGAATTGTGAAGCTGCCCCTGACAGACGTGTCAGCATACATCTGATATAGAGTCTTCAGGTCTTCCTTGTTTCCCTGGCGGACGCTGATCCCCTTCCTGCCGGCCAGGCGAATATTGTAGCGGGTTTTGGATTTCATGCCGGCCAGAATCTCTTCCTGATCCCGAACAAGGTCGATCAAAACCGTATTGCGGAACTGGATCTGGTCCGGGGAGAAACGCCAGCCGTGATCGAGCAGTAAATCCATAAAACGCTTCCCGGCAGGATTATTTTTTTCTGTGTCTTCTCCGGGTACACCCCAACCCAGCAACAAATCAAGGTCAATCTTAAGCTGGATCACCCCGGCTTTCCTGGCAAATACCTCAAGGTCAGACAGGACCTGGTCTGCTAAATGGGTATCCTCCTGATCAATAAACAGGGGGCCTTTGGGAATATACATGACAGAAAGTCCCGGAAAGGCTTTGCGCTCCAGGACAAGTGCAGCTGCCTTGATTGCTTTTTTATCCAGGTCCGAGCTCAAAAATTCAGTCCGGACCAGACCGCCCTCATCCACATACCAGATCAGGTATTCGGCAGTCCAACCAGAGCGCGACTTCACTTCTGCCCATTGTGATGTCTGAAGCAGATGAGCGCCGGGGAATGTCTGGATGACTTCATTCCATCTTTTTGTTGGTTTCATAATTTTAGTCTGCTGTGCTAGCCTCTGATCAAGCGTGTTCTGACCCTATAAAGGAAGTACAAGAGCGGGAGATAGACTCGATCCCAGGGCCCCGCTGAGCGCATAAGGTCTCCACCATATCCGCGTTTGAACCGGTAGACACCCCACAAACCATCCGATCTGCTGGTGAAATCCTTTTCCAGCTGATCCAGATCCTGATCAGGAACACCCCAGAGATCATAGGTTTCGCAACCTTGCTCCTTGACCCAGCGCATAGCTTCCCACTGCACAAGATAGGTGGCCATTTTTTCCCGGTGCTGATCAGATGACGCGCCATAAAAATACCAGCTGCGCTTTTCGCGAATAAAGACCATGATACTCGCCAGGGAAATGCCTTCATACTCGGCCAGGAACAAGCGGCACTCAGCGCTCTTCCGAAAGATCCTGAAAACATCCCGGTAATAATCCAGGGTGTGAATGCCGAACTCAGCCCGGCTGGAAGTATTTTTCAGAAGATCGTAAAAAGTGTAAACATCATCCAACTGCCTGACAGTGACAGCCTTTTTGGCAGCCAGCCGGATATTGTAGCGGGTCTTCGATTTCATTCGCTCCAGGATCTCGGCTTCCGAACCAGCCAGGTCTACCAGGATCGTGCGCGGGGGTTGGATGCTGTGGGAGCTAATTCTGAATCCATCAGGTAAATGTGTAGATTCGCTCTCCCAGATATCAGGTTCGATCTTGAGAAAAACGACATTCCGATCCCTGCATATCTGATCAAGTTCTACCAGGAAAAGTTTCCAATCAGGATCATCCACAAAATATTTACTGGCCGAGACTGGTCCGCGCGGGATGTAGGCTAACTGGAAGCCAAGCGGTAGCTTTTGAAATAAAACCTGGGCTCCGACACCCCCCGTGATGATCCAGACCGGGTCCCAACCATAGGCAGATTTAAGCTCCCCCCAGGCCGGGCTTTGCAGGATATGAGCGCCGGGGAGATTATCTAAGAAATCTTTCCAGTCCTGAATGGTGCAGCTGGGCATATATCATTCCATAGCTAGGTTTTATGAAGGTGGACTAAGCTCTTCTCATCCAGTTTGATGTTTCCATCAATCCATCAGCCAGGCCGGTTGCAGTTTCAAATCCTAGCAGATCCCGGGCTTGAGAAGGATCACCCATTGATCGATAAATATCACCAGCCCGGGGTTCCTGATAAACAGGATTAATCTCTCGCTTAAAAATATCCGACAACTGGTCGATCAGGTCTTTAAGGTTGATTTCCTGTCCAGAGCAGATATTCATCACCCGACCTTGTGCCTGCGCGTTCTCTGCTGCCAGCAGGTTGGCCCGCACCACATCCCCGACGAAGACAAAATCCCTGCTCTGCAGGCCATCACCATAGATGACAGGCTGTTCTTCATCAATCAATTTCTTAATAAAGATCGGTACTACTGCAGCATAATCAGACGTGGGGTTTTGCCTCGGGCCGTAAACATTAAAGTATCTTAAGGATGTGACATCCAAGCCAAGTTGAGAAGTGAATAAATGAGCATAGATTTCCCCGATATGTTTGGATGCGGCATAGGGAGAGAGCGGTTGGGGATTTAGGGTCTCTGAGAGTGGCACAGCAGGATTATCCCCATAGACCGCCGCACTGGAAGCCAGGACAACCCTCTTCGCTCCAGCCTCGCGGGCCAGGGACAGCAGCCTGTAGGTGGCGCTGACATTGGTCTCAAAACATCTTTCTGGCTCTTCCAGGGATTGCGGCACAGAAACAAATGCTGCTTCGTGGAAGATTGTCTCCATTCCCTCCACTGCCCTTTTCAGGACAGCCTGATCCAGTAAATCTCCTCGAATCAAATCTACTCTATCCAGAAACCCTGCCAGGTTTTCCTCTTTTCCGGTTGAAAAATTATCCAGCACACGGACTGAATCACCACGCGCCAGTAAAGCCTCCACCAGGTGAGAGCCGATAAAGCCTGCACCTCCGGTGACCAAAATTTTTCCCATGCCTATTTTCCTTTTAATCCAAAGATGGTGGCGGGTGTTCCGAGGATGATCCGCAGGTCCAGCAAGATAGTCCGGTTTTTAATATAATAGAGGTCATATTCCAACTTATCTATCGTTTCTTCCACAGTCTCAGGATAGCCATAATTAATTTGGGCCCAACCAGTAACGCCAGGTTTCACTAACAGGCGCGCCCTGTAGAAAGGAACATCTTTTTGCAATGATTCCACCAGGCTCGGGCGTTCAGACCTCGGTCCGACCAGACTCATCTCTCCCTTTAAGACATTCAGGAACTGGGGAAACTCGTCCAGATGTGTTCTACGCAGGAAGCGGCCCAGCTTGGTGACCCGTTCATCACCCTCGCTGGCCCATTTGGCTTGCCCGTCTTTTTCCGCATCCTTGACCATGGTGCGAAACTTGATGATCTTATAGGGTTTAGCGCTCTGGCCTAATCGGTCCTGAAAGTAGAAGATTGGAAATCCGTCATCGATCAGAATCAGGAGCGCTACCGGAAGCAGCATAATGAGGAATAATGCCACGCCAATTAATCCGCCCAGGAAATCCATCAGGCGTTTCAGGATATGATATGTCCCACCAACCCCGGTATCATCCACGAATGACCGTAAAATCCAATCAGCTTCAAGAATCCGGATCGGAACCGTCTGATTTAGGGCTTCATATGCAACAGGCATTCGTGTGATCTCAACGCCTAGCTCCTGGGCATCGAGCAGCGACTGGAAGGTCCCGCCGCTGATCACACCTGTGATTGCAACAATGATGTCTGAGATCCTTTCCTGTTGGATCACATCTAACATGTCAGGACCAGATCCAAGGACTGTATGACCCTCAATTTTCTGGTGGAGTTTGGCTGGATCATCATCAATAATGCCAATGATCTGATAGGGCTTAGGATCGATCTTATTAAAAACACGCAGCAGGATGCAGCCTGAAAAACCTCCTCCCACCAGCAGCACACGCGGCTGGAAAGACTCTGAAGTTAAAATCCTGGTATATAAGTAGCGCCAGACCAGGGTGAAGACAACCGATCCTGCGATAAAAACAGCCACACCGATCCTTGGAAGCGACTCCGGAGGAGATGAGAAATATAACCCGAGGTAGAGGATCGAACCTACCACGCCAGCCATAGCGACCCCCTGCAGCGTCCTGCTCCAGCTATTGGCCTTGCGTAAATCATAGAGCTCGATCAACAGGAAAAGCCAGATCAATGGCAAAAAATAAAACCAGCCAGGAATCCTGTTAATGATGAATATAAATGAAAATCCGAATGGGTTAGCCTGGTTGCCCCAGACAAAGATCGCTGTCGCCAACGCCAGCGCTTCAGCAATGATATCACCAATTAATAGCATCACCCGCCGCTCTACAAAACGGAATCGCCAGCGACGTTCTTTTTGCGCGTCATAATTGATCTTCATAAATGTGCCTCAGCTCAAGCTTGTGCGGATTTCCTGATTATTTTATCAAAGATATAACTAAACAGGCTGACTAAAAAACCTGTGCCCCAGGAAAAGTGCATGGTACCGATCGCCAGAGGTAAACCCACGACCAGGATAAGTTTCTTATGACCCAGAGCAGCTTTGATGGCTGCCGCCAAAAGCGCTGAGAGGTAAATCACCGCTTCGACCAACAGCAGCCAGCGCGCCCAGGTAAACCAGATGCTCATTATACCCAACCCGATCCAGCTCAGAACAAAAAAACCTGCCAGCTGGCGCCAACGAATGGTTTCCGGGTAGCGAAGCAGCATGCGCAGCTTCCAGAAGCCGTAATTCCAATATTGAACTGCCAGATCTGATATGTTCGATCGGGCAACATAAGTGGCACTGATCTCAGGATCAAGCCAGACCTTACCGCCAGATTTCCTGACCCGGACATTAAATTCATAATCCTCGTTGATCAGCAGACTTTCATCAAATCCACCAATGCGGTCGATCAGCGATTTGTGATAACGCTCCAAATGGGACAGTATCCACTTCCCTGGCCTGCGAACCGATCCGGTAGCTGGCATCACCCACACCCAGGGGATGGGCGACAGCCACAGCGATTGATTCAGCGACCCAGCCCTGATTGGCCGCTTTAACCTTGATCACCCCACCTACGTTATCGCCCAGCCCGGCTTTCAAGTCACGGAGGCAGTATTTAAGATAATCTGGATGTGGAAAAGAATGGACATCGAGGCGCAGTAAATAATCACCCACCGCAGCTCTAATCGCCAGGTTTAAGGCAGCTGAGCGATTCCTTTTGGGATTGTCGATCAGTCGCAGATTCAATTCAGGGACAGCATCGGAAAATTCTTTGACCATCTCGCGGGTCTTATCGGTTGACATGCCATCAGCGATGATCACTTCCAGGTCGGTGAGCGGAAAATTCTGCTCACAAATAGCTGCCAGCAGGTCCTGGATGTTCTTTTCTCCGTTATAACAGGGAACGATCAGGGATACTTTCATGATTTAAGTTTTCAGCCGCTCCAGGACAGTCTGATCATCTGGACTTGCCAAAGGTAAAGTGACTTCAAAGGCAGAACCTTCCCCTATTGTACTGCGAACCTGGATGACTCCACTGTGAGCCTCAATGATCTGCCGGGCAATCGCCAATCCTAATCCAGTGCCAGGTTTTCCCTCACCAGTACGCGAACCGTCAATTTTATAAAAACGTTCAAAGATCCGGTCCAGGTGTTCCGGCGGGATCCCGGCTCCGCTGTCGATGATTTCGATCCTGGCCTACCCCCGCTTCACTGCGGGCGGAGAGGCTCACAAAGCCGCCTTCCGGTGTGTGTTTAATGGCATTGTCTACCAAGTTGGTGAAGACCTGGGTGAGGCGGTCTTCATCACCGACAAATGTCGGCAGTGGATCCACGTCCAGGTTCAGTTTCACCCTGGCAACTACTGCCTGGGGTATCAGCTGATTGCCAACATGGTTGAGAAGTTTTGCCAGATCCAGGACCTTCCTGTCAAGGCTGAGGGTCCCGGCATCAAAGCGGGCCAGATCGAGCAGATCCACGACCAGGCGGTACATTCGTTCGGCTTCAGTATTGATGATCCCGGCAGCTTTGGTGAGAGCAGAACCCGATTCCACCGTGCCATCGAGTATGGCCTGGGAAAAACCCTGGATCGAGGTCAAGGGTGTTTTTAATTCATGCGAGACGTTGGCCACAAAATCTTTCTGAGATTGTTCCGAAGCCTGGACCTGGTCGACCATCTCATTAAATGCGCCGGCCAGGGCCTGGACTTCATCCGGCCCCTTCAAGGGGATTTTCTGATATGAGCCAGCTGAAATCGATCTGGATGCTCCCTGAATATCATCCAACGGGTTGACAATCCAGCTCCCCATCCAGGCGGCAAAGATCACAGCCAGAACAAAAGCCACCAGCCCTGTGCGTAAAAATGCCGGCATAAATTCATCGCGCACTGTTTCCCTGAGCTGTGAGGTGCGCAGGAGCTGGATCCCTCCCTGGCGCGGCAGAGCCAGGACCAGGATTTCACCTCGGGGAAGGGTTAGTGAGCTGTAGAGCCAGGTTTTTCCGCCCTGGTCATCGATCCTGCCTTTTTCCGGGGGAGCATCAGTCCCGACCGGCCAGACGATTGATGAACTCTCTGGTTGAGTGTCGAGGACAACATCCCGTACTGCATTGAACAGGATCAGGCGGATCGAGAGCGAATTGCTGATCCGCTCAAAATAGGTAATATTTTCCCGGGGTGTGAATTCCCGTTCCGTCAGCTGGCGCTGGATCAGGGCTGAGGCTGCATCAAGCTTTCCCAATGCCTGGCGGTCGATGACCGGATTGCGGACCACGTAAACAAAGACGCCGATCCCCAGGATGCTCAGGATCAGCAGGATCAATATGGCGTAGGTCACCCACAAGCGGGCGCGCAGGGATGTGAACATGATTTATGGGTTAAGCTAGACAAGGACCAGCTTGTAGCCGATGCCAGTGACAGTTTCTATTTTTAATCCTGATTGATCCAGTTTTTTCCGAAGATGACCAATATGCACATCAACTGTTCGGGTATTTCCAAAATAATCGTAGCCCCAGGCCAGGTTTAATAGCTGTTCCCTGCTGAGAACCAGACCCAAATGATGAACCATGGTATAGAGCAGATCAAATTCCTGGGTCCGGACTTCAATCTGGGTTTCTCCAATCCTTACCTCACGGCGAAGCGGATCAACTATCAGATTAGCAGCCTGGATGATCTTACCTTTTTCTGCAGTTTCTGATTGCCCTCCACGCCGCAGCAACGCTTTGACCCTGGCCACCATTTCCCGGGGATTAAAAGGCTTGGTTAGATAATCATCCGCGCCCAGTTCCAGGCCAAGGATCTTATCAATATCCTCATCCCGGGCGGTCAACATCAGGATCATTACCGGATTTTTTTTTCCCCGTAAGGTCCGGCAGACATCCAGGCCATCCAGAACAGGCAGCATGAGATCAAGCACCATCAGGTCCGGACAGTGTTTTTCCACCATATCCAAAGCGGATTGTCCATTAACAGCTGACAGAGTCCGGAAACCTTCCCGCTCAAGATAGAGCTGGGCCAGTTCAATAATATTGGGTTCATCATCCACCAGGAGTATTAATTCACCGGACATAGATGGTTGAAATTCTGTCTGAAGACAGGCTAATCCAGTAAGGCAACAACTTCAATTTCCACTGCCCCGTCTTTGGGAAGGCGGGCCACCTGAACAGCGGATCGGGCCGGGAAATCCTCAGTAAAGAACTGCCCGTAGACCTTGTTCATGGCAGCAAAATCATTCATATCCCGCAAAAAGACTGTGGTCTTGACAACCTGGTTCAAGGATGTGCCGGCAGCTTCCAAAACGTTTCTGACGTTTTCCAGTGCCTGGCGCGTTTCCGCCTCGATTCCTCCCGGAGCAAACTCTCCGGTCGCAGGATCCAGTCCTAACTGGCCCGCAGTGAATACAAAATGACCAGCCTTGACAGCCACTGAATAGGGCCCTAAAGCTTGAGGGGCTTTGTCGGATGTGATGATTTCTTTTTTCATAATGGTTATTAGCTCCTGGAGGTATTGAAATTAGATCAAAATAGGCAACCTGCACTCTTTAGTATACCGCATTCCATATTCAACTACCTGACGGGAGCCTGACGCTGAACAACAGGAAGGTATTGCCTATACGCATTAGCAAAACAAGATTATCTAACCATTTAATCCCTTAATCGGTATCTTATTCTATTTAATAACAGATCGATCAAGCCCTTTCAGGATCAAAGCTGTTTCCTTAGTTTGACCTGATTACAACCAGCAAGCCAGATCCTGGCCCGGGTACAAAAAAACGGGAGAGCTTACGCTCTCCCGCATTCTATTCAGAAATCTCAAACCACAATATTCACTAAGCGGCCCGGTACTACGATCACTTTCCTGACCTTTTTATCCTTCCAGGAACGGAGCCGCTCCCGGGCTAGCCAAGGCAGTCTTTTCTGCCTCCACCTGGCTGATATCCACCGGGACCATGATCCTGTCTCTAAGCTTGCCATTAACCTGAACTATGAGTGTGATCTCCTCCACCGCCATCAGCTCCGGATCGGCCTCAGGCCAGGGCTGCTGATGGATCGAATAGGGCTTGCCCAGGACCTCAGTCCAGAGCTCCTCTGTGATATGTGGCACAGCCGGAGCCATCATCAGCAGATAGGTTTCCAGAATACCATGCCACTCCCGTGAACCTGCCGCGCCGGCTTTTTTGGCTTCCACCAGCGTATTAAGCAGCTCCATCAAGGTCGAGATGATCGTGTTGAATTCGACCTTTTCATAATCCTGGCTGACCCGGTCCAGAGCGGTGTGTAGATCGCGCCTCATCAGATCCCGCATCATCTCTTCTGACGGTTTTCCCTTGACCGCTGGTTCTGTGATCAGATTCCAGGTCCGGTTCAGCCAGCGCTCTGTACCGGCAATGCCCTGACTGTTCCAGGGTCCGCCGTAATCCCAGCGGGCAAAGAACATCAGGTAGCCCCTGACTGTATCTGCCCCGTATTTTTCCACCAGGTCATCCGGCGAGACAACATTGCCGCGGCTCTTGGACATTTTTTCGCCATCCTCTCCCAGCACCATGCCCTGGTTGCGAAGCTGGATCATGGGCTCATGACCCTCTGTGATACTCATATCCCGCAGAGCTTTGTGGAAGAAACGGGTATAGATCAAATGCATGTTGGTATGCTCAATGCCCCCGGTATACAGATCAACAGGCATCCAGTAATCATATTCCCTCTGGTCAAAAGGTCCCTGGTCATAATGTGGACTCAGATAGCGCAGATGGTACCAGGAGGAGCACATGAAAGTATCCATGGTATCGGTTTCCCGCGTGGCAGCCTTCCCGCACTCAGGGCAGGTCGTGTCCTTCCAGGTGGGATGCAGCTTTAGCGGGCTTTCCCCGGTCGGAAGCCACTCGACATCATCCGGAAGCAGCACCGGCAGCTGCTCATCCGGGACAGGATTCCAGCCGCATTCTGCACAATGGATCATCGGAATCGGTGCGCCCCAGTAGCGCTGGCGGGAGATCAGCCAGTCGCGCAGTTTGTAGCTGACAGCTTCTTTTCCCAGACCTTCTTTTTCAAGCCAATCGATCACCTTCCCCAGCCCGGGATTTTTACGTCCTTTATCATCAGTGACCTCAGTCCCGTCAAATTGAGCGCTGTTGATCATCATTCCCGGACCGATATACGCTTCCGTCATTGTCTCACCATCAAAATCTCTCGCCTTCCGGCTGGATGACCGGGATGATCTCCAGTCCAAATTGGCGGGCAAATTCAAAATCGCGTTCATCGTGGGCTGGCACAGCCATAATTGCTCCAAATCCATAGCCCATCATTACATAATCAGCGATCCAGATCGGGATCCTGGACTTCGTTGACAGGATTGATTGCATAACCGCCGGTAAAGACACCGCTTTTTTCCTTGTCAACTGCGGAGCGTTGAATTTCTGTTTTATGGGCTGCTTCCTCCTGATAGTACTTCAACTGCTTCCTTTTGCTCCGCAAGTAGTGACTTTTTCAACCAGGGGATGTTCCGGGGCCAGGACCATAAAAGTCGCTCCCCACAGCGTATCTGGCCGGGTGGTGAAGACCGGCAGTTCATCGCCAGCTTCGGTTTTGAAATATCACATCCGCACCCTCGGATCGACCAACCCAGTTGGTCTGCAGGGTTCGGGCCTGAGCGGCCAATCGATCTAGTGAATAATCGATCAGCTCATCGGCATAATTAGTGGTTTTGAAGAACCATTGTTCCAGATCTTTTTTGATCACCGCGTGTCCGCAGCGTTCGCAGTGGCGATCATCACCATGGACCTGCTCCCGGGCCAGGGTGGTATTGCACTGCGGGCACCAATCCACCGGGCTGTATTTCCGGTAGGCCAGGTCATGCTTGTAAAGCTGGATGAAGAACCATTGGGTCCAGCGGTAATATTCCGGATCGGATGAGATCATTTCCCGGCGCCAATCAACCATCGGACCCATGCTCGTAATCTGGGATCGCATGTGCTCGATATTCTGGTAGGTCCACTGCCGGGGGTGCATGCCCCGGGCAATGGCCGCGTTTTCTGCCGGCAGCCCAAAAGCATCAAATCCGATCGGGAACATCACGTTGTATCCCTGCATGCGTTTGAAGCGGGCCCGGGCGTCCGAGGGCGCCATGGCATACCAGTGACCGATGTGCAGATCCCCAGAAGGATAAGGGAGCATGGTCAGGGCGTAGAACTTCTCTTTCTTCTCATCAATATCCGCCTGGTAGAGTCCATCGGCTTCCCATTTTTTCTGCCATTTGGGCTCGATCTCGTGGGGTTGATAATCTCTGCTCATAGCTGCTCCCTCTTCTGCCTGGACATCATGTCCTTAAATAAAAATCCCTCCAGCGTCAGGGACGAAGGAAGGCATTCTCCGTGGTACCACCCTGATTGTGATGGCGGGCATCACCTCTTGGGGCTGCTGTATCGGGCAGGACCGCTGTCCCTTACTTGGTTTCCGGGACAGAAACGCGTTCACCACGCGCCGGGCGAGTTCGATCTTTCAGCGCTCTGGGGGCACCTATGGTGAGATTTTCAGCCGCTGCTCTCACCTCTCTGCCAGATGATCTACTACTCCCGGTCTGTAAATATGTCGGGCACTTCAACCAGAGTAGAACTGCTGATTTTGTGGACCCAGTGGGATTCGAACCCACGACCTTCTCAATGCCATTGAGACGCGCTCCCAACTGCGCCATGGGCCCAGTGTTATAGGGTGATATTTTACTCTGTTTACGCTGTCCCCGTCAACCGGAGTGGACCTGGCGGGATTCGAACCCGCGACCTCATCAGTGCGATTGATGCGCGCTCCCAACTGCGCTACAGGCCCGATTTTTCTTCAACATTGTAGTGCAGGGGATTTAATGTGTCAAGCAAACTAACAGGACAGATCATAGATCGACCTGCCCTGTTGAATTTTCCTAAATGTTGATCAGGTTTACCAGGATCGACCCTGACCAGTCGCTGAGCCGTTCTTTCCCTGGCCGCCGCTCCCATTGGCGGTTGAACTGCTGCTGGAAATTAAATCCTGATAGTCTTCCTCGCTCATAAATTGGGGTTGGTAGGTTTCGCCAGATTGGCGCTGATAGGTCCTGGCAAACGAAGCCAGGTGATTGACTGATCCCTTGAGCAGGTTCTGGTAGACCTGGATGATTGCTGGATCAGTTGTCTCGGCCAGATAAGCCTGCAGGTCCAGGATATCGATTTCCTCGATCGCCCCCCCCACCAATGTGGCATTGACAAGGCTCAAATTACCCTTTTCTACCAACTCATTATAAAGGGACTGCAGTTCCTGGTTGGTGAATTCCCCCGCTCCAGCATCGGGGATGGGCAGATCAAACTCAATAACATCGATCAAGTCCAACACCGCATCCATATGCATCTGCTCGCTGCGGGCAATATTGGAAAAGATATTCAGATTCCAGGATTCAGCCATCTGGAGATATACATCCCGAGCCAGTTTTTCTTCTTCCAGCATGAATAGGATGCCTTCCATTTCTGCTGCTGAGATCTCACCCGTTGACTGTAGAGCATTATCAGCTGACTGGTTGTTCTTAGTGGGTCCATTTCCCTGTTTTCCGGATCCTCCCTGGGAGAGATTGGCCTCCTGGCGAAGCTGGACCGGGTTTGCTTGAGGACCAGATGGATCCACCAGTACCTGGTCCGCTGGGCTGCAAGCACTTACCAATAAACCAACACTTAGTACGACTACTGCTAAGATCTTCATGTTCATTTAAATACTCCTTTAATCAAATGTAACCCAAGGATATCCGGGGAAGATTAAAAGAATATGTAGAATATATTAAGAGAATGTTCAGGTCTTGTCAGTCGGGTACACGGTCAAGGAAATCCAAGATGACCGGGTTGGTGAGGTTCGGCTGTTCGTAATGTGGTAAGTGGCCTGCCATCTCGACCCGGAAGATTTCCATCCCGGGGAGAATGGATTCCAGAACCTCAATCTGATCTCCGCCAATGGATTGATCATGCAGCCCCCAGATCAGCAGCACAGGCAGATCAGAATTTCTTAATTGTTTATATTCCAACTCAGGATCATGTTTTACTAGCTGGCGAATGGTGGATAAAAGAGCCCTTCCTGTGCCGCGATACTGGAGCTGGACCCGGTACTGTTCTTCCCACCCCGGGAAATTTTCCGGTTGAAAAAAATCACCTGACTGCATTCTTGGTAGAATAATTGGTTCCATGATCGCCGCCATCAGGTACTCTCCTACTCCAGGCAGATTGAGCGGGAAAATATCCTGGTTTGTCGGGCGCACTACTTCCGGTGCGATCAGAATTAAACTACTGGTCGACTCCGGGTTTTGATTCGCGTAGCGGGCTGCGATCGGTCCTCCCATTGACAGGCCTACCAGGTGAACCGGCTCAACAAGATCCAGCCCTTCCAGCAATCCCTCGAGCTGGGACTGGAACAGGTCAAGGTCGTAGACCAGATCCGGCCGATCTGAATATCCCCTGCCGTAAAGATCGTAGCTGAGCACTCTGTAGCCGCTAGTAACCAAAGCATCAAATGTCGGCTGCCAGATATAATCCGGCACAGAAAAACCGTGGATCAAAACCACCACAGGTCTGTCGACCGGACCCGCCAGGTGATAATGGGTTGCTCCTTCTCTAAGCTCGATGAACTCCCCGCTCGCTTCCTGCCTGGTCTGCTGATCGAGATCCTGTTTTTCAACATTAAAGTCTTAAATAAAACAAGCCTAGAACGAGAACCAGGATAGCCATACCCACAAAAACTTTCTTGATGATCTGATTGATTTTCATATTCACCTTCCTGCGGGATATTTAGCTGTTAAATTATAACTGGCAGATTCCGATTCAGGAATTTTTCCTGGCCCGGGTAAATATCTATTGTTCTTTCTGGTCGATAAAATTTCTCCTGGATGGGAACTTATTTCAGTGGGCTGCCGTCTATACTATAGATCAATCAGGAGCTGGAGATGAAAAAGGTCCGCCCAATCTTGTTGACATTGATAATTATGCTGCTGGCCGGATGTGGCGGGACAGTTAAGAATGAGTTAGCTGGCACCAGTTGGGAATTGGTCAGTTATGCCGGAATTCTTCCGATAGAAGGCAAAACGATGACAGCAATTTTTGAGGATCAACAGGTCAGTGGGTCAGCCAGCTGCAACCATTATTTTGGTAGTTATCAAATCAAGGGTGATCAATTCAGTATTGAAGGACTGGGCTGGACAGAAATGGCCTGTTTAGATCCGGATGGCATCATGGAACAGGAACAGATTATTATGAGGATGCTATCCAGATCGAAAAACTTTTCGATTGAGGGCAAAATCCTTAGCATTAAAACCACCGACGGAATAAGCCTGATCTTTCAAGCTCAAGAGGCGCTGGATTAATTATTATGCCATTTATGGCTGGCAAGAAGCAAAAAACAATCCCTCTCGAGGGATTGTTTTTTTGTATTTCAGGCTGGGAAGAGATCGAAAATAAGTTATCATACCTATTGTGAATTAAGGCTTTAGAACTGGAGTCCGGATCATGAACTCAATCATCCAAGAAAGACTGCAGCATCTTCAAGATCTAGCAAGCGATCACAAACTGGATGCGGTGGTATTAAACCCTGGACCTGATCTCAGCTATCTGACAGGACTGGATTTTCATATCATGAGCAGCCAGTGGTCGGTATCTTCCCGGCCGAGGGTACTTCCAGCCCTGATCCTGCCTGAATTGGAAGGTGCGAAAGTCTCCCAGCTTGATTTTGAACTCAGGACATACTTTTATAATGAGGATCAATCTACCTGGAACGCGGTATTCCAGCTCAGCCCTGACAGAAGCTGGTCTGGAAAAAGGAAGCGTAGGTGTTATTCCTCGCCATCTTCGTCTGCTGGAATATACCTACCTGGAAAGCGCTTGCCCTGAGCTTGAGATCAAATCCGGACAGGAACTTCTGAAAGAGATCAGGATGAATAAAAGCCAAGCTGAGATCAGTCTGATGGCTGAAGCAGTGCGTCTGGCAGAATGCGCCTTGTCCTGTATCATCCCGGGTATAAATACTGGCCAGACAGAAAAACAGCTTGCGTCCAAATTGGTCAGCAGGTTATTTTTCGAAGGATCAGATCCCAAGCTGCCATTCTTCCCGATTGTATCTTTCGGAGAAAACACTGCTAACCCCCATGCGACTCCTACAGACAGGGTACTGCGGGAGGGTGACCTGGTGCTGATCGACTGGGGAGCGAGCCACCTGGGATATTTTTCGGATATCACCCGCACTTTTGTGATGGGAGATGCCAACCCTGAGCTGGAGCAAATCGCCCAGTTTGTTCTGGAGGCGAATGAGGCTGCCCGGCAGGTGGTTGGTCCCGGTGTGCCTAGCAGGGAAGTGGATCACGCAGCCCGCGAGGTGATTGAAAAAGCAGGCTATGGCGAATTTTTTATCCACCGCACAGGGCACGGTTTAGGCAGGGAAAGTCACGAAGATCCCTATATCAGTCAATTTGACCAGACGATCCTTAAACCCGGCATGACCTTCACGATCGAGCCCGGGATTTATTTGCCCGGCCGGGGAGGAGTCAGGATCGAAGATAATGTCTTGGTAACTGAAGATGGCTGCCGCACTCTAACAACAATGCCCCGGGAATTATCCCAATTACTGCTAGATGATTGAGGTCATTCGATATTTGCTCATATTGGCTTGATGAGCAGGGAATAAGCCTATGCTAGTAAAGAACACTGAACCATTTTATTTTGCTGGAAATTCTACCGGGTGTCTGTTGATCCACGGCTTCACCGGAGCGCCAACCGAAATGCGTCCTCTTGGTGAGTTCTTGGCTCGGAAAGGATATTCTGTCCTCGGTCCTAGGCTAAGCGGGCACGGCACTCGTATTGAGGACATGAACAGGATGATCTGGCAGGACTGGTCCAACTCAGTCCTCGATGGCTGGAATTTACTCAAACCTCAGGTTGACCAGATCTTTCTGATCGGGCTTTCGATGGGAGGAGCTTTAGCCCTTTATCATGCTTCCTTCCTGCCAGCAAATGGAGTAGTTAGCCTCTCAACTCCCTTCCGGATCGAACCTGGCCTTAAATTGACCTTATTGCCAATCCTGTCCAAGGTCATACCTTACGCCGATAAAGGCCAATCTGATTGGCAGAATCCTGAGGCATTGGAAGCCCATTTCTCGTATCCCCAATATCCGACCAAAGCCATCATCCAGCTCAATCATTTGCTGGAAGCAATGCGAAAATCCCTGCCTTCTGTGACCATACCTGCCCTCTTGATCCATGCCCTCAAAGATAAGGGTGTTGTTCCAAAAAATATGGATCTGATCGATCAACATCTCGGTACTCCTGCGCATAAAAAATCTAAACTCTACCTTGAGAACAGCGGTCATGTTGTCACCCGCGACCTGGATAAAGACCTCGTGTTTAACACCATTCATGACTTCATCCAGCAGGTTAGCGGATCGAGAACATGAGCCGCGATTATATCCTTGTTGTGGTCAGCCTCATCACCTGGGGTCTTGGTGAGGGAGCATACATTTATTTTCAGCCGCTGTACTTGGCAGATTTGGGGGCCTCGCCCCTTGCTATAGGCGGCATCCTGGGTGGAGCAGGTTTGACAATGACCCTGGTCCACATCCCCGCCGGCTTTCTGTCAGACCGGATCGGCCGCCGGAAGATGATCTGGGCTGCCTGGTTCCTGGGCATCATTTGCACGATTTTGATGGCAGCAGCCCGTACTCTGGCTGTATTTGCCTCCGCTATTATCCTCTATTCCGTGACGATTTTTGTAGTCGCTCCCCTCAATAGCTATTTGACATCAGCGAGGGGCTCTTTATCAGCAGAAAGAGTCATGACAACCTCTTCGGCAGGATTTAACCTGGGCGGAATCCTGGGCGCGTTGATCGGGGGCCTGATTGCTGAAAATTTCGGCTTGAGATCTATCTATATCTTCTCGGTCATCATCTACATCATCTCGGGGATCATCATCTTGTTTATCAAAGAACAACCAGTCGAACCGCGTTTGGACAACCCGGGCCGGGCTCTTTATCAAAATCGAAGGTTCATGCTCTATCTGCCGCTGGTTTTCATCATCAGCCTTGCCCTGTTCTTCCCCCAACCATTCGCTCCCAATTTCCTCAGAGATCAGCGGGGGGTTTCCCTGCAAACCATCGGCATTCTTGGTTCGATTACAAACCTGGGAAATGCTGCCCTAAATATTTTATTTGGGACTCTGCCTGCCAGGACTGGTCTTGTCCTGGGTCAGTTCTTTGTAGGCCTGTTTGCCCTCCTGGTTTGGCAATCCACCGGCACACCGCTGCTGATCACAGCGTATTTTCTGCTGGGAGGATATCGGGCAACCCGATCGTTATTAGCTTCCCAAATTGAAAAATTGGTCAGCCCTGCCAACCTCGGTTTAGCCTACGGTATCGCAGAAATGGTTGGAGGTTTATCTTTGATGGCTGCTCCACCGCTGGCTGGAGCCCTATACGCCAGGAATCCCGATTTAATTTTTAGCACTACACTGGCCTTAATCATCCCTGTTCTATTATTGTTAATATTTTTCAGGAGGAAAATGCCATGGACTACCTAACCCAATTATTCCTTCCAATATCGGTCTGGTTTCAAAGCTCACCGGATTGGCTGGTAACTGTCATGAAGGCGATAACTTTCCTGGGGGATACAGAATTTTATCTGCTGGTCATGCCGCTGCTCTTCTGGTGCATTGACCCAACGCTTGGTATTCGAACCGGGATCATATTGCTGGTCAGCGGGGGATTGAACAGCATTTTAAAATTTGGATTTGCAATGCCGCGCCCATTTTGGGTCTCAGCCAATGTCCGGCCGGTAATTGAGGCAACGGGTTTTGGATTTCCATCTGGTCATGCCCAAAATGCTGCCGGAATTTGGGGTTTGTTTGCAGCTTCAACCAGCAAAAACTGGCTTAAGGGTGTGGCACTGACTCTGATCATTCTGATCGGTCTTTCAAGAATCGTCCTCGGAGTGCATTTCACTCATGATGTGCTGATGGGATGGCTTGTTGGCTTGATCCTGTTATTGATCTTCCTTAAAATCGAAACCCGGGTCACGGCCTGGATTAAAACCAAAAAGATTGGCTTGCAGTTCCTGGTCTTGGTCTTGGCTACGAGTCTGCTGATCATACCCGCCTTTTTGATCGCCGATCCCCTTAATCCCCCTGCCCTTGCTCCAGATTGGAAACCAGTGGGAGATCCGTATGATTTTGAGGGTCTCTTTACCACCACGGGAGCTTTGTTCGGCCTGGGCTTCGGCGTTATCCTGCTCACTCAAACTGGGATGATAACTGCTGAGGGACCAGCCTGGAAACGCTTGCTTCGCTATTTTGTCGGCCTGATCGGAGTCCTGGTCCTCTACCTCGGTCTGGGATCCATTTTCCCGGATGATATTTCCTACCTCGCCTTTGCCTTGCGCTTCCTGCGCTATTTCCTGATCGGATTTTGGATCTCGTTTGGAGCACCCCAGCTCTTCACCTGGATGAATATCAGCTCATTAAAAACCAGCTGATTAGAATCCTTTGCTTAAAAACAAAAGACCCCTGGCCAGCAGGGGTCTTCTAGTTAGCTAGACTGTAATTCTATTCTTCTTCCTCAGTATTGGCAGCGATCACTTCCTCAGCAAGGTGGCTGGGAAGCTCCTGATAGTGGGCAAATTCCATTTCAAAAATACCCCTTCCTCCTGTCATGGAACGCAGATCAGTGGTATAACGCTGCATTTCTGCCAAGGGAACCATCGCCGTTACGACTGACCTGCCGCCCTTGGTATCCATACCCTGGACCCGTGCCCTCCGGGTATTGAAATCACCCAGGATATCACCCATATTTCCTTCAGGAACAGTGACCTTGGCTTCCATGATCGGTTCCAAAAGCACGCCGCCAGCCGCTTTGAATGCCATCTTAAATACCTGACGGGCACAGATTTCGAAAGCCACGGGTTTTGAATCTACCGGATGCTCTTTACCATCAATCACGGCTGCCTTGACATTAACAACCGGATATCCTGCAAGTACTCCGTCTTCCATCACTGTCTTGACACCTTTTTCGATAGCCGGCATGTAATTTTTTGAGATCGCTCCCCCAAATACCTCATTCACAAATTCAAATCGCTCTTCAGGCAATGGATCCAGGCGCATATGAACTTCTGCAAATTGTCCAGAACCACCGGATTGTTTTTTATGCCGGTACTGGGCAGTTCCGCTTCGGCTGATCGTTTCCTGGTAAGGAACTTTGGGGACCTGAATATTCAGTTCGGTCTGGAATATATCCTTTGCTTTCCGGATAGCTACATCAATGTGCTGCCCACCCATGCCTTCCAGGATGGTTTCTTTGGTCGTAGTGTCCTGCCGCCAGGACAGGGTCATATCCTCTTCGCAAAGCCTGCTTAATGTCGGGCTCAATTTGGCTGAGTCTGCCTGGGTCGCCGGTATCACTGCAACCTTATACAAGGCTGTTGGATAATTCGGAACAGGCAGCTCAAGGGGGTGTCCCTGGTCTCCAAGGGTGTGGCCGGTTGAGGTGACATTCAATTTCGGTACAGCCACAATATCGCCGGCATGAACATTTTTTACATCCAGCTGCTGCTTACCACGCATCACAGATATATTTCCAAAGCGCTCCTCATCATCTTTTTGATGGTTCCAGACTTTGCTGTCAGAGCTGACTGTCCCGGAATAGACCCTGAAGTAGGTGATCTTGCCGACATAGGGATCTGCTGTTGTTTTCCAGACATAACCAGCAAATGGACCTGCATCTGAAGAAGTCAGTTCCTCATCACCTTTGGCACCTTTCACCTGAATGGGAGCAAGTTCATCAGGAGCGGGTACTAATTTGATTAACACATTCAGTAATGGTCCCATCCCGATCCCTGCGGTACCTGAGCTAACCAGCACCGGGGCAAATGAGCGCGCTTTGACTGCATTCTTTAATCCACTGAAGATCTCAGCATCTGAAAGAGTTTCCCCTTCCAGGTACTTCATAAGTAACTCATCATTTCCTTCAGCAGCGGCTTCGATGATCTCCATCCGCAGTTCTTCTACCTGATCCTTATATTCTGCAGGAATGTCTGTTGATTCTTTCCCGGACCCTTTGTAGGCTTTGTTTTCGAGAATATCTATCACACCGTTGAACTCAGATTTTTCTCCCCAGGGCAGCTGCAGGGGCAGTAATCGCATCGAGGTCATATTCCTGACAGATTCCAGTGCTTTTTGGAAGTTGGCATTCTCACGGTCAAGCATATTGATGATCACAAATCTGGGCAGCTCAAACTCATCTGCATAATTCCAGGCTAGCTCGGTTCCGACTTCTGCGCCTGCAACCGCTTCCACAGGGATCAGCACCGCATCTACCACACGCAAGGCTGAGATCACTTCCCCCACAAAATCAGTATATCCAGGTGTATCAAGCAGATTGATCTTAAAGTTCTGATGCTCCACAGGAATAACAGAGGTGGAAATAGAGATACTCCGGCGCTTTTCTTCATCCTGGAAATCTGAGACAGTTGATCCATTATTGATCTCACCCAGCCGCGTCAGCGCACCTGTAAAATACAGCAAAGACTCAGCCAGCATGGTCTTGCCTGATCCACTATGAGATGCCAGGGCAATATTTCGGATATTTGAGGTAGCGTATTCTTTCATTGATTAAACCTTCCTAAAATATGCTTGCTTATGCTTTCCTTCACTGTTCAGAACCAGTTCTTGATTTATACTCGGTTATTGATTAAACTAGGTGATTGCCAACCTACACGATTTTATGACATCATGCCCTGCTTGTCAAAGCCTCAGAGGGTGATTTTTGTTCTGATTGCTCCATTATTAATCCTGTTTTTATGCCAGCTTCAAAGCAGCTGGCAAATTATAATCACATGGCCAAGATCACAATTCAGAAATTGATCAAACGCACAGATGAAATTCAAAAACTGATGACCCTAGAGGCGGTGCAGCGGGCCAGCCAGCGCACAGAAGATTTTGAATTGCTCCGGAATAAGATCAAAAAGCTGGCGTTAGAGACCTGCACCACTGTCGAAGTTATCCTTCAATCAAGGAATCAGTCTGCGGCAGACCTGCCAGTCCGGACCCGCAGGGCATATCAATGGGCAGCCTATCTTTGCCGAGCTGACAATCTGGAGCAGCATCTGGACAGCCTGCAGCGGGTCAATTTATTTCTGCCAGGTTATCAATCGAAATTCAGGAATAAGATCATATCCTTCCGGTTCTACCACCTGGGTTCACTTTACAAGATCACTGATAACACGCGAGAAAAACACATTTCAGCTCAAGAGTGTTTTATTCATGCACCGGATAGAATCCTGACCGCGCTTATTGATACAGCGTTTAATCTTAAGTCCGCAGAACCACGTCAATTGATCCGTGATTACACGTTTGCGCCAGAATATAAGAAGGCCAGGATCAGCCTGGAGTACCTCGGACTACCTGCTGGAAGTTTTGGCCAGGGAAAGGTCCACTCCCTGGAACAAAGTTTTAATCGCGTCAACCGGGATTATTTCCAGGGCAATCTTCAACCTCCTCATTTGGTCTGGAGCGCACGGCTGACATATCGGAAATTTGGCCATTACCAGTGGGATATAGATACAGTGATGGTCAGTCGGACCTTGGACGATGACCGGTTCCCAGAATTTGTGATAGATTTTGTGATGTACCATGAACTGCTTCATAAAAAAATGCAGACAAAAAAAGTGAATGAACGCCGGTACTCCCACACAAAAAAATTCCGGGAGGAAGAAAAGAAATTCGCCAGATACGATGAAGCAAAACGAATCTTGAACAGAGTCTCACAAAAAAAGTCCTGACGATTGCTTCAGTCAGGACTTTTTAGAACTCATTTCCTGGAAAATTCAGCTAGCCTCCAGTTCCCTCCTTGTGCTCCCTGACCAATTCCCGGCGCAGCAGCTTTCCAACATGTGTTTTTGGCAGTTCCTTCCTGAATTCAATCTCGGTTGGAATCTTATACTTTGCCATTTTATCTTCACACCAGGCTTTGAGCTGGGCTTGATCCAAGCTTTGACCTTCTGCCAATACTATCCAGGCTTTAACCGTCTCACCGCGTTTAGGATCCGGAATTCCTGCCACGCCGACATCCATAATAGCCGGATGCTCCTGCAGTACCTCTTCAACCTCACGCGGCCAGACCTGGAATCCTCCCGGTTTAATGAGCTCTTTCTTCCGGTCGACAATATAGAAGTATCCCTGTTCATCCATCCTGGCAATATCACCTGTGTAGAGCCAGCCATCACGAAGTGTGTTGCGTGTTTCAGTGGGCATATTGTAGTAACCCTTAAAAACCTGGGGGGCTTTTATGATCAGTTCGCCGATTTCACCTGGAGGTAGTACGGTAACACCATCATCCAGGTCGATGATCTTGGCATCGACATCAGGTAACGGCAAACCAATAGAACCGGTCTTGTTTTCACCCAGGTGAGGATTGCAGTGAGTTGATGTTGGCGTTTCAGATAGACCATAACCCTCAAATACTAACCCGCCTGTTAATCGTTCAAAGGTTTCTTTGGTTTCCCTCAACAAGGGTGCTGAACCTGAGATGCAGGCTTTGATAGCGCTGAGGTCATACTTTCCGGCTTTGACATCAGCATTGTTATTGATCCCGTTATAGAGAGCCGGCACAGCCGGGAAGATCGACGTCCTGTATTTCTGGATATTGCCCAGCAGGTCTTTAAGGTCCCGGGGATCTGGAACCATCACCAGGCTGCCTCCAAATGCTATACCATAAAGCATTCCCGCCACCATGCCGTAAACATGATAAAGCGGAATCGCCATCATGATCACTTCCTCCCCTTTGACGCCTGTTCTGATCCACTGCAGCATCTGCAAGCTGTTAGCAACAAGGTTGCGGTGCAAACCGATAGCCGCCTTCGGAATACCTGTCGTTCCGCCGCTGTACTGGAATATTGCTGTGTCATCGCTGGTGACCTCAACATCAGGCCTGACTGCTTCAGCATATTCTTTCAGAAGATCCGGCAGCCAGAGGTCATTATCGCGGAGAGTGACCTTAAACCCTCCTTTCTTTTCTTTGGCCAGAGTAAACAGGACACTCAACAAGGGTGGAAGAGTTTCCTTGATATTGGTTACAATCAGCTGCTTGATACCGGTTTGGGGTTGGACTCCCTTGACCAGCTCATAATAATTGCTCATCAGGATCATCTTATCCATCCCGGAATCATTGGCCTGATGAGTGATCTCTCTCCCCGTATACTGAGGATTTGTGGCAACCACCACACCACCGGCTTTCAGGATCGCAAAAAAAGCCATCACGAATTGGGGCGTGTTAGGAATCAACACTCCGACGCGGTCTCCTTTTTTAACGCCAAGATCGATCAGGGCGGCAGCCAGCTGATCAGTGATCCTGGTCATTTCCCGGTAGGTAATTACTGCGCCCTTAAATATCGTGCAGGGTTTGTCAGGATATTCTCTGGTTGACTCATCAAGAAAATGGAAAATTGGGACAGATGGATAAGAAAGACTGGTAGGAATACCTTCATCATAAAAATCATGCCAGGGTCGGTGCTCCATAGGTTTCCTCCTCCTTGAGGGGCTAGATCTTTGGCTGATTTCAGTATAACAAAAATATTACAAGAAGTGTTGGATGTTTTTTATTATTTCATCAAATGGGTCAGCAGCGGCTGAATACCAGTTGATGAACGGATCATCCTGACTGAACCAGTTTGCCTGCTGACGGACATATTTTCGGGTCTTGGAACGGATCTGCCGGATTGCTTCATCCAGCGTTATCTTACCCAATAGGTGATCGATAATTTGTTTGTAGCCAATGGCCGACAACGAAGATAGATCAGGTGAATACCCAGCATCTAGCAGGTCTTGGACTTCCTGGACCAGGCCAGATTCGATCATGATCTGTATCCTTCGATCAATCCGCTGATAAAGTTCCTCCCTGTTACGGATCAAACCGATCTGCAAGATCCTGTTATCAATCTCCTTTTTATTTTTTTGGGATGAGAACTTGTCGCCCGAGGTCAGGATAACTTCTACAGCGCGCACCATTCTCCTCAAATTGGGACCATCTATATTAGCTGCTGCATCAGGATCCAGGACCTGCAATCTTGCCCTGATTCCTTCGATCCCGATCTCTTCCGCCCACGAGGTAAGGATCTGCCTTAATCGCGGATCGGGCTTGACTGAAGGCAGGTCCCAGCCCTGGACAACTGCTTGAACATATTGTCCAGTCCCGCCTACCAGGAATGGAAGTTTTCCCCTGGATTGGATCTCAGATATCACAGCCTGGGCTCGTGGTAAATATCTGGCCAAGCTCCATTCATCATCAGGTTCGCCGAGGTTGATCATGTGGTGGGGTACAATCGCCATCTGATCCGGAGTTGGTTTGGCGGTCCCCAGATCCATACCCCTGTAAAATAATCTGGAATCAGCTGATATAATTTCTCCTCCGAGTTTCACAGCCAGCTGGATGGACAGCTCAGTTTTTCCAACTGCTGTCGGTCCTACGATGACGATCAGGGGTTTTTTATTTTTAATCATCTGCATTGATCACATTTTCAAAATGAACAATTTGAGGAGCTTGGCCTGTTGATATTCTTTGGATAGCTATCACGTCAATCCGCCAGTCTTCTGTGATGTGAGGATGTTCCTCTTGAAAATCATTGATCGCGGCTAGCAAACGCTTCCATTTACCTTTTGTGACGGCCTGTTCAGGATATCCAGAACTTTGGCTGGTCCTGGTTTTTACTTCCACAAATACCAGACAAGAATCCCCATTAAACTCCTCCCGGGCAACCAGGTCTAATTCACCAAAGAGAGACCTGTAATTTCGAGCCAGGATTGTGTAATTCCTTTTTTCGAGATACTCTGCTGCCAGACGTTCTCCCCAGGATCCGAGCTGTTGCGGATGATTCCCCATCAAGTTTCTGCACCTGACGAATTTAGGTCCAGCCCCCGTAATTAGTTTAGCACATCGTAATGCAGAAGAGCGAATACCAGAAATAAATATCGAATATATCAAGATCAAGGTAAAATGAATAAATGAACCAAATTCAGGATCAGCTGCCAGATCTTAATAAACTCAGCATCCTGGTCGCTACTACCCTCCTGGCCTTTTCCCTGGCCCAGTTTGTCACAATTCCTGACCAGGTGATCGAATTTTCTGCTCTCGGAGTCCTCTTCCCGATCCGGCTAAACTTTTCAACCCTTGTTTCCCTGCTTGTAGCAGGTTTGACCGCTTCAGGTTCAGCCTGGATAATCGAATCTCACCCTGTCGCTGGTCCTTTCGGTTCATCCGCCGTTCACTGGCTACTGCCTACCTTGACATCACTGGTGTTGTTTCTGGCAATTGACCAGCTTCCACTGGGAGTGATCTGGTGGTTGGCCGCAGGCGTCAGCGGGTCAGTACTCACCCTTGTCCTGGTCTCAGAATACATCGCTATTGATCGCTCCAACAAGTTATTCATGCTGGCCGAGATGGTAATTACAGCCATAGCCATCGTTTTGTTCCTCGTCCTGGCAATTTCACTACACGCAGCAGAGACAAGGTTATTTTACCGGGTCCCGTTATTAAGTTTTGCAGCCCTGTTGGTATATTTGCGGGTCACCCATATACGGCAGCACGGATATTGGGCTGTTATTCAGGGAACAGTTTCCTTTTTATTGATTGGAGAGTTCGCTGCAGGACTGCATTATTGGCCCGTGGGGTCGATCGGATTTGGCATCGCATTAACCGGACCGTTATACGCGCTGATAGAAATAAGTGACCGTCTGCCATCCCCTGGAAATAAAATTCAGAGAGACCAGTTGTTCTGGCCCCTGATAATTGTTTTACTCTCCTGGCTCAGTGCAATCTTGATCTAAATCGTTTCTGATCCCTGCATCCTGTGTTAATAGATTTGACATATAATCTATTATGAATTGGAGGATTACCTGTATATGGGTGGATTAATTCCCGGCATATTAATTTTCAGTTATATATTAGGTTCAATTCCATTCGGTTATTTATTGGTTAAGGCATTTAAAGGCGAGGACGTTCGCGATGTTGCAAGCGGAAGAACCGGCGGCACCAATACTATGCGTGCGGCTGGTTTTTTTATGGGCTTGGCAACCTCCCTGCTCGATATCCTGAAAAGTGCCTGTGCTGTCTGGGTAGCTAGATATTTCTCTCCTGAGGCTTTCTGGGTGCATGTTTTAGCCGGTTTTATAGCAGTGATGGGTCACAATTACTCTGTCTTCCTGATCAAAAAAGATCAGCAAGGGAAGATCATCTTCGGCGGCGGCGCTGGAGGGACTCCTGCCGTTGGTGCCATTGTCGGACTCTGGTGGCCGAGCATTTTTATCCTGGTACCAGTGGGCTACCTGATTGTGATGGTTGTGGGATACGCTTCAATTGCTACTCTCAGTTTACCCCTGATCGGGAGCCTGATCCTGCTGCTCCGCTTTATAAATTTTTCTGAACCCTGGCAATATATATTTTCAGGAATCCTTTCAGAAATTTTTATCATTTGGGCACTAAGGCCGAATATCAAAAGGCTCATCGATGGGAACGAGCGTATAGTTGGTTTCAGGTCAAAGAAGAAGAAACAGGACATTTAGAAAAAAAAGACCCGGTTTCCCAGGTCTTCTCAACTCAATTTAAAATCGAGGTCTAATTTTCCAAGCGCTGGGGAGCTTCTCCGTGGATGCTCCGATAAAGATGTCTAAGATTCTGCTGATGGATTTCTTCTGCAGCGCCTCCCAAAAGAATCCGGCTTTTTCCACAGGTCTCAATATCTTTTTCTTTCAAATACTCTCCGGGATAATCATCCTCTGCAGCGTCAATAGCAATCTGCTGGATCTGATCCAGGTAATCAATCCTGTCATTGATACTGCTGCTAACTTCCCCGCGCAGGATTACTTCTCCATGTCCCTGGACAACGTTTTCAATTGTCAATGATTTAATCTTGGTCAATGACTCTCGCATGATTTCCGGATCTCCGTCCACAATATGCGGGATTGGCATCCAAACATCTCCTGAGAATAACACCTCGTCTTCGACAACATAAACACCAATTCCATCCTCGCTGTGCCCGGGGAGTTCGATAAACCGCAAGGTCTTCTCACCAATGATCAGTTCCAGCACGCCCTCTTCCAATGTCAGATGAGGAAGCACGATCTGGGTTTTTTGAAATACATTGTCCATTTCTCTGGCGCTAGCAAGGGAAATTTCTCCCTGTTTTGCCAGCTGCTCTCGGCAAAGAGCATGGCTGAGCACATAAGCCCCTGGAAAAAAACAGTTCCCCCAACTGTGATCAGCATGGTAATGTGTATTGATCACATACCGAACCTTTCTTTTTAACTCTTCTTCAATAAACTCGCGAATAGCGAGGGTCTCATCGGGGAATGCCAGCGTATCAATTACAACTGCCCAATCGTTACCGATCACAGCACCTGCATTCACCTGCGCATAAACATCACTTTGAAAAGTATAAACATCGTCTGCAACACGTTCCCTGTGGATCATAAAAATCCGCCCTCCAATTGTAAAAAGTATCGGGTAAGACCCTGGTTTCCCGCCTGAGATAAACCAAAGAATAGCATATTTCAAGGGTGAAAGTCAAGATTTTTTAAGATTACTATAATCAGGCAAATAAGTTGGTGATCTTACGAGAATATTCCCGTAGAGGGGATCAGAGCGGATTGTCGAGTTGACTTGATTTCAGAGTCCGTGTATAATTTGAAAAATTGAACATAACCTATAACCAAGCAGAAGTACAGGGCTGGTAAGCTGAAAGAGAACGGAGATCACCGGCTGAAAATCTCCCCGGCTAAATCCCTGGAAAGTCCCTTGGTTGGTTTGTCGAAGAAATTTGATCTTCAAAGAGTAGACCGACACGGGTTTGCCCGTTACAGCATGATCCTGAGCAACTTTCAGGAAACGAGTGTGGGCCAGGTATCTGGCCTAAATAGAGGTGGTACCGCGGAAAGAAAATAACCTTTTCGTCCTCATGGGATGGAAGGTTTTTTCATTTAAGAGACCCTTTCCATCCCTAGCTAAAATCACTGGATCCGATCGTTCATTAATGATCATGAATTGGAGAAGAATATGCTGCCAAAAACTTACGATTTTAAATCGACTGAAACCAGGCTCTATAAATTCTGGGAGGAGAAGGGATATTTTAAACCAACCAATGACCCGAACCTTCCAGGACATGATCCCTCAATAAAACCCTATGTGATCAGCATACCTCCTCCCAATGTAACAGGTATCTTGCACCTTGGGCATGTCATGTTTGTGACCCTGGAAGACTTGATGATCCGCCATCAACGCATGAAGGGTGTTCCCACGCTCTGGGTTCCAGGTACAGACCACGCCGGGATTGCTACTCAGCTTGTGGTTGAAACGAAACTAAAGGAAGAGGGAACCAGCCGGGAGGAGGTAGGCCGGAACACTTTCCTGGAAGAAACCTGGGAATGGAAAGAAACCCATGGGGGAGTTATCGTAGAGCAGATCCGAAGATTAGGAGCATCGTGCGATTGGGACAGGGAGCGATTCACACTTGATGAAGGATTGTCCAGAGCTGTCCGGGAAGCCTTTGTTCACCTCTATGAAAAAGGAATGATTTACCGGGGACCCAGGCTCGTGAACTGGTCCCCCACCCTGCAAACAGCCGTCTCAGACCTGGAAGTTGAACACTCAGAAGAACAGGGCAAACTGTATTATTTCAAGTACCAGCTGGCCAACGATCCTGAGCATTTCATTCCAGTGGCAACCACCCGACCTGAAACGATCCTGGCGGATACTGCGGTTGCAGTTCATCCTGATGATGAGCGCTACCGGGATTTCATCGGCAGCATGGTTCTGGTTCCAATTCTGGGACGTGAAATCGAGGTTATTGCAGATGAATATGTCAGCCCTGAATTTGGGACCGGTGCTCTCAAAATAACTCCCGGTCATGATCCCAATGACTATGAAATTGGGCTGAGGCATAATTTAGAACTGCTGTCCATGCTCGATAAAAAAGCCCGTGTGACCGAGGTTGGAGGACCATACCAGGGACAGGACCGATTTGAAGCCCGGAAAAATCTCTGGCGGGATATGGAAAATGCAGGCCTTGTTATCAAGGAAGAGCCTTACATTCATCAGGTGCCCCGAGCTCAACGTGGTGGAGAAGTTATTGAACCTATGATCTCCACCCAATGGTTCGTTGATGTTAGCACCCTGGCAGAAAAAGCGCTTCAGGTCGTAAAATCCGGGGAGATTGAGATCATACCTGAACACTTTAAGAAAGTGTATTACAACTGGATGGAAAACATCCATGATTGGTGCATCAGCCGCCAGCTTTGGTGGGGACACCGGATCCCTGTCTGGTATTGTGATGAATGCGGCGAAGTGACAGTCGACAGAGTGGATCCAGCTGCCTGCCAGGCTTGTGGAAGTGGGCGGATCCAGCAGGACCCAGACGTCCTCGATACCTGGTTTTCCTCAGGTCTTTGGCCATTTTCCACTCTTGGATGGCCAGACCAGACACCAGATCTGGAATACTATTTCCCGACAACGATGATGGAAACAGGCTACGATATCCTTTTTTTCTGGGTAGCCAAAATGATCATGTTGAGCTTGGAATTAACAGGAAAAATTCCCTTCTCGACCGTCTATTTACATGGCCTGGTGATGGATGAGAATGGCCAAAAAATGAGCAAATCCAAAGGCAATGTGATTGATCCTATGGATGTGATGAACGATATGGGCACGGACGCTGTACGGTTCACCATGCTGGTCGGATCAACGCCCGGCATTAATATCAACCTCAGTCTGCAAAAAGTTGAGGCCAATCGCAACTTTGCCAATAAAATATGGAATGCAGGGCGTTTTGTGATCGGGAACCTTGAAAATGCTCCAGCAGAACCTTCCGGAGAGCCTGAGTGGACCCTGGCAGATTCCTGGATCTGGGCCAGGATGCAGGACCTGATCCGAACCGTTGACAGGTTATTCAATAACCATCAGTATGGAGAAGCAGGACGACACATCTATGATTTTTTCTGGGGAGAATTCGCTGATTGGTACCTTGAGATAGCCAAAAGGCAGATAACAGAAGGAGGAGACCGGGCATATTATACAATTGAAACACTGATCAAAGTACTCGATCTATGCCTCCGGCTTTTGCATCCTTTTACACCATTTGTGACAGAAGAGCTCTGGCAGCATCTCCGCCAGGCAGTTCTAGATTCGCCATATCAAACCAGGTTTGACGATTGGGGAGAAGCGTTGATGATATCAGCCTGGCCCGAAACCCGGGACATCGAAGGATGGGAAGATTCCAGGGTAAAAGAATTCCAACTTTTACAGGATATTACCAAGACTATCCGCAATTTAAGGGCTGAGAAGAACATCAAACCAGGTAAATTAATTCCGGCCAATCTGGTATCCAGTGATTATTCCGATTTGCTAAAAAAGGAAATTCTCAACCTGGCATCACTGGCCTATCTAGATCCTGAACAAGTCACTATCAGTGCCACCCTGCTCGACAATCCTTTGGGGCAGATCGGATTGGTTGCCGGTCCGGTGGAGATCTATTTGCCGCTGAAGGGTTTAGTGGATCTTGATGTAGAAAAAACCCGGATTTTAAAAGAATTAAGCGAGGTCGAACAACAGATCGAACGATTGGAAATTTTATTGGTAAGCCCATTTGGTCAGAAAGCGCCTAAAAATGTGGTCGATCATGAAAAAGAAAAACTTGCCGGCTATTTGGACACGGCCAAAAAACTCAATGATCAGCTAAACAACCTGAAGGAGGAGGGATAACCTATCTCAGAATTGAAAGGAAATCCCTGAAAATTATGTTGAGAACAATCTCAGATAGAATCTATCAATTATCTTCAGGTTGGATAGTTTCACTATCCATTCTGATCATGATCCTGTTCCTGGTCTTTGTCCTGCCTGATCAAGCCGAGAACTCACGCAAGGAAACCGGCTCATCGCTTTCGCCAGACACGTCATTCTTTTATTCAGCAGAGGAACTGTATCAGATCGCAGACGAATATGGGGAGGCTGGCAGACAGGCATACATCAATGCCCGCTGGACATTTGACCTGATTTTCCCACTTGTCTACGTTTTTTTTCTTGCGGCCGGGATCAGCTGGTTCAGCCGCTCCCTCACCAGCTGGAGTGATCTCTGGAAAATGGGAAATCTTGTGCCGGTGTTCGGTGGAATTTTCGATTACTTGGAAAATGGAGCCGCAACCTGGGTGATGTCCATCTACCCCGCCAGGTTGGCAGCCCTGCCACTGCTGGCGGCCTTCTTTACAGTCACAAAATGGATCCTGATTTCGTTAGCATTCCTGCTCTATTTTATCCTGGTAGGAGGCGCAGGGTATAAATGGGCAAAACAAAAAATATCGTCCCTACACCAGAATTCAGATTGATTAGAAAAGAACCCCTGCTCTTCCAGGGGTTCTTTCAATCAGACTGCGGCTCAGTAATGTTGAATGGTAGCTCGCAATTACTGGCTGTGTACTACTTGGATTTGTTAATTGCAATTAAATTTATACCGGCTTTCTCAAGGAATTCGAGGGAGCGGTCGTCCTGGTATTCTCGATCATAAACGATCTCTGTAATTCCAGCATTGATAATAGATTTAGCACAGTTGAAACAGGGCTGATGGGTCACATAGATTGTCGCCCCTTCAGTGATCACTCCATGCAGAGCAGCCTGGATGATCGCATTTTGTTCTGCGTGAAGAGTTCGCACACAATGCCCATTATCCATCAGACACCCAACCTCAGTGCAATGGGCAAGTCCCCGCGGGCTGCCGTTATAACCTGTAGTCAGGATCCGTTTCTCGTTTAACAATCACTGCCCCGACCTGTGCTCGCTCACATGTGCTGCGCTTGGCCACTTGATTGGCAATATTGAGGAAATATTCATTCCAGGATGGCCGTTCGACCTTATTTGGCATATTACACTCCTAACATTTTTGCTTCTCGCCAGCTGATTTTAATAAGAAACCCGGATTCAATGATTGTCTCTTTCAAGTGCGGTCGGGAAGGTTTACTTGACCGCCGGGCAGGAATGTTCCATCCAGCCATAAATCTCGGGATCCTGATCGTTCGTTCCAACTTGGCGACCTCCGTAAATCCCGGTTTCGATCATTTGCTGATCGTAGTCCTTGAGATGAGTGAGATCATCCTGTTGGTAGCTATCCGTGTGCAGAACAGCTTCCAGAGGCAGCCTGGGGCGTTGACAGGGGAGGATCCACCGGCCAACCCAGGGTCATTCCAAACACTGGGAAGACAAGATCCGGAAGATCAAAGAATTCCCTGATTTGTTTGGGATCATTCCGAATAGCGCCGATATAACAAATACCCAAACCGAGGGATTCCGCTGCCAGGGCTGAATTCTGGCATGGCAATCGCTGCATCAACAATCCCAACCATAAAATTCTCCATATATCCTGCATCAATCTCATAATCCTTGATGCTGGCAAATCCTACTCAATCTACTGAAATCAGCGCACCAAAGTAAAAATACCGGGGCCTCACTAAGATGGGTTTGTCCGCTGCAAATTTCCTGGATGACTTTTTTCTTCACTGGATCCTTGGAGACGACCACGCTGAAAGTCTGCAAATTCGATGAGGTAGAGGCTCTTTGTCCGGCAGCCACGATTTCATTTACCAGCTCCGCTGAGACCGGGTCTGGTCGGTATTTTCTCACGGATCCATGCTTTTTTAATCTGTTCAATCGTCGGGGTTGACATGAATAACCTCCCCGGCAGATCATGCCAGGTTGAAAAGAAATTAATATTAAGTTATGCGTCAATTGAATATCAGTTCAACATTCACTGTAGCTGCAGGAATAACACTTCCGACAACCTTCTTCATTTACCAGGGCTGCCTGACCGCACTCCGGGCAGAGATCACCTACTTCCAAGCCAGTTTTCAGCCTGCTTAATTTCCTGGAAGGTTTCCATCTCTTCGGGGGTTAATTCCTGAAATTTCCAACCGGTATTTTCAAGATATTCCTGGAGAGCCTGGGCGATACCATCGGGCAGCGACCTGACCCGGTTCGGGCCAAATCCAGTTGGTCGTCGACCTCCAATTCCAGCATACTGCTGATAGACCTCTTCCAGTCGCTGGCGCGGCGGAATAGGAGAGGACATCCTAAGAATATAGGACAGCGACCTGCCAATAGCTTCCGATACGGCTGCTGTATCCGAACCAGCTTTCGCTGTGTTGATGAAAACCTCAAATGGCTGTCTATCCCCATTTTCATTGATGGTTACATATGTTTTTCCGAGGGGAGTTTGAATGCTGTATGTGTAACCTTCCAGATGACGTGGTCTGGGTTTTTTGGTTGCCTGCCATTTTGACAACTGGGTCTGAACTTCTGGCTGAGATGCCTGGGATTGGGATTTGGCAGTCTCAAGGACAACTTTATCACGAGAACCAGTTACATAGACCGTAATGCCCTTGCAACCTGATTCCCAGGCCAAAATATACGCCCCGGCAACATCTTCGAGTCTGGCATCAGAAGCGAAATTGATCGTTTTTGAAATACTATTATCAACAAATGCCTGCAGCGCTGCCTGGATGCCAATATGCTCTTCGGCAGTGATATCCCCGGATACAACAAATGTTTTCCTGATTTGTTCCGGAATATCATCGATATCCTGGCAGGATCCCGACTCCAGGACCTGAGATATGATCCGTTCTTTTTCAGCAGCTGAGATCCCGGATTGATCCAGAGCTTCTCTAAATAACGGACTGGTATAAGTCAGATCCAACTCTCCACTGCTTTCAACAACATGGCGGGTATAGGCCAGCGCAAAGGCCGGTTCACATCCATAACCTTCACAGCCGGAAACAGTCGCTATCGTTCCGGTTGGCGCAACAGTTGTCTGGGCCGCGTTCCGGATCCCGTGTTTCTTAATGCCATTGAGAACAGTCTGCCAATCAAGTTCCGGACGTCCCCAGTCGTTATTAGAAGCCACAATCGATTGAGGGATCTGCCAGGTGATATTCCCTGGATCATAGATGCTGTCTTTAATAGCCGGGAATGGACCCCTCTCTTCAGCCAGTTTAACGCTCGTCAGCATGGCGTGATAACGCACAAATTCCATGATCTGGGCTGCAAATTCCTGTCCTGCTGCTGATCCATAGCGGACACCAGCCCGATACATCAGATCTGCCAGACCCATAATCCCCAAACCAATTCGCCTGGCCCTGCAGAGCTGCCACTTCTAATTGAGGGACAGACGGCACATATGCGTTGGCATCCACAACATTATCAAGGAACCGGGTGGATGTTTCGATGGATTGTTGCAAAGATTTCCAGTCTGGGTTTCCGTCCTTCGAGAAGTGCTGGCTGAGATTGATTGATCCCAGGCAGCAATTTTCATATGGACCCAGGTATTGTTCACCGCAGGGATTGGTTGCTTCGAGATCATATAAATGGGGAATAGGATTACCCCGGTTGGCCTGATCGAGGAAGAGCAGGCCGGGCTCCCCATTGTGATGAGCCTGGGTATACGATCTTGTTGAATAAATCCCTGGCCCTGATCGTTCCATAGATCAGGATCGGGATACCTGCCTCTTCTGCTTGTTCTATTGTCCCGTTAAATGATCGATATGAGGGATGTTTTACGTCTGGGAAGCGCAGGTCCCAGGAATCATCAGCCACAACAGCTTCCATGAATGCATCTGTGATCCCGACAGAAATATTGAAGTTTGTGATCGCAGTTTCGTCATTTTTGCAGGTGATGAACCGTTCTATATCGGGATGATCGACCCGCAGGACTGCCATATTTGCCCCCCGCCTGGTTCCACCCTGGGCGATCTCCCCAAAAGCTTTGTCATATACCTTCAAAAATCCTACCGGGCCTGTAGCATGGCCGGCAGATGCCTTTATCAAGGATTTGGTCGGACGCAATCGTGAAAAGGAAAATCCATTCCCGCCCCCAGTTTGCTGGATCAAGGCAGCATCCCGTGAGTGTTTGGAAGATGCCATCGCTCCACTTTCCCATATCATCGCTGATGGGAAGCACAAAACAGGCAGCCAGCTGACCAAGGGGTGTGCCTGCGCCTGTAAAAGTTGGGTGAATTGGGCAAAAATCTTTTATTTGCCAGCAGATGGTAAAACTCTGCGGCAATCTTTTCGATCTTGCCGCCCCATTTCTCTTCTTCCCGGGCGATACTATAGGCAACCCTCCAGAAAGTTTCCTCTTTACTTTCAATGGGTTCGCCATCTTCTCCTTTACGGATATAACGTCGGCGAAAGACCTCAAGAGCATTATCAGACAGAGCTACAATTGCCATATCCTTTAGGAACAGGTGGTATCGATTACAAGATTAACTATCTGCTTTTGAGGATCATTGCCTTTTCCCATTAATGCTCCTGCAATGAAAATTAAGATAAAAACTCAATCAGTTATAATCGTCTAGCTTCGCAAAATACCCCCATATGTGCGGGTAGTGTATCCTTTAATCCCTTATATATCTGGTTGAGTGGTCGTATTCTAGCATACCCGAACATTTCCCGCAACCCAACGTTAGTCGCCTGAACCTTAAACTTTTCAGGTGCCAGTTTTTGTTAAGAATTGAGCTGGTAAGATCGATTAAAACCCTTCAATATATGGCCTGGTATCTGGTATCATCAATCCCAAGATATCGATTCAAGATCACAATTTATCTGTAAAAGTTCTGTAATACTATGACAAAGACACCTGAAGTCCACATAATCGATCATAATTTTCTGAATTGCCCAAACGCTATTGCATCTTATTTGATCCCAGCGAAGGAAGGTTTGGTCCTGATTGAGAGCGGTCCTGGGTCAACCATTGAGACGCTTAAGAACACCATCCACAACCTGGGATATAAGGTGGAAGAGATCACACATGTCCTATTAACACACATTCATCTAGACCACGCTGGCGCAGCCGGCTGGTTGGCCAGCCATGGTGCCATGATCCATGTTCACGAACGGGGATATCCTCACCTGCTCGATCCATCAAAATTAATCTCTAGCGCTGCCAGGCTCTACCAGGACAAAATGGAATATCTCTGGGGAAAGATCTTACCGGTACCGGAAGATTTGTTGGTCTCGGTAACTGATGGGACAGAAATCCAGATTGGTGAACTGGTTTTTCGAGCCCTAGATACACCCGGGCATGCCAATCACCACCTGGTTTACCTGCTGGATCAGATCTGCTTTAGTGGAGATGTTGGCGGCGTAAGGATCCAATCAGCTGGCAAAAAACATCTCCGGATCCCAATGCCTCCACCTGAATTCCATCCACCCAAATGGCGTAAGTCAATTGAACGTCTAAAAAAAGAAAGCATAAACACCATTGCTCCAACCCATTTTGGATTCTTTAACGATGTGGAATGGCACCTGGATGAAGTGCTGTCAGAGTTGGATGCCGCAGAGCAGTGGATGGCAGAAATTATGCCGCAAGATCTCGGAATTGAGGATTTAAGGTCCGAGTTCATAACCTGGGTCAGAGAAAGATCCATTAAGCAGGGTATTCAGGAAATCACGCTGGACGCTTTTGAAAAAGCAAATCCATCTGGCATGTCAGCAGATGGAATGAAACGCTATTGGGATAAATATATCGAAGATCGAATAATCACAATATGACAAGCCAAGTCGCTACAAAAGTCCTTCCCTGAGAAGGACTTTATGCTTAATAACAATCGTGCAACTTAAATCACGCACCATCGTATACTTTCCAGACATTCATTTTGAATTCCTGCCAGGAATTCTATCCAAACAGTAAAAGGAGCAGCAATGAGTACGAAAAGGAAAATTTTTTTGATCGTGGTACCTCTCTTTCTGGTTTTCACGATTGGTTTTGGGATCACAGCCACTGCCAATGCCGTAGAATTTGATGACGATGGCATTATCGAAGCCGATGAGATCATTGATGATGATGTCTTTATCAGTGGAGAGTCCGTAGAGATCAATGGGACTGTCAATGGTGATGTTTTTGCCGCTGGCAACGTGGTTAAAGTCAACGGCACAATCAATGGCAGTCTGGCAGCTGGAGCTCAGGTGATCAGGATCAATGGTCAGGTAAATGGCAGTGTTTATGCGGGGTCGAGCACGATTACCCTGGGGCCAGAAGCAATTATTGGACGAAATTTCTATTATGGGGGATTTAATCTTTCAGCCGAACCCGGATCGTACATCAGCAGAGACCTCTTGGTTGGAGCGTACCAGGCATTACTCGCTGGCGAGATAGGTCGGGACGTTAGAGCTGGAACAGCAGCACTTGAAATTGACGGTTCGATAGGAAACAATGTGTATGCCGAAGTGGCTGGTACCTCAGATGGCCAGCAGTCATACTATATGTTCAATCAGCCAGGTGTTGATACTGTGATCCCAGCCGGGCTCCGAGTATCAAAAGATGCTGAAATTGGCGGTACTCTATCATACAAGAGTTCTGAAGATCAAGCTGGGACAATCCTGATAGCTCCTCCAGGTGGAATTGATTTTGAATATGATCCCCAGATGGATTCCCGGACTGCTGATGAAGCCTCTCGGGTAGGACCGGCTGCTCTGGTAGGCGCCTGGTTGGTAAAACGCATCAGAGTATTAATAACTCTGTTGATCCTGGGCGGTTTGATGGTTTGGAAGCTGCCAGCTCTATTGGAAAATGTATCCGAAAAAATCGAAAAAGAGTCCCTGCCCTCCTTTGGCTGGGGGCTGGTGACAATCTTGGTAGTCTACCTTGGCGGTTTTCTTGCCTCGGGTTTGATTATTGCCGGAGCAATCTTCTTCGGAGTAGTGACGCTGGGTGAGCTTTCCTGGGTAATTCTCTCCGTCGGATTCTCAAGCTTAGCCCTGATCATCACCGGGTTTGGTCTCCTGGTAACATATGGTAGCAAACTGGTTGTATCTTACCTGGTCGGCAAATTGCTGCTCAGATGGCTGGCACCAAAATTTGAAGGCCATGTGTTTTGGCCGCTGCTAATTGGTATTCTGCTTTACACTTTCCTCAGAGCAGTACCATTTGGATTTGGTTTTGTGGTCAGCGTGGTCGTGACCTTGACCGGTCTGGGAGCGATGTGGTTGTATTACAGGGACCAAAATCCAACTGGAATAGCGAAAACCTGATCAGGTTTCGTTAGCTGATAATAAAAAAAGCCTGGAGAAACTCCAGGCTTTTTTTTAATGGATGTCCCTATTATTCACCTATGATCTTGACAACCAGTTCTCTTTCTCTAAACCTATTGTCAAAATCTACCAGGACGATGGATTGCCAGGTACCAAGGGTCATATTGCCATCCGTGATTGGAACTGTCAGTGATGGTTTCAGAATCCCTGCCCTGGTATGACTGTGTCCGTTTCCATCACCCCAGCGAAGATTATGAGCATACTCACGGCCAGGTGGAATGATCTCATCAAACAATCTTTGAAAGTCCTCAATACAACCCGATTCAAACTCCAACGTAGTCAAGCCGCTGGTCGCAGAGGGAGTGAATATAGTAACGATCCCATCTGAGATTCCGCTTGAATCGATCTGATCCTGGACAGACCGGGTCAAATCCAGGATCTCTCCCCCACCATTTGTGTCTACCGATATTGACCTGGTTGCTACTGCCATAATGTTTCCTCTAATCAAGGTTTAGGACTTGATTTCAAATTAAGATCATCTTGGTCAGGCGAGTTCCAGGTAACGGCCGATCTCCCAATCTGTGACCCTCGTACGATATTCTTCAACCTCGGCCCATTTTGCCCTGCTGAATACTCTGCAGATTGTCTCACCCAGTGCATTCTTGATAACATCATCTGCCTCAAATTCACTCATAGCCTCCGCCAGGGATCCTGGAAGGGACGCAATCCCCTTTTCCTTGCGCTCATCTTCGCTCAGATTCCAAATATTAAGATTATTAAGCGGTGCAGGACAGACTAATTTCGATTAATTCCTTCCAAGCCAGCTGCCAGCATGGCAGCAAAGGCCAGATAAGGATTGGCGGCAGGATCCGGGCAGCGTAATTCTAAACGGACAGACTTGTTCCTTCCTGTTGTGTAGCGCGGAAGACGGATCAGCGCTGAACGGTTGATCTGAGCCCATCCAATGTAAACAGGAGCTTCATAGCCGGGCACTAATCGCTTATAGCTGTTGGATGTTGGCGCGAGCACAGCAGACATGCCCCGGGCGTGTTTTAGCTGCCCGGCCAGGAACCGATAGGCCATCTCGGAAAGATGGTTCTCATCTTTTCCATCATAAAAGAGGTTCTCCCCTGCCTTGCTGAAGATCGATTGATGCGTATGCATCCCTGATCCATTGACCCCGAAGATCGGTTTGGGCATGAACGAAGCAATCAAATCATATTTTGCGGCAATCGCTTTAACGGTATATTTCATTGTGATCACGTTATCAGCAGTGCGCAGTGCATCGCCATAATGAAAATCGATCTCGTGCTGGCCTCGAGCCACTTCATGATGTCCCATCTCAACTTCCAACCCCATCTCATTCAAGGCGTACATGAGCTCATTTCTGACCAGGGTAGCCTGATCCCTGGCTGAAAAATCAAAATATCCCCCAACATCATAAGGCACAGGATGAATGTCTTCAGCACCATTGCGTTTGAATAAGAAAAATTCTGGCTCTGGTCCGATATTAAATACCCAGCCTTTTTCATCAATTATCTTAAGCATTCGTTTCAAGACACCTCTTGGATCTCCTTCAAATGGATCTCCATCCGGTTTATAGATATCACAGAAAATCCTGGCTCTTGTGAACTCTTCCGGGCTCCAGGGCAAAACTGCATAGGTTTCAGGATCGAGGACGAGGCGCATATCACTTTCCTGGACTCGGGCAAAACCCTCCACGGAGGACCCATCAAACCAGACACCATCCTCTAGGGCGGTTACCAGGCGTTGAGGTGTAATATCAACACTCTTAACAGAACCCGTGACATCTGAAAACTGAAGCGAGATAAACTTCACATCATCTTCTTTCACACGCGCAATTAATTCTTTATTTTTCATTTTTTTCTCCTGTTCTATTTCGAGCAACCTGATCTGATCCAACCAAATTCTGGGAATTGATTAAAGAAAAACAGCACGCTCGGGCGTGCTGTCTTGTCATTTAAAATATTTACAGCAGACCCTTCCCTGTTTGATCCCATGAGCTGCTCACTTTGCTGAACTCTGGGCCAATAAAGTGATTTTGTCCCTGCCGTCACCGCTGGTTTTGGAGCACTTTTTTTTCGGGAAGGATAAGCCAGCCCATGGCGGGGCTGGAGAGGCATCCGCTGATCATTCGATTTTCTCTGCAATTTCCTGCAGATTAGCATTCCCCTCGCGGGGAAGACCTCCACCTCGTCACCTCAATCAATGAGGCTCAGTCGCTATTCATCCTTCAATTTTCAGTTGTTAAATTGCTGAGGCTGATTTTAGCAAACGTTATCTAACCCGTCAAGGATAAAATAGCTCGTTCCTAAAAATTGTCACCTGGCATTAAAATCTCAATCACCACAGATCAAGGTAAATATTTAGCTTTTATAAATGAAGAAATCCATGAATTTAAATGCGGCTTTACAGCTCTTCAAGCAAAAGTTATAATGGCGGTGTTCAGGGGGGTGGTTGAGTCCCGGTGGGCTCCCCGGTCTTCAAAATCGGTGGCGGGTCGTAATGCGAGCCGCGGTGGGTTCGACTCCCATTCACTCCCGCCTTTCAGATCATTATTGGTAGATCCAGCTATGTCACAGATGCAGACGAATCCTGATTCTGAATCCCAGCTCGATATCATGGTCCAAATGGTCAAAGAAGTATTTGATTTTGACCATTACAAACTTGGTGATACCCAGGACATTTTCCTGATTCAATTCGTGGGTTTATTGACCAGGCCTTCTGAAGAAGCATATGATTACCTCAAAGAAGCTTTAGCACCCTACCAGCTGACCCCGATTTTCCGGATTGAAGGGAATAAGCACCTGATCATCTTTAAGAAAGGTCTGATATCGACAGAGCCAGTTAAACACCGGATCAATATCATCCTGTTCATAATCACTTTTATCAGCATCCTTTTTTCTGGCCTGCTCACATCTTATACCGGCCCCGAGACAACTGATCTAAGCCTGATCTGGAGCCACCTGAAAGGCAACCTCGGTCAATCCCTGGCTTTTGCGGTCAGCATGATTGGCATCTTAACTGCCCATGAGTTTGGTCATTTTTTCGCTGCCCAATACCATAAGACCAAAGTAACACTACCTTACTTTATCCCCTTTCCGATTAGTCCGTTCGGAACAATGGGCGCGTTTATTCGAATGCTTGAACCACCAAAAAACAAAAAAGTCCTGCTTGATATTGGCCTGGCGGGACCTCTGGCCGGGTTGATTGTTGCTATCCCCGTCTTGGTTATCGGTTTGATTTTATCTCCGGTCGATACACTCCCGACAGTATTACCAGAGGGATTTATGTTTGAGGGAAATTCGATTCTATATTTGTTCTTAAAATACCTGGTTCATGGGGCCTGGCTTCCCCAACCCGAGTCGTTTAGCAGTGCTGGTCCGCTGGTCCACTGGGTCAAATACTTTTTTACTGGTCTTCCCACGCCTGTTGGCGGAGTTGATGTTCTGATTCATCCTGTTGCTTGGGCAGGCTGGGCGGGATTATTGATCACATCTCTCAACCTGCTGCCTGCCGGACAGCTGGATGGTGGGCATCTTATTTATGCGTTGTTTGGGGACAAATTAAGCTGGATCAGACCAGCACTCCTGATCATCCTTCTCATCCTCGGATTTTTATGGTCCGGCTGGTGGTTATGGGCGCTTCTAATCCTGCTCTTAGGAAAACGCCGGGCGGAGCCTCTCGATGAAATTACAGATCTTGATCCTCGCAGGAAAGCCCTTGCCCGCTTCGGGCTGGTAGTTTTTATTCTGGTATTTATGCCGATTCCATTGATCAGCTTTTAGCCATCCCCTATTAAATAAAAAACCATATTCATCTCACTGAATATGGTATTGGCCAATAATTCGTACTTCGCCTTATTCTTCCTTCTTAACTGTTTTTTCTATTTCCTTCTTTTCTGCAGGTTTAGCTTCTTTAGTTGGGGATTCCGCGGTTGTCTGAGTCTGGTCATCCACTTTTCTGGATTCCATTCCAGATGGTGACCGATTATCAGTGGCGTAAAAACCTGATCCCTTAAATACTATACCAACAGGAAGATAGACTTTCCGCAATGTTTCTGTTTCACATTCAGGACAGACCGTCAAAGGTTCATCGCTGAAATGTTGTCTTCGGTCGAATTGAACGCCGCAGTGTTCACACCGATAAGTGTAGATAGGCATATAACCCTCAATGAAGGATAATCTCGTTTTTTATCCATCGAGCATTATAGTCCTTCCAGAGAGGAATAGCAAGGCAATACCAGGTCAGCCTGAGATTTCTTATAAAGGTTTAACCCTATATAAAAGACAAATCCTAGGGATTAGGAGACGGTGTCAAAGTCCGAGTTGGTGTTCTTGTAATCGTTGGACTGGGCGTCCTAGTCGGTGTTGGTGTGGGTGTATGTGTCAGCGTATTGGTTGGTGTGCTTGACGGTGTAGATGTCGCAGTTGGCGTTGGAGTGGCTGTTGGCAATAGCTTTTCCGCTGCGATAAATTCCCATTCATCTGGAACATAAATCAGGGGCAAACTGACCAGGTTCCTCCATTCGGCAATGCTTTCATCAAATCTGTCCAACTGCTCAAATGCAAGCGCTCTCCAAAAATGTATCCGTGCCTGGTCATACTCGTCCCGGACAAGATCATCAGCAATGTTTAGATATACCAAGGCAGGGAAGAACTGGCCGTTTCCATAGAGCAATTCTCCCAAGACCTGGTTAACTTCGAAATCATATCTATCGAGATCCCTGGCCTGAAATGTGTCATTTACAGCCTGATCCAGATTTCCGAGATCCCTGTAGATCAGCGCCCTGGCCTGGTATAGGTCTTTCGATTTTCCGCCCATTGAAATCGCTTGAGTTAGCAATTCTTTGGCTTCTTCAAGATCATTGCCTGTTAAATAGTATGCTTTTCCCAGAGAATAATAAAATTCCCAGGTCCGATTAGGATCATATGGTTCATAGCGTGTCAGCAAATCCAGGGCTCGACTTGGGTTTCCATTTTCAAGGCTGATCCTGCCAGCTATCAAATATGATGGTATATGATTGATATCCAATCGCAGTGATTGATCTATCGAAATCTGAGCTTCTTCATAATCTCGCATTTCAAGGAGGGACCAGGCCCGATAAAAATGTGCAAGCGGAGATTCAGGAAGGAAAATAGTCGCCTGGGTAGCATCCGCAGCTGCCAACTGGTATGATCCGAGGTCAAGATAATATTTTGCTCTCTCGATGTAGACCTGTCCAAAACTTGGGTCAAGGATTAAAGCTTGATCAAGATCTCCTTTAATATCAGCTCCTGGATCCAGGATAGGTGCAATCAGCGCCCGACTATAGTAGGCTGGCGCAAATTGAGGATCCAGGAATAATACGCGCTCGTATTCCTCTAAAGCTTCATTAAACCTGCCCAAATTTCTGAGGGCTTCGCCGACCAGGTAAACTATATCGGCAGTCTCAACCTGGTTGACCGTAGATCGCATATAAGTCAACATGGTTTCAAAATCGCCCTGACGATAAGCATCCAGCCCTGTTTGATAGGAGCCATAACCCGGGTGGGGAGTCATCACATATCCCGGTGTTGGTGTATAGGGACTCTCCAGAACTTTACCTATTGGAATTTGCAAGATTGGATTTGGAGTACCCGTTAATCCAGCATTTAAACCTGGATCAACAGATGGCGTCCAGGTAATCGGGGTAATTGTCAGTCTCGGTGAAAAAATTGAGCGCATATTTGGAAACAAGATACCGCTGAAAAACAACACAATCAACAGGATCGAACTTCCGGTCACGATGGGCACCAGACGTTTATAGTTATATTGTTTCTTTTTGGGTTTTTCTTTTGGTTTGTCTTTTATTCTGAGATCAGGAAGATCCCGCGACCAATCGACCTTTCTGATTGGTGCGCCGCGCAGCTCGCCAGGATCATGGGCTCCAAACAGTATCATCCCTAATTTGGCATCCTTATTCCCTGGATCCAAACTAAGGACCTTATTAAGACAAAATATCCGTTCCTTATCTGCTGAAACAACTGTACTCATCAGCAGCCAATATTCAATATTTTCCTGATCTTCTTTGAGCAGGTTCGTTAAATGATCTCGCGCCTGAAAACGATCACCTTGCTCCAGGGCTAGCTTAGCCAACATATATCGTCTGTCTTCAGCCATTCATTTTCCAGAGATTAAATCAGATAATCAGAGTGTAGCATAGGCAGTCCAGACGGACAAGTGAGGGTATAATGCCCACATGGTAAGAAAAGGCAGAATGTTAGCTGCTGTGCTACTCTCTATTGGATACATTTCTGGCTGCAGCGGGGGATTCAGATCTACTCCCATATCCACGCTCACCATCGCTCCCCCCCAGAATCCATATCAGGCAAAATCCAGTACGCCTGATATTGCGACGCCTACGGTCACTATCCCGACAGAACAGCCAATCTTAGCTACTCCAACTCCTTTTAAACATATTATCAAATCTGGTGATACTTTATATGGAATAGCCCTCCAATACAATATATTGCTGGACAGACTTGTTTCAGCTAATCCTGGAGTAAATACCAGCATTCTGGAGGTAGGAACCGAGCTAGTGATCCCGTTCTCCGATGAAGAAGGCTTGAGTGTCCCTACTCCAACACCCTATCCCCTTCCTGTTACAGATCCCTGGTGCTACCCGAATAGGGACGAAGGGGCCTGGTGCATCCTGATGGTCAGGAATGATCAAGCCATAGTCCTGGAAAATATCAGCGCTGCCATTAATATATACGACAATACCAAATCATTGGTTTACAGCTTTGAAGCTATCCCACCGATAAATTACCTCTATCCAGACCAATCTTTACCCCTCGGTGTATATTTAGATGTTGATTTACCAGATTCATTCCAGGCAAATTCTGTACTCCTGACAGCTTTTCCCGCTGGAGATCCAGATCAGCTTACAGAAATAACCAATCAGTTCTTCCAATATCGGGAAGGGAACAAGATTGCAGACATCAACGGTTTTGTGAAAACATCCGAGGTGAACACAGCAGGAAAGCAGATTTGGATTGCAGCGGTTGCCTTCAGCGATGGAGTACCAGTAGGATTCCGAAAATGGATCAGTGCAGGCGAATTGGCCACCGAGCAGGAAATACCATTTAATTTTATCCTTTACAGCCTTGGACCCCCGATCGACCAGATAGAACTATTCAGCGAACTCCATTAAAAATAACCCGGCATCGAATTGAATGCCGGGTTGTAAGTTTAATTTATGCAGGTCAGGGATTACCCCAGATCAGAAAACTATCCTGTTTACAATAATTTTCGCCGTACTTATTCGTAAAACAAACCTGGTAAGCAATTGTTTCGCCATTGGATTCAGTGACTGGGTCCAGCTGGAAAAACGAACAACCTCCCTGGTCTGTCGCAGCGGTATGATAGGTTACGACACCCTTAGATGGCGTTTCAAGAAGTAATTGGGCATTCAGATCTGCCAGCGGCTCACTGTTCTGATGGACACAGGCCCCGATCTCCTGGTTTTCCGAGGAAGAAATTTGAGGGTGGAGCTCCCAGGTATCTACCAGGATTACTCCACTGACAGGATCATTACCAGCTTGATCTTCGGTTGGAACTATCACCAGATCAATATCTGAATTTCCCCAGATCAAATAACTATCCTTCTGACAATAATCCTGATCACCGATTCCATGGAAGCAAACCTGGTAGTCAACCGGGGTTCCATTCTCTGCCTGGATCGGATCCAGCATCAAGAATGAACAGCCACCGGAATCTGTCGGTTCGAACTGATAAACACTTTGGCCATTAGTTCCATAAGCAAGTGTAACGCTTGCCCGAACATTAACCAGCGGATTGCCAGAGTCGTGAATACAAGCTCCAATTTGCTGAGATTCAGATGAAGTGATTTGCGGGAGTTGTTCCCAGATATCGAGCTGAATATTCCTCTGAACACTGGGCTGATTTTTTGCCTGGCCTGCTGAGCGCTGGAACGATTCCTTATACTTCTGTCCTTGTGGAAGCAGGCGCACCTGCTGGTTTGGAGCAGCCAGAGCATCATAAATTAAACAATAGTTCTCAAAACATTGTTGGGAAACACCTTCTCGGATCTCGTTTAATGGCGAAATCGGCTCACCAGAAATCACAAATCCATAAAACCGATCAATAAAATCCATGAAATATGCTGGAATATAATATCCGCTTCCATCTTTTGTTTCCCTGAAATAGTCCTCAGCCCCTTCCTGGCGTTGCTGCAGCCTATCTGCTGTTTGATCTAACATTGTCGATATTGGCCGGAGGGAAACTCCCAATGGACTGGCGCTGTCCTGGTACAAAACTACGTTCTGGTAAATTTGTTCAATTGTTCCGTTATCCGTTCTAAATGCTCCAGAAACTGTACTCCCGGTAAATTCAGTACCAAGCCTGGCGATAGCTTCTCCGAATGGAGATGGAATTTCTTCGCTGGCAGAAGGACTGATACCTGCATTTTCAAGTCCAGGGTATTTGGCACACTCTCCGGCACATTTCCAAAGCCCGTAGGGCATCAAATGGACAGTTCCTGGAGGGTCATCAGCAAATCTAAAGAATCCCATATTCTCAAAATATTGTTCAATCGTATTCTTGTCAGGATTTAATCTAGCCCTGGTAAGAGGCAAACCAACCCAGCGTTCTCCTCCTAATTGATCAAAAAACTGTCCAAATTCATTTGGAATTATGAAATTATTGATATACCTGGCTTGAGAGTTATCCGGTGGATTATTAGGCAGATCTGAGAAGCCTGCGTCACGCCCAACTGGTTCAAGATAATACCTGGGTGAAGTATCCGGATCAAAAACCATCACCACGCCCTCAAAATATTGCTTCTCAAGGCTTGTCCCAGCAACATATTTTTTATTGGAAATCGGTGGACCGAGCGTAGATTCCCCCTCCAGGTGCTGATACAATTCAGTAAATCGCGGATCTACCAGATAGTACGTTGAGCTAAAATTCTCAGTACCAGTGCAAGCTGAAATCAATCCCAAAATAAACAAAAATAAAAGAATCTTCAGGGTCTTTTTCAGCATATTTTCCCTAAGAAATGGAATCTGATCAACCTGCGAGAGTGCCAATGATCAGTTGCTTGATTTTAAACGATATCATTGATATACGCAATAGCTACTTGCCAAATAGAAAGCTGGACTATGACTGTAATCCTGATTTGTCAGTGGATAAACCGGTCATTTCCGGTCCCTTGAGGATGAAATTAACTGGATTATTATCCAAAAATCCTGAAAATCCTCCTTCGAGGTCAGATCAGTTCGTTTCAGTGTATAATTGCTGTTGTTTGAAAACCAATCAAAATAATCAAATCTGGAGAGGAAGGCGGGAATGTCGGAAATTACCAAATACCTGAAATCCCATAAAATTGTTGCCAGCTACGATTACGAGGAACGAGCGGTCGATAAAGGATACGCAAATCGTACTTTACATATCAACCTCAGCAAGATGGAAATCTCGGAAAAACCTGTCACACAACAAATGAAAGATATTTTTACGGGCGGACGTGGTTTTGCCCTCTGGCTGCTCTGGAATGCAATTAAAGATAATACTGTTTGGAATGACCCCGAGAACGCGTTGGTGATTGCCAATGGACCATTATGTGGAACAACTGCCTATCCCGGGATGGGAAAAAGCACGGTAGTGACCCTTTCACCCCTGACGAATTCTGTGATTGATAGCAATGGGGGTGGTTTTTTTGCTCCATTTTTGAAATTTTCGGGTTTTGATGCCCTCGAGATCACTGGCAAAGCCGCCAGGGACCTGATTATTGTCATAGACGGTAATGAGCATCAGATCAGATTGGAAGAAGCACCCGAGGAAGCCCTCAACACCTATCCATTGGCTGGTATCCTCACCAGGATGTATGCCCTGGATGAAAAAGATCAAAAGAATGTCTCTGTAATTACAACCGGAGAAGCTGCCAATCATATCCGTTATTCTGGTCTCAATATCAGCTTTTTTGATCCCAAACGAATGGAGGTCCGGGTCAAGCAAGCTGCCCGGGGAGGTTCGGGGAGAGTATTCCGAGATAAAAAACTAAAAGGCATTGTTGTCAGATATGCAGGTACCAGCGGTTCAAGCAATAACCCTGCCAAGCCAGAACTGATCCGCGAAGCAGGCAAGCGCATCAACCAGGAAATTACCAAATATGATGAACAGCAGAATAATATGCGCGAAATCGGTACCGCTCATCTGGTTGAAATCATGGACCATTTTGATCTGCTGCCGGTAAATAATTTCCGGTATGGGTCACACCCTGAACACGTTGAGATCGATTCCACTACCTGGCATGAGGCATTCACCAAAGACAAACGGATGGACAGCTGCTGGCTGGGATGCACAATGGCTTGCTCCCATGCTGTCGACGGATTTCAATCTAAAAACTGGACCACATGCAGGTGAGAAAGTCCTCGTTGACGGTCCTGAATATGAAAATGCCGCCGGCTTAGGAGCGAATATCGGAGTCTTTGATCCTGAAGCAATTCTGGAAATGAACTTCTATTGTGATACGTACGGCGTTGATACGATCTCGTTTTCAAATACAGTCGCCTTCTGCATGGAATGTTTCCAGTACGGAGTTATCTCAGCAAAAAACACCGGTGGTTTGGACTTGAGTTGGGGAAATTCTGCCACTGCCCTGGAACTGCTGCACCAGATGGCCAAGGGTGAGGGTTTTGGTGTGCTTGTTGGACAGGGATCACGCTACCTGAAAACCTATTTTGCAGAAGAATTCGGGGGAGATCCTGCATTTTTACACGACATTGCCATGGAAGTAAAAGGCATGGAAATCTCAGAATATATGACCAAAGAATCAATTGCCCAGCAAGGTGGCTACGGGATGGCTCTAAAAGGTGGCCAGCACGATGAAGCCTGGCTGATCTTTATGGACCAGGTCGAGAATTTGCTGCCATCTTTTGAAGAAAAAGCCGAAGCGCTGCATTATTTCCCGATGTGGAGAACCTGGTTCAGCATCCATGGCTTATGTAAATTGCCCTGGAATGACATAAAACCCATCGATAATAAGGATACAGATAAACCGGAAAGAATCCCTGAACATGTTGAGAATTACACCTGGGTTTACGAGGGTGTGACAGGCATAAAAGTAACTCCTGATGATCTGTTGGACCAGTCAGAACGGGTTTACAATTTCCAGCGGGTGTTCAATCTCAGGGTAGGCTTTGGAACCAGGGAACATGATTTTCCACCCTATCGGGCGATGGGACCAGTAACAGATGAAGAGTATGAATCCAGGCAGGAGCGATATGATAAACAGCTCCTGGAGCTGGTCAAGATCGATCCGGCTGGACTAAGCACTTCGGAAAAAAACACACTGCTCAGGAAATACAGGGAAGCCCAATATCTTCGATTGTTGGGAGTTGTCTATAAGCGCCGAGGATGGACCAGCGATGGTGTTCCAACCAAAGAAAAACTAACCAGCCTGGGTTTGGATCTTCCTGAAGTTCTGGCTGTCGTTGAAAATCATCAGTAAAATAAATCTAATAATAAAAAAGCTCCCGAAAGACCTGGGAGCTTTTTTTATTTCGAGCCAGCAGCTATTAATGCTGGTCTTCATTATCCTGGTCTGCCAAATAATTCCTCTTCCAGGTGAAGATCAAGTTCAATGCTTCAAGGGGACTAAGCGCATTGATATCCAGATTTTTCAATTCGATCAATAACGGATTAGTTTGCGGGAACAAGGCCATCTGGTGTGACAATTCTTGATCAGATTTGACGGCTTTCCCGGATGATTGTTCCAACTGCCTCATGATTTCCTCTGCCCGGAGAGTCACATTCGAAGGCATGCCAGCGATCTGAGCAACATGGATCCCATACGATTTATCCGCACCACCCGCAGCGATTTTATACAGAAAAACGACAGTTCCATCAGCTTCACTGACCGAAACCTTGTAATTCCGGATCCCGGGCAGAAGCTCTGGCAGTTCCGTTAATTCGTGATAATGAGTCGCAAAAAGGGTTTTTGCCCGTTTCTCCGGGTGATTATGGAGATATTCGATCACAGCCCAGGCAATCGCTACTCCATCATATGTACTGGTTCCACGTCCGATTTCATCGAGGATCAGCAGACTTCTTGTCGTGGCATGGTTAAGGATATTGGCTGTTTCTACCATCTCCACCATAAAAGTAGATTGTCCGGCATGGATCTCGTCCTGAGCGCCAATCCTGGTAAATATCCGGTCTATAAGTCCGATCCTGGCGGATTTTGCTGGAACAAAACTGCCAGTTTGGGCCAGGAGTACAATCAAGGCAACCTGCCGCAAAAAAGTTGATTTTCCCGACATATTTGGACCGGTTAAAATACGGATCCGCTCGCCGGGTTCGAAAATAGTATCATTGGGTACAAACCTGGATCCAGGCAAGGTTTGCTCAACAACTGGATGGCGACCCTCTTCAATCTCGAGTAAATCGTCGTCCACCATATCTGGCCTAATATAGCCCTGGGTTGCGGCAATTTCAGCCAGTGCTGCCACGACATCCAATTTTGCCAGAACTCTGGCCGAGGTGAGCAATCGATCGACCTGGATCACAATTCGCCCGCACAGATCAAGGAATAGTTTCCTTTCAACATCCTTGATTTGGTCTTCGGCATTAAAACCTGGGTCTCATATTCCTTCAGTTCTGGCGTGACATATCGCTCTGCATTTACCAAGTGTTTGTTTGCGTAGATAGTGATCAGGAACCTGGTCAGCTTTTGCCTTGGTGACTTCAATATAATAACCAAAGACTTTATTGTGGCTGACTTTCAAAGTCTCAATGCCTGTTTTTTTTCTTTCTACTGTCTCAAGGTTGGCAATCCAATCCCGGGCATGTTTGGTATCAGAAAGAATTTTGTCAAGTTCTTCTGAATATCCTTCTCGGATAATTCCGATTTTCCCCACCACCGCCGGAGGTTCATCTTCGAGAGCGCTTCTTATCAAATCCAGAATATCGGAACATAAAGAGAAATCCTTGAACAGATTATGCAAAAAATTGTCCTGATCATTTTTCTCAGGAAATAAAGCCCTGATCCCGGGCAGTTGGATCAATGTCTCCCTGATCCCAACCAGGTCACGGGGTTGAGCAGTTCCCCCCGCCACGCGATTGCTCAACCGCTCCAGGTCACCCAAGCCTTTTAGTTTCTCCCGGATTTCTCCCCTGCAGAAGGCCATCCTCGAAGAATATCTCGACACCATCATGGCGATTTCTTATTTTTTCCACATCAAGCAAGGGTTTACTGACCCACTGCCGGAGCAATCTTTTTCCCATCGGCGTGATAGTCTGGTCCAAAATACCAAACAATGACCCGGCAGCGCTCCCGGTCCTGATCGTTTCGGTAAGTTCCAGATTTCTTCTGGTAGCAGCGTCCAGGGTCATGAATTCTTCTAGACTGTAACGGCTCAAACCTGTCAGAAGCTGGATTGATCCTTTCCGTGTTTTTTCCAGGTATTGGATGATCGCTCCGGCAGCCATAATAGCAAACGGGAATCCACGCACTCCATATCCATCCAGGGTTTTGACCTGAAAGTGTTCTTTTAGCACATCTGTGCAGCGTTCTTCTTCAAATCGCCAGGCTGGAAAATCTGTAAAATGTCCAGAATAACCATTGCCCTCGAGATGGAGATTATCAGGATGTAAAATTTCTGCTGGATCAAGCCTCAACAGTTCTGACCGGACCAAATCCTCAATATATTTCCCTTCAATTTCTGTGACAGCAAACTCGCCCGTTGTAATATCAGCATAAGCGATCCCAGCTCTTTGATCTGAGATGACCACACTGACTAAATAATTATTCCCATCTCCCGGGAGCAAACTGCTCTCAACGATTGTTCCCGGTGTTATGACCCGAACTACTTCCCTCGGCATCAAACCATTAACGGGCACATCCCCGATTTGATCACAGATCGCGACATGATAACCGCGTTCGATTAGACGGGACAGATAATTCTCTGCTGCATGATGAGGTATACCTGCCATCGGAACCCTGGCACCCTTTCCTACAGTCCTGGAGGTCAGCACGATATCCAATACCTGTGAGACAGTTACCGCATCCTCATCGAATGTCTCATAAAAATCTCCCAACCTGAAAAATATAATAGAGTTGGGATACTGTTTTTTGATATTCAGGTACTGCCTTCTGACAGGAGTTTCCTTCTCTTTTGACATGCTCACATTCTATATCGAGTACCAGTTATAGACAAGGGATAAACTATCTCAGCATCCTTAATTCCATCAAAATATCTATTTATATTTATATTCTTGAACGTTAAAAAATTGGAAAGAAATTGCACATCATGTATAATATCCAAAGTTATCCATCATCCACTTTTAAATACTTATAAAGGAGAATAGCTTCATGGCTAGCGTAACATATGAACATGTCTATAAACGTTTTGACGAAGTTGTTGCCGTCGATGACTTAAATCTTGTGATTGAGGATAAAGAATTTCTGGTTTTAGTTGGTCCATCAGGCTGTGGTAAATCCACAGCTCTTAGAGTGCTAGCCGGTTTGGAAGATATAACAGAAGGAACACTCAAAATTGGTGACCGGGTAGTAAACGACGTAGCGCCCAAAGACCGTGATATCGCCATGGTATTCCAAAGCTATGCTCTTTACCCACACATGTCAGTTTACGATAATATGGCATTTGGCTTAAAGCTTCGGGATTACCCTAAAGATGAAATTGAAAGTCGCGTTAATGACGCGGCAGAGATTCTCGGCATAAAACCACTTCTAAACCGGAAACCCCGCCAGCTGTCGGGCGGCCAGAGGCAGCGTGTCGCTCTTGGCCGGGCAATCGTCCGTGATCCCCAGGTGTTCCTGCTTGATGAACCACTTTCAAACCTTGACGCGAAATTGCGGGTTCAAACCCGGGCAGAAATAACCAAACTTCATCAAAGACTTGAAACTACCTTTATTTATGTGACTCACGACCAGGTCGAAGCCATGACAATGGCCAGCCGGATAGCTGTGATGAATTACGGCGTTTTGATGCAGGTAGATACACCCCAGAAATTGTATGATCACCCGGAGAACCTATTCGTTGCCGGTTTCATCGGCTCCCCGGCTATGAATTTCTTTGACGCCGAGCTGGTTCAAAAAGGAAATGATATCCTGATCAAAACTGACGCTTTCGCTGTGAAAGTACCAGATGATCGCCTGGAAGCTTTTAAGGTCCATATCGGAAAAAAAGTTGTATTTGGTCTGCGCCCTGAAGATATCCATGATCCGAATTTTGCACCACCCCGCATCATCGCCCAGACAGTGGAAGCCATTGTCGACCTGACTGAGCTGATGGGAAATGAAATCTTCCTCTTCCTAAAAAGCGGAGAGAGTGAATATGTTGCCAGGGTAGACCCCAGAACCAGTTATGGAATGGGTGACCAGGTAACGATAGCTTTTAACATGGACAATATGCACGTATTTGATAAAGAAACAGAACAAGTCATCAAGTAAACGCGGCCTATCATAATTTCTAAAGCATCTCCTCGCGGAATTGATTGTGGGGAGATGTTTTCTTAGTGGAGGATTTATGCCCCATTCATATTTAAAACCCTTACTCGATCCAAATCGATCTAAGATCGTTCTCTTAATAATGGATGGGCTGGGAGATATATCTACAACTGCTGATGGACAGACTGCCCTTGAATTAGCCTCCACGCCAAATTTGGATCGGCTGGCTGAAGCAGGGACCCTTGGTCAAACTATCCCGATCCGCTATGGGATCACACCTGGTTCAGGACCAGCCCATTTGGCTCTATTTGGTTATGAGCCCCTAGAGTATGTGATCGGTCGGGGAGCCCTGGAAGCCGCTGGAGTTAATATTGCAGTGAAAGCTGGAGAAATTGCTGCCCGCGGAAATCTCTGCACACTGGATAAAAATGGGAATATCACAGACCGCAGGGCAGGAAGAATATCCCAGACCGACGCTGCTCCGATAATTGATCTGCTGAACGATGTCCAAATTTCTGAAGTTGAAGTTGAAGTCAAGCAGGTTAAGGAATACCGTTTTGTGCTTCTGATCCGGGGCAAGGATCTCAATCCAGCCCTGAACGATACTGATCCTCAAGAGATTGGCCTACCCCCTCTCCAGGTTGAAGCCCTGGAGCCAGAATCAGAAATGACAGCCGAGCTGGTTAGAAAATGGGTCAAAGCTGCCCATCTGGCACTGGCGGATCAACCCCAGGCCAATGGGTTTTTACTCCGTGGTTTTGCGACGGATCCCGGTTTTCCAACATACAAGGATTCTTATCAGCTCAACGCGGCCTGCATCGCAGAATATCCCATGTACAAAGGTGTTTCCCAATTAGTAGGTATGGATGTGCTTGAAGTAGAGGGTGAAGGTCCTTCCGCTGAATTCAAAACTGCCCAAAATCATTGGCAGGAGTATGATTTTTTCTTTATCCATGTCAAGAAAACTGATAGTTATGGTGAAGACGGTAACTTAGCAGCAAAAGCTAAGATCATAGAAGGCGTCGACCAAGCTCTTCCCCAACTGCTGGATCTTAAACCAGACGTGTTAATTGTCACAGGAGACCACTCAACTCCAGCTTTGCTTAGATCTCACTCCTGGCATCCTGTTCCATTTTTACTTTGGGCACCAAAAACACATCGGACTGACCTGGAAGTTGCTTTTTCAGAAAGGAATTGTGCCCGCGGCGGTTTAGGAACCTTCCCTGCTGTCGAGACCATGTCACTCGCCCTGGCTCATGCAGGTCGACTGAAAAAATTCGGAGCTTGATTGACAGGCCGACTTTTATAAAAAAAATAAAAAGGCAGCCAACCGGCTGCCTTTTTTAATTAATTGTCTCGCTAGTTTTATTCCTTTATTTCCGGTGCCTACTTCTTGATCCTCTGAAGCCGGGCCGGAAGCACCCACCCCAGTATGATCCCACCTGCGAGTGTAAACAGGCCAAACACAATAAAGATATCTTGCCAGAAAGGGATAGGAAATAACCGAATCAAAGTATCAGAATAGTAGAAAAGCCAGCTGTCGCCTTCAAAAAAAATCAAGTGAAAATTTGTAAACAGGGATTGAAAATTGAGCAGTGTCATAAACAAGATTGCCACTAATAAACCTGCGGTAATTTTTCCTCCCAAGTACACAGCCCGCAAGAAATCATCCATCCAATTCTGCGAATTCGCGATAGCTCCAATCAGCGAAAGAACTACAATAGCTCCAGCAACCGCTTGCAGCACTCCTAGAAGGACCACCTTGACGTCTTTAAGGTGAGTCAGCTCCCTTTCTGTATAAATCGGGTCACCCCCGGCGAATTCCAACTCCCTGAGTTCATCCAAATCCATGTTCGAGATCAAATACTGCCTGGTTTTGTTTCCAAAACTAAGCCTCTCCTCTGTAGAGAATCCGTAATTATCTGCCGGGAAGTTTGGACGCCGATATTCCAAATTCATGAACAACGGACTTAATAAGATCAAGATCGATACAGCACTGATTAACAACGGGATTGAGATACTAATTAGAAATTTTAATATTTTCCTATAAAAAGTCATAGTTTTAGTCTTCCAGGAATACCGGACCATAAAGAATATTGTTTAAGACCATCATATTAGTGATCCGCTCGATAGGCGCTTTATCATCCGTAAAAATCATTCCACCCTCAGGAACCGGTCTTCTATTTTCAAGGACAATCCTGATCGATTGGAGAAGAATTGGCTCGATTAGTTCATCATCCTCCAGGAGCAAATAATTGTTTTCAAGATTTTGCCACTTGGTTTCGCGAACGGTTGCGTAGATCATCGAGTTATAAGTAGCGGGCACATCCATCACATAGACCGATGGAAATACCGTTTGAATGGTCGCTACCAAACCCGCCAGCAACTCTTCATCCTCGGGTGTTCGGCCGACATTTAAAGCCAATACCCCGTCGTCCTCCAGGTGATCAAAAACAATGCTGAAAAACTCCCGGGTTGTGAAATGCCAGGGAATATAGGGTGGCCGGTAAGCATCTATACTGATCAGAGAATATTTTTTCCCGCTCTGATTTAAGCCCCAGCGCCCATCCTGGGAGATGGGATTAAGATTCTCATCTGTCATCGAAAAATAATCCTGGCCAACCTTGATAATTTCGCTGTCAATTTCAAAACCATCAATAGGCAGGGGACCGAACACGATTGTAGCCTGGCGGGCTGAAGTTCCGGCAGCTAATCCGATAATGGCCATGTCCTCCACATCTCCGGGCAGAAATGGTGCAGGATTAAAGAAAGGAGCTGCCAGGACCTGCATCCAGGTCCCCCTATATCCAACCTGGTCAGGGTGGTAAATCGAATGGATCCCCTGGCCTTCATTCAAGCGCAGTAGTCTGTAGCCATTTTCTTCCAGCACCTGGATGTAGTTATATGAGGATTCCTTTTCATAAATTTGATTTGCTGTCTTCTTGATGGGTCCTGATCCCCAGATGACTCCCAACAATATGATCAGAATCGGCATCCAAATCCATTTTAGAACTGACTTCCAGCCAGAATGGATTTTCAGCCCGATCAGGCCAACCAGGCTCAGCAGTACAGAAAATACCACAAACGTCAGTCGGGTTCCAAGCCAGGGAATCAAAATCAAATCAGGAGTGAATGTACCTAAAAAAGAACCCAGGGTCGAGATCGCGTAAATCTTCCCTGCTGTTTGGCCCGCTTCTTTTGAATCTGTGATCACAAGACGAATAGCGAACGGGGAAACTGTTCCAAGCAAAGTGATTGGGATGACCAGAAGAACGAGGACTGCAGAAAATGCACCCAACAGGACACCAATCTGAAGCTGGTCAAATGCATCCGCAGCAGCAATCAACACAGGACGGGCAACAAAGGGAACAATCCCCGCCGTAAACGCGCCCCAGATCAGGATCGTATAAAATACTACATAGCTGGGATTTTTATCAGCCCATCTTCCTCCCAGATAATAACCGACAGTAAGGTAGATCAGTATCAGGCCAATAATGGCTGCCCAGACCAGGTTTGATGTGCCGAACACACTGCCCAGCAAACGAGATGCAGCAAATTCTATGCCCAGGGTAGTCATCCCAGACACAAAAACTGTCAGATAGAGGTATTTTTTCATGATAGCTATCCCAGGGAGTTGAGGCAGATCCTATTCTGCTCCCAACAGGAAATTGACAGCAATTGCCAGAACTCCAGCCAGCAGGGTCTTAAGGCCAAATCCAATTAAATTCTCTTCAGAGACCTTCCCTAGAAAAAGACCGAGACCGAATAAACAGATCAGAGCTGTTCCCCCAGCGAGAGCATAGGAAAGCACAGGATTGTTAATCAAATCACCAAAGAACAAAGGGATCATTACCAGCAGCGCGGCCAGGGCAGGAGCAAGTCCATCGACAATTGATACTATGATTACAGCAAATCTGGACGCCCTGCCAATCGAGGTCTTGGATTGATCGATCAGGGAAATCTTTTGCAAATCAGATAGTTCCCGGCTCCGCTCAGCTGTTTCAGTTAGATAAGCGCCCCACAAACCTGAAATCCCCATCGCGATTGAAGTTGCGATGCCGGTCCGAATTGGTATGGAAAGATCCCTGACTCCAGCTAGATAATTCCCCGCCAGGACACCGATAGTAGTCAGAACACCATCAAAGGCATTCATCGCAAAATAACGGCGGGCAATTTCTGTGATGCCAACTAACCGGTCATAGGATCTGATTTCTTCTAAATATGCAAAATATGATGACCGTCTGAACGGGTTAAATTTCATTGTTAGTCTTGATGTGTCTCGACTTCTTCAACAGTTCTCTTTCCAGCAGCAACTTCATCAATTGAATGGACCGCTGCTCCACTCTCGACAATCAGTTGTTCCAGTGTCTGATAGGATAATTGTTCTCCCTCAACAGTGATCTTGGCATTTTCTACATGGTGGTCGATTTCGTATATTGTTATGTTAACCCCTTCAACACCATCGAGAGTTGAAATTCTTTGTACTAGATCTACTATATTGGGTTCAAGTGGTTTTAAAACATCCAGCACAATACGCCTTAAATTACCCATTACCCTCGTTATCCTCCTGAAAGTGCTTTTCTCTTGAGTCGATTCTACTCAAAATTAGGCTTAATAAAAATTATAAAGCGTAAAAATTCTACCATATCAGGAACCATATTATGATACGGTGATGAAACTGGTTTTTCTAAGGCAGTATGATCAATATCTGCCAAGGATTATCTCTAGCCCGTAAATTGACTATCCAGTATAATACTATTAATGATTTTTATAATTTCCACTAGCTGGTTCATGGATCAAAAAGTGCCAGCCGCTGCTAGCCTGGCGGCTGCTGTTATTGGCTGCGCAGCCGCCACAGACATTCCCTCCGGACCGGGCAGCTGGTGATTGATTCTATCCAAAAACGATCATAAAGTTTACAATATTAGCCCGGACATATTGATCGTCCGGGTTTTTCTTTTTAGAACTAAGTCAAGGTGTTCATATGAAAAAAAATAAATTAACTGGAAACGAAATCCGGCAATCCTATATCGATTTTTTTACTAAAAGAGGGCATAAATTCGTCCGGTCTTCATCGCTTGTACCAGGAGGTGACTCTACTCTGCTATTTACAAATGCAGGCATGGTGCAGTTCAAGGATGTCTTTTTGGGTCTTGATAAGCGTGACTATACCAGGGCGACTAACTCACAAAAATGCATGCGAGTAGCAGGCAAACACAACGATCTGGAAGATGTCGGCCAGGATGACACGCATCACACATTTTTTGAAATGATGGGGAATTGGTCTTTCGGTGATTATTATAAAAAAGAAGCCATCAGCTTATGCCTGGGAGTTATTGACAGAGGTCTGGGAAATGCCCAAGGAACGCCTCTATGCCACGGTATTTAAAGACGAATTGGCTGAAATCCCTACTGACGAGGAAGCAGCCAGATACTGGCTGGAGCAGCCAGGATTTTCCAAGGAACATCTTTTTTTCCAGGGAAGAAAGGATCTGTTCTGGGAGATGGGAGAAACCGGTCCCTGCGGACCAAGTTCTGAGATCCATTTTGATCTCAGACCCGAAGAGGGCCCCTTTAACGATGAGTCAGTCCTCGACACGGACCGATTTATTGAATTCTGGAATCTGGTCTTCATTCAATATAATAGGAAAGATCCCGCGAATTTGGAACCACTACCCGCCAAGCACGTTGATACAGGTCTGGGATTCGATAGAGCTGTAGCGCTACTGCAGGGAAAGAAATCCACCTATAGAACAGATCTGATGTTTCCGCTTATCGAAGCTGTCCAGGAATTAACCGGCCATACAGACCAGGAAAGGGAAAATAACTTTACTCCCTATCGGGTGATTGCTGACCATGCCCGGGCAGCAGCATTTCTGATTGCGGATGGGGTTGTGCCCGGCAACCTGGGCCGAAATTATGTCTGCCGGATGATCATCCGCCGCGGATACCGCTTTGGTGGTCACCTGGACCTGAATTCTGCTTTTTTGGCAAAGATCGCATCCGTAGTCATAGATCTTTACCAGGATGCCTATCCGGAATTAAAACAAAACCGCAAGATCATCCTGGACACCATCACCCGGGAGGAGGAACAATTCCAAAAGACGCTGGAAAACGGAATTCTGCATCTTGAAGACCTGCTTGATGAAATCCAGGACAAGGGTATCCTTTCCGGAGAAAAAGCTGCCAATTTATACACGACATTTGGCATGCCATTTGAAATAACCCGCGATATCGCCAAAGAGCGTAATTTGGATGTGGATGAAGAAGAATTTATCCAGGCAATGGATCGCCACCGGCTCAACTCTGGTGCAGGTCAGGCAATGGGAGATGTTGGAGGGGAAGAAGTAGAGCTCTACAGAGGATTACTCAGCACGCTGCAGGAAAATGGTCTCCTGGATTCCGGAGGAGTTGCTAACAACCCATATCAGGAATTATCAACCACCGGGAATGTGCTGGCCTTGATCAAAGAGGGGGTTGTTTCCGAATCTGTTGCTCAGGGAGATAATGTTGGAATTGTCTTACCGGCAACTCCATTCTATATTGAATCTGGTGGCCAGGTATCTGATACCGGGAAGATCACCGGTGCTGACTGGCAAATAGACATCTCAAATATCTATCAACCCGCCGCGGGGATGATCGTTCATCTTGGGAAAGTGATCAAAGGATCCCCTGTTACTGGTGTTCATGCCACAGCTCAGGTGGATCAGGATCGTCGGTTAGATATCATTCGCAACCATACTGCCACTCACCTGCTGCACGCAGCTCTGGATAAAATTGTTGGAGAACATGCCCGGCAAGCTGGATCACTGGTTGCACCCGACCATTTGCGCTTTGATTTCACCCACAACCAGGCATTAACCGAACAGGAAATTAAAGCTGTCGAAGAAGAAGTAAACCGCCGTATCCTGGAAGACCATATATTAAATATCAAACATAAACCTATCCAGGAAGCGATTGATGGTGGAGCCCGAGCATTATTTGGAGAAAAATACGGCGATGTTGTAAGAACAATTAAAATGGGAGATTTCTCATACGAATTATGCGGGGGCACTCACTGCGAACGCAGCAGCCAGATAGGTTTGTTCCTGATCACAAGTGAATCGAGTACTGCTGCTGGAATACGGAGAATAGAAGCCGTAACGGGCAGAGCAGCTTACCAATTGGTCCAGACCAGGTTCCAGGAATTGAAAAATGCTGCTGGATATTTGTCGACTGGTTCCGATCAAATTGCTCTGCAAATCAAAACTGTTCTTGAGATAAGCAAAAAGCTTGAGAAATCCCGTGATAAATTATCTCAAAAACTAGCATTGATCGAACTGAACCAGGCCTTAGATACCGTGCAGGAAATCACTGGAATCAAAATATTAACCCGGATCATGGAAGATTCTGATCTGGAGATCATGCGCTTAGCTGCAGATCACTTCCGACAGCAAGTGCCAAAGAACGGTGTGGTAGTTCTCGGCGCAGTCATAGATGGCTCTCCGCGCCTGATCGCAGCGGTAACTGACGACCTGGTCGAAAAAGGCATCAAAGCTGGAGATTTAATCCAGTTCGTTGCTGCCCAGGTAGGTGGCGGAGGCGGCGGCCGTCCTGGCCTTGCAGAGGCTGGTGGAAAAGACCCCTCCCAGCTTAAATCCGCTTTAGAAAGTGTTAGCAAATGGATCGAGGGAACCCTTTTAGACTGAAATCATCCTGAAACCTTCACCCGGACTCAACAGCTGCCCTGCTGCCAGGCGCAGCTGTTCGATTTTTGGTAAAATATCATCGTGAAGACACAAATCATCCAGCTTGAGCCCCATGATGACACGCTATCCGTCAAAGATAAAATGGAATGGTCACAAGCACCTCGCGTTTTGCTTGAGTGGCCGGATGAGGGCAAAATTCTCCGAAATCGGCTCGATCTTGTGCTGCTGGAAAGGTACTGTTCTGCTCACGGCAGCCAATTGGCGCTGCTGACCAGAGATCAGAAAATTATCAACCAGGCTGAAGAAGTTGGCATCCCGGTCTTTCAAAACCGCTCGACTGCTCAATTTCAACCCTGGAGAAAATCCTTTCGGGAATTCATCAGGCAGGATGTTGTTCATCAAGCCCAGAAGCCCCGGGAATTCTTTGGCAGGGATCAAGATCAGGTAAAAACCAGCTCCCAAATGCCTACCTGGGCCAGGATTACGTTATTTGCACTGGCTGTTGCAGCTGTTTTGGCAATTGGAGCCACCTTATTGCCCAGTGCTACAGTAACCATACCTCTGGATTCAAGCAGGAGAGAAATATCTATTCCTGTTCAAGCCATTCGAGATCTGGAAAACATCAGCATATCCGGAAATATCCCCTCGCGGACGATAGAGATTTTAGTGCAAGATCAAATTTCCCTCCCAACAACCGGCACATTATTAATTGCTTCTGAATTTGCCAGAGGTGAAGTCACCTTCACGAATTTAGGGGAGAATGCGATCCTGATCCCAAAAAATACAGTTCTCAGTTCTTCTGAAGAGAATTCCCCGCTATTCATCACCACCCAGGCAGGAGCTACACCAGACGGGATTGGGAGTCAGGTCGTCCTGCAGATTGAAGCTCTGGAACCCGGGATCCTCGCCAATCTGCCTGAAAACACTGTGACCAGGATCAACGAGGTTTTAGGAGCAGAACTATCCGTGACCAATCTGACCCCGACCAGTGGTGGCGCAGATCTGCCAGTACCAGCACCAAGTGATGCTGATCGAACAAAAGCCGGCGAAATTCTCACAACTAACCTGCTCAAACTCGCTCTTGATCAGGTCGCTTCATCCTTAAAAGAGGGAGATATCATCCTAAATGCTCTGCCTGAACTAAGCGAGATCATTGAAACAGAGGTCGATCCTGAGCAAGGGTCCGCGGGAAATACCTTAACAGTGAGTACGTCCGTCCAATACACGTACTACTACGTGTCCGAAGAGGACCTGGTCAACCTGGCAACAGAGATTGTGGCAGCTCTCTACCCAGGCAGCTTGACTCTTCCTGATCTCGAAAGCATAACAATTTCTCATGTTTCTGACCCTGTCAATGGTGTTGATCAGATTGCCAGGTGGGAGATGAATATATCCTGGAATGAATTTAGAGCGGTCAACAAGCAAGATGTTATCCAGGCAGTTCTGGGGAAAAAACCCGCAAATGCAGAAATTAACCTGAAGAATACTTTTGAACTTAAAACTCTGCCTGATATCCAACTGATTCCAGACTGGTGGTTCCGGATCCCCGCGCTGCCATTCCGGATTAACGTAGTGGAGGAAGGCGGATACTAAATGGATCCCATCATTGGAAGAGTACTGGGAGTTGATCCCGGTGAAAAAAGGATCGGCTTGTCCATCAGTGACCCCACTCAGACAATTGCATCCCCGCTGATTGTGATTGACCATCAATCCAGAAGTGAGGATGCTTTGCGGATTATCAATGCAGCCGAGGAATATGAAGCGGTTCTCATTATCGTTGGAACTCCGGACGAGATGGATCAGGAGCCCTCTTTCCAGGGCAGAAAATCGATCCGCCTCCGGGACGAGCTCCTCTTACAGGGATCTATACCCATTCAGCTCTGGAACGAATATCGATCCACCAAGAAAGCCCAATCTGCCAGGCGAGAAATGGGCGTACCGCGTAAAAAAAGAGCTGGACACCTGGATGACCTGGCAGCTACGGTTATACTGCAATCTTACTTGAACGCGCAGCAGGATAAAACCAGAAATGAAAATATCTGAAAAAACTGCCGGTAAAAGGCTTCTGACCAGCACTATCGTATTCCTGCTGCTGGTTCTATTATGCCTGGTCGGGGGAATTATCTCCAGCATACCTTCCAGGGCTGCAGAGCTTTTCGGTCCGGCTAATCCGACTTTGTCACCAGGAAAACTATATTCGCAAGCATTAATTTTATTACTTTCACAAGATCAACTATCAGAACCAACCTCTAATTCGTCAGCGGAGTATTTATTTCCAATTGAGCCCGGAGAATCGCTCGAAAATATATTGAATAGATTATTCCAGCTTAACCTGATCAAACACACCAGGGCTTTTCGAGCTTACCTGATCTATACCGGCCTGGAAAGCAGGATCCAACCAGGTGAATATCTATTTTCAACCGGCATGACCGAACTGGAGATTGCCAACCAATTGAGCCTAACCCAATCAACCAGGACCACTGTTTCAATATTGGCAGGTTGGCGGGCTGAGGAAATTGGATCCAACCTACAGGAATTGGGTTTATCAATCTCCCTCCAATCTTTCCTGGACGCAGTAAACATCGAAGGCAAGGAAGGCTATCTTTTTCCAGGACAGTACGAGGTAGATAGAGATATCAACCCAGCTGAACTGGTCAACCTCTTCTACGAGCGTTTCATTTCTCAAGTTACACCAGAGCTGGAAGAGCAGATCGCTATCCAGGGTTTGAATATTCATCAGGCTGTGATCCTGGCGTCGATCATCGAACGAGAAGCTGTTCTAGTTCAGGAAATGCCCCTGATCGCGTCCGTATTATTGAACAGATTGGATCAGGAAATTCCTCTGGCAGCAGATCCTACTGTCCAGTATGCCATGGGCTTTAATGAGGACCAAGAGAGTTGGTGGACCAATCCCCTTTCCCTGGAAGACCTCAAATACCAATCCCCCTATAATACCTATCTCAATAGCGGCCTTCCTCCCGGACCCATCTGCAATCCCGGGCATGAGGCACTGCTAGCAGTCGCAGAGCCCGCTCAATCTGATTTTCTTTATTTCAGGGCAGCTTGTGACGGATCAGGCAGCCACAATTTCTCAGTGACTTTTGAAGACCATCTCAGTTTTGCTTGTGAGTGAATCTGCTGACCATAGAATAGATTACCGATCAGATTTCAAACTCTCAAACCAGGCAATCCTGGCGCTGGCGGCAACAAAGATGCTTCCTGCTACAACAACTGCCTGACCTTCATCAACAAGACTTAATGCCTTAGCAAGAGCGTCCCGGACATCCGGGATCGAAGATATTTCGCAAGGATAACCCCGAGCCAGCTCCGCCATCCGATCTGGATCCAACGCCCGGGGATGGTCAGCCCGGGTACAGATCAAATGTGCCGTCCGGGGTAAAATTTCCGCAAACATCCCATCCAGCTGTTTATCCTCAGATATTCCAAAGACAAGAATCAGGTCTCGGTCTGGAAAAAAATCATTTATCGTATCCCGAAGTTTTCCAACTGCCGCTGGATTGTGGGCTGAATCGACTACAACAGGAGGATCTTTCCTCATAACTTCAAATCTGCCAGGCCAATTAACCCTCAAAAATCCTTCCCGAATAGTTGGCAGATCCAGGGAATATCCATGTCTGGACACCTCTTTCAGCGCAGCCAGGGCTGTTAGCGCATTAATAATCTGGAAATCACCCAGGAGCGGAATCCGAAAATTTGGTTCTGTCTCATATTCGGGCAAGTCTATCTGAAATTCCTGGCCATCAAGATCCTTTGCTACTACGGTATAGGGATAATCCTGCTCGACCTCGATCAGGGCTGATCTGTTTTCGCGGGCAATCTTCTGAATGACTTCAAGGGCATTGGATTCCTGGGGAGCACATATTACTGCTCTGCCCGGTTTGATGATCCCCCCTTTTTCGGAGGCAATTTGCTCCAGGGTATCTCCCAGGATCGCAACATGGTCAAGATAAAGAGATGTGATAACTGACACCAGAGGCGTGATGATATTTGTTGCATCAAGACGTCCACCCAAACCAACTTCAATAACCGCGATATCTACTTTTTCCCTGGAGAAGTATATGAAGGCCAAACCTGTCATAATCTCAAAAGTCGTCAAACCTGGTAATTGAGCAATTGCAGGCTTCATCTCAGTTACATATTCGACGATTCTTTGGCGGGGGATAGGCTGTTGATCTACCTGCATCCGTTCTTCAAAATCTCGCAGGTGGGGAGAAGTATACAATCCGACTTTAAATCCCGCTGATTGCAGGGCAGACGCGCAAAAAGCACTCACTGACCCTTTTCCTTTACTGCCAGCTACATGGATGGCAGGAAAGTGATCCTGGGGGGAACCGAGGATCTCCATCAAGGCAAACATTCGTCTGAGATCGAAGTTTTCTGCTTTAAGATTATCCTGATGGGTCCGACTAAAATCAACAAAACTATAAATATAGTCCAGGATTTCCTGATAGCTGTTGGGGGATGCATTTTTCATCAATAGATTTTAACCGCGGGTCATCCTGAAAACAAGGTGTTTGATCTCAATTCAAATCAAAAATATGAGCATTTCTTGTTCAAATAGGGTAAATCATCCTTGTAAGAATCAATATTTATGAGTATGATTGTAAGTGCTATTCTCCAGATGTTTGGTAGGATAAAAATAAATATCAAAGACATTATCATTCCTCTGTATTATTGCCAAACCTAAAAATAATCCATCAAGCATTGCTAAGAAGGAGGTGGTGAAGCTCACAAAAATTATTCCCAGTCAAGTATTGTGTTAAACCAATGTATAAGGAGAAAGAAGAATGAAAATGAAACGTTTCTTTTGGGCGTTTGTGGCCCTCTTGATCGTCAGTTCCCTGGTCCTCAGCGCTTGCGGCGGCCAGACTGAAGAAACACCCGAAGTTGTTGTTGATCCAGTTGATGAGACTTTCCTGGCCTGCCAGGTCACTGACGTCGGCGGGATCGATGACAAGTCCTTCAATGCTACAGCCTGGAAAGGCGTCAAGACGCCATTGCAGCCCTGGGCGTAGAGGGTAAATACCTCGAATCCCAGCAGCAGACCGACTACGAAGCCAACATCAATGCCTTCATCGAAGAGGGCTGCGACATCATCATCCCCGTTGGATTCCTGCTGGCTGACGCCGTTGCAGCAGCAGCTGCAGCCAATCCTGATGTTCCCTTCGCACCGGTTGATGTCAACTGGCTTGCTGCCGACAACATCTACGGCAGCGGCTTTGCCATTGACCAGGCCACTTTCCTGGCTGGCTACCTGGCTGCTGGCATGACCCAGACCCAGATCGTCGGCACCTACGGCGGCATCAATATTCCTCCCGTGACCCAGTTCATGGATGGATTTGTGCTCGGCGTCATGAAATACAATGAAGTTCACGGCACGTCAGTTCAGGTTCTGGGCTGGGACATTGTGGCCCAGGATGGACTCTTTGCTGGCAACTTCGAAAGCACCGATGACGGCCGCACTCTGGGCGAATCCCTGCTTGACGAAGGCGCAGACATCATTATGCCCGTTGCCGGTCCTGTTGGCGCAGGCACCCTCGCAGTTCTGGAAGAGCGCGACACTGGCCTCCTGATCGGCGTCGACAATGATTGGTCCGCTGATTATGCTTATCCTAACCAGGCTGACTACATCCTGGCCTCCGCCCTCAAAGGTATGGACCTGTTTGTAGCTGCCCAGATCGAAGCTGTCAAGAACGGCACCTTCGTCGGCGGCAACCTGTTGGGAACCCTTGAGAATGGTTACGTTGGATTGGCCTACGGTTCTGTTGTTGGGGACACCGTTCCCGCTGAATTGAAAGCCGAGATCGACGGCATCATCGCTGGTATCGTCGCTGGTGAAATTGCGACCATGCCCGCCGCTGATGCTCCTATGGAAGAATCGACCCTAGGCACCGAGGAAAATCCAATTATCATGGCGGTTGTTCCCTCAAGTGATACCGAGACCGTTGTGACCGGGTTCCAGGGAATCACCGATGCAGTCCTCGCAGCGACAGGAATTTATATCGAACCCTTCGTCGCCACCGAGTATGCCGGCGTGATCGAAGCCATGTGCAGCGATCCACCCAAGGCAAATATCGCCTCCCTGGCCACCTTCGCCTATGTGCTGGCTGCTGAAAGAGGCTGTGCAGAAGCCGCCCTGGTTTCTGTTCGCTACGGCAGCGCCGTATACAACGGACAGATCTTCGTCCGGGCAGACAGCGGGATTGAAACCCTGGCTGACCTGGAAGGCAAGACCTTCTGTCGGCCTGACCCACTGTCCACCAGCGGCTGGATCATTCCCAGCATCACCCTCCGAGCTGCCGGCGTTGATCCTGACACCGGGTTGGCAGAGATCGTTGATGCAGGTTCACATGACGCATCAGTTGCTGGTGTGTACAACGGTGACTGCGATGCAGGCTCCTCCTTTGTGGATGCTCGGGGCAACATCGAAGAAGATTATCCAGACGTGATGGATGTCATCAAGGTCATCGAGATCTCCGCTGATATTCCCAATGATGGTGTGCAATTTGTCACCGGATTTGACCCAGTTCTGAAAGAGAAGATCATAGCTGCCCTCCTCGCTCTCGTTGAGACCGAAGAAGGTCAGGATCTGCTGAGTGTCGCCTACTCATGGACCGCTCTCCAGGTTATAGATGATAGCTTCTATGATCCCTTCCGCCAGGTGCTGGATGCCGCTGGTATCTCCATTGAGGAAGTGCAGTAAATCAGGCATACCTAAACTAGGATCCAGTTCTCAGATTCAGTGAGATAACAAGAAATGGGACGGTATAATGATTACCGTCCCATTTACTTTTATACATAATCTTCTTATAATACGGGTTAATCATAAAACTGGTTTGGTAAGGAGTACTCTTATGCTGGAGGTAATCAATCTAACCAAAGTTTATGGCGATGGAACCGTTGCCCTCAAGAATGTCAGTTTCAAAGTTGAAGATGGAGAGTTTTTGATCATTATTGGGTTAAGTGGTTCTGGAAAATCGACATTGCTGCGGTGTATTAACAGGCTGATTGATCCCACCGAAGGAGATATCCTCTGGGATGGTGTCAACCTGGCCAAATTGGAAGGTCAAGAGTTACGGGCAGCCCGGAGGAAAATCGGGATGATTTTCCAGCATTTTAATCTGGTCAAACGCTCATCTGTTCTCACCAACGTCCTCAGCGGAAGGCTTGGTTATGCCCCAACTATCCAATCTATGCTGCATCGATTCAGCAAGAATGATCTGGAAAGTGCCTGGAAATCCTTATCCAGATTAGGCATTGAGAATCAAGCCAATAAACGTGCCGACGAACTCAGCGGCGGTCAGCAGCAGCGGGTCGGCATCGCCCGGGCCTTGATGCAGAACCCGGAGCTGATCCTTGCTGATGAACCTGTTGCCAGCCTGGATCCTGTATTAGCACATTCCATCCTCAACTATCTGGAGAAGCTCAACCAGGAAGACAATATGACCATCGTCTGTTCCCTGCACTATCTCGACCTGGTACAACGTTATGCCAAAAGGGTCATAGGACTTCGCGATGGCGAGATCGTTTATCGCGGAAGCCGAGAGCAGATCCGCCTGATGACCGATGAAGAATTCCAGGAGATCTATGGTGAAGAAGCCCAGCGAGTAACGGGCGGACTAGAAGGCATCTAGGATGGTACAGGATAGGAGACAGCTCATGAAATCATCACTTGATAAATCCAATAAAGACCTCTTACCTAGTTTGGTCTCTCCTTTTATAGCAGCTTTATTCTCTCTTGTTCTGCCGGGCTTAGGACAGGTTTTTGGAAGAGCCTATAAAAGAGGATTGGTCCTGTTTGGATCATTCCTGACAATAGTTGGGCTCTTTTATTGGAGAATTACTATTGAAGGCCGCAGAGGGGAAAACCTCCAGGCAAAGTTCCAAAAAGCTTTTGAACTAAACTCGACCTTAATAGTCATTGCGGTGCTGATAGGTATTCTCTACTTGTGGATCATCGTTGATGCTTATTTGATAGCCAAACAAACAAAAACCAATCCTCTGGGAATCTTATTCCTGGTGCTGGTGGTCTTCTTTATCATTGGCTGGCAAATTGGTGAGATTAACCCGGTCGCTATGGTATCAGATCTGGACGAAGCAGCTGACCCTCTTTCCAGGGTGATCTGGCCCTGGAGCCGGGCGGTTACTTACCCGGAAGAAGAAGTGGTCGTCGAGGTTGATATCAAGGTTCCATGTTTCGGTGACTCGCCCGAGTTACCACCCGAAACGCCTGGAATGCCTTATATCTCAGTGGATCCCACCTGCGGTAACCTGAGTGATACGGATGGGACCGTGGGTACAGTGCTAACTATCCAGGGAAAGGGATTTGATCCCGGCAAGGAAGTCGCCATCCTCTGGGAGGATCCGATTGGAAATCAGTTCCGCCAGCGGCAGGAAGGTGAATATGTTACGCCTATCCCGGGTGATGATGGTACTTTCGAGCAGAAAATCATCATGCCCTATCGCCTGCTACCCCCTAGCGCAACTGAGGATTACTATATCTGGGAATTGAAAGCCAGCCAGGTCGCCAGCGTTGGAGCCCCCCAGGCAAGCGTCGAGTTGAAACTCGCCGTTGAGAAGATCGTTGAAACCATCTTCATCGGCATGATGGCTACCTTCTTTGGTGTGATCATTGCCCTGCCTGTCAGCTTTTTTGCAGCCAGGAATCTGATGTCAGCCACCCGGGTCACACTGATCCTCTATTATCTTGTTAGAGGAATTCTCAATATCATCCGCTCTATTGAACCGTTGATCTGGGCAGTGATCGCATTGATCGTAGTCGGACTGGGCCCCTTTGCAGGCATTCTCGCTCTGACTATTCACTCTGTGGCTTCTCTCGCTAAACTCTACTCAGAGGCTATAGAATCCATTGATACCGGTCCTATTGAAGCTATCCAGGCAACTGGAGCCAATTGGCTCCAGACAGTGATGTTTGGGGTTGTCCCGCAGATCATTCCACCATTTGTTTCATTTACGATATATCGCTGGGATATCAATATCAGGATGTCTACCATTATCGGTATGGTTGGTGGTGGAGGTATTGGTTTTGTACTGATGCAGTGGATTCGCCTTCTCGATTACCGGGCAGCAGGCATTGCCATCTGGTTCATCACTATCACAGTTGCCATTCTGGATTACGTCAGCGCGGAGATCAGGGAACGATTTGTATAGGGATCCACCGATAAAAAAAAAGGAGCCAGGCAGATAACCTGGCTTCTTTTTTTTGACCTGACATTCGCCTTAAGGCTTCAAAATGAACAGAAAACGCTTCTTCCAAACCAAAAACAATTGGTTAATAAGAAGTGGTACAATGCGGACGTGTTTAGAAAGCGACCAATAATGCTGATTTTATCTATCATCCTGCTGATCATCGTGCTGGTCAGCCTGCCGCGCATGATCATGGTATCGCTGGCAGGAAAAAAGACCTATCCAGCCGAAGACGTGCCACCCGTTAAGGCTGCCATTGTCTTTGGAGCAGGTTTACTGGCCGATGGAACACCTACTGCTGTCTTAAAGGACCGGGTCAGGACTGCAGCCGAGTTATACAATTCGGGAAAAATAACTAAAATATTGATGAGCGGTGATAACCGCTATCTTGATTATAATGAGCCAGGAGCAATGCAAGCCTACGCCCTGGAGCTTGGAATTCCCGAAGCAGATATCGTGCTCGATTATGCCGGTAGGCGAACGTACGATACCTGCTATCGTGCCAAGGAGATCTTCCAGCTTACCTCAGCAATTCTTGTCACCCAGCAATTCCATATGCCTAGAGCACTGTATACCTGCAATACCTTGGGACTGGAATCGGTTGGAATTAATGCCGATCTGAGATCCTATCGTGATTCCGAGTATTGGAGTGTGCGCGAAATTTTTGCCAGCCTGGTTGCTTTTATTCAGGTCCATATAACCAGACCCGAGCCCGTTTTAGGCGATCCGGAACCAATTTTCCCTGTGGAATGAATCCTGCAACTACAAGGACAGAGAATACCTTAGATCAGCATCATTTGCTGAGGAGTTAGCTATGAAAAAGTCATCAATCCTGATCATACTATCCATAGTGCTTGGATTGTCGCTATCAGGCTGCGGGATCAATATTGAACTCCCTTTTAAAACTGAACAAAAGACCGGACCAGTGGTCACAGATCAGCTTGTCATTCCTGTCCCGGATTCTCCTCCACCCCTGGACTTAAATCTCTCATTTGGAGCAGGAAAAATGACCCTGCTCCCAAATCCCGGAGATGACCTGATATCTGGAACAGCTTCCTATAATGTTTCTGACTTTAAACCGGAAATAACTGTTGATGAAAATGGCGTAACAGTAAAACAAGGTAACTTGAAGTTGAATGCAGTTCCAACAATTGATGAAACGATCAAGAATGAATGGAATTTAGCCCTTGCGAATCATCCCCTCGAGCTTAATATCAAAGCTGGCGGTTACAGCGGCGATTTCGAATTTGGAGGACTTGCGATCACCAACCTCCACATTTCCGATGGGGCAGCTAATGTCAAATTGAAATTTTCTACGCCAAATACCGCTGATATGAATGCCCTCAGGTATGAGACCGGGGCATCCAATATCTCGATGGAGAAACTCGCCAATGCTAACTTTCAGACAATGATTTTCCAGAGTGGTGCAGGTAACTACAATCTGGATTTCTCAGGATTGCTGCAGAGAGATGCAAATATTTTCATTGAAACCGGATTAAGCCGGTTAATCATCTCAGTTCCTGACGGTGTCCCGGCCGAAGTCAACGTCGAAGGTCCGCTCTCGAAAGTACTCCTGTCTGGGGACTGGCAGCAATCTGGGGATGAATATTTTCTGGCAGGTCAGGGACCGAGCCTGATATTCATCATTGATACCAAAGCAGGAACTGTAACTTTAAATAATCCCTGAGATCAGCCTGTTTAAGACAGAATTGTTCCCTCGGCTGGTAGGGTCGACCACAAACCATTGATCTAACTATTGACAGACGTTTTGCCCTCGTGTAAACTAAGTGTTATTGACTATACGAAAGGCTTTTCTAGATGACAGCACAAATAACAGCTCACATCACATCCAGAATAACCCTTGCTCCAGCTCTTCAGGCCTGGGAAATATATCTCACCGACCAGGGAAGTTCACCACATACAATAACTGCTTTCCTGGGTGATCTTCGCTTATTGGCCTCTTATTTACCACCAGACCGACAGCTTGGCGAGATCAGCCTGCCAGACTTGAATAATTTCTTAAGATGGATGGAACATGATCGTGATGTACCCTGCAGCCCTAAAACCCTGGCCAGAAGGATTACCTCTTTAAAATCTTTTTTCCGATGGCTCCATGAAGGTGGAGCTATCCCTGCCAATCCAGCAGAACAGGTCGTCCAGAAATCTGTTAGAAGTCCGCTGCCTGAAGTGCTGACCTCTGACGAAGTCGACCAGATCCTGGACACAGCGGAGGCCTATCGCCTGGCTCCTGATCCAGATTTGAGATCGCATTTACTATTTACCCTGCTGCTTGAAACTGGTATCAAAAAAGGAGAATGCCTGTCATTAAGTCCAAACCATATCAATCTGGATGCACCAGACCATCCGCAGGTTTTTATCCGTTATGCCAGCCCCCAAAATCGCTATAAAGAACGAAAATTAGCCCTCAGCGACCGATGGATCAGCGCTTACCAAGAATATCGCCTGAAGCATCTCCTGGAAAACAGGCTGTTTCCCTGGTCAGCCAGGATGCTGGAATATATTTTGGAAGATCTGGGAACAGAAGCCGGAATCACCAAGCGGGTCTCTTTTTCCATGTGCCGCTGGACCTGCGCAGTTCAGGATTGGCAAGCTGGCATGGATCAAAATAAAATCCGCCAGAAACTGGGCATATCAGAAGTTCAGTGGCGTGAAGTCAGCCGCAAACTGCAGACTCTTAGCAGAGGTCAAGCCGAAGGATCGGACAAGGTTGATCTATCAAAAAATGCTGATCAAGCGGATGATTGATATTACTTCCTGATAAAAGATATTTCTATTAGCTCTGCTGTTTCCCTGGTAACCATTATATTTTTGCTCAGCCTTCCACCGGGTACCCACAAGACCTCATCCCCGTTGGATAATAGGGGCCAGTCTTCCCTGTAAAGACCGGGAATCTTTTCGTTGATCATCAAATCTGAGACTTTCATAGATTGTCCGCCCATACCGAATGGCTGGATCAAATCACCTTCTCGCCGAACCCGCAGTTTTGGATGATCACCCAGGGATATCTTATCTACCCAGACTCTAAAATCCTCCCCTGGATAAGTTAACCGGTCAAATTGCTCTGGTGAATATTCCAGCTGCTTAAGATTGAGATACCAACCATTGCCCAGTGAAATTTCACCCTCGAATGGGAGCTGAATCTCGCGTGAGTTGCGCATCTGGGGATAGAGATCCTTCACCAGATCTGTTTCCCAGGTTGAGAAGACCAGCCATTTTGGAGATTGTGATAAATTCACCTTTGCGACCCAATTCGTTGATTTTTGAGACGGATTCCTGAAGAAACCCAGGGCTGCTTCCACCTGTGGAAAACTCAGTTCTCTATATTCCGGACGTAATTTGGATAAAGCAGTGCGGATCAATCGCCTCTGGATCGCTGTCGGAAACTCCAGGAATTTTTCCCTTATCAGCTGCAAATAACTTCCGCCAAGATTTTTCAGGCAATCTTTCCAGGCTATCTCACATAAATGCTCGAGTGCCTGATCCTCTGATGATAGGATCTGGGATGTTTGGATCAATCTCCGCTGAAATCCAGGGCTGATTTCTTCCATGAGCGGTATCAACGTATGGCGAATATTATTGCGGTGAAAACTCAGATCCTGGTTAGAAGGATCCTCGATAATCGGTAGATTATTCTCAGACACATAATCAAGGATCTGGTTTTTGCTCAATTCCAGCAGGGGCCTGACCAGTGGGATCGTATCACTCCATGAATTGGGCAGACTGAAGATTTGCATGCCCTTTAAGCCCACTGTTCCAGTTCCTCTCAGCAAATTCATCAAGAGAGTTTCAACCTGGTCATCTGCATGGTGCGCTACAGCAACAGCGCCAGCGGATTCCTGCTTGGCAATACTGAATAAGAATTCATAGCGTAAGATCCTAGCCGCTTCTTCTATTGACGTTCCCATCTCTTCTGCAAACAAACGGACATCGCCCTCCCCTTCCCTGAATGGGATTCCTTCTGCTAGGCAATAATCTCGTACGAAGGCAGCTTCCTGGTCGGATTCTTTTCTGAGATTGTGATTAAAATGGGCAGCGATAGGACCCAGTTTTTTTACTTTTATTGCGTGAAGCAGAGTCAAACTGTCAGGTCCTCCAGAGAGGCCTACCACGATTGGTGGATCGATAAGTGGCAGCGTTTGTTCGAGAGCAGTGAATACCATTTTCACATTATAATCTATGGTATATTTTATTAACAGGTATTCTCCTGGCCTTCTGAGGTGCTTAATGGCCCAAACTATTTTGATCATAGATGACGATATCGATACTCTAAAACTTGTCGGTATCATGCTTGAGCGGAAAGGATTTAGAATCCTCGCCTCAACAACCGGAAAAAAAGGTCTTCAGTTCGCAAAGGAAGAAAAACCGGATCTTATCCTGTTGGATATTATGATCCCCGATATCAACGGCTACGATATTTCCCGTTCGATCCGGTCGAATCCTGAAACGGAATCCATACCGATCATCATGTTTACTGCGCGGAGCCAGGTCGATGATAAGGTGGAAGGTTTAGAAGCCGGTGCAGACGCCTACATCACCAAACCCGCCAGACCACGGGAATTATTCGCCCAGGTAAATTCAATCCTTAAAAGAGCTCCCCAGCGAGCTTCGAGTGTTCAGACACCTCTAAAAGACAAGGGCAAATTGATTGGAATTGTCAGTTCCAAGGGTGGAATTGGCAATTCAACCCTGGCAATCAATCTGGCTATTGAACTGAAAAAACAGTCCGGGAAGAAAATCATCCTGACCGATTTCAGGCCGGGTCAAGGCACAATCAGCATGGAGCTGGATGTTCAAAATACATCTGGTATGATCAAGCTGCTTGAGCAGGAGGATCCAGAAGAGATCTCTGATCTAATACCAGACGCCCTGTTGGAACATAAATCAGGCATCAGAACTCTTCTATCATCCCACCATCCTACCGATTCAAAATTTTTGACTCATTTTGAACAATTTTTACAGATAGCCAGAGATATCAGCAGGGAGGCAGACTTTACCGTCTTGGACCTTGGTCCCTCATTAACTCCAATTACCTCTGCCGTACTTCCGATCTGTGACAAGATACTTATCTGCCTGGAGCCATCTCCTGGCAATATCACCCAAACCAGAATATTGATTCAGGATCTTGATTAACAAAGGAATAGGACAGGGTAGATTTGTTGTTGTCCTCATCAACCGGCAGCAATCCGGGGTCCAACTCAGCTGGGAACAAGCTGAAAACCAGCTTGAGCGCAAGATCGACCAGATCTTCACTCCCGTTCCAGAGTTGGCATACCAGGCTGCTACCACTAATTCACCAATGGTCCAGCGGGCTGAAGACAGCATGACGGCTGACCAGTTTCGCGATTTAGCCAAATTGATCCTGGACTAGATAAATGGATCTCCCGGCAGCAGCTCAAACGCATCAAATTTCACATATATCAGATTTGATACGCAAGGCAAAATATTGTGTAGCCCTGACAGGGGCAGGCATTTCAACCCCCTCAGGAATACCTGATTTCCGGTCTCCCGGCAGTGGTGTCTGGACCAAGTATTCGCCGATGGATGTTGCCTCTCTGAGTGCTTTCAGGTATCACCCTGATCGCTTCTATGCCTGGCTGCGTCCCTTTGTCAGAAACCTATTCGAAGCAAATCCCAATCCGGCCCACAACGCCCTGGTCGAACTCGAACACAGCGGATATTTGCAATCAATCATCACCCAGAATATCGACGCACTCCACCAAAAGGCTGGTTCAAAAAACGTAATTGAAGTCCATGGAACATATCAGACTTTATCCTGCCCGGCTTGTTTCCAGCAAATCGAAGCAAACGCAGAGATTTTGAACACACTGCTTGAGAGTTCAATAATTCCCCGCTGCCCTCTTTGCGACACGATCCTAAAACCAGATCTGATCCTGTATGAAGAACAGCTGCCAATTGCAAAATGGAATCAAGCTCGAAATGAAATCCAGGCTTGCGACCTTTTATTGGTACTTGGTTCGTCCTTAACAGTAACACCAGTGAGCGATCTGCCTTACACTGCCCTCGTTAGCGGAGCTAAAATCATCATCATAAATCAGGGCTGCACACACCTGGACAGCCAGGCAGAAATAACTATTGATGCAGATCTGGCTGAGATGCTGCCAATCATCGCCGATAAGGTAATCCATGAAAATTAATAGAAACCAGCCCTCATTGATAAACAGGTATCAGAAATTGATCAATATTTCCTGTGACCTGGCATCAGAATTGGATTTGAATATTCTTCTATCCAAGATAGTCAGCGCAGCCCGGGATGTTTCCAATTCAGCTGAAGCATCGATCTTGATGTTCGATCCTGTCAAGAATGCACTTTACTTTCAAGCAGCCACAAATCTGGAATCACACCTTAACCGGGGGCTTGAGGTGCCTATCAAAGGCAGCATTGCCGGATGGATAGTCTCCCATCAAAAACCACTCATCGTCGATAATCCCCAAAAAGACAAACGCCATTTTGATCATATAGGAAAAATTACCAACATCAAATGTAAATCATTATTGGGCATCCCGCTTTTATCGAAGGGAAGCGTGATCGGTGTTCTGGAGGTCATTAACAAACGGGGAGGTGATTTCACCAGGGAAGATCAGGATGTACTTTTAGCCCTGGGGGGATTGGCGACTGTTGCTATTGAGAATTCACGACTTTTTCTTCAATCAGATCTAATAGGTGAATTTGTCCATGAAATCAGGACACCCCTCTCTGCACTCAGCGCTGCAGCTCATTTGCTTAAAAGCAACCGTGTATCAGATGATCAAAAGAAAAAAATGATCGGAATCCTTGAGGCGGAGATTGAAGCTCTCTCTGATATGTCCAGTGCATTTCTAGACCTGGCCAGGCTCGAATCTGGTAGAAAACAATATCATGTCAACGAATTCGACCTGCGGGATTTACTGATCGAATGTCAAGAAATGATCGATTCAGATGTTCAAAAAAATAATCTGCGAATCGTAGCAGAAATCCCCCTCAGCCTGCCCCGGATCTTGGGTGACCGGAAACAATTGAAACAGGTGTTTATAAATTTACTGAACAATGCCATCAAATTTAATCAAAATGAAGGAACCATTACCCTCAAAGCATCAGCAAAGAAGAATAAAGTCCTCGTTTCGATATCAGACACGGGTATGGGCATACCGGAAGACGAACATTCGCGAATTTTCGAAAAATTTTACCGGGTAACCTCCCACAGGGATCAAGTACCAGGAACGGGATTGGGATTATCGGTCGTAAAGCAAATCATTTCCGGCCATGGGGGAGAAATATCCTTCACCAGCGCTGTTGATATTGGGTCTACATTTACAGTCTCCCTTCCAAGTGAAACCTGATCAGACGATTCTATGAAATCAGCTCTCAGTAAATATCAGATCCATTTCATTCTGCTGATTGTGATCATCATTCTGGCTGCTGTCATGTTTCAGAAAACTGGCTGGACCGGAGTCTGGCAGGGATTAACCAGCGGTGTTGAAATTCTTGTTAGGGAACTCCCGTTACTTACAGCAGCTTTCTTGACAGCAGGATTTCTCCAGGCATTAATTAAAAAGGAATTCATTACCCGCTGGTTGGGAAGGGAAGCAGGATTAAAAGGGATCCTGCTGGCATGCTTGGGAGGTGGGTTGATCCCCGGGGGTCCTTATGCCTATTATCCAATAGCAGGAGCCCTGCTAAAATCAGGAGCAGGGCTGGGAGTATTGATCGCCTTTGTTACTGCCAAAAATTTATGGTCTGTTTCCCGGCTGCCTCTAGAGATCGCCATCCTGGGGACCTCGCTCACTATCCGACGCTATCTGGTTACTTTTTTAATTCCTCCAATGTTAGGCATTGGTGTCGAGTGGATTTTTGGAAGCCTGCTTGCCAAGATCAGAGAAGGTGTTGAAGAATGAGTTCAGCAACCATCATCCTCTGGATTATTACCGTTATTCTATTCTATTTCAGTTGGAAAGAAGGAACTGGTACCATTCGCAAGGGTTTGGATTTGACCCTGGCAACAACTAAACAAAACGCACTCTTGATCCTGCTGGCTTTTATCATTGTTGGGTTTGTAAATGTCCTTTCACCTGGTGAATTAATCACCGCCTGGATCGGGCCAGGTTCCGGTTGGTCAGGAATTGTAATCTCAGAGTTTTTGGGTATGCTGCTGCCAGGAGGACCTTATGTAGTCTTCCCCCTTATCGCTGTCCTTTCCCAGGCTGGCGCTGGTTTTGCTCCCGTCATCACCCTGGTTACCAGCTGGGCAACACAATCGTTATTGACGGTTAGTTTTGAACTGCCTTTTATGGGTTGGCGCTTCACTGCGATTCGTTGGGGACTGGGATTGTTGATTCCTCTCTTAACTGGGCTAATCGTAATGTACATCTGGAGTTGAAATTAGCTAAACCCCTCACTCTTCGATCTCGCCCACATCTAACCAATCCGCAAGACGGTTGTTTATATCATTTTCAAGACCAGTTACCAGAGCTTCAGCCAAATCTTCACTTTCAGCTTTGGCTGTGATCCTGATCAAGGTAAATCCTTTACCTGCTGCCAAGCCAACAGTTGGGTTGGATAATTCCTCCAGGTCCCGGATTAAAGCATCGATCCTGGATTCGCCAATACCTTCAACTCTAATATTTCGCGTCAAGATCACCCCGGTCAGGGAGTACTTGGCAATGATCCTGGGGATGACCTGTTCAGTTAGCATTCCCTCCATTTCAACCGGCACTCCGGGCAACGCGAAGATATTGCTTTCCTGGATCTCAAGATAGATTCCGGGAGCGGTACCCCGAGGATTAGGCAATGGTTCACCACCTTCAGGCAAATATGCCTGCTGTTTATTATTGTCTGGAGGTTCAACGCCATATTTGGAAAAACGCTCAACGATCTCTTCCCAATATTCAGGATAAAATTCCAGGCTTAAACCAAATGCCTGCGCAATGGCTTGTCTGGTGGGATCATCAACTGTAGGTCCAAGACCTCCTGTCAGGATAACGATATCTGCCCGTGCAATAGATTCATGAATGATCTGAGCGATGCGGTCTGGATTATCACCTATAGTGGCTGTCCGGAAAACATCAACACCAATTTTACGCAGTGCAAGAGCTATCACCTGGGTGTTGGTATTGACTATTTCCCCCAACAATAATTCAGTTCCAATTGTAATAATTTCAGCAGATGGCATAGTTCTCCTTGGAACTTACTCTGTCCTACCTGGTAACAGGATCCAAAATAATAAGATTTTAGAATAAAAAATCCTGTATTGTAGTTTACAGTACAGGATTATATTAAGCCTCTCCACTGGATATTTATTCAATACCCAGATATGCTTTCTGGACCATTTCATCCTGGCGGAGATTTTCGGCGGTGTCTTTTAACACGATTTCGCCGGTTTGGAGTACATATCCCCGATCCGCAACAGACAATGCTACTGTCGCGTTCTGCTCGACTAACAGGATCGTAGTTCCTGATTTATTGATCTCCTGGATGGTATCAAAGACACTTTCTACAAGAATTGGTGCCAGGCCCATTGAAGGTTCATCCATCAAAAGCAGGCGGGGTTTTGCCATTAATGCCCTGGCCGTTGCCAGCATCTGCTGTTCACCACCTGACAGGGTTCCGGAAACCTGTTTTCTTCTCTCCTTCAACCGGGGAAATAAGGTATAAACCCGGTCCAGATCATCATCAAACGTCGATCGATCTGGCAGAGAATAAGCGCCCATATCCAGGTTTTCAAATACAGTAAGCCTGGAAAATATTCCCCTACCCTCAGGAACCATGGTGATTCCTTTAAATACCAATTCATGCGCTGGTGTCTCAGAAATCATCTCGCCTTCAAAATAGATATCTCCAAGCCTGGGTTTAAGCAGACCGCTGATCGTGCGCAGAGTAGTTGTTTTCCCAGCTCCATTGCCGCCGATCAGGGTAACGATCTCGTTTTCTTCGACAGTGATAGAGATCCCTTTTAAGGCGTGGATGTTGCCATAATAAGTATGTATGTTATTTACTTCGAGCATTGCCATAATTAAATTTCACTTTGGAGGCTGCCGCCCAACTCAGGCAGCACCCCGGCCTAGATAGGATTCAATTACTTTGGGATTTTTCTGAATTTCAGCCGGTGTTCCTTTAGCTATCAATTGGCCAAAGTCTAGCACATAGATGAATTCACTGATGCCCATGACAACTTTCATGTCATGTTCGATCAGCAGGATGGTGATCCCCAAATCATTCCTTAAACTTTCGATGAATCTCATCATGATCACAGATTCATTAGGATTCATTCCAGCTGTTGGTTCATCCAACAAGATGATCTTGGGTTGATTGGCAAGTGCCCGGGCCATTTCCAAACGGCGCTGGGCGCCGTAGGGCAAATTCCTGGCCAAAAAGTCACCTTGACCCTTTAATCCGACAAATTGCAGCAGCCGCTGGGCTTCCTCCAGGGCATTCTGCTCTTCTATTCTCTGCCGGGGAGTATGCAAAATTGCATCCACCCAATTTGCCTTCAGTCGTGGATGAGCCCCAACCAGGATGTTCTCCAGGGCGGTCATTGCCGGGAACAACCGAATATTCTGATAAGTGCGTGAGATGCCTTTCTGGGTAATCCGATCTGGAGAAAGTCCAACCAGAGATTTTCCCATGAACAACATATCCCCCTCATCTGAGGGATAAAATCCAGTGATACAGTTGTATAAGGTGGTTTTCCCAGCGCCATTGGGCCCGATGATGGCGTAAATGGATCCTTCTGGAATCTGGATTGTGACATTATCTACCGCTGATAAACCCCCAAATCTTTTGGTAACTCCACGGGTTTCTAGGATGCTCATATCTTAACCCTCTTCCCCTAATAAAAGTTCATCTGGAGTTGGATCATCATCAAGATGAAGTTCCTTCATTCTCCTTGGCGCTGGCCAGATACCTTCTGGTCGGATAATCATCATCACTACCAACAGGGCACCGAATACAAGCAGGCGGTACAGGTCCAATTCCCGCAGAATTTCTGGAACCCCTTTCAGAACAAATGCACCGATGATAACTCCTGGAATACTGCCCATTCCACCCACAATCAACAAGCACAGAACATTGATCGACACCATTAATGTGTGATCATCTGGCCCGGTGTACTGGTTCCTGGCAGCGAATAGTGCGCCTCCAAGACCAGCAAAAGCCGCTCCTGTGGCGAATGCCATCAGCTTGTAATAAAGTGTATTGATTCCCATCGCCTGGGCAACGGTCTCGTCTTCTCGCATTGCCATCCAGGCCCGGCCAACCCGGGAGTTCTGCAGATAATTAGTAAACACAATCGTTATCAATATACCCAGGATGATCAAATAGAGATACGCTTTTTCATTGGAAAGCGAGTAACCAAATATACTAGGTCCAGCAATATCCCGTACTCCCTGTGGACCACCCAGATAGGGCGCCATCATATCGGACCGGATCAAGACCCTGATAATTTCACCAAACCCTAAAGTCACGATTGCCAGGTAATCCCCCCGCATGCGCAGGACAGGCAATCCAAGCAAAATGCCCGCAAATGCCGCAAAAATCACACTCAGGAGCAACACAGGCCAAAAACCAATTTGTAGCGGAATTGGAGCAGGTGAGGTCAATAAACCTGCAGTATAGGCACCAATAGCAAAAAATGCCACATAACCGAGATCAAGCAAACCAGCCAATCCAACGACGATATTCAACCCCAACCCCATCAAAACATAGATACCAACAGTCCCCATGGCATAATTCCAGTATTTTCCCAGGAACTGTGGAATTAAAAACACAATCACAAACAGTATCGCATAACTGATGATCTTTGATTTAGGATCAGCTTTATATCTGGTAACTAAATTTGATTCTTGGACTCGATCTTTCAACAGCAAGAATTGTTTTTGGACATACTCACCTGTTTTGCGGGTTTCCAGTATATAAGATAGATATCCTCCCAGGATCCCAAAGATCAGGTAGATCCCAAAAGAAATCGACGCGCCTACAGCCAAATTTCTGCCATAGATTAAGAATTCGATGTTTTGCCGGGATAATTGATCCAGGTAACTACGCATATCTACTTCAGCTGCGTCTAGAGATCCCACCAGCAGGATAAACCCTGCGACCATAATGCCGATAATCAATCCAGCTGTTGCACCGTTTACCAGAACTGATTTCAGATTAGACTTATTTTCAGCAGCTGCCCGTGATCCAGACCACAAACTGATCAGGGCAAATAACGCCATCAATCCCCCGGTATTTCCTGCCCGGGCTTTTGTGCCCAGTTTAAAGAAATCGCCGATGATATCAGCCAGCGTTGTAGTCAGGCCAAACAATATCAAAAAAATGATCACAACACCAATAATCACACTCTAAGCGAGAGCTCTTCTTAATTAAATCTTTCATCAGACTTTCTCCTCTGACAAGACCTCACCCATGATTCCCGAGGGCCGGAAGATCAAAACCAGGACCAGGATTGAAAAAGCGATCACATCTTTCAGCTGAAAGTCCAATCCCAGAGCAGCTGGACCAAGCGATTCGATAATTCCCAGGAATATCCCACCGATCATGGCCCCAGGAATATTACCTATTCCTCCCAGCACGGCTGCAGTAAAGGCTTTGAGGCCGGGTATGAAACCCACAAAGTGATAGATGATCCCATTATGGATTCCCCACATCACTCCAGCCGCTCCACCAAGGGCACCACTGATGATAAACGTATTGCTGATGATTTGATCGACATTAATTCCCATCAGAGCTGCTGTTTGCTTATTTTCTGCTACTGCCCTCATTGACCTGCCATACCGTGTTCTCATGACCAGTGTATAGAGACCGACCATCAGCAGGATTGAAAGGACAAAGGTCAAAACACCAGTATAGGTGAGTATTACATCCTCCCCGCCAATCGGTATCCGCCAACCATCCGCCCGTGAGAGACTATCCGGGTTGTAATATGTCCGCCGTTTTGGTCCAAACATAACTTGAGCCGCATTTTGCAGGAATATTGAAGCACCGATAGCGCTGATCAATGGGATCAAGCGGGGAGCTCCCCTTAACGGGCGGTAGGCAATTCTCTCCAGGAAATAACCCGACAGGGCAGATATAAACATGCCCACCAGAAATGCCAAAACCACAGATATGATCTGATAGCTGTCAAGGAAGCTTAAACCTGTCGATTCAACCGGGATGGATTTTAAGGCTTCAAAAACAAAATAACCGGAAAAGGCACCCAGCATCATGATCTCACCATGGGCAAAATTGATCATAAATAGGATCCCGTACACCAGTGTATATCCAATGGCGATCACAGCATATACACTACCGATGATCAATCCACTCAGGGCAAACCTGACCCAGGTTTCAGGACCATAAACGCCGGATTGAATGACTGTATAAAGACGCCAGGATAAAAAGACTAAAAAAAGAACTGAAATAATTGCTTGGACAATCCGGAAAGTATTAATCGCTCCAGCAGTTTTTTTGGTTTTAGTTTCACTCATAAAGACCTTCTTTATTGAATGGAATAGCAAAGATAAGACAGGGATTTGCGAGGCAAGCTGGATCAGCCTGCCTCGCAAATTTGTTACTAGGTCAATACTTCATTTATTAATACTAGGGGAGAACCCAAACCCCATCACGTACAACCTGGAAAGACGGGCCGGAGGCATTGCACTCACCAGCATTGCAGGTTAGCAGACCTGTCAGACCCTGATATCCAGTCAAACCATTTACGGCAGCAACCAGGGCTTCCCGAGGAACGTATAAATTTCCATCATCGCCAAGGATCGCAACAGATTTAATGGACTGAATCAAAGCATCCACAACATCATAACCGTGCCAGGTGAAAGTTGAGATTGCTCCTGGGGGATCACCATACACGCTCTCGTAGTAAGCATCAAATTCGGCTTTGGCAGCGCTTTCCAGCGGGGCACCGCTAGCAGCGTAAACGCCTTCTGAAAGATCTCCAGCCAGTTCGATGAAAGCTGCACCATAGCTGCCGTCATCACTGAAGAGGATAACACCCTCCAAACCAGCGACAGGCATGCCCTGGGCAATGACAGCACATTCAGGATAGTAACCACCGAAGTAGATAGCTTCAGGACCTGATGCGCCAATATCGGTCAATGCTGCGGTGTAATCAGTCTCACCAGGTGTAATGGCTTCAACTGCAACAACTTCGCCGCCGAGTTCCGCGAAAACACCAGCTACTCGTTCAGCAACACCTTTACCATAAGCATCACCATCGTGCATGACTGCCAGTTTGGTGACACCAAGGACATTGAACAGATATTCAGCTGCAAATTGACCCTGCAGGTCATCTGTGAATGGGATGCGGTTAAAGACATTCTGGGGACCATCGGTCAGGTCAGCGCGGGTTGCTGAAGGAGATAAGCATCGGCAAACGAGCTTCATTGTAGATGGGGATTGCAGCAGCTGTTGAACCAGAGAAAGTATGACCGGCAATAGCAACCACATCTGGATCAGAAACGTAAAGGTTGGCAACTGATGCTCCACCTTCACCGCTTCCCTGGGTGTCCTCGATCAGGAGTTCAAAATCAAATCCTTCGAGACCACCTTCCGCATTCGCATCATCGACCGCCAGCATGCCAGCGTTAGAGATGTCGATACCAAATGCAGAGTAATCTCCAGCCATTGGACCAGCATAACCAATTTTAATGGTGCTACCTTCAGATATGACAGCGCATACTGTCTCATCTGGATTTTCAGCGCACACTTCGGGAGCGGATGCTCCAGCGCCGCAGGCAGCCAATATCAGGCTGAGGGCGAGCAAGAAACTAAAGATATAAAATCTTTTTGACATACTGTTTTCCTCCTTAGGAAAATAACGCTTCATTATCCATAGAAAAATATAGGTGTTAAATAAATTCTTCCGCTGCACCTCCTTGTTAGATCTGAAGAAAAATTCCTGGTGTAGTAGTTATAATAAACAATCTCTCTGTTCAAATAGTTGAACAATCCTTGCTGAAGATCATCCATTATGAAAAATACTGCACGAAAACCCGGAAATTCCCTTCTTGGAACGGGTAACCGGAATTATTTAAATTTGATGTGTAGTAAAAACCTATCGCTTCTAAACAAGAAACCTATTAATTTTTGATCTGGGAAGTTGTTATTGAGAAACCTATCACTTGAGAGTGCAGTATAACATAATTCAGATTTATAACAAGGACTTCATTAGCTAAAAGATACCCATCAATAGGGGTTCCTTATTCTTTGAGTACTAAGGATGGACTGCTCCTGTAAGATAACTCGCAGTTGATCTGAAACACCTGTTAGATAGGTCTGGCATTCTGGACAAGATTATTCAATCCAATGGGCGGTATAAACCGCTTGCTGGCAAAGTAAATCCTCCATCCACCAGCAGGGTTTGGCCGCGGATCATGCTGGCGGCCGGAGAGCACAAAAAGGCGACTATCCCTGCCACATCCCCAGGAGTGACAATTCTCCCGGCCGGTGTCTGGAGGGCAATCTCTATCCAACAGGTCTTCATCCTGCATGGTATTAAAATGCTGGAGTGCTTCTGTGGCTGCAATACCCGGAGACACCGCGTTAACTACTATATTTCGTCCAGCCAATTCCACCGCCAAATAGCGTGTTAGGGCTTCTACAGCAGCCTTGCTGGCGCCCACAACAGCATATTCCGGTAGCACGCGGAACGAGCCGGGGCTGGATATGCTGACAATCCATCCGGCCCCTCTTTTATCCATGAGGGGGACGACTTTTTGAGCCAGGAACAGCAAAGCCCTGGCATTGATATCCATGGTCCAATCCCAGCCCTTTGGGCGTTGTTCCATAATTGGGCGATTATATCCAGATCCTGCATTGCTGATCAGAAAATCCAAACCTCCAAAAATCCGGTCCGTTTCCTCAACCAGGTGCTCCAGTTCATCAATTTCCCCAACATTGGCTTTGACGATTTCTACCCTGACCCCTAGTTGGCCGATCTCCTGGGCAGTTTCTTCAGCAGAATTTCTGTTTCTAAAATAATTCACTATGATATCCGATCCCAGAGAAGCAAAATGTAAGGCAATTGCCCGGCCAATTCCCCTTCCCGATCCAGTGATCAATGCGGTCTTGCCCTGGTAAAAATTCTGATCCATCTGATTTCTCCTGGTGAGGACGTTACCTAATTCTAACAAGGTGTTGACCAAAAAGCCACAGACCAAAATCCCCTGGAATATTTTTCGTTTTTTCCAGCATTTATTCAGAGAATCCTGCAATTGGCAGCAAACAGATTTAAAGCATTTGTTTCTCCAGGATTAATTTCAACAAGACTCCCTATAGACACCATCGATAGGGAGGTATTCATAAGACCAATATTGTTTGTGATTAATTGCACTAATGGCTCGCCATGCCTGCCCGTATACTTTCAAAAGTCGTTCAATTAATTAATCCCTTAACTGATTGAGTAAACTATGGATCCCATAAAAACCTCAGCTGAACAGAAGCAAGCTGAATACTGCAGGATCTTTGGAAATCCCCGCAGGATCAGGATTGTCTGGGCTCTGGAGGATCAGGAATTAACAGTGGGAGAAATCGCAAAAAAAATAAGCGCATCAATGCAAAATACATCCCAACACCTCAGCTTGATGAAAAATAAGGGTGTCCTGCAATCCAGAAGGGATGGGAGAGAAATCTACTACCGGGTTGCAAACACAAAATATACCAGGTTATGTCCTGTTATCACCAAAATACCCTAATAAATTTAATTAGAAAAATATAAGGAGAAAGACATGTCCCCAGAAGAATTAGAAAATCTTACCGCCGCTGAAGTAGTTGATGCCCGAGCAATGGCCTGTCCAGGTCCCCTCCTGGAAGCCAAAAAGAGCATCGGCAAAGTTAAAGTCGATGAAGTCCTAGAACTCTGGGCTGGTGATCCAAATACTAAAGATGATATGCCACGATGGTGCGCAAAAGTTGGCCATGAGTATTTGGGTGATATCCAGGCAGATGGTTACGAACGACTTGTTCATCAGACGGAAAAAATAAACCTATCTCAACTTATATCCCGCAAACATTTTCTGACTTGCGGGATATGTCTATGATCTGTTTAGAGGAACTTATTATGGAAAAGTGCTCTGATTTTGATAAACCGAAAATCCTCATCCTGGCGACTATTATCAGGAGGATATGCCGGAGCAGACGCGGTTGGTCAACTGCATGCTGATTACCCCAACAACACCTATATTCTACCGGTTATCTGTCCCAGTATGTTCAGCGAGGATTTTTATCTCAGGATCTTCAAGCGAGGGATTGACGGCGTGATTGTCATGTACAGCGGCACAGACAGCCCCTACAAAGGTGGACCTGAACGGGCAGCAGCTATGATCAACAAGACCTATCCCGTTATGAAAGAATTTGGGATTGACACGCGGCGGTTGAAACTGACCGCAATCTGCACGGTGTGCACCAAACCATTCCTAAAAGAAGTCAACGCAATGGACACATTATTAGAGGATATTGGCTTTGTAAAAGATGAAATGGCTGCTTTCCCTGGTCAGGAATATGCCACTGCTTGAGATTCAAATTTTGATATGGAAACAACATCAAGGTCCAACCAAATCAATAGAAACAGAGGAGATAAACCCTTGAGAAAAATCCAAGTCGATGCACTTGTCGTTGGAGGAGGCATTGCCGGGATGCAGACATGCCCTTGATCTTGCAGATCAGGGCTACCAGGTTGCACTGGTAGAAAAAGAAGCCCAGTATTGGCGGCAAGATGATCGCCCTCAGCAAAGTATTTCCCACTCTGGACTGCTGCAGCTGCATCACCACGCCCAAGATGTCTGCCGTCGCCCATCACCCTAATATCCAATTATTACCTATCATGAAGTTCAGGCGATTACCCAAGTTGGCAGTGGTTTCAAAGCAGAAGTATTAAAGAAAGCCCGCTATATCATTGAAGAAGATTGTACCGGCTGCCGGCAATGTGAATATGCCTGCCCGATTACCCTGCCCAATTCCTTTGACCTTGATTACGGTGCGACCAAAGCAGTCCGGGTGCCTTTTTCCACTGCAGTTCCCCAATATGCGGTCCTTGATATTGAAAACTGCATCTTGTGCGGAAAATGTGAAAAAGCCTGCCCGGTAAATTGCATTGATTTCACCCAGCAGCCGGAAACCATTGACATAGAGGCTGATGCGATTGTCCTGGCAACCGGATTTGAAACCACCTCCCGTTTGGCCAAGAAGGAATACGATGCGGCAGAAAACCCCAATGTGATCAACGCCATGTTCATGGAACGGCTGCTGGCTCCGACCGGCCCCTACGGACGTGTAATCCGGCCTGGAGATGGCAAAGAGCCGGATTCGATTGCCTATATCCAGTGCGCGGGATCCAGGGATGCAACACTCGGGTGTGGAATACTGTTCCCGGGTTTGCTGTATGTATGCCATCAAACAAGCCATGCTGATTGCTGGTTCTCTGCCCCTGGCTGATATCACGATCTATTACATGGATATCCGGACCTTTGGCAAAGGCTACGAGCAATTTTACCAAAACGCCAAAGCCATGGGTATTCAGTTCGTAAAAGGGAAAGTTGCCTCAATCAAACAAGACGAAAACCAGAACCCTGTACTCCGGGTCGAACTTGATTGATGAAGGTTCCCAGGTAGTGGAAAGAACCCATGATCTGGCTGTCCTTTCTGTTGGTATGCTGCCTCAGTATGATCCAGAAGCTGTTTTCAAGGTCTCCCTGGGAGATGACGGTTTTGTCGACATCCCCCACACCAATATCTATCCCTGTCTGACTGAACAGCAGGGTATCTTTGTGGCTGGAACCTCAGCAGGGCCGATGGACATTGTCGACAGCATCGTGATGTCTGGGTCAGCTGCTGCAGAAGCAGCTGCCTACATTGAAGGGCTCAAAGAGATCCCATAGCCCAGAAGAAAAAAGTGAGGATGTTTATGCCTAAGAAAGAGAATGAAGAAATCAAGATTGGCGTATACACCTGTTACTGCGGTGGAAACATCAGTGACGTTGTCGACTGCGAAGGAGTGGCTGAGCAGTTAGCCAAGTTTCCCAATGTTGTGGTCTCACGAACAAATATGGCCATGTGCTCTGATGCAGGCCAGTCCATGATCGAAGAAGATATCAAGGAAAACGGCATCAACCGAGTCGTGATTGGCGCCTGCGCGCCATCCCTGCATGAGCAGACGTTCAGAGGAACCTTGGCCCGGGCAGGCTTAAACCCATATCTCTATTACCATGTGGGTTTGCGGGAACAGGACAGCTGGGTTCACAAGTGTGATTGCGAAGGAGCTTCTGTTAAAGCTGTCCGACTGATGGCAGCGGGCTTGGCGAAAGCCAGGCTGTTAGATCCTCTCGCCCCCATCAAGCTTACCGCTGAGAAACATGCCCTGGTGATAGGTGGAGGAATTTCAGGCCTAAAATCCGCCCTCGACATTGCCAGGCGGGGGTTACAGGTAACCCTGATTGAGAAATCGCCATTTTTAGGCGGGAGAGCAGCGCAACTGGACACACTCTTCCCAACCAAAGAAAATGCCCAGGAAACCGTCCACAAGCTGATCGATCAGGTTGTTTCTCATCCCAAGATCGTGGTCTATACCCAGGCACAAGCTTCAGAGATCTCTGGATATGTTGGCGACTACCAAGGGCAGATATCACAGGATTCACGTGGAGTAGATGATACCAACGCTGAAGAGATCATGACTGCTTGCCAACAAATGGTCCCGGACGATTTCAATTATGGCCTCACTGAGCGAAAGATTGTCTATCGCGCTTATCCGGGATGTTTTCCTCACACTCCTGCTGTAGATTGGGAAAATTATGATGGAAAACCGATCAAGGTCAACGGCGAGGAGATTATTCTCAAGAATAAGCCTGTTTTGATTCCCATCCATGTCGGCGCCATAGTTGTAGCAACCGGGTTTGATCCGTATCAACCCCGTGCGGGTGAGTATGGGTTTGGAGAGATTCCCGAAGTGGTAACCCTACCGGCTTTGATCCGCCATCTTGCCCTTCTAAAAGAAGGTCAGGACCTGGTCTGGAATGGGCACCCGGTGCGAGATCTCGCGATGGTGCACTGCGTGGGCTCCCGTGAGCTGGAAGGTATTCATGAACCTCAGGCAGACGGGAATGTCAATGACTATTGCTCCCGGGTATGCTGCACCGCCAACCTGCATATGGCGAATTCACTCAAAGACCGTTTCCCAAACCTGAACATCTTCGACCTGTATGAAGACATCCGAACCTACGGCCGAGGTCATGAAACATACTATATGGAAGCCCTCGAAAACATGGTTAGATTTCTGCGTTTCCATGGTGACGATCGGCCAACTGTCAAGAAGGCTGAGGCGGGAGATACACACCCTGTTCTGGTTGAAGTACGAGACCACCTGACCAAGGGTGAAGATTTGGAAATCCCTGTGGATCTGGTCGTGTTGGCTGTTGGCATTCTGCCCCGTGACATTGACGATCTCGTTAAAATGCTCAAGATATCACGCGGCAATGACCGATTCCTGGCGGAGGTACATCCCAAGCTACGACCAGTTGAAACAGCAGTTCCTGGAATTATCCTGGCAGGAACTGCCCAGGGACCAATGACAGTCCAGGAAAGCTGTGCAGCCGCATCCGCTGCAGCTGCGAAAGTCTCTGTCTTGTTAAGCGCTGGACAGGTCGAACTTGAGCCATTTGTAGCCCAGGTAGATCTCGAAAAATGCACCGGCACTGGTGAGTGTGTCACAGTCTGCGCCTATGAGGACGCTATCGCAATTAAAGAAATTGAATACAACGGCAGTATCGTCAATCGGGCAGTTGTCAGTCCTGCAAATTGTACCGGCTGCGGATGCTGTGTCAGTGCCTGCCCTAACCAGGCCATTGAAGTCCAGGGTTGGACGATCCCACAGTATGATGCCATGCTGGATGCCATTGCCCTTGATTTCTCTGAATTGATGGAGGTCGTAGAATGAGTGATCGTGAAGCTGCTAAGAAACAGGCCCAAATATTGAAAGAGCTGCGTGAAAAACATCAAGAAACCGTTGACCGGACCCAGGCTCTACTCAAAGAACAAGGCAAAATAGAAAGGGATATTCTTAAACTGATCAAGGATAGATCTATGACTGTACCCGTTATCGCCGCGGAACTTGAGATGCCAACTGACCGTGTGCTGTGGTTTGTGACCGCGCTGAAGAAATATGATCAGCTTCTGGAAGATGGAATGGACGGTGAATATGTCCTATACAAGCGGAGAGAGGAGTAAATCAATGGCCACAAGAGTGGACACAAGCTTAATGCATGAGTTGAAAGACTATGGTGCAGCTGGAATTGAAAAGTGTTTTAACTGCGGCAACTGCACTGCCATCTGCCCTCTTGCAGAGGATAACTATCCGTTTCCGCGGGGCACAATACGTAATATCCAGCTGGGTTTACGTGACCGGATGCTTCAGAACCTGGATCCCTGGCTGTGCTATTACTGCGGGGAGTGTTCAGAAACTTGTCCCAAGCAAGCTGAACCTGGTGAGACCCTGATGGCTGCCCGTCGCTGGTTGACAGCGCAATATGATTGGACTGGGTTATCCAAGAAGCTCTATACGTCGACAGCCTGGTCAATCGGCTCGTTGCTCGTTGGTGCGATCCTGGTTATCTTGTTGGCCATTGGATTGCAGGGACCGATGGTTGTGGATCAAGTTGAATTGAACACATTTGCTGATGTGCACATGATGCACACAGCAGATTTGATCCTGGCTGCTGTCCTGGGCTTCTTCCTGCTTTCCAACCTGTACAGAATGTACAGGTTCACCTTCCCGCGAGATTCACTGCAGCCAGCGCTGATCGTGCTAATCACAGAAGCCTGGCAGCTGGTCATTGCATATTGTCACCCAGAAACGCTTCTCAGAATGCGATGACAAGAAACGCTGGGTCAGTCATCTGTTCCTGGTTTTCGGATATGGAACCATGTTCATCTTGATCGTCGTCTTCCTGACCTGGTTCCAGACAGATAAAATCTATCCGATTTATCACCCGCAGAGGCTGATCGGATACGCCGCTGCGCTGGCGATCATCTATGGTGCTGGCGATGCCCTGATCGGGCGCATCACAAAAAAACACCAAATGCACAAATATTCCCATATCAGCGACTGGTTGTTCCCTATCTTGCTGATCCTGCTGTCGATCAGCGGTTTGATGATCAGCTTTTTCAGGATCTCAAACCTACCCTTGCTGACTTACTACACCTATGTCGGGCACCTGGTAGTGATGATGATGCTGTACATTTGCATCGGCCCGATGGGGAAATGGGCCCATCTGCTTTACCGGCCATTTGCGGTTTATTTCCAGGCGGTTAACGCAAAGGCTGTAGAATTGAGAAATTTGGAAGCAAAAGCCGTAGCCACCGCAAGCTGAGGAAGTAATCATTATATCTAGGAAGGGAAAAAATGAACGAAGAATTCCAGACTGAAAGAATTGTAGTTATCCTGAACAATGATGATGAACAAAGCGTGATGGCTGCCCTGGTGATGGCTGCCGCTATCTCTGCTACGGGTGATGAGGTGCTGTTTTTCATCCAGCCTGGCGGGGCGAAGATCCTCAAAAAAGGTGGACTTGAAAAAGTACCAGAACCTCAAAGGCCAACCAGATCCAGTAGATCTTTTTGATGCCATCCAGGTGCTGGACGGCCGAGTGATCCTCTGCGAACTCGGCCTGCCGGTCTGGGATATGAAAGAAGAAGACCTCGTTGATGGTGTTGAGGTGATGATGGCCTCCACATTCCTCTTCGAAGCAGAAGGCGCAAAAATGACCTTCAGCTATTAACCAATTAATCTTATATTGAAAGGAGAGTAGGAATGAGTGAAGTTAAACCCAATAAGACCCTGGATGTCTGCGGAAAGATCTGCCCTTATCCGGATATGAACACCATGACCACCCTGAAGAAAATGGAAAAAGGGGAAGTCCTGGAAGTTCTGCTGGATTATCCGCTGTCTGTGGAACGGATCCCCCGAAACCTAAAGAAGCAGGGCCACAAATTGCTCTCAACCGAGCAGCTAGATGGGCCCAATCACCGCCTATTGATCGAAGCACACGGGCTTAAATGATATCCATCTTAATAATATCAAGGAGAGAGAAATGGAAGCAGTAATGACTGGATTATTTATAGGTGTATTATTTGGTTTTGCTCTACAGCGGGGGCGCTTCTGCATGAACTCAGCCTTCAGAGATGCCATCCTGCTTAAGGATAATGTGCTGCTGAAAAGCGTATTCGCGGCAATCCTGGTGGGAATGTTTGGCTTCGCCCTGATGGCGATGGGGGGTTTGGTTAAGATCAGCCCCACTCCGTTCTTCTGGGGAGCCAACCTGGTTGGCGGTATCATCTTTGGTATCGGCATGGTGCTGGCCGGCGGATGTGCGAGCGGCGTGACTTACCGGGTAGGTGAAGGTATGGTCGGTGCACTCTCCGCTCTCATCGGACTGACAGTCTCTGCGACCGTGAGCGCGATGGGTTTTCTAAAACCCATCAAAGATTACCTACAAAGCAGTACGAAGATCATGGTGGGGGAATCCAACCCAACCCTGGCTAATATCTTTGGCTTGAATCAGAATTTGGTAATGCTCATTCTGGCAGTGGTTGTCGGACTCATCTGGCTCTTGGTCAGTCTCAAGGACATGGGAAAAGCCAAGAAGGAGAATGTTCCCCTGGGAAAGGCAATCTTCAAAAAAGGTTGGGGGTGGTTGGCGGCAGGTATCGTGATCGGTCTGATCAACATAGGCGCTTTCTATACCTCCACACTGGCAGGACGCAGCTACCCACTGGCAATTACCTCCGGTTGGATTGGGGTTGCCAAGAGGATCATGGGAGTAGCAGATTTCAGATTGGGCTGGGATTCCTGGTTGGTGATCGGTATCATCCTGGGTGCCTTCGCCGCTGCCCTGATAGCCAGTGAGTTCAAGATCCGCTGGCCAGGGTGGGGAACACTTCTCCAGACCTTCGGCGGGGGTTTACTGATGGGCTTTGGCGCTGTGACCTCTGCGGGCTGTAATGTCACCCACATCCTGAGCGGTGTGCCTCAACTGGGTATTGGTTCCATTCTCGGCTCAATTGCCATCGTCCTGGGCGCCTGGGCAGCATCCTACGTGATGTTTGTCCTCCCCCAGGAAAAAGACGCTTGAGTAAGTAACTAAAAAAAATAGACTGGGATACGAAACCTATCCCAGTCTATTTCGAATAATGAATAAAGGAGTATTAACAATGGCAAAAATGGCAATTACATGCAACGGAGATGGTGCTGCTAATATTATGCCAACCCTGATCATGGGTTCCTCCGGTTTGGCAGTTGACAATGAGGTAATCATCTTTATCTGCCCTGCCGGTGCCCGATGGATGCTGAAAGGTGAATTAGAAAAATTAGGAACCCCTAAGGGCCTTCCCAATCCTGTCAGCTTATTTAATGACATCATGGACCTTGGCGCTGATGTTATTCTTTGTGAATTGGCACTAGAAAATAAAGATATTGACCCTAAAGATCTGCGGGATGATCGAATCAAGATCACCAAAGCTCCTCCTTTCTTGATGCAGATCGAGGACGCCAATATTACATTTAGCTTCTAGTTTTAGCCAAGGATTATTTGCTACAAACCAGGTTATACACAATATAACTAGAGAAAAAGGCCGACCTCGGCCTTTTTCTTATTACCTGATAATGGTGCCAGATATCTAGAGATCCTGAATTGAATAATTAAGTTCACCCCGCGCAGCCATCTCTATTAAATCTTGATTAGATGGATCATGGATGGAACTCCAGAATGAATCTTGAGCTCTGTTTGCATTTGACAATTGTTTCCGAACCATATAGATCGTTCTGACAAGGTTCAAACCCTCGATGTTAACAGCAACTACATTTCCCCGCTCAAGAGCACACGACGCTGCCAATTTTGAGGCGAACGAAATCCCATATCCAGCTGCAACAGTCCTGATGATCGCTTCAGCGTTTCCAATTTGCATGAAAATGTCCAGATCATCCAGACTGATATCATGCTTGGCTAATTCTGTTAACACAATCTTTCTGGTTCCAGCGGTTTCCTCACGCATGATCAAGCGCTCACCAAGCAGGTCCTCGGGAAGGACTTTCGACCGCGATATGAAGGGATGGTTTTTAGGCACAATGACTGATATCGAATCCTGAAAAAACTTCTGCATTTCAAGCTCTTTATCGACTAATTCATAACTGATCACTCCCAAATTTGCCTCACCTTCTAATAAGTTAGGAACCACTGTCTCGGGTGAACAGCGCAGGAGTGTGATCTGTGTTTTAGGGTGCCGTACTGAAAATCTGGCTGCCAGAAGTGGGAGAACATATTTCCCGGCAGTTGTACTGCAAGCGATTAAAAGGTTTCCTGAGATGCCCTGTTTGAGAGATTCCATCATTTCTTGCATTTCGATAGAATTCTTCATCATTCTCCGGGCCCAGGGGATCAGTAATCTGCCAGCTTCGGTCAGTTTCACAGTTGAACTTTGACGCTCAAAAAGCTGCATACCAAGCTCTTCCTCCAGGACTTTGATATGATGACTGACTGTAGGCTGGGTGAGGTGAAGTACTCGAGCAGCTTCCGAAAAATTGAGATTTTCTGCTGCATGCAAAAACGTTTCAATCCTGATCAGGTCAACCATGAATTAATCCTTGTTTTGTCAGTGGAGTTGTTCCTATCTTATCATAGAAGTCTTCGGTCACTTTTTATCATCACCTGACCGGATTTATAAAAAAACAGGCTTCAAATTAATGAAGCCTGTTTTCATCTAATCTAATCAGCCTATGCTAGGGAGCAGCATACTCCATCACTGGGTATTCAGCAGCAGCCCAGCCGCCAAAACCACCGCTCAAGCTGGTGACATTGGTGTAGCCGTAGCTGAGCAGCATTTCCATAGCCATCGTAGAGCGATGACCGCTGCCGCAGTAGATAACAATCTCGGCATCTTTGTCTGCGGGCCAGAGGGACCGGTTGGCAACCAGATCTTCCAACGCCACTGCGACCAGTTCCTGATCAGCAACAGCAATCAATCCTTTCTCTTCCAGTTCGCTGGTTTTGCGAACATCCATCAGAATCAGATCAGGATTTTCTCCCAATGCTGTATTAAGGACATCCGGAGCCATACCACCCCAACCGGATCCCAAACCTTTGACTGCTGTCAATGCTGCATCAACTTTGGCAACTACACCAGAATCAGGTTGAGCGCCATCCAGGACAACAGCTTCCGGGAGGCCTTCAAGAACAGGGAACCCATCTTCTGCCCAGGTTGGGAAGCCGACTTTTAAGGCGCGGACATCAGTCCAACCCATGGCATGCAGTGCAGTCATGGCGATCGTTGCCCGCCAGCCACCTTTGCAGTAGGTCACGATGGGAGTATCAAACGAGGGCAGCAAGTTGGTGTTCTGAGCCAACAATTCCAGCGGAATGTGAGCAGAAGCGCCATCTATGTAGCCGCCATCTTCCAATTCTGCGATTGAACGGACATCTAAAACGAAGGGGGGAATGTCTCCGCTCATTTCGAGCAAGAGAGTGTCAGCTTCACCAAGGGCGTTGTAGCCAACCATTGAAGCCAGCATCGCGCCATAATTGAGGTCCAGCGCTGCGTTACCTCCAGTTACCTGGAATCCCGCATCTGCCCAGCCGCCAAATCCTGCAGAGAGGCTGGTGACATCAGCATAACCGTAGGCGAACATGATGGTCATTGCCATCGTCGAACGATGTCCGCTGCCGCAGTAAATCGCGATCGGGGCTGTCAGTTCTGCCGGCCAATCAGCGCGCATCGCAATGAAACTTTCCAGCGGGATATGGATCCAGTTGGGAGCTGCGATGTAGCCTTTTTCGTCCACTTCACCCTGGGTGCGAACATCAATCACGACCAGGTCAGCACTGTCACCAATCGCCAGGTTAAGGTTTTCTGCTGATAAGACACCATAATTTGATCCGTGGTCCTTGATGCCTACCAGGTAAGCATCTGCAGCCAGGCGTAAACTCTCATCTACAACCGCTGCATTCAAAGCAACTGCTTCAGGAACGCCTTCAACAACCGGGTTCCCGGCATCCTTCCAATCAGCAAAGCCCATTTTGAGAGCCCGAACATTCTCAAAACCCATTCCATAAAGGGCGGTCATGGCAATGGTTGCCCGCCAGCCACCTGCACAGTAAGCCACAATTGGAGTATCCAAAGCTGGAAGCAGGTCAATATACTGGGCCAGTTCATTCAACGCGATATGCGCTGCGCCTTCGATATGGCCGGTATCTGTAACTTCATCCAGAGACCGCACATCAAGGATAAATGGCGGCACGTCAGCTGCCATTTCTTCCAGGAGCCCATCACCCTGAATAGTGTTGTACTTGGACATACCAGCAAGCATTGCCTCAAAGACACCATCCAGCATTTCAGGGCTGGCGGCATCCGGTTCTGCTGGAGCTTCTGTTGCTTCAGGTTCATCAGCAACTTCTTCAACAACTGCCGGTTTGGTTGCTTCAACCACCGGTTCTGATTGCTGACCGCCGCAAGCGGCCAAAACCAGGCTGGCCAGGATGACCAGGGTCAAAAACAGATTTACTTTTTTCATTTTTCTCTCCTCTTCTAAGTTGGTTCTATCAGTTAATAGATTCCTTTATCCTTATTGCGGTAAGGGTGGAATCCGATCGACGATTACATTCCTATTTGCGTTTATTTCTCCCGGGGCGACTTTGTCACTTGTCAAGAATATTGCTCGATTACCATGACAATTTTTACAGGTATCATCCACTGCACAGGTCTCACAGATTTCAGTCAGTGGTGTAAACCTCTGAATATTATGGGGTGTGGTATAGACCCAGGTTTCTTTGGCAGAAATATTAGATACCAATCCTGCTTCATAAAAATCAAAACTTGAAACAGAGATAGGGACATGCCTGACCGGGACATACTCATAGGGCCGGGCATAGCTCTGAATTGGATTCCTACCGATGTAAAAGCCCAGATATGATCCTTCAGTAGCAAAGATCGGAGCGCCGGTGGTCTCACTCAGGGATACGTGGCAGCCATCACAACTGGTATAGGAAACTGAATGGCAAACCTGGCAGGATAATTTACTCTTATGTTCTTCGTGTAAAAGAATGCCGTCATTTCCTGCTGTAACAGTAGAATGGCAGCTTTCACAACTTGGCAGCTGCAATCCATCGTAGCGATGGTCAGGAGGCGCAATGGCATTTGCTTCCGGATTTTCATGGCAATCCTGGCATTTTTGTTCTACTCCATGCATTTCATGCCCGGTATGGCAATCCACGCAGCTCATCCTGCCTTGCCTGAAATGGACATCTGCTTTCAGGTCTTCATGTTTTCCCAAATATTCATTGCCAACCCGGCTGCCATGACAGGCAGTGCAGTTATTGGTCATGGATGGTTCGGCATTAAAAACATGCCCGTCGATAAATCCACCTGCCACAGACGTAGGGCGGCTGACATGGCAATCTCCACACGATGCATGGCAGCCAGCGCAGTGATTGCCAAACATCTCCTGGGCTGCCGGGTGGTCCTGAGGTACTCCCCGCGTTTCCAAAACTGTCCAATATCCATCAAGCTGGGCATGTAAACTGTTTTGAGCGTAGGGTGTTATGTTGGGATGGCACTCGCCACAAGATCTTTCAGGATCATCACTTGGATAAGTTATCAGATCTGTATGGGCGAGATCTTTATCAGCAGATTGTTCGCCCTGATGACATTCCTGACATGGAATGTGACCATGGATTGTGCCCAGGAAAGCTTCAGCATCAACTAGGACTTTATCCCAAGGCTCCAACGGAGCCACTTCTCCACCTCAACCTTCTCCTGAATTTTCAACTTCCTGCACAACCTCTGGTTTTGCAGTATCCATAAGCGTTTGCTGATCCGAGTGACAAATTAGACATTCATCAATTGGTTCAAGTTCGGGATCTTCAGCCGCCAGCTGCGCCAGATCAGACTCTGACGGAAGTTCCACAGCTATCACTTTTGAGCTTTCCGGGACTATTTGAGCTCCTGGACTTTCCTCAGGAGATGGCCCAGATTGGCAGCTGGAAAGCCCGACTATCACTAGCAAGATCAGGATTTTATGACCTAAGTTATTATGATCCGTGTTTTTCATAAAGCATCCCGGTAAACTAAGTTTAATGGTCGCTTGTTAAAAATTTCACTAGCGGGATTATAACATAATCATAAGCAAATTCAATGCTTACGTGCTTTATATATTACATTTGTTTATCGGTTCTTCTTATTATTTTGATAAGAAGAAGCTATGGTTTCTGGTCGGGTTCATTGCTAATTTTGATGAAATTTGTGCTAACATTCACAAGAGAAGTAGATCAACCTACCTTTTAAGAGAGGTTTTAGATAATGAATATAAGAAAGATTCACCCCCGCCCTGATTACCGGTCTGATTGTTGGTGTTTTGTCCCTGGCCCTATTTACAGGTCTGGTCTCTGCCTCACCAAACACCCAAGGTGATGATCCGGCTGAAAATATTCTGACCGATAATGATTGTGTAAAATGTCACCGGGATGTCGCAGCTGATTGGGCACCCAGTCCCCATGCCCATGCCTATGATGATCCTGTATTCCAGGAGCAATGGCTCGGTCTGGGAACACCAGATACCTGCCTGGCTTGCCATACTACCAATTACATCTCCTCCACGGGTGAGTATGAGACAGAGGGTGTTTCCTGTCAGTCCTGCCATGGAACTGTGACAGAAAACCATCCAGACCAGGTGGTTCCAACCATCGTGGATACCTACTATTGTGGCTCCTGCCATACAACAACATTGAGCGAATGGCGCAGCACTGGCCACGCCACAAGTGACGTTGACTGCATGGACTGCCACAACCCGCACAGCCAGCAACCCCTCTTTGATGACCATGATGATTTATGCATTAATTGTCATAAAGACGGTATGGGTGATTACTTGAATGATCTCCATGTTCAGCAGAATATTGGCTGCGTCGACTGCCATGCACTGGTGATCCCGCCAGATACAGCCCCTGAGGATGGGATAGTTCCAACTGGACACGCATTCACGATCTCACCGCAAACCTGCGTCGCCTGCCACACAGATGCTCTTCATGCAGGGTTCACATTACCTGGATATGAAAATGGTGCGGCTGGGGCAGCCACATTCCACACCACTTCTGAGGGAGAAAGCGCTGATACTGAAGGGGCTCAACCCCTGACTGATACGATCGAGGAGAGCGAGCTGTCAATCAGCCAGCGCATTCAAACCCTCGAGACAGCACTCGCCAGCAGCCGGATCAGCAACCTGTTCCAGGGAGCTGTGATCGGGTTGGTACTTGGGGGAAGCACAGCCTGGATCGTAGGACAGAATCTTCGCACCCGATCAGACGAGGAGGACGAGGAAAATGACCTCTAATACTCAACCTGAAGGAAAGAACAAGAATAAGAAATCTCTGCTTTCCCGCAAAGATTTTATTACAATCGCTGGCTCAACCGCAGGTGCGGCGGTCGTCACCCAGCTGATCACATCGGGACCTTTATCTCCAGATGCAATTACAGGCATTGGAGAAAGAACACACGGAGAAGAAGGAGTTGCCGGTCACAACTGGTGTATGGGAATAGACCTGAGCAAATGCATTGGATGCCAATACTGCGTCTGGGCCTGCCAGGCGACCAACGATGTGCCCGATGATGAAATGCGCTGGAATGTTGGTTTCCCCGAACGCACCGAAAGCGGAACTGATTTCTTTATGACCCGTCCCTGCCTGCACTGCGATGAAGCGCCTTGTGTTAAGGTTTGTCCTGTTGGAGCAACCTGGAAGCGGGCTGATGGTATTGTGACCATGGACTACAAACGCTGCATTGGCTGCCGCTATTGCGAGGTTGCCTGCCCGTACGATGTCAGGCGTTTCAATTGGAAAACATCTACCAAGGAAAATCCTTATCACCCTACCTGGGGAAGTGCAGAAATTGAACGGCGGACCCGGGGCGTTGTTGAGAAATGTACTTTCTGCAGTCACAGAATTGACCGCGGTTTGCAGCAGGGGTTAACCCCCGGGGTTGACCGGCCAGCTACGCCAGCTTGCGTCAATATTTGTCCGGTAAACGCCAGGATCTTCGGGGACCACAATGACCCAGAAAGCCCGATCTATGCTTTTGTGCGGGACAATGAAACTTTCCGTTTGCGGGAAGATTTTGGCACTGAGCCTAAAGTCCATTATGTGCGCCCAGAGAAAGAGGAAGGATAACTATGGCCAGCTTTGATTTTTCTATCCCAAAAGAAGGCCGACAACGGGCCTGGTGGATCTGGATCGGTGTGCTGGGGCTGATGTTGGCAGTCGGAATTTTTGGCGCTGTCCGCGTATTTGTATCTGGTTTGCAAGTTACAGGACTCTCTGACCAGGTGCCGTGGGGGTTGTGGATCACACAGGACTTAAGTTCGATAGCCACAGGCGCAGGAGCATTCACTTTTTCGGCTATTGTTTACTTGTTCAGGATCAAAAAATATCAACCCATCGCCCGGGCAGCCGTCTTTGTTGGGTTTTTAGGCTATACCTCAGCCATGATAGCCCTGGCCCTGGATATCGGACGGCCAGACCGTTTCTGGCATCCATTGGTTTATTGGAATGTACACTCGGTTTTATGGGAAATAACCTGGTGCGTAATCCTCTATTCTGTGGTCTTGGTGCTTGAATTCCTGCCAATCCTCTTTGAAAATGAATTCTTTGACCGCTGGCCCAAACTGCGTGATTATGGAAAAATAATCCATAAAGCATCCCCGGTTTTCGCCGGCATCGGACTTGGTTTGTCCTTGCTTCATCAATCATCATTGGGGGCAACCTACGGCGTTCTCTCGGGGCGGGCGATATGGTATAAGCCATCCCTGCCTGTAATGTTCATTCTGTCGGCCGTAGCTGGTGGAATAGCCATGACCCTGCTGCTGACAATAATTGTCAGCAAATTGAACAACAGGAAGATCATCAGTCGCGAATTGCAATCAGATATTTCTCGGATCGCTGGATTTGCCCTGCTGGCCTATCTTTATCTCAAGATCTGGGATTGGGCTGCTACCTCCTATTACAGCAGTTCACCGGGTGCATCAGAAGCCCTGGCCCTGCTGCAATCAACCACTCCCTATACAAGGACTTTCTGGTGGATCGAGATCGTCCTCGGCGGCGTGGTACCGGCCATCATCCTGCTCAATGCCCAATTACGAAAGAATGACCGCTATACGATGGCCGCGCTGGCGTTGATCGTTGTCGGTGTAACAGTCAACCGCTGGAATGTGACCCTATCAGGTTTAGTCGCCCCTCCCCGCTGGTCTCCAGGAGTTCTGGGAAATATCTTGTCTGCCTCATATCTCCCAACCTGGAATGAGATCATAGTCTCTCTTGGCATCATCGCCTATGCTCTCCTGGCATTTAGTTTTGGCATCAAATATCTGCCAATTTTCCCCAAGGAAAGTGACTCAGTTCGATAACGCCAAAGGGCAGGTAGAAAAGAATCCGTCTAAGCGCTTCTGATCATAATGAAGCGCTTATTGTTACCAAAAGCGGTTTTTTTTAAATAGTTTATCCATAAGCAAAACTTAAGGTTATAATAATGAACAGTAATAATAAAATAACCGAAAACTTAATCGATAAGACTATGTTAGACGCCCACCAATTAAACATTTTCTTAATTGCTGCTGAAACCCTGAATTTCACCCAAGCTGCTGAACGGCTTCACATGAGTCAGCCAAGTGTCAGCCAGCATATTAGAGCCCTTGAAAATCATTTTGACGAAGTGCTTTTCATCCGCCAGGGCAGATCGTTAATCCTGTCTGATGCAGGCAGAATTCTGATCCCGCTAGCTAGACAATTTGTCAAACAAAGCACCAGAATCAATGAAGCCATGTCCTCCCTTAAAGGACATATCAAAGGCCGGATCAGCATTGGATGTAATGCCATCTCTGGTGGATATGTCCTACCGGTATTTTTTTCCCAATTCCATAAATTGTATCCAGAGGTATCGATTTCATGCCAGACTAATTTGTGTGATTCTCCCTACGGGTCTTTAAGAAATGGCAACCTGCATTTTTTGTTTACAAACCTGGGACGCAATGTTGAACCATGTTATGAAGCTAAGCAACTGATGACGGAAGAAATTGTTCTGATCACTCCCCTCGACCACCCCTGGGCCAAGAGGAAGGCAATTGAGGTAGAGGAAATGCTGGATGAAAAATTTATCATGCCCGCTGAAAATACGCTAACATATGAACGGGTGAATTCCGCTCTCGCCCACAAGAATTTTTCCCTGCTCCAGCTTGATTCGTTCTTAACCTTAAGTAGTACCGAAGCTATCACACTCTCCGTAGGGAAAGGTCTTGGAGTCAGCTTCTGCTCCGGGATCATTGCCTCAACTTTTGGCAATGTTGGTATTGTGCCCATCAAAGGTATCGAAATCAAACTGGATCTATCTATTTTGCGAGACAGAACCCAGCTCTCAACTGCAGCCCGGGATGCCTTCTGGGACTTTATGGGAACTATCACCGATCAAATCAAACTCAGCATAGAGGTAGAGAACAAGATTGCTGTCAGTTAATTAATACTCCTTCTTCAGAAATCTCCTGCGAAGTCCAAGCACCCTTGATTACAAGGGTGTTTTCATTTTGAACCATAAAACACACAAAAATGTAATTTTCCCCCTTTCTACCTGTACATTTTTAGATCTCATGTTATAATCTTCACAAACTATATACCTTTATGTACATATATGAATGATAACAAACTGACTTTATCGCAAGAAATAAATGAGCTCCACGCCAATATATGTTCAGCGATCTCGGAACCTAATCGCATCCTTCTGTTATACGCTATCCACGACCAACCTCAAAATGTGAATAACCTCGCAGATGAAGTGGGAATTAGCCAATCAGCAGCTTCCCGTCATTTAAAAGTCCTCAAGGAACGGGGGCTGATTGACGCCCAGCGGGATGGCAACCAGGTCATCTATCAATTGATTGATGACAGAATTATCAAAGCATTAAATATGCTCAGGGAACTTATGCTATCTAATCTCGCTCGACGGGCAAACTTAATCAAAGCTAATCAAGCATTGGAGAAAGGAAAATAATGAAACAATCCAAGTTCAATTGGTTGATTGGCGGGGCGATTGTCATCGGAGCAGTAATTATACCGATCGTGATCTTCTTTCCACGTACTGGACAATCTGCCAGCGCTGATCCCTGGGATAATGTCCCCCTGCAAATCCCCCACACTGACCACTCTGCCATCATTCAGGGACCCTTTGAATCCGGTTCTGACGTCACCAGAGCCTGCCTGGAATGCCATCAGGAGGCTGCCGGAGAACTGATGAGCACTGTGCACTGGACCTGGGAAAGCCAACCTTACAAACTCGAAGGCAGGGAAGGAACTGTCACAGTCGGCAAGAAGAATTCAATAAATAATTTCTGCATTGGCATCCAGGGAAATTGGCCTGGCTGTACATCCTGCCATGCTGGTTATGGTTGGGAGGATGCCAATTTCGACTTCAGCCAGGAAGATCTAGTTGACTGCCTGGTCTGTCACGACAATAGCGGAACTTATGTCAAAGGATATGCCGGACTTCCGGTTGAAGGTGTTGATCTGCTGGACATTGCCAAGAGTGTAGGCATGCCAACTCGTGAAAACTGCGGCAGCTGCCACTTTAAAGGTGGGGGAGGCAATGCTGTCAAACATGGCGACCTGGACGAAACCCTCTATTTTCCACCCTCCAATGTGGATATCCACATGGGTGAACATGATTTCTTGTGCACAGATTGTCACCAAACTGAAGACCACAATATCATGGGGCGATCCATCTCTGTCAGTCTCGATGACGCCAATCAGGTGTACTGCACTGATTGCCACAGCCAGGACTTGCACGAAGATGACCGGATCAACGCCCATGTTGAAACAGTGGCCTGTCAATCCTGCCATATCCCGAATGCTGCCACCAGGGATGCTACAAAAATGTACTGGGACTGGTCGACAGCAGGCAGTGATGTTATTGAAGAAAGCCTGCACACCTATCTAAAAATCAAGGGAAGTTTTGTTTACGAAGATAATTTCACACCCGAATATGCCTGGTACAACGGGGGTGTTTCCGAGCGCTATATTTATGGCGACATTATCAATCCCCTCGAAATCACCCATATTAACTACCCTGCTGGTGATATCAAGGATAGTTCTGCCAAGGTGTTTCCCTTCAAGGTCCACCTTGCCAAACAACCTTATGACACAGTAAATAATATTCTTCTGCAGCCTAAGACTTACGGCGAAGGTGGATTCTGGACCGAATTTGACTGGGATCTGGCCCTAAGATTAGGTTCAGACATAACAGGTCTAGACTATAGCGGCGAGTACGGATTCACGGAGACCTCCATGTACTGGCCAACAACTCACATGGTACGGGCAGCTTCAGAAGCCCTGACCTGCAACCAATGCCATGGTCCTGAAGGAAGAATTGAATGGGAATCCTTAGGTTATTATGGCGATCCGATTGAATGGGGCGGACGCTTTCAGTCAAACAGTTTTCAACCCTAAGAAAGGATATTTGTTGATATGGCATTTTTAACTATCCGACCCAGTAGAATGACAAAATATCTCCTTTTGACCGGAACCGCACTAATAATGATTGCCGGTGCCCTGCTGATCACTCAGAATTATGCTCACGCGAGCCCATCCCCAAATCTGGCTGAGCAAGCTTCTCCGCTTCACCCCCCAATACCATTTGTGGACGAGAATGGAACAAATGTCCTCGACTCCGGCAAGCCGGTTTCAACCATGAACACCTGCGGAGCCTGCCACGATACTGATTTCATCGCCACCCACAGCTTTCACGTTGACGCTGGCCTGAATGAAATATCCAAACCAGGTGCTACGTTAACTGGTCGAGCATGGGATATTTCTCCGGGATATTTTGGGTCGTGGAACTCAATCGAATACCGCTACCTTTCACCCCAAGGAGATCCCCGGGTTGACTTAACCACACCTGATTGGATTAAGTTATATGGCCTCAGGCATGTTGGCGGAGGACCTGCATTCTATGCCAGAAATGGAACACCCCTGGTTGACCTGCCATATAGTTCAACAAGTTTGGAAACCAATTCTATTGACCAAAGCACCGGAAAACTGAAACCTTGGGATTGGAACAAGTCAGGTTCAGTTGAAATGAATTGCTTCCTTTGCCATACACCATTACCCAATACTGAAGCCAGAGCATCTGCCCTGCAGGGAGGAAATTTCCAGTGGGCAAATACTGCCACCCTGATTGGAACGGACATTGTGTCTCAGCAAGGCCAAACTTACAGCTGGAATGAAACTGCATTTAACGAGCAGGGAGAATTGCTCCCTGATTTTCTCAGCATCCAGGATCCCACAGATCACAACTGCGGTTCCTGCCACGGCCTTGTCCACGATAATGTTGAAGAACCTTTGATCACTCTTGGCTGCGCCCCTGAACGCTGGAGCACAATCACAACCGGCCAGATCATCTCTCCCCAAAAAATGGCTAATTCCGGGATGAATTTAGCAGATAAAGCAGATCTCATTCGATCGTGGGACGTCCACGCAGAGCGATTGCTCTCCTGTGTCGACTGCCACTACTCGATCAATAATCCCCTTTACTATCAGGAATCTGAAGCAACTAAACCTGACCATTTACTCTTCGACCCCCGGAGAGTTAATATAGGTGACTATCTTGAAAAACCCCTCCACCAGTTTGCCACTGGTAACAGCGCTCAAAGCCGAGTGGCTCCCGAATTACAGGACACAATGAGGGCGTGTGATTCCTGCCATGAGGTTTCCATAACTCATGAATGGCTCCCATACCTGGAAAGTCATCTGGATGCCTTAAATTGCGAATCATGCCATATTCCCAAACTCTATTCATCAGCCAACATGGTTCATGATTGGACTGTACTTTTGCCAGATGATCTTCCCCGCAAGGAATGCCGGGGAGTTGAAGGTGATGAAAGCAATATGGGTTCTCTTCAAATCGGTTACGAACCAGTTTTACTTCCCAGCCCGGACACAGACGGAGATCTTCGCCTGGCGCCCCACAACCTGATCACTACCTGGTTCTGGATTTATGATGACCCACCCCGGCCAGTATTGTTCAGTGATCTTCAAAAAGTATATTTCGTTGATGGTGAATACCATCCTGGTATCGTACTGAGATTTGACGAAAACAAAGACGGTGAAATTTCTCAGGCTGAAATGATCATCAATACTACTGCAAAAGAAGACTTTGTCCGTGATCGTTTGGCCTTGTTGGGTTTAGTTGATCCGAGAATTTTCGCTGAGATCCAGCCATACAGCATAAGTCATGATGTAGCAAGTGCTGGTTGGGCGCTATCAGATTGCACAGCATGCCACGGAGAAGATTCCCGGGTTACCCGGCCGATAAAATTGGCTGCTGCTGTCCCAGGAAATGTTCAACCTCAATTTGTGGCTGGAACTGGACGGAAATTGGATGGGGCCTTAGAAACCGGAGCTGATGGATCGCTGTATTACTATCCTGCTTCGAGGGCCACCAGCCTTTATATTTTCGGACACAACAACCAGGCCTGGTTGGATTGGACCGGTCTCATCATATTCAGCGGTGTTTTCCTGGGTATCATCACCCATGGTGGTCTGCGCTTCTATTACGCGTCCAGGACAACAGCTGATGAGAAGAAAACAAAACGTATTTATATGTATGGCGCTTACGAAAGAATGTGGCATTGGCTGCAAACCCTGGCAATTATATTGCTGCTGCTGACCGGCTTAGTGATCCACCGTCCGGATACCTTTAGTTTCCTTGATTTCCGGAATATGATCCTAACCCATAATATTCTGTCAGTCATTCTGGCCATCAATGCCTTCCTGGCCCTCTTTTATAATCTGGCGAGCGGAGAGATCAGACAATACATTCCCCATCCCAGGGGATTCTTTGACCGCACATTCGCCCAAGCGATCTACTATCTTAAAGGGATCTTCAAAGGTGAACACCATCCGTTCGAAAAAACCCCTGACAAGAAATTGAATCCTCTCCAGCAAATAACCTACATTGGATTATTGAACGTTCTCTTGCCTTTGCAGGGTCTTACCGGCATGCTGATGTGGGGCGTGCAACGCTGGCCGGATCTGGCAAACCGCCTTGGCGGGCTACCGGTGCTTGCTCCTGTGCATACAATCATCGCCTGGTTATTCGCAACCTTTATGATCCTTCATGTTTACCTGACCACGACCGGCCATACAGCTGTTTCTAGCCTGGAAGCCATGATCAATGGCTGGGAAGAAATTGAGATCAAATGAATTAATTTTCCGAATTACCTAATCCAGTCTTTAAGATTGGTTTTTGGCAAAATCACAAAAGTGAGAGAAAATATGGCAGAAAAAACGAAACCTGATAAAAAGAAATTTCAAATCAAAGATCTATTCAACAAACCATCCCAACCTTACGCAAACCCCTACCTTGGTGGTGTCTTGCTGGGATTGGTATTGTTCGCTTCCTATTTCATCACAGGAAATGGACTGGGTGCTTCCGGCGGTTTGAGCCGGATCGCCGCTTTCATTGAGGATCTGATAGCTCCCGGCCATGTCGATCAGGTTCCATACTTGATCAGCATGGCTGGCGGGAACCTGAACGCCCTCGATAGTTGGATAGTCATTGTAACTGCCGGGGTCCTGGTGGGTGGATTCGTTTCAGGCGTCATTCACGGCAGAACAAAATTCGAAACTCATAAAGGTCCAAATATATCCAACCAAACCCGCTGGTTATTTGCCTTCCTTGGTGGAATCCTGTTTACTTATGGAGCCAGATTAGCCAGAGGCTGTACATCAGGTCAGGCATTATCTGGGGGAGCAACCTTATCTGCTGGAAGTTGGGTGGTAATGTTTTCCATCTTCGGCGGCGCATATGCCCTGGCGTACTTTGTGCGCAGGCTTTGGAACTAGAGGAGAATTTCATGATACCTTTTCCCTTACACCTCGAATCTTTAGTGGGCAAACCGCTCATGTATCTCATCTTCCTGTTGATAGGTTTCCTGTTTGGATATGTTCTTGAAATCTCAGGATTTAATCACTCACCTTCTTTGGCCGCACAGTTTTATTTCAAAGATCTGCGGGTGTTCAAAGTATTTTTCACCGCGATCGTGGTTGGCATGCTGCTCCTGTTCCTCAGCTCAGCGGTTGGGCTGCTCGATTACAACCTGATCTGGGTTAATCCAACATATCTCTGGTCAGGCATCGTTGGAGGATTGATCATGGGTGTTGGATTCATCCTGGGAGGATTTTGCCCCGGAACGTCTCTGGTTGCCCTGGCAACCTTAAAGATTGACGGCATATTTTTTGTACTAGGTGGACTTGTTGGAGTGTTCACATTTGGTGAGACTGTAGATTTCTACAAGTATTTCTTTAATGGAAGCTACTACGGACGCTTAACATTGATGGATGTCTTCAATCTGCCTGCAGGTATTGTTGTCATCCTGGTCACGCTGATGGCGGTGTTTATGCTCTGGGGAGGCGAACAGCTGGAAAAGATTTATGGCAATAAGGATCCAAAAAATGCTCCCAGGGCGCGTTATTACGGCGCTGGTGTCCTGGTGCTGGCAGCTGTTGGTATTGCGATCATTGGTCAACCAAGCACTGCAGACCGCTGGACTCGTTTGGAACCTTTCCGGAGGGAAGCACTTGAAAATAGGGAAGTCTATATTCATCCGGGAGAATTACTGGACAGCTTTCATGATCACAAATTAAACCTGGTCATGATCGATGTCAGGGATGAATCAGATTACAATCTGTTCCATTTGCTAGATGCTGAGAATATTCTGCCAGAAGATATATCAGGTGAAATCGCTGGCTTTATAGCCCAACCTGCGAATACTGTTTTCGTGGTTATGAGCAATGATGAAATAATTGCTACGGAAGTCTGGAAAACAATGACCGCTCAAGCAGTTCCCAATGTATATATCCTTTCCGGCGGTATCAACAACTGGCTTGATACATTTACCACAGCTTATGAAGAGAAGGTTTGTGGAAATTTGACAACAGGAGCCGATGAAGAATTACGGTATGAGTTTAGCGCAGCTTTGGGTTCTAATTGTCCAGCAGCCTATCCCGATCATGATAAATATGAGTTTGAATATGAGAAGAAGATCAAACTTGACCTGAAACGGGCCCCAGTTGGTGGTGGATGTGGATAAATACTCAATAAATACAAGAAAACCCTCCCGGAGTCGGGAGGGTTTTTTTGTTTAATTGAATAGAATCCTAAGATTCCAGCAGGGCATCGATTTCTCCTCGGATTGCGTTGAGGTCTTCTAACCCCAGGTAAACTATGGCATATCGGACATATGCTACCAGATCCAGTTCTTTTAATCCCGCGATCACCATATCCCCTACAACCCGAGACGTGACTTCAATTTCACCCATTGCCTGGAGGTCTGATTCAACATCTCCAACCAATCTTTCAATATCAGCAGCCGATACTGGCCGTTTGTCACAGCTGATCTGGATACCCCTGGTAAGTTTCTGCTGATTAAATTCCTCCCTGGTCCCATCTTGTTTGATAATCAGCGGCGTATTGAGGATTGCTCGTTCATACGTACTGAACCTGTGCTGGCATTGAAGACATAATCTTCGACGCCTGGTACCACCTCTTTTATCATGAGAGGTATCCAAGACCCGGGAATCATCATCTTTACAATAGGGACACTTCATCGGGAATCACCTGTATGGGTCTAAATCACCAATGCTGATTTTAACATACATCCTCATTCATCACTAGATAATCTATCAGCCGTGGGCGGCACTGTTTACCTCTTAAAATCGTTCTCCTGCTGGAGAACCAGCAGGAGAACATGACCAGACAACATCCAACCCTACCAGGAGGAGGCCGGTTTAGGGTGGATTTACCCGTAATAATAATCCCCAAAGAATACTTGGATCGCTAAAACATTTCTTAATGTTCACTTTATCAAACCATTTACTGATTGCGTGTCCGGTTCCTTAAGAATGTTGGGATATCGAGGTTCTCTGTACTGAATTGACGGGGCACAAATTCTGCTTCTTCGCCCTGCGGCACCGATCCCGCTGCTTGCGATCCTCGAGTATCCTTCTGAAATGACCGCTCCATGATATTGCGGGGCATTCCTGATTTTTGAAATCCGGTTGCGATCACAGTTATGCGGAATTTTTCCTGCATGGTAGGATCGATCACGGCACCGAAGATCAAATTCACTTCTGGGTGGGCAGTTTCCTTGATGATCGCGGCTGCCTCGTTCACCTCAAAGAGGGACAGATCAGTACCTCCCGTGACATTAAAGAGGATTCCCCGGGCTCCGTCGATAGTGATATCCAATAAGTCGCTAGACATAGCCATTGCAGCTGCCTTCTTGGCCCGGTCTTCACCGGTAGCTTCTCCAACAGCCATCAGCGCGGCACCACCCTCGGACATGATCGCCCTAACATCCGCAAAATCGAGGTTTATCAGACCAGGGATTGTGATCAGCTCAGAAATACCCTGAATGCCCTGCCTTAAAACATCATCGGCGACAATGAATGCCTCTTGCAGGCTGGCCCGTTTATCTACGATTTGCAGCAGGCGATCATTGGGAATAACAATTAATGTATCTACCTGCTCTTTGAGCAAGGAAATCCCCTGATCTGCGGTGGCTACCCGCTGCGTTCCCTCAAAAGTGAAGGGGCGAGTAACAACACCGATAGTTAGCGCACCAATTTCTCTGGCAGCCTGGGCGACGATGGGTGAAGCTCCAGTTCCGGTCCCACCACCAATTCCAGCCGTGATGAAAACCATATCAGCACCCTTGAGGACGCTGTAGATATCATCAGCAGATTCCTCAGCAGAACCCCTGCCTACCGTGGGATTTCCGCCGGAACCTAAGCCACGAGTCAGTTTATCTCCAACTCTAACCTGAACCGGTGCCTTGGAACGCAGCAAAGCTTGAGCATCGGTGTTGACAGCGATAAACTCGACACCAGTGAGCCCGGCGTCGATCATGCGGTCAACGGCATTACATCCACCTCCCCCTACTCCTACTACTTTTATCCGAGCAAACGATTCTGTTTCTTTGATGGGATCCATTGTATTCTCCTCTTTACTAAATACTATGTGATGTGTGGTCATTGCTTATGGCAACATACGTTTGAGGAAATTGATCACTCTCTCCCACGAGACTGTATCCTCATTAATTTGCTTTCTATAACTGTCTTTTTCATAGGAAATCGTATTCATTAACACCGTCCATTCTAATAAACCTACGCTAGTTGAATAGGCTGGATTGTAAAGTTGATCTGTCATACCTAATAAGTTCTCAGGCTGGGCAACCCGGACAGGAAAATTAAACATTTTCCTGGCGAATTTACTAATACCAGGCAATGAGCTCGTTCCTCCGGTCAAAACCATGCCTGCTGGAAGTAATCCATCATAACCGGATCGTTTAATCTCTTGGATGACATAACTGAATAATTCCTCAATTCTGGCCTCGATGATCAGGGCCAGATCGCGGCGCAAATATTCCGATTTCGCTTCATCCCCGAAAGGTCGAATATGGAATACCTCGTCTTCCTGGATATCAGAACGTAAAGCATGCCCGTGTTCAATCTTTACTTTTTCAGCTTGGTCCATGGAAAGGCTAAGACCGTGGGTGATATCAGATGTGATCAAATTACCACCAATTCCCATGACCATAGTGTGCCAGACATCTCCATTAATGTAGATTGCCAGATCGGTTGTTCCACCTCCAATATCACAAACTACAACACCCATTTCTCGTTCAGTCTCAGTTAGGACTGCTTCAGCTGAAGCCAGCGGATTCAATACAAACGCCTCTACCTCTGCCCCAGCTCCGTTGATGCACTGCTCCAGATTGTCCAGCGATGTTGATGCCGCAGTGATTATATGAGCTTCAACTTCCAACCGATACCCATGCATGCCGATCGGCTTGTGGATGCCACCCTGCCCATCAACAGAAAATCCTCGCTGGATAACATGAACGATATCCCGATTATGAGGAATTGAAACTGCTTTTGCGGAATCCAGAGCCCGGAAAACATCATGCTGATCAATTACTCCGCCGGTGACTCCGCTGGCGCCCTGGCTGTTGATGGATGAGACATGCGAGCCTGCCAGACTGACCTGGGCAGACGTGATTTCCAGACCTGATGTCCTCTCAGCCTTATCAATGGAACGTTTGATAGCTTTTCTGGCAGCTTCGATATCCACCACTACACCTTTCCGCAAACCGCGCGATGGCTCGATCCCAACTCCCAGGATGCGGAATTTGTTTTCTGCCTCAACTCTGGCCACGAGGGTGCAGATTTTTGTGGTGCCAACGTCGATTCCAACGATGATCGGTGCGTCCAGCAAGCTCATTGTTCCATCCTGAAATAAGGTGATTCCAAAAACTCAACATTAATCATTTTGGGAGAGATCCTTTTTCCCAATAAATAGTCCACCAATGATTGATACACATTCATTTTTTGTTCAGCATCATCATCATTGAATCCAAAATATGCCACCCAGCCGCGGGAATCATGCCAGCCCAGTCCATGAGCCTCGTCAAATATCATATCCACATTATCCGGGAGATAAGGTGCCAGGGCTGCAACAGTATCAACGATCCTGGGATCCACAAAACGATCTTCGATAGTCGGTGGCAGGATGGCCGAGTTTACCTGGACAACATCCAAACCAGTATCGTGGGGATCAAAAGCAACTCCGTATTTATCTACCCAACGTACATGTCCTTCCCAATTCCACGCTAAAACTGGATAGCGTTCAACCAAAGTGATCAAAACATTTGCCGGCCACCTTACGTCCACAGTTATATCTGACAGGCCCGGATAGGTAAGCCGCAAATCTTCCCTGATCCTTTCTGGATTGATAAAAAATATCGATGACCCCTTAATATTTATTGCCTGTGAAATATCACCAACTGTAAATCGTTCCAGCCCCTGAACCTCAATATTTCCGACCTGGAATAAACCCGACTGGGACAGCAGGATCAATCCCAGGAAAATGCTTACTGATAATACTCCGGACAATATTCTCCATTTATTACTGACTTGAGGCACTGACGGAAATCGAATTTCTGCACCTGGTGATGAGAGGGGAAGATCTACCCGCCGGCGAGGGATCGGTCTATTTTCGATGGGAGAGGCATTGATCCCAATCTCACTTCGTGACAGAACAGGTGGGGTCCGCCGTGAGCTAACAACGGTGGAAGACCGCTGCCCTTCCCGGGTCGATCTAGCCTTAGACCTTAGTTCTGTTCTGGATCGGATGGTTTTTTCCATTGTCCCTTTAAGCCTCAAACCCATATTTGCGCACTATCTGATCACTCTCAGTTTTTCGTTCGATTGCCAATCTGATCAGTTCATCTATCAGCTCTGCATACGATAAACCAGACTCCTCCCAGAGTTTTGGGTACATACTGATGGGAGTAAAACCTGGGATCGTGTTTAATTCATTCAGGTATATTTCTCCAGTGACTTTATCCACCAGGAAATCCACTCTTGCCATCCCCGCACAATCAATTGCTTGATATGCGCGCAATGCATAATCCTGAAGCAGATCAGATTGTTCAGAACTCAATTCTGCAGGCAGGATCAGTTCCGAACTGTCATCGTGATACTTGGCATCATAGGAATAAAATTCAGCGGTTGGTCTGATCTCGCCTGCCACAGACACTTTTGGCTCCTGATTGCCAATCACACTCAACTCGATCTCCCGGGCATTAATGCCCTTTTCAATCAAAATCCTTCTATCGTACTGTGCTGCAAGCAGAATTCCCGCGGCTGCTTCTTCCAAATCCTTGCATTTGCTGACACCGACTGAAGAACCCATATTAGCGGGTTTAATAAAGAGAGGATATTCACCAAATCTTTCAATTCTTTCAAGGACCTTTGCCATATTACTCAGATCTGATTTTTGGACCAGGATCGATGGCGCAACAGGGATCCGGTTAGCGATCATGACATCCTTAAAAAGCGCTTTATCCATACCAACCGCTGATCCCAGAACACCCGCGCCAACATAAGCTAAACCACTTAATTCAAATAATCCCTGCATGGTGCCATCTTCGCCATAGGATCCATGCAGAACTGGGAAAACCACATCAAGGACAGCAAAAACATTGATAATATCTGCTCCATCTACCCGTTCCAGGGAAAAAAGGTCAGATCTGGACGGAATTGGGAGCATCACAGCAGGAGATAGTAGATCAATCTTTTGTCCTGCCAGAGCATCAAGTACATTTTCACCTACCAGCCAATCACCTTCGAGTGTGATCCCGATCTGCGTTACCTCATATTTATCGGGGTCGAGGGTATCCAGCACAGAACGTGCCGAAACCAGGGATACCTGATGTTCCCCAGATCGACCTCCAAATAACACACCAACCTTCAATCGCTCTGCCATCAACTCTGTGTACTCCAATCTCCAATGAACTGGATTTCTAATTCCAACTCAACATTGAATTTTTCTGCTACCCGGTCTTTGACGAGGGCGATCAGAGCTGCAATATCATTAGCACTTGCATTTCCTTTGTTAATGAAAAAGTTAGCATGTGCTTCACTGATCACGGCATCTCCGATCCTGGTGCCTTTCAATCCTGCTTCTTCGATCAACCTGCCGGAAAAATCTCCTGCGGGATTCTTGAACATACTTCCCAGACTTGCTCCCTGCGGTTGAGACTTCTTTCGTTTCTCCGCGATCACAGAAATGCGCTGCTTCACTATTTCCGGTGTGCTTTTTTCTAAAATAAACGTTGCGTTAAGCACAACAGCAGATTTTTCTCCTGATTTGATCACACTTGACCTGTAATCATATGCAAAATCCTTCACCGACCATTCTGATCGCTGAAGCTCTTCCTTTACAGGATGCAAGATTTCTGCCACAACCAGTGAGTCCGCCATATTGGATCCGAATGCTCCTGCATTGTTCACCACAGCCCCACCGACTGTGCCGGGAATGCTAGAGGCCCACTCCAGGCCGCTCCATCCTTTTGAGCCCATCCGCCGGGCTAAATTGCCAAAACTAACCCCGGAGTCAGCCTTGACCTGGGGGTGATCCCCCTCTTCATTCAGAAAAATGATATCTTTTGTTTCATTAATCACAACCACTTCCCGGATACCAGAATCACTAATTAATGTGTTTGAACCACCGCCTAGCAGCATAAACGGGATCTTCTCTTTCCAGAGATACCTGACAGAATCTTCTAGTTCTTGTCCTGAAGCTACCACGACCAGGAAATCCGCCGGTCCCCCTACACCCATAACCGAATATCTCGCCAAATTCTCATTCAGCACAAGAGCATCCCCAAAATGGGATCTGAGTGAAGTTCTCTGGAACTGCGTTATGACTTGTTTTGCCATTTTCAACTAAAGGTCCTTGATCCGATTTAACACCTTGTTGACTACTTTTGAGGAGAGTTCTTTCCCCTGTCCGGTTGATTCATTCAATTCGGCCTGAAGTTTAGGGTCTTCTTTTACAAACCAATCCATTGTCCGGGGGGAATCGTACGTGACATCAATCGCCCCGTCCCGTTCATTTTGAAGAATATTGGCAGTCATTGTGCTCTCCTCTCCTTAATCCTTACCTGGGCAGACAAATAATCTTCTAATTCCTGATTAATCTCGATTGCATCACCTGCGGAAAAAATAACTAAAACATCACCGGCCCGCAGTTCTTTTTTCAATGAATCAAATACCTGTTGCTTCCCGGATATATGACCTGCATTCTTGGCATTGATTGCCTGGACCAGGTCACTAATAGAAAAATTTGCTGGTTTTAATTCCCTGGCTTCGTAAACATCAAGAACTATCAAGACATCAGTCAGCACAAAAGCGTTAATAAAATCCGAAAATAGGGTAACAGTCCTGCTATAAGTATGAGGCTGCCAGACTCCTACTATTCTTCGGTCTGGATAGGTTAGTTTGGCTGCAGCCAGGGTCGCTTTAATCTCTGTTGGGTGATGAGCGTAGTCATCGATCAAGATAATATCCTGGAATTCACCTCTAATATCAAAGCGGCGCTCACTGCCTTCAAAATCTGCCAGGTTAGCGGCAATCTCAGTTCTATTGAGGCCAAGTTGATCAGCAGCTGCAAAAGCCGCCAGGGCGTTAAGTACATTATGCTGACCAGGTAATTTGAGAGATATATTAACCAGGGCCGTTTCCTGAGCGCTGTTGATGGCAATGATAAAATCACTGCCTCCTCCAGGTTTGAGATTGAGATCCCGGGCTGTGTAATCTTTGCCGCTTGGATCGAATCCATAAACAATCAGTTTTTGGTTCTCTGATAATACTGAGGCCAATTTCATTGCTCCGGGATCCTCTCCACACAAAACCAGCGTGCCCGTGGGTCCAAGGTTTTGCACAAATCTTGATGAAGGCTTCCTCAAAAGACTTGAGGGTCGGGAAAATGTCAGGATGGTCATGTTCCACGTTAGTGATCACTGTCAGATTCGGATGTAAACCCAGGAACATATGATCATATTCATCAGCTTCTATCACAAAGTCTTCTCCAGTTCCGGACCTGGCATTCGTTCCAAGGTTTTCTACCAAACCGCCAACGATAAAGGATGGGTCACGATCCTGGGCTGACAGGATCCAGCTCAGCATCGATGTTGTGGTTGTCTTCCCATGGCTGCCTGCGATAGCGATCACGTTTTTGCCTTCCATCAAACGGCCTAAAAATTCCGCTCTTTTTAAAACAGGAATTCCCGCAATCTCAGCAGCCAGAATTTCCGGATTATCATCTGGAATCGCAGATGATCTTATAATCAGGTCCGCACCTTCGATATTCTCTGCTCGATGGCCCTGGATTACTATCCCTCCTGCATCCCTGACACCTTCAAACAGCGGAGAGACCGTTAGATCGGATCCACTTACTTGATAACCCTGTTCCAGGAGTACCTTGGCAATTGCAGACAATCCAGTACCTCCAATTCCGATAAAATGAATATGTTCCATCAGATAAACACCACCAAAACAAACATGAAAGCAACCACGACTGAGAAGAACAATCCGATCTGGTTGCTGGCAAATACTGGCGGGAAATATTTAAGGGCAGATAGAGCCGCATCGCCCAGTGGAGTTCCTGGCTGGGGCGGCATAATATTGGGTGAAAATGGATAATGGGCAGCTGCCATATAAAACCAGAGTGTTCCGACAATGAAAAACCCGCTTGTTAATCCCAAGACTGCCCCCAGCAATACATCTTGAATTTTTTCCCGGCGGGCTTTTTCCCTTAATACTGCCAGTCGGGGAGTCTGATAACCAAAAAAAGCCAGAATTGCAACTATCGCTGCCCTGGACCAGAATTGAACTTTCAACTGGGCCTGGATCGGGACTGGCAGTGACTGGAAAACGGCATCAGGGGCTACATTCTCCACCTGGGCTAAAACCTGCTGAAAGGGAACCATAAACTCTGTAAATGTCTCCAAAACATAAATAAGGAATAAAGCTAAGACAATGCTGAATACCACTAATAATTCCTTAGCCCAACCACGCATTGCGCCTATCAGCCCGAATAGGATCACAAACATCCAGAAACCCGACAGGATGGAGATCATGCTTTTTCTCCTCCAGGCTCGATCCTAGCCAATTCATAGAGCTGTCGGGCTAGTTTTTCTGCGGCCTCCGGTTGGGCCAACGCCTGCATTGCGGTGCTCATGATTGCCAATCTTTCAGGATCTCTCATCAAAGATTGAATGGTTTCCAATAATTTAGCTTCCAGGTCTGCGTCTTCAATAATTTCTGCTGCGTTATTTCGGACCAAATATTCAGCGTTAGTCTTTTGATAACGCCAGGCATGCGGATAAGGAACCAGGATTGCTGGCAATGCAAACATAGGGTATTCACCCAGGATAGATGCTCCACTCCGGGAAACCACAAGGTCAGCTGACCTCAATGCCGCACCCATTTCATCATGCAAGAACGGGAATACATGGTAATTGCGTTGTTCCTTTTCTGTGAGTGTTTTTACATCTTCCTTGATCTCTTCCCAATCTAATGTTCCAGTAATGTGGACGATCTGCATATCTTTGAGAAGATCAGGCAATATATTATTGATCGCCTTATTGATGGATCGGGAACCTTTGCTTCCACCAAAAACCAGCAAAACCGGGATGCCTGGATTCAGGTTCAAAGCCTTGAATGCTTGCTCTCGAGTCCAGCGGATCATATTTAAGCGAACAGGATAGCCGCTGAGCAGAATCGGTTTACCTGCCGGTGTATAAAGGCGTGTTTGATCGACAGAAACTGCAATTGATGAAACAAGGTTCATGATTGCCTTAATTGCCAGTCCTGGCTCAATGTCTGGGATGTAGACCAGGCTGGGAACAAGCCTTCCTGCAAAAGCAGCTGGAACTGCCAAATAGCCGCCGGTAAAGAACATCACGTCAGGATTGAAGTCCTTGATGATCCGGCCAGCTTTCAGGTAACCCCGCACCAAAAGGACCAGGTTCCGGGGCAGGTTTCGCAGACCAACGCCGTGTAAACCAGCAGCTGGAATGGCTTGAAAATCAATCTTCTGTCTGGAGATAATTTCTCCTTCCATACCATCTTCTCCACCAACCCAGAGAACAGCGCCGGCTGTCATCCAGGAAGGATTAAGATCGTTTAGTGCCTGAAGGACGGCTAAAGCCGGGTATACTCCCCCGCCTGTCCCGCCCGCGCAAATCAACAACCGCACCTAATGACCTCCGTTCCTGTTTTCTACGCTGTAATTCAGTCCTCCTGGCAACACCCAGGATAATTCCTACTGCAGATAAAGTAACCACGAGGTTAGATCCTCCCTGGCTAACGAATGGCAGCGGATTACCAGCTACGGGCAGCAGCCCAATAATTACAGCGATGTTTACATAAGCCTCAAATACTATCCAGAATACCAATCCTGCAACCAGGAGTGATCCCAGACCATCAAGTGCTTTTTTAGCTATCAGCATGCCCCTCCAGAGCAAAAAAGCGTACAATAACACAAGCAAGCTGGCTCCCACAAAACCCAATTCTTCACCGACTACTGCGAAGATGCTGTCAGTATGAGGAACTGGAAGCAATACCAATTTAACTATTCCCCTACCTAATCCAACTCCAAACCAACCGCCATCCATAAACGAGGTGAAAGATTTAGCGACCTGCTCTGATCCAATATTGTTGATGTCTTGAATACCAACCCAGAAATCCAGGATACGCTGGTAAACTTCGGGCTTGCGAAGAGCAATAATGACTGCTCCTAATCCAGAAGATACAACCAGCAGCACCAGAATTTGCAGTAAAGATCCTCCTGCCATAAAAAACAACAGGAAGCCGAGTGCGAATATAGTGACTGCGGCACTGACATCAGTCTGGACAGCGATTAATCCACCGACTGTCCCGAGTATCAGAGCCAGGGGGATGATCCCAAAATAGATATCCTTGATTTTGTCACCCTTGGCCTCCAGCCAGACAGCCAGGTAGATCACAATGACTAACTTTGCCAGTTCGGAAGGCTGAACCGATTTTCCACCCAGGAGAGCCCGGTCACCTATGATCAGAACCAGCAATAACAAACCAACAGTGAAAATAATTGCTGCAAGAGCTAGCCGGTTCCTGGCCCAACGGTGGTAATCCATCAAATAAAGAACAACTGCCGCACCCAAACCGATCACCAACCAGACCAGCTGGCGGGAGAAGAAGAAGTTGACATCCTTGAAAGCTTGCCAGGACACATCCCAGGATGCAGAGTAAAGCATCAACAACCCGAATAATAACAAGGCGGCAACTATGCTCAGGAAGGGTATATCAATCGCCAGGTCAAGACCTGTCGAGTTGGGTTTTAGATCAGTTTTTGAACGCATTGCTTAAAATACTCTCCTCGCTCAGCAAAATCTTCAAATTCATCAAAACTGGTTCCCCCCGGTGATAACAAAACCACATCGCCGGCTTGAACAAGTTCCCCAGCCTCAAATACAGCGCTTTCCAGATTGGCGCACTTTAGGTATGGCACGCTTGATTGGCCATCGCCCCCGGCCGACAATAAAGCATCTTCGATCAAGTCAGCTGCTTCACCAAACAAGATCACCTGTTTAACTCTTTTCTGGACCAGATCAGCAAATGCACCCCAGGGAAGATTTTTATCTCGTCCACCAGCCAGCAATATCAGGGGTTCTTCGAATGAGTTGATAGCGGCAATCGCCCTTTCAGGGGCAGTAGCAATTGAATCATCGATCCAGTCCGCTCCCCGCCAGGAACGCACAAATTCCAGGCGGTGATCTGCACCATCCATTGCTTCCACTCCCCTCAGGATGGATTCATCTGCAATCCCGGCAGTGATGGCAATTGCGCAGGCTGCCAGGACATTCATCTGGTTATGTTTTCCGCGCAGTTTAATACTGCTGACGGGTAATATTTTCCGGGATGATTTCCCATCCCAATAACATATCTCCTCGCCGCCAAGATATGTTCCGGTCTGGTCAGGACCAGGTATATCCTGCCCAAAACTCTCCAATCTTCCCTGCACGTGAGAGCGTAGATTCCAGGAACCCCGGTCGTCTCGATTCAATATAGCCACATCAGATTTATTCTGGAAATCAAGAATCCGGGCTTTTGCCCTGGTATATTCCTCCATTGATCCATGGCGGTCGAGGTGATTGGGTGTCACGTTTGTAATACAGGCAATTTCTGGAGATTTATTCATCAATTCCAATTGAAAACTTGACAGCTCCATAACAACCCAGTGGGATGATCTGATCTGATCTACGACAGCGATCAAGGGATTGCCAATATTCCCGCCGATCCAACTTCTGTTTTTTCCATAGGCATCTTCAACAATTTTTCCTACCAGCAGGGTCGTAGTTGTCTTACCTGCAGAACCAGTTATGCCGATCACCGGACAGGGAACGAGATCCAAAAATACTTGGGAATCATTTGTCAGCGGAATACCCTGTTTTAAAGCCGCCTGCACCAGAGGAATCGTGAGGGGTATCCCGCCTGACAACGCTAAGACATCAGCAGTCGTCAAGTAGATTAAGCGGATGGCTGCCGAGAACCCAGGTCACATTTTCTTCCTCTAATTTTTTTTGCTCGATTGACAGCAATTCAGCATCCTTTTGATCCGTAATCGTTATTTTTGTTCCTCTCTGACTGAGGTAACCTGCTAAAGCCAATCCCTGCCGGGCAGCACCAACAATCACAAGATGTTTTCCTTTCCAAAAATTCTTCATGTTAGTGAAAGTGCTATCCCAACCAATCCAGCAACAAGGCCGATCAACCAGAATCGTTGAACAACTTGGGTTTCACTCCAACCCAAAAGCTCAAAATGGTGATGCAGAGGCGTCATTTTAAACACTCGCCTACCCCCGGTCAGTTTGAAAAAACCTACCTGGATGACGACACTAAGAAGTTCGCTGAGCGGTATGATCCCGATAATCGGCAGCACAGCCCACTGGCCTGTCATCAACGCCACAACTGCCAGAGTAGCTCCCAGAGCCAGAGATCCAGTATCGCCCATGAATAATTCTGCCGGGTGAACGTTAAACCAAAGGAATCCAAAAATTCCACCTACAAGAATGAAACAGAAGCGGGCCAAATATATTTGACCCTGCATTAATGCTATTGCTCCGTAAGCAGCAAAGGCTGTCGCAGAGATCAACCCGGCCAATCCATCCAGACCATCAGAGAAATTCACAGCATTTGAAAAACCTGCAATAATGATGATGGCTATCGGAAAATAGAAGAATCCAATGGGAATCTCAAATTCCCAGCCTGGTAAATAGAGTTCAGGCACATCGAGCACATATCGCAGAACAAATGCTGTTCCGGTTGCGACAAGCAGCTGCAAAATCAATTTTGTCAAAGGGGATAACCCATCCCCGTCTCTGATACCCCGCAAGCTGAACCAATCATCTATAGACCCGATCAAGGCATAAGCAACGAAGACAATCAAGGGAACCATGACCGAGTTTCCAAATACTGAAACGCCAAACACCTTGACGGCATTAAATAAAATAGTCAGCAGCACGACAGGAAACAGAATCAGCACACCGCCCATGGTGGGGGTTCCCAGCTTCGACAGGTGAGTTTTTGGACCGTCAACCCTGATATGCTCACCAATTTTTAACATGCGCAAAACTCTCAGAAGCGGCTGACCCCAAATCACCGTTAACATAAAACTGAAAGCAGATAAAGCGATGGCCATTGAGGTATTATTCATGATCCAACCTCCAGAGCTGCCACAATTTTGTCCATGCGCATGCCGCGGGATCCTTTGACCAATACCACATCATCCTTCTGAAGAGATTTACCTAAAAATTCAACAGCCGCTGAACTCTCTGAAAAAGAATGGATCAGGGATTTGTCCAACCCGTTTTCTGCAGCAGAGTTAGCGATGATCAATGCCCGGTCACCGACCGTAACAAGCATATTTGCGACTTCAGCAGCACGTATCCCAACTTTTCGATGACCCTGCTCCTCATATCGACCCAATTCCAGCATATCTCCCAGGACGGCTACCTTCCTTCCATCCAGGTCTTCCAGGAGATTCAAATCTGCCAGCATGGATTTGGGAGATGCGTTATAGGTATCATCCAATAGCATTGCCCCGCAGGCTGAACGAACAGCAACCAATCGCAGCTGGGTATGATCTGATCTCAATCCCCGGGTGATCTCTTCCCACGAAAGTCCTTCAACCAGGCCAACCGCAGCAGCTCTTAGGACTGTATGAACAGAGTGCCTGCCGATCAGGGGAACTTTCATATGAATGGTTTCGTCCTGGTAGTGGAGGCGGAATTTTATGCCCTCTAAACCCAATCCCTCCACTTCATCTGCCCAAAGGTCTGCATCGGGGTTCAACCCATAGTAGAAAATTCTGGCTTTGGTTTGATCTGCCATGGCTTTCACCAGGTCATCATCATAATTCAGGATAGCCACACCATCCGGAGAGGGCGGAAGGGCCTGAACCAGCTCTGCTTTGCCCTTGGCAATTTCATCCTGGGTTCCTGCCCGCTCTGCATGTACCGTGTCTATTGTTGTCAGAACTCCAACTGCCGGATTAGAGAGGTCACACAAGAATTTGATTTCTCCAGGCACATAAAAACCCATCTCCAGCACTGCCCGATCATGACCTTCACTGAGTTTCCAAAGAGTCATCGGTAAACCTATCTCGTTATTAAGGTTTCCCGAATTTTTCAAAGTCCGATAACGCTGCTTCAAGACTGTCGTCACGAGTTCTTTGGTTGTAGATTTTCCAACACTTCCAGTGATGCCGATTACCCTCACATTCAATCTCTGACGCCAATCTCCTGCCACTTTCTGCAGGGCCGCCAGTGAATTGTCGACCAGCAAGCAAAATGGAATTTCAATTTCGTGTTCCAGATCTGTTTTTGAACCCTCTCTAAGATCCAGGATACGGATCTCATCTCCGACAGGATGCTCGATCAGGGCAAACGATGCCCCTTTTGAAAAGGCATGCTCGACAAAATCGTGCCCATCGACCGACTCTCCTTGAAGAGCGACAAACATCGATCCAGGAATCAGCGTCCGGGAATCAATCCCCACGTCCGGGATGATCTGACCTGCCCAGGAGGGAGATGAACCTGTTAGAGATTCCAGAACAACGCGCAAGGTAATCATAGGTCAGTATCCTGCAGAGACATCCGCACAGCATCTGGCGGTATGCCCAAATGTATTACCAACTTTTCCACAACTTTTTTAAATACCGGGGCAGCAATTTCGGAACCCCAGATCGAAGCTGATGGTTTGGCGATCCAAACATAAACTAAAAATTGTGGATCATCCGTGGGTCCCCAACCAACAAAGGAAGTGTTAGTGGCTGTGGATTTATAACCCTGACCCGGTACATAGATTTCAGCGGTGCCAGTTTTTCCTGCCAGACTGTATCCGGGCACAAGAGCCAGGGAGGATTCATTCTGTAGGGATTCCTTGAGCATCTGGGTCAGGGTCGTTGCAGTCTCTGGTGAAATAGGATGACCGACGACAGTTTTAGGCGGTGTGTAGCGATATCCTTCATCAATAATGGAATGGATCAATCTCGGGGCAACCATTTCTCCCTGGTTGGCAATGGCCGAGACAGCTTTAACCATCTGAATTGGTGTAATTTCAATACCCTGACCAAAGGCGTTGGTTCCTAATTCTGAGCGGGTATAATCGGAACTCCAATAACTCTTGACCAGACCAGGCGATTCTCCAGATAATTCGATCCCGGTCATTTGTCCAAAACCAAAACTCTGGAAATATTTGTAGAATTGCTCAGATTCAAGCTGGGTCGCCACCCATGCCAGGCAGACATTCAACGAGTTCTGCAAACAGGAAGTCATATTCTGCGGTCCCCAGGCTTTATTATTCCAGTTCCTGATTGTCACTCCACCAATTTCAAATTCACCTTCATCGATAAATTCTGTATTGGGTTCGACAACACCGGCATCCAGTGCTGCAGCCATGGTAAGAACTTTGACTACTGATCCTGGTTCATAGGATTTGATCGCATAATTGAATATATTTTCATGATTGTTGATAATGTCACTATAATCTTCAAGCCAATACTGTTCGATATCAGCCCGGGGTGATGAAGCCATCGACAAAATCTCCCCATTCCTCGGATTCATGACAATGACCGTTCCTGCCAGGGCGCCAGTTTTTTCAATAGTCTTATCTAAGATGTTCTCAACCTCAGATTGCAGCACGCTGTCGATTGTAAGGACAATATTGGCTCCATCATCAGGATCAGGTGCCTGGTCTGCTTTATGTGGATCCCAAAGAGCCCACAAGGTCCGATCGTTTCCGAACAGAGTGGTATCATACTTTTGCTCAATACCCAACTGACCTTGATTGTTATCTCTCATTACAAATCCGATAATATTTGAAGCCAGCATTTCTTCCGGATAACTCCGGGTCAAATGCGGTGTACAGCTAACCCGTAATAAATGGCTGCAATCAACTACTTTGACTTTTTCTTCCAGCGAAATTATGGTTTCCTCGCCTGGAATTTCAGCGGACAAACCACCACTAGCAGCCTGATAATAAGCATCCACCCGTGCCAGGTATTCCAATAAATCTTCCTGGGTTGCAAATCTCTCAACAGTGATATTTTTTGTGATCGGCCGAGGTTCCTGGATCAGGAAACCCAGCAAATACGGATTACTGATTCCAAACACTTCAATTGCCAGATCCGCCAGAGCGTTTACTTCTTCCAGCTCACCGACCTGAAAGAACTCATCAAAATTGACATCAACGGAGTATACAGTTTGATTTCCTGCCAGGAGATGACCGTTGCGGTCCAGGATCAATCCCCTGCGGGAGGCTGCTGTCTCCCATTGGCCAAGTAAACTTGAGATCGGGAGATCACTGCTGTCAACAGTCAGCTGGATTCGGACCATTTGGACAATAATAGCCACTGCAAACAGGGAAAAAGCTGCTGCAATGCTGATATATCGCCAGTTGTAAGAGATCTTTTCGTTCATAAACCCTCAAATGGAGCCAGGAATTTTGTCAGCTTCTTGCCGATCCACTCGAATAATGTCTCATGATATTCAATCAAATTTACATTAATCACTGCCGGCTGGGTGTCGTTTTGGATGACGACCCTGGTTTCCTCACCCTGGTCAAATCCCTGCACCGGCACATAAAATACCTCTCCCGGGTAGGGAGATCGAAAACCCAACTCTTTTGCCCTGGTTTTCATGACCTCAAAACGAGATAAATTAGCAATTTCGTTGCTGTAATTTACGGTCAGGTACACCAGATTATCAATCTCATCTTTCGCTTGCTGCAGCTGCCGACCCATCGATACCACACGGGCAGAAACAACTAGATATAGGATCAACATCACTGCAGCTATGACGATCACCATAAAGATACTGCCAATGATTTGGAGTTTCTGGCGGCGGGGTGAGTTGGAATAGGCTTGGATCAAGGATTCGGTCATTTTTCTCTCAACGTAATTGCTCTGATTCGACTGGTGAGTATCCTTTAATTAATTGCAAGCCTTGTGCCATTCGCGTGAAAAATTTTTTCTGCTATACGCAGTCTTGCACTCCGAGACCGGGGGTTCTGGCTGACCTCGATCTCACTGGGGCGGATCGGTTTTCGAGAAATTTCCCTGATTTGGGCTTTGTGATCACAAACGCAGATAGGGATCTCGCTGGGACATATACAATCACTGCTTTCCTTCCTGAAAAACTGTTTGACGATTCGGTCTTCAAGTGAATGAAAGGCAATGATTGCCAACCGACCTCCTGGTTTCAGTTCTTCCAACGCCTGGGGTAAAAAAGCCTCCAGAGTCCCCAACTCATTGTTTACCGCTATCCTGAGAGCCTGGAATGTCTGCGTTGCTGGATGGATCTTCTTGGTTGTGTAGCCAACAGCATTTGCAATAATATCTGCTAACTCCTGTGTGCTGACAAGAGGGCGGTTAGCTACGATTGCTTCAGCAATTTTCCGGGATGCTCTTTCTTCTCCATATTTGTAGATCAGATCCGCCAGATCTTCCCTGGAGTAATTATTGATGATATCTGCTGCAGTTAGAGGCTGATCAGGATCAAAGCGCATATCTAACGGACCATTATTTCTGAATGAGAATCCCCTTTCTGGCAGATCCATCTGCAGAGATGAGAATCCGAGATCAAGCAATATGCCGTCTATGTCATGCCAATTTCGATTGTTAAGGTGCAATTTCAGGTCTGAATAAGAAGCGTGAATAAGTTCAAACCGATCTCCAAATTCAGCCAGGAGATTTCCAGCACTGACCAGTGCCTGCGGATCTCGATCAAACCCAAGTAATTTTCCATCCGGAGAACTCAATTCCAGAATGCCCCTGCTGTGTCCTCCTGCTCCAATAGTTCCATCAATATATCTGCCGCCTGGAATCGGGTTTAATGTATCAAGAATTTCCTCGTAAAGTACTGATTTATGAGGCATGGAACCGATTCCTAAATATCCAGTGCCGCAAAACGTTCTGCATTTGACTCAGCATCCTGAAGGAGCTCATTCTGTCTGTCCCAGGCATCAGGTGACCAGATTTCAACCGCTTCCCCTACTCCCACAATAATTGCATCTGAGGTTAAATTGGCAACGTCACGTAAATATTTGGGAATCAGAATTCGGCCATTGTTATCAATATCCACCTGCTGTGCTGTCGAGAAGATCAACCGCCTGAGCTGGCGGGCAGTCGGATTGGTCGAGCTCATTTCAGTGACTCGCTCATAGATCGCCACAAACGCAGCCTCAGGCAACACACGCAAGTTGCTGTCAAAACCCTGGGTAAGATAAATCATCCCAGACAAGAGATCCCTGAATCGAGCTGGTACAATCATCCTGCCCTTATCATCCAAAGAGTGTCGATACTGTCCCAAGAACATATGTTCGATTGCCCTTTAAAGACTATTCGCCGGTTTCCCGGCGAACCACTATAAACCACTTTAACCCACAATTTACCCACAGTATATATGAAAGTGCCTCTTTTTGCAAGTAAGAAACCACAATTCTGGTCAATTTTGACCCATATTTGACCAATTTCAAGTTGAAATTGTCCGCAACCCCCCATCTTGGTCCATTTTCGGTTCTTAAAACCCTCCCCAGCGAAAGATAATACGTATCTGTCAGGTCTCTTCTGAAGCGCTAATCAAAACAATCCGGCTCCCTTTTCCATGCCTTTAAAGCGCCAGATAATGGTATGGGCTATAATTCTCCCTATGCAAAAACCCTCCACGCCATACCCGAGAACAGTGTGGCGCTTGATCCTATCAGACCCGCAATCTGGCATGTACAATATGGCTCTGGATTCCGCGATCTTAGCTGCTGTCGAAACAGGTCTTGTGCTCCCTACTCTCAGGCTCTACCGTTGGAATCCACCCTGCATCTCTCTCGGGTACAATCAGCCATTTTCCGATCTCGACCACGAGCTCCATGCCAGTTCAGGATGGGATGTGGTCCGCCGCCCAACCGGAGGCCGGGCAATCCTGCATACTGATGAAATAACCTACGCTGTCATCGGTCCCAGAACAGATCCTCGCCTGGGAGGCAGTTTGATGCATAGTTATCAGCAATTATCTCAAGCGCTGTACAAATCCCTGGCACTGATGGATCTTCCCGTTAAGATCCACCATGGTAAAAATCCCCTGGCAAACAGTCAGCCTGTTTGTTTTGAAAATCCGTCTGATTTTGAAATCACCGTTAAAGGTAAAAAAATAATTGGCAGCGCTCAGGCCAGAAAAAAGGATGCCCTGCTTCAGCACGGATCACTCCCCCTCACAGGGGATCTATCCCGCATTACTCAAGTACTGAACTACGATTCTGAAATCAAACGGAAAGAAGCCGCCCTGGCCTTAAGGAATAAGGCCACCACCGTTGCTAATGAACTCGGATTTGAAATTTCCTGGGATTATGCAGCACAGGCTTTCATTCGCGGATTCGAGCAGACATTGAACCTGAAGCTGGTCGAAGGAGAGTTGAGTAGAATTGAAATTGGATTGATCGAAGAATTATTAAGGGATCAATATCAAAACGAACTTTGGACCAGACAAAAATAACTGCTGCCAGAGAGGTTCAGATGACAATTGGATTGTTAACCCTGCACTTAAAAATGCCACCATGCTCCTCGTTGAAAGAAAAACGCAGTCAGCTGAAACCGCTGTTAAATAAACTCGGACGCGAGTTTAATATTTCAGTAGCTGAACTTGATTTCCAGGATCTGCGGGGAGAGACTCTAATTGGTTGTACCTATCTCAGCAACAACGGAGCCCACACGCAGCGAACCTTGCAAAAGATCATCAGCTGGGTAGAGGGACATTTTCCCCAATTTTATATCATTCAAGAAAAGATCGAGCTGTTTTAAGGAGGTATTAGATGGATTTAGGACTAAAAGGTAAAAAAGCATTTGTGGCAGGTTCTAGCCGGGGATTAGGTTTTGCGTCAGCAATGGTTCTTGCCAGGGAAGGCTGCCAGGTGGTAATTAATGGCAGAAACAAGGAGCAATTAGAAAACGCTTGCCAGACGATAAATTCTGAAACAGGTATACAGGCAGGATTTTCTGTCGGAGATGCTGCCGATCCAAACCGGGCAGCTCTCCTAATTAAGGAAGCAGCATCTCACCTGGGAGGGCTTGACCTGCTGATTACAAATACCGGAGGTCCACCTTCAGGAAAATTTGAAGAGATCAAGGAAGATGTTTGGCAGCAGGCTATCGAATTGGCTTTTATGAGCCATGTCCGTTTGATCATGTCTGCCCTACCCTATTTGCGCGAGTCCCAGGCTGCCAGTGTACTGACCATCACATCATACAGTGTCAAACAACCCATTCCAAATCTGATCTTGTCAAACAGCATCCGATCAGCAACAATTGGATTGACCAAAAGCCTTGCTCTGGAATTAGGTCCTGAAGGGATTCGCTTCAACTCCCTGCTGCCTGGATGGACAAAAACCGAACGGGTGCAAGAAATTCTTGAATTCAGGTCCAAGAACAATCAGACCTCAGTTGAAGAGGAAATGGAAAAAATCACAGCAGACTGCCCGTTAGGCAGAATGGCAACTCCTGATGAAGTTGGCCGGGCTGCAGCTTTCCTGCTCTCACCCGCAGCAGCTTATATCACAGGTGTTATGTTAACTGTTGATGGGGGTATCTATAAAGGGACCATGTAACTAATAAATCCGGCTACCTTTGTGTAAAATGCCTACTGCAGCCTTAATATTGTCTTTGCCTCACTCCAGAGCTCTTCGAGGCTGTAATAATCCCGGCGGTCTGGTGAAAAGATATGCAATATGACTGATCCGTAATCTGCCAGCATCCAACCTGCCTGCGCCTGACCCTCAAGGCGGGCATTCAATCCAAATTCTTTTTTTACTTCATCCGTTACATCCCTCATCAATCCATTGACCATTCTCTGGCTGGTCCCGGAACAAATCACAAAAAATTCCGCAATAACAGATTTCTCATGGATATCCAGCAGGTGAATGTCTTCCCCTTTGTTTTCATCTAGGACATTGACAATATAATCGGCGACTTTCCTGGCTTCCAGACTCCACCTCTTTTTCTCTAATTATTAGCTTGGTTATCCTGATCCATCAATGCTGCGGAATACAAACAAGTATATTTTGCACCCTCAGGATTTAAATCACTCTGATATAAATTGACCGCGCTTATCCTGGTAACGCCGATAAATCCTATCTGGACCTGGTGCAAATAATCGCCGACTTTCCTGATATCCCGGGCGGAGGCTTTCCTGGAAATCCTTCCCAGGGTCAAATGGGGAGTGAATTCATATTTATCATAGTTATAGCCCAGGCGGGCAATCCCATCCTCAATACCTCTCCGCAGGTCAAATAAATCAGGAGGCGCTTCCACCCCGATCCAGATCACCCGGGGATGTCGCATTTTGGGGAAAGCTCCAATACCTCCGATACTGATCTCCAGTGCCTGGCGTTTTGCACCTTCTGAATGGAGAATTTTTTCAATCATACCTATATTCTCCCTTGATATATCACCCAAAAATTTGAGTGTCAGGTGCATCTTCTGAACATCCACCCAACGGACGGGTGTATTCGGCAGTTTTTCTTGAAGCTGAGCTGAAATTTGTCCCAGGGCATCCAACACGCTGGGCGACAAATCTACAGCAATAAACGTTCTAATGACATCCGAGGTCATAATCTCTCACATTTTCTCACGCAAAGAGAGTTAACAGGCTGAGATCAATTATTCAAGGTCAGGTAAACACAACAGAAAAGCCGCAATAAAAAGTATTTCACCGCTGAAACCAATTGTACTATAAATAAAATTCCGGTTTCATAGACTCACAGATTACAGCAAAGAGAACCAAATCAAATCATTTTTTCAAAATTCTCAGGTAATCCTCAGGTAAATCTATATCCTGTTGACTCGCTAGATCCTCCCAGACCACAGATTGGGGTGAATACCTGGGGAACAGCGCTCTCCCACCCTGATCCCCTTCCAAGTTCAGTAAATCTGCAAACACATTCCTGTCAAACAAGACCGGATTTCCTGCTCGGCCATCAACCTCAGGGTACAGAATATCAGCTTGACTCCGGGCGTGCTTGCCCAGAAGAAGTTTGATTAATTCTGGAGTTATCAGCGGCTGATCCACCAGCAAAAAAACGGCTGCTCCCACACTATCTGGCAATCCCTTGATCCCAGCTCTCACAGATGAGCTTTGGCCGGATTGCCACTCCCGGTTATGAATCAGTAATTCTTGATTATCAAGGGCCTGTTCAATTTCCTTGTGGAGATTGCCGGTTACCACCAAAATTGGTGCCAGACCGGCTTGCCTGGCTATGCCGACGATATGACGGACGAGCGGCATACCGTTCCAATCCAGGAGCTGTTTTGGCGCGCCGTACCTGGTTGAATCACCCCCGGCCAGAATAATGCCAGCAGTCTGGTGGTGGACTTCCAGCACCATTTGGTCCTCCAAAACCCCGAACGCTACTGCCTGATAGTGCTCTAGCAAGGATGGCAGCTGGGAGTAGAAAGTTTTCCAATTAGGAAAGCTGTCAATCTGGTTGATGAACAGGATCCTTTTTGCCAATTGAGGGATATTCTTCAGTCCACCATCAGCCGAGATTAATCCTTTCACCACGTGCTGACTATTAATTTCTGCTTCCAGAGGCAGGTTTACCAGCCTCGAATACAGGTCCGGACGATGAACCCAAGTCTCATTGAGCGGTTTGCCCAAACCTGATAGACCAATCACGGTGATGACAATGTTTATAAAATCAGGAATTGGCGGTTCATGGTCTGCCGGGGCCTTAATGGGACGCTTCCTGGCACCATCTGCTTCGATGATCAACGGGCAGTTCCAGCTATCAGCCAGATTGAGAAGGAGACTCAGTTGGTGAGCGTCCAGACCTTTAACCCGGTTAGTTTCAACTGGTGGGCCTGTAAAAAGCACAATTTTCCCCTGAATTGTCTGCTCGGGTCCCGGGATGTCTTCTAAATTATTAACCTGAATATGGAAATCAGCTCCTCCGAGCTGATCCTGAGCCATATGGGTGGATGTGCTCAGAATTACCCTGGAATTATAACTTTTTGCCAGCTGGAACATCAAGGTTGTTTTCCCCCCTGAACCAACCAGGGCGATCCGAGAGTTATCTGCTAACCTTAATCTCTTGTTTAGATCCATAAGCCAGACCTAAGATCCGGACATGCCAAGATCGCCTCCAGGACTGCGCCGCCTATCGCCCGCGATTTATCTGAGATCTGGGACCAGATCGTAGGATCATCCCGGGGGTCAACATCTCCTATTTTCATACCCTCTTCGACCACAGAGCCGGGTTTGATTAAGCCCCGTAAAATTCCATCAAATGGGGCAAATACAGCCTGATCGCCAACCAGAGCAATCATAGCCCCCTGTTTAACCCTATCCCCGATCTGAGCTCCAGTTTGCAATTTTCCACTGATCGGTGCTCGCAGCACCCTTGCTGATCCATATCCTCCGACAGACCCTGGAATACCAGTATCCTTCTGGGGCGGTCCAGACCAGATTACCCGGCCGAGGTGATGACCCCGGTTAGTTTCGATCACCGCATGGCAGTTTTCTCCGGCAACAAATCCCGGGCCAAGTCCGATCACAAGTGTTGCCAATTCTTTGCCTTCACGCGGGGCTGTTTTTAGCATCCTGGCATCGACTACGACATCCGGCTGGATCTGACTTAGAAACGTGAGGTCGGGGTCTACCAGTACCGGGACTGAACCGGATTGCAGCACGCGCTTGATTACTCCCGGTTGGAGCACAAACTCACCCGTTACTCCCTCCACCTGAACTCTCTTCTCGTCGATAGCTTCTGCAAATGAGACGGCCCGCCGAACTGTGAGGGGTTCGGCCAATTCGGTAATCACAACCTGGAATCCTGATTTGACCAATCTGACAGCGATCCCGCTTCCGAGATCACCACCCCCACGGATTAGAATCAACACATCAACCTTCCTTGATAGATATATCCTATTTTAACATGACCCGGCACTGCAGTGGCAGTCACTCTCCCACGACTCTAATGATCCGCGCGAATTAATTTCAGCTAGATCCGGTATTTTTTCCTGTTTTTGGATGATCCATTGTTCTGTATAAATATTAAATTCGAGAGGGAAAGAATTATTCCTGCTCCTGACGATAAACACATCCTTCCGGCTTACGTTCCGTTAGATAATCTGATCAAATATCTTTCATCAGTCAATAATTTTCATTACCACCATAAATTGGGGTTACAATGGGGATTGAAAAATATTTCAAACCTAACTAAGGATTCCTATGAAATCTCCGAAATTCATGAGTGTCATCATAGCTCTGATCTTAATCAGTGGTTGTGGAACACAGAGCCAAACACTCCCTTCTGACCAATCTATAAGTCTGACTTATGTCCCTGTCAAAATCCTGATCAGCGAAGTTTTAACTGGATTTGATGGTAATAACCAGGCAGATTTTATTGAGCTTTATAACACCGGCACAGAGATTGCAGATCTGAATGGCTATACTCTCTGGTATCAACTGAATGAAAGTGCCGAAGAAATCATGCTGGCCCAGTGGGATGAAACAACCCTGATCCCCCCATTGGGTTTTTATGCTTTAACACTGGAAGGCCAAGAGTTTCCTGTCTTTCAGGATAAGACATTTAACCAACCCCTTGTCCCAAACCGGGGAGGATTATCCTTGAGAAAAGGAGATCTGATCGAGGACCAGCTGAGTTGGGGCTCAGGTCCAGCAAAAATGGCTGAAGGATCCCCGGCGGAACCAATGCCAATTGGATCATCGCTGGAAAGAAATATTGCCGCTTCGGACCAAACCAACACTGACACTGGTGATAACAAGCAAGATTTTCGCGTTAATCCAGCTCCTTCATTAAAAAACACAGGCAGTTCCATTAATCATCCTGCCGCATCCGACCTGAAATTTTCAATCGTTTTTCCAGAGGTTGTCAAACCGGGTGAAGAATTTTCTGCCAGCTTTAGTATTACAAACAACACTGGAACATCTCTTGAAAACCTTCAATTTTCCCTGCCGCTGCCAGAGTATATATATTTTGATGAAAGCACAACCGATTACAAAATCGAAGGGAATAAACTCAGTTCAGTGATCTCCAGAATTAACAGCGGAGAAATATTCACGGGAGTGATTCCACTGCAAGCAGAGTATACCTTTGCAAATTTTTTCCTGAAAGACAGCTATCTTGAAGCAGGCAATTGGCCGCTGCCTGCATTTAATGGTCCATTTCTTGGTGAAATTGGGGGAGGTCCCATACCCATATCGACAGCCAGGGGTCTGATCGATAAAGAAGTCGTTGTAGAAGGAATCAGCACTATGTATGTCGGAGGATTCTTTGCCGGCAGTGGAGCTAAATTCTATCTTGAAGATGATAGTGGTGGTGTTCAGGTGTATGTATCTGGTGCCGGCGCAACCTTGAACGTTCCCCTGGGGTCGACTGTTCAAGTCAGGGGCAAGATCGAAATTTATCGGGATTCAATAGAATTGATTCCGGCTTCAGAAGATCAGATTGAGATTATCGCTGGCCCTGGAGATAGTTTGGAAATGACTCCGGAGTTGATCACTATTGAAGAATTCAACACACTTGGTGCCGCATTGACCGGAAGACTGCTCCAGGTTGAGGGAAGAGTTGCCAGGGTAGAAGAATTTACATACAGCTACGAGATCGATCTATTTGATGAGAGTGGAAACCTGGCTTCTGTTTATCTTGATAAGGAAACAGGCATAACGCTGGAAGATATTGAGGCAGACCAATTTTATAAAGTCAGTGGGATTTTGGAGCTGCTCGATGGTAATTTACGGCTCTACCCCCGACTGCAAAGCGATCTAGCCAGAGCTTATGAACCTGGACTTGCGATCCAGGTCAGTGCACCAACTAATGCAAAACCCGGCGAACCATTTGATATCAACTTTACTGTAACAAATCATTCACCTGATCCTGATCAAAACCTGGTCATATCTGTAAAGGTTGATCCACAGCTTGAAGTTCTCGAAGTTTACGATCAGGGAAGGATGAATAACAACACTATCGTCTGGGACCTGGATAAGATGCCTGGCGGAGGGGAAAAAATCTCTGTTTCTTACCAGGCTGAACTAATCGATGATCCGGAATATATCATCTTAAATGACTACCGGGTCTTATCCTCCACCTGGTCAGAATCAACTTATGGTTTCACCAGCTACATTTTCCCGGGTGAGACGGTTCCGATCTGGGCCATCCAGGGAACTGGTACTAAATCGTCATACATCCTTGAAAAACTGACGACCCAAGGAGTTGTAACTGGCGTATTCCCGGATCTTGAGGGGTTCTGGATCCAGGAAACAGAAAGTGATGATGATCCTACAACATCCCCAGGATTATTCATCCGTTCTGGTACAACTCCCCTCGATCTCAATCGAGGAGACCAGGTACTCGTGACAGGCCTGGTCCGGGAAGCTTTCCAGCAAACAGAGTTAGAAGTGCTGTCGACAAACAGCATTGAGGTGTTAGGAAGATCTTCCTTACCGGACCCAGTTATACTGGACCCACCCGTTGATAACCAATCAAGCCTCGAGTACTACGAAAGCCTGGAAGGAGTTCTGGTTTCAGTATTAGGACCAGCAACAGTTGTTGGACCTTCTACCAGATATGGAGAATTTTCAATTGTCCTTCCATACCATGGGCTGACCAGATCCTGGCAGGATCAGGAGCACGGCATGCTGATCCACGTGGATGACGGATCCTCAATCACTCACCAAACTCGGGACACAATGGATGAGGCCGTTTCGGTTGGGGACCTGGTATTCCAATTAGTGGGACCACTTGGGTTTAGCTTCGGCAACTACAAGATCGAGCCGATTAGTGATTTTCCTGTCCAAGCCAAAAGCCAGGAATTGCCTTCATTGGATGTCCTGGAGGAAGGCTTTTTCAGCATCATGACCTGGAATGTGGAAAACCTGTTTGATTTTGTAGTACCTCACCCCAGCAGTCCTCCCTTGCCTCGGGTTAGTGAGTACAAACAGAACATTTCCAAAGTCGCCCTGACAATTCAAGCTGCCGGGTATCCAACCCTGATCGGTTTCCAGGAAGTTGAAAATCTGGAGATCCTGGAGGACATTGCTGCTGACCCAGTACTTGCAGATTACCCATATCGAGCAGTATTAATCGAAGGAACGGACAGCCGCGGAATCGATGTCGGCTATTTGATCCGGGTGGATCAGGCATCTATCATTGACCAGGTGCAGTACCCGCCCCCGGGTAACATTACCAGTCGTCCTCCATTGTTGGTAGAAGTTCAACTTGGAAGCCCAGCGGGGCAAACACTGTATGTGCTGAATAATCACTTCACCAGCATGAGTGGAGGTGAACTGGCGACCGAGCCCCGCCGGAACGCCCAGGCTGCCTGGAACCTGGTGATTGCCCAGGAATTAATGGCTGATGATCCCCTGGCTCTGGTGGCAATTATCGGTGACCTCAATTCCTATTACAATTCCCCCCCAATCAAGACGATCGAAGCAGGGCGGATTTCAATCAGTATTTGACAGCCTGGATCCAGAGGAGCGATATACCTATATCTACCAGGGAAACTCCCAGGTCCTCGACCATATATTGATGAATGAATCCCTGCAAGCTCTGCTAGTCAGTGTAAACGTGCTGCACAGCAACGCTGATTTTACTCTGCCATTCTCTACCGATGAAAGCATCATTCACAAATCCGACCATGATCCGGTGATCGCGGTTTTTGTAAATCCTTAGTTCGGGCGTGGGAAACGACCTCCAACCAAGGGAGGAACCCGCTACCTTCCTTTAAAAAAGAGATCTTAATAAAAAACACCTGCTGGGAAACCAGCAGGTGTTTTAGTGTTTCAGGTAGTGCTAACTATTCGAGTTCTGCCACCAACTCAGCTGCAGTGATATTCAGCTCAGCCAGAATGGCATCGATCTCTTCTGCGGTTTCAGCTGCGTACATAGCAGCAGCAGCATCATCCACGGCCCGGCGAACTGAGTACCAGGCAGTGAAGGTCTCCGGTTCACCCTGTCCTAAAGCTGCCAGGGCCAGAGTGGACTGGTACTGTGGTACGGCTGCGATATAGTCAGTCAGCATGCCTTCAACCGAGTACTGGGTCGGCAGGTAACCGCTGGCTTCAACCCAGGCAGCCTGATTCACCGGAGCGGTCAGGTATTTGATGAACAGCCAGGAAGCCAGTTCCTGTTCCGGGGTCGATTTCAGGACACCAAATGTCTGGGTAAAAGCATCCACACCCTGTCCGCCATCAGGTCCGGGGAAGGGCAGGAAACCCCATTCATCCTCATTGGCCGCATCAGAGAAAGCATAACCGTAATAGGTCAGCCCTGAGGTGGAGCTCAAGGTCACCAGGGCCAGGCGGTTAGCCTGTTCCGGGTTGGGGTAGCTCTCGGTCTCAAAGGTGCATCCGCTGTCTCGCAGATCATTGACGTACAGTGCTGCAGCTTTAGCAGCCTCGGTATTGAAATCATAGGCTGTGCCGTCGGCATTCAGCTCAGTCCCACCAAAAGCATGCAGGAAGGACAAGAAGTTGGATGCGCTGGGATACCAGACCATACCTGTGCCACCATCGTTATCGGGATTGTCATCAGTTGTATTGGCTTCGGCGGCCGCGCATAACTGGGTTTTCAGCTCTTCAGGGGTTGTTGGAGGTGCATCAAACCCAAGCTCCTGGGCCCAGGTGAAGTTGTAAACCATGGCATTGACAGACTGGCTGAAAGGCCAGGCCAAGGCGGGCACCAGCATGGAGTCACACCAAGGTTGTAAACGCCGGGATAAATATCGGCGATCTCATCATCGGTGAGTCCATAGGTCTCGTCATGAACAAACTGATTCAGGTCCACTACCAGGTCTACAGTGTCCCAGTTATTGAGGGCACTGGTGTAGGCCTGGGCGATCTGGGGCAGGTCACCGGACTGAATGCCGGCATTAACCTTGTCTTCCAGATCATTATAGGAACCCTGGTCAAGGGCTTCGACAGTGATGCCGTATTCATTGGTGGCATTGAATTCATCCACAATGGCAAGAACTGCCTCATTGCGGGGGTCACCCTCGCCGTAAACGTGCCAGAACTGCACTGTGGTTCCGCTGAGGTCCATCATCGGCTCTTCTTCGACTTCTGCCTCTTCTTCGACTTCAGCTTCTTCTTCCATGGGGCTTCCATTTCTTCTTCTGGCTCTTCAACCACGGGGGCTGCGGGAGCGCAGGCAGTTAGGACCATAGAAAAAATGATCAGAGCTGCAAAAAGGATTGTAAATACTTTCTTGGGCATTTTATTCTCCTCATAATGTATTGTCTGGTTCCAAATTGTAGATCTCAAATCTTTGAGTTGTACCACCTCCTTCACTGTAACTTGATTTGTTTTCGAGTGTTGATTATACGACTGATCACCCCTTTAATCCACTGCGGGCAATGCTTTCGGTAAATTGTTTCTGGGTGAAGAAATACAGGATCAGGATCGGAATGATAGTGATAAAGGCTGCCGCCATAATGTAATGTATCTCCTGCCCTGCTTCCCTGACAAAGTTCAGCATACCAACCGAGATCGGCCGCCATTCTGGCGTGTTGGTCACCAGCAGCGGCCAGGCCAGCGAGTTCCAGGATCCGATAAAGGTTAATACCAGGATCACCATCAAAGGTGCCTTGGAGAGCGGCATCACAACCTGGAATAAGAATCTCAGATGTCCCGAGCCATCAATTCGGGCTGCGTCATACAGCTCATCAGGGATCTGGGCAAAGAACTGCCGCAGCATAAAGATATTAAACACCGAACCCATAAATGGTACTGTCAAGGCCGGCCAGTTGTTGATCCATTTGATCGGTCCGATCCTGCCCAGCCAAGTCACCGTCAGGAAGTTGGGGATGATCGTTACCATGGCAGGGATCATCATCGTGGAAAGGATTATTCCAAAAATCAAATCACGCCCTGGAAACTTGATCCGGGCAAAACCATAGGCCGCCAGGATGCTGATGGTGAGGCTGCCAACCAGTGAAATCGCAGTAATCCGCATGCTGTTCCAGAAATATTGAGGGAAATTTCCTCTCTGCCAGGCTTCCCCATAGTTTTCAAAATGCAGTTCCGACGGGAAAAATGAGCTGCCCAGCGCTTCTCCAATCGTTTTCAACGAGGTAGAGATCATATAAACAAAAGGCACGATCGATACAAAAGCACCAATGATCAGAAGAGTATATGTCAAAACCTTCAGTATTTGCGAGCGATTAAATTTCATAATATCAACCCCGACAATTTACAGATAAAACACTTTCGATCCCTGGAAGCGGTTGTTGATCACAGTCAGACCCAGGATGATCGCAAATAAAACAAATGCCAACGCTGAGGCATAACCATAGCGAAGTTTCTCAAAAAATTCCAGGAAGATCACCACGCTGAAGGTATTGGTTGTTCCCAAGGTAAGACTTTCCCGGAACACCCACAATGCGGCAAAAGCTTTAAATGTGCCAATGATCGCAATTAGGGATAGAAAATATGTTGTAGGTGAGAGAAGGGGGAAAGTAATATGGCGAAAAATATCCCATTTGGATGCGCCATCGATTTCTGCAGCATCATTCAATTCCAAAGGTATATTGCCCAGACCGGCCAGGTAGATCACGGTATTATATCCTACATAGGTCCAGATCGAATGGATCATGACCACGACCAGGGCCAGGCTGGGACCCACTGCCCAGGTTGGTAGGCTTATGCCCAATGATTCAGCAATAATCAAATTAACACCTTTAGATTCCTGCAGCCAGGCCAGTGGTTTTGCCCCCAAACTCCGGAAAACCAGGTTCATTAATGCAGTATCGCGATTGGCAAAGATCTGCCTGAAAATCGCCGCACTGGCGATAAAAGGCGTTACATAGGGTAAGAAGAAGATCATCCGGAAGAGTTCTGACCCCCGCAGTTTCTGAAAAAGCAATATGGCTAGGAACATGGAAACAGTAAGCTGAATCGGCACTGTACCTGCCGAGAAAAATACAGTCACTTTGATTCCGTTCCAGAGATCCTTATCACCTGCAGCCAGCAGGACCGGGATTTCACCAACTAACAGCCAGCCCCCGGTCAGGAAAATAAAAGTTCCCAGGATGCGGAGCCAGAAATGCCAGTGATGCTTAGCCTTTGAAGCCGAAGTCCAGCTGAACCAGCCCAGGAGCAGCAGTATTATACCGGCAGAGACCACGATCACCTGAGGCCAGATACCAGGGTCAGTACTTGTTTCGAGGGCAGTCGTATAAGCAGCCACTATTTGCTGATATGTAAAAAAGAATAAACCAAGACCTATACCGAGAGCCAGCCAGAGCAGCATAAATTGAGATTGGAAGTAAGCCCGCCGGGGTTTCCGATAAAAAATTGCCACCAGGATGCTGGCCAGAACAGCTCCCAGAAAGATCCACCTGAAATAGATCCAGGCATAGTACACCTGAGGGGCATAAAATGCCTCACCAATCAATTGCAGGAACAATTCGCGAGTTTTTTCAACGCCGAGCAGTTTACCAGCGATATCCAAAAACTCGGGAAGCTGGAACCAGATATACCTGAAAAATGCATAGATCGCCCAGGCATTGATCAAACCCGGAACAGCCAGAAGGTAGGGTTTTTGACCCAATTCACGGGCTGTTTCCAGGATCCTTTTTCCTAATAGAAAAGCAGCGTACAATGCGCCAATAGCCAAAAAAAATGCGGCCACATACGCCAGGTTTCCAATTCCTCTGACATAGTTGCTCAATCCCACAAAATCAGTTCTAATAATGCGCCACTTATGCATGCTGACAAATAATGCAAATGCGACTGGAAAGATACCAAAAGTGAAGATCAGGATCAAAGCTGGTGCTACAAACAAATACCCTGTTACCGACTCTCGGAAAATCCGCAGTTTGCGTGGAGTAAAGGTCTGGAGAATTTTGTTCATCAGAGCGGCCGGGGAACTCATTAAGACTGTCTCCTGCTGTGATTTGGGTTTATGATACCAAGCGTTCCTCAAATAATTATAATAAATAATACCGCCTTTACCCTTAAAAATATCCTGCATTTTGTCTTGAATTGATCCAACTGGCAAATACCTGATTAGCGTATATAATTCAGGGATATCATACCAAAATGAGGGATTATGCCTGAATTGAACCAGAAAATACTGCAAATGATCAAAAACAGCCCCCTTCCAGGACTAGACTTAGCCCCTGAATTGATTTCTCCCCAGTACGATGGATACTCAATCTTCAATATTCCATCCACCGCCGCGAGCCTTCTTGATACCCCTGATTTTAACTCAGCTCCCCTGGCCCAGGAATTGATCCAGCCAATCCAGGGAAAAGCAAAAAACATTATCGTAATTTTGCTTGATGCCCTTGGATATCTTCAATTTAAAAAATGGCTGGCTGAGGTACCGGATCTGATCTGGAATAAACTCCAGGTTGATGGGATCCTGGCTCCTCTGACATCTATTTGCCCCAGTACAACCTGTGCCGCCATTACAACCTACTGGACTGATTCTGCCCCTACCGAGCACGGAATCATGGGTTATGAAATGTGGTTGAAAGAATACGGAATCACTGCCAATATGATAGAACATAAACCCATCACCTACCGTGCGCCCGGAGGAGATCTCTCATTGGCTGGTTTTGATCCGGAAAATTTCCTGACAGTCAGTTCGATCACTGACAAATATCTTCAATCAGCGGTCGAAACTCATGCTTTCCAGCACTATGCCATTATTAATTCCGGATTGTCGCGCATGTTTATGCGGGATGCCGATCGTCACGGGATCAGCACGGCCACCGATATGTGGATCAGCATCCGCGAACTCCTGGAAACCCGCCAGGAGAGCAAGAAATATATTTGGGCCTACTGGGACAAACTCGACTCCATTTCCCACTTTCATGGGCCTGAAAGTGAGAGGGCCAGGGCTGAACTTCTGACCTTCAGTAAAGTGTTTGAAGAATATTTCCTGCGTAAACTGGATCCGGCTCTGAAAAAGGATACCGTGGTGATCCTCACGGCTGACCATGGCCAGATCACTACAGATCGAGATGATGAAGATTTTCACTTAAAAAACCACCCCGAGTTCAATGATCTGTTGATATTGAATCCCACTGGTGAGAACCGGCTGGCTTACCTGCACATCAAACCCGGCAAAGTCGAAGATGTCAAAAATTATATTCATCAGGCCTGGCCGGATCAATTTGAACTGATCGATCCCAACCAAGCCGTGAAAGCCGGTTTATTCGGTCCAGGCGAACCACATCCGGAAATCTACAACCGGATTGGTGATTTGATTGCGGCGGCAAAAGGTAACGCATATTGGTGGTGGGCAAACAAAGAAAATCCACTGATTGGCCGCCATGGCGGTTTATCGGCCGAAGAAATGCTGGTGCCGTTCCTGGCCGCCCGGCTCTAAAATAAATGTTTAATAAATAAAAAAAGGACCTGCGATAATAATCCAGGTCCTTTTATCTTAGTATCTAGATTGAACCATTTTCAATCACCTGTTGTGATGCCATATCCCGCAGCAATCCAATCATTAATTCCACCTTCCATGCTGTAAACCCCAGAAAACCCCGCTGTCGTGAGCAGGTCTAAGGCCTGGGCACTGCGGTTGCCTGAGCGGCAGTAAATGACAATTTCTTGATCCTCGGGCAGTTCCCCCGCCCGGGCAGAAAGCTGATCGAGGGGGATCAATGTTGCCCCGGGGATGTGGCCCGCATTCCATTCTTCCTGAGTACGGACATCCAGAAGAAAGGCTCCAGCCTGTCGTTTTTGGTACGCGCCTTCAACATCTAGATGTCCAGACTGTTCTGCGACTAATGTAGTCCCTGACTCACTGGATAAATCAGGGCTGTTGAAGTAGGTTGGCCAGACCCAAAAGACCACAGCTAAGGACACCGCAAATGTGACAACTATCCAGGTAAACTTCTTACTGTCTTGATTCATTTTTCTACTCATAAGATTCCTCTACCAATTGAAAAGACCTAAACTTAGATGTATAAATCTCGCCGGGAATAAGCTAGATAAGCTCCTGCCATGCATACCAGGATAATTCCCAGGGAGATCCACAAGAAAACGGGTTCGACCCGGGACTCATGCAATATCAGGGCAGGATCGAAATATTTGAATGGTGTGAAGTATTTCAGGAAATCCCATTCTTCTTTTAGTCCTGTGATGACTGAAAAGAAATAAGTACCAAGCAGGATTCCGATCGCTACTGAACTAGCTTGTTTATGCTGTTTCATCGCGCTCCCCAGGAAGATCCCGACAGCCAGGAAGATTATTTGCAGAACCAACAATGCGGCCATTCCCTGGCCGAGAAAAGTGTAGAATTCCGGTTCGGGAGAATAAGCCTGGGCGCTGACCCAATTTAATCCCCAGACAACCATTGCCAGGATCACACTGTTGCTAAATGCAGCTGCCGTCTTGGCTGTGATCAAAGTGCTTCTCTTGACAGGCAGAGTCAAGGAAAATTCAACCGTCTTATCCCGCTCTTCCTTAGAGATAATGTCACTGCCCCACATCACCGCAGCAATGCCCAGGATCAAACCCATAAAGGTAAACATCACTCCGAAGAAACCTTCAAGTGTGGTCATATTAAAAGCGTTCAAATTAAAAGTATCCAACATTGCCGCCGGGAGGCTGTTCAAAACTTCCAGGATTTCGGGGTTCTCGGCATAAGCAGAGAACTTTGAAAAACCCACCACAACGAAAAATCCCGCGATGCCAATATAGATCAAAAGAGATTTGAAATTTGCCTTAAGTTCACGAAAATATATTCTCATCAGAGTCTACTCCAAGATCGATTTATACAGCCGATGCTATATTACGTTTTTGATATAGGATGTAACTGGCTGGAATGGCGACAACGATCACAACCACGCTGATCATAACCAGGGGCAGATCATAAGCAGCATTATCCAGGATGTAATTGGGGTCAAAATGCCTGAAGGGAGAAATGATCTCCAATTTATCATCTCCCAGCATGCTGCCAAATACATTCAGCACGTACATGCCAAAAGCCAGAGCCATCGAAAGAGGTGTAACGCTGCGCACTCTTTTCATAAGCAGAGATATCAACACACCTACTGCCAGGAAAAATAATTGGAACACTACGATGGTCGACAAGACCAGCACGAGTGCTTTTGCATCATATGTCCTGCCATCGCGGATAAGATTGATAACAAGGAAGCTACTGGCCCAGACTGTTAGATTGGTAATTGTTAACGCCAGCAAGGCTGCCAAAAGCTTGGCAGTCAAAATTTTACTCCGGCCGATTGGTTTGGGAAGCAAAAAATCGGCTGTCAATTCGCGTTCCTCTATCGATACCAGTGAAAAACCGTAGTTCGATGCCTGGATCGCAAGACAAACCTGGCAGAATAAAAAGACCACGCCATAAAAACCCAGCAAAGTATCAAAATTCATATTGTCCATCCCGAAAGCGATCATGAGTTCTTCCGGAAAATTGCTCAGCATTTGGGCCAGGTCTTCTGTCGCAACAGCAATGCTATTAAATGCAGAGAGGTAAATCAGGAGTATCAAGAAGATCGCAACAGACCAGATGCCCACTGATTTGAGATAGGATTTAAATTCATGGATGAAGATATTCATGGTTATTCCTTACTCATAATAGTGGATGAAGATCTCTTCCAGGGTGGGCTCTTCAATAACCACATCTGAGATCTGCAGGCTGCTGAGAACCCTGGTGATCTGATTAATATCACCTTTAAAGAAGAAACGCAGCTCTCCATTTTCCTGGGTTAAATTGCTAATGCCGCTAAGATTGAATTTCTTGGAATCCAGCCCATCAGCAACCACCCGGATCTTTTTATAATTATCCTTCTGGAGGGTTTTAATATCCTGGATGTTGATAATGCTGCCTTCCTTGATGATCGCTACCCGGCTGCACATCCGCTGCACTTCCCCCAGAATATGGGAAGAGAAGAAAACAGTCGCACCTCGCTGATTTTCTTCCTTGATCAGGTTGAAAAATTTCTGCTGCATCAGCGGATCCAAACCAGCGGTAGGCTCATCAAGCACAATTAACTTAGGCGAATGCAGGAGACCCTGGACAATACCTACTTTTTTCTTATTGCCATAAGATAAGTCATCGATCCTTCTTTTCAGATCCAGCTCCATGATCCCGGCCAGTTCGTAAAGGCGTGAGGTGCAATCCCGGTCATAGAAACTGGCAGAGTATTTCAGCAGGTCCAGGACCTTCATGCCTTCGTAATAAAAGACCTCGGATGGCAGGTAGCCGATCTGCTGGCGGATTTCCGGTCCTGATTTAATAACATCCTTGCCAAAGATCCTGGCATCTCCGCTAGTGGGATAGATCAGAGAAAGGAAAAGCCGAATGGTGGTGGATTTACCGGCCCCGTTGGGTCCGATGAATCCAAATATTTCACCATCATCGACTTTAAAGGACACATCCACAATGCCCCGGGCTTTGCCGTAGTATTTAGTAAGATTGTTGACTTCAATGATGCTCATGGTGGTGCTCCTTTTAGCATTTCCAGCGAGTAGTGTCCCCTGGACTTCTCACAGCCAATAAAGAAACTCCAGCTATTATACCTAATCATGACAGAGAATGAAGTTATCCGGATCTTTAAAAATATCAGCCCTTCAAATGAAGGGCTGATATTTTATCCTGTTATTTCAGAACCTGAACTCATTAATCCTTTTTGATGGTAATTGGAACAGCTGATCCAGCCAGATCTCCGATCACATTGACCAGACTGCTATCAGCAGGAACGATGATCTTGGTATTGTCTTTCAGGGCCTCACTAACAGTTTCCAGCTTTTTAAGAAGCTGGGCATTGCCAACAAAGTGCTTCTCTGCTGCCTCATTAACTATCTTGATGGCATCACCGTCTGCATCAGCTTTGAGCCGGATAGCAGCAGCAATACCTTCAGCCTTTTTGATCTCCGCCCGCCTTTCACCATCAGCTCTGGTCTCAATAGCTGTGGCCTGGTCAAGGGCAGCAATTTTTTCGTTCTCGGCTTTGACAACATTATTCATGGCATCCTGAACATCGGCTGGTGGCTCTATGCGCTGCAGCTCTACCCGGACAACGTGGATGCCCCACTTGGTCACTTCTTTGGAAAGGATCTTCTCGACTTCTTCGTTGATAGAATCCCGGTTTTCATTCGCTTCGGTCAGCGTCATTTTTCCGATCACTGCCCTGAGTGTCGTCATTGCCAATGAGGGCACCGAATCCTCAAAGTTGTTGACATTGTAGATCGCCATCTGGGCATCATCCACCCGGTAGTAGACAACACCGTCAACAATCGCATTCAGCTTGTCTTTGGTTATGATTGATTGAGGATCAATATCAACTCGCCTTTCAGTTATGTTTACTTTATACATTTTGAACAGGATCGGTGCGATCCAGTTGAACCCGGAGCTGGATGTTCTTGTGAATCTTCCCAGGAATTCTACAATGCCAACCTCTACCGGTCGAACGATTTTGATCCCTAGAAAAAATATTACTACCACTATCAAAGCCAACACATAATAGATCATTTTAATCCTCCTGGTGAGCATGCTATCCAATTCGTTTTGTTAAATAATGTACATCGGAGTAGTGATGGAGCCATTATTTGTATTCTTAGGATGAGTCAGGTCTGGCTGCTCTTACATATAATATGTAAAATACCATCCAAAAACAGCTCATTCTAAGACATTGTATATATATACCCCCATTTCGTCTCTGCAATCCGTCCCGAAGGGAGGTCTTTCTTATGCCCCTGGGCGCAGATATGACTGGTATTTGTTACTCTCCCATCTTGCTGAGAACAGGACCAGGGATCCCGGAAAAACAAACCGTTTGGAAGAGGAAGACATGGGATCGGTTTATCTTAGGATAATATTCGGATCGAATCAACAAAGGATAAATAAAATAAGGGCAGCCATCCAGCTGCCCTTATTTCTTGAAATCTAAATTATGGGAGTTGTTCCTATCCCAGATCTCAGTGGGATAGAAACGGATACTGAGAATAACTGTTCCCAGATCCAGAACCCCCTTCCAACATCTCTACCTGGCAGGAAGCTCCTCCCCCGGATGACAGTTCATTTTCAATACTGAAGGATCCGGCTGAAGAAGCTTCATCTTCAACACTGAAAGAACCAGAGGACGCCCGATCACACTCCACACTGAACGACCCGGATGAAGATGACAGATCATCCTCAATACTGAATGATCCGGATGAAGACGACAGGTCATCCTCCACGCTGAACGATCCGGATGAAGACGACAGGTCATCCTCCACGCTGAACGATCCAGCTGATGACGAGAAGTCATTCTCAATACTGAACGACCCGGCTGAAGACCCACTGTCTTCGATTACGAAAGAACCGGATGCTGATTGAACACCTTCAACAATTGAGACTGCTGCCGATGGATCAACAAGCATAATCATGAATACTGCTGAAAGCAACACATTTATTTTATTCATTCTTTTTCTCCTCTTGTCTAATTTTCCAAACTTGATAAGTGACTCCGATCATTTTTCATCTGCACCTCCTTGCTGTACGATCTGCTCCTGTAAATTGAGAACCTGGTTGCTGCTTTCTGAGAAGATAAACCGCTCCCCGGGTTCGAAGAGCGGTTTATGCTTGCAGGGGATTTTGAACAGGTCTCGAACAGGTTTGATTGTTTCATTTTCATTAGTGATTTATCTGCTGGAAGATAAACGGGCTTCTTGAAAAATCAGAGCCAATTTCTTGGCCAGGCTATCCTGATTGGCTTCCGGTGCAGATTTTTCCTCATTAATCTTTTGAGCTTGCTGGATCTGCTTGATGATGCGTTCCTTTTCGGCATCCTTCTTATAATCCTTATACTTTTCATGCTGGGCGTAGTAGTGGTTGAACATGTTCTCTCCTTTTGATGAGTCCTATTTCTGTCTCCTGCGCCATCAGTATATAAAAGCTGCCGTTTCCAAAGCGTTTCAGCGAAAGTATCATCAATATTGCCCACAGCAGTTGATGATAAATTAGTTGAGATAGATTAAGAAGGTGATTTTCAAATAAAGGGCGACAAGGAGGACCAAACGAAACACCGCTATTAAGAAACAATAGCGGTGTTTGATTTTTTTGATTCTTTTCTGCTAACGATGCGATAAATGTTTGGTTACTGACCTACGACATAAATGCGGGCCGACCAGACTCCAAACGGACCTCCACAGGTAACGAGAGTCACAGTTTCCTCACGAGTTGGACCTAAATATTTTTGATGTTTTTCCAGCTCAGCTCTGGTTTTATAAACCCAGGGCACTTCAACCACTTTTTTAACGAAATAATCGTGGCTGCCTCCATCCTCAGTGAATAGGATGATCTTATCCCCCGGAGAAAGTTTCTTCAAATGGACAAAAACTCCCTCCCAGGCATACCAGCCCCGATTGTAATTATGACCGACCAAAACAATATTGCTGCCATCTCCCGGATTCACTGATGTGATCACCTGGCCTACCAGGTCGAGGCGATTATTTGTGGCAAATAGCTTATTAGTGTCGTACTGGATCTGGCCGCTGCCATCCCGGTACTGCCTGAGGGGCACTACAGACCTGTCGACATTTATGCTGGGGATGCGAATCCTGATCACAGGTCCAGCACTCGGGACCTGAGTCGGTGCCGGGGTCGGTGTTGGTGTTGGAGTTGGTGTTGCTGTTTTATAAAGCAATGAAAAAAAAACATCATCAGTTAATGGCTCAGAATTAAGGACCGTTGAGCGCTCTGGCAGGGGAAGATTGACCCGGAGGGCAGAGATCGAATACTCACCTTCAACCAATAACCTGGAAGCCAGGACAGGTTTAACTGAAACCAGGACTGCCCAGAGCAGAAGCAATCCGCCGGCAAATAAAAATAAATCACTTAATCTACGGCTACCAAGTATTCTTTTCAACTTAACCCTCAATATCACATCTGGAATAGTAGTAATTGAGATGCTGCAGGTTAACAGCAAATCAAACCAGAATTCTGGTCATGGCTCACCGGTTCCGATCTGAATCCAAATCAGGAAAGGGTAAACCTGCGCCACAAATAAAGATGACGCAGGCTTTGGTGTTCGATCAGGCTAGAACAGTTTTCTTTTTGCGCAGCATTATGCCGGCAACAAGCAGGCCTGCACCCAGTACTACCGCGCCACCAACAATATAAGGAGTTGGCAGTTCAACGCCAGTATAAGGCGGAATCCCGGCATAATCTACTGAAGATGTGACCCGGCAGTCATCGACGCTGTACCAGGTGACTACATGATATCGATAGGAAGTCGGGAAAACCTCGTAGAGATACCCGCCGCTATAGATGTCGCAGATCTGATCATTGATGACTATGGCCAACTCTGCGGCATCCGTACAGGCCCACGGGTCATCTATGCTTCCAACACCACCAGTTGCATCTGTAGTGCTGCAGTAAAATACACCTGCCGCACTGACAGTTCCAGGAATCAGAACTGCAAGCAAGACTGCCAAGATCGCGATCATTCTAAATTTCTTCATCCGTACACTCTCCTTTAATAAAAATTCCTTAATTTTCAACCGCTTGATTTGTTAATAGCCAGGTATTAATGTCAGCATAACCTGCCTTGCTGGTATTTATTGTTTGATCAATCCATAACCACTCCTAACAAGGCATCAGCCAGGTTGTACAGCTCCTGATCTGATCCATTGTCGAGGATATATTTATATTCCGCAGCCGCCTCCGCAGGTTTTCCCAAAGCTTCAAGGACTAATCCCAGGTATAAATGTGTGTTGGGATCCAGGGGATCAATGAAGAGTGCTGCGTCCAGATATATTAAAGCACGAGTTGGGTTTTCTTCCAATAAGGAGATCACGCCCAATCCCTGGAGTGCGATCAAATGTCGCGGATCATCCAGCAGGACTTCTTCCCAGGCTAAACGAGCTCGTTCCAGCTGTTTATCATAAAGATTTATACCAGCCCAGTCGGCCCTGAGATCCATTAGAGTCGGGTCAAGATCGAGGGCATATTGATAAGCATTGGCTGCTGCCTGCCACTGCCCCAAAGCAAAGTAGGCATGACCTAGATTGCGGTACGCTTCAACATTCTGCGGATTTAAATTTAACGCTTTTAAAAAATGATCAATAGCCTGTTCCGCTGCATCTCCTTTCAGCAGTAACACTCCCAGATTATTATGGATCCAGGGCAAATATTCATCCATACTTATTGCCTGACGGTAGATCTCTATCGCCTCTTGATCCTGCCCTAGCTGCACTAATATATCTCCCAGGTTGCCATAAATCCTGGCTGTACCGGGCTGCCAGCTAAGAATGAACCTCAAATATTTCTCTGCCAGCTCAGGTCGCCCTGTCTCAACCAGCAGGTCAGGGATCGAGTTATTTGCCGTATCCATCAAAACAGGTCCGAGGGTGAAGGACACTACCATCAGGATTGATAGTGCAACCAGTACCCAGCCAGTTTTCTTCCGGCTGGATGAATCAGCTTCAATTATCACTGGCGATGAAGTCTGGCTTGGTGCCATCCAGACAGATCGGTCCAAGATACGCATGATCGTGTCTGTCTGGGCAATTGCTGTATGCAGACTTGGCTTTCCATCCTGCAGCATTTCAGTCCCAAAATATTCTCCTGCCCTTAATGTGCGGGTCTGATCCTGGGCATTTTCTAGCTTAATCTCACCGCTTTCAACAATCCCTAAGAATTGCCCGGACCTCCCTCTGGAGATAATGCGGTCCCCGGCAGCGTAGGCAACAACCTTCAAACTTGATTCCAGGAAACGCCGTCTTTTGGCTGGTAATCCTGAAAAGAAGTCGGTTTTCATGTGCTCCGATGCTGATATCAAATTTTCCATCTACCTCTCACTACCTAGTCATAGGGACAGAGTTAGATCTCCCTGTCCCAAATCTCTACCATTAATCATTTTATCCCCTAAATCATTATAGCAAGCAGTAAAATTGCCGAATTATGAGATTTGTTAGGCAGATGCAAGGGGAAAACCCCGTTTTGCAGTCAAAAAAGTGCTCTTTTGGCAAATTTTCCCTTAATTTGATGGCTAATTGAACCAATCCGCTAAGTTTTTCCTCCTAGAACTGCATCCCTATGATAATATCCTGGCTTGTTCTAAGAAATATTTTAGATAAATAAAAGGCATTAACCAGTACAATCGATAGGCAATTAGATTGAAATTATTCGATAATTTTACTCAAGGATGAACGGGTATGGCTGTGAAAAACAAGGTTGTGCTGGTAATTATGATCTTATTCCTGGCTGCAGGAGGCTGCAGCCAATTGCTGCCTGACATTACCCCTGATCAACCACTGATTGGTCAAAACCCGAATGGTATTTCGCCTGCTACCGCAACCTTGATCCCGGAAACGAAAATCGCAGATTCCACACCAACTGCGTTCACAGCCAGCACCTATACTCCATCTCCAACAGCAACAGAAATCGTCTTCGGGGTCGGAAATGAACTGACCATTGCTTATCTGCGTGATCTAGAGATCACCGGCAGCGAGATCACTTTTCATGAAAAACTTCCTTCAGGATACAACTACCAGAAACACCTGGTCAGCTATTTTTCAGAAGGTAACAGGATCTACGGCTTACTGACCATACCATTTGCCGAGCCTCCTGAAGGCGGCTATCAAGCGATCGTTTTTAATCACGGCTATATCCCGCCATCGACTTACAAGACCCTGGAACGCTATACTGCTTACGTTGATTACCTGGCGAGAAGCGGATTTGTAGTATTTAAGATCGATTTACGGGGCCATGGCGAATCGGAAGGAACTCCGTCCGGGTCCTATTTCTCTCCGGGGTATACTATCGACGCCATATCAGCCTTGAAGAGTCTCCAGAAATTAGATTATATTGACCCGCAGGGGATTGGTATGTGGGGACACAGCATGGCTGGCAATCTTGTCCTGCGGGCCATGCTGGTTGAACCCGAGATCCAGGCCGGGGTGATCTGGGCAGGAGCTGTTTACAGCTATGTGGATTTCTTAACCTACGGCATTAATGATCAGACTTACCGTCCGCTAGCAACTCCCCAGGATGCTGAAGAAGATGAACCTCGCCGCGGGACCAGAGCAGTCTTTGATGTTTACGGTTCGCCCGATACAGACCAGTTTTATTGGCAGGCGGTATCGCTGACAGAGAATATAAATTTCCTGGACAGCCCGCTGCAGATCCATCATTCCGCAGATGATCCGGTTGTGAATATCGAGTACTCCCATGGTTTAGCTGGAGTTTTGCTGGAAAATGGCAAGGAGTACGAGTTTTATATCTATGAGAGTGGAGGGCACAACCTGATCTCCCCCTTTTTTGACCAGGCAATGCTGCGAACAGTAAAATTTTTTGAGGATAATCTATAGTCCCGGTGTTTCTAGTAATCCAGGATGATAAGAACCTGCAAATGAGGTAAGATTGGAGGGAAATTAGAGATAGCCTGCTAATTCCAACCAGAGGATATAGAATTTGAGGGAGAAGAAAATGAACAAAGTAACGCGCTGGGAAATAACAGGCATTGTGCTGATCATTGGATTTGGCACAACCCTGCATTTCTGGTTTGAGTGGACAGATTATTGGCGGCCGATGGCTTTGATCGCTGCGGTTAATGAAAGCACCTGGGAACATTTCAAAATGGCTTTCTGGCCAGCCTTGATCTTTGCTCTGATCGAATACCCTTTTCTGAAGAATGAAACCAATAATTTTCTAGTCGCAAAATTTGCCGGTTTGTTTTCTATGCCGGTCATCACCATGATCCTCTTTTACGGCTATACCAGCCTGACAGGCACCCATCTGCTCTGGGCAGATGTGATCGTTTTTATCCTGTCAGTGATCGGCGGGCAATGGGTTAGCTTGAAAATTCTTTCTAAAACTGAGCCTATGAACACCTTGGTCAAGAACGCTGCCCTGGCAGGATTAATCCTGATGGTGCTGGCTTTTTCCCTATTCAGCTATTATCCCTTACAAAATTTCATCTTCGCTCACCCTGAGACTGGGGAATATGGCATCTTGAGTGATTATGACGACCATGATCATTAAGGATTCACAAATCAACCTGCTGGTTAGCACCTAACCGCGCTGCGGTTTACGCTTGATAGCATTCAAGGATGCCGGGGCCAGACCAAAACCCCTTACATGGAAAAAAACTGAGGGCGATGGACTGTTCCGGGCATCTTGAAACCCTGGTTTTCTGATTGATTTTCTTCAGTTGTCTTACGCCGCTTTTGCAAACAGGCATTTGAGATAAGCTCCTTCCGGATACGAAATAGGATGATCTAAGGCATGGCCTGTCCTGGAAACTTCCGCGAGCGGGCGCTTAGCTTCTGCGGCAGAATGATGGATCTGTTTAAAAAATTCTTCTTCTTTTACCACTTTTGAACAAGAAGCCTGGACCAGAATCCCCCCTTTTTCAAGAACAGCTAACCCTAAAATAGTTAAGCGGCGGTACGCGGCAAGAGCGCGATCAACATGCTTGCGTTTCTGGGCAAATGCTGGCGGATCGAGGATTACCATCTCAAATGATTGACCCTGGGCTGCCAATCGGGCCAGGACCTCGAACGCATCATCCGCGAGAGCTGTGTGGATGCAATCCCCCACCCGGGGAAGATGCTGATTATGGACCCAGTTTCGTTTGGCAGCGGAAATTACAGCGGCACTTGAATCAACGCTTACTACACGCCGTGCCCCTCCCCTGGCGGCATAGACTGAAAATCCCCCCGTGTAGGCGAACATGTTCAGGACCTCTTTTCCGGCTGCCAGGTGTTCAACCTTGCTTCGATTGTCGCGCTGATCGAAAAAGAAACCTGTTTTTTGCCCCCGAATCAGGTCAGCCTCGAACCGGAGGCCATTCTCCAAAAACAAAACTGGACCTTCCAAAGGGGGTCCGGAAAGGATCATCCCTTCGCTGAGTCCGAGCAGATCTTGTGGTTTATTTGCCAGCAGCCGACTGAAACGCAGGATGATCCGGTCAGCGGCAGGAAGCGCGGGTATTATCTCGCGGAGGTGAGGGAGCCAGGCAGTTGTGTAAAGCTTTAGTACCAGAGTGTCTTGGTAGCGATCAAGAACGAGACCGGGCAAACCATCATTTTCCCCATGGATAAGCCGACAGCCAGTCGTTTGGTGAGGGGCAGGTTGAGAAAGGAGCGGTTTACGCAGGTCACAGGCAGAGATGATTTTGTCCTGAAACCATTCTCGCCCGATCGAGACCGGTTTACCAGCCCCTAGGATCCGCACGCGAATAGGAGAATGGGGATCGAACAAGCCAATTGCCAAAAAGCGACGTTTTTTGTCAAAAATTACGGCAAGGTCACCAGGATTGCCAACAAAACTTTGCTGTGTAATTGCGCTTTCAAACAGCCATGGATGACCCTGCTTAATTGCCCGTGCGGCCTCCGGTGTGACGCGAATGGCGATCCGTTTTTCAGCGATTCTTGGAATGCTCGAATATATATCTGACAATTTTTGTTAGATCCCGAAATGGTCTGGCGTAAATTTGCCTGGAAAATGGAATGCCAGGCTCATGATTGGGCGTGTATGGTCTTGAGATCAGCCTGCAGCCCACAGACAGAGGGGTCCTTGACGTGTCCCCAATAGTAGATTGATTTTCAACCTGATAATCCTTACCGATGGATGAAGTAAGATCGGTCTCAAATGGATGACAACAAGACTGAAATATTCCTGATTTGGTTTTGACAACAACATTTATCTATTGCGCTCACAGCTAGAAATCAATAACCTCAGGCCAATATTGAGTATAGCATGAGGTTATTCTATATATGGGTGCTTAGAGAGACGAAATGGCTCTGTTTATTGTGGACCAAATCGTTTTCCTATTGATTTTCTTGCATGGAATAGATACTCATTAAATCCATGGCGGTCGATTAACCAAACATGCCCTAATCGTTTGAATTAGGGGCTGTTTCCTTTCACCAACCTCCTCAAGTATTGCTGGTTCTATCCACTGAACTCTACAGCTGTTCATACTGTAATATATTCCCCCAAGAAATCTGATTTATCATTAAATGAAAATCCCATCCCAACCTCACTTGAGTACTCCCGAGAGCCTTTCTACCTGGTCTTTCTGCTCAAATCTGAGCATGGCCAGGAATTGCTCTACTCTTCTCCAGCCTCGCTATGAGGTTCGAGATGGGTCCATGACAGTGGGCGGTATTGGACTCGAACCAACGACCTCCTCTGTGTAAGAGAGGCGCTCTAACCAACTGAGCTAACCGCCCGATCTGAGGACATTATACTATTCGGGAGAAAATTCGCAAAGGTTTGTAAACTGGAATAAAGTCTTATTGCAGATTCGTCAGCTGGAAAGCGTCAGGATTATGATTAATCAAGATAAGACTAATACGGATCCCTATCTTAGATCGCTCTCCACCTTCCCCGTTTCCACTCAACTCAGACCTTATGCCAGACAATTTACGACTTGCGCCTTACAAACCTATCCCCCTTATGATAAACTTTTCTTGACCAACAGGTGAGAAATTAAATGAGAATTGTCCGCTATACTACCCCCCGCAATAAAATCGTTTATGGATGGATACTGGATCAAAAAGTCGGCCGCATCAAAGGTGATATCTTTGGTTCCTTCGAACGGGGCGAAGCGCGCACCCCACTCGATAAGGTGCAGCTACTATCGCCGGTAGACCCCAGCAAGATCATTTGCGTGGCCCGAAATTATGCCGCTCATGCTGCTGAACATTTTGCCAGTGTGCCTGAATTACCTGCTCTTTTCTTCAAACCGACTTCAGCCCTGATTGGTCCGGGCGATCCTATCGTCCTTCCTCCTCAAGCCCAGCGAGTTGAACATGAAGCAGAACTGGCTGTGGTAATAGGAAAAAAAGGCCGCTGGATCTCACCGGAAGATGCCTCAAAACATATCCTGGGCTACACCATTGCCAATGATGTCACTGACCGGATCTTTCAGCGCCAGGATCTGCTCTGGACCCGGGCTAAAGGATTTGACAGCTTCGCTCCCATCGGTCCCTGGATCGAAACGGATTTCAATACAGCCGACGCAATAATTTCCTGCCGTGTCAATGGTGACCTGCGGCAAATGGCTTCCACCAGGGAAATGGTTCACACGGTGGAGGAATTGATCGCTTTCGCTTCATCCTTTATGACGCTCAATCCGGGTGATGTCCTGTTAACCGGCACCCCGGAAGGCGTTTCCAAACTCGAGCCTGGCGATCTGGTGGAAATTGAAATTGAAGGCATCGGTAACCTCAGCAACCCGGTTGTTCAGGCCGAGCAGGGATAATCCATGTCAATTGATATCAAAGCGGGAGTGATCGCTGCCACCATCCTGACCCTGATTTTCTTTCTGATCAGCGTCAGCAGCGGGATTCAGACAGTACTGCAGGGGAGGAAGGTAAAATTCTTCCAGATCCGCCGGACCCAAACCATGCGCGGTTGGAGATTGATCATTCTTGGTGTGCTCTGGGTTGTTTTTGGCAGCCTGGTCTTCTTTTTCGGGGAACCCATAGCTTATCGCTACATAACTCCCTCACCAACCATGCCGATGACCCTGACCCCCTCGATCACAGCTACAATCACCAGCACCCCAACCATCACGGAAACCCCCACGATCACGCTCACTCCTGCAGAATCCTATACTCCAGAACCATCTGAAACGCCTCATATCCCGCTAGCTGTGGAAGACCTCTTTGAAGGCCGATTGACTCCTCCTCCGGAAGCCGCGTTCAGCCCGCTGGTTTTTACAAATATCGGACTGGATGAAGATTACAATCCAATCGGACCTGGGATCCAATTCTCCAATCCTGTTGGTCACCTTTATGCAGTCTTCAGTTATGCCCAGCTGGAGGATGATGTCCAGTGGAGCGCGCTCTGGTACCTGGGAGACAACCTGATCCATTATGAAAGTCTGCCCTGGAATGGCGGCAGCGGTGGCATTGGTTATACAGACTGGAACCCGGCTTCTGAGTTATGGGAGCCAGGTGAGTATTTCATTCACATATTCCTGGGAACAGATTTCCAGATCAGCGGGTCATTTACTGTGACAGGTGATCCCCTCACGCCAACAGCAACTGATACTCCAAAACCCAGCCACTCAACACCAACGCCTGGATCCTAATCAGATATGCGATTCAGGGCTATCGAAACTCTGGCCGCCACTCTGGCATTATTCAGCAGCAAACCCAGATTAGCTTTCAGGCTGGTTTTTCCGGTAATTTCACTGACCCTTCTTAATAAGAACGGTGTAACTTCTCCCCCTTTTATCTTATGTTTTGCAGCATCAGCCAAAGCCTGGTTGACTGCGTCCTGCATGGTTTTATCAGGCAGGGCAACATCGATAGGCGCTGGCACTGTCAGCAAGACGGCTGTTTCTATACCATGGTCCCAATGCGCTCGGGCAAGGACTGCTGCCTCTTCAGGATCTTCTACTTGGGCGCTGAGCGGCAGACCGCTCGAACGGGCATAAAAAGCTGGAAACAATGAAGTTTGATAACCAACCACAGGGACAGAATAGGTTTCCAGCATTTCCAGGGTCGCAGGCAGATCGAGGATAGATTTTGCTCCCGCACAAACGACCAGCACGGGGGTATTTCCCAGGGCAGGAATATCAGCCGAAACATCGAAGAAAGCATCCCTGTGCACGCCTCCGATCCCTCCTGTGGCAAACACGCTGATCCCGGCCCGATTCAGAGCAGTTATCGTCCCAGCGACAGTAGTTCCGCCATTGAGTTTCTTCGCGCAAGCCCGAGAAAAATCCCTCCTGCTAACCTTAATGACCTCCCGGTCCTGGGCCAGAAGCAGTAAATCTTCCTTATTCATGCCTACCTGGGCTTTACCGCCCAGCACACCAACAGTTGCAGGGACTGCTCCTTCTTCTCGAATTACACCTTCCATAGCCTGGGCCAGCTCAATATTGGTTGGATATGGAAGACCATGGGTGACCACAGCTGTTTCCAGGCCAACCAGTGGTAAATTCGAATCTAAAGCGTGAGAGACTTCTTCTGAAAAATGAAGTTCATTCATCATATACCGGGTTCCTTCTTATCCACTCACCAACTTCTCTGATTTTATCATTTTTCAAACCTCAAACAGATGAAATCATCCGTGGTGGGAAAGAAAAAGATCATTTTTCCTGATAGAATCAAGGCAGTTCAATCACAATCGTTTTTAGATACGGATATTGAGGATTATGATATGAGTGATTTTCCCGGAAAAGGCCAGGTTGCGGTCGTTAAAACTTCTCCAGAAACCGTTTTGGATGATTATCAGCGCCTGATGGAACTGGCCGGGTTCGAAAAAGCCCTTCCCAGGAAGAACCAGACAGGGTTAAAGATCAATATTTCCTGGCAAACCTGGTACCCGGCCTGCTCAACAGCACCCTGGCAGCTGGAAGGCGTTATTAGATCATTGCAAGCCCATGGATATCAGGATCTCGTCGGAGTCCATAATGATACGGTTGTAGTGGATACCAGTGACGGCGAAGCCAATAACAAGCATAAAACGGTCACCGATCAATACGATGTCCCATGTCTGTATCTTTATAACCAGGATTTTGAATGGATTGAGTTTTATCCTAAAAATCATAAATACCTGGTGCTCGACAAGGTTTATCCGGATGGAGTCTTCATACCTAAAGCTCTAGTCGGAATGAATATCATCCAGCTGCCCACCATTAAAACCCATGTCTTTACAACAATTACAGGAGCCATGAAGAACGCCTTCGGCGGACTCTTGCACCGCGAACGTCATTGGACCCACGCTGTGATCCATGACACCCTGGTTGATCTGCTTGCCATTCAACAAGAGATCCACCCTGGCCTCTTTGCGGTTATGGATGGGACCTTCGCAGGTGATGGTCCGGGGCCAAGAGCAATGAGGTGGCATGAAAAGGATATCCTGCTCGCTTCGTCAGACCAGGTAGCTATCGATGCTGTTTCAGCCAAATTACAGGGATTTGACCCGCTGGACCTGCGATTTATCAGACTCGCCCACGAACACGATCTTGGTGTTGGAGATCCAAGCCAAATCGAGATCCTTGGTTATGATATTGACCAGGAAAAACCCTGGAACTTCAAACGCGAGGATACTTTCGCGAGCACTGGCCAGCACATGATTTACCACGGACCGCTAAAACCACTGGAAAAACTGCTGCTGCAAAGCCCACTCGTACCGTGGGCTTATTTTGCCAGCAATTTTTATCACAACGTGTACTGGTACCCATTCGTGGGACGGACCCGGGTAGAAGAAGCCTTGAAAACCAAATGGGGCAAACTATTTAAGGAATACGGAGACGGCGAAGTGGTCATGCCGGGCATGGAGCGCAAAACTGTGATCCAGGCCCTGGCAGGCATCGTTCTCGGGCTAGCAGCCTTGACCGTTATCTTAGCGGCGATATTCTGATTCCTATGAATCAAAGCAACCACAAATCTATCACCCGCCGGTTGATCTCCGGCTTGTTATTCGGCTTCCTGGTTTTCCTGGCAGTGATCCTGGTCGGGGATCTGCAGCAGACCAGAACCCAAGTTAAGGAATTCAATTGGATCTACTTCCCCCTGGTATTGTTATTAACCCTCTTCAACTACATTCTGCGCTTCTTCAAATGGCACTTTTACCTGGGCCAGGTAGGTATAAAAGATTATTCAATCCTGAAAAGCGCTCGGCTTTTCCTGGCAGGTTTTCCCCTAGCTGTCACACCCGGTAAGGTTGGGGAAGCCTTGAAAGCTGTCTGGTTGGAGAAGGAAACCGGACTCCCGGTCTCCAAAGGTATCTCCGTGGTATTGGCTGAGCGTATCAGTGACGGCCTGGGGGTGTTGATTCTCAGCACCCTTGGTGTACTTGCCTATCCCCAGTACTGGCCGGCCTTTGCGATTGTCCTGGGCGGGCTGATACTGCTGATCATTCTGATCCAGATCCGCCCGGCGGCGTTATGGCTTTTGGAATTAGCTTCCAGGTTGCCCTTTTCGTATAAGATCTCCAGGGGGCTGAGAGATTTTTATGAAGGCAGTTATGCCCTTTTTAAGCCCCAAGCGCTGCTGGTGGCGGTAAGCATCGGAGTGGTTTCCTGGCTCGGGGAAGGCATTGGGATGTATTACGTGCTGCGGGGATTGGGTATTCCGCCGGGCTGGCAAACATTATCCATTGCGGTCTTTGTCCTGGCTTTTTCAACCGTGATCGGAGCAGTTTCCGCCCTCCCCGGCGGTTTGGGCGCCGCAGAAGTTTCGATCGCGGGCATGCTGACCCTGCTGCTAGGCCTGGCCCGCGACAAGGCAGCTGCTGCGACCCTGATCATTCGTTTTGCCACACTCTGGTTTGCAGTATTAATCGGGTTGGCCGTGTGGGCATTCTCTAGCAAGATGCTCTTCAGCAGTGACGTTGTACCAGATGGACAAACCCCTAAAATAGATTAAATCAAATTTGCACACTTTTCCCATTACAATATCTTGTTAAGGGATTGGATCCCTTAAAGGGATCCAATCCCTCATAAATGGAGGTTTCGATGTCAAAACAGACCAGGTTGATTCTTTTTTTTCTAATTCTGCTCCTGACGGGATGTAATCGCCCCCAAGGCTCGGTGAAGGGAGTGCCATTAGATACCATGGAACCCGTGGGTGTCACAAACACGGCAGAACCCCAGCCTGATCCCACTCAAAACACTCAGGCCACTTCAACCCAGTCCTCAGCCAGCACGCAAGAAACTGATCCAACCCAGGAATCTGCCCCGCCAACCGAGGGAGCGCAGATCAACCTGGAAGGGATCCCGATACCGCTCTTGGCAGGAGGAGCTGAGATTAATATTCACAAAATCCAGATGATCAACAAAACTTCAGGCTGGGCTCTATCCCAGGACTCAGAGGGCATTGACCACATCCTGAGGACTACTGACGGTGGATTATCATGGAGGGATATCACTCCTCCCCAACCAAACGCTTCCAATTCTAATCGTTTTCCCGCTGAGGTATATTTTAGCAGTCCAGATCATGGGTGGGCGACTTACGCAGGCACAAACCTGATCTGGTCAACAATCAATGGAGGAAAAACCTGGACTGTTCAAGCGCTGGAATTTGAGTCTCTGCTGGGGAATTTGCTCTTCAGCCTGGATCCCAACCAGGTCTGGCTGTTCCAGTTTCTGGAAGGTGGAATGCAGAAGGTCTATACAGCCCTATTTCAATCCAAAAACGGCCAGGGCTGGACCAAACTTCTGGATCCGTACACTGATTCCAGCATTCAGGGCTTTGACAAAACAGGAGTGGTTTTTGTGAACTCAGAGTACGGCTGGCTGACCAGGGATTTCCGGGGGGTAACAATCTCAGTCTACCTTGATGTCACTCCGGATGGTGGAGCCACCTGGCAAAATTTAGAGATCCCCCCACCCCCAACGGATGCGGATGCATTTACCACCTGTGCTTGCGGACTGTATGACCCCTCACTTGTCAATACTGCGATAGGATCGGCAAGGCTCTCTTGTGCCTGTTATCTCGATGACCTGAGGATTGATAAAAACTACCTTTACCGGACTCTTGACGGGGGATCCAGCTGGTTTATCAAATCTATGCCAGCTGGTGAGCTCCACTTCATAAATGGTCAAACGTATTACTCAGTCGGGCGCGAAATATACCGCACGAGCGACAGCGGAGAAAACTGGAACCTGATCAAATCAGTTAATTGGGATGGGCAGTTTAGTTTTATCGATCTTAATTTCGCCCTGGCAGTTGCCTATGATCCGGATGACGATGAGTTCGCCCTGGTGAAGACCAGCGACGGCTGCAGCAGTTTTGATCTCATCAATCCTGTCCTTTTACCCAGTCAATCGAGCAGATAACAAAAACAGGGATCCGGTCCCTTAAAGGGACCGGATCCCTGTTCAGATAAAAAAAACCGATTCTACCGCAGCAGCTCTAAATATTCAGTCAATTCCTCCAGCTCGTCAAAGCGCCAGGTCAGATCTATTACCTGATCCTGCTGCTCCGTATTTAAAACAGCAGCCGAATTCGCCCGGAACTTGGAGACTATCTCAGCATCGCTCATCGGGTTCTGAGGGGATCCCTTGGCATGATCGACCTGGGCTGTTGTGCTCTTACCTTTCTTATCAGTGATCGTAACCCTGGCACGCTTTACCCCGGGGAACATGGCATCGATCTCAGGGTCGGCGACTACTTTGATCTTGCCCAGCAGGTCCCAGATCCGGGGATCTTTCAGCTTCGCATCACTGAATGATGAAGGCAGGACATTGCCATCTGCCACCGCAGCAGCGACCACATAGGGCAGGGAATGATCAGCTGTTTCCTTGGTAGTTGGTTTATACTTGCTGGGATCGGATAGGATATCAGCCCCCCGGACCGTTGTTTCTACCAGGATCTCGCTGATATCCTCAGCGGTCAAATTCTGTTCCTGACAGACCTGCATGGCAGCACTGATGGGTTGATGGGTCAGAGCTTCAGTCGGAAATGCCTTATACGCACACTGGGTGATCATGAAATCACTGCCAAGATCCTTCAAGACCCATTCGGGGCGCCATTCCACACTATCAATGACTTCAAAGACTCCTTCTTTGCCTTCAAATACTTCAACCGGACCTTGGTAACCTTCCCTGGCCATCATGGCAGCAATCACACCTGCCTGGGAAGCCAGGGGAGCTGCGGTATTTTTCATATTGGTCAGATGCCCGGCCACCACACCACCCAGAGTAAAGTGGCTGCTGCCGCTGATACCAGCCGCAGCGATCATCTGATCCTGATCGAGGTCATACATCTTGCCAGCCACAAATGGACTGACAAATTGGATCAGCGAGGCATGATGCCAACCGATCTCACGCACACCGGGATGAGCAGCATGGCACCAGCGCAGCATCAGTTCATAATCGATCATGATCGCTTCCAGGACATCCTTGCCGTTCTTGCCATTTACCTCTGCTGCCGCCAGAGCAGCGCCGATGAGATCTGAAGGATGGGAGGGATCCTCTTCCCAGTAGATATCGTTATAATCCATGGCCCGGGTCAGCAGACAGTTCATCAAGGCAGCATTGGAGGCATTGGTCTTAGCTTCCCGTCCGATCACAGTGGCTTCCGGAGTGCCACCAAGCTTTTCTGTGAAACGGTACATGGCTTCCATGTCCTCATTATTCACAGCAGCCAGGGCACAGCCCATGCTGTCCAGTAAAAAGCGTTTGGCTTCCCAGATCGATACTTCAGGGATATCCTCAAATTTCAGATCCAGGGCAAATTGGGACATTTTTCCGCTTAGTGAGCTCATTTTCATTCTCCTCCAATTCCTCAAGCTTACAAGTCGTTCTGCAACAGCGTTGGCAACATCGATAGTGGAGCTGTCGCCACCCATATCATAGGTCCTGACCTTCCCATCCAGGATCACACCAGCAATGGCATTTTCCAGGGCCTGCGCTTTTTCAGTTTCTCCCAACCAATCCAGCATCATCTTTGTGGTCAGCAGCATGGCATTGGGATTAACGTTATATTTCCCGGCATATTTGGGAGCTGAGCCATGGGTGGGTTCAAATACAGCCAGATCATCACCAATATTTCCGCTGGAAGCAAATCCCAATCCGCCTACCAGCTGGGCAGATAAGTCAGAGAGGATATCTCCAAAAAGATTGCCCGTAACCATCACGCCATAATTCTCCGGATTCTTCAGCATCCACATCATCTGGGCATCAATATTGGTCTCCCAGAGTTCGATCTCCGGGGAACTCTTCGTGGATCTCGCGGGCTACTCGCACCATCATTCCGCTGGTCTCACGCAGCACATTGGGTTTTTCCACCAGGGTGACGGTGGGATAACCATGTTTCTGGGCATATTCAAAAGCCCGGCGAATGATCCGGTCTGCGCCCCGCATGGTGACCACCCGGATGGTCATGGCCATATCATTCCCATCAACATCATCAAAATTACCCAGAGCTGGGGCATATTTTTTCATCATTTCCCGCAGATTCATCTTCCACCGGATGGAATTCCACACCGCTGTACAGCCCTTCGGCATTTTCCCGGAAAACCACCAGGTCAATATCATCCTTGATAATTGAGCGGATTGCCAGGATAGGCTTTGCAGGGTCGCAGATTGTAGTATAAGTTGAGGCGCTGGCGTAAGCCTGACGATCGGGCTGCGGTAGGTTAACCCTTTACCCTGAAGCTCAGGGATCAGTTCCGCCTGGGCTTCCTTTTTGGGTTTGGAGGTGATAGCGCCAAACAAACCGCAATCCACGTTTCTTAAGCAGATCCATGGTGCGTTCCGGCAGGGCTTCCCCTTCAGTTTTCCAGAATTCCCAGCCGATATCAGCTGGCAGATACTCGGCATCCAGTTTTAATCTTATCCAGCACGATGCGGGCGGCTTCCATGACTTCGACTCCAATCCCGTCTCCGGGCATCCAGGCAATCTTATACTTGGCCATATTCTTATTCTCTCCTGTCTAAATTGATTTGATGATTAATTCGTTGCAGCCAGGCGTTCTTTGGTATATTCGATCAAACCCCCGGCATTAAAATATCTCCATCACTGCTTCCGGCAGGGGTGGAAAACTGAATTCCCCCGCTGCGCAGCTGATAATCCCTTTTTCCAGATTGATAGTCACCTGTCTCACCATTTTCAATCGCATCCACAGCTTCTGGACAGACAATGGCTGGCAGGGCATTATTTAAGCAGTTGCGGTAATAGATCCTGGCAAAGGATTTGGCAATGATTGCTCCCAGATTTGGCCTCGACTGAAGCAGACCACAGCCTGCTCGCGGGAGGACCCACAGCCCCAGTTGGTTCCACCGACAATGATATCTCCTGAGTGCAACTTCAGCGGCAAAAGTCTGGATCCAGATCCTCGAGAGCATATTTGGGCATCTCAGAGGGTTCGCTCACCGTATAGGTATATTTTCCCGGAAAGATCACATCGGTATTGACATTGTCGCCATACTTCCAGACTCGACCCTTGAATTTCAGCCATAATTACTCCAAATCGTACTGTTATAAATTGGCCGGGCTTTCAATCACACCCGCCACCGCCGAGGCAGCAACAACCGCCGGGCTGGCCAGGTAAACCTCACTTTCCTTGGTACCCATCCTGCCCCTGAAATTGCGGTTGGCAGTGCTGATGGATACCTCACCCACAGCAGGTACTCCCATATGGTTGCCCATGCAGGGACCGCAGCCGGGGCTCTCGACAACAGCGCCGGCCTTCATGAATGTTTCCAGATATCCGGCCTGAAGGGCTGCCAGGTAGATCTGCTTCCGAGGCGGGAATTACGATCATCCGTTTTCCATGGGCGATCTTTTTTCCTTCCAGCACCGCTGCTGCTGCAGCCAGGTCATCCAGACGGCCGTTTGTGCAGGTGCCCAGAAATGCCTGATCGATCGTCGTTCCCCGGACCTCAGAGAGAGGTTTGACATTATCAACAGTATGCGGGCAGGCAATCATTGGTTCAATCTTTGTTCCATCATATTCCACATCCCGGGCATAATTGTGCATCCTGATCCGGGTAGACCGGCTTCATATTCGCGCCGGGCTCGCTCCTTAAGGAAATCAAAAACTTTCTGATCGGGAGGTATAAAACTGTTCTTGGCACCCATCTCTGCCATCAAATTGGTCAGGGTGGCCCGCTGACTGAGCGCCAAAGCCTGTGATAGCTTCGCCATGCCACTCAACTGACATATAAATTGCCGCATCAGCTTTCAAGTCGCCGATGATATGAAGTGCCAGGTCTTTGGATGTCACCCCCTCCTTCAGCTGTCCGCTGACGGTGATCTTCAGAGATTCTGGAACCCGAGCCAGATCGAACCGATAGCCCAGACTGAAGCCATCTCCGTCCGCCCGATCCCGGCCGCAAATGCACCCATCACACCGGCATGCGGTGTGTGCGAATCTGAACCTACCACAACCTCTCCTGGCAGGGCCAGACCTGATTCCACCAGGATCTGGTGGCAAATTCCCCGACCAACATCATAAAAATTCTTAATTCCCTGGTTCTCTGACAAATTCCCGGGTAATCCTGTGATTTTCAGCGTGAGTAGTGCTGGGAGCAGGAGTGGCATGGTCCAAGATAACTGCATGCATATCAGGATCATAGACTTTGGTCCCGCCCATACGCTGGAACAACCCCAGGATCGGAGCTGTATTATCATGGGAAAGTGCCACATCGGGGATGATATCCACGATCTGCCCCGGAACCGTTTTTGTTAACCCTGCTTTTTTGGCTAGGATCTTTTCTGCAAATGTTTGAGACATATTTATCCTGCTCCTAAAATAAATTGATTTTGATCAGATCTTCCAGCCTGCTCTTAAAAGGCAGGAAAGTCATAAAATCAGCATGATGGACAATATAAGCTTCCGTTGATCCTCTTAACAAGATCGCCTTCACCGGCATGAGCAGCGATAATATGGCATACCTCCGGCGGAACACTGCACAACTCTGCCAGCGATACTCCAGAGAAAGGATGGCGCAGATATTTGCCATAGGTCCCCTGGAAGGAATTTCCCTGATCGTCCAGTTCATACTCCAGCAATTTTCCGACATCTGCCAGGATAGCTCCCGCAGATAACCACATCAAGAGTAAATAGGCAGCTCGTCGCCGAAGAACTCGATCATCTTTAATGCGCTTTCCCTGGCGACATGAACCACGCAGCGTTTATGGGCCATAAAACTGACCTGTAAGATCTGGTCCCGCCAGCAATGTGAACGGGATCCGGTTCAGGTCCTCCGGGGTTAGAACGCTGCGTTCGAGAGCCAGCTCCCAGGTTTTTGTGGTCGCTTCCCGCAGTTTTTGATCTTCGATCCAGGCTAATTCCGGCCAGAGTTCTTGGATATTCATATTCTTCCTTTATTCAATTACCTGTTTGACAACATCAATCACAGTTCCATCGACCCATTTGATAGCGGCGATGATCCGCTCTCCAAACTCAACTGGTTCTGGAACTCCACAGATAGCTTCTGCCTCGTCTTTTAACTCCTGAATGGTTTTGATGGGTAAGCTTGGATCCTCTAGTCTTTTTTATCAAATCTTTTCGCAGAGGATTAATGGCAATTCCCCGCTCGGTCACGATCACATCAATTAATTCCCCGGGACCGCAAATCGTGGTCACCTGATCGCGTATGATGGGAATCCTGTCCCGGAACAAGGGGATGGGCAGGATGACTGTCTTGCTGAATAAACAGTTCTGCCAGCCACCGATGCCGTGAAGCAGCAGTCCATCGGAATGGGTCACCACATTGGCGTTAAAATTTACATCAACTTCAGTTGCGCCCAGGATGACAACATCCACCAGCCCTGCGAAATTTCCTTTCCCATGATAGTTATAACTGGTGAAAGGACTGGTGTTGACGTGATGAGGATTTTCCCGCATCGAGCGCACACCAGCCAGGTCAAAGGTTTGACCGTCAAGAATATACTCCACCAGACCTTCTTCAAGCATATCTACCAGGTACTGATTGCTGCCTCCTCGCGCAAATCGGGCTTTGATTCCCTTTTCCCGCATGATTTCCCCAAAATAATTCCCGATGGCAAGGGAAGTTCCTCCAGCGCCAGCCTGGAATGAAAACCCATCCTGAATAATCCCCGCCTGGTCACAAAATCTGGCAGTCAATTCAGCGATAAACAACCGATCAGGACTGCGGGTGATCTGTGTCGTTCCGGAGACGATCATTTCCGGGATCCCGATCTGATCGATTTCAACCACATAATCCACATAGTTTCCCTGGATCTGCCAGGGTACACAGGGGAAAGGTACCAGGTTATCAGTTACCACGATAACCTTGTGGGCATATTGTGAATCCGCCAGGGCAAAACCGAGCAATCCACAGGCGGAATCACCGGTCACACCATTAGCATTCCCGAATTGATCGGCTGTTGGGGCAGCGATCACAGCAATATCGATCACTACTTCTCCATCCTGTACAGCCTGGTATCGGCCGCCGTGTGATCTTAAAACTCCTGTACCTTTCATTTTGCCCAGGGAGGCAAATTTACCCGAGCGGTCCATTCATGCTGCCTTCAATGTGGTGCACAGTTCCATCTTCAAGATACTTAATAATTGGTTCATGACAGGGAAAGCTTGCAGATGGAAACCAGATCAAATCCTTCACACCCAGTTCAGCTGCAATGGTAAAGATTTGGTTTGCAACCAGGTCACCATTGCGGAAGTGATGGTGGGTTGAAATGGTCATTCCATCTTTCAATCCAGCTTTTTTCAGAGCCGTCTTCAGGTCTTTGATAATCTTATTTCCATCTGCGGGGTAATCTGCACAGCTTGGAAGCGGAGGTGCATATCGTTTCCCCTCTGTCTTATAGGCATGGACACCCTGAAATGGAATCACTGGTTTTCCGTTGATCTTTTCTGGTATCAGGCGTCCTACAGCGTTCTTAACGAATTTTGTTGCCATATCATCTCCAATCAACATTTCAACAAGACGGTTTATTCTTCAGCTCGTTTTTTCCAATTTTCGAGGTATTAAACCGGTTTTAAGGGCCAGATCGATCGTATTTTGAGCTCTGTTTTACCACTGGCGGATCAATCATCTTGGATCCGAGGGAAACCACTCCCAACCCTCTGGCAGTAGCATCATCAAAAGCCAGGACTATTTTTTTGGCTTTGTCTATTTCAATCTCAGTTGGAGCAAAGGTTTCATGAATGACCCTGAATCTGGCGGGGATGAATGCAGCCCATACCGGTCAAAGCCAAGAGATTTGGATTCAAGGACTACTTCCCGCAATGCTTCCATATCAGCATACATCAGAAAAAACAGAATCAATGGCCTGGATCCCAGCAGCTTTGGCAGCATTTACAAGTTGATTCCGGGCGAAGAAACTTTCCCGTCCCTCCCTGGTCCGGGTTGCCCCCAGGTCGGCTGTATAGTCCTCGAGTCCAATTGCCAGCGCGGCCACCCGCTCAGAAGAAGAAGCAATTTCATACGCTTTTACAACACCCAGGGCACTTTCAATAATTGGCATGATATAGATCGGATAATCCAATCCCGTTTCAGCCAGGATCTGGGTGATCCGTTCATCAACCTGCTCTACCTGCTCAGCAGATTCGCATTTTGGCAAGCAGGATCAAGTTGACATGATGGGGAACAAGATAATCCAGGTCTTCCAGGCCAAGTGGCAGCTGATTGATCCGCACCATCCGCTCAGCTCCATAAAAATTCACTGACCTTAAAGCATTCCGGACAACCAGGCGGGCCTCAGCTTTTTTATCAACTGCGACAGAATCTTCCAGGTCTAAGATAATCCCATCAGGTTGGTGGATTCCAGCATTTAGCATTAATTTGGGAGTATTACCCGGGAGATACAACCTGGACCGGCGGGTTTGATCACGAGTTGATCTGGGATTTGTTTTCAGGTATTATGATCCAGTAAAAATTCTTCATCCGGTCTCAAGACAGCTATTGATGACAGCTTCGATCCTGGCAGCCAGAACAAAAGGAAGCGCTCCCCGGTCATTGATTTCCAGGACAGCATGTTTCACCTGGAAATAATCCAGGATTTCTTCAGCTAATTTATGGATCGATTTTTTATAGAGAGCATCTACTTTGCTGTTAAGGATGATTTTAATTCCCCCGCTGGACTTGATTTCCAGAGCAGCATAACAATCGGAACGAATTTCAGGTCCGTGATTTCCTGCGGTTGCTTTTTTAGCCAATTTGCCCTCCCATATTCAGGTCTGGAAATGAGATCCTAGCCAATTATCAATTCGAATTTCCATGCAGTCAATCATCTACTTCGTAGAGAAAAATTATATCTTATATCCAGTCTTAATGACCATTTTGAAACTATCCGAATTCCGATGATATACATCCCCATTTGCATCCGAAGGTATGGTTCCAGGTTTGCTTGACACAGAACATATGTTCGTGTATAATCCTGACTAGCACAAATATTCTACTTTTTATCTTGGCCCCTGGAGGTCAGCCTATGGCTCCGAAAGCCCGGAAACAACTAAAAGAACGGCATAAACAAGTCCTGGATGTGATCCAGGAGTACTACGGCAAAACATGGTTATCGCCCCTTCTTACAGGGAGATCTGCGCCCGGACAGATATCACTTCAACCTCAATGGTGAACTATTATCTGGAGCAGTTGGAAGAAATGGGTTATATCGAACGCAGCGAGAATATATCTCGCAGTTTGCAGATCAAAGGCACCGCCCAGGAAAAGGTTGACAAGGTCCTTGGCAATGTCAAACAAGCCGTCCAGGAGATATCCAATTCCCTGACAATACCCGATTGTTGGACGAATTGTCGCCAGTGAGCCTGTACCTATTCCTGAGACTGATTTTGCGCTTTTTGATGCAGAATCCAATATTGAGGTCCCGGAATCCCTGATTCCCTTCAATATGCAGAAAGAAAATCTATTTGCGCTAGAAGTGGATGGTGATTCAATGATCGATGCCATGGTCAATGATGGCGATCTGATCATCATGAAACCCACCCGGGAAGCTAAAAACGGAGAAATGGTCGCTGTCCGCCTCAAAGATCAGAACGAAACCACCCTGAAACATTTTTATCATGAAGGAAACCGGGTTCGCCTTACAACCTGCCAATCCCACTATGGATCCCATCTATGTGGATTCATCCTCAGACCTGGAAATTCAAGGCAGTGTAGTGCTGGTGATCCGGCAAATGTAATTTGGGATAACGAGGGAACGCTTCACCCTCCTCATCTAGAGCCGCTGCCAATCTGGAGCGGCTCTTTCATTTTAAGGATGAAATCAGGGACACTGATCAAAATTTGATCCATCAAGCCGGGTCCCCGGGGAAAATAATCTTCCCTCCGCTTCCACCAATCCTCCATGGAGCTGGTGAGGCAGTAATTCTTCCAGGTCGGGGAATAAAGTCAGCGATTGATTGTTTCCCCCCTCTGGGCCATAACTGAGGGTCAGGTGGGTTTTTAACTCTTGATCGATTACGAAAATGGTATCTCCGCTGTTATTGAGACCAAGTGAACCCGTGCTGAATACTTGGCTGCCGCCAAACCAACTATCTGGAACATCTCCACCAAATAGAACTAGTCCGCAGCCTGGTTCTAACAAGGTTCCTGCGGGAAACACAAACCGGGTAGTGATCAGATCACTCACCTGCCATTCGCTCAGGTCGAGGCTTGTTCCCCCTGTGTTCACAAACTCCAGGAATTCATCATCATCACTGTGAACTTCACCATCCGCATTTGCATCACCCAGATCTGGATCTGGATCAGCATGGATTTCATTGATCACAATTCTACCTGGTGCCAGATCCGGGGAAGGGCTGGCAGCTGGAACCAGAGAAGGGGTTGCAGACAGCGAAGGCGGGGTTAGTGTAACAAGTATCGGAGTACTGCTGATTTGCGGCAGAGCTGTTTCCGAAATATGATTTGTAGCCGTGATAGAAATAGTTTCAGTCTCGCCGGGTGTTGGCGGTAGTACTGTTGGTGTTCCAGGCACTATGTTTGGAGGGGTTACAGTCGCTGATGCTGTTGATGTCAAAAAGGAGGTCGTCTGGCTGGGTGTGACCGGGCTGGTCAAGATTGGAGGAGTAAGTGTCCCAGCAGGGAAGGTCCCAGTTTGCGTTCTGCTAGGTGTAATGTCCCCGGTTGGAGAACCAGCGGATTGGGTTGTAGCTGATGAGGTGGGAGAAATCGTCAGAGATGGGATATTTTCTGGAGTGTCCGTGATACTCGATGATGGAGATGGTGTGAGACTGGCAGAGGGGGAAAATGTCAAGCTGGCTGCGGTTGTTGGCAGACTGCGATCCAGCCAGCCTGGTGATCCTCCCTGGCGTTCCCTCCAATCTTCGGCCGTATCGCTATCATGCCCGGGCGGATATCTTTCCAGGCTGTTGCCTTCCCGCGGAGCAGCAACCGGAGGTGAGAACAAACCCCAGGTTGATCTGCCATATGCCAGCTGATCAATTATCCTGTCCCAGGGATCAATCAGGATCAATTCATCGCCGCTGTTGCTGAATTGGAGCTTACTCCCCCCCCATCCCGGATAAGGCAGCAGATCAGGTACCCGGCTCAGGCTGGAATTGATTTCAAAATCAGGATAAAAACCATACTCACTAAAAAAAGCGCTCGCGTGATTGGCAATAACTTTTACTCCGCCAGCAGGTATCATATATCCATCGGGAAATTGCAGGGTTCCTTCCCTTCCATCAGGCGATGTTTCATCCCCCACCTTAATACCCGTCAGCGGGATCCCATGGGCTCCGGGATTATAGATTTCAACCCACTCGAGCTCTGGTTCTGCTCCTGCTGGATTGGGATGAACTTCAGTCAATAACAAATTCACGGGATAATAAGTCGGACTAGGAAGCAGTGTCGCGGTCGAAACCGGCTTCCAAGTGTTCGATTTAGTCGGGGTTGCGGGGCCCCCAGGTTCCCGCTTGAGATCCACAGGTATTTCATCCAGGTCAAGTTCGGGGCTGACTCCGATCAAATGGGATGCTGCCAGAGCAGGTTTTCTTAAACGAATTGAGGCAAGATCAAGGATCTGGATAAAATAACCAGCTGTTTCCTGCCTTAAGATTCCTGTTATATTCGAGATTTGATCCCAGGGGCCTGCGGTTGATAATCCGGGGTGCTTCAGCGCACCTTTTAGTCCAAGATAGAAATTTTGTCCTAAAAAACAGCCGTTTTGATTGGTAAACCTCTCGCTGAAAACAGGACAGACCAGCAATTCATCACCTTCAGTTTGATGAAATATGACAGTGCTTTCTGGAAGGTGGACCCAATCTCCTTCCCAATCTTCATATCTGAACGAAAGGGGATCAAGATTATACTTATCTGCCAGGTTGACCGGTTCTGATATCCCGTTTGCAAGCGACAGGATCTCAATTGAACCAGATTTCGCCTGGATGATGGTTTCCAGATTAAGTTCTTCTACCGTACCAACCAGACGTATTTCATCACCCTGATTGAGCCATTCAACTCGATCATCGAGATTGATCCAGATCCCCCGGAAGACATTTTTTTCAATACAATACCCCTGCAAATAAAACCCGGCGGGATCATGAACACTGAAATCAGCACTGATGATACCCTCAATAATTACAGCAGATCCCAGGTGGGGAGAGATAGATGCTGGCCCTTGAATTTCACAAACAGAGAGATTCCGGACCGGTCGATCGCACCCATTCTGGATGAAGCATGAACATAAAACGAGTAAATGAACCAGGATATTCCAATTAGGGTTTCCCCCCATTTTTCGCATTTTCCCCCCGATAATTCACAGCCAAACTCAAGATCTTGCTGTTTACTATCTTCTACTATACAAGCCAACGGGATCAGTTTCAAGAGCAAATACAGAAATCCCAGTGGATATCAAAAGATTATCCACTGGGATGATGTGCAATTTTTTAATAGGTATTAGTCTATTTCTGGATACTTTCACTCGCAATCCGATAAGCATTGCCAAAAAACCCAGCTCCGATCAGCAGTATATACGCTGTCAAAAAGCTGGAAATAAATGGCAGCAGGCAGCAAAGAATCACAGTGACAATCAAGAAATATGTGCCAAAATAAAATACTATCGCTGTCCCTATCAAGATCAGGAAAGCAGTAATAAAACCTCCCCAATTAGCCTTAAACAGAGACCAGATTTCATTGAACTTAAAAGCTGACATGAACTCTCCGGTAGCTATTGCGTGAACTCCTGCTAGGGGCAGGATCAGACCGGTCAGCATCGAGACCAGAGCGCCAACTCCTATAAAGACAATTCCAACCAGGTAGCCAGCGATGATCATACCAAAGGCTTGGGATTCTGCCATTCCACCAAGTTCCGATATGAATACAGGAATGAACATTCCCAAATAACCTATGCCAATCAACAACGTAGCCGGCAGCATGTATACCAGGCCAATTCCAAAAAGCCTGAAGCCATCCGTAAAATAATCGCTAAAATTATCCCATTCAGGCAGTGCCGGGGAAACTCGATCAACTGCTGTCCTGCGGATGATCTCAGACGCGTATCCGAGAAGAAGGACCAGTGGAATTACAGGAATAAAGCTGAAAAATACCAGCAAGCTGGCTATCAGGATCTTTTTTTGCCAGTCCTGATCTTGAAACGGAAATGCCAGAATCTGAGCAGGATCGATAAAAAGAGGTCTCTTCGCCATAGGATAGCTCCCTGATAGTCTGTCTAGTTGGTATTATACATAAAATCCCAGCAGGATTCATTCTGGATGTATCCCTGGATCCGATTTAGCAGTCCAGGCGATAATTAGAACTCCATTTTTTACCCTTTTTCCACTCAAAAACAGGCCTTTTTCCCTCTAAATCAAGTCATTTTCACACCTTTTGTCAGCAATACACAATAAATCAAAGCTGGTATAATCTATCTGTTAGAAAAAAGGAGTATGCGGTGGCATTTTCTCCCTTCGATTGGCTGTTGGGATATTTCTCACTAGATATTGGAATAGATTTGGGGACAGCAAATACCCTTGTCCACGTCAAGGGGAAAGGCATTGTCATTCAAGAACCTTCCTGGGTTGCGATCAATAAACGTACCAGGGAACCAATTGCGATCGGATCTGCGGCAAAAGAAATGATCGGTCGCACACCGGCTGATATCATCACCCTCCGTCCTCTCAGGGATGGTGTGATTTCTGAATTTGAGATCACCCAGGCAATGCTGGAATATTTCATCGCCCGGGCTCATCAGCAGAGTATTGTTCCTGTACCCCGACCCCGAGTAGTGATCGGCATACCTGCCGGCGTTACTGAAGTGGAAAAACGAGCTGTATATGACGCTGCCATGGCTGCCGGCTCCCGTCAATACCTATCTAATCGAAGAACCTGTTGCGGCTGCTCTTGGAGCAGGACTGCCAATAGATGAAGTCGGAGGCAGCATGATCGTTGATATTGGTGGGGGTACATCAGAAGTCGCGATTATGACTATGGGTGGAGTAGTCTCATCCAGATCACTGCGCGTTGCTGGGGACGAGTTGGATGAAGATATCATCCAATATATTCGCAATAAATACAACATCTTAATCGGACAAAGATTGGCCGAAGAAACCAAAATGAAAATTGGATCGGCTTTTCCCTTGCCTGAAGAAAAGACCATGACTCTCAGGGGAAGAAACCTGGTCACAGGACTGCCAGACTCGATCGAAATCTCATCAATTGAGATCAGGGATGCAATATCAGATTCCGTCCAGACGATCATTGACACCGTCCGGGATGCACTCGATGAAACTCCCCCGGAAATACTCGCGGACCTGATGGATAACGGCGTCTGTCTGGCTGGTGGAGGATCTTTGCTTCAAGGACTCGATCAGCGCCTGACAGAAGAACTGCAGGTCCGGTCCTGGTTGGCAGAAGATCCGATCAGCTGTGTTGCCCGTGGTGCCGGTGTTGCTCTCGAAGACCTTGATAAATGGAAAGGTTTATTCGTTGGCCTGGAGCGCAAAAGCGCTCAAAGAGAATAGAATCCCCGGGATCCAAGCCCCTGCTCTCCCCAGATCGATCATCAACAATTTGTTTTGTCCCTCATGTCTTGATTTCCCGGGAGAATGGATTAATTCAACTCAGATCTACCATTCGTTAGCACACATTTAATGAATACTAAATTTCCAAGATCCATTCAAATCATAGCCCTCAGCCTGGTGGCAATAGGAATTTTGATCCTGGCTTTTAGTGGAGTGTTTACTTCATTTTCAAGACTGGTACTCTCACCCATTACAACTATCCAGACCTGGGTTTCTAACCAGTACCTGGGAGTTGAAAATTTCATCACCGCATCCCAGGATATCCGGGAAATTCGCCAGCTGAACACAGAATTAGGAGCAGAAAACGCCCGCATGCAAGCTCAGATCGTGGAACTTCAGCAGCAGCTGGTTGAGTATGAGATTTTGTCAGCCCTGCTGGAATTCGCCAGGGCCAATCCTGAACATCAGTATATCGGAGCAGCTGTGATTGGAAGAGATCCCAGTCCTTTCCTTAATTACATCATCATTAATCGTGGGGCAGATGATGGATTAAAACGGGGAATGCCGGTGGTCACTCAAAATGGACTGGCTGGCCGCATAGTCCAGGTAACAGCGACAGGAGCCCGGGTCAGCCTTATTACAGATCCTGTGACTAAAATCAATGTCCGGGTGGAACCATCCCGCAGTGCTGCCGTCTTGTCTGGCTCGATGACAGGAGACATCACGCTGGAACAAATTCCACAGGATGCAGACGTCAATCCTGGAAACCTGATCCTGACTTCAGGTCTGGGTGGAAATTATCCTGCCAATATTATTGTTGGCCAGGTAACCAGCGTTCGCAGTTTTGAAAATGCCCTTTTCCAAAGCGCTTCGGTTCAACCTGTGACAGATTTCAGCGATCTATCAATCGTTTTAATAATCACAAATTTCGAACCGATCGATATCAGCCCTCTCGTTCCTGGGTCCGGAACACCCTGATTTTTCCTAGAGGAATTTAATGTCTGTCATATTAAGTATTCCAGTGCTTGGCATCATCACGATCATTCAATCTTCTGTTATCAGCAGATTGCCCTTGATCAGCGGAACAGCAGATCTGGTATTGGTAGTACTGGTAGCAATCGCCCTCCAAAAAACCGTTACTGTCGCCTGGCAATGGAGCCTTGTAGGCGGATTATTTGTTGATTTTTTTTCGGGACTGCCATTTGGTTTATTCACGATCAGCTACTTGGCAACAACCAGCCTGGCATTAATTCTGCGTGACAGGATCTGGCGTTTTACTTTCCTGATGCAGCTCCTGGTTGTCCTGGCAGGAACAATCATCACCCATAGCATCACCTATTTGATCCTGTTTTTACAGGGTGGAACTCTACCCTTCACATCGGTTCTTCAGGCGGTTACCCTGCCAAGCATTATTTTGAATTTTATGTTGTCATTGCCGATCTTCATATTGACCAAGGATGTCATCGATCAGTTCTTACCAGTTGAGTGACTTATGATAAATTCGCCTATTTCATCTCAGAACAAGATCACAAGTACCAGGATCCTCAGCTTTGCAGGAGTCATCGGGCTGGTCTTCGTTGTTTTTATTTTCCGCTTGTTCTCCATTCAGATTCTAAATGGAGATACCTGGGTAGCCCAGGCCCTGGAAAATCGTTTGCGAGCAATCAGTTTGGCACCAACCAGGGGAGTTATCTTTGACCGGAATGGAATCGTGCTGGCGCGCAATGTTGCATCCTATAATGTGGTTGTCACAGCTGCTTTTCTGCCAGATGATGAAGGATCAATTCAAAACATCATCAGGTCTCTGGCGGATTTCATTGATGTGCCGGTTTCCCGGGGTGAGATCACACCAGAAAATCCATTTGTGCCCTGTGTATCCGATCACGGAATCAGTCAAGTATTCGAGTACGGTGAACTCAGCGCCCCTTTCCGGGACGTAAAGATCGTTTGTAATATCCCTGAAACAGATGCCAGGATCATTCAGGAAAAAACCATGGATTGGCCTGGTATCTCCCTGGAAATCGAAACCGTCCGGGACTATCCAACCGGATCACTAACTGCCAGCATAATTGGTTTTTTAGGTCCAATTTCCAGTATTGAAGAAACATACTACACTGAGAGGGGGTTTGTTACCAATCGTGACAAAATTGGATATGCTGGCCTGGAAAGATTTTTCGAGTCCATTCTCTCGGGCAAACCTGGCAAGCGTGTTGTAGAAGTTGACGTCGGTGGTCAAATCATCCGCGATGCTGTTCCGGTTATCCCACCTCTGGCAGGACAAAATATTTATACTACTATCGATACCCGGCTCCAGCAGGCTGCTGAGTCTATTTTGCTCCGTGAAATCGGGGGTTGGAATGCATATTTCGGGGAACTTCGAATTACCAGCGGTGTGGTCATTGCTATGAATCCGCAAACTGGAGAGATCCTGTCCCTAGTTTCTTATCCAGCATATGAGAATAATCGCATGGCGAGGATTATTCCAGCGTATTATTACCAACAGCTTAATTCCGATGTCCGGAACCCACTCGTGAACCAGGCGGTAGGAGCAGAGATCCCCGCTGGCTCGGTGTTTAAGATAACCACCGCCGTGGGTGCTCTTAACGAAGGAATTGTAACTCCTGAACAGATCATCACAACTCCTCCAGAGATCCAGCTGGCCAATAAATATACACCCAACAATCCCGGGAACAGCAAAACCTATGTCGATTGGAAAGATGAAGGGTTTGGAGAGCTGGACTTTATTGGCGGTATTTCAAATTCCAGCAACGTATATTTTTATCAGCTAGGCGGAGGTGATGCTGAGGAATTGGGAACTGGAATCCCTGGAGAAGTTCCGGAAGGATTGGGTATCTGCCGGCTGGGGACCTACGCCCGCGCTCTCGGTTACGGAGATTTCCTGGGAATTGAACTGCCGGAAGAAGCAGATGGCATTATTCCCGACCCGAAGTGGAAACGGATCGCCCATGGAGAAAACTGGTCAACTGGTGATACCTACATAACCAGTGTAGGACAGGGCTTTGTCACCGCAACACCGCTCCAGATTTTGGTCTCAGCCGCGACGATCGCGAACGATGGAAAGTTGATGCAGCCCACACTGATAGAAAGGATCACTGATGCTGAAGGAAACGAAATTCTTCCCTTTGAACCTGTCATGAAATGGGATATTACTGTTGATCCGATGATTGATATCTACAGCAATCCCACCAGCGCAGGAGGTTGCGAGGCTAAATTAACTGGAGAAAAGACAACTGTTCAGCCCTGGGTGATTGAAAAGGTCCAGGAAGGTATGCGGGCAGCTGTAACTCGCGGCACACTGGAAGAAACGTTTAATAATACCAGCATCGCCGTCGCTGGAAAAACCGGCACAGCTGAATATTGTGATACATACGCTAATGAAAAAGGTCTCTGTATCCCTGGCAGCTGGCCCTCACATTCCTGGACCGTAGCCTACGCCCCGTATGATAATCCAGAGATTGTTGTCATCGCTTTCGCCTACAACGGCGGTGAGGGAGCTAGTGTGGCTGGTCCCATTGTCCAAAGGACAATAGAAGCCTACTTCGAATTGAAAACAATCGATAACCGGGCGAGTCTGCCATAAGTCTCATGCTATAATTTGAGGGGTTGAAAAGACCTGTTCTTCTGTTTAAATAGCGGAGTAATTTTTGTTATGCAAGCTCAGAAGATTGAAGTAAAAGGGATTAAAAACGGAATATTAATTGAGGTTAAAGATGGGGATTGGGTTGACCAGCAGGATGCAGTTCTCACCCATATCGATCATAACTCATCCTTTTTTGAAGGCGCCCAATTGGTTATCGATGTTGGGGAACGGGCATTAAAATCACCAGAATTGGCTGATCTGCGGAATTATTTATCTGACAGGAAGATCAAACTTCGCGCAATCTTAAGCACTTCTTTAGTGACTGAACGCGCCTCCCAGGATCTTGGTTTAGCGATCAAGGTGGATGAGAGCTCACCAGCTGTTGATAAGTCACCTATTAATACAGATCTTGACGGAGAAGATGCAGTCTTCCTGAATCGGACCTTACGGTCCGGTCATAAAGTCAAACATCAGGGACATATCATTGTACTCGGTGATGTTAACCCCGGCGCGGAACTGGTCGCGACTGGCAACATTATTGTCTGGGGAAAATTACGCGGCGTGGTTCATGCAGGAGCTGCCGGAGATTCTGATGCAGTAGTTTGTTCTCTGGATCTATCACCGACCCAACTCCGGATCGCTGATAAGATCAGTGTATCTCCTCCCAGAAAAGGAAAACCCCGGCCAGAAATAGCTCGTTTGATAGATGGCCAGGTCAATGCCCAGGATTGGTTCAAAATTAATAAATAAACAAGGTACAGGAACTCAGTATGAGCGCAAAAGTCCTCACGATCACATCTGGCAAAGGCGGAGTTGGAAAGACAACTGCCACAGCCAATATTGGAGCAGCACTCGCCAGCCGGGGGCAAAAAGTGGTCTGCATTGATGCAGATATCGGGTTAAGGAATCTTGATGTTGTCATGGGCTTGGAAAACCGGATTGTTTATGACCTGGTTGACGCAGTAGAAGGGCGTTGCAGATTGAACCAGGCCATGATCAAGGATAAATACATTCCAGATTTATATCTGATTCCATCAGCGCAGACCCGTGATAAAACAGCTGTGTCTCCGTCTGATATGATCAGACTTTGCAATGAACTGCGCCAGGAGATGGATTGGATCATCGTTGATTCTCCCGCCGGGATCGAACGGGGATTCAAGAACGCCATCGCACCTGCGGACGAGGTTATAGTAGTCACCAATCCTGAAGTATCAGCAGTCCGTGATGCTGACAGGATCATCGGCATCGTTGAAGCCGAGGAAAAAGGCACACCCAGGTTGCTGCTTAATCGCCTAAACCCGGAGATGGTCAAGCAGAATAATATGCTCTCAGCTGATGATGTCATTGATCTTTTAGCCATTCGCTTGCTGGGTATCATCCCTGAGGATAAAAACGTGATCATTAGCACCAACAAAGGCTCTCCAATCGCCATGGATGAAAAAAGTCTGGCCGGCAGAGCCTATCAAAATGTATCCAGGAGACTCTTGGGAGAAGACGTACCTTTGCTCGACCTCGATAAAGGCAGTGGTTTCTTCAATCGGATATCAAGTGTATTTGGATCAGGAGATTAACCGCATGGCAAACTTCATAAACAGGATTTTTTCTAAACAACCAGCTAGCGCTGATCGAGCCAAAGACCGTCTGAGACTGGTTTTAATAAACGATCGGACCGACTTATCAGCAGCCGCCCTGGAGGACTTAAAGGATGATCTCCTCGATGTATTATCCCGGTATATCAAGATCGATCCCAAAACAATTAAGATTGATATTACTCAGGATGGGCGGCAGCAGAGATTGATCGCAGATATCCCAATTGCAGGTCCTGTCAGTCGGAAGTATTAAAAATGCGGACTATATCCTGGCGCTATTTTGATTTTTGGCTGCTCGGCGCCGTGGCTTTCCTGACGATTTTTGGCATAACCATGATCAATTCAGCGATCGCTGGAAATATAGAGCTGGTTGAAGCCAATACCGTTACAAAACAAATCATATTTGCTGGGATCGGTCTTGTCATCATGGTTATCACATCCATGATAGATTACCGCTATTGGGGAGCCCTGAGTTTTATTCTCTTCCTGGTAACTTTCGGTGCCCTGGCTTTATTATTCCTCTTTGGAGGAGCGCTATTTGGCTCATCTCGATGGTTTACGGTCGGTCCGATCCTCGTTCAACCTTCAGAATTTGCCAAAATAACGATTATCCTGATCCTGGCGAATTTCTTCTCACAAAATATCGATAAGATCAAAAAAACCCAGGTAGTCCTTCGCAGCCTGGCAGTTACCTCTTTAATTGTGATCTGGATATTCCTGCAGCCAGACCTGAGCACATCCATAGTCATTTTAGTCTTATGGTTTGCATTGACATGGGCCAGCGGACTCGATCTGAAAATGCTTCTCATTGCTGGGGGAGCCGGGGCAGTAATTCTCGGGATCAGCATACCTCTGATGATGTTAAATTATGATCCCACCAATACTAGTGGATTAATTAAGCCCTACCAATTGGGAAGGATCATCAACTTTATATTTCCTGATGAAGAGGCAAGCTTCGGAGCGATCTATAATGTTCAGCAAGCCATGATCAGCATTGGTGATGGCGGATGGTTTGGACAGGGATATGGCAGCGGCACGCAGGTCCAATTACGCTTTTTGAAAGTCCGCCATTCTGATTTCATTTTCTCAGCTCTATCTGAGGAATTTGGATTTGTCGGCGGTGTGATGGTTATTGCTACTTTAGCCTTCATCATTGCCAGGTGTTTGAGGGCAGCACGCCTATCAAGCGATACATATGGAGCATTAATTGCCTACGGGGCTGCTACATTGATCTCCTTCCAAACCGTGGTAAATGTTGGCATGAACCTGAATCTGCTGCCAGTAACAGGTCTGACATTGCCATTTGTCAGCTACGGTGGAAGTTCCCTGCTGACCCTGTTCATTGCAATTGGCCTTGTTGAAAGTGTCGTTCTGAGGCATAAAGACCTGGAATTCTAGCTCTGGTACAATCATTACTCGCGATTAATATCGAAGAAGGTTTGATGACATCTACTACTCTGCCCGCTCGTGTAAGATTTGCTCCTTCACCAACTGGTTACCTTCACATTGGTTCGGCCAGGACAGCGCTTTACGATTACCTCTTAGCCCACCAGACAGGTGGTGCCTTCGTCCTGCGCATTGAGGATACGGATCAAAAGAGATATCAGCAGGAATCTGAGACTGATTTTCCAGAGGCATTAGAATGGATGGGTATCCTGCCAGATGAAGGTCCGGATCAAGGTGGTCCATTTGCCCCTTACAGGCAATCAGAAAGGGTCCAGCTTTATCAGGATCACGCAAATCAGCTGATTGAAACTGGACATGCTTTCCATTGTTTTTGTTCAGCTGAGAGACTGAAGCGGGTCCGGGAAGAACAGCAAAAGAACAACCAGAACCCCCGCTACGATGGTACCTGCCGTTCCTTATCACGGGAGCAGGCAGCTCAGAAGATCGCTGCCGGTGAAACTTACGTGATCAGATTCAAAACACCTCAAACTGGTTCAACTACCTGCACTGATTTATTACGGGGAGATATCACTCTGGACAACAGCGCACTCGACGATATCGTCTTGGTAAAATCTGATGGGATGCCTGTTTATCATCTGGCAGCAATGGTTGATGATCACCTGATGGAAATTACCCATGTCATCCGAGGAGCTGAATGGCTGCCAACATTCCCTATTCATGTTTTGATCTACAGAGCTCTGGACTGGGTTGAACCTACCTGGGTTCATCTTTCAATCTTCCTGAAACCAGACGGCAAGGGAAAGATGAGCAAGAGAGATAATGAGCTCGCCCAAGAACAAGGATCCCCAATATTTATCAAAGACATGAATGGATTAGGATATTTGCCCGAAGCTGTCATTAACTGGATCGCATTGATGGGCTGGAGCTATGACGACAAAACCGAGTTCTTCAGATTGGATGATCTGGTCCAGAAATTCGACTTGGAAAAATTAAATCCTGCTCCAGCGGCAATCAATTTCAGCAAACTTGATCATTTTAACGGCCTCCATATCAGAGCTCTTGATCAGCAAGATTTCGCAAATCGCATCAGACCCTGGTTTGAACAGGCCGGATATACAATTGATTCCTCAACCCTGCTGCTGGTAGCTGGCGCAATCCAAGCCCGGACTAAAAAGCTCACCGAAGTTGTGGATATGGCAGGATTCTTATTTCAGGATCGAATCGATTTGGTAATTGAAAGGATCATCTCCGATAAAATGGATGCCGCTCTTGCTGCAGAAACCGCAGCGCGGATCCTGGTTCTTTTCAAGGATACCCCTGTTATCACGCAAGAAAATACCGAGGGCAGCCTGAGAGAGATTGCTGTTGACCTTGACATTAAAGCTGGTTTGATATTTGGTCTATTGCGCGAGGTGTTAACCGGACAGAAAGTAAGCCCCCCGATTTTCGATATCATCCCAATCCTGGGTCGTGAGAAAGTACTGAAAAGACTAGAGCTAGCAGTTGATGCGCTCTCCAAGTTCAGATGATTTGAATCCTAAGCCCCGCAATTAAACAGAATCATTTCCAGTCATAAATTTTGTTGATCCAAATCTTCCTTGGGTCAACAGTCCAGTAAACTCTAGTAATTCTGCTCTAGATATTCAATATTCATTCTAGATCTCAAATCAAATAATCCCGCGGATAATCAAAAAGAATTTCTCCCCCATCCGGTGTCACCCTGTAAACATCCTCGAATCGAACCCCGCCGTAGCCCGGGATAGCAAGGATCGTGTGGCCAATTGTAACTGCCATATTTTCCCTGACCTTGATTGGCCGGTGACCAGGGTTGATCGTCGGAGCTGGAGTTTCCTCAAATCGGAGGCCAATCCCGTGAGATATCCCGTTCAAATGATATTCACCCAAACCATTTTTATCGCAGATTTTGTATCCATTGCGGTCCAGCCGGCCTACTGTTACACCCGGTTTGAGATCCAGTCTTGCAGCTGCTACCATCTCCAGGTATGTCTTGATCAGCTTTTCCTGTTCTGGTTCCGGATCACCAACCACGAAGGTGCGGGCCAGGTTGGCGCAATAGCCATTAAATTGGGGTGTTAGATCAGCGACAACCAGGTCACCAGCCTGGATCTTATTATGATCCACCTTACCATGGATCCAGCAACTTCGGATCCCGGAATTGATGTGGATCGGTGTGCTGGTTCCTGATGCGCCTGCTTTAAGCATGGTGTAGGTGACTTCGGCAGCGATCTCATGACCGGTCCGACCTGGTTCGAGCATACTCCGCAAACAATCCATGCCCCTGGCAGCTATTTCCTGAGCCTGGCGCATGAGGTCAAATTCAGAAGGATCTTTGACCATCCGCAATTCATCCATCACCGGATCAGACGGAACCAATTCGATCTGATCATTTATTTTCCGGAACAGGTCGACTAAAAAAGCCGGTGTTTGGAACCACATCTGCATACCAACTTTTGGGAGTTCCCCTTCACTTAGATCCAGATCAGGACCCAGTTCATTGATTAGATTTTGAAAAGTATTTTTCACACCGATCATTTGTTCACCAACATGGCTGAAGATTTTGATGTTTTCTCCACCCACAGCGGATCTGATTTCATCTTCTTCAGCTTTAAAACAAATAAAAACTGGCTCTCCTACTGCAGGAATTATTGCTCTGGGCTGAACACGGGTATCTCCAAAGAAGTATTGGTAATCATCGTGATTCATGATCATCAGCCCCAGCATTCCCTGCTGCTTCATCAATACCTGGGCTTTCGTGATTCTAGATTGGTTAATCTTCATCTAATCTCCTTGGAATTATCAGTGGTTGGGTTCATTATTTGACTCGATCAACCATGATTATTGTCTGAACTTTCGCACTCTGTCATCTCCCGGTCCAAAAACCAGGCGCCTGATCTATCATCCACATCTTTGGGTGCCCTGTCATAATATATTTCGAAGATCTGCCGATTGATAGTTTGCACTCGAAAATAGAATCTTACCCACCCCCCATGAACCCCGGCGCAATGCTTTAGCCATATTTGCCGGCCGCATATTATGGGACATACTTCCGCTTCTGCTATAATCCTGCCATTCGCTTAATTTTTCCAGAATCAAGTATGATCTGGCTCTCCAGATAAAACTATCAGGACAGCCCGGTTTTTTTGAATAGAGAGGAGGTTTCTCGAACTGAACCTCGATCTGCTCTCCGATAAAATGAAGGGGTTTGTATTCCATGATCGGTCAACACTGGGTTTTATCCTGCGCTGCTTTAACCGCTTCCCGCAGGACTATAGACCCAAGCCTTTTTCGATCTTAGCCCAGGTATCCCTCAAGCTGATTATTCTGTTGAAGACTAATTTCTCACTTGTAGTGTCTGGATCGACAGAGAAGTAACCAACACGTTCAAATTGGAAGCGATCCCCAACCTTCGAATCCTTCAGACTGGATTCAACCTTGGCATTTTCGATCACTTTCAGGGAATCTGGATTAAGATCATCCAGGAACGATCCTCCTTCTTCAACCTTGTCAGGGAATGGATTCTTAAATAAGCGGTCATACAACCTAACCTCCGCATCTAACGCGTGGGGGGCTGAGACCCAATGCAATGTTCCCTTGACAGCCCGGCCATCAGGTGCAGTACCGCCGCGTGTTTCAGGATCTATCGTACACTGAATTTCCACGATCTCACCCTGGTCGTTTTTGATGACATCGTTGCATGTGATCAAGTACCCATATCTCAGCCGGACTTCCCGTCCTGGAGCTAAGCGCCAGAATTTTTTTGGCGGTTCTTCCATAAAATCATCCTGGTCAATGTAAAGCTCTCTTGTGAATGGCACCTGCCTGACTCCCCTGGTATCATCATCAGGATGATTAGGGAATTCCATCATCTCCACCTGGTCTTCAGGGTAATTTGTCAAAACAACCTTAAGTGGGTTTAGCACACCATTAACCCGGGGGGCGCGCTGGTTTAGATCATCCCGGATAAAATGATCAAATTTTGAGCGCTGGATCGTGCTCAATGACAACCCCACACCCACATGCTCTATAAACCTGATGATCGCTTCTGGGGTGGTATGCCCAAGCGACGCATACCAGCCACAGTTGTCAGGCGAGGATCATCCCAACCATTCACATAGCCTTCTTCTACCAGCTGAATGAATTTCCGTTTACCCATAATTGTAAAAGTCATGTTAAAACGGGCAAATTCGATCTGTTGGGGGGCGGGCGAGGGAACATCCAGCTGCATTCAGGAACCAATCATATAGAGGCCTGTTATTCCTGAATTCGATTGAACACAGTGAATGGGTTATCCCTTCAATGGAGTCTGATTGTCCATGGGCCCAATCATACATCGGATATATACACCATTTATCGCCAGTCCGGTGATGGGTTTCATCCAAGATGCGATACATAACCGGATCCCGAAGATTCATATTTGGAGCTGCCATATCAATTTTTGCCCGCAGCACTCTGGATCCATTCTCAAATTCACCGTCTTTCATGCGGGTGAAGAGATCCAGATTCTCCTCGACCGATCGATTCCTGAATGGGCTTTCTTTCCCGGGTTCAGTTAATGTGCCCCGATATTCCCGGATCTCATCCGCCGAAAGGTCATCGACGTAGGCTTTACCATCATTGATCAGCATTAAGGCATATTCATAAAGCTGATCAAAATAATCTGAGGCAAAATATAATCTATCTTCCCAATCATACCCCAGCCATTTAATATCCTCCTGGATGGCTTTCACATACTTATCTTCTTCCTTGGCTGGGTTGGTGTCATCGAACCTGCAGGTTGCACTTTCCTCCAAACTGTTCAGCAACACCAAAATTCATAGCAATAGCTTTGACATGGCCAATGTGGAGATAGCCATTTGGTTCCGGTGGGAACCGGGTATGAACCTTGTCGCCTATCTTTCCCTCAGCCAGGTCTTTTTTAATGATATCCCTGATAAAATCGATCAATTCATTTTCTTCTGTCATGCCATGATCTCCTTCATCCTTGAAAAACGATCATCTTCCCTGATTCTTCAGCTTTTCAAATTTTAACATACTCTCTTGAAGAACCGGGTCAATTCACCTTCCTGGCTTGCTCTCAATAGTGGACAAACAGGTCAATGATTTGACTAAGACCTCCAACGGTGATAAAATTCCCTTCGCTGGTGGGGGCTCGTCTAACGGTAGGACAGCGGTCTCTGGAACCGTAAGTCGGGGTTCGAATCCCTGGCCCCCAGCTTTCAACCCCGAAAGTTTACTCGGGGTTTTTCTTTTTCACTTAACATATTATTTAACTACCCTAAGAAACAGAGTAGATTATAGTAAAATCTTTGTGGAGCTAAATCAGTATTTGTTTCAAGGAGGATTTTCTTATGGCAGATATTATTGAGTACACAATTTTTGGTGATGACCTGCAAATGGTTGAAATTCAACTTGACCCCGATGAAGGGATCCGGGCTGAAGCAGGCACAATGATCTACATGGAAAAAGGGATTGACATGCAAACCGGCACTGGTGGGGGTATATTCAAAGGTGTACAACGCATGTTCACAGGTGAAAGCTTTTTTATTACCACCTTCCTGAATTCAGCGGCTAATATCAAAAAAGTAGCATTTGCAGCACCCTACCCGGGTAAGATCGTCCCCCTCGATATGACTGCTTTAGGTGGAACATTCCTTTGCCAGAAAGATTCTTTCCTGTGCGCCGCCCGAGGAATTGAAATTGAAATCGCATTCAGCAAGAAGCTTGGAGCTGGTCTATTCGGCGGTGAAGGATTTATCCTTCAGCGGCTGGTAGGTGACGGCTTGGCTTTTGCCCATGCAGGCGGCACAATCATTGAAAAGAATCTAGCAGCAGGAGAAATTCTGTCACGTCGACACAGGATGCCTGGTGGCGTTTTCTCCTTCAGTTGACTATGATATTGAAATGGTCAGCGGTTTTACCAATGCACTCTTCGGCGGAGAAGGCCTTTTCCTGGCCAAAATGACCGGCCCCGGTAAAGTATTCCTGCAGAGTCTACCGCTTTCCCGCCTGGCGTCCCGGATTGCTACTGCAGCCAATTTAACTTCCGGATCTACGGGTGAAGTGAAAGGCGCTGCTGGACTTGGCGGTGAAATTCTGGGCGACATAATCAGTGGCAGATAAGATTAGCTTGAAAATAGCCTATTAATTGTGGAGCAATGGATGGAAAACAACCGAAACCAGAGTGCTACCCTGCTGTGGTTTGCCCGCATCAGCGGCGTTATTGTCAGTGCGATTTGGTTATACTACCTGATCCGGTATATCAGTAAGATTGGATTTCAGGCACTCCTGACCTCCTCCCCAACCGGGATCATACTTTTTTTATTGATCACAACAGTCTCAATTGGAGTTGGAATCGCCTGGAGTAAACCATTGAGCGGCGGAAAATTCATTATTGTGCTCAGTGTCTTATTGGGTATTTTCAATTACTTTTCAACCACTCAGGGCCGGTTGATCGCTGTCGCATTTCAAGGCCTTCCCTATTTCCTGGTCGGTCTTTTGTTTATTCAATCACAGCTATCTAGGAATAGTGATTCCTAATTTTTGGGGTTGGATTTCGTCTGCTCCCATAACCCATCCAGCTCTTCCAGACTTAGATCAGCCAGCTCGCGCCCCCCAGCGCGAGCTTTTATTTCCATCTCAGAAAATCGCTTTTTAAACCGCTGATTAGCCTCCCGCAGGGCACTTTCTGGATCAATTTTCATCCAGCGGGCAATATTAACCACAGTAAATAAGATATCTCCCATTTCAGCAGTTTTTTCATCCAGATCATCCGCCTGATTAATCTCTCTGATTTCTTCCGGAAGTTTATTGAGTACATCATCAAGTATCTTCCAGTCAAATCCTACCCGGGCAGCTCTTTTTTGATAGGTAAGTGCCTGGGTTAATGCCGGCAAGGCAGCTGGCACACCAGCCAACAATCCATCCTCGTCTTTCCCATTATTCTCCCTCTCATTTGCCTTAATTCGCTCCCAATTCTCGATCACCGACCCTGCCTGATCTAACTCAAGATCACCAAATACATGAGGATGGCGGTTTATTATTTTCTGATAAATCCCCTGAATAATATCGCTCATGTTAAATTCGCCATATTCGCTCGCGATTTGAGCGTGCAGAATGATCTGGAGCAGTAAATCACCAAATTCCTCCTGCATACCTGCTGGATCATTGGCGTCAATTGCTTCCAGGGTTTCATAACTTTCTTCCAGGAGGTTAGGCCTTAACGTTTGGTGGTCCTGTTCGCGGTCCCAGGGACATCCATCCGGGCTTCGCAAGTGGGCTATTATTTCCTGAAAGGATTCCAGGGATGTTCCTTCCGACAGGGGAGGAATATATAATGCAGATCGATTTTTCAGATGCGGACTTCGATCTAATTGATGGAGAGGCAGGTTTTCAACGAGTTCAGCATCATTTCCAGCATCATGGATCAATATAACCGGGTGCTGGTCAGGATAAACAGCCATCAGGGTCAATTTCACATTCGATGCAATATCATTGGAATGGATTTGGACAACGAGCGCTGGTTTATCCGGTGGAAATGACGGAAAATGAGCAGAAGCGAGGTCGAGGGCATCAAGAATACTTGTTTGTGGAAGCGGATCTCCGCCAATTGCTGCAAAGGTTGGTTCTAAGAAACTTACGCCGGGTATTATTTCCACTGTCAGGCCAGCTTGCTTGGCTTTCTCGACGATCATGGCAGGCGTATCCTCTGCGATATATGGATCCCCCGGCACAGCATAGATCAGGCCTGGCGATAGTTTTGCCCGGTTGACAACATCATCGCTGATCCTTTGATAAACAGCGGGGATATGATCCTTCTTCCTGATACATCTCATCGAAAGAATGAAGTATCAAATCTTCTGGCAGCCCATCAATTGTCGGATGGTCCCTGGTCCGCAAGTAGATTTCCTTTGCATTAGATAATACCCGGGACGCTTTCAAGGTCAATAAGTCCGGATTTCCTGGACCCAATCCCAGGATGATAATATCGGGTTTATTTTTCTGAGATTGTGTCATTTACTTTCTCTCGTTTTTGCACAAAAAAAGCGGAGAACACTGCCTAAGGCTGGGTGCTCTCCGCGAATTGAAAAATTCTAAGTGACTTGATTGTTTATTGACCAGAATGAAGATAACTAACGCTTTGTATAGGTCGGGGCCTTTCGTGCGCCTTTGAGACCTGGTTTCTTCCTTTCTTTTTCTCTGGCGTCGCGGGATAAGAATCCAGCTTGGCTGAGGGTTCGTCCGGAGTTCAGGATCCATTTTCAGGATAGCTCGCGCAAGCCCAAGTCGAACAGAATCCGCCTGACCAATCACACCCCCGCCTTTGACAAGCACACTGATATCATAATCTGACCGGCTTCCGGTCAAGACACCGAGTGGTTCTGTCACAGTTTTATTATCGCGTTCAGTTGGAAAATATTCTTCCAGTGTTTTTTGATTGATGACAAACGTACCGGACCCGGTCATAATCCGCACTCTGGCGGTAGCTGATTTTCGGCGTCCGACGCCTTCAAAATACTGTGCCATAAATACTCCTCTTACCTTAAAAACTACATTTTCGCTGCCTGGTACGGCGCGATGTGTTTAACTCTACTTATACTAAGCCCGGGTAAATCTCTTCCACCGGGACTGGTTTTTGTGCCTGATGGGGATGCTTTACACCTGCGTAGACTTTGAGTTTCTTGATTAACTTACGACCCATGCGATTATGGGGCAGCATGCCCTTAACAGCATGTTCAATCACAAATTCCGGCCGTTTCGCCAGCTGGTTTTTTAGGGTGATCTTTTTGAGACCACCCTGATATTTGGATTCCCGGTAATAATATTTGTCATCCATCTTATTCCCGGTTACCACGATTTGTTCAGCATTGATAACCACCACAAAATCTCCAACATCAACACCTGGTGTATATTCGGGTTTATGTTTTCCAAGTATCAATCCGAGAAATTTCTGTGGACAGACGGCCCAGGTTCTTTCCCTTGGCATCCACCAGAACCCACTTTCGGGATATATCTTCTGCTTTTGGATAAAATGTTTTCTTCACAATCATCTACTCCACTGTTGTCCAAGGGTAATCCAATCCTGAGACTGAATGCCTTGTTAATAACTCGACCTCTATCAAACTTAAGCCATGTGCGGGAGCTAATCCCTGTGCTGGCTCATCATCTAGGATTTCGAGATATTTTTTGACTGTTCCTGCCGGTTCTTTTCCTTGGCCAATCTTGACCAGTAACATCACAATCCTGCGGACCATATGGTAAAGAAATGCATTGCCGACAATCTCAAAAACCAGCCTATTACCTTCTTTTGTCCAGGCAGTGCTCAGAATATTCCTGATTGTGCTCCCGCCTGGTTGATGGGGTTTGCCCAGAGCTGCAAAATCATGGGTTCCCAATAGCGATCTGGGATGCTTTCTCCATCAATCGTGAAATCTAGTTCCGGCCAAACTCTCCATTGATATCTTTCCTGGAGCGGATCCCTGACGGGATCTGTAAAGATCTGGTAATGATATTTCCTGGACAAGGCATCATACCGGGGGTGGAAATCATTCCGTGTCCTGTGGACCTTTACTGCCGCAGATGTCTTGCGGAAGAACCGAATTTAATGCCTGGTTCAACTCCTTTTCTGTATGATCCCATTTGAAATCAAATGCAATCACTTGTCCTGCTGCATGCACACCGGCGTCTGTTCTGCCGGCGAATAATACTGATTTATCCGCCAGCCAATTTTTGTTAATCCTTTTTCCACTTCTCCCTGGACTGTTCGCAGCTCCGGTTTGGAATTGCGAACCGTGAAAATCTGTCCCATCATAAGCCAGTAGAACCTGAAATCGATCACTCATCAGCTGGCAGCAATCAAGATTTACTCTTCAACCAGTTCCAAAACAACCATTTCAGCTGCATCGCTGGTGCGGGGAGGTAACTTGAACATGCGTGTATACCCACCGGGTCGATTGAGATATCGAGGAGCGATCTCTTCAAATAATTTCTTGACTATATCCTTGTCATTATCCAGGCGGGAGGCTGCAACCCTGCGGGCGTGGATCTGATCCGCTTCATCGGCTTCCTGAACACGTTTTGCCAGGGTGATCAGTTTTTCTGCCGGCTGCCGAATAAACTCCGCTTTGGCACGGGTTGTTTGGATCCGTTCGTTTTCAAATAGCTGCTTGATCATTGTTCGCCTCAAAGCTGACCGCTGACCTGAATTCCGTCCTAATTTTTTACCTGCTACCTTATGTCGCATAATACCTACTCCAGCTCAGTGTTGATTTCTAGAAGGTAGCCATGCTCTTCCAATTTATCCTTCAGTTCGGTGAGACTTTTCACACCGAAATTTCGGATTGAGAGCAAAGCGTCATCTCCCTTCGTGTTTAATTCCATAACTTCACGGACAGTGGTAATACCAGTTCTCTTCAGTGAATTGAAGACCCGGACTGATAGATCCAATTCTTCAATGGGAATATCAATGATCTCATCCACCGGTTCAACCGGTTCTTCTACTTCAACCATCGCTGCCAGTGATTCCGCGGTCACACCAGCCAGGTGCTGGAGATGTCCCATCAGGATCTTTGCGCTTTTGCTTAAGGCATCTTCCGGTTCCAGAGTTCCATCTGTCCAGACTTCTATCACCAGATTGTCATAATCAGTACTCTGTCCTACCCGGGCAGAACCAACTTCAAAGTTGACCCGGCGGACCGGATTGTAAATCGCATCGATTGGCAGTTCACCAATCGGTAAGCGGTCTTTGCGATCCTCAGTTGGTACATATCCCCTTCCCTTGCCGACTGTCATTTCGATGGTAAGCGGTTTGCTCCGGCCATCAACAGTCATCAGGTACAAATCCGGATTGACTATCTCAATTTCCGGAGGAGCTATAATATCAGCTGCTGTAACGACACCCTCACCCTTAACTTCAAGGTGCATATTTGAGAGGTCACCTTCATGCAGGATCAATCGTAGTTTTTTTATATTCAACATCAACCGCAGGACATCTTCCTGGACCCCTGGAATTGTATCATATTCATGATCAATTTCCGTGATCCGGATAGATGTGACCGCTGAGCCTTCCATAGAAGAAAGCATCACCCTGCGCAGGGCATTCCCAAGGGTAATACCATAACCTCGCTCCAGGGGACTAATTTCGTACTTCCCATAGGCCCGGGCTTCAGCAACCCTCTCAATTTTTGGTGTTACCATATTATTCATTCCTAGCACGGTTCACCTCTCCCTAATCCTAACGCTTATTAGTTTGCCGTCCTCATTACCGAGAATAATACTCAACGATCAGTTGTTCATTCAAGATTACCATCAATCTCCGATCGTTCTGGTAAACGAACTACACTACCGGATAAGGTTTTGATATCACGCTTGACCCATTCTGCTGGTGTCCTAGTTTCAGCTTCTTTGGCCAGGTTCTTGAAGAAGGTTCGTTGTCTTGGATCCTTCCCGGACACGATGCTATCCGTGGTTGTTACGATCACAGATGGGACATCGGTCCGGCGGCTCATTGACATTAAAATGTCCATGGGTCACCAACATGCGGGCCTGGGCCCGGCTGGCAGCATAACCAAGCCGATAGACAACATTGTCCAGGCGGGATTCCATAATCTGCAGCAAATTCAAACCTGTTAATCCGCGGCGCTGCTGGGCAGTGGCATAATATCGTCTGAACTGGCGTTCTGAAATATCATAAATCCGGCGGGCTTTCTGTTTTGCCCTCAGCTGGCGCGAAAAGTCCGATTCACGGCTGCGGCGGTACTGAGCTCCCCTGTCCATGCTGTCCCGGAGGATAACTTCGGCGTTCAAAAGCACATTTTTCTGTGAAACAACGTTCCCCTTTCAGGAACAATTTTTCACCTTCTCGACGGCAAACTTTACACTTTGCCTCACGATATCTTGACATAACAACTTCCTCTTTATCTTATTTAGCAACTTCAATAATTACTTTGATTAATCTATCCCCGCAGGAGAGATTTCAACTATACACGACGCTTTTTGGGCGGTCGGCAGCCATTATGGGGAACTGATGTCACATCAGTGATCGAATTCAGCTTTAATCCCATCGCTTCGATAGCCCGCAACGAAGCTTCTCGGCCAGGTCCAGGACCGTTAATGAAAGCATCTGCTTCCCGGATTCCCATACCCATAGCTTTCTTGACAGCATCTTCTGCTGCTAATCGGGCTGCAAAAGCAGTGCTCCGGCGAGACCCTTTTAACCCCACTGCACCGGGACTGCTCCAGCAAACGGTATTTCCCTGATGATCGGTGACCGTGATGATTGTGTTGTTAAAGGTCGCCCGAACATGGATCTGTCCAGATGCAAGTGATCTCTTCTTTCTTCGACCGCCTTTCGGGCGGGATGTTTTTTCAGCCATAGTACCTCTTCTATCCTTCTTAGGTTGATCAATCTTCTTCCAGCCGCTGATGTTTTTCAGGCCGCAGGGAGGAAAGGCTCCCAATAATTGAAAAACATCAGCAAGCAATATTTTCCATGTACTTCTCGAAGTTGAGAAAACTGGAAATAACCAATGTTTAGGTTTTCTGCATACCTCGTCGACGTCCGCGTCCGGCAACAGTTTTCTTGGGACCTTTGCGGGTGCGAGCATTGGTTTTTGTCCGCTGACCATGAACCGGCAAACCGCGTTTGTGACGAATACCGCGGTAGCAGCCAATTTCCACCAGCCGTTTGATATTCATCTGCACTTCCCGTCGCAGATCACCCTCGACTTTGAAATTTTTATTGATATAGTCCCTTAAACCTGTGATCTGGCTGTCGGTTAATCCTTCAACTCGTGTTTCAGGATCCACTCCAACTGCGTCAGGATTTCCTTTGAACGGGTTAATCCAATGCCATAGATATAGGTTAAGGCTATTTCTACACGTTTATCGCGCGGTAAGTCAACACCTTGAATACGAGCCATACTTTTTACCCTTGCCTCTGTTTATGCTTCGGATTTTCACAAATGACGTAAACTCTACCTTTACGTCGGACAATTTTACATTTTTCACAGCGTTTCTTTACTGAAGAAGACACTTTCATGATTACACTTCCTTATTCAACCTGCTTTGTTACTTTTCTGCATTCCAGCAAAAGTACTATTATATCTTATTGAGTATAGTCCAGTCTAGGGAACTTATCTTCGAGTTCCCTGATCCTGGTTAATATCAATGGACCATTGGCTAGTCACCGCAACGGTATGTTCATAATGAGCAGTCAACGAATGATCCGCTGAAATTACCGTCCACTTGTCTGCTAAGACCCTGGTTTTCGGAGTTCCAACCAATACCATCGGTTCGATAGCAATAGTCATCCCTTCTTTCAAGAGCAGCCCCTGGCCTGGCATCACCAAAATTTGGGACCTGGGGTGGTTCATGCATTTCCTTCCCAACACCATGACCGGTATACTGCCGCGGAACATGAAAGCCAGAAGCTTTCCACATGCTCCTGGATCGCTGCGGATACATCGCCAATATGTTTCCCGGGCCGCATTTGCTCGATCCCTTTATAGAGCGATTCGCGGGTGACCTTGATCAAACGGGCTTGTTCCTTGCCAATCTCTCCCACACCTTTCGTGAAAGCTGAATCGCCTATATAACCATCCAGAGTTGTGCCACAATCCACAGAAACGATATCGCCTTCCTCGGAGCACTCTACCACTCGGAATCCCATGAACCATTTCTTCATTGATGCTGATGGTCAAGGTTGCCGGGTAAGGATATGGTCCTGGATATCCCTTAAAGGTGGGAATTCCTCCATGATCTCTGATGATCGTTTCTGCGGCAGCATCCAGCTCCTGGGTGGTAATTCCTGGTTTGATCATCTTTTTGATTTCTTCCAGAACCAGGGCATTTACGCTGCCTGCTTTGCTGCATTTTACTGATTTCCAGCTCTGTTTTGATCAACTTCTCATCAAAAGAAACCATTTTTTTAATCCAAACCGGGGATTAGCTGATCCCTGGAGAGACACATTGCCCATTATTATATTATTAACGTACTAATAACTTCTCATCATATCCATGCAGTTTCAATTCGGCATCGATATTCTGGAAAGTATCTCTAACCACACCGACAACGATCAAGAGTCCGGATGAGGTAACTAACATCGTTCCGGTTCCGCTGGTATTGAAAGCAGTTATCCCGGTAGCAAATAAGACTACGCCGATAACAAATGGCAATACTGCGATTGTTCCCAGGAAAAATGCACCCGGGAAGGTAATTCTTCGCAGGACTTTGGTCAAATAACGCTGAGTGGGAGCACCCCGGCTGACACCGGGAATCTGGGCACCAGCCCGTCTTCAGGTTGGATCCGTAATCCTGCTGGGCAAAAAGCACATCTGTATAGAAGAATGTAAAACCAATCACCATCAAGAAATACAGCAGCCAATACCAGGGTGATGTGTCCACCAAATAGATGCCTGGGTACCCTGTGGCCAGATTCGCAACCCAGAATGTTTGAGAGCCAATGAAGAAACTGGCCACAATTGCCGGGAATGTCAGCAGTGATTGTCCGAAGATCAGCGGGATCATGCCTGCCATATTGACTTTCAATGGCAGAGAACCTTTAACTGGCATTGATTGGCGGTTACCTACTCTTCGTCCGGGATACATCACCGGGATATTACGCTGGCCCTGCTGCACAAAAACTATCGCATAAATGATCAGAACAAGTGTAACCAAAGCAATTCGCCAGCGTTATCCAGCGATTTTGTTCAGCGCTGATGATGGCACCAAAATTTGCGGGATCCTGGAGACAATACCAGCGAAGATCAACAAGGATAGACCCTGATTGCGGATACCGTATTCAGAGATCAGTTCTCCCAACCAGATCGCAAACAAAGTTCCAGCTGTCATACTGAAAACGATTGCTAAACTGGGAACAAGTGAGCTCCCACTAAATCCAAAATTATCAATGATCTGGACTCCACCAGCCAGACTGGTAAAGATCCGGATCTGGCCGATGGCCTGCAGGGCTGCCATAGGAACGGCCAGGATATAAGTCCATTTTTCCATCCATTTTCGACCTTCCTGGGGGTCTTCTTCCATTTTGGCCTGCAGGGCAGGAATGATCGGCACTAAGAGCTGAAGAATAATCTGAGCTGTAATATAAGGATAGACGCCCATTGCCAGCACAGAAAAATTGGATACTGTTCCACCGGATAGCATATCCAGGATCCCAACAAATGTGCTGCCAGCTCCTCCTCCAGAGATAATCGATGCAATTGCTGCGCGATTCGCTCCCGGGATAGGAACATGGGCTGCCAGTCGGTAAATTACCAGAATCATCAAGGTGATCAGTAATTTTCGCCGGATATCTTCTGCTTTCCATAAATATCGCCAAGCAGATGTTTTCATTTCATTACACTCCTGTTTTCATCTCCAGCAGGAGATGAAATGGATCGAAAATTCATATTAAGGCCTGGTAATCAATTACACTTCAATAATTTCAACGGTTCCGCCAGCTTTTTCGATTTTTTCCTTGGCTTTCCGGGAAAAACGATGAGCTTTGATTTTTAGCGGTTTTGTAAGTTCTCCCCGGCTCAGGATAACCACAGGGAGGCTGAGAGTATTGATCAAGTCAGCCTCTCGTAATACCTCAGGTGTAACTTCAGAATCCTTCCGGAATTGTGATAGGTATTCCAGGTTGACTTCTTGAAATTCAACCCGGTTGAAGTTCTTGAATCCAGGTTTCTTTGGCAAGCGCCGGTAAAAGGGTGTATCACCACCCTGGTGATAGAGGGGTACACCACCACCTGCCCGGGCATTTTGACCTTTGGTGCCTTTTCCGGCAGTTTTTCCATATCCAGATCCATAACCACGTCCAACACGTTTCCGATCCTTCTTGGCACCTTTATTGGGTTTCAAATCATGCAATTTCATAATCAATATCCTTCAATTCCGCTTACTCGACCACGACAAGATGCTGAACACGGGCAATCATTCCCAGGATACTGGGATGGTCCGGCCTCTCGACGGATTGGTTAATTTTCCTTAAACCCAGAGCTTCCAAGGTTCTATGTTGGGGCTGGGTCCGCCCATACGGACTGCGAACCAGCGTTATTTTAAGCATTTTCGCTTTTTTCTTAGTCGCCATTGTCTTATCCTCGATCCCAGAATGGGATCACTTTCTGTACATCAATACCGCGGTTGGAAGCAAGTTCGTAGGGATCCATCAACTGTTCAAGACCGTTAATGGTCGCAGCTGCAATATTCATTGCGTTATTACTGCCGAGAGATTTCGTCAGAATATTCCTGATCCCTGTTACTTCCACAACTGCTCGGACGCTTCCAGCGGCGATCACGCCTGTACCTTCAGAAGCGGGTTTGAGCAGCACTTTTGCGCCGCTGACTTTTCCAATCACCTTATGTGGTATGGTCGTGTCATAAACTGCCACGGGCCGCATATCATCTCTCGCATTAGCAGACGCTTTGCGGATCGCATCAGGCACAGAGTTGGCTTTACCCATTCCCATGCCCACTCTACCTTTGTGATCTCCGGCAACCATCGTTACCCGGAAAGAAAAGCGGCGTCCGCCTTTGACAACGGCAGCAACACGCTCAATATTGATTATTCGCTCGTCAAATTCCTGCTCTGGGTTCTCTTTATAACCGTTTGCCATAACCTTCTCCCGGTTCTGAAACTAAAACTGCAATCCATTTTCCCGTGCGCCATCAGCGAGGGCGGCAACACGACCAATATACTTAAATCCGCCGCGGTCGAAAACGACATCCTTGATGCCTTTTGCCTTCGCCCGATCAGCAACTGCCTGGCCAACTAATTTGGCCTGCTCTTTTTTGGTCTTCCCTTTAAGTGCCTTCTTCAACTCGTTATCAAGAGTTGAGGCAGATACCAGGGTGTGACCCTTGTTATCATCTATTACCTGAACGTAAATTTCGTCCAGACTGCGAAAAACGTTTAAGCGCGGTCTTTCTGCAGTGCCAATTACATTTTTGCGCACTCGCATATGTCTTCTTTTGCGAGCAACTGCTCTGGTTCGTTTTTTACCCATATTAAGCTACCTTACCCGCCTTGCCTGCTTTACGGCGAATATACTCATCTTTATATCGAATGCCTTTACCCTTATAAGGTTCAGGTGGTCTTACCTTGCGGATATCAGCAGCTACCTGACCTACTGACTGCTTATCAATCCCTCTGATAAAGACCTGTTGAGACCGCTCACCTACCTCAAAACTGATTCCAGAAGGGGGTACTATTTCAACTGGATGGGAATAACCAACATTGAGAACAAGATTATTTCCTTCCATATTAGCGCGGTAACCAACACCGACCAACTGGAGTTCCTTTTGATATCCTTCAGTTACACCAGTCACCATATTCTGGATCAAGGCTCTGGTGGTCCCATGTAATGAGCGCATTTCCCTTGCATCTGAAGGCCGGTTGACATTGATCACGTTTTCTTGATGCGCGATTTCTATCTCCGGTGAAAAACTGAATTCCATCTCACCTTTAGGGCCTTTGATCTTGATATGCGATCCTTCAATTTTTACGTCTACGCCGGTGGGAACTTCAACCGGCAATCGTCCAACTCTAGACACGGTTCTTTCTCCTTTATTGTCCTTAATTGTTGCTCACAATCCGGGACCATACATACCTACCAAACCTTACAGACAACTTCTCCACCGACACCTAATTTCTTAGCGTCTCTACCCGTCATAACTCCTTTTGAGGTGGTTAGGATCGAAATACCCATTCCTGACAAGACATAAGGTATTTCATCCTTTGCCAGAATAAATTCTCTGACCAGGCAGACTGACTCGTTCGAGGTTCGTGATCACGGAGCGTTTTGTGCGCCGTTTACCAACATATTTCAACCCCAGGGTTAAGGTTTTATGGGCTCCGAATCTTCATTATCAGTGACTTCATAGTCGCTGATAAAACCTTCATCAGCCAGAATTTTAGCGATTGATACTTTCATCTTTGAGCTAGGCATCGATACCTGCGAATGTTCAGCTCGCACTGCATTTCGGATTCGTGTTAGCATATCAGCGATTGGATCATTAAAGCTCATACTTATCCTCCATCCAACTTACCAGGATGACTTGACAACTCCGGGAATTTTCCCGTCGAGTGCCAATTCACGGAAACAAATTCTGCACAAACCAAATCGGCGCATATATCCACTCGGACGGCCGCATTTTTTACAGCGATTGATTTCCCTGACCTTATATTTTCTTTTAGTTTCTCGTGCAATCATACTTTTCTTTGCCATTAGTTGATTATCCTCCTTAAACGGCATTCCCAACTTTCGCAGCAGCTCCCGTCCAGATTGATCGTCCTGGGCGGAGGTGACGATGGTGACTTCCATTCCCCGGATCTTGCTGACTTCGTCATAATTCACTTCTGGAAATACCAGCTGCTCAGTGATGCCCAGGGTGTAATTGCCCCGACCATCAAAGGAATTTGGAGATACGCCTCGGAAGTCACGAACCCGAGGTAAAGCCACGTTGATCAATCGATCCAGAAATGACCACATCTTGTAACCACGCAAGGTGACAGAGGTGCCGATTGCTGAACCAATCCTGAGTTTGAAATTCGCAATATTTCGCTTGGATTTATTGATCAGGGGTTTTTGACCGGTGATCTTTGTCAAATCGCGAACTGCCTCATCCAGGAGCTTACCATTATCAAGGGCATCACCCACGCCAATATTAATCACAACCTTGACGATGCGGGGACACTCCATAATATTGTCCAGGCTAAGATCTTTCACAAGACTTGGTACTATTTCTTTCTGATAACGCTCTTGTAATCTATTCATTCATCCGCTCCCAGCTTTCAGTCGATCAGCGCTTCACAGCGTTTGCAAACCCGGTGGGCATCCCCATCTGTTCGGGTAATCCCTACTCGGGTAGTCTTTCCACATGATGGACAAACAAGCATCACATTGGAAATATGAATTGGACCTTCGAATTCAATAATTCCAGGAGTCATAGTCCTACCCTGGGTTTGAATTTGACCCTGATGTTTCTTTCTGATATTCACACCCTGTACAGCAATCCGCTGTTTCTCACGGTAAACCTTGATTACTTCTCCTCGTTCACCTTTATCAGCTTTTCTGCCACTGATCACTTCAACGGTATCACCTTTTCGTATTTTAAATTTCACAATAATTACTCCTGCCTGGCAATTCCCTAAACCGTTTCCGGTGCCAGGGATACGATTTTCATATAACCTTTTTCCCTCAGTTCACGGGCGACCGGTCCAAAAATGCGAGTGCCTTTCGGATTTGTGCCATCGGCATCAAGGATCACCACGGCATTGTCATCAAATTTAACCGTTGACCCATCCGTCCGGCGCCATTCTTTGGCTGTACGGACCACAACCGCTTTGACCACTTCGTGGGCTTTGACGGCTCCCTGGGGTGTTGCGTTTTTTATCGTTCCGACAACTACATCACCGATCCGGGCATAACGGCGTTTTGATCCACCCAGAACCCTGATCACCAGCAATTCGCGGGCACCTGAGTTGTCGGCAACATTAACTCTTGATTCTTGTTGTATCATTGCTGCCTCCTTTTACGCCTTCTCGGTAGAAACCGATTTCCGAATAATTTCTTCGACTGCCCATCGTTTAGTTTTAGAAATCGGTTTTGATTCTACGATCATAACCTGATCGCCGATCTCACAACCCAGGTCATCATGAGCTTTTAAATTAGTATGTCGCTCAATGACCTTTTTGTATAGTCGATGCCGAAATCGCCTCGTGATCTTGACCGAGACAGTTTTTTCCATCTTATTGCTAGTAACAACACCAGTCAAGCGACGGCGATTGCTCATAATTCACCTTCCAAGGCGGCTTCGCGCCTGCGCTCACCTAAGATAGTTTCAAGCCTGGCAATCAAGCGCCGGGTCTCTGTGATCTTCGATGAGTCCAATAGTTCACCGGTTGATTGTTGAAATCTCAAGTTCATCATTTCTTCCCTGGTTTCATCAATCTTGGCCCGGATTTTTTCGTCCGCTAGAGCGCGGATTTCATCTGCTTTCATGCGCTTTCTCCTACTTCTTCACGGCGGACAACTTTGGTTTTAATGGGCAGTTTGTAAGAAGCCAATCTTAATGCTTCCAAGGCACTGCCTTCATCCACATCACCACCGATTTCAAACATTATCCTTCCCGGCTTTACAACTGCAGCGTAATACTCAACATCGCCTTTGCCTTTACCCATCCGGGATTCAGCAGCTCGTTTGGTGATCGGTTTATCTGGAAAGATCCTGATCCAAACCTTGCCGCGGCGTTTCATCGCCCTGACCATAGCTCGGCGAGATGATTCGATCTGGCGGGCTGTGATCCAGGCAGGTTCAAGGGCTTGCAGTCCGTAATCGCCAAAATGAATTTCTGCTCCACGACTGGCTTTTCCCTTCATCCGCCCCCGCATCTGTTTTCTATACTTAAACCTTTTAGGCATCAACATGGTTTTTAATCCTCTCATTTTTCCTCAGAAGCCATTTTCAATCAGCTTATTTGCTGACATAAACTCCATCATGCGCTTCTGATTCTTCTTCTTCTTCCAGAGTTGGAAGCACTTCGCCTTTGTAAATCCAGACCTTGACGCCGATGTTTCCATGAGAGGTAGCAGCTTCCGCGATTGCGAAATCAATATCTGCCCTCAAAGTTTGACGGGGAACACGACCTTCTCGCATATGGATGGTGCGGGACATTTCCGCTCCACCGAGACGACCAGCTACCTCAACCCTGATGCCTTCAGCGCCTTCACGCATGGTGCGTTGAATGGTCCGGTTCATGGCCCGGGAATAGCTGATACGGCCTTCTATCTGGCGGGCAATATTTTCCGCTACCAGGTAAGCGTCAAGGTCAGGTGTTTCAATTTCCTTGATATCGACATCGATTGTCTTACCAACCAATTCTTCCAAACTCGAGCGCATGATCTTTACATTTGCGCCTTTGCGCCCAATCAACACACCGGGTTTTGATGTATGGATAATTACTTTTACTTTTCCTGGAAATCGTTCGATTTCAATTTTGGATACTCCGGCGTTGTCTGCCTCTGCATGAATCAGGTTCCTGATCGCTAGATCTTCCTGAAGATGATCAACAAACTGCTCACCCTCGGCGTACCAGTGGGCGTCCCAGGTCTTGGTTATTTTCAAACGAAATCCGATTGGATGTACTTTACGACCCATAATTTCTCCTACTGCTCACGTCTGCCCTGATTGATTATTAATTCCAGGACAGTTGTCTATTCTCGTGCCTAAATCTCTACGTTTTCCCTCAGAATTATTGCTATATGAGATGAACGTCGCAACCTTGGTTTTACCCGACCGCGGGCTCCAAATCGGCGCCATTTGCGGGTTGGACCTTCATCGGCAACTATTTTATGAATGTAAAGATCATATCTATTTAAGCCGAAATTATTTTCTGCATTGGCGATAGCAGAATTTATCAGATCTGAAACAGGTTCAGCTGCCTTGTTTGGTGTGAAACTCAACACTTCCAGGGCTTCCATGACATTTTTACCACGCACCAGGTCAACAACCAGGCGGGTTTTCTGGGCAGAGATAGGAATATGGCTTGCGTTAGCTCTAATATCGAGATCCATTGTTATATCTCCCTGGCCGCTGTAGTAGCGCTATCCTTTTTACGGGTAGTACGCTTGGATGCCAAATGACCCCGGAAAGTGCGGGTGGGTGCAAATTCACCCAGGCGGTGACCAACCATATTCTCTGTGATATAGATCGGCACATGCCTTCTGCCATCATGGACTGCAATCGTGTGTCCCACCAGCTGGGGGAAGATCACACTGGCCCGGCTCCAGGTCCGGATGACTTTCTTCTCTCCACGCTCATTCATCGCTTCGATTTTTTTCAACAACTTGGGGTCTATGAATGGACCCTTTTTTAGTGATCGTGACATACCTTCAACTCCTCATGGCTGCTTTTTTTCAGCAGCTCAGGATCAATTTAGCGGCGTTTTTTCTTTCCAACTCGCCGATCTCGAACGATATATTTCCCGGTCCGTTTATTGCGCCGGGTCTTGGCACCCAGGGTTTTCTTGCCCCAGGGACTCTTGGGACTCGGCATACCAATCGGGGACCGCCCTTCACCACCACCATGCGGATGGTCGCGGGGGGACATTGCAGTACCACGAACTGTTGGTCGTATACCCAGATGGCGTTTTCGGCCTGCTTTTCCTAGTTTGATATTACCGTGATCAACATTGCCAACCTGACCAATAGTTGCCATGCAATTTCTGATGGATCAGTCGAATTTCGCCGGAAGGTAAACGTACCTGTCCAAATTTTCCTTCTTTTGCGATCAATCTGGCAGAAGTACCAGCTGAACGGACCAATTGTCCACCACCGCCCGGTCTTCAACTCAATATTATGAATCCGGGTGCCTGTGGGAATCTTGCTCAAGGGCAGAGTATTCCCCGGAGCTACTTCTGCATCAGGTCCGGACAAGACGGTATCGCCCACACGCAGACCAACTGGAGCGACGATGTAGCGTTTTTCACCATCAGCATAGTTCAGCAAAGCCAGTCGGGCTGTCCGGTTCGGATCATATTCGATCGCAGCAACTTTGGCCGGGATATTGATCTTTTCCCGTCTTGAAGTCAACGATGCGGATTTTCCGTTTGTGACCTCCACCTCGATGGCGAACAGTGATCCTGCCATAGGAATTTCGTCCACCTTTTTTCCGGAGGGTTTTTACCAGGGAACGTTCTGGTTTATCCTTGGTAATTTCTTCAAATGTATAGCCGGTCCGCCCACGCATACTCGGGTGTTACCGGTTTATATTTCTTTACTGCCATTACCGAACTCCTTCAAAGACAGAAATCGTATCGCCAGCAGCCAGGGTAACAACTGCTTTTTTATAAGCGCTGCGTCGGATCAAGACCCGGCGGCTTTGGGCTCGACGAGATCGTTTTGCCGGCATAACCATGGTGTTGACCCGAATGACTTTTACATCAAAGATCGTCTCAACTGCTTCCTTGATCATGCTCTTGGTTGCTTTTGTAGCCACTTCAAATACATACTGATTCAGCTTTGCATACTGGTGGCTGGATTTCTCTGTTAATATTGGACGTCGTAACACATCGTAAATCGAAGTCATCGCCCTACTCCCGTAACAGGATCTTTGAGATGCGGTCTAATGCCTGATTTGACCAGGATAACCTTCTCGTGTCCCAATAAATCTCGAATATTCAGATAATCTGCCAGGATCAGATGTAGCCTTGGGCAAATTGCTGATTGCTTTGACCAGAAGATCATAATTCTCATCCCGGGCTGGATACACAATCAGGCAGTTCTGGGTTTTGGTTATTTTTTCTAGCGCTGCAGCCATCGCCTGGGTTTTATTGCTCTTTGAGCGAAAATTCTTCCATGATGAAAATATCACCCGCTGCATGTTTTTGTGTGATCGCAGAGCATAATGCGGCCCGGCGCATCTTCTTGGGCATTTTCATTTCATAGGAGCGCGGTTTGGGGGTAAAGATCTTGCCACCGCCTACCCATTGGGCTGCCCTGATAGAGCCCTGTCGAGCCCTTCCAGTTCCTTTTTGGCGCCAGGGTTTGCGGCCACCACCTGAAACATCACTTCGACCCTTGGTGCTGTGAGTACCCAGTCGTTGGTGAGCTAGCTGCCGCACATATGCCTGGTGCATCATATCCATATTTAATGGGGCATCAAAAATTTTTCCTGGCAGATCGACAGTGTCAATTTTCTTACCCTTCATATCAAGTACATTTGCTTCCATAATCATTTACTCCAACCGGTTACTGCTTCCGGGCTTCCTTAATAATGACTAACCCGTTTTTGGGTCCAGGTACTGATCCACGAACAGCAATGATATTATTTTCTGGATCGATCCTGGAAATCAGCAGGTTTTGGGAGGTAACTGTATCGTTACCCATCCGTCCGGGCATTCTTTTGCCCTTGAAGACACGTCCCGGAGTGGAACCAGCGCCAATCGAACCCGGTGCTCTTTGCCTGTCTGACTGACCATGAGTTTTCGGACCTCCAGAAAAACCGTAGCGTTTTACGACACCAGCAAAACCGCGTCCCTTTGACTTGCCGACAACATCAACCAGCTCGCCTTCTTCAAAGACTTCAACGGTGAGGGTCTGACCCTCTTCTAATTCTTCGTCCGTCCGGAATTCTCGCAAAATACGCGGAGTGCCGGTAACTCATTTTTCTTCAAGTGGCCAATTTCACCACCTGACAAACGCTGGGGTTTGGTTTCTTCAAAACCCAGCTGAACTGCTTTATATCCATCCTGGTCCACAGTGCGAACCTGTGTAACATAACAAGGCCCAGCTTCGATAACAGTAACGGGAATTGCTTTCCCTGCGTCATCAAATAACTGGGTCATGCCAACTTTCTTTCCAATTAGCCCTTTCATCTCATTTGTCTCCTAACTATCCATTTATTTGCTGGGACTGTCAACCAGGGCTTGGCTTCATCATCCCAAATAACGCAGTAAACGTATCCTTCGCGAACATCTGGATTTTGAGTTCTCTCCAGGAAACGTTCTTACGTTATCCAATACTCCTGCTGGATCAACAAATTTCTTTTTCCAGCGTAACTCCGCCCAGATTGCGGCGGAGTTTGTCGAACAAGCTTGCCTAAGTTCTGCCCCCTGCAATTTGCACAGACTGCCTATTATACACTATTAAATCTTAATTTCAATATCAACACCTGCAGGTAAATTAAGACGCATCAACAAGTCAATCGTTTGTGAATCTGGTTCCAGAACATCAATCAGTCGTTTGTGAGTCCGGATCTCAAAATGTTCATGGGAATCCTTATGCACAAATGTTGATCGTCGGACTGCGAATTTTTCAATTCGAGTTGGAAGAGGGACAGGTCCCGCAACCCGGGCTCCTGTTCTCTCAGCAGTTTCTACGATTCGGCGTGCAGATTGATCCAGCACTCTGTGGTCATAAGCTTTCAAGCGAATACGGATTTTTTGTTTAGCCATAATATTACTCTAGGATCTCGGTGACCACGCCGGACGCAACCGTCAGACCACCTTCTCGAATAGCGAACTTTCCACCCTGTTCCAACGCGATGGGAACGATCAGTTCCACATTCATGTTCACGTTGTCGCCAGGCATGACCATTTCAACACCTTCCGGCAGGGTAATTGCCCCTGTCACGTCGATGGTCTTGATATAGAACTGCGGCCGGTAGCCGGTGAAGAAAGGTTTGTGTCGTCCACCTTCTTCCGGTTTGAGCACAACTACTTCGGCTTTGAATTTGGTGATGCGGTTTGATGCTCTTCGGTTTGGCTATCACCATCCCGCGCTCCACCTCTTCCCGGTTGGTTCCTCGCAGGAGCAGTCCTACATTGTCTCCCGCCCGGCCCTCATCCAGGATCTTGTGGAACATTTCCACACCGGTTACCACGGTGTTGATGATCGCGTCCTGCAGACCGATGATCTCGACCGGGTCTCCGCTGTTGATGATTCCGCGCTCGATCCTTCCTGTCACCACAGTGCCTCGGCCCTTGATCGTGAACACATCTTCGATCGGCATCATGAACGGTTTGTCTGTACTCCCGGACCGGTTCTGGAATGTATTCGTCCACCACCCGCAGCAGTTCGCGAATGCTGTCATATTCAGGCGCGTCAGGATCTTCGCTGGTGCTCTCCAGAGCAGCCAGGGCGCTGCCTTTCACGATCGGGGTCTCGTCTCCGGGGAAGCCGTACTCAGTTCAGCAGCTCCCGCAGTTCCAGTTCCACCAGCTCTAACAGTTCGGGGTCGCCCATCTGGTCAACCTTGTTCAGGTAGACCACCACGCTGGGCACTTCCACCTGGCGGGCCAGCAGCAGGTGCTCCCGGGTCTGCGGCATAGGTCCGTCGGACGCTGCCACGACCAGGATGGCGCCGTCTACCTGCGCTGCACCGGTGATCATGTTCTTGATGTAGTCGCGGTGTCCCGGCATATCAACGTGGGCGTAGTGACGGGCTTCTCGGTCTCATACTCCACGTGGGAAATGCTGATCGTGATGCCGCGCTCTTTCTCTTCCGGCGCTTTATCGATCTGGTCAAAGGCCATGAAGTCGCCGAATCCCTGCATTGCTGCCACTTTCGTGATCGCCGCTGTCAAGGTCGTCTTCCCGTGGTCAATGTGGCCCATCGTGCCCACATTCACGTGCGGTTTGTTTCGTTCAAATTTCTCTTTCGCCATAAGTCTTCTCCTGACCTAAATAATAACTATCTTGTTATTAGTGTCATTTATCCTCTAAGATGGTTCTATTCACCTACAATAATTTTTTGTGATAATTCCTGTGATACTTTTGAATAATGATCGAATTCCATGGTAAACGCACCCCGACCTTTGGTTGCTGAGCGCAGTTCAGTTGCATAACCGAACATCTCAGCCAATGGAACCATGGCTCGCACTCCTTGGGTTCCACCTGGATGGGCATCCATACCCTGGACATCTCCCCGGCGGGAATTAACTTGCCCAATTATATCACCCAGATATTCTTCAGGAATGATAACTTCCACTTTCATGATCGGTTCCTGTAGAACCGGAGATCCTTTCTGCAGACCCTGTCGAAATGCCATCGATCCAGCCATTTTGAATGCCAGATCACTGGAATCAACCTCATGGAATGATCCATCTACCAGGATGACTTTTACATCTGTGACCGGATATCCTGCCAAAACACCAGATTCTGCAGCAGACCGAACACCTTTTTCAACAGCCGGGATATACTCCCGGGGAATAGCTCCGCCCCGGATCTCATCCTCAAAGACAATTCCACTGCCATCCTCCCCTGGTTCCAATTCGAAGTACAACATGACCAAATTGTCCATGACCACCAGACTGTTTAACATGTCGATAATCCATTTTTCAACTGCTCTGGTAATCGATTCTTTGTATGCAACGCGGGGACGGCCAACTCTGGCTTGGACTTTAAACTCTCGCAGCATCCGGTCAACTAATACTTCGAGATGCAGTTCGCCCATTCCTGAAATCAATGTCTGACCTGTATCGCCATCAACCCGGACCTTGAAAGTAGGATCTTCTTCGGATAATTTTTGAAGCGCAGTTGCAAGTCTATCCTGATCGGCAGATGTTTTAGGTTCGATAGCAACCATGATCACCGGATCAGGGAATGAAATATTTTCCAAGATTATTGGAGATCCAGTTTCGCACAAGGTATCACCGGTATAAGCTTTCCTTTAAACCCAGAACTGCAGCAATATCACCAGCGCTAGCTTTTTCAATATCTTCCCGGCGATCTGCGTACATCCGGATCAAACGACCAATCCGTTCCCGTTTTCCTTTGCTGGAGTTAAATACTGTTGTGCCCTGCTCTATGACACCTGAATAGATCCTGATATAAGCCAGTCGGCCCACATAGGGATCGGTAACGATCTTAAATACCAGGGCACTCAATGGTTCATCATCTTGCGGAGCCCGGGTAAGTATTTCTTCAGTTTTGGGATCACTACCTTCAACTGGTGGAATATCCAACGGTGAAGGCAGGTAATCAATTACAGCATCCAGCAGAGGTTGTACACCTGTCGCAATTAAGGAGCTGCCACATAATACTGGGGTAAGCTGATTCCGGATCACTGCAGCCCGAAGAGCGGTTTTTAATTCTTCCTCACTGATATCTTCCTCTTCCAGGTATTTATGGGTTAGATTTTCATCGGTCTCGGCAATGGTCTCAATCAGCTTGATCCGGGAGTTTTCTACCTGTTCTTTCAGATCTTCCGGAATATCGATCTCAACAGCAGCACTGCCTTCATGATCTTCCCAGATATAATGCCTTACGGGTAATCAGATCCACAACACCTTTAAATTGATCTTCAACCCCGATCGGAACTTGCATGGCAACCGTAGGTGCTCCCAGCCGTTCCCGGATCATATCCAGCGTTCGCTCATAAGAAGCGCCAACCCGGTCCATTTTATTTACAAAACATATCCGGGGAACTCGATAGAGATCAGCTTGTCTCCAGACAGTCTCACTCTGGGGTTCAACACCCTGGACAGCATCAAAAACAACAACCCCTCCGTCTAGTACTCGAAGGGATCGCTGAACTTCTGCCGTAAAATCAATATGGCCTGGGGTATCGATAAGATTTATCAGATGGCGCTTCCAAACAGCAGATACGGCAGCAGAAACGATCGTAATACCTCGTTCGCGCTCCTGGTCCATCCAGTCGGTAACAGTTGTTCCATCATCAACAGAACCGATTTTATGCGTTTTCCCTGTGTAATAACAGGATCCGCTCGGTTGTGGTGGTCTTTCCCGCATCGATGTGGGCAATGATACCAATATTTCGAAATTGCTCTAAAGTGTACTTTCTAGCCATACTAACCTAATCTATCTCTAAATAATTAAACCCGGAAATGAGAGAATGCCCGGTTGGCTTTTGCCATTCGATGGGCTTCTTCCCTCTTGCGGATGGCCTGCCCTTCATTATTAACTACAACTTAAGCAACTCATCTGCCAGGCCTGGTCAAATGGTAGACCCTTGCGGGCCCGGGCGGCTTCAAGCAGCCAGCGGGTTGCCAGGGTAAATTGGCGGTGGGTTGGGACTTCCATTGGAATCTGGTATGTTGCACCACCGATTCGGCGGGGGCGAACTTCCATCCTGGGGGATGCATTTTGCATAGCCTGCTCAAACAGTTCGACCGGGTTTTTGCCGGTTTTTTCGGCCATGATATCAAATGCACCGTATACCAGGTTCGCTGCAACATTTTTCTTCCCATTTTTCAGGACATGATTGATAAAGGTTTGTACTTTTACATTGTCGTAACGTACATCCGGTTCAATCTTTCGCCTGTCAGCTTTTCTGCGTCTCATCAGTATTCTCCATCATGCTAATAGCTTCAATTTTGTGGAACTTCCAGATCAAGGGGCTTTGGTCCCATATTTTGAACGACTTTGTTTTCGATCATCTACACCACTGGAGTCCAATACACCACGGACAATGTGGTAGCGAACACCAGGCAGATCTTTTACACGTCCACCGCGGACCAGAACAACCGAGTGTTCCTGAAGTCCATGACCTTCACCTGGGATATAGGCAGTTACCTCAATACCATTCGTCAGCCGAACACGGGCAATTTTCCGGAGAGCTGAGTTCGGTTTTTTAGGTGTCATGGTCCGTACAATTGTGCATACGCCCCGTTTTTGAGGAGCACCTCTTTCCTGCATATTCTTCGCTGCTTCATCGAGTTAAATGTATAGCGCAGCGCAGGAGCTTTACTTTTAGTTTTCTTATCTGTGCGTCCTTTACGGACTAATTGATTAATTGTTGGCACATTTAACCTCCGTACCTAATCCTGATCACTTTTCAAATTTCAAGGCCATCGATTTTACTTGATGGCCTTGGATTGCTCGTAAACCGTTATTCAATCAATCGTTCTTGGCCCATTTCTATTGATGGGCAACGACTAGGAATTTTAGCACGCCCACTAATGAGCGTCAAGCCAGTCCATCAAGTTAAATCATAGTTTCCTGCCAGAGGAAGATCCGTTAACGGTCTCCCAATCCCAGCAAGCCTGTGGTCATGCGCGGAATTTGCGCCCGCGTGTCTTCCTTTCCAAAACTAATTATCTCTCCATCTTCAGTGACTGCTTCGATTGACAGTCCCAGACTCTGCATTTCTTTTACCAATACACGGAACGAAGCCGGGATGCCTACATCCTGAATAGGTTCTCCCTTGACAATCGCTTCGTAAGCTTGAACCCTGCCAATAACATCATCTGATTTGATAGTTAACATTTCCTGGAGTGTGTGGGCAGCACCGTATGCTTCCAAAGCCCAAACTTCCATCTCTCCAAAACGCTGGCCACCAAATTGAGCCTTTCCACCCAGAGGCTGCTGTGATACCAGACTGTAAGGACCCGTCGACCGGGCATGCACCTTATCCTCAACCAGGTGGTGAAGTTTAAGGATATTCATCACGCCAACAGTGACAGGGTTGTGATAGGGTTTACCGGTTTTGCCATCAAAGACAAGGTGTTTTCCGAATAACGGAAGGGGAATACCTGTCGTAGTCACCAGCGCGGTTGCCATTTCTCGCAGCGCTTCGATTTCCATTTTTTCAACTTTTTTGGAATCTTCACCGGTAACATCTTTGATCCAAAGTTTCAGACATGCCAAGATTGCCCGTTCATCCTGGGCATCTCGTTCACTGTAGGGAATTTCCTGATCCTCGAAGAATAAGATTTCCTCAGGGGTCTAGCCCTTGATCTTTTAGCCATTCCTGCAAAACAGATCGGCGGGCAAAAACCTCGTCAGATACCAATTTATAGACGTCATAACCCCGATCTCCCAACCAGTTTTCCAAGTAAAGGCGGCGAGCTTCGTTATTATCCAGCAGATCGCTGGAGTTATAATCAAACCCTTCCAACCACTTCCAGGCAGCTGCTTCCGCATCAGCCCAGGCTTTTTCGATCATCCAGGTGCGCGCTAATTCAGCTTCAATCTCACTTTCCCGCGCACCATCAAATACCGGTGTCACAGCCCTGAATCCAAGCTTCTTCGCTGCCCAGCCCAAATGGGCTTCCAATACCTGGCCAATATTCATACGGCCTGGCACACCGGTCGGGCTCAAGAGCATATCCACTGGCGTGCCATCTTCAAGATAAGGCATATCCTCAACCGGGACCACAGTGGAAACCACACCTTTATTTCCGTGGCGGCCAGCTATTTTGTCACCTGCGGTAATGCGTCTCTTCTGAGCAACGAACACCCTGACCATTTTTTCAACACCCGCAGATAAGTCCGCGTTATCCTCTCTGGTGAAGACATTAACTTCAATGACTTTACCCCGTTCACCATGCGGCATCCGCAGGGAAGTGTCCTTGACATCACGGGATTTTTCACCGAAGATAGCTCTCAGCAGCCGCTCCTCAGGTGAAAGTTCTTTTTCGCCTTTGGGTGAGATCTTACCAACCAGGATATCATTCGGCCCTACCTCAGCACCGATCCGGATAACACCTGTTTCGTCCAGATCCTTTAATGCATCTTCTCCAACATTCGGTATATCCCGGGTAATTTCTTCCGGACCAAGCCGGGTGTCCCTGGATTCAACTTCGTGTTCTTCGATATGGATAGAAGTATAAACATCATCCCTGGCGAGATGCTCAGAGATCACAACCGAGTCCTCAAAATTCGCACCTTCCCAGGAGAGGAATGCCACTGTGACATTTTGTCCCAGAGCTAAGTTTCCATCCACGGTAGAGGAAGAATCTGCGATCACATCGCCTTTTTTCACCAATTGACTTTTCTGGACTATCGGTCGCTGGTCAATACAAGTACTCTGATTGGAGCGTTCATATTTCCATAGTTTATATTCTTTATTTTCATTATCCTTATTGCGAATGATGATCTTATCTCCTACGACTGAGATCACCTCGCCATCTTCCTCAGCTAGCAAAACCTGGCCGGAATCCAGCGCCGCCGGTTTTTCCATACCAGTTGAAACAGTCGGGATTTCAGGGCACAGCAGGGGAACTCCCTGAGCTTGCATGTTTGAACCCATCAGGGCCCGGTTGGCGTCATCATGGGAGAGAAAGGGAATCAAGGCAGCGCTGATACCTACAATCTGGTTCGGCGCCACATCGATGTATTCAATATCGGTGGGTTTCACAAACAGAAAATCTGAGTGATGTCGGGCTGATACCCGATCTTTTACAAATTCAAAATGATCATTAATTTCCGCATTCGCCTGCGCGATCACGAAACGATCTTCGGCATCTGCAGCCAGATATTCAACTTCCTCTGAGATAAAAGGAGTTACCAGCACATCATCAATTTTAGCTTTTTTCATCGCAGCAGCCATCTTATCAGTAATGCGCTCACCACTTTTGCCTAGAACTTTTTCTGTGCCCGGATGTATGACATCTTCTCGGAGTTCAGCGTCAATAATCTCTGGATCCGCAGGGGATACTGATTGACGTACCTTCCGATAAGGTGTTTCAATGAAACCGTAATCATTTACCTGGGCGTAGGATGCAAACCGCCCGATCAAACCAATGTTTGGACCTTCAGGGGTCTCAATCGGGCAAATCCGTCCATAATGTGATTGATGAACATCACGAACATCAAATCCTGCTCGTTGGCGGTGAAGTCCACCCGGTCCAAGGGCTGAGAGGGTTCTTTTATGGCGCAGTTCGGAGAGCGGATTGGTCTGGTCCATGAATTGAGATAATTGGCTTGAACCAAAGAATTCACGCAAGGAAGCCACAACCGGCCGGATATTGACCAGCGTAACCGGGGACATTTTTTTCTTTCCACGAATAGACATTCTTTCGCGGATAACACGCTCCATACGCCGCAATACCAACTCGCAATTTATTCTGGATCAGCTCATCCACGGTTTTAATCCGTCGGTTGCCAAGGTGGTCGATATCATCCGGATCTTCCATATTATTGTTAATTTCGATCATCCGGCGGATCAAATAATAAATATCCCATTTGGTGATTGTTTGGTGTGATACCGGAACCTTCCCTTTCAAATCATATTTTTGATTTAGTTTATAACGCCCCACCCGTTCCAGGTTGTAGCGCCGGTCATTAAATAATTGGTCCTCCAGGAAATCCCGGGCGTTTTCCACAGTTGCCGGATCACCAGGACGCATGCGTTTAAAGAAATCGATCAATGCCATTTCAGCGATGGTCATGCCTTCGGGGACTTCCCAATCTGGTTCCTGCGCAAAACAAGCCGGAATGAACATGCGGTCAGGATTGGTATCAATATCCTCAAAAAGAGCTATCAGTTCTTCGTCTGTGCCTTCTTTGATCGGGGAATTCTTTAATCCATCATCGACAGCAGCCAGAGCCCGCAAGAAAATTGTGACTGGAATAGTCCGCTGCCGGTTGAATCGGATGGTCAGATAACCGGTTTTCCGGGTTTCAAATTCCATCCAGGCTCCGCGGTCAGGAATCAATTTTGAAACTGCCAATCGGCGTCCAGTTGCCCGATCAACCTCAGCTTCAAAATAAACACCAGGGGAACGGATCAACTGGGAAACAACCACTCGTTCCGTACCATTAATAATGAACGTGCCTTTATCGGTCATCTCGGGGAACTCACCCATGAAGATTTCCTGCTTGATCGGTTCCGGCAACCTTGGCACCAGCCAGCAAAACCGAAACATATAAAGCAGATGCGTAGGTCAGATCACGTTCGACACATTCCTGAACAGAATATTCCGGAGGTTCAAATCGAAAATCCAGTCCCCACTGTTCTGCTTCGGGGGTTTTGCTCGGGAAATATAAGCTTCATTTTCCCGTTATAAGATTCGATGGGTGAGATCTCATGAAAGAGATCTTCAATGCCCTTGTCCTTTAACGATTAAAGGAATCCAACTGAATCTTAATCAGTGGTGGCAATGGATAACGATAACTAATTCGAGCGTAATTTTTGGCTTTATCAACTTGAGCCATATACTCTCCCTCTCACCTTTTCTACTTGACCAAATTAGCATGTAGCGGTTACTATACGCGTTAATATGCCCCGGTTTCAACCAGGGCAATAAGAATGGTCTTGAAACTAAATTCGGATACTGTTTCATTAAACAAGTACCCATGTGTCTGGTTTAAATCCAGACACGATATTATATAAAATATGCCGGAATCGGTCAAGGGATGGAGTCGACAGATTCCGACCAATTTCTGGAGCAGATCAGGAATGAATAATTATGTCAACTGAGCACAAATCAGGTTTTATTGCTGTGATGGGTCGCCCGAACGTGGGAAAATCTACCCTGTTAAACCGCCTGCTCAATCAAACTATTGCGGCAGTGTCGCCAAAACCTCAAACCACCCGCTTGCAGCAGTTGGGAATTCTTAGCCTCCCTGAAGCTCAACTGATCTTTATTGATACTCCCGGCCTGCACCACGCCAAACACAAGTTGGGTGAATACATGAACCATGATGCTCTCAAAGCCCTGGAAGAGGTCGACCTGGTCCTGGTGATCTTTGACGGCAGCGTTCTGCCAACAATTGAAGACCACATCTTCAGTGATGCCTTCGCCAATTTGAAGAAAAAACCTCATCTGATCAAGGTTTTCAACAAAATGGATCAAGTCTCTGCCGAGGATCTCGAAGAAAGGATCCAGACTTATCTGGAATTAAAACCCGAGGCTCCCCTGATCTCAATTTCCTCACTCACCGGCGAGAATATAAACCAATTGACTGCACAAATTAGCCAATTCCTGCCAGAAGGACCCCTGCTTTTCCCGGAGGACCAGGTAACTGACCTCTACGAAAAGGATATTGCCGCCGATTTGATCAGAGCGGCAGCAATGAATTTACTTCAGAAAGAGCTCCCTCACGTCATTGCTGTCAGGATCGATGAATTTAAGGAACGCGGGGACCAGGGCGCATACATTGGAGCGACAATCTTTGTAGAGAGGGAATCTCAAAAGGGAATCTTAATTGGAGAAGGGGGAAACATGATCAAGAGGATTGGATCTGCCGCCAGAATTGAAATTGAATCCATGAGCGGACGAAAAGTATTCTTGAAGTTGAGGGTAAAAGTAAAAAAGAATTGGCGCAATGATGAGAATATTTTGCGATTGTTTGGATTCAAGAAATGATCCACTGTCCAGCAGGATCTCTAACCCCAAAATTTTTGTTTCAATTTGACTGAACAGTAAAATCAACCCTGATCTCAGATTTATTACCTGCCAAGTCCGAGGCGGAGATCCTGAGGTCATAGCGACCCGGTTTCATCTCCCACGAATAGAGAAACGGAGCATTCTTTCGGGAACCGAGCAGAATGCTATTCAAGTAAAAATCAACCTTTTCGATCTCAGAATTATTCTCAAAATCAACCTCAAATATCAGGTCCCTGCCCTGATCAAAGAGGATCGTTTCTGAAATATTTGTTTTCAACCTGATTTCCGGTGGTGAATTATCTACTGAAAGCACGAGAGAAACTTTGTCTATTTGCTGATTCTCCTGGATGACAACCAACTGGATTGCATAGACACCATCCTCAAGATCATGGGTATCCCAGGTTCCCAGGCGAGTATTATCCACCGCTGCAGTTATATCGGAGCCAATTTGAATCCAGGATCCAGGATTCAGCCCAAGCCCATACTGTAAGCGGGCGGAACTGAATCCTTCCGCCGGAATAGACCCAGAGAACCAGACACGTTTATTGACAGTTGAAAAATTTTCCGGGGACGAGATTGTCAGACCCACCCTCGCTGTGTTCCTTGGATCGAGATCGTACAGGAATGGCGGAGTGGATATATCTGATTTTTCAGCCCAACTAAGAGCCTGGGGAGGATAAACAAGGTAGATCCTTTCTTCTATGAGTTGGGCTGGGGTAAAAACCGATGCCAGCAAACCTGTTTCCCGATTAATTTCAAGAGCTTGATAAAGAGTATCAACACCCTGTGGTTCATTTCCCTGGATAAATATCTCTCTGACCTCTCGGGGACAATTCTCTCCGGGCAGCAATCCGGATGGATAACATACATCAAGCGTTGAAATTCCCGCAGGCTGAATCCAATCCTGATTCTCCTCGTCGCGAGAAATTTGCTGCGTCACCGCTCTCCAGACAGAAGAGCTGATTTGGTTATAGTCCGCTGCATTCTGGGAAATACCAGCTGGGTTTCCTGCCCAGACGGCTGTAACATGGCTTGGTGTATATCCAATCAACCAAGCACTCTCAGACCCTGGAACATAACCAGTTTTCACTCCTGATGTAATGCCGATTTGAAAAACATCACCGTCATTTCGGGCATTTTTATCACTGAGAACATGATTTACCAAAAATGCCAATTCTTCATTGATTATTTTATTTTCAATCATGCCAAAATCATCTAATGAGGACCATCCCGTTAAGTCCTCAATCTTCACAATTGCCGCGGGCTGAACCTCCAAAGATGATCCGGAAATACTCCTACCCTTTAGAAATCCCTGATTTACAAATACGCCGTATCCCTGGGCGAGGTCGATCAAATTTAAGGCAGGAGCGTCAGAAAGAATATCGCAATCCAGACAAGTTTCTGGTCCAATTGAAAAGCCAAAAAGAGTCAATGTATTTTTGATCTGATTCTTGCCCTGGGAATCCCAGAGCTGCTTTAGCGGTGATAAATAGTCATTTACTAAAACCGTCCTGATATTGACCGGTCCCTGATAATCACACTCATTTTCACAGCCAGGATGCATTTCGATCGAAGACAGGTTCACGTCATCTAATGGAATATCCCAGACCAGGGAGGCAGGTTCAAATCCTTGAGTGAAGTAATTTAGGTACATAAATGGCGTGAGTATGGTTCCCGGATTGCGTGGAGTTTCCAGGGATGGTGGTCCCACCATCCCGCGCAGCTCACCACTCAGCGGGTCCAGCAAGACCAAATCGATTTCCAGCAGATCATCTTCCGTCAAATAAGGACCAGAATACTTTGGCAATAATCTAGCTGTTTGACAATCTGGATCAAGCTCCGGATCAGCACCGTAGACCCTCTCGGTCATCAAATTCACTGTGCATTCTAGTTCCTGCTGGAGACCATAATCCAAGGTTGTGATGATCCTGTAACCTCCCCTGATCAAATGGTCTCTCGAAATATATTTTTCAGCTTCGTTCAACACATAAGAAACATAACCGGGGATATCATTTGCAGTACTATATTCTGGATCAGGATAGACAAGCTGTTTTTGAACAGCACGCGTCTGTTCTTCCCGAGAAATCATTCCCCCTTTTGTCATCAAGGCAAGAACCAATTCCTGATTTTCCTTAGCTGCCTCAGGGGAATCGTATGGATTCAATGATGGGAAATTGGCAACTGCAGCGAGCAGTGCCGATTCAGCCAAATCCAGGTCGGCCGGTGTTTTTCCAAGGTAGATCTGGGCTGCCTGATATATGCCGTAAATCTGATTGCCGTAATATGCACTGTTCAAATACCATTCAAGGACTTTCTCTCTGCCATAGCGAGCAACGACCTGGTCAACCAGCAAATTTACCCTCAGATCCCGATAAGGATGATCTAATTCATGTCTCAGCAGCAATTCTTTCACCAATTTTTCAGGAATGGGATCTGCTTGGTTATCCCAGATTGCTGCCAGGAAATTTTCAGTTTTATCAAAATAATCTGGATCCAAAGATGCCAAGGTAGCACTTATCAAATCAGGTGATATTTCTTGATAAAATATCAGGCTTCCATCAGTTATATTCAAGTATTGACGGTAGTCGATCTGAGGATTTTCAAACACCCACATAACTACTTCACCTGTATTATCCATAATTCTGGTGGGCTCTAGCAATGAGCCATCTGTGGGATTTAAGAACCGCTCCAATAGATCAGGTGGAGGAAGATCTGCTGTGATTTCTGCATAGCGATACACGCCATAGATCACGCCTCCGGCAGCCATCAAGCTGACCAAGAGGGCAATCAATAAACCGATCATAACCAGGGGGTTCGATCGGTCGTTGTTCTTTCTTGCAGTTCTGAACCGCAATATATGCGATCTAATATCCACCATAAAATACTTTCCTAACTGATCACCCCAGAGACATAATCAAGCAGGTCCCGGGCTGAAGCCAGGTTCTTATCGCTCGCTCCTCCCAACATGGTGGCCAGTTCCTCCACCCTATCATCCCCTGTTATCTCATGAACTTCAATCGTAGTCCGCCCATCTGATACTTTCTTCAGCACCTGAAAATGCTGTTTACCGAAACCCGCCAGTTGGGGAAGATGAGTGATGCAGATTACCTGGTGACCAGGCGTCAGACGGAAGAGTTTCTCGCCGACAACAGCTCCGATCCGGCCGCCTATTCCCTGGTCAATTTCATCGAAGACTAACGTGGGAATTTGATCCGCCGAAGCGAGAACATTCTTTAATGCCAACATCAGCCGGGCGGTTTCACCACCTGAAGCTGTTTTTGCGAGGGGTTTTAATCCCTCACCTGGATTGGTCTCGATCAGGAATTCTATTTTTTCAAGACCATCCCGGTTATAGCTGATCTTTCTCCCATCCTCGATCTGTACCCCAGCTGGATCTTCAGTTTGGAGAAAAGCTACCTCAAATTTTGATCCAGCCATTTTAAGATCGGCCATTTGGATTTCCAATTCATCTGCCAGTTTTTTTGCGCCTAATTTCCTGCCAGCTGACAATGCAAAGCCGCGCTGATACAGATCTCCAAGTAATCTGATTTCTATCACTTCAAGCTCGAGGATCCTTGAGCCCCGATTCGTAATGTCGCTTAATGCCAGCCGAGAACGATCGCTATAGGCGATCACATCAGGAATACTACCTCCATACTTTTTCTTTAAAGAGCGGATCAATTCCAACCGGTCCTGGATCTTTTCAAGTTCATCAGGATCGAACTCAAGATTGTCGAGATAAGCCCGGAGGTCTTTTCCAATTTCAAATAGATTATCACTCAACTCAGCTGTACGCTGACTAAGTCCCAGGAGTGAAGGATCAGTTTTGGATAAATCCTCTACCGATCCAGTCATCTGTCCTATTAAGTCAGTGATTGTCGGCTGGTGGGCAGGAGCATCATCCAACAATATTAAGATATTCTGGCTCAACTCGGCTAATTTTTCAGCGTTAGCCAATCTGTTGCGGCGTTCCACAAGAGGATCTTCTTCCCCCACCTCAAGGGCAGCTTTGTCAATTTCGTCAACCTGGAAAGCCAGCAGTTCTTTCCTGCGGTCTGCATCCAGATCCAATTGTCTGAGCCGGATTAATTCAGATTGGACATCTTTCAGTTGATCATAAACAACCCGGTAAGCCTGGAGCAGATTTGAAGTGTTTGCATATCGGTCCAAGAGACCAAGATGCTGATTTACCCTCATCAATGAGAGATGTTCAGATTGTCCATGAATGTCGACCAGGTACTCGCCAAGCTCGACCAGGACAGACACATTAGCCCGATGACCATTTACCCTGGCTGTGTTGCGACCTTCCTTTCGCAGTTCTCTGGTCAGGGTCAGATACTCTTCGCCATCAAGCAGATCCTCTTTTTCCAACAGATGGATAATGGGTTCTCGAATATGTTCCGGTATCTTAAATACAGCTTCAACGCTGGCAAAATCGCTTCCTTTCCTCAAGGTGGTCATGTCAACCCTTAAGCCAAGCAGCATATCAAGGGCGCCCATGATGATCGATTTACCCGCTCCGGTCTCACCTGTCAGGATCACCAAACCGGGATCAAATTCCAGTTGAAGTGCATCAATTATCGCAAAATTTTTAATTCGTAACTCTATCAGCATATTAATTCTTTAACTGGTAAAAAATATTTCCGGATACGATCAACGCAAATCCTATTTTCCAAATTATGGCGTAATAGTCGTATACATAGCCAAACACAACAAGGTCCCGAATAATAGCCAACAGGACTGGAACCAAACTGGTTACCAGCGCTGCCCCGCTCATGACATATTTTAGCAATGGCGACCTTCGATTGCTGATTGCTTTTTTAACCACCCAGACGATGGCAAATCCCGTCCCCAGGGCAATCAGAAATGTATAAAAACCCAGGAACGTGAGCAGACTTCCTAGATAAGTAATGACCGCGGTTATGATGGCAGCAATCACGTGGTCAAACCATTTGGTCGTGATAAATACCTTTTGCTGAGAACGAATACATTCCGGGCAGCGGTATCCTGTTGGGGTGTGGTTAGCACATTTAATACAGATCGGTCGCTCGCAGCGATTGCAGCGCAGCTGAGTTTCCCGCTTGGGATGAAAGGTGCAAACCAGAATGTTGTTATCTTCAGACATGAGATTTTTTTATTGATGGATTTTGATCCATGTATGGAATCAGGTTGCGGTAAAAGTAACCTGGATCCTGGAAGCGAATAAAGTTTACAGCATCGCCGCTGGCAGATATTTCTACCCGGTCATCAGTTTTAAGGTCGATGGGTGGTTGGCCATCAATACTTATCACTGCCTGATGCGAAGTGCTAACAGTGACAGATATTGCTACATTTTCAGACAATACCAGGGTTTGTTCGATGGAGAGATGAGGAGCAACAGGAACAAGAATGATATTCCGTAATTCTGGAGAGAGTATAGGTCCACCGGCTGCCATAGCATAGGCTGTTGATCCCGTGGCGGTTGAGGCGATCATCGCATCCGCGACAATTGTGCTTAAGTGTCGGGTATTGATATATATTCCCAATTTAATAGGCCGAATGGTTTCTCCCCTGCTGATAACCGCATCATTCAGGGCGTTCCAGTGACCGGATTCCTGCTCCTCTCGGATAAGGACCGTCTTCAGCATCATGCGTTCTTCGAGCCAGAAATCACCTCCGAGCACTTTCTCGAGGGCAGACTTCCAATTTTCACGTTTTATTTCAGTTAAAAAACCATAACTGCCCAAATTGATTCCAAGGATTGGTACCCTGGACGGAGCGCTGATATGACCTGCCCTTAGCATCGTCCCATCGCCACCCAGTGCAATTAATAATCCCTGGCTTCCATCCAAAATCCGGCTACTAAAATTATCATCATCCATCGTCCCTACTAAAACTGATTTTCCGAGGGTTTTTAGGTATGCGCCGATCGTTTCTGCCAGGTTAAAAGCATCTTTATTGTTCGGGTGGAACGCAAGGGCAATGTGATCAAAATTTGTGATTTTATTTTGCATATTTTTTTTTCTAGGTATCCGGCTGATCAGGAGGAGTAAACAAACTGTCGGCCAGGGAGGCTTTTCCAGGAAGAGTTATCTCACCGTAGATAGACTCATATTTTGCCAGATTATCACCCAGGGCTTTATAGATTAATTTCGTGCTTAATGGACTCAGAAGAACCCTGGTCTTGATTAGAGGACCTTTCATTCCAGGAAGCATCTGCGCGAAATCAAATATAAATTCAGATGGCGAATGCGTGATCCTCGCCAAATTAGAATAGATTGCTTCCAGTTCTGATGGGATTGAGATTCCGGGAATTTTTTGTTCAGATTTTTCATTGCTCATCATTAACTCTCAAATTGAGTGGCCGGTACCTCTAGAATGGGATCTCATCCTCATCGATCTGCTCAGAGAATCCTCCAGAATCACCTGATTGAATAGCTTGATCATCTGATCGAGAAGACAAAAAGATCACTCTGGACGCTGTCATTTCGAAACTAGCACCTGTGGTGCCATCATTGCGGGTGAAAATTCTTGGACCACCAGTTTCAGGATCCGCATTTAATCGGCCTTCAACAAGCACTTTGCTGCCTTTTTTCAAGTACTGATTAACAGATTCTCCCTGTGCTCCCCAGACTGAGACTCTGATCCAGATAGTTTCGGTCACTTTTTGTCCATTGGAATCTGTATAGACCCGGTTGGTAGCAACATTGATGTTGGTTACTGCCTGTCCGCTGGGCAGGTAGCGCATTTCCGGATCTTTTCCCAAATTTCCTGCTATGGTAAGTTTTTGATACACTGGTACGCCTCCTTCAGATTTTTTCTGCCAAACATAGAATGGTTAACTGGATTTATTTCCCCTTATCGCGTATTATACACCGTCTCTTTTTCTAGGAGACCAGCCGTTGATTTTCATCTTATATAGTTCAAATAATCCGGATGGATAAATTCAGGGACTCCCCCAGCTTAATCGCTCACTTCTGAATGATTTCCCGCACGACAAGATTTGAAAAACTGACAGTCAGTGCTGTTTCTCCTGACGATCGGGCAAATATACCGAAGGATCCAACCAGGAGTTGTTGATCAGTCACACTGGTTTGATAGTCACCATTAATGAACAAGTGCAGTTGGGATTGTTCAGCAAGGACTGCAATTCTAGATATACTTGGTGCACCGGACGGTACAGAGGCACTCCTGGTTGATGGATATAGAACTGTACCACCCCCGGGTATGATCTTATCAAGCCTGATTTCGCCGCTACATGTGATCGCAAATCGATAAAACTTATCCCTGCCAGATACTCTGAACAAGAGACCATACTCATCCCTGCCATTGCAAAGGATTGGATTGGTTGTTATCTCAGCGTAAAAACTGGCCAAATCTGGTTTTTCTCTTGTTCCCACCAGGTAGGATTTTGGCTCATTGATAATTATGTTGGCTTCACCATTGGATATTGTGATCTTTCCTCTCTCGGTCTGAGGAACAACCCATTGATCAGATGAAGTGAAATCATCCCTGAAAATCACCTCACCCAATTCGGAAAAAATCGCCTGGGTGGGTATTACCTCTGGGGTTGGGGTCAGTTCGACAGTTGGCGAGGGAGGGAACCATTCAATTGTTGCAGAAGGAGACGGTGTAGCTGTCTCTGTTCCGGTGGGAAGAGGTGGCGCAGCAGCAGGCAAACACGCATTCAGGAATAAAACCACTAACAAGATCCAGATCTTTTTCATGTTCAGCGAATGATTACCTGGGACCGTTCCGGGCCCACTGAAATAATACTGACAGGTACACCAGTCAGTTCTTCGATCCTGAGAATATAGTTCTGAGCCTGGGCCGGTAATTTATCCCAGGACCGGACAGAAGTGATATCTTCGTCCCATCCCGGTACTTCTTCAATTTCTGCCTTGAAATCACTCAGGTTGGATGGCCCCTGGGGAAGATCTGCGTAAGTCTGCTGATCCCGCTGATAACCGGTGCAGATCTGCAATTTCTTCATTCCTGAAAGGATATCAAGTTTGGTCAGTGCAATGTCAGTGATACCATTTACCCGGACTGCATATCTAAGCAAGACCACATCCAACCAGCCTACTCTCCTGGGCCGGCCTGTTGTTGTGCCAAATTCATCCCAGTCATTCTCACCTGTTCCACGCAGCCGGAGTGCCAGATCTCCCGACAACTCAGTCGGGAATGGGCCTTCGCCAACCCTGGTTTGGAATGCCTTGACGACTCCAACGACCCGATTCACTGTTCCGACTCCCAGACCCAACCCTACCAGAGCACCAGGAGCTGTTGGCGTGGAGCTGGTCACAAATGGATACGTACCATGATCCAGGTCAAGCAAAGTGCCTTGAGCCCCTTCGGCCAGGATGGATTTTCCACTTGCCAAGGCTTTGTGGGTAAAAACACCAATTTCGGTCAGATATGGACCAAGCTGCTCTGCATACTCCAGAAATTTTTTGATGATCTGCTCTTTATCCAGCGAATCTTGATCATAATTATTAACTAGCTGGAAATTTACCTGCTCAAGGTGATTGTCCAGCTCTGATCTAATTTTTTCCCGATCCAACAAAAATTCAACACGCAGCCCTGACCTAGAAACCTTTGATGTATAAGCAGGACCAATTCCCCTTTTTGTCGTTCCAATCATTTTTGATCCCCGGGCATTTTCCAAAGCTTCATCGAGGGCGATATGACCGGGAGTGATCAAATGAGCTGCAAGGGATATTTTCAATCGCTCCGGATTAACGACCAGCCCCGCTTGCCGGACTTGATCCATTTCCCTCAACAATGTCTCAGGATTGATAACCATGCCATTGCCTAAAACGCCTACTGGATGTTCATGGACCAGACCTGAGGGTAACAGATGTAGTTTAAATGTTCTTTGACCGACTGTGACCGTATGGCCGGCATTATCTCCCCCTGAATATCGGGCGACAATATCAGCATCAGCAGCAAGCAAATCTACGACTCTTCCCTTTCCTTCATCACCCCACTGGGCACCAACCACTATGGTAAAAGGCATCTATCCTCCCCACGAATATCATGATTTCCTGTTCAGGAAATGCATTAAATACTCCCCTATGGTAAAGTATCATAAAACACTAAAATCATTCTAGCACACAAGTTAAAATGAGAAAGCGGTTGGACGATTTGAAATCCAGCGGAGATTTTAGATAGGAGAGGTTTATGCCGGATCGGACAGTATTGATTACTGGAGCCAGTGGTGAGATCGGTCAAGCCTTGATCCAATCGTTAGCAGAGGAAAGTTCTCTCAAAGTGATCTCTGTTGACCTCAAACCTCTCCCTGCTGATTTAAATAATAAATCCACCCACCTGATTGGAAATCTTGCCAGTCAGGATTTTTTAGCTCAATTGGAAAAAGAGTATACTTTCAACCAGATTTATCACCTCGCAGCTGTTCTTTCGACAACAGCCGAGCATAATCCAGCTCTCGCCCATCAGGTGAATACATGCACCACCTTTGACCTGCTGGAAATTGCTTCCCGCCAGTCCCTGCTTAATGGAGAATCAGTCCAATTCATCTTTCCCAGCTCGATAGCTGTCTACGGCCTGCCTGATCTGCAAACCAAAAACGCTGTTCCGCCAGTCACAGAAGACCAATTCACTGAACCTACCACCATGTATGGATGCTCCAAGCTGTATTGTGAAAAAGTGGGAGTCTACTACAGTCAGCACTTGCATCAGTTGGCTGAGAAAATCCCTTCCAGAGTTGATTTTCGGGCTGTTCGTTTTCCGGGAATTATCAGCGCATTTACAGTTCCCAGTGGTGGAACCAGCGATTTTGGGCCAGAAATGATCCACGCAGCTGCCCAGGGAAAACCTTACGATTGTTTTGTCCGTCCAGATGTGAGAATTCCGTTCATGGTTATGCCTGATGCGGTCAAAGCCCTGCTTGATCTAGCACAAGCTCCTCAAGAGCACTTGTCCCGCCGGGTTTATAATGTCACCAGCTTCAGCTTCTCAGCTGCAGATTTCAGAGACTTTGTTCTGAATGGTTTTCCTGGAGCTGTGATTCACTTCAAACCAGACCCTCAACGACAGGCCATTGTAGATTCTTGGCCAGCTGACATTAATGATCAGGCAGCCAGATCAGATTGGAGATGGCTGCCATCGCATGGTGTTAACGAGGCCTGCCAGGAATATTTGCTTAAAAATGTGATCCAGCGCTACAGCTAAATGATCTCTTGATCTTTTTTTTCGATCCGTGACCATTTTGGTCACGGATCGTTATCATTAATAAAGTGTAGTATTATGAAAGGGATTTTATTTTAGGTTACCACTCTTACAGGTAGGAAATTATGGATCAACCAATGAATTTTATTCCGGGGCCAATCGCGCTTTTCGGCTCTGGAGAAACTGCTCCAAGCGGGCAAAAAATCTTTGATTTTCTATTTAAATTGATGCCGGACGCTCCCAGAGTCAGCATCGTCGAAACCCCCGCAGGTTTTGAACCAAACTCTGAACAGGTTGCCAGAAATGTAAGTGAATTCATCCAGGATCACCTACAGAACTATAAACCCAAAATCCAATTGATACCTGCCCGGAAGAAAGGCACTGATTTCAGCCCTGATAATCCGGAAATAGCCCTGCCAATCCTTGAATCGGACATGATCTTTATGGGACCCGGCAGTCCCACATATGCAGTCAGACAATTGGAAAGAAGTTTGACCTGGGAATATATGCAGGCCCGTCATCGCCTGGGTGCAGGATTGGCGCTTTCGAGCGCTACGACAGTAGCAATCAGTGCTGCTGCTTTACCTGTTTATGAAATATACAAGGTTGGAGAGGATTTACACTGGAATAATGGTCTAGATTTTTTTCTACCTTATCAACTTCCTCTGGTATTCATTCCCCATTGGAATAATCAAGACGGTGGAGTCGAATTGGATACCAGCCGCTGCTATATGGGAAAATCCCGTTTTGATAAACTTATGAAAATGCTTCCCGAAGATCAAATCGTGATCGGGATCGATGAGCATACCGGGCTGATTATAGATTTCAAGACTGAATGCCTGCACGTGATCGGACTGGGAACTGTAACCATACTAATCGGAGATTCAGAAAGAGAGATCTGTACAGGATGTTCGATAGAGTTAAGTGAATTGGGTGATTTTGATTTGTGTGATCCCCTCGATGGCATTTCAGAACAAAGCTGGCAAAAAGCGCTGGATATTCAGCAACAGATCCAGAATCCGGTAATACCATCACCTGATATTGTTCAATTGGCTGAAAAGAGAGAAAACGCCAGGGCATTAAAAGATTGGGATCTGGCAGACCAAATTAGAATCCAGATTGACAATCTGGGATGGATCATACAGGACAACCCGGATGGGTACCATCTAGTAAAAAAAGAATAAAGAAAAATTGACCCTGATAGAGGAACTGATACATGACTGATAAACCAAAAGTAGGATTTATTGGACTGGGATTAATGGGAAAACCCATGGCTCTGAACCTTCTCAGAGCTGGTTATCCACTAGTGGTTCACAACCGCAGCCAGGAAGTCGTGGCAGCATTGGTTGCTGAAGGCGCTGACCGGGCTCAATCTCCCAGGGAGGTTGCCGATCAGGTTGAGGTGATCTTTACCAATCTTCCGGATTCACCTGATGTTAAAATAGTCGCCTTGGGAGAAAATGGAATCCTCTCAGGTGCCCGGAAAGGGTTGATCTATGTTGACCATTCCACGATCAAACCCTCCTTAGCCAGGGAAATTAGCCAGGCATTCAAAGCCAGCGGAGCGTTTGCGCTAGATGCCCCGGTCAGCGGAGGAGATATTGGCGCTCAAAACGGGACCCTGGCTATCATGGTGGGTGGCTCAAGCGAGGCGCTTGACAAGGTCAGACCCCTGCTTGAAGTCCTTGGCAAATCCATCACTCATGTCGGTGATGCGGGTTCAGGTCAAATCGCCAAGGCTGCCAACCAGGTGATGGTCGCAGCCCAGATGGTCGCGATGGCGGAGTTAATGATCCTGGCCAAAAAATCTGGAGCAGATCCAGTCCGGGTTGTCAAGGCTATCCAGGGGGGAGCAGCTCAATGCTGGACTCTCGACGTCAAACCTGACCGTCTGTTTGCGGGAAATCGCCAACCAGGGTTCAAGGCATATATGCAGGAAAAGGACCTCAAAATCGTCATGGACACTGCCAGAGAATATGGTGCTCCCCTGCCTGCAGCAAGTCTGCATACGCAGTTGTATTCAGCAATGCTGCAGATGGGAATGAAAGATCTTGATAATTCCGCAGTTATCGGAGTGATCGAGAAATTAGCCTCTACGTCATTACTCGATTAAATAGATGGGTTTACCACAGGATTACCTTCCCGGTGAGAGAATAACCTCCACCGGGTTTTATTTTGAACAGGTATAATTTCCGGTGAACCAGATGCAGGATTAAATATGAATAAAATATCGCGTCAATTTAAAAATATACAGTTCGACCTGAGCACTCTGCGTGATTTCATCCTCATCCTTCTGGGAGCCTTTCTACAAGCAACTGCATTAAGGGGATTTCTAATACCAGCCAGACTTGCCAGTGGGGGAATCAGCGGTCTATCACAAATTGTCAATAACTATACTGGTTGGCCAATAGGGGTCATGGTGCTTGTGGGAAATATTCCGCTCTTCATCCTGGGCTGGAAGTTTTTGGGCGGACCAAAATTTGCCACCAGAACTGCGTTCGCCGTGCTGATGTATGCAGTACTTATTGACCTACCACTGGAAATAATCCCAGCAGACGGGATCACTGATGATATTTTATTAAATACGCTTTATGGGGGAGTGATCAGCGGGATTGGATTTGGATTGGTTTATCGAGGTCGCGGAACCAGCGGCGGATCCGATGTTCTGGCGAGGATCCTCGGCAGCTGGAGGGGGATACCTGTTACTCAGAGCTACCTGATCACTGACGCAGTGATCATCTTCCTGGCAGGGATTGCATTCAGCTGGGAAAATGCCCTTTACGCTCTGGTAATGTTATATGTAAGTGGGATAGCAGCCGAATCAACCAGCCAGGGATCCAATATCATGCGCACGGGGCTGATCATCACAGCCAATCCTGATCCCATTAAAGAAGAGATTTTCTCCCGGCTCCAACGGGGTGTGACTTTAATGAATGTTAAAGGGGGATATTCAGGGGAAGAAAAAACTATCCTGCTCTGTGTTGTTACCAGGGCAGAAATATCCCGTTTAAAAGCTTTGACCCGGGATCTCGATCCTGAGGCATTCCTCATAATCGGTCATGCCCACGAGGTCCGTGGTGAAGGTTTTTTACCAATCGGTGAAAACTGATCAGAATTGATAATAATTTCCCTGCAACTTATCACAGCTAACTCCGTATATTTGTTCAAGGCAGGACGCAAGGAGAACTTGAGTGTCTAACAGTGAAGCACAATGGATTGCTGAAGCTATAAATGGCGATAAAGATGCCTTTGGAAAACTAGTCGAAAAATATCAAAGACCCGTTTTCAGCGTATGTTATCGGATGCTTGGTACACCAACGGCTGCAGAAGATGCTGCCCAGGAGGCCTTTATACGAGCGTACAAGGCTTTGGACCGCTACGACCCAACCAGATCATTCGCCACCTGGCTTCTATCAATTGCTTCAAATTATAGTATTGACCAGTTGAGAAAAAAGAAAGTCACAATCTTATCAATGGACAATGAAAAATATGGCTGGATGGCTCCACCAGACCCGGGCCCGAGTCCGGAAAAATCTGCTATTGAGAAGGAAAAAGGAGCTCTGGTTCAAGCAATTCTGGCAGATCTCCCGGGAATAGATCGGGCTGCCGTAATTTTACAATTCTGGCATGACTATTCATATGATGAAATTGCTGAGACTTTAGGCCTCAGCAGCAGTGCCGTCAAGAGCCGCTTATTCCGGGCCAGGCGCTTAATGGCTGAGAAATGGCAAGAAATGCAGTTGATCTCAGTCCCAACTCAAAACTCAACTGTAAAAAGGATTGCTCATGAAACATCAACAATTTGAGAATTGGATCTTGCAGGACTCAGCCCTGGATCAAGACCTCCATCGCGAGCTGCAAGCACATCTGAAACAGTGCTCCCAATGCCTGAATCTCTATCAAGCAACTCATCAAATCGATCATCTATTCAAGACAGCTCCGGTTCCTGAACCGCACCCTGGATTCAGCTCCCGCTGGTTGACAAGAATCGAACAAGATGAAAAGCAAAAAAACCGCCTGATCCTGGGTCTCACCCTGGGAGCGATTTCCCTGGCAACACTAATATTGTTGATCAGTGTCGGATTTCAATTGAATATTGCCGCTTCAGGCTTTCCCCGAATGCTGCTGGAAATGGTTACTCTGGTGGCCAATTGGTTTGTAATTTTGAGCCAGCTTAACAATATCATCGCTCCCCTTTTCAGGGTCAGCGTAAAATTGATCTCACCTGTCTGGCTTTTTAGCATTAGCATCAGCCTCAGCGGAATTATTGCCGCCTGGATCTATGCCGTGTCTCGATCCAGAACCCTTCACAAGGAGCTCGAATCATGAAAACAATTTACCGGATCCTGATATTAATAGTAATCTTCAGCACAATCTTGATCCCATCCACTGTCTTCGCATCTGGTTTTCAGGATGACAAGGTAATATTCGGGGGTAATTTTACACTGGTATCCGGAGAAACATTGAATGGAGACCTGGTGGTATTCGGCGGAAACGTGACTCTGGAAGAATCCTCGACAATTAACGGGGACACAGTGGTTATGGGTGGAAATCTGATATCCAACGGAACGATCAATGGAAACCTGGTAGCCCTGGGAGGTCTGGTGGAGCTCGAACAGTTTGCCAGGATCAATGGAGATCTCACAATCCTTGGAGGAAGTTTTGACCGGTCTGACGGAGCCTATATTTCTGGAAATATACTCACAGAAAAGAACGTTCCATTTGAATTAAATTTACCGGAGAATATTGGATTATTTGAGGGTAATTTTCCTGCCCTCAGACTCCAGCAGCTACCCTTTGTCTCTGCTACGTGGTTCTTTTTCAGGCTCCTGATCTGGACTGGATTGGCTGTACTGATAGCGCTTTTCATACAAGACCAGGCCGCGGTTATCAATCGGGCAGCCTTTGGTCAACCTTTTATGGCTATCTTGGTTGGGATGGGTGTGATAATCATTGCACCTCTAGTATTGATAGCACTCATTATCACCATATTGCTCAGTCCAGTTAGTTTGATCGGTATCTTCGCCTTGCTCGCCGCCTGGGTTGTGGGTTTGGTATCTGTGAGCATTGAAATAGGCAGGAAATTAGCCCGGGCATTTAATCAATCGTGGCCAATTCCAATCCTGGCTGGTGTGGGAATGTTCATCCTCTCACTTTTCTTTAACGGTTTCTCCCAGCTCGTACCCTGCGTGGGTTGGCTGCCAAGATTTGTTCTTGGTGTCTGGGCCATGGGTGCGGTGATCTTGACCCGTTTCGGTTCCAGGGAATATCCTGAGACAGTGGGCAGCAGCTCAACATCACCAATGGACCTTCCCCTGCCACCTCCCTTTGAATCGGAGGAAACTCCAACTAAAGTTGCGGTAAATGTTACTAAAGCAGCTGCTGAACTCGCAGATCAAAAAGGTCTGGATTTGAGAAATATCAAAGGGACTGGAGCCGGTGGCAAGATTACCATCAATGATGTCCGGAATGAGCTGAAAACATAGTATACGCACCAACAGATCATAAAAAAGAGCCCCAGCAATGGGGCTCTTTTTTTTAATCTCAATCTGCTCGAATGAAAATAATCAGCGAGATTCTTGCCGCTTCAGGATCCAGGCAGCAATACTAAGAACTACGATTGCCAGGCCAATTATTATTTCCAGTACCCGCAGGGAAGAGATCAGGGGTTGTTGATTTTCAGGGCTGGCTGATTCATCAGCAAATGTGAGGTCAGGCGCTGCCTGTTGCAGCTCTTCAACAGTTGGTGAAGGAGCAGCGAGGTTTGTCTCGGTCAGGTCATCAGCTTTTTCTGCCGGAGCTTCTCCATCTTCTGCGGTGGAATCACTTGTTAAATTAGTTTCAGCTGGATTTTCCGCCCCAACGGCCGGCGCAGATTCGCCTTCTGCCCGGGCATCTGCAGCAGAAGACATCTCATCCTCAGTCATTCCTTCAACAGCTTCTGCAAGGACTTCCTCCTGAACCATTTCAGGTTCGCCGGATGCCTGATCAACCTCAGCCTCTGCTAACATCAGGGCAGGTTGCTCTTCTTCCTCAACAGCGGAATCTGCAGCACTTTCAAATATAATTTCCTGTGATTTAGGAGCCAGGGCAGGAATAAATGCTGCACCAAGGGACATACTTCCAAAATCCAGGATCAAAATACCAAGAAAGACAAAACTCATCACCGCTGCCGCCAGGCGGTAATTTTTGTATACAGGGCGATTGGTTCTTATACCAAGCTGAGCTTGTGTTAAGGAAAAATTCCTGGGAACTCTTAACTTTGGTGTTATTTTCAGGACCGCTTTTGCTATTTTCAGCTCTTCCAGGGCAGCTTGAAAATCAGGATCCACCTGGATCCTTTCTTTAACCTTATTAATTTCTCTCTGGTTCAGTTCGCCATCCAGAAAGGCAGATAATTGAACCAGATCTTTACCTGAAATATTCATCGATCCTATACCTCACCCACATGACGCATTTCAGCCGGCAAAAGTTCCTGAAATCCCTGTAAACAATCCTTCAGGCTTTTCCTTGCCCGCGCCAGGCGGCTCTTTATCGTACCCAGGGGACTGTCAATGATACTGGCAGCCGTTTGATAGTCGAGACCCTGAATGTCAACCAACACAACTATGGTTCTGAATTCAAATTCAAGTCTGTCCAGGCAGGTCTGGATAGCATCAGAGAGCTCTTTCCGGATAGCCAGATCCTCTGGTTTCTCGGTCTGGTCTTCCAGCCAGGAAGGAGAATCGGCGTCATCACCATCATCAGTTTCTGGGAATAGAGGAACAACCGGTTTTCGCTTTCGGCGGCGGTATTCATCATAGCAGGCATTGCTGACAATCCTCAACAACCAGCTTTTAAAAGAACCACCCCGATATGTGTGCAGTTTTTTATAGGCCGAGATAAAGGCTTCCTGAGTCGCATCCTCGGCGGCATCCCTCTCCCCCATAATCCTGTAAGCCTGGTTATAAACCAGGGACTGATAATCCAGGACGATCTGGTTAAATGAGTCTATATCACCAGCCAGTGATTGTTTGATCTGATCTTTGAGATCCATGACTTTACCAATAGAAAGTGATTCCCGAATCCCGGAATCTTAGGCTTTAAGCTGACCCAATAGTTTTTGATATGCTTCAATATTTGACGGATTCAGATTAATAATATCCTGAATGACATCAACTGCGGCGCTTTTATTTCCATTTTCAAGCATCAAATCGCCCAAGCCATCAAGCTCTGAAATTGCCAGATCAATTTGATCCTGTTTCTGATACTGAGCCACCAGATGCCTGATGATATATTCATTTCCCGGGATCTCTGCTTTAAGCTTTACCAGGTATGCCAAAACATTCTTAGATTCTGTCTCCGAGTCAAAGAGCATCAAGTATCTATCTATCTCAGATTCAGCGGGCTCAATATTTCCCAGCCGCATATTGAGATCGACAATGGATATACTGGCCTTCTCATTTCGAGGTGATACTTCGCAGATCTCAGCAAACGTTTCGATTGCAGAATCCCAATCCAAACGCTGAATATCAATATCAGCTAATTTATGCAGGATCTTTAATCGCAACCCTCCCTCATCAGAAATAGTTTTGGCCAGAGTGAGAGCTCTCGAATAAGCAGTCCTGGCGCTATCTAACTCTGCCAAGGGGAAAAATACGTCAGCCAGATTCATATATTCCTGGATGGCCTCTTCTTTTTTGCCATATTCCTCAAGCAAATCAATCTGCCGTTGACGGATCTCAATATTCATTGGTTCCAGATCAATAACTTTCTGGAGCATGACCAGGGCCCGTTCAGTTTTTGCCTGCACAGCATACACATCAGCAACTGCCAGATATTTTGTTACTGCTCCTGAAATTTTATTCTGGTCTACCAGGATATCTCCAATTGTGACATGCAAGGGGAGGAAACTGGGAGCGCTGCGCAGGGCAAAAAATGCTTTTTCCATAGCAGCCCCGTAATAACCATCTTTGGCAAGATTCTGGATATCTTTATGGATAGCCATAATCTGGCTTCGCCGATCATCCAGCAAGGCATCCATTTGGGGCAGCAATACACCGTCTTCGAGTCTTCCTTTGGCCCGCAAATCGGTTAAGATTTCCCGCCAATCTGTCTGGAGCAGTATTTCCTCGATATGTTTGCTCATTTCAATAAAAGCTTCATCACCTTCTCGCTGTTCAAGATCATCCATCATCACTTCATAGAGATGGATCAAATCCTCAACATTTTCTTTATCAACAAGTGATGTATCCGCAATCCGGAGAGCTTCAAGATATTCCTTGCTGGCTTCAGCCCACATTTCTGCACTGCTAAACTGGTTAGCCAGTAGCAAACGGGAAGCGAGAGCATAATCGGCATGAGCGACTGATTTTCCTAACCAGCGCCCTGCGTTCTCCGTCTGGCTTAGATTTGTATAGAGATAGCCCAGCAAAAAATATGCTGCTGGTTTATCATAGCCATCATCAATGGCAGATTTGATATGGTCAGCCGCCTCTTTTTCATTCCGCTGGGAATAATGTTCAATTGCCTGTGACACATGCAGTTTGAGCAGACTATCATCTGTCAGGCCTGGTTCACTATCTGCGTTCCAGCTTAATGCTGAATCCAGATCTCTGCCCTGGCCTGTTCTTTCCCCTTTGGCATGGATCTGTTCCTCGAATAATGCTTCTGCCAGTTCAACCATCGCCTTGTCGACCGCTTCAACAATTGGATTTTCATAGGTGATTGGTTCAGGAGATTTAGGCGCTTCAAGAAGACCTGGTTCTGATATTAATTCCTCACCTGCTTCCTTAACAACTGGTTCTGGCAAAGGAAGCTGCCTGCCTTGATGCAGGATCTCTTTTGCGCGCAGAGCAATGATATTATCTGGGGAGCATTGCAATGCCCGTTCAATTGATTCAGCGGCCTTTTCTGTATTGCCAGTGAATTGAAGCAAGCTGGCTGTGTTAATATATTCACTTACTGCCATTTTAAATTTTCCCAGACGTTCGTAAACCATCCCAAGACGCGCATGAGCCTTGATATTCTGGATATCGATTTCAAGAATTCGCTTCCAGTTCTCAATTGCTTTCTGAATATCCTCATTTTTAAGGTGGGATTCAGCGGCTCTCAAGGCATACTTTATTGCATCCGGTTTCGAACCCATATCATTGAAGATCAGGAACATCTTTTCATACGGAGCTGGATCGTCAGCATTGATGGCAACTGCAGATCCATATGCGTTCAATGCTTCCTGGTATTCCCGCATCTCAAAATATGCCAGACCGATATTAGTCAGCGCCTTAAAGTTATTTGGATCAATATCAAGAGCTTGCTGGTAATAGACTGCGGCATCATTCCATTTCTGATCCCAGGCAGCAGAATTACCTTTTGATAGAAGTTCCTTCAGCTCAGGATTTTGTTCTGTCATATCTTCCCTCTTCTCATTCTTTCTTGCGATCTTACGCGGTTAAAGAACCCCAATCCCGGCCTGATTTCGCCTCAGTAGTGAGGGGAATCTCCAGAGAGTATACTCCCTCCATTGCGGATTGTACCAGCGCTGTAACAGCCTGGATTTCTTTTTCAGGAGCCTCCAGCACTAACTCATCGTGCACTTGAAGCAGAATCCTGGCAGTTAATTTGGATTGCTCCAGAGTTTCAGAAACTGCAAGCATTGCAAGCTTCATTATATCTGCAGCAGTTCCCTGGATAGGTGCATTGATTGCCTCCCGTTCTTCCCGCTTCCGCTGGTTATAGTCGGTAGTCGTTGCCAGGCGGGGAAAATATCGCTTCCTGCCCAGCAAAGTTTCTACATATCCTTTTTCCGTGGCATCGATTCTGATCTGATCCAGAAAATTTTTGATCCCGGGAAAACGATCAAAATACGTTTCGACAAATATCTCCGCTTCGGCCAGAGTGAGATCTGTTCCCTGGGTCAATCCATAAGCACTCATTCCATAGATCAAACCAAAGTTAATGGCCTTGGCGTCTCTCCTTTGCTCCTCTGAAACATCATCGAGCTCCAGATTGTATATGGCTGCTGCGGTAGCTGTGTGGATATCCCTTCCTTCCCGGAAAGCTTCCAGCATGGCTTGATCTTTGGCCATGTGAGCTGCCACACGGAGCTCGATCTGGGAATAATCCACCGCAATCAGAGATTTTCCCGGGCTGGCAATAAATGCTCTCCTAACCTGCCGGCCGATTTCAGATCGGATAGGTATATTCTGCAAGTTCGGATCAGAAGAGGCTATTCTACCAGTAACTGATCCGGTCTGGTTATAGGATGTATGGACCCTGCCAGTCTCCGGGTTGACCTGGTCAGGCAGCGTGTCAACGTAGGTAGATTTTAGTTTGGAAAACTCGCGGTACTCAAGCACCCAGACGGGAACCTGGTGTTCTTTTGTCAGGAATAACAACACATCAGCCGCTGTTGAATAATATCCACTCGCAGTTTTACTTCCGCGGTTCGGGGGTGTTAATCCAAGGGTTGTAAACAGGGCTTCAGATAATTGTTTGGGAGAATTAAGATTAAATTCCTCGCCAACACCCTGATAAATCTTTTTTTCGAGAATCGCCAGATCATTCTCCAGCTGCAGTGACATCTCACCTAAAAAGTCCACATCAAGGCCAATCCCTTCCATTTCCATACCAGCCAGAACTGATACAAGCGGCATTTCAAGAGTATGGAATAGGTCGACACTGCCAGTGCGATCTAAATCTTCATCCAGAATGGGTTTTAACATCAGCACCATCACCGCATCTTCAACAGCATACCTGGCAGCATCATCAATCGGTACTTCGGCCATAGTTATTTGAGATCTCCCGCTTCCAATAAGAGACTCAATTTCATTCATGGTCCGATTCAAGCGAACCCAGGCAAGTTTTTTTAGACCCAAATTGCGGGAGGAAGGATTAATAATCCACTCAGCGATCATCGTATCGTAACTAAGCGGAAACACCTTCAAGCCACAGCGAGCCAGAATGATAAAGTCATACTTCAGGTTATGCCCAAGTTTGGGGATCTTGGGGTCAGTCAGGGGTTCTTGCAAGACATCAATGATCCGGTCCAAAGCCAGCTGCTTGCCCTCCTGATGACCAACCGGTATGTAATAACCTCCCCCATCTGAAACAGCGAGGGAGATACCAACCAATTCAGCCCTCATTTGATCTGTAGATGTTGTTTCTGTGTCAAAAGCTATCTGAGAGGCCTGCTTAAGTGTTTGCCCGAGTTTATCAAGCTGCGCTTCAGTTGTAATGATCTCGACCTTAATTGACCCAGGAGCATCCACCTCTGACAAGAACGGACCATCTTCAGATCCTGCAGACTGATCGGTATCCAAAAATGAGATCTGTCCTTCCGCAACTGATTTTCCATAAATTTCCTCGACAGTCGCCAAGCGATCTAATAAAGATCCAAATTCCAGCATCCTGAATAGCTCTCGAACTTTTAAGGGATCAAATTGGTCAGGTTTGGCCTGGTCGAGGTTAATCTCCACTTTCAGATCACTTACTATCGTTGCCAGTTTTTGACTCAGGTAAGCATTGTCCTTACCATCAGCCATTTTGGATTGGAAACGGGAAGGGACCTCCTCGAGATGTTCATAGATCTCATCCAGAGTCTGGTATTTTTCAAGTAAAGTGATAGCAGTTTTTTCTCCAACTCCAAAAACACCGGGGATATTATCCGACCGGTCGCCAATAATGGCTTTAAAATCTACCACCTGTTCGGGCCAGACGCCCAAAGAGGTCTTGACATCATCCCTGAAATAATCCTTTGCGTCGCTCAGAGATCTTCCGGGCAGATTGACAGTAACCCGGTCGTTCACTAGCTGAAGCAAGTCCTTATCTCCGGTGATGATCTTTACCGCCAGGCCTTTCTTAACTGCCCAGCTGGCCAGGCTGCCCAGAACATCATCCGCTTCGTACCCATCCATTTCCGCCCTGGGTATGTTAAAAGTGTCGACCAGGCTCCGAATTCTCTCTATTTGAGTTCTAAGATCCTCCGGCATTTTTTCCCTGGTAGCTTTATACTCTGGATAGAGTTCATCCCGGAATGTTTTTCCTGTGTCGAAAACTACCGCCAGATAATCTGGTCGTTCCTGTTCCAGGATTCGGAGCAGCACACTGGTAAATCCGTAGACACCGGCAGTTGGTTCACCGCTGCTGGTCAGCCAACGAGCAGAATTTGTCCCTCCGCTGGTGAGAGCAAAGTAAGTTCTATAAGCCAAGGCATGGCCGTCAATCAGATATAAAGTCGAAGTCATAAGATCCCGCTAGACTGATAATGGTAATTGCATAATTCAGGGTAAAACTATTATAACTTTAATCAGGCAATCTGGGTTTTTGTTCAGCTACACCATTATATCTTGCTGGTCAATCCTACCTGTTAATAAATAAGCAAGCTTAAACAAGGCCTGGATTGATATACCCAAACAGGTTTACCACCTAGGATAACATGGTTAAAAGGTCATCACAAGTCAAGCCAATAATATTTCCCACGAACCCTGAAATTCTTTTGACAAAAGAATTTCAGGGTTCGTTATAATAGTGATAAATATGACCGCTCAGACAAATTGGTGGAAGGAAATACCATGCCCAAGTATCTAGCTGCCCTGGACCAGGGAACCACAAGCACACGGTGCATAATTTATAACCAGGATGGAAATCCTATCAGCAGCTGTCAAAAAGAACATCAGCAGATCTATCCCCGACCTGGCTGGGTTGAACATGATCCGCTCGAAATCTTGGAGAACTCCCTTGATGTGATCCAGGGAGCGCTCACTGAATCCAGGATGTCAGTGTCCGATCTGGCTGGATTGGGCATCACGAATCAGCGTGAAACAACTGTTGCCTGGTCAAGATCTACTGGCCAGCCCTACCATAATGCCATTGTCTGGCAGGATACACGAACCGATCAAGTTTGCAGAAATCTGGCAGGAGAAGTGGGACAAGATCGTTATCGCTCCCAAACAGGGCTTCCCCTTTCAACTTATTTTTCCGGTCCGAAGATGGTTTGGTTAATAGATAACATCGACGAAGTGAAGCAAAGCGCTGAAAATAATGACCTATTATTTGGCACCATAGACAGCTGGCTGGTTTGGAATCTTACAGGAGGCCCGGATCACGGCAAGCACCTGACTGATGTGACGAATGCTTCCCGCACGATGCTGATGGATTTAAACAATCTCACCTGGAATAAGCAGATCCTGGATGATTTTGGCATCCCTGAACTCACTCTCCCGGAGATCCGATCCTCTTCTGAGATCTACGGTGATTGCGTCCATCCCCTAGAAGGATTAACCATCGCTGGAATCCTCGGTGATCAACAAGCCGCACTGTTTGGTCAAACCTGTTTCGACAGTGGTGATGCTAAGAACACCTATGGGACCGGATGTTTCCTGCTGATGAACAGCGGTGAAAAACCAACTTTGAGCGAGCATGGGTTGTTATCGACAGTGGCGTACAAGATCGGTAGTCATCGCGCAGTATATGCTCTAGAAGGATCAGTTGCCATCACTGGCGCTCTCGTCCAATGGCTCCGCGACAACCTCGGCATCATTAGGAATTCTTCAGATATTGAAAAACTTGCTCTGGAAGCAGAAGATAATGGCGGGGTCTATTTTGTTCCGGCATTTTCCGGTTTATTTGCCCCATATTGGCAGGCCAACGCAAGGGGAGTTATCGCAGGTCTGACCCGTTTTGCCACCAAAGCCCATCTTGCCAGGGCAGTTCTGGAGGCCACTGCCTTCCAAACGCGGGAGATACTCGAGGCGATGGAAAAAGACTCTGGGATTAAATTGAATTCATTAAAAGTCGACGGAGGGATGGTCCAGAATCAACTTCTAATGGATTTTCAAGCTGGCATATTAAATGTGCCTGTCATCCGGCCCACAATTACTGAAACTACAGCCCTCGGTGCCGCCTACGCGGCCGGGCTGGCAGTCGGAACCTGGACCGACCTGGATTCCCTGAGGGAGTACTGGAAGGAAGATAAACGGTGGGAGCCGAAGATGGATGAAAAAGAACGGGAAAGACTTTTTAAAGATTGGAAAAAAGCTGTCAAACTATCGATGAATTGGGCAGATTAAATATCCAAATAGAAATATATTGTTAGATTTTAAAAGCAAACTGTATCCTCAAAGGAAAAGGTTTGCTTTTATTTTTCGAGCAGAGTCTCAACTAACAGCAAGAATTCTTTCCACTCTTCTGCAAAAAAATGCACTGTCAGGTTGTTGAGCTCCAAATGGAATGTGCTCTCACCATCGGGTTCATCAGCCTGCCAGGCCAGAAAATTTTCGGTCTCTGCAATAACTTCAGTTTCAAAATCCTGGTCGTTATAATCTTTGCTCATCATATTCTCCTCTAGCTAAATATATGCTTCTCAGGGAGGGGGTAAGACAAACCAGGGGCTGACAAACCCTCCCTGATATCTAACCTCAAAATGCAAATGGGCTCCAGTAGAATTTCCACTATTGCCACCCAATCCAATTGTTTGACCCTGGACCACGCTCTGTCCACAACCTGTAGTAACTCCAGACAAGTGGGCATAAAGTGTTTGGTACCCAGTACCATGGTCAATGACTACCACATAGCCATAACCGCCTGTAGACCAGCCTGCAAATACCACAACGCCAGAATCAGATGCGTAGATCGGCTCACCAATCACCAGCCCAATATCAATAGCCAGATGGCCGGACCAATAATCATTGCCAGATAAGGTATGGCCAGCTGTCGGCCAGATAAAACCACCACCACCGTACAAGCCATCAAATGGACCAACACATGCCCCTGCTCCATATATACCTGCTGACACTCCTGCCGCCCCCCTTGAAATTGTCGGCAGGATCCACTGCTGCAATTTCCGTTGTCCATCAGGTACCATCACAAGTGCCCCCGGTGTAAATTCCGGATTCAATAGATCCAGGTCATTACCAATCCAATTAATGATCTTGTCGGGATCAGTTTTAAATTCCTCAGCAACACTATCAACCTGATCCCCATCCTGCCATTCATAGAGGATCCCATCTACGGGAGGTATGAGAAGCTCCATCCCGGGGCGAAGTGAGTGTGGATTATCCTGAAGCTGGGAATAATTCGACCAGAGGATAGATTCTGGTTCAAGGTCGAATTGGGCTGCCAAACCAAAAAGAGAATCATTGGATTGAACGAGATGATTAATCGGTCTAACATTTTCACGCACTGGGATGGTTGTCTGCATTGTGACAGCACGCCTGATCGATCCCCTTGATAATGAGCGGGTGAAATCAGGAATCATCAAGCTCTCAACCGATTCAACCAGCTCTTCCTTGGGAGAACTGCTGAGTGGTTTATTAATGATTTGAGATCTTTCGGGATTGAATTTACTCCAGGCAATATACCCGGCCCCTGCCAGGGTAATTAAAGCTATTGCCCATAAAAACCAGGAAAGCAAAACACTACGATTAATAGTCACAATAGTCGCTTCGAGATACTTTATTCGTTGAGTGTCGCCAGGAACTCTTCATTATTGCTTGTTTCGCTGATCCGCTTCAGGATTGTTTCCGTTGCTGAGGATTGGTCCATGCCCGCACCGTGAGGTGGATCAGACACCATCTGATCAAACATCCTTCGCATCAACCACACCCTGGGTGTCAAATCAGGCCCTAACAGCAATTCCTCTCTTCTAGTTGATGAGCGGGCAATATCTATCGCCGGGAAAACCCTTCTTTCCTGCAGCGTCCGTGAAAGATGGAGCTCCATATTGCCGGTGCCTTTGAATTCCTCATAGACAACATCATCCATGCGGGATCCGGTATCGATCAGGCAGGTTCCGATAATTGTCAGGGATCCACCTTCCTCGATATTCCGGGCTGCGCCAAAAAAGCGCTTTGGCGGATATAGAGCAGATGGATCAATACCACCAGAAAGCGTTCGCCCAGATGGAGTTACCACCAGGTTATAAGCCCTGGCCAACCTGGTTATTGAGTCTAACATGACGACCACATCCATGCCAGATTCCACAAGCCGTTTAGCCCTTTCCAGCACAATCTCAGCCACGCGCACATGAGATGATACCGGTTCATCAAATGTGGAAGAAATCACTTCTGCATCCACTGACCGGTCCATATCTGTGACCTCTTCTGGCCGTTCACCGATCAGGGCAACAATCAAGTGTACATTGGGATATTTGGCAGAGATAGAGTTGGTCATCTCTTTTAAGATAGTGGTTTTTCCAGCCTTGGGCGGAGACACAATTAATCCTCGCTGTCCGCGTCCAACCGGTGTGATCAGGTTAATTAATCGGGTTGATGTGATATGAGGTGATGTTTCTAGATCAAATCGCTCGTTGGGAAAGATCGGCACCAGGGAATGGAATTCCGGACGGCGCTTGGCCTCATTTGGTTCAAGGCCATTGACACTCTCAGCCTTGAGCAATCCATAATGTCTCTCCGAGTTGCGGGGTGGACGGACGTGACCAATTACCAGATCTCCACTGCGCAGATCAAATCGCCTGATCTGTGATTGGGAGACATAAATATCATCTGGACCAGAGACATAATTTGCCGAGCGCAAAAAACCTATGCCCTCGCTCATGATCTCCAAGATGCCCCCACGAACCTCACGGCCATTCAATTCTGCCTCGGCCCGCTGGATTTCAAGCACGAGGGCTTCCCTTTTCAATCGCTTAGCCCGATTGACATTTAGATCTTCAGCAATTTTACGCAGGTCAGCCAAGGGTTTGGCTAATAATTCCTTAGTTTCCATATTTTTCTCGATTGGGATAAACCTTGATTAAGTAGACAATACGATTAGACATTAATTGGAGAAATCTCCAACACTGTACACCAATTTATGATCGCTAAAGCGGGAATGGGGAGTTCAATTTGACCTTAATGAGGGGATGAACGTTTGAATTATAGCACGAACATACATTCGATGCAAGCCAACAATAATTAAATAAGTTCAATATTGGGTGATAAAAAGACATCATAAATGATCACTCGATCTGATGGAGGACTGCTATAGCTCCAGGTTTTATCCAAACCCATTGGCCTCCAGAAGTAGCACTATTTTATCGATCTGGACAGATTGCAGATCTGCTATCCTTGATATCCAGGAATAAAAATATCCATTAATATCAAATGGTATAATAGCTCAGCAAAAGTCAAAGCAGGAAAAACTAAAGAGCTAGAAATATGTCACTTCTAATAGAAAAACTAACCGGTATTGAAAACCGCTATAAGGAGGTCAACCACCAGCTTCTCAGCGTTGGGGATGACTATTTATTAGCAGCAGATCTAGGGAAAGAAAAAGCCGATCTTGACCCATTTATCAAAGCAATTGATGAGTACAAGCTGTCCCTTGAACAACTAGAGGAAGCCAATTTATTGGCCAATGCTGGCGACGAGGACATGCAAGAACTGGCGGGACTCGAAATCCACAAACTTAGTGAAAGAATAACTGAACTTGAATCCCAGCTAAAGCTCATGCTGGTTCCCAGGGATCCTCGTGATCAACGCAATGTGATCCTGGAAATCCGGGCTGGCACCGGTGGTGATGAAGCCGGCCTATTTGCCGGAGATTTGTTCCGGATGTACAGCCGCTATGCTGAACGTCAGCGCTGGAAAGTGGAAGTTTTATCTATCAGCGATACCGGTGTGGGCGGTATTAGAGAAGTAACCGCTTTAATTAAAGGAAAAGGGGCGTTTTCCCGCTTGAAATTCGAATCTGGCGTTCACCGTGTCCAGCGGGTTCCAGAGACTGAATCCCAGGGTCGGATTCATACCTCAACGGCGACTGTCGCGGTTCTCGCGGAAGTGGATGATGTGGATGAAATTGAGATTCCGCCCAATGATATTCAAATGGATGTCTATAAAGCAGGTGGAGCAGGTGGACAGAGCGTGCAGAAAAACTCAACAGCTGTCCGTCTCACTCACAAACCAACCGGGATGGTGGTCCAGTGCCAGGATGAAAGGTCCCAGCTCCAGAATCGGACCAGGGCTCTGAGTATCCTTAAAGCTCGCCTCTATGAGATCGAGACAAACAAACGCCAGGAGGAGCAAGCTGCTGACAGAAAATCCCAGGTTGGATCAGGTAACCGCTCTGAAAAGATTCGGACCTATAACTTCCCTCAGTCCCGGATCACTGATCACCGGATCAATTATTCTGAACATCAGCTAGCCGCAATCTTGGATGGCGAAATTGATACATTTATCGAGGAATTATCGACTGAAGATGAAGCAAATCGCCTCGCCGATGCAGGTTTTGACACCGACTGATCAACTTACCATGGCACGATTTAATAAAATCCAGTCTCTTGTATCATTAACAGGCGATACCCCCTATCATGATGCCCTGGTATTGCTGGCGCATATCACAGGAAAATCCAAAGCGCATATCTTGGCTCATCCAGAAATTGAACTCACCATAGAGCAGGAACATCAGGTCTCTGACGGCATTCAAAAACTCAGAGATGGATTTCCCCTGCCCTACGTGCTCGGCCGCTGGGAATTCTATCAATTACCTTTGATTGTCAATCAGAATGTCCTCATTCCTCGACCTGAAACTGAAGGGCTTGTGGACAGGGCACTCGCCTGGCTGCATGAAAACCCAGGCCGGAACAACTGCCTGGATCTGGGTACAGGCTCTGGCTGTATTGCAGTTGCTATAGCAATTAATAATCCAGGTTATCAAATCACAGCCAGTGATATATCTGAAAGAGCCCTGGATACAGCCAGGCGAAACTCTCAGCTGCACGCAGCTGAGAAGAGAATTCGTTTCATCCAATCTAATCTGCTTGATGACATCGATGGGAAATTTGATCTCCTGGTGAGCAATCTGCCCTATATACCAACCCAAAAATTGAAAACGCTGGCGGTCTCCCAATTTGAACCAAATCTCGCCCTCGATGGTGGACCAGATGGTTTATCATTAATAAAGAAGACATTGAAAGACGCTCCGGGTATACTAAACCCAGGAGCCTTAATCCTGCTCGAGCTGGATGAGGACTGCGGTCCCCAAGCAGTTGAATTGGCAAGGAAAGCCTTTCCCGCCGCTGATTTCCGCCTAGAACAGGACCTCGCTGGATTGGACCGATACCTGATCATACAAACATGAAAAAACAAACCGAAATCATATCTATAGACCACCCGCGCGCCCTGGATAAGGCAGTTGATATCATCGACGATGGCGGTGTGATCGCTTTCCCGACTGATACCGTTTACGGTATCGGAGTATCGGCTTTCAATGAATACTCCATAGAAAGACTTTTCCGAGTGAAAGGACGCTCACTTCAAAAAGCAATCCCGATTCTTATCGGTGATGTCAGGGAGCTTAAGAGGATCACAACCATGGTTCCAGCCAAGGCCAAAAAACTGATCGATCATTTTTGGCCAGGCGCTCTAACCCTGATCCTTGAGCTAGATCCTGAACTTCCCGAGAATCTCTCTCCTGATGGCACGATAGGTGTCAGGCTACCGGATCAAGAATTTACCCTGGAGTTACTGAAAGCAACCAGCCCGCTGGCTGCCACATCCGCCAATCTTGCTGGGCAAAATAGCGCAGTAACAGCTGAACAAGTAAAAGATCAACTTGATGGCAAGATCGATTTGATCCTGGATGGAGGGAAGGTACCGGGAGGTATTGCTTCAACCGTGCTGGATTGCACAGGAGACAAGTTCAGGATTGTGCGTGAGGGGCCTATCTCAGGGGAAGATCTAAAAGCCATACTCGATGGGTAAAACGATTAACTACCTGGCAGTAAAACAACCCCGGACTTCACCCTCTAGGTTGGTTTGAGATGAGGTGGATTCCCAGGATTCAAATAGGATCAGCTAAGGATCAGTGAATTCTCCATTAGTGGTTTAGCATCTCTCAAGCGTTATATGCACCTGATGTTGTGTCACCTCCGCTGCCCGTCCAATCGGTGTGGAAAAATTCACCTCTCGGCTTATCGATTCGTTCATAGGTATGGGCTCCAAAATAATCCCGCTGGGCCTGAAGCAAATTTGCAGGCAGTCTTTTATTTCTATAACCATCAAAGAATGCCAGTGCGCTTGACATGGCTGGCACAGGAACACCTACCTGAACAGCTTTCGCTATCACCCGCCGCCAACCAGCCTGGGCAGTTTCCACTTCCCGCTTGAAATATTCATTCAGAAGTAAATTCTCCAGATTAGGATCTTCAGCGTAGGCCTGATTGATCTTTCCCAGAAAAGCTGACCGAATGATGCAGCCTCCCCGCCACATTAATGCAATACCACCAAAATTCAGGTCCCAGGAATATTCCTGAGCTGCTGCCCGCATTAACATATATCCCTGGGCATAAGACATGATCTTGGAAGCATAGAGAGCGTCGTGAATATCTTGAATGAACTCTTTTTTATCCCCAGGTGCTGCCTTGTCAGGACCTGATAAGAACTCAGATGCTTTTATCCGCTCTTCTTTTAACGCAGAAAGGAATCGCGAATAAACTGCCTCATTGATCAAGGTTAAGGGAATACCCATCTCCAATGCTGAAACTGCAGTCCATTTTCCAGTCCCTTTTTGACCTGCAGTATCGAGAATCTGATCGATCGTGTATTCCCCGTTTCCGGTTTTAAACCCCAATATATCCCGGGTGATTTCAATCAAATAAGAATCAAGTTTTCCCTGATTCCAGGACTTAAAAACAAGGTGCATTTCATCGTTGTCCAATTCCAGGATATTCTTCATCAGATCGTAGGCTTCACAGATCAATTGCATATCACCATATTCAATCCCATTATGGATCATTTTGACATAATGTCCTGCTCCATTCTCCCCCACCCAATCACAGCAGGGCACTCCAGCGTCCACTTTTGCTGCAATGGCCTGGAAGATCTCTTTTACATGCGGCCAGGCTTCGACAGATCCCCCAGGCATAATCGAGGGACCAAAACGAGCACCCTCCTCACCTCCTGAAACGCCTGTACCGATGAATAACATACCTTTTGATTCTACATAGGCTGTTCGCCGAATAGTATCGATATAATTGGAATTGCCGCCGTCTATAATGATGTCACCACTCTCAAGGCAGGGAAGAAGTTGTTCAATAAGGTCATCAACTGGATCTCCTGCCTTGATCATCAACATTACTTTGCGCGGAGTTTGAAGCATATCTACCAACTCGCCGATAGTATATGCGCCGACGATCTCCGTTCCTTTGGCTTCCCCAGACAGGAAGTTATCTATCTTTGATCTAGTCCGGTTATATACAACCACCTTAAAACCATGATCATTCATATTCAAGACTAGGTTCTGGCCCATGACCGCCAGACCGATCAATCCAATATCCATTTTTTTCATTGAATCACTCCAACTGATAATCTATTTCTGATCAAGCTCGTTCCGGATTCCTCATCGTCAAGCCAGGCAAGATTATTTTTATGTTAGATCTCCAATATCAAGGAAGACAAATCCCGCTTGGGCACGTGATGAATACCTCTTTCATCCCGCCAGTATTTAATATCCTCAACAGCTTCCAGATTCTCGATCACCACTTTCTCTGCTGGCTTGCCTAAAGCTATCACAAGCAAGATCTCATAATGGTCCGGGATTGATAAAGCTTCTCGGAGAAGATCACGTTTGATTGATCCGATCAAACAACCTCCCAAACCCATTTCCGCGGCACCCAGGGTAATACTCTGACTGGCTATCCCGGCATCGTACTGAAAACTCTTGGCAATCTGGGTATCACCCAAGAGAACAAGATAGGCAGAAGGACGTTCCCCTTGATCTGGTCCATCCCATTCTTTGAGATATCCAGCCCAGGAAAGGGCGGGGAAGATCAGCTGATTCTTTTCAAGGGTATTTGAAAGGATAAATTTCAGCGGCTGCATGTTCGCACCAGATGCAGATTGGCGGACCAGGTTGACAAGTTTCCGCAGCTGTTTGTCCGATATGCGGTGGTTTTCCTCAAATCGTCTGATACTGCGGTTGGATTTGGTTAACCCGGTCATTCCCGACCAGCTGCGATAAATGCCGCCCACTAACGCAACCAGCATGGCCGGTCCGACTGCCACTAGAGCGACAAGAAAGAATAAACCCTCCAGGAAACCCACCATGACCACCAGAATATCTACGCCGATAACCACTGTTCCCAGGGCATAAAACAGGTTATGCAGGATCACTCCCACAGGGAATGCAGCCAGCGAGATCAGCAGCAGAACCCAGAAATCACGCGGTGCCGTCCAATTCCAAACCCAGGCAACTGCCAGGAAGGTCAGAGCAAGATAGAGCAGCACGATCCCAGGTGGATTATCCGCAACACCGATCAAGATTGCTATCAATCCACTTGTCAAACCAGCCATGGCAAGAAACCATTGAGCTGTTTTGATCCTTCCCAAGGTATTCGTTAACCGTGACATCTTTCACCTCCTGCGACAGGCTAAGGACGATCAAATTCATCCACTAGAGGAAAAAACAATTAAAGATCAGCTAAAGACCAAGTTGGAGCGGCATCCAGATCGAGATCATCACGCTGGCCTGCACTGAACCTGAAGCAGCCTGCTCCAGCAATCATGGCAGCATTATCAGTGCAGAGCGCTAAAGGAGGAATATGCACTTTATACTTACGTTGGGATGTGAACCTGTTCCTTAATGCGCTGTTCGCAGATACTCCTCCGGCAATAATGATATCCCGGACACCAAATTCTTCAGCTGCCAGGAGAGTTTTTTGGAAGAGGACATCCACAACTGCTGTCTGAAAACTGGCTGCCAAATCAGCCTTGGGCAGGGAGCTTTTTTGTTTTTCAAGCTGCTGCACGGATCGCAATACAGCAGTCTTTAAACCGCTGAAAGAAAAATCATAGCTATCATCCAACCAGGATCGGGGAAAGTCAAAGGCTTTTGGGTCACCTGTTTCAGCTTCTTTTTGAATAGCCGGCCCTCCTGGATATCCCAGTTCTAATAATCGAGCAACCTTGTCAAATGCCTCTCCTGCAGCGTCATCAAGTGTCCCCCCCAATCGATCGTAGACCAAGTGTTCCTGCATCAAGATCAACTCGGTATGCCCCCCCGAGACTATTAATGCCACCACTGGAAATTGAGGTGGGGATTTCTTCTTTTTTCCTTCTTGTTCCAGCCAGGCAGAATACAGGTGCCCCTCCAGGTGATTTATACCCAGAAGTGGTAAACCACTTCCAATGACGAGTCCTTTGGCCATATTGATGCCAACAACCAGAGACCCCGGCAAACCAGGACCGCGGGTGACAGCGATGCCGTCCAGATCGGCCAGCTTGAGATGAGCTTCTTTCAATGCCTGATCAACGATAGGGTAAATAGCCAGAATATGCTGGCGGGATGCCACCTCTGGGAAGATTCCCCCATATTGGGCGTGTAAGTCTTCCTGGGACGCTACAGCATTGGATAAAATATCCCGTCCGTTCTCAACAACCGCGGCAGCTGTTTCATCACAGGATGTTTCGATGCCCAGAATTCGGGCTATCGGGTTATCCAGGGGATTAATTTTCTTCCTCTCAACTGGGATATCAGTCATATGGACACCTCAGATTCAGGCTTTCCAGTTTTTCATGGGTAATACGAGATCATCAGGGTAATCAGCCAGGATTTCCATCTTGCCATCAGGTCGAACCCAGACAGAATCTTCCAAGCGGCATCCCATGCCCCGGTCTGGATAATACAGACCTGGTTCGATTGTCACCACAGAACCAGCTGCGAGATTGTCTTCAGGATCAGCACTCACCCCAAACCATGGTCTCTCATGTACATTCAATCCCAGGCCATGACCCAAACTGTGCACATAACCTGATTCCAATTGGGCATCCTGCCTGATGGTTTTATGACCCTGGGCTTCAAACAGTTCACAGGTACGGGTTTGAAAATCGGCAGCATATTGATCTTTGACCAGCTCCTGCATGATATCTTTATAAACACTTTTGACATCCTGGTAGAGTTGTTCCTCTGCTTCAGGAGCATATCCTAAACACCAGGTCCGGGTGAAGTCATAAAAATACCCACCACCACTTTCTTGAGGAAAAATATCAAAAATAATTGTTTTCCCCAGTCTAATTCGATCTGTTGGATTGCCTGCGCTGTGAGGGATACCAGCATCTCGACCGATAGCAAATATAGTACCTTCCGGGTTTTCCAGACCCTTTTCAGCCAGCCAAAGGTTGATCAAATCCTTGACCTGCCCGATTGTGACCTCATCACCGGCTTCATTTAATAGAACCTCATCTTCACTGACCTGGCAATCTTGGAGGAAAGCAGCCACCTGGCCAACAACAGTGGTGGTTCTTTTCCCTACCTCCTTGATTGAGGCGATCTCTTCCTCGTCCTTCGTTGCCCGGGCTTCTAGAAGGATAGATTTCGCTCCCTCACCAATGAATTCGATCTCAGGCATCAGCTTCCTAAGATAATTTAGAATTCCGAGAATTCCTCCTAGTTCGGTCTTTCCATAAATAGAGACCCGGCCGGATGTGAAGCCCAATTCATGAAACATTTTTTCTCTGACCAGCGCACCAACTTTCAATTCGTCTCCTGCGTTTTCTTTCAAAAGCTGCCTTAAATCATATTTAGCCGTGTTAATTGTTTTTAATCCGGTTTTGGCAGCTTCCTCACGCTCCATTGCGTTGCAGAATAAAACTGGCTCATGTCCCTTGATAATGATCAAGTCAGCTGCGCTAACGTGCACGCTTCCTGTGAAATATGTCATCGATGGGTTATGAGCTGCAGAACCCTGGATCCAGACAGCATCAATTTTTTCCCGTTCCATTAACCTCTCTAAATCAGCCTTCATATCTGCTCCAAGCATTTTCAAATTGCTGGATAAAATCTATATCTGTCTCTGCCAGAACCGTTCGTGGATCAAAGACAACACGATCGCTGTCTATCCTGCCAATCACTGCTGTGCTCCCCTGCCTCAGCAGCCCCATCAAGCGCTGCGGGTGTTCAACATCGATTTGCCAGACCCAGGTTGGCATTGTCTCACCAGGCAGGGATCCCCCCCCAACCATCGACCTTGATTGAATTACTTCTCCAATGTTAAGGGTTTTTTGCCATAGTTCGGCCCTATTTTTAATTGTTTCCTGGTCAGCTGAGATCATCTGCCAGACAGGAATTTCTGTTAACGCTTCCTCTTTTAAATAATGCTCCAAGGTTGCAGAAAGGGCTGCCAAAGCCATTTTGTCAGCCCGGATTGCTCTCGCCAGAGGATGGGATTTAAGCTGATCAATCAACTCTCTCCTTCCCAGGATAATACCTGCTTGCGGTCCTCCCAACAATTTGTCTCCTGAGAAACAGACCAGGTCTGCCCCATCTGCTAAAGATTCTTGCACCATTGGTTCGTGTTTTAAACCGAACAGTTCAGTCGCGATCAAAGATCCTGAACCCAGATCATCAAAAAACCACAAACCTGCCTGGTGGGCGCTGGTAATTATGTCCTTCAACTCTGGTTCACTTGTAAACCCAATAATTGCATAATTGGATGTATGGGCCCTCATTACGGCGGCTGTATCAGCACTGTATACTTCTTCGAAATCAAAAAGGTGGACTTTGTTTGTGGTCCCAACCTCTACCAGCTCGGTACCAGAATGTTTCAGAACATCAGGAATCCTGAACCCCCCTCCGATCTCAACAAGTTGGGAGCGGGAAATGATAACCTTTTTTCCCTTGGTTAAGACTGTGAGAGCTAGAAGGACAGCGGAGGCATTATTGTTTACCACTAGAGCGGCTTCCGCCCCAACCAGCTCTTGAAAGAGCGACTCAGCATGGATCGCTCTGGATCCTCTGACCCCTGAATCGAGATCAAACTCCAGGTTTGAGTAGCCCCCTGCTACTGACTTGACCGATTCCAGAGCTTTTTTGCTCAATGGCGCCCTACCAAGGTTGGTATGAATTATTACTCCGGTAGCATTGATCACCTGGACCAGACTGGGGGTCAACCTGGCCCGCAGCAGATCGGCAGTCTGCTCAAGTACCCCTTCTATACCAGGTACCTCGATCCCCTTTTCCAGGTTAGATTGACGAGCAATATCAAGCGCAGTTCTAATAGCATTCACTACCTGATTGTGGCCATATGAGGTTACCAGGGATTGGCCTTTTTCAGTCGATAACACCTGATCTACTGCTGGTAATTTCCGAAGATCTTTCATTAATTATTCCAAAACTTCCACCGTAGGTTGTTTTTGTGATCCCTTATTCAACCAGATTCTAATCTGGATGCCACTGGCTCCGGTTCCGGAGCCTGAGAAGCAATTCAACCAGGATAATCCCAATCCCAAGGATCAAGGCCAACCCAATACTTAACACCTGGCCTTTATTCAGCCAAAGCAAAGTTCCCGTATAGACCCCAAGCATTGTCGCCTCGCGGACGACCGATTCAAAAGTAGCCGGACCCAAGGGCTGAATGATTCTATTCAAGTATGCGACCAGGGGCAAACCAAGACCGCTGACCAACAGCACGGATGCAGCAAAGAACATCCAGCGATTGCCCAGACTGGGAAGAGTGCTTGTCATGAGATATACTATCCAGAATAATCCCGGTATAAAGAGGATCAGTGTCAGCGGTATGACAGATCTGATCGTTGGTGATGGGTTCTCATCCATGTTTCAAATTCTAACATAGAGTTACATTTCGATGATTTATAGACACATGGATATGATGAACCTGGGGAGTCCTGACTCAAAATTCCACCATCTTCTATCTGTTTAAAACTAATTCCAGGTGATATTTGTTGAACATTTGTATTGAGATTCAAGTGGAAGGGTTAAATATCAATATTGGATTTCATTATCTAATTTCAATCTGTTAAGAATTGGTTTATCCAAATCATCAGCACCCCTATCTGTAGGGGGTCAAAGATATTGAGACCCCAAGTCAAAGGGATATACCCCACCTAAGGAGTAGTAAGTAAGAACTACCTAAATCAAATCAATTCCTTAAGAATAGAAACCTTAATAAATAGCTTTTGTTTAGAGGGGAGGATTGCTACACTTCCTTTCATCCGTTAGAATTATGTCTGAAGCGTTCCCCCATTTTGGGATTTTTAAAAACCAGATAGCAGGAAACCTGATCATGTATCAGGCAAGATATTTCCCGGAAAGGAGAGTCTGGGAGTCTTATCTACTTCTTTGATTGAAACGGTGAGGAGGAGATGTTTAATGGAAGGAAAGCAAGCCTGGCAGGCTGCTCTCGGGCAATTGCAACTTGAGATGCCTAAAGCAGCTTTTGATACTTGGGTGCGAGATTCAGAGCTGATCTCGGTCTCAGATAATATATTTCAAGTTGGTGTTCAGAATGCGTATGCCCGAGATTGGCTAGACAGCCGCCTAAAGAGCACCATCACCAAGCTGCTTACTGGTTCCTTAAATCGCACCATAGAAATTAATTTTGTAGTAAGTAACTCACCAAAGAAATCCACTCCTCAGGAATATTCCCCCGATCTGGCTGAAGCGGCTCCGGAAACTCGAACAAGTGCTGTTCATGCGCCTCCTAAATTAACTTTCAACCCCAGATATACTTTTACTAATTTTGTTGTTGGCCAGAGCAATAGACTGGCTCATGCCGCCTCATTGGCTGTTTCTGAAAAACCTGCCCAGACCTATAATCCCTTATTCTTATATGGTGGAGTTGGTTTGGGAAAAACACACCTTCTCCACGCGATCGGGAACATGTGCCATGCTCAAGGTCTAGAAATCCTTTATGTGTCATCCGAGGAATTCACCAACGATTTAATTACAGCCATCCGTAGTCATACTACCCAGGCTTTTAGGGAGAAATACCGTCGGATCGATGTGTTGTTGATTGATGATATACAGTTCATCGCTGGTAAAGAATCAACCCAGGAAGAGTTTTTCCATACCTTCAATACCCTCCATGGTCAAAACAAACAAATTGTCATGACTTCCGACCGCCCACCCAAGGCCATGGTTACCCTCGAAGAACGGCTGCGCTCCCGGTTTGAGTGGGGTTTGGCTGCCGACATCCAACCTCCAGATTTTGAAACCCGGGTAGCGATTCTGCAATCCAAAGCTGAGCGGATGGGATATACTCTTCCGGATTCGATCCTAGAGGATATTGCCCACCGCTTCCAAACAAATATACGTGAGCTTGAAGGAGCCATGACACGGCTAATGGCCTATGCAGATTTACGCGGAATGGTCCTGGACGAGAAGCTGGTTGAGTATGCCCTGGCTGACCTGATGCCAGAATCCAAGGAAATCGAACCGGAGCAGATCCTGAAAACAATTGCTCATGAATACGGTGTTTCCCTGGAAGAATTGGTCAGCTCGAACCGGAGTCAGAGAATTGCATTTCCTCGCCAAATAGCTATGTACATGCTCCGGGAGGAAAGCGAGCTTTCTCTTCCCAAGATCGGAGAGATTCTTGGTGGCCGTGATCACACCACGATCATGTATGGTCACGATAAAATAACTGATCTGCTAGAGCGAGATAAAAACCTGCGCCGGAAGTTGGTGAATATCCAGGAGATTCTCTACTCACCTGTTGGTATTCCCGTCTAGGCTATACCTGATAATAAAAAAAACCTGCTGACAAAATCAGCAGGTTTTTTTATTATCATTCCTTTTTTACAGGACGCTTGCTCTTTATCCAAGATTTGAATTGCCTCGACCAGCGATACCAGGGAAATTCTACCTGGCTGTTTTCTACCTCTGAATCAGGCCATGGATCCAGATCAACCATTTTCCTGAAGACATAGATTCCAACCAATTTTATAGTAGCCACCACAGGCGCAGCCAGGAATATCCCAACCAAACCCAGTAGACTTGCCATAAACAAGGCCGCCACGAGTACAGCTGCAGGATGGATATCCAGTGTCCGCCCAAAGAAACGGGGAGATATATAGTTGTCAAAGGTAAAATTGATCATTAAAGTTATAGCCAGGATCATGGCCGCAAACTGCCAATTCAACATACCAAAATAATTGACAGGCTGAAAAAAAGTTACCAGGACGAGGACAATCGATGTGATCCATATACCAACATAAGGTATGAACACAGCCAATCCGGTCAAGGCAGCCAGGGCTACTGAATAACGAACACCTAGACCAGAAAAGACCAGCAGATAGACAAAAAACACCATCACAAAAATTATGATCTGGCCCCTGAAAAAAGAATCCCAGACACTGCGCAGCTGACGTGACATGCGCTTGATATCATAGTCATAATGTGGAATCTGGATCAAGGGCAAATTTTCCACTCGATTAGATTCTGACAAAAGGAAGTATGCAATCAGGATCAAAAAAAATATCCTGCCAATTCCTGTCGCAGCCCCGGTCGCAATCGATCTTACGAGACTGCCAGCCTGGCCAAGTAATGGCTGAATAGTTTCCAAAATCCGGTCGGCCAAATCACTCAGGTTGAAGATATCACCAACACCAAAGCGTTCCAAATATGAAGTTAGGTCCTCGGCGATCTGGGGAATAATCTTAGTAATCTCCTCCAGGACCCTGACCAGCCCGGTAAGCTGCTGGGCAACTGCTAATCCCGCCCCGGCTATCAATCCAATTAACAAGATAATAAATATCAGGAATACTATTGAAGCGCTTAAACGCCACGACATTTTAGTATGTACTGTCAAATATTGAACGACTGGTTGAAAAAGGTAAGTTATGATGAATGCCATGATCATCAAAGAGACAACCGATCTGTAGTATAGAAATATTCCGGCAAAAATTGCCACCAGGGTTAATCCTATGACTAGTTTTGTGGTTGTGCTCCAGGATGGTGAAGGAGTTTGTTCAGAAGTCATATGCCTGCGGTCCCTTTTAATCCGCTTAATGCGGAATTGATAGTTAATTATTTTTCAGCTGGATAATCAAAATACATCTTGACTGGTAATACCCGTCCTGCATAACCTTAAACCCATTAACCCTCGATAAGATTCGCTCTGACAACAATACGTTTATTATCTACCAAGTAAGGGTAACAAGAAATCAAAGTTGTTATGGAAGATTCGGTCGGTTCCAGGTATTCAACCTGAGTGGGATTTACAATTAAGACATCCTCCACCGCGTAGGTATAGCTCTGCCGCTCAGAAAAGATAATGATCAGATCACCTGCTTCCAATTGGTCCAGATCTCGAAAGATCTCTCCATGGATATCGTTGTGGGCAGACAGGACAACATTGCCGGGCTCTCCCGGGTTGGCTGAGTAGATATAGTGGCCAACACCTTTCTTTAATTGCTCAGGACCATCTCCCTCAACAACTGGCACATCCTTGCCTAGTTTTGGAATCTGGAGCCTGATAGCATGTTGAGGACTCTGAGTCGGGATAGGCATCTCCCAAAACGATTGGACAACCGGTTGTAAATGGTCCGGGATCTCTTCAATATTTGGCTGGCTTCCTCCTGGCGAGTTTGGCGGAGTATGACCAGATGGCAAAACCACTGCTCTGATCAAAGGAGTGGCGGTTAGCGTTGGCTGTTCCAATGCCCGGGCGACTTCTCGATTCAATTCCTGGAGAATATCGAGGCCATTAAACAACACAAATACCAGACCCAAGACAGCCAGGATTTCAATACTAAGCAAGAACCCATCAGCGACCTTTTTTGACCTCTTTTTTGACTCGTCATTGGGATTCGGGGAGGTTTCGCCCACCGGTAATGCTGTGCGCAGATCCTCCCAAGAGGAGTCTTCCTCATCTGAAACAAGGCGCACAACCCTACCCGTTTCCCGATAACGTTCAATTCTTTCATTTCTCCCGGATCTTTGTTTTTCCATCAGCAAACGTCGCAGCTCATGGACAGACAGGTCCCTGGGATCAACTTTCTTTGCCATTCAATAATTATAGTCGCGCTTGCATAAACTGCCAAGTCAGGTAGGTAATTGGACAACAAACCTACCCTGCGCTATCTAAAATTCTACATTCCGCCAATTGAAAACATGTATAATACCCAAGTTGCCATCATATAAGCCAATCTGAGTTGAATTCTGAGGAAAAATGTTGGGGACTCTAATCAAAGATAAAAAATTCATGACAACTATGATCCGTCTCGCCAGCCCGATCATGGTTCAATATTTAATCTTTTCCTCATTAGGACTGGTTGATGGATTGATGATCGGGCAGCTGGGAGATGGAGCAGTGGCTGCTGTTGGGGTTGCCAATCAGATTTTTTTTCTGGTCAATTTGCTATTATTTGGAATTACCAGTGGCACTGCGATCTTTATTGCGCAATATTGGGGGCAAAAGGATCTTAAACGAATTCAAAGTATCCTGGGTCTAAGCCTGACTCTGAGTACTGCTGGCTCATTGATTTTTTCTCTGGCAGGGATTTTGATCCCGGTCAAAGTAATAAGTATCTATTCCACCGACCCGGAAGTCCTCTCTCTGGGCAGTTCATACCTGCAAATTGTTGCATTCAGCTATGTTTTAACCGCGATAACGAATAGCTTCTCAACTGCATTGAGAAGCACTGAAAATGTCAAATTGCCCATGCTCATCAGCTTGCTGGCACTTAGCTTTAACACAATCATAAACTACCTGCTGATCCTGGGAAATTTTGGATTTCCCGCACTCGGAGTTACAGGTGCAGCAATAGCTACCCTGATATCTCGTGTACTTGAAACCGGTACTATACTGTTTATCATCTATCAGAGAGAACTTCCAGTGGCTGGATCATTATCTGCCCTATTAAATTTCAAAATCCTGCCGATTAGAAGGGTTTTAAGAACAACACTCCCGGTAATAGCCACCGAAATCGGCTGGTCATTTGGGATCGCAACATATAACGTCGTTTACGCCCGAATTGGAACCGAATCAATAGCTGCTGTAAATATTGCAACAACACTAGACCGGATCATATTTGTGGTTTTCATCGGGTTAGGCAATGCCTGCGCGATCATGCTCGGGAATCGGATTGGTGCTGACGAGAATGATCTGGCTATAGAGTACAGCAGGAAATTTCTGATTCTGGGAGTTTTTGGCGCAATCATGCTGGGGGCGATCATGCTAGTTTTTGCCACTCCTTTGCTATCCCTTTATAAGGTATCTGCTGAGACAATTCAATATACCTATCGGATCCTGATCGCCATGGCTATATCCCTTCCTGTGAGATCCATAAATTTAATCATTTTAGTAGGGATCCTGCGCAGTGGAGGTGATACCCGCTTTGCCTTTATTGTCGACGCAGGAATGGTTTGGTTGATCGGTGTGCCGCTTGCCTTACTGGGAGCCTTTGTTTTTCATTTACCGATCTACTTGGTTTATCCCATGGTCCTGGTTCAGGAGATTGTCACTGCTGCCTTAGGCCTAAAACGCGTCTTGTCTAATCGCTGGATCCATTCATTAACTTCGACTGTTGATAATGTACAATCAATCATGCGGGTCTGAGATTACGAGGTGACTATGTCTGACAGAGAAATCCTGAAATCATTATCAAAGGAAACGTTAATTGATCTGCTGGAAGACCAGGCAAAAAACTGGTTGGCTCATGATGGTTTGTGGTTCCAGGCAGTAGAGAACCAATATGGAATGGAAAAAGCGATCGCGCTCGATACAGAGGCCTGGATGCATTTTACACAGATCGAAGCAAAGAGGATTATGAATCGTCTTGATATTCAGCCCGGGGGTGGTATCCAAGCATTGAAACAAGCCCTGCAATTTCGCCTCTATGCCAGGATTAATGAACAGACACTGATCGAGATTGATCAAAACACACTTAGATTCGAGATGAATGATTGCCGAGTTCAAAGTGCACGCAAACGGAAGGGTTTGGATGATTTTCCCTGCAAATCAGTTGGCATCGTTGAATATGCTTACTTCGCTTACACCATCGATGATCGAATCAGAACCAAACTTATTTGTTGTCCCCCTGATCCACATCCCGCAGACTTTTATTGCGCCTGGCAATTTTCTCTTGAATCCAATCCAATCCCCAGACAAGAAATAATATAGGATAAAAAAAACCGGGAAGCTCCCGGTTTTTTTCAACAGGTTGAATTATTTCGCTCTCCAAAAACCACTTCTGACCGCAATCACATCCTCTGTCGTGATGAAAGCTTCTGGATCGATTTCGCGGACATGTTTTTCAACATCATGAACCTGGTTTCTCCTGACACTGGTAGTGATGACAGACACTGTACCATCTTTTCCCCTGCCCGGGATCTCGGTGACTGCAAACCTATTTGATCTAAGTTCTTCCAGAATGGCTGCTCCCCATTTGGAACTGATCACCCTGACTTCCGAAAAACCAACTGCCAATTTGTCTTCTAACCACATTCCCATAACATTGCCGGTGGCGAAACCAGCAGCATAAAAGATCACATTTACAAAATTATCGATATCTGACAGGACAAAAGCAAACGTCATTACCCAGATCATCGAGTTTAAAAAGCCCAGGATCCAGACCCAACCCTTTCTGCTTCTCATTGTCAGGATTACCCGGATCGTGTCAAGGCTGGTGGCTATAACACGTACTACAAAAATCGATAATGCAATCAGAATGCCTTGCTGTGTGAGCTGAAATGTGAGCATTTTCAGGTTTTCCTCCGGGATGTGATCCAAGCTCGATGTGTGAACATGTTATTTTTCTAAATCCATTAATTCAAAATACATATCTTTCGCGTAGGATTTTACCATCCGCCGCATGCTGAAATCAGGAGCTAAGGTGCGGATAGATTCTTTCATTCTAGCAATCCATTCAACTGGCATATTATTTGCTTCTCGATCATAAAACAGTGGGATGATCTCATTTTCAAGTGTATCGTACAGACTTGCAGCATCCAAATTATCTTGGAATTTATAGTCCGGATGGCTGTCATCACTTCCAATTGCCCAGCCATTCTTTCCGTTATAACCCTCCCTCCACCAGCCATCAAGGATCGAAAAATTCAGGACTCCATTAAGGGCTGCTTTTTGTCCAGATGTTCCAGAAGCTTCATTTGGACGCCTGGGAGTGTTCAACCAGACATCAACACCCTGAATTAGATAGCGGGCAAGATTCATATCGTAATCATCCAGGAAAACCAACCTGCCTCCACTTTCAGCAAGTTTAACTTTTCTGTAAACGCTCTGGATCAGCAGTTTTCCAGGCTCATCAGCTGGATGTGCTTTGCCAGCAAAGATGATCTGGACAGGCATATTGGGTTTATTGATGATTTTTAACAACCGCTCGAAATCACTTAGTACCAGATCCGCTCTTTTGTATGTGGCAAAACGTCTGGCAAAACCAATCGTTAGGGCGTATGGGTTTAGTAAAGACCCTGAAGCTATCACCTGGACAGGATGAAGATTATCATTTTGCCATTGGGATCGAACTCTTTCCCTCATATAAAAAACTAGTTTTCTTTTTAAGTGACGGCGGACAGACCAGATCTCATCATCCGGGATCTTATTGATAGCTGACCATATTTCTGGATCATCAATATTCTCAAGCCAGTCTGATCCCAGATACTTATCATAGAGAAGGCTCAAGCGCCTGGCCAGCCAGGTTCCAGTGTGAATACCATTTGTTATGTGGCTAATAGGAGTATCCTCTGGTTTTCTTTCCGGCCAGAGATGACTCCACATCTCCCTGGCAACTTCCCCATGAAGTTGAGATACACCATTTCTCAAACTAGACATGCGCATTGCTAAGACCGGCATACTAAAAGTTTCACCCCAGGAAACTTTATGCCGGGCGAGATCAAAAAATTCATCGCGGGATAAACCCAATTGCTGTTTTAAACCCCCAAAATACTTATCAATCAGCCAATCAGGAAACTCATCATTCCCAGCTGGAACTGGAGTATGAGTTGTGAAGACTGTTTTATTCTTTACATAATCTACTGCTTCATCCAGGGTCGATCCTTTCTCGATTAACTCCCGGATGCGTTCCAATGCTAAAAATGCGGAGTGCCCTTCATTCATATGCCAGACAGCCGGCGAATGACCCAATTGCCTCAGAGCTCTGACACCACCAATACCAAGGATGATTTCCTGGGATATTCTCATATCCAGGTCGCTGCTGTAAAGCCGGGATGTCAGCTGCCGGTCTTGAATGGAATTACCATCCACATTGGTATCAAGCAAATAAAGGGGAATCCGGCCAACCTGGATTTTCCAGATTCTCACCAGCACAATTCTGCCAGCCAGCTCCACAGAAACCACGAGTGGTTTATCATTTTCATCGATCAAAGAAACAATAGGTAATTCATCGAAATCCAGACTTGCGTAATGTGCTTCCTGCCATCCATCTTCACTGATGCGCTGGGTAAAATAACCGTTCGTATAAAGAAAACCCATCGCAACCAGCGGGAGTCCCAGATCGCTGGATTCTTTCAAATGGTCACCGGATAAAACACCTAAACCTCCGGCATAGATAGGCAGGGTTTCATGTAATCCGTATTCCGATGAGAAGTAAGCGATGATTTCTTTGGTGATATGACCATGATTTATCTGATACCAGGTGTCGTCCCGTTCTAAATACGCATCGAATGCTAAGAGCGAAGAGTCATAAATATCCAGATAGAAACTATCGTGCGTGACAGCATTCAATTTAGCCCGCTCAACCGCGCGTAAAAATTTTATCGGATTATGAGAAGTCTGTTCCCAGAGATCGCTGTCGATCTGCTGATACAAGCGCTGGACATCTACGTTCCAGGTCCACCACAGGTTATAGGCAAGCTCGCCCAAACGGTTGATCCGGTTTGGCAAACGAAAATTATTAGGAATAGACTCTCTGAAATTCATCATAGCCAGTAAAAACTCCTTATCACTTTTAATTAAAACCTCGCTAATTCTACCATCGGAGTCGATCCCAGTAAACTTGAGATGCTGAATAGTTATCATCCAGGACAATCCTGCCCTAGATCAGGAAATCAACTTGGGAGATAAAACCACAAAACCAGTCCAGGGAATCACATTATGCAACTCCCGGGATTTTATTTAGCTTGCTAGGAATAAGAAAATTTTAGCTTTGTTAAACCTCTGTGCGGTACTTGCCCCAGGTTTTAAGGTTTTCCGGAGGTAAAGGTACTTCTCCCTGTTGGCGGCGGATCAATACCAGGGCATCTTCGGGACAGATCGGGACACACAATCCACAACCCACACAAAAAGCAGAATCCACCTCGCACATTGCATCGACGTTCAGGGCATTGAACTGGCAGCGCTCAAGGCAATCTCCACAGGCAATACACAGATCTTCATCGACAACAGCCAGGAAATCCGATTTGGCAATTCCAGTCAGGTTATTGAATTCAGCCACGCTCCTGAGTATTCCACAGCTGCAAGTGCAGCAGTTGCAAATATAGTAAATTGGATCCTGATAATTTCCGGTGGTATGCACCAGCCCGGCATCTTCCGCTTCATGGAGGATTTTCAGCGCTTCCTGTTTATCGATCGCCCGATCAACTTCGCTGTTATCAAAAGCCCCTTCAATCGGCGCAAAAACAAGGCAATTCTCCTTGGGATGGTCACAGGGCTCGCCGATCAGTTCCTTCTGAACCCGGCAGATACAATCTCTCACGCCCCAAGATTTGGCGTTTTCCAGCAAATCCGATGCTTTTTCAAATGGAAATACTTCCAATTCGAAATCTATTGCTTCCTGGACCGGAACAACTCTGTGAACGGAGAGACCTGTTCCAGTAATCCTGCCATTAGTTTCCTGGAAATACTGCTCGAATAGTTCCGCGATTTCCCTGGTTAAGCGGGGCAGCAGCTCCTCATAAAAACCAACTACAAAAGGCATCAATCCAAAGACAAGTCCAGATTCACCTTTTGAAAACAAGATCATTTTTTTCCTGACCATTGCCTTAAGGATCTGATTGACATCTTTTTCTGGTAAACCCACCCGGGAAGCGATCAAAGAAGCTGGTTCTTTTTTGAAATTCATTTCCGCTGCTATAACAGCTTCCTCTGCTGAAAAGATTTTTTCAAGCAAACGGATTTCAATTCCACTTTGTGTAGCAGTGAAACGATTGGGGGTCTGGTCAAGTTTTTCAGCTAACTTCTTATAATTGCTCATATATCTATTCCTCGCTATTATTCCCCCAAGGATAGGCTAACATCTGTACACAAACTTAATAGGATTTTACATCAATCTGGCACATTCCTCGATCAAAATTTCTGCGAGCAGTTCTTTATCCATCAACGGAATTTCCCGCGTTCTGCCATCTTTCCAGATCAAAGTTGCCTCGTTCTGATCTGCTCCAATTCCTGAATCTGCCCGGCTGATATCATTGGCGGCAATCAGGTCCAGGTCTTTTCCTACCAGTTTTTCCCGAGCATTTTCCAACAGGTTCTCAGTTTCAGCTGCAAAACCTACTGTCACACCTGGTCCAAGGCCAGATTTCTTTTTTCGTTCGGCGACTTCATTCAGGATATCTGGCGTGTTCTCAAGTTTTAGATCAGATAATCCTCCCCGATTTTTTTTCATCTTTTGAGGCGAAACTTTAGCAGGTTTATAATCCGCTACTGCCGCAGCCATGATCAGCAGGTCAGCTTCTTCTGTTTCCCTCAAGGTAGCTTTAGACAATTGCTCTGCAGTCTGGATCATGATCACCTCCACCCCATGAGGAGGATTCAAACAGCTTGGTCCTGAGATCAGGACAACAGCTGCTCCCTGATCTATAGCCGCCTGAGCTAAAGCATAACCCTGTTTTCCGGAGGATCGATTTGAAATGACCCTGACAGGGTCAATGGGCTCGCGAGTCCCCCCAGCTGTTATCACTACCTTTTTCCCAGCCAATGTTCCCTCTCTTCCCAGCCTGTGGCGGAGATGACCGAGCAGTTGACTTGGTTCCAGCATTCTGCCCTTTCCTGCTAGCCCTGATGCCAGGTGGCCGGCCGCTGGTCCCCAGATCTCAACTCCCCGCTTTTTTAATATGGCAAGATTTTCTTGAGTAGCAGGGTTTGAATACATACCTCCATCCATGGCTGGAGCAACAATGATATTAGTGCGAGATGCCAGGGCAGTTACGGTTACCATATTATCTGCAATTCCGTGGGCTAATTTTGCAATGGTATTGGCTGTGGCAGGTGCGATCAGAAATACCTGGTTATGTTCTCCCAGATCTATATGCAGAACATGATCATCGACCTGCCAGAGGTCACTATCCTGGTATGCTCTTCTGCCGGTAACTGAAGAAAAAGTGATTGGAGCAATTAATTTTGCAGCAGACTCGGTCAGGATCACATCCACCATAGCGCCTGCCTTGGTTAATTGAGATGCCAGGTCGACAGATTTATAGGCTGCTATTGATCCTGTGACTCCCAATACGATACGTTTTCCTTCCAATACACTCATTTTAAATCCTTTACTCTTTATCTATATTCATCAGGTTCTAATCCACAGCTGAATGGTTCATCTCCCAGATGATCTTTAATCCATCTAAAGTTAACCAGGGAGCCACGATATCGATCACATCTGTTTCACGGGCAATAATGTCAGTTAATCCACCTGTAGCGATCACTTTCATATCCGGACCCAATTCATTTCGAAAACGGGCTACCATGCCTTCAACCAAACCAACATAACCATAGATCAATCCTGACTGCATGGATTCCGGTGTATTCCGGCCTATAACTGAAGGTGGCGTGGTCAACTCAACCCGGGGCAATTTGGCAGCCCGCTGAAATAATGCTTCGGCAGCAATACCAATTCCGGGGGCTATTGCACCTCCCAGATAATCCCCTTCCCCAGAGATCGCATCAAATGTCGTTCCTGTACCAAAATCCACCACACAGGCAGGACCGCCATATAGTTTCTGGACCGCTGCGGCATCTACGATCCGGTCCGCACCTACCGACCGGGGAGTCTCATATAATATTTTCACACCTGTTTTCACTCCTGCGTCAACGACCAGGGGGTCCTGTCCAAGATATTCCCGGCACGCCTGCGTAAAAGCCCCGGTCAGTGGTGGGACAACCGATGCCAGACAAATCCCACTAATATCCTTTGGTGAGAGGCCTTCATGGCGCAACAAACCGTCGATCTGCAACCCATATTCATCTGGCATACGATGGTGATCAGTTGAGACTCGCCAGCTTGGTCCGAGTTTATCATCCCTGTAAACACCCAGGGTGATATTTGTATTGCCAATATCAATTGTCATTAACATAGGATTTTCTCCACCTGATTCTGATCATTAACCAGCAGAATGCATGGCTGCCATTGATCTGGTAAAGGCTCTTCAACATATGCATAAGTCATGATAATTATCCTGTCTCCAATCTCGGCCATTCGGCTTGCTGCGCCATTCATCTCGATCACACCTGATCCTTCAGCTCCCTTTACAGCGTATGTTTCAAGCCTGGCACCATTGTTGATGTTCACAACCTGGACCAATTCGTATTCCTTAATTCCGGCTTGATCCAATAAATCCTTATCAATCGTGATACTGCCAATATAATTCAAGGAGGACCCGGTAACAACGGCCCGATGGATCTTTGATTTCAACATCTTCCTGTACATAACTTTCCTCGCTGATTCCTTTTCAATAATTGTCTGATTCGATAATCATCACTCAGGCACAGGCAGTACGATATTATCGATCAACCGCGTTTTTCCTATATAAACCGCCATTGATATCAAGCAGCCTGTAACATCATCATCAAGCTCTTCAAGCGTGAGCGGTAGAGAACAAGAGATATACTGGATCGTGGCAAGATCTTCTTTTTCAATTTCAAAACGGACCTGGTTTCGCAGATTGTCAGCTCTTCTTTCACCATTTTCATAAGCATTCCGGGCTGCTAGCAAGCCCCGTGAGAGACAAACGGCTGCCTTCCTTTCCGGCTTGGAGAGATAGCTGTTGCGGCTGGACATAGCCAACCCATCCTCTTCCCGAATTGTCGGACAGACAACGATCTCTATTGGATAATTCAAATCCCTGACCATTTGCTTGATAACAGCGACCTGCTGGGCATCTTTCTGTCCGAAATATGCCCGATCCGGATTAACAGCATTGAATAGTTTTGCCACCACAGTTGTAACGCCACGAAAATGGGTAGGCCGGTACTGACCTTCAAGCAACACTGTTAACTGACCAACATCAACCCAGGTTTGAAATTGATCCGGATACATATCAGTCGCTGTTGGCAGCCAGACCAGATCTGTGCCTTCTTCAGTAAGAAATTTCAAATCACGTTCCAAGTTTACAGGATAATTCTCAAGATCCTCACCAGGTCCGAACTGGGTTGGATTGGTAAAAATACTGACAACAGTTGATTGATCAAGTTCTTTCGCCCTGCGAACCAGGGAGAGATGTCCCGCATGTAAATATCCCATGGTTGGTACAAATCCAACAGGTCGATTGAGATCTGCAAGAGCCTGATGTAATTCAGGAAATGTCGTCACAATTTTGATTGACTCAGTCATTGGCAATTTCCACCCGGGCTTTGACCAGATTCCAAAGCAATTGATTAGTGGGAGTCTCTACCTGGCACTCCTGACCCACTCTGGTGACAGCACCGCACAGCATATCGATTTCCGTTGGTGCACCCCGATTTATATCCTGCAGCATGGAAGATTCGTTTTCTGCAGTAGCTTCTGCAACTGCTCCTACAGCCAAGAGTGGGTCAGAGAAACCCAGCATAATTCCCAAGGCCCGGGCGACATCCGCTGCTTCGTTAGCTGCCTGTCCCATCACTTGCCTGGCTGATTTGCTTTTTAATAAATATCCATTTTTTACACCTAGCAAAGCAGTCAGCGGGTTTATGGCAACATTGATCACCAGCTTGCCCCAGATCAGACTGGATAATTCTGGCAGATTTTGAACTGCTAAACCTGAATGCTTCAGGTAATCGAACAAACCCACCAAGCCTTTGTGGTCCTGAATAGAAATCAATCCCTCACCCCCCAAGCGTATCTCTCCGGGTCCTAACAGAGTTGCTCCGTAAGTAGTGACTCCCTGGGCAACACGCTCTGCTCCAAGGATTTCTGTCAATATTTCAATATTGCCCAATCCGTTTTGCATGGAAAGAGCCACACCATCCGGGCTGAGAACCTGGGATAATTGCATGGCTGCGCGCTTTGTTTGCCATGATTTAACAAGGATCAAGGCAGTTTTTACTTGATCAAGTTCCCCGGGATCGCTGAATGCACGGGCTGAAATGACCTGCTGTCCATCCGGGCCATTAACCCTGATTCCTTTCTCATTGATGGCTTTGATCCCATCCTCCCAGGTACCGAGAAAACACACCTCGTACCCTGCCCGGGCTAACCTGCTGCCAAATAAGAGTGCCATTGCACCAGTTCCCACAATTAATATCTCAGTCATCTGCTGGTTCTCCTACCTGGTCCAGGAATAATTTCCACTCATCTTCATGGATTGTGAATGAATGTTCTGGACCCGGAAAATCTCCGGCTACAACATCATTTTGATAGTTCAGCAATGCCTGACTGACTTCCCGATGCAGGACCGCATATTGTTTCACAAATTTTGGGGTAAATTTATCGAACAATCCCAGCAGGTCATGAGTGACAAGGACCTGGCCATCACATCCAACCCCTGCGCCAATACCAATGGTAGGAATTTTAAGTTTTTCCGAAATGAAAGCTGCTACGCGATCGGGAACTGATTCCAGTACAATACCAAAGCATCCGGCTTGTTCCAGCGTCAGGGCGTCTTCGAGCAAATTTTCCGCTGCATCAGCAGTTTTAGCTTGGGTTTTAAATCCCCCCAGTTGATGGACGCTCTGCGGAGTCAATCCCAAATGACCAAGAACCGGAATTCCTGATCCAACAATCGCGTCGACCGCCTCTTTTCTTTCCCTTCCCCCTTCCAACTTAACAGCATCCATGCCGCCCTCCTGGAGAAATCTTCCCGCATTACGGACTGCTTCATCAGGGCTAACTTGATAAGAAAGGAACGGCATATCACCAATTTTCAAAGCCCGGTTTGCTCCCCGGGAGACTGCTTTGCAGTGATGGATCATTTCATCCATTGTGACAGGTAGCGTATTCTCATATCCCAGCATCACCATACCAAGAGAATCCCCTACAAGTATTGAATCAATACCAGCCTGGTCCACTGCCCGGGAAGTCAAATAATCATAGGCAGTTAACATGGTGATACGCTCTCCTCGCTGTTTTTTTAAGCGAAAAGAGTGAGTCGTAATTCTATTTTGATCTGGGGAAGATTGTGACATGGTACCCTCCTTAACTGGTAGGGGCCAATAAATGAACCTGCTGTCTTATTCGGTTTTCAGTCCCGGTTTGATCTCAAATCCGGGCTGGCCTAATTATCTCTTAAAAATTCAGGGAAAGCAAGTAAATATTTAGGACAGCTCATATTCGAACCGGGCCAAGTCAGAGCGAGAGATATTTTTGATTTGATAATTTCTGGTTGATTTCAGTCCGGAGGCCTGGATAAATGACCGAGCAGACGCTCGGGCAGGAATGGATTCGTAATCGCCAATACTCATCTTCCAAAGGTAAACGGGGAAGCTGAAACGGGAAAGTATCTGAGGCAATACTGCCTTTCTCAGTAAAAAAATTATATTGGTAGCCTGATCGTTCTAAAGCAAGGTGGAGGTCAGGTGTGAAATGAGATTGATGGCCGTATGGCACTACCAGGGAATTTACAGTCACCCCTAAATTTTTTTCTATTAATTGTTTCGATCTGTTTAATTCCCAATCCAACCACTCACCTGCAGCATATCGAAGCTGCGGATGAGACATTGTATGGCTAGCAAAATCAACTGGATCCTGAGCTTTTATTTCTTTAAGCTCCTCCCAGGTCATAAAATCGTGATCCAGGGCCCTAATATGATCTAGCAGAAGCAACAATTGGGGTTCACTTAATTTCGAAGCCCTGGAAAATATGGTAGCAAAAGTCACAGGCTCATGTTTATCAGGAGAGCCAAACCAGGCATATGCCCTTTCCAGCATTTCCTGGTTTGACAGCCAGTAAGAGTGCCCCGCAATTCTCATCAACCTGGCCAGCAAATGTTCGTTTGTTTGACTTCTAATCAATCCTGGAATGACTGCCAACGTGTAAGGTAGCCCCGCATCTGAGAGTAATTTTCGCCCAAATTGAAAAAACGACCGAGTGGCATCATCTACAATAATTGCAATGGCCCGTTCCGGCAATTTTTGTTCAGCAGAAATCAGGTCCAAAGCTTCAGGAAGCGGAAGCACCTGGCAGTGTTCTTTCAAGTATTTAAGATTGTTTTCAATATTGATTTGATCGAACTTGGAATTATGGTCAGGATAGAGATGAGCATATAAAACTATCAACCTGTTCTTCTTGAAACGGGAGAAAATTTGCTCAAGACCAACCAATAGCGGTGCCAGAGATTTCCGCACTAATTTTTCCCTGGAAAACAGCCGAGTAAATTTTTGCAGCATTTAGATTATTCTCCGATGCCTGATAGGATTTTTATGAGATTAACAAGATCTCGATTATATCCTCGATTTTGATAACAAATTTCCATCTTGCTGGGTGGATAGGCGAGATCCAGTTTGAAGATCAGCTGAGCCAGTCATCCTCAGCATAAAAATTTTTTGAGATCTCGAACGTCCGCTCTCTAACCCGAGTAATTTCATCATCCGTTAGTCTTTTCTTCCACTTCCAAATATTGGATTTGCTGTCACGAATACTGCTGTCTTCATTTCTTGAATCTGCATAAGAATATTTGGTAATTCTGCCTTCTGCCTGTTCCGTAAATGGTATTTCAAGTTTCTTAAATATTTTCTTGAATTCATCGAGGGGAGAGCGTGATAGGTCCTCATGAGTGATGAAGATCCAATCATCTCCATGCTTCACCTTATATTTCAGTACCATCGAATAGATCAAGTTCCAGAGGAAAATAGCCTGATCGATTAGATCACGTTCATTTTCTGCGTATTCCGATATTTCTGATTCATACCTTGAAAAATGCTGTTCAATCAGAAGTGGTTGATTTAATAAATCGGAAAAAGGAAATGGCCAGTTTGCAACTTTCAGACTACCAACAAATGCGGCTGGATGTCTGATCAGGATGACGACATCCATATTAAAACGTTCGCCAGCCATTCACTGGAGAGAACTGCCAATGGATCCTTCATCAGGGGCCTTTTACCCAGCAACCGGGCTTTATAACACTCAATCTGGAATTTTGATATCCTCGGCAGATCTCTCAGAGACCCGTGTTTGAGAACTTTGTTAAACATGCGCGGTTTATAACTCAGACAGTCCTCAATATACTTAAAATGGAGGGATTCATTCTCGTCGCAGACGTATGTGTACCAATGAGTGAAATGCGGTCGGCAAGAACCAGGTTTATACAGGATATTGAAAGGTTCATTCACATAAGCGATGTCCGGGGGTGATGAAATCATATTTCCCGCCCAGGTAGACCCAGAACGATGTGCTCCAGTCACTAATATAGGTTTCACATTATTCTCATTCATCCCAAGTAATCTCCATATTCATCATCAAATGGTCCTGGATCTGCTTCACTGCAGGTTTTAATTGCAGCTTTCTATTATCGTTTAAATCCACTCGGCATCCGAAGTTGATAAGGCACCAGATCCGATCGTATTTAACTGAGTGAGTTTTCATATCCGTGCTCTACCAAAAAATCACCGAATAACTTTTCACACAAATTCAGTTGATCCGGCGTGAATGCTTCCTGGTAGCGGCCTACCTTTCCCTTGGAAAAATGAAGTCCCGGCTTCTTGTTTGGTTTCTGATCTGGACGATACTGATTGAGAATGCGTTTAACATTCACATCGCCTGGGTCAACTCCCAGGAAAGCAATCAGGCGGCTAGTTTCCTGATCGTAATTACCCTTTAAATCCTCGTATTTCACAACCATTGTATCTGGTTGGGCAATCCACTCCCGGGCTACTTTGACATAAAAATCCATGAACATAATTGCATCATCCAGAGTCTTTAAAGGTGTAAATGCATTGGTCATTCCTTGGGAAGACATCAGCTGGCCATTTTCATATGCTGAAAGCAAACAGTCTCTCGGATCCCGAAAGATGAAGGTTGGTTTTATCACTCCTAATTTGATGAGCTGATCTGCGAGAGGGCGTCTTCCAGCATGCAGTTTAATCACATAGCCGGGTTCAAAGATCAAGGGGGCGAGAACCGGGATCAGGCGATAACTGCTCAATGTTCCCAGATTGCAATTCACTTGTGTTAAGAGTTTATTCAAACCATATCTGGATCGAATTATTTTGGCGTCGACACCGCCAGCTGCAATCACCAGGTCCTGGGTTAGATTGTAGTACCATCCTGAACCTGCCCGGGGCATACCCACCGACAGAATAACTTGTTTACTCATTCGAATTCGTTCTCCCAATAGCTTTTTTCTGTAAGGTAATTTTATCTTCCTGTTCGAGGAAGGCAATCTTGACTGCATTTTGCTGAGCTTGCTGGATCATATCCGGTGAGAGGCCAGCAGCTGGAGCAGCATGGTCATATTCATATTTCAGATCAATCGCACTGATCCCTGGATCATCGGTGTTAATTGTCGCCAAAATCCCGTTTTCAAGAAATTTCCTTAAAGGATGGGCCAGATAATTATCAATTACCCTGGTTTGCAGATTGCTAGTTAGATTTGATTCAATGCCTATTTCGTTGTCGGCGAGGAAATCCATCAATTGCGGATCTTTGGCGGCGCTCACTCCGTGTCCGATCCGAACCGCATTCAATTCCTCTACTGCCTGCCAGATGCTGTCCGGGCCAGATTCTTCTCCGGCGTGCACAGTAATATACCAACCAGCATCCTGACCTTCCCGGAAATGATCAACAAACAGCTTTCCCGGAAAGTTTACTTCATCTCCTGCCAGATCCAGAGCAATAATTTGATCTTTATACGCCAATAAAGCCTCCAGTTCCTGCCATCCCCGATCAGGTCCATAGGTTCTGCTGATGATACCTATTAAGTTTACTTTGATATCAAAATCAGCCCGGCCCTGATGGACGCCTTCGAGAATTCCTTCAACAACGCCTGCGGGGTCCAAGCCATGTGGTTCAGCCATAAACAACGGGCTGAACCTGAGTTCAATATAATCAATACCCTCCAGGTAGGCATCCTCGACATTTTCATAGGCAACCCGTCTGCAGGCATCATAATCTGCCAAGACTCCTACCATATATTGAAATTTATCAATAAATGCCATCACTCCCGGCCGGGGATCTGTGACCTGGACAAAGGGACGCAAACCCTCCAGGTTATCAGCAGGCAAATCAATCTTGTGTTTTCTACCCAAATCCAGAATGGTTTCGAGGCGTATGCTCCCATCCAGATGCCGGTGAAGATCCAATAGCGGAAGTTTATTATCTATCATCAATAACTCCAAAAGCGGGAAGCGGAGGTCCCTTTTTCCTCAAGACCAATTATAATTAACATTGATTAGATTGTTGAAAGGAGATTGTTAGATGAGAAAAGCATTGGCATTTACACTTGGCGCAGTACTGGGAGGAGTTTTAGGTGGTTTAGCTGCTCTGCTGTTCGCTCCCTATTCTGGGGAAGAGTTAAGGTTCTCGATAAAAAAACAGGCTGATCAAATCCAGCTTGAGATCAAGGACGCTGCCCAGAAAAAACGAGAAGAACTTGAGCTGTATCTGGATGAATTAATCAAGGCCGATTGATCTGATCTTGATTCCGAACTTTTGCTAAACCAGAAGATCACAAATCCTGGTTAATAATAAACTCCCTGTTTCCAGGGAGTTTATGCTATCTCTTATTTTTCTGTGAGCTCAAACCAGTAACTGGCTGTTTGCCTGGTGAAGCGGGTAGTTCCTGTAACAACTAAAATAGTGGAACTGGATCCGGTGGCTCCCGGTGATACGGGTATTTCAACATCGTTTCCATCGGTTATTGATAAGTACTCGACCCGGGGAACAGCACCCAGATGAAGGAGAGCCAAACGATAAGTCTGGGGAAGTTTATTTTCAATCCTCACAAACCCCTCTGGTATCCATCCACCACTATCAGTTTCAAAATCAGTGAAATAAGAAATTTCAGGTACTGAGATCGAATCCAGCAGCAATCCTTCACCATGGACTGCGGCATCTGTTATATATTCAAACCGGATTTTAATGATTTCGCCCGCATACCTTGATAGATCCACTTCTTCCTGGATCCAGCTTCCATCTCCCCCTGAAAGGCCGTTGTAACCCCAACCATAGCTGTTCCCTGATGGGTTATCAGAAGTACTTGAGGGAGTCCTGATGATTCTCCAATCACCGCCATTGCTGGAAACCTCAAGGAAAACATAATCATAATCCTCTTCCAGATCATACCAGGTCCAATACTTGAGCGTGATCGGTCCGCTGACATCACTGAAATCAAATTCACGGGTCAGACGCATGTCCGAATGATCACCCTTATTAGACCAGTATGCAAAGGAACCAGAGTATGGATTTTCCGGAATGACTTGAACACTTTGCTGGCCTGTGAAGTGGAGTGAAAAATCCTCCAGGCAGGACAATTCGATATAGTCAGCAGCGTATTGATGCACATCTCGCTTGAGTTCATCGGTTGAGCAGCTTTCTATAGTCTCAGTGGGGTAGAAGCTCGGAGCAGCAGGATAAGATGAATAGCTGAACCGCTCTGTAACGTTATATTGATCTTTGAGATAGTTTGTGACCACCCAATCCAAAAAAACATCATCGGCAGTGATGAGATTTCCAGTATCCGGATCGAACATACCCATACTTTCCAGTACATTATCAATGCTCTGAAGTCCATTTAGTTTATGGGCGACCAGGGCTTTGGTAGCGTCACTGCCAAACCTGTCCATAAAATAGGTCACGAATAAGAACGCATTCCCATAATGGGGTATGGTTTCGTTGGGATTATTCGGCCAGTCATTAAGCTGAGTGTCTGGATTATCCGCAAAATAATAATCGTGAGTTGGCCCGTCTCGCTGTCCTGTTAACAAAGTAGAAAGTTCAGAAAACCCTTCATTAAGCCAGGAAGTCTCATTGCGGTCTCGATACCAATGGATCATGTGCTGGAATTCGTGGGCCAAGACACCATAAGTATAATCTTCAGACAATCCGGCATTATCCGCACTGAGCATAAAGGTTTCATGAGCATTGGAGAATTCATGAACCAGGGGATGATATTCATCAATCGAAGAGTAGTATCCTGCCAGGTTATTTCCTAAACCCCGGGCATAAATCACATAGAGGTGCGGATCTTCATCCACTCCCGGAAACCACTCCGAGCCAAAAAATTCCTGATTAATTGGATAGATGACATCCTCAAATTCTCTGGCTAATTTGTCCAGGGCGTTCTGGGAATAATCCACACCATCTTCAATCCAAAAATACAGGTGATCTGTAACAGCGGCCAATGTCGTCTGGACCTGGAAGTTTTCTGCACTGTCTGTATTGGTGACCCAGAAACTTTCTTTTTCGCCTACCTGGCGATTGAGATTCTCAACAGGCAGCGTCAGGGGTATATTTTCCTTTCCTTCCAAGCGCTGAGCAATATCCAAGGGATCATTGACTGGAATCTCAACATTATTTAGAGTTTCCAAGGTTGATGAATAAACCTCACCAGATTGTTCAGAATCATGAGCCAGGTTAGGTGCTGCAGGAGATATCACCTCAACCTCTGTCGTTTCTGATGTTGAGTATTCTTTAATCCCCAGCCAACTGGTCAATCCAAATATGCTCAGACCGCAAGCCAGACATATGCAGCTAAACAAGACGATACCAATAACGATCAAACCAATAATTTTCTGTTGTTTATCCATTTCCTCTCACAGTGATAATTTTATTTTTCAGGACTGAAAATGCGGCAGTTATCAGTCCAAACAATACCCAGGGATTTGGAATAGCAAATGAATCGAAAGAGAAAGTATCTCCAATAAACGCAACAAGACCAATCAGTGCCGCTGTGCCCCAAAAATGGTCTTCTTCATTCCTGGACCGCCATAAATACAATCCCATTAACCCCAGGACTATCAAAAATACCATAAAGATCCCAAATCCAACCAAGCCCATTTCTGCCAGGATCCGGATCAGAAAGTGTTTTACAGAGACTACCCGGGACCGTCCGCTCGATGGAACCAGGCGAAGTAAAAGTTCTGGTGTTATTACCAGATGTTGGAAGGGGACATAATCTGAAAAATAAATTGCGAAATTTCCCAGTCCAACACCAAAAATAGGAAAATCTAAAAATATCCGCCAGGCGGTTTCCCAGTAGGTAACCCTCGCACCAAAACCAATATAGTTGAAATACTTCCTTAAGTCAAACTCCCTGTTCAGCGAAAAGTATTCCCACACCCGATTAATATAAGCAACCTGGGTACCCAACAAATAGAATATTATTAAAAAACCAACAACGCCAAATAGGATAAGTAGGATTCGGTATTCTCTTACCATCCTTAACAAAGGAGGGTCTTTTTGTGAGTTGCAGTCATGTTGTTCATCCCCTTGCGGGATTTTTCTGAAACTGATCAAAACCCCAAATAGTATGGTTCCCACACCGAGAATTAAACCCGTCCGAGAAAGAGTAAAGGCGAGGATAATTAAAGTCCAGGCGCTTAATATCCTTTCAATGGTTATCCATTTCCACCGCCAAACATATACAGTGTAATTATTCAAGCTGGCTGCGCTTATCCATGGCAGCCAGATCACAACCAATTGATCTGCAAATGCGCTTGGTTCATAAGTCATTCCAGAAATTCGGTCGGGGTTAAGAGATTTTGCAGAAATGAATTGCTGCGCATTACTCATCAGCTCAAACCATCCTGGCACAAGATCCAGCGTATAGAGGGCCTGCATCGTTCCCCAAATTAAGACCAGCAGCAATCCGCCATAGAGCCATTTCAGGGATGTTCGAAGATCTGATCTAGTCTGTGGGTAGAGACTAATTGACAAGTAAAGCAATATTCCCAACACCAGAGTGAATATTGTTCTGATCTCTCTCGGAATCAGGGAAACTTCTTTCCAAGGCGAAGTTACCCCCAATAATATCGGCAGGATTGAAACAACCACTCCCCAAATGAAAAACAAGATTATTATCAGCACCGGCCGTGGGACTGCCTTAGATATCAATCGGGGAATCACGAGCAGTAGGACAAGACCCGCGAGAGGATAGATAAGCAAAGGTCTGACAAGAACAGAGTTCCCACCAATACTGGACGGGAAGTACGGAAAATTCGTAACTGGCAAAGAAAGGAAAACGCCAGCCATCAGTATCACAGAGATCGATCTAGCTAACTTCTTGATCATTTCTTTTCCGCTCGCATTTCAGACTGCATCACCCAAACGATGATATAGACGAGTAAACCAACGAAACTGCCAATCAGGCCCACAACACTGGCGGGGTAATAGGTCTCCAAATATGGATCTGCAGCCTGTTTCTCAACATATAAGCTGGATGACAAGCCTTGAGCTTGTTCAATTTCTTCCCTGTAATCCCCCAAAATAACCTCCAGATCATTTTCCAGAGATAATCTGATTTCTAGATTCTGGTCTTTCTCCTTCATACCCCGGGCTAAAACCACAATCAGCCAATCAGTCATGGCCGCGACAGGTTGTCCTGGAGCAGGAAATTCCAGCATGGTCTTTTCCCACAGAAGGTCATCGGATGCGCTGACTGCGACCAGATCCCACAAATCCTCTCTCGTTGGTTCAGGTAATTTTTCCTCAGGATTCAGTGCCTCCAAGATAGCTAGGGTGGATTCTAGATTTCTCATCAAGCTGCTCTAACTCACTCCGTCGGATCGCAAGATTGACAAGTTCTTGATTTACAGCCCTCAGGCGACCATCAATAGCGAGAACATCCTCACTTTCTATGATCAGAACATTTAACTCCTTGAGCAGGACATCCCTCCAAGCCTCAACTCCATCCAAGGCCAATTTTCCATCCCGGTCATGAATCCTCAATTTCCAAACCCCCACATCATACCAATCAATATCCTGCATACTAATAAAATCGGTAACCGTTAGATCTTCCCAGTAGAGGTCCTGATTCTTGAGTTCCTCAAGGACCTGATCGGCAATCCAATCTGACGTAGCGATAGAATCAACCTGAGAAAGCTGCCAATTTTTATAGTCGTCAATATTAAATGGTTCAGATTTCGCGTAAGATGCCAGGGATGAGACATCATATACCCGGGTCATATCTATCCCAAGATAAAATTCTGCTGTCGCCTTTTGAACTGGAGGGAAATAAATAATACCAGTAGACCAGCGAGCATTCCTGATCCGATAAAAACAAGGACCATATTCGGCCAGGTCTTGATGAACTTGATAATTTTCTCTTGAAATCTCCACTCTTCCATAAGGTGATTCTCCTGAAAATGGTCGGTTAAGAAGATTTATATTTTAGCAGTTTGACCCAGCGCCAGATCGGACCTGCCAGCTTTCTAAGCCAGTATTTAACAACAAGGATCGACAACCAGCTGCCCCCATCACGGCGGTGGATCTTGAGCATATCATCCCAGCATTGTTCGTCAGCTGCTAATCGTTTTTGATCCACCATGGATCCGGAAATCAGCCCAATAAGACCCTTTATGATAGTGAATTTGTGTCACAGTGGCGATTTTGATCCAGAGATCATAATCCATCGCAAAAAATAAGCTGGGATCTAATGGTCCCACTTGATTCCAGATCTCAGCCCGCCAAAATGCTGCCGGTTGAGGAATATGGACGTAGCCCCTCCGCAATTTTTGCAGGTCAGTCTGCCTGGCATTAAAATTGCCGATATATTTGCCTTTACCATTGATGTAGTGGAGATCACCATAAACCAGTCCTATTTCCGGATTTCTGAGTAAGAAATTGACAGCTTCTGAAACTGCCCCGGGTTTGAGCAAATCATCAGAGTTTAACCAGGCATAGATCTGCCCTGTCGTTTTTTGGAAACCTTTGTTAATCGCATCTGTCTGGCCCTGGTCTTTTTCCGACACCCACCAGGAAATTCTGTCCTGGTATTCTTTGATGATCCCACACTTCCATCTGTTGATCCACCATCCACAATAACATATTCTATCCGCGGATAATCTTGATTAAGAACAGAATTGATTGTTTCAGGGTAGAAATTCAGCCTGATTATAGGATGGAGTCACGATGGAAACCAAAGGTTGCTCTACCATTCTTTCCATTCCTCTCGCGGGTAGTAAATATCGGCAATATCCTGGCTGCCGGAAATAATCCTAGTGACCTCATCTTCAGTCAGCCTTTTTTTCCAGTTGCGATAGATTTTTCAGACTGTCTAATAAAACAGCATGTTCGTTTTGATCTGAAACCTCGGTTGGGTTTTGTATCGTGAGTGGAACGCAGGATCGCTACTTCGATATTCTCAGAGAATTCCAGTTTCAAATAATCACAGATCTCAGAAAATAATCCTGTCGGGGTCCGAGATATATCCTCATGCCTGACGATCATCATATTTAGATCCTGTTGTTGAAATCGATCTACAACTGAGTAGATCATTCTCCATAATAAGATGCCCTGACCAATGATATCCTCTTTTTTTTGATTAATCTGCAGCATCTCCTGCCGAAACGGCTCAAAATAATCACGCATTAATAATGGTTGCTGGAGGATATTATCAAAATCAAACGGCCATTCCAAGCGCTGAAGGCTGCTAATGAATGATAACGGATGTCTGATCATGATCACAACTTTAGCATCCAATTGTTTAAGAAACCAGGGGACTGACAGCACTGCAAACGGATCCTTAAGCAAAGCTCTCCGATTTGATATCCGATTTGACAGAAAGGAAATCTGATCTCGCACCAATTTTCCTGCAGAATTAATATTTTTGATATTCAAGATTTCGTTCTTCAGCTGGTACCTGTGCCTGATTGTATTCTGGTATGCGTTATAGAATTGTTCTCCATTTTCGTCAGATATATATTGGTACCAGGCACTCAACCGGTTGGGATAGAACACCAAGGGAATGATTAAGATGAAGCGGTTCACCTATATAAGCAACGGAAGGATCCTGCGCGATCACTTTACCAACCCAGGTTGTTCCGGATCGGTGGGCACCAGTGATCAGGATCGGAGTCAGATCACGAGTATCTACTCATGGGAGGTCCTCGATCAAGATTAATTCCCGGCCAGCTTGGATAAATTTCCCCAATCCTCAGGGGTCGATTTGAGGGGCACCTTGCTAAACTGATCTAATTTTAAGGGGAGTGATCAGACTGATCAGGGAAAACAAAATCCTGCGCCAATGTTTTAATGCATAGGACTGGCCAATACCTGATGGCACGGCAATAATCAATCAGGGCCTTGAACGGAAAGTCTCCATCCAACAGATACCGACCGCTCAACCGATAGGCACCACCTCTAATATGATCCTGATCTTGATCATAAAATTTACTAAGCGCCTGGTCTTTCTTGATCCAATCCAGCAACTCGAGAATATCCTCTGAGAATCCCGCTGCCTGGGCAACATTTTTTGCCTGTTTATGATATCTCGACGCTGCCCAAAAGGAAGGTATGAATTTCACGGAGAACAAGTGGGAAATCTTGATCCAGAGCTGATGATCGAGCATATAATGAAAATCATTATCCAAACCTGATACTTCGTCCCAGACATGCCGTTTCATAAAAACCGCAGGCTGGCAAATAACCCTGAAACGCAAAAAATCCTCCAACCCCCAATCCTCAAACCTCAAATCACCCAGAGGATTTCCAGTTTCATCGATAATAATCGCATTTCCAAAAACCAGGTCCACTTGATATCGTTCCATGCAATCAATTGCCTGAGATACCGCGTTCGGAAGATAGATATCATCGGAATTCAACCAGCGCAACCACTTCACCATGGCTGCGGTTAATGCCTTTATTAATCGCATGGCTTTGGCCTTGATCAGGTTCAGAGACCCACCAACTTAATTGTTTCTCATACTTCTTGATAACATTAATACTGCCATCATCTGAGCCACCATCCACAACTCCATATTCAATCTTTGGATAATCCTGCTCCAGGACTGATTTAATAGTACTTCCAAGATAATTTACCTGGTTATAGGAGGGTGTCACAATGGAAACTAACGGCTGCCAGCTCATAATTTAGTCATTTTCTCTGGTTGAGATCATAGATAATATAACCTCCACCTTCGACATGAACGATAAAGGTATTATTATAGATGGTTGAATAACTCTTCCTGCTTTTCCAGCTGGTTCAGCTGTGTGATCAGGAAATAATCATAACCATCCGTGTACTCCTCAAATTTTTCCAGGAATGGGTCCGATTCAGCGCCGCGGAGTTGGTCATAGGCAGTGTCACCAATGTTCTTCCACTGCCTGGGAATGATCCAACCATAAAAAGCTATCCGATTTCCATAATCCTGGCTTAAGGTAATTATTTTTGCATCCCACTCAACAAAACCGGCAACCTTGCTGTAATAGTACGGTACATTGCTGTAATCTTCCTGATGCAGGATATAGTAGCCTCCGCTAACCCCCGCAAGCAGGATCAAGCCCAAAACAACCCGGATTAACGTCGAAAAGACTTTGTGCTGGAAGAATTTGATAATGAATTCATATAAACCGGCCAACAGGATGCCGACAAATGGAATCAGCGGCAGATGATAATAGTAGTGGGTTGTGATATGGTAGGTAAAGAATAAACAGTAAAGAATATATCCGAATCCTATCCCCAGAAGATACCAAAGTTTCGCTTTCCGGAAATACAGGGCCAAACCCACGATGGCTGCGATCAGGATCAAATAGTGACCTGAAACAGATGAAATGGCGTTCTTCCACTGCAGATAATAACGAGGGTCACTCAACATTTGAGGGAAGAAACGGCCCTGGAATTGTTCCCCCAACGATCCAACGATAAAAACACCATAAATATGATAGGCCAGGACTGGAAGCCCAGAAAGGGTCAAAATTGTCCAGACCTGCTTGTCACGGATCAATTTCTTGAAATTGATCTTTCTGAAGAACCAAAAATGCAAAAGCAAATAACAGGAAGAAGACTGCTGTTGACTTTACGATCATTGCCGCACCGGAAGAAAGACCTGCAATCAGAGCCCATTTCCAGGTCGATGATCGATACCATTTGAAGAATGTCCACCAGGAAACAATGATCAAGCCGTTAAAAGCGGATCGGGTTGAAAACTCCTGCTGGCGATAATGCCAAAAGGAACAAATAAATAATAGGCGAGCCCAAAAAACGCAGCATCGGTTGAAACCAATTCTTCAACAAGAAAAAACAATGCCAGCCCACCCAGGACCCAGAATAATCGATGAGTAAATCCGAGCTATCCAAATATATTCTGCGCCAACTAGAAAATACGTTCCCGCTACGATTGACTCCAATATGGTCGGTTCGATCATACTGTGTCTGCCTTGTTTTTCCGCGATCTCCTGCTGCCAATCCGGGGCGTCATCCAATTTGGGATAGTACATACCTCGAGCAATTAAAGCTGACCTGAGCTGGCGCGTTGAAGCAAAATCCAGGGGGGATCGGTCAGATCGTAGAGTCTGGTCACCAGGCCGCAGACCAGGACCACTGCCAGGAGGACTATATACCAGAATCGTGTGGGAGCTAAGATTGATTTCTTCATTACCATTATTATATGATGCCCCTCCGATCTCCGCTGAATAGTCCTTTATAATCTACCTTTGGGAAGACTGATAATTTTCCACCAAGCGTAGCATCAAAAATTTGCCGACCATTTTGCAAATATTTTTGATCTGCCAGGCGATACGCTCTTTCTGAGGTCTCCAGGTCCGGCAGCTGCCAGCGGAAACCTTTCCCAAAATAATCAGGACTAAAATGATTGGGGTCATTTCCTTTTGATGTAATTGTCTGATTGGCTTTTCCTTTTGTATCAAAATTATGATCCACGCCGATCAAATAAACTTCCTGGAAACCCATACAATAGGCCAGCTGGAGACAGATATAAGTCACTGTAGCTCCCTCCCAAAAACGTGCCCGCAGGTGATCAGAAAATTTTGGTCCGGTATAGGATGTGTATGCAAAAAATGAGTATGCTCATCCGGTTGGCCGTTCCGGGTACAGCAGCTCTCGTGACCGCCATGAAAAGAATTTGGGCATGGTCAGATTCACGTAATTCCTCCCGGCTCTGTTCAATCACCAGATCGTTTATTGACACCAAAAAACTTGTTTGGAATTTCCACTCATTAAATGCAAGATAAACCCTGTTCATACCAAAGGTGATTTCATTCTTCAGGTAAGATAGGTCCATCTTGTTCAAACTTGGACCATTGCCGATCACAAAACAGCGTTGTCCAGAATACCTGTTTTGATATTTGATGATCCTGCGATTGGAATCCAATTTCCAGGGATGAAGATATACACCTGGAATGTCAGCCAGACGAACAATGGCATCTCTGCCATTCTGGAGAGACTGGTAAAGTTCAGGTGGGAGCATATCCCGGAGAGATTGCTTAAAAGAAGTCATAGACTTATTCTGTGCTCAATCTTGCGGTGGCACCACCATCAATGATCAATGGCTGGCCGGTTATAAAGGACGACCTATCATTATCAGTCAGAAAAAGGATTGCCCGGGCAATCTCTTCCGGTGTTCCGATCTTCCCGCTGACCGTTCTGCGGGCTAAATTTTCCAGGCGTTCCTCGGCGGAACCTCCGCCTGCATGATCCCTGTTTAAACCAGCCCTGAGCATTCCGGTATCGACTGCTCCCGGCAGAACCGCATTGACCCTGATATTGTCTTCCGCTAATTCAACAGCCAGGGCCCTGGTCAGGGCCAGCATGCCGCCCTTTGAAGCAGCATAAGCTGCGATATCTTTCGATGTTGCTACTGCATGGACCGATGAAACATTGACTATTGCGCCTCCTCTACCCAATTTCAATAATGGATAGAGCATTTTCACACTGAGAAATACTGATCTCAAGTTTGCGTTCAATACTTTGTCCCACTCTTCAACTGATGTTTCTACCAGCGGTTTAGTAATCTGAATAGCAGCATTGTTAATCAATCCATCAATATTGTTTGTGAGTTTGGAGATCTTAGAATGAATTTCATTCCAATCTTCTTCCTCGGCGACATCAGCTTTAATAAATAAACCGGAATCTGGAAACTTACCCGGATAAGATGATCGATCTATACCAAAAACAAACCAGTCATCTTTAATGAATACTTTGACCGATGCTTGACCTATTCCGCCAGCCGCGCCTGTAATCACGACACTTTTATTTTTCATGAGATTTCACCCTTTTCATTGATCTGGTAACGTATATCCAAACCATCCAACAAATTCTTGATTGTATTCCAGTGAACCTTCTCCCAGGCACCCGGACTTGAATTGGAGTTATGAGGCGCTAACAACACGTTGGCAAATGTCCTCAGCCGATTGTCCTCTCGCAAAGGTTCAAACTCATAAACATCCAGGGCTGCTCCAGCCAATCGCCCAGATTGCAAAGCCTCTATTAAGGCTTTCTCATCCACTAATGGACCCCGGGCAGTGTTGATCAGGATTGCTCCAGGTTTGATAATCGAAAGAGCAGTTTTATCAATGATGTGATGGCTGGATGGATTCAAATCGCAGTTGATGCTGATGAAATCTGATTTTTCCAGCAACTCCTTCAAACTGACCATTTCCAAGGAATATTTTTTGACAAAATCCGAATCGATCTGGCGAATATCAGTACCAAGAATTTTCATATTAAAAGCATGGGCCCGGGTAACGACTGCACTACCAATATTGCCGATACCTATGACGCCAAGGATACATTCACTCAAAGACTTTCCCGGAATCTTTTTCCAGTTTCCTTCTTTCATGGCTCGATCCATTTGGGGAAGCTGGCGGGCGAAGCTGAGCATATAACCCAGAATCGAATCTGCAACAGGAATTGTAAAGGCATTTGGTGTATTACCGAGAACAACTCCTAACTCCTGACAGGCCTCTTTATCGATCGAATCGATCCCCGTACCCCATTTGGAGATCACCTTCAATCTTGGCAGGCAGGCCTCTATAACCTGGCGGGAAAACCGGTCATCTCCACAAATCACCCCATCAAATTTTCCTGCAAATTCCAGAATCTGTTCCTCTTCAAGTCGCTCTTCAACCTCGGGGACGATCAACTCTACCCCAAATCTGGCCAGAACAGGTTGAAACCTGTCAAGAAATGGAATCATGTAGGGCGCTGAAAACAAAACTATCGGCATAATTCACCTACCTTTCTGATTCATCAAACATTGGACAATCTTAAAATCCAGCGGTGTATCTATATCCCAGGCTTCAGAAGGGTCAATTTCAAACATCAAAGGATTGCTGCCGATCCTATGGCCAGATTTTTTCATTCCAGCCTCAGAAAAAAGGTAGATGCATGAATTTTCTTCGTACAAAGGTGGTAAATCCTGGGTTTGGACCAATTCTGAAGGGTCATGGTTTAATGCCTTACCTGCCCTGCTGTAAAGCCGTTTTTGCAAACGAGTAACCGAGAATAAAGAGTCAGATTGATCTTTTAGATCATGATACAACCTGATGGACCTGGATATAGTCTCGGCCTTTAACAATGGATTGGTACTGTGAGTTTGCAGATATAAATCAGCCTGGATCACTGACATATCATGTTCGATAATCCGGTTCATAGGGATGGTATCAGCCCTCAAGTCCAGCGGGCGGTCAATTACAGTGACAGCTGGAAAGTGTTCCAATATGCCTTGTTTTATCACTATGCTATCAGTGTCAACACAAATCAGATCAATTTCCGGAACGGATAATAAAGTCAACAAAATATGATGGAATAATGGTTTTCCGCTTAGATCCCGATAATTCTTTTCTGGAACGCGTTGGGAATTATGTTTCATGGGAACAAGGGCTGCTAATTTTGTCATAAATATCAGTTCTCCTCATCAGCATCTTGTGGATACTGAATGGGTTCTACAGGCCGAGAAATAGGTATTTTTTCAGTCAAGATACCAGGAGGATAGTAAAACTTTGTGTGAAGATTCTGATCGATCTTGCCAGAATAGCGGTATCCTTGCCAGGTACCCAGATATTGCATAAAACGAAAGCGAATAATTCCCCAGAACTCTTTAAAAAACCTCCCCTCCCTCTTTGATTGAGAAAAATCCCTGGCGACCTTTCTCAGCAGCATACTGATCATGTTTCGCCAAGAAAATTTGCTCTCGGGCAGGATCTGCTTCATAGCAATGGCTTCCCTTTGATAGCGGTTCTGAACCTGACCGTAAGTTTCATCGTGAATATGAATAATCTCGGCTTCGGCCACGTAGGCGATTTTATAACCCTCCTCCTTCGCCCAACTACTCCAAGCCAGATCTTCCAGTCCTGTTATGCCTTCATCGTAGTGATGCTGCTCCCAAATCGATCTGCGAATTGCAGCATTGGCATTGTGGGTATATGGCTGACCCTGATCGGGTTGGCTGATATCGGGAAAATAGGTTCTGAAAAATTGATGCTCAGAGAAATGGTTGCTTTCACCACCCCGCTGCTTTCCATAACTGACGGCAATCAGATCATCCTCAAATGGGTCAAGCATTTTTTCCAACCAATCTGGATAAACCGGATAACAATGGGCACTGATGATGACAATCAGATCACCAGCTGCGGCAGCAATACCGCGATTAAGAGATCGCCCAAACGTAAACTCAGAAGAAGCAATTGGAACTATTTTAACGGGATACTTACTGGCTATTTTCAGCGTGTTGTCTCTCGAACCAGAATCTACCAAGATTATCTCAACTGCCGGATAGGTCTGCAGTTGGATACCTGCAAGCAGCTTTCCAATGTGCTTTTCTTCATTAAAAGCCCGGATCACAATTGAACAGAGAGGTTTAGAAGTATTCATAATTCACTCAGCTTAAGTTCACCAATCCTGGTCATTTTCCTCGTATCCCAATCTGGATAACAAGTCTCCTGCAACCGCTTTGAATCGTCGTTTATTTTCCTCAGTAAAGTGATCTTTCCAACTGCCAGGCTCGCCTTTACGAAAAGTACCTGAGTCTTTTGGTTGTATAGCGTCCATTAATACCTTGATTGCCTCAGGTCTGGATACTGAAAGAGAAACTCCAAATTGTTCAATATAATCAAGAATGTTCCCCAGGGTGTTTTCCTGATCAAGAATAAGATCCTCAAATTTCAGGCAGAGAACATCGTCCTCTTCAAACCAGCCCAGATAATCCTCATATCTCTCCCGGACGTTCACCATCAGCAGTTCAGGAAGATCACTACCTTCTATCACAACATTTAAGCGTTCTTCCATGGTCGATAATCCTTGATCGAAATATTTATGCATGTGATGATCAAGCTGCATATCTTTTGCATAAAAAACAAGGGAGACCAATTGGTCTCGGGGATCTCGGTAGACAAAAATTGATGCCCTACCAGGAGCGGTGATTGCAGAGAGGTAGGGCTCTTTCGAGTGCAAATATCCGTACCGGATCTCTCCAGAACGCATCCCAGTAATTTCATCGAGAATGGTTGCTTCAATCTGTTTTGTATTATCCTCAAATCGATTTACCGGCGGCAAGCCTGGTTTAACAAATGGGCCAATCCTGGTTAACCCATATAAGATCTGGATTATCAGATGAGAGCCCGCTTTAGGAATTGCAAATCCAAGCACAGGAGGAGCTTGTGCCAGGGCATCTCTGCCCCAGCGCCTGGCTGCTTGAAATCTCCTGAATTTCAACCTCAACAACTTGAGTTTGCGCTTGATCCGATAATAGAGTTTCATAATTCGTCGGTCTCCAAAATAAATTCTCTCACCTGCAAGGATACCATTTACAACTGTGTCAATGACCTTTGAACTTCCGGGTTTTAGTTTTTCCAAAGGAATATTTCTTAATCTGGACATATCCAGGAGTTGTATGTTCTGTTAGAAATTCACCAAAAGGAAGCGATGTTCTGTACAGTTGATAAAATAAGAACTTGCGTGCGTTTTCTTTAAAATCTTCAGGAAGGAAGATCGAAGGCGAACTGAGGAAGTTATCCAACAAATCTTCATACTGCGCCAACGAATCCGGAAAGAAAACGGTTGGATATTGAGTATAACGGGCCTTTCCCGCACAGAGGACGGGACGGCCTAACAAAGAAGCTTCTAGACCGATCGAAGAGTTATAAACCATGACAAACTTGAGCCGTTGGATAAGCTCATAAGAACTTAATGTCTCATTCGGTCCAATAATCATGACATTTGGCAAGCTCGGCAAGATCAATACCTGCTGCCCAGGAAAGGACACTTTCCTGGCTGCTTTTACCTTTTCTCATCTCATCCGGATGGGCCCTGATCACAAAAAGAGTATCCGGATATCTGCCTGCTGTCCCGATCACATGGTCAAGCCAATCGAACATATCTCGAAAAGATCACATTGGCAAAGGCCTGACTGGTATCAAAGATCACATTAGTAAAGACAGGAACCAGCTGGTCGAATTGGTCTGCATGAGCTAAGAAATCAGCTGGTAATTGGTCCATAGCTGGCCAGAATTTAATTCCAGCCATTTTAAAATCCCCCTTGAAACCGTTTTTCCAGATAATGGTCCAGAAGCTGATTTTGTGGATCAGAGAGTCTAAAATCCGGGGGAATATCCATTGGATAGCTGGTTGCCTGGTTAGGACGTAAAAAAAGCCGAGAAAGGCTGCAAATTCACTTCATAGGTGATTACTCTGATTGCTTCTGTTTTCGCGACCCAACTGACTACTGCCTCTGGAAACATTAATCCGTTAAACAAGACAATTACTTCAGGTGTTACTTCAATCAAAAACCTAGAAAAAGCGTCAGCAATAGAGTTCGCTGAAAGAATGAATTCACACAATATATAACGAGTGACCTGGTCTTCCTCTAAATGATGCCTGCGAAGGATCCAGCGAGCGCTTGCCGTAACAAGCTCACCAAGGGGACGTCCTTTATATTCAATCTTTATGCAGATCAGATACAGATTTACCTTGAAGATTTCCCGTAATTGGGGATCTTCTGAATAATCAAACCAGAAACTTTTGGCAGCGCCAGTAAAGAGTTTGGTGTATTGAATGCATCCCTGACAGGGAGGAGGATCCATGGGATCACCCAGCCCTGCTCCCATAACACACTGGCTCATTCCGGATCGGCAAGAAAAATGATAAACCTGTCTGCCAGCTAATTGGATACCCCAGCTTGAGATCAGATTAAAGGCCCCGTTTTGATTCAATCCTTCCAACCTGGCTGAGGCGTTAAAAAACACGACCGGTTTTTCAGATCGATCCGGATCTACTTCTGCGGCTATTTTCCTGTTTAGACTGACCAACCAGGTAGAATAAGCGCAGTTTTTGTATTCCCCTATTAAGTTTTTTCAAGAGGGGTCTCATATTATCTGAGTTTCCTCACTTTCTATCAGTTGCACTTTGGCTAATTCTTCTTGATCCTGCCCCTAATCGGTAAAGAATCCACTCGGCGCAATTTATCAAGACTGGTTTTTTCACTCTCATAAACAGTTTTGACTCCATCACCAAGAGCTTCCTCCACTACGCGGATATATTTCACCAGTCGTCTCAGGCCTGCCGGTTCAACAGATGCAGCCTGATCAGAACCCCACATAGCCCTATCGAGTGTAATATGGCGTTCAATCAACGAGGCACCAAGAGTCACAGCTGCAACGGTTGTTGGTAATCCAACTTCATGCCCTGAATATCCAATCGGACAGGGATATATATTCCGCAATGTTTGAATCATTCTCAAGTTCAATTCCCCTGGAGGACAGGGGTATGAGCTGGTGCAGTGGGCCAGGATCAAATCATCCGTTCCAACATTTCGACAGCAGCTTCGATCTGCTCCATCTCGGACATACCCGTCGAGAGAATGATAGGCCTTCCCTGATCGCGCATCTTCTTTAACAGGTCTGCATCTGTCAGGGATGCTGAAGCTACCTTATGAGCAATAGGATTAAATTGTTCCAGGAAATCCACCGATAGTTCGTCCCAGGCGGAGGCCTGCCAATCTATTTGATTTTTGGCACAATAATCTACAATTTCACTGAACTGGTCGTGATCAAATTCCACTTTTTCACGATATTCCATATAGCTGATATATCCCCAGGGAGTATGGCGCATTTTATCCCTCTGGTCCTCCGGAACACATAATTCTGGTGTTCGCTTTTGGAATTTTACTGCATCACAACCAGCTTCCACTGCGGCATCAATCAGTTGTTTGGCTACATCCAGATCACCATTATGGTTAATCCCAATCTCAGCAATAATATAAACTGGATGGCCATCTCCCACCGGGCGATTACCCAGCATTACTTCTCTGGTCATATTCACTCCTTAATTCTTGTTTCAGATTGTTTCTTATCATTAATAATCAAATCACATAATTCCCGGACTGCCCCATGACCACCTTTCTTTTTTAAAATGAGCTGAGCTTGATTAAGCAGGTCAGGATGGGCATCAGCAACAGCCACAGCCCAACCAACCAGCGAAAAACAAGCCAAATCATTCAAATCATTACCCACATAGGCAACCTGGCTGCCCGGACTTTTCTTCTCTGTAAGAATAGATTCCAGGTAGCTTTTTTTGTCATCAATGCCCTGAAAAGCTTCAACACCCAACTTATCGCCCGGGCCTGAACGACCTGGATTCTTTTCCGTGGACAAAATAATCACTTCAACACCAGTCTTCTTTAGCATGGCTATACCCATGCCATCTCCCCGGTGGGCAGCCACAGATTCTTCGCCATGCTGATTGACATAGACCCGATCATCAGTTATCACACCATCAAAATCCAGAACGACCAGAGATATATCTTTAGGGATCCAATCTTTGTGGAGCCAGGAAACGTGATTTTCGTTCCCAAATCCGGGATCCGGGATTCTGCTTGCTCCCAATCCAGGGCACTATCCAGATCTATCGAGTAAATCGGGTCAATCAGACAAGCATAGACATTATCGCCAGTCATTGATCCATTGAGAATTGTCTCAGTCCTGATCACATCAATGTGACCGGTCTGCCAATAAGTCTGCGGCAATTCCTGGCGGGGCATATTATAAGGTTCTGATTGATCCAGATGCCAGAATTGGCCGCATTGCACCATTTTCCAGGATCTGCCACATTTTATAAGGATTCTGATTTGAAGGAACAACTCCTCGAACAGAGGTTGCCTCGGGGTTATCCAACAGTATATTGATCGCTTCATCAATCAAGCCTGGTGGACGGAAGGGACTGGTTGGCCGGAGCTGGACAACCAGGTCTGGCTGATAACCCTCCTGCTCTTTTAGCCAGGTCAATGCATGCTGAAAAACCGGCAGATCCCGGGTATCATCCTGCGCCAGTTCTTCAGGCCGTAGAAAAGGCACTTCTGCCCCATACTTCCGGGCAATCTCGGCTATTTCAGGATCATCAGTGGTGACAATAGTTCTCTTAACCAATTCTGCCTCTAAGGATGCAGCTATGCTGTAGGCAATCAAGGGATGTCCAGCCAGATTCTTGATATTTTTCCGGGGAATACCCTTTGATCCTCCCCGGGCCGGGATAAATGTCAGTACTTCTACCATGCGGTCCATCCTCCATCTACAACCAGATTAGATCCTGTCATATAGCTCGATGCTTCAGAAGCGAGGAATACAACCGCTCCTTTCATCTCATGGGGATATGCCATCCTGCCCAGCACTGTTCTGCTGCTGTAGGCTTCCTTAAATGCCTGAGCATGCTCTCGTTCCACTCCCCCCGGTGTGAGTGCATTACAGCGGATCTCTGTGCCTTCATAATAGGTCGCGATATATTTTGTTAGACCCAATACACCAGCTTTGCTGACTGTGTAGTAGACAGGTTTGTAGAGCCTGGGTTCACCAAGGGACTCATATAACCGCTGATCTGGTCCAGTTATGCCGTAGGTCGAACATATATTGATGATCGATCCTTTGCCTGAGATCTTCATGATCTTTGCCGCCTGCCTGACAGATCAGGAACATACCAGTCAAGTTCACATCAAGGGCTTCTTTCCAGGAATCAAGTGAAAATTCTTCAAATGACGTGGCATGTTTTTCAGAAGAAATTCCCTCAAATTTGGGGTCCAGCGCGGCAGAATTAACCAAAATATCCAATCTGCCAAATTTCTTCAGGGTTTCTTCCATTAAGCTCTGAACTGAGTAAGGGTCCGTGACATCCACGGAAATACCCATGGCTTTGCCACCTTTGTCTTCCAGTTTTGCAGCAAAATGACTAGCGTCTTTTTGATTGATATCAGCCACAACGATCGAGGCACCAGCTTCAGTTAATGCTTCTGAGAACTGCTGTCCAAGAAACCCCGCTCCACCAGTTACAATTGCAACCCTTCCCGTCAGGTCAAATAACTCTTGAATTCCGTTCATGTTTTGCTCCCTTGGAATATCCAACTGGAAGAATCCATGGCTCTAAAATCAGATCCAACTGCAATTAGCCCACTATTTCGAATATAAACCTTCCTGTTTGAGGAATCCCCGACCTTCCAGGTATTCAATTATTTCCTGGGCACATTCTTTTGGTGATTTCTTCTCAGTGGTGACAACGATCTCAGCATTGACAGGTGCTTCATAAGGATCATCAATACCTGTGAAACCCTTGATCTCTCCGCTGCGGGCTTTGGCGTACAAACCCTTGATATCCCTTTCTTCACATATTTCCAGGGGTGTGTCTACAAACACTTCGATAAACTGATCATTGCCCACCATTTTTCTGGCCTCATTACGGGTTTTGCTGTAAGGACTGATGGCGGCACAGATCACTGTTCCGGAATGGCGGGCTATTTCTCCCGCGACAAAACCAATCCTGAGAATATTTGTGTCGCGGTCTTCTTTACTGAATCCAAGACCTTTGGATAAATGGGTTCTCACGACATCGCCATCCAGAGTCGTCGCTTCCCGACCGCGCTCAAGCAGCATTGGGGTCAGAGCATTGGCAATGGTTGACTTTCCTGAGCCGCTTAAGCCGGTGAACCAGATGCATAATCCTTGTTTGTGCAGGGGAGGATAGGAATCGCGCAAGATCTCGGCACTTTCTTTCCTGGTGAACCATCCCGGTAAATCTTTGCCTTTGTTTAAGTATTCTTCCCTCACCTGGGTACCGGAGATGAATTTTGCTTCTGCATCTTCCGGAGCATCTTCTTTGGCAACATAGATGTCATCTTTTTCTATGTAAACCAATTCGTTAAATAATACCCCTTCTACACCTGTTTCATCTTTGTACTGCTCGACCATTTCCTGGGCCTCGTAGGGACCATAAAATGGGTTTCCGTTGCTGTCATTCCCGGGACCAGCATGGTCCCGGCCAACTATCAAGTGATTTGCTCCATAATTTCGGCGTATGATCGCGTGCCAGAGAGCTTCCCTTGGACCTGCCATGCGCATGGCTAAGGGCAGTAAACTCAGGACAGTATTGGCATCATAATAATTTTCAACCAGAGTTTTATACACTCTAACCCGGGTATAGTGGTCCACATCACCAGGTTTTGTCAAACCCACAACAGGGTGAATTAACAGACTTCCGCCAACTCTATCGATCGCCCGTTTGGTTAGATCCTCATGAACCCTGTGCATAGGATTCCGGGTCTGGAATGCCGTGACGTTTTCATTGCCAATTTTTGCCAGAATTTCCCTGACCTCGAGAGGAGATGTGCGAATATCCGTGAAATCATAATATTCCGGCAAATTTATCACTCGAAGTTCACCAGAGATGCACAGGTCACCCCACTGTTCCATTTCTGAGACCAGGGGATGTCGATGATCCGTTGATCCAAGGACGAGGCGGGCTTCCCTGATTGGGTCCCAGCGATAAACTTCCTCAATCCGCATCACGGCTATGATGTAATTTCGAGAATCCCTCAGGGTTATCCACTCACCCCGGGTTGGTAGTTGTTCCTTCTGAATAGTGAGGGTGATCGGAATAGGAAATAAAACTCCGTTTGCCAATCTCATCTCAGTTAATACACGGTTATAATCCTCTTCGCCCATAAATGTTGTCAGGGGTGAAAATCCACCGACCGCCAAAAGTTCAAGATCGTGCATTGACCTGTCAGATAGTTGATGGGATGGATATTGGTTGGCTTTTTCCAACCAGTCCTCTTTTTCAGAATCGCTGACAACCAAGTTTACTAATTCTCCGCCGTAGGGCTCGATAATCGTTCCTTTTTTATTCATAGTGCTGTGTTTCTCCTAATTTTTATTGATTTCATTCTCCAAAATTGAAAAATGATTAATATTTCTGAAAAAATCGACTGCATATGATACCACACAGATTTGCAGGATTTTTTCATTTTTTTCTCTTGGAAATTCCTTTTTTCCGGTGATCAAAACCGTCAATAAACCTCCTGGTCAACCTGATCCCAGAGTATTTCTGGAGAGCCCTTGAGAACAAGATAATTCATTCCGTTCACACTAATTGTTGTATAGTATTCAGCGAGGATCGGTTCTGCTTCTTCCCGGTTTTCCCAAATACCAAGGATCATATCCGGCCTTAACTGTCCAAAAGTATATTCATAATCCCATTTCATATGCCCAGGACGAATATTCACTAAACCACCAGTGGGTATATGGTTTGGTAAATGGGCAATATAGGAATCGATCTTTCCCAAAACATCATAGGCATGGCGCTCAGTAAAATATGGAATTGATCCTGCTCCTGTGACAGCAATTACAGCATTCGGGTGTTGTGACCTTATTAACCGCCTGAACGATCTCCAAATTCCATTTGTTGCCTTCTATAAAATGGGGTTCATACAATAAAAACATTCTCTTGATATTATTTTGGAGCGATATTATCTTGTTATTATTTTGGTTCTCCTTCATGAAATTAAAGTTCAGCAGACTTAGCAAAACAACCAGACCAAACCCAATATTTCCCGTGATTTTTATGATGGATTTTTGATCCTTCACAGCTGCGAACAGGGAATTCCTGATCTGTTCCCATCCAGAGGCAAACAGGATAAAGAATAAGGGGATCGCTATTGATAGATAACGATTGGCTCCCCCGATATGCTCCCATGCATCACCACCAACGTAAACACTGTACGCAATCTGGGCAGAAAAGACCAATGCGAGCAGAAGTTTTGATAAGTTTAATCGGAATAAAGATAACCAAAAAGGGCAGGATGAACAGGACCCAATTAAAATCCCGAATAAAATGATAAAGAACAAAAAGCCCTCTTTTTACTCGCAGAACGAGGGATATCCCTGTCATCTTCAGGTAGTAGGTATTTGGCAGCAAATCTCCATAGTAAAAATGACGAAACAGGGTTTGACCAATCAGGGAGAATGCCAAGCAGTCCAAAACCCCAAATAAGATGCTGTTTCCTGTTTTTTGCATCAAAGATCACCAGAAATCCCCAGAAAACCAGGTAGGGTACTACGATATCCATCCGAACTAACGTACCTACAAACAATAAAATGTAGATCCATTTAGAAAACATCTCATTCTTAAGTGATCGGATTGCCAAAAAACTTACCGCTGAAACCAATAAGACAAGCCCACTGACTTCCATTCCCTGTAGGCCCCAATCATTCAGCGGGATATATAAACCCGTGAGGATCACTGCCAGATAGGGAGTAAGAGAAGTCTTCTGAAATTTCCTCAGTGATCTTTTTTACAAACACGAGATTAGCCAGCAAAAACAACGCGCCACTGATTTGAATAAATAAGCTGATTTTTGAGGCACGGAATCGGGAAAAGATGGAAAAAAGACATAAAAACTACCCAGAGAGGGTTGGTATAACCTTCTATTGGCGTTTCTCCAGGATTCCACACTAACCCAAGTCCCTCGGCAAAGTTCTTAGCGAAACGCATTGAGATCATAGCGTCGTCAAACAGCACAAAATAGCGAGTGCCATCTGAAATAAAACTGGATTGGAAAATGTACACACCCATATAAACAGCTATAATCGACAATAATATTATAAATAGCCAATTTTTCTTTATGATGTCCACCATGGTTTTTCCTTTTATAAAGTAATATTTTTCCTGGTCAGAGCAGGTAATTTTCTTCTTCTTGAGACAAGAGTTTTCATATTTCCATTCTCGATTATGTGGCGCCTAATGTAATTCAAATGATTAGGAAAAATTATTTCGTTAATTAATGACTTTTATCTCATCTGTGGTCAATATCTTTTGTGTATAAATAAATTTGCCATTCCAATATTGATAATCTTTTTTATAGAAGATTATTCCATCATTGGATAATCAGCATATTTAGTAAAGGAAACTCTCTACATAAATTGTTAATAAACACACCAAGAAAGATTCTAAAGTTAAATTAAGTTTTAATACAAACAAACAATCTTCTGGTTTTGTTAAATCCATAAATAATATGTCTTCTCATTCCTAAATTATACATAAGTGAAGAAATCCAAATTGAAAATTTAAATGTTGGAATATTATCGAAGATACTAATAAGACCTGGTGGATGTTTCTGTGAAAAAATGTTAGTTTCAAACCCCTGATTTAAAAAAGCATTTTCCCATTGTTTCATAGTATATTCATGTTCTCCAAAATCTCGGCGGGTGTAACTTTGATTTTCGGGGATATTATATTTTCGCTTTAAATTATCATTCAGTTCTTTATCCAGCATATCCTGCAGTTGCAGATCTGTGTAAGAATCGTCCCATGCCCTATCAATTGCAATTAGAACTCCACCTGGTTTTAATGCTCGATTACATTCCTTCAGAGTAATTTCTAAATCCTCTGCATGATGCAATGAATCGATATCAAGTATTAAATCGATGGAACCATCTTCGACATTAAGATTGTTGAAATCACCTACTACTCTCTGAATTTTTCCCGGATGGGAAGAGAATTCCTCAAACACAAGTGGCATTATATTTTTAACAAATCTTTCTGAAAATTCTAAGGCGAAAATCTTATTCAAACCTTTATAGTTAGAAAGGATCGATGCACCAATTCCTGTACCTGATCCTATGTCAATTGCTGATCCTGTAACCGGATATCCGATTTTGTTTAAAAAAAATATAGCTCCTTCAATTAAATTCTACAAAATATATATAATCCCTCACAGCTTGTCCGTGGACAATCTCTAAGGATTCCCCTCTAGAAATTCTTTTGAATTCATTGTCTGCTCTGTGATCCATAGCATCCATTGCTTCTTTGAGCATATAGTTTGTAAAATCCCAATAGATAGGTTCAGTAATTTTTTTATTGTTCATAAGCCTCATCCTTTAGCAAAATTCTTGGCAAATCGCATCGAAATCATCGCGTCATCGAACAGCACAAAATAGCGCGTTCCATCTATAACAAAACTGGTCTGAAAAATATACACACCCATGTAGATTGCAAACAAGATCACTACTAAAATCAAAAGCCAGTTTTTCCTTAATTTATTAACCATGGTTTCAGTCCTCAATAATCTTTACTGAACTAACGATCGGGCATCAAAACTATCTCTCCAAATTTGTTCCTGATCCTGATAGATTTCCAAAATGGAATCTATTCGCCTGTGTTGTTAAATTGTTATACTTACTACGGCACCCTCTCTGTGGGATTTATTCACAGATTGAATAATTTGCTGGACAGTAATCCCATCTGCAAGAGAACATCTTGGGATCTGATCTGTCTTTGTGATTTCCAAAAAGTGAGCCATTTCGGCTAAGAATAAGTCATTTCTGTCAAAATCCAAAGGAAGGGGATAGTCTTTCCATTTGCCTGTTGAAGCCTGGAATACTGACAGTTCGCCATTTATGCCATTCCAATGTACAGTTCCTTCAGAAGCGATTATTTCCAATCTATGAGCAGGCGGGCGTTGATTGTAATCGAGGTGGACACTGCCAAGCATGTCGTTTGCAAACTTCAGGTTTATTTCAGCGGTATCCTCAACATCTGTTAAACCCAAGACTCCACTGCAGCCCAAAAAGCCCTGGACTTCGTTGATCTCCCCAAACAGCCACCGTAGATAGTCTAGTGGATGGCAGAGAGTTAGCAGCACCCCCCCTCCGAGATCTGCTCTAGCGCTATAACCAGTCTGGTAATCTTCCCAGGGATGCCAATTGGGCAGGTATTCACCCCAATGAGCCCGGACAGATAACGGTTTACCTATCACTCCATCACTGATTAGCTTTCTAATTTCCTGTAAGCCTGGATGATATCTGAACTGGAATCCTACTAGGACATTCTTGCCTGTTTGGTCAACTATCATTGCTAATTCATCAATCCGCCCCAGATCGTGGGAAAGGGGCTTTTCTATTAATAGATGGCAGCCCGCCCTGGCTGCTGGAATAGCAACATCCAGGTGGAGTGAAGTAGGATTGGAAACAATCACCGCATCTGGTTTATGGGCCAGGGCTTGATCCAAGCTTGGTTCAATGATGTATCCAGCGATCTCATCTTTGTCAATCGTACTCTGATTGGTACTGTAGAACAGAATATCCTCTTCACCCAGGTGAAGTAAATTCCTGAAGTGTCTTCTTCCAATGGACCCAAAACCAGCTATAAGAAATTTCATGGTCACCTGTACTATTCCAAAAACTTAACCTAAGTTTGGTAATTCGTTATTCCACAACCAGGGATGCTAAAAATTCGCCAGTGTGTTTTCCTGCGCTGCCATCTATATAGGTACATTCCCGAGTGATAAACGCCCGCCTGAGCTCATGATCTTGGTCTGGTTCTTTCAAATAATAATTAAGAGCCTCCACTAATTCTTCCCGGTTGCTTGCTTCTCTTCCTGCTCCTGAAGCAATGAACCTTTCATGGGTTGGCCACCCTCCAATTTGCGACAATTGCAGGGAAAAATTATTCTGGCCAGCCAGACTCCGAATCAATACAGAGGCTGATCACAGGAGTTTCATGGATAGTTGCCTCTAGTGCCATGGTAGAGTAAACGGTCACCATCACATCAGAATGGGCCATCATGGAGGATTTTTCCGGCATATCCTCCCCTGAATAGTATCCCAGGTCTCCGCCAAGGGCGACCGGTTCAACCAGATGGACATGGTTATTATTCTGGGCTAACTCATTGATCATTATCATTTCATCCTTAAACCGGGGATCTTCCAGGAAATGGTTCGGATGCAATCTGATCAATAATTGGCAAGGCTCGATCAAGCTGTCAGAGCTGATAATACTTTCCAACGCTTTAATATTTTGAATATTTGGGGAAAATGTTATAAAACTACAGGCGTAAGAAATTAATTTTCGGTCCGGATCGAGATTATGCGATTTATAATAATCACCCCGGGGCATTTTCCAGATCTCATTAAAATAACCATCATAGGACGGGATCCCGCCAATATTTACCCTGTCAGGATTCCAATCGGATCCTTTGACCAACTCCTCTTTTTGGATCTCCGACCAGCAAGAGACCCAGTCCACATCTGCACCTGGCAGGCTGTAGCTGCTGGAATTGTCCCATCCAAGAATGATGGAGCTTGTTATCACACCTCGTTTTTTCGCTTCCCTGAGCAGATATCGATCTTGCCGCCAGCCCGGTGTAATTGAGACAACCAACTCTGGTTTGTATTTATCAAATAGGTCAGAATAAATCTCGGGAGTAAAAAATTGCTGGGCCCTAACCAGCATTTTCCTGGCCAAACGTGAATTTCGAAGGATCAATACTAAGACTTTGATCAGGGGAAAAATCAATTTTCGCTTGGTATGGGCTTCATATTCAACCTGTTCAATATATGATTGAACCGCTTCGAGATTTATTTTTTTTGATGCACCAGCCCGGCGGAGAAAATCGATCCAATACTGGAGAGATGGATATTTCGTTTTCCAAAATTTATCTACCTCTGTTAAGCGCATGCTCTCCACAGCAACATTCGGATACTCGATCATTTTTTGGATCTTCGGAATCACTTCATCGTCGGTGAAAATAACAACCTTAATTCCTGATTTAACTAGAGTAGCTAGCACATCACTTTGTAAAAAATATATGATCGAAAGTCCATGGTTTGCTACTAAAAATATTCGCTTTTCCATTCTTAATGCCTTATTGATTTTGATTACTGGTGGAAATATATCTCAAAGATTGAATTATATATTTTTAAGAGAACCTTTTTTATGATGGGAATATTCCAAAAACCTGCCTTCCTTTCAACAGATCCTATCGTTGAGTATTTTCTCCATAAACCATCATTTTGCTCTAAAAATTCCGGGGAGGGTACATTTCCCAGATGCTGAACAAATTTCCGATTTAATGTCAGTCTTAATAATCCCAACTCATTGATCCTCTGGTCCAATAATCGCTCATTTCCCATCGCGATCTTATTCGGAAATGGAGTCACTTTTTCTAATACTTCCTTTAAAGCAACAAATTGGAAGTGTCCTGCACCAATAAATACCTCATTTTCCCCCAATTTAAGCAGGATATCTTCACCATGGTGATAGGATTCTTCAGATTCAATCTCCGACATTCCCAAGCTTTTGGTATGGGTCCGAAAATCCTCCCACGATTGCAGAACACCGCGTTTAATCTCCAGCTCCGATTGTGCTTCAGCCCATTCCAGCGTCGCTGAAGAATATTTTAACGGAGGGCGAATAGGAGTGCCGGTAACCATGCCAACATGGGGGAATTTATCAAATATTCTCAAATGCTCGGTCAGCCAACCAGGATAAAAATAAATATCATAATCAGAAAATGCAACATATTTGCCGGGAGCCGCATTAAATGAAATATTCCAGGCACCCGGAATACCAACATTAGTGCTTGATAGAATCAGGTATTGGATCTTATTCTCATTTTTTAATTTTGTCAGATAATCCTTGACCTGTTCACAACTGCCATTGTCAAATACCAGCAAATCATATGCTTCATCAGCAGTATTTTCCCGGATGCTGGTAAGGGATAGTTTTAACACATCCAGGCTGTGCTGGAAATATCCGCTCAAATAAGGTATATAGCAAATCACCACAACCGTTACAGGTTTCGGTGGGGAGATCGCTGGCTGTTTATTTTTTACGGGATTAGCCCCAACTCTCATGATATTTTCTCGCTAAGGCAAGATCAAATGATCTTGGCTGTTCAACTAATTTTTCTGCGTAATTTCCGTAATTTTCGAGTGAGCTCCCACCGCCATCCTTCCATGAGTCGCGGATTTATGAAACGCTCTAATTTCCTTAATATGATCGGGAGAGAAAGCGGGATCCTCCTGATCTTCCCTCCCCTGAATTCGTGCTGGACATCCAACAGATCAAAGCTTTTTGTATATCCTCCCCCCATTGCCACATTCTGATTTGACTCGTCAAGATCGAAATGGGGTTTTCCACCCGGGAGATGGCTGTAATCATGATTCTGGTGAATCACCATTAAAACTGGTGTAGCATCAATAACCGGCCAGGGCTGCTGCATTCCGTGATAGATCATCCAGTTATCCCAACCAGCTCTCCCGACTGCAAATGGCGGCAGATCTTGGTATAAATGTTTTGGGAAAACAAAATAATCCATTGCAGTCGGTCCATGAATTCTCCCTTGGATCAGAGCGCTATTCTTTACCTCGTCGGCCCATTTCTTGTTAAAAACAATCTCTGCGGATAGGTCAAGATCCCAGCGCCGACCTACTATCAGATAGTCCTCTTTACCCTGGTTGATTTGCTGAATGATTTCAAGCGTATCTGGAAGCAGGATGATATCAGCATTCAAATAAATGAGAATTTCACATCTCGATGCCTGCCTGGCAAGAGAAAAAATTGAATTTACCAACGGTGTTCCCAGGCTATTGACTTCTACATTTGGGATGTGTCCTACATCCAGAAGGCTTGCCTCTTCCTGGATCCCAAGCTCATCTCCAATCAGGAATACATCAGCGTCGGGTCCCAGCATTTTCCAGGATTTAATAGCATTCCTTTGAATGATCCGGATCTGAGGATCCGAGAATGGTTTCGGAGCTGAAAAAATCGTAATTTTACTCATTACTGATCAGTTTTAGTTCCTTGATGCTATCTTCCTGGTCAAGATCCTGTGGATAAATCTGTTGATAATTTGTGATAACTCGGCTGATATTGGGGATAAGCTGTGGAATAATCAGGAATTCCGGATCAGCTCTATACAATTTGATCTTTGTTTGCCCTGTACCATTCGATCGTTTTCACAATTCCATCCTCAAACGGCATTTCTGATTCAAATCCAAAATATTCTTTGGCCCGTTGGGTATCAAGGGCTCTTCTTGGTTGGCCATTAGGTTTGCTTGAATCCCACACTATCCGACCCGTATAGCCAACTGAGCGGGCAATTAATTCTGCCAGATCCTTGATGCTGATCTCCATTCCTGCGCCAAGATTAACTGGATCGCTGCCATCGTACCTTTCAGCAGCCATCGCGATGCCCCTGGCTGCATCTCCGGCATAGAAAAATTCCCGGGTCGGGGATCCATCACCCCACAATACAACTTCATCAATCCCCTGATCTGCTGCATCGACCATCTTTCTGATCAAGGCAGGGATGACATGGGATGTTTCAAGGTTAAAATTATCCCGGGGGCCATAAAGATTTACCGGAAGCAGGTAGATTGCATTAAAGCCATATTGTTCACGATAGGCTTGAGCCTGAACCAATAACATTTTTTTCGCCAATCCATATGGTGCGTTTGTTTCTTCGGGATATCCTTCCCAGAGGTTTTCTTCTTTAAAGGGAACCGGGGTGTATTTTGGATAAGCACAGATTGTTCCAATAGCCACAAATTTACTAACACCAAATTTCCAGGCTTCATGCATCAGCGGAACCCCCATCATCAGATTCTTGTAGAAAAATTCCGCCGGACGAGCTCGATTAGCACCAATGCCGCCAGCTAAGGCAGCCAGGTGAATGATAATATCTGGTTTTGCGTCTGATAACATGCGCCGGATATTGTCAGTTTCAGTAAGATCGTAATCATCGATCAGGGGAATAAAAATATTCTCAACGCCTCGCTCCCGAAGGGTTTTTTGGACAAAGCTGCCCAGGAATCCATCACCGCCGGTGACACAAACTGTCTTATCCAACCAAAATTCAAATGGATCAGGAAATTGATCTGGATTCATCATTTTCATCTCCCCATGCTGACTACCTGGTCTTCCCATTTATGCCAGACATCAAATTTTTCATCTATAATCTTTTTTCCAAAGCCGGGTGAGTCCAAACCAATCAACTCAAGATCTGCATCCATCATGATCCTGACCAGGTCGTGGTACCGGACTTTTGGATCCCAGTTGAGGATTCTTTTTGCTTTGCCGGGATCAGCTTCCAGATAATCAACTTCTGTAGGTCGGAAGTAGCGTGGATCGATCTCTACATAATCTTTGTAATTGAGATCAACATAACTGAACGCTTCCTCTACAAATTCGCGAACTGTATGTGCTTCTCCTGTCCCGATCACGATGTCATAGGGTTGTTCTTGCTGGAGCATAGACCACATCGCTTCAACATATTCCGGGGCATAGCCCCAATCTCGTTTAGACTCCAGGTTTCCCAAGTAAAGTTTTTTCTGGACTCCTGCCTTAATCCTTGCTACTGCCCTGGTTATTTTCCTGGTAACAAAGGTCTCGCCCCTGCGGGGAGATTCGTGGTTAAACAAAATTCCATTACAGGCAAATAGACCATAACCCTCTGAGTAATTCCTGGTAACCCAAAACGCATATAATTTAGCCGCTGCGTACGGGCTCTGAGGTTGAAATGGTGTCAGCTCGCTTTGAGGAGGGTCAGCACTTCCAAATAATTCACTTGTAGAAGCCTGATAGAAGCGGGTCTTGATTCCTGACCGGCGGATAGCTTCCAGGATCCTGATCGTACCTAAACCTGAAACATCTCCGGTATACTCTGGTAGGTCAAAACTAACCCGAACATGACTTTGAGCAGCGAGATGGTAAACCTCATCCGGGTGAACTTCATGGATCACCCGTTCAAGGCTATCTGAACTCGTGAGATCACCATAATGAAGATAAAGTTTAACCTCCTCCCCATTGTGAGGGTCCCGATAAAGATGATCCAGCCTGTTGGTATTAAAGGTTGAGGCTCTCCGAATCACACCATGCACTTCATATCCCTTGTGGAGCAGCAGCTCAGCCAGATATGATCCATCCTGCCCTGTAATTCCAGTAATGATCGCTTTTTTCATTTCAATTCCTTTTCTGCAACTTACACTCTGGCACTAATCTTTGTATAATCAAGCTGCCTGGTTTTCCCTGGCAGGTTCTTTTTTCAAGACAACTGAATAACCTGATACTTCTAAAACAGGTATATCGCCCCTCTCAACCACATTAAATCCTTGTTCGAGGCAGGTAAGCTGGCACACATCTGCAATTTCACTTTTCCCGGATATTCTCACTTCATTAAAACCATCTTCCCTGATCTCAGCCAGAAGTTTTTTTACATTCTGGCGGGTCTCCCGATACATACGCATTTGGTTTTCGATATACTGAACAGTCAGTTTTGCTCTGAGGGCAATACCTTCCGGAGTGATGATGTAGCGAAGTTTTTTTCGTTGGGCTCTCTTAGCTTTGACATAACCTTTGGATACCAACCGCTTAATATGCCAGTTGACAGTACCCACTGCTACATCAAGAAGTTCTGCCAGGGTCGCCTGATTTACATCAGGGTCATTGGCAATTTTCTCTAAAAGAATGAGCTCCCTGTCTTCCTGAGAAAGATCCATTTACAATCGCTCCTATAATCTATAATTCAGTCACTGAATTATACACTAGATTGGTATCAGGTCAAGAACTGCTGACTCTGCCGCTGATCCCTGCTGGGGGTCTGCCTTACGCCTGATAATTATCATTCTGGGAATAGTGTTCTTTTATCCACTGCTGATATCCCGGTTGTTTTATTACCTGATCTAACCATTCAGGATGCTCTAGGTACCAATTTAAGGTCAGTTCCAGCCCTTCTCCGAGTGTGATATCTGGTTCCCAACCTAATTCCTTCAAGATCTTAGCAGTACTCACAGCATAACGTCGGTCGTGACCAGGCCGATCACCAATATGATGAACAAGGTTTCGATACGGAGAATCGCTGGAACCAGAAAGCTTTTTATCCATCAAACCGCATAGATTGTTAACGATCTCCAGATTCGTGAATTGATTATTACCTCCAACGAGGAAAACCTCACCGGCGGCTCCAAATTGGATTACCTTCCAGATCGCTCGGCAGTGATCTGTGACATAAATCCAATCTCGTATTTGAAGGCCGTCACCATAAACTGGTAATAATTTTCCTGCCTGGGCATTGATAATCAGCAAGGGAAGTAGTTTTTCTGGATATTGATAGGGACCGTAATTATTCGAACAGTTTGTGATCGTGACAGGAAGGTCAAAAGCATGATAATAGGATCTTGCTAAAACATCACTGGCAGCTTTTGTGGCCGCATAGATGGAGTTTGGTCTAAAGGGACTGGATTCAGAAAACGGGGCATCTTCAGGAGCTAAAGATCCAAAAACCTCATCTGTTGAAATGTGGTGAAAATGCAACCGGGCCAGATCAGCTTTATCGAGGGTGAGGGAATATTTCCGGAATGCCTCTAATAATGTCAATGTGCCTGTAAAATTAGTTTTGTGAAAAAGCTCAGGATACCTATTGGATTTATCGACATGGGTCTCAGCAGCAAAATGGACTAGCAGGTCAATTCGGTATTCGTACAATATATCTGTCACCAGGGCTTCATCACAGATATCCCCCTCCACGAAAGTGTACCGATCTGATATATCCGCCAGATTAGATACATTTCCTGCATAAGTCAAACAATCGAGGTTAACAAGCTGGCTAGCAGATTGATTTGCCAGCGAATATCTGATAAAGTTCGATCCAATAAACCCTGCTCCACCTGTGACAAGAATATTCATCTTCGGACTAGAATCCTATTGCAGATCAAGTTTTTTCCCCGGTTTAGCTTTGGCCATTTATGCTTGGGTACTCTTTCAAGATCCTAGAATACAGGCTGATGTATTTTTCTGCCTGCTGATCAAGATCATATTTCTCGAGAGCCTGCTGGCGGCAGTTAGTTTGCAGAACCGGAAGCCTATCAAAATTATCTAGAAATCTTTCAATACCAACTACAAGGGACTCTGGATCCTGAGTTTGAACTATGAATCCTGTTCTCCCGTCAATAACTTCTTCTGGCATTGGCCCAAGATCAAATGCGATCACAGGGGTTCCACAAGCCATAGATTCCAAAGCCGTTTGAGGTTGCCCGTCAGCAAGCGTGGTGCATAAGAACGCATCAGCAGCAGCATAAATTAAAGCTTGATTTTCAGGTTCTTCGACAAATCCAAAATGTTTATATTTACTCAGCATCTCAGGTTCGTTCCATCTTTCCTGACTGCCCATGGTAATAAACATCGGTGCGAATGGATTATTATTCTGTAGGATCTTCATTGCCTCATTTGCCACCCGAAAACCTTTCCGATAGGCTCCCTTTCTATGAGCTGACCAAAGCAAGATCTTCTCATCAAGCGGAAGTCCCAAATCTGCTCGGGCTTGTTTTTTATTGATGGGCTGATAAACATCCAGATCCACACCATTCGAGATGACGCTGATCGATCTTGCGTTCCCAAGTATGCTCTGGGAAACCTGGTCGCGCATCCATTCCGTGGTGACAATGATGTGCAGTTGTGACTCCTGATATAAGGCCTTTTTTGCGCGCCAAACACGCTTTGTTCCATCCCAATGAGTTGGTGGAGGTTCTACCTTCAGCCGGCCTTGAGCTGTCAATAATGGACAATCATGACAGCCTGATTTCCAGCGTTCACAATCATAAGGATAAGAGCAGTGTCCTGTGACTGCCCACATATCTGGCAGCCTCCAAACAACTGGTTTTCCAGTTGTTAATAGAGGCAAAACCCAGAGATTGAAATAACCACCGAATAAATTGCGCAGATCGATGATATCTGACCACTTGTAAAGGTCGGTATCAGGTAATCTTAGATTGGGACGGTTGGACCAGGAATTGATTCCTATATATTTTTCGAGCTGGTTTCCAATCCTGGAGATCAGGCTGTTAGGCAGAGTGCGGTATTCGCTAACCTGATTCCAGATCAAGTGAATGTCAGGGTCTTCAGGATATTTGCTTCGTCCCACAAGGAACTGAGACTGGTGTCCCTTTTTGATCAGGGCCTGGCTGAATCTCCTCATCGCCCGAGCTGCCCCCCCCAAGTGAGAGGTTGTATTAACATGCAATACCCGCATAATTACCCCAGATTTAAAAGTGTTTCTTTGACAGAATCAACCAGATAAGAAATATCCTCTTCTTCCATCTGGGGATACATAGGCAGGGTAACGATCTCTCTGATTACCTTTTCTGTCACTGGCAAATCATCTTTCCTGAATTCTGGTCCCCTGTACGGGACCATTTCGTGCACGGGCGGGAAGAAATGGATCGAGGCCCCAATATCCCGGGAATTCAGCTGCCGCACAAAATCATCCCTGATGTCCGGGTTCACTCGAATGGTATACATCTGATAGACATGCTTGTTTTCTGGTTTTTCAGTCGGGACCTGAACGCCTGGAATCGAACTTAATCCCTTGGTCAGAGTGTCCGAATTAACCTGTCTCTTCCGATTCATCTCGGGAAGTTTTTTAAGCTGTTCAACACCGATAGCAGCCAGGATATTTGACATCCTGAAGTTATAGCCGATCAGACTCGCAGCTCTGAACCATGATTTTTCCTTAGCCTCCCGCTCATAGGTTGATTTGTCAATACCGTGTGCCAGGAGGGCTTTGACCTTACCGGCAAGATCGTCGTTATCTGTGGTCAGCATCCCCCCCTCGCCGGTGGTGAGGTTCTTTGTGGGATAAAACGAGAAACAGCCCACACCAAAGGAACCAGCCATTTTTCCATGATGAGTACCGCCAATTGTCTCAGCCGAATCTTCAATAACGTGTAATTTATATTTTTCTGCAAGCTGCATGATCGCCGTCATATCGGCACTCTGTCCCCCGTAATGAACTGGCATAATTGCCTGGGTGTCAGGATTGATCAATCTTTCGATAGATTCTGTACTAATATTGCATGTGTCGTAATTAATGTCTGCAAAAACTGGACGAGCGCCACCAGTTATGATTGCATTTGCTGAAGCAACAAAAGTAAAACTGGGAACGATCACCTCTCCGGTTATCCCCAGGCCTTCTACTGCCAGGTGTAAAGCCGATGTACATGAATTCATAGAAAAGGCATACTTTACACCAAGATATTTTGCAAAACCTTCTTCAAACTCATGGTTCTTGGGTCCGTGGGCATACCAACCTGAATCGATGACTTGAGAAACAGCATCTTTCTCTTCCTGCCCTGTATAGGGAATGCATAAGGGAATTTTTCGCATAGATTTTTCCTGAGATTCACTGATATTATTTCTTGAACACCGCAAGGTTTTGATAAACATCCAGGTAGCGCTGAATGCCAGCATCAAGCGAATATTGGGGGTCATATCCGACCAGAGATTTTGCTTTTTCAATCGACAGCGCACCGCGTTTGGGACGGAATACATCTTCTTCTTCAACAATTTTTATTTCAAGATCCTCAAAATGAGTTAGCAAGATATCAGCCAGTTCCCGCAAAGTGTATCCCAAACCGTAAGTAATATTAAACGCTTCTCCCAAACCTTTCTTAGAAAACATAACCTTGATGATCCCATCTGCTATGTCTTCCACAAAAGTGAAATCCAGTACCTGGCGCCCGCCACCATAAAGAGTAATCGGTTTTCCAAGTAAGGCATTCTCCACAAAGATCTGGCTTACTCTGCGATTGACGTCGAAGGGGCCGTAAACTGCTGAGGGACGGATGATGCTGTAGGGGATGTTATAGCGCCTGCTGTATGTTTCGGTCAGTATTTCTCCAGCATATTTGGTTCCACCATAGATATCTTTCGGCCGCTTGGGATGATCCTCCGGAGCAGGAACCTGTTCAAAATCACCATAAATCATAGATGATGATATATAGACAAATCTATTCACGAAATCTACATCCCTAAGTACCTCCAGAACATTCACAGCTCCTTCAAGAATGCTGGCAAGGGCTTCTTCTGAGTGCCTGTTGGATAGATCTGCAATCGGTAATGCTGCTAAATGAAGGATATGATCCGGTTTGGTTTCGAGAATAATCCTGCGAAGATGCGCTTTATCCCGTGTGTCGCCCCGCCGGAAATCGATCTGGTCGGCTATCCCCTCGAAACGCAGTTCTGTGAAATCCTTTAAAACGCTCTTTAAGGGCGATATATAGTGGACAAAAGCATCATAGATAATTACTTCATGGCCTTGATCGAGCAGTTTTCTGCTCACATAGGATCCAATAAACCCTGCTCCACCTGTTATCAGCACTTTACTCATCTAATCCATCCTCTGTTTTGCTAATAAATTAACTTATCCCCTGCATTCAAGATTGCAGCGGGGTCGAATTTTTCTCCATTGACTCGTAAATCCTTGACCAATAATCCCCTATTACACGCTGTGATAATCGCTCCAGTGCCCCGGATCTGGGCTACTGTCCCTGGTGATCCTGATACAGAATCAATCAGTAATTCCGTTTTTTCAATTTCGATTTTTTGCCTTTCCCTGAAACTATAAGCTGATGGGTATGGCCCATGCATACCGCGGACAAGGTTATGCACTTGGAGATCTGTCATATTTTCCCAATCGATCTGGCTGTCACTGGGATATCTCCGACCAAAGTAGCCACCCGCTTTTGGGTCTTGGGGAACTGCATTCACAGTTCCTTCCTCAACCTGTCTCAGGACATCAACCAGCAACCGGGGGAATATATTCAGAGTTTTAGCAAGGATGCTGGCGTGGGTATCTTGATCAGAGATAGGATACATCTCCTGAGTGATGATAGCCCCTGTATCTATGCCCTCATCGACGAAGATGATGGCGCAACCTCCGGTCTTTTCCCCGTTGATGATCTGCCAGTTGATTGGAGCTGCACCCCTGTATTCTGGCAATTTTCCACCATGCAAATTTATCGTTCCCAGTGGCGGTATCCCGATTACCTGGTTTTTGATGATTTTGTTATAACCACAGAGGACAAATAAATCCCCCTCTAATACTTTTAGGCGGGCAACGGATTCGGGTGAATTGATCTTGTCCAGGAATATAACCGGAAAATCAAACTGTTCACTCAGTTTTTGGATCTCGATTTCGGGAATAACTCCGATCACCGCACCAATCTGGAAACCATTTTCCAGGATATGCTCCAGGCATTTGCTGCCCCTGACACCTTTAGTAAAATAAATGATTTTCATGGCTTATTCTTTCCCTGATCCTTACCTGCCTCGTTCTTCAACATGCCAATCGAATACCGGACGGACAGGTCCATCAAAAGCATCCCTGTCATAACGATAGCCATCCGATGTATCGACAATATCAACCTCCAGATATTCTTTCCCGGGTATCAACACTTTATTGCCCGGAGAATCAAAACCAATATAGATCCGGTAGGTCAGATTATTAAGAATATTGGGTGGAATCTTACAGACTGCTGTGTAATGTCCAGGCTTGCGGTTAAACCCTTCCTGGATCTGCGAATCCTCATAAGTGGCAAAGATAGTTTCGCTCATGGTTGATTTAAAACGGAGATACAAGCGGAGGTTTTTTACTTCCTCCAGGATCTGGTAATGAATTTTGATCTTAAAACCCTCATCGATCTGATATGCAGTCTTGACATCTCCCGATTCAGATACAACCTGTATCCCAAATAGGATTAATTCTGCATCTCGCGGAGCATCCGCCTCGGTCCAGGCTAAGCTCCCGGATGAAGATACATCTTTGCTTGATAAGTAGGTATTGATCACGTTGTCCACATCTGCGTCCAGGGTCAGACAACCATCTTCTAGCAGTAATCCCCGGGTACAAAGTGACCGGACAGCACCCATGTTGTGGCTGACAAATAACACCGTTCTACCTTGTTCGGATACCTCTTCCATTTTACCCAGGGATTTCTTTTGGAAGGCTGCATCACCAACGGAAAGAACCTCATCGATTAATAATATTTCAGGCTCTAGGTGAGCTGCGACTGAAAATGCCAGCCTGACGCCCATCCCGCTTGAATAAAACTTGACCGGTGTGTCGATGAACTTTTTAATTCCTGAGAATTCGACTATTTCATCAAATTTCCGATCGATCTCTGTCCTGGTCATCCCCAGGATCGTTCCATTTAAATAAACATTGTCCCGACCAGTCAATTCTGGATGAAATCCGGTTCCCACTTCCAGCAAACTTGAGACCCTTCCGTTCAGCTCTACCCTGCCCTGCGTCGGATACGTGATCCTGCTGAGGATCTTTAATAATGTGCTCTTCCCGGCTCCATTTTTACCAATAACTCCAATTACCTCTCCAGGCTTCACTTCAAAATTGACATCCTTAAGAGCCCAGACAATATCATCTTCTTGCTGATCAACTTGATCGAATTGGGTCAGCTTTCTCAACCTGCGTAAATTTTTGATTGGTCTGGTCACCCAATCTGAGAAAACTTCAGCCAGCGTATCCCGGGACAGTTTTTCAGATCCGATCCGGTACCGTTTAGATAAATTGGCAACTTTGATAACGTTTTTGGACATAAAAATTCTTCTGTATACTTGATAATCAGGCTACATCAGCAAAATAGCGTTCCATCGATCGAAAATACAATGCCCCGCTGAGGAAAAATGCGATTGACATTAAGGTGCCAATTCCTAAAAACTCCCAAGGCATAGACCGAGTACCCAGCAGGGCAGCTCGAAAACCTTCGATTACTCCTACCATAGGATTCAAAGCGTACAGGATTTGGAATTTTTCAGGAATGATACTGGTCGCATAGATAACGGGCGAAGCGTATAATAACAACTGAACAAAAAAATCAGCGCCATACCGAATATCCCTGTATTGGATCGACAGGGCTGTCAGCCACATTCCCACTCCGGCAGCAGTTAGCGCCATTAAGAGCACAAAGACCGGGACAAGTAAGGACCAGATCGTTGGTGTCACTTTGTACCAAACCATTAAACCGAGCAGTATCAGAAAAGCTATCCCAAAATCGACCAGCTTCCCCAGGACAGGTGCAATTGGGATCACTAATCTTGGGAAATAGACTTTGGTAAGCAAGCGTTGAGAGCTGATCAGGCTTCCACTGGCACTTGTTAGCGATGTAGAGAAAAAAGTCCAGGGCACCAAGGCTGTAAAGCTGAAGATTGCATAGGGTACCCCCTCCGAATTGACTTTTGCTAAATTTCCAAAAACAATAGTAAACACAATCATTGAAAATACCGGCTGGATAATAGCCCAACCCACTCCCAGGATCGATTGGGCATACCTGGTCTTAATATCCCGCCAGACCAAAAAAAAGAACAGGTCCTTATACTGCCAAAGTTCCCGCCAATTGATAATTTTCCGGTTCTCTTGATCGGCATCGATAATTATTTGGGGTATTTTTAGATCAGACTGTGCCATAAGATTACCTATTTTTTTGTTGTACACCAGAAAATCATCGTGGTTCCTTGAAAACGAACACTCTAAAATTCAATAATTGAATTATAGAGTGTTTTCACATCGTGTCAAGCTCGATAACTAATTCTTCAAGAGTCCCTAACTCAGCGCTTCTGATAAAGATCGATCGATTTTGTATCTACAATAATTTCATACTGATTGGCATCTAACCAATCAGACCCTGATTGCTCGGTCGATATGACATAATCCGGATAAAAATCAGAATCGCCTGTTCAAGGTGCGGGAGATAAATCCCCAACATCTGACGTGAATGAATTTTGGAAATCCTGCTGGGATCAGTCTGCTCAGACAAAACCCAGATTGGATACTCCCAATCATTTTCACCCAGATACAATCCATAATAATCTTCATTCAATCACGTTTACCGCATCCATCACTAGGAGATAGTCTTCTAATAATCCCATTTGGTCCCAGAAAAGTAGAGGAATCTGTCCGATCCGTGTGGAGAATACCAATATCTCTTAAAAACGGACGGATGATCTCATAATATTCTGTATACCTGTTAGGTCGATCTGAAAAGAACCGTTTGATTCGATTTGACCTCAGGGGTGATTCCTGGCTAAATAAAGGTATCAACGGTCTGGAAGCATTTAAGAAAACGAACGGCAGTGAATAAAGCGTCAATAGCAAACAAAGCAAATAGGGTAGATATTTAGAGCGGTGCGTTTTGTCATAGAAAATACCAAAGAGTGGAGCTCCCAGAAAAAAGATCGGCAATTGAAGCCGGGTGCCCCAAGGCTGCCATTTTAAAAGTAATGAAAAGAGCAGGACAGAAAGAATTACTGCTCCAATGTGCGTATCAATATCCTGATCCTTTTTTTCCTGTTCGCTAGAATCAGCAAGATTAGGAGCGAGATCAATAATAAATGGATCGGGTTGCCAGAATGATCATCATTAATTAAGAAGTGGATCTTAAATTGTGTGCCAGAAAATGTATAAGCCGGATGGTCAGCAAGATCACCGAGTAAAGTGGACACCTCACTTGAGAGTTTCTCATTTAGGGCTGGAATCGGAACAGCCAGGTGCGCGGAATAGTTCCTGACCAGATTAGAATATAATCCTCCAAGTGTTAGATTATCAACTGTTATCCTTTCAGTTTCAGTGGAAAGGGGATTCCCGTAAAGGTTGAAATTTCTTTGATAGAAACCAACATTCAATATCAGTGCCAACATAATCATCAGGAAATAACTCTTGATGAGTTTAATTCTGATTTCCTGTGTTTGCCTGATTAAACTGACTGAACCATAGACCAGACCTATACTTGCACAAAATATATAAGCTGTTCCCTTGGTTAAAAGTGCCAGACCCAAGGCCAGACCACCAAAAACAGTCTCATCCCTCGTCGGTGATTGTAGGATCCGTGATAAATAATAAGCAAAACTTACACAAAATACGCTCACAATCAGATCGTTTTGGGTACTGCTGCTCTGCAGGATTGCCATCGGTATGGTGGCTGCGAAGAGAGCTGCCAGCAATTGCCCCTTCCTGGATACCTGAAATAATCGTGTAAATTCTGATCCAAGCAATATCAAGATCACAAAACCTGCCCACTGGACCAGGTTGGCATACTGATCAGATTTACTTAACAGTTGAAGATGAAGTATCAAATACTCAACCAGAGGCATGGAATGATTTTGCCTTGGGATCGATGTTGGATAAAAACTTACACTTTTCTGTTGAATCCAATGGACAACTCGAGCCATATGATAGGTCATCGAGTCAAAATTGTTCGGAGGTGAATAAATAGCAATCAGAAAAGTCAAGATCAAGATGCTCAAAATAGATAGAATAATGAATTTCTCAAGGAGGGAGAGATCTTTCAACCCAGCGAGATTAAAGATAGATCTGACTCTGGTAAATTTCCAATTACCATCCTTCAGCTTTCGAAGGAACAGTATTCCCAGCAATCCAATCAGACCACACCAGGAAGCGAAAACTGCCTGGACAGTCAGCAGGTCAAATAGGGACAAGAATTCTGTTATCACCGCTGTACAGCCAAACGTGATCAGGAACGCCTTGACGGCACTTTCTCTTCTGGTCAACAATTGAAATGAAGCCAGATACATAAATACAAGAAGAAAAAACAGGATTATTACAATAGTCATTTAGATTGTAGAATGCGTTTTAAATAATAAATCACCAGCTGCAGAATTTATACTACTCTGTGACAATATCCTTTGCCCAATTACGCTCTTCTAGATACCAATTAACTGTTCTTCTAATACCTTCATCAAGGTTTATTTCCGGCTCCCAGCTCAGGAGTTCTTTAGCTTTACTGATATCCGCCTGATTGGTCAACATATCAGCTGGATGCCTGGGATGGAAAACAACCTCTGCTTTATTGCCAATAATTTTTTGCATTTTTGATATGAGTTCATTAATAGATATCACCTCATGCCCGCCAAGATTAATAATCTCATAGCCAAGTGGTTTTAACGCCGCAATCGTACCCTCTGCAATATCATCAACATAAGTAAAACCACGTGATTGTTTTCCATCACCATTTAAATGGACTGGCATATCTTCAATAATCCACTTGGCAAATCGGTACATAACCATATCGGGCCTGCCAGCAGGTCCATAAACCGTAAAATAACGAACCACTGACACATCAATTCCATAGAGGTAATGATAAGCGTGGGCTAGCGTTTCAGCGGCTTTTTTGCTGGCAGCATATGATTGCAAAGGAAGATCGCTGGATGCAGTTTCAGGTGTTGGCAATGGAGCATCTTGTCCATAAATACTTGATGTAGAAGCCAATAAGAATTTTTGAATGCCCTCCTGACGGCAAAATTCCAACAAGTTTAATGTGCCTGTAGCATTCGTATCCAGATATAACCAGGGATCTTTCAAGCTGTCCCGGACACCCGCTCTGGCTGCCAGGTTGATAACCGCATCAAAATTCCTGCCCGCAAGCTGTTGGTTTTCTATGATGGACCGGTCACTGACATCTAATTTCAGGAAAGAAAATTTCTGTTTTTGCTTAAGTTTGTTTAGTCGGTACTCTTTCATCCGTGGGTCGTAAGCGCTGTTCAAATTATCCAAACCGACCACTTCGGCACCTGATTCCAGCAGCTTTTTTGCCACGACAGATCCAATAAAACCCGCCGCACCTGTTATCAAGTATTTTTTCATTTCATAACCCTATGACATTAACAATAATTTTTGGACCAATTACCATCTTCCTATCATAACAATTTAATCATCCATTCAAAATAAACTTAATTGTTCCGGCTGGTTGCTCTCATCCGGGGGGTCTTCATTCAGGATTGCAGGCGCACTATCTGCCTGCTGAATTATCTCTGGTAGCTTCGCAAAGTCCTCTTCGATGATTGACCTGAGAGACGGTCGGTGAAGAGCTGCTGCCGGATGATAAAAAGGCACTACCAACCTGCCCTTCGACTTGATAGCCTGGCCGTGGATTTCACTAATCTTTGCATTTGGAATGAACCGGGCCATGGAGTATCTTCCCAGGGTGACAATTACCCTGGGATTGATCAGCTGGATTTGTCTTTCCAGATACGGATCACAGGCTGCTAATTCTCCCGCTGCTGGATCCCGGTTGCCGGGAGGCCTGCATTTGACAACATTGGTGATAAAAACATTCCCTCGTTTTAAGCCGATATTGTCTAATAACTCTTCCAGGAATTGTCCAGCAGCTCCTACAAAAGGACGGCCTTGCATGTTCTCGTGATACCCGGGTCCTTCCCCGATGAACATGATCTCAGCATCTGGAGGTCCTTCGCCGGGTACACCTTTTTCCCGCGAGTGGAAAAGCTGACATTTTTTACAAGCAGAGACCTCATCTGCTATGCGTCTCAATGATTGTTCAATAGACATCATACAAATCCAAATCTTCAATAATGGAAAGATCAGTCGGGGATTGGATCCCCTTTATGCAGATAGAACGGACTTAATCCCAAGACTTCGTCCACGTCTCCATTCTTCCAGCGTTCCCAGGCAAGTTCTGCCAGGTATCTGGGACTGCGCATGGCCGAGGTCGGTTTCACCGCTGTTAGGTATTTATGTTCTGCGATCGCCTGCCGCAATTCCGATGACAATTCTCCAGTCATCAGGCAAGGTTCATCTATTTTGATCAGCAGCTCTGCAAGAGACATATTCTCAAGATTCCCTACTTGTTTCCAAACACCGCTTTGATTGCTATACATTCCAACCGCCAGCCGATCTCGTCCCGCTTTTAAAACTGCTGCCAGGAGATGGTCTCCAACTGGAATTGCACGAGCGGTAATATCCAGGGTAGGTATCCCTATCACGGGTAGCTGGTGGGTATAAGCAATACCCTTGACCAACGCAAGACCAATCCGGAGGCCAGTAAATGAACCCGGACCAATTGCAACGCCCAGAACCTGGAGGTCCTTGGCTGCTAAACCTGCCCGGACCAGGTTGACTTTGACAGCCTTGGCTAATTCAACTGTATGATATCTGCGGGAAATCCAGCTTTCTTCACAAAGAAATTGAGAACCATCAAAAATTGAAATGCCCACGGATTTGGTTGAGGTATCGATCGCTAATAACATTGTCAAGCTCCGTAAATATCACCCCGAAACTTTTCGAGGAGGTATTTATGCCTTTCTCCACGGGCATTAACTATGAAATCCCGCTGTTCATCATTGATCAATTTCATTTTGATCGAGATATAATCTTCTGGCAAAGCTGCATAAATCCGGTCAGCCCACTCTACGACCAGGGGTCCTTCGGCAAGCATTGCGTCAATATCCAGGTCCAGGGCTTCCTCAGGACCGGACAGCCGGTAGGCATCCAGATGGAATAATTGGTTCTGATCCAATCTCCGGTAAACATTCACCAAAACAAATGTGGGACTTGTCACTGAATCGTAGGATCCCCAACCAGATGCGATGCCCTGAGCAATAGTTGTTTTTCCGGCACCCAGATTTCCTTCCAGGCAGACAATATCTCCCGGTTGTAATAATTCCCCCAATCTCATTCCAATCCGGCGGGTTTGGGTTGGACTTCGGCTGATAACCTCAAAAGAGCCTTTTTCAATTACGGCCATGGAATTTTTCCCTCTCCGGCAAGTAAGAGAGTTCTAAAACAATTTTACCATTCACTATCAGCTGATAGTTTTCAGATCAGCCAGGGAGGCGATCATCTTTTTCTTTCCTACTCCCTCAAAGAACACATCCACGATTTCATCATCATCCTGGAGCAAACTATTAAGAACCAAACCTTCACCCCACTTAGAATGGCGGACTTTCTGACCGGGGTGATACTGATTTTCCAAACTCACGGGGCGGATGTTTTTTTTCTGAAGGTCCTTCCAGGTGCGCGGTTGAGGCGGTCCACTGATCGGAAATCCAGCTTGATACATCAAGTCATCTTCTGCTCTCAAACCAGGTGGTATGTCATGGTAATACCTTGATGCTTGCAAGGGTTCAAAATAGCCAAAATTGGATCGATTGAGGGAGTGAAACAAATGCAACCGATCCTTCGCCCTGGTAACTCCAACATAAAACAATCTCCGTTCTTCTTCCATTGACTCCGGATCGTCAAAAGATCTTTGGTGGGGCAGGATTCCCTCATTCAAACCGATAATCAAGACTTGACCAAATTCCAAACCTTTTGCTGAATGTAATGTCAGCAAGGTAGGTACTTCCAGATCAGGATCCAGAGTATCCTGATCTGAAACTAAAGCAATATCTTGCAGGAAAGATAACAAACCAACCGTCTGGTACTCAGATGCGAGCCTTTTTAATTCGACGATATTTTCCCAGCGTTCGAAACCATCTTCGCTGCCATCCTCAATATATCTCCTGTAAGTAGTATCCTCGAGGATTAGATCCAGAATCTCAACAGGGGGTAGATTTTCTATTTCATTACGCCACTTTAAAAACATAGAGCCAAATCCAGCGAGTCTTTTGGCAGGAGCTGTTGAGAAAAATTCCAATTCGGGAGATTCTGGCTCAGCAAGGCGCAGCAGTAAATGCCCTGGTCCAAGCTCAAATTTCTGGGCGACAGTAATCAGTTCAGCATATGTTTTAGTTCCAATCTTCCGGCTGGGAGTATTAATAATTCTGGCGAGGCTGAAACTATCGTCCGGGTTGGCTACCAGTCTCAAATATGCTATGACATCCTTTACCTCACGCCTGCCATAAAACCTCTGCGCTCCGACAAGTTTATAGGGCAGATTTGCCGACAGGAACGCTTCCTCGATCTGCCTGGATTGGGCATTTGTCCGGTACATGACTGCAAAATCAGCGGGATTCGCTTTTTTATCCTTAAGCTGGCTGGTGATAGTATTCACAACAAGCTGAGCTTGCTCCCTTTCATCATAAGCTTCCTGGATGATGATCTTTTCCCCTGGACCCCGTTCAGTGAACAATTTTTTAGGGGTCCTGTTGGAGTTTTTATCAATGATAGCCATCGCTGTATCGAGGATATTTTGGGTCGAGCGGTAGTTTTGTTCCAGCAGGATCACTTTTGCGTCAGGATAATCCTCTTCAAATCTGCGGACATTCCGGTAATCAGCTCCCCTCCAGCGGTAAATGGATTGATCTGAATCACCAACAACAAAAATATTCTGATGGTAAGAAGCCAGGTGATTCAAGAGGGTGTACTGAGCCATGTTCGTATCTTGAAATTCATCAACCAGGATCTGCTGGTATCGTCGGGAATACTTATCCCTGATTGTTTCATTCTCTCCTAATAAGAGTGCCGTCCAAAGCAGCAAATCATCAAAATCAAAAGCATTACTGGTAAGTAATATTTTTTGGTAATCCTGGTAGACTCTGGCTACAATTTCATCCCGGTAAGTCGAGATTGGAAAATCCTCTGGGAGATATAATTCGTTTTTTGCAGCAGAGATTGAACCGTGGATACTTTGCGGGCGATACCGCTTATCATCAAGATTTTGATCCTGGAGAACCTGGCGGACTACTTTAACCTGGTCATCTGCATCAAATATCACGTAATTCGCATCCACCGGAAGATGTGCTGATTCAATGCGCAGGATCCGGGCACAGGTAGCGTGAAAAGTTCCCAGAGTCAGTCCTTGGGTTTGATGACCGAGCAGATCTGCCACCCGCTCACCCATCTCTGTGGCAGCTTTATTGGTAAATGTGACTGCCATTAAATGATAGGGCTCAATATCCTGCTCTGCTATCAAGTACGCTGCGCGATAGGTCAGCACCCGGGTTTTACCTGAGCCCGGTCCTGCCAGAACCAGGACTGGACCGGGAGGTGCAGTCACGGCTTTGGTTTGCTGGGGGTTTAGTGATTTCAAGATATTCATACTGGGCTCATTCTACTGGGTTGACAGATACATGTCAACAACATTGCGGAAATGCCTACCCTGGCTTAGAATTTAGACATGAATTGGAATCTGATCGGCCATGAATGGGCTGTTCAACTTTTACAGGGACACATCAAAAACCGGTCCCTCCGGCAAGCCTACTTGTTTACAGGTCCTCGGGGTATTGGCAAGAAGGCACTGGCGCTGAAATTCATCCAGGCGATCCAGTGCCAGAATGGCGGTGGATCTGGTGATCCTTGTCTTAAGTGTTCTACCTGTCAACGCCTGGGAAAACTTGAGCATCCAGATTTATTTCCGGTATCGGTTGAAGATGGCAGCTCACAAATAAAGGTGGACCAAGTCCGGGAGTTGATGCATAGCCTCTCCCTTTCTCCCTACGAAGCAAAGCGAAAGATCGGATTAATTATTAATATAGAGAAAGCCAGCACCAATACCCAAAATGCTCTGCTAAAAACCCTTGAAGAACCACCTGATCCAGTGATTTTGATCCTGACAGCATCGTCAATTGATTCGGTCCTGGAAACAATTATTTCAAGATGCGAGGAAATCAAACTTAATCCTGTGCCAATCAGGGCAACAGCCCTGGGTCTCGAACGGTTATATGAAATCCCCTCAGATCAGGCAAATTTACTGGCCCACATTTCGGGAGGAAAACCAGAAAATGCCCTGCTGTATCATCAAGATCCTTCAGTCCTAGAACGCAGATCGATCCTGCTAGATGATCACCTCCAGATTCTGGCAGGAAATTCTGTCGACAGATTTGCATTTGCAGCCGATATAACATCCGATAGCCAGCATGTTCAGGAACTGATCGATGTCTGGTTCTCTCTCTGGCATGATATTTTGATTAAAACGAGTGGAGCAAGCTCACCAATCAACAATATTGACAGGGAATCTGATTTGAGATCGATTTGTATGGAGATCGACCTGGCAGCGGCAAAAAGGACCTTGGGCTTAATTAAACGGGCTCAAGGATTATTAGTCAAAAATGCCAATCTCAAACTTACAATTGAAGACCTCTTTCTCCAGCTGCCAATATTAAAGCTCTAATTAGCCAGCTTTCGGATTGATGACAGCAAGCATGTCAGTGGACACCCTCATTGATTGGGCTGGATGATGTGCTATACTCAGTGATGTTATCAGACCTGAATATCACTATCTGGTTGTTCATCACTATATCCATTCTAAACAGGAATATTTGAGAACAAAGCTGCGAAAAATCGCCTTTTAGTGCTTGTGAACAAACCAATGAATTTAAACCTGAATTTGAGTTAAAATAATGGTGATGAGATCCCGATTATGACCGCTGATAAAATACAACCAAACCAGTTTCATAAAACTACACCCAGAGCATCTCTTGAGCTGTTATATCGAATCAGTCGGGAGATTGCGACCACTCTGGACCTAGCGACTATTCTGGAGCGCGTTTTAAGCCTTTCACTAAAAACAATTGGAGCAACCAGCGGCAGCATTATCATCTTGGACGAAAATGAGAATCCGGTGGAATCTACGATTATCATCCAGGATCAGGTAATTACGCACACCAATGAACAGCTGCGATCAACCCTAGAAAATGGCCTCGCAGGTTGGGTGGTCAAAAATCGTGAACCGGTAAATATCCCAGATACAAGCAAAGATCAGCGCTGGCTACGCCGTCCGGACAATGATGATTCTTCAACGTGGGCAAAATCTGTGATTGCGCTGCCAATCATGGTCAGAAACGACCTGGTTGGTGTGATCACTCTCACCCATCCAGAAAGAAACCACCTTCAACGGGAACACATATCCCTCGTTCAGGCAATTGCCGATCAGGCTGGAATTGCAGTGCTTAACGCACAGCTTTATGGTGAGAGCCAGCGGCAAGCGCGGGTGATGACCGCTCTGGCGAACAGCGCGACAGCCCTGTCCTCCACATTACGTCTGGAAACCGTGCTTGAGACCATACTTCATGAGATCCAGGAAGCACTGCGAGTAGAAGCAGTAACTCTTTCACTAGTTGACCGAAATCAAGATTTCCTGGAATATAAAGCTGCTATCCACACCACGCTTGATCTGCATTCCTCTCTCATCGGAAAAAAATTCAAGGTAGGTGAGGGTTTTACAGGATCAGTAGCTGAAAAATGTGAGGGAGAGATCGTCACAGATCCCGGATCAGACAAGCGGATAACAATAACCTCCAAGTTTTATCCAGACTTATCTATCCAGTCCATCATAGCTGCGCCAATTTTCATCCCCGATAAGCTAATAGGCGTTGTAGAGGCGATCAATCCCAAAGCAGGTCATTTTGAATCCGACGCTCTCCAGGTCATTTCAGGAATTGGAAGCCTTGCAGGCTCATTTATTCAAAATGCCCAGCTTTATGAAGAGCTTCAGACCGCCCATATTCGTTATCATGACTTATTCGAAAACAGCGGTGATCCGATCATCATCACGGATCTTTCGGGAAAGATTATCGAAACCAATAACCGAACCCTGACAACCAGCCAATACTCCCAATCTAACCTTGACTCATTAACGATCACCGATATTCATGAGGTTAACTGGGAAGTTGTTGGTCCGGAGTTTATCAACCTTCAGGAAGCTCACTCATGCACGTATGAATCCAGCCTGAAAACGAGTCAGGATGTAGAAATACCAGTCAGCGTCAGTGTCTTCTTGATCCAGATCGCCAACGAAAACCGTTTGCAATGGATCCTGACGGATATTTCAGAAAGAAGAAAACTCGATCAGCTCCGGGAAGACCTGACCTCTATGATTTTCCATGATTTGAGATCACCTCTCTCGAACGTGATCTCTAGCCTGGATGTCATTCAAGCCTCATTGCCCGGCGCGAATGATCCCGATATACAGTCTTTGTTTGATATTGCCAACCGGTCAACGATCAGGATTCAGCGATTAACCAAATCTCTCCTGGACATAAACCGCCTTGAAAGTGGCCGGGAAGTCACGAATCTGGAACTACTCAATCCCGAAGATCTCATTAACAATGCGCGCCAGGCTTTGATCACCCAGGCAAACGCAAAATCACACTCGGTTATCTTAAACCTGGCCAGGAAGATCCCCAAAATCACAGGCGACCGTGATATGCTCGAGCGGGTTTTGATCAATTTATTCCAAAATGCGATCAAATTTACACCAACTAATGGAAGAATTGAGTTCGGATTGAAAAAAGATGGATCGGATACTCTTTTCTGGGTTCTTGATTCTGGTTCTGGTGTAGATCCAGAATATATCGACCGGATATTTGACAAATATACCCGGATCCATCCAGATGAGAGGATCAAAGGTCTAGGTTTAGGTTTGGCATTTTGCAGATTAGCTGTTGAAGGACACGGCGGCCGGATCTGGGTTGAAAATATCCCCAAGGGTGGAGCTAAATTCTCTTTCACCATTCCATCAACTAAATAGAATATCACCTGATCTTTCTCAAGATCAGGTCGAAGCAGATTGAGGAGCATCTATGGAAGAAATTAAACCCGGGATATATTATGAAGAGACGTATCCAGGAGCTACTATTGGAGCAATCTTGCTCTCCCGGGGCATGATCTTTGTTGACGCTCCTCTCAGGCCGGAGGATGGCCATCGCTGGAAAACCACACTCTTGAACCGCAGCCAGGGGACAATTCATAAAGTAGTTATCTGTCTGGATGATCACCCTGATCGAACGATTGGAGCTAATAACCTCGATTGCCCGGTTATCACCCACCGTGATGCTGCAAAAACCCTCCTCGATCAAACAGCGATCTACCGGGGGCAAATACCCGAGAGCGGATCTTCCTGGGAGAGATACCCTGACACTCCAGGCATGCAGTGGATGATCCCTGATCTGACCTTTTCTGAAACAATGAAGTTTCACTGGGCAGAGGAACCGGTTTTGCTGGAACACCATCCCGGACCTCGTCCTGGTTCCAGCTGGGTTATTTTACCTGAGCAAAAGGTGGTCTTTATTGGAGATGCTGTAGTCTTGAACGGTCCGCCATTTTTAGGCAAAGCCAACTTATTAACCTGGATCGATACACTGGATGTGTTGTTGAAAGCTAATTACCGTGATTTCACGATAATCAGCGGTCGAGGCGGTCCGGTCACAATGGACAATATCAAAGAATTGAAAAAATCGTTCCGGAAAATTCACCGCCGGATCGATAAATTAGCCAGCCGGAGAGCTGCGGTCGAAGAAGTATCAGATCTCGCAGACAAATTCATGGATGATTTCACTTTCCAGAAAAGAGACCGGGATTTCTTCCTGCAGAGGCTCCAAAACGGATTAGCCCAGTATTACCTCAGAAATTATTTTCCTCCGGTTGATGAGGATCGGAAAAAAAACCTTTAATCTGAACAATTCCCCTGGCAACTATTATGTCTAGGTCTGGCTCACTATCAGAAGACGGCTATCTACCGGTCTTTCATATTGAAAGAGGAGGCATTGTTGAATCCATACATTATGGAGCGATCGCTGTTGTAGATCCCACAGGCAGAATATTCGCCTCCCACGGTGACCCGGAGCTTGAAACCTTCCTCCGCTCTTCTGCAAAACCCCTCCAGGCGATTTCCCTGCTAGAAAACGGAGGTGCTGAAAAATATCACCTGACCTCAGAGGAAATTGCCCTGATCTGTGCCTCGCATTCAAGCACAGATCTCCATCTCAGAACGGTCCACCTGCTTCAAAAAAAAATAGGTCTCGTTGAGACGGATCTTTCCTGCTGCACTCACCAGCCATTCAGCCAAGCCGCAAGAGCGAATTTACAGGACCGAGGTCTAACACCTACTCAAAATCATCATAATTGTTCGGGAAAACATACCGGGATGCTCGCCCTTGGAAAACTGATGGGTTTTTCCATCCAGGGTTATACTGCTCCTGAACATCCTATTCAGGAGCAGATCACAAATACCTTGGTAGAGATGTGCGAGCTTGATCCATCTCGGATTCATCTAGGCCGGGATGGCTGTTCTGTACCAGCTATCGCCATGTCCCTCTATCACGCTGCCCTGGGATGGGCAAAACTGATGGATCCTTCCGGATTGCCGGAACCGAGAAATTCTTCCTGTCAACTCATCAGCAGATCCATGGTTAATAATCCGGTCCTCGTGGCTGGACCCGCAAGATTTGACACGAGATTAATGATCGCCGGGAGAGGACTCCTGGTTTCAAAAGCGGGCGCAGAAGCTTATCAGGCCGTCGGAATCTACCCTGATGCTATTGAACCAGGATCACCCGCTCTCGGCATTGTCTTGAAGATCGCCGATGGTGATCAAGGCAAACGCGCCAGAACTGCTGTGATGATCGAGGTCTTGCGGCAGCTGGGTGTGTTGTCAAAACAACAATTAGAAAACTTATCTGATCTGGGTCCAATACTCGAAATCAAGAATCAATGCCAACTTGTTACCGGGACTGGCAAACCCTGTTTTCAATTACAATACAGCTAATCCATGGACACCAAAAATCTCGCCTTAAAAACACACCAGGTGCTGCTGAAAGAGTACGGCTCACCAACCTGGCGACCTCACTTAACGCCAGTCGGAGAACTCGTGTCCACTATCCTGTCCCAAAATACCACTGATATCAATCGCGACATCGCCTACGAGTCACTCCGAGAAAAATTTCCTACCTGGGAAGATGTTCGAGACGCCCCTGAGGAACTGGTAATCTCAGCCATAAAAATTGCAGGACTTGCCAATCAAAAAGGACCTGCCATCCAAAATGCCCTCCGGGTGATGACCGAAGAACGCGGAAAAATAGAGCTTGATTTCCTAAAATTCGAGACCAGCCAGGCTGCATCAGATTGGTTGGTAAAACTCAAAGGTGTTGGTCCAAAAACAGCTGCAATAGTATTATTATTTTCTCTCGATTTACCTGCATTTCCGGTTGATACGCATGTACATCGAGTAACCGGCAGGCTTGGCATTCGTCCTGAGAATATGACAGCTAATAAAGCTCACAGTTTTCTGGCAGAACAATTTCCTGTTGATTCTTATTATCCTGTTCACTTAAATCTAATCCGTCTCGGTAGGGAGATCTGTCTAGCACGGAAACCTCAGTGTCAGAAGTGCCCCCTAAGATCATTTTGCCAATATTATGAAAACCTACAACAAAAATAACAACAATCAGAAAAACTCATTGCGGATCTCAGCAGCATTGCTCACAGTGTGGGTGCTTATTTCCTGCCAGGCCAATCTCTCGCGGACCCAACCGGAAATAGAAATCCAGCCATCTTCCCAAAATGAGACGCCTATTGAGATATCGCCTCAACCACAATTTTCCGACCCAGGGTCGACTCCATCCAGCGCAGTATTTACAACATCTGGAATCGATCCGGGTGAAACGCTGGCCATGTACCAAGATCCGAACACTCTATCGCATCTGGTCGGCGAAATCCCCTCGTTCGGGATCAATCTCACTCCAGAAAGCAACATCCATCACCTAAATGGTACCAACTGGATCAAAATCCATTTCAATGACCAATCTGGATGGGTGGATTTTTCTTACCTCGCTGAACAGCATGGAATGCTTCCAGATGAGCTAATCAAGCTTGGGCAAACCACCCTTTCAGCCCTCAAATCTTATCAAATCGATCAGCTGGCTGAGATAATCCATCCGGATCTATGCCTGCGTTTCTCTCCGTATTCTTATCTATCTTCCAGAAATCAGGTAATCTGCAGTTCCGAGATTGCAAACGTTGCTGAGTCTTCGGATGTTCTCTTGTGGGGAAGTTATGACGGAAAAGGAGATCCCATTAATCTTACCTTCAGGGAGTACTACAATCGTTTTGTTTACGATCAGGCTTATTTTCAGGCACCGGTGATCGGGTTCAACATCGAGATGAGTTCTGGTAACTCCATCAATAATCTCCAGGACATTTATCCTGATGGTATGATGATTGAATATTACTTCCCGGGATTCGATCCCCAATATGGCGGGATGGACTGGAGGAGTTTACGATTGGTATTTGTTCAAAAAGGCATGGATTGGTATCTTGCCGCTCTGATCCATGGGGAATGGACCATCTAAGTGACCAGATCCCTCCCGATATTTTATCCGTACTTATAAGAAGAGAACCTAAACTGCCATGAAAAAAAGTTTTTATCAGTTATCTATCCTGATCATCCTGATCGGCACAATATTTATAGGGGGAAGGTATTTACTATCGCAAAGGGAATCCGGATCTCTAGAGGATCCTGGCCCGGAGGAAACACCTATCCCCCAACTGCTGCCAGATCAGGTGTCATCTCCAACCTCGACCCCGATCCTGCCGCCCTTGCAAAGTTCTCAATCTGGTGATGTCTATTATTTTTTAGGAGATTGGGAATCTGCAATTATCAGCTATGAGGCAACTTTAGCAAATGCATCCTCACCTGAAGAAGGCAGCGGAGCACTATTGGGATTGGGCAAAGTCTTCTATCAAAAAGGGGAGTATGAAAGAACCCTCGATTATTTACGCCTTTTAGTAGCAAGCTACCCGGAATCGGCAATAATTCACAAAGCATATTTTTCCCTGGCAGAAACCTTCACGGCACTTGACCGGCATCTGGAAGCAGCTGACGCTTATCAATTATATTTAGATAGGCGACCCGGTATTATTGATTCTTTCATTCATACAAGAAGAGGGGACGCTCTCTCAGCTGCTGGCGAATCTCTGAAGGCTATCGAGGCTTATCAGGCCGCTATCGGATCAGGTAGCAAGGCGGATCTGGATACTCTTCAACTAAAAATTGGCGAAGAGTATGCAGCGTTGAAAGATTACAACACGGCTATTGTGATTTACAACGACGTTTATACCCGGTCAACGAATGATTATGCCAAAGCCAGGTCAGACTATCTTATTGGGACAGGCTTACCTTGAGCTAGGACAAGATGACCTGGCTGAATCTGCCTTCCGGGATGCGGTCATTCAATTTCCTCTGAGTTATGATTCATACCTTGGCCTGATCGAAATGGTGAATAACGGGTTCCAGATCAATGATCTCGACAGGGGGTTGGTAGACTATTATGCTGGCCAATACAGCTATGCTGTGGAAGCCTTCGACCGCTATTTAGCTCTCCAGGATACAGCGGACCGGGGGACTGCGCTATATTTCAGAGCTTTTTCATTGCGCAACATGGGTCAGCATCAAGAAGCCATTAGTTCCTGGAATGAAATAATAAATTCCTACCCAGACCATACATATTATGATGAAGCCTGGGAATTCAAAGCTTATTCCCTTTGGTTCTACCTCGGTGAATATCAAGAAGCAAGCCAAGTACTCCAAAATTTTGTCAGCAAGAATCCTTTTCATCCCCGGGCAGCTGAATTTCTCTATGACGCTGGAAGGATAGAAGAGTTAACCGGTCAATTGAATAATGCAGCAGCGATCTGGAAAAGAGTATTCAACGAATACCCAACATCATCCTACGCCACACTCAGTTTATTTAAAAGTGGAATTTGCCAGGTCAGATTAGGATCATACGAACTTGCTCTGGGATCATTCGCAATCCTCAGAGATGCTTCCCAGTCTCTTGAGGAACTCTCAAAGGCTTTGTTCTGGATCGGTAAAATCTATTCTTACCAGGGAAATTCAGAAGCTGCCCAGGCTTCGTGGAGTGAGGCAGCCAACGCCGATCCAACTGGCTATTATAGCGAAAGATCCCGAGACCTGCTCCAAAATCGCGAGCCCTTTACTCCGCCTCAGGATTACGATATCAGCTTCGATGTTGATGCAGAAAAAGATTTAGCAGAGGCCTGGATCAAAGCGACATTTTCAATCCCGGCCGAAACAAATCTGGATAGCCTGGGTTTACTTGCTGGAGATCCAAGGATCATACGCGGAACAGAGTTATGGGAGCTGGACTTATTCAGTGAAGCTCGATCAGAATTTGAAACCTTGCGCAACGAAGTAAGTTTTGATGCAATCAGCAGCTTCAGGCTAGCGAATTATTATCAGGATCTGGGCTTATATCGACCGGCTATTTTCGCTGCCCGGTCAGTCCTGGACGCAGCCGGGATGAGCGACGCTGAGACCATGAATGCCCCGGCATATTTTAACTATATCCGATTTGGTACTTATTTCAGCGATCTGGTAATACCAGCCGCACAGGAACACGGTTTCCATCCCTTCCTGTTATTCAGTTTGATCAGGCAGGAATCCCTCTTCGAGGGTTTTGTCAAATCGACCGCCGGAGCCAGGGGATTGATGCAAATCATTCCCAGTACTGGCGCAGAGAGAGCGAACCTGGAAGGTTGGCCCCCCGATTACAGCGATGATGACCTGTACCGACCCCAGGTAAGTATCAAATTAGGCACTGCCTATCTGGGATTCTTGAGGACATATTTTGAGGGAGATATGTACGCCTCATTAGCTGGATATAATGCCGGTCCAGGAAATGCCGGGGTCTGGCTGGAAGAATCGAAGGGAGATCAGGATCTCTTCCTGGAAATCATCAGATTTTCAGAAACCCAGACTTATATCAAGAATATCTCTGAGATCTTTGCTATCTACCGCAGGATCTACTCCAGAACCCAATAAATCCGGGGACCATCGGAATATGATCCTGTATTTAGGGGCGCTTTTCAAGGACAAGTTCGAAATCGAGAATTTCCCCGTTACGAATGGCTCGGATAGTTATGCTATCTCCTGGTTTTTTATACGTCAGCAGATATCCCATAAAATCTTCAAAATCATTGACATCCTGATCATCAATAGCAATAATTAAATCTCCCCCCTTGGGATTATTTAGCGCGGTATTTGCTCCCACTAATCCGGCAGCTTCTGCCGGGCTTCCCGGAGTGACTTCCAGAATATAGACGCCAGTCGAACGTGGTAAATCTAGCTCTTCCTGGACAAACAAACTAACTTCACTCAGAACCTGAACTCCTACATAGGGGGAATTATGAATACCAAACTCAATCAGATCAGGGATGACGTTTTTTGCAGTATCGATTGAGATCGCAAAACCTAAACCGGAATTTACCGGCTGCCCTGATGGATCGATACTTGTTGTTCTGATCGCAGAATTTATTCCGACCACTTCGCCGTTAAGATTGATAAGAGGGCCACCAGAGTTGCCTGGATTGATCGCAGCATCTGTTTGAATTATATTGCCTGTCGAAAAGGAACCTCCTCCCGGTGCCGAGTGCATGGATTGGAGAGTTCTACCCAGGGCAGAAATAATACCCTTGGTCATTGTCCCATTAAGTCCCTGGGGGTTCCCGATAGCTATCACAGTTTGCCCTACTGCCAGGTCCTGGTTGTTACCCAGGGATAGGACCACCAATTCCGGGGGAAGCTGATCCAGTTCCAGAACAGCCAGATCTGTATCAGAATCTGATCCAATGACATTTGCCCGGGTTTTAAATCCTGATGGAAAATCGACTTCTAGATCAGTAGCTGCTTCAACGACGTGGAAATTAGTTACAATGTGGCCATCAGTATCCCAAACGAATCCTGTGCCCAGGCTGCCTCCTTCCTCTGTTAACGCACGGATAGCAACCACACCCGGGTTAATCTCCCGGTACAATGCGGGTAAATCTCCTTCGTCCAGCACTACAGTGCTGATGGTAGTGATAACTTCGTCCTTAATATTTTCTGCCGATTGATTGAGGAGGAAATCAGGGCTGAGTACACAAGCCCAGGCGCTCAATGCCAATACGATGGTTACAAAAACTATTAAAGTTTTTTTATTCATGTCTGATCCTTTTTGTTAGAACGCAAGCGCGGGAAACTTTCGCACATCTATTCAGTATATTTCAAATTTTTAGATTGCAAAACCTGATCAATTCTTACCCTCCATTATATCCAGCGCTGAGAGAGCGAAGCTATTTTATACAAAGTTCTAATACCGGACAGAGAATAAATAAAAGCCTCCTTAATCGGGTTATTCGATTAAGGAGGCTTTCGCCAAAGGAGGAAACAGTGATAAATATTTAAGCTTATCCCGTCTCAAAACAAATCATAACATACCAGAATTTTGACACCCAAGCACAAGCTCATAGAATTCACATGACCTTTATCCTATCCCAAATCCGGGGAACTTTTACCTGATTTTGTGCAGGTCCCTTTCCATTCGCAATATTCCCAAATTCAGGCCTGTCTGGCTGTATTCAACATATATTGCTATTTATTTATCCTTGTTGTACAATCGCCATCTAGTTGATTACCCTCGTAGCTCAGCGGATAGAGCACTTGCTTGCGGAGTAAGGGGTCGCGTGTTCGAATCACGCCGAGGGTGCTGAAAACAGAGCGGTATATCTTACGCTCTGTTTTTGAGTCCATTGAATCCCAATGCTTGACAGGACGAAGAGCTGGAGGTATTTCTGATGAACAAAGTTGCAATTGTTACTGATAGTACAGCATTGCCCGCAGAGAAAGTTGACGAGTTTGGTATCCATGTCATCCCCCTATCTGTAATCTGGGATGATGAATCCTTTGCTGATGGGGTTGATATTTCTCCAGCAAAATTCTACACCCGTTTATCCAACAGCAAGACTATGCCAAGCACATCACAACCATCAGCTGCCGCATTCAAAGAGACATTTGAAGACTTGCTTGCCCAAGGACTGGACGTTGTGGCAATTTTGATCTCAAGTGGTATTTCTGGGACCGTAAACTCTGCTTTACAGGCTCTGCACGAAGTCGATCAGCAGAGAGTGACTGTGATCGATTCCTTGACAGCAGCTACTGCAACTGGCCTGCATGTCATTGCCGCTGCCAGAAAAGCCGCAGACAACGGATCATTAGCTGAAGTAAGGGATGTAGCTTTGCTGGCTCAGGCCAAGACTAATGTGGTTTTTGCAGTTGATACACTTGAATTCCTGCATAAAGGCGGCCGGATTGGCGGTGCAAAACGCCTGCTGGGTTCCATGCTCAATATCAAACCAATCCTTGAAATCAAAAATGGAGTAATTGAACCAGCAGACCAGGTCCGTACTCACAAAAGAGCCCTGGCCCGATTGATCTCATTGGTGGAAGAGAAAACCGGAGGTGAAAAACCTCTCAGAATTGCGGTTTTCCATTCCAATGTGCCAGATATCGCTCAAACTTTACTTGAAGAAACCAAACTTCAGCTCGCACCGGATGAAATCTTTCTGGCAGAACTAAGTCCTGTGATTGGCACTCATGTTGGTCCTGGGACAGTCGCGATCGCCTCTATGCATGGTATGTAATAGCTTTCCACGAGAATTTCTATCACCAGCATCCCACCGTAACCTCCCTCCCAGAGTGGTGTTGTAAACTTTGTAATTTTCGAAATCATCCTTTATCCCCAAGAGAGGTTTTCATGTCTAAGGTCGCAATTGTAACTGATAGTTCACCCTACATCCCAGATCATATAATTAAAGAGAATAAAATTCATGTTGTACCCCTGACGGTTATTTGGGGAGATGAGAATTTTTATGATGGGGTTGATATCACCCCGGTCGAGTTTTACGAACGCCTCGAGACTGCCAAAGTCATGCCAAGCACTTCTCAGCCCTCTGTGGCTGATTTTGAGGTACTTTTCCGATCCTTGCACAATGATGGGTATGAAATTCTTGCTGTGCTCCTGTCTGAAGATCTCTCTGGAACGATATCTTCGGCAACCCAAGCAAAAAAACTGCTTCCTGAAGCAAAAATCGAAATTGTGAATTCTAAAACGCTGGCGATGGCCCTTGGTTTTATCGTCCTGGCAGCTGCCCGAGCAGCGAATGATGGGGCATCCCTGGCAGAATGCAAAAAAATCGCAGAAACAGCCATGGGAAAATGCGGTGTGGTTTTCGTTGTAGATACCCTGGAATTTTTGCACCGGGGAGGAAGGATTGGAACAGCCAAACGCTTCATGGGAAGTCTGTTGAATGTGAAACCAGTCCTGGCAATCGAGGGAGGATTAATTGTTCCCCTTGATTCTGTTCGGACCCAGAAAAAAGCCCTCGAAAGAATTATTGAACTGATCGAAGAAAAAACTGCGGGGCACAAATCTGTCCGGATAGCCACCCTACATGCCAATAATCTTGAAACTGCCGAAGCAATTCTAGCTGAAGCATCAAAACGAATTAAGCCCGTGGAAAAGGTCCTGGCAGAAGTCAGCCCAGTGATAGGCACCCATGCTGGACCAGGTGCGATTGGCCTGGCCTATATCTACGACTAGAACATACTGCTATAAAGAGTAAAAATAAACAAAAATAAGTTCAGCCCTTTATAGGCTGAACTTATTTCTTTTCCCGAAGTGGTAAACTTATCCTAGAAAACATTTACCCGGGATAGATTATGAATTCAGGTGAATCTGAAGCCAATTCCAGGAGTGATCAAGAACTGGAAAAGATTGAAATACTCGGAATATCCAATGAGGTCTACCCCGATCAGAGGCGGGTAAAAGTCAATTTTAGCGTATCATCTTTTTTAGAAAATCCGAATGCTTCCCTCAAGCTTTTCAATCAAGAAAATACTCTCCTAACTGAAGTAAATATTGTGAATATTTTCAGCTCTACCAACGAAATTACCCTTCACATCCCCGCTGGTCAGAACAAACCAGGTGATTATAGAATATCCCTTGAGTTATTTTCCCTGAGTGAGGAAGAGATCCCTGATTCCGATCACCAGGTTTCGCTCGAAACGATTCCCCTCCAATCCAGTTCAACTTCCTTTACTCTGCTGTGAAAGATAAGTTACCGGTAAAATTCCAAGGAATAATCCAGGATATTCTCAAGGAAGATACTCCGAATTTTTGGCAGTCCTATGATAATGATCCGCCAAATTCTGGCCTCAGAATAAACAGCCTGAAAAATGATGCTGGCAGAATCCTCCACAAACTGCCTGGCAAGTTTTCCTCACTGCCATGGACTGAGGATGGTTACCAGATTGAGCCTGAGACGAACCTCGGCAAGCATGCCTTCCACGCAGCTGGCTTATATTACCTGCAGGAGCCGTCTGCAATGGTCCCGGTAGAAATCCTGGATCCTGATCCTGGAGAAAAAATTCTTGACCTATGTGCCGCTCCGGGTGGAAAAACAACACAAATATCTTCCAAAATGAAGAACCAGGGCTGGATCTTAGCCAACGATCCCAATCCAAAGAGAGTCCAGGCACTAAAAAGAAATCTCGAGCGCTGGGGATCGCACAACACCCAGGTCACAAATGAATCACCGATCAGATTATTCGAGCATTTCGGGGCAATATTCGATCGCGTGCTGGTAGACGCTCCTTGCTCTGGCGAAGGGACCTTTCGAACTAATCCTGGAGCGATAAAAAAATGGTCACCGGAGTTCATCGAGCGCTGTGGAGTTATCCAAGATGATATCCTCTGGCAGGGTACCAGGTTAGTCCGCCCGGGCGGTATTGTAGTCTACTCCACATGCACATTCAATCAACATGAAAATGAAGGGACAATTCAAAGATTTTTGGATAAGGATCCCGATTTTTATCTCGAGTCAGCATCATCCTTTAAAGGTTTCCAGGCAGGTTTTGCTCCCAGTCTCAAGGATAATTCCGATCTTAGCAAGACAATTCGGATCTGGCCCCATCAAGCTCCTGGCGAAGGTCACTTCTGTGCCAGGCTGCGCAGGGCGGGAACAGGAGCTGATGAAAATGAAATCAGGGCGGAAACCGGTCAAGTGTTTGGACCAGACCAACAAAAGCTTTATGAAGTTTTTTTCAATACTTCAATCAAGACTAGCCTGAATACAAATCAAATCCGACCTGATAGCCCTCTCCTCAGGATGTTTGGCAATCATCTGTATCAGATCATACCTGACGCTCCTCCACTGGAAGGGTTACGGGTTGAGCATTGGGGGTGGTGGATCGGAACTTTTAAACACGAATCATTTCTGCCCAGCCCGGCATTGGCAACCGGTCTGAGGGGAGAGGATTCTCAAAAAGTGTTAGAATTTTCAATAGGCGATCATGATCTGGAGCAGTATCAAAGGGGATCTCCAATTAAAACCGATCGTGAACCTGATGGATCAGGAGAGTGGATCTTGATCACAATTGAGGGATTCCCCCTAGGATGGGGAAAAATCATCAGAGGAAGAATTAAGAGTTATCTGCCGACCTGGTTACGAATTACTTAACGAATACAACAGGAATCTCGCATGAGTGCAGAAGAAAAACTTGATCATCCTGGACGAGAGCCAGGATCAAATTGGCAATCCAACTTGTTGCTGACGACAATAGCCCTGATCTTGATTATTACGGCTGTCATTTTTTATCCCGACGCGCGTCAAAAAATGCTGGAATCCCGCCCAGAACCTGAAATTACAAACTCAATACCCGATCTTCTAACCGTTACCCCCACCCCTACCCTAGAGCAATCACAATCAGTTATCCCGGAGCCAACACCTACACCGAATATTTATGCTAATACAACCCAATTTGGCTCATTGGTCATTGCCATCAGGGAAGGCAATGACATTCACTTGTTCCTGTACAGACCATTCCTGGAAAAATCCTCGGATTTGGAGTTATCTGCATTCCCATTAACCAGGATCACCTCAGGGAACCATCAGGATATCACCCCGGCAATCAGCCCGGATGGTTCCAGGGTTGCCTTTGCTTCCAATCGGGACGGCCCGTGGGACCTGTATATTCTGGATCTGAATTCCGGCGAAACCACTCGTTATACTGACACCGATACCTATGAGGGCAATCCTACCTGGTCACCAGATGGCGAATGGCTGGCATACGAAAGGTATCAAATTGATAACCTCGATATATTTATCCAGGATGTGGCCCGAACCAGCGGTGCAATACCCCTGACAAATGATCCCGGTGCTGATTATGCGCCTAATTGGTCTGGCCAGGGTCGGAAGATCGGTTTTGTTAGTACCCGGAACGGCAATCAGGAAATCTGGTATGCCGATCTAGATTCAACGGAAGCAGATAAAGCTGTTCGTGTGCCTGGCATTGAAGCCTCCTCGGTTGATCATCCTTCCTGGTCAAGCGACGGCAGGTATCTTTCCTGGTCACTAGTCACCCAGCAAGGAAATCACTCGATAGTTACCTGGGACTCCACCCGACCTGAGGAGAAACCAACCTATTCAGGCCCGGGTGATTGGCCGATCTGGGGAGATGATGGTGATATCCTGTTCACAATAGTTCAGTCCCCAGTTGAAAGTTTTCTGACAGCCTACCCGGGCAACGATTTGGAACTACAAGTCATGTTGCCGGCAGTCAAAATGCCTGGACCAGTTGAAGGCATAAGCTGGGTTAAAAAGATCGCAATAAACCCAGCAGAAGGATCAGATCAAATACAGACAGCTGCCCTTTTATGGGAAGCATCGACGTTTAATGGCGATGGACATCAAGCTCTGATTGAATTAAGGAATTTGGATGCACCCCGAGCTGTATTTATCCAAGAAGCAGCAAGTACTTTCTCGCCCATGCAGCAAAAGACCAGGGAGCTCGCAGGATGGGATTTTCTGGCTACACTCGATTCTGCTTACCTGCCTTTGAATGAATCAATTGAACCAAATATCAATTTTGATTGGCTCTATACCGGGCGGGGATTGCTGCTTAACGATATTCCCAGATTGGCTGACTGGTTGGTTGTCATTCGGGAAGACTTCTTTGACAAAACATACTGGCGGGTCTACTTAAAGACCTATAACCAATCAGGGAATCAAGGGATGCCCTTGAAGAATTACCCCTGGGATTTCAACGCACGATATTCGGGGGATAATTCTTCCTATGAGAATGGAGGAGCGACGATGACCTCCGTACCACCAGGTTACTGGTTGGATTTTACTGAGATTGCCGCTGCATATGGCTGGAGCAGGTTTCCTGCTGAAGCATACTGGCAATTTTCTGAAACAGCCTCCAGATATCAATATTTCGCATTTCGACAAGGCTTGAGCTTGGAATCCGCCCTGCTGCAGTTATACGCCCCTGAAGCTATCCAGAATTTAACTGGATATGGCAACCCCTAAACCATGATGAATAAATCAAAAGGTTCTGGAAAAGATTCCCACAAACTACTGGAAAGTTTTTATTTCAGATGGATTATTCTGCTTGGATTGGCAGCTGTTCTGCATGGCTGCCAAAGCCTTCAGAATGATCAGGCCGATGAAATCGTTTCCACGCCAAATCCTGCAAGTGCAACATCATCGCTACCTACCGAGACCCAAGTAAGCCAGAATTTATCGACGCTAACAGCAAGCCCGGAACCAAATAATAGCCCAACTCCTTCGGTCATACCCGCTACTCCTGAGTTTTCTCTCCCCCAAGTGGAAGTCAGGTCGATTAACGCCTGGAGACCTCCTGTTTATGCCGTTCCCTGGGTACCTAGTCCCCAGGATCATTTCTATTTCACGAATCCGATAGCAGCTTTTGATATAGAATCCGCTTTTTCCACCTACTCCTATGGAGATGTATTCTTCGAAAATGTGGTCCATACCGGCATAGATATCCCGGGAGATATCGGGACGCCGATCTTGGCCGCAGGAGATGGAAAAGTGATTTATTCGGGTCAAGGTGTCTACCGTGGTGGGCAAAATATTTTTGATGATCCATACGGAAAAGCAATTGTTATCGAACATTCATTCAAGTATCGGGGAGAAGCTCTATATACACTTTACGCGCACCTTGATGAGATCCTGGTCCAGGCTGGCGAATCAGTCCAAGTGGGGCAAAAGATAGGATTGATGGGAACTACTGGCAAAACCACCGGGCCCCATCTTCATTTTGAGGTCCGAATCGGAAAGAACGAGTATTTTTCAACCAGGAATCCTGATCTATGGCTCTCCCCTCCCATCGGCTGGGGAATTTTGGTTGGTCAAATATTAACATATGAGGGCCGCCTCCGCGAACAACAAATTATGTATCTCTACCGCGCTGAAGATGATCAGAGAGGTGACAAATTCGATGATCTATTATGGATCGGAAAATCGTACCAGAATGAAGCTATCAACAATGATCCCTATTATCTGGAAAATATAAGCATATCCAATATTCCTGCCGGAAAATATGTCGTTTCCATCCCTGTCACGGAAATAGGATTTGCCTATCAAACAGAAGTAGAGATCAAACCCGGACAAGTCACTTTTGTTAAATTCCATGTCTGGCGTGGTTTCTCTGATGATGTACCCCCGACTCCCACAGTGATTTTTTCGCCTGCCCCTTGACGTTTAGAACATTTGTGCTACACTACAAATATGTTCATCAGGGGGCAGTTATTCTAATTTAGGAGGAATAAAATGGCGGAAGATCCACGGAAAACAGCATTAGACAAAACACTCAAAGACATCACAAAACGTTTCGGAGAAGGTGCAATCATGAAATTGGGGGAAGCACAGGGTCTGGCTGTTGATGTGATCCCCACCGGTACTTTATCGCTTGATCTGGCCCTTGGTGTGGGGGGTATTCCCCGCGGCAGAGTTACAGAAATCTATGGTCCTGAGGCCTCAGGAAAGACAACCATTTGCCAGCATATTGTTGCTGAAGCGCAAAGAAATGGGGGTACCGCTGCGTTTATAGACATGGAACACGCTCTTGATGCCGCCTATGCAGCCACGACAGGCGTAGATATTGACAATCTATTGATATCACAACCTGATACTGGTGAACAAGCTCTTGAAATTGCTGAGTCATTGATCCGGTCTGGAGCCGTAGACTTAATAGTGATCGACTCTGTGGCAGCGCTGGTTCCCCGGGCTGAGATCGAAGGTGATATGGGTGATTCCCACATGGGTTTGATGGCTCGCTTGATGTCCCAGGCTCTCAGGAAATTATCAGGTGCGATCAAACAAACCAATACCTGCCTGATATTTACCAACCAACTCCGAGAAAAGATCGGTGTTGTTTTTGGTAATCCTGAAACCACACCTGGTGGTCGAGCATTAAAATTTTACAGCTCGATCCGCCTTGATGTGAGAAGGATCCAATCGATCAAATCCGGAACAGATATTATAGGCAGTCGAACCAGAGTACGGGTGGTTAAAAACAAAGTTGCACCACCCTTTAGAACAGCTGAATTTGATATCATGCATGATGAAGGAATTTCCAGATCAGGAGATATCCTAGACCTGGCCGTTGAGGTTGAAGTCATCGAAAAACGGGGATCATTCTATTACTATGGTGATGATCTGCGAATTGCCCAGGGTCGTGAAAATGCCAAGGTTTATCTTAAAGAAAATCCAGATATAGCCGATGAAGTCGAAAATGCCATCAAAGCTCTGGTTATGGACCAATCCCATTACGAGCTGGATACCGAATCTACCTATGAAGCAGAGGAAGAGGACGAAGCACCAGAGTAAGATCATTTTTAGGATCTGGTTGACATTCAACGATCCTGCTGGTTAGCGCTTGTGGGGCTGGTGAGGAGAGGATTACTCCCTCACCTGTGTCCCACTTCATACCGCCGACGTTGAATCCAGCAGCGAATATTCCCCTGTCCCAGCCTACAATCCTGCCGACTCGCCAGGCAAATTGCCTCAATCAGCTCCAATTTGAAGACGATTTATCTATTCCAGATGGCACAGAAGTTCTCCCCGGACAAAAAATCACCAAACGCTGGCTGATTTCTAATCAGGGATCATGCAACTGGAATGAAGCCTATTCAATCCAGTTGATATCCGGTTTAGCTCTGGGGGCTGAAAAAGTTCAACAGCTTTTTCCTGCGCGCCAGAACACCGATGCTGTCCTGGAAATTACATTTTCAGCACCCGACAACCCTGGTCGATACAACACCTGGTGGCAGGCTTATGATCCAGATGGAAATCGTTTTGGTGACCCGGTCTATATGGAAATTGCAGTACTTGATCAGGATTAATTCTTGATCCTTCCTCATGGATAATCAAAGTTCAAGTGTTCAGCGTGTCCAGCAAGAATTAGAATCCCTCGGCATCGAGTCCGAGATCAAGGTATTGCCTGGCAGCTCCAGGACCGCAATCGAAGCAGCCGATGCAGTTGGCTGCCATGTCAACCAGATCGTTAAATCGCTTGTATTCCGGGGAGTATTGTCAAATAAACCCTACTTAATCCTAACCAGCGGAGCAAACCTGGTGAACGAGGACCTGGTAGCAGAAACTATCGGTGAACGGATAAAATTCGGATCCGCAGAATTTGTCCGGGAAGAGACTGGTTTTGCTATTGGCGGTGTTTCTCCATTTGGATTGCGAAATAAAATTACCACATATATCGATCGAGATCTGCTGCTTCACCAGCAGATCTGGGCAGCTGCTGGTTCACCCAATGCTGTGTTCTGCATTCAGCCAGATACACTTATCCAGGCTGTGAATGGACAGGTTATTTCGGTTCGTTTAGAAAATGTAGAATAGAAGAAACCCTTAAATTGATATTTGAGCCTGTTCCATAAGTTTGTTGATCTCCAAAGGAATTCCCTTGGCCGGATCCAGGTTTAAGCTGATAGCCCTCTCCTGGCACTGATCCACACAAACTCCGCAACCATAACAGTCATCCTCAATTATCAATGCCTTAGAGTCTATAACTTCTATTGCGCTGAATTGGCAGTGGTCCAGACACGATTCACAACCCTGGCACAATTCTTCAGTAACAAAAGCAGTATATCCTGAGGACATTAACATCGGAGTTCCATTGCGATGAGCCTGGAATGCTCCACAGCAGCAGGAGCAACAATTGCAAATTGCATAAAAACGGTTCAGCATAGCATCTTTAAAAAATGCATGGGAGACATGGCCCCGTTCATGTTCCTGCTGTAGAATTTCCATTGCTTCCTGAGATGTAATAAAACGGGATTTATCTGGCTGGTGTTCCCGGATAAAACTGGCAAATGGATCACCGACAATCAAACATACATCCAGGGGCAAACAGGGATCTTGACGGGAAACCCTACAAGGGCAATCCAGAGCAACAATTTTTTCTGGATTTTTTAAGATGATGTCTTTTGCCTTGGTATACGGAATAACATATTCAAGGTCCTTGATATAAATATCTTCCTTGACAGATACAAGTCTTTTGGCTTCATCCAGCGGGACAACTTTTCCGTGATAAGAATTTGCCCAGGCATAACCCGGATCTTCCACCTGATCGTCATGATCGGTTTTAAATAGTGATGACAGGAATAGAAATAAGGGTGCTAAGACTCGATTCAGGCGATGCTCACCAAGAGCAACGCTGATATAAAAATATGGCCATCTCGCGTATAGATAGCCATGTAAAAAATCAAAGGAAGAATAATCCTCAGTATTTTTGCTTTCCTGAACGAACTCAGTGGTGGATTTTTTTACGAATGGATTAATCGATGTTCTCACCGGCGCCTCCCAACCAATGACTGAGACAGACAACTTAACTTGAAAGTATTGTAATATATCTTTTTGAGGTAAATACAAAAACGGGATGAAAGTCTGATTAGACATTTCACCCCGTTTTGATAGTTTTTCCCATGAATTAGTGATAAGAAATCAGGCAGAGCGTTCCTGCCAGCGCAAAATCACCAAAGTGTAAGATAAAACCATGATCTCAATTGGGATATCGGCTTTAATAAATATTTTCGCGCCTTTCTTAAATACTCCCCGCGGTTGAAATTCACACAGCTCTTGTTTATTATTGTTTAATAATCTCCAGCTGCGGCTTTTATTCCCACCAGGTGTAAGACCGTATAAATTGCCTCGCTTCTGGATCACATAAGTTGGACTGAAGATTTTTCTTTTTTGGGCGATGGCGATCAGTTCTTCTCCGATCCTCAACTCATAAGCCGATTTCCAAAAGTTAGTTTTCTTAATGGACATTTCTGAACCATCTGCTCCCCTGAAATGGCCTTCCATCTTATTCCCTTTGAGGGACATATTTCCAAGTATGCTTGCTTTGGCATGAAAGACATGTTCTGTCTTAAAAATCCCTGTTTCAAGCACTTCAATCAAATCAACCCGATATTCCATCTCACTCATCAGATGATTCTTCAGTTGACTGACCACCATATTTATTGGCTACATCCGTCATGGAAGCCATGCCCATCATGCCACCCAGGTTCATTGTATCGACAGCACTGGAAGGAACGATGACCATTGCTCCTCGTTCCTTGAGACCCTCGAAGAGCATATTCATAGCTCGCAGGTGAAGCGCTGTTGGATTATTGCGATAGGCTTCTGATGCTTTAGCAAAGGAATGAGCGATTTGCTCCTCGCTTTCACCGAGGATCACCCTCGCCTGCCGCTCCCTTTCAGCTTGCGCTTGCCGGCTCATAGCATCCTCAAGCCCGGCGGGGATGACAATATCCCTGATCTCAACAGATTGGACAGTGATTCCCCAGGGAGTAGTGCGGTCATCAATGATATGCTGAAGCTCTTCATCCATCCGGGCTCTACCAACCAGGATATCAGCCAGTTCCATTTGACCTATGATCTCACGCAGAGCTGTTTGCGACGCCCAGGCAATTGCTTGCCGGTAATCCTCCACCTCAAGAGCTGCTTTTTCAGCATCCCACACCGCCCAGAACAAGACAGCATCCACATCCACAGGAACTGTGTCCTTGGTCAAGGTTCGCTCAGCAGTAAAAGATGTCACCATCACCCGATGGTCTATCCAGGCCGGTATGGTGTCAAAGATCGGGATAATCCAGAACGGACCTGGTCCCTTTAATCCAATAAATCTTCCCAACCGCAGAAGAATGGCTTTTTCCCATTGTTCCGCAACCTTAAATGCAAGCAGGATATAAATGCCTACGATATTCAGGACCACAAGGTCCAATATGATCCACAGCGGCCTGATCCGTTCAACTGCCATCCAAGCAGCAGCACCAGCAGAGATCAGGGTTAATATGACAAAAGCTAACACTGCCACTCCATTGACCTGGGATTGTTTCGTTTCCTCATACCTAAAATCAAATCCTGTAGGTTTAATAACCATGGTTGCTGTCCTCCTCTAGATTGGTCCTATTCTTTTCCTGTACCAGATGATAATTTTTTGATTTGTTCATCAATTATCGTTTTTATTTCTCCTAATGAATAACCCAGGTTAATCGCTTCCTTAATTGCTGACTCAATGATCGAGTACAACAATTTTTGCCGTTTCTTCTCAATCTGTTTCTGGTCTGGCACACCGCTCACAAAAGTGCCTTTTCCACGCTGGGTAGAGATCACTCCTTCCCGATCGAGTTCAAAATATGCCCTGGCCACAGTATTCAGGTTCACCCGAATGTCTGCAGCTAACTCACGGATCGTTGGCAGCTGTTCTCCAGGTTGGATTTGTCCTGCAGCTATCATAGAGTGGATGCTATCTTCGATCTGGATATATATCGGTACACTGCTTTCCGGATCTATAGTTAATTTCATATTTTCCTATTGTATTAGTGTATTAGTACATCCATATTATTGCATATTATCTACCTGGTGTCAAGTACCAGGAATGGGATGCAAAATTATCTGCCACCAAATTGATCATCTGAATCAACACCAGCACGATATTCCTAATATTCCACTATTTATCTTATTCTGATCATTACCCTACGGCGAGCATTGGAGGTTGATATCGAGGATCATTCGCTGATATTCTTAGATTTGATACCAGGGGATAAAACGCCAGGAACTGGACTTCTGGAAGTTTAATTCGGGGAAATCATGATTGAAGGTATTCTTTGGAAAAATCTGCCCGTATTGAGCGGGTCAATTCACTGATCTGGTTATTCAGTGTGATGCCATATTCCCCTATTCTTGATCATCCGATCCTGGGAATTCACAATCTCATCACCTTCACCCGGAGTTACAGCCTCATAATTTCCATCTGACAGCATTCGCCGGGCTTTGACGTTATCTCGCAGGTGAACATTCAAGATTTCATCCCGCAGGGAATTTCGAATATTTTCATCATCGATCGGGAATAAAGCCTCAACTCTGCGATACAAATTTCTGGGTGCCAAATCTGCGCTTCCAAGCAGGATTTCTTCCTCTCCCCCATTCCGAAAATAATATATTCTGGTATGTTCCAGGAATCTTCCGACAATTGAGGTCACAGAAATGTTCTCACTGATACCGGGTAATCCTGGCCGTAGACAGCAGATACCCCGGGCCTGAATATCGACTTTTACGCCCGCCTGAGAAGCCCGATAAAGTGCCTCGATGATGTGCTCATCGACCAGGGAATTCATCTTAAAAGCAAGATAACCATCTCCCTGTTGTTTATGGACCTCTATTTCCCGATCGATCCGGGATATGATTCCCTTTTGAAGTTCACCGGGAGCGACTAATAATTTTTTATATTCATCTTTCCGGGAATACCCCGTCAATCCATTAAACAATGCCGAAACATCCTTCCCAAGATCTGGATCACATGTGAAATAACCCAGGTCAGAATAAACCCTGGCAGTGACATCATTATAGTTTCCGGTTCCAAGGTGAATATATCGGCGAATCCCCTCAGATTCATGGCGGATAACAACGCTGACCTTGGCATGGGTTTTTAATCCGACCAGACCATAGACAACATGGACCCCAGCTCGTTCGAGTGATTTTGCCCAGACAATATTATTCGCTTCGTCAAAACGGGCTTTTAATTCAACCAAAACGGCCACTTGTTTCCCATTTTCTCTTGCATCCATCAGCGCAGCAACAACCGGTGAATCCGGGCCAATCCTGTACAGGGTCATTTTGATAGCCAGGACTTCTGGATCACGGGCGGCTTCGCGGATAAACCTGATTACAGGATCAAAACTATCATAAGGATGGTACAAGAGAATATTCTTTCTCCTGATGACAGAAAAAATGCTTTCCTCCGTTGACAGGGCAGGCGGGATTGTCGGTTTAAACGGTTTATCTTTTAACTCAGGTCTGTTGATACCCATTAATTCCCAAGCATCACTTAACCCGATCGGTCCATCGACCACGTAAATTTGATAGGAGGCAACATCAAGGTTGGTCTGTAAGATATCCCTGACCTGGTCAGGCATTGAAATATCAATTTCCAGACGAATAGCAGTTCCAAACTGCCTTTCCCTGACACTCTCTTCAATCGCAGACAACAGGTCTGACGCTTCATCTTCTTCTATTTCCGGATCTGCATCCCGCGTTACCCGGAAAGGATAAGCAGCTTCTACCTTTAAACCCGGAAACAGAAGGTCAAGATTAGCACTGACAATTTCCTCTAACCAGACAAAATTTGTTGATACCCGATCATACAGACCCAATTCCTGGTATTCATCCGCGCTCTCCTCACTGGGAATGGAGATCAGCCTGGAGTAAATTTTGGGAACCTTTAACCTGGCAAATCGCTGGCCGTGTTTAGGATCATGGACCACGACAGCCAGGTTCATGGATAAGTTAGATATATGGGGAAACGGGTGACCGGGGTCAAATGCCAGTGGTGTAAGAGCTGGATAGATCTCTTTCTTGAAATAACTTCTCAGCAATTTGCGCTGTTTGCGTTTTAGCTGATCATAATGGAGAATATTTATGCCTTTTTTGCCTAATTTTGGGAGCAGATCCTTTTTCCAGCACGAATAACTTTCCTCGAGTTTGGGAATCAGCTGCTGCCTGATCAATGCCAGCTGTTCGGATGGCAGAAGTCCATCAGGCGATGTTTTATGGGCACTAGCTTCCATTTGCCTTCTCAAGCCAGAAACCCGGATCATAAAAAATTCATCCAGGTTGACTGGAAAATATCGCCAGGAATTTCACTCGTTCCAAAAGAGGATGCTTTTCATCAAAGGCTTCTTCAAGCACTCGTTCATTGAATTTTATCCAGCTCAATTCCCTATTCAGGTACAAGGAAGGGTCTGAGAGATTTTCGGGGGGCTTATTCAACAATTGCTTAATATTGTCGATAACCATCTTATTCTCCCAATTCTGGATGATGACTATCATCAGGCATAATTACAGGTTTAAGTGACATATTTGTCATGTGGGACAAGATTTTACCACAGTCGACTTCAGAATTTCCATTCGTTTATGACAGTTTGATATCTACCCGATCGTTTGATGATCTTTGATCTGGATCCTGGTTTAAGATCCGATTTCATATAAAATGGTAGATTTCTGCCTGCAGGATATAGAAACTTATTACCGATAAAAAGTGTATTAAAGATATACTAGTAAAAGTCCAAAGAACTACTTCAATAGTAAACCGATCAGGGAAACCTGCAATGAAAATTAATAACAATGAACTGTTTAACAATCGTATTTACCGCTTTGTTTTTACTTTCAAGCTGCCAGATCGAACAAGAAGCCACTAAAATTGGTGATCTTAACACTGGGGATCAAAACCCAGCTGATTCCAGCCAACTTGCCCAGGAAATCATCTACAGCGTTGGGGATATTATCAGCATTGATAATACAATCCTTGTTGTCCTGGGTTGGGATCAGCCTCCTGGTGGAGATTTTAATCCTCCTGACTCTGGAAAAGAGTATCTTGTTGTTGATCTGATCATTGCCAACCAGGGTGAAAAATCATTTAATATCTCGCCTGTTTTTCAGATGACCCTCAAAGATTCCAGCGGACAAAAATATAACGTGAATGGTAAAGCAAACCTAGCCTCCGGAAGCAACACTCCGGGGGGTGAGATAAATCCTGGAGAAGTCGTCCGGGGAAAAGTTGGATTCCATGTCCCGGAGGATCAAATGACTTTCTTTTTGTCTATGAGGTCAACCTGATCGGACTGGGGGAAGTATCGGTAAATCTTGGAAACACACCTGTCGCCATGGAACCTCCCACAAACCTGAATCTTGGCTAACCAGCAAAAAATATTTCTGATCGGAGATCTGGTTGAAATTTCAGGTCTTGTAATCCAGGTCCTGGAAGTCAGCTATCCAGCCGGGACAGAGATCGTAAAACCCAAAGAAGGATTCAAGTTCGCATCTGTTGATGTTCAAATTGAGAACAAGAGTGATAGAGTTCAAGAAATCACCAGCATTGCCCAGATGTATCTCAAAGATTCAACCGGACAGAAGTATACTTTCCATCTGGGTGCCCAATCCGTGATAAACAGCGGTCTACCTGACGATGAACTCCAACCCGGGGAAAGAATTCGAGGGCAAATCGGATTTCAAGTACCTATCAATGTTGAGGGATTAATATTTGTCTTTGATGCTGAAATATTTGGTTTTGGAAAAGTTTTTATTTCGCTGGAATAAGCAAATTAAATTTTTACCTCCAACTCGAGCTTCAAAATAACCGCTAAAAATAATCCCTCAAAAACAAACAACCCGCTTGCACTTAAAGCGGGTTGTTCAATTTAATCTATCCTGGTGAGCGTGTTCTTGTTTCCCATGACCCTTACCTTCATGACGCAGAATTTTGATCGCTGCCTCTCCTTCAACCGGACACTTGAATTCACAAATCCCACAGCCGATACACAAATTTCGAATCACGACTGGTTTCTGAAGCGTGATCACTTCACCATCATGGATATGAGATGATCTTCTTCCAACTCGATTGCTTTATCCGGGATTGGGCACATTTCCTCACAAACAATACATTCCGTTTTTTCAGCCCAGGGCAAACATCGAGTCCGATCGATTTCAGCTTTGCCGATCACCTGCTCTCGTTTCTCCTCCAAGGGAGAGGAGGAATAGCCTCAACAGGGCAGACCTGACCGCAAGCATTACAGGAATAATCACAATATCCCATCCTGGGCACAAGAACTGGAGTCCAGAAACCTTCAACTCCAGCTTCCTGAACAGCCATTTGAATAGCATTGGTTGGACAAACAGTGCTGCATTCGCCGCAGCGAATACAGTTCTGCAAAAATTCGAATTAATCACTCCCGGAGGACGGATCATTTTGAGAGATGATTTTGGTGTAATTAGATTGCTCTCAAGCAAGATACTCCAACAACTGCTGTGCCCAAGGAGATCAGCGTTTTTCTACGATCGATATCATAGGGTTGATGAAGGAATTGTGAACTTTTTGCAGGGAATGTAATAGCCCCACCCGGACAATCAACAGCACAAGCCAGACACATGGTACATTCACCAGGATCACAAAACACAACCTCGTTTTTTTGGATCGCACCGGTAGGACAATGATTGAAACACTTTCCACAGGTTGAACAGATACTGGATATCTCACAATGGACCAGACTATGTTTTCCAAATATTCCCAGCAGCCCTCCCAGGGGACAAAGATACCGGCACCAGAAACGTGGAGCCAGAATATTGAGCGCGATCAGAAGCAGAAAAATTCCTAGATACAGCAGATCCATAACGGTAAACAGCAGGATGAGCAGGAAAGATTGCTGGGCGGATCAGGGTATCAAACCCTCCAATCACCGGTTGTAAAAATGGGTATCGGATACAGTGAAATCTCAATCCAGGTTATGATCTTGTCCAAAGCTGGCCAAATCGCCGTTGTAAGAGTCCGGTACAAGATAGTCAACGGATCCAATAATCAGCAGGGAAAGATTGGTGAAATAGCTGAAAACAGGGTCACCATCAACAAAACATATTTAATTCCTCGAAATCCTCCTGACAGCGGGTTGATTTTTTTTCCAGAACGTAACGGCAACCAGTCCAGGATTGTTCCCATCGGGCAAAACCAACCGCACCAGACCCTGCCCAAGAGCAAGGTAATGATAATGTGAATAACGCCAGCAAGGATCCAGCGAGGATCTTCCGGCTGGCGATTGCCTGGGAGAACATCACCAGGGATCCAATTTCAATGGTAAATTGATCAGGGTTTGTTTAAGATTGCTGCAGTAGTGGATTAAGATAAAACTCTCTCCGGGACCATGAAAGAAGACCAGGAACAGAAAAAAAAATAATACCTGGCTGACTTTCCTCAACCTCACCCACCGCGCGGGTGATACTTTCAATGGCGATGGATCTTCCCTTTCTCAGCCAAGATTGATCTCCTCGATTCGAGTTGTTCGAGATTATTATTACCGAGCCCCATTTTAGCGCCTTTCTTGATATAGCCCAATTGATCCGGTTCAATACCGAACAGAGTCGCTGCATAACTATCAGCAGCAACAATATCCGGTGAGGCAATAATCGTATCTGCTTTCTTCACATCCGAGAGATTTCCTCCTGAGGGACCATGGTCCATAAACATTCGAACCGCATCCACGATCACCAGATTGGATCGCACTCTGCTGTTTAAGTCTGCCAATCTCTGTCCCAGATTCGCATGCATCATCGGCCGATTGCTGATCACACCCATCATATTCTTCATTGCCAGCGTTAAGAGTGCTAACTCATGGTTTTTAGCGATCGGAACATTGATCAGTACATCGGCATTGACCACTTCATCATAGATCCTGGTCGATTTTAGATCTATTCCTTTAGGAATCTTTGTCTCGACATATTTGAGATTGGACATCACGACCATCTTTCCCCCAGCTTTCTCGACCTCAGTTCTGATTCCGCTTTTATTATAGGCTTGTTCCGCTGTGCCCCCAAAAGGATAATCCATTACCTTGACCTTTCTTGCACCAGCATCCAGGGCCAATCTTACGATTGCTCCAACCACCCAGGGATTGGTTGTGGCGGCATATTCATAACCATGATAGGCCACACAGATATTAGGTTTTACAACCACAACATCCCCATTCTTAACAAATCGTCTCCATTCCTCCCAGGGCCAATAATGACTTTCTCACCATTTCCTCTGGGTCTCCATTTCGGGCAACAACCAGATCAGGGTAAGTCAATGATTGGGTTGGAGTGGGTTTTTCTTCGATCTCGTTGCTGGGTCCGGTGTTGCAGGAGCTGCCGAAACAGTATCTGTTGAACCCGCTGCAAACGGCGTGGGAGATGTTTTATCTGCTGTCAGGGATTTGGATACCAGTTTATCCCGATCAAGGCAACCTGCAAGGTACAAACTGCCCAGGAGCCTGCACTGGCGGCTAAGAGACGCAAGAAATCCTTCCTGGAAAGTTCAGTCATAATATTTCCTTTTAGATTAAGTTTCAGCTCAGAAAAAATTATTGAGACAATAAGATTGTACACTTATTCAAGATTTAACACAGAAGGTTATATTCTTTATAAAATTCTAATAAATAAGATAAAAAAACCCGGGAGATTACCCGGGTTTTTTCAAAACAAGCTTTGACTGGAAATATAAGGTGATGTTATGTTCCTTCCTGCCAGGAATTGAGATACTTGATCTGTTCTTCAGTCAGGACATCAATATTGATATTCATTGCTTCCAATTTCAAGCGGGCGATCTCAGCGTCGATCTCCAACGGGACCTCATAAACCTGATTCGTAAGTTTATCAGCATTGTGGATCATATATTCCGCGCTTAAAGCCTGGTTTGCAAATGACATATCCATCACACTGGATGGGTGACCCTCTGCAGCAGCCAGATTTACCAACCGGCCTTCAGCCAGCAAATTCAATCGCCGGCCATCTGGCATCAAGTACTGGTCGATCATCGGCCGGACACCGAATCTTTTCTTCAGCCATCTTCTCCAGGGCTGGTATATTGATCTCAACATTAAAATGTCCCGAGTTGGAAATGATCGCACCATCTTTCATGGCCTCAAAATGGTCTTTATCCAAGACATGCAGATCCCCGGTCAAGGTACAGAATATATCACCTATCGGAGCAGCCTCAATCATCGGCATCACCCGGAACCCATCCATAACGGCTTCAAGAGCTTTGAGCGGATCAATCTCTGTCACGATCACATTTGCTCCCATTCCTCTGGCCCGGGTTGCCAAACCTCGAGCACACCATCCGTAGCCGCCAACGACAAAGGTCTTGCCGGCAATCAGCAGATTGGTCGCCCGGATAATGCCATCCATGGTCGATTGACCAGTGCCGTAGCGATTATCAAAGAAATGTTTGGTCATCGCATCATTGACCGCAACCACTGGAAATTCCAAGGCACCATCTGCTGCCATGGCCCTTAGTCGAATCACACCGGTGGTGGTTTCTTCTGTTCCGCCAATCACATCGTCAAGAAACTCCCGGCGATCCTTATGAAGGGTACTGACTACATCCGCACCATCATCCATCGTGATATGAGGTTTATGATCAATGGCAGAATTGATGTGTTTATAGTAAGTAACATTATCCTCCCCCTTGATGGCGTGAACAGGGATCTCATTATGCATTACCAACGAAGCAGCCACATCATCCTGGGTTGAAAGCGGATTGGATGCAACCAGAACCACATCTGCTCCTCCAGCCTGGAGGGTTTTCATCAAATTTGCCGTTTCAGTCGTTACATGCAGACAGGCTGACATCCGAATTCCTTCAAAAGGGCGTTCTTTGACGAACCTTTCATGTATCGAACGCAACACCGGCATTTCCCGTTCTGCCCATTTAATCCTTCTCCGGCCACCCTCTGCCAATGATTTATCTTTAATATCATAATTCTCCATGATTTTCTCCCTCTAATTTACAATAAAGAAACACACTTGAGTCCAAGCCCGATGATAATTACTTGCCTTTCTGTAACAAAATATCAAGTTTTGACTTGTCATTAAAATATTGCCTGAACCTGAGGATATACTGCTCGGGAGTGTAGGAATGGCTCTGAGGACCATCAGTTTCCAGGCAGTAGGCAGCAGCCAGAGATCCCATCTCTCCACAAAGATTGAGATCAAATCCAAAGCTAAGACCTGTTAGAAAGCCACCCCTGATAGGCATCCCCGATTCCAGTTGGGTCGACGATTATCTCGGGAGGAACAGCCGGAATCACATACTCCAGATTCTTTGAATAGACAACTGATCCTTGATCTCCTTTGGTGATCACCAGGATCTCAACCAGGTCCCGAATCTCATTGAGTGACAGCCCGGTATGTTTTTCGATCAAATGATACTCATAATCATTCACAAACAAGGCATAGGCTCCTTCAACACCTCTCCGCAGATCATCACCAGAAAGCCTGACAATTTGCTGACTGGGATCATACAAATAGGGAATGTTCAAGCTGGGCGGATTCAACGACATAAGAGTTCATTGCAACCGGATCAGTAGGCGAGATCACCATCAGATCCAGTGGGGGTCCGCTCCAGGACTTCAAAGTTACTTCAGCGGCATGGCTCATAGCGCCGGGATAAAAACTGGATATCTGACAGTTATCCTGGTCAGTTGTTGCGAAAAACGAAGCAGTAAATTCATCTGAGATGACTTTTATTCCACTTGTATCAACCCCCTGATCTTCCAACCAGCACCGGAATTCTTCGAAATCCTGACCTACTGTACTCATCAGGATTGGATCTCCTCCCAACAAAGCCATTGTATAGCCAATATTTGGACCAATTCCTCCCCGGCGTTTGACCATCTTATCAACCAGGAAGGACAAACTGATAGATTCGAATTTGTCTTCTAAAAAATGCTCAGCAAACTGTCCCGGGAAACTCATTAAGTAGTCGTAGGCAATAGAGCCAGTAAGTGCAATTTTCATAACTAGTTTTTCCTTAAATCCAGGCTTACAAATGTGATTGTTTTCCTTCAGAATTCCCGGCTATATCTTACCACCTAACCAGACAAATCAAAAGGAAGGCCAGAGCATGTCTAACTTAAATATAACAGGCAATATAACAATAATTTGGAGCTGGGACTGGAGGATTTTTCCTGCAACTGTCCGATACCCAGCTGAAACTCAGACCATCCGAGCGACCTGATTGACAAGAATTTAAGTATGCTATACTGCCTTCATGAAACACATCGCCAGATCCACTTTGATCATCGCTGTTTTCTTCGGATTAGAAAAGGTTCTCGGCTTTGGCCGCAATATTCTGATCGCCCGCACCTTTCAGCTCTCACCTGAACTGGATGCTTTTAATGCCGCCAACAACATTCCTGATCTGGTATTCGCCCTGATCTCAGGAGGGGCTCTGGCGATGGCGTTTATTCCTGTTTTAACTGATTATAGGAATTCCAAACCGAAGCATGAATTATGGGGACTTTTCAGCCAAATAGCTAACGGAGTTTTCCTGGTCACCGCCCTGATCTCCATTCTCGTGGCAATCTTTGCTCAACAGCTTGTGTCCTGGGAGATCGGGATTGCGCCAGGTTTTTCGATAGAACAAAAGGCGCTGGTCGCGGAATTAATGCGGTTAAATCTCCTGGCAACCGTGCTTTTCTCTTTGGGCGGCCTGGCGATCGCTGGTTTGCAAGCCCACCAACATTTCCTGGTGCCAGCCCTCGCTCCAAGTATGTATGATATTGGCTCATTATTCGGGATCTTGATCCTCGCCCCTGAAAAAGGTTATCAATTCGGACCAATCACCCTGCCCGCCTACAATCTGGGCATCTATGGATTGGTATACGGCGTGATCATAGGGGCTGGGCTATTTTTGTTGATCCAACTGCCAACACTGATAAAATTCGGATTCCGCTGGAAACCGAGATTAAACCTTAAAGATCCAGGTGTGGTCAGGGTTGTGCGCTTGATGGGACCGAGGGTATTAACAGTATTTTTCATTCAGCTTGTTTTTATTTTTCAGGACAATCTTGCATCCCGCTTGCCTACTGGAGCAGTCACAGCCCTGGTATATGGCTGGTTATTCATGCAGCTCCCTGAGTCCCTGATCGGAACTGCCCTGGGAACAGCCCTGCTTCCAACCCTGTCAGAACAAGCGAATGACCAAGATCCCCGGTCATTTTCAGCTACTCTTGAAAAAATGATCAGGATTATAACCGGCTTGACAATTCCAATCGCTATCATTCTGGCAGTGAATATCAAACCATTTATCAGCATCCTTGGTTTTAATGAAGTTGGAACCGATTTAGTTCTGAGGGTAACATGGGCGTTTCTAGCAGGTTTACTAGGGCATTCCTTACTGGAAATTGCAGCCCGATCATTCTATGCCAGACAGGACGCTAAAACGCCTCTGATCGCAAGTGGATTGACGATGGTCGCTTTCATCATTCTGGCGCTGCTGCTTTCAAACGCTCTGGGTGCTCCCGGCATTGGGTTAGCAAACTCGCTGGCATATACAGCAGAAGCAATATTCTTGTTTTTTGTACTCTCAAAAACGATCCCTCTAACTCTCCGAATAAGGGGAACTTTGGTCCGGACCGCTGGAGCGAGCATAACCGGTGTTGCGCTAAGTTTATTTTTACAATCATTATCGCTTCCCGGCGGATCAACCATAATCAACCTTCTTATCAGCAGTTTGATCCTGTTCCTGGCTGTATTGACCCTGATTCCATGGTTGATACCAGAAATCAAAGATCTATTAAGCTCCTAGATAAACGCTTATTTCTGCAATGTTATCTGGAATCTTTCGAAGAATATACCCTGGTTGCTCTCCAGTACTCAGCAGCAGCCAATGAAACTCGGCATCTTGCCTCGCGGGAAATTTCCGAGTCCAGGCTGGTGAGCAAGAGATCAATTGAAATGTTTGGCTGCTGTGGATCGGGAAAATCCCATGGGGTGGTCAGGCCGTGAAATTTCATGGCCTTCGTTCTCATAATCCTCAGACTTGAGACCCAAGTAAAAGAAAAAACCCTCAATACTTGAACACCTGATCTATGACTGAACCGGGATCAATCAAAATATCAGGGTTTCACTCCTTATTCAATAAAATCCAATTCTATATAACCATCGGTTGCTTCCTGAAGGATCCTCTCTACCAGGATTACTTTTCCTTCACTTAACAGGTCATAATTGATGTCTGTCAGCAATAAAGGGGGTGATTTTTCAAATCCTGTTTCAGCGGACAGGAATAAAGGCCAAATCTCATTCAGGGCTGAGAGCAGATCATAATCAAGAGAAATAACCCAATAATCTCGGTATTCTTCTCTGAAATCCGAACCTGATCCGATGATCAGTTTTTGGTAGCCCACCAATGAGCGGTAAATATTCTCGGATCCAACACCTGGCACAATATAAAAAGTGTTGACAGCCCGGTCAACCAGAAAATCAACATTTGCATTAATATCAGCATCCGATGCGTCAACAGGCAGATCAATATATTTTGGATAAAGATAGTTGATCCCAGTCGGTGCATATTTAGGATTGCATAATCCACAATAATACTTCACACCAACTCGAAAGCCATCTCTGGCTGCCAAAGCATCATCATTTTCCTGGACGCTAAGCGCTCCTACTCTCCAATCTACTGTGATCATGGCTGCAATGTAACCGGCAATAAATCCCTGGATATCATACTCCCCCCCACCTGATCGCAGGATACTTAAATTGCTGCCTGGTTCGAGGTCATTAAAACCAACCGCCAAAAAATTAGTGTCGGGAAAACTCTGGGCAAGTTCTGTAATGCCTGGATATGGAGGCAGGACAACAACAATATTAATATCATCCCGTTCAAAATCATCCCCCGTCAGTCCGGGCAATACCTGGAATCGCAAACCTTGTTCCCGGATATATGTCCCGATGATAGGATTAAGTTCTTTGGCCAACAGTTCATCCGACCCGGCCGGAGTTAACAATACACCTACCGGGGCGAGAGCTGTGGGGGTGTTTGGTGGAAGATCTGTTGGAGGCGAGGTTGCTGGAACAGCTGGGTCGATGACCTCAGCGGTTTCGCCGCTGCTGCAGCCTGCCACAATAAAAGCCCCGATCAATAACCAATAAATGATAATCTTCTTCAACCCTGTTCTCCTTGAGTGAGTATGATCAGGTTTTATTTTACTACTTATTCCAGTGCCGACCGCTTTCTAGTATAATTTTAGCTAGCATGATCAATAATAAAATAGCTGGAGATGGAGATTTTATTGTTGAACAACTTGTCCTGGTTTTTGCAGGAACCCTGGCGGTTCATGGCCAATTCCTGTCAGGTCTTGCAGATCAAATGCTCCATCCAATTCGCCTGATCAAATGTCCGTTTTAATTAAACTGCGATATATAAAATTATGTCTATACCAAAAACAGACCAGTACCCTGATGATCCTGAAGATTTGACCCCTGCCCGCCGCCGGCGATCTGAACGGGGCTTGGTCCCTGAAGACCTGATTGAAATTGCAGACGAGATCGAGAATCTGGCCCACCAGACCATCCCTTCATTTGATTTTTTTCTTTTTTCCTTGCTAGCAGCTGCAATCATCACCACCAGCATCTTGTTCGATTCTCCAGCCTTATTAGTCCTGGGAGCTCTTACCGCTCCGGCTATGACCCCGTTTATAGGCATAGCATTGGCTACAGCTACGGGATCTCTGAAGTTTTTCAGCCAAAGATTGGCTGGATCCCTGGTTGCAGGTGGATTCGTATTTCTGGTCGGAATCCTTGGCGGTTACTCATCCTTTGTATTCAAAACTCCCGGGGTTCAGTTCTTAATTTATAATGCCCGGATATCCTGGACCCATTTTGTTCTGCTAATCGGTGGAACTGTCTTATCAGTCATCACTCTTAAGAAACAGGGTCAAACCCCACTGCTGCCCAGCGTTGCTATTGCGTATGAGTTATATGTGCCCCTGGCCATCGCAGGATATGGTTTTGGAAGCGGACAGCCTCACCTCTGGCCGGACGGATTGGTAGTCTTTGGCATCAACCTGGCGGTGATGGCTATCAGCGGGACTATTGTTTTCATGATTCTGGGTATTAAACCACTGACATTTCTCGGGTATACCCTCGGCAGCTTGATTGCCATTCTCGGTATCGTTGGCGTGATTGGCATGAGCAGCGCCGGGGCAGTTGTGACCGGAAAGATTGCTATGCCAACCCTATTGCCAACATCAACACCCACCAGCACACCCGTTCCACCTACGTTTACTCCTACCATTACTCCTGTTCCACCCACACCCACAGTGACCCCAACTGTTCCAACCACTACACCAACCCCACTTCCAACAGCAACCAGCACTATCACTCCAAAACCGACTCCATTCTATGCTGAGATTGCCGTATCTGAGGAATTTGCCGGGGCGTTCATCCGCAGAGATCCAAGCCTGGACAGCCAGATCCTAACATCATTGGTAAACGGTACAGTAATAGAAATTCTGGACCCTGCACCTTCTTATGATGCCCAGGGCCGAAACTGGCTGAGTATTCGTTTTATGAATGAGGATGGAAATGAACAGGATGGGTGGATCATTGAAAATTTATTACTGATCTCGACACCCCGGCCAAACTGGTAAAGTTTCACTCAACCAGGTCTTTGCCCTGAAATGCTCCCGGGAGCAGGTCCCTGACAGTGTTATGCTGGATGAGTTTACCTTTTTCATCCACCTGAAACACTTCGATATCCAGGCCAAATTCAGAAAGAACCTGACGGCATGAACCACAAGGCGATCCGCCATTGTGGGTAGCAACGGCTATCGCAACAAACTCACGTTTTCCAGCACTGACAGCACTGAATACCGCTGACCGTTCCGCACACATCGTCACTCCATAAGCTGCATTCTCGACGTTTGCGCCAGTGAATACCTGGCCATCAATGGTTAATAATGCTGCACCAACCTGGTAGTTTGAATAAGGAGCGTAAGCCCTTAATCTGACCTGATTGGCCAGCTCGATCAGTTCTTGTTGTTTTTTATCAGACAGAGTCATAGCTCAGTCTCCTCAGCACTCAGTGAGTTTGACAATTTTTTGACACGGACTTTAATGATCCGCTGCTCTTCGACTTGCTCAACTTTGATCAACAAATCATTAATATACAGTACTTCCCCCCTGTTAGGAACATGACCCAAATGACAATACACCAAGCCAGCGAGGGTATCTGCCTCGCTATTCGGTAAAGAACAATCAAGGATCAGATTTAAATCATCAATATCCATTTTCCCCTGGAAGATATATTCTTCCGGACCGACTGCAAGGAATAGACCTTCCTCTACATCATATTCATCCTGAATTTCACCAATAATCTCTTCGATAATATCTTCCAAACTGACCAGGCCGGCAATACCGCCGTATTCGTCAACAACAAGTGCCAGATGGATGCGTTTTTTTTGCATATCAGCGAGCAGTTCATTTATGATCTTACTTTCAGGGACAAAATAAGCTTCCCGGACCAGTCCAGCTATACTCCCTTGATATCTGCCGGAGCTGCAAATCTCAAGCAAATCTTTAGCGTAAAGCAGCCCCAGGATATTATCAACATTATCCTCATAAACCGGGATACGTGAAAAACCGCTCTGAACGAAATGATTGATCGCATCTGAAAATGGAACTTGGGCATCAATGGCCAGCATGTCGATCCTGGGAACCATGATCTCTCTGGCTAAAGTGTCATCCAATCGGAAAACGGAATGGATCATTTTTTGCTCTTCTTTTTCGAGAAGTCCATTCTTGTGACTTTCATCAACTAAAGATTTCAAATCCTCTTCACTCACCTGATCCAGTTTTTTCTTGACATCTTCCAGATTCCCGGAAAATAAAAAGAAAAGAGACAAGAGGGGCCTGGATATCTGATAGGCAAGTTTGATAAACACACTTGTGCGGATCATCCATTCATCAGGATCCTTAAGCACGATTAAGTTAGCAGCAATTTCAACCGCAGTGATAAATACTGCCAAGCCAAAGAAGGACAATATTTCGACCCAGGACCAGGCAATCTGTTCATTAAACCAGAAGAGACCCAGGAAAAATGCCGCAGCTGCTAGTCTCGATATCATCTGAAATAACGAAAGCGAAGCGTCAACCCGCGTATAATTCTCTAGCAGGTTTTGGATCAGATCTCCCCGATGGGTGTTTTGAGAAATGCTGGTCAGGTTTCGATTTGAATAGGTCCTGGCAAAGACAGACCTGGCGGAAGAAATCATCCCAATCAAGAATAGTGTCAGTGCCAGTCCCGGAATAAAAAATGTGATCATATTAGAGTCAGGTCGCTTTTTTCTTTTTTGATATTTGCCGGGCTGGTATCCCAACCACTATTGTATCTGCAGGCACATTCTTGGTAACTACTGAACCAGCACCTGTACTTGAGTTTTCCCCTATTTCGAGTGGAGCGACAAGCATGCTGGCACTACCAATAAATACTCCATCTTTGATGACAGTTTGATGTTTTTCTTTCCCGTCGTAGTTGCAGGTGACAGTGCCTGCCCCAATGTTGACATCTTTGCCTATCCGGGCATTGCCGATATATGAAAAGTGACCAACTTTTGATCCCGCTCCAAGATATGAATCTTTTATCTCACCAAAATTCCCAACATGAACGCCCTGGCCAAGGTGAGCTCCTTTGCGAAGATGGCTGAATGGACCTACATCAGACTCGTCTTCTATGATTGAGCTCTCTATAACAGAAAACTCTATCTCGCAGGAATTGCCAACGCTGCTGTTAATAATCCTGGTACCAGGTCCGATCAGACAATTTTCCCCAATGGATGTTTGTCCCTGGAGGAAGGTATTCGGCAGGATAATTGTATCCCTACCGATCTTGACATCAAGGTCGATATAGGTCGATGCCGGATCAATGATGGTCACACCGGCCAACATCAAGTCCTTATTAATTCTTGTTCTTAATAATTGTCCCGCTTCTGCAAGATGAACCCTGTTGTTAATCCCGATCAACTCGTCAGGATCGTTCGCCAGGACAGATTGAATCGATAAATCAGATGCGGCAGCGAGACTGACCAGATCTGTCAGGTAGAATTCACCCTTGGGAGATAACTCAAGTTTTTCCAAAGCAGGCCAAAGCCAGTCAGATTGAAAACAATATATACCTGGGTTCAATTCAGTGATCAGGAGCGCTTCAGGTGAAGCATCAGCTTCTTCTATTATCGCCCGAATCTCACCCTCGGAATTCCTTGAGATCCTGCCGAATCCCCGCGTTTCTGGCGAATTGAATGTTAAGAGCGTCAGCGGACCAGCGTGAGATTTTTGGGCCAGAACGATCGAATTCAAGGTGCTCTTCCGGATCAGCGGCATATCACCATAAACAATCAGGACCTGATCAGATTTCCCTCTCAGAATCTGCTCTGCCTGGGCGACAGCATGACCAGTACCCAATAACTCACCTTGTTCCACAAATCGGGCTCGAGATCCCAAATAGTCCTTGATCTGATCTGCTCGATGACCAACAACGAGGACTGGTTTTTCATCAGATATTGATTCTGCCGCCAGTAAGACATGTTCGATCAGGGGTTTGCCCATCAGAGAATGCATAGGTTTGGGAAGCGCGGATTCCATTCTGGATCCTTCACCTGCTGCCAGGATTACTACATCAGTAGTCATAAAGATTTCCTCTAGTCATCGACCGTTTCAATAGAGATTACATGAAACATACCAACTAAAACTGCGAGCCTGACTTATTGATCATGTCCGGGCTCGCGAACTATTTTTACTGGTAGTTTTGGGGGGTTTTTCTTCAATTCCCGGTCTCATTAATCAGGAGAAAAGTAACAGGGGAGCCTGGACTCGAACCAAGATCAATGGCTCCAAAGGCCACTGTGCTGCCATTGCACCACTCCCCTTCGTCAGCCAAGGCATTGTATCATAGGATGAAATGAGAGGCAATGGAAATACGAGTGTCCCCCACCTGATCCGAATCAAGAGTCACTATTCTCTTCGTTCGTGATGAATCCAAGCTTCTGGGCTTGTTCAAACGATAAGGAATCAGGACTGTCAATTCGCTGAATTTCCTCTTCCAGAGAAGCTGCTTTCCAGAATTCGTGGACTTCATTTTCTTCCATTTTTAATTTATCAGGTTTGGTATTTGGAGCTGTTTTTGATTGTTTTTTTGCGGATCCATTTGAACCTTTTGGAAGATCTGCCTTGGCAGCCTGTTTGTCATGACCAGGTTTGGCTGCAATTTGATCAGGTTCTTTCCGTTCAGCAGATTTTGCTCCGGATTCAGTTGGTTTTTCGCCCAAACCCCGGATTAATTCTCTTAGCTCCTGGATAGCCAGATCGATAGTTGTTAAGACCCAGGTCAGGTCATTGTTCTGGGTTACAGGATTCGTGATCATGATCAACCCGTACTTGGAATCGATATGTGACCAGAACAAATCATATTTTTCACCAGAGAAATACCAAACACTTTCTGGAATTTCATTGCCAAGGAAATTTGATATTCGATTGGTTGTACTGAACGTATTTAATAAAAGCGGCATAACCGTAGATTCAAATATTGTATCCGGCACAACACCAGTTTCCGCCGCAATCACACCATTATCCTGAATAATATTAATTGAGATAGCTCCCAACTCACCCCGCAAATCAGCAATTCTGGAAGTTACATTTTTAGAGATGTTCTTTTTAGTTAATCTAGGAAGTTCTGCAAATTCTTCGATAACAGGATCCAGACCCATTGATTTCCGGACTGCATTCAGGAATTCTGGCATTTTGAGGGGTTTAAAGAAAAATGCTTCCGGACTTAATTCAGCGATTTCCTGATGAACATCTTCATCTTCCAAACCGGTGATCAGTATAACCTGCATATCTGGGTAGGTTATCTTTAATTTCTGATAAAGTTGGATTCCAGACAACCCCGGCAAACCGACGTCCGCAATAAGTAAATTTATGCCTGTGCCAACCACCTCCACTATGGCTTCCTCACCGGAAGGCACATCCACCAGATCGAGATCCAGCTCAAGAGCCTCAAGATTGGCTCGCAAAGCCGTTCGAATCTCCTGGTGATCATCGACAATCAACACCCGGAATTTGTCCATCATGAAAATATCATATCATGGGCGGAGGAAGAAAAAACCACTTTAGAGGGTTTTTACCTTGCAATTTTATTAAGTAAACTATTTCTCTCAAGCCAAAGATCAGCGCTTAATTAGAAAGCTCCATAGATCAAAATCCCATAGACAGCACAAGATAATAACGCGTCCATGGCAGAGTATAGCAGGTGAAAATTAATAGGAGATCCTGATTCTTTTCCATAGGTCCGGGACCAGGCGACCCCAAAACTAACTAATCCGATCAGGATCGGAACCCCGATCAATAGTGGCTGTTCAAGATTGGATGGTATGCGCGGGATCCAGGCTGAAAACGGCACGTAACCATCATCCAGACCTGGCAAGGTAGCAAATTTCATCCACCAAAAAATAAAGATGGCCCCGGCAATACTGAGAATTTCACCAATTGTCCTGAAAATCGGTTTATGGAATTGTGAAAGTACCAGAGTAAAAATAAAGGCCAGGAGCCCAGCACCACCCCAGACAGAAGCAGCAAAAGGAAACAGGATCACACCCGCCAGAATACCAAAGATTCCCTCAGCAGCCAGGCGTAGATAATCGTTTGTTGATACCAGATCCAGGGAATTTCTTTTTAATTCATCTGTGGTTGTGAAATAGACAAAAAAAGTAGATTGATCCTTTTCCAGCCAGCTGACATATAAATCCTGATCATAATCCTGGAAGATATTTGGATGGCTGGAATCAGTTGATGTGTAACTTAAGGGCTGATATGTCGTTACCAATCCATCTGTTAAATAGGCGACATTAACTTGATTGCGGAAATCACGCCATTTGTGTTCTGACTGGGATCGAAATGCAATCGCTAGTTCAGGAAAATTACCCGGGATCACATCAATATTATCTTGATAAGTTGCCCCATAACCACCGACAAGAATCCGTGGTCCTGTCGAAAAGTAGCTGGAGAAGTACTCTTCAAATTCCAATTGTTGAGATGCCGGTACAACCATCCTCATCGGAGGGCGGATCAAGTCTGGCCTGTCAATTGGAAAGTACTGCAGGTAGGAAGTTCGTGAACCAGCTTCTAAGCCAGCGACAATCGATTCGCTCCAAAAAAGGTAACCTACTTCTTCATCAAATCCTAATACTGGACCAACAATCCGCACCGAAGGAGAGACATTTTTTGATGAGACCAGAGTCGCATCTCTCAAATCAATATCACCTAGATCCGTTTTCAAGTAATAGATCTCGAAATCACCGTAGCTGTACGAATATCTGATCCAGCTCAGATGCAAATGACCCTCGTCATCCAGAAATTGGTTTACCCTGATCCCATCTGGATCAAACTCTACTTTCTTGAGGTCGAACAATTCACCGGTGAGGATATTCACACCCGGATGTTCCCTGTCTCCTGCGTAGGTGATCACAAGGGACCCCTGCCTTTCCGTAACTGCGAATTCACTTACCCTTTCATCGTCAGAAAGTATAGCTATTTCGGATAAAATCTTCCCATCCTGGCTGACATGTACAGTTTTCAATTGATAGCTATCGATCCAGAATAAATTCAGACCATTTTCGGAAAGAATTATCTCTGCATCCAGGGGTTTTGGGATTTGAATATCGAGCAAGGTCCTCAGCGTGATCTCACCAGACTCGCCAATGACTACAAGTTCAGGCTGGATCAATCCCTCATCGTTTTCAGTCCTTGGAAATAACATAAAGAAAATATTACCGCTGACATCAACCTGGGAAGGTGGTGGAGCTGCGAGAATTGTATTACCAACTTGCAGGGCTCTGCTCCATCCCTCGGATTTAATCCATAGCTTATTATCCAACCCGCTGGAGCAGCTGGAAAGGATAAACACCAGGGCTATGACCGTGATTATCCTTGTAATCTGTTTTTTTGAAAAACGCATGAAAATCTCCCGCAGATCAAGATCGAAAACCAACTTCGATTATATCGTGTTCTGACTTGATGGCAATTGCCTGAAAGGATTGCTTAAATCCCTACTAAAGGACTATCTGTTTAGAAATAAAAAGACCAGGTCTCAAATTGACCTGGTCTGTAATTAGCTTAGAGTAATCAAGTCTATTCAACTGGTTCCAGGTTTACTTCTGGCAGCCAACCGCTGCCGGCCAGAGTCTCAACCTTATACCAGATCGTGCCATCGATATCAAGGGACCCGGTAACTGTAACTTCGTCACCCCTGGTGGCAAAAGAAAAGGCCACAACATCTCCGGCTATGTTGTACAAGCCCACCAGATAAGTATTTGATGTGAGTATAGCCAGTTCTCCAGCGAGATATGTCGCACCTGCTGCGTCACCAGAAACATCACCGCTGACTGCCGACTGAGTAGCTTCGTAGCGCTGGGTCGCTTCAGCGGGAGAGATGATCTCACCGGATTGATTACAGGCAATACTGAAAACAAACAACAAGAGAATCGGGACTAAGATCCAAATTACTTTTTTGTGCGCCATGCTTATAATTTCCTCCCCCGCAAGCGGGCATCAAAGGCATCCCTTAATCCATCACCCATAAAGTTAAAGGCAAGTGTGGTTAATGCCAGGGCTATACCAGGGAACAAAACCAGATGGGGATTGGATTTAATTGAAGCATAGCCTTCATTGATCATAGCTCCCCAACTGGGTGTAGGAGGATCGACTCCCAGACCAATAAAGCTCAAGTTTGCTTCCAGGAATATATAACCTGGAATTGCCATCGATTCAATTATGAGCAGAGGGCCAATTACATTAGGAAGCAGGTGTTTGATGATGATGTGCCCATCTTTGGCGCCAATTGCCCTGGCAGCCTCAACAAATTCTTTCTCTTTATAGGACAGCACCTGGCCCCGGGCCTGGCGTGCCATACCTAACCAAAAGAGGGCTCCAATGGCAATAAAGACGAAGAACAAGCCGCCTGTTGAGCGGTTTAAAGTGATCAATGTTCCCATAAAACCCGTGGTCACTCCCCGCCTTGCCAGTGCTTTAAAATAAACTGTCATCATAATAATGATCGGCAAAGTCGGGACACCATAAAGGAAATCCACCACTCGCATCATGATCATATCTGTTCTGCCACCCGCAAAACCCGAGATCGTGCCATAGATCAAACCGATTACCAAACTTACACTGGCAGCAACCAGTGCTACTGATAGCGAGACACGGGTGCCATAGATCATCCGGCTCCAGAGATCTCGACCCAAAGCATCTGACCCGGCGATAAAGGTCGTACAGCCCCACTCCAGCGGAGTGTTATACCAGTGACAATTCTCTTCAGCATAATCAGTAGTGATGTCATAACCGCTAAACGCTTTAGCCCGGTTGTTAACCAGATTTTGCTGCGAGAAATCGTAGGGGGTAACCAGTGGTGCGAAGACCGCAGCCAGGAGAACAAAAATAATAAATATCACACCCCCCACAGCAATCTTATTCCTTCGGAATTCCCTCAGGGCATCCTGAGCCGGGCTGCGGCCCCTACCATATTCCTTAATTTCTTCATCATTAACCAATTTTTCAAGTTGTTTATCAGGTGTCATTTTAAAATCCTAATCGTACCGTATGCGAGGATCGAACCAGGCATACATAATATCGACCATCAAGTTGCTCAATATCAATAAGATGCCATAAAGGAGGACCAGACTGGTTTGCAGGAAATATTCCCGCTGACCAATGCTGCCCACAAATCTTCTACCCATACCATTGATAGCAAAAATCGTTTCAGTGATGAAAGAACCGGTGATCAAACCAGCCAGCAACGGGCCGAGGATGGTAATTACTGGTATTAGGGAATTCTTGAGGGCGTGGACAACGATCACAACCCGTTCCCGCAGTCCTTTCGCCCGAGCTGTCCTGATATAGTCTGAGGATAATACCTCAAGCAGCCCAGCCCGGGTCAAGCGGGCAATGCCTGCCGCAGCACCGGTTCCCAACGAGAAAACCGGCAGGGCTGCATGAGCAAAAAAGTCTTTTGTCAATGGAGGTAAAAATCCTAAAAAGAACGGTGGATTCTCACCCCAGAATGCGATTGGAAACCAATCCAGCGTCACGCCAAACACAAAGATCAGCAAGGGTCCTAAGACGATAGCAGGAATTGAGATCGAGAGAACTGCCAGGAAAGTAGCAATATAATCAACAGCTGTATTATGGTTTAGAGCAGCGATAATTCCAATTGGAATCCCAAGGGCAAATCCCAAGATGATCGACATTGCACCGAGCTGGATCGAAACCGGGAATGTTTGATTGATGATATCCCTGACATCCTGAGATGGCTGTCTGAACATGGGTCCAAAATCACCTTTGAAAATATTGATCAAATACCTGAAGAATTGTTCGTAGAGGGGCTTGTCCAGGCCAAATCGCCGTTCAAGGATTCTGATCATGTTCTCTGGCATAGCCCGCATACCAACATTATCAAAAGGTCCGCCTGGCATAGACTGCACCAAAACAAAAGTGGCCAGGATAACCAAAAAAATTACTGGTATGGCAATTAATAAGCGCCTAACTATATAACGAAACATTCATCCTCCTGAAATATCTCAGGTATTCCAACTAATCTTAGTTTGTTAGATACCACCAGGCTTGCTGGGTGAAAGATTTGCCGATCACCTAATAACCCTGCTGCCATCCAAAATCTCGTCGGGAAAATCTGGGAGGGCGGGCAAATGCCGCCCTCCCAAGAAAATTCTTTAGATCATCAACAATTATTCTCGGGCAGCTGCCTGAGCATCAGCATCGATGGTCCATTCGTACCACTGATCGCCGCCGAAGAGGGCAACGTCGCGTGTCAGCCAGGAATGTTCAGCTGTGTAAGCAATTCGAAGGAAGATCGGGATGAAGGGGAAATCACCTTCATAACCAAAGTATGCATCCTCGATATCGCGGTACATCTCTTTTCTTACTTCAGGATCAGTTTCGTAGCGAGCTTCTTCGAGCATATCATCGATTTCATCGCAAGGACGACGTCTGCGAGTATCGATGTTGCAGTCCAACACATCGCCGACCCAGTTGTTCTCGTCAGCATAGTCGGGGCCCCAACCGAGGGTCCACATGTGAGGAGCTTCAGCATCATCTGCCTGGGTGGAAACCAACAGGTCAGAGAAATCCTGCTGCTCGATCTGGATCAGGTCTGCGGAGCAGCCCAATTCTTTCTCCCAGTTAGCCTGGGCGAATTCGATCCAGTTCAAAGTCGATTGACCACTGTAGCCCAACAGGGTTACTTGTGGGAAACCTTCACAGTTCGGGTAGCCAGCTTCTGCAAGCTGTTCGCGTGCCCAATCCGGATCATAACCAACACCAACTTCGTCGATGGGGGGAGCGCCAAAGATTCCAGGAGGCGCAAAGTGTTTCATGGGTAATCCCTGTCCCTGTCGAACTTCAGCCACGAAGGTCTCTCGATCATAAGCAGCCGAGAAAGCGCGTCGGACATGAACATTGTCGAAGGGGGCTTTGGTCATGCGGAAAGAAATGTAGAACACGGCCAGATCAGGAATCTGGATGGTCTCATCCGGGAAGGTAGCTAAGTGGGTCTGAAGCTCGGCATCAGGAATACCTGAGGTCTCAACTTCATTGTTCAGCCACAGAGCGTAGCCAGTGCTGGTTTCTGGAACGACATTGATTTCGAATTTCTCAATGTTTCCGGCACCCTGCATATCATCTGGCATGAGGGGGTTGCGTAAAACTGTTCGGGAGACACCATGTTCCCAGGCGTTCAGAACGTAGCGGCCGTTGGTTACGATGTTTCCAGCTTCAGTCCATTGGTCACCATACTCTTCAATGGCCCATGACGGGGTTGCCGCAATGGTCCACATGGGGGTCATGGACAAGAAGTATGCTGCAGCCGAGGGAAGTTCAATTACCAGTGTCTCGTCATCAGGTGCGGAAACACCGATGGCATCGAACAACGCTGGATCAACATTCTCGGGATCTTCTGCATTGAATGTTTCACTGCAGCCCTTGATAACGCCAGCAATAATGCCGCCGTAGTAGGTTCCGAGGGTTGGATCACAAGCGCGCTTGATACCGTAAACGAAATCGTTAGCGGTCACGAAGCGGGGATTGCCATCTGCATCCACTTCCTGCTTCACCTCACCGGTCTCAGGATTATGTTTCACCCAAGGAATGTCGGTGCGAATTGTGAATGTATAGGTCAGACCATCATCGCTGATCTCCCAGGAGGTCGCAGCCTCAGGAACGATATCAGCAGTGATCAGGTCGTAGTTGGTCAGGTGGACAAACAGGTTCTCAATGTAAAGAATAGAAACTGTGTCCTCACCAAGCTGGGGATCGAGGGTGGGAATCTCTGTGGTTGAATAACCATAGAAAGTCACCAGATCACCGGTAGCAACAGATCCTTCCTGAACCCTGGGACCACAAGCGGACAACACCAGGCTGCCCAGGATCAGTAATGAAACTATCGCAAGAAGTTTTTTACTCATTATCTTTCTTCTCCTTCATAATTATAGTAAACATCTAACACATGCAAATTCACCTAAATATTTGAGCGGCACCACCTCCTTATTGAAGATTTTTACCTACTAAAAGCATAACATAGGATTGCTTACGCTGTTGTTGAACAATTTACATTTTCTGCTGGGCTTTTTCGACGAAGTGACAAGCTACCCAGTGATCCTTTTCATACTCCCGGAATTCTGGATCCTCAACTTCACAGCGTTTCTCTGCGATCGGACAGCGCGTATGGAATCGGCATCCTGTTGGTGGATTTGCGGGGCTGGGAACATCTCCTGTCAATATGATTCGTTTTCGCTCTCGTTCCGCTGCCGGGTTATGGAGCGGGACCGCGGAAAGGAGGGCAATCGAGTAAGGATGCAATGTATTGGCGAACAAGACCCCTCTCTCAGCCAATTCTACGATCTTGCCCAGATACATAACCGCGATCCGGTTCGATATATGCCTGACCATACTGAGGTCATGAGCGATGAATAAATATGTTAGTCCTAACTCCTGCTGTAGTTCATAAAGCAGGTTCACAACCTGGGCTTGGATGGAAACATCCAGGGCTGATATTGGCTCATCACAAACGATGAATTCGGGTTCTAATGCCAGGGCTCTGGCAACACCAATCCTCTGTCGCTGTCCACCGGAAAATTCGTGCGGGTAGCGGTTTACAAAGTAGGGGTTTAATCCAACCAGGCGCAATAATTCCTGAACGCGGTCTTTCCTTTCATTAGGGGTCCCAATATTGTGCACTTCAAGTGGTTCAGCAATGATCCGGCCAACAGTCATGCGGGGATTTAATGAAGCATACGGGTCCTGAAAAATGATCTGCATATCACGCCGCAGTTCCCTCATCTTTCCGTCGCTGGCTTTTGCCAAATTGATGTCCCGGAAATAGACATCACCACCGGTGGGTTCATGGAGACGCAGAATTGTCCGGCCGGTCGTGGTTTTTCCACAGCCGCTTTCACCTACCAAACCGAGAGTTTCACCTCTTTTGATTTCAAAACTGATTCCGTCAACTGCTTTGACTGCACCTACTTCTTTTTGAATGACAATACCACGGGTAATCGGGAAATGTTTGACAAGTTTTTCAACTCGAAGAAGTGTATTATTCTCACTCATCGAAGCTCTCCTGTTTTGATATCAACCCAGCAGGCAATCCTGTGGTCCAAGGAGACTTCGACCAATCCGGGATTTTCAAGGCGGCATTTTTCTTTGGCAAATTTACAGCGGGGGACAAAAGGACACCCGGTAGGCATTTCCAGCAAATCCGGTGGGAGACCTTCGATAGTTTCCAGTTTCACACCGGGTTCTTCATTGATCTTAGGTAAGGATCTCAAGAGTGAAAAAGTGTACGGATGCCTGGGATCCTCATAGAGAGAATCTACCATGGCGTCTTCAACAACAAATCCAGCGTACATTACGATCACGCGCTCTGCCAAACCAGCCACAACACCAAGGTCATGAGTGATCCAGATCAAGGCCATGCCAAGGTCATCCTGTAATTCTTTGACCAGCTCTACCAGCTGGGCCTGAATAGTAACATCCAGAGCAGTAGTTGGCTCATCAGCAATTAATAAGGTCGGGTTGCACGCTAAAGCGATAGCGATCATCGCTCGCTGGCGCATACCACCTGAGAACTGGTGGGGATAGTCATCCAACCTGCCTTCTGCATCTGGTATGCCTACCAATTTCAATAATTCTGCAGCTCTTTTTTCAGCGGTATCATCATCCATACCGAGATGGAGTTTGAGAGGTTCTTTGATTTGAAATCCTATGGTTAAGACTGGATTCAGCGATGTCATCGGATCCTGGAAGATCATAGCGATCTTGCTTCCCCTGATCTTTCGCATATCATGGTCATGATACTCAAGCAGATTTTCACCTTTAAAATAGATTGCATCTGCCATGATCTTGGCTGGTGGAACTTCCAGTAACTGCATCACTGAAAGCATCGAGACGCTTTTTCCACAACCGCTTTCTCCTACTACTCCTAATGTTTCCCCCGAGCGAAGTTGATAAGATATACCATTTACTGCATGAACCAATCCTTCCTGGGTAGAAAAGGTGGTCCTCAGATTTTGAATATCAAGAATAACTTCTCTATCTTCCAATTTTCATACCTCCTGATTGCCTGCAATACACGTGTCTACCATGAATAGGCAAATTTTACAGCTAGCTATCTGAACCATCAGCTGTAAAACTTTATTATACCTATATGGTGTAAAAATACAAAAGGTGTTTGATCTATTAATTTCATCATAGATTTATCAGATGTGCATTCTACCATATCAGCCCAGAAATTTCTTGATAAATACCAGCGAATAGGATTAATATGGTTCTCAAGTATTGGATTAAACACTTCATCAACAAAAAATCCATTAACGGATGTTATCAATATTCCAAAATAATGAATAAAACCCATTTTCGAATCCTTCCAGGACGGGATCAGCCACAATGATATTATTCCGGAAAAATAAAGGCAGTGCAGGTAGATCTGCCCGATAGATCAATCTGATCTGCTCGAGAGCCAGGATTGATTCCGCTGCATCAGGTAAATTCGTATGAGCCTCTCCACAAGCCTGATCGAATTCTTGATTGCTGTAACCAGTCGCGTTGACACCGCCCCACCCTTTTGGGAACTCAGGATATAAACCTGGAATCTCTATGGAAGTAAACAGACGACAGGGCTGATAATTTCCTGTTGTCCATGAAAATAACGCCAGATCAAATTTTCTGCCAAAGATCGGTCCATCCGGACCTGGTGCTAATAACTCTGCTGGCGGCAGCAATTGGACCTCAACGCCGATCCCGCAGCGGTTTAGGCCTGAACTTATCAATTCCACGGCAACTGGAAGATCATCGGTCCCGGAAGCCAATAAAGTAAATGACAGGGCCGTGCCGTCCTGAACCTGATCCACGCCTTCAGCCAGGCGAGGAGTGGCCGGATCTCCATCATGATCGATCCAGCCCAGATCCCTGAGATCCAAACCAGCCTGGATTGGATCAAATTCCAGCAAGCTCTCGGTTGAGGAGAACCTGGGATCTCCCGGTAAAAAGAAATCGTCACTGACCGATCCAGCATCCAGGCGAGATGCGGATATGCTCTCCCGATCAATACATTGGGCTGCCGCATGGCGTAGTTTTTTATCGTTAAGTAAACTAGGGCCAGGATTTAGAGAATTAATTCCAAAGCTCAGCTGCTCCCAGGCTGATCCACCAACAAAATATACTTTCAACTTACCACTGCTCTGATCAGTCATGAGATCGGTTTGAAAATCAGCCAATCCTGGTTCATTGAGGATTACCTGGCATTCACCTGATGAATAAGCAGCCAGAGCTTCTTCACCACCATCTACAAATCGAAAAACCAGCGAGTCGAAGGCTGGACTTTGATCTGAGCTGGCATGGTAATTTTCATTCTTTTCGAGGGTGATATGATCTCCATGCACCCATTCTAAAACCTGATAGGCTCCCCACGCCAGAGGTTTCTGGGTGGTTTGGAATGATGTCAGGAATTCTTCCCGAGTGAGATTCAACCAGATGTGTTCAGGCAAGGGGGGAAAGAAATAATCCGCGTAAGAATAAATTCCTTTAAATCCTGGCAGTCCTTTCCACAGGATCCGATTTTCTTCCGTTAGCTCATATGCAGCAGTAAAACGGTTTTGAGCGGGACCGGTTGAGGTGTAAATCTGCCGCGCAACATGATATGAAAAAACCGAATCCTGCGGAGTTAACGGTTCGCCATCTGCCCATTCCAAACCAAATTTGATATCGAATATGATCTCTACCACATCTAACAGGATTGATTCCTGATCCACATATTCCTGCCAGCAATCGGTCGAGGTGCATCTTGAGGGTCGATAGATAACTCCAGGAGCAAGAACAGTTCGGTTTCCACTGGCATCAACCATTTGATCACCAGGAAATACCTCAACCTCTGAAATTGTTACCAATCCATTTTCCAGGGAGGGAATTTGCTCCAGGAGAACCGAGGACTGCTGGAAATTCACCAGGTCGACTGGAGCATCATAGATCGCCTGGCGGATGATATTTGCCGAGCTGGAAAGATCACCATATATGAACAGCGAGCGAGGTTCTTCTCCCAAGCAAATGGACAATACACGCGGGATGGCTGGGAGCGGGAGAGCAGTTGGGTCCACTGTCGGGCTTTTCTGCCAAGAGAACAAAATTGATTCATCTGGGCCGGTTGTACACGCTCCGAGCATGCTGACAGCAATCATCAACCCGCAGAAGAGAAGAATTCGTTTTAGAACCATGGGATTTTATCTTCTTCGACTTCTCTCATTCGCAAATATGAAATATACCTTTCCGGATGGATTTCTTTCTTCTTAATAGCTTCTAATCACAGCACATCCTGTTTCATGAGTATGGGTACAATCACTAAAGTGACAGTTTAATAAAGCCTGGCTAATTTCAGGAAAATACCCATCAACTTCTTCCGGTGTGATATCCCACAGATCCAATGCTTTTAATCCCGGTGTGTCTGCCACATAACCCCCTCCACTCAACTTGACCAGTTTGCGGGAGACTGTAGTATGTTTGCCTTTTTGGTTAGTCTCGCTGATTTCTTTTACCGCAAGACCCAATCCAGGTTGGATCTTATTCAGGATGCTGGATTTTCCTGCACCTGAAGGGCCTGCAAAGACGCTGATCTTCCCGATCAGTTTTTTATTCAATGCCTGGATGCCGCGATTTTTTAAAACTGATGTATAGTGGACAGGGTAGCCTATTTTTTCATAATGTCCAAAGATTTCCCGGGCTTTCCTCAGGCCTGTAAGATCGATCTTATTGATCACGATCAGGGAACTTATCCCTTCCTTTTCAGTGATGACCAAAAATCGGTCCAGCATTCTTAACCGGGGTTCAGGTTGAGCGACAGAAAAAACAAATACAGCCTGATCAGGATTTGCAATGATAATCTGCTGGAATTCACCTCTGGCTGTCGGTGCCATCCGGTAGATCATGCTCCGCCGGGGTTCAACTTCTTCGATCATCCCCTTGCCTTGATCCTGCTCAGTCACCTGCACCCAATCACCAATGGCAACAATGTCTGCCAGCTTGCGTCCTTGTTTTAAGCGGCCGCGGAGCTGACATGTTAACAACCCCTGGTCAGTTTCGACAGTAAAAAAACCTGACTGGCCTTTCACGACCAATCCTCTGATATTTTCAGTCACCCATCCTCCATCTTGATCTCACTCATCACCATTTTCGTCCGGAACATACCAGACTCCAATTTCGGCTTCCCACGGATAATACCTCAGCACCTGGTTGAAATACAGTTCAACAACACGGCGAAAAATGGGAGCCGCTACTTCTGATCCTTCTCCAGCGTTTTCGGCAATGACAACTATGGCGATATCTGGCTTGTTCTCATTCTGATTATTTGTATATCCAGCAAACCAGGCATGTGACTCTCCTGATCCGGATTCTGCTGACCCTGTTTTTCCGGCAACTGGAATTGCCAATCCCCTGATCCTGTGATTCGCCGTCCCCCGAGGATTATCCACCACCTGGATCATGGCGTTGATGATGGTATTCAGGGTTTCATCACTGATAGGAAGTTCTCCATTTATTTCTGGCTCAAATTCAAAGATCACATTTCCACTGGAATCCCGGATGCTCTCCACTAATTGGGGTCTGTAAAGCGTCCCACCATTGCCAAGCGCAGCAATAAATCTGACCACCTGGAGGGGAGTTACCAGGGAATCTCCCTGCCCGATGGCCAGGTTGGTTGCTTCCAATTCAGATCGGGGAACGGGGATATCGCCAGCTTCTTCAGCCAGGGTTCCAATGCCGGTTTTTGAACCCAGGCCAAAGCCAAGGGCCATTTCCGCAATTGCATCCTGGTAGCCATTGGAGTAAAGCTCCAAACCAATATGCCAAAAATACGGATTACAGGAACGCATCAATCCTTCGGAAAGGGTTAAGATGCCGCTGGGTGGGGTTTTATCATCCTCGAGGAAGTGATCATATGTCCAGTCGTTGAGTATTACCCCGGGTAAGTCTTCGAAGAAATATCCACAATCGTACAGATCTCCCGCCTGGAACTCACCAGTTTCCAGAGCCGCTGCCATAGTAATGATTTTAAAAACAGATCCAAGTGGATAGATTCCCTGGGTAGCGCGATTGAGGAATGGTGATTTTTGATCTGGTTTGTAATATTCCTGAAGGAGGAATGATGAGTTGTAATAATCAGAGTTGAAGGCATTCGGATCAAAATGGGGGTTAGATGCCATGGCCAATATTCTACCGGTATCCATTTCCATCACAACAACAGCGCCGTTATAACCGTAAAGTGCTTTCTGGACATCCAGTTGAAATTGTTTTTCAAAAGTGGTGTAAATTTCTGATGCCGGGGCTGCTTCCTCGCGCGCCAGTTGGGTGATGATCTCGCCCTCACCATCAACAACATACAATATACCCCCCCGATCACCAGTCAAATAGGATTCTCCCCAACTTTCCAATCCCTGGCCGCCTACCTTTTCCCCTTTTGAATAGCCCAGAATCCGGTAATCGTCCACTTCAGCTTCCTGGATCCAGCGCACATAACCAACTGCCTGGGGAGCTACACCTCCGCTGAAGTAATAACGACCATCAAATGTCCTTAATAATAAACCCGTCGTAGTGTAATTCTCGAGGATGCCCAGGCTGCCTTCAATTGAGTCCTGTGAAATGGCTCCCAGAGGAAGGTACCAATCCACACCGGGGGGATAATCCTCATACATGGCATAGATCACTTCGGGAGGCAGATTCAGGATTTGACCCAAATAATTTAACAGCTTTTCCTCCCTTTCAGGGTCTATTTGAGAAGGAGATAGCCCAAGGGAAATTGCTTCTGCATAGGCAACGATCACACTGCCTTCCCGATCATAGATATTTCCCCGGGAGGGAACCAGCCGTGTAAGCTGGAGCATATTATCACCTTCGAGTTCAGGAAAGATCACACCTTTTGACCAATCAATTGTCCAGGTACCATCAGCCAAGGAAAGCAGCAAGATGATATCCCGGGTCAATTTCTCAAGAATTCTGCTGTTAAAATTAACTGTAACCGCGACCTGGGCCTGTACCGGATCAATGAAAGAGGACAAGATCACATAATCAAGAGATTCAAGAGCCAGTTCAACGGTAATCTCGTGATAGAGTTTGACAAATTCCTCGTCGCTAATCAGCGCTTGACTTTCAGGGCTCAATAAATCATACATGGCCTGAAAATCACTGTTTTTCCAGTTTTCCAGGAAGGAGATGGCAGCCGATTCAACATCCGGTACCTGAGTAGTCTGAATTACTGGAGTTGCCAAACCTACTGTTGGCGGGATTTCAGCTGTCTGGGTACCACCAGATGTGTTTTTATTACAACCAGCCATAAGAAGCAGGAGGAGGAGAAGAAATTTATAAAATGTTCTTTTCATTTTCATTTTTATCAACCCGGGTTTAATCCCCTGATAGAGAGTCTAATTTCTTTTGAAATACTGGACATTGATATTGGTTCATAGTCTGGCAATTCTCAGCTACCTGAGGATTGGCATCTATACCCATATTTTTCAATAATACAAATAGGTCACAAAGGGGCAAACCCATCACATTCGCATAACAATCTGCCATCTGCGGAACAGGATTAAATGATAAGTCCTGAATTCCGTACGCTCCAGCTTTATCAAACGGGTCTCCGCTCGCGATATAAGATTCGATCTCATCTTCGCTGTAGTCCCTCATTTCAACATCTGATTTGACGACTCTGGTTGTGGTTTTCTTCGAGACAGGATCATAAAATGCAATACCAGACAACACCGAATGAGTCTTTCCTTTTAATTGTTCCAAAATCCTTTTGGCCTCGATTTCATCAACCGGTTTGCCGAGTATTTCGGTACCGTCTAAAACAATGGTGTCTGCCGCAATCACAATGAAATCGATCAGGGAACCAGTCCCAGCCATTTCACCTGCCATGACTGCTTTTTCCTTTGCCAGTCTTTCAACAAAATCTGCTGGTGCTTCGCCTTCCACAATAGTTTCATCAATCTCAGATTTAATGACGATAAAATGATCAATGAGATTGCGGAGAAGCTCCTGACGCCGGGGTGATTTTGAGGCCAGAATTACTTCTGTCATAGATTACCAGATTAGTATTAACGTATCATTTCCAACACAACAAATTCTATCACAACCTGGTTTTATTACCCGGGACGCGAGATTTATAGTGTTTACTATTTGTTAATAAAATAGCAAGCTGTGATCCAGCTTGCTTTTGGTACAATGACAGCGATGGAATATGAATAAAAACCTGACCAAATCTACAATTATAGGGATCTCATTCCTCCTGCTTACGGTCCTCAGCACAACTAAATATGCCAGTGCTCAAGCCGGGAGGGTGATCACACTTACACCTCCCGATGCAGCAAGTTATCCTCGAATAACCCTTTATTTTAATGCCGAAGAACGAGATGGCGGAAAAATCACTGGTCTGGAAGCGGACCAGCTAACCCTGAGGGAGAACAGTGTTGAACAAGATATTGTAACTTTTCAGGAGTTATCGCCCGGAATCCAAATTGTTGCGGCAATGAATATCTCGCCTCCATTTGCTATCCAAGACATCAATGGAATATCCCGATTTGAATTTATCAAACGAGGGTTGATCAATTGGGCCAACCAGCCCATCAACTCAGCACCTGATGATGTTAGTTTAATTACTAATGATGGCGTCGAGATCGTTCACCTGGATGATAAGGTTATTTTTTCTGATGCCTTGGAGGATTATTTGCCGCAGCCGAGGGAACTCGAGGCCAATCTGAATGTCCTTTCCCGGGCGATTGAAGTCGCGGCGGATCCCCTCGACCAGCTGGGCATGAAACGTGTTGTTTTATTTTTCACCTCCCAACCCTCATCAGATGACACAGGAGCGCTTGAAAACCTGTTAGCACAGGCCAAAGAAAATAATGTCCAGGTATATTCAATTCTGGTGTCCTCGCCAGCCTTCTTCACTTCAGCCGGAGCGGCAAGACTTCAAAATCTCTCCTTGGAAACCGGGGGATCGATTATACCGTTTTCTGGAGATGAACCGCTGGTAGATATTGGTTTGTTATTAGCTCCCTTACGATCTACTTATTTATTGGAATACGATTCCCAAATTGTTACCGCTGGGGAGCATGAACTGGAGCTGTCAGTTTTCACGAGTCTGGGGGAAAGTGTCGGTCAGATAGTGTTCTTACTCGATGTCCAGCCTCCCAACCCGTTTTTTATCTCTCCGCCCAGGGAAATTCTGCTTCAATTACCTGAGCAACCAGATCAAGAATCTGAGCAGGTAAGATTCCTTCCAGAATCGATCAAACTCGATTTCCTGGTTGAATTTCCTGATAATCATCCCCGTCAGCTTGAAGAAATAATATTCCGAGTAGATGGGGAAATTGTCGAAAGGAGGACCAATCCACCATTTGACCATTTTGATTGGGATTTGAGTTCATATCAAACCAGCGCAACTCACCGCTTGAGTATCGAGGCAGTTGATTTGATGGGATTGAGTCGAATCAGTTTAGAAACACCCATCGAGATTAGAGTGGAAATCCCACCACCAAATATCAGGAAAATTCTGGGAAATAATGCTCTAGCATTGGGTGGTCTGGGGGTCATCATCCTGGCCGGTCTAACTTTATTTTTGTTAATATCCCGGGGCAGCATCCAGCCTTCCGGACCGAACGATAAACTTTCATTCTTAAACAGATTAAAAAACTTTGATCCCGGTAGATTGGCAAGGAAAATCCTTCCGACAAAAGCTGCCCCAAATGCCTCTAAGACGAGCCAAATTCAACCTGCAGCGATACCATTCCGATTAATTCCGATCAACGATATTTCCCAAAAACTATTTCCTGAGCCAATTCGAGTGACAGAATCTGAGATATTGCTAGGAAATGATGCCAAATCTGGTCAAATTCAGATTAAGCATCACTCCATAATCAAGCAGCATGCCCGGATAAGCCTGGGGCGTGGAAATAAACTCCAGGTACTGGATTTAGGATCACCTGTAGGTACCTGGATTAATTATCAACAGATTCCCACTTCAAAACCCCAATTCCTAAAAGATGGTGATATTATAAACATTGGAGAGGCTGGATTCCGTTTTCAAATCATAACTACCAGCTCGCCAGAAAACAAATAACAGGAGATTAATAAGTGATCCCAAGTGAGCGAACACACCTCGATTATGCTGCAATCACCGACCCCGGCAGCCGAGGAAGATTAAATGAAGATGCTTATGAAATAATCTCATTTAATATCAGTGAATCCGATGACACTCCTGTTTTATTATCTATTGTTGCTGATGGTATAGGCGGCCACAAAGCAGGAGAAATTGCCTCAAGTATAGCAGTGGCCACGATCATCTCCTCTATAAAAGAAAGTGATGGTTCAGATCCTCTCTGGGTTCTCAAGAGCGCTTTGCTGGAAGCCAATCACAGCATCACATCTGAAGCAGATAGTGATGCAACCAGAAGAGGCATGGGGTCTACTGTTGTCTGTGCCCTGATCATTGACTCTTCCTTATATATAGCCTCGCTGGGTGATTCCAGAATATACCTGATCAGGGACAAAGTCATTCAACAGATGAGCATCGACCATACCTGGGTTCAAGAAGCGCTTGATGTCGGAGTAATTAATTCCGAAGAAGCCAAGAGTCATCCACGGCGTCACTTGATCAGAAGCTATTTGGGGTCATCTGATCCTATCACACCCGATCTTCGCCTTTATCTTGAGGAAAAAGAAAACACGGAACAGGCCAAAGCGAACCAAGGACTTCCTCTGGTTCCGGGAGACAAGGTCATCCTCTGCACTGATGGTTTGACAGATCTAGTTGCTGATGAAGAAATTCTTGAGATTCTTGATACAGAGGGAAGCCGGGAAGATCATTTGCAAAAACTGGTTGACCTGGCGAACTTGAGAGGTGGTCATGACAATATCACCATAGTTCTCATCCAGTCACCCGGTGAAGAGTTATTTGATGAACTCGAACCTGGGCCAGATCAGCCTGCAGAATAATTCTAAAAAGAGCCGTAATCAATCCTACGGCTCTTTTATGTTCCGTTTATTGTCGTTCAGGGAAGAAGTTGGGCAGTGTAGACCTGATCGTCCACAGCCAGGAATGCACGGTCACTCATAGTTATCGCAAATGCTGTCACAGGTGAATCGATCACACCGTCAATTGGCCTGAATTGTTCCTGATATTCCAACTGAGTACTGAATCTATACAAAGATTGTTCTGCAGAATCCAAGAAATATACTGCCATCCCTGGTGAACTTTTGATCTTGAATGAATTAAAGCTCGCCCCTGAGAAGAAGGGGCCAGCATCCATCCCTGGCCTGGGATCTGAAAACTCAAATGGAGTTGTGCAGATCGGGTCCGAATCCACTCTCTCTGTAACACATTTGGTGATGTATCCATCTCCGTGGAGAATGAATAGTTCGCTCCCGTTGGTAGCAATTTCTACAGCATCAGCCATATCTGGCGAATCAATTGCTCCAAAATATTCTGATCCCTCGTGATAATTCTGACTTTGGTACTCTATCCAGATTGCCCGTTTTTCCGGATCAAGAATATATAGATTATATGGTGTGCTGCCAGAGATGCTGATCGCTTTTGCTGGTCCTCTTCCGAGTGTATATGATGTGTCTTCAAAGATCACAGGTGTTTCTGATAAATCTGCATAACAAAAGATCATTGTATGATCCTTATCAACACCTAAAATCGTTGCCTGGTCTTCCTGGGAAGTAGGCAGGGCAACAATATCTACCAGCGGTCCAACCGTGATGTGGCCATCTATGGGTCCGCAGGTAAAATCATCCACGATTTGGTATCCATCAGGATTAGATTGAGCCCAGATCACTGTTCCCAGATCTGCATTCAACATGTAGAGATCATTCCAAGCAGTAACGACAATTTTTGAGATTGAAACGTCTACTCCCAGTCCTCTACTGAACAAAGGCTGATAATTTAGGCGGGTAATTCTATCCAGTGTGTCCAGCTCGAACCTGATCGTTTGAAACAGTCCTTCTACCTCCTCAGTTTGCTGATATCCCCTGGCCGAGGTTATTTGAGCCATTGCTTCTACAATTGTCTGGTAGTATTCTGGAGTTCCTTGTTGCGTACTAGCCACAAGCAATAAAGTCTGAGCTGATGTAAGGTGCTCCTGATAGAGTTGATTCCTCCCCCGTTGGATATAAAAGACACTGCCAAAAATAACCATAACCAGAGGAACCAGGACAGCAATCAAACTCAATGACCAGGATGGCAAATCCAGAAATTGATCATCCGGGAGCATTTTACTGATCAGGCCCAACAGCAGATCCCAGGCCCTTTTGAAAAATCCCCCCAGTGTAGATCCAATTTGACTGATAACAGACCAGGCAGAGGATTTTCTGATGCCGCTCAAAGTTGGTTCCAATCCCGCTGCCAGCTGGCTGGTAAGATCAGGCTTTCTGGTGGGTTTCTGACGCTGGAATTCCTTAATCTCTGGTGCAGCGGGCGCATTCTGCCGGGAAAGGCCAGGAGACTGTTCGCTAACAACATCATCTTCAGGAATTTGGATTGGTGAAACTGGAATATTTGTTTCAGCTTTGATTTCCGCAACTGGCAAGGATTGTCCATCTTGTTCAAGGTCAAGACCTGGCACATCCAGTGATCCAACGCCTAGCTCCCAATTCGGTTGGATCAATCTTGCTTCACCTTCGCCAGCCTGAGGAAATAACAGGACAGCTTCCAGGTTTTGATCAACTTTATGCAGCAAACGCTGGATGATAGCAGCCGGCTTCATGCGCGGCAAATTCTTTAACAGGTTGTCATTCCAGGATGGTGGAGAATCCGGTGAGATAATGATCAGTTGGTTTGGATGTAAATTGATTTGATGATATCTGACCTTGAACGATTTTCCAACACCTAGACCTGACCCCGAAAGATCTGGGTCTCGTAAATCCTCAACTTGATCGGGAAGCATCTGAAAAATATACGAAGGACCACATTGAGCGTATAAAATTCTATCTTCCCTGAGTACGATTTGGGTCAGGAAGCCAACAGCTTTTAAACCACGGGAGGCTGCCCTATAATTTCGATCCAGCAAATATTTATTTAGCACATCTGTAACATTTCTTAATGCAGATGTTATCGAACCTTCAGTCTGGAAATATACCTCCGTCAACTTGGTAAGAAGCTGGTCCATCGCTGAATCTGAGAGGGGTGCATTTCCTTCCAAATGAAGATGCAGGATCAATTTTTCCTCTGATCTCCTCCTGGGAGACCTTCGGGGGGGAGTTGATAACATCAAGCCAGGCAGATTTGAGGTCATTTTTCCCGCCTGACGGGAAATTGGTAAAACGTTCAAATTATACCTATTTGCCATAGTTTTTTTCCAAGACTAACCGCTAGCTGCTTTTATTATACTGGTAAAATGAAGGCGAAACAATTATGACGGACATATAATTTGATGACCATCCGGCTTATCCAATCTGACTCTGAATTTCTCGACCTAAAAGATGAGTGGAATACTCTACTTAAAGATAGTGCAAGTCATGTGCCGTTTTTGAGGCACGAATATCTCTTTAATTGGTGGAAAACGCTCGGTGGTGGAGAATGGAACCAGGGCAAACTGACTATCCTGATCGAACGCGACCAAAACAACAAATTGACCGGCGCTGCTCCGCTATTTTTGGCTGACCACCAGGTGATGTTTCTTGGAAGCGAAGAAATATCAGATTATCTTGATCTGATTTCAACAGTTGAAAATCTGCCAAACTTCATTGATTCAATTCTTCACTTTATGAACTCAAAGGATTTCCCTGAGTGGGACAGCCTATTCCTTAAAAATATTTTGGATACGTCCCCATCGATAAAATATCTTTCTAAAGCTGCTGAGGACCTGGGTTTGGATTTCTCTCACAATATTATCCAACCTGCCCCATATCTCCGCCTGCCAGGATCTTGGTCTGACTATCTCGATCAGCTGGAGGACAGATACAGTCACGAAATACGCAGAAAGCTCAGAAAAGCTGAGACTTATTTTCTTCCGATCGATTGGTATGCTGTCACAGAAAGCGAGACGGTTGCCAGCGAGCTGGTTAATTTTTTGGAACTAATGGCCAATAATCCGGAAAAAGATGCGTTTTTAACAGAGGAAATGTCCCAGCATCTAATAGACTCAGCTCTCTCAGCTTTTCAAGAAGGCTGGCTTCAGTTGGTGTTTTTAACTGTTGGAGATCTGAAAGTTGCAGGATATTTGAATTTTGATTTTGATGGCAAGATCTGGGTCTATAATTCCGGAATTAATAACTTATTTGAAAACCTCTCCCCTGGTTGGGTTTTGTTAAGTTATCTCATCCAATGGGCTATTCAAGAAGGGAAATCTGAGATTGATTTCATGCGAGGGGACGAACCGTATAAATATCAATTCGGCGCAATTGATAAAGATGTTGTCCAGCTGATGATTTCGAAATAAATAAAAAACCATCCATTTTCCAAATTCTGGATATTTATGCTCCCATTACTGGCCAGGCATATCCAGAGACTTTTTTCAATATTCTATCTTAGCCCGGCAGTCAGCAGGAAAAACCCTGTTAGGGGGAATGGTTATTTCGACCAGATACCAGGAATGTTGATTCCACAATCTGGGCAGTCTCCTCCCGGTGTGATCCTGTACTGCTTGACATGAAATCCAGACCGTTCTATCAAAAGCGTTTGACAATGATAGCAGTTTGTATTCTCATACTTCCCGAGACTCCCAGGCAGATTGCCCCCATACACATAATGAAGCCCCCGCTGATAACCAATCTCAACTCCATGAAGAATCTGAGCAGCTGATGTCCTTGATCTATCCTTCATCTTATATTGAGGATGAAAAGCTGTTATATGCCAGGGAATCTGGGGGGAAACTGATCGAATAAAATCAGCCATGTTTTCCAGCTCAGCATCAGAATCATTAAATCCAGGTACAAGCAATGTGACTATTTCAATCCAAAGTCCCAGTTCATGGGCATATTGAATAGAATCCAATACCGGCTGCAGTCTTGCCCCCAGATTACGGTAATGATCATCCTGCATTGTTTTCAGATCAACTTTAAAGCCATCAAGCACAGGATTGAGGTAATCCAGGACCTGATTTGTCCCAAACCCGTTTGATACAAAGGCAGTTTTCAGGTTGGCTTGTTTTGCCAGGTGAAAGATATCCCGGGCCCATTCTGCTGTGATGATCGGCTCGTTATACGATGAAACGACCAGGCCTGCGCCAATCTCACACCCGTAAGATATGATCTCCTCTGGAGATAATTCCTGCAGATAATCTGCCAACCGGTCAGTTCCTGATTCCCGCAGCGCCTGGGATGTCAGCCAATTCTGGCAATACGAGCATTTCAGATTGCAGCCGAGCATTCCAAAAGTGAGCGCATCTGCCCCGGCCAGAAAGTGGTAAAAAGGCTTCTTTTCAACCGGATCAACCTGCAAAGCTGAAACATATCCCCAGGGAACCTGGAGATTGCCTTCGTGATTAAACCGGATCTTACAGATCCCCCGCTGGCCAGTTTTCAGCAAACATCGATGACCACAAGCCTGACAGAGGACAGCTCCATCTTCGCGGTTTTCAACCAGGCCTCCCGTTTTTGTCAGGCGATCGAGTTCAGCTTGCAAACCCATTCAATATCCTCAGATAGATTTAGTTTGTACCCAATTACCCACCTTCTCATTATAATCCTATTATGATTTCAATAATTTTACAGGCAGGCGGGAAATCAACCAGGATGGGCAAGGACAAAGCAACCCTTCCTTTTTTAGGTATTCCTTTAATTACCAGGTTGCGGGATCGATTTGCAGGTACTGCAACAGAGCTGCTGATCATTACAAACGATGTCCGCGGCTACGAAGATCTTGGAATTCCCTTATTCGGAGATGTGATACCGGATCGGGGAGCCCTGGGTGGATTGTATACAGCCCTGACCATTGCTAAGCAGCCCCTGATTGGATTGATTGCAGCCGATATGCCATTTGCGAACCCCCAGCTGATCAAACACCAGGTCAAAATAATCCAGGAATTTGATTACGATGCAGTCATTCCTGGAACCAGCCAGGGAATTGAACCGTTCCACTCTGTTTACCGCAAAGAGAGTTGTCTGCCGCTTGTCAAAGAAGCCCTTGATAATGATCTGTGGAAAATGGTCTCCTGGCATGATCAAGCCCTGATCAAGATCCTTAATCCTGACCAAATCCAAAACATAACGGGGTCAGAACATACATTTATGAACTTGAATACTCCTGAGGATTTCCAGATAGCAGAAGAAATTGCCCAACAGATCGAGGGATTTTAAGGGAGAATGAACGACACTAATAATTGGTCTATCTCGCTGGAAGAGCTGCAAGGGTCCGACCCAACCAAACAGCGCCAAAACCAAGCACCAGATGCAATCCAACATTTAGGAAGGAAAACAAATTTTCCCCTTCCCTGAATAATCTGACAGTGTCATCTCCAAATGTTGAGAATGTTGTAAATGCTCCTAACAATCCAACCATCACAAATGATTTTGTTTCTGCTGAGAGATATCCCCTGGTTTCAGCAATTTGGGATAATGCGCCAATCAGAAAACACCCCAGCAGGTTTACAGCCAATGTCCCTGAAGGGAAAGCAATGCTCTTGAACCAGCCTTGAAATAATCCACTAACTGTATAGCGCAGCAATGCACCCAGGAATCCACCGAAACCAATTAATAATAAATTTCCCATCAATAATCGCCTCATTTAAAATCCAGGAGCCATCCGGAATACTCACCTGATCGGCTCCTTAAAATAACAGGATATATTTTATCATAGTGGTCTTAAGGTACCGGGTGTGAGATTTGCGATCTGATGAGGAAGGGATTATCATGATTCTTTATCTGTGATTTCCCTTGCAAATAATCAGCAATTGAATTAGATTATCCCGTATATTAATGATCATGAGAACTTTTCGCCAATTAGCAGAGGACAAAATGCCCTACCTAGATATAAACATAAAATATGGCTCCGAAATGATTGACCAATTCCTGCCTGCTGGAAGGGGGACAGTGCATGTGCTCGAATCTGCCAAGGTACAATCCGAGATCACTGATCTTAGACTTGACCTGCTCAGCGCGATCGAAAATCCCCTGGACTCTCCCTCCCTAAAAGCAATGGTCGAAAAACATTATTCCGGTTCGGGAAAAAGAATTCTACTGCTGGCTGATGATAATACCCGGCCTAATCAACATACAAAGTTATTACATCCAATACTCCTTGAATATCTAATTGAAACATGCCGGGTGAAGAAAGAAGATATCGGCATTCTGATTGCCAGCGGTACTCACCGCCCGCCGACGAAAAACGAAATCAAGGAGAGGATCCTGGGAGAGAAGGTTTTCGCTGAATATGCTGACCAAATCCTCGTCCATGATGATCAAAACAATCTCCAGGACCTTGGCCAATCATCAAACAACACACCAATCACCATAAATCAAGACGCCTTTAATGCTTGTTTATTAATTCCTGTTACAGATTCAGAATATCATTATTTTGCTGGGATCGCTGGAACAGTAAAACAGCTTTTTCCAGGTGTTGCAGGAAGAATTACTACGAACACAAATCACATACAGATGTTCGATAAAAGGTTTGGATTTAAAACCTCTTGCCGTTTGGGAAATACGGACAGCAACCCGGTTATTTCTGATATTAAGGAAATGACTGAGAAAGTCCAGAAGCACACACCTGTCTTCTGCGTTGATGCGATCATGGATGAGGGTGAGATCACAAGTCTGAATGCTGGCAATATCATATCACTGCATAATCTGGCTAATGGGCTACTCCAACAGAGGAGGGTCGTCAAGGTACCACGTCCAGCCGACCTGGTGATTGTCTCTGTTGGCAAATTAGGGCTGAACCTTTATCAGGCTGGTAAAGGGATCCACGCTGCCTGGAATGCGGCTAAGCAACCGGGCGGAACTATCTTGCTGCTTGCTCCCTGTGAGGATGGCCCGGGAAACGAAGGTTATCAGAAGACTATGGAATCGGTCCAGGATATGGATCTGGATCAAGCTCTGGAATGGGTGATTGACAACAATTGCAGCCTGGATACTTTTAAAATAGGAAATCAAAAACCTGTTGATACGATCAGGATCCTGAAAACCCTCGGGGAGAATCAGATCAAAATCCTGAGCGAGATGGATCCAGGTGAGTTGAGGCAGATCTACAGGATGGCTCCCCTGGATGTAATGGGCACCCCCCAAGAAAGTTTGCGGCATTTCGTCGACCAGTTCCTGCTGCAAAAACCCGATGCGCTGATTTATGTGTTAAAAAATTCGGGTCTTTATATTGTCCCCCAACATCAGCAGTGATTGATGTTTTTTTGAAAGATCAGGTATTGGATGTTTGTACAGCAATTATTCTAAGCTATCAAATAGGAGTGATCACTCCTATCACCACCCTGATAGATAGATGAGCTCAATCCACCCGAAATAGATATTCGGATGGAGAGCCAGACTTAGGGCCGTTGTTCGATTCCCAGCACACCTTGATCACGGCCCCTTCCTGATCCCTTTTTCATCTTGGCTAGTCGGAACCGTTTATGTTGTTCTGGTTCTGGCAACATATCTAACAGGTATCTAAACTAAATGCAGGCGGGATTTAATCCAGGCCAGAGCTCAGAACACAATAAAAAAAAAGCGCATCCAGTATCAGTCCTCAGGATGCGCTTTTTGTTTTTGTTTAGGAACATTATTCAAAAATTACTTCTGGAAATCCCAAATCCCGGAATAAACGGTCCAAAAATGAGATAGCATTTTGATCCGCCAACTCCAGAATGCCGTCTTCGAGGGCACTATTCTCTATTTCAATTTCAGCAGCCCGGCGAGCTTCCGTTTCGAGATTGACTTCCCCGTGAGTAAATAAACCGGTTTCCCGGTCGTAAACATAAGATTGCTGATTATCGATAGCGACGACAAATATTTCAGCCTCCGGCAGTTTCACAAAGAGCACACCATCTTGAACATTCAAGTCATCTGGATTCAATTTATTTAAATCGATTCCAGCGATAACCTCCCCATGGGCAACGAAGATCAAACGATCCCCAACCAGCCATTCAAATACACCCTGCCGTGTTTCTGCCGTGATGATCTTCTCAAGGCTGAACTTGATAGTTTCCAGCCTGGCCAGACTGCGGATTTCATGCACAATTGTCACCGGATCCGGCAGAATTGTTGGCGTAGGATTTAGCACTCTGGCCACCTGGGTAGACAGGTTATCAGTCATCTCCCTGACCGGGGAAAGCTGAGAAGCAATAGAATTCTGGAGCGAAGTCACCAGGTAGACACCGGCTGCTATCAAAATCAGAATAAAAATAATCTGGATGATCAATTGCCATTTTTTCATGCTCTCTCCATTCACTTATAAAATCCATTGATGTGTTTCAATTCTTCAATCCTCATCAGAGAGTTTTGCTTGCCAGAGTTTTAACAGACTCAAGGCTTCCTCAGCTTGGGATGATCTTATATACAAGTGATCATGATAATAAGCAGAGACCACATTAACGCTGATGCCCTGGGCTGCCAAAACTTCAGTTATCCTGGCCAGAAAACCAACTGCTTCCAAGCTCGAATGTACATTGAGTGTAATTCTCCTGAAGACGAGGTTATATTCCAGATCGTTCAAGTCAGCCAGATATTTCCCCAGCATCAATGTTGTGCCTTCATTTTCAACATAATATCCCTGGCTGAGGGCAAGATAGTCATCAGCTTGATGAGAAGGGAGGCTGCAAAAAACCAATTCCTCTTCTTCGAGAACCGGTTCCATACTCCTTAATAACTGATCCAGATCCCTTTCGCCGTCCGAATTTTCTGCCATAAATTTTTAACTCCTGGATCCAATCAGCACTGATCCTTCTATTTTCATTATATTACGATAACACAGTCACTGACCTATCTTAAGGATTAACTGCTGAAGTGCAGTGGCAATATCCACAATTTTCTGACAATCAACAATTCCTGGATGGTCATTTGGTGTATGGGTTATTTCCTGAGAATCTATATTATTAATGAACCATTGCGAGGAAACTGCAATAGCCGGGATTCCGTGTTGCAGGAATATGCTGTGATCTCCCTGGACCCAGGGAACACCCTCGGAAATTCCTTCAAAATCTTGAAATAAAGTCTTGACCACACTTTTAATATCAGGTGGGAGATCAAATTGAGATATGGCAGTCTCGCCCAGATAATAACCCGCTCCGTCCAGGTTAATATTCAACAGAATATCTGCCCAGTGATCCTTGTTTTGATTAAGGTAGATCATCTGTCCAGACGCCGCATAATAATCCTCTCCATTAAAAGGGAGCAACTCCAGGGTATATTTTCCGCCATAATCTTCCAGCATCTCTGCCAGCAGAAGTAAAGCAACAATACCTGTTGCATTATCAATGGCTCCCGGTGTGCCCTTCTTGGCATCGATATGAGCCGAGATGGCAATTCTGGTTGATGTCAATCCTGGCTTGGTTGCTGTAATGTTGTAGGCAGTCTGAGGAATCCTGTTTGCGCGGGAATGCAAACTGACCTGCTTTCCGATTTCTGGAATTAACCTGACACCTTCATCTTCAGTCATATAGACTGAAGGAATCTGAAAGTCTCCATCCTCAATGAGTGGGAATGGGTACATACCACCGGCTAACGATGCGTTGCGGCTGGTTGCACAGATAATTGCAGCAGGGTTTTTTTGCTCCAGTAAAGCAATGATCTTCTGGTGTTCTGGGGGATTGTAAAAAACAAAGTTCTTTGGCATCAGCTGTTCCTGGGTGAGCTCAGCGTAGAGGAGCAGGATCTGATGTGCACACTCAACTGACTCCAGATCGGAAATCGAACCAGCCCCAGCCAACTGAGCGGTCATCTCACAGCCTTGAGAATATGGACTTGGATAGACATTGAACCGGTTATCAGCCAGCATCAGCTCAGCACCGTGCTCTTCCCAATCCAGAGCCGGGAAAGGAGTTGCTTCGACTTGCCACCCGTACCCGCTGACGATATCCTTGAACCTGCGGGTTGCAGCCCGATTGCCAGCGCTGCCCACAGGACGCTCTATAATCTCAGTACAATAATAATCCAGGTACTCTGTAGATTTCTTATACATATTATTTTTCTCAAGCTGCTAATCGATGACCTGCAGGATATTTCGCCTAAAAGAAAGTTTGAAGGAGATAAACAACCAGGATCGATGCAAACATTACCAGCGTGACATGCAGGTTCAGGTACGCTGTTAACAATGCAGCTGCTCCACCTGCTAAACCAATCAGGGGTTGATCTACTTTTACTAGCAATACTCCCGGGAAGATCAAGGCTCCCAGGGCTGCATAAGGAATACTCTTGAGCCATCTCTCAAACCAGGCTGGAAATTGAACTCTACCGAGGAACATGGCCGGGATCAATCTGGGCAAATAAGTAACCAGGGCCATCCCAACAATCAACAATAATATATTCAATGATCCTCCTTGATCAGGAGAATACCCAATCCTGCAGCCAAGACTGTGGCAAAAACTATCGCCCATCCAGGATCGAGCATCTGGTTGAAGGTCCAACTCAAAAGCATGCTCACGATCGCGATTACAGCATATCTGGCAGACTTTCGGGCCGGTGGTACAAGCAAAGCGATAAAGAGACCATACAAACCCGCTGTCATCGCGGTGGTGATCTCAGGAGGTATAAAAGCAGCCCCCAATCCACCTACCACAGTTCCAGAAACCCATCCGAGGTACGCCGTGAGCATCAATCCAGCCATATTTGCCGGTGTGCGTGAATCTGGTCCCTGAGCGCTGCCAAGAGTGAGCAAAGCAAAAGTCTCATCTGTAATAAAGAAAGACAAGAAATATTTTGATGCTCGAGGAAAAGTCCTCATCTGGTTATTTACTGCCAGGCTCATGATCAGATGACGCATGTTCAAGAAAAAAGTTGTGGCAATGATCTGAGCCGCTCCAGCCCCTGCGAGCAGCATACTTACACCGACGAACTGACTTGCTCCTGCAAAGACAATCATTGACATCAGGGTCGCCTCACTCCAATTTAGCTGTGCTTGAACAGCTAGGGCACCAAATGCAATTGCAATCGGAAAATATCCAACTGCAATGGGCAGGCCGTCACGGACACCCTGGATCAGGCTGGAGGAAGGTTTCATAGAATTAATTGATCTGTTTTTTTCTATCACTTGACTTCAAATCGGTGAATTGAATATCGATCGAGGTCAATCACCGGAACGATCATATTTCCCTCACTATTCCTTTCCACGGTTTGACCCGAGGCAAAAATCAGATCGATCCCATAGAGTTTTTCTTTATTCTCATCCGGATCATTAAATCTGTGATCAATATGTTTATGGCCAAACAACAAGACTATTGACCCGCGGCAAGGAATCAATTCTCCGGGATATCACCCCTTTCAGGTCTGCATGGTCTCTAAGTCCATGGTAGAAGAGATAATCGAAGGGATGATGGTGTAGGATGAGATGGATATTTTCAACAACCGGATTTCCGGCAAGTTCATCCAGGATCAAATCAAGTTTATTCAATTGATCCCTTCCGAGGTTTCCTTGGGCACCCCACAACTCCACATTTGAGAATTCTTCAGCCATCGAGTCCAGGAGAATAAAAGCCTGACCTTTTTCACTATAGATATGGGGATATTCCGCAACATCAGAGATCAGTTTCCTGAAGTCTTCTCTGCTTTGCCGACTTTCCCGGTATCCATCAGGGCCATAATCATGATTTCCAGGAGCAACCAGAACCGTGAAACCTTCGTTCCGCAATCTATCAACCAGTTCTTTTGCCTGTAAAAATTGCCAAGTTTCTCCATCATCAACCAGGTCACCGCTGATGATCACCAGATTGGATAGATGCTTCTCCCGATTATTGATGATCCAGTTAATTATTATGGCAGATTTTTCCAGGTTGTTTGATTTTCCGATATGCAGGTCGGATAGATGGATAATCTTCAAAATTTCCTCCTAAAACAAAAAAAGGCCAGTCCCAGAATAATACTCCAAATCCGGGATTTGTCAGGGCAAAATTGCCCAGACATGGATCACAGAGCGGTATTCGTCAGCTAAGCGTTCCACAAGATAGAATAAACCATTCTCACGGTCAAATGCAGCGGCACCGACCAAATCCCGCTTGTACTCACCGTGATTCAGATTCGGATCCAGCAAATATTCGTCCAGAACGAGAATTGCATAGGGCTGTGGTTCCCAGCTGTTAATCTCACCGCGGGCCACAGAGATCAATTGTCCTGGATCGTAAAATATCAGCTGGGCCTGGTAATTCTCAGCCCAGAACCCCCTGTTATCGAAAGGCCACTCAGGCAGATCCGGACAGGTGGGAGGATCGCTCTCCGCGCAATCATGTTCCCAGACTATTCCATTGGCAAATCCATACCACTCATCACCCAACGCTTTGGTCCCGGCCAGGACAACCGCCGCTGAGTCATTTTTGGTTAGCCAGGCGCCACCCCACCAATGATCTGCCTCATGGTAATCAATTACAGCTTGATCCTCTGTGCTTAACAAGTCGGGGAGGTCTGGTTGCTGTTCGCCGTAGAGAAGCAGTGGATAGACCTGTTCGATTTTAGAACCAGCGGGGAGAGGGTGGTCGATATCCCCGGGCTGATAAGCAAACAGACCGGGTCCCCTACCGCTCCAAAGGCCTTCCCTCGCACGCCCGCTCGCAATGAATTGACCAGAGCCTAGAGCCTGCCCCCACTCATCCGGGATCGAAAATAAATAGTCATTGGTGACATAATTGGTAAAACCATTAAAGACCCAGGGGCCCTCGGGTTGCGGATTTTTCAGATCCAGAAATGCCCAGCCATGGGAAGGTTCGAAATCCTGGATATGCTGGCCGAAAGCAAAGTGCAGCCTTGGCTGGGGGTCAGCCAGATATGTCAAACCTGCTCTAGGGATCGTCATATTCTCAGCTGAAAATACTCCCGGAGCCAGATTTGAGAACGACTGGATGGTTGCAGCAGTATTTGCCTGCCCCACATCTCCACCCAGCGTCGGTTCAGGGATGCTGATCTCAGAGACAAATAATTGGTGATCATGGCCAAACCCGAAAAGGGAGCCTGGATATCCATCCCCGGCTCCACCCGGGTCGCCGTCCGGGAAAAATGTCAATCCATGACCGCTGTAGTCCCAATCTGAGTCTCCTGACGGGCCAGGCAGTCGAAAGAAACCCCGGTAGACAAAATGGTCAGGAGTGATCAATTTATAATCAGGTATGGGACCAAAATCCGCTGTGGCAGGGGCGATAGATGCAGTGGCTGAAGCAGGATCTATCGCGCTCTCAGATCCTGGGCTCACCGGAGATCGCAAAGGAGAATTACAGGATATAAGCACTGACACGGATAACAGGAATATGATCAATACATGTTTGGTTTTCACTGATCACCTCAGGGGAATTAACTCGATCAAGCGGTTTCATAAACAACTTTATTCATACATCAGCAATATTCTCCAGAAGGGTTTTCAGGTATCAGTTCCCTGCTCAGTTTTTGATAATCCAGCTCAGAACTTTGGGAAGCAGCGAAATCCGGGAAATTTCAGCCAGAGAATAGGTGCTGCCTGTCAAAATCGTTCGGGCAGCAATCAGGCCACTTTGCACAGCAGGTCCAATGCCTTCTCCCATATCCAGGGTCGATAGTCCGGCAGAATCCCCTATCAAAAATATGTTATCAATCCTATGCTGAGCACTCGATCCGCGCAAATAATAGGTGTAACCTTTGGGATCGAGTTCACGATTATCTAAAAGTCCTGAGGTTTGAAGATTGGCAACAAACCTGACCCAGTGTTCCTTGATCGACATACCCTGCTCTTTCAATTTCCGGGTATTGCCACCGATACCAATGTTCAGATAGCCTCCTTTTTTCGGAACATACCAGGCATATCCTGGCAAACGATCCCTGAAGAACCACAATTTACAGTCAGGATCAGACCATTCGTACTTAAATTCTTCTTCCAGCGCAGTTATCCGGGATCCAACCCTGGGGTAGTCCTTTTTGAAAAAGTGGTGATAGACCGGGCAGTTTGTTCCCCCTGCGCCAACCAGATAATCTGCACTAAATAGATCATCAATAATGTATCTTTCTCTTGTCCTCTGAATATGTTTAACAGGATGGTGGATATAATTTGCACCTGAACGAGTATAAAGCCAATTATCAAACTCAACTCGCCTGATCGCGTATTGAGGACCTTTGATCGTGATTGGAATACTACCGAGCGAGATCGATAATGCAGGAAATTCTGTCAGATCGTGAGGATATTGCGAGGGAAGTACGCCCAAATTATTGAATACATCTGGCGTGATCCAGCCTGCACATATTTTAGAACGAGGGAATTCGGCTTTGTCGAGGACAAGACATTCCAAACCTGCCTTCACCAAATAGGAGGCACAGGCTGCCCCAGCCGGACCTCCTCCAACAATTAAAACCGGGTAATGTTTCATACTATCCGGCAATCCGGTTGAGCATCACCCAGCCGTGTAAAAACAACCTGCCAGAGCTGGGTTTGCCTGGACCGAAAACCTCCCGCACTGCTGAGCAAGTAGAAGCGCCACATCCTGTAGAACCGGTCACTATAATTATCCTTCAGTTCCGGCCAAGCATTTTCAAAGTTCTGGTGCCAGGCCATTAAGGTGGGATCGTAGTCGGGTCCGAAATTATGCCAATCTTCAACTATGAACAAACCTTCCATCGCAGCTGCGAGTTGGGCGATTGACGGCAGCATACCATTGGGGAAGATATACTTCTGGGTCCAGGCATTGGTGGTAATCTTCGATGTATTGGCTCCGATCGTGTGAAAAAAACCAACTCCCCCTGGTTTGAGAGTCCGTTCAACAACTTCCATATAGGTCCGATAATTCTTGTAACCAACATGTTCCATTACACCAATTGAGATCACCCGATCATAGTTCCCCTCGACCTCCCGGTAATCCTGCAGGCGCAGCTCTACCGGTAAACCTTGACAGAGTTCTGTCCCCAAGGCAACCTGTTCTGCAGAAACAGTCACGCCGGTCACTTCCACCCCATAATTCTCCGCAGCATATTTTGCAAAACTCCCCCAACCGCAGCCAAGTTCCAGGATTGTCATCCCTGGCTGGAGACCCATTTTCTGACAAACCAGATCTAACTTCGCTTCCTGTGCTTCAGCGAGATTAGATGCATTCCGCCAATAGGCACAGGTATAATTCAGGCGCGGATCTAGCATTGCCCGATAGAGATCATTACCCAGATCATAATGTCTTTCCCCAATTTCGAATGCCCTCTCTGGACTTTGAAGATTAAAGAATTTCGAGCGGAGAATATGGTAAAGGATTTTCCAGTTGCCTTTAATTTGATTGTCCAGCCTGGCGCGTAAGGCCCGGTCAACAAACTGGTCCAGGGCTGGGCAGTCCCACCAACCATCGACATAGGATTCACCCAATCCAAGTTCAACCTCGCGCAAGACCCGGGAATAAAAACGGGGATCATTAACCTGGATATCCCAGGGATTACTCCCATTAACCTCAATACCTGCAGACTGCAGGAGCTGCCTGATGATTGTCTCTGATTGAGTAGCCATGGATTGTTCTCCAGAATTTGCCAGTTAACTCGTAATAACCCAAATCACACACACAAGTTACATTTCTCCCCCGGCCGTGGAGATTCCTTTCGATCCCTGAATGTCAAAGGTTGTCTGACTGCACCTTATTCTTCAAGAATTTTTTCCAACACACCGGGACCAACTATCTCCCAGTCGACACAAGGTCGTTGAAATCCTTCCGGCTGGATCAGCGGGACACCAAAGGCAGCGTCATCTATATAGAGCTGTCCATAAGCTTTTGGACTGCTGGTCCAGTGAACCTGAGTGGGGTTTTTATTGACACCATATAACTCGACCCCATTTTTGTGCAAGTACTCCACTGCCATTTTAAGGACATCGCCATTTCTACCGCCATCGGACCTCATCGTGAACAGGATCAATCTTGCTCCGGCGCTCTGCCATTTCAGCATCCACTCTACTGCGCCGGGAACAGGAATTCCAATCTCAGGAAATCGATGATCTACAATAGTGCCATCAAAGTCAACGCAGATGTACATTATTTAACCTCACTTGAGTCAATAAAATGGCTGTTGAAGGAGTATACCAATAACCAGGTCCAAAATAAACCTGCTGGGTGTGGATTATCAAAAAAATCCGGATCTATTCCACCTGACAAAAATTTTACAGCAGACAGCTGGTCAGCTTCCCAAATACTGGATCATCTCGGTTATGTTGGTAGTCGGAGATTTACAGGTAAAATCCTGGCAAACATAAGCAGTTGCTTTTCCATCGATTGCAGGCTGCTCCTGAAGGAAGGAAGCTAATTGATAAATGGCTGACTCAGGTTGATCAGATGGCCTCAGGTGAGTGATGATGTTCGGGTGATATCCCTGCTGGAGAACCTTAAGCATTTGCTGAGTGTCATCGCCATTTATGTTCCCAGATACGACAACTTCATAGGAAGGTCCTTCCGAAAAAATCAATCCGGTTAACAAGTGTGTGAAACCTTGGGGAACAGGATTCACCTGCTCTGCAAATACTTCTCCGATCAAATGAGCCTTTTTTTCCAGATCCTGATCCTGAGTCAATCGAGCCAGACGAAGAAAATTATTTACGGAAACTGAATTACCAGATGGCACCGCGCCATCATAGATTTCCTTGCTTCTGACGATAAGATCGGTCTGCTCAATGCCTGACAAGAACAGACCTCCCAACTGGTCATCCCAGTACTCTTTAATCATGAGCTCATTTAACACAACTGCTTTCTGAAGATACTCGGGATCAAAGTCTGCCTGATAGACTTCAATTAAACCCCATACCATAAAAGCATAATCATCAAGATGGGAAGGTTGCCCGGCTACTCCATCACGAAACCGTTTAATTAATTTGCCCTGGTCATCTCTTAGTTTGTCCCAAATAAAATCTGCTGCTTTTTTTGCGGCAGACAAATACCCGGGTTCATCCAAAACTGCAGCTGCTTTGGCGAGGGCTGCGATCATCAACCCATTCCAATCGGTCAGGATCTTATCATCCTTAAGGGGATGGATCCGGTCCTCTCTGGCAATGAATAATGTCTGCCGTATATTAGTCCACGATTCTTCCAGCTGATTTTTATCTATATCATAAATCTCAGCCAAATCTGCAAATGGTTTTTTTAGATAGGGTATATTGCGGCCTGTTTTGGATTTTTCTGACTCATCATAATAATTACCCTCATCTTTCAAATTGAATATTTCGACGAACAGGTCACCGTCCATTTCCCCAACGATTTCCATAAACTCAGCTTTTGACCATTGATAAAACAAACCCTCTTCCCCTTCACTGTCTGCATCCTCAGCCGAGAAAAAACCGCCTTCCGGGGCAGTCATATCTCGCAAAATATAGCTGATGACCTCCCTCGCTATTTTGGCGTACAACTCTTTGCCAGTCGCCTGAAATGCTTCAAGATAGGCCATTATCAGCAGAGCCTGGTCGTAGAGCATTTTTTCAAAGTGTGGCAGCAGCCAGGCCTCGTCTGTAGAATATCGATGGAAACCATATCCAACCTGGTCATAAATTCCACCCAGCTGCATCTGCAGAAGGGTTTTTTCAACCATTTCCAATGCTTTGAATTCTCCGGTTTGATGCCAATACCTGAGCAGGAAGATCAAATTATGCGCTGATGGGAATTTTGGCGATGAACCAAAACCGCCATGTAAGGGATCAAAACGAGCGTTGAGCTGTTCAAAAGCAAGCTGCGGTAGATCCCGGGAAAGTTGTCCGGGCTTTGATCCAGCAAGGCGGATATGATTTGTGATCTGGGCAGCGCTATCTTCCAGCTCTTCCCGTTTAGTAGACCAGATTTCTCTGATCTTCGGTATCAAGTCTGTCATCCCGGTCCGCCCAAATCGGCTTTCCCGTGGAAAATAGGTGCCTGCAAAAAAAGGCTGTTTTTCTGGTGTGAGAATGACCGTCAGCGGCCAACCACCTTGACCGGTGACTGCCTGGCAAACCGCCATATAGATCTGGTCAATATCCGGTCTTTCCTCGCGGTCTACTTTGATCGAGATGAAATTGTCATTCATCAACGCGGCTACCGTGTCATCTTCAAAGGATTCTTTTTCCATCACATGACACCAATGGCAAGTCGAATATCCAATCGAGAGGAATACTGGAAGATCCAGTTCCTTCGCTTTTTCAAAAGCCAAATCACCCCAAGGGTACCAGTTGACTGGATTCCTGGCATGCTGCAATAAATAGGGTGATTTTTCGAAAACCAGGCGATTAAACAAATCCCCCCCATCAGGGGGAAGATTTTTTAGTTCTATCTCCGGGGTATATTAAGGATAGAGCTCATGTCAAGCATACTCCTTGATAAAAACTAATAAACAGGTCCAATTATGGTAATTCCAAACCATGCCTGGTCAACAATTTTTCATCCTCGAGCAGTTCTTTCGTCAAGCCATCACCAACGATCCTGCCTTCGTCCATGATCACCATCCTGGGAAAAATATCCTGTACCATGCGCAGATCATGCGTAGACACCAGCATGGTGATCGGTAAATTCTCCAGGAAATTGATCAATGACCGCCGGGACCTAGGATCCAAACCAGCAGAGGGTTCATCCAGAACCAGGATCTGTGGATTCATCGCCAGGACAGTGGCAACAGCGATCCGTTTCTTTTGACCCATGCTCAGGTGATGAGATAACCGTTCACCAAATCCACTCATTTGAACTGCACTGAGCGCTTGATCCACCCGGGAATAGACTTCGTCTTCAGGCAAACCCATGTGGAGAGGTCCAAAGGCTACATCATCAAATACAGTGGGAGAAAACAGCTGATCATCAGGATTCTGAAATACCAGACCAACTACAGACCTGATCCGGGGCAGGTTATCTTTGATGACCGGCATTCCGGCTATGCTGACCGGAGAGTTATCTCCCAGAATACCATTGAGATGGAGCATTAATGTAGATTTACCTGCCCCGTTTGGGCCAACCAAGGCGACTTTTTCGCCTTCACATAAAGACAGATTGACACCCTGAAGAGCTTTGAAACCATCCGGATAGCTGAAATGTAAATCCTGGATCTGAAGAAGATCACCGTCACACTCCGGGATTTGTAATTCTAATGATTTGTGATGATTAACAGGCATTAGATTATCCACCCTATTAGCTGAATTATGATTAGTAAAATTAATGTCAGGAATAACAGGTTCCAATCTCTTTGGGTAATGACATGGGCGTTCATAGTTCTGATGTGACCGGAATATCCCCGGGAGATCATGGCGTGATAGATTCGATCAGATCGGTCATAGCTGCGAAGGAATAATTGCCCGGCCATATTTCCCGTTGTCTTTGCCCGCCAGAGCAGCGATCCGCCTTTTTTCACTCCTGGTAAACCAGCACTCCTTGATTCCCGAGCTCGAGTGCTCCGTAAAACTTCATTGGTGAGGATAAACAGGTATCTGAACAAAAAAGCTATGATCGTTGTCAACATCCTGGGTAATCGTAAATGTTCAAAAGCATGGATAAGGTCAGGAAATTGGGTCGTTGCCACCAGAAGAATTCCCATTTGAACAGATAACCAGGATCGGGCCAGGATACTCAGAAATCGGATGACTCCAAAATCCGTCGGCACAACGGTGATGAAACCGAGATTCCAAACAGCCAGTGGTTCACCAAGCGGCGAAAAAATAGCACTGACAGCAACCAGAGCAAAAGGCAAGGCGACAAATGATCGCCTAAATGTGTAACCCAGGCCAAGATCAGATTGATCGTTAGCAACAAGAAGGACCAGCCAGGCGAGAGCAAATGCCGGCCAACTGCCATCAGGCAGCAGAGCGTTGGAAAGTATGAATCCAACCGTTACCAGGACCTTGACCCGCGGATCGAGATCATGGATCAAGCTGTGCTGATGATGAAAATGGTCAAACGCATCTACATGCATATCAATAATCCTAGAGAATCCACTGGTGCTTACCTCACCATAAAAAAACTCTTCGGGTGGGCAGCTGGAGACTGGTTAGTTCATCCATTACCTTTTCTTCTCAGATTCCTGCCTAACAGGATAATTAATCCTGCTATCACGACTGCACCAACGATGCCAGCCAGGATAGTGGAAAATGATGTATCACCAAACACAGGAATCGTGTAATCAGGAAGTAATTGAATTGGTGATTCCAAACCCTGATTTAAGAAACCCAGATCCTTGGCTACCCTTTCCAATCCATCCGGGTTGCCTGAAGCCATGGGTGATAAGAATATTGCTACCAAAGAGACCAGGATACCACCAATGATCCAGCCCCGTCCACCTGAATCTTTGGTTTGCTCAATACCCAACAGATCAGGCCTGGTTTGTTCTATATAGGTCAGAGCAGCCATGGTTATGAGTGCTTCACCAAGGCCAATTAATGCGTGAACTCCTAACATGGCAGGAACTACGATTGCCAAACGGGTCGTTCCGCTAAGCCAGAGCTGCAGTGCAGTAAATAAGGCGGCTGCCATGGTAGCTACCCAGGCGCCCAGTCCTGCGAAAGCGACGCGCAGTCCCCGTTTTCGGGAAATAACCAATCGATACAGGCCAAATCCAACGACAGCAGTTATGATGCCCATATTGAAAATATTAGCCCCCATAACCAGCAAACCCCCATCCTGGAACAGCAATGCCTGGACCCCTACGACTGCGGTCATCACCAGGATTCCCGCCCAAGGACCGAGAACAATTGCAGCTAATGCTCCACCCAGGAAGTGTCCTGATGTGCCTCCCGCGATTGGAAAATTCAGCATCTGGGCAGCAAAGATAAAAGCAGCCATGACTCCCATGATTGGAATTTGCTTTTCTCCCAATAATTGATTTGTCCTGTTTACTGCAAAGCCAACCATAATGATGGTAATCAACCAAAAAATCAGCGAGACAAAGAGGGTCAAAAAACCATCAGGTATATGGAGCTGGGGGGGGAAAACAACATAGAAAACTCCTTTATCTCCTGAGGCGATCAAGAAATATCTTCTTGCGAATTAACCAGCTCAGATCTTTTTTGGCATTCGTGACAAACACCAAAGATCGAAAAATGCTCGAGGTCCGGTTGAAAATCGTGGTGAGAAAACAAATCAGCGCCTAAAGAATTCAGTATTTTAATGTCTGCGTCAATTACCTGATCACATTTTCGACATACCAGGTGGATATGTGGACCGTGCTGAACTGTTGAGAAAACCGACTTGCCTGCGCTAAGGTCATTCCGGCAGGCATAACCTTCCTGCCAGAGCAAATCAAGTGTTCGATATACTGTCGCTATGTTTATAGCTTGAGTATGCTGCTGCAGCCGCTCAGCAATCTCTTCAGCAGTGATATGGTTGGGGCTGTGGGCAATAGCATTGATGATCAATTCCCGCTGGGGAGTGATCCTGAAACCTTTTTCCCGTAATTCCTCAATGATCGTCTGGCAGTGTGACATAGGCATATTCTTATTGCGATTACTTGCAACTAATAATATTATATACTATTTGAGAAATGTGTCAAATTGGTGAGGTTTGCTGATAAGCGCTGATTAGCTCAACCTGATCAGGGAGCTTTCGCTAAATATTGGCCCAACCTCAATATTCAGGGATGGTTGGGAGTACAGCTCTGGTGGCACCCCAATATCTGCCAGGAAAAGCTCACCAACCACTGGTCGGGATGGATTTTTTAGGCCTTTTTTGGGAAGAGCCAATGTCAGCGTAGCAGCTGCTTCGATAGCCGGGGAATAAACATTTCCTGTAGTGGCATGCAGACCAGAGGGCAGATCGAGGGACAGGATTGGACAATCCTGAGCATTTGCCCATTTAATTAAGTCTGCTGCCCGTCCCCTCGGAGCTCCATTGAGGTTGTAGCCGATGATCCCATCAACAATCAAATCCGGTTGGCTTGATCCCGGTTGTTCTTCTTCCGGATTGGTTCTGACCCTGAGCTGCTGCAGGATGTGATACTGATGGCTGATAATTCCTGACATTTCAGCAGCAGGCTTTGTCAATAAAAGCTCAACATCTGCTCCCCAATTATGCAAATACCTGGCACAGACCAGCGCTCCACCCCCATTGCCACCGCTGCCAGCCAGGATGATTATCCTTTTATGCTGCGGGTAATTGTTTAAAAATCGAACCCGGGCGAGATCAGCCAGATGCCGGCCGGCATTTTCCATCATCTGGATCAGTCCAATGCCGTAATGATCTATCATCAGGCGATCAACTTCGATCATTTCATCCAGGGTGAGGTAAGGATAAGATATCTTTTCAACCATTAGACCTTCTTGATCTGTAATCCCCCTGATTAAGTCGGGGATGGTTAAGAATCTTTTTTGGGAAAATCAAAGTCTGCTTTCACGGCAAGATCTTCTCCGATTTGGACCCAGCTCTTGACATCAAACTGCAGGATCACCACGCCACAGGTCGGTAAGTTATCAAGATCGAGGTCTGATAAATCATTCACCAGGTACGTCAATCCGGGATTATGACCAAACAGCATTAATCCATCCAGATAGTCATCCTGTTCCCAGATCAGATCCAAAACTTCTTCTTCGGTTGCATGATAAAGGGCTTCTTCTATTTGGATTTCATCCCAGGCAAGACCCATTTCATGAGTAATCATTTCCGCGGTTGCCAGAGCCCGGACAGCTGAACTCGAGATTACACGATCGACAGGGGGACCCCATTTTGCCAGACGTGTTCCCATAAATGGTGCGTCTTGCAGACCTCGTTTATTCAATGGACGATCATGATCAGATAGACCAGGATCGTTCCAGCTGGATTTGGCATGGCGCACAATAACTAAAGTCTTCATGAGTTTCCTTTAAGATTCATAAAAACTGGCCTAGGCATGGCTGGACGGATAATAATTCCCTGATGCCTGGACAGTTAGCCGATTCAATTCATTTTCTAGCATCAGATTATATTCACCAAGATCCTCCGTGTCCTCAGGGATGCTTAATATGTTCCCAATTTCTAGCTGGACTTTGCTAAATGGAAGTGGCAATGTATACCTGTCCCACCTTGGAACATGATAGGCATGGCGGCAGTAACATCCAACCGGGAGAATTAAAGCTCCCGATTTTGCAGCGATAAAAGACAACCCGGGCTTTACTTTATATGCAGGACCCGCTGGACCATCTGGATGGATCATGAAATTCTTACCTTTTGAAATCTTCTTCACCAACCTAACCAATTTTTTGCCAGTTTCAAAAGTTGAATCCCCCTGCAGGTTGAGAGGAACAGCAACCGCACCAAGTTTTTTGGAAAATACCTGCAGCACATCTCCTCTTAGGTCATCAGGCACAATAACCACAAATGTTGTGAAGTCCATATTCATCCTGATTAGGGCAGCGATCATCATCGTCATACCATGCCAGCTGGTGATTATCACTGGCTGTTTTTTTTCAAGAACCTGCTTAAAATTGTCAAATCCATTAATTGAAAACTTACATGTCCGGTAAACCAGGACAGAAAATAGATATAAAAATAAACCGCTTATGTTTGTGATCACATCAACATCCTGCTAGCTGGAATTTTATAGACTTTGAGCTCGCTGAAAAAATATGTGGTAGATTTTTTTGGTGATCATCGCTGCCAAACCAATTAAAAATAATGCCAGGATCGAAGTAAAGATAGATGAGAAGAAATAGAGAACTATGGCAAGGATTAGATATACGACAACAATTCTCCTGGAGGAGAGCAACCAGGTGAGCGACGGTAAATTCAATTTACTGATCATCAGATAACTCAAGATCAAAAATAAGATGTAATAAGAACCCTGTGCTAAAGAAGCATTGGGATTTGAAAGGTCCGATAAAACAGCCAGGCACAGAATAACCCCACTATTGGTAATGGTAATTCCCCTGGAATCTTCATTTATGCTCTGCTTTTGGGGTTGGAGATTAAACCTGGCCAATCTGAACGCTCCCGCCCAAATCGTTATCACCATCAGAGGATAGAGCCAGATTTCCATAAGTTCCCGGGATGAGAGATGCTGATGAACCAGGACTAATGGTGCGATTCCAAAACTGACAATATCCGCTAAAGAGTCCAATTGTTTGCCAAAGTTTGTTGCTACCCCCATTTTTCTAGCAAAATATCCATCCATGATGTCGAAAACGACACTCACTATAATTAACAGACCAGCTGTCATGATCTGGTTATCAATGGCAGCGAAAATGGAAATTGATCCGAAACCCAGCGACAGAAAGGTCAAAAAATTTGGAAAATATTGTCGAATTTTATTGGCCATTATTAAACCGTATTTCCCTTCATTTCAGCAATTCCGGATAATCCGGCCTGCACCGGATCACCAACCTCACAAATGATTTTTGAATCTAAGGGTAGAAACAGTTCAACCCTGGAACCGAATTTTATCAGCCCGTATCTTTGTCCTGATTTAATTATTTCTCCTGGCAAGGCAAAGTTAAAACATTTTCTGGCCAGGATTCCCGAAATTTGTTTAACAAGGATCATCCCAAATTGGGTCTTTAAGCCCATTACTATTTGATCATTCTCCCGGGAAGCAGCTGGATCATAGGCTGGCAAGTTCTTTCCCATCTGATGGGTTACAAATTCAACTTTCCCTTGAATGGGTGCCCGCTGAACATGAACGTTAAAAACTGACAGGAAAATCCCCACCCGCATAAAATCAATGTCCAGGTAGTCTTGATCTTTGAAAGCCATGATATCACTGACGACACCATCACCGGGGCTATAGAATATGTTCGGATTTCCGGTAACCTGCCTTTCTGGATCTCTAAAAAAATACAGCACAATCAACCAGATTACCAGCATGACCAATGCAAGTGCAGCGGTCAACCATCCAGGATCAGCGATAAACAATCCGATCGCCAAGCTGGCTAATATTGATATTAAGAGGATCGATCCCTCTCTGGATCTTTTAAAAGTCCATCCAGCAACTCGCGGATCACCGTCCAATCGTACTCCTTCTGTCCGGTTTATTTCTGCCCAATATCTCTAAGTATAATTGACAATCAGAATTGAAGGCAGAATATTTCAGGCTCGTCCTAAATAGATTCTATTGAATGATAGTTAAGTTCCTGATTATTCGCCACAAAGTCCAACTCCTACAAATTATACATATATTCTCGAGCGGGCGTGATCCAAGTCAGATTCTCAAGGGCTCTATTTCTGATTGTCTATTGCTTATTATTCCCGGATATTGTAAATAGGTAGCGTTCTTGTGACCTTAACCAATATTAATTCTTGCGAGATTAAGTTTTGAGAAAGAATTGCGGGGATGACAGGCGAATTAAGTCCATTTTCTCGCCCGCCCAGACCAGGGAAGAAATCAATCAAGATCAGAAGAAGCTTGATTTTTGCTAACTTTAAATAATCGGAAGAAGAATTGTATAAACGGACCTATCAATAAGGCAAAAGCCAACGTGCCTATACCTACTGGTCCATTCAACAGCCAGCCAAAGATTACAACCAATACCTCAATCACAGCCCTGGAGAGGCGGACACTGCGTCCTGTGACCCGTGAAACCGCTAACATCAAACTATCCCTGGGACCTGCTCCACCATTTGCACTGATGTAAACACCTGTAGCCAAACCAGACCCGATGATGGACAGCAACATTCCCAGGATTTGGATCACCAGATTATCATCGAGGGCGGGAAGATAGATTAAAAAGAAATCTACCCAGGGACCAATAAAGATGATGTTACCCAGAGTTCCCCAGCCAATCCTTTCCTTGAGGGCAAGTGCCCCAACCAAGACAAATATACCTGTCACTATCAGCATCGTCCCAGGTGATGTCCCTGTCAGGTCTGACAGAGCGACAGCGAGGACTGCCCAGGGTCCTGTGCCAAGACCGGCCTGGATGATGAGGGCGATTGAAAACCCATAGATCGCAAATCCAAGTTGGGCAATTAAAAAATCTCGCGGAAATGTTTTCCAGTTGATAGTTTTAAACATGAGGAGGAGTTTACCACACGACGTCAATGAACCAGTCTTGATTGGCTCAAGGAGGAGCGGGAGCCCGGTCGATGATCTTCGGAAATTGGTGATCCTTCTCGCAATTCAGACCAAACCGGAATTTCCAAATCCGCCCTTATTGGCTGCTCATTCAACTGGATACTGAAAACAACTCTGAAAAGTCCTGGCTGCAGAATCACCCGCAATCCAGCGGATCTGGCGCAAGCATTGCTTTTTACTGCGCTTAATTATTTTCCCAAGAATACCAAGCAACATTCCCATAGCGAGCAGTGTTTCAGCAGGGACTACTGTCTGTTGGAGTTCAAGACCCAGATCAACGATCTTCCCCTTCTGAATATCAGCATCCTGAAAAGCGCCAAAAACATCCTGAACATTTTTTAAATCTGTCCGCAACCTGGCGATCTCATCATTGTCTAGGACAGGGCGCAGAAATTCCATCATATAGCGGAGACTTTTGATCGTTAATCGATAAGCATGGAATGTCTCTGCCGGTGTTTTTTTTGAAAGTTTAAGACCTTTATTACGTACTTCCTGATAGCGTTTGACAATCATACGACTGCCAAGTTCCCTGGCAGGCTCAAGGGAAAGAGCATTCCCAGTCAACAGTCCTCCCTCCAGAAGTCTGGACCAGTCAGCCAATATATCCTCAATTTTTTTCGATGACAGATGATCAATTAAGACTTGCTGGGCTTTCTCCCGTTTTTCTTCCAAAAGATTTTGCATCGGAACAAGATAACTTCGCCAGTCTCTCGAAATTAATTTCTGATATTCAAGTAAATGAGCCAGGCTAACATCCAGGTCTCTAACCTCTCCAGTGATCTGGTGGATCCAGCGGAAATCTTGCTGGAAACGAGTTAAACTTTCCTCGGAAAAAAGATCCTTAAAATCATTGATGCCTGCCCTGATCCGCCGATTAGCTACTCTCAGATCATGCAGGTGGATTGGATCTTTACCTTCGATACACCCCTCAAGGTGATCCTGGATTGTTTGGAGTTGGGTTTGAAATGCCTCGAGGGCAAGATCAGTTATTGATAGATTCGTCATTGGATTAGTCGACCTACTCGCCTCTGGATAAGATCAGATACTTATATTTCTAAAAAGCCCATTCTCCTGCCCGGAGGACAGGTTCCCGGGAACCATTGGCCAGGATGCCTTCAATGTCCATATCAGCGGACCCGACCATAAAATCTTCATGGATCAGGCTGATATTTCCGCCCCTGGAAGCAAATTCCTCAGCGGATAAGTTCTCTCCCCCGTCCAGGCTGAACCTGTAGGCGCTTCCCAGTGCTAGATGGCAGGATGCATTTTCATCCAGGAGAGTGTTGTAGAACAGCAAACCTGATTGAGAGATGGGAGAGCTGTTGGGAACAAGGGCGACTTCACCCAGCATGCTGGATCCTTCGTCAATACTCACCATCTTTTCCAGCAAGTTCTCGCCTTGCTCTGCAGAAAAGTCGCTAACTTTGCCATCTTTGAATGTCAAACTGAAATTATTGATGATATTTCCCGAATATCTCAAAGGCCGGGCAGATGCCACTGTGCCTTCTGTATAGCGCTTGTCGGGAAGGGTGAAGACCTCTTCTGTGGGTATGTTGGCGGTGAATGGAATACCGGCTTTAGTCTTAAATCCAGCAGAACGCCAGATATGACCCTCAGGAAGAGTGATCCGGAGGTCAGTCCCCGGAGCTGTATAATGCAATGAGCTGTATGATTTCTTGTTCAGGTAATCCCCCCTCTTTTTCAGGTCAATCAGATGCTCCTGCCAGGCAGCGAGCGGATCCTCTTCATAGACACGACAGATCTTAAAAAGCGCATCCCACAAGGCTAGAATGCTCTGATCCTTCGGTAATTCTGGAAATACCTTAGTTGCCCAGCTTTCAATGGGAATTGAAAGCACTGTCCAATTCATGGTGTTTTGGCCAATATGGGCACTTATCGGGCTCCAGTATTTCCTGATTGCCCGCTGCTCCTGATCCATCAGATCCAGATCCTGACCCATCATCAGATCCGGATCAGCAGCTGACAACGAAAGCATCGCCCCGCCACTTTCGATCACTTCAAGGATCCCGGCTGACTGCCAGGCCGGGAATTCCTCGAAAGAGTCACGGGGGGCGTGAGCATACCGGATCAGCTTGAGTTCATCATCCCGCCAGAGAACATCTACCAGCGGAGCACCAGCTTTGTAGGCGCTGGCTGCCAGTTCTCTGACGAGTGGGGCAGTTTGAATGGGCACTCCTCCGTCTTTTAGCGCTTGCATGATAAGCTTTTGTCCCGGTTGTAGATTCAAACCAACCCGGACCGCAAGATCAGCATATTTTTTCAAATTAGTTTGGAAATCATTCTGCATGGGATATCTCCCTGATATTGAAACCTTAATAATGCAATCTGCAAAAAAGATGGTTGGATCCAGCTTTCAATATGGATTTTACCATCCTGCCCGGGAAATGATTTCAAGTACAATTCCCCAGGACTAATGACCCATCCTGGACCTGATGAAATCCACCCCACCGGAGAACTATTTTGCTAGATTAAAGGTAGAACTCCCAAATATGGTTATTAAAGTCCTTTAGACAACAAAGCAACTTGAGAAATCATGAATAACTGGTTCAGGGAACGCGGGTCTGAGAGGAATAAACAGAGGCAATATAAACTGGATTGGTTAGCGCCAGACCGGAAACATGCGATTCTTGAAAAGGGAAAAACAAACCTTCCCTAATAATTTCTCACCAGATTGGGAGTGATATCAATTTGACCAGAGAGGTTATTTTTGATTTTGGTGGTCAAAACGGAATAAAGGATAATTATGAGATTGAAAGTGGGTTCTTAGATCAGGAGTTCTGATTGATAATGCCGAGGAAATCTTCAGCAGAAAGACTTGCCCCTCCTACCAACGCTCCATCGATCTCTGGTTGAGCGAAGAAACTTCCTGCGTTAGATGGCTTTACAGAACCACCATAGAGGATCCTAATTTGAGCAGCTGTCTCATCATCCCATACTCCCCCAAGCACTGGCCGGATGACCCTGGCTATCAAGTCAGATATTTCTGCAGCTCCGGCAGTTCTTCCGGTGCCGATCGCCCAAACCGGTTCATAGGCAATAACGAGCTGTGCTGGATCATCGAAAAATATATCCCCCAGACCGATTTTTAATTGGCGGGTAAGAACACTGGTTGCCAATCCGCGATCTTTTTCTTCCAGAGTTTCACCCACACACAAGATCGGGATTAATCCTGCTTGCAGTGCTGCCTTGATCTTCAGGTTGATCAGGCCATCTGACTCCCCAAATACGGCCCGCCTCTCACTGTGACCCAGGATAACATGAGTGCAGAACTCTTTCGCCATCCTGCCAGAAATTTCACCTGTAAAGGCTCCGGATAGTTTTTCAGATATGTTCTGAGCCCCGAGCAGAATGGGTGAACTGACCAGCAGCTTATGCAGCTGAGAAAGCGATGTATAAGGGGGACAGATCAACACCTCAAGATCTTTATTAGATTCCAGGCGCTGCATCAAAACACGGACCAGGGCAATTGCCTCTTGTTCGGTTTTGTTCATCTTCCAGTTGCCGGCGATCAATGGAACGCGCATCAATGGTCCTTTAATCAAGTTGCTCGATATAGAGGGAATCGACGATACCTACAATGACAGAAATCACACAGCCATCCGGATTATCTAGAATTTGGCGGGCACCATTGCCTTCACGGTTGACCAATACCGTGTCTCCAACTCCAGCCTGGGAATTATCAAGGGCAACAAAATCTCCCTCCGGGGAGTCACCTGGCAGTGTTAGAGGCTGCACCACCAGCAATCGCCGATATTTATAATGCGGATGACTGATCGTAGTCACCACAGTGCCGGTTACTTTTCCAAGTATCATATCAAGTGTATTTTACTGATCCCTTTTTCAGAGTTAAATCAAACTGGTCATCCGGATAAACTACCAGTTCATCAACGATCCCAATTAAAGCCAGGTCTACCGGAACAAAGGTATGAATATCCATTGCCAGGGCTGCCTCGCGCGACCTGACCATAACACACAGATCTCCCGGACCCGCTTGAACGACATCAACCGCGATCTGCAGGGGACCGGTAGGTTCCAGATGTTTGTTAAGAGGTTCCACGACCAGCAGTTTCATACCTGTCAGATCTTGATACTTGACAGACGCAACCGCTGTTCCCCTTACTCGACCAAATAACATCCTAATTTCCTCCTACGCTCTTCAGAACCCGCTGGATAATGATCTTCAGCAATTCGGGATCGACTGAATCGCCGATCTGTTTCTTGACAGCCTGCAGCACTCTTTCTTCCAGATCTGCCTGGGTTGGAGCCGGAGAGACAGGAACCGGTGGCAGTGAAGGTGCAGCTGAGGGAGATTTTTTCTCTGTGATGTAGGGGCGAATTGGTGCGCTGGATGGCTGATCATTTTCCTTAAGAAGTTCAACACCCAGTTTCTGGGCTTTTTCTCTGCCAAGATCCGTTACAACCACATCATCATTCACAACCAGGGTAGCAACCCCACTGTGATAGAGATCCTCAATGTCCCTTTCAGTATAAAAGATTTTGGGCATAGGAAAACTCCTGGAGTTTCAAATTATTTACCTGCAATGCCTTCCACATTCTCGATCGCCTGGATAGCTGCATCACGGGCGGTGACCATTTCCGATTCTGTACCAGACATCCACATCCGGCCAAATCTGCCAACTGAAGCGATATGGATGATCTTAACATTGGCTTTTTTCTCAGCCTCGTTGGCCGCCAGCATGATATAAGCAGCAGGAGCGACCTCGAGCACAAAGAGGGTCTCACTGGCAACGAGCATGGAACCGCGACGCCAGCGATTCAAAAGCTGAGCCTGATACGGGTCTACATTAGTGATCAGGTCGGAAGAGTAAACTGATGGCTTTATCCGATCCTCTTTTACCAAACCCAATCTATCGAGAACGATCTTTCCGGATTCAAGCACCGCGGCCTGGTTCATGGAATGGACTTCAAACATTCCAAATTCCCGCTCAACGACCTGGGCACCAGGTTTGGCTTCGGTTGCCTTGACGGCAATGTCCACAGTGCGGAAAACTTCGTTGCCTGGCGCCATCTCCACATAAAGGGAAGCCATGCCTTCTATCGGCAAGTCACCCTGGGTGATCGTACCCACAAATGCTGCCACCTCGGACTGCATGCGGTCCAGGTAACAATATACGCGTAATGAAAAATCTGTTTTTGCCATAAATTCTCCTTTGTGATCCCGTCTAATCCAATTTGACCAGTGTACAGGATCAGCTGGGGGTACTATGAATCGCCATTCCAATCGGTGTTACCAGGGCTGGATGGTCTGGAACCCAAGTCGGGATGCCGGTGTACTCCTGAACAACCTCGGCAGCGCGGTAAAACGCACTCGTTCCGCCTACCAGGGCAATCTCTGGTACTCGAAAACCTTCGATATGCCTGGCAACTATGCTGGCGACTTTTTCAAGAACTGGTTTGACAACCGGGAGTAAATCCGGCTGCTGGCGGGGATCGATCTTCCTGCCCTCAGCATCCTCGAAAGGAATATCATGAGCTCCAGCGATCACCAGAGATAAATGAGTACCACCGGTTGCTTCGTCAGCAGTATAGACAACCTGGCTGTTCTCAACCACAGCAATCCCGGTAGTGCCACCTCCCACATCCACGATAACTCCATTTTGCAGTCGGACCAGGGCATTGGCCGCAGTTGGTTCATCAACCAATCCAGTGCAGATCAATCCTGCTGCTTCAACAACATGGGCTGTTGACTGAACCTCAATTTTGGGAACACCTGGCGGAAAACCGCTGGCCGCGTGGGTAAGACCCCGGCCGATTCGTCGTTCGATCCGGTCTTTCATCGACCTAACCAGATCGACAGCACCAACAAAATCGACCACAAGGCCATCGCGCGCGACCTGCGCGAATTGATATTCACCCGTCAGCGGTTGATCGTTCTCATCCAGGACTGCCACTGTGAGATAGGCAGTCCCCAGATCAACTCCCACTTTCAAGCTGCCCGCCGGAACCTGGTTGAAAGGCACCGGTTCCGGGTGGTCAATCCAGTGAAAGAGTTCCGCGGCACGTTTAAGCGTCTCGTAAAGTTCCGGCGATTGCAAGGAAAACCCCGTTATTTCTTGGCTTCTGAACGGCCGCCGATGGTACCCTTAGAACTCTGCGGCAGCACCATTTCCACGTTTGCGTGCGGGCGCGGGATAACATGGATCGATACCAGTTCCCCTACCCGTTTTGCGGCTGCGCCGCCTGCATCAGTGGCCGCTTTAACAGCGCCCACATCGCCTCGAACCATGACGGTCACAAATCCGCCGCCGACGTATTCTGATCCAATCAGAACCACGTTGGCTGCCTTGACCATGGCATCTGCGGCTTCAACTGCGCCAACCAGGCCGCGGGTTTCCACCATACCGAGGGCGATAAAAGAAGGATCTTGTTGTGCCATTTTTTTACTCCTTGTACTAATGACTAAGATGGTTTTACTTACCAATGATGAATTATTTCGTGTTCAATACTTCCTGGACGGTATCTCGAACAAGCTTTTCAAGGGTGTCATAATCTGGAGCCTGAACATTGCCTGCAGGCACACTCCCCGGCAGGAATGCCTCAGGAGGGGGCGCGCTGATCTCAAAAGCCAGGCGCTTGATATTATATAGATGATGGACGTTGATATTGTCACCGGTGATTGCCCCGCCTACTCCGCCTGAACCCAGAGTCAACGAGGGCGTGATACCTGTCGTGTAACCGATCATGCCGAGAGTTCCCATTGTATTGACACCTATCCTGAAGACAGGCTTCTCCAATCCAAAAGCGTAGATGATCTCTTCATTTGTGGCGTGAATGATCATGCTGTGGCCCCGGCCCCCAAAATTAATCAGGTCAAGGCAGCGATCACATCCAGCCTCCCAGCCATCTGCGACATAAAAACCAAGTACTGTGGTCAGTTTCTCTCGGGAAAGAGGCTCTTCTTTTCCAACAGTCTTCAAATCAGCAACCAGGATACGGGTGCTGTCCGGGACCTGAAAGCCCGCCATGGCTGCCAGGTATTGAGGTGATTTACCAACCGAAGCAGGATTTATTCCTCCATTGGGGAAAAAGAGAGCCGCTCGCAAGCCAACAGCCTCAGCAGATGAAACCCAATAAGCTCCCTGGGCCAGCATTAATTCTTTTAATTTGGCCGCGATCGGGCGATCTGCAACCACTGATTGTTCTGTAGCGCAGATCGTGGAATAATCAAATGCTTTACTGCCTACAATGTAGCGGGCAGCTTTTTCGAGGTCAGCGGATCGATCCACATAAACTGGTACATTGCCCGGTCCTACCCCATAGGCAGGTTTTCCCTTGGAATGGGCTGCCTTGACCATTGGGCCGCCACCCGTAGCCAGGATCAATGCAGTATATTTATGGGAAAGCAGTTCATCTGTCCCGGGCAGACTGATCTCTGACATACAGTGGATCAATCCTTCAGGCGCACCGGCACTGACCGCGGCTTTATTCATTAACCGGGCGGTTTCCACACAGCAGTTGACCGCTGATGGATGAGGAGCAATCACAATTGCATTGCGGGCTTTGACCGCCATGAGCACTTTATTCATCACAGTTGAGGTGGGATTGGTGCTGGGTGTCAGTGCGGCAACAACTCCCATCGGCCAGGCGATCTGATAGAGCTGTTTTTCTTCATCCTTTTTAATGATGCCAACAGTTTTCACATCCTTGATAGATTCCCAGACAGATTTGGATGCAAATTGATTTTTGATCTTTTTATGCTCAGGCACACCAAAACCGGTTTCCTCCGCAGCCGCCCTACCTAATCGTTCGGCTGCTCCGAATGCTGCCTCAGCCATGGCTTCACATACCCGGTCCACTTCTTCCTGGGTGGCAAAACCCCAGATCTTCTGGGCTTCCCGGGCCTGTAAGACCATCTGGCGAGCCTGCTGTATTGAACGTAAATCCTTGTCAAATTCTGGCATAAGATTTTCCTGGTCTGGATCTAGGGATCCTGACAATTATTCTTTCTGGTAAGTCACTTCTCCCAGCACGCTGAGATGATCGATCACAGCCATGATCACAGCGTCGACAGGCCGATTCTTGGTGATTTCTGTCTGTCTACCGCTCGATCCATGAGCTGTCAGAACCAAATCGCCAATACCGGCATCCAGGGTATCAACAGCAACATAGGGTTTGCCTACCGGGTTCCCATCGACATCAGTCTGGCGCAGGATTAAAAGTTTCCTGCCTTCCAGGGTCGGTTCTTTGATGGTTGAAACTGTGGTTCCAATAACTTTGGCAATCAGCATAGGTGCTCCTGACATTCATTTCCTAAAGGTGATTTCTCCATCCACTTCCAGATGATCCAGCACCGCCATGATCACAGCGTCCACAGGAGTTTCCTTGGTAAGAGCAGTCTGGCGGGCTGCAGAACCATGGCAGGTCAAAACCAGGTCGCCAATCCCGGCATCAACCAGGTCAATCGCCACGTACGACAGGCCCATTTCCTTAATTCCGGTAGCATCCGTCTCCTTGCAGATCAGGAGTTTGGTGTCCTTGATCCGGGGATTTTTGATTGTTGAAATTGTGCTGCCAGTGACTCGGGCGATTTTCATGACAACCTTTTAGTAAGCTTGTTCTTTCTGGTTTGGGGGAGTTTTCACGCCATTTCCGTTAGATTTCAACTGGCCCTGGACAATTTTCACACCAGCGCTTGCTCCCAGCCGGGTAGCGCCAGCCTTAACCATATTCTGGGCATCCTCAAAATCTCGCACACCACCAGAGGCTTTTACTCCCATCTCAGGACCAACAACCCTGCGCATCAGGTTGATGTCTTCGACAGTTGCACCTCCACCAGAAAAACCGGTTGAGGTCTTCACAAAATCAGCTCCCGCTTCTTTGGCCAGGAGACAGGCAGTGACTTTTTCTTCATTATTCAGTAGAGATGTTTCAATAATGACTTTTACAATTGCGCCAGCTGCATGGGCTACTTTCACAACCTCGTGAATATCCCGGGCAACCAGGGTCAGGTCACCTGCTTTAAGCGCGCCGATATTAAGGACCATATCAATTTCAGTTGCGCCATCATTAAGAGCTGTCTGGGCTTCGAAAGCTTTGACATCAGGCGAGGAAGCTCCCAGGGGAAAACCGATCACTGTGCAGACCTTGACCTTACTGCCCTGCAGCAATTCAGCTGCACAGCTTGACATGGGTGGGATTAACGCAAACAGATGCAAATCCAAATTTGCGGGCTTCATAACATAGTTGAGCTATCTGGTCCGCAGTTGCATCTGGTTTTAATAAGGTATGGTCGATCATCCCGGCAATATCAGGATCCTCCGGAATACTTCCCAACTGCGAGGTCAAACGAGAGGCACCCGCGCTGACAACTTCACCAACCTTGTTAAAGCAGGTGTCAACACAAATGCCTTCCGCACATTCAGATGTGCAGTATTCGCCGGCTGGTTGATTGGACCGCTAATCCTGCTCGTTTAATGCGATCAAGACTTCCCGGGCAATGACTTCAACCAGATGTTTAACTTGCTTGGTTTTTGTGTCCATATTATTTCTCGATTTCCATGATTTTGTCGACCCGGCGGGCATGGCGATCACCACCAAACTCAGTTTCTAAAAAAGTATCTGTGATCTGTTTGGCCAGATTGGGACCGATTAATCCTGCACCCAGGGTCAGCAAATTAGCATTATTATGCTCCCTGCTGTTTGAAGCTGTTGCATGGTCATAACACATCGCTGCCCTGATTCCGGGAACTTTATTCGCGGCCATACAGCTTCCAATTCCGGCTCCGTCAATCATAATTCCACGCCAGGCTGTATTATTGGCAACACGCTCAGCTACTGCTCGCGCAAAATCCGGATAATCCACTGATTCCGTGCTGTTTGTCCCGCAATCAATGACTTGGTATCCCTTTCCTTCCAAATAAGATTTCAGATTTTCCTTGAGGTTGAATCCACCGTGATCAGCTCCAATTGCCACTGATTTTTCGAAAGTCACCTTCGACTCCGGGAGTGGAATTGGTTTGATTACTGGAACCGGTTCTAACCGGGAGGGCATTTCCTGCATCAGACTGGAAACTACCTCATCAACTATATTTTTCAGATCCGCATCACTCAGATTATCTTTCATTATTTATCACTCCCGCTCTCAATCGGAAATCGTTGAAAGATTGAACTGGGTGAAGAAGCTGAAGCTTTCAAATTGGTGTAGAAACGGAATCGATCTGCCCTGAATTCGGATTCCACATATTCGATCACACGCCCATCAGCTGTCCGGGTTTCCCTGCGGATGACCAGCACCGGCGCTGGATGATCTAAGTTCATCAGATCAGCAACCTGCGGGGTGGCAATTTCAGCCCCGATTTCCTGTTCGGCATGATCAGGTTTCATGTTGTACTGAGCTGCCAGCACATCATAAAGCGATTCCTTGGAAAAATCATGTTCCAGAATGCCATGGCAGAAACTATGGGGTAAATAAGCCCGTTCAATCGCAGCAGGTTTTCCATCTACAATTCTTAATCGATTAAGGAAGACCACTTCTGCTCCCAGCTGAATCCGGAGCACTCTGGCCAGAAGAGGATCAGCGCTGATCAGCTTGGCTTCAAGCAGCTGACTGGAGACCACTTTTCCCCGCTGGGCCATCTCCTGGGAAAATCCATACAGGAACTCCACGGTCTTGGGGAAGTGTGTTTCAGTAACAAAAGAACCTACTCCCTGGACGGACTCCACATATCCCTTGGCAGCCAGATCACTTAATGCGTGGCGGATCGTATTTCGCCCGACTTTGTGTTCTGCACTTAAGGCATGTTCTGAAGGCAAACGAGCTCCCGGCTGGAGATCACCCGCTGCGATCTTTTCCAAGATAGAATCTGCTATTTGCTGATATAAGGCTTTGGTCATAGTAAAGATCCTGACCAATAACAGCTGTTGACTCAACACCAGCCAACATATACCTACTTGTACCTACATGTTCTATCTGGAGTATACAAGTTCAGCTATTCCCTGTCAAGTAGCAAAAACCCCCTCTAGCTGGGTGGTAACTAGATCATCTACCCCACAGATGGTGATTAAATAAAAACTTCCAAAAATATTGACTATTTCTGGAAGTTGACAATCTAATAAAAAAGGAAAAGCTTGCTAGCTCGGGATCGGATTTAAATAGCACGAGAAAATTCTATAAAATCAAAATCTGGGGCAAAATGATGGTTTTCCAGCCGCTGGATCCTGCCATCAAGGTCCACAGTGGGTTTGGGAATATCCAGCCGAATTACCTCAAAACAGACCTGGTTCGGGGAGTTATTTTCTAGTTCTCCTACGTCTGAGAAACTGCCCTAACAGGAGGAACTGCCTTCAATGAAATCCATATCGCAGGGATCAATAGTCCAACAAAGATCCAGAGAGATATTTGAAAACTTCCCGTCAAATCATAGATAAAACCCGTAATGAATGGTCCCAGACTGGAACCCGCCACCATTGCTGTCAGCATACCTCCCCGCAGTTTTCCCAGGTGGGCTCTGCCATAGTAGCGGGCAAAGATTGTCCCGCCGACGAGAGATATCAGGCCAGTAGATATCCCGATCAAACCAGCATAACTGTGAGCGCTCAGCGGCGTGTTTGCCACTGTCAGCACTGCGATCCCACAAGCCAGAAAAGCCATGCAGGCCAGCAGCATATAATGCAAGGGACCCTTGTTGGCCAGTGGACCAAGCAGCAGCTGTACCAGCAGGGATGCTGCCGCATATGTTGTATATGTTGCCGCTGCAACCACCGGGGTGATACCTAATGAATCAAAAATGGATAGTAAATTAAAAAAGACTGCTGTCACGATCATCGCCCACAAAGCAGCATTTATTAACATGATCCTGTAAGCAGGCGATTTTCGGGCCTCTGCTATAGTAAGAATAGAATCGGCAGAGAAATCAGCCAGAATAGGGTCATCCTGAGCCCGGTTCATTCCATCGATCTCCTGGTCCACATCACCGGGATTATTCCTGAACAACAACAGCAGGATCGGCACCATGATCAACCAAACCAGCAGACCCAGGCGAGTGTAGGATTCTCGCCACCCAAACCGATTGATCAGGAACAGAAAAAACACCGGAACGACTGCCATACTGATTGAATATCCGCTGCTAACAAGACCAGCCGCTGTTCCGAGTTTTTCCTTAAACCACATCGCGGATATATTGCCCGCCAACAAGGAGAGAGCTCCCTGGCCCAATAAACGCAGCAGGAAAAATCCTATAAATAATGTCAGCAGTGAATTCACCCTGGCAAAGAACAAGCAGGCGGCCCCTAACAACAAGATTACCCCCAGCATTGTCCGGCGGATTCCAAACCGGTCCATGATTGATCCGATAACCGGCTGCGGCAGGGAGGCTAACAGGGTACCTGCCATATATGCTCCTGAAAGTGCTGAAAGACTGATTCCAAGGGAATCCAATAGTGAGGGGTTGAATACCGAAATTCCGTAGGTTTGCCCAACTCCAGTTAGTGAATTGGCGATGACCGCAATTGGCAGCATCAGCCAACCGTAATAGAACGGCAGTCTGGATGCTATTATTTTGCCTGATTTGAAGGAATCGGGTATTTTCATGATTTAGAGCTCAGGCAGGAATCAGATAATTGCTGTTAATATTCCCCGCGACTCCAATTCCTCTCTAAGCTGCTGAGGTGAAGAATAATGGATGGCATCAAAACCAATCTCTGCCGCAGTCTGAATATTCTGGGCCAGATCATCCACATAAATACAATCGCTGGCATTCTGACCTGTTGAACACAAGATCAGATGAAATATCTCTGGATCAGGTTTAACCAATCCCACCATGCCGGATATGATCAGAGGGTCGAACCAATCGAGAAACTCGTATCTGGCGTTGACAATCGGAAAAGTTTCCGATGACCAATTACTGAGCGCTGCCAGGGAATAATCACCATTCCTTAATTCTGCCAGGATGCTCACAGTTTCCGGTATATCCCCTTTGATCATTTCTTCCCATCGCGAATAATAAGCCTGGATCTGGTCAGCGTATTCAGGATAGCGAGGAATCAACTCATTGATCGCATCAGAAAATGATTTTTCACCATCCATCTGGGCACTCCAGTCCAGAGAGCAAACTTCGCCAAGGAAGAATTCCATTTCTTCCCGATCTGAGAAGATTTTTCTATAAAGATAGCGGGGATCCCAATCAATCAACACACCACCCAGGTCAAAAATAATGGTCTTTTTGATCATATTCATATCTGCAGCCTTCACTATTAGCTAACTGATTTAGAGCAAGATACCCAGAGGATTATATCAAGGTTATCTGCGGCAAAGCGTGATCGAGTGATAGAACAGGATTAAACATTACCAGGATGAATAGTTGTGTTGGGATTGGCAACACAGGTTCGAAAGGTTGATAAATCCTTTTACATTATCTAGAACACGAGCACAAACTCTTGAAAAGCAAGCAGCGCTGCAAAGGCAAGGGTTACTGCTATACCGATCGCTGACCCAGACGCCCCCCCTTCATAAGCATCAGGGATTAATTCCGCAAAGACCATCCAGATCATTGCTCCGGCAGCCAGACCCAAACCGACCGGAAGCCAGGGTGAAAAAAAGAGCACAAAAAGAAATGCCGGCACAGCCATCAATGGCTGAGGGAGACTGGTAAATATGCTCCACAGCCCGGCTTTCCAGGCTTTGGTTCCTTTTGGAACCATCACCAGGGCAATCGCCAGCCCTTCAGGAATGTTATGAATAGCTATAGCTGCGGTGATGAACAAGCCCAGTTTTTGCCCTCCACCAAAACTCACTCCCACGCCAATCCCTTCCGCGAAGGAGTGGGCAGTCATAATCCCCAGGACCAATAACGCTTTCCTCGCGTCTCCACCCGCCAGATCCCCCACGTCAAGATTTGTCCTGCGGCTGATGAAATAGTTAGCCAGGACAATAAGTGCCAGCCCAAGCATAATGCCAAATATGGTCCGATAAGGATTGATACCTGCTCCTTCCTGGATCAGGTTGTAGCAGGCTCCTAACATCAGCCCCGCGGCAGCAGCTTGAAAAATGCTCAACCACCAGCGACTAAAACTCTTGAAAAAAATAAATGGCAAGGCTCCCAGCCCGGTTACGAGGGCAGTCAAGCTGGATGCTACTATAATCGTTAAAAGATCTACCTGGAAATCCATATTTAAATCCCTTTCCGCACCAAGAGCGTACGGCTGAATCCAACTTCAGGACGGTCGACAACCAAAAATCCTGTCTCGAGCACTTCCTTTTCAGTCTGCCGAAAATCCTTGTCTGAGACATGCAGATAAGGTTCAACAATTAATAATCTGCCCTGGTTTTTGAGCATTTCCCAGATCTGATCCAGAAAATCCCTGGCATTGTGAACTTCATGGATCATCCAGAATGCCAGCACAAAATCAACCTGACCACCATACCCGATCTCGTCCTGGGTGCTGCGATGGATTGTTATCCGGTCCCGGAGGCCAGCTCTTTCCGCCCTGCGTTCCAAACCTTTGAGCATCCGGGGCTGGAGGTCAATCGATATGACCTGCCCGCGTTCTCCAACAAGCCTGGCAAGCGGTAATGAAAAATACCCCATCCCGCAGCCAAGATCTGCGACCTGGTCTCCTTTCCTGATCAGGGGAGAAAATATGCTGATCGGATCCTGGTAAAGTTTACGCAGCGGGTTATCAAAAGTAAACAAAAACCACCAGGGACAAGTCGGCTGTCTGAAAATCTTTTTTTCTGGGCTCATGTTATTCCCGGCAGATCAAGGTGTGATCTTGGTTAATAAAACCGCGAGGTTATTAATCTCTCCCCGGTCAAGTCTCTGGGTGATCCTGCGGGCCAGGATCTGATGCACCTCGCTGTGCAGCTCATTAAAACGCTGACCTTTCTTGGTAAGAAATAAGTGATAAACCCTGCCATCGTCCTCAGACTGTTCCTTTTTTACATATCCCAAGGTAATCAATTTTTTAATAATGGCCGAGACAGAAGGCCGGGTCACATCCAGGTGCTCAGCTATAGCGCCGAATGTCGGCTGCTGCAATCGCGCGATCGTTTCCAGGTAAACCATCTGATTCAATGTAATATCAGAATAGCCTTCCTGGTCAAAGGCTTTGCTTTCCAATTCTCCCATTAACTGCGAGATCATTTCTACAGTTTCAAGAACCACATCTTCTGTATTCATATTTATAGTTAGTTTATCCTAACTAATTATACTTGTCAAGAACTAACCTTTTGATAGCTGAGAATTGGGTACAATTGAATCGGAATTGATAAAGAAGATCTGAATGAATCTCACTTTCGAAAAACTCACCAAACCGACTGCGCCGATCGCCGAAAGCCTGGAAACCTGGGCGAATGATCCAACCCTGGTTCACCTGATCCGCCCTCATCAGAACCAGGCCGAGCTGGATGAATTTTTCCCGATCACCCCGGAATCCCTCAATACACAGATTGAACAATATCCCATCTACCTGATCTATCTGGAGGGGATGCTGATCGGCGAAATGAACTATCAAGTTGACCCTGAACACCTCTATAAAAAAGAATCCGGATCTGCCTGGATCGGGATCATGATCGGGGAGCGATCAGCTCGCGGAATAGGAATCGGCGGGCAGGCGATGACCTATCTCGAAAAACAGATTCTCGACCAGGAACTGAAAAGGATCGAATTGGGGGTCTTCGAATTCAACACACCCGCGATCAATTTATACAGAAAACTGGGCTATAAGGAGATCGGCCGGATCGACAATTTCACTTACTGGCAGGGCAGATTGTGGCAGGATCTCCGGCTGGAAAAATATCTATAAACCTGGAAGAACCGCACCTGATTTTCTTCCATCAGCATCAGGAATATCTGCGAACCAACAAATTAATCCCTCATCCCGCGCCTCAGCTGTCAAGCTCGAGAAATGCATTCGCCTCTTCAGATTATCTTGAGATCAGATCTATCAGCGGACAGGCGGATGATGGTCAGCCCAGAGTCTATTCGCGAGAGTACAATAAACCCGAGGTAAGAAACTGACTTCTCACCCCGACTGTGAAGAGCAGGTAGGAAAGGCTTAATCCAGAGATCTTATGTCTGGGCAAACAATCAATCATGAGAAATCACACCTAGTATCTAGAAAAGAGGATATCGACAATGGAGCAAAACCAGATAACCATCAGCCTGGGAAAATACCGGGATGATTTTGAAAGAACCTTGTGGGGTTTGGAAGACAATAAAATCTTGACCAGGATCTGGGACCATGACCACACCGTTTGGAAGCCAGAATCCACAGAGATCAGCAATCGCCTGGGATGGCTGCACTCGCCGCATGTCATGCTGGATGATATCGTGCTCCTGGAAAATCTGGAACGGGATTTACACGAGGATGGTTATACCCGGGCTGTGCTTCTGGGCATGGGAGGGTCAAGCCTTGCCGCGGAAGTATTCAAAAAAACCTTTGGATCAAGATCCGGTTATCTGGACCTGGTAGTTCTCGACAGCACCCACCCGGACATGATCCGGAGTATTGAGGTCGAGCTTGACCTGGCCAAAACCGTTTTTATCGTGGCAACCAAATCAGGCAGCACGGTTGAAACCCTGTCCTTTTTTAAATATTTCTATAACCAGGTCCTGGAAACTGTCGGTCTCGATCAGGTTGGTGATCATTTTATTGCTATCACAGACCCAGGAAGTAAACTTGCCGAACTCGCCCGCCAATATAGTTTCCGCTCTGTGTTTTTGAATGACCCCAATATCGGCGGCAGGTATTCCGCTCTGTCCTATTTCGGCCTGGTTCCAGCGGTCCTGATCGGTGTCGATGTTGAGGTTCTGTTGGGAAGATCACTGACCGGGCTCTGCAGCTGCGAGAGCTGTGACTGCGCTATGGATGAAAACAATTATGCGGTCCAATTAGGTGCCATCATTGGCAGTTTAGCCCTGGCAGGTCGAGATAAACTGACCCTGATAACTTCCGAGGAAATATCCAGTTTCGGGAACTGGGTAGAACAGCTGATAGCAGAAAGCACGGGGAAAGAGGGAATGGGTATCCTGCCTGTTGTTGGTGAAGAGATCGCCGCCCCTGACAGGTACTCAGATGACCGGGTTTTTGTTTACCTTCGGCTCGGGGATGATCACACCCATGATGACAAAGTAAATGCCCTGGTTGAAGCAGGCCACCCTGTGGTCTGGATCCAGTTGGGAGATGCTTACGATCTGGGTGGGCAATTTTTTCTCTGGGAGCTGGCCACAGCAGTAGCAGGGCATATTCTCGAAATCAACCCTTTTGATCAACCCAATGTTGAATCCGCCAAGATCCTCGCCCAGGATATGGTAGTAAATTTCCAGGATAATGGAATTCTTCCTGCCGGGGAATACGCAACAACCTCAAAAGAGATCCTGGATAGATTCATTAAGCAAGAGATCCAGCCCGGCAGTTATCTTGCCCTGCAATCCTACCTGCAGCCCACTGCTGATATTGAGACCAGGCTTCAGACTCTGCGCAAGGTTTTACGAGATAAATACCAGATTGCGACAACCCTTGGTTTCGGCCCCAGGTTTTTGCATTCCACTGGCCAGTTACACAAAGGTGACAGCGGTAAAGGAATATTCATTCAGCTGCTATCCTCTGCTGAAAAGGATATATCCATACCTGATCAGCCAGGCAATCCATTATCATCCATCAGCTTTGAAGTCCTGATCAAGGCCCAGGCCCTGGGAGATGCGCAAGCTTTACGGGATGCAAACCGGAGTTTAATTTGCTTTGATTTAGGCTTAAATATATTAGATGGATTAGATCAACTTATCAAATAAAAAATAACAGGAAAGTCTTGCAAGAGATAATCCTTTAAAGGAAGCTCACCAGGATGGTTGCGAAAAAAATCTCAGCTCCTGACTTCAAGCTTTCAGGATTAAATGGAAAAAACCACAGCCTGAAAGAAATTCTAGGAAATAATAAAAATGTCTTGTTAGTATTTCTCCGTCATCTCGGTTGACTTCCCTGCCGGGAGCATGTGGCACAGTTGTGCCAGGAGAGCAAGCGATTTCGAAAATTAAATACAGACGTAGTAATCATTACCTTTGGACCGCTGCTGGCCGCAAACAAATGGGTCAATGAAACGTGTTCAGATTTTTTGACATTACTTGACCCTGAGCGGGAGACCTACCTGGCTTACGGCCTGGGAAGATCTTTTTTGCGCTCCTGGGGACCCAAAACGATCTGGCGCTATATCCAACTGCTGGCCTCGGGAAGGAGATGGAGAGGCATCCAGGGAGATTCCACCCAGCTGGGGGGAGACTTCTTAATTGACCAGAACGGTGCAATCCTCTTATCCCACAGGAGTAATGACCCTACCGATAGACCTTCAACCCAAAACATCCTTAATCTAATTCAGTCGATTGATTTAGTTGAAAATTCCCCATAGCGAGGCGAAGCAAGAATAGATCTCCGATCCGGAGATGTCCTCAAATCATGATCTCTCTTGCTTGCCAAGATAAGGGGTGAGCGATTAAGATAAGGTATGCCCAGTCGAGCCCTCAAGGTACTTTCGGTCAGCGACCGGATAGATCAATCCCTGCTTGAAAAAGACACCTATGAAAAATTCAAGGATGTCGATCTGATCCTGTCCTGCGGCGATCTGCCTTACTACCACATCGAAAAGCTTTTCCAGCTCTACGAGGTCCCTGTCCTCTATGTCCGCGGCAATCACGATCCAAGAGTCGAATACGGCAAAAGCGGTCCGCTTTACGGCCCCCGGGGAGCGATCGATCTTCACAACCGGGTAGTTGAATTAAATGGTTTGATCTTTGCCGGGTTTGAAGGCTCTCTTCCTTATAAAGAAGGTCCATTTCTCTACTCTCAGGAGGAGATGTGGCGCTACGTATTGGGCATGGTTCCGCGGCTGCTGTGGAAGAAATTTATTCATGGCCGATACGTTGACGTGGTCATTGCCCACAGTCCTCCCTTTGGTGTCCATGACAAAGACAACAACGTCCATGGTGGATACAAAGCCTTCCGCTGGTTGATCAAGACATTTAAGCCGGCATATTTTTTTCACGGCCATATCCACATCTATTCCGATGCTGAACCTGTGGAAACCATCTTTGAAAAAACCAAAGTGATCAATACCTATGGTCACCAGAAAGGGCTGCTGCGCCCGGGTCAGCGCCACTACCCTCCCAGGGAAAAGCCTTATTACCCCTCCCTGGCCAACACCGCTGAAGATTTCAGGGATGCCCGCCGCAGGGCAGCCCTGGAAAATATCTGGAGCACCCTGACCGGATCCTCAAAACATTTGATCCAATTTCAGCAAGTCGAAGAGCAGCTCCAGTATGACCAAGCCCATAAATTGGGCCTGGTGGAAGTACCCCTGGACTCGATCGTCGGCAGTGTCAGCCGCCCCAATGATTTCACCCGAAAATTCTTTCCGCGCGAGGCTGTAGATCCCGGCCGCTGGCAGCGGGTCAAGAACAAGATGGATCAACAGATCCAGCCTATCGATGTCTATCAGATCGACCAGGTATTTTTTGTTCTGGATGGAAATCACCGTGTATCAGTCGCCCGCCAACGTGGAAAAACCCACATACCGGCGTATGTTACTAAAATTGAAAGTACAGTGCCATTAACCCCGGATGATGATTTCGAGGACGTGATCATCAAGAATCAGCAAGTCCGGTTCAGGAAAGATACCGGGTTGGATCAAATCCGGCCAGACCTGGAATTTGCCACCAGCATACCGGGAAATTACAAGCAGCTCCGGGAACAGATCAATTCTCACCACCTCAACCTTGAGATGCGCCACCAATATCCTTACACTTTAAAGGAAGCAGCTGAAAGCTGGGTCGAAGAGGTATATCTGCCGGTATTGCAAACAGTATCCCAATCAGGACTGCTGCGCGATTTCCCGGAGCGAACTCCGACAGATCTGTACATCTGGCTGACACAATATCAAAAAAAGCTCAGTCGCCAGTACGGTTGGGATATAAAACCAGCCGCAGCAGTTGATAGCCTGGCAGCAGCATATGGCAATCGCCTGATCCACCGCTGGAGGAGATTTAAGAAGAATTCCTTTCCGAAATATTTTTCTCCGCCAACGGAGATTGGAGACTGGAGGCGGGTCCATTTGATGCCCAGAAAAGCAGGTCAGATCTTCTCAGCCATCCTGGTCGCAATCAATGGAGAAGAAAGCGGGTGGAAAGCACTGGAGCAAGCCATGGTTATCGCCGAGATCGAAAACAGCAGCATCGCCGCGCTTCATCTTAAGCGAGACACCGATCACCCGGAAGCGAATCAATTCCAGGATCTTCGGGCCCGGTTCAAGCAAATCAGCAGGGATCACAGCAAGAAGACAAAATTATATATTGAAAGCGGGCAAGTTCTGGAAACTCTGAATCAGCGGGCTCTCTGGAACGATCTGCTGATCTTCAGCCTTGATCATCCCCCAGCAGACCAGCCAACTGCCAGATTGCGATCTGGGGTCCGGGCCCTGGTGCAAAGCTGTCCCCGCCCGTTGCTGGCTGTTCCTGCATCTACGAAAATGAAACACGGATTGCTGGCTTATGACGGCAGCCCGAAAGCCACTGAAGCTCTTTATCTGGCAGCTTACCTGGCAGAAAAATGGGGTGTAAGGCTCACTGTGATGACTGCACTAGTGAACAGTGCTGACACGAACGATCCGATCGATAAAGCCAGAGATTACTTGACTGCCCGTAGTATTACCGCTGAATATCTCAGCCATTTCGGCCCGCCGGCTGATTTGATACTGGATATGAAGGCCAAACACAACTGTGACTTCCTGATCGTAGGCGGCTATGGTTATCAACCAGTGATGGAAGTCCTCTTTGGAAGCACCCTCGATGCCTTGCTGCGCCGGGCTGATGTTCCGGTCTTGATCTGCCACTGATATAATAGATCCTTATCAAAATTTCTTATTGGTTTTAAATGATTCGATGACCAATCTATCTCAGGAAAGAAAAACATTACTGGCCATGGTAGTCCTTTACTGCCGCCAGCAGCATAATACCCAACAGCTCTGTCGAGACTGCTCATCTCTGTGGGAATACGCGGCTGAGCGGCTCGAAAAATGTCCCTTCGGCTATGAAAAACCCACCTGCCAAAACTGCACTGTGCACTGCTATAAACCTGAAATGAGGGAAAGAATCAAAGAGATCATGCGCTACGCCGGACCCCGCATGATCTTTCACCACCCGGTTATGGCAGTCAAGCACCTGATTCACAATAAAAGACCTCGGAGGTCGATCTGACCTCCGAGGTCTTCAGGTAAGAATAATCTCCTGCCACTACATGGCAGGAGATTATTCTTTATACCCCGGGAGGGAGTCGAACCCACAACCTATGCTTTAGGAGAGCATCGCTCTATCCTATTGAGCTACCGGGGTTTTTGCGGAGAAATTATAGCATCTCCTCGCAGGTCGGACAAGGAAAATTCCCGGGAGAACTGTTCTCAGAGATCCTTTCGTCCAAAGCCCAGCAGGCATTCAAATCAAAGTCCAGAACGATCCCCCTACTCCAATTCCTGGCTTGGAATAAAAACATAAACGTTTGCCTTTTCCTCTCCTCGTGGAAAGAAATCAGCCCTTGATTGTGATTTATAACCATTTCAAGATTGCAGTCAAGCAAGTTGTCTGACAACATGGTATAATCCCCCCTTCAATTATCATTTCAAATCAAACTTTAAAGGATTCATTCACCGATGACAAGAAAAAAACCAGGTAAAAAAAACCTTAATAACAAAGGCTGGCTGGTAACAATTGCAGGCACATCTGCCCTGCTGGCCTTAGGCGTGTTGTACTCATGGAGTGTGTTCAAAGCCAACATCCCACCAGAATGGGGCTGGCTGGAATCACAAAAATCTCTGCCCTATTCCGTCGCTTGTGTTGTATTTTCCATCATGACCTTCGTTGGAGCCCGGCTCCTGGTCAGGTACAGTCCGCGATTGATCGTCAGCGCCGGCGGGGTCATGGCTGGCTTAGGAGTAATCATATCCAGCTTCTCGAGCTCACCCTGGGCCTTCACACTGGCTTTTGGTGTTCTGCTTGGGACAGGAATTGCATTCGTTTATGCAACCGCCAGTCCAACAGCTCTGAAATGGTTCTCAGCATCCAAAACTGGCTTGATCTCCGGCATTGTGGTGGCAGGATTCGGGATGGGAAGTTTTTGGGTTGCTCCGCTGTCACGAGCGTTAATTGCATCATTAGGCCTGCAGACAACCATGTTATATCTAGGAATCGGCATGTTGGTAGCTGTTGTTGGGTTCGCCCAATTTCTCACCAATCCTCCTGATGGATACGACCCAGACCAAGATCAGCAAACCAGCCTTACTGTGAAAAGATCCAGCAAAGATTATTCAATCCGGGAAACTGTCAGCACCTGGCAGTTTTACATCATCTGGATCATTTTTGCAGCCGGCAGCGGAGCTGGATTGATGGTAATTGGCAACTTGGCATCCATCGTCAAAGATCAAATCGGACTGCCTGCTTTAAGCGCAATCGCTGTTTCGGCCCTGGCTCTTGGAAATGGCGGTGGGCGGGTCTTATATGGGATTCTATCCGACAGAATTGGCCGAAAAAACACTCTTCTGCTCGCATTTGTCTTCCAGGCTGTTCTGATCAGCGGCCTGTTCTTTGCAGGGTCAGACAGCACCCTGGCCAATGTTCCTGTCTTATTGATTTTTGTGGCCCTGATCGGTGCAAACTATGGTGCAAACCTGGCTGTGATCCCACCACTAATGAAAGACTTCTACGGCTCAAAGAACTTTGCCATGAATTATGGAGTGGTCTACACAGCCTGGGGCCTGGGTGGATTTATGGTATCCCAGCTCGGAAGTACGTTCAAAGACCTTTACGGAGATTATGGCTATGCATACGTTTTAGCAGCCGCATTGCTTGTTGTCGGGACAATATTAATCCTGTCATTAAAATCACCCCAGGTCGCCGAAGGAGCTCCGGATCCCGCACTCTCCAAGGCAGCCTACGAACCCGCCACCTGATCATCAGTTAATAACTATTTCTAAGCGGACAGAGCAGATAATCTTGTTCTGTCCGCTTTTTTTCTCCCTGTCAACAGTTAACCAACCGCCTTGAATGATCCTTATAGCCCCCAGATCTGACAAAATACGCGCAACTTTTTTCTGTATAACCCTGTAATACAATATAGAGATGGCAGAATCCGGGGAATCAGGGCTGGCAGGACGGGTACTGAAAGGTGATCTGAACGCCTTTGAGGCGTTAATTAAAGAACACCAGTCTTCAGTATTCAATGTCTGCTACCGGATCCTGGGCAACCATCAGGAAGCTGAGGACCTGACCCAGGATGCTTTTATCAGGGCTTATCAGAAGCTAGCAAGGTATGATCCATCCCGTCCGTTCGGACCCTGGATGCGAACCCTGGCCGCCAATCTATGCTACAACCACCTTAAAAAAGGTCGCCTGGAGCGAGTGCCGTTGGAAGATGAAAAAGATCAGCTTAAAGACAACCCATCCAACCACCCGGAAAGACTGCTGGAAATCTCGCAGGAAAACCGGGAGCTTTATCACGCTCTCTGGAAATTACCCGCTAACCAGAGAATAGCTTTGGAACTGCGCCATTTCCAGGGATTGACCTATCAGGAAATGGCAGATAGTTTAGATTTACCCCTCAATACTGTCCGCAGCCAGCTGTACCGGGGCCGCCAAAACTTGGCCGAGATCCTGGAGGAAAGATAATGACTAACAAAATCAACCATCCCGAGCTGGATCAACTTCAGGCTTATCTAGATCAAGCGCTGCCTGAAAACATATCCAGGTCCATTCAGCACCACCTAGATGATTGTCAGCTTTGCAGGGAAGAATTGTCCCGGTTGAACAATTTGATCTTCCGCCTTGAAAGTCTGCCTGAGATTTCGTTCGCAACCGATCTTTCAGCTGGCGTTCTTCAAAGGCTGAAAGAAAACAAAAGGCTATCCAGCAGAATAACCTGGACATTGGTGTTGGAAGCTGTTGGAGCCGGGGCCGTGATCGGGGCTCTGATACCTGCTTTTCAAGCAGCTGCCTGGCTGCCGCAAATACTGAACACACGCCAGGAAGTGCTGGCCGCCTTGAGTACATTCCTGACCCAGCTAGCCAGCAGCTGGCTGGTGTGGTGGGCACAGCTGCAGATAAACTTAAAAGTATTGATCGATCTCAGGCAGATCCAACTCCAACTGCCGTCAACCTTGCTAACACCCTGGATTTTAATCCTGGCAGCTGGGGGGTTGGGTATCATTGCCAATTTCATCCTGCTGCGGACTAATCCTGTCCGGAGCAACAACCACCATCAATAGTATTCTGGAGGATCTTATGGAAACCTTTTTTATCATCATCCTATCCGCTTTTTCCCTGGTAACATTGGTGGCTGCCTTCCTGTTGACCAGAGGCCTTTTCCCCGGGTGTGTTGAAAAAGTTCAATCCACACTCGAAAATAACTGGAAACGCTCATTTTGGATTGGTTTATTAAATACAATCCTGATCTCGATCGTTGTGCTTGGGCTGGGATCATTAGGCGGCAATTTTGGCCTGTTCTATATTCCTGCCTTTATTATCTACGGGGCTTTCCTGATCGGCCTGATATTTGGACTGACAGCTTTCATTCAAATCCTGGGTGATCGTTTATTCCCTGATTTCAGTTCAGTCAAAAAAGACATCCGGGCCGGAGCAGTATTCTTATTGGCAAGCTTGCTGCCCATATTTGGCTGGTTCCTGATCTTTCCCTATCTCATCAGCCTGGCTGTTGGTGCAGTCATGATTACGATCTTCCAGAGGAAAGAGAAGACTGCAAAATAAGCCAGGCAGCTCAAAACAAATTCCGATCCTCCCCGCATTAATTAAGGGACGAAGTCCACCAACAGGATTTCGTCCCTTAATAATTCCTGCAACTTTTCCCGGGGCAAACCTGTACTACCCATAGGACTTAAAATCGATCAATTTCTAGCATTTATACCGGATCGATCACAAAGGAGCAAATGATGGCTGATATGTATGCGATATTTGGATCTCTGTTGGTGCTTGGCCTTTCCTATCCTGCCCTGCTGACTGTCTGGTGGCTTCTGCTGCCAGAGAAAGTGGAACGGGCCCGGATCAAGATCTCAGAAAAACCGAAAAAATGTTTTGGAATGGGGTTGGTTTACAGCCTGGCTGCAGCGATTCCAGCGATGATCCTGTTCACTTTACCCTCCCAGCTGACCCAGATTTTTGGCTGGATCTGGCTGGTTTTAGTATTGGCGAGCGCAAGTATTGGGGCGGCCGGGATTGCGGCTGAAATCGGGTTGCGAATCAACTGGAAAAACGATGGTTCTTTCCAATCCCTGGGAGCTTTTATCAGAGGTGCAGCTATTTGGGAGTTAGCCTCAATTTTTCCAATCATCGGCTGGCTGCTGGTTATCCCCCTGGGCACGATCACAGCTCTGGGTGGCGCAGTTCCTGTTTTAATTGGCAGAAAACCTGCTGCGGAACAGGCCGAAAAGGCAGCCTTGTAATGGATCTGAATCGCAGGGAATTCCTGAAAGTGCTAGGCATAATAACAGCAGGTGCAGGCACAGCTACCAGCTGTTCGCCCCTGGCCAGTTATCTTCCCGGTGGATCAGAGGATCAGCCAGATCCTCCCCTGGTGAGCTCCCTGGAATGGCTGGCATTAAATCGATTGAGCTTTGGCCCCAGGCCTGATGATCGGCAAAATCTGCTGGAAATGGGACTGGAAAATTTTCTGGAAGAACAGCTCTATCCTGATCATCTGAACGACTCAAGAACTGATCTGCTTCTCAGCCGGTTTGATGTATTAAATATGAGCGCTGATGGACTCAGGAATCGAGCAGACCAACTGCTCGATAATTTTGATCCGGATCTTGTTCTGGACGATTTTCGGAGGGCAACATTGCTTCGTCAGGTTTACAGCCGCCGCCAGCTCCAGGAAGTCCTGGTTGAATTTTGGACCGATCATTTTAATATCTCCATTCAAAAAGGAGATTGCTGGTTCTTAAAAATCGTCGATGACCGGGAAGTGATCAGGAAACATGCTTTAGGAAACTTCCGGGAGTTGTTGGGCGCGTCAGCCCATTCCCCGGCCATGCTGGTCTACCTGGACAACCAGGAAAACCACAAAGACGCGCCCAACGAAAACTACGCCAGGGAATTATTAGAACTGCACACCCTTGGCGTCAATGGCGGTTACAGCCAGGAAGATGTGATGGAGCTGGCTCGCTGCCTGACAGGATGGCGTGTTAAAGACCATTTCTGGAAAGGGGAGCTGAATTTTGATCCCGACGCCCATGCTCCCGGGACCAAAGCCATTTTCGGGCAGACGATTTCAAATTCCGGTATGGACGAGTTAGATCAGGTTCTGGATATCCTAGCTGCGCACCCATCCACTGCTGAGACAATCGCATTTAAATTAGCCCGAAGATTTTTGGCAGATGATCCACCTCGCCAGGTTGTAGAGAGGGCCAGCAAGGTTTTCATCGAAACCAAGGGTGATATCCGGGAAGTAATAAAAGTCATCCTGTTGGATGGTTTGCCTGAACTTCAAACCGAAGAACATTCAGGAAAGTACAAACGGCCGCTGAACTACCTGGTTTCAGCTCTGCGCCAGACTGGTGCTGAGACAGACGGAGGGCCTGCATTGCAGCGCTATCTGCAGCGCATGGGCCAACCGCTCTATGATTGGCCCACTCCGGACGGCTACCCGGATACAGCAGCTGCCTGGCAGGGAAACCTTTTACCCCGCTGGCAATTTTCCCTAGACCTGGTCCAAAATCGTATCGCTGGCACAGAATTCAATCTGGAGCAATTTTTAGAAGATATTGATCAGGACACACCTGGTTTTTTCCTGAATCGAATCAGCAACAATCTTCTGGGAAGGAACCTGCCTCCACAACTAGAAATTGATTTACTGAGCGCTCTGAGAGCAGCGAATGACCAACAGCCATATCAAGCCGCCGAGGTTGTCGCAGCGGGGATCATAGCATCACCAGCATTCCAATGGCGCTGAACAAATAAGAGAGGATATTATGAACACAGAAACTCATCGACCCAAGAAACATCAATGGCTGTTCTGGATCATACTGGCTGCTTTTTCAACATTTTTTGCGGAAGTCTTTTCAGGTTCTGACATGTTTCCCTTCTTTAATGGCTGGGGACTGGTGGTGGTCGTACCATTATATGGTCTCCATATCATCCTGCTGGGAAGCCTGGTTTTCAGGGCTCCTCAACCTCGCTTCTCAAGCCTGGTATTTGCCGGCATGATCTTTGGTTTGTATGAAGCATACCTGACAAAGGTGCTGTGGGCACCTCCCTGGGGTGATCCAGTTATTATTGCTGGTTTTGCTCCTGTCGAAACCCTGGTCCTGGTATTCTGGTGGCATGCCTGGTTCTCATTTATCATTCCACTTCTGGTTGCTGAGAAATTATTAACCAATTCAACCAGTCTGAGCCGCAGTATTCCTGGGAAGGTAGGGGAAATCCTTAACAGCTGGTGGGGGTTGGCCGCCGTCATGATCTTTGGCGGAATTTTCCAGAGTATTAATTCTCCCTCGATCGGAGAATCCCTGCTATCGGGTCTGTCCACATCCGCGGTCCTGGTTATTCTGGTAATAATCTGGAAAAGGGTTAGCCGCGAAAAACACTACAGACTGGAGGAACTGCTGCCTGACAGGAAACAATTTAAGTGGCTTTTAATCCCAACAGCGATCATGTACCTGGCGCTGGGCATTCTGCTCAGACCTGATTGGTATCCAGGCTTGATTGGCCACACGATGATCTGGATCATGTACGGCCTCTGCTTCTACCTGTTAGCCAGGAGCCAAAAAATCCCTGGTGCTCCAGATGGAGAGATAGAACACGAGACCTGGACGAATCAAAAATGGCTGCTCCTGGCCGGTATCTTCCCGCTGGCTGCGACAGCCAGCGAGATCATCCTGGGAACAATCGCTCCTGTCCTGGCCCTGACCTTCTGGTTCGGAGGGATCGCATTTGGCGTGGTCATGTTCATCAAAGCAGTTCGGTTAACCTTCCCGAAAGATAAGGAAATTCAGCATGCCTAAAACTCACCGCCTACCGCGAATGGCTGGGAGCACCCCAATAGTCTCAATACCCAGCCTGCCCCGCGCCTATTCACCCCAGACGCGTTTGTCGTTTTCGCCAACCAACACCGCCCCGATCGGCGATACCCTGGTAGTCGTTTTTTTGCGCGGGGCCGCAGACGGGCTGAACATGGTCATCCCGCACGCTGAAGATGCATATCACCGGCTGCGGCCGGGGCTGCGGCTGCCGCGGCCGGATGATCCCCGAGCCCAGGTAGAGCGGCGGGTGATCGATCTCGATGGTTTTTTTGGTTTTCATCCAGATCTCAGGCCGCTGCTGCCGGCCTGGCAGGCGGGGCAGCTGGCTGTCATCCAGGCTTGTGGAGCTCCTGACGAATCCCGCTCGCACTTCAAATCGATGGAATTGATGGAACGCGGCGTGAGCGAAGAATCTGGGCCATCAACTGGTTGGATCGGCCGGCATTTAGCCAGTCTTCCAACAGCAAACTCTTCTCCTCTGCGAGCTATCGGGCTGGGTGATCAAATCCCCCGCAGCCTGTATGGTCCGATTCCAGCCTCAGCTTTACGATCGATCACAGATTTTCATCTGGGAGGATCACAATCTTCCCAATCACTTGCGTCAGCCCTGGAAGTCCTTTACCAGGGAGATCAGGATTTAAGTATTCAAGGCCGGGAAACCCTCCGGATCATGGAAGACCTCGAGAAGCTGGATCCGGATTCGTATCAGTCAGCAGGATCAACAGCGGCTCCTTATCCTGAGAGCGATTTTGGCAGTGGATTACTTCAAATTGCTATGTTAATCAAGGCTGAAGTGGGTTTGGAAACCGCGGCGATCGACCTGGGTGGCTGGGATACGCATTTTGCCCAGGGCGTGCAGGATGGATTGATGCCAAGACTTTTGGCTGACCTGAGCGGTGGGCTGGCAGCCTTCCACAGCGATCTACAGGAGCAGATGGGGCGGATAACCCTGGTAGTTATGACCGAGTTCGGCCGCAGGGCTTATGAGAATGCCAGCCTGGGAACCGACCATGGCCACGGCAGCCTGATGTTCCTGCTGGGAGGGTCTGTCGCGGGGGGGCGTGTCATCAGCCGCTGGCCAGGTCTGGAAGAAGACAATCTGATTCCCCCAGGAGATCTGGCTGCTACGATCGATTACCGGGATGTCTTGAGTGAGATCCTCGTCAACCGCCTTCATAATCCTGCCCTCGATTTTATCTTCCCGGGGTATGATGCGAAGCCTGTAGGGATTGTTGTTTAAGACAGAAGACCGAGGACAGATAATCGGACCAAAACCTATCCCAATATAACTCACTTTGCACTTCTCGCCTTTCACCTAACACCATACACTTTTAGGAAAACTATTGCTAATCGAAAAGATCAAACCCTATCTGTACAGAGTCATCTTCGTCTTGCTCTCCTCCACCATCATGGTCGTCTTCTCGGAAAAGACCTTCTGGTATATCCAGGGATACGCCATCGTTGAACTTGTGCTTTTTTATTCCATCCCCATTGCTGCAAGCATTTGGATCATTGACCTCTTACAAGTTCAGCGTCTATCTGGCGTTGTTCTGGTAGGAGGACTATTTGGATTCCTCGTCGAAGGTATCCTGACACCCGTTATTTACGAAGCTGGGCTTTTGGATCCAGTCATGCCCGCTTATTTTGTTGGCTGGCATGGTTTGTTAAGTCTGGTCTTCGGTTGGTATCTGATCCGCAAATGGCTCATCGAAGGAAGACAGAAACGCCTTTTCGTTGGCAGCTTGCTTTTTGGATTGTTCTGGGGGCTGTGGTCCCTAAACTACAGGCTGCCGGAAAGTATTCAGGAATTCGAAGCCTTAGTCCAGGCCGGTGAACATTTCCTGCCCGGTGCCTGGCCTGTGCTGGATTTTGCGTTTTTCACCTTGGTATTTACAGGTCTGCTTATGGTCGGCCACTGGCTTCTGGGCCAGGGGTTGTGGCAGTCGCGGTATCCACTGCAAAAATGGGAGATCGGCCTATTGGCAAGCTTGATGGCTCTCCTATATGCCTTCTTGGTGTTCCCGATCGTTCCGCTTGGTTTCTTGAAACTTATCGTATTGATCCTTCTGGTGATTATCCCGCTGATAGTCCAGAAGAAGCGCGAGAAAAATTACTGCATCCTGGAAAGCCTTGATGGACCGATCCGGTTTTCCCAAACCATTCCTCTGTTCGCAATCCCTCTCTTTGCCAGCCTTGTTTATGGATTAGCTGCCTTTTTTCCTCCTCCGGATGATTGGATTCGGTTGGTTTTCCAATCGATCTATGCGATCCAAGGTCTAGTTGGCGGCGGCTTTTTCATCTGGGCTTGGGTGGATAGCTTTAAGAAATAGACCAACTGTCTAAATCTGACATTGCGAGTAGTACTGAAGGTAAGCGGGAGCTGAGCACTTCGCTACGCTCAGCATAAACTCAATCGTAGGAACACATTCCCCCATAGCTCAGGAGATTGCTTCGTCACTCACTCCGTTCATTCCTCGCAATGACAGTTAATCCGACAAGAAGCGGCCTCGCCTCTACGGAACCCAAAATATTGATTACATAATCAATTTACGCCTTACACCTTACACCTTACTCCAGAGTGCAACATCTCCCTATTAAATCCGTATATAATTACAGGAAAATAGCTAATCAGGAGATATGTTAATGTCGGTTATTGGTAATATTATTTGGTTGATCTTTGGCGGATTCCTGGCGGGGCTGGGCTACATAATAGGTGGCATTGCCCTCTGCCTGACGATTGTGGGAATTCCATTTGGTGTCCAATCTATCAAGATAGGCATTGCTACTTTCACACCGTTCGGCCGGGAAGTGCGGGAGTTTGAAAACGCCAACAGCGTTGGAAGTACTATTTTTAACATGATCTGGATCATTTTATTTGGCTGGGAAATTGCCCTGGCACATTTAGTCCACGGTCTCCTGCTGGCAATCACAATCGTGGGACTGCCATTTGCCAAGCAACATTTCAAATTAATCCCGCTTGCATTACTCCCTTTCGGCCGCGGTTATAACTGAACTTCAGGCTTGAGAAGGATTTTCTCCTTTAAACCCCGCCAGCAGCAGCTGGTGGGGTAATTATTTAATATGATAAACTGTTAAGAAACTGGTTGAGTATTGGTTGTAATAGCAGGAGGATTACATGGACAGCACAGTCAAACAAATGATGGCAACAAAAGATATCAAAGATCTCTGGACACTTAAACCTGATGACACAGTTCTTTATGCTCTCGAATATATGTCAGAGAAGAATGTCGGCGCTCTGCCGGTTATGGAAGATGAGCTGCTGATCGGGATATTCTCAGAACGTGATTATGCCCGGATCTTCCCCCTTAAAAAAGACTCCCCAGAAACAACTCCTGTCTCAGATGTTATGACGCAGGAAGTCTTCTGCATTGGTCCTGAAAACACGGCGTGCGATTGTATGGGTTTGATGACAGAAAAACGCATCCGCCACCTCCCAGTCCTTGATGAAGGAAAAATGATCGGTATCATCACGATTGGAGATGTGTTGAAACAAGTCATCCAGGATCAGGAAAACCTGATCGGCCATCTTGAATACTATATATCCGGAAGAGCGTAGGTCACTTTGGACTTGAGAAAACCGATTCCCAACTGCTCTGGGAAGAACTAATCTGAATACTAAATATAAGAAAAACCGCTGGGATGATCCCAGCGGTTTTTTTTTGTTAGTCTATACGTCCCTTGGCGAGGGCTTTTTTAACCTCGCCGATCGCCTGGGTGACCTGGATATCCCGGGGACAGGCATCTGTACAATTGAATATCGTATGGCAGCGATAGACGCCAAACTGCTCATTCAGGATTTGCCAAGCGCTCTGCTCCTGCCTGATCCCGGCTGTCAAAGATAAACCGGTGCGCGTTGACGATAGCGGCGGGACCCACATACTCTCCATTAACCCAAAAGGAAGGGCAGCTGGTCGTACAGGCAGCGCAAAGAATGCACTTTGTTGTGTCATCAAAACGTTCTCTATCCTCCGGAGATCTGCAAACGCTCCTTCTGGGGAGGAGGATCATCGTTCACAAAATAGGGCATCACAGAACGGTAATGATCAAAGAACGGCTCCATATCCACGATTAAGTCTTTTTCGATCGGTAAACCCAGGATAGGTTCAATCACAACCGTTTTTGATTTCAGATCCTGGACCAGGACCTTGCATGCCAATCTGTTGACCCCATTAATGCGGATAGCATCAGAACCGCAAACCCCATGAGCACAGGACCGTCCTGAATCCCAGGGTTCCGTCCTCGATTTCCTTTGATCCGCTCCAGCAGATCCAGCACCCGGTCAGATGGTTCAGCCTCCATGGTGAAGGTATCGTAATGCTTTTTTCTGGTCGTCCTCCGGGTTATAGCGGAAGATCTTCAAGGTTACCTGCATGGCTGTTCCTCCTAATACGACCGGACTTTGGGCTGGTACTTGGTGATCTGAACCGGTTTATACCCCAGACGAACGCCCCCATTTTCCAGCCAGGCCAGGGTATGTTTTAGCCATTTTTCATCATCGCGATCGGGATAATCATCGCGCGAATGGGCCCCCCGGCTTTCTTTACGAGCCAGGGCAGACACCGCTGTGACCTCGGCGCATATCCAGCATATTGCTGAGCTCCCAGGCTTCGATCAGGTTCATATTGTATTTCAATCCCTGATCATCAACCCGGATATTCTTAAATCGATCTTTAATTTCGCGAATCTTGTCAACAGCCTGCTGCATACCTTCCTCGACACGGAAGACTCCAACATGGTCTGACATAACAGATTTCATTTCATTGGCAACCTGGATCATATTTTCGCTTCCCTTGCCCTTTTGCAGGCTGGTTCAGCTGCTGCATGGCAAAAGCTTCAGGCTTCTTGGGAAGATCTGGATAAGGTTCTGAAGCTGCATATTCGGCAGCTTTTAGCCCCGAGTACTTGCCAAAAACGACCAGGTCCAGCAAGGCATTGGTTCCCAAGCCGGTTAGCACCATGAATTGAAACACAGGCAACCTCTCCAGCTGCGTAAAGTCCTGGCAAAACAGTGTTCTTTTCATCAATCACCACCTCGCCATATTTATTGGTAGGAATTCCACCCATGGCATAGTGAGCTGTCGGCTGGACAGGCATTGGTTGACTGACCGGATTGATTCCAATATATGTTTCGCAAAAATCAATGATATCCGGCAGTTTGGTCAGGATGTCACTGGCAGTGACCCGATACGGAGAGCCATCGGGATTTTTTCTGCCATCAATCTCAGCATAATGGTTGACAACTTCCGGTGTGACATCCAGGTTCATATAACCCTTTCCGTTCACACCCCGACCTGCTTTGATCTCCAGATACATAGCCCGGCTGATAACATCCCTGGAGGCCAGATCCTTTACCGTGGGAGCGTAAGTTTCCATGAAACGATCCCCTTCTCCATTGATCAGCACTCCTCCTTCTCCCCGGACACCTTCGGTAATCAGAATACCCATTCGGTAGATTCCGGTTGGATGGAACTGGAAGAATTCCATATCCTCAGCTGGTATTCCTTTGCGCATGGTCAAGGCCACACCATCCCCGGTATAAGCATAGGCATTGGATGTAGTCTCCCAAACCCGACCATGACCACCTGTGGCAATGATGACAGTTTTCGCTTGGAAAATATGCATCTCGCCGGTCCCTAGTTCCAGGGCCACAACACCGGCAGTTTTTCCATCAACAATCAAAATATCCAGCACATAAAACTCATCAAAAAACTTGACCTGATTCTTGATGCTTTGCTGGAACAGAGTTTGCAAGATCATGTGGCCAGTCCGGTCAGCTGCATAACAAGCCCGGCGAACAGGTTTGCCAGTAATCATTATTGGTATGCCCACCGAAAGGTCGCTGGGCAATCGTTCCATCTGGATTGCGGCTGAATGGCAGACCCATGTGCTCCAGTTCATAAACAGCATCCACGGCTTCTGCCGCCATAAACTCAATAGCTTCCTGGTCTCCCAGATAATCACTGCCTTTCACGGTATCAAAGGCATGCCATTCAGGATGATCTTCTTCAGTATTCCCCAGAGCAGCTCCAATACCTCCCTGGGCTGCACCTGTATGGGAGCGTGTTGGATAAAGTTTACTGATGACAGCTGTGCTGGCGTTTGGGAAGCATATAATGCTGCTGTTAATCCTGCTCCACCTGCGCCAACCACCACAACCTCATATTGATGTTTTTGCATATTTGTTCTCCTCTCAGCTCGCTCAGGAGCCGAGAATGACGTAAATACCTACCAGGCCTGAAAAGATCCACAACAGGAAAACCAGGAATCTGAGTGCATGCCTGCCAGAATCCCGGTTTGGAATAATCTTCCACAACGACTCTCAATCCGTTAAATCCGTGTGTGGCTGCAAAAAATACAACCAGGATCTGCATGATCTGCCAGAATCCATTCGACCATAAGATATAGATCCGGAATCTCGCTGTCCAGGACATGACTGGGATTGGGGAAAAATGCCCAGCGCATTAAAGTCCCCAGATCCATTTGTGTCCCTGGCCCCCATAATTAAACCAGCCGATATTCCAACAATTGCCAGCAGGATCAGGGATAATCCTGAGACGCGGGTAAAGATCCACATCAGATATTCCAGGTTCCAGCTGGGTTTTGGCATTGTTCTTGATCGCATTGGAATCTCCTCGTTCCTTTATCCTGCCAGAAAACGCCGGATCATAATAAAAGCAGTCAGGGCATAAAAGCGGCAAGATCACAAACCACTCCAGCCAGGTTGATTCTTTCTGATACCGGATTAATCGGGGCCAGATATCCAGGATGATGATCCGCAAACCATTTACCCCATGGAAAATGGCACAAAAGACAATATAGAGCTGGAAGTAAATTGATTGATAAATGATATTAATTGAAATACCCAGACTCGCTGCCCAACTGCTGGGTCAGAAATGAGGCAATGACATGCAGAGCAACAAAGAATGATGATCCCTAAACCTGAAACGCGGTGAAGAATCCAGGCCAGCATGGGTCCTCCCCCTTTGTATTTTGCCCCTGCTATTACACCTACCTTGCGGGTTAACGCCATGATTTCCTCCTTAATGAAGCCGCCTGCCACCATGAAAGGAATTTCAAATATTGCCCAGGAGCTGCAAATATCCTTCATTATGTCACTTCTGGGGCATTAAATGAAAGTGACATATCTCACAGATTGTTAGTCAAAGATATCATCAGCCCTCAAGGTGGTTCTGGTCTATAATGATGGAATATTTCTGGGTGTTATTTCACTCAATCGTAAAAACCAACCTGGCAGACAGGAAGACAGGAGTCGTTATATGAGTTCAAAAAACCGTTCACCCGTTCTGGACCGCAAAGGCTTCGTAAAAATTGTCACCGCAGCGTTGGGTACTATAATGGCAGCAGTAGTTGGATTGCCGGTCGATTGGGTATTTCATATCTCCGGCATTTAAGAAAGCTGCCGCTGATGACTGGATCTCACTTGGCCCACTGGATAATTATCCAGTCGGTTCCCCAACATTGTTCAATTTCACTTTAACCACTGTAAATGGATGGGAAAGGAGCAGCAAGAGCTATGGCGTTTTTGTACTGAAAGCAGATTCCGGAACAGTTGAGGTTCTATCAGATGTCTGCACCCATCTCAGCTGCCGGGTAAACTGGAACGACGAAAACCAGGAATTTGTTTGTCCCTGCCACGCAGCATTCTTTGACAAGAATGGCGAATGTTATATCCGGTCCTCCCCCCAGGCCTCTGGACCGTTATGAGATCATGCTGGAAGGGGATCAGTTGTTCATTCATCTGAGGGAAGGCTAGATATGTCAGAAAAGATATTCAGTTGGTTAGATGAACGGCTGGGTTTGACAGGAATTTACGACACTATCCTGGACCGCAAAGTTCCTAAAGTAAACTGGTGGTTCACATTGGGAAGCGCGAGTCTGTTCCTTGGATTGCTCCAGGGCATAACAGGAATGCTGCTCTCAGTTTATTATGTGCCAACCCCGGATCATGCTTATGACAGCATCACATTCATCATGACCGGAGTGAAATTTGGTTGGTTAATCCGAGGTATCCACCACTGGGGAGCCTCCCTTTTGATCCTGACAGCCTTTATTCATCTGCTGCGGGTTTTCTTTTATGGCGCATATAAATATCCCAGGGAAATGACCTGGATCACCGGCGTTGTCCTGTTGATCTCCGCCCTGGGAATGGGTTTTACCGGGTATTTGCTGCCCTGGAACCAGCGCTCATATTGGGCGACCACCGTTGGAACTGAAATCGCAGGAACTGTGCCCTGGCTGGGAGATTTTTTACTGCGGGTTTTACGCGGTGGACCAGATCTAAGTGCATTAACCCTATCGAGATTCTTTTCCCTGCACATCTGGATCATACCGGCAATCATCATCGCGACTGTATCAATCCATTTATATCTGGTCATTCGACTGGGGATATCCAACATACCTGATCAAGAGAGCTGATCCACATTCCATCTAGCTTGCTGGAATGAGTTGAGGAGGGATCTTGTGAACGAAGAGCATAAAAAAGCATACAAACAGAAAATACGAACAAGCCAAACAAAAAGGTGTCAAATTCTGGCCCGATATAATTTATAAAGACCTGCTGGTTTCATTTGCCTTGTTCCTGCTTCTAATCGGCCTGGCAACATTTGTTGGTGTCGCTGTTGAACCCAAAGCAGATCCCAGTGATGCGACCTATGTCCCGCGACCGGAATGGTACTTTTTGTTCCTGTTTGAGTTCTTGAAATTTGTTCCAGGACAGGTAGAATGGCTGGGTACTTTTGTCATTCCCCTGGCTGGAGTCCTGCATTCTATTCCTGCTGCCCCTGATCGATAAGAATCCCCTTCGCCACTGGAAGAATCGTCTGCTCGGGATCTCGATCATGGGAGTGACTGTTCTGGGGATGGTCGGCCTGACAATCCGATCAGTGATCACCACGCCAAAAAATGAAGGAGAGGCAGTGTCAAATACAATCCCAGAACAAATTGCCCTGGGGGATGAACTGTACAGCATCTACTGCACAGAATGCCATGGACCTGATGGAGAAGGTGGAGTGATCGCCGGTGTAGAAGGATTGGATGGAGTTGATTTAAAACCGATCAGCAGCCGGGACGAAATGTACACCCGCTCTGATGAAACCCTGGAAGCTATCGTTGAGTTTGGACAGGGTGATCTGGGTATGCCGCCTTACGGCCTGGCCTATGGGGGAGAATTAAAAAAGAACCAGATCGAAGCCGTGGTAGTCTTTATGCGATATACCTGGGATGACCGGGTGGAAATTCCCGAGGATGCTGCCGGTGCCGGTGCAATTCCTCAACTGGCAGAAAACGAAGTTCCTTCCTACGAGATCCATATCTCCCGGATCACACGCCGCTACTGCATCTCCTGCCACAGGCCCGGGAAAGAGAATAACAACTACCTGATGGGAACATACGAAGAAATACTCACAACGGGTGACAATGCTGAGTTCAACATCATCGCCGGAGACCTCGAGAGCTACCTCGTCCAAAGTATCAATGGTATCAGCATTCTTGACCCGGCTACAGATGATGTGCTAATCCAGCAAATGCCGCCTACCAAACTAATGAAAGATGATTACATCAAGATCTTTGAAAGCTGGATATTAAATGGCATGCCTGAAACAGCTGTTGATGCCGAAGCTCTAGGAGTTGAAGAAGTTCTCGAAGATAGCGAATAGAATAGCAACATGATCCTGGACCCTCTGAAGATCGGAGTCTGAGAGGTTTCTATAACTCCGGGTTGCCGCTCTGGACCACAACCTTCTTCTAAATATAAAGGACACGGTTTCCTGGCAGGAAACCGTGTCCGGAGCAAATAAAAAGCCTCCAGTGGAGGCTTTTTTCTTATCTTGACTTACACTTGTCAGGGCGTTGTGAATAAAGTGATCTCAAGATTATTCAAACGCGCAGCCAGGATTTCAAGGTCGATTTGGGCCGAGATATTATCCTTTTCCAATTCAATGACAATTAATTTCTGCCGCTGGATAAGATTCTCAACAACAACTTCCTCATCTCCGGATAAGAGGGATTTAAGGTTTATCAACGTCGTTCCAAGTTTTTCCAATTCAAGTGCGCCATCTTCCGGCCTGTTTTGTTCCAGCGCCAGGGTAGCATTTGCCACTGCCGTGCGGGAGCTCAAAAGTGCTAAATGAGTTTTAACCAGCTCAAGTTCAGCCAGCAGAGCAGCATTTTGATCTTTGAGCAGATTTAATTCTACGATTTCATCCTCAAGCTGGGATATTTCAGCCGCTGAACTTTCCAGGTCTGCGGTTAATTCTGCCACTTTAGTTTTCTCCGGCTCATAGCGCAGAATGGTATCAACTAAGATTCCTCCCGCAAAAGCAAATGTGATCACAACCAGCCAGATCAGGATTTTCCTCCAGATCACCCGAGCCCTGGAAAGTTTCTTCTTTTCAGGGGCTGGTTTGGTCACTTCGGCCACAGGTTCGGCCACAGGTTCGGCTTCAAAGGATGAGCCGACCTCTTCTGGCTCGTTCGCTTCAATTTGGGCTTCCATTTCAGCTTCTGTGATGATCTTTTCCGATCATCCTGTTTATTTTTGTTTTTATTTTCAGTCATTCATTCCTCCTCGGTCTATCTCAACCGTAGGTTTAATTATACCTGAGTGGTTTTTATATTTCTCAGATAAGGGAGAGTTATATTACATAAATCATATAAAAGAGCTGGCGTTTCGCCAGCTCTTTTAGATGATCTTTGGAGAGCAAGGCGACGTATTATTTCGCCTTGATCTTGATTGTTTTTGGTAACGCTTCCTCTGCAACAGGTACCCGTAAGGATAGGATCCCGTTCTCAAGATTTGCTTCAGATTTTTCCATGTTCAACAACTTGGGCAGTTGGATGACCCGGCGGAACTTTCCACTGGGACGTTCTTTGCGGAGATATTTTGCATCCTCATCAGCAGCTTTGAACTCACCCTGGATTTCGATGGTTTTTTCGACAATCTCGATCTCAACATCCTCTGGCGCCAGGCCTGGAAGAATGACCTCAACCAGATATGCGTCATCATCAACCATCACATCGAGGGGTACATGAATCTCAGATTCCTGCGATCGATAATGCTGTACCGGACGTCTGTGGTAATGGGTATAAGGTTTGATATACATGGACATTATTTTCTCCTTTATGTTTCGGAAAATTATTTGTTAGGTTTGAAACTAATCATACATTTTCAATATAAGAAAAACACTAACAAAGCATAAGAGAAAAACAAATCCTGTATTGATGTTTTATTAACAAATCTGGGTTGAATTATAGAGGAAAAGCTCAATGGAAAAAATGAATTCAAGGGATAGTGCAAACCATCAGCAAATACGGGGAATTAATATGATATGGGGTTTCATCAAAATCCCCCTGACAGCTGTGGATCGAGAATCCAGCCGATTCAATTTCAGTCTGGTATTGTTCAATGGAACTCAGCTGGTGAACAACGGTTTGCCTGTGCCTTTCTACTTTTCCGTCAGGAAAAAGGTGATCATAGACCCAATCCCAGCTGAGGCATCCAGCCAAAGGTCTCACAAGGCTGCTTACCTGAACAGTATTGCCGGTTGTAGGATGAGAAAATGTCATCTCAAACTCAGGCTCAGATTCCTCATCGTTTAGTGATAAATCTTGATGATACTTCCTGATCAAGACAGGATTGGGAACACTGAATGCAAAGATCCCGGATGGATCAAGAACTTGAACAATCTTTCTTAAGAGCTTGATCCGCTGCCCAGAATTGAAAATACTATAAGTATTGCAGGGCAGGAGTACTGCCTGAAATATATGCCTGAAGGGAAGGTTAAGCATGTCTGCCTGGATCAAAACCGGTTTTCGTTTTGTCACCTGGCTTAGATTGATTTGAAAGGTATTGCAGGGATTCAAAATCCAGATCAAGACCAAATACTGTGGTTCCGACCTCACAGAGAGGTAAGGTCACTCTGCCATGTCCACAGCCCAATTCCAGAACAGAATCCTTATCCCTGGTAACAGAATGCCAGAAGGGGATATCAGCCAGATAGGTTTCGTGGTGAATCCGGACCAGATCGTTTATCACACTATTGAAAGCTCCCGGGAGTGCCTGTCCTTGACTATCAATAACATAAAGATTATACTGCTTTGCGAATATGGTAGCAGGATCTCGGGGTGTAGCGCAGTTGGTAGCGCGCCGCGTTTGGGACGCGGAGGTCGACGGTTCAAGTCCGTCCACCCCGACTTTATATTTAATGCACTCTCTTGAAAAAATCAGTCCCATCAACCTCTGAAATAGTTGATATCTTGCAAAAGAGACTGGTATAATCAAAAAAAATACCTGGAATTAGACTTATGAGAACCATAGACCAATCAAAATTTCAATCAGAATCAGGAAAAGGTGGATTTCTAAAAAACTTTCCAGGGGTTGTTATCCTATGGTTGGTCCTGGCAGCAGAGCAGGAAAAGCCAGGAGGAATTGATCGAAATCCTTGAATCGGTCCTGGGCAATGATTGTGTTTTGATCCGAGATGTAGAAATACCCAGAGTGGGCAGACCGATCCCATTGGTCCTCTTGACACCCTCGACGTCTACTGGTAATCAATCCGAAATCCCAACAGGGATTTTTCCGGGCAGAAGGTAAAAGATGGGAGGAACTCGGTCGTGATGATGAGTATCGCCTGGCACAGAACAGCCTGATCCGGGAAACCTGGCTGTATCAGAAAACCATTGAAGGATACCTGAAACAGCATAATTTTTCGGCTCCAATGGATCGTGGCGTACTGATCTTTGTCTCGCCGGAGACAGTTGTGGAATCCATCCGTCCCCGGGTTCGAGTGATCCAGGCTGATGGTATCAAGAACTTCGCCAGGGAACTTTCAATCTCCAAACCGATCTTCAGCGATCTGGATTTCAGAACCGCCATCAATTTATTAACCAATCCAAGACTCCCGGATAAGACAAAAAAGAAAGCAGCCCCCCTGCCCCCGATAGATGATACACCAGTGATTCCTGAAGCATTGGCAAAAGTAGATGAAGAATTTGTCAAAGTTGCCCGGAAAGCTAATTTTAGCCGCAGAGAATGGATCATTATTGGCAGTTTGATCGCCCTCGTGATCGTTGTCTTGATCGCGCTGATCATATTAGTTACTTTTACCCTGTAAGATAAGCGACGGAAATCGCGTGCAACGTCCATTGCTCTCCATCATCATCCCCGCCTATAATGAAGAAAAACGCCTGCCTACAACGCTCAAAGAGGTAGGCGCTTTCCTCGTTAAACAGTCGTACTCCTCCGAAGTCCTGATTGTTAACAATAACAGTACAGACCGGACAGGCGATATCATCCAGCAATTCTGTTCTGAGTTTCCATTTATGAAAGCACACTTTGAAGACCAGCCAGGAAAGGGTGCAGCTATCCGAACAGGGATGCTGGCCGCCCGGGGAGATTACCGGTTCATGTGTGATGCTGACCTTTCGATGGCGATTAACCAGGTCAATAAATTCATCCCTCCTCAATTGGATAGTGGTAGATATAGCCATCGCATCGCGGGAAGCCCCGGGGGCGGTGCGCTATAACTGAACCTCTCCTGAGATATTTAGGGGGAAGGTTGATGAATTGGTTAATTCAGCTGCTTGTCCTTCCCGGTCTTAAAGATACTCAGTGCGGATTTAAGTGTTTTTCAGCGGCAGCGGCTGAAGATCTCTTTCGTCATCAAACCCTACCGGGATGGGTGATTGATATCGAACTTCTCTATATTGCCCGGCTCCGAGGATTCAAAATCCAGGAAATACCTATCGCCTGGACTTTCTATCCCGGCAGCAAAGTGAATGTCTTTCAGGACGCATTTAAAATCCTTCAGGATATCCAGGTAATACATCAGAACCATCGACGGGGTTTGTATGACCCGGAAAATTGATCCAGCAATCATTCCCGATCAACCTGAACTGGAATTTGAATCTGCCCTGTGGAATTATGGCTGCTGCCTTGTTGGTGGTGTAGATGAAGCTGGCAGGGGCAGCCTGGCTGGTCCGGTTTCAGCAGCGATCGTGATCCTGAACCAGACAGATGCAAAACCGTCTTTTTTGGCAGGTGTCCTTGATTCAAAACAACTGAATGCGGAACAGCGCGAGGGGCAGCGGATCATCATTGAACAACACAGCCTGGATTGGGCGGTTGGATTTTCTTCGAACATCGAAATCGATCAAATTGGCATCGTACCTGCTACCCGCCTGGCTATTCAGCGCTCGATCGATAAATTAGATAAACAACCAGATCATTTACTGGTTGATTATCTAGTGCTGCCCGATAATCCTTTACCGCAGACCAGATTGGTAAAAGGAGATGCCCGTTCCCTTTCTATTGCTGCTGCATCCATCCTGGCCAAAACATATCGGGATGCCTGGATGATCCACTCAGCCCAATCATATCCCCACTATGGTTTTGAAAGGAATCTGGGTTATGGAACTGCAGGACACCGCCAGGCTATTGTGGAGTATGGTCCCTGTCCACTGCACCGGTTCAGTTTTGCTCCTCTAGCTCTGAAAGAAGAGAGGATTCAAGCGGGATGACTGCCGGCTAGCTAATAGATCTGAGGATCCATTTTTATTGCAGAACACACAGGATGATTTTGATTGGTCATCTGTAAACTATTATCATGGACAAAAAAACAAACCTCCCCTATGGTACCTGGCCTTCATTAATCACTCCGCAATCAACAGGTGATTTGCGGGAATTCAGTGAGTTAACGTGGAGCAGTGATGGTTGCCTGCTGTGGGTGGAAAGGCACTCCAATCACTCCAGCTTGATGGTCTGGGATCCAAACAATAATGAAATTACGAAACTTTCCGGAGAAATCAATCTGGGCGGGGGAATCATGTACGGAGGAGGTTCCTATACTGTTCAGCGCGACAAAATTATCTTCATCGAAAAAGGTAGTTTTCAATTTTTTCTGATTTCCGGTAAAAATCCAGCACCAATCCCGATCCAATCATCCACCCATCCCAAATCATCTCCCGCGTTTTCTCCCTCCGGAAGCAATTTGGTCTACCTCGAATCTGATGGAGAAAATGACTCGATCCAACTCATTGACTTTGGATCAGAACAAAAATCTCACATCCTCGACAAGGCATTTGATTTCTACAATTACCCTCGCTGGCATCCAGATGGGAAACAACTAATCTGGATGAGCTGGAACCATCCCGATCTGCCCTGGTCAAAGTCCCAGATCAATCTTGGGGAATTGAAATACGGACCGACTGGTATTCCAGTTCTGGTAAACCAGTCTCAAATATTTGCCAGGGAAAGAACCTCAGCTCTTCAACCTGAGTTTTCTCCTGATGGCAAATATCTCGCGTATATTTCAGACCAGAATGGGTGGTGGAATATTTCAACCTTCAATTTACTCACCCGGGAGAGCAATCAGCAAACCACGCTTAAGGCAGATCATGGACTTCCACCATGGGTGCAAAACCAGTCATTTTACGGATTCAGCCCGGACAGCAAGCGGATCTATTGCCTCCGCAATCTTCAGGGCTTTGCCTCTCTGTGGCAGCTGGAGTTGGATAGTCAAACTGAGAGCCAAATCCTATTAGATCCAAAATACACCTGGCTAGATTCTCTGGCTGTATCTCCCAACCAAGATCAAATAGCCCTGATTGCTTCGGGAGGAAGAACCCCGGCCGAGATCATTATCACTAATCAAAAGGGTGAAATCCAGGCAATACGCCGGGCTGCAGTCTGCCTACCTGGACCGAGTATCTACTCCCAGCCAGAAGCTATATCCTGGAAGAATGACCAGGATCTAGCCCTCCATGGGTTATTTTATCAACCTCAAAATCCTGAGTTTACAGCTTTTGGCAGTCCTCCCTTGTTGATCATCATTCACAGTGGACCAACCAGGCAAAAATATGCCGAGTTCCAGCCCCGGACGCAGTATTTCACCAGCAGGGGTTATGCCGTGCTGGAGATCAATTATCGCGGCAGCACAGGTTACGGTCGTGAATACTGGCAAGCATTAAAGGGGCAATGGGGGGTGATTGATGTAGATGATGTCTATCAGGCGGCATTGGCCCTCGCCAGACAAGGAAAGGTGGATAAAAACAAGATCGCTCTCCTGGGCAGCAGTTCCGGGGGTTTAACTGTTTTCCAAACATTAATAAAATATCCAGGGGTTTTTCAAGCCGGCATATCTCTTTATGGCATCGTGAACCATCTGACTTTGCTGAATAACCCACCTAAATTTGAACGCCATTATGCGGATTGGCTGATTGGTCCCTATCCAGAGTCTGAGCAGCTCTTCAAGGATCGCTCACCGATATTCTCAGCTCAGAAAATTAAAGACCCGGTCCTCATTTTTCAAGGAGGCCTGGATTCAATTGTCCCCCAGGACCAGGCTGAACAAATAGTTTTCGCGCTGGATAATAACCGGATCGATTATGAATATCATCTCTATCCCGATGAGGGCCACAGTTTTAAGAAGGCAGAAAACGTGAGTGATTTTTACCGGAAATCTGATGCATTTTTGAGAAAATATGTTATTAAGGAATAAGGTTTGAAAATTCTTTGGGGCAAGGAGCAACTATGAAAATCGTAGTCTTAGGAGCAGGATTGGTTGGCAGTGCCATTATTCAAGACTTGGCGGAAGACAATCAACACGAGATTCTGGCGGTGGATTTAAGTGACAGATCACTCGCTAGAGTCTCAGGATTTAGCGGTGTAACTACCCAACAGACAGATTTATCAGATCAAAAAACTGTCTCTGAACTGGTCTCTGATGCTGAACTGGTGATCAATGCTGTGCCGGGATTTATGGGATTCAGCACCCTCGAATCGATTATCAGAGCTGGAAAGAACGTTGTGGATATATCATTTTTCGGTGAAGATGCATTTGACCTGGACGATTTGGCCCGGGAAAAAGGAGTCACCGCTATTGTGGATTGTGGAGTTGCGCCCGGATTATGCAATATCATCGCTGGATATGCAACTAAAAAAATGGATCAGGTTGACAGTTATAAATGTTATGTTGGCGGACTTCCTGTAATCCGGGAATGGCCATTCGAATACAAAGTGGTCTTTTCACTAGCTGACGTTCTGGAAGAGTATACGCGTCCAGCCCGTTTCGTCGAAAATGGCCAGGAAGTCATTTATCCTGCCCTCTCGGGAATTGAACTTCTGGATTTCCCGGGTGTAGGCACCCTGGAAGCGTTTAATACTGATGGGTTGAGATCGCTCCGTCACACACTGAATATCCCTAATATGGTAGAGAAAACAATGCGTTATCCTGGACATGCCAATCTGATGCGAGTTTTCAGGGAAAGCGGATTCTTTAATCAGGAAACCATTGAAGTCAATAACCAGCAAGTCCAGCCCCTGGCCCTGACCTCACAGTTATTTATCGATCAATGGAGAATGAAGGAGGGTGAGAGAGACCTGACTGTAATGCAGGTACTGCTGGAAGGTAAGGATGGTGATGCCAAAGTCATCTATCAATACGACCTGGTTGACCATTATGATCAGGAAAAAAATATTACCTCGATGGCCAGGACTACGGGCTATACCTGCACTATTGTTGCCAGGATGCTGCTGGATGGAATGATCCCCCAAACTGGTATCTGCGCCCCGGAAAAACTCGGGCAAATAACAAATCTATTTGAAAATTTGTTACTGGAATACCAGAAAAGGGGTATTCATTTGAAAGAATCTATCAAGGTAAAGCAATCATGAGCAAATGAAATGAAGAATAATTATCAATAAAAGAGGAGAATATGCCAAAATTAACAATTGATGGAGTCGGAGAATTTGAAATTTCAGCTGGTACGCGCCTGGTAAATGCCCTGGAAGACAACGGGGGTGACCCGCTCCACCGCTGTGGAGGATATGCCCGCTGCACAACCTGCCGGGTGGAATTCCTGTCCGGAGAACCCGAGACGATGACAGAAGCAGAAAAGTCAAAACTTGAGTCGATGACAGAAGCACAGGGCCATTTTCGCCTCTCCTGCCAGAGCACTGTAGATCATGATATGCATGTCAAAGTGCTGCTACCCTTCAGCGAGAGCAAACTGGATGACCCCGGAGCCCGACCAGAAGACCATGTCACCCCCTGAACCATTTCCTGCGATATTGATGTATTTATGAAAACTGTGGAAAAATTAGAATACTCACTTCCCCGTAGTTTACGTACCTGGTTTGTGATCCACTTTATTGTCGATATTTTTTTTGCCATCCCGCTATTATTTTTACCGGATTTGATCCTGCCTTGGTTTGGCTGGACTTCATTTGATCCGATCATGCCCAGATTGGTTGGCGCAGCATTGCTTGGAATCGGGGGAGAGTCCCTGATCAGCAGAAATGCGTCCGCCGAGGTATTTAAGGCATTGCTAAGTTTAAAGATTATCTGGGCCACAGCAGCAATCATCGCGCTCAGTTTGGGGATAGCTGCAGGCGGACCATCCCTGGCATGGCTGTTCCTGGCAGTATTCGTTCTCTTTCTGATGGTCTGGCTGTATTACTATCGATTAGTTCACTGATAAGCGGTTTAATAAATGAAAAAACCTTCCTCAATATTGAGGAAGGTTTTTTTTGGTGTTATCAGATTTACTATTGAGATGCCAGGATTTGGTCTATTGCCTGTTGGAAATTCTGATATGGCTGATTGCCGCTGTATAAGACCCCGTTAATCAGGAACGCAGGGGTTCCTGTGATGTTATTCTCCCGGGTTTTCAGTTCATCGGCAGCTGCCAGTTCTCGATATTTCCGATCTGCCAGGCAGGTATTAAACCCCTCTACATCCAAATCCAGGATCTCTGCAAACGTTTCCATTGATTTAGATATATCCGCTGATCGATTGCTGAATAACTGAACCTGGTTGGCAAAGATCAGATCGTGAAATGACCAAAAGGCATCTTGGTCGCCTGCGCAGTAAGCCGCTTCAGCAGCTTGTAAAGTTGAAGGCGCATTTAGAAAACTGCCGACACTGTGGAATACCAGGTAAACTTGACCGGTATTGATATACTCTTCTTCGATCAATTTCTTGGTTGTCAATGCGAAATCAGCACAATGGGAACAGCCAAAATCAGAGAATTCTTCGATGACTACCGGGGCATCCGGGTTACCAAGAGTATTAAAATTTGTCTGGTCCAGCGTCGTAAATTCAGGTATAGTTACCTGCCGGTCCGAGATATTAACATTACTCGAGCTCACAATCGCAATAACCAGCGCAGCAATCACCAGCGCTAATCCTCCTCCCATCATCAATAACAGGAGAGTATTCTGGCGCTGTTTCTTTCTGGCGGCGCTCTTCAATAAATTTTCGGGTACCCATAAAATTCTTCCTCAATAATAAAGATAATCCATTATTACGTCTATTGTAATCAGCGCAACCGCTGCAGATCTGTTTCTAATAAACAATTAATCATTCTTTCGCTTATTGAGCACTATTTTGGTCACCTCAGCCGCTATCGATGGTCCTAACAAGCAAGGGAAGGATTATCTCCCATTGGAGCCATCCCAGGGGAACAGTATCAAAAATACCCTGTAAAAATGGCAGGTAGATCACACCCAGGAGCAAGATCAAGGAGGACAAGATAGCCCAATTCATTACTTTATTGGTGAACAAGCCCACTTTCAGGATCGGTACTCTCTCTGACCTGGCTGTAAACGCCCTCAATAACTCCGAGAATGACAGAGTAACAAAGGCCATTGTCGATGCCATCTCTGGAAAGCGGGATAATCCTATCCAATAGGCACCAAGTGTAACCGCGGTGATCGCAATAGTTTGAATAGTAATACCGGTCAGCATAAAACGGTTCAGAATCGATTCCTGCGGATCGCGGGGGGGCTGTTCCATCAAATCCGGATCCCCTTTTTCAAGTCCAAGCGCCAGAGCTGGAGCACCATCAGTGACCAAATTCAGCCACAACAGCTGGATTGCTGTTAGAGGAGATTTCCAGCCAAACATGGTTGCCAGGAAAATGGTAGCGATTTCAGCGATATTGCACGAGAGCAGGAAATATACAAATTTCCTGATATTGCTGTAGATCACCCTGCCCTGCTCTACCGCAGAAACGATACTGGCATAATTGTCATCAGTCAGCACCATATCAGCAGTTTCTTTGGCAACATCAGTCCCTGTGATTCCCATGGCAATGCCGATATCTGCCTTTTTAATCGAGGGAGCATCATTCACTCCATCGCCGGTCATGGCTACAACTTCATTATTGGAGCGGAAAGCTTCAACAATACGTACCTTGTGTTCCGGTGAAACCCGGGCAAATACATCCGTGGTCTATAACAGCATCTTTTAACTTCTTCATCAGAGAGTTCATCAAGCTCTTTGCCAGTGATTACCTGATGTCCTTCCTGAAGCAAGCCAATCTCCTGGGCAATAGCTTTGGCAGTGTTCGGATAATCACCTGTGATCATAGCTGTTCTAATGCCTGCCTGGCGCGCTCGTTGAAGAGCGGGCAAGACTTCAGGACGGGCTGGATCGATCATACCCAGCAATCCCACAAAAATCAGTTCCTGTTCGATCTCATCAGCGAGATTTCCATTCTGGAGATATTCCAGTTTTTCAACCACCCGGTAAGCAACCCCCAGAACACGCAGGGCCTGACTGGTCATTTTGTCGTTAGCAGCCAGGATCCGCCGACGCTGTTCATCATCCAGGGGAACGGCTTGATCATCTCGGCTTTGATAATGAGTACAGCGCTCCAGCACGACATCAGGAGCGCCCTTCTGGGCTACGACATACCAGGCTTTTTGTTTTTGATCATAAAATGGGGAGACATCACTGGATTCTGGCTGTTCAATGGCATGGATCGTGACCATTCTTTTCCGTTCAGAATCAAACGGGATCTCTTCTATCCGGGGATAAGATTGGGCCAATGGTGCTGGCAATGCTCCACCTTTGGCTGCAGCGACCAGCAAAGCACCTTCCGTTGGATCACCCACCATCCGCATGGTTCGTTTTCCATTCTCATCATAATCAGTTTCCAGAATAGCATCATTATTTAATGCCCCAATCCAGAGAGCCGTTAGGATTCCTGGATAATCCTTTGCCAGATCCACTTTTTCACCATCCCGGAAAAAATCTCCTTCAACAGCATAACCGGTCCCTGATATATCGAGGAATTCACCATCGACGGCAATATTGGTCACGGTCATTTCGTTCTGGGTCAAAGTTCCAGTTTTATCTGAGCAAATGATCGTTGTAGAACCCAGGGTTTCAACAGAAGAAAGTCTCCGGATCAATACATTTCGGGCAATCATCTCCTGCATGCCCAATGCCAGAGTGATTGTAACAACGGCTGGCAGACCTTCAGGTACAGCGGCGATCGCCAGGCTGACAGCAATGATAAACATTTCCAGGGGAGGAGTACCGGTTAACATACCCTCCACAAATACAAGACCACTGACCACCAGAGTCACCCATCCCAGTGTTCGGCCAAATCTATCCAGCCGTTTTTGGAGAGGAGTTTCGCCTTCTTCTACAGATTGCAGCAGACTGGCGATCTGGCCAATTTCCGTTGCCATGCCTGTACTCACGACCACGCCAACTCCCCGACCATAGGTAACCAGGGTTCCAGTAAAAGCCATGGTTTTTCGATCACCCAGAGCAGCATCTTCATCCAATTCAAGCTGGGCATTTTTAGTCACCGCGACAGACTCGCCGGTCAGGGCAGCTTCGTCAATTCTTAAATTTACAGTTTCCAGGAGACGAACATCTGCCGGGACAAAATTCCCAGCTTCCAGAAAAACAATGTCGCCAGGTACAACATCTCGGGCTGGAATTGCCTGCCTGTGGCCGTCTCTGAGCACATTGGCATCCGGGCGAGGCCATTTTTTTCAGAGCTGCCAGAGCTTCTTCTGCGCGGCTTTCCTGGATCACACCCAATCCTGCGTTCAAGCAGCACGATGATCATGATCGCAGCAGCTTCAACCCAGTCTCCCAATACTGCCGATATCATTGCTGCGACCAGCAGCAGAATCACAATAAAATTGGCAAATTGCTGATAGATCTTGACCCAGATGCTGGTCGGAGGAGCTTCCTGAAGCTCATTCGTCCCATATGGATTAATCGTTCAGCTGATTGTTGTTCCGATAAACCCATCTCGCGGTTGACCTGCAGCTGAGTCAATACCTCACCGCTGCTGATCGCATGCCAAGATGGCTTAGTTTGTTGAGCTTGGACCTCTGGAGATGCTTGTTCTTTATTCACAATTATTTACCCTTATTCACTGACAAATAGATAATAAATAAGCCGGAAAACTCATTCTCCAGCTGGCTGGTCTTCTGTGGGTTCTAATCCCCCAGGTACTTCAACAAAGAAATACCACTGATTAATGGTTAACAGGCGATCAGATGGTTCAAAAACGGGACCGATCCGGACACCTTTTACGTCTGCGGATACTCCGTAGGTGTAAACCGGATAATAAAGGGGCAAAGCAGGAATCTGATCTGAAAATCGAACCTGGAAATTCCTGTAAAGTCTTGCTCTATCATTAATATCCAGGATGATCCTGGCCTGTTCCAGATATTCACTGGCCTGGCGATCATTCCATTTGGAATAATTCTGTCCGCCCACTGCCTGGGTCTGATGCCAGAACGGGTAAGGATCCGGATCCGGCATACTGGTCAGATTTAGGTCGACCAGGGCAGCCTGGTATTGTCTCGCGTCCAGTTTTTCGAGCAGCTCAGGATACGACAGCGGTTCCAGGCTGACATCAAATCCCAATTGAATCCAATTTTCCTGAATTGAGAGAGCTATCAACGTGTGAATTTCAGTATCGGGATAGATCAGATCCAGCTCCAGGCGATCACCTTCTTCATTTGACCTGGCATTGCCGCTCTCACCAGAAAAAGTATAACCAAGGTCGCGTATGAGTTTGATGGCAAGCTCAGGATCAAATTCATAACGGGATAACCCATCAAAATAAGCCCAGGTGGTGGGGAAAATTGGACCATCAGCGATAATCGCCTGACCCTGGTTGATATGATCTACCAGGTACTGGCGGTTTATTCCGTGCAGGAGTGCTTTCCGAATCTCAACCTCAGCTAAAAATGGGACCTGCGGATTATCCAGATTGAGCAATACCAGCGATAATTCTGGCAACCGACTGGTATAGAGGTTTATGCTCTCGTCTACCAAGGCTTCGGGAAGGATATCAGCGCTGATTTCACCAATTCCCTGGATCTCACCAGCCAGATATGCATTCCAGGCAGCGTCGGGAGTCGAGAAGTAGAGGAACTTGACCTGATCAAAAAATGGAGTTTCCCCATAAAAATTGGTGTTTTTCTTTAATACAACTCCTGAAATATCACCATCGTTTATTACCAGGCGATCATACTGGAAGGGTCCCGTTCCGACTGGTTGAAGGTTAAATGGAGAATCAACTATTTCCTGGGCAGACAGATCCCCCAGGATATGTTCCGGGAGAATCCCAAAATCCAGAAAATCCAGAAAGGGCGCGTACGCTTCCGGCAGCCTGAACTGGATCGTTTCCTGATCTAGTGCAATAGCATCGATCTGGCTCCAAAATTCTTCCAGATCTTCAGGAACTGGAAAATCCGGATCCTGGAGAAGGCTGACAGTAAATAAAACATCTGCGCTTGTAAACTGCTCACCATCATGCCAGAAAACATCCTGGCGCAGGGAAAAGTTATACACATTTCCATCTCTGGAAATACTCCAGTAATTGGATAAGTCGGGTTGAGGAAGACCGGTGCTGTCAAATTGGATCAAGCCATTGAAGATCAAACTGCCAGGGTCTTGATCTGGAGGATTAAAATCTGATAAGAGGGGGTTCAATCGCATTAAGGAACCGATGATACCCTCACTGTATAAACCACCGCTGGTTGGTTCAGGCGCTTCTACCAGGACCGGTTCTGCTTGCTGCCCCCACAAGACAACCGCGATCACGATTAATGCCAGGACGATAATTAAAATCTGCCAGCGCAGTTTTTTTATCAAGTTCATGGAGTTTTTCCTGATTGATTGAGTACCCCTGCTCCCCGGGGATAAATATAGCCGGAAAACATGGGGGTCCATATTTTCCGGCAATCCAGAGGCGTTGAATATCATTTTAGATCAAGCCAGGCTTCATTCTTAAACTGTTACAATTACTGATGCAATTGCCAGTCCAAAAAATAAGACACTGAGTCCGATTGTTACCCGGAATAACATCTTTTCAATACCTCGTCGAGCGGAAAAGACACCACCGGTATCACCGCCGGTCAATCCACCCAGTCCAGCACCCTTGCTCTGCAGGATCACACTGGCTATCAGGGCGACTGATGTTATTATCAAACCGATGTTCAGATAAGTTGACACTAAAACCTCCCGGACCAGCAGAAATGTAAAAACAGGAAAAACAATCCAGCTGATCTGTCTATTCAAATATATGTTCAGATTCCAAGCACGGCGATTATACCTTCTATACAGGGAGAACGTCAAGAAGCACCTAATTAATGATAGAATACCGCCGGGTTTCCCTCATAAGTATGGGGGTGATTTGAAAACTAAAATTGGAATAATAATGCCAGAAATAACCACTAATCTCCATATGCATACTATTCATTCTGATGGCAGTGGTACACATCAGGAAATTGCAGATGCAGCCATCAAAGCTGGCCTTGATGCAGTGATCGTCACAGATCATAATAAACTGGTCCTCGAAGAAGAAGGATATTACACCTCAAGGCAAGGGAAAGTCCTAGTTCTGGTTGGGGAAGAGATCCATGATCGAGAGCGGGTTCCCCAGAAAAATCACCTGCTGGTATTCGGAGTCAAAAAGGACATCTCTGAATTTTCACCAGATCCACAAAAGCTGATCAATGCAGTCAACAAAGCAAAGGGTTTATCGTTCCTGGCTCATCCCACAGATCCAGCAGCTCCCCTTTTTAAACAGGGTGATTACTCCTGGGAAGACTGGAATGTCAAAAATTTTACAGGCCTGGAACTCTGGAATGGTTTTTCCGAATTCAAATCGCTGCTGCAATCAAAATCTGCCGCTGTCTGGTACGCATACCAACCGAACCGGATTGCCAGGGGGCCCCATCAGAAAACACTGAAGATCTGGGATGATCTCACATCACGGGGACAGAAGATCGTTGCCATCGGCGGTTCTGATGCTCACGCAATGGCGGGCAAAATGGGTCCATTCCGCAAGACTGTTTTTCCCTATTATTTCCATTTTTTGGGGGTGAATACACACCTGCTGATAGAAAGTCCGTTCAGCGGAGATCTTCAAAAGGATAAAGACCTCATCTACGACGCTTTGCGCATGGGCCATGGTTTCGTGGGTTACGACCTGCCCTATCCGACCCGGGGATTCCGGTTCAATGCTTCTGGAAAGAACAGGGCAGCCACCATGGGTGATGAAATCAATTTATCCGATGGTATCACCCTTCAAATCACCCTCCCCAAAATCGCAGAATGCGTTTTAATCAGGAATGGTGTTACTCATCAAAACCTGGCTGAACCGCGATGTATGTACGTTCAGCGTCAAAGAAGCTGGAGTATACCGCGTGGAAGCCTATTTACAATATCGAGGCTCCCGCCGGGGATGGATCTTCAGCAATCCAATTTATATTCGTTAGCTAAGTTCAATAAGGAAATTGATGGATTTTAAACTACAGGCACCATTTCATCCCCATGGGAGATCAACCCCAGGCAATCGAAAAACTAATTGCAGGGATTAAAGATGGCAAGCAGCACCAGGTATTGCTGGGTGCAACTGGAACCGGAAAAACCTATACGATCGCCAATGTCATTGAGCAGATGCAGCTGCCAGCCTTGATCATCGCCCACAACAAAACGCTGGCTGCTCAGCTGTACGCAGAATTCAAATCTTTTTTCCCTGAAAACGCGGTGGAATATTTTGTAAGTTATTACGATTATTATCAGCCGGAAGCTTACGTACCTCATCATGACCTGTTCATTGAAAAAGAAACCGATATCAATGAGGAAATTGACCGATTGCGCCTGGCAGCCACCACTGCGTTAATGTCCCGCAATGATGTCATTATCGTTGCTTCAGTTTCCTGCATATATGGCCTGGGGAACCCAGAAGCTTATGGAAAGGTCGCGATAAATCTGTCCCAAGGCCAGGTTTATCGGAGAAATGCCCTCTTACGGCAGCTGATAGAAGGACAATATTCCCGGAATGATATCGACCTCAAACCAGGCACTTTCCGTGTCCGGGGCGACACACTTGAAATCGCTCCTGCCTATGATGACCATTATGTCTACAGAATTTCTTTTTTTGGTGATGAAGTGGAGCGCATTACCAAGGTCGACCGGGTGACAGCCGAGATCTTGGATGAGGTCGATCAGGTTCAAATCTTCCCCGCAAAACATTTCATAACAGAAGAAGATAAACTAAAACAAGCGATCACAGATATTGAAACTGAATTAACGGATCAGGTGATCTATTTCAACAAACACGGCAAACTGCTCGAAGCCCAGCGCATCGAACAGCGCGCAAAATATGACCTGGAAATGCTCCGCGAAGTTGGTTATTGTTCCGGGATTGAAAATTATTCCCGCCACCTTGATCAACGACCCGCCAATTCTCCTCCCTGGACCATGATGGATTATCTTCCCCAGGAGTACCTGCTGATCCTGGATGAATCTCACATGACAGTACCCCAGATCCGGGGCATGTTCAATGGAGATCGGTCTCGAAAATCAACTCTGGTTGAATACGGTTTCCGGCTGCCTTCAGCTCTGGACAACCGCCCCCTGCAGTTCGAAGAATTCGAAGGAAAAATGGGACACACGATCTATACTTCAGCCACTCCCGGACCATATGAACTGGACAAAGTTGAGGAAGTGATTGACCAGGTAATCCGTCCCACAGGGTTAATTGATCCCGAGGTAGTTGTCCGCCCCATCGAAGGACAGGTGGATGATCTGATTGGCGAGATCTACCAGCGCAGTGAACGGGGAGAACGAGTCCTGGTTACCACGCTGACCAAACGCATGGCTGAGGATCTTTCCAAATACCTTGCTGACAGCGGTATTAAAGTCCATTATCTGCATTCCGAAATTGATACCCTGGAGCGGGTAGCGATCCTGAGGGATTTGAGATTAGGCGTCTACGATGTGATTGTGGGCATCAATCTGCTCCGGGAAGGATTGGATCTTCCTGAAGTGTCCCTGGTTGCAATTCTGGACGCAGATAAAAGCGGATTCCTGCGATCAGAGACAGCGTTGATCCAGACCATCGGCAGAGCTGCCCGACATCTGGAGGGCAAGGTGATCATGTATGCAGACATCATCACACCTGCCATGAAAACAGCTCTGGAAGAAACAGACCGCCGGCGCGCGATCCAGGATAAATACAATCAGGAGCACGGCATCGAACCGGCGAGCATTAAAAAAACAATCAGTGATATCACGGAGCGAGTAAAATCCGGTGCTGTTGCCGAAGGCGGAGCTGAATACAGCGCAGATGCAGGTCCTATTCCAGTCCCGGAATTGAAAAAAATCATCCATGAACTGGAAACACAAATGCTGATTGCGGCTGAAAATCTGGAATTTGAAACTGCCGCTGGTTTACGCGACCAGATCTTTGAATTGCGGGAATTACTGGCCCTGGAATCTGATCTGAAACCCTGGGAGAAGATCAATCTGCTGGCAGGGAAGGATTGAAGAACATAGATCGGCCTCTATCAGACTTACCTTTCTTAAGAAATCACGCTCAATCAGGCAACTGAGTCAGCCGGAGCTGGCCCTCCTGCTTGAAGATCTCTTAGTGGTTATACTATTTCCGGACCGAATACTTGAAAGTATGGGCAAACGGATTCTCGTCATCCGGGTGAAAAGCCTGTTCGCAAATCAAGGACCACTGCGAACCTTCCAGGGGCGGGAAAAAAGTATCTGCAGGCTGAACGGTATGCACATAAGTTAGATAATGACGGCTCACCAGAGAGAGAGCTTGCTGATAGATGTTGCCTCCGCCAACAACAAATACTTCCTCTTCTCCAGCAGCGCTGGCCAATTCTAAGGCAGCGTCAAAAGATCCGCTTAATAGACATCCAGGCGCCTGGAAATCCGGATTCCTGGATAGGATGATGATTGTCCTCCCCGGGAGTGGTTTTCCAATAGACTGGTAAGTCTTTCTGCCCATGATCAGGTGATGACCCATGGTGATCCTTTTGAATCGTTTCAGGTCAGATGGTAAATGCCAGGGCATTTTGTTATCGATCCCAATCCCCCGGTTTTCATCCATGGCAGCAATAATCGAAATGATCATACTGAAACCTGGGCCTTGATATGGGGGTGGGCTTGATAATTCACGAGTTCAAAATCGTCAAAAGAAAAGTCAAAGATCGAGGTTATTTCTGGATTAAGTTTCATTATTGGCAGTGGATAGGGTTTCCTGCTGAGCTGGAGCCGGGTTTGATCGAAATGATCCTGGTAGATATGGGTATCACCCAATGTGTGCACAAAATCTCCCGGCTGCAGTTGGCAGACCTGGGCCATCATCAGCGTTAATAAGGCGTAGGACGCTATGTTAAAAGGAACTCCCAGAAACACATCCGCTGAGCGCTGATAAAGCTGGCAGGATAACCTTCCCCCCGCCACATAAAATTGAAATAACAAATGGCAGGGAGGCAAGGCCATCTGTTCAATTTGACCCACATTCCAGGCGCTTACCAGGATTCTCCTTGAGTCCGGATTGCTCTTGATCTGGTCCACAGCCTGCGAGATCTGATCCACGACTCCACCTTCAGAGCCCTCCCAGAAACGCCATTGAAATCCATAAACTGGGCCCAATTCACCATACTCATCTGCCCACTCATCCCAGATCCTGACCCCATGTTCCTTAAGGTACTGGATATTGGTTTCACCTTTCAAAAACCAGAGCAGCTCATGGATGATTGATTTTAAATGCAGTTTTTTTGTCGTCAGCAGAGGAAATCCCTGGCTGAGATCAAAACGCATCTGGTATCCAAAAACTGACCGGGTACCAGTACCGGTTCGATCTGCTTTGTCTACTCCCTGATCTAGGATATATTGCATCAGTTCTAGATATTGCCTCATAGTGCCTCTCAAAAGAACTAAAATTAAAGAACTCAAGCATAGCTTATCACAAATCCAAAACACCTGCGAACAAGTCATCTCTGCTAAAATTAAACAGGTCTCAAATGGGAATAAGGCTTGATTATGATCAGTAATAATGTCACCCGGTACCTGGACAGCCGAAAAATTAAATACAGAATATTTGAGCTGCCAGGGGAAAAACTCGCCGCAAACGAGGTGGCGCGAATTCTTGGTGCCGCTCCTGAGATCGTGTTTAAAAGCATTGTGATCACGCGCAAGAGTCCTGGGAAACCGATCCTCGCAGTTGTACCGGGAAACAAGGAGGTTGATCTAAAGAAACTTGCCAGGGCGGTTGGTGAAAAAAAAGTCTCAGCGGCAACCCAAAAAGAAGCAGAAAACCTGACCAATCTGCAAACAGGGGGGATCTCACCTCTAGCGTTGATCAACAAAGGATTTACGATAGTGATCCACAAATCGATCCTGGATCACGAGCAGATCCACATATCGGGGGGAGAAAGAGCCTTGAATTTACGTTTGGCTGCAAAAGACCTGGTTAGTATTCTCCAGGCCCGAGTGGCTGATATCAGCTGAACATTTTCTAAATAATCGATCCGTCAGTTTACCCTTTGATAACTACCAGCGGTTTTAATTGGGCTACTTTATCAGCTATCCCTGCCCTGGTAACGATATCAACTACAGCATCGACATCTTTATAGGCGGATGGTGCTTCCTCCGCCAGACCCGTCATCGATCCTGCCTGGATGATAATTCCCCGGCCTGCCAACTCCTGAAAGAGATCCTGCCCCCGGATAGTTTTCTTAGCCTGGGACCGGCTCATAACCCGGCCAGCCCCGTGACAGCTCGATCCCAGGGATCGCTGCATGGCTGTTTCGGTCCCTTTTAATACCCAGGACGAAGTTCCCATAGATCCAGGAACAAGGACCGGCTGCCCGATCTTTTGATATTCAGGAGGAAGATCTACCGCTCCGGGACCAAAGGCGCGGGTCGCTCCTTTCCGGTGGACGCACACCTGGATTTCTTTTCCATCAATATGATGCCATTCGATTTTTCCGATGTTATGAGCTACATCGTAAACCTGGAATAAATGCCAGTCGCCTACCTTGCCAGCCAGCACGCTTTCAAAGGCTTCCCGGGCATAGTGGCTTAATACCTGGCGGTTCGCAAAAGCGTAGTTGGCCGCGCAGGCCATAGCAGACAGATAGGCTTCTCCCTCAGGTGAATCCAGGGGAGCACAAACCAGGGAGCGATCTGGCAGCACTATTTGATAACGGTGCACCGCGGATTGAAGGCTTTTTACGTAATCTGAACAAACCTGGTGGCCCAAACCCCGCGATCCACAGTGGATCTGCAGGGCAATATCTCCCTTCCTCAATCCCATGGTCTGGGCAGCCTGCTCATCATAGATCTCGGAAACCAGGTCAATTTCAATAAAATGATTTCCAGCTCCCAGGGAACCGACCTGCTCTGTTCCCCTGTTAAGTGCTCGCGGGCTCAGGTAACGTGGGATCTGCGCCATCGATTCGGCCGCCTTCTTCAGTCCTGCGCAGATCACTATCAGAAGCAAATCCAGCCTTCTTAGCCCAGCGGGATCCTTCCCGGCAGACCTGTTCAATTTCCCTGGCCGGGAAGCGGTGATGACCAGCTGTACCAACACCGCTGGGACAATGCTGATTCAAAGCAATTGCTAATTCCTTGAGGTAGGGTTTTGTTTCTTCGTAAGATAATCTGCTTCCCAGCAGACGGACACCGCAGTTGATATCATAACCAATGCCGCCCGGAGAGATCACGCCTTCAGGATAACGGGTTGCTGCCACACCCCCGATCGGGAATCCATAACCCTGGTGCATATCTGGCATGACCATCACACTGCCAACCAAACCCGGCAGGGTTGTTGCATTAACTGCCTGATTGAGAGATTTGTCCCGGGTAACATCCTGCAGCAGTTCCTCTGATGCAAACACCCGGACAGGAACTCGCATATCCGACCTGAAAGATGTCGGGATTTCCCATTCATTGGGATTGATTTTTATTAGATCCGACTGGGAGACCATTCTCGAACACCTGTAATAACTTGTTATATATCAAAAACAATATTGACCGCGTAACCCTGATCCGTCCGCTCGATATTGAGGTTATGATAAGTCACAGCTTTGATATCCCGCTGATATGATTTGATCTGGGTGCCTTTTAATTTTGCTTTAAGGGAGTATTCACTATCGATGGTGATTTTACCGATTTCGAAATACATATAATCTTCTGTCAGCCGGTAGAGCAATTCCTCCAGAAAAAGGATTAGAAGTCCCTCATAATCCATGGCTTCCAACGAAATGGACTGGTTTACAGAGGAAATACCTTCTTCAAACTCCTCTACCCCGCAAAGATGGAACATTCCACGCGCGGCTGATCTGAACAATGATTCCAGATCTCTTGCCTGAACGCGGATCTCCAGATCTGCAGTATGAGAAACTTCTTCAAATCCGGCCTGATCTTGATTGGTCATACTTTTAGTATACCGAATTCTAGTCCAATATTTCAGCAGCACTTAACAAAGTTTTAAGGTCGGGATCCAAACCAAACAGAACGACTGGTGATGAATGTCAATCTTGTACAAAGGTTGGGATTCTTCTATAATTCCGTTAGATATCCAAAAGGAATTGCAATGGACGACTCTCCTCTCCTGGCAGTGATCGGTGGCTCAGGCTTATATCAAATTCCCGGACTCTCACAGACCCGGGAACACATTCTAGAAACACCTTTCGGATCACCCAGCGGTCCTGTGGTGGAAGGAATCCTGCATGGTCAGCGAATTTTGTTCCTTGCCCGCCACGGCAAAGGACATGCCATAAATCCCGGTGAAGTTAACTATCGGGCCAATATCTATGCCCTGAAATCTCTCGGAGTAGACCGAGTCATCAGCATCAACGCCTGTGGATCTCTGCGGGAGGATTACCGACCGGGCGATCTGGTGATCCCTGATCAGATCCTGGACCTAACCAAAGGGCGCAAAAGTACTTTTTTTGAGGATGGGTTGACAGCCCATATTGGTACAGCAGATCCATTTTGCGAGAACTTGTCTAGCCAGTTAAAAACCTCCCTGGAGGCTGTCAAGGCAAATGTTCATCAAGGTGGTTCATTTGTGATCATCGAGGGTCCCCGATTTTCGACCCGGATAGAATCCGATACTTATCGATCCTGGGGCATGTCCATTGTTGGCATGACAGCCGCTCCGGAAGCCTTCCTGGCCCGGGAAGCTGAATTATGTTATGCCTCAATTGCCCATATCACCGATTATGATGTCTGGCATTCAGACGAAGATCCTGTCTCAGTAGAGATGGTCATGAAGATCATCGAACAAAACACACATCATATAAAAAATGCTCTCAACCACCTGGCGGAAAATCCACCGCCATTAGATCCAGATTGCGCATGTTTGCGCGCTCTCGAGGGAGCGATTATTACTGATCCTGAAGTTATCTCACCAGAATCCCGGCGACGGTTGGACCTGCTGGTTTCAAAATACCTGGAGGACTAAGACAATGAAAGAAATCACAATTCCGATAACTCCGGCTGCTATCCGCGACCTACACTGTGGTGACACAGTTTCCCTGACAGGGATCATGGCAACAGGCAGAGATACAGTCCACAAATGGATGATCGATACATTCATCCGGAAGACGCGACAACCGGCAGGAGATGATCTCGAAGTTTATGAAGCAATCAAACCGATTTTCAAACAAAGCGTTATCTATCATTGTGGGCCTGTGGTATCAGGCCTTGAGACAGGAGACTATAAATTTGTAGCTGCCGGACCAACAACCAGCATTCGTGAAGAACCATATCAGAGTGAAGTTTTACACCATTTTGAGATGCGGGGAGTGATCGGCAAGGGAGGCATGGCTGAAAAAACATTACAGGCCTGCCAGGATGTACCAGCGGTCTATTTTCATGCCGTAGGTGGTGCTGCAACTTTGATTGCCCAATCGGTAGAAGAAATCCTCGGAGTATACAAACTGGATTTTGGTGTTCCTGAAGCGATCTGGGTTTTAAAGGTCAAGGGATTTCCAGTGGTTGTGACAATGGATGCCCACGGAGAGAGCATGCACGCTGAAGTGGAAAAGGAATCCAATCTGAAGCTGAAAGCACTGCTCGAGTAAATAAAAAGAAGTAAGCAGATGGAGGTAAGCATTTTTTGGTGTGGAGAAATAAGGAGAGTGTATTAAAACCTTTGGGTGAAGATATTTTTCCCAAAGGTTTTTTCTCGTAGAGGGGAATTATTTAGGGTGCTCACTGGAGAGCTAGAGATCTCTCGAGTATTTATTAAGCAGAGCTGACTCTCCATCTTCAGCTGCAAGATGGTTACCTATTTCATTTCCTAATTATTTTTGTAAGAAAAACCCTCTCTGCAACATCCCCTATTTGAACAAAAATAATATAACCATTATCATGAGGGGGGATTTGGAGAAGTAAAACATGTCTGATTTTAATAAGCAGGTCATTAAGGAATTTCGCGCCAATGGGGGTAAGGTTGGGGGCTATTTTAAAAATATGGATTTGCTCCTGCTGCATACTGTGGGAGCAAAGAGCGGAAAAGAGCGATTAAATCCCACGGCCTATATTAAGGATGGTGAGATCCTGATCATTGCTGCTTCAAAAGGTGGGGCTGACAGCCACCCAGACTGGTACCACAACCTGGCAGCCGATCCAGAAGTAAAAGTAGAGGTCGGACAGGAGAACTATTCTGCCCGGGCTGAAATCGCACCTGAACCAGAACGGACGGAGCTCTTCGGCAAACTGAAAGCAGTCTATCCAGGATTTGGGGAGTATGAAACAAAAACCACGAGGGTGATTCCGGTCATCAAGCTGATCCGCCAATAATCACCAGGCATTGAAAGCCGGTCAATCTTGACCGGCTTTTTTTTACCAGGGCAATCCTACTGCCTCGGTCAGGAAGCGCATCAAGGGCACCGACTTTTGGCACAAATTAAAATACCGATCCGGAAAATCCGGCTGACAGGCATCCTGCTCAGACAATTCCACCGATGCCAGGTAGTCTTTCCTTTTCAGATCTTCAATTAATGGATGTTCCGGGTCAAAACCTTTTGGCGGCCTTTTCAGGGAATCACCTCCCAGAGAATAAGATGCCGAAAAAACCTTGTCCTCAACTGCAGAAAGCCACTGATCAGGATGTTCAGCGATTTTAGTCCTAATTCTGGTTAAGGTATCTCCCGCAGGTTTCCAGATACCGCAGCCTACAAAAACTTCGCCCGGCTCCAGGTGCAAGTAAAATCCCGGGGCATGGACATCCCTGGCGCTTTCATGGCGGAAATGCAGGGCAGCGGCAGTTTTATAGGGTGTTTTATCCTTGCTGAAACGCACATCCCTGTAGATCCTGAACAGCGAGCCGCCGTTGACCTTCGGTATTGCCTGATAATGGGGACTGATGGCTGGCAAACGATCCGCAAAATCTGCAATAAAATCAAACAAGGGCTGCTTGACAACGCTCTCGTAGCGATCTTTGTTGGATTGAAACCAGTTGCGATTATTATTTTCTCTCAGTTCTCTCAAAAAATCGAACAACTCTGGCCGGATTCCGCTCAATTTTCCTCCACGTTTAAAAACAATAATTCAGTTTAGATTTGCTCCAAGTATACTCTCCAGAAAATGCAAAATCCTTAATATAATCTAAGAACCCTGATGGTATAAATAGTCAAATATGGTTTGGATCAAACAATTTAAACCTGGAGCTGATAAAAACAGGCTGCTTCTGCTGGCCGGAGTGATCTGGACTGGAGTTGGATCCTATTTGATCTACCTGGCGCTGGGCTGGATATTTCAACCGGGGGTTAGGTATTGGCATTACTGGGTACCCGGGATCTTGCTGGCGTTCCTGATCTATCGCTTCGGGTTTTCTAAACTTGCCCTGAAGAACAGCCAGAGAATTCAGGAATACCAAGTCGATAAACCCTGCCTGTTTGCTTTCCAGGAATGGCACAGTTATCCCCTGGTCCTGGTAATGATCGGATTAGGGATCGCCCTCAGGAAATACACTCCCATACCCAAACCACTCCTGGGAGTTATGTACCTGGGCATTGGGGGTGGATTGGGTGGAGCAAGCATCCAATATTACCGGAAGATACTCAAAAACTTGCCTGGAAAGAAGGGAAATGGGCAAATCTAGCCAGGATATCCTCTCATAATTGTAAACAGATCTCCCTTGAGGTAAAACTTATTGATGATACGATTCATAAAATCAGCTCAGTTCGAGTTTTCACCAAAAAAGCGGATTATTTATGCGTCAATTCATTAGAAAGATCGGATTATATAAATCAATTGTCCTGTTTTCCAGCCTGGCAGTCATTCTGGCCCTGGCCTCTACATATCTCCTCACATTTATCATGGAAGAGCTTGGCGTACCTATGAATATCAAAGCTGGTTTAGTTATTTCCGTGATCATCACACTGACGATCACGCCAGCAATGAGTTTTTTTATGGTCCGATTATTCCTGAAAGTCGATCGCCTCGAGGAAGAGATGCGCTCCCTGGCAACTTATGACACATTGACCGGGCTGCTGACCAAAAGAGAGTTCCTGGAAAGGGCAGATTATTTTCGCAAGATCGCCCTCAGGGATGATCTTCCCTACGCCCTGATCATCGCAGATCTGGATAATTTTAAGGATATCAATGACCAGTTTGGTCATATTACCGGGGATCAAACCCTGGAAACTCTGGGTTTAGCAATCAAGGACAGTTTGCGAGAAAGCGACCTGGCCTGCAGATTCGGGGGAGATGAATTCTTGTTTTTCCTGCCAAATACGACCGCTGAACAAGCAGCGCATTTTAGCGAGCGTTTGGGGGCAATTCTGGAGGAAGCGATCAGCTGCTCCAGCCTGAAGATCAACCTGACGGCCAGCATAGGCATAGCTGCCTATCCGGAATATCAACCCGCGATCATAGAAGATTTCATCGCTGCGGCAGATACAGCCATGTATCGTGCCAAGGAAGCAGGCGGTGATCAAGCTTTACTCTACAACCTGCAAAAAGTTAGCTGATCACCCGAAATAAAAAACGAACGATCTCGATCCTGGACCGTATCCATTTTAAGAAATTTCCGTCTAATATTAAGTGATGATGTCATCAAATCCGGATCAACTACTTAAACGGGCTCATAAACTTGATCACGAAGCCCTGATTGAAATCTACGATCTCTACAGCAACGCTCTCTTTGGCTACGCCTATAAACACACAGGAGACCCACAGGTGGCGGAAGAGCTGACCTCAGAGACTTTTTTCCGTTTCCTGGGGGCCTTAGAACGGGGTGGAGGGCCAAAAGAACATCTTAGAGCGTATCTCTATCGCATAACCCACAATCTGATCACAGATCGATTCCGGCGCCAGCCTGCTCCAACGCTGGAACTCGATGATGATCGGGTCCAGGATCAAAAACCCGGGCCAACCAGTATTTTTTCTACCAAACAAGACGCTGAACAAGTCCGCCAGGCATTAAGGCTGATCACTGAGGATCAGCGGCAGGTCATCATCCTAAAATACCTGGAAGATTGGAATTCGGCCGAGATCGCCAAGGCGATGAATAAATCTCTGGGAGCTGTTAAAGCGCTCCAGCACCGCGGTCTGGCTGCCCTGCAGCGGATTCTGATTGATCGGGATTTCCCGGAGATGAGGGAAGAGCCCGAACCTGAAGCGTAGCGTAACCACTCCAGAATAATCCTAATTCGTATTCAAGATTTTCAATACCCGTATCCAGGAAGGGAATTCTGCGTCTTAAGGGTAGAACACATCAATAATTAGTGTTCGGAGGAAACGATGATGAACCAGGACAAACTCAATCCCGAATTAAAGAAGAAGCTGAACAGCTTGCAGGACGTACCAGAACGAGGACTGCAGGATAGCCATGCCAGCAGGGAGAACTACCTGGCCCAGGTCAGGAGTTTAGAACCCCGCTCCACCACCCAATCCATACCATCCCGGCAGGCTGCGGCTTCCGGCAGGCGCCCTTTGGCAGCCAGGTTTGCTGCTATCGCTGCAGTCCTCCTGGTGGTCCTGTCCAGCCTGGGAGGAACTGTATATGCTGCCCAGGCCAGCGGCCCGGATGACCTGCTGTACGGGGTGAAAACCCTGACGGAAGAGATCCAGGTCAGCCTGGAATCAGATCCTCAGGACAAGCTGGACCTTTACGTTTCATTTGCCAGCCGGCGTCTGCAGGAAATCCAGTCTCAGATCGCTGCCGGTGAAGTGGTCTCAGAAAAAGCCCTGGCACTGCTGGAAAAACATACTCAGAATATGCTCGAGCAAGCCTCAAGGATGGGAGAAGAGGGACTGAACAATGCTCTGCGCCAAATCGAACAAAACCTGCAGAAACAAAACCAGATCATGGCATTAATGGGCCAGGAACATCCCCAGGGCAGCGCTCCTGGTCTGCTCAAAGCCCAGGAAAAGATCCGGGAACGCCTGGAGCTGATTGAGAATGGTATCAAAGAGCCGCAAGGATTCAAGGAAAAGCTCAACTCGGGTGAAGAGAAATCTGACATTCCAGGTCAGGAAAAGAAAAACGGCGGGGATAATCCCGGACAGGGAGAAGGCTCACCGGGAAATGGAAACGGCACTGGATCCAACGGAAAATAAATTGAAGAATATAAAAAACCAACAAAGTACTATAGGTATTAGAAAGGAGCCAATCATGAAGACAAGAATTCTGGGAAGAACACTTTTACTAGCTTTGCTGATGACCTTACTCACTACCGGGTCTGCTTTCGCCAGCGAGGGAACTGAAATAGAGGTAGTTGGGACCGTGGTAGCTATCTATCCAGATATATTCACCATAGAAATCGAAGTTGAATCTGAAGGGATCATCGTACTCTACCCGGTTCAGGTAGGGCAGAATTTCAATTTTGATACTGTAGTCCTGGGAGACTTAATTGAGGCTAAGGGCACCTTGAATGAGGATGGTGTTCTGGTCTTGACGGAATTAAAGATCCAGGAGCGAGCCAGAGACCGGGTGAAAACGCAAGATGGCGAATTGGATTCCTACTTCTGCACAACTGAAGATAAGTTTCATCCAGTTGGGATGAAGATCGCTGATACCTATGGAGTTGATTACTCGCTTGTAGAAGGATATCTGTGCGGCGAGGACTCAATCCCGCTCGGCCAGATCATGCTGGCATTGCAAACAGCAGCCATAACCGGTGGAGATTACACGGAATACCTGGATGGTTTTGAAGGAATCAGCTGGGGCCAGATCTGGCAGGAAGAGGGCGTGATCGGAAAACCTGACAAGGGCACTCCCCCCGGACAGCTCAAAAAACAGGACAGCACTGAGTCATCTGCAGAAAAGACACCCCCTGGACAATTGAAAAAAGATCGGGCAGGACTGGTGCTTGACTGGCTTGCCGAGGGCTTGTCCGGGAAAGGGAAAAGATAATCAGGAATAGACTGTGAAAGGCAAACGGAATTGAATTAAGACTTTAATAGACACCCGGATATTAATCCGGGTGTCTATCATAGCAATTGGACCAAACCATGAAAAACATTAATCCAATTTTGCCGGGAATATTAGCCATTGTTCTTTGCATAAGCGGGTGCCAGGGTGAAACCCTGAAATCATCTTTTTTTCAATCCAGGCCTGCAAACATTTTACAGGATCAGGATCCTGCTGAGATCAGTGAGAATTCGGGAAACAACTGCTCCGCGCTTAATCCCCACCCCTTGGCCGAAAGCATCAGTGAGACTTTTGACATGACTTACGATCAGGTCATGACCTTGTACTGCGATGGATCTGCATTTTCAGACATCCTTCTGGCCCTGGAGACATCCCAGCTGGTCGAGCAATCCGCCGAGGAGCTGCTGTTCTTATTGGAAACCAGGACCTGGGATGAGATCTGGCAGGCATTCGGGGTCAAGCCGTAACATCTCTATTTATATATAGTTTAATAAAACCAGAGCCGGGCGACCTGATTTTTTAAGACCTATCCAAAGGACTTCTGACTGCCTTCCCGCCTTTATTGAGCACATGGGTATAGATCATGGTTGTTTTGACATCAGCGTGCCCCAACAATTCCTGGACAGTCCGGATATCGTAACCACCCTCCAATAAGTGGGTGGCAAAACTGTGGCGGAAAACATGGGGGGTGACATGTTTATTCAGGCCCGCATTCCCGGCTGCTGTGCGGACCGATCGTCTTAATCCGCTGGGATGCAGGTGGTGGCGCCTGACTGCGCCGGTCCGGGGATCACGGGACTGCTTGGGTGCCGGAAAGACATACTGCCAGATCCATTCCCGGGCCGCGTTTGGATACTTATTGGCCAACCCCCGGGGAAGCTCAACCCTGCCGCAGCCTTCGGCGAGGGCCTGATCATGAGCCGCCTTCACGAGGTCCAGGTGGCGGAGCAAGGAGGGACGAACGGTTTCCGGCAGCATAGTACGGCGGTCCTTATTGCCCTTACCGCTGCGGACTGTAAGCTCTGCGCGGTCAAAATCCAGATCCTGGATCCGCAGGGAAAGGCATTCTGTCACCCTCAGTCCACAGCCGTAAAGCAGCTGGCAGATCAGCAGGTTAGCCCCCGAGAGCTGGCCGAGGACCGCCCGGACTTCCTGGCGACTGAGCACCACCGGCAGGTGTTTGGGGCGTTTGGCTGGCAGGGGCAGGATTTCCTGATCGAGGGGGAGATGGAGCACCTGCCGGTAGAGGAACTGGAGGGCCGCCAGGGCCTGATTCTGGGTTGAGGGCGCGACCTCCCGGCTAACAGCGAGGTCAGTGAGGAAGGCTTCGATGTCTCGTTCTGTCAGATCCCGCGGATGTTTGAGATCGTGGAAGAAGATATAGCGTTTGATCCAGGAAATGTAAGCCTGTTCAGTGCGGTAGGCATAGTTGTTACGGCGCAGCGCTTCCCGGGCCTGGTCGAGGAGTTTCTTTGGAGCCATATAATCCCCCTTTTCGATTATGCTATACTCCGATTATAGGGAAAAAGCGAGCTATAAACAAGCGTTGAGGTCCGCAAGATTTGGCAGCTAAGCCCCTCTCCTTGCGGCATAACGCCGAAGTGCTTATCGCGCAATAGAAAGATAATTAACGTTATGCCATTTACTTATAAGGCTGATAAAAGTTGGCAAAAAACAAGGGTCAATCTCAATCAGAACACCTGGCACTTGAATCATCACTATCCTTATTTGATTTCTGTTCACGCTTCCAAAAAGTTATTGACTTGCCCCCTTTTCAATATGATTCAGAGAATAGGACTGAATGGGGATGGGTTGAAGTATCTGGACTTGAATACAATATTTCTAGACCGTATACTCAAGGAACCCTTCACGAATGGGATGAATCAGTTCCTATCCAATGTACGTTCGGTATTTCCCTCATCGTGAAAGATGGTGATGTTTTTTTATCTAACATGGATTGGCTGGAGGAAAAAAAAGTTCGTTTTGTTGCTCAAGCCATGGCCAATGAATTTAAAACAACCGTTTATCATCATCGTACATGGTCCAGGCCAGGGAAGAATACATATAGAAGTCAGCAATATTATCCTGAAATGGCATAACCCCCGCTCAACCTGACAGCCGGTTAAGGTGGGCGTTTTCGGAAAATGGATCGTCAAAACAAGACCCGGCTGCAGGTTAGCTCATCCGTTAGGATGCATACACTTAGGTTATTATGATTAGACAACAAGTTGGGGATGTTCTAGAGATCCATTACGAAGGTAATTGGTTTTACATTGTTGTCTTAACAAAAATCGTCATGTTCGGGGGGAATATTATCTTTGCATTCCATAACAGGGGCAAGAAGTTATCATATGACGAATTATTAAAGAGTAGAAAAGGATTTAATGTAGTTGCCGATCTTATCCTTGCCAAAAGAGAAGGGATTGTTCAAAGAATTGGCAAAGTTGAGGCTGTAGATCACTATTTCACAACTAAATATATGCGGGGAAGTTGGACTGATAAAGAGGGAAAACATCGTGGGGATTGGTCTATTTATAAGATATCAGATCCGAGGAAACATATTGCTGAAGTAAAAAGGCTCAGTGGTAAATATAAGAATGCCATGGATCGTGTTACGTACCCCTTTTCAGCTGTGGCCAGGATGGTTCTGGGAAACTATAAACCGAATAAGGATAATTACCTTTATTTGGAAAAGTTTGTTGATAAGGCATCCTAACCCACGCTCCACCCGACAGCCGGTTAAGGTGGGCGACCAGGATTGTAGGATCGTCAAACCAAGACCCGGCTGCAGGTGAGCTACTCCGTTAGCCCGCATTATGTTCCTTAAGGTCTGAAACCAAATCTTGTCCAGGCTCATTCAATCGTAATTACTGTTGGTCCCCTGTTATCTCCCGCTTTCGATGGTGCCTTTAGTAATTGACCTGTTGCAGGGTTAGAATGCGGGCTAACCCCCGCTCCACCTGACAGCAGTTATGGATGGCCTTTTTAATGGATGTGAATTAACCCTTAATAACAACACCTGCTGATTTTTTGTTTTATACTGGTTAAGTGCCGCAGGTGAGCTCATCCGTTAGCCTGATTCCTGTCTTCTCAAATTGGATCTTATTGGTATAATAATACGTATTACGTTTTGCTTATCGATAGGAGTATCGTATGGAACAGGCAACAATCTCTCCTAAATATCAGGTAGTCATTCCTAAGAAAGTAAGAGACAAAGCTGGAATAAAGCCCGGCCAAAAGGTTCAGGTTATTCCCTATATGGGAAGAATTGAATTGATTCCAGTTCGGAAAATTCAGGAAGGTCGAGGTTTCTTAAAAGGGATTGAAACCAATATTGAACGGGAACCAGACCGAATATGAACATAGTTGATTCTTCTGGATGGTTAGTATACTTTGCCAATGGGACCAACGCTGACTTCTTTTCTCAACCAATTGAAGATACAGATGCCCTGCTCGTACCTACCATTAGCATATATGAGGTATTTAAAAAGGATCCTTCAACAGCTCGATGAAACAGAGGCATTAAATGCAATTGCTTTTATGCAATCAGGGAAGATTATTGATCTTTCCAGTCCTATTGCCCTGCATGCAGCACGAATATCTGCTGACCTAAAAATACCTATGGCAGACAGTATTATGCTGGCTACGGCCAGGGAATATGGCGCTAAACTTTGGACTCAAGATTCAGATTTTGATGGTTTGGATGGTGTTGAATACATCATGGCTTCTTAATGGCCCAGGCTAACCCCCGCTCCACCAGACTGGCGGTTTTTGACCAGCAACCAACTATTTTTGCCCCCTTTATCAGTTTCAGTTCTATCATCAATACCAGGAAACACTCGCCAGCAGGTGAGCTCATCCGTTAGGGCGCTTATTCTGAAAAAGAAATAAGTATTAATATGAAAATCCATAAAAACTTTGTTATTTCACTTCTGATTGGTTTGGTCTTTTGGTTAGCAAGCTGTGATAATCAAGATGAAATTGACCCTATGAAATATACACAGTCACCAGTAATATTTCAACCAACATCAAGTCCTACGATTTTCCCGGATTACAAAACTACTCCGTTACATACTTTGTCACAGACTAAAACTCCTACAATTATCATCCCAACAAGTTTACCTACTTTGTCGCCAGAAGATACAACCCTTCTAGTAAGCGAATTAGTCGCGACAAATGGAGATTGTTCTCTTCCTTGTTGGTGGGGCATTATTCCAGGAGACACAACTTGGCAAGAAGCTAGACAACAATTAGAACAATATAATATAGATATTTCATCAACGGGTCCAACCGAAATAGAAATTGAAAACCAAAAACGTATTATTGATTTTTACTATATTAGCTTTTATTCAAATGATTATCCCCGTGGACTTGGAGCCAGGATCGCCGTATTGGACGAAACCGACATTACGATGATATACACGATGGATAGATATACTGGAGTCTTGTTTCAATTACATAGCCTTCTTGATAAGTATGGAAAACCGAGTGGAGTGTTCATTGAAACAAATCCTAACGTACCGGGAGATCTGTTGACGTTGAAATTAGTGCTTTATTATCCTGAATTGAGCTTAGGCGTGGGTTATGATTTGCATGCATTTATGGATGGTAACAACATCGTTGGTTGCCCAAAGGATGAAATTGCCAAGATATGGATGTGGGAGCCTGAAAGAAGAAACGATTTTACCCTGGAATACATTCAAGAAGGGATGATTGGTTATGGCGCCATAAATAGTTTTTTATCACTCGAAGAGGCAACTGGATATTCTCTTGATGAATTTTTTCAAGGATTCAAAGATGAAAATAATGTAAATTGTTTGGAAACATCTTCTGGATTATGGGAATAGATCCAAAAGTATGTTTCATTATATAAATCGCCCTAACCCCCGCTCCACCTGACAGCCGGTTAAGGTGGGCGACCTGGGATCCAGAATCGTCAGAACAAGACCCGGCTGCAGGTGAGCTCATCCGTTAGTAATCATTTTATTGACAAGAGGAGAGGGGTTTGGTATATTAACCAATATAGTTGGTTATATGACCAATATTATTGGTTATATGACCAGGGAAATTGGTGAAAGATGCTCGAACCTATTGTTGGATCTAAAAGCAGCGAACAAGTCTTTATCTTCTTGATTGCTCGAGATGAAGGGTATGCAACAGAAATCGCGAGGTTTTTCGAAGCAGATCTTTTTGCTATTCAAAAGCAGCTGGAGCGCTTGGAAAACTCCGATGTCCTTGTAAGCAAAAAAGTCGGTCGCACCCGGGTTTACCAATTCAACCCCCGCTATCCATTTTTGGATGAACTAAAGAATCTACTCATTCGGGTCCTGGGTTTTTATCCAGAAGAGGTCAGGGAAGCCCTGGTCATGAATCGGCGCAGACCAAGAAAGAAGGATAAGCCACTTTGAAATCTATTAATAAAATGAACCTGGGAGAGCTTGCGGCCTATATTGATACTCATTTACGGGAAAATGGAATCAATGTTGTTCTTTCTGGTGGAGGAGCTGTTTCAATCTACTCCGATCATAAATACGTATCAAAAGACCTGGATTTCATTGGACGCTTTGATATTGATCACAAAAAAGTTGAATCAGTAATGGAAGATCTTGGATTTCTAAAGACTGGTAAATATTATCACCACCCTCAGACTTCCTACTTCGCAGAATTTATTTCAGGACCCGCCACTGTTGGGCAAGATCCAATCGGAGAAGTGGTTGAAATCCAGTTAAGAACCGGTCTCATCCGCGTTATATCCCCAACCGATGCAGTTAAGGATCGGCTTGCAGCTTTTTATCATTTCAAGGATCGTCAAGGATTAGAACAGGCCATCTTGATCACAATTTCAAACAAAATAGATATCGGTAGTGTTGAAGCATGGTCCATTCGGGAAGGCAAGAAGGATGAGTTTGAAATCTATAAGGACCGACTTGGCGATGATTACTAACCCACGCTCCAGCGGACGCTGGGGAGCGCGCCGCTGAGCTCATCCGTTAGCTGAATCTAAAACATATGGAACCAAAAGAGTTCAAAAAAAGGTATCGAAGATCATTTCCAAAGGGGTTATCTTCGAAGTTTGTTAAATATAAGAAATCAAACATTAATACACTATCCTTAAACTCAAAAGACAGCGCAATATTAATTCAGGTCGGTTTGCCTGAAAGTGCAGCGCCATTCATACATTTTAAAGCCTTTGATGAGGACGAACTTAATGGCTTAGAACATTTAGTCCCAGACAAGGATTATTTTTACATTATTGGCTTTAATGACTCTGGAGATGCAATCGCTATTGAGTTGGAGAATGGATATGTAGTCTACTTCAATCATGATATGGATTTTGAAAAGGTTTTTATTAATTCATCTATTGAAACCTTGACGGAATGTATATGCCTCTACAAGGAAAATTGGAAAACCACCAACCCTGATGAACTACTCACCAAATTTTTGATTGCTGATCCTATGTTAAAAGGATTAAATGGATTTTGGATTACTGAAATTGAGATATTAAGAGACGAGATCAGCTAACCCACCGCTCCACCCGACAGCCGGTTAAGGTGGATGGTCTGGGATGTAGGATCTTTCAAACCAAGACCCGGCTGCAGGTGAGCTCATCCGTTATGATACATAATTTTTGAGATGAATCATTTCGCCAGGAGGGTTAACAATGACTGATCCTCGAATAACCAGGCTGTCGCAAGTTCTAGTCAACTATTCCACCGAAGTAAATGAAAAGGATTTAGTTGCTGTAATTGGCAGACCTCAGGCTACCCCGCTCATTAATGAAGTCTATCGTGAAGTTTTAAAAGCTGGTGCCTTCCCACATCTATTGGTCCGAGGTTATCCTCTCGCACTTCCCGGGTTAAAGGGACTGGATTATATCTATTATTCAGAAGCTAATGACGATCAATTAAATTACGTTGATCCATTTCTGCTGCAGGTAATGGAAGAGTTTGATGTATTGATCTACATATATAGTGAATACAATACTCGAGCTTTGAGCAATATCGATCCTAATCGAATACAGAAATTACAAAAATCTTATAGCGATCTGAACAAAACTTATATGGAAAGGAATGCCTCAGGTGACCTAAAGCGTGTGTATACTAGCTATCCGGTTGAATCGCTTGCCCAAGAAGCTGATATGAGCCTTGAGGATTATTTCGATTTTTTCTTTTCTTCAACATATTGCGATGTTGAAGACCCTGTCCAAAAATGGCAAGAAATCCGTCAGAAACAACAACGGAAAGTAGATTGGCTGAAAGGTCGAAATGATGTAAAGATTAAAGGTACTAATATTGATATCGAATTTTCGATTAAGGGGAGAAAATTCTTAATAGGTGACGGGAAAGAGAATATGCCCTGCGGTGAAATATTTACAGGCCCGGTTGAAGACTCCGTTAACGGCTGGGTTCGTTTTACATATCCAGCAATTTACATGGGAAATGAGGTTCAGAGCATAGAATTAAAATTCGATAGTGGAAAAGTAATTCAATCTTCAGCCGAAAAGAATGAGGACTTATTGAAATCACTTATTGATACTGATGATGGCTCTTGTTATTTAGGAGAATTTGGGATCGGCACAAATAATAAAATCACTAAGTTCATGAAAGACATATTGTTCGATGAGAAAATTTTAGGGACTATTCATTTTGCTCTTGGTGCCGGATATCCAGAATCTGGAAGCATGAACGAGAGTGCAATACACTGGGATATGATTTGTGACTTACGTGATGGAGGTCAAATAATTATTGATAATGAATTATTTTTTGAGAACGGAGAGTTTATGATCTAACTTGATATTTCGATGCATCATAACCCACGCTCCACCCGACAGCCGGTTAAGGTGGACGGCCTGGGATCCAGGATCGTCAAACCAAGACCCGGCTGCGGGTGAGCTCATCCGTTAGGTTGCAATATATTTAGACTGTTTTTGGGAATTCGAATATGCCTACAATCTACTATGTATTTGAAGTTTGCTATTTTATCCTTCTCGTTGGAGCAATTCTTCTTGGGAAAAGTTACTTGCCCAAATATTTTGAAGAAAAAGGCAAAAACTTAGCTACAAAGGAAGATATAGGAGTTATTACTGATGAAGTTGAGAAGGTAAAAATCCAATACTCAAAGGATATAGAAATTTTAAAATCTGAATTATTGAGGCAATCTCATAGTCATAAAGTTCGTAAAGAACATGAGTTCAAAATACTAACAGAAATCTGGGATGCATTAGTCTATTTGCAAAACAAAACATTGAGCCTTCGTCCAATATTTGATCAACACACTCCTGGAGAGTCTGAGAAGGAGCGAAAAGCTAATAGACTAAAACATTTTTCTGAAGCATACATGGGCCTTATTGATAAAGTTGAAAAGAATAAGCCTTTCTACCCCACATCAATCCACACAGAGTTAATTGAATTGACTAACTTACTTAGGCAAGAAGCCATTGATTTTGGGCATCTATCTCCAAATCCGAATACTGACTTTAGTTTCGACCCTAAATATTGGGAAAAGGCTATGAGTAACTCCGAAATAATAATAAATAGCATCGAAGAAATTTGTGAAGTTATTCGTGAAAATGTTGCATCCTAACCCCCGCTCCACCTGACAGCAGTTATGGTTGGCCATTTTTAAGGATGTAAATTAACCCTTAATAACAACACCCGCTGATTTTTTGTTTTATACTGGTTTAGTGCTGCGGGTGAGCTCATCCGTTAGTTTTCGATAAAAACATTTGACTATTCTGGCCACGGTATGATAAAATGTCATACTAGAGGTGATAAATATGCCGAAGCAAAAAGTAGCGGTCACAATGGAAAAAGATCTTATAGTGAAATTGGATCGCATGGTTTCTGAAGGGAAATATCCCAGCCGGAGCAGCGCCGTCGAGGAAGCTGTGATTTATCGTATGATTAAGGTTGAAAAGTCAAGATTGGCTGAGGAATCTGCAAAACTTGATCCCAATTATGAACAAGCCCTGGCGGATGAAGGCTTATCAGGAGACCTTGCTGAATGGCCAGAATATTAAGGGGGGATATCTATTGGGCTGACCTAAACCCTACAAGAGGTCATGAACAGGCAGGAGTCAGACCCGTTGTGATCATCAGCCATGATGTTTTCAACAATAAATCTGGGACCGTCATTGCGATGGCAATCACGAGTCAGCCTCAAAAAGCTGGTTTTCCTTTAACATTTGAACTGAAAAGCGGGGACCTGCCAAAACAATCCTGGGTAAAGATAAGCCAAGTGAGAACGATTTCTACCTCCCGTCTCGATAAGAAGATTGGCCGAGTTGATTCAGAAGATTTGGACACTATTATTGAGGGATTAAACGAGATAATCTCAAACTAACCCACGCTCCACCCGACAGCCTGCCAAGTTGGCAATATTACCTTTCGTTTCCCTTTATTGGTTCTTATTATTTATTCATGAATTGCCCATCCGGCCGCGGGTGCCCTTCCGAGGGTGCTTCGCAAAGCTCATCCGTTAGGAGGGATTTTTAATATTTTCAAAATGGCAAATCGGCTTGATGGATTTAATGGAGGTAGACCATGAAGAAAAATATTTTTATTGGCTTATTACTTGGCGCAGGTGCTGGAATTGTCGATCTGATCCCAATGATTAGCATGGGGTTGACTTGGGATGCAAATCTCTCTGCATTTTTCCTGTGGGTTGTCTCTGGATTCATGCTCGCAACTTCCAATCTCCAATTACCTTCTGTCCTGAAAGGAATAATAATCCCCTTTATATGTTTGCTGCCCAGTGTTTTCATTATTGGTTGGGAGGATCCACTTTCATTAATACCAATATTCATTATGACTCTCGCACTAGGATTTTTACTCGGATTTGTCTATAGTAAATTGGAAGAACAATCCCCCTAACCCCCGCTCCACCCGACAGCCGGTCAAGGCGAGCGTTTAGGGATAATAGATCGTCAAATCAAAGACCCGGCTGCGGGTGCCCTTACAAGGGTGCTTCGCAAAGCTCATCCGTTAGGTGCTCGAATAGAATTGGTGGAATTTGGGAGTATGATATTTTAATGAATAAGAATGATCAGAAGGCAGCTCAATCAGCATCTGCTCACCAATGGCTCAGAACGGTTGTGTTTTATCTTCTCATACCACTGGTGCTTTTCCTTTGCGCGGGGGATTTCGGTTGGTGGCAAGCTTGGTGCTATTCCTTGTTGATCCTTACCGCTGGAATAGGTGGGCGTATCCTGGCAGAACGGCGTCATCCGGGGTTGATGGGAGAGCGCCAGAATATGGAGATGTTTCAAAGTGCGAAAACCTGGGACAAGGTATTGGCTCCGCTGATGGCGCTGAGCGTAGTTTTTCCCCTGGTCATTGTCGCAGGACTGGATAACAGGTTTGGCTGGTCACCTGAATTTCCGCTCTTGATCACCGTCATCGGCTTCATTTTGATTGCGCTCGGATACGCTATTTCGGTCTGGGCATTAGCAGAGAACAGCTACTTCTCCAGCGTGGTTCGCATACAATCAGATCGTGGCCATGTGGTATGCGATAGCGGCCCTTACCGAATTGTGCGCCATCCGGGGTATGCCGGAAGCATTTTGTCTCTACCCGGTATAGGGCTGGCTCTGGGCTCAATCTGGACACTCATTCCAGCGGCGGTCGCGTTGATTATCGCTGTGATCAGAATCTCACTAGAAGATCGGACTCTGCAAGAAGAGCTGCCAGGCTATAGAGCCTTTTCACTCCGTGTGCGCTATCGTTTGATTCCGGGGGTCTACTAAGAGCTTAATTGTGGTTTCGCGGATGGGAAAGCTGTGTCGTCAGATTGCGGAAATGAGGATGAATGAGCACCTAACCCCCGCTCCACCCAACAGCCTGCCACGTCCGATTTTTATTACTCTTTTCCCCTTATTGGTTTTGGTTCTTTAATGTTATAAAGCAAACCCGGCTGCAGGTGCCCTTACAAGGGTGCTTCGCGAAGCTCATCCGTTAGGGAGCAATGGATCTTCCACCAGTAGTTCGAGTCATCAGCTCTTCAGACGCATAGGAGGCCCGGAATGAATATCCTTGAAAGCCTGATCTTCGAACCGCGAGGCGGGATGTTTCTCGAGTTCGAGGGGCTCATGACGCACTTTTTGCCCAAGGATCCTTCTCTGTACCGAAAGCTACTGCCGGAGCCATTTGGCGTCCCCTGCCAGCCTGTAGTCACGATCTTCGTCGCTGACTACGTTCGGGTCTTTCCTTGGCCCTTGAGCCGGTACCAGGAGTGGTCCGTCCTGCTCAAGAGCGAATGGAAGGGAGAGGAGGGCTGGTATTCCGTAACGATGCCCGTCACCAAGTGGGTCGCGATGTCTGGCGGGCGATACCTTGGGTTCCCGAAGTACATCGCTGATGAGATTACCCTGGCTAAAATCGGTGAGACCCGCGCGGCAACGTCGAAGTATAAGGGTGTAGTGCAATTGGCACTTGATTTCCATCCAGGCATAACGCGTCAGCTTGCCCCGTGGGAGAAGGAAATGGCAGACAACGAATCGTTCTTCAAGGGGGATCTTCACTTGCTGGTTCCCCCCGGGCGAGGTCCTATGGTCCAAAAGATCATCTTCCACCATGTCACACGACCTATGTGGTCGCCCGAGAATGGGATGATCTGTGTCCGCGCTGACAGAAACGAAGCATGGGCAGGCCTCGTTCCCGATGAAGGCGAATTCCCCGGAACCCACAACCATTTCATCGGGGGCATCAATCTGATTGCAGAGAGGTCCAACTGAGGCGTCAAGCCATTGCCCCCTAACCACCGCTCCACCCGACAGCCGGTTAAGGTGGAAGTCATGGGTAACAGATCCGTTAAAACAAAACCCGGCTGCAGGTGCCCTTACGAGGGTGCTTCGCAAAGCTCATCCGTTAGCTGTCAATAAATGGGAAATGTATGATTGCACACATATCAACGAATTTTTATTGTACTGAAGAAGAACTCTGGAAAAAGATACTCCAGCCCAAATCGTTACAATTTGTCGCCTTTCCTATTCTAAGCTTTAAACCTCTTGTTAATAGTGATTTTGATGGTGAATGGGTTGTCGGTAAACATTATGATTTGAAAATGTATTTTCTAACCTTTGTACCCCTCGGATTTCATAGAATAAATATCGTCAAAATTGACAAGAAATCGAACATAATTGAAAGTCAAGAGAGCGGGTCGCTGGTATCGGTATGGAATCACACTATCCATTTTGGTCAGCTGGATCAAGATAAATTAATTTACGCCGATGAGATTGAGGTAAAAGCAGGGTGGCTAACAATGGCAATATGGTTATTTGCTCAGATATTTTATCGTCATCGCCAGAGACGGTGGAAAATACTACTAAGCTAATTTATAGGAAATAAAATGACAGCTAACCCACGCTCCACCCGACAGCCAGGGAAGGACCGGGGACTGAGGACGGAAGACCGGAAAAACATCTGGCTGCGGGTGCCCTTACGAGGGTGCTTCGCAAAGCTCATCCGTTAGCTGAAAATTTATCATCTGGAGGTATAAATGAATGCAACTTATTACATCTTGATAATAGTTCTTTTTTCTTTCTTTATGCTTGGCAGATATATATCATCAGGTGCTGCAAAACTATTATCAGATGAGGAAAAAGTTCTTTTAGTAGATTTTTCTATTCAACGAAGAAAACTATCATTTCCAATAATGATTCTCGCTATAGCAGTTATATTTATTAGCTCCAATTATGCAATCTTATTATTCTTTGGAATCGTTGTGTGTATTTACTGGTATCAGCATTGGAAGTTGAAATCAATGGGTTTCCCAAAGGACTATAGAAATCGGTTATTACTAGGATCAGTAATTACCATCGTCGGTATTGGTATCCCTCTTCTATACTCAATTATTTATTAATTTCTTTATCAATAATGATAGTTATTGTGCGTTCATGATTTCAGCTACCCCCGCTCCACCTGACAGCCAGAAACGAGGGCATTAAAGGCGATGTGTATTAACTCATTAATATCAAAACTAGTAGCGTTTTTGTTTTATACTGGTTAAGGGCTGCAGGTGCCCTTACGAGGGTGCTTCGCAAAGCTCATCCGTTAGCTAGCATTATCGAACATTTATATAGAAGTTTATTTGTCTCTTGATTGAGAGGCGTCATGTAGATGAAAATCAAAAATTATCCAACCTGTATATTCTTGGTCTCTTTCCTCATCTTAGGACTTGTTACAAGTTGTGTAAATGAGACTTCGGTCCTAACTCAAACGCCTTCTCCACTTATTACAACGCAATACCCCACAACGCTGAATATGCTACAAACAACGTCCATCACGCCCTCTCCACTTATTACAACTCAATGCACCCCAACGCTGAATATGCTACAAACAAAAACCATCACGCCTTTTCCAACTGATTATCCCCTTATGATGATTGCATTAGAACAGACCAGGGTTGCTGCATTGCAATTGCCTACGCCACCTCCTGGAGGTGCACTTATATGGCCAGGACCAACCCCTGACCCTATCCAACTGGAATTACCACTAGGCACACCACTAGGAGAAGGTGTGCTAACTGAAGATGTGGGCATGCACATGAGTCAGTATATGGGAAGTTTCTATGGCAATCTGTTAGCCTGGGTGACAGAAACCGAGGATGGCAAAGCAATCTTGGTTTACGCTGGAGTGGACGCAAACGATCAAGAACAAGGTCTATTATTTGTTGTTCGTAAAGGAACTATCTGGGATTATTATGGAGATCGAATAAAATTACCTGCCCGATCCGGACGGCCAGATATTATTAATGCAGTTGGAAAGCGCTTGATTATTGAGACAGAAGATGGAGATACGTTCTATTTTGACGTACCTGCAGGCCAGTTTGCCGCATCCCTGACAGAAATCCTGCCCACCATGACACCTGGTCCAACTCTAACCCCCAGAGTCACGGCTACTTTTCCCTCAGGGGATGATGTGGCAAATGAGATGAATGTTTCCAGTTTGTGGTCAATCAATAAGGATTTAACATTCTTTATCAATCCTGGTGATGACGATGATTGGTTTCTTTTTTATTTACCCTCATCCAGCGATATTGTTATCAGCCTAAGAGATATGCCCGTCCCATGTGGCCTTGTGTGGATAACTAATTCTGTTTTCCCGATTGAGTTAGGCAGTGATATGAATCCATCTCTGAACGATAAAGTTATCCAGATCCAGGACGCAGAAGCCGGATACTATGCTATAGGTGTCGTCGCGCTTACTGACGCTTTCAGTAGCAACAATCCATATACACTTCGTTTTTCTACAGAATAGCATGTAAGATTATCTGGTAATTATATAATTATGGGTTAAGTATTATTAGAGATCGCTCTTATCAATGCCACCTAACCCCCGCTCTCCATCGCTCCGCTCAGGATGACAGCCGGTTCCGGTGGATGGCCTGGGAGATAGGATCTTTCAATCCAAGACCCGGCTGCTGGTGCCCTTACGAGGGTGCCTCGCAAAGCTCATACATTAGGCCGCATAAGAATCTCATTATGGAGAAAACATAATACTTATGAACGAATTACAACTTGAGACTCCTAGGTTGCACCTTCGTCTGATGTACTCATCAGATATTGATGGTCTCCTGACAATATTTGGGGATCCGATCGTTATGGCTTCCTTTAACACTGCACCCTTCGGTCACGAACAAATGGAGCAATGGATCCGCGGGAATCTTGCACATCAAGATAATCATGGATATGGGCTCTTCTCAGTCATACTCAAATCAAATGATCTCCTAATTGGGGATTGTGGGCTTGAACATATGGAAGTGGGTGGAGAGTTAGCAACCGAACTCGGCTATGATTTTCGAAGTGATTACTGGAATCAAGGATATGCGACGGAGGCCGCATTGGCCGTTTGTGATTATGCATTTAATACCCTCAAACTCCCATCCTTGATCTCCCTTATTCGGGTTGGAAACGAGGCATCTAAGCGTGTTTCTGAGAAAATTGGAATGCAATTTTCTGATGAAATCAACAAGAATGGGATTCAATATTGGAAGTATTCAATAGATAATAGATCGAATATTCATGATTAGGGCGTCCTAACCCCCGTTCCACCCGACAGCCGGTTAAGGTGGATAGCCTGGGATGTAGGATCTTACAAACCAAGACCCGGCTGCAGGTGCCCTTACGAGGGTGCTTCGCAAAGCTCATCCGTTAGACCGCCATATTACTAATGATTCTTTGTGAGAAACGTTTTAAGGCCTTCATCAGACAGCATCTAGGTAAGTAGAGCATGAAACTCGGCACATTGATTACGATCCATTCGATTTTATTGTTTCTATTCGGACTAGGATTTCTCCTTGTACCTTCATGGATGCTCTCCGTTTACGACACGGCTACAAATTCAACCGGGCTTCTCACAGCAAGAGTGTTTGGAATAGGAAATATCCAGCTAAGTATAATCATGTTGATCTTTCGAAATGATGTTGGATCCAAGATATTGAAAACATTAGCATTATTGTTATTTCTTGGTAATGCCTTGTCTTTCATGCTGGCTTTACAAGCTCAAATTTCAGGGGTTTTTAATGTACTTGGTTGGACAAATGTGGCTCTATATCTGTTATTTGCCTTTGGATATGGGTATTTCCAATTAATACTTAAAGGAGACAAAGACGCTAGTTAATTTATCTCATGTCTATAATATTATTGTGGCGGCCTAACCCCCGCTGCAGCGGACTCTTCGACTTCGCTTAGAGCCGCTGAGCTCATCCGTTATCACTTAATAACTATGCTACATGAAAAACTATTTTCAAAGAAGTCTGCAATATTGCTGACGGCAATAATCACTTTATTGACTTTGGCAGCATGCACATCAAATGTCAATGGGCTAGAAGAAACTCCCGGAATGATCCTCCAAGCCGCTGGTCAGATGACCATTATTGAAGAAGATTTTTTTAAGCTCACATTGCCCGGCGAATGGGAAAAAATATCTGGACCAGATCCATTTGTATATTTCAATTCTAATGACAAAGAAGCATTAACTATAACCATATTTGGTAGATCTCCAGACGATAATGAAATAGATCGTTCGGTGGAGTTCCAAAGATTGGCAGAATTAAGACAACAAGCTGAAAAAGATATGGGTGATTCACTTGATACGTTCTCCACTATCGTCTATGCAGAACAAGGAGAAACTTTAGTCGCTAGCTTTACAGCATCCAACCCCGATTTTCAATCTTCTACATTAATGCTTGGCGTAGAAAACTATATTGCTCAATTTTTCTACGAAGGCCATGGAGTTGATGAAGTTATATTCTCCGAGAATACAAGAACTATAATGAATTCGATCATTCTTTATTGATTATTGATGATTACAAAAGCTGTTATTGATTTGTCTTCCCGTGATAACCCCCGCTCCACCCGACCGCCGGTTAAGGTGGATGGCCTGGGAAGTTGGATCTTACAAACCAAGACCCGGCTGCAGGTGCCCTTACGAGGATGCTTCGCAAAGCTCATCCGTTAGGTGGCAAAACATAAAATCTGTGGAGGATGGATGAAGCGATTCATGGTTTACTTCTCGATTGCATATCTAATACTTTATGCTACAGCCTGTTCAAGTGATAGCCAGGTTGGAGCCTCACCAACACAGATTAAAAACGATCAAACAAACACTCCTGCGTCGACCACAATATCATTACCTGAGCCCTCTAGCACAGTCGAACCTAAGCCATCCGAGCTGATAGAAGTCGACTCCGATTGGAACCAATATACCAATTTCAGATTGGGGTTTACAATGCTGGTTCCCAAGTCGATGTTTCATGGTTCTGCCAGCTGCTACTGGAATGAAGCGAATGGTGATTTCTCTTACCGCCTTCAATCAGGGAAGGCACCAGTTGTAGTCATTGAGGGAATTGATCGTGTATATATCACCAGTAAATACATGGTTTCTCTTGCTGAACCTACTGCGATACCTAGTGGTCAGGGGTATAAGCATACATTTGGTGGATGTGATTGGATTAAGAATGATTTAGATGCTGTAGCAAACAGAGAGTACTCTAGTTATATTTGGGAAATAGCCGTTCGACCTATAAACTCAGAACAAGACCTTGAAAATCTGGTTGACAATTACTATGGAGAATGTTTTTCAGTAGGGCAGATCAAACCAGTTGAAGACAAGGAGTATTCCTTGGTTCATATTGTTGGTGATCAAAAAACAATTGAAGAGTCCACATGTCTTCTTCGAGAAATGTATATATTCCTATATTCACAGGAATATCAAGTTGCAGCAACCTGGAAAACTGGTCAGATGGTCCATTTTAGTGCATCCGGTCCCAACGAGGATCCACTCGATGAAATAATGTACGATAGTATCCAATTCATTCCTAATAATCATAACCAATGATTGCCACCTAACCCCCGCTCCACCCGACAGCCTGAAAGGGTCTCTTCGCGAACGACCGAGGACAGGAGACGGAGGACCGAGGTGATGAGTTTAGGAAAAACATCCGGCTGCAGGTGCCCTTACGAGGGTGCTTCGCAACCCTTCGTTTCTCAGGACAAAATAGCTAATCCGCTATTCATATTATGAATACAATAGAAATTGCTAAAAAAGTATTCCAAGAAATACAATCTGAATTTCCTAATATTTCAATGCAAATAGACAAAGAGCATGAGCATGTCGAGCTGAACATCGATATTCCAAAACAAAATGGCGTTAATTACCCAATCAACTTAAATTTACAAAACGAAGATGAATTACACTTTTCAGTTCGCAATTTCTGGTTCGAGAACTTTCCATGCACAGACCCGGTAAAGGTTGCAGAATATAAAGAAATAGTTATTGGGTATATTCAAGGTAAATATAGAATAGTCGAATATTTTAAGGGCAAAAAAGCATATAAGGCATATTTGCAGGAACCCCAGAATGATAAATGGTCAACTATAGCAACATGGTATAGATTATCGTGGCCCATATCATTCAGAAGGTCACATGGAATATTTAAAAATGTATAACCATTCATTCCAGCGGGCTTGCGGGAAAAGCGTCTACAACGGCTGAATTCTAACGTAAGGTACAAAAGGCAATTTCCACTACATACATGAAACGATTCCTATTTACACTTGCAAAAACTTGGGTCGGCGGAGTAGTCCTTCATTGGATCTTTGCCTATTTGAGTTTTGTTATTCCTGGTGAAAAACTAATCGAGACTGATACTTTAATTGCTTTCCACCATCCATCACCCTCTTATCCTTTGCATGTTTTGATCGTTCCAAAAGCAAAATACAGGTCACTGCAAGATCTTCCTTCTGATGACCAAGAATTTGAGTCGGGTCTTTTTAAAGCTTTAAATGAGTTGGTTCAAAGATTTGGTCTTGTTGCATTCGGGTATCGTTTAATAGTGAATGGTGGCAGCGCTCAGGATGTGGATCATCTTCACTTTCATCTAGTCTCAGATAAATATGAAGTAGATCTATAATAAAGTACATAACCATCGCTCTCCATCGCTCCGCTCAGGATGACAGCCGGTAATGTTCGCTTCGCGAACGACCGAGTAAAAGAGACCGGGGACCGGAAAAAGCAAACCCGGCTGTAGTTGAGATCAGGTTAAAATAAAAGAAATCTCATTCGTGTCAGGCCAGATCCGAATTGGCGATATGATTCAGATTACCATAAGTCCAGGCTAAGCAGTATGCTTGCCACCATTAACCGATCAGGAGAGGTTCCATGAAGAAAATTGCTGCGTACTTCGGTCAAGGATTATTGTTCCTCATCCCTGTAGTTGCAACTGTATATGTCCTTTATATAATTTTCTTAAGGATTGACCAAATATTTAATTTTGAGATCCCAGGATTGGGCTTTCTGCTCATGCTGACATTGGTCACTTTTACCGGCTTCCTTATCTCTACTGTCCTAGCCAGGAGTTTTGCAAATCTCATCGACAACCTGTTTAACCGTATGCCAGTTGGAAAGATGATTTATTCCTCTGTTAAGGATATGATGAACGCTTTCGTTGGGGATGAAAAGCAGTTTGATCAGCCGGTATTGGTCACTCTCCTACCTGGAAGTGGTATCCAACTTATGGGGTTTGTCACTAGAGATACCTTGTCGGATCTGGGTGCGGCAGATAGCGTTGCGGTGTACGTTCCACAGGCTTTCAACCTGGGCGGGGTTGTGATCATTGCCAATAAAGATCAAATTACAGCACTTGAAATTGACAGCGGGAGAGCCATGGCATTCATGGTTTCCGGCGGGGTATCAGGTTTCAAGGGACAAAAGTTTGAAGACGGAGGATCGAATATATGATTATAAGAGTTAAGATCGATTAAAGTTCCAGCTAACTCCCGCTCTACCAGGATGCTTCCCGAAGATGATCCATTAAGCAGCTAATCACCTTATGAGATATATAGGGAAAACCCTCAACAAGTTCAGACAGGATTGGCGTGAAAGATCATTACGCCGGATATCACTTTGGCACCTACCAAAAATCATCGTTTCATTCGTCCTGCTGGGTTTATTTTGGTATCTATTATTCGCTGCCATGTGGCAAATTCATTTAATTGCCTATCCTAACCATGTTGGGCTTCTCAATGAATTTTGGAGTGAGGGCATTGGTTTCAAGTCATTCATTTCAAGTTTTCTGATGGTAATGCCACTGATTTTGCCAGCGTTGGGTGCATCATTCGTTCTTACGAATTTCCTTTTTTGGTACATAGTTCCAGCAAGAAGAATTTACGAAAAAGAGGCAGCTGGCAACAAAGATTTGACATTTTCTGGAGCCACAACAGGATTGATCAAGGTGTTTTATAAATATTTATTACCAATTGGCCTTGGCTTGTCTCTTATTGGAGCACTAACACTATCGAATATATAATAAAAAGAAGCCTAACCCCCGCTCTCCATTGCTCCGCTAAGGACGCCAGCCGGAAAGGTTCGCTTCGCGAAAGACCGGGGACAAGAGACGGAGGACCGGGGTAAAGTGACCGGGAAAATCCCAGCGACAGGTGTCCTCACCAGGATGCTTCGCAACCCTTTGTTTCCTCAGGACAAACGAGCTGATCCGTTAGCTAACCATCAGAGGATTGTAAGATGAACAATACTGTCCTGTTTTTTGAGAACAAAAATAATGAGTTGCTGCCTGAAGAATTTCGAGATCAGGACTTTCGATTTCCAGAGACCTTTGTGCAATATGTTCTTGAGCAGTATACTGAGCCGGGAGATATCGTCTTAGATCCTTTTGCCGGGTACGCAACTACATTAATCGTTTCCGAGAGACTAAAACGCATATGTTATGGAATTGAGGCGGACAGAGCCAGATATGAGTATGGGGTAACAAGGTTAAAGAAAAAAGAATTGCTTGTTCATGGTGATTCCCTAAGACTTTCAGATTATGGAATACCCGCAGTTGATCTGATCTTGTTCTCTCCACCATATATGAATAAGTCATATAACCGAAATCCATTGCGCAGGGAGCTCAAACAGGATGATTGCTATTCTAATTACCTGCAGGATTTACTTTCAATTGCAAAAAGTGCGTGGCACCATCTAAAGCCTGGCAAATATCTCATTGTAGAAGCAGCAAACTTAGAGGGTTATTCGGGTTTGACAACTCTTGCTTGGGATATAGCCACTATATTTAAAGAGGAGTTCCCATTTATCAAAGAAAAGGTATTACATTGGGGTGGCGGTTATGGTCCTGGATATGATCATAGCTACTGTCTCATTTTTAAAAAGGATGGCTAACCCCCGCTCTCCATTGCAACCCTCAGGATGAGCGCTTTCGACTGACTGGGAACCGAGAATGAAAAACCAGGAAAAATCAACTACGGAGGGAATCCATGCAGAAATCCAGATCTATCTTTCTAACGATATCACTTCTCCTCTTACTTGGGGCTTGCAGCACACCCCAGGGAATTGAATCCAAGGTCCAGGTACTGCCAACTACCGCACCGGACACTCCCAGCCCAATAGCCGAGAACATCAACCAGGACGCAGGGCCGGATTCAACTCCAACCAGCGAGTCAGAAACTGGATATCAAGGCTGCCAGCCCGGATCAATTACTCTAGCACTGATTGTTGATCCTGAGATCCTTGATGGAATCCGTCCGGGGCTTACGCAATTTGAAGCAGACCTCGAACAGCAGGGATTTATTGTGATTGAGGAAAGCAATGAATTTGCAACAGCGGTTGATCTCCGTTCATATCTAGCCGATCTTTATACCTCAACAGATAAATGCCTGACCGGGGTCTATTTGATCGGAAATCTGCCATATGCCTATCAATGGTTCAGAGTGGAATACGCCAATCCAGATATCCCGCCCAGCGAGCAGGAAGTGATTTCATATCAGTTTTTTGCCGATCTGGATGGCACTTTCGGGACGTCAGAAGAGTATACCTCACTTGGTAATCACGATTTTTCTTTCGATATACACGAAGGCGAAATGGATTGGGAAATCTGGGTTGGTCTGCTGCCGTTCTACAGGGGCGATCAATCACAAACCATCTCAGCGATCAATCGCTATTTCGAAAAAAATCACGCCTATCGCCAGGGTGAATACACCCTACCGCGCGCTTACCTCGAAATTAATGAGTTTATGAAAGCCACAACCGAGGAAGAACACACCAGATTCACCAAGCTGCTCCAATCTGGCCAATATGCGTGGACTCCATTAAGCGAAGGACCCAATGCCCACATCTTCTTTGACAGTACTTTCGCCGATGTGACAGTTGAACAAGGCTATCAAGCCCTGACTGAAGGAGTCGCGGACTTCACTTTTGTCGGCGCCCATGGATCCTGGCAGTCCAGCGGCCGCACCAATATTAACTGGGTCGAGAGCAACCCGGTGCAAACCGTATTCTTCTACACAGGCGGCTGTTCAACCGGGAACCTGGATCACCCAACAAATTATCTCACTTCAGTTCTATATAGCCCTACTAGCCTGGTTCTCCTGGCCTGGGGAACAACCAGCGAATCTGGAGGAATGGGCAGTAATCAGGATGGATTTTACGGCCATAATTTTGCTGTCGATTTATCGGAGGGGAAGAGTTTTGGAGAAGCAATCCTGGAACATGTCAACACCCCTTTAATATATCCGTGGATAAATGACCGGGAATTACATTTCTCAGTGCAGATCTTCCTCGGCGATCCATCCCTGACATTGTTCCCCCAAAAACCATAGGATGAAACTGTGAATGGGAGCTTATGTGCTTGATGATAGGCGAAAGTTAATAAGTTTGTTTTTCGCCTAACCCCCGCTCAGGACGACAGCCGGTTACGGACGAACGACCGGGGATGGAAGACCGGGAAAATCCCGGCAACAGGTGAGCTCAATCCATTAACTTGCTAATAATCTAAATTGATTTCTAACGAGTATATTAACCACTGACAAGAGGATCTGCAATGGAAATCGAGCGAGATATCAATCAACAGAGGCAACTAATGCAATTAGGCCAGATCTCTATCGTTTATTTTATATTCTGTGCAGTTAGCTGGTTAAGTAGATTCTTTTATCCGTTGTTCGGGCTAATAGTCTTGGGAGGGATAGTATTTCCGCTTATCTGGGGACGATTTACAGGTAACTGGGGAAAGCTGGGTTTCTCAAAGGATAAATTGGGTCCAGCAGTGTTGTGGGGGATTGGAGCTGGTGCTGTAACTAGCTTCTTAGGTTTATTGGTATTGGGCTACCATAATCCGCCAAGCAATCTCCTGCAGCAATTATTAATTGGTATCCCATTCTGGTTGCTGGTGATTAGCCCTTTCCAAGAATTCTTCTTTCGGGGTTGGTTTCAGAGAAGTCTGTCAATCTCATTGGGTAATTGGAGAGGTTTGATAATTGCCAGTGCAGGCTTCACTTTTTGGCATTATGTCTCTCCAATCGTTGATCTATCACCATACCCTTTAGAGAGCGCAGCTGGAATTTCATCTACATTTCTGGCGGGTTTGGCTTATGGCTATGTGTTTTCTCGGAGCAATAACATCTTGTCTCCCTGGCTAGGACACGCGATTTCTGGGATTGTATTTATAGTTATTGGAGCCATGGATTTTGTTATAGCATTCCAATGAAAGTTAAATCGCCGCGACCTAGCCCCCGCTCCACCTGGATGCTTCGCAAAGCTCATCCATTCAACCAGGGACTAGAGGTTTATATATGCACAAAATTGAGCCCATCTATACAACTTCGTTGATCCTCCGGAAGCTCACAAAGGTGGATGTGCCCAAGGTGTACGCGATGAGTCTCGAATCGGGTATGCGTAATTGGATGCCGGACCAAGTACTTGCGAATGAAGAAAACGCAAGCGAACTGCTGAACTATCTCATAAGCCAATACCGAGATCTGCAATCGCCAGCCAAGGCTCCGTGCGTTCTCGGTGTTTGCCTGCAGCAATCAGGTGCACTCATCGGTCATGTTGGATTGAGTCCCCTGCGGGGGCAGGTGGAGATCGGCTACGCCATAGAAAACGACCAACAGGGCCGAGGCTTCGCAACTCAAGCAGTCTCAGCGATGGCGAGGTGGGGTCACGCGACATTTGGATCGCCGATAATCCTCGGTATCGTGGCCAGCGGTAACCGAGGTTCCTGCCGCGTTCTGGAGAAATCAGGCTTCACCCTTGCCCAGGAGGAACTGGGTTCCCTGCACGGTTGGCACGGAGTCATCCGGACATATGAATCAATCGCCCAGAATAAGGGATGACGAATAAAGGGGTCAGGCAGAACCGAACAAGGACACTGACAACACAAGGTAATAGCCGTGCTTCGCAAGGCAATCCCTGGAGCGTCATAACACACATTCTGGTGCAATTAACAAACAACGCCACGTTAATACGAGATGGAAATATCAAAATGAGCGGAACAGATCAAAAAGAATTTGAAGCAACAGTGCATAGAGAAGGAAAATTCACATATGTAGCAATTCCATTCTCGCCGCGGGAAGTCTGGGGTCCGAAACCGCGATACTATGTATTGGGAACAATTAATGGAATTTTCGTGCGCGGTACCCTGGGAGCATTGGGACAAGACTATTTTCTTCGATTAGGAGCTGGATGGTTACGAGAGAGCGAAATTGAAGTTGGGACAAATGTGAATGTGAAATTATCGCTGGAAGACCGTGAACGAGCAAAATAGAACCAAAATCAGTGAGAGTCGTAATCAAGGAAAAGAAAGGCAAATTATTCCCGAGACACCATCCATCGTGTTCGGCGACAGTAGAGAAGTTCAGCAATATTCGATTGCTCTTCAGTTGACATTTTAATTTAGGACTCGAGGCTGCACACCATCACAATTTGAAGTGAAGGAGAAAAAATGACCCTGAAGACTGAACCTGTCGCACGCACACAGATGCTCATCCAAAGGCCCGTAGCCGAAGTTTTCGAGGCATTCGTCGACCCTGGAATCACGAGCCGTTTCTGGTTTACGCGGGGGAGCAGCAGGCTGGCTCCCAACGAGAGAGTCACCTGGCACTGGGATATGTACGGGGTGTCAGCAGATGTCCTGGTCAAAGAGCTGGAAAGCAATCGCCGCCTACTCATCGAGTGGCCAACACCCGTCGAGTGGTCGTTCACGGCAATAGGGAATGACGCAACATTTGTGACCATCACAGCCTCGGGATTCACTGGGACCGACGATGAAAAGGTTGCCCAGGCGATCGATTCGATGGGGGGCTTCAGCTTCGCCCTTGCCGGATGCAAAGCCTGGCTGGAGCACCAGCTCGAACTCAAGTTGGCGGGCGATCATAACCCCGACGGACATGTAGAACGTCGCGCCTGACCCCTACTCTCCTTCAAACCGCTCAAGACCAGCGCCTGCGGCGGACCGGGGACCGAGGACGGAAGACCGGGAAAAACAATCTGGCTGCGGGTATCCGTACCAGGATGCTTCGCAACCTTTCGTTTCCTCAGGAAAAACGAGCTCATCAGTTGGTTGGATTTGGAATAAAAGCAATTTAATGTAATTTCACTATGACACAATTTCCCCGATTGAGCAACCGCGATCAGGAAGTCAACCAACAATTGCTAAAGGGCAAAAGCTAGAAGTTGATAGCATCATCTCTTAGAATATCTGACCGCACGGTTGAATTCCATTTAAAAAACCTTTATGCCAAGTTTGAAGTAAGTTCCAGAGTAGAATTAATCTTAAACCTAGGGTGTTCCACTGTTGCAGATCAAGGTAAGAGCGCTGAAAATAGAGACAGACTCAATTGATTGGATTGGGTAAAATCTATCAAAGAAACCGTCTCTAGAATCGGCAAGGAGTTTGCAATGAACAATTCTTCGAATTCAAATGTCCGCAGCGAGTTTAACCCTTTAACTTTCTCCGAATCGATCCGCGTTTGTCTCACAAAATATGCAGAATTTAATGGTCGCGCATCGCGGTCAGAGTTCTGGTGGTTTATGCTGTTCGTCATACTTGTTGCCTCGGGATTGTCGTACTTGAGCGAGCTTGGAACCAGCATATTCCTGATCGCGATTCTACTCCCTTTATTGGCAGCGGGAACACGCAGACTTCGAGATAGCGGTCAGAGCGTATGGTGGCAATTGTTCCTGCTGGCTCCAGTTGGAGGAATCATCGTCCTAGGAATCTTATGGGCACTGCCACCAACGATTGATCCTCAAGAAGATTTGCTTTCATGTAATGAGCATAAAATGATCCCGGGCGTGTCAGGAGATGAACGACAAGTCTTTCAACATAATCGCCAGCTGTACAATCAGGTCCTCGCAACGGTAACCAGCAGGCTTAAAATGAAAAAATCAAGGAATCGGATGAAATATATAAACTACCTGACTGCAATGTGTATTCTGCTGTGTTCCGCATGCGCTGCTTCCCTCCCTCCCGGTTTTTCTGTCGAGCCAGTCCAGGATCAGGTCCAGGGGAATAACCCCATGGTCCACCAGGAGGGCCAGCAGATCATTGGTCCAGACGGAAACCCGCTTAAGCTGAGGGGCGTACTTCTGGAAGGCTGGCTGATGTGGAACGGCTCATTGTGGGGGGCAGGCTTCACATCTGAAACCGAGATTTCCTCCCGCTTGGAGCAGTTGGTGGGCCGGGACGAACTTCAAAAATTCCGGAAAGCAATCTACGCCAACTTCATTACAGAAAAAGACATAGCGATGATCGCAGATCTCGGATTCAATGCCGTGCGGGTACCCATTAACCATACAGTGCTCGAATCTGAAGCTGGAGAAGTCGATTACTCAGCTGAAGGCTGGGTTTACCTGGATCTATTATTGGAGTGGGGGAAACGCCATCAAATCTATATCATCCTTGACCTGCATTCCGCTCCTGGCGGTCAATCAAGCGTCTTCGTAGCCGATCCCGATCCTGAAAAGTTATGGGATAAACGGGAGAATCAAGATCAGACAGTAGCTCTCTGGCGCGCCATTGCCAGCCGTTATCATGAGGAAGAGATGATTGCCGGTTACGATCTGCTGAACGAGCCGGGATATACCAATCTCGCAGATCTCCTGCTCTTGTACCAGCGCCTGATAATAGCCATCCGTGAAGTTGATCCCTATCATATGATCATCATCGAAGGCAATCACCTGACCAGCGATTTCAGCTTCTTTTCGGAACCCCTTTCCTCCAATATGGCCTATAGTTTTCACACCTACAACTTCCTGTCAGATGAGATCGATGAAAGCCAACTGCAAAACCTAAGCGCTATTTCTGCAGCTCAGGGAGTTCCTTTATGGAACGGTGAGTTCGGTGCGCACAAGGTTGAGTGGGTTGATGCAGTCCTCGAGATATTTGAGGAACCGGGATCTCCTGTCAACGGCTGGATCTTTTGGCCCTGGAAGAAAGTCACGGAAGGTTATTCTGAACGCTGGCGGCACCTGGCGGCCATCCCAAGCACTCCCGCCTGGGATGCGGTCAGGTTCAGCATTTCATTCCCCCTGAATGAAGAGAATCTGCTGGACCGGGAAATCACACTCAAGGGGATGGCTGATTTTACAGCCACGATCAATGCTGAAAACCTGGTCATCGACCAGCAAATGGTGGATACCCTGACAAAGTACAGCAGATGATTTGAGCGATCCCCTCAGTTTCCCAATGGCAGGCAACAGGCACAGCTATCGTTTGCTCCGCGGAAGTGAGTGGTATTCATAATCGACTATCTATACCAGGCTTATCTTATTTGCTTCTCGCTGTAAAAGCAGGGTAGGGGCCTGGGGCTGGATCTGGTTTGAAATTGCTACAATCGTGTCGACTGTCTGGTGGATTCTGCTAGCCTCGACACTGACACTATCTGGGTCACAGAAGTATCTACAAAGCGATTGAGTTTGAACCCTACAACCCTGATTGGACATAGGAGTGAGGCTTTCTTCATTTGCAACTCGGCTACCGTGAGAAGGCTATTTAATTTCTTGAGAGATCGCTAGATTTTGGCCTTTCTTTTGGTGATAGGCAGGAGGAAGAGGACTCACTTGAGCAAATAAGATAATTGATGAAGAAACCTAATCACCCCTCCTCCTGAGGGCCCACGACGGAACGGATACCGAAGTATAATATTAGCAAAATAGCCGGAGACTAAACAATGAATTTTGGAATCACGAAAACAATCCCAGCCAGTGCTGGTCAAGAGACTGTCGATAGCCTGTACGATGGATCGCTCTCGGAATATGAGTTTCACATGGCTGGTTCACCATCGAAGCTTAAGGTCGGCCACTTTGTGTATACAATTTTCGGAAACCAGCTGATAGGTCGTCTGCGGATCAAAGCGCTGCTCCCTGGCGCTGTCAACCCCAGGTCGGGCAAACCGCGCACGTTGATCATGGTCGCCGCGCCGGGTGAACGTTTAACAATTCCGGTTTCCAAAAAAGGACATCGGGGTACCCGCTATACCGATGGTGATGATTGGCCACAGTAGTTTCCCGGTAAATGTTGCCTGAAAACCAATTGATTCTCAGTGATCAAAAATAGTTGATCACTGAGTACAATTAAACAATCAGAAATACCCAAACCCGGCTCTCCATCGCAACGGATCAGGGATCGTTGCGGAGGACCGAAAAACATCTGGCACCAGGTGAGTTTGTTCATTGGGTTATAAGAATTCCGGAAATCCTGCTGGATGCCGGCAGGCTCGATCTTTAAGCCGCCCGTAGAAAGCTCCGGCAAAACGAAAAAATTCCAACTTATTCAAGTCAGGGAGAGAGCAATCTACATGGAAAAGGACAAACGCACACAGCAAAGGGTTGTTAGGCTCTGGTTAGCGGCAGCTGCTCTGATAGCGGTTGGCTTAGCCTGTACCATTTTTGGTGAAGAAGAACCACGCTGGATACCGGAACAGCCAACCCAATATACCGCTGAAGTGCAGCCGGCTACAGAAGTGTATGTGTTGATAGATGAAGCGGGCAATGTGGTCGATTTTGACCAGGCCTACACCTACGGGGTCAACGCCAGAATGCGCTATGTGCTCCGTTTTTGGGATGTGGGCAACCAAAAGGATGCTTACGGAGCAGCAACTATCTCGCGTGTCTATACGCCCATCCGCATCACCGCCATCAATACCGAACTTGAGGAAGATTTATCCGCAGAACAAAAAGCGGATATCTATGCCCGCACAAATTTCTCAACCAGCGAGGTGATTTTACATAATCTGACATTCAGCGGCGGTCCTCAAGGGAAATTCATCGGTACGAATTCAGAGACTGGTAATTCAATATACGGTTATATGGAATGGCGCGAAAAAGAATCAGAAATGCACGCTGTTTTCACAGAGGATATCAAACAGGATTATCTGGTCATCGCCGATGAGCCCTTTTACAATTGGCCCTAGTCAGCCGAGACAAGAAAAGAGAGGGTTATTAGGAAACCAGATTTCTCGATGCATCTGTCTCCCGCTTCCCTCAAAAGCCAGGATTAGACCTGTTCCCAGGACGGAAGACCGGGAAAAACATTCTGTTTCGGATGTCCTCACCAGGATGCTTCGTAAAACTCGTACGTTAGTCGGCAAGGTATTGTTCCAGATGGAAATTAGACAAGCTAAAACATCAGATAGTGCAGGTATTGCTAAAGTACAAGTAAACAGCTACTTAAATACCTATGAAGGCATTTTGCCTCCTCTGTATTTAAGTCATTTTTCCTTTGAGGAACAAGAACAAGATTGGGAAGAGTGGTTTTCCTCCAATACCCATCCACTTTTTGTGGCAGTTGAAGGACGAAATGACATTCTCGGGTATGCTCTCGGTCAAATCAATTCAGATAAAGGTTTATCGTACGATTGTGAGTTAGTTGCTCTGCATGTTCAAAGAGCACATCAACGACGAGGAATTGGAAGCCGCCTATTCAGCACAGTCAGCAAGCATTTGGCCGCTCTAAATTGCAACAATTTGTTTTTATGGGTACTTGAAGAAAACCCATCACGTAAATTTTATGAAAAACTTGGAGGAGAGTATCTAACAGACAAGCAATGGCAGAATAATGAATACTTTGAGACCAAAATTATTGAAGTTGCCTATGGTTGGTCAGATATTAGAAAACTATTCATTGATTGAGGTCTTTCTTCAGCGTCCACCTAACCTCCGCTCCTCCTGACAGCAGGCTGTTTGCTGCGCTCACGACCGAGGAAAAGAGATCGAAGACGGGAGGAAGCTTTGCTTCCGACCGGGTAGAATGAATCCAGATTTGTTAAATCCTGCTGCGGGTGCATCACATAGATCATTCGTTAATGCGCCGTGTGAAAGGATAAGAGAGACCTGTAAAACATTATTCATGAACCGGAGGTCCAACCATGAAGTACACCATAGACATCTCCACCCGCAATTGCACTAAGAGGAGCAAGATAGGGATTATCGCCAGTGAAATCTCCATGGGCCTCCGGTGGGCGACCTTGATCATCCTGGTATTTGGGTTGGCTGCATGCAAATACCCCCAGCGATCTTCGTCCGATGCGGAGGGCAGTTCCCGCGGAACCAGATCGCCCGGCACACCAACTTCTCCTATCGGAACTGCTGGCGGAGCAATCCTCAACCTGGACCGAAACCAAACGTATGATTACCCGAATGGGAGCGACATTCAACATGAAGTGGGGGCTATCAAGCTCGAATTTTCCAATGGCAAAGAAGAAGGATTTCTTCTGGTAGAAGGAGCTGGGAAGACAGACTGGTCTGAGGTTACGAACTTTCCCGGGTGCAGTTACACCGCGAAGACGGAAGGCAAAGTGAGTGTCACAGGAATATTCTCTCCAAATGACTGCATGTTCCACTTAACCATTAAAACTGTTTTCTCGCAGCCTACCACATCTTACCAATCACAAGATCCAGAAACTTGCTCCGGCTCAATCCATTTTACGCAAACAGAGTTCTCCAGCAAGATTGTACTGGACCCGGTCGCCGGCCAAACCAAAGAAACCAAGAGTACCAATATAAGGGATATTTCCACTATCAAGCTCTCTAACCTCAAGAGCGACGTGGTTGACAATTGTTTCATACCAGAGGTGATTACAGTAGAATAACTTGAATGGTGTTATCGTCAATACAGCTGCTTTCTCTCTCAATGTTTTGATGGCGGTCGTCGTGAGCATGTATCAGGCATGTGTGCGGCAGCGCTTCGGTAAATTTCGTCAAGATCGTTGATGAGCCTGTGATTACTGCTTATCCAAGTCTGTCTCAATCTAATGGCTGCGGTTATAAAGGTTCGAGAGGATAAAATCTATTCTTGGCACAGGTATAAAAAAACAATAGGATCTAAGATGGCTGAAACAAAACAAAGAATATCATCGATAAAAACTATCCGTAAATTTCTCAAAGAAGGAACTTGATCTGAAACAATAATGAGTGTCGTTGACGACTCATTCGGTCATCCGCTGAAGGCAGAAGAGAAAGCCACAATGATCCTGGCAGGAGGAATAGCAGGCCAGGGTTACCAGTGTGGCATGCTATGGGGTGCTGCCTTAGCTGCTGGTGCACAAGCGTATCAAGTCTATGGATTAGAGTCACCAGCTGAAGCTGCAGCTATTATTGCATCCCAAAAGGCTGTAGAATCCTTTCGTTCCAAGTCCAGAAATGAAATTAATTGTCTTGAAATAACCGAACTAAACTTTCAGGGAGAAAATCAAGTCCTGCCGATACTGAAGTTTTTTTTAAAGGGCGGCCCAATAGGCTGCTTCGGTTTGGCTGCACGTTATGCCCCGCTAGCATATAGTGCAATAGAGGCAGCGCTTTCTGAAGAAAAGTTCCCTGTCCCACCTCCGCCGGTTAGTTGTACAGCGATGTTAGCTAAAAAAATGGGTGCATCAAAGATGCATGCAGTAATGGCAGCGGGGTTGGCTGGTGGGATTGGCTTTAGTGGAGGTGCCTGCGGGGCACTAGGGACTGCGATCTGGATTCAAGCAATGCATCAAACTGAAGAGCCAGTTGGAATGAATTTTTCGGCTTCATGGATTGATAAAATTATTAAACAATTCGTAGAGAGTTCTGATTATAAATTCGAGTGCAATGAGATTGTCGGTCGAAAATTTGAGAGTATCCATGACCATGCTGAGTACATCTGCCAAGGGGGTTGTTCAAATATTATTGATACATTAGCAGTCCAATGATCTGGGGTTACAAAAATCTAACCCCCGCTCCTCCCGGCAACCATGGAAGAACCTGGGCCCGAAGACGGAAGACTGGGAAAAACCATCTGGCTTTGGATGCTCTTTTATCGGCGGGGCAGATGCTATCCGCCCTGCTGTGCCTGAGGGTAAACGGGCTCATCCGCTACTCAACATAATGGAGACAGCGATGCAACGGAACATTTCAGTGTCAATCTTAATAAGCGTCTGCGTCATTCTTAGCAGTTGTGATGGCATGTCTGGGGGCAGTGTGCCAGAAGTGAATGGATCAGATCTGGATAATCCCCTGTCACCCCAACTAGTAGACTGCAATGCTGGGCTTTGTGAAACACTTATCGTGGAAGGGGATCCCTATGCAACCAGCCCGGGAACCTTTAAAGGATACTCGGATCCTCATCTGATTGCAGACCCGAATGATCCAAACCAGGTCTGGTTAAGCTATTCATGGCTTGAAGTAGGGAGTCTTACGAGCCTTTCCGGAAATGAGGTCATGGTAGCCATCGTGTCAAATCACCTGGCTAGAAGTGAAGATGGCGGGTTAACGTTTAAATTTGTATCCGAATTGTGGCCTTCGATTCCAGTAAAAGATCCTGAAGGAGGTGACCCGGATGGGCTCAACGATTCCGAGACCGCTTCGCTGGCCTGGATTAAAAACACCCGGGGAGAGGTGACCTGGTTTGGAGCTCATTTGCGTTATTTTCTACGCCCGCTACAGGGCTATAATCCAAAATTCAGTACCAGCTATACGATTCGGGTGACGTCTGCAGCCACTCCACAAGAATTGCGCGAGTCGCCCGAGTCTGTGCTCGGCGTATCATCCACATCATCTGCATACGATATGGATCTAGCGCTGGATGTGCTGGTCAATAAACCCCTAAACGAGTGCGCGATGGCTAATAATCCCTCACTGTTTGCCGCTGACAGGGAGCTTTATCTGGTGTTTGAATGTCTTGCCTTTAATGGCTCAAAACTACAAACCGACAAAACTACCATTCAGCTCATCGCATCAGAACCTTCTGGACCGCCCGATTCATGGACCTGGAGGCATGTGGGAGAGATCACCAATGGTGATACATATAACGAGTTGGGAGTCAACATACTCCAGCAGCCAGATATCTCCATTGGCAGAAATGGTGAATTGCTGTTCACAGTCACCCCATCGAAAAATAATCCGGGCGGTATCGAACGTCTCCACCAGGGGTTGCTGGTTCTGGAACTTGAGCAGCTTGATCCTCCGATCCTGCTGCGCGACTCAAAAGGTACCTTGGTGATACATGCTCAGATGGCCACAGATGGGCTGGGTGGATGCACCTACTCTTCAGCCTCGGCTACCGGGGTTCTCTGTCACTCGGTTCAGACCGATACTGAACCGCGCAATTTATATAAAACTGGGGCTATGTTGGATACAGATCAGTAGTGGGAGGTGCCATTAACCCAATGTCTTGATACTTGCAACCCTTTGTTGGCTCAGGCTCATTCTTTAGGCTTTAGAGGAAATATTGTATGAACAATGAACTAAACACACAGCAATATCTGCGGGTAAAACTCTGGGAAAAGAGGATGATCATCTTCTTTACTGTTGCCATGGTTCTTGTAGGTGTTGCTTTATTTTCTAGTGCCCTGCTCAAATTTAGCGAAAAGACCAATTATGCTGTATTCGCCGGATTAATTCTGTTTGTTGCCCTTCCAGCCGCTGTTTTACAGTTTTCTGAAAAATGTCCCAAGTGTGGATATCGGCTTGGTTTTCAAACTAGACTCGTGCTTCCGAAACGATGCAAGAAATGCAGTGTTTCATACGAAAAGCCAGGTGATCAAGCCTAAACCCCTGCTCTATCTTAGCCTTGGCAGACCAAAGACCGAACGCGGAGGACCGGGAGATGCAATCAGGCAGCGAGCACCCTCTTACCCGCGGGGTAGGTGCTTCGCAACCCTTAATACCCCAGGGTTAACGAGCTCATCTGTTAGCTCACAAAGCAGCTTATTTGTCTGACCAATCGAGGAGTAGGAATTCATGCTTACAAACAAAAAGCTGATCAGAATTATTTCCCTCTTATCCTTGCTTGTATGTTTGCCCTTCTTCACCGCTTGTTCAACCCCTGAGCAGGATCACCCCCTGACGCGAGTATCATTATCGAACCACGCATGCATAAATGGCAACAGCCTTACTCCACACCTGCGATTAGGCATCAACGAACAAATCATGGCACCTGCTCTCACCGGAGGTGCCGTCAGATCCGGTGATTTCCTGATTTCACTTTGGCTAATCTGCGATCCATCCCTTGCCTCAGATGACCCGGATTTTCCGGAATACTCCTGGCAAGGTTTCAGCGAAGTGCGGTATCTGGGATTCCTGTCTGGTTGGGAGTATTTAGGGGACCCCCCAGATCAGGAAATCAAGGAATCTTTGACAATCAATGGAGAGGTCATAAGTGGGCAGATAATCGCAAGTCAAACCGATCCTGAAATAAGCTTATCCAGAGGAAGGGGGCATTCAGAATATGGTCCGATCAACACCGAAAACCAAATCGTTGCCCGGGCTCTTGTCGCTGGAGATCCCGTTGATATCATACTTACTATCTCAGGATCAAAAATCATTGCTAAAGTGCATCTGCGGGCATTGTTCGAGGAATCGCCTGATGGCTACCGCCTGCTCAGTGCTGAGATACTAACTGACACTGAAAAACTACCCTGATTAGAAACAGGAGGGCTTAGTCAACATGTCGATTGTGTCTACCTCCCATCACTTAATCAGGCATCGTTCCCCGTAATTAATGATGCTATGATGTCTTATCACCTTCTCATACCTCTGGCTTTTTGTTATTGAGTGGGTTCCGGGTTATTCTGTTTGCCTGCCTTCCCCCGTTCCAATCGACCCGGAGCTTGCGGCGCAGTTAATAGTAGTCCTTTAATTAGTAATCCGACCAGATTTTAGAAAATATACAAGTATTGTGCTATGCTCAAATTAACTTGCTGCTGACTGAACCAGGTTGGTGCCCTTCGATTTGCTCAGGATGCTTCTCATAGCTCACCCATCTGGGAAACTATCACAAGGAAAATAGGATGATCTCGACCAGAATCTTCGATACGCCGGTTAATATCAAGCCGGCAGTTTTGCTCAATCTCATCGTTCTTTGGGGTTTCGCTACCTGGTTTGGTTTAAATCAGCATCCAAACCGCGGCTTATGGTTGGGTATGCTGGTTGGTTTTTTATCTGTGCTCCTACTTGTTTTCGCAGACATTGGACATGCAATTGCCCATATATTCAGCGCACGATATGCAAGAGCCCCCCTCGATGAGATCCTTATCACCGCAGGAATGCCCCGGACACTTTATCCAGATAATAAAGTATCGCCAGCCACTCATCGCATGCGGGCTCTTGGCGGCCCGGTATTCAGCGCGCTGGGATTGCTGATGAGTATTTTAATCTACATCGTCAGCACCAACTATCCGTTAGTACGGGAACTGGCTGCCTGGTCGATTGCCGGGCAAGGATTCATCTTTCTTGGATGCCTCCTTCCTCTGCCTATCGTAGATGGCGGTACGGTTTTAAAGTGGACCCTGGTAGAAAAAGGGCGGACTGAGATCGAAGCTGACCAGATCCTCAGGCAGGTAAACTGGCTGATTGGAGGCATTGCCGGGATAGCCGGGGCAGTATTTTTAGTATTCCAAATCTGGATCGCCGGATTAATTATTGTGGGAGTTGGAGGAATTGCCATAGCTGCGGCAGCGGGCAAGATTAGGTAAGATCTCACCTAACTCCCGCTCTGCCTGATCCAAAGACTCTGCGCCGCAGTATTGGGTGGTTTATATAGTTATTCTAGAAGAAATGCAAATATTGGCCAGGCTCGATACTACTAACTTTGTGATAATCACTGGGTTGGCTGCAGGTGCCATATTCCCGGAAGGCAGATGGTTCACGGATCTGATCAGTCAATCGTCACAAGGCACAACTTATTCTAGCTCCCGAGTTATGCCGCTCCACTTCCCGCTGGCGCGGATTCCCCGTGAGGCACGAAAATCAAGCGGGAACACGGTGCTCGGGCGCTCAGCTCTAGACTGGTTAGGTAACATCGTTGGTATTCTAAAAGATGCACAATAATGTATCAAGCATGTTACGATTTAACTATCTAAAGGATAAATCATGCGTAAGTTATCTCACTTCTCTGCGATTCTGATATTCTTGATACTTGTTAGCTGCAACTTTCCAGGTTCGGAGACATCCGTAGACACTACTCCTGCTCCTGTAATAACGACAGCTCTAGAACCCACTTTCACACCCACTGCAATTGAACCGCATCAATGGGAAGATCCGATCTCATGGAGTCAGGAAGATGGCGAGAGTGGCTTATTACTGGATTCGGGTGGTGATGTGGACACTGAAGTCTCCCTTATCGGCGATCCGGCAATCGCAGTTCGGAAGACCGGAAATGGGCAGGCGTTGTCAGGTCCAGATGGAAATAATGTGAATGACTCCTATATGCAGTTCAATGTCAACGACGAGTTCCTCCATGCGGGCGAACCGACTACGTTCGTACAAATCGAGATCGAGTATTTCGACCAGGGCACAGACACCTTCAACATTCAATATGATGCTATCCCTGGGGGTTCTAATGGGGATGGGAAATTCAAGAACACAGGGAATATTGTTAAGACCGACACAGGAAATTTTTTAACCAAGGTTTTAAGATTGAACGATGTAAACTTCGCCAACCGTGATAATGGCGCAGACTTTCGCATCGCCGATGGAGGGGACGGCGCAGAATTTATCCGCCGGGTGACGATCACCCTCCAAGAAGCTGGACCAATCACCATTAATGTCGATACCTGCGGAGCAAATCCATACGACACTGAGCCAGACTCCAATGCCATCCAGGACTGCATCAACTTGGCATTGTCAGGAGACACGATCACGTTCACATCTCCAGGAGACAGCAGCGATTACAGAGATTACCTGATCGATAAGACCATCTTCCTTGTTGCCAACGAAGCAAAACATGATTTGACCTTCACATCCACCAATCCCGACGATCACGCAACACTTCAGGCAAGCGCAGATCTGTTGGGTTTCGTCGTGCGTATGTGGGCTCGTTCACAGGTACAGGGTGCAGGTGCGATCGATGACATCACGATCAGCCACTTGAATATCGACGGTGGACAGGACGTGCGAGTATGTTATGGATCAAATAACATCGACGACGGCATTGGAGACAACTGGGGTTCCTGGCTGCCCGAGTGTTCCGAAGGTGGTGACCCTTGGTGCAGCCCTGGCGGGTTGGCGATGTCAGGTGGTGTACACTTTGCGGATCCTGATTCGGACTACCAGGCAAATCCAGAACGATGGAGCACTGGAATAGTGGTGGATGATGTGTATATCTCGAATGTAGAATGTGCGACAGCGCTCAGTTTCGATGGAGCTGCAGGAACGATTCGGAACTCAACAATCGAAAATGCAGGAGATCATGTTCACGAGCCAGGTTGTTCGTCCCCAGATCCTGACGAAGGAGTAGGAGACTGGTCGGATGGGATCACGTTCATTGGACCCGGCCATTTAATCACCGGTAACACGATCATAAACGCTTCCGACGTTGGTATCGTGCATTTCGGTGGTGTCGACACAATCATATCCAACAACACCATTCATGCTACTGATGGCAACTATGGTATGTTTGCTGCCATCGCAATCCACCCCTGGCATATTGGTAATATCTCTGGTGGGGAGTTGAGTGGTAATGTGATCACCAGCGCAGCCGACGAGTCCTGTGGTGGCATCCACGCTGGCATTAATATCGGCACACACATGTGGGGTCTCGGCTGTACAGGCAGCGCTTGGCCTTCTGCCCGTGGCACACCCAACGAGTGTGTTTCCGAGCCACCTCAACCCATGGGGCAAATGTGCACCAATGGCGTTCCATGTCAACAATGGGCTTTCGTCGCTGAGGGTACGACCTACACTCTGCGGGATAATAACGTTAGCGGTGCTCAGATCAACTACCTGGTTGAGGGCATCGACCTGATTGGCACTTTTATCGACATCAATAACACCAGCGAGTCTCCCCGCCTGACTGATTGGGTATCTTCACATTCTGGTTGCACAAGATATGGCTCTACAGATTATTGGAACACCCTCGACTTCGTTGCTCATCATCCCTCACTTGACGGCTGGACGGATCAGCGAGTTCATTGCGAAAGGTAAAAGAGATTGGGGACGTCTTGATTTGGTAATTCCAATTTTCCTATGAGTAATTCACAGCATCCTTACCCACGCTCCAATCAACAGTCAATTCCGTAGACCCAGTAAGTAATAAGGAGAAATGTTACTAAACAATATTAACGTCATTCCAGAGATCAAATCTTCTGATTATTTACCGCTTACTGATCCAGAGGTGAAGAAAAATAAGCTGAGCATGATCCATCTAATCCCATTTGAGGCAATAAATGAATATCGAGGAAGAAAAAATTCCATATAACTTGAGCGGTCACGTGGCTGTTGTAACTGGCGCAAATCACGGAATCGGGGCTGAGACAGCGATCGCTTTGGCCAGGTGCGGAGCCGCAGTTTTGCTGACTTACTTGCGTATCTCTGACCCTCCAGGCTACCCTGAACCGTATCGCTCAAATCGCGCAAAGGATGGCGACCATATCCTGGCAACAATTCGTCAGCAAGGAGGTCAAGCGTCGGCAATGGAAGCCGATTTGAGAGATCCAGATATCATTCCACTAATCTTCAATTTCGCCCAACAGCAGCACGGAGCCGTTGACATCCTGATCAATAATGCGACTGGTTGGGTGGCTGACACCTTTAGGCCGCCTGGAGAACATATCACAGGTCTCAAATCTGACAGCCTTTCAGCCAGGACACACGACCAGGTTTTTAATGTTGATGCTCGTGGGGGAGCGTTGATGATAGCAGAGTTTGCCCGCCGGCATATCACACGCAAAGCAAACTGGGGTCGAATCATAGGCCTTACATCCGGTGGACACTTGGGCTTCCCCACAGAGGTTTCATACGGCGCAGCTAAAGCAGCTTTAGAGAACTACACAATGTCCGCCGCTTTTGAGCTGGCAGAACATGGCATAACGGCAAATATTGTCTATCCACCAGTTACTGATACCGGATGGGTGAATGATGACGTCCGGAAACATGTGCAGCAGACATCAACATTGATCCATATCGTCAATCCTGAAGAAGTAGCTCAAGTCATCGCTTTTCTCGCATCCGACCAGGCCCGGCTTATCACCGGAAACCTAATACACCTCCGGTAAATCAACAGCCGCACTCACCTACCATGCAACTAGATACGGGTGAGATTCAGTGCATGGGGAACAGGGAAACTGAGTCCGGAGACGGAAGACCGTGCAGTTCAAGCAATCTTGCGATTGAGTTCGTCCATGCATTTCACACAACTCCCAATTTGGGTATGCTAAAATGGTCTTCAAAATATCACATCAAAAAAAATAGGAAAAAACTGTGAAACCAAGTAAGACTTTACTCGTTTCAATTCTCATCTTGACCATAAGTTTAACCGGCTGCACTACAGCACCTGCGACACCAATCGCAGAGACCACAGAAAAGTCACCAGGAGTTTCAGTAGAAGCTACCCCAAGCAGTCTGCCGACAGCATCACCCACAACAACACCTGTCCCGACAAACACACCCACACCCGAACCAACCATACTTGCCGGCGGAGGTGGACAAATTGCATTCGAGTTAAACCAGGGAAATCTCCAAGATTTATACATCGTCGATTCATCCGGCAGCATACTAACCCCTCTCAGTTTCGGAGAAAGTGGTGATCGATACTTTATGGGCAGTTGGTCATTTGAGGGAACGGATTTGCTCTATCGATCGTTCAATAACCCTTTTAACTCACTGAATCTAGTATCAGCGGATGGCAGCGAAAACCAGAACATAACTGAAGAATTCGATTTCGGGAACGACTGGATTTCACCTGCTGGAGCATGGGATCCCAATGGTACAAATCTTTATGTAGTCATATCCTATGGTAAGGAAGATTTTAAGCACGAATACCGTGTTTATGATCTTCAAGATAGCAGTTATACCCTGATGGATTTTTATCCTTATCTCTGGTCGCCTGATAAATCCGAAGGATTGGGCTATTCGGTGAAAGATGGTAATTGGGAGATCTATTCAATGGCTGCGGACGGGTCCAATTTACGGAACTTGACTCAAAACCTGTCAGAAGATCGGTTGATGCCTGCATGGGGTGAAACAGCCTGGTCACCAGATGGAAGCCAAATTCTATTCACCAGCGATCGAGAAGGAAATACTCAAGTTTTCGTGATGGCGGCGGATGGCAGCAACCCGGTCAATGTAAGCCAGGAAACTGCTCGCATCTATGAGTGGCTCTGGTCACCGGATGGCGAGTGGGTTTACTTCACATCGGATCAAGGCGGAAATCGCAATATCTGGCGCGCGCTTCCATCTGGAGAAGAAAAATCTCAGGTAACAAATTTGGATGGACATGAGCGCTATCTTCATTTCTCCCCTGATGGTCAATATCTTGCGTTCATCAGTGGTGGAACCAACTTGCCTGTAGGTTATGTTTTCGAGATGAGATCGGGGGATGTGTTGCGTTTATTCGCGAATACCCCTGAAGCATCGGTCGAATCTCTGCAATGGTCACCCGATGGACAGTGGTTGTATGCGGCCGCTCAGATCGATAACCAGGATAACATCTATCTGATTTCCGTCGATGGTACAGATATTCTTAATTTGACCGGTGAGCTATTGCCAACAAACAATGGCATAACTGGTTTGCCTGCCTGGCGGCCGTAAGAAATCTATTTTGTGAGAGGTCACCTACCCCCCGCTTCACCGTAAATCCGGTTCTAGGTTTGTTTCACTCATAACCGGGAAAAAACCAAAACCGGTGAGGGGAGACCGGGGCAAACAAAGCCATGCTGGGTGTGCTTTTTCAGGATGTTTCCCAAAGCTCATCCGCTAGTTTTAACCATTGGAGGAATTCTTATGAAAGCAATTGTGTATCTGAAGTACGGATCACCGGATGTAATTCAATTCAAGGATGTTGAAAAACCAACACCTAAAGATGATGAGGTCTTAATCAGGATCCAGGCGGCATCCGTCAATGCATATGACTGGCATTTCCTAACCGCTGACATATTCTTGATTCGCTTGATGGGCGGGGGCTTGCTCAAACCCAAATATACAAGACTTGGAGCGGATGTGGCTGGGTGGGTCGAAACGGTTGGAAAAAACGTCAAACAGTTTCAGCCTGGAGATAAGGTTTTCGGAATGGTAAAGGGCAGTTTTGCCGAGTACACAACTGCCCCAGAGAGTTCAGTGGCGTTAATGCCGATCAATTCGTCTTTCGATGAAGCAGCGGCGATACCCATGGCGGCGATCACCGCCCTCCAAGGCCTGCGCGATGAGGGCCATATTAAGGCGGGGCAAAAAGTGTTGATCAATGGGGCATCAGGCGGGGTGGGAACATTTGCGGTGCAAATCGCCAAATCATTTGGAGCCGAAGTTACAGCTGTCTGCAGCCCAAGGAATTTGGAGCAGGCACGGTCGATTGGGGCAGACCATGTAATTGATTACACGAAAGAAGACTTCACAAAAAAAGGTCAGCGTTATGATCTTGTGTTTGCGGCAAATGGCTATCACACCCTGTCTGCTTATAAGCGCACCTTGACCCCCCAAGGTATTTATGTGATGGCTGGTGGCACCACGGCTCAAATCTTCCAGTCCATGCTCCTGGGTTCAATCATGTCAGAATCAGGCGGCAGGAAAATGGGAGGCGTAAGCGCAACAGGAAGCCAAAACGATCTGGATATTTTGAAAGGACTTTTTGAATCAGGCAAAATTAAATCCGTGATTGATAGGCGGTATCCGCTGCATGATGCTGCGGAAGCCCTGCGGTATCTTGGCGAGGGACATGCCCGGGGCAAAATCGTCATCACCATGGATAATGGAAGCTCAGCCTAAAAACATCTTTCAGGCTGACAGCAGTTTTCACACTCTTCAACCAGCTCGGCTTGCCAGCCAAATGGAGGATTTGTGGACTTTGAGACCTACCGTAGTGAGTTCTTTGTGGAGCCGGTTCCTGAGCAGGAGTTCCAATTCAAGAACTCATTCGGCGTTACATTGTATTTCGAGGATTACCAGGCAGCCATTGGGTTCTACGAAGAGGTGCTGGGACCGCCAACATACGTCGAGGGAGGAGGGACACGCGGATGGCCCATCGGCGATGGCTGGTTAACCTTATTGCAGGGTACTCGATGGAAATCCCCGGAATGTCGAGATCACCCTCGAACTTCCGGGCAGTATTGAAGCAGAGGCCCTCCAGGCTGCCTTTGTGAAGGCAGGGGCAAAGGGATTTGCTCCATCAGACCAGCTCATGTACCGCCCAATTCGCAGCTGCCCTGTCGTTGATCCATTTGGTTTGCAGATCATGATAATCGCTGCCCTCAATTAGGAACTTTTGGCTGGATTATCACGTGCTGGAGCAGACTAGACAATCTGGCAGATTTGCCCAGATTTAATGGATTATTTTAGTTTAGCCCGGGCTGTTCAGCTCAAAGCAGTTAGAACACAAGGAGACAATATGGCTGAGAACAAGACCCAACCCACCTCGGCATCCGTCGATAAATTCATTGCCGGGATTGAGAACACCCGTCGTCGGGCTGATACTCAGACAGCCTTGAGAATATACAAGGAAGTTACCGGTCTTAAGCCGGTTATGTGGGGACCATCGATCATTGGTTTTGGAACGCTCCGCTACGCGTACGACAGCGGGCGCGAGGGAATAATGCCTGCGGCTGCCTTTGCGCCCCGCAAGGCAAATCTGACTTTTTATATTGGGAAGTTCGAAGGTGCAGAAGCCATGTATGCCAATTTGGGCAAACACAAGAAATCTGTCGCGTGTCTATATATCAACAAGCTCGACGATGTTGATCTTCAGGTCCTGCGCGATATTATCGCCCGCGAATACGCCAATACACAAAAGTCCTCAGAATGAATCAGAATTGGTTTGTAGTCCTGATATCTCTTATTTCGCTCAAGGGGAATACACCGCTCCACCTCACCCCTTGCAACATTGGCGGTTTCAAGAGCAAGATAGCAGGCAATAAACCAAATTGAATCTAGAAGAAATGCTAATATTGTGCTAGTCTCAATCCGGGCAGGTGATCCCTACCAGCAGACTGCATCAATATTTGTGTAAATTTCCCAGGAACTTAAAATGATTACTATCTTACAAGTAAAAACAAAAAGTGACATTGAAGCTCTCCAAGGATTACTCACTGATTATCTATCTTGGGCTGCTGGCCAAGCAAAGACTCTTTTTAACCAAGATGCCGATGTAGAAGAAATGCTCAGGCACACAATGTTGGAAATCAACGAATTCTCACCACCATCTGGTCGGCTCTTGTTGGCCAGAGTTGATGGCGAACCAGCAGGTATGGCTTCCCTAAAACAAATCAGGGAAGATGCCTGTGTGATCAAGCGAATGTACGTTCGGCCGGATTTCCGTGGACAAAAAATCGGCAGAAGCTTACTTGATCAATTGATTCAAGCTGCTGAGGAAATAGGATATTCAAGGATACTGCTTGATAGCGCAAATTTTATGGAGTCTGCCCAACTACTTTATCGTTCTCTGGGATTCAAAGATGTTGATCCCTTCCCTGAGGCGGAAATGCCTGCCAACTTCCACGATCATATGGCATTCATGGAATTAGTACTGCGGCAATGAACCTGCTTGATACCGAGTAAAACTTGCCTGGTCTTCAACATGGATCCAAGTGATCCAAATCTTGCCAGGCAGGCGCACATCCGTCCAGCTCCGCCCGCCATTCAGTTCGGTCCCTTGCAAGCATGACCTGTAAAAAACGACCAGAATGGAATAAGATTGCTTAAAGGAGGATATCCAATGGATCCCAAAGATCCCAAGCTCAAAGTTGAGAAATCAAAACCCATAACATTTCAAACAGCTATTTTACAGACAGGCAAAAATACTACTGGCATTGTAGTCCCGGGAGAAATAATCGAGAGCCTGGGCGCGGGCAAACGCCCCCTTATTCGGGTAACACTCAATAAGTACACGTATCGCAGTGCAGTGGCTGTGATGAGTGGGAAGTACATGATAAGTTTAAGCGCAGCCCATCGAAAAGCGGCGGGAGTTCAGGGGGGCGAAAATGTAGTAATTACTCTGGAACTGGACTTGGAACCACGGGTTGTTGAAATTCCCAAAGATTTAAAAGACGCCCTTATTAATTCTGGTGTGCTTGCCTCGTTCGAGAACTCAGCGCCCTCAATGAAAAAAGAATCCATCCGTCAGGTAGAAGAAGCCAAAGCACAAGAAACACGCGAAAGGCGGATCGCTAAAATTGTCGAAAAACTAGCTGGAAGTTAACCAGTAGCGCTTTAGGCAGGGAGTGATAACAAATGTCTATCAACACAAATCTGGCGATTTGTTTGTGGTTCGATGGCCAAGCAGAGGAAGCCGCAAATTTCTATACTTCTCTGATCCCGGAGTCCGAGATTTTAAACGTTTCTCGTCCTGCGCAAGATCAACCTGCTTTGATGGTCACATTTACATTAGGCGGGGTACCATTTCAGGCACTGAATGGGGGACCCCAGTTCAAACACTCTGAGGCAGTATCAATCTCTATCACAACTAAAGATCAAGAAGAAACTGATCGTCTTTGGAATGCATTAACAGTCGATGGCGGGAGTGAAGGAAAATGCGCCTGGCTCAAAGATAGATTCGGATTGTCATGGCAAATAGTTCCTGCAGTCTTGCCAACATTAATTGGTTCCACAGATCGCGAAGCTTCAGGACGTGCAATGAAAGCAATGCTGGGAATGAATAAGATTATTATTTCTGAGCTTCTAGCCGCATTCAACGATAAGAAATGAGGGTCAAGCTGACATAACCTGAAACACATCCTGCTTCCGACCCCCCATTCTGACCATGAAAACTACTTGGCTGCAGTTGTCTCACCAGGATGCTTCGGGGAACTCATCCGGTAGGTCCTTAGAGTTTGTTTATAACTTGTTTTTATCACGGAGAACTGGATAGATGAAGATAACCGATCTGGTGTGGATCCTTGCCTACCCGGCATACCAACTCATTGGTACTCTTCGTCACGAATTAAGCCACGCCTTGGCAGCAATGCTCGAAGGAGCAAAGATCACCGAATTCGTATTCTTGCCTACACAGGGCTACTGGGGTTATGTGAACTGGGAGGGACCTGTAACATCAGCAGCTATCGGAGCACCTTACATATGCGATTTAATTACATTCGGATTGTTCTTTGTGTTATGTATGTCTGCCCGTTTTGAGCGGCGCTGGGTCTGGCTAAATGCCGTAGTGCTGGGGATGGTATCGCCACTGATCAACTCAGCCTACAACTACCAGGGAGGTTTTCGCGGACAAAATGATGTGGGGAAACTTCTCGAAAGCTTACCGCCAATATATGTCCATACATACTTCTGGTTCACGATGGTTTTTTACATAATCGGGCTGGTTCTGGTATTCAAGTGGTCTCGAACAGCCAGGGCTCAAGCAGGGCCAGTTTTGCCCGCTGGTTGAGAGCGCCCAGCCCCGTCTCGCATAAGTCCGTGCGCCTTCAGCGCACCAACCAGTAGTTTAGTAATCAGGAAACCGGCCAGATTCTAGAAGAAAAGCAGATATTGTGCTAAGCTAAATATCACCAACAATGAGATGCAAACTGGAATGAATTTGGATGCCCATACCCGCAGGGGAGATGCTCTGTAATGCTCATCTATTAGAAACTTTTTTGATTGTATTGGAGAAGCAATAATGAAATATGTATATGAACTTTTCCTAACCTTCGTGCCATTCATCAGCACATCCACGATTATCATTGTACTTATACTGGTTTTGAATTGGGTATTGCTCGGACGATACCCGGAAATGGGAAATGACCGCAAGTTAGCACGCCAACTTGCCATATTTGGAATAACCATTGTTGGCATCGTCGCCATAGTTCTCACTTTACCAATCGCCGAAAGCACACGCAATCAGATACTTGCCCTATTAGGCGTTTTACTGTCAGGCAGCCTAGCGTTTTCATCAACTACAATTATTTCAAACGCGATGGCAGGAATCATGATGCGGATCACTCGTCCTTTCAGAACAGGGGATTTTATTCAATCTGGCGATTATTTTGGTAGGGTGGCAGAACGCGGTTTACTTGATACCGAAATTCAGACAGAATACAGGGAATTAGTATCACTTCCAAATACTCTTCTCATCTCAACCCCTGTGACTGTTATTAGAAGTTCAGGGACAATAGTATCAGCGACTCTATCTCTCGGCTACGATATTCATCATTCCCGCATCGAGTCCCTTTTGATTAATGCCGCGACCGATGCCGAGCTTGATGATGCCTTCGTCCAAATTATTGAACTCGGAGATTATTCTGTAACTTATCGGGTAAGCGGATTGCTCACAGATACCAAGAGTATGCTAACCACCCGCTCAAATCTTTTCCGCGCCATACTTGATATCTTGCACGGGAATGAGATTGAGATTGTTTCTCCATCGTTCATGAATCAGAGGCGTCTGGATGACCAGCAAAAAGTTATTTCAAAACCAGCGTCAAGAAAGAAAAAAGCTGTTGAGACAACCAAAGCTGAAACAATCATGTTTGACAAAGCGGAAGAAGCTGAACAAAATGAAAATGCTATTGAAACTCTGAGAAATAAAATCCATGAGCTTGACGAAATGATCAAAAATAAAACGGGTGCTGAAAAAACCAAACTGGAAGAATTAAATTCTAAAAATCGAAGCGAACTGGCAGAACTGGAAGCCTTAACAAAGAAGGGAGAATAATAAATCAGCTGCCAAACATTGCGGGCAGCGGACAGTGGGTTAGACCCCCCTCAAATGCCAGGCTTTGGCCAGCAAGTTGTGGCTTTTTGTGGTCTGCTTTTGGGCTGACATCGGTCCACCGCAAATGGAAATCGTCCGCTCGTTATTAGCATCATTAATCGGGCAGCTGGATCATCCTAAAAATCAGCCATAATATAAGCATAAACCCTATGGATAAGCCTGAAGCATTGAAAATCCTCCAATCAGAATTTATCAAGCTCCGCACAAAAAGCTTTGCCGAATTGACAGCAATGCTCGGTCAGACCATGGTCTATAAAGTCCCTGGTCCATCCGGGGTTGATTATCAGGTGGATGTTCAGGTATTTTGGGATAATCCACGCCAACCTGGAGGAAATATCCGGGTCTTGGTAGCAATTGATGACGGGGGATTTATTTCCTCATTAAATCCCCTTTCAATGGATTTCATTATGTCGCCCGATGGTGGCTTTAGGGGAGAATAATTATTGACCAGCCAATTTATTTTCAGACGCCTGTCCCAGACTCCGGCTGACAGCCGGTACCTTCAGGGCACTGAGGAGTATTTTAGCATTTAGTAAACCTGTCAAATTCCAGAAAAAATTTTATCTTTATGCGTCATCCCAAAATAACAATTTACAAATATCTACTTATTGAGCCGGGCGGCTGACCGATAATGTTTTTTCAGAAATTGCGCCCCATAAACGTCACTGGCGAGACTAGAATTTTGGAGCAGAAGGCTCGAGCTCTTGAATTATCTATAAGCTATAATAGATCAACTTATTCTTACTGCACTAGATATTTTTAATGGTAGAACAGTACTTACAAGGAGTCTAACCATGGCAAAAAATGTTTCCAAAGGGAGCGGCAAACCCATCCCCAAAGTTGAGATAAACCTAAAAATAACACCCAAACAAGCTGAAAGCCTGGTCCAAACGCTTAAGGATCGGTTTGAAACAAATATGAACCGCCACCTGGGTCTTGAATGGGCCAAAATCCAGGCAAAATTGGAATCTTCTCCCAAAAAACTATCAGCGCTCAATGCCATGGAAAGCACAGGCGGTGAACCTGATGTTGTTGATTATGATAAGAAAACAGGCGAATACATTTTTTTCGATTGCTCAGCGGAAAGTCCTGCCGGCCGCAGAAGTATTTGCTATGACGGTCCAGGACAGGAAGAAAGGGAAAAGAAAGGTATTCACCCGGGCGGCAATGCTATTGACCTGGCAGCCGCAATGGGTATCGATCTGCTGGATGAAGGCCAATATCGAGAGTTACAAAAACTTGGAGAGTTTGATGGTAAGACCTCAAGCTGGATCCAGACTCCCGCTGAGATCAGAAAACTTGGTGGAGCGATCTTTGCAGATCGCCGCTACGATCATATCTTTGTGTTTCACAACGGCGCAGAATCTTTCTATTCCGCCCGGGGATTCCGCGGAGCGCTCAGAGTTTGAATTTTAACTTCCAACACGTATTTTTGATTTCGGCTCTATAATTAAGAAATGCCCGTCCGTTTGTTTCTGAGATGATTCCTTGGACCATGGCTTGATCAACGTTTAGCTCAGAAATGAAAGGTTTATTTACCAAATTCATTTGAACAGGAGGCATTTTGATTTTGTCAAAAGGTGAAAAGATATTTGTGATTACAAGGAGAATGTTCGAAGATGACCTCCGGAGGCATTTCATAGGCGAGATCCAAGAAATCTCTGAAACGGCTGTCCGGGTTCAAGGTTATCTTTTTGTCTATGATTCAGCCAACAACCAATACCAAAAGCGGGAATTACTGCGGACCCGGTTGATAACCCTGACTGACGCAAATCTGGTGATCAATATACTGCCCAGGGATGTGATCCTGGAAGATGTAAAATATCGATTGGATGAGAATAACCATTTAGTGGTGACTGATGAGAAGTTATTCAGTATAGACATCAATGAATTTGGAACATTCCGATAAAAATCTGCTGAAATTATCGCCTGTCAAATACCTCGGGCAGGTTCACTTGCCCGAATGGAGAGCCAGCACGAACCTTAAGGGATAAGGAGTGTGAGCTTCCCCGGTAGCATTATTACGTTTCTTCCCTCAAATCTCCCCTCGGGGCGAAAATTAGGATCAAACTCATGAAAGAATTTGTGAAAATATGGCTGTTGGCCCTCACCAAACCAGGAACAGCTTTTGCCAGATTGGAAGCAAAATCTGCGCCAGCCTGGGGTTTTGTATCCATCCTAGCCAGGTTTATTGTCACAGCAATCACTTCAATTCTTGCGCTATACCTGATCGATTTTCAACCATTTGTGCCTTCTTACTTGACTTTCTTGAATAATGCAAATTACTACCGGGCAGAAATCTTTTTCCTGCCAATCTTTGGCCTGGGAGCCTGGCTGCTCTCAAGTGCTCTAACTCACCTTATTCTCAGACTATCCGGAAGGAACAGTTCAATAGACTGGATAATGAATGTGATCGGTTTCTCACTCCTGGTAGTGATGCCTGTGGTCTGGCTGCTGGATTGGGCGGGAATCGCAGGTGGGTTCTATGGAGCAGCATTCACAATTCCAATTCATATAGGGATCTCTATCTGGGAAGTCGGTTTAATGGGAATCGGCTTTAAGCGAATGGACAGGATGAGCTGGGCCAGCTCGTTGCTGCTGGGTTTCATAGTCAAAGCAGGTGTTTTTATTCCCCTGGCAGCAATCTTTATCCGGTAAATGATCCACAACCATCCACCTCTCAACTCGGAACTTGCGATTGCCTCCCTGAACATACAATCGCAGAATGACCCGATCAAAGCAGTTTATAACAATGGCAGGCAAAATGAAAAAAATACTTATCACGCTGGTTGTAATAGGCAGTATTCTGATCGCAGGGTACTCGTATCTTATAACGCGAACAGACACTTTTACAGGCCGCTGGATGGCCTGGAAATCATCAGATGTTGATGATTACAAGCGATTTCCATCTCGCCCAATTGAAAACAGTCCGCCAGAATTCAACTTTTACTCCAGAGATCAGGTTTTTTCCCTGGATCCAATAACCTATCAGTTTAAAGGGAAATCTCAGACAGAAAGTTTAGATTCCTTATTAGAGAATAATGGCACAACGGCTTTTATAGTCATTAAAGATGACACACTTCTGTACGAAGGATATTTTAATGGCAATTCGCGCGATTCTATCGTGACCTCCTTTTCAATTGCAAAATCTGTCACATCATTGCTGGTTGGAATTGCGATTGATGACGGTTTCATAGCTGATCTAAGTGATCCCGTAACCAATTACATACCTGAATTATTGCAGGTTGACCCTCAATATCAAAATATCACGCTTGAAAATCTGCTCTCGATGAAATCCGGGATTGCATTTAAGGATACGGATATTCCCTGGCATGATAAGTCGCGGGCTTACTACCATCCCAATTTGCGTGAAGTTGTTGTCAATCTTCCACTGGCGGGACAGCCAGGAGACACATTTCAGTACAACACTTTCAATCCAATTATCCTTGGGATCGTTCTGGAAAGGGCAACAGGCCAAACTATAGCTCAATATTTTGAACAAGTCTTATGGGGACGGTTAGGAATGGAATATGATGCATCCTGGAGCATTGACAGCGAAACAGACGGTATGGCAAAAATGGAGAGTGGTATTAATGCCCGGGCGATCGATTTTGCCAAGATTGGACGATTATTATTGACGGATGGAAATTGGAATGGCGAGCAAATCGTTTCAAAAGAATGGATTCAAAACTCCCTCAAAATTGAACGGAACAATAATGTTGAAAAATTCGGCGAGAATATCTTTTATCAAAATGGTTGGTGGATCTACGGACCTTCCGACGAGGATATTTACACGGTTTCCGGTTGGGGTCATTTGGGCCAATATCTTTATGTTTTCCCAGGTGAAAATATGATCGTGGTGAGGTTCGGGACCGAGCTAGGCAAAGTCGATTCCTGGCATCAAATTGCCCAGGAGCTTGTCAGAATGATAAATATCGAACTGGATAGTCAATGAGGTAAGGCGTTCCAGACCAAGACCAGATAAATCGGGAAACTGGAATTGCCGTTTAATACCAAAATATGCTTGTTTTTTCTTCCAACCAAACTGCTTGACGGGCATGTTATTTGAAAGTATATTTACGCATGACTGGATGTTTTATTCGTTTCTTGAGCTTCAAACTTTAAAGGTAGATCACTCATGAATAATTCCCGTATTTTCATCCTGCTGTTATCTATTTCGCTGCTGATCAGTCTCTCAGCCTGCGACCTCGGAGATCCTCAACAGCCTGGCCTACCCCTGGATCCACCGAGCACAGAATCCATCCTAATCACTACTCCCGAACCTCAGGCCGCCAGCGAGCATCGCATCCTGGTGGACGGAGAAGGTTTTATTGATACGGTTACGGGCGAACCCTTCATCCTGCGCGGCGTGAATCACATCGAAATCTCAGCTTACGGTGACTGCGCCCTGGCCGTGAACCAATATGACCCCGTGAGAACAGATGCCATGTTTGCCCAACTGGCAGGCTTCGGCTATAACACGGTGCGCATGTTCCTGGATATCTGCACCGACCCGGTCAATGGCCTTGGGGCAGGTTCCGGTGGGTTGAACCCCGCCGTACTGGATAACATTGTCCATTTGATGTCATCCGCAAAAGAGCACGGCATATACCTGCTGTTGACATCCAACGATCTGCCCACCAATGGAGATTATTGGGCGATCAACGATGAGGGTTTCGTCGAAGGGACCTTTGGTCCTTACCGCAATACTCAATACCTCACCGAATCCGGAGTACGTTCCGCAAGAGTCTACTGGGACGACTTGATGAGCGGCCTGGCTGAGCGCGCGGCACCCTTCGATGCTGTACTCGCCTGGCAGCTGCTCAATGAACAATGGTACTTCAACAACGAACCTCCCTTTTCCCTGAGTGAAGGTATGGTCACCACTGCAAACGGCCTGACTTATGACATGAGTGATATCGATCAAAAACGAGAGATGGCAAATGACAGCTTGATCTACTGGATTGAGCAGGTCAGCCAGGTTATCCATACCTACGATCCGACATCCCCGATCACAATGGGGTTCTTTGATACCGGAGACACATTGCTGAATCCCGATTGGGACTTCCGCTATAATGACGTCCGGGCAATGATCGATCTCGCACCCCTCGACTTTATCGACTTCCACGCCTACCCTGGAGGAGGTTACCATATTGATCGACCCGCAGAGTATCTTGGACTCGATGAATATCACACCAAGCCAGTCATCCTGGGCGAGTTTGGAGCTTTCCGGCAATCTTTCTCCGAGATCGAGACTGGCGCGCATATATCTGCAGCCTGGATGGAAGACTCCTGCAAAAACGGTTTCGATGGCTGGCTGTACTGGGTCTATGGCGTTACCAACACAGGCGCACCGGATGACCCCTGGTCATTCATCGAAGCTGATGGATTGATCATGGAGATCCTGGCCCCGGTCAATTCTCCAGACCCCTGTGACATCAATTTTGATATAACTGGATCGATCAACCTGGCATACAATGCCTCAGTAACTGCCTCTGTTGAAGAGCAAGCGGACGATGGCGAGTTCTACCCGCCAAATAATGCCGTTGACTACAGCCTGACAACCTGGTGGAGTGCCGGAGCCGGAGCAGTACAGTGGATCGAAATCGACCTCGGCCAATCCTCCTTGATCGAGCGATTTAAACTCGTTGACCTCTACGGAGGGCAGGGACGGCACGTCAACAAGCTGTGGGGCAAGGGCGACGTTCCTGGCAGCGACTACATATTGATCGCGACTTTAGATGTCAATAGTGAACAAGAAGAATTGGTTATCGAGTACGTCCTTCCTGAACCAATTGCGGGTATCCAGTTCATAAAAGTTGAGACTGTTGCCAGTCCTGGCTGGATCATCTGGCACGAAATTGAGGTCTACGGTTCGCCAGCTGATTAAGATTCTGGAAGCAGAAACTACCGATCGAGCTGCAGCGATACAGTATCTTTAGGGCTGACCCAGCCGCTTTGGTAAAAATGCGCTTTTTCGTTCCGTGTTCAGCTGGAGAAAAACTCAGCGCGGGAAGGGTACCAATGGCTCGTTCTGCTTCTTCTTTTTGTCCTTGTTGTGTTTTGTCAGATCAATATCCAGTAAAAAATCTCTTGGGCTAGAGCTTCCAAACCAGATCGAATGTTACTATCAAGATTTTAGAAAAGATCCCAAGTTGTGCTATTATCAAATCTACTGACTCTTGACAAAAACCTTCTCCAGCTGGAAGCCTTGGTTAGTTCAAATGAGTTGATCTGTTTTCCTGTTCAGAGATACAATTAATCTGTGTGAAGGATTTATTATGGATACCTGGAACAGCATCTGGGCAAATGAAATATACCGAAAGTTAATTCTCTCGGGGATAGTGCTGCTGGTCCAGACCATATTTCGGCGCCCATTATTGGATTATATAATCAACCGAATATCTGACGACAGTCCTAATATATATACAATTCGAAAAGTTTCAAGCTACATCATCACTTCATTATCAGCCTTACTGCTCTTTGGGATCTGGATTCAGCGCCTGGGTGATTTATCAGTCGCATTAGGTATTTTGGGTGCAGGTTTAGCGTTTGCGCTTCAAGAAGTCATTGGCAGCATTGCAGGATGGACAACCATTATCACAGGTAAACCCTTTACAATCGGTGACCGGATAGAAACGGGCAGCATCCGCGGCGATGTGATCGATATTAGCATCTTACGAACAACGCTCATGGAAATTGGTAATTGGCTGGATGGCGATCACAACACAGGCAGAATAGTAACCTTATCCAATGCATTCTTGTTCAAGGAACCCCTGTTCAACTATTCGGTCCACCTCAATTTTGTTTGGGACGAGATAAGCATTCCAGTGACTTTTGAATCCAATTGGAAAAAAGCGATTGAACTCATGGGATCAGCTGTGCGAGAGCATTCAGCCTATCAGGAACTGTTACCCAAAGCAGAGAAACAACGCCGGGCAGCCCGCCGCAAACTAGCTGTGAAAATGACGTCCTTAGAGCCTCGAGTCTACGTGAAAATAACCGATAATTGGATTGCATTAGGATTAGTGTATCCAGTTGACACAGAGTTGAGGAGAACTTTCCGAAGCCAGATCAACCAGGAGTTGTTATCAGAATTTGAAGCAGAAGGAATAATCGTCGCCTCCCAAACAGTCGCAATTGTACAATTTCCTTCAGAGCCCAGAACCATATAAATCCAGGCATAACACACCTGTTGAAGAATCTGAATACCTTCTTAGAGGTGGATCTATCTTCTTCCCTGTTAGTGCCCTCTCACTTATTGATTGATGACCACCGAATATGACTGATTGATTATTCACAGAGATGATGAACAAATTTGAAAGCCACTAATAAAAAATATATAAGGTTAACACAGGCATGGAAACACCAAAACATATCAAATATCTCTCAATTATTTTTTTCATAAACGCTGCTGTCTCTGGTTTAATTGCCGGGATGGGTCTGATCTCATTGCTTGGTTCTACTTTCAAGAACACTGGATCTTCAGGTAATAATCCAAATCAGATCGGCATCTTTCTCACCCAATATGGTTTGAGCATCCTGGTGACCACCATTGCGATTTTCGTTTTAATATACCTTGGTCTCAGCCTCCAAAAACTTAAGCCCTGGGCACGGTCTTTAACACTTATATACAGTTTACTGACGATAGTCTTTTTTGTAATTAGCTTGTTTACCGGTGAGATTAATCTTTCAATCGGTGTCTTCATTCAACTGTATGCGGTCTGGGTCTTGACCAGACCGGATGTCAAAGCAGCTTTTGCTGACAAGAAAAGCTTAACCAGCTCAGCACCAGATGACCTCGGACAGTAAACCGAATTGGCAAAAGGAAAAAATCCATCGAAATTGTGTCCCAAAAATCATAGCTGAGGTCACCGGAACTGATCATGATCACAACCCGGACCCTTGCCTACATCCTCTCAATTGGTATTGATTCCACCCTTTAGCAACTCCGGGATTACGCTGGAAGCAGTTTTAATTTCCAACCCACTTTCAGTTTCTCATCTATAATCCCGTCGATCATTCTGATAGGGAGCCTCGCTTTAGTCTGGCTTGCGTTGTGCCACCCATCCCCAAGTCGTTTCACAGCCATCGCCTTTATAATCTCCGGTCTATTCGTAAACGGTAATTACCTTCCTAAATTTATTGGATTCCCAAAGTGGCTTCGTACCACGATCATTGGTCGATATCAATTAGCACTGCTGGATCTTGGATATCAGTCCTCAATCTATTATCTTGCTTCTGCGTGTAGAGTAAATGGAATGACGTCTCTCAGAATGAACGCAGTCCAACCTGGCAATACATCCCTGGCCAATCAATACTGGGTTCTCCCCGCTTTAGCGGATTGATGGTATAACTCCAAGTCCGCTGACAGGGCAAATCTAGGTTTGGAGGACACAACCAGAACAGGGTAGCTTGATTGTCCAAGTCCCAGATAAGTATTTCCGGAATCCTCAAGATCTGGGATTCTTGACTTACATCCTGGGGTTGGGAATGATGTGACAATCGAATTGCTTGCAAGAATGGGTGATGCTAAAACGGGGGATGTTTTATGTAATTTAGCGGGAGCAAGGTAGAATTTAATCCTCAATCACAACCCTAGTGCTGATTTCATTTATGCCTTAGATGATGCTGCAGGGACAGCCTCTCCCAGCAACCCCATGCCTGGAAGAGGCCGCGCTACCGGGCAGATATGAGGGTGTTTACAAAGAATATCCGGAGCAGTTTCCACGGTTTACTTCAAGGCTGACCTGATTAGGTTCCCACTTTGAATAAAACTACTGCAATCTTCACCCTCAAAATAAGTTTGGTTTTATAATAATTAATAGCGTCATCTGGTGGTGTACAGATATCTCCCACATATAGGTGAGCAATCACGATTTCCAGAAACCAACTCATGTTAAGCTATCTAAAACATCTCCTGATCGGATCTCCCCTTCCAACTACCCAGCTTGCTGAGAGACGGCTGAACAAAATTCGCGGCCTGGCAGCTTTCTCACCGGACGCGCTCTCATCCATTGCCTATGCCAATCAGGAAATCTTTCTTGCGCTGGTGGCAGCCGGCAGTGCCGGACTATCCCTCAGCTTGCCTATTGGCTTGACTATCACTGGCCTGCTGGTCCTCGTATCATTCTCTTATTATCAGACCATTCAAGGTTATCCATCCGGGGCTGGATCGTACCTGGTCTCCCGCGAGAATCTAGGCATACTCCCGGGATTGCTGGCAGCGGCTGCGCTGATGATCGACTATATCCTGACCGCGGCAGTCAGTTTGACTGCAGGTGTAGCAGCAATCAGCTCTGCTTATCCCAATTTGGAAGCTTATCGGGTACCACTGTCATTAATAATATTGGTGCTGATAACCATCCTAAACTTGCGGGGAACCCGGGAAGCGAGCACAGTTATGGCTATCCCGGTATACATATTTCTGTTTGCCTACCTGGCCATGCTGGCTTATGGGGGTGTGCGTGCTATACAGGAAGGACCAGGATCGTTGGTCGAAGTCGCCCCACCGGCCACCCAGGCATTAACGATTATCCTGATTTTGCGGGCATTTTCCTCTGGTTGCACAGCGCTGACCGGCATCGAGGCCATCAGCGACGGAGTTCCGGCGTTCCAACCACCTGAGTCAAAAAATGCCGGCCTGATCCTGATCATCATGGCTGCCCTGATGGGCATTTTATTCATCGGCAGCATCGGCCTGACCCAGTACTTTGCAGTCATTCCCGGCCCGGGGGAAACAATCCTATCAGCCCTAGCCCGGAGGCTGGTCGGAACAGGGGCAGCATATTTCTTCATCCAGATCAGCACCCTGCTGGTGCTGACTGTTGCAGCAAACACCAGCTTTGCCGACTTTCCGCGGGTGGCAGCTATCCTGGCTCGGGACGGATTTTTGCCGCGCCAACTTACAGGCCTGGGCGACCGGTTGGTTTTCAACAACGGTATTGTTCTGCTGTCAGTCGCTTCAGGAATCCTGATCGTTCTCTTCAAGGGAGATGCCCATGCCCTGGTACCTTTGTTTGCAGTAGGTGCTTTTTTAGCCTTCACTATGTCCCAATCAGGGATGGTGATGCACTGGTGGCGGGAGCGGAAGCATGGCTGGTGGTTGAAAGCAGGCATAAACGGGCTCGGCGCTCTGGTTACTGCGATAACCCTGCTAATTGTCGGGGTCAGTAAATTCGCCCAGGGCGCATGGATAACAATCCTGGTCATACCTCTGATCGTGATCATTTTCCTGCGGGTCAGGGAACATTATGGTCTGGTAGCTGAACAGCTGACCTTAAGCGACATGGAATCGGTTCCTATGCCGAAAAAGCCACTCCGGGTTATTATCCCGATATCAGGTGTACACAGAGGAGATCAAAATGCAGTGAATTTTGCCCGTTCAATATCTGACCAGGTCTGGGCAGTTTACATTGAACTGGATCCGGGAGCTGGCAAACAGGTCCGCCAAGAATGGACTCAGATATGGCCTGATATCCCCCTTGAGGTCGTCCCTTCTGCTTACCGCTCGATTATCGGTCCGCTGCTAGATTTTCTGGATCAAGTCGATGAAAAAGCAAATGACGAACAGCTGGCAGTTATTGTTTTACCAGAGTTCGTACCCATAAAATGGTGGCACAATCTGCTCCACAACCAGACAGCCTGGTTGATCAAAACAGCCCTGCTCTACCGCCGGAACAGGTTGGGTTACCAGCGCGTGATCATAGACGTGCCATACCATCTGAAACGTTAACCTGCAACGTACCGAGATATATCCCGTAATCAAACTACCAGTAAACTTGATCGTGGGAATCAGCAAGATATTCTAGATGGCGATTGTGAACACAGTCTTTGCTTTTGCTGTTTGGAATCATACTCTGCGCAATCTGGCAGCAATGGAATCCAGCATTATCAACAGCACAATGCCGGCCTGAATACCTCTGATTGCTATGACCTTGATGGGAGAAACTGCTACCATCAAAGGATTTATAGGCTTGATAACAGTCGGGATTTGCGCCCTGATAGTACAGCTTTGTCGAATCCGGTTGAAAAATCCTCTCTCCTCAAATAGTCTTTCTGCGGTCCTGGTGAAAAAATAGCATTATACTAGATGTCAAAACAAGGTGTTACGTACCCTGAGGAATTTATCTTGAAGAAGGAACAGCCCAACAACCCCCTGCACGGGATCACCCTGGAACAGATCTTGATCACCCTGGTTGATCATTTTGGATGGCAGGATTTAGGAAAACGGATCAATATTCGCTGTTTTACTCATGACCCATCGCTGAAATCCAGTCTTAAATTCCTTCGCAGAACACCCTGGGCCAGGACTAAAGTTGAGGAATTATATTTGTCCATCCGGTAAACAACCGGCATGATCCAGACAAAATATGCCCAAATAAACAAATTCTCTCTCGGTTATAGAATTAAATGCCGGACTTTCTATCATATCTATCATATTACCTGGATAACATATGGAAATAATCCAACAGGCTCTAATGAAATGGGGTGAAGCCATGACACTGGCCATGGAAAACCGGACTCTTTTTTATTCCCCCGTGCTCAAACATTGGCGGGTAAAAAAATGGTCTGGAAAGGATGCCCGCAAATTCCTCTACGATGGTCAAGAATTTCAGGAAGCATTCGCCTTTTTCCTCGGCACCCATGCTGATGGAAGTCAGCATAAAGAATGATCATAGGACAAACATACCCAGAACAAATGTATAATGTCAGGACAGGTATGGATGTTAGCTAATCTTGCCTGTCCGTTATTATCTTTTCTGGAATATACAGCAGAGGGTAAATTAAATGGATTCGGTTTCAGTATTTATTGAAGAAGGCAGAAAGAAAACCTTTGCCGGTGCCATCGACTGGCCGGGGTGGTGCCGCAGCGCCAAAGATGGCAAATCTGCCCTTCAAGCACTTCTCGAATATGGTCCTCGCTACAGTGAATTAATGGGTCTCGCCGGGATTGATTTCAATTACCCACCAACAACTGCCGATTTTATGATCGAGGAACATGTCGAAGGAAACGCAACGACCAGCTTTGGAGCTCCTGCAGTTATCCTCGAGTCCGATCATCAGGCACAATCAGAAAAAGAATTTCAGCGCTGGCAAAAAATACTCTCAGCCTGCTGGGATTCTTTTGACGCCAGCTATCAAATTGCTCTCGGAAAAGAATTACTTCAGGGTCCCAGGGGAGGAGGAAGGGATTTAGATGGAATTCTCGGACATATCATTGAAGCTGATCTGGCCTATCTTAAACGGATGGCCAGCAGCTACAGGAAGGTCCTGGATCACGATCTGGTGGCGGAACATTTGAGAATACGCCAGGCAATTCTCGCTGCCCTTGATAAAGCTCAAAATGGAGAGCTGCCAGAACAGGGTCCACGGGGTGGAATCATTTGGCCGGTGAGGTTTTTTGTCAGGAGAGTGGTCTGGCATACCCTGGATCATAAGTGGGAAATTGATGACAGGATAATCTAATCCAGAGCTCAAAACAAAATGGGCCTTTAGAGGAGTGTTGAAATGGGCCAAAACCAACAGGGAAACTCTGATATATTGCAGGTCGGGATGGCACAAATCACACCGGTTTGGCTAGATCGCAAGGAAACATTGTTAAAAGTAGAGGATTACCTGGACCAGGCAGGCGAAAAAGGCTGCGATCTGGTTGTATTTGGGGAAGCTCTTGTTCCGGGGTATCCATTCTGGGTAGAACGCACAGATGGTGCCCGATTTAATTCCAAGATCCAAAAAGAAATCTATGCCCATTATCTAGACCAGGCGGTCCAGATCGAGGCCGGTCATCTGGATTCACTCTGCCAGACTGCAGCGAAATTCAATCTGGCCCTCTATCTTGGGACAATCGAACGCCCTCCAGATCGGGGAAACCACAGCTTATATTGTTCCCTGGTCTTTATCAACCAGGAGGGGGAGATCGGGTCCGTCCACCGCAAACTTATGCCAACATACGAAGAACGCCTGGTCTGGTCAATTGGTGATGGTCATGGCCTGCGGGTGCATTCCCTGGGAGCTTTTACGGTTGGCGGATTGAATTGCTGGGAAAACTGGATGCCGCTCTCCCGCACCGCACTTTATGGCCTTGGGGAAGATCTTCACATCGCTGTCTGGCCCGGGAGTCAGCGGAACACCCAGGATATTACGCGGTTTATTGCCAAAGAGTCCCGCTCCTATGTGATCTCAGTTTCGGGATTAATGCGGGAGCAAGATATACCTGATATTGTCCCTCACAGTCAGCTGATGCGGGAAAACAAGGTTGATTATCTGGCCGATGGCGGATCCTGTCTGGTAGGTCCGGATGGTGAATGGATCATTGAGCCCGTAATTGGAAAAGAGACTCTGGTTGTGGCTGAAATCAACCATCAGAAGGTCCGGGAAGAGCGCCATAATTTTGATCCCGCCGGTCACTATTCACGGCCGGACGTGACCCGCCTGATCGTTAACCGAGAACGTCAACGCCTGGTAGACACAAGCGACTAGCAAACTGGCATCTATGAAAATAAACCCATTTAAACTGGAACGCTATTTCGCCCGCTACGAATTCAACACTGAATTCCTGCTCAGCAGTTCAGACTGTGAAGCCATGTCGATTCAGGAACTGCTAGACCTGGAAAATGGCTCGGCAGAAGCATTTCAAAACCACTGGCTGGGTTATACAGAATCCCAGGGATCGCCAAACCTAAGGCTTGAGATCAGCAATATCTATCAAAACGTCAAGCCTGATCAGATCCTGGTCACCAGTGGTGCTGAAGAGGCAATCTACCTGTTTATGCAGGCTGCCCTAGAACCTGGAGATCACATCATCGTTCACTGGCCCGGCTACCAGTCACTAACTGAAGTAGCTGCCAGTCTCGGCTGCCAGGTGAGTCGCTGGGAAGTCAGGGAGGAAAATAACTGGATGCTCGATCTTGATCAGCTCAAAGTTCTGCTCCAGGAAAACACGCGGGCAATCGTCATCAATACCCCCCACAATCCTACCGGCTACATCATGGACAGGGAAACTTATCTCGATTTGTATCACCTGAGCCAGAACAGGGAAATCCTGCTCTTCTCAGACGAGGTCTATCGGGAATCAGAATATGATCCAGCGGTTCAGCTTCCAGCTGCTTGTGACCTGGGAGAGTTCGGGGTATCTCTGGGTGTGATGTCCAAAACTTACGGGTTGGCTGGTTTAAGGATAGGCTGGATTGCTTCTCAAAACCGTGGTCTCTACCAGAACATTGCTCATTTGAAGGATTACACAACGATTTGTAACAGCGCTCCCAGTGAATTTCTGGCTGAGATAGCCCTCCGCCAGCGGGAATTTATCGTTGCCAGAAACCTAAAAATCATTCAAGGAAATCTGGAGATACTTGACCAATTCTTCCAGGTTCAACAAGATCTCTTTAAATGGCTTAAACCGGTAGCCGGCCCTATCGCCTTTCCAAGATTGCTGCAAGGTGATATCGCAGAATTCTGTGATCATTTAGTTCGTGAGCAAGGAGTATTATTGCTGCCGGGAACAGTTTATGATCACCCCGGAAACCATTTCCGGATCGGCTTCGGCAGGAAAAATCTCCCTGAGGCACTTTCAGCGCTGGAAAAATTCCTGGAAACCTATCGACCTTGATCCAGAGGTCAAAAATACTTGTCAATTTATCGGTAGCAGTATCATCTCGCAGATGATAAATTCTCTTTCAGGATCAAAACCAATCTGATAGAAGGGTGATTTGATGACAAAGTTATCATTCCAGGAAAAATACAATGTGATCGGCTCCCAGGATTCATCTTATGAGGGATTATTTGTTACCTGCGTTAAAACTACCGGGATATTCTGCAGGCCATCCTGCAGGGCCAGAAAACCTAATCCAGAAAATGTGTTGTTTTTCGATACTCCCCAGCATGCAATTCAGCATGGATACAGGCCCTGCAAAATTTGCAGGCCGCTGGAAAAACTGGATGAAACACCCCCGTATGTTACATCGGTGATCGAGGAACTCAACCAGCATCCTGACCTGCGGATCAGGGATAATGATCTTAAACTGAGAGGGATCGAGCCGAGCAAGATCAGGAGGTGGTTTAAAAAACATCATCAGATCACCTTCCATGGCTATCAGAGAATGCTGCGGATCAATTCAGCCTACCAAAACATCACTGGTGGTAAGTCTGTGATTGATGCGGCCTATCAAAGTGGTTTCGACTCTCTTAGCGGGTTCAACGAGAGCTATCGATCGATCTTTGGAGAACCGCCTACAACTCCGGGGAAGAAGGATGTCCTGAATATCACCAGATTCACAACACCGGTTGGACCGATGTTTGCTTGCGCCAGCAGTGATGGCTTATGCTTGCTGGAATTCACGGACCGCAGGATGTTGGAAACTGAATTTAAAGATCTCCGAAAACGGTTGAATGCAGCCATCTTGCCGGGGAATAATCCTATCCTTGATCAGGTTCAAATTGAGATCCGGGAATATTTTTCGGGTGAAAGGAAGCAATTTGATTTACCCTTGCATACGCCCGGCACAGATTTCCAGCAATCTGTCTGGAAAGGACTGCAGGATATTCCCTATGGCCAGACCCGGTCATATAAACAGCAGGCTGAATACCTGGGAAAACCTAATGCAATCCGCGCCGTAGCATCAGCAAACGGTCAAAATCGGATTGCCATCATCATCCCCTGCCATAGGGTTATTGGATCTGATGGCAGCCTGGTTGGATATGGTGGTGGTTTACATCGGAAAGAATGGCTGCTGAATTTCGAAAAACAGAACCGCTAAAAAGATTATTTTATGGAAACAGTGTCCCTGGAGGTATCGCCATTCTATCCTTAAGAAAAATAAGCCCCTGTTCGGGGCTTATTTTCAGTCAGGATCAGAAAATTTTTCAATCGCCTGCCGGGTTCTTTTCGAACGCAGGTAAATGCTCAGGATATAAATGGAAATCACAAGAGTGAGCACCACATAGCCGGCGATCATATAATCCACTGTATCGGGCACTAAGAATCTGCTCAGCATATTTCAGTCCTCCTTGGCATAAGCTTCAATTTGCATCTTATGCAATTTATTCTGTAGATTTCCCAGCCGGACCCGATGCCAAAGCAGATCAGCAAAAAAGACTGTAAATGCTGCCAGGCTGAAAAAGAATGCTGTCCGCATCGGATCATCCATATTAAAACCCCCCTGGGCTGCAGCTTCAGCATTGCCGATCACTACCGGGTGGATAGTTCTCAACAACCTGATCGAGATAAAAGTCAACGGAACACTAATCGATCCAAAGATCGCGTAAATAGCAGCAAACCGGGCTCTGCGCTCAGGATCATCAACCCCCTGCCGAAGGAGAAGATAAGCTGCAAAGATCAATTCCACGATGGCCGCTGTTGTCAGACGCGGGTCCCAGGTCCACCATGTATTCCAGATTGGCCTGGCCCAGATCGATCCCATGATGATTGCCACCAGGAAAAATACCAGGCTGATCTCAATCGCCGCAAAACCAGCCACATCCCATTTCAGATCACCACTTCGTAAATAGATGATGCCTGCGATCGCTGAGACCATGAAACCAAGCATACCTACCCAGGCTGTAGCCACATGAAAGTAGAACACCCTTTGGACTGCCCCCATCATCACTTCAAGTGGAGCATAAAAGAATACCAGCCAGACGGCAATCCCAAGAAAGACCACAGTCAGGCCATCCAATAATGTCAATACCTTGGGTTTATCATTCATAACCTATTCCTCCACAACATAATCAAATACCATAAAGGCAACAGCGATAAAAATCAAATCATATACAATCAGCAAATTGATCCAGGTCGATACTTCTGAGATCGGGAGAAATTCCAGGAATCCCTGGCTGGCTTTGACCGCAGCGATCACCACCGGCAAAGTTAAAGGAAAAAGCAGGATCGGGAGCAGGATATCCCGTGTTCGGACCTGGATCACCATTGTCGCCAGCAGGGTTCCGACTGCCACATAACCGAAAGAACCGAGCAGAACGACCAGCAGCAAACCCGGTTGAAAAACAGGGATCTGAAATAAAAAACTGTAAATCGGCAAAATAATGAGCTCGACTATCAGCATGAAGATCATATTGCCAATGACCTTGCCAAAATAGATCACACTGCGATCAACAGGCGCCAGCAGCAAGCCATCCAGGCAGCCGCGGTCCTTTTCAGTTGCCATGGACCTGTTCAAACCGATCGTCCCTGCAAAAATAAATGTCACCCACAAGACTCCTGCTGAAAGTGATTCCTGGGCCTGGATATCCAGTTCCAGAGCAAAATTAAAGATCAGCACGACCAGCAGAGCAAACACGAGCATGGCAGTCAGGTTCTCACGGGTTCTCCATTCTGCAGTGAGATCTTTCCAAATCAATGCCTGGACTGCTTTCAGGTAAAGTTTCATCTCCTCTTCTCCCCAGTCCCGAGTGCCCCCCGGTAGATCGATACCAGGTCAGCGGATTCAAATTGATCCTTTGAGAGTGAGGTCCTGATCTTACCTTTGGAGAGGATCACCAACCGGGTAGCCAGTTCAGCGGCTCTAACCAGGTCGTGGGAGGTCATAATCAGTGTCCGCCCTTCCAGGGCGACTTCCCGGAGAACTTTATCGAGAATTTCGCCTGCTTCCTGATCCAAACCGGTGTGGGGCTCATCCAGCAATAAGATCCGCGGGCTGTGCAGGATCGCCCTGCCAATTGCAAGGCGCTGCTGCATGCCTCTTGAAAACGTCCTGACCAGGTCGTCCTTCCGGGAAGAGAGACCGACCAGTTCAAGGACCTGGTCCCTGCGCTGTGGGGCAATTCCATATAATCTACTATAAAAATCGAGATTCTCTTCAGCTGTCAAATCGCCATAGAGCAGTGGAAGGTGAGAAACAACACCGAGCTGCTGCCTGACATAGCGGGCCTGGTCAGGCAGCTTATAGGATGCTACCTCGACCTGACCTGAATTGGGTTTGGACAATGTGGCCAGGATCCGCAGCAGGGTGGTCTTTCCAGCTCCGTTTGGACCCAACAAAGCCACAAATTCCCCAGATTTGACTTCTAAATCAAGTTCGTTGAGAACAGTTATCGGGCCAAAGCGCTTAACTAATTTTTTAACAATGATCATTGAATAAATTCTTATTTGCCGATCAATTTACTTAGCTGATCTTTCAGGTCCTGCCGTTTTGTCTGGTACGCCTTCTCTGAGATCTCTCCACTCTTAAAAAGGTCCTCAAGGGCGATGATGGAATCTAGAATATCCTCCCTGTCATCTTCCAACCCCGAATTCCTGGCGCTAGACTCGAGTGGACGCTGATTTCGGAAATACAGGGTGATACCTGTCAGGAATAATAATCCTCCAAACACACCCAGACCTATTAACAATACCTGGGAGGGCTGGGATGATGTTTCTGGCTGGGATGCAGCTGTTGCAGGTTTCCCGGAAAGGCGGAATTCCAAGTTCTGATCTTTTGCAATCGATGCGCCTGAGTAAACCTGGACTGCTCCCCCGGTCACGTTTTGAACTCCCATGTCTACTAACCCAGAGTCCTTGATCGTGACGTCCCCAGCCGATGTCATCACAACCACTGCACCCACAGGATAGGCCATCTGCTGTTTAAATTCCAGTTCATCTGTTGGATATGGCAGCGAATAGTAGACCAGGACCTGGTAGACCCCTGTTCCTGGCGGGATGCTGATAGTATCGCCAAAACCATTTTCAGTCAGCAGATAGCGCTGTCCGATGGCTCCGTCATCAAAACTGATATCTAAAGCCCCGGCTGGCAGGGGAAATTCTACGGATGGCTGACCGGCAGATTCCGCCACAACAGTCGCATCACCCAGATTGGAAATAATATAGATTTCAACAACATCAGCCAGGTCTGGCTGAAGAAATTCCACCAATAAATGGACCCTCTCGATCAACAAACTGGATCGGTCGGTGGTCGTATCATAGATCTGGATCGGAATCATCAACGACTTGGTCTGATCGGTAACTTCAACAAGTGCTGAGCGATAAACTGCTCCCCCATATGATATTGATGCAAAAAACACGCGTCCTGGCTGCAATGGAACCTGGGAAAACATTACCTGCCCAGAAAGGTCGGCTACCTGGAAATCCTGATATGCCAATTCGAACTGGTCATAGCCCTCTAAACGGACTTCCAAAAATTGTTCCAGCAGATTTCCACCGGTCTGGTCAATAATATCTATCAATACCTCGCCATCACCGGGTTCGGTGCTGACAGCTTCCCGGGTCGGTTGTGGTTCTGCAGGAGTCGATGATGGCCGGGGAATCTGGGTGGCAGGCGCGGTTGATGGAAGAGTATTACCTGGTGGTGGAGTGATATCATTCGCCAATGTCAAACATCCGGATGTTAATAAACCCAGAACGACAATAATCATTAACCAAGATCGCTGTTTCTGTAGTCGTAATATCACAATGCTTCTCCACAATGGCTGCAAAACAGATCGCTGTCCAGGACTTTTTTTCCGCAGTGGGCACAATTAAGCGATCGGTCTGCCTTGATCTGTTTTTTCCTGTCGCTGATCATTTTTTCCAGATCATCCACAGGTTCAACTTTTCGGGGAGTTTGTTTCTTTCCTTTGCCAGGTTTTTGCTGTTTATCCAACTTTTGTAGAACAGCCGCAGCTTCTGCCAGCAGGAGATCCCGATTTCTGGAATGCTCCGAAGGAGAAATTTTTGAAAGCTCGAGCTCTAGGTCGAGTTCTTCAATTGCTGACAAAATACGTTCCCGTTCAGCACTCAAAGAATCATAGATGCTGGAACTGGATCTACCTGATATTTCTGTCGCAACCAGAAAAGGACGGATGATAAACAATCCTGATAGTATGAAGATCAACAAGACAACTAAAAGTGAACCTATTGTCATAATAACCGCCGATAGATGATTAATCCAGAAGTGGATCGATAGTTGAAAGTATTTGTTCCAGGGACTGATAGGGACCGATCTGGACATGAGTGATGATGCCCTCTTGATCGATGATAAATGTCTCGGGAACACCTCTAACCCTGTACGCCTGGGAGATCTTTGTCCTCAAATCTGGTCCATTCGGATAAGTTATCCCAAATTCCTCCAGGTATGCGAGGGCTTCGGGTTCTGTATCGACGTAATCAACTCCCAGAAAGAGCACATCTCCCCGCTCTAGATAACAATTGATAAGCAGATTCGAGATCCCTGGCTTCTGGTTTACAGGATTCACACCAGGAAGCCCAAAAATTGATTACGATCACACTGCCGCGATAGTCAGACAAACGATAGGATTCACCATCAAATGTAATCAATTCAAAATCAGGCGCAGATTCACCAATCCCAACCTGTCCCTGCTGGGATCGAAACAAGCCAATCGCAAGGACAATAAAAAGCAATACCAGTCCACCCCAGAGCAGTATTTTTTTCATAATTACTCCTTGGACCTTTTTCGTAATTCCTCTTCTACAAGGTCGATATAATCGTCTGACGCCCGGGTTTGCTTGACTTGTTTTCGAATAACTGGATCAGATTCAGTGCTGGTTGCTTCCTGCCGCCATTTCTGAAAACCGCGGAAGAACAAAAAACCACCGGCGAGGAATATTAGCAGAGGAACAATATATACCACCCAGTTGAAACCACTGAGTGGTGGTTCTGCCAGGACCCTGTCCCCGTACTGATCGACAAAATAGTTTTTGATCTGATCTACCGTCCACCCCTCGGATAGTTTTTCACGGATAATGCCCCGCCATTGTTCACAGGCGGCAGTCCCACAAGCATCCAGGGAAATATTTTCACAAACTGGACAGAACAACTGCTTGGCAACAGCATTAACATCATCATCTGTTGGATCTGATCCCTGGGCGCTTACAGAAAGTGGGATCAAGGCAACCAGCAGGATTAAAAGGGATACCAGGATTTTTCGGTTGTTTTGAAGTCTCATCTTGACCTCCCCGTTTTTACCTCCGACGGGATCGATTTCTTTTCTGGCCAGGTGGCGATAACGACTCCTGCAATAAAGAGCCAGGTTCCGATCCAGAGCCATTTTACGAGCGGATTATGATAGACCTTGAATGTTGCTCCTTCAGATGTTACCGCTTTCCAATCAACCAGAATGACATAAAAATCATCTACCAATGTGCTTCGAACACCTGGTATGGTCATGGGTTGACCGGAATCATAGAAGAAATCCCGGCGGGGATAAAGTTCATCGATCACCTGGCCGTCTTTCTTGACCAGAACCACTGCCCGGGCAACATTCCGGGCATCTTCGGTATCAAACACATCCAGGCGTTCAAATTCCATCGTGTAGGAAGCCAGGCTCAGCTCTTCCCCTTCAGCTATCGTGCCCTGGGTTTCAGTCTGGAAAAACTCTATGCCGATAATTCCCAGCGCCATCAAAACCACTGCGACATGGATGACCATGGCAGCATAGGATCGGCGGTTGCGTTTAAACACCCTGACCACAGAATCCCACCAGCTTTCAGATTCACTTCTTCTGCGAAGCCGGGTACGGCGTCCGAATTCAAAGACATTCACTGCCAGGACAAAAGCCACCAGCCAGAACGCTATCACTGCCGCCCAATTGGTCAGACCTCCATAAATCGGCAGAATGATGCCAATGATTGAAACAATCAGCGGCTTCCACAATAATTTACCAAGGTGTTTGAAAGAAACGTAGCTCCAAACAGCCAGGGGGCAAATCACCATAATGACCAGCATCGCACCAAATATAGGTGCAGCAACCCGTTCGTAAAAAGGCGGACCTACAGTCACTGTTTGTCCTGTCACCAGTTCTGAGATTTTTGGGAAAAGAACACCCCAGAATGATGTGACGAGCATCCCCATGAATAAAATTACACTGATCAGGATCAGAGCTTCTTTTGAGAAAAACGAGGTCAGGGCCTGACGTGATTTGAAATTCTCCCAGCGGGAGCCTAACAGCCAGAAGGAAACAATAATTGTCAAGGCGATAAAAGCCAGGAAAATTGGACCGATATTGCTCGCGGCAAAGGAATGCACAGAAGACAACAATCCTGACCTGGTCAGGAAAGTGCCAAAGATTACCAGGTTATATGTCAGGATGATCAAAACGATCGGCCACTGCTTAAACATGCCCCGTTTTTCCTGGATCAAGACTGCGTGAAGAAAAGCCGTTCCGGATAGCCAGGGCATTAAAGCTGAAATTTCAACCGGATCCCAGCCCCAATATCCGCCCCAGCCCAGCACATCGTAAGCCCAGCGTGCTCCCAACACCAATCCGAGGGAGAGAAACAACCAGGCCCACAGGGTCCAGGGGCGCGACAATTGAATCCAACGGTCATCGGTGCGACCAGAGATCAAGGAAGCCATCGCGTAAGCATAGGGCACGATAAAGGCCACAAATCCCAAATACTGCATGGGGGGGTGAATGATCATTCCCGGATGACGGAGCAGCGGATTCAATCCAGACCCATCCCTGGGAAAGACCATGATTCCACCCGGGGGTTGCGAAAAAGCTGTCACGATACCCTGGTTGGTTTGCCAATAACGGAGAAAAGGATTTTCAAAGAAAGTATTCAGAAGCAGGAAAAAACCCAGGGTTGCTAAACTAACTACGATGACCCAGGGCAGGAATTCCTGATCACGATCCCATTTTCTAAGGGTAACTGCAGAAGTGAAACCTGCCAAAAGCCACGACCAGAACAATAATGATCCGGACTGACCTCCCCAGAGGGCAGTGATTTTTAAATAGGTTGGCATGCTCAAACTGGAGACTTCATGCACGTAAACCACTTCATAATGGTTGGTTACAAGTAAGTACACCAGACAGATAATTGAGATTGTCAGCAAAGGGAAAACCAATCGCATCGCCTGTTGAGCGCTGAGCACCCATCTTTTCTGACGATTCCTTGCACCATAGATTGCTGCAATTACGCCGTAAATGGATATTATGAATGTGATATATAAGGAACCAAAACCTATCTCGGCTGCCATAAACTCTCCCACACAATTAAGATTGGAATTTTCTAATTAGGATTCAATTTGATCAGGGACGGATCCTTCATACTTTGTGGGGCATTTTAACAGCAGCTCATCAGCTTCAAATACGCCGTTTGCCATCAATTCACCGGTCAGGATCGCCTGGGCTTCATTCTGGAGTAAATCCGGCATGGGTCCATAATAAACGACCTTCAATTGAGATCGAGTCGGATCCATGACTGCATTATGCAAAGCACCAGCCAATCCACCCTCTTCATCAACCAGCTGGTTATCTGCCGGCACATGAACGATAGTGAAGCTCAATTCAAGCGTGTCCATATTGTATTCAATGCTGTCACCGAGGACCGCGCCAGAGACACGGATATTCCTGCCGGCAATTTCTCCCGCCTGCTCTTTTGCCACAACTTCATCAACTGTCAGGAAATATTGAACGTTCGCCTGCAAGGATGACACCATTAAAAAGATAATCGCTGCGACAATTACTACGCCACCGATTATGAATTTTAATGGACTGCCTTTTCTGGGTTCAGCCTCAATCGGCTGCAGATTTTCCATGACCATGTTTTCCTCACAATACTAGTAAAATTCAACAGCATTATCCTAACATCAAAGTAATTATTTGTATATTCTATTCTGCAGTTCTAACAGATTTCATCTAATAGCCTTCCGCAACTCCTGGGTTAAACGGGCAAATTTGGGAGTAAAGCGATCATTCTCTTTCCGCGGCCGATCCAGGGTGATTTTCAGATCCAGGCTGATATTTCCCGGTTGAGGGCTGATCGCCAGCACCCGATCTGCCAGGAATACCGCCTCTGAAATATCATGAGTGATCATGATCACTGTCTTTTTCCTGGCCCGCCAGATCCTCAGTAATTCGGTGCCCATTTTTTCCCTGGTCAGCGCATCCAGAGCTCCAAATGGTTCATCAAGGAGCAGAAGTTCAGGATCCTGGACGAGACTCCTGGCAATTGCCACCCGCTGGAGCATACCACCCGACAGATCTCTGGGCAGCCAGTCTTCAAATCCTGTCAATCCAACCAGATCTATCAGCTCGCGGGCTCGTTCGGCAGCTGCATCTGGAGGAATATTCTGAATTTCCAGCGGCAGGGTGATATTCCTCTCCACAGTTCTCCAGGGCATCAAATTGGCTTTTTGGAATACTATTCCAACTCCCTGGCGAGGCTCGGTGATCCTGGTTCCATCCAGGATAACTTCCCCGGAACTTGGCGATAATAAACCAGCCAAAACCCTGACCAGGGTGCTTTTTCCGCTGCCTGATGGGCCCACAACACAAATGAATTGTTCCCTATCAACGGAAAAATTCACCTCTTCCAGCGCCTTTAGAGATCCTTTCTCGTCTATAAAGGTAACTCCTAGATTTACTACTTGAAGCAAAGGATTGGACTTATTGATTAAATTCATTACTGAATGCCTGGTCTAAATTAATAACATTTTTCATCAGCCCCATGTTGAGTAAAACCTCTTGCATATTAATCCAGGCTGCCGGATCGCTGTAACCATAAGGGTCTGTCTGGTAAAGAGCCAGGGATGCTTTCAGGACATCATATTGGACCTCATGGTCTGCATCCTCCAATCCTTCAACGTACTTGAAACAAGCATCGAATGCTTCTTCCGGGTGTTCTACAGCATATTGGATACCTTTCAAGGTAGCTGAAACCATCCGCTGAACCAGGTCAGGATTTTCCTTGAGTGTGATTTCATTGGTGATGATCCCATTGGATACCAGGTCAAGATAATCGGCTACCAGGATTACATTAATATCGTAACCAAGAGCTTCCAGCTGGACAGGTTCATTTGCGATGTAACCAACCACAACATCACTTGTATCAGATGCCAGTACCTCAACCTGGTTAAATCCAACAGACTGCAAGATCAGGTCATTTTCGGACAGCAGGGCTTCTCCCATCAATGCCCTTAGACCAACATAGTTGGCTCCAAATAAGCCTGGCAGTGCGACCCGCTTTCCTGCCAAATCTCCGGGAGTTAGAATATTCTGTTCAGTTTTTGAGATCACTGCGACAGGATATTTCTCATACCAGGCCATCACATAGACAATCGGCAAGCCTTCAGCCCGGGCAATCGGCACCTGTTCACCAGACACCACTGAAAATTGAAGTTCATTCGCACCGACCAGGGCTACTCCATCGGTTTCATAGGAATAATCCAATTCAAGATCAATTCCTTCGTCGAAAAAGAAACCTTTTTCGAGGGCAATATAGAACGGTGCGTACTGCACATTGGGAATATAGCCCATGGGAAGCCTGACCCGGGTCAATTCCTCTGTTCCGTAGAGGGGAGATTCTTTCACACTGCAGGAGGTTAAGAATACCATTCCTAATAAGAATAAAACTAAAATATTTCCTATTATTTTGGAGTTAGAATACACGGGGGTTTTTCATTGGTCACCATTCCTTTTTTGCCAGGATAACAATCGACTTTCCAGAAAGACAACTGATCCGTACAAAACCAGCGCCAGCACACAAGTGTAAATACAGCTACAAAAACCAGGGAAGTATCATACAGGCCGCGGCCAACATTCACCAGAAAACCCAATCCTTTATCTGCACCCACAAATTCTCCAACTACCGCACCTATCACTGCCAATGTGGCTCCAATTCGTAAGCCCACCCAGAAAAACAGGCAAAGCGGCCGGGATCTCCAGTTTGGTGATCCGCTGCCAGAGCGCTCGCCTGGAGGGATTTCATCAAATCATACAGCTCATCCGGAACTGATCTCAGCCCCACAATTGTATTCACCAGGACCGGGAAGAATACGATCAAAGCGCTGGTGAGGATTTTTGAAAATAATACCGGGACCGAGCCAAATCACCAAGCAGAGGGGCAATTGCCACAATGGGGATTGATTGGCTGGCTACTATATACGGAGATAGCACACGTTCAACCCCGGGAGATTTAGCGAGCAAATAGCCGGTAATAATGGCGGCTGACAAACCCAGCAGCAGACCCAGCGATGACTTCCTGAAGTGTGACTGAGAGGTGATAAAGCAGAGACCCATCTTGGATCACTACCAGGAATTTATCCCAGACGTTTCCCGGGCTGGGAAAAATAAAGGAAGGAATATTACTATATTGAGTAAAACACCTGCCACAGAATCAGACCGAGCAAAGCCGAAATAACCAGGAAAGCTATTTTTTTTGCCCAAATACCAATAGAATTCATATCTTCTCCAAAAAAAAACCGCCAGATGGCGGGGGGATAGAAGATCAGGCAGGTTGTTTAAAATAAATCCCGAAAGCTGATCAGCTTTCGGGGTTTTAGACAACCAGGCAGGTTTATAAACCAATCTCACCTTCTCCTATCCGGACTATACCGTCGGCCCCGGAGTTTCACCGGATCCTGCGCCAATTTGGCGCTCGCGGGCTGTACCGCCGATTGGGACTTGCTTTCGCTCACCCTACCCCGAAGGTTATTATTTACAATGTCACCAAGAGTATACTATTCCAATCCTTTGCCGTCAACTTTGACCTCAAAAGGGATTGGATCCCTTTTGGCAGTTTTTACTCAACTATTTCCACTACAATTGTTGCATTTCCCACCAGGGCGGCGACAGCTCCAATCGCAGCCAGTTGGGGGGCAACCAAAACTCCTATAACTCCAAAAGTCATCGGAATATCAATCAGGACCCGTCCATCCTTGTCCTTGATGATGATCCGGCGAATATTCCCTTCGTGAACCAATTCTCTGATCTTGTCAACCAGTGCTTCACCACTGACTTTGAATTCCTCCCAGCGAACATTTTCTTCATTCATATTATCTCCTGGTATCAATCTGTTCTGATTTAAGCATAGCACAACATTCAATACCTGATTTACTTCAGGAATGGTTCTGGTGCTGGGACATTATCTAGACGAAATAAGATCCACATGATATACTGCTCTCGATCCCGCAATCTTGCGGGTCAAATTTTGTATCCCACACGTTTCTCGACCTGACGGAGCGTGCCAGGGAAATTATCCCTGGTCCCGGATGGAAAGACAGAAACGGAGGCTAAACGCAAGGAGTGTATTATGCCTAATGTATCAATGAAAGAACTGTTGGAAAGCGGTGTCCATTTTGGTCACAGAACCCAAAAATGGAACCCGTACATGGAGCCCTATATCTTTGCTGCCAGGAACGATATTCATATCATTGACCTGCAGCAAACTGTACAGGCTCTGGAAGAAGCCTACATAGTGATCCGTGACATCGTTGCAAGCGGTGGATCGGTATTATTTGTAGGCACAAAACGACAAGCCCAGGACATCATCAAAACCAATGCTGAAAAGGTTGGCATGCCGTATGTGATCGGTCGCTGGCTGGGTGGAACCCTGACCAACTGGCAGACCATCCGGGAACGGATCCACGAACTGGAACGCCTGGAAGCCATGCGTGATCGGGGTGAATTTGAGATCTTCTCGAAAAAAGAAGCCCTTGGTATGACCCGGGAAATTGAACGTCTGGAAGGACGTCTCGGTGGTATTCGGGAAATGGACGACATCCCCAAACTGCTATTTGTGGTTGATGTCTCCCGGGAAGAGATACCTGTCCATGAAGCAAATCTGCTAAAGATACCGGTGGTCGCAATGGTTGATACCAACTGCAATCCCAAGAATGTTGATTACGTGATCCCTGCCAACGATGATGCCATTCGGGGCATTCAGATGATTGTTTCACTGATTGCCCAGGCTAGTTAGTGAAGGCATCAATATGCGCAAGGATTATGAGGCAGATCTGGAGGCTGCAGAAGCTGAAGTCCCAGCTGCCTGAAGAACTGCGCGATGAATTGAGTGATGAAGATCTGCTGGGCGCATCCACCCTGGCCAAGATGAAAGAGGATGAAGAAGCCGAAGCTGAAGCTGAAGAAGAAGCTGAAGTGAAGAAGAAGTCGAAGCTGAAGTCAAGATAAGCTGAAGAAAATGAAGATTCTGAGAAGGTATAAAAGCAATGGAAATCTCTGTAGAATTAATTAAAAAGCTACGTGAAGCTACCGGATCAGGTATTTTGGATGTCAAAGAAGCCCTTCAAAACTCTGAGGGAGATTTTGATAAAGCAGTTGATTATCTGCGCCAAAAAGGTCTGGCAAAAGCAGCCAAACGATCAGATCGTGATGCCTCTGAGGGTATCATAGAACTCTACTCCCACGGAGACGGCCGGGTTGGTGTGATGGTAGAAATCAACTGTGAGACCGATTTTGTAGCTCGATCAGATGAATTTAGAAAGTTTGCCCATGAAGTTGCCCTGCAGATTGCAGCGGCTGCTCCAAAATGGATCAATGCAGACCAGATCCCTGATGAAGTCATCGAACATGAAAAGGAAATTGCCCGCACCCGGTACAAAGAGGAAGGCAAACCCGATAAAATCATTGGCAAGATCCTGGAAGGCATGGTCGAAAAATTCAAAGCAGAAAATTGCCTGCTCCAGCAGGCCTATATCCGGGATGAAGATCTCACAATCCAGGAACTTCTTCACGATGAAGATCGCTTCAATAGGTGAAAACATCGTTATCCGGCGTTTTGAACGCTGGGAACGAGGAGAAAGCTTAGATTGAATCAAAAAAAGCCAACCAGCAGGTTGGCTTTTTTCTTATATAATAATAACCAGATTTAGCTGTGAAAGGGAAAGCCTATGAATAAAGACCTGGCATACAAACGAATTCTACTAAAAATCAGCGGAGAAGCCCTGGCAGGACCAGATGGATTTGGCATTGACCCGATCCAGGCTGAGTATCTTGCAAAACATCTGCAAGCTGTCAATGACCTGGGCGTCGAAATTGCCATCGTTATCGGGGCTGGAAACCTCTGGCGCGGACGCCAGGGCCTCGACAGGGGAATGGATCGAGCTACAGCTGATTATATGGGTATGCTCGGTACAGTGATGAATGCCATGGCCTTGATGGATGCGCTGGAACGCCAGGGGATCATCACCCGTGTTCAAAGCGCGATAGAAATGCGGGCAGTTGCTGAACCATATATCCGCAGGCGGGCCATCAGACATCTTGAAAAGAAACGATTGGTGATTTTTGGGGCCGGGACAGGCAACCCATATTTCTCAACGGATACAGCAGCAGCATTAAGAGCCATGGAAATTGATGCTGATGTGCTCATCAAAGCCACCAAAGTAGATGGTGTTTTTGATAAAGATCCCCAAAAAAATCCGGATGCAAAATTATTCAAGACCTTGTCCTATATTGACGCCATCAATTTGCGGCTGGAAGTAATGGACACAACTGCACTTTCACTCTGCATGGATAACAAATTACCGATCCTGGTCTTGAATATGTGGGACCATGATGCTCTAAAGAAAGGTCTGCTGGGTGAAAAGGTTGGCACCCTGGTGTCTGAGGAAAAGAAATAGCATAGACCAGGGAAACGCTCCCTGGAAAAGAATTATTTCCCTATTCTAACTTTTGAGAGGCCAATTTATCGAGTATAGTAATAAAGACAATGCGAGAATGGATTTTCTCATCTGCTTGAAGGAGAATATACCAGCTGCAAATGGAAAGTGGAGGAAAATATGCTAAATGAGCTGTATAAAGAGACTGAAGGCCGGATGGAGAAGGCAATTATTGCTTTGGTCCAAGAATTGAACACGATCAGGACTGGACGGGCCAATCCTTCCCTGGTCGAACTGCTGCCAATTGAATATTATGGAACTCAAACAGCCCTCCAGGAGCTGGCAAGTATCAGTGTGCCGGAATCACGTTCGCTTCTGATCCGGCCCTATGATCCAGCATCATTAAAAAATATTGAAAAAGCCATTCTTAAATCGGACCTGGGGCTGACCCCCAATAACGACGGCGAGAATATCCGCCTGGTTTTACCTACTCCCACTGAAGAGCGCAGGCTGGATCTGGTAAAAGTGGTAGGAATTAAAGCCGAGGAAGCCCGGATATCGATTCGTAATATTCGCCGGGACAGCATTCGAGACCTGCGTGAATTCCAGGAAGAAAAAATGATCACGGAAGATGATCAGCACCGCGGAGAAGACCAGGTTCAAGAAATAACCAATAAATTTATCGATAAGATCGATGAACTTAGTTCTAGGAAAGAAGGCGAAATAATGGAAGTATGATCTCGGTTTAATAAAATCGAGAGCCGTAATGTCGATCTGATCACTGAGTGCTGGATTGAGTATCATCAATGACCAATAAACCGCTGCCAACCATCAATAAAATACCCAACCATGTGGCTATCATCATGGACGGAAACGGACGCTGGGCCCAGGAAAAAGGGCTTCCCCGGCTTGCTGGACATCGGGCAGGAACAGAAAATCTGCGCGAAGTGATAGAATCCTGCGCAGAATTCGGGATCAAATATCTCACTATCTATGCTTTTTCCACAGAAAATTGGAAGAGGCCGAGTGAAGAGATCCAGGGGTTGATGAGAATATTCAAAACCATGTTGGACAGGGAACTCAAGAACCTTCATGACAATGGCGTCCAGCTCCGTCATATTGGAAAACTGGACCGGATTGATGATGAGCTAAAATTAAAAGTCAAAGAAGCGATCGAACTTACCAGGGATAATAAAACCTTGATTTTAAACATCGCCTTTAATTACGGCGGAAGGGATGAAATTATCCAGGCTGTAAAGCAGATCATGATCGATCGACCTGATCCCGAAGATATTGATGGGGAATTATTCTCAAAATATCTCTATACGGCGAACAGTCCTGACCCTGATTTGATCATCCGCACCTCAGGAGAATACCGGTGCAGCAATTTTTTGATCTGGCAGGGAGCTTACTCTGAATGGTATTTCACAAAAACCTATTGGCCTGATTTTGACCGGGAAGAGCTCCACCAGGCCCTGGTGGTATTCAATGAGCGCGATCGCCGCTATGGTGAAGTAAAAAAAGAATAGGAAAATATATCTTGAATTTAGGCATGCGAACCCTCGTCTCAGCGATCATCATACCCCTGGCATTACTGGCGATTTACATGGGAGACTGGGTATATCAAGCAGTTATTATCTCGTTACTAGTCGCAGCGGCCTGGGAATATATTAAACTTCTCAAGATCATCAAGCTCCAACCTGCCCTGCTGCTCGTGCTTGCTGGAGTATTCCTGCTGGCTGCCAGCCGAGCGCTATTCCAGTTTCAATACAGTTCAGCCATTTTGGCAATTTTGATCCTGAGCACAGCAGCCTACCATATTATCCAATATGAACGTAGAGAAACGAACCCTGCGGGAGATTTTGGAGCTTCGATCAGCGTGTTGCTTTATATCGGATTCCTGGGATCCTATCTGATATCCTTGCGGGCCATTCCGGATGGCAGATGGTGGACGTTTTTAGCACTGCCAACGGTCTGGATCGCTGACACGGGCGCCTATTTGATCGGCAGCGCAATCGGGAAACACAAGCTGGCAGCCAAGACCAGTCCCAATAAAACCTGGGAAGGGTATCTGGGGGGACTTTTTTTTGGCGTTCTGGGAGGAATAGGTTTATTGCAGCTTTATAACCAGGTCTTCAAAGTGGGAGTTGAGATCTCGATCATCGAGATGGCTCTGCTCGCATTGGTCATTTCCGCCCTGATCCCATTAGGAGACCTGACCGAAAGTATGATCAAACGAACAGCAGGGCAAAAAGACTCGGGATCACTTCTTCCTGGTCATGGCGGGATTTTTGACAGGATCGATTCCCTGATCTGGGCAGGCCCTATTGCCTATTATCTGATCCTCTATTTCTTTCTATAGCGAGGTGCCATGAATTCAAAAAAACCTACTCGTAACCTGGCCATGGAGCTTGTGCGCGTTACAGAAGCTGCAGCACTGGCAGCTGGTCGATTCATGGGCCGCGGTCAAAAGGAACTTGCTGATAAAGCCGCAGTTGATGCAATGCGCCTGGTATTGAATTCAATTGACATGGATGCTGTGGTCGTCATTGGAGAAGGCGAAAAAGACGAAGCGCCAATGCTGTTCAACGGCGAAGTCGTTGGAACTGGAACCCCACCGCTGGTTGATCTAGCGGTTGATCCTATTGATGGGACCCGACCTCTCGCGAATGGATTTTTAAATTCGATAGCTACCGTAGCTATTGCTCCCCGGGATACGATGTTCAACCCTGGCCCATTTGTTTATATGGATAAGATCGCCGTCGGACCAGCGGCAAAAGGTCTAATCGATATCAATGCCCCGTTAAAGGACAATCTCGAAAAAATCGCGAAATCTGAAGGAAAATCCATCAAAGATGTGACTGTCATCATCCTCCAAAGACCCCGCCACGATGATCTGATCAAGCAAGTCCGCCAAATCGGCGCCAGGATTCGCCTGATCCCCGATGGCGATGTTGCCGGAGCATTAATGTCATGTTTGCCGGAATCAGGTATCGATGCCCTGCTTGGAATTGGTGGGACCCCTGAAGGTGTTCTGGCTGCTTGTGCCATTCGGGCAATGGGTGGAGAACTGCAGGGAAAACTATATATCAGGAATGAAGAAGAAAAAAGACTCGGGTTAGAAATGGGATATGACCTGGATCGAGTTATCACCATGGACGACCTGGTCTCATCGAATGATGTTTTTTTCGCTGCAACTGGCATCACTGATGGCGAACTATTGGGTGGAGTGCGCTATACAGGACTCGGGGGTGAAACACACAGCCTGGTCATAAGGGGAAAAACCGGCACCGTCCGCTGGATCACTGCCAAACACAATTTTGAAAAATTGAACCCGATGAGCGAGATAGATTATTAGACGCGTAAGATTGATTCACCAAAATCAGGATTGAACTAGATGACAGGCAGATCCTTCACTTGATAGAGTGTCCCGCGCCTGTATCCCCGCTCCAGATAATAGTTCCTGGTTCCAACCGCTGAGATCACCGCGATCTGACCAAATCCTTTTTCCAGAGCGATTCTTTCAGCTTCCTCAAGTAATGAAGTGCCCAAACCACTGTGCTGGGCAGCCCCGCCGGCTTCCTGACCAACTTTTAATGATTGCCCGTAAATATGTACTTCCCTGATCAGGGCAGCGCCTTCCAGATCATCGATCTCCGGGTCTAGAGCATCGGGGCCTGGCAAAGTCAGGCGTATGAAACCCACCAGCAGATCATCATCCGTGTCATAGGTCAGAAAGTGTTCCTCGCAGCCGTTACTGTGATATACCAGATCTTTGATCTCAAGTTTACTGGCTGAGATTTCCTGGCTGCCGACTTCCCGGCAGCGAATGCAGCTGCAAGATTCTCCCCTGCGGAGCAGTTCCTCGTGGATATCCTGCCTCAAACTGGTCCTTTTGTTACCATCGACCACGTTGTGGGATGGAATATCCCTGATCACCCGATTGACCCTGCAGTAGCGAGGGATGGTGGGTTTTAGATCTGCGATCAGACTGATCAATTGATCTGTGGTGTACGGGGTGTATTTACCTTTTCTCCAGTAATCATATAATCCGGTATCCTCCAGCAGTTGGGTAGGATAGATCTTGAGTTCGTCCGGGCAAAAATCTTTCCATAACAGATCAAAATCAGCCCGATCTGATTCCAGGGTTGCTCCCAACAGATTTGGCATCCAATGGAGAACGATCTTAAAACCAGCTGCCCGCAGTAAAGCCACTCCCCTGCGCGCCCTTTCAACCGTGTGCCCCCGAGAGTTCAAAGCCAGGATCTGATCATCCAAGCTTTGGATTCCGAGCTGGACTTTGGTCACACCATATTTTCTCATCCGGGCCAGCTCCCGGGGATTGATCATGTCTGGCCGCGTTTCCAACACGAGGCCAACATTCTTGTGCAGCGCTGTTTCATTGATCAATTGAGCTTCTTCCAAGGTTTCAGATTCTACTCCGTTCAGGGCCTCAAAACAGCGTTTGATGAACCAGGATTGATAGTCTTGCTCATACGCTGTCCAGGAACCACCCAGAATCAGCAATTCGATCTTATCAGTGGGGTGCCCAATCTCGTACAAGGCTTCAATCCGCGAAACAACCTGGGTAAAAGGGTCATATTTATGAAACAAAGCGCGCATGGCACCAGGTTCATCCGGCAGATAGCTTACCGGCATTTCCTCATAGTCTGGACAAAAAATGCATTGACCCGGGCAGGGAAAGGGCTTCGTGAGCACAGTTACCGTGGTCACTCCTGATAATGTGCGCATCGGTTTTAATCGGATCTTCTGCAACAGTTCCCTGTTTTCCTGGCGAATGCCCTGCAAGATCTGATTCCGGTAAGCTGTGATCAAGGCGTGTTTGCTTAAAAATCCCACACCATCGGGAAGAGGGTGCTGCCTGATTGCTTTGAAAACATCCAGGCCCGCTTCAATATCTACCAGCACCAGACCAGCCAGCCGGAGATGCTCTTCGGTGTATCTGGGTGTTTCGCTGGAATTTTTCCCTGGAATTGATTTTTGCATATGATTGATATACCAATAAGATTAATTTTAGCTGCTTAAGACGGAAAAATCGGTAGCGTATAATAATACTATGAATTCAGAGACAGCTCAAAAAATCCTTGCTCTCAACTTTCAATTTTACCAAACGTTCGCCGGGGAATTTTCTGAAACCCGGGGACGACTGCAGCCAGGAGTGAAAAAGCTGCTCCAAATATTTCCTGCTGGAGCTAAAATACTTGACCTGGGTTGTGGAAACGGGGAGCTTGCCAGGGAATTAACCCGGAGTGGTTTTTCAGGAACCTATCTTGGAACTGACTTCAGTGCCAATTTATTGAGGAAGGCTTCCAGCAAGTTCCCAGGCCAGGATCAGATCAGCTTTCTGGAGCTGAACCTGGCCAAACCTGATTGGAACCAGATTCAGGCGGCTGACGGCTTTGACCTGGTTTTATCGTTCGCTGCCATCCATCATATTCCTTCCCATCCAATCAGATTGTCAATCTGTAAAAACATCAGGAGCTTGATCAGTTCCAGTGGTCAGCTGCTGATTTCTAACTGGCAGTTTCTTAAAAGCGAGCGGTTGAGGAAAAGGATCGTGCCCTGGGAGATTGCCGGACTGAAGCCGGATGAAGTTGATGATGGTGATTATCTTCTGGATTGGCGCAGGGGCGGGACTGGAATTCGCTATGTGCATCATTTCAACCTTGAAGAGCTTGCCTTATTGGCACAGGAGAGCGGCTTCAATATAGTCAGAACGTTCGATTCTGATGGAAAAGAAGGAAATTTAAGCATTTATCAGGTCTGGGAACCTGCCTGATCATCAACCTCGAGGAAAACACCCAGCTCAACCAGCGCTTCAGCGATTTTATTCTCACTGCCGGGCTGCACTATCACCGCTGTCGGTCCGATCTGCTCCAAAATGAACCGGTTGGCTTTAGATCTTTTAAGGGATTTCAAGATAGCCGGTGATCCCAATCGCAAGATCGTCTTATTTGAGATTGATGCCTGAATACCCTGTTTCTCCCAGCGCTCCAAAGCAGCCTGGATATTAGGCGGTATTTCATCAGCATTATTCTTTAACAAAGTCAACAGGTGCGCGATCATCAGCCCCTGATCTTCAGCCTTTTGAAGAGATCCAGGGGTGATCAGGTACATATAAGCCTCAGCTTTCACAGGGAACCAATCACAAAATCGCGCTGCCTGATAGCGTGTTTTATGGGGAACATTATCTGTCATCCTGATTTCGCCTTTTGACCGGATCTGGATCTCCTCTGCTTTGCGGGGGGTCAGGGGAATTGGGGTCCCTTCAATTAAAGCCCGGGAGTATTTGGACATTTTGAATGCCAGTGGAAAAGAATCTTCCTCAGCCAGCCCTAGATCCAGAAAACCAAACCAATGCAGCGGTCCGGTTATTAAATAGCGCAGCAAAGCTCCTTCAATCTGATCCCAATGACTGAAACCCTTCAGGTACCGCTCTGTTTCCTGATCCTTGATAAACCAGGAATCGTACTCTCCACTCTCCCGGAGCAGGTTGGGGGAGTTTTCCTTGACCTGGGAGATAAATGATTCTATGCTCCACCAACTATCCGGCTCAAGTGCAGTCAAATAGGTGATCACCTTGTCGCGGAGCTGGACAGGATCCATTTCCGGGCTGCCCTCCAGGCTGATCCCTGGCAGCTGACCCAAATCGGAGTATCTCTCTGCCTTGCGCCAGGAGATCCATAAATTTAGCACTGCCTGCTCTCGGGGAATATCAAAGAAATCCCGGATTTTCTGGGGAGAAACCTGGTTGTCCTTTTCTGCGAGCCCACAGATCTGGATCAACATCTGATAAAAACCCAGCTGAAGCTCAGTGACTCCGGGCAGGTGAATTTGGGGATCGAGGGACATTCTCAATCCGGCCAGACAGGTACAAAGGTGATCGAGGATCTTTGCTGAAGCATGCACCTCGAATTGATGCTCACGGGAAGCAGCTTTTCTTGAGATCAGTGCGGGTGTATTCTGAGAGGATTGAGGAGCTGACAGAGAAGCGATAACTGGCTGACGAAGATCTTCGGGGATAAAAACAAATTCCCTGGGGCCGGAAGCGGTTTCCAGAAAACCACGTGAGATCAGGGCCCGGTACCACAATGATTCTGAAGCTGAGATCGGATCCCTGTTAAGCTGCTCACGCTCCAATCTGCCGGCACCTACATCCCTGATTTGACCAAATTTGCGTGAAAAATGATCCCAGGTAGCTTTGCCACCCTGGGAATCGAGCCATAAAAGAGCTTTTTGATCCATCTCAGAAAGAATGTTACCCAGCTCATCAAAGAAATCTGCTCTATGCAGCTGATCAACCAGTTGGGCCAACCCCTCTTTGACATCGGGTGCCGTAAGTTCCAATTCCCATTGTTCAGCAATCGCTTTAAGATGGCTGAAATCAGCTTTCAGGAGACTTTGCTTTAAATCCGTCATACGAAATCAGTCTTATGAAACTACCCGGATAGCCTGTTCATGCATCTTAACTGTGATCTTGCGCAGGTTGCTGGTAAAGCCTGAGAAAACCTCACCATCAATGTGGATAAACATGGCAGAATCAGATTCAACAACCATTTCCTTAAAATCCCCAAATTTAACTTTAGGATGATTCAGGTGGGTTCCGTTCATGAACATCGGTACGAATCTGAGCATCATCAGCCGGCTAACATTGGGTACGGTTACATAATGAAACACGCCGTCATCATTTTTTGCGTCCGGATATAAATGGAATCCCCCTCCCTCGCGGCCTCCATTGCAGAGAGTCAGCATGATCACATCCTCCTGCCAGCTCCTGTCTCCATCCATCGTCACAGTTTGACCAATTGGATGATGATTCATGAATATCGTCTTTAACACCGCCAAAACGTACATCAATATGCCCCGCACAATGGGCATTTTATGAGAATGGATGGTGACAATCGCATCGAATCCAATCCCAACTGTATTATCAAAGTATTCCGTTCGACCCCGGTCATCTGTGACTTCTCCAATATCAACCCACCTTTCTTGACCTGTAAAGATCTGCCGGAGAGCTTTCTGAGGATCGGGATCCATATTGGCTGAATATGAAAAATCATTGCCGGAGCCTAACGGCAGCACCGCCAATGCCGGCCGTTTTTCCTTCGGATAGGTCATGATAGCGTTGACCACTTCATGGACAGTGCCATCACCTCCACCCGCTATAATCAGATCATATTTATCTTCAACTGCTTTTTTTGTGAGTTCGATGGCGTGGGTCGGATAGACCGATCCAGCCCAATCTGCTCCCCCGTATTCCTGCATGATCGGCCTCAGGTCAGCTGCCTCCCTCCAGGCCTGGCCCATATTGGCATTAGGGTTAATGATAAAAATTGCCTTTTTATAATCCATTACTTCACTCCTTCATTTGTCTCGCTTGGGAAAGTTGAACGAAAAAATCCAGTGATCAAAAGCGGTTCAATAATATTTAGATCTTAAATCCCTGCTTGGTAAAGTGATCTCACCCTCTCGAGAATCTCCCACGAGGATGACATCATCAGGTTCCGTGCTGGCTTTCCAGGCTGTAAAAGCTGCCATCAATGCTTCCAGTTCTTCGATCGAGTACAAACCTTCCAATGGAAGCTGGCCCTGCATGATCTTATAGCGGGTAAATTCCTCAAAGATCCTCATTGGATCAGGCACTGCCACAGAAAGTGAATGCAGCAAGAGCTGACGCTGCAGCCTGCCCTCGAGTGATTTCTTGAGAAAAGGGATCTTTTTTAATAAAACAGTATATGAGGCATGAGGATACACCTCAAGTACCTGGCGGCCGTGATCCCCGGCAGGATAATCCTTAAATCCCAGGTTTTCCAACCTCTTATATAGGGTAAAACCATTTCTCATCCAGCCGGGACAATCAGAAATGTTTTCAGATGTTTTGGGAATACGAATATTCTTCTGGAACAAGTAATACTCAGCCACTCTGAACCCGGTATATCGGTCAGGATTAGGCCTGGGTGATAACCCATCGCGGACCGAGTCCTTTTTCATCAACCCCAAATTTATTCTGCGGGGGGCGTTTACGCCAACACAGGCAGTTTTTTGTCCACCGGCAAATGCCGTTACCGCGCTGATATCTCCCCTGGAAATGGCAACTAAATTCAAGTCAACGTCAAGGGCAGCATAAGTCAGGGATTTCTCTCCCGAAGGCGGGTCGATACCGATAAAGACAGAATCTTTAAATAACATATCAATTCCTGATTTATGGATTGTAATGGGCTCTATTATGAGTGTAGCGCAAAAGGAGAATAATGGCAATAAACGAAGGGAGGCTGGTTCGCGAGGAAGAAAAAAAACAGACCGTTCAGCATGAGCGATCTGTAAAATGTCAGCTGGAATATCCAGTTAATCCAGTTCTGGATTGACAGGATAATTCTGATTCTTTTTGGGCATGTACAGGATCTGTCTGACAATAGAAACTGCAACAGACACACTGAGAGCAGTCATTAGATACAGTAAAAATCTTGGTGCATTCATGATTTCCTCCTCAAAATATCCGGGTTGTTAAGGATGACTGGTAAGAAGCCAGACCATCCAAAGGATATTATCGCTTAATATTGTCTGATATGTGTGTAAAAAGGAATTCAATATGGTACAAATGAATTAGATCATGTCAAAAGTGCTGCTTATTGAGGTGGAGGTACTATGCAGGCGCTGCTTGTTTCGTCCCTGAACGATGAGTCTGATGTAATCAAGATCATCATGCAAAAAGCCGGTTTCACAGTTCGAGCAATCGGGGATTTTTCCGCTTTACTGTCCTCCTGGCCGGAGCAGCCTGTTGATTTCATCATGATCACCATAACTGGCTCTGGTTATTCGCTGAAGGACCTTAAACAGATCCGGCAGCATAGCGCAGCCCTGATGATGGTAATCACAGATCCACTAACCGAATCTCAACAGGTAGAGTTATTAGAGGCCGGTGTTGACCATTTGATCCAGCGTCCCTTTGGTTTCCGCTACACACTGGCCGTTATCAATGGATTGATAAGAAGATCTCAAGGAACTTCATTATTTAATATGCCGATCTTGACCCATCCCGGAATTACACTTGATCAATCCGCCAGGATGGTGACCGTTGAAGATAAAGAACCGGTCAGGCTGACCCAATTAGAATTTCGTCTACTCCATACCTTGATAACCAATCCCGGCCAGGTAATTACCACAGAAAATCTGGTAGAGTATGTTTGGGGTTATAGTGGGGCGGGTGACAGAGACCTGGTGAGGGGTTTAGTCCAGCGCTTGAGATCAAAAGTGGAGCCAGATCCACCCCAGCCTAAATACATCATCACTCATCCGGGACTGGGCTATTCCTTCCAAAAGAGCTCCGTTTAGGATGACAGCCTACTGAATTCGCAGTCATATTTCCAGTCAGACCCAGAGAAATAGGACGAACTTAATAGCTAATAAGACAAGTCTTGCACACTTTCTCATTAGAATCTATATATCTTGTTCAATAGCATAGTATCAAGGTATAACCGATGACTGAGAAATGTCCGACATGTAAGACCTCGCTGGAGCTAGAACCTCCGCTGGAAATCAATCAAACTGTGATCTGTTCAAAATGCGGTTTGGAGCTGGAAATTATCTGGCTCTATCCCCTCGAGCTTGCCAGAGTCCTCAGCTACAATCCTGATCCTTCGAGGATAAAAAAACAACCACGTCACAGCGCAAAAAAAAGGTAAGCTGGCACCTGATTGATTAGGTCAGTTTATTTGCGGCTGCGAATCCGCAATTCCCGGATAAACCCCGGTTAAAAGTATTAGTAGTTGATTTAATGGCAGAGAAGATATTCAAAAATTCGATTAGAACACAAAGATAAATATGATGAAAAATAAAAAAATATTCTATATAATTGCTGGAATTCTGGTCTTGGCTGGTTTGCTTCTATTAATAATCAGTTTAATTTCGAATGCCAACTCATCCAGAAATAGTCAGTCCACCCCTACACTGAGTGTAGGAGAAATCCAAACCCAGGCTGTCGAGTTTTTCTCTTCAGGCTTAACTCAAACGGCATTAGCAATGCCGACCATGACCGCCACCCTGACTCCCACGCTGACACCAACGGCAACTCAGACTCCGCCGACACCTTCAGCAACAAGCACCAGTGCTTTACCGATCAGTGCCTGCTACTCACTGGCATTCCTGTCTGATATCACAATTCCCGATAACACAAGCATGCAGCCAGGACAAACCTTCACCAAGACCTGGCAGGTCAGCAATAGAGGTACGTGTGCCTGGGACGCAGGGTTCATTTTAAAGTTCACCAGCGGAAACTCCCTGGGCAGCTCCCCTGTTGTGCTGACCAAATCTGTCAGTGCCGGTGCTACAACCGAATTATCGGTTGAGATGATAGCTCCGAGTTTGCCCGGCAGCTATCAGGGAAACTGGAGATTATCCAATGCTGATGGATCCGTTTTTGGGGATGAGTTGTATGTCATTATCATAGTCCCCGGGTCCAATCCAACCAAAACCAGCACTCCCAACCCCGGGTCTGCTACGCCTACACTGTCAGCCACTAGTGATGGTTCCTAATAGCTGGTAAATTCTGCCATCCCGGGGGGATCACTCCCGGGATTCAGGATTGCTTTCGATCTGTAATAGATGCTCATTCCTGATGAGATCGTTACCAACCTCGAACTACAGACCTATAAAATGAACTCACAGGAACAACCAATGTCAAGAAAACCCACTCAGAACAATCATATCCACAACCTGGTCATCGATAGGCAGGTAATATTTTATGCAATTATCCTGCTTGGCGTTTATTGGCTGTTTAACCTTTATAAACCTATCCTGAGTTCACTGGTGATAGGCGTTTTACTTGCTTACCTGCTGCACCCTTTGGTAGTGATCCTGACTGAAAAACTGCATTTTCGCCACCGCCTGGCAGCTGGAATTGTATTCATCAGTTTTCTGATTTTCATTTTGTTTGCAATCAGATTTTCAACTCCGATCATGATCACACAAGTTAATGTTCTTGCCAAGGATTTTGACCTGATATCAGCCGAATTGATCAGTTTACAACCAGCTCTGGATAACCTGGTCGACCTTGATATTCCCCTGGCAGAGATCATCCCTGAGATTATGAGCGAGCTCGAACAATTTTTAGTTCCCGCCAAACTCTTTCGGATCATCTTATCCGCAACCAGCAATTTGATCTGGGTCATGATCATTCTCATGACATGTTTTTATCTGTTAATGGACCACTCTAAATTTATGAATTGGCTCAATCGAATCACACCCCTTTCGTTACGAGATCCTATGATACAAATCCAGAAAGAAATTGATCTGGTCTGGAGAACATTCTTACGCGGACAATTTTCATTGATGTTATTGATCGGCGTCTTATCAGGGCTCGGCGGTTATGCGGTGGGACTGAAAAATGCCCTGGTCATCGGCGTGATAGCGGGAATATTGGAGCTGATCCCATCCCTCGGACCAACCATAACAACCATAATCGCTGCAATAAGTGCCTGGACTCAGGGCTCACAAACCCTGGATATTTCAAATACCTGGTTTGTGATCATTGTTTGCAGCATTTTCATCACTATCCAATTTCTAGAAAACACAATTATCGTTCCCAGGATCATGAGCAAGCGCATGAAGATCCATCCGGCGCTGGTATTTATCGCAATCATCAGTACTCTGACATTATTTGGTGTGCTGGCGGGACTCATCGTGATTCCTTTGATCGGTTCATTCTTGGTGATCATTAAATATATGTTTCACTATTGGGATATAGACTCAAGCAAGGGAACGATCCCGGCGGCTGAGTGAGTATAACGGCTGCCATTCCATGACTCATAACAGGAACAAAAAGAAATAAATTCACAACAGACCTGCTGGATTATTGATAAGCCCGGCAGCAAAATAAAGCTTCTACTTATTGGTACTGCAAAAAATAAAATTATTTAATGGGAATGGAATAAACGAGTAGATAAAAATGACCAATGAAATGAAAATACCCCCGAAGGACAGCAAGATACAAAATATAAATATCAATCCCTGGATGATAGGGCTGGCAGTTGCCGGGGTTTCGATTGCCGTTGTAGTCACCCTGGTCCTGATAATCGGTGCCCTAAAAACAACAACCCCAGATTCACCTCTTCTGCCAGAAACTCCAGCTGACACCTGGCAAATGATCCAGGAAGCAGGCGTTCTCAGAGTTGCGACCTCGGCTGATTACCCGCCTTTTTCATACTACAACAGTGAAAACAGGATTGATGGCTTTGATCCTGCATTGATCCGCGAAATAGGCACTATCCTGGGAGTAGAGGTTGAAATTACTGATTATGCCTTTACAGGTTTGCTATCAACATTAAGAATTGGTCAGGCAGATCTGGCTATTGCAGCCATATCAAAAAACGCTGAACGAGAAGTCCTGGTAGACTTTACGGATGTTTACTACATTGGAGAAGATGGCATCCTGGCCAGGATTGATTCGGGATTTGAACAGATCACCAAACCAGCCCAGATGGCTGGAAAAAGGATCGGGGTCCAGAGGAATTCTGTTTACCAAGATTGGGCTCAAATCAATCTGGTCGATAGCGGAATCGTATCCCAGGAAGAACTATTTGTATATTCCAAGCCTGAACATGCCATAAGTGATCTCAGATTTGAGCGTCTAGACCTGGTGATCATGGATCTTCAACCCGCCACAACTGCCCTTGCCGGGGGTGACCTGATTCTGGTTGGGAAAGGACTCAATCAGCAGCAGTATGTCATTGCCCTGCCTAAAGGCGCAAACACATTGCAAGCCGTGATCAACCGCGCTTTGATTATTCTGCAAAATGATGGCAAGGTCAACCAATTGGCCCGGACTTATCTGGACCTAAAACCAGAAGATGTGCTTCCCCCGCCAACCCCAGAACCAACTCTGCTGCCAACCCTGGAAGCTACCCTGGCGGCAACCCTGGTTCCAACACCGGCGGCCTGCCTGAATGCCATGGAGATTGTAAAACATCTGAACTATGACGACAAAGATTTAACAACCTTCCCGACAATGAATCCGCAAGCCGAATTCCAGAAAGGTGTCCGCATTAAGAATATCGGATCCTGTGTCTGGACAAAGGATTACTATCTCAATTATATCCATGGCAATACCTCTGACTCGCGAATGAAGGGAGCACTGACCGCTTTGAAAACCGTAGTTAGTCCCGGTCAAACGTATGATCTTTACCTTGACCTGGTAGCACCAAAAAATACTGGTAAATACGTCGGATACTGGCAGATGTTCAATGAAAATGATCTGGCCTTTGGACAAACTATCGCAGTGGCGATTAAAGTAGTCTCAAGTACACCTGGAGCGCCAACAGCTACTGCAACCTCCGGTCCTACTGCAACGCCAACTCAGGAGCCAACCCAAACCCAGACACCTCCCGTTCCCACTCCTACAACCGCGCCCAGTTCAGATTTACTGGATCTTCCATGGGTCCTGATCGGTTACCTGGAAAATCAGGCAGACGAGGAACTGACACTACCGATCCAGGACATACCTGTGAATTTATTCTTCAATCAGGATTTCACTTTCAACGGAAGTGCTGGATGCAACACATTTCAAGGACGTTATGTTACCAATGGAATCCAGATTGTCCTGACCGACTTTGTAGTCACGGATTCGACCTGTGAAACCCCTGACGGATTAATGGATCAGGAAGCATTGTTTCTAAGTTTATTAGGTGATGCTGAAGAATACCAGATCAATGAAAACGATCAATTAGAGTTGATCCGCCGAATCCCGGACGAAAACGGTGAACTGGAGGACGTAATCATCCTGCTCCTGGAAATACTCGCTGATTAGGGTTCTCCTGGCGGAATCGGGTAAAAAGGCATTCTGTTTGCTAGATCTCGATCAGGTCTAGCAAACACCAATTAGCAAAACACCGGGGGGCCTCTGGGACAGGATGGCTCCTGAACAAGGTAATATTAGATACGATCTTGTCAAAAGCAAGACCATCTGCGATCGAAAACGGTTTAGAAATATCATTATCAATTCACCGAAACGAAGTATCATTAAATAGCTTGTGAGCGGTTGATTAGAACCATTGGCAGTTTCTCGTAATGGACAGGAAGGTTATTGACGTGAAACAGTACAAAACCTTTGGAGCAATGATCGCCCTGGCATTTTTTTTAATCTCCTGTACACCGGTGATGCCTTCACCCGATCAGCCCCCGGCTATCGAAATCCAGAAAAAAACACAATCGATCCCAGATACACCAACTCTCCCCCCTCCGGCAACTGACTCCCCCGGGCCCTCTGACCCTCAAGTGGAATATTTTCCGCTGGCAGAACGGGGATCATTCTGGGTTGGCCATCGATCCTATATCCTGGTAGATAACAGCCGCTCCGGGAGAGAAATTCGGATTACGATCTGGTATCCTGCTGAAAAGAACTACAATTCCAGTGGCCAACCGATATCTCTTGATGCCATCCCTGATCTGGGCAGTGCGCCGTATCCATTGATCTTAGTTGGAGGAAATTCAGGAGACCTTCTTTTTAAATCCCACCTGGCCTCAACCGGATTTGTAATGGTGATAGTGCATTCTCCAAATTTTAAATACGAGGATCCCTGGGGGCCGATCGTGATTGACGGGCCAAGGGATTTCCTGTTTACATTAGATCAACTGGCAGCCTCTCCACCTGAGGATCTGGTGAACCTGATTGATACCAATCAGGTTGGCGTGGCAGGCTATTCCTGGGATGGCTTCTTCACTCTCGCGCTCAGCGGGGTCCGGATCGATCCTGATTTTTACCTCAGCCAATGTGCTTCAGCCCCCGGAATGGTACCAGCCTTGAGCCCCTCGATGCAGGATTACTACTGCGGATTAGCAAATAATTGGGATGAGTTCGTGGCCCATGCAGGTGAGGAGATCACCGTCAGTGATGACAGACTATGGCAGCCTGTAACTGATCAGCGCATTCGGGCCGTGATGCCGATGGCGCCGGATGGCGCCTGGCTTTACGGGGAGGGCGGTTTGTCAGTTGTTAATACTACCAACCTTGATCATAACCGGTACCAATGATGATATCAGCCCTTACGATATGGAAACTGTTTACATTTTCGAACACCTGGGCTCTGCAGACCGATTCTTGATCTCATTTATTGGCAAGGGCCATATGATGGTATTCAATTCAGAACAAATCCTGCGGATGAAACACTTCGCCACTGCTTTTTTTGGCTATTATCTCCAGGGACGTACCGAATACTTGGATTATTTCTCAGAAGACTATGTCAACAGCTTTGATGATTTGGCCTGGGGAGTATATCAGAAATGATCATTTCCGAATCCAAACCTCACACATTCCTTGATCCCTGATTTCTTAATTTATTCAGCGAAAGGTGAGATCATCCAGCTGGCAATCTCTCCCGACAGACTTTTAGGCCGGCAGACGATTTTTATTCAACAAGGAACATAAATCCCATGGAAACAAACTTCATCCTTTTCATCATAGTTGGCTTTGCAGCCCAGTTGATTGACGGAGCACTGGGTATGGCATACGGGGTAAGCTCGAACACGTTTTTGCTCAGCATCGGGATTCCTCCCGCGGTAGCTTCGGCTTCGGTCCACATGGCTGAAGTGGTAACTACGGGTGTTTCGGGCTTTTCACACTGGCGTTTAGGCAATGTTGATATGAACCTGGTCAAACGTTTGGTACTGCCAGGAGTGCTGGGAGGTGTCACAGGCGCGTACCTGCTGACATCATTTGATGGCAAGTCCCTGACACCTTACATATCCGGTTATTTGCTGGTAATGGGCGGGGTCATGCTTTTCAAAGCCATCCGGTTCAACCCCCAACCCCACAGCGGAGTCCACACATCGCGGGTCAGCTTACTGGCAGTTGTGGGCGGATTTTTTGACGCCATCGGCGGCGGTGGATGGGGCCCGATCGTAACCACCACCCTTGTAGCACGCGGCAAAGATACCCGCTTGACGATTGGTTCGGTCAATTTTTCTGAGTTCTTCGTCACCCTTACCCAATCGATCGTCTTTGTTCTTTCCCTGAGCTTCCTCCAGTACTGGCAGGTGGTACTGGGATTGATCATAGGCGGGGTGATTGCCGCACCGCTCGGCGCCCAGCTTACCCGCCGTTTACCAGTTAAAACCCTGATGATCGTGGTTGGCATTTTGATCATCCTGCTCAGTCTGCGCACCATTCTGCTGGTCGTATTCTAGTGCGGCGGGTTGCTCAATAAGACACGGAGATAAAACAACCTTTTAGGCATTGGATATGTTGATGATTTCCAGCATAATTTCCGAGGAAAATCTGCAGTTTTAACCATCCTATTCAATCAGATTGCTTTATAATAATTAGGTATTATTCCCGGCAGATAAAGCCACAATACCATTGTACTCAAGCGCTTAAACAGATCAGACCAAAATCAGGTGGTAGAGCAGATACTATTCAATGAATATATAGCTGGGCCTGAGGTACATGATGACGCATGACGTGTTTATCTCCTACTCCACCAAAGACAAGACCATTGCTGATGCTGTCTGCGCCAAGCTGGAGGAAAATAAAATCCGGGCCTGGATCGCCCCCCGCGATGTCCCCGCCGGTGCTAATTTTGCCCAATCCATCATCCGGGCCATCAATACCTGCCAGGTCTTCGTGCTGGTCTGGTCAGCCAATACCAACACATCCAACCACATCCTGAACGAAATAAACCAGGCCTTTGACCGTGGAATAACCATCATTCCCTTCCGCATTCAGGATATCCAGCCTACAGACGAGATGCGCTACTACTTCGGGCGCACCCATTGGCTGGATGCCATCACTCCGCCCCTTGAAAACCACATCAAAACCTTGAGCGACACCATCTTGGTTAACATCGGCCGGGAACTGCCAACCTCCGCACCAACACCAGTCCTCAAGCAATCTCCCGAAGAGATCACCAGACCGGCTGTTCAGCTGCGGGAGGAGAAAAGACCTGTTATCGAAAAATCGAAAGCGGTGAAACCCTCGGCAATTTCACCTCCCCGGGAAAAGATCCGGAAAACAAGCCCGGAATCCCGACCCGGAATGACTGCTTCACCGAATTTGACAAAATACATTCCTTATGCTGCAGGTGGGTTAGCCTTGCTCACCCTTGGTATATTATTCCTGGCGGGTGTATTCAATGGCACTCCGCCCGCAGCGATCGCTGAGACCTTACCATCTCAAACCGCAACCATCACACCCACAAAAACCACCCGTCCAACAGCTACAGCCACGCCCGTACCGGCCTGGGTGGAGGAAGCCAACACCCTGGCTGCACCCATCCTGGCCGCGGTAAATGAACTGCCCCCTGACTTCGAGGACGATTTCTCCCAGGTTGATCCCGGTTGGGATTATTGGGTTGGCGGTGGTGATATCTGTGCCGAACAACCCACACCTAATCTGAGTATTGGGGACGGAGTAATAAAAATATTTGTGGATCCCGACTGCCATGTCCGACTGGATCATCCTGATCTTCTTTTACTATCTAACAATTTTGTCTTTCAGACAGATATCAACTTCTCCCCAACCACAAACGTAGAGATCGGGGTAACTAGTCCGAATAGTACGGCAATGAATTTTGGAATAAATAACAGTTCCTGGCAAATCAGTACACAAAATCAGAATTCTGAGGACTGGAAGATGGTCCAAGTCGGAGGCAGGCACTATAACCCGTCAATTGTTTCGCTTAGACTATTAAAAAAAGATACCACAATTTTATTCTACTTAGATTCAGAGCTGCTGACCTCTTACGAATTCCAGGCCGAGGACGCGGATAATCTTGAATTTCTATTTGTGGTATCCGACACTCAAAACATTATCAGGGGACCACATGAATTTGATAATATCAAGTACTGGGATTTGGACAGGCTTCAATAGATACAGTCTTTGGCCGCGTATCCCGGAAGATCGCAGCTATCAAATCAGATCCAGATTAATGAGGCATATTGAATAGATAATTCTATTTCAATCATTCTCCCCTGGCAGCTTCTTTGGTATCCGTATCCAAACTGGTTTCCGCCATGTCACAACCCTCAAAGGTGACCGGCTGGACCGGGGTCAACCAATTATTGACAGCAAAAAAACTATAGGGAGTATAGAGTGGCGCAATGGGAAAGGTGCCGTCCTGACCAAAAAAGGCTTCTTCGATTTCCCAATACAGCGCCCGACGATCTGATGGCGTGGTCTCGATCCGGGCCTCAGCCAGCAAATCATCGATCTGATTGCACTCCCGGTTCGATCGAAGTGGACTTTCATCCTCGCAGGTGAGCAAGGTACCTACCCAATTCTCCTGGTCCGGGAAATCGCTTCCCCAGCCGGTAATGATCAGGTCCCAATCATTCCATTGCTCCTCATTCCCAAAGATCTCTCTAATGGAACCCCTAAATGTGATTGCCCCTTCAGGACACCCCAGCGAATCTTCCCAGAATCGAGCGATTTCCTCGCCATAGGTATTGGCGATGCCTGAGAAAGCATAGAAATTGATATTAGGCATTCCCTCACAATCCGGGTAGCCTGCCTGTTCCAACGCTGACAGGGCATATTCAGGGTCATAACCTACGCCAATCTGATCCACAGGCGGAGCGCCAAAGACGCCCGGAGGTGCCAGATGGATCATAGGAAAGCCCTCGATTTTGATCACTTCCTCCAGCAATTTGCTCCGGTCGAGAGCTGAAGAAAATGCCCGGCGAAGTTGGAGATTGCTGAAAGCTGGATTATTATGGTTAAATACCGCATAAAAGACTGATTGACCGCTGAATGCCGCTGTCTGATCTGGATAAAGACCCAGGTGATTCTCCTGGTAGCCAGCAGGGATTTCAGAATAATCGATCATCCCTTCCAGCCAGAGCTGATAGGATTCTTCACCACTCGAGACCACGGTCATTTCCACTGCTCCAAGATTGCCCACCCCCTGAAGGACATCCGGCAGGAGCTGGTTGCGCAGCAGCCTGACACTCTCCCCAGAAACCCACTCATCGATCACGAAGGGACCGTTGCTGGGCATCAGTCCGGGATTAGTCCAGGCATCGCCATATTTTTCAATTGCCCAGGAAGGCACAGCGACCAGGGTGGAGTTGGTAGTGATGGTCAGGAATGATGCTGATGGCTCTACCAACCTGATGATCAATTCTGTGTCCGAAACCGCTTCCACTCCAATCTTGTCCAGTAAATCCTGCGGGATATTCTCCAGATCCGGGTGTTCCCAGAGTTCCTGGCAGCCCACCACATTGGTGAGTATCTGCATAAATAAGGACTCAATTCCCGGACTGCAGATCCGCTTGAAGGCATATTCAAAATCTTCCGCGGTAAGGTAAAGCGGGTTGCCATCTCCATCTTCCACCTGGACAGTCTCCCCACCCAGGGCATGCTGGATCCAGGGTATATCTGGATGCAGGGTGAAGGTATAGATCGTGCCATCCGGGCTGACACTCCAGGAAGCGGCTGCAGACGGAACCACCTCAGCTGTTTCAGGATTGAACTTCGTCAGGCTTAAAAACAACTCTTTGGTAACTACAAGTGCTGCACCATCAGCCAGATGGGGGTCCAGCGTGGTGATATCATTTTCGACAACCAAGGATGCGTCCATCACAGCTGAGAAGCCTGGTGTGGGTGTCAGCGGGAGCAGATCAGCACCGCCAGCTTCGGTCTCAACCGTCGCTGTATGGTCAGCTCCCACCGCAGTGATTTCCGTTTGTTCAGGTTCTGCCTTACCTCCCAGCAGCTGCCAGCCGGCATAACCCAGGATCGCTGCCAGTGCCAGTCCAGCAATAAAATATAAAGCCGTTTTTCGGGGTGCTTGTTTGCGTTCCTGGGGCACCATAGCGTTGGCTGCTCCTCCGCTGATCCGGAAAGATCCATCCTGGCTGCCCAGATTTGCCGCGACGCTTTCTACCAGCCGGTCAAGGTGGGCATCCCAGTTGGGTTCGTAAGCGTCCAGCCAGTGCCGGGATGAAAGGTGCAAGCTGAGCGCTCCAGTGGGATTGTGGGGCTCGATCCGGAATGGCAAGATCGTTTTTCCCTGATCAATGGCAAAATTGATCTCATCGATCACCCGCTGAGAGCGGTTGGCTGTCTCCGAGAACACCAGCACCATCATTGTGGTGTCTTGAATGGCTTTGGTGATCGAGTCCGCCCAGTCCGCTCCAGGTGCAATGTCCCGGGGAGCGTACCAGCAGCGGATCCCCTCGTTTTCCAGGGCTGCTGCCACCGCATCGGCGATGGATTTATCCTTGGATGAGTAACTGACAAAAACGTCAAAAACACTCTGTGTTTGATCACTTTCTGACATGAGATTCTCCTCTATTCAGGAAATCTTTTTATGAAAATCAAACCATCAGGCTTCGATCAATCTCCCCATGGCATAACTGAAACGATTATAATTGTAAAGTCATTTTGCCTCAAATCAATCTACAAATGTATTAAGTAAGACCTGAAAATGAAGGCGGACACAGGATGGGAGATCTATCCCTCTACATAAATCAATTTTTTGACGAACTGGAAGTCTTTGAGGATCTCTCCCGAGGACACAGTTATAAAACCTTTTTACGCCAATCGGTCATCGAGTTCCTCGAGAATGAAACAAAAGATAGTGCCTTTGGTGTCTACCGATCCTTCTTTGACAGCTACCGGATCACCCTGGAAGGGGATAGCAACCCGTTCATCGATTTGCTGGATGTGCTGCTCAGCTATGAGGAAAGAGCCTCTACCCTGATCGATAAACAGCGGGATCATTATGTCCATTCGGTGAATGTTTTTCTGCTTGGCCTGTGCGTTTACTCCCAAAATGCCCAATTCCGGGCAGCATTTGACGCTGTCGCCTTGAATAAAACAGACTACCCGTATTCTTATGACACGAAAGCTGAAGAGTTTTTCTACCGGTGGGGTATTGCATCGTTATTCCATGATGTGGGCTATCCGGTAGAGATCATCGGCAAACAAATCAACAAATTCATCAGCTTTGCTGCCGAAGTGGACCGCCAGGGGCAGGTCAAGACCCATCTCGAGTTTGAGAATTTCGATGAGTTCAATTCAATCGCGCAAGTAATCCCGATCCGGGAATTCAGCAGGTCCTACTGCGAAGAATATCCGGACTGCGACACCCTGGATCTGCTGAAACCGAATGATCTGCTGGCGCACAAGCTGAAGCTCTCGCTTGGCGTAGACCTGCAGGAGATCAAAACTGCCCTCGATCGATTCCCAATTACAATGGCCGAACATGGTTTTATCGATCATGGATATTACAGCGCGATCATTGTCCTCAGATGGTACGGATTCCTGATCCAGATCTGCAAGTATAAACCTGAATATTTTTTCTATCCGATCCTGGACAGCGCCAGCGCTATCCTGCTTCACAACTATTACAAGAAAGTTCTCATGAATCCACCTTTTAACCTGGGCTCCCTTTCACCCCAGCAGCATCCAATTGCATATCTGCTGATCCTGTGTGACGAACTGCAGGAGTGGAACCGGACAGCTTATGGGATCCTGGACAAACGGCGCAACCTGGTCGAGGATGCCTCCCTCCTGATTTCCGATCAACACCTGGAAATGACCTATATCGACAAGGACACTCCGCTGCCTGACCAATTCGCCGCTGATAAGGAAACCACCCTCTCCAAATTGCTGGATTTGGACGCTCTCTTTCCTGATGGTTTTTCGATCCGCTGTGAGATCCAAGAAGGCAGGGCGGATGCTGTTGGCAGGATCGACCGCGACACGGCCATCCTGCCCCGCCAACTGCTCGACGACCTCGAAAAATTATCTGCCGCTATTCATGACCTTTACAATCAAAAACAGCTCGAACGACATCCACAACAACCACTTGCCTACCCCCACTTCTCAGATCTGCCGGACGCATTGAAATATTCCAATTTGCGCCAAGCCCGTGACATCACTAAAAAGCTGGCCCTGATGGGCTGGGAAATGCGTCCCGTAGGTTCGAAAGGCGAAGTGATCAAGGAAATCCCGGACGAGGTCGTGGAAGCCATGGCTGTCATCGAACATGATGGGTGGATGCGCGAACGATTGGAATTCGGTTGGACCCTCGGTGAGATCAAAGACGACAAAAACAAGATCAGCCCCTACCTCGTGCCATATGATGAACTTAGCGAAGAGACCAAAGAGCTGGACCGTGATACGATTCGCAACATACCAGCCTTGCTAAACATGATCGGAATGGCTGTTTATGTGAGGGATCTGGACTACAACCCTCCCAAAAGTAATTCGATATTCACCAGGAGATTGCCAGAATCCTATACAGATTGATCAAGATCCAACCAGCTCCTGGCGGATCATGGCTGCCAGACCATTCTGCATGGTTATTTAACCCAGCACCTAATTATGGAGAAAACAATGCGCCGAGGAAGAGCACTTCAAAACTTTTGGGCGGACTACAGCTGGTTCATCATCCTATTCCTCGCAATCAGCTCACTCATCCTGGGATATATCGGATTCTGGAAAAATGGCCTGGTCCTTGCGATCGGATAGGACCCTCCTGGATAATCTATACCTAACTTTGGGACTGATTTCCCTGAACACAGGTGCGGTCCCACCACCTATCACCTGGGAGCTCCAAGTTGCTCGATTTTTGGTCCCTGCCGTCACTGCGTACACTGCGTTCCTGGCTTTTACAACGGTATTCATTCAGCAAACAGACCGGGTCAAGTTATGGTTTATCCAGGATCATGCCATCATCTGCGGTTTGGGAAGAAAAGGCTTCCGGCTGGCTAATCAGTTCCTTCAAAGCGGTACTCCTGTTGTTGTCATCGAGGTTGACGAAGGAAATGATTGGATCGGGAATATTCGTTCAGCAGGTGCAATCGTGATGATTGGAGACGCTGGAGATCCTGAGCTGCTCGAAAAAGTAAATCTTAACAGGGCAGTGTCCCTGGTTTCTGTCGTAGGAGATGATGGTAAAAATGCCGAAGTCGCAGTCAACGCAGAACAATTAGCCACCAGTAGAAAATCTGGCTGCTTGACCTGCACCATTCATATCTTTGATTTCCAGCTTCTGACGACTGCTGCGTGAAAGAGAGTTGAGCTTGAAACAGAATGGGAAATTCCGACTGGAGTTCTTCAATATCTTTGATCACGGAGCTTTTCTAATGGTGCAGGATAACCCTCCCTGGAAAGGACAGCCTCCCGGGCACGTTCCCCAGATACTTGTGATTGGATTGGGCAAAATGGGCCAGCGCGTGGTGATCGAAGCAGCCCGAAGCTGGAAACTATCCAACCCGGGTCCTGATCAAAAATTAAAAATAGCAGTGATCGATATAGCTGCAGACCAGAAGCTGCACTCCCTTCAGAACCAAAATCCACGCCTGGATGATCTGGCAGAGTTTCAGTCGATTAATATGGATATCCGCTCGGGAGATTTTGATAAAGCAGCAGATCTATTTTGTTCTGCCGATGACTGCAAACTGGACATTGCCTATATCTGCCTGGATGATGAAACTTTCTGTTTACAAACCGGCACTTCGCTTAAATCATCAGCTCCGGCGACACAATCTAGCGATTGTCATGCGCATGGTCGAAAGCGGCGGTTTGGCCCTGCTGCTGGGTGATAAATCAGGAAAAATCAACCGTTAAGTCGCCAGTTTTGTCTATGTCTTCCAGGTTATATTTCATAGATCATTTTCAGTCTGAACCTTCATATTTAATCAGATTGATAAAAAATAGAAATTAATTTCAGGGTCCTGGTTTGATGATCAGACCAGAGACCTCGGAGGTCGAAACGACCTCCGAGGTCTCTTTTATTAAAAAGGGACCAGGCCCTCTAGAAGGGCTGGTCCCGATCTCAGTTGATCAAATTAGTTTTATTTTTTGCTGAAGGTCAGCGTTTCCTGGTCATCAGGGTCAAGATCGACCACCACCACATCACCAGATTTGAATTCGCCTTCCAGCAGCTTTTTCGAAAGCGGGCTTTCGATGTGTTTCTGAAGAGCCCTGGTCAGCGGCCGGGCCCCAAAATCAGCCGAGTAACCATTTTTAGCCAGCCACAATCGAGCCGGTTTGGACAGGGTCACTTTCAGACCATTATCTTCCAGGCGCCCCTCAACTTCTTTCAGCTGGAGATCAACGATCTTGACCATATCCTTGTCAGATAGAGGTGAGAAAGTGATGATGTCATCGATCCTGTTCAGGAATTCCGGCCTGAAAGCATCTTTCAGGGCTTTATTGATCTTATCCCTGGAGTCAATCTCCTTATCAGTAGCGCCGCCATCGAGGAATCCCAGGCTGCCTGAACGGCTGACATACTCCGTTCCCAGGTTGCTGGTCATGATCAAAACGCTGTTGCGGAAATCAACCTGCCGCCCCTGTCCATCAGTCAGGCGGCCATTATCGAGAATCTGGAGCAAGGTGTTCCAGACCTCGGGATGGGCCTTTTCGATCTCATCAAACAGGATCACCCGGTAAGGACGGCGGCGGACGGCTTCAGTCAGCTGTCCGCCTTCCTCAAATCCGACATATCCAGGAGGAGCTCCAAACAAGCGGGAGGCTGTGTGCTGCTCCCGGTATTCGCTCATATCCAACCGCAGCAGGGCATCCTCGTCATCAAACATGAATTCTGCCAGGGCTTTGGCCAGTTCAGTTTTACCAACACCTGAAGGTCCGATAAAGATGAAGGACCCAATCGGTTTGGTGGGATCTTTGAGCCCTGACCTGGCCCGGCGGATGGCATCAGAAATGACAGTGATGGCTTCATCCTGACCGATGATGCGCTCATGCAGCCGCTCTTCCATGCGCAGCAATTTTTCCGCTTCAGCTTCCAGCATCTGGGTCATCGGTATGCCTGTCCACTGGGAAACGACTTCTGCCACATCATTCTCATCAACCACTTCATCAAGTTCATGTTCTGCTTCCCAGGCATCCCGCTGTTCGTGGAATTCTTTTTCCAGACGCAAGCGCTGGGTTTGCATGGTGGCAGCCCGTTCATAATCGCGTTCGTGACCGGCAACCTCCTCTTCTTTCTTGGTATGCTCAATTTCTGTTTGCAGGTCCTTTAATTCCTGGGGCAGCGAATAGAGAGCCACCCGCAGTTTAGCGGCGGCTTCATCCATCAGGTCAATTGCCTTGTCCGGTAAATAGCGGTCAGTGACGTATCGGTCTGCCAGCATGGCTGCTGTGCGCAGGGCCTCATCGGAAAACCGGACTTTATGGTGCGCTTCATAACGGTCACGCAGACCTTCCAGCATCTGAATGGTTTCCTCGACCGATGGTTCTTCAATGTACACCGGAGCAAAACGGCGTTCTAACGCGCTGTCTTTTTCGATATACTTGTGATATTCATCCAGCGTAGTTGCGCCAACACAGCGCAGTTCACCGCGGGCCAGGGCTGGTTTAAGCATATTGGAGGCATCCATCGCTCCCTGGGCCGCACCGGCACCGACCACAGTATGAAGTTCGTCAATAAAGAGGATGATTTCCCCATCTGCCTGTTTAACATCATCAATGGCTGCTTTTAGTCGTTCTTCAAACTCACCGCGGAACCTTGAGCCGGCGATCATAGCGCCCAGATCAAGGGAAATTACACGCTTCCCGGACAAGATCTCGGGCACATCATTACTGGCGATCTTCTGAGCCAGGCCTTCCACAATGGCTGTTTTTCCTACTCCAGCCTCACCGATCATCACCGGGTTGTTTTTCGTCCGCCTGGAGAGGATCTGGATCACTCTCAAGATCTCTGCATCCCTCCCGATCACGGGATCCAATTTTCCTTCCCGGGCTAGTTTGGTCATATCCCGGGAGAATTTTTCAAGCGTTTTGTAGCTGCTCTCTGCCTGGGGAGTGGTAATGCGCTGCCCACCCCGAAGCTGTTCGATCGCCCGGTAGACCTTGTCTTTGGTAATGCCCTCATCGGATAGCAATCGGGCCGCAGGGGTATTCTTCTCATCCAGAATTGCCAGGAAAAGATGTTCAGTGGAGATGAATTCATCTTTCAGCCGGTTAGCTTCCTGCATGGCCACGTCTACTATCCGCTTGACTGCCGGGGTGATAAAGACCTGACCTGCGCCCCGACTGCCAAATATATTTGCTTTCTGGCTGTTCTTGAGAATGCTGTCCAGCTGCTCGCTCAGAACTATGCTCTGGATATTCAGACTTTGCAGGATGTGGGATATCGCCCCTTCTGGCTGTTCTATCAACGCCAGCAGGATATGTTCTGTATCAATCTGATTATGGCCATATCGCTGAATTATTTCAGCAGCCCGCTGAGCTGCTTCCTGCGCCCGTTCCGTAAAACGGTCAAATCGCATCATGTAGTCACCATCCTTGATCCAATGGATTGTATTTAAACTGATTATTTCACCCTCGTTTTCAGAGGGCAGGAAAGTATTTTTGTTTGGTTCCTGTTTTCGTCACTAAAATTATAACAAGTTGACGTTAATTAATTGTATGAATCAATTCAGCCTGATTCTCTGTTTTTATCCTGGAAACCAATCGATTAAGTGCAATATGTGTTCCGCAAGCCCAGGGTTTTGAATGTTTATAAATTTCCTGCCCAGGATCGATATTGAATGATCTATCTGACCTGGCTGAAGGTAAGATCTTGATCCCTTTTAACAAAAAACACCCCCCGCCAGATAGGTGGTGTTTCATGGAATATCCTTTATTCAATTGTTCTCTACTATCAAATTAAAAACAAACCTAAAACCGGGAAGTTTGAACCTGCAACCTCTAAATCAAGGATTTCAGGCTTGTTTTTCAAGAGAAGCTTGATACGCTTTCCATCCCGGACACCAGCCTGTATGCCAGCGCCAGATCCTGGCCATGATCGAATTAGGTTTTTGCTCCGCTTTTAATCGCATCGGGCAGACTGCGCAGCGGGGTTCCTGAGGTATTTCGGTCATCAGAGGACTCCTTTATTTGGGCAGGGCTTCCCAGATCAACTGGATTTGCGTTTGATCCTGGAACCAAACAAGAAGATGCTGCCCAGCATGGTAAAAAATGCCAGGGCGATCTTGGTCATGTCAAAGACCGGATCGACCTTTACTCCATCTTCCGTGATCGTGATCACAGCTACCGGTCTTCCCGCTGCGCCACCACCACCCCCTCCTCCCCCGCTCTCGATCCCATCAGGAGCATCATCCCCGGGATCATCCTCAAGATTACCCACAAAAACCGGATCGGTGCTGGATCCAAAACCGAAACCCAGACCAACCTGGACTTCCGATGCTGTAATGACCTGTGTATCCCCGATCTTTACCGGTTTGCTGAAAACAGCTTCCGGGCGGGAAGTTTCTATCAGTTTTTGAAGCAATTCCAATGCTTTCTTATTACTCGTGCTGAGCTCGTGATCCTGTTCCTTAACCATAACCGTTACCCTGATCTTTCCCCAGTAAATTATAAAAACCCAATCCAAGAAACAGGAGACTCAGTCCATAAAAGAGCGCCTGAAAGATGCGCGTAAAATCAATGATAGGCAGGTGTTTTTCCTGGTCACCATGCTGGAGCAGAATTCCAGTGGGGCGGTTCCAAACCCAGCGCCAGTTCTTACCAGCCAGCTGGACAGAACGGGACTGAGGAACTACATTAAACCCTCTCCGCCCCGACATCCTGCTGGACCCATCCTTCAGGCTGATATACCGTGTCTTTCTCAAATCCTGGTTCACTTTCATGACCTGTCTCCTACATTTTTCGCGTTCTGACTCAGTAAATATCTACAGATCCCAAACCTGTTTCAATCCTGATCTCAACTTTATTCTCTGCCGTGTCATAACCTGCAGATTGGTAGATTCCATTCTGTTTTGGGAACCTCCCCTGGTCAACCATAATCGATGCCAGGCCCGATTGGGATTCTACCCTGGCTGCAACTCCATCCGGGATCTGGATTTTTACTGACGCAGCTCCAGACTCGATTTTGACATAGGTCATTCCCGCAGAAGATGGCAGTTTTAGTTCTGTTGAACTGGCGCCGGTTTTCAGTGCCAGGTCCTTGATCTGGTTCTGGGAAAGATCAAGGTAGGCATCTACTGCTCCAACTTCAAAAACAAGTGAGAGAGGTATATCCTTGGCAAATGAGAAATCCCATTCCAAACCTTTTCCTGACATCCAGTTCCAGGGAAAGATTACCTCAGGAAACGGGGGAGTCTGCGGCTGCATGACTACATTCATACTATCCCCATCCCTGGTGACCCGGGATTCCAGACCACTGGCGAAGCTGCCAGAGACCAGTTTTCCGCTATCTGCGCTGCCGCTGACAGCTAACCTGCCTGCTCCATGCTTGATCACAATTGATGCCCTGGCAGCACTCTCAAGGTCAATCGATCCGCTCTCCATCACCAGGTCACTTTTATCCCGCGTTGAACCTATCAAGAACCAGATACCCAGCAAAATCAAGAATCCAGGCCAGATAAAATTCCAAACATTGAGGCTCATCAATCCCAGGTTATTAGCCAGGAACAGGAATCCCAGGCCAACCAGGAGAATTGCCCAGAAAATACGATTTGAACGCATACCAAAATCCTCCCCTTGATCCCGATCATTCGGGTCAAGATTATTCCTTATTAAAGAACGATCTCACCATCAAGACTATACCAAGCAAGATCAACAGCACCGGCCAATATTGCCCGGCCAAACCAACTGCTCCAAAGAAAGAACCGAAAATGGCCAGCAGGATTAAGCTGATGAAAAGCAGGGTAGCACCGTCTTTAATTGAGCCATCACCGCCCATCAAACTCATCAACATGATTCCAAGGCCTACAAATCCGGGGATCAGAGCCCAGAGGTACGACCAGCTTTCCCAATTTCCCGTGTACCACTGATAGGCCAGGATCCCACCTATCCCTCCCACGATCACTGCCGGGACAGCCATCCCGGGTTCACCGATGGCAGCTCCCAGGGCAAACAGGAAGAGGCCGATTCCGATCAGGATCCAGGGCCAGGAAATAATCTCCCAAAAGTCAGGCATAAAATCAGGAAATACCTGGGCAGCAAATAACAATCCTCCTACCAGGATCAACAGGGCTCCTCCGACAATACTGGTGCGTCTTTTCTTATCCACTTCTAGGCTCCTTATGTAACATTATGAATGCTTTTTCCGTTTATAGGATAGGAAATAAAATAACTATCTTATTGATATCCTAACATGACAATCAAGCTTCGACGCCATCCGGAAGAATAAAAATAGTCCATCCTGAGTGACTATTCCTGGTCCAGACGGAACAGGTTGTTTGGTAGAATAAACACAGAGTTCGTTTATTCCCATCCTTTAATACGTAATCCCCACTTAAAAGTTTCTCAGGATAATCAAAATTGCAGATCAGGTCTGAAAGCCAAAGGAGGCTCTACGATGAAATCTTCGACAAAACTCTTGATCCTGTTGCTATTTGGGTTCACGCTTATTATCCTGGCTGGGTGCACACCCGTACCTAATTGTGCGGCGACCTATACCGTCACAAAGATTGCTGATACCAACGATGGCGTCTGCAGCCTGGGTGATTGCTCGCTGCGGGAAGCAGTGCTCAATGCCAACGCCTGCCCGGGATCTCAGGTCATCAACCTGCCAACTGGCGGTTATACATTAACGCTTGATGGGGATGATGAGGACCTGGGAGAAACTGGAGATCTTGATATAACCGATGATCTGACGATCGTCGGTATCCTCCCTCCCCCCTCAATTCACGGCGGGATTGAACGGGCCTTTCATATCCATTCCGGCGCGACCGTTGTCTTTGACCAGATCTGGCTGGCGGATGGTTCAGCGATCTACGGGGGCGGCCTGGTCAATGAAGGCAATACAACCTTAACCTCATTTACCTGCAATTACAACAGCGTTGCTATTCCACCCGGCGGAATGGGAGATGCCATGGGCGGATGTATCTTTAATACCGGCGACCTGACCATTCAGGGCGCTCAGTTCCTGGCCAACACCGCTGGTTATGGGGGAGCGATCTATAACTATGACAGCGCGATGCTGACTGTAGAGGATGCCGATTTTACTGGCAATGAAGCTGACGGAAATGGCGGCGCGATCTGGAACGGGTTGAATGCCACCCTGAACATCAACGGCGGCCTGTATCGTCTGAACGAGGCGGGAGTCAACGGCGGAGCACTCTGGAACCATGGAACAATGGACGCCCAGAATATTGTCGTCGAAGAAAACACAGCTGGCGGTTCCGGGGGCGGTTTCTATAACTGGACGCCTGGATTCGCGGTCTTCACCAATTCCTGGTTCAACGCCAATGCCTCAGACCTGGGAGGGGGATTGTACAACAGCGAAGGCATGGTGCATCTCTACGAAAGTGGATTATCGGCCAATACAGCGGCTGCAGGCGGAGGTGCCTATAACCAGGGGCCCGGCCCTGGGACAGGTTTGCTGCTAAAAAATGTCACTGTCAGCGGCAATACGGCTGCCAGCGGTCAGGGCGGAGGAATCTATGCCAGCGGGAATTTTGATTTCCGGTTCATCACAGTAGCCAATAACAGCGGAGAGGGTCTGCGTATTGACGGCGGAACCGAGATCAAACTCCGCAGCTCGGCTTTATCCAATAACACAGGTGGGGACTGCGCTGGTATTGCACCCGATTCACTGGACTACAATATCGTCAGCGACAGCAGCTGCGCCTTAATTGGAGGTCATGATCTTCTCGGTGCAGATCCCCTGCTGGAACCCCTGGCAGCCAACGGAGGGATGGCGCCCAGCCATGCCCTGGGAGTTGGCAGCCCGGCGATCGATTCCGGCGTGCCTGATCTGTGCATCGCCATTGACCAGAATGGAACCAGCCGGCCTCAGGGAGCCGGGTGCGATCGAGGCGCTCATGAAAATATCTACTCCGATCTTGTGATCACAGATATCACTCTCGTCGGGACAGACCGCATCGAGTGTCATTTTGAAAATCAAGGTGCGGCAGTACTGCCCGAAGGCCGGGATATCTGGATTGACCTCATCCTTGGACCGGGAGAATCAGAAGTCCCTCCCTTTACTGCCGCAAATATTGGCGTCGGTTCAAGTTTATCCGCAGGGCATATCGGCTCGTTGACCACAGCCCCGATATCCCCGGTTCCCAGCTGGCCCCACCTGGTGACCTGCCGGATCGACCCGGCCAACCAGATCCCGGAATTGGATGAAACCAATAATAGTCATGACGCTGACCTTGAGTCCACTCACACCAACTCCCCCATCTCCGGCTCCTTCCAAAGATGGATCATCCGAATGTGATCCCTTTGCCGGGTTGGAGATCTCTGTCTTCACACTCAACATCAATCCTGAAACGCTGGTTTTGCCGGTCTACCTGCGCTTTCCTGAGATCGTCCCTGAGCTTGGTGAAGAAGGAATTATGCCCTACCGGGGAGTTCTAGGTACATTGGATTCCAACTTGTGCAATCAGCAAGGCTTTGAAGACCGTCTGTATTGCATGTTCACTTTACCTCCAACGGCACCAGGGTCCGCCTTAAATCTGGAGATCTTCAAGGATGGCTGCGAGAATCCGGTGTTCACCCAGCCCAAGTTAACCATTCCTCAAATTCCGGAAGTCTTATCCTGCAAGCCAGATTTGCCAAACGAAAAAATTTGTAATGAAGCCGGTGGAAAATGGGATCGGTACGGAACTTGTATTTGCCCGCCAAAATAAATCATTTCAATAGCTTAGGAAACAAAAAGGAGCAGTCACTGACTGCTCCTTTTGATGTCCAAGGACCGGATCCCTTAAAGGGATCCGGTCCCTGTTCTCAAACTATTTCTTTGATTTTCTTGCTGATGAGAGTTGATATTGATCAGGACCGGGCTTGAGGAAGGGCAGCTTGATGATCTCATACTGGACCAGCAGCCAGATAATTCCAGCCAGGATCATCACCGCGGCAGCAATTCGTGAATAGCTGATATCGGTCGCGCCCAGGCGGGGCTGATCGGGGCGGAAGAACTCAATGATCTCCCGGCCGACCCCTTCAAGGACCAGCCAGCCGGCAAAGATCGAAGCCGGTTTGATCCTGTCCTTGAATTCAAGAGCGATCCATAACAGAACACCAGCCGCCAGGAAGTTCCACAGCATTTCATAAGCGAATGCGGGATGGAACCGGGTTGTCTCAAAGGGGAACTCGAACATATTCCTCCAGGGAGCGATGCGGTGGGCAGCGTCAATTGCAATTCCCCAGGGAAGATCCGTGGGGGGACCATACAGTTCCTGGTTGATAAAGTTGGCCGGCCGGACCAGGGCCTGGCCGATTAAGAGGGCCGGGGCAGCTGCGTCCAGGAAGATCCGAAAATCCAGTTTGGATCTCTTAACGTAGATAAACCCACCCAATGCCCCCAGGAGCACCGCGCCATAAAAATGCAGTCCGCCTTCCGGGAGGTTGATGATATTGATCGGATTGTCAAGATAGTAGCGACCGCCGCCAAGAATATCATTGGCGACATACCAGAGCCGGGCACCTACTATCCCGAAGGGGACAGCCCAGATCAAGAGCTCCCAGATCTGCTCCCCATCTCCACCCCGCTGTTTCACTCCCCATTCAGCAACCAGACCAGCCAGAATAATACCCACAGCCATGATCACGCCGTACCAGTGCAGTGAAAAATTCGTGCCAGGAATCGTAAAGATAATTGGATCCATATAAGTCCTCCTCACCTGTGACAAAATCTCAGTCAGGGACAGGTTACTCGTCTCGTCCCTTGAATATCATTCAGATTAAAACAACCGCGAATATCTTACCATACTGGATACTCGCGGTTATCAATTTTTTCAACGTTTTCTATTCAATCACCACCCAGGAGCCAGGGCGGAAGCTCACCCGATTTTTCTGGAAACCTGCTGATGACCGTAATGTCTATCATTGTGGAAACCTTCTTATTCGCCTGCAAACTATCCTGCAAGTTTTTCGCACGCAATGACATTACCTGGAGATCTGTGCCTGGAACTGTCCAGGATCTCTCCAGGATGGCTAGCCCCAGCAAGCAGCCTTCAGCATCCACAGAGCAGCTGGTGATCTGACCGATTTCCTCCCCCTTGGAGTTCAGGACCGGATCACCCTGGTCAGGTTTGCGGGATCTTTTTTCAGAGCAGCGAAAGCGCACCAATTCCCGCTGGCGCTGGTTTTCCTGGCCCAAAAGCCTGTCGCGGCCAATGAAAAAAGGCTTGTGGTATTTCACATAACCGGGAAAACCTGCTTCCACGGGCGAGATCTCAAGGGGTCCGGCCAGCTCATGCCCGTAGAGGGGAAGTCCGGCTTCGATCCGGGTTGAATCCCTGCAGGCCAGCCCGGCAGGCTTGAGGCCAAAGGGTTCACCAGCCTCCAGGAGCGCATTCCAGAGTTTTTCGATCTGGTCTGGATGAACCAGGATCTCAAATCCCCAATTCTCGCCGGTATATCCGGTCCGGGCGATCACCAGGGGGATCTGTACCAACTCGCAGCTGAGCAGTTCTGTCCTGCGGATCCTGGCAAGTTTCTTCTTCAGTTCAGGTTGATCGGTCAGGGACTGCAGGATCTGCAGGGACGCGGGTCCCTGCAGGGCAATGTCCCGTTTCTGGTCCTTCCCCGAGTTTGGATCCTTGAGATTTCTGATCACTGCTGGAGCATCGACTTTCACCCAGGGGCGGTCACGATCGATGATGACCCTTGCTTCGTTAACCGCGTTTAACCAGTTCCAATCTTTATCCTCATTCGATGCGTTGATGACCAGGTAATAATGATCGGATCTGATCCGGTAAATAATGCCGTCATCGATCACAGACCCATCAGGATCCAGGAAATAACCGTAGAGGGATTGATTGTCATCCAGCCAGGCCGCATAATTTGAAAACACCGTATCCAGGAAAGTTGTCGCATTTGGACCGGAAATTTCGAAAACCCCCATATGGGAAACATCAAAAAGGCCCGCTGCTTGCCTTACCGCCTGGTGCTCTTCAAGAACTGAGCTGTACCGCACGGGCATCTCCCATCCTGCAAAGGGAACCATCTTCCCACCCGCCTGCTGATGAAAATCAAACAGCTCTGTCCGCTTAAGTTCTGCCTCTGGAACTTGATATTCCCAGTCCGCCTTGCTTTCCTCCGGCTGGTCGACGTGGATCGAATCCTGACCAATAAAGTAAGTCTTTGTTGGGTCAATCCTCTCCAGATCGGTACGGTCCAATTTGCTCACATCAATTCCGGGCTGGCAGGCTGGGATGAACTCTGGCCCCTGATGATCAATTTCATCAACAATCACCGGTCCCTCAATTTTCCTGTACAGGTCCTGTTTGTCAAACAGGATATAGCCATCGCTTAAATTTTGCATCCAGGCAGAAAGGGAGCCGATCAAATCAGCAGGGGCTACCATCAGGTATTGATCCCTGAGTTTCTGGTCAGGTTCCAGTTTTTCAAGCAAAACTTCGCCCAGCAGGGTTCCATTCGGGTCCAGTAAATATGTGCTCCTGGTTTCACCAACCCGGAGCCCGGCAAGATTCGAGGTCGCTACCTGGTTCAGGAATTGTTTTGCCCGATATCCGCTGATCAGGATCGCTTTACCCTGCCGGGCGGGTTGAGTGATCGTGGTGGAATAGTGAGGGTAGGCGCTGATCTCATACTCAAAATCAATGCCGGCTTTAGAAGCAATTTTCGCTGTTTCAGCTCTAATTTCCTCCAGAACGGCAAATTCAGCTTTGGCACGAGGCAGGACACCGATCAATCCATTGTAAGCAAATGGTTTCAGATTGCTGAGCAGCCGCTGGATCAGCCCCGCCAGGGTATCCATATCACCTTCATCGAGGCCTCTCTGGGTCAGCCAGGGAGTACCAAGCCGGATGCCCGTCGCCAGGGAGGTCTCAATGTCGCCCGGAATAGTGTTTTTATTGGCGACCATGCCTGCCAGGTCCAGAATCCTGACTGCTGGCTCTCCCCAGATTGGATAATTGATGCCACTCGGAACCGCTGACTCAACCGGGATCGATTTTAAATCGAGCAGCAGCAGATGGGTATCCGTGCCGCCATATGCCAGCCGTAATCCCCGCTTGACAAAACCTTCAGCCAGGGCGCTGGCATTTTTTACGATCTGATGCTGGAGGGATTTGAATTGATCCGTGCCTGCCAGGTCAAAAGCAACCGCCATGGCAGCTATTTTGTTGACATGGGGACCACCTTGCTCTCCTGGAAATACAGCCAGATCGATCTTGTTGGCCAGATTTTCATCCGCGCATAAGATCACCGCTCCACGGGGACCCATCAATGTTTTATGGGTGGTGAAAGTAACCACATCAGCCAATCCGACAGGATTTGGGTATACACCCGCAGCGACCAGGCCAGCCACATGCGATATGTCAGCCATCAGGTAGGATCCGCTTTCGTCAGCGATCTCTCTGAATTTATTCCAGTCTGGCGCCCAGGGATAGGACGTATAACCGGCAACGATGATCCTGGGTTTGTGGGTCAGGGCTAAATCACGGATCCTATCGTAATCCAACCTTTCCGTCTCAGGGTCCACACCATAGGAAACCACCTGGTAGCGCTGGCCAGAAATATTAAATTCGGAACCATGGGAAAGATGGCCTCCCTGGTAAAGATCCAGCCCCATGAAGGTATCACCAGGTTCCATCAGCGACCAGTAGACACCCAGGTTGGCAGGTGTACCTGAAAGAGCCTGGACATTAACATAGATCTCTTCCGGCTTGATCCCGTTGCCTGCAAAAAGCCGAGCGGCTTTTTTCTGGGCCAGGCTTTCCAGGATATTGGCATATTCTTTGCCTTTATAGAATCTTCGGTCGGAGTACCTGCGGTAATTGGCCAGATGCCAGCTGACATCCTCAAGTCCAGCCTCGGTTTCCCTGGTCAGCTGGGTCGGAGGATAACCTTCAGCATAAAGATTTTGGAACCGGGAACCCAATGCTCCCCGGACTGCTGCCGGAACATAGGACTGGGATGGGATCAAGATCAATTTCCTCGCCTGGCGTTCATCTTCCCAGCGGATCAGATCGGAAACAAAAGGAGCGATCTCACTGATTTCCTGCCGGAAAAGATAGTCGTCAAAATTTGGCATAATCCCTCGCTTATTAATCAGTATCAGTCCTCTGATCACCAGGCAGACCCGGTACTTTGCTAGTTATAGGAATGCTGGACCGCAGCTATCTAAATTAAACTATATGAGCAATCCGTTTACAACTGACAAAAAACATGACATTCGAAACCCTAAATCCAACCAAAAGGGCATATCTAGGGCCAGACAGCTTGCATCCTTCTGATTTGGGGTGTAAACTTTATGGTACATTTTGGTAGCTGCTGAATATATATAAGAGCACAGAATCGGATTTGGTTTCCTGGATCCAGGTCATGCAAACAGCAGACGAATATTGAGGATTGTGAAAGGGGCATTAAGATGAAGAAAGTGGATACATCCTATCTATCCCATGACGAGTGCTGGGGAGTACAGATCAATGGACTGGATCACTGCCAGAACTGTAAATGGATTGGGATCAGTGCTTGCGAAGGCAAAAATGTCCGTTTGACCGGATATAATTCCAAAGGCTACCGGATTGGAAATGATGGGTTGATCCCCGATGATTACAACCGCAAATATGATAAATCAGCAGTTCCCGTTTAGCAGCGTTCCCGGATCACTATTCAGTCAGAGTTTTCCGCATGAATTGAACCCGTTCAAAAGCTGCTGCGTTTCCTTGGTCCCGGCTTAATTTTCCCTGGATTTGACTCACAGATGAATAATTCTTCTTCTCCAGCCATTTTTCCAGGTCAGAGATCATCGTATCTAAATATTCAATTCCATTAATATACAAAGTAGAGCAGATTTGAGTGGCCGCAGCTCCAGCCAACAAATGCTTTATCACGCCTTTCGCGTTATGAATCCCTGTATTGCCAGCAACGTCACAATTAACTCTGGGCGAGATCAGAGAAACCCAGCGCAGCGGTTGTGTCATCTCCTCCTTGGCGCTGAGAACAGTCTTCCGGACTACTTTCTCGTTCTTCAGGGATATATCGGGTCTGTAATAACGGTTGAAAAGAACTACACCATCGGCTCCTGCCTCTTCAAGCCGTTTAACCATTCTAAAAATATTGGTGAACCTGGTACCAAGTTTTACCGCAACAGGAACCTGGATATATTTCTTCACTTCTGTGACAATTTCAAGATAGGTATTTTCAATTTGCTCGCTGCTGATATTTTCATCGAAGGGTGTGATGCAGATATTAAGCTCCAGCGCATCCATACCTGCCTCCTCCAATTTGGCCGCAAATTTTGGCCACTCATTGGGAGTAATGCAGTTTATGCTCGCTATGATCGGGACCGATGTTTGCTTCTTTGCTTCCCGGATCAAAGTCAGGTATTCGTTCAATCCCTGCTCTTTGGCGTGGTCGTTGATATAATCAACCGCTTCAGGATACCAAAAATATTTATCATCCTGGCTTATGAGCCTCTCCGGATCAGCCAGCAGCTGTTCTTCAAAGAGCGATTTCAGCACAATTGCCCCTGCCCCAGATTCAGCACATTTCTTAATATTTTTTATGGTGCTGGTTAGTCTTGAACTGCTGACGATGAGAGGGTTCTTGAGCTTTAATCCCAGGTAGGTTGTGGAGAGATCCATATTCATTTCCTTTTAGTTTCTAACAGTTTAGACAGTCTTCGGCAGAGATCAGTTTTTCAGGATTCGCTAGAATTCCTTTCAGGCAGACCATGGCCTTAGCAAGGTTATCCATCGCCCTTATAGAAAGTCCTTCTTTCATTTCCCATTCATAGCCCTTGATATGCAGCAGGAAAACAACGGGTTCCCGCTGAAAAAGTTCCTGGCAAAGCTGCACTATATACCCCGGAGAAGCTGAGTGGGTGGTGAACGAAATTGCTGTGTCCCCATCCACCTTGCTCAGATAGAAATCATCGATCTCCTCAACAGAAGCATCTGCAAAGATCACCAGATCCTTGGTCGAGATTGTTTCAGCATCTTCTATGTTCAGCTGATAATTACTGTCAAACTCAACATTCGCCAGCTCATTCTCAGCCGCCCATTTTTCCAATCTGCTCACCAGCTCTACACCCAGTCCGTCATCCTGCCGGCCGGGATTTCCATAGCCATAAACCAAGATCTGCATTTACTGGCTTAGGTCCTTTTCCGGTCGATCAATTTCTGATTGACATCATACAACGAGATTTCCAGCGGCATTTGACCGAGGGCATGGGTTGCACAGCTCAGGCAGGGATCATACGCCCGAATGGCAACTTCCACCGCATTCATCATCGGTTCAGTGATCTCTGCTTTTCCATCCATCCAGGAATGAGCGACACAGTTCACCGATTGGTTCATCGGTTCATTATTATTGGTTGTCGATACGATCAGGTTAACTTTCGTCAGCTGATCATCATCATTGATCTCATAATGGTGGAAGAGTGTGCCCCTGGGCGCTTCGAGCAGACCTATGCCCTTATGTACTTTTTTGCCTTTGGTGACCAGTTCACCTTTCATCAGGTCTGGGTCATTCAGCAGCTCTTTCATCATTTCTGCCGAGTGCAGAAGTTCGATCAACCTGGCGTAGTGATAATGCAGGCAGTTGTTATTCGGTTTGCCGTTAGTGATTGCTTTATACTGCTCAAATTCAGCCTGAGCCAGTGGAGAGGGAATGAACTCAGCGGTGTTTAGCCTTGCCAGCGGACCTACCCGGTACCAACCCTGGATCGGTCCCAGGGATTTAAGGTAGGGGAACTTCATGTAGCTCCAGGAACGGACTTCTTCTTCGATATACTGCTCGTAATCCTGATAATCGACATCATCCAGGATCTTATTGCCTTCTGCATCAACAGCTCTGATCACACCATGGTAAAGATCCAGGGCGCCATCTTTCCTGACCAGGCTGAGGTGATTGGAGGGGAAGGAAGCGAAATCATCAATAAAACTCTTGTTCTTCTGGTAATAATCCTTGAAGAACTCCAGCACATCCACCGACCAGGAGATCATCTTGTCAATATTCATCGGGTCAGCGCCGTTCAGGAAAGCATCCTTATCTTCTGGGCTGAGGTGTTTATTGATCCCTCCGGGGATCGCTCCAGTGCCATGGATCTTCTTCCCGGCAGTGGCCCGAATGATTTCCTGCCCGAATTTCCTCATCATCACACCCTGCACAGCAAGATCCTTGTGCTTGAGGGCGACGCCGATTACATTTCTGATCGCAGGGTCCGCGTCTATACCGAACAGCAGGTCAGGAGATACCAGGTGGAAGAAGTGCAGCGCATGGGACTGGAACATCTGTCCATAATGCATTAACCTGCGCATTTTTTCACCGGTAGGGGTTAAACCCTCTCCCGTTCCAGCGCCGACCAGCACATCCAGGGCTTTGGCGGCCGCCAGGTGATGGCTGACAGGGCAAATCCCGCATAATCGTTGAACCAGGACCGGGGCTTCCCAGTAGGGCCTGCCCTGGACAAAACGCTCAAACCCTCTAAACTCCACTATATGAAGTCTGGATTGGGTGACCTGATTATTGTCATCCAGGTGAATGGTGACCTTTCCGTGCCCTTCAACCCTGGTTACGGGTTCAATGGTGATTTTCTGTGACATATTTGCATCCTTTAATTAGTCAAATTTTACAACTTCATAAGGCAGTTTCAGCTCATCACCAGTGACCAGTGCCACCAGGGCATTCCAGATCAGGTCAGCGGTGGGCGGGCAGCCAGGAAGGTAATAATCAATTTTCACGATCTCGTGGCAGGGATAGACCCGGTCCAGGATCATCGGCAGCTCATCATCATTGGGCAGGATCTTATCAGTGTTCAAACCCACAGTTGGACCATTCAGATATGCCTCTGCAAGACATTCTTCGACCGAGATTCCGTTCCTGAGGGCAGGAAGGCCGCCCATGATGGCACATTCACCGACTGAGACCAGGATCTTGCAATTTTTCCTGAAATCTTTCAGGACTTCGATATTCTCACTGTTGCAGCAGCCACCTTCGATCAAACCGATGTCACATTCTTTGGTGAAGGTCTTGATATCATCTATCGGCGATTTGTTAAATTCGACCAGGTCGATCAGTTGAAGTATCCTTTCATCGATATCCAACACGGACATGTGGCATCCGAAGCAGCCTGCAAGTGATGTCGTTGCCAATACTGGTTTACTCATAGTGTTTTTCCTATATCTAGCTAGTTATTTTCAATATCACTTCCGATCGGAAGCTTATCGAATTTTCGTTCTCCAATCGGCACGATGTATCCCTGTTCTTTTTTGAGGATGGCACCGACCGGGCAAATTTCCATCGCCTCCAGCGCTTCCTGATCCGATAACCGGGAGGCAAGGTCTTTATCCATCACAACATGAAGATGCTCGCCACCCCGGCCGCTGTACGCAAAAACGTTCTTGCCATCCTTGGTCACTGTCCGGATGCAGCGTTTGCACATAATACATCGGTTGCGGTCGTGGAAGAGCAGCTCAGAGCTGGCATCCACTCCCTTGATCGGGAACTCATAGGGAAATCTTGGCACCAGCATCTGGTAGCGATAGGCCAGGGCCTGGAGTTCACAATTTCCGCTTTTTTCACAGGAGGGGCAAAAATGGTTTCCGGAAACAAACAATACTTCAACGATGGTCTGGCGAAGTTCGTTTAGCTCAGGGGTATTATTTTCCACAACCATGTCTGCTGAAGCTGGCGTTGTGCAGGCGGTCATATTTCGCCCATTAACCTTGACATTACAGATCCTGCAGGAGCCAGCGGCTTTTACGCCCTCGACATGACACAATGTTGGGATAAAAACCCCGTTGGCTTTGGCTGCATCGATCAGCGTCTGGCCTGTTTCAGCAAAACAGGTCTTTCCGTCGATTTCGAATTTGATTTTTCCGTTTTTATTCATATCATTTCTTCTTTTTGTGCTGACTAGATTAATGGGATCTGATATTTGGAACCCTGCCAACAACTTCACAAGATTCGGCAACAGCTTGTTCCATATTGAAGGCTGATATATATTCCTCACCGGTCTTTACCAGAGCTACATAAAGTCCTCTGAAATTTTCGATCGTGCTGGCAACCGGGTTGGCAGCAGTCTGACCCAGTCCACACCGGTTGGCATTCTTTCCAAATATTGACCAGGTGTAGAGGTCATCAATATCTTTCTGGGTTCCATGGCCATCCATCAGCCACAGAAGCTTGTTCCTGACGATGATATTCAATGACCGGCAGGGGCTGCAGGAACCGCAGGATTCTTCGATGAAGAAATTCATGAAATTCAACACAAAATCCTTTAGCAGATCCCGGTCCTTACCAATCACGATCATGGAACCACCTGTCGCCAGATCCTCGAAAGCGATTGTCCGTTTAAATTGGGATGGATCGATGCAGCTTCCGGATGGACCGCCAACCTGGACAGCCTGGACAGACCCAGCGCCTACCATTTTCAGCATTTCTTTAATGGTCATTCCCCACTCTATTTCATAGACACCCGGTTTTTCGCAGTCCCCAGAGATACTCAGCAGCTTGGTTCCAGCCGATTCCATCGTGCCCAGGTCCTTAAACCAGGTCGCCCCGTTAAGCATGATCATCACCACATTGCAGAGGGTTTCTACATTGTTAACGACTGTGGGTTTTTCCAGATAACCTTTCTCAACCGGGAAAGGTGGCCGGTTTCGCGGCTCACCGCGTTTTCCTTCCAGCGATTCGATCAATCCGGATTCCTCGCCGCAGACATAAGCCCCGGCTCCAAGCTGGATCCTGATATCGAAGTCAAATCCCTTTTTACCGAGAATATCCTTACCGAGTAATTTCTGGTCCCGCATTTCCTGGAGGGCACCCTCAAGGTGGGATTTCAGATACCGGTATTCATACCGCAAATAAACAATGCCCTGTTTTGAGTTCAGGGCATGTCCAGCAATAGCCATACCCTCAAAGAGCAATTTTGGCAGTTCAGTCAGGATCACTCGCTCTTTGAAAGTGCCTGGTTCACCTTCATCCGCGTTGCAGATCAGGTAAACTTCCTCACCGCCTGACTTTCGGCAAAACTCCCATTTCAGACCCGCCGGGAAACCAGCTCCACCCCGACCCCGCAGGTTGGATTTTTTCACTTCGTCCACGACCTGCTCAGGGCCCCGGTCAACTGCCTGCTTCAGAGCCTGCCCAACGACATAGTCAGAGAACAAAACAGGACCTTTCTTGATGATATTATTCTTGACCTGACAATCTAGCTCTTCAGCCAGCTTCTTGAGATCCTTGCCTGCCTTGATCCCCTTGACGATTTTCTTTGCCTTTCCGGGATTCAGCCCTGGAAATACAATTCCATTGATAAGCGCTGCCGGCTCCTGGTCGTTCATTCCAATATCAGCCGTGTCCCAGAGTCCGACCAAGCCATCATCTGTGACAGAATTGAAATCGATCCCCAGTTCTTCCTCCAGGGTCCGGGCGACTTCAGCCCGACCATGCATAGAGGCTACCGCGCTGTTATTGAGATAGATAGCATATTTTCCAACTGGCTCCAGGGAGAAAAAATGATAGAAGGTGATGGTCTGTTCTACATCCACCCTGGACATGTCCAGCTGATCAGCAATGATCGCTACAGCCTCTGCAGGAATATGCTGATACTGATCCTGGATATCGAGCAAGATATCCATCAACCTGTCTCGATCATGATTGTATTTTTGGATAAGACTCACAATTTTATCTTTCATAATTAACACCTTTCGCGGGGATCTCACCCATGCTAAATAATGGATATATAACAATCATGTCTGGTTGTACCTAGTGGAAATGGAAACCTGCTTAGCTTGTGAGCAATTTCACATAGGGGATATTATAGACTATTTTTATGGTTTTTTCATGTGACTTTCCAAGAAATCTGGACGATGAATGCCATATATGGCTGGATATTGCTCATTTGATTCATCTCCCTCACTGGAAAAAACAAGCCTGAGCAGGACGTTTTTGTTAAAACTTGCGTGTTGTCATACCACGCAAGCTTTTGTCAAAATGAAATTGAACCTGGTTGGACTATCAGGGGGGAAAGCAGATGAAAAATTATGGTGATATCTACTCCAGCAGACACGGATCACTTTAGGCAGGAGTAACTGATAATATTGGAAGAAGAGTCTTGACCCATAAACGAAAAGGGCTAATTGGCAGCACAAGCATATGTTCGTTTTCTCGACCCGGATACATTAAAGAGTCTCACTCGAATGACTATGCATTAAACTGGGAATATGAAATCAATCGAAGGGGGAAAAAAAGAACTTAGATCTTGCCAGGACAACAAATCTAAAATGGATAGACCTCGCTGAAGATTGGTCTCCGGGTACCGTGCAGGATTCTCGGGTTATCATTCTTCCAGAATAAGGGTCAAGCGTTTTCTGTGAAGCCGTCTTGATGAAAGTTCCAGACATCTCCAAATCAGTATTATGTGGGTCAATTACTCTCACCAGATCCCAGGAACCAACCGGTATTTTACTTCCCTGGCATAATCAGAATATCCGGGCAGTTCTTCAAGCAGTGTCTGATCCTCTTTGGCTGTCCGAAAAACATTGGCGATCATGACCACGACTGTGGGAATGATCACCCACCAGGAGCTGAAAAACACAGGGGCTGCCAACCAGGCCAGCAAACCCCCGGCATAGCCCGGATGACGGACAACACTATATGGTCCATCTTTGATCACAGAATGGCCTCTATCAGATTGGATCCTGACATGCGATGAAAAGAACTTATTGGTGAGCATCGCCCAGCTGCCCAGCTGGCTGCCCAAAAAAATCACTCCCAGAGCAGCTATTTGAATGCCATCTGGCAGGTCAGGCGACCACCCAAAACGATGATCCAAACCGGCAATGATCCAGGAAATAAAAGGACCTACCAAGGCTGTCAGCGGCATCAAGATCCGATCCCAGCTTTTGACATTTTCCCTGTTCTGGGCCTGGTTCCGTTCAACAGCCAGATCGGGATTCTTGATGATCAGCGCCAACCGGCTGCTGAAAAGAACCACGATCGACATCCCAACATAAGCCCAGGCTTCCCACCAGTGGATTGTTCCAGCTGTCAGGAACAACACTGCCAGCATCAGCAGGGACGAAAACAACAACCGTATGCCTGCTGTTATTAAGATAGATCGAGTTGATCCTGTTTCAGCGATTTCATTCATTTTCATTCACCAGAACTAATCTGAAGTCCCGCTCGACAATGGGATAAAGGTGATAGTTAAGAAATTACTATAGGAGATATTGCAGAATGCCTGCCGACTTTCATCCGGTAATTCTGATTGCGTCCTCCATGTGCTCTGATTCATGTTCTCCCGCGATCTCAATCAGCTCAGCCACTGTCCGCTCTGAACCCCAGGGGAGGACAATTTCAACCTGCAGATCCTCTTCTTTTAACAATCGGATCGTTTTCAGCAGCCCAGACCGGATCTTCTTCCATTCCGCGAGTACCTGCTCCAGGCTCCAGGCAGACCTGAAATCAACAGCTTCCTGATTAAATATGTCAAAATCCTGTTCAAGTAGAAAATAAGGTGGATCATCTTTTTGATATACGGCAAGTGCTTTTTCTATCACAATTTCCCAGGCGGTGATATGACCGATCACTTCCTTGATTGACCATCCTGGATAGATGATCTGCTGAGGATCGATCCTTTCCACAACATCCTGCATGCTCTTCCTGACCTGCCCGATCTCGTCCACCAATCCAGCAATATCCTTATCCATCACAATATCCTTTCCAAATATTTTCAGGTCCGATCCTCGGAGCTGCCTGATGCTCCTATCTTGGCGTTTCGTGGGAGATCTTGTTCACTATCCACCAGGACCCATCAATTTTCAGCATATTTAAGTAATCTATGTAGATCACTAACTGGTTCTCTATACTCAGTTTAACCGATGCCAGGTCGCCTGTGATATCGATGCTGAAGATCTCGGTTTCCCAAACCAACTCTGGCCTTAAGTTTTCAGGAGCGTACCAGTCACAAAATTCATCACGATCAACGATTTTCAAGCTGCCTTTATCCAACAGAAAAAATTTCCAGTCCGGATGGAGGATTTTCCTGTATAGATCCGGGTCATAAAGAGCATGGCCATCATGATAGTAGGCCATGATCGCCTCCCTGATCGCGATCTGTTCCTGACTTATATTTTGATCCATCATTTCCTCTTTTCTGGCTAACTCACAGGTTTGATGACAACCATGGCTTTGTTCCTGGCATGGTTTTCCAATTCATCCCTTCTGGTGCAGATCTTCCCGGGTTCAGCAGCCAGGCGCAGATCACTGGCTATTATTGAATGAAAAATCCAGGCCCAAATGTCTCATATATAGTCTACTATTAAGCGGGCAAGCTCCGGTTTTTCCTCGAATTAATCGGATCTGTATTTTGATCATCCAAAATCCTATTTGAATAACCCCTCCACACTGAGATATCTCTCGCCAGTGTCAGCAAACACACAAACAATACATTTATCATGATTTTCAGGTTTTTCCGCGAGTTTGAGTGCTGCGTGAGCTGAAGCACCTGAGGAAATTCCAACCAGCAATCCTTCTTTGTTAGCTATTTCACGACAGGCTTCAAAAGCCTCGGATTCAGTGACCAGGAAAAAATCATCTATGACCTCCCGATCCAGGGTCTCCGGTACAAATCCCGGGGCAGTGCCCATCATGCGGTGAGGGTGGAATATTCCCTGGGATATGGTCGGTGATTCCGTCGGCTCAACGGCTATGATCTGAATATTCGGGTTTTGTTCCTTAAGATAGCGACCGCTGCCGCACAGAGTGCCGCCAGTCCCAAGCCCTGCTACTAAAATATCGATCTTCCCTTCAGTATCCTGCCAGAGTTCTGGACCTGTGGACAGATAATGAGCCTGGGGATTCGCCAGGTTCACATGCTGGCCGACATAATAATACTCAGGGTGTTTGCTCAGGATCCTCTTCAGCTCCTCCCTCGCCCCGGCTGTACCCAGATCTCCCGGTGTCAGGATTAGTTCAGCTCCAAACGCCTGTAATATCCGCCTTCTCTCAATACTCTGGATCTCGGACATGACCAGGACAGCTTTATAGCCCTTGATGGCAGCAATCCAGGCCACTGCCATTCCCGTATTCCCGCTGGTAACCTCGATCAGCGTATCACCGGGCTTGATCTTCCCATTCTCTTCTGCTTCAAGGATGATCTGCAGGATCGGCCGGTCTTTCAAACTGACTGGATTCATGAATTCACATTTGGCATATATTTCTGAACGGGGGCTGATCCTTGCCAGTCTTAATAACGGTGTCTTGCCGATCAGATCTATTAACGAGTTGTATGTTTTCAAGGCAGCAGCTCCAGTTTACAACCTGATTGTCCAGTTGACTCTCAACCATATTGTAGCAAATAGAGTGTCTGGATTGGCAGGAACCGGTCAGGAACCGCTCACCTAACTTATTAAATACAGGCAAAACCACCTGGCCAACCGCAGTCCAGGAAAGCGGTGCGCTGAGAATCTCACAAGGGCATGGTATGTCAGGGTTATAAGTCAATCACCAGGATTTGAGATCTGGGTAAAAAAATCCCAGGCCAGAATAATCCCATCCGCATCCCGGCAAACAGGTCCAAGGATCCTCCGGGTCAGGATATTATCCAGTCCAGGTCTGTCAATGCTGGGTATAGTATGACCGCCACCGATCAAGGAATAATAGTAAACAGGCGCTCCCTGAGCTTCCGCTGGGTAGTAATCGAACTCAATCCGGCAGTCATCATTCTTGTTCAGGTCTGGCAGAGAGCTGCTGATCCTCCGGTCAGGATCGGCCTGGTTTGTACAAACCCACCATGCTACCGTCTGGTCAGATGAAAGAAGCTCGCCCCGATCTTTCCCAACAGTCCCTCCCTCCCAGAGCACCAGGGGATCATCAGTGCCATTGGCGATCATGATCGGAGATGGTTTATCAGGAACAGGGATACTGCCGATCGGAGCAGGTAAATTGGCAATAAACGCAGCCCCGCCGCTGAAACGCTCTGGAGCATCAATTAATAGGCGATAGGTCATCATCCCACCGTTCGAGGCTCCGGTAACAAAAACCTGCTCAGGATCGAGATTAAATTCCAGTTCGACCCAGGTCTACCAGGCTCACTAAGAAACCAACATCATCAACCCTGGTTTGATCAGCCGCTGTATCCGGTCGGAGGTCATTCCAGTTCTGATCATCGCCATAAGTGTCCCCTGTCTCGGCATTGACCCCATTTGGAACCAGGAGGATAAAGCCCTCCTCTTCGGCAAGGGAAAACCATCTCTGGGTTTCTCCAGCGTACCGGGAAAAGATCGATCGCATGCTCAGGGTCCCGCCGTGGAGATAGACCACCAACGCTGGATTTTCAGGCAGTGGATCAGGAACAAAGAGCCTGTACCAGCGCGTGAGTCCATCGAACTGCAGGCTGGCTTCCGTCCAGCCAGGGGGAAGTTGGTCCTGATCCTGGTTGTTTGTTTGGCGCAGGCAGCTGGCAGTTAGAAAAACCAGCAGCAATAATATCGCTAATTTTTTCATAGTCGTCTCGATCCTATTGTATTCCCTATAGATAATACCGCTCTGACCCTGGAAAAGTTGCCTGGATTTTTCTGATAAATATTTCAGATCAGTTCGAGAATTTCACCTTAAACAGCACCAGCCAGTCCGGATCAGGGACTGGCTGGTTTTTGATCAACAATCTTGGGTTATTATCAGGGGCAGTAACAAGCAGTTTTTTCCTTATCATATTTTCCACCTGCGGCTTTACATTGGTCAGCTGGAAGATTCAGCTGGCAGGTGAGCGGCACAGGCGTTGGAGTAGGCGGCGGCTCTTCCACAGGCAGATCGCCAAAATCATACTTGCCTTCCGGAGGAGCTGGAGGCTGGAAACCCAGATTGAAAGCTGACGTCGCAGACCAGCAGGTGATCATTTCTTCCAGAGGCTGCTTGGTCTTCGGATCCAGGATTAACAATTTCAGATAGGTCGTGAATGGATTCCTGGCAATAGCAAGGGTATGATCACCGGCTATGAAGGTCCAGATCGCTTCGTGATGTTCAGGGAACGTGCCAACCCTGCAGAAGTTGTTACTTTTGGCTGTGGCAGGTATCCCACCCAACCCGCATGTACCATCCAGATCTACGTTAAATGACCAGACTGGTGAGGGAGGACCATAACCCGCCATCCTGGATCCCGGCGACAGTCCAGTAATAGGTGGTGCAGTCGGTTAACGGATCTGGCAAAACCGTGGTTCCGGGCAGGGAGAAATCACCCAGCAGGTTGGAATCACTGAGATCAGCCATCAGATGGAGGTTGCAGCTGATATCCATCGGGTATACAGGGTGGATCTCCCGGGCTGAACCGAAGCGGCAGGAGTCAGGGTATTCGACAGTTGATCCATCCGCAGGAGAGATCTGATCTGGCGCTCCCACGTCAACCAAGGCTGGGCATTCAGGGCCGGTGAAGAAGCTGCGCTGGCTGCTGGGATCGGAAAAATCTGTGCCCACGCCTGAGAAGACTCTCCACCAGTATTGTGTGGCAGCATCCAACGGTACAGCTGGGCTCCAGCTGTCAGCGGGGAAGATTGCCCCTCCACCCAGGTCGGGTCCAGAGAAATCGTGGAATCTGTTCAGGTCAGTGCCGAATCCCTTCCGGGAAGCAGGAACCTGTATTCAACCACTGCAAAGAAGGAAGCAGGTCAGGCACAATTTCATACGGCGCAGGTGATACCGGGTCCGGTATAGGCAGGGATCCCGGATCGCAGAAACAGGAATCGGTCAGATCGACAATAAAGCTCCGGGGAGAACTGAAAGGCACCATCGACACCTTCGTGTGACATGGCGACCCGCCAGTAATAAATATGGCAATCCTCATAGGGAGGCATGTTCAGGAACTGGGTTTGGTTTGCCGCCGTACCATTGTGGTCAATGAATAAGCTCGCAAAAGACGGATCTTCAGCTATCTCGACGTGGTAATCATCAGGCACACACGGCAGAGCAGGATAGGACCACTCGAGAAGCTGCGCCGTTGAAGTGATCACAGCCTTGTTAGTTGGAGATACAAGAGTCGGAGCGATCATATCAGAGCCTGAACAAGCTGGAGCAGTATAGAAAAAGTGTTCAGTCCCGGTTGGTCCCCAGGTGCCGTCCGCATAAGCGGAGACTCGCCACCATAACATGGTCGCGGGAGGTGGTGCGGATCCAAGTCCCCATCTGGTGCTTGGATTTCCGGTCGCGCCATTAAACTCATCATCAATAAAATCGCTGTCCCGTGAGACTTCGATGCGGTAACTCTCGGGGATGCAATCGTTTAACGGCCAATACCACTCAAAGGAATCATAACTATTGTCATACATACCGTACGAAAGTGGAAATTGCGGATACGGAGCTATCAGGTCAGCAGCCGAGCAGTACGGCAGGGTGAAGAATGACCTTAATTCGATTGGAATAAGGGCCATAAGTGGAACCCACCTTGGGGCGAACCCTCCAGAAGTATTCCTCAGCATTATCCAAAACAGGAGCTGTCCAGGTGGTGGAATTTCCCGCTACCAGCTGGGTATGTTCAATAACCGTATAATCACTCCTCTGGGAAAGGATGATTTCAAATTCGTCCGGTTCACAAGTATCAGGATAGGACCATTCCAGGAGTGCTGCACTGCCATCCAGCACTTCCCGCCAATTGGGGGAGACCAGGTCCGGAGATAGCAAGGAACCTGGATCGCAGGTTGGGGTGCATCCACTCAAGACTATCAGGGCCAGAACAACCAGAAAGAAAATAATGAAGGTATTTTTTGACATTTCATCCTCCGCTGTTTAGATTTATATAATTAAATAACGAAAGGGAAACCGAAAATGTTACACCAATAAAAAATCCCCCAACAAAATCAATCATACTTGAAATATTATCTCCCTGCAACAAAAAAGCCAGCCTGGTCAAAGGCGGCTTTTTTATATGTAATTCTCTTGGGTCAAGGATCTCATCCTTAGATAACTTTTAATTCATTGCCAACCTTCTTAAAGATTTCCAATCCTTGATCCAGGTCACTTTTTGAGTGAGCTGCCGAGATCATCACCCTGATCCTTGCCAGACCCTGGGGAACCGTTGGGAAACCGATCGACATGGCAAAGACACCTTCCTCAAAGAGTCGCTGGCTGAATTTCTGGGCTAATGGGGCTTCACCCAGCATAACCGGAGTGATCGGAGTCGTGCTGACTCCGGTATCAAAACCAAGCTTTTTCATCTCAGTCTTAAAATATTTGGCATTATCCCACAGGCGGTCTACCAATTCAGTTGATTCTTCCAGGATTTTAACAGCTTCAATACAGGCTGCCACATCAGGAACTGTCATAGCTGAAGAGAACAGGAAAGGCCTGCCTCGTTGATAGAGCCATTCAACCACCAGCGGATCACCAGCTACCAGACCACCCATTACTCCAAAGGCTTTGGAAAGAGTTCCCACTTCAACTTCTACTTTCCCGTGCAGGTTAAAATGATCCACGATCCCGCGGCCTCCAGTTCCCAGGACACCTTCGCCATGAGCATCATCCACCATCAGGATCACATCATATCCCCTGGTAACATCGTAGATCTCATCCAGCGGCGCAACATCTCCATCCATGCTGAAGACCCCGTCCGTCACAACCAGTGCCCGGCGGTAATCAGCTCTGTTCTTATCCAAAACTGCTTTTAAATCCGCTGGAGAACAATGATCATAGGGAATGATCTTGGCTTTCGCCAGCCTGCAACCATCAATAATGCTGGCGTGATTCAATCTATCAGAGAAAATCACATCCTCTTTGCCAACCAGGGCAGGAATGGTCGCCAGGTTAGCCGCAAAACCTGATTGGAACGTGATGGCTTTTTTTACTTTCTTAAAGGCAGCCAAGCGTTTTTCCAAATCAAGGTGCAGATCCATTGTACCGGCGATGGTCCGCACAGCTCCCGGGCCAATACCATATCTGTCCGCAGCATCCCTGGCTGCTTTCACCAGGCGGGGATCATTAGCCAAACCCAGGTAATTATTGGCACAGAAATTCAGCACCTTTTTTCCATCAACTACCAACCAGGCACCCTGGGGTGACTCCAGGGTCCTGATCTGGTTGTAGAGACCAGCATCTTTTAACTCAGCCAATTCATCCTTGATCCAATCCAACGCAGTAGACATATCAATTCCTTTTTTCTGGATTATTCCAAAAACGAGCTCTGATCGAGATAATTCTGGATTAAATCTAATTTCTTCTTTCTGGTCAATTGCTTAATGGCATGCTCCCGTTTTAATGCAGAAGACCTATCCCCAACCTGCTCCAGGTAAGTTAGTTCGACCGGACGCCGCCAGCGCGTATAAAGAGCTCCCTTTCCTGCATTATGCTCCTTGACCCGCCTTTCAGGATCCGTTGTCCATCCTGTGTAAAAGGAGCCATCAACACATTCCACCATATAACAAAAGAAGGCTGAATCCTGGTCTTTGCTCACTTTTTTTCAGGCCCTTTGCGATCCCGGAATCCTAGCAGCTGGGATAAGATCCCTCTTTTGTGGATTTCACCCGCTGGCCCATCGATCCAGGAACCTTTGCGCCGGTCATCCAGCCAGAGGTCCCTGTCTTTCTGAAGTTTAGTCAACTCCTGGGTCAGTATCTCCTGTCCAGAGAGATCTTCAAAATCCCTGAATTCCACCAGGACCCGGATCAAGTCATTGATGACTCTTTTTGTGTTCTCCGGGTTCGTGTTCATACCAGCTGCGAGTGTTCCCGCAATCTCGTCCTGGGCGAATGAATTGGTGACCTGGCTGTATGGCCTGCCTGCGAACTTGCGAGCTTCTTTCCACCCCGGAGTTTCCTGGCTGACCTTTAACAGCGCTGCTGCCATCAACTGGGGAAGAATATGAATCATGGTCAGCAACCCATCGATTTCAACTGGGTCAGAGAAGTAAGGTGATGCGCCAAGAAGTTGAGCGAGGTTTGCTGCCATATTGACAGCTTTCTCACTGACTTTCTGGCTCCCAATGATACCCATCAGACTCCCCTGAAATAGTTCCGCATTTGCCGTATCAGGTCCAAATTCAAACTCATTTAGATATTCGGATCCTATCACCGGAGCAAAACCGACATATTCGCGTCCCTGCGGGAGATACTCATCGATCCAACCAAGAACAGGCGATTTCAGGGGGGATGTGTCAATTACCAGGGCATCATCCTTTAAATCCTGGCAAATATGCTCCAGGACGGGTTTGATCTCCTGAAATGGCAGCGCCAGAATCACGATATCAGCCTTCTCCACCGCACCGGTCAAGGTGAGGGAAAGTTTATCCACCACATCGTTATTCTTGGCAAAGCTCGTTGCATACCGGTCTTTATCATGACCAACCCGGAGTATTTGATCTTTATGTTTGGCGAGAGCTAAACCGATAGAACTGCCAATCTGCCCCAAACCCAAAATAGTCACTTGAATAGTCATAAATTAATCCTAACTTTGATTGTCTGCTGTCTGAAGTTTATCTAATAATAACAAATCCTGCGCGGATCCTGTAACCTTAGAAGGCTGCTTTTCATGATTTCTGATCAACCAAACAATAATCTGCCCGCTGCCAGCCTCGGCAGCCAGATCAGCACCCCACTCAGCATGCTGGCGAATGATCACCAGGGCGCGCCCTATTCCAGCCGGATCCCCCTCTCCCCATTTTTGATGAAGTCTGGGAAAAAAACCCCTTACCAGCACAGCAAAAACCCGTTCCCAGAGCTGGAGAGGGTATTTGATCTTTCCAAGATCATGCAGAAGGGCAGCTTTTAAAAGGGCAGGTTCCGTTTCACCAATCAGTGTGAGGTTTTCCAGGACACGCAAGGAGTGATTTTGGTCAGGCACTGGCAGCTGTTTGAACAAATCTAATTCCGGCTGGGATAGGATTCCCTCGATCTGCAGCCATTCATTCAGATCCAGAGAACCGCCCATGGATTGCCAAAACTGCCAGATTCTGTATTTGAGCCTTGATATCATCAGCGGATCAATAGATTGATCAACAAGCGGAATGGAGGTCCTATGATCATACCCAGGACATCAATTCCCAGAGAGGGACCAACCAGAAAGAGAGCGATCAGGATCATCGGGCCATACGGCCGGATTTTAACCATGCTGTTCCGCCATTTTTCCGGTAAAAAGAAATCCACGATCTTATCTCCATCCAATGGAGGAAGAGGAATCAAGTTAAACAGCATCAATACCAGGTTAATGGAAATAAAATCCCACAAGAAGCCTGGCAGGGTAGGAAGGATCGTTGTGCTCTGGGTTGATAAAGCGATGTAGAGCTGATCGAGCGAGATCAAATTCAGCTGGAAAGGTAAAGCAGCGATAACTGCCATCAAAAAATTCGACAGTGGGCCTGCCAGAGCGACCCACATCAAGGCTGAAGGAGCCCGCTGGCGAAGTGTATAGGGGTTCACCGGAACAGGTTTCGCCCATCCAAATCCAGCAACCACAAGCATCAAAGAACCCATGGGATCAAGGTGAGCCAGGGGATTTAACGTCAGCCGGCCGTTGATTCTGGGAGTGCTGTCGCCAAAATAATTCGCTGTCCAGGCATGGGCAAATTCGTGGATTGAGAAAGCAGTTAATAAGACTATGATCCGCGAGATCAATGTCGCGGGATTTAAATTTAGCATTTTTTCTCCTGCGGGGGATTATACCATTTCAAATCTGAGGTTTTTCAGGCCGGGCACAATTAATTTGTCGTTAATCCTCTGACAACCCTCCTCAATTTTGAGCTGGCTCTCAACCATCAATAAAAAAAGGGTCCCTTTACCGAGACCCTCTACAAAAATAAGATTTAGATCGTTTATGTACTCTGAAAATATTCAATCATGGGATTGAAATAGGAATCCACCCAACCCTGCTGGTACTGCATACCATGTTCAGGCAGATCAGAATGCCGGATGGTCACCCTGGTACCAATCCCTTCAGAGATGAAGGTGATTTCTAGTAGAGAATCCGGATCCTGATCCAGAAATTCAGTTGTCCGCCAGGCTTGCAGAATCCGCAATGATGGCTGTAATTCAAGGTTTTTTCCCTTGATATAACCATCCCAGGCAGAAAATTCATCCCCGACTTGATCAGACACCACGGCTTTTCCACCAGTCATTTTGGTATGAAGGTCTGGGGAAAGCCAGGCCTGGTAAATTGTTTCCGGGGCTGCAGGGATCAGTTTTGATACTCGGAATTCGACGCCCATCTTATTGCCCCTCCACGGCTGCCTTGATATCTTCCAGGTCTTTCTGGAGAGCTTTCAGGGTTGCCTTATTAAAGAAAATTCCCATCACAGAAGACATCAACCTGGCTCCAAAGGTCGATATTTCCGCCTCCAGCTCCATACTTAAGTCAGTTGAATCGCCGTTTTCTTCCAGGCTGAGAGTCGTAATATAAACCACACCAGGCCGTTCAGCCCTGGTTTTGTAATAACGGTTTTCTTTGACGTCAGTGATCCACATGGTCTCTGTAGCTGTTTGACCAAACATGATCCGGGTCTCTTCCCATTTCAATCCTACCAGCCCCTGATCTGGTTTTTCCAGGATTTCCAGGGACTGGATCCCGGATATGAATTGATCGGAATTTTCAATGTCCGTGATCACATTCCAGATCTTTGCCGGAGATGCAGCAATTGATATCTCTGATTTGAACGCCATCTCAACCTCCATGAATATACCTGTAAAATATTAAAGGAGTCCAGATCCTCTAATACATTTAGGATGATTGGGAAGGTTTATTTCTTACCTGGTGAATGCTCCTGCTCCTGAAAAACACACTTTAGATTATAAATTTTCCGGATTCATAGAACAAATCACCATCTACCAGTATTTGCCCGCCATCGCGCATATCGCAGATCATATCCCAATGAATGGCGCTTTTATTCTTGCTGCCCGTAATCGCATATCCCTGACCCAATGCCATGTGGATTGTCCCGCCGATCTTTTCATCGTAAAGGATCTTCTTGATGAAACGATTGATCTTATAGTTGGTTCCAATCGCAAATTCACCCAGATACCGGGATCCCTCGTCCATATCCAGCATTGACATTAAGAAATCCTGATTAGTTCTCGCTGAGGCGTTAACTACTTTACCTCCCTCAAACTTCAGCTCAACCCCTTCAACCTCACGTCCTGAAAGAATGGCTGGGTGGGTAAAGCGGACCCAACCTTCAGCAGAATCCTCAACCGGTCCGGTGAATATTTCGCCGCTGGGCATATTTTGTTTTCCATCCGAATTGATAAAAACTCTGCCCTCAACTGACAATGTCAGATCAACATTCGGACCAACAACCTGGATCTGTTTCTTACCTTTCAACCAATCCACCAGGCGCTGCTGTTCTTCCCTGACCCCCTTCCATTCCGCTACCGGATCATCACAATCGCTGAATGTCGCGCTGTAGACATAATCTTCGAATTCCTGCAAACCCATACCGGCATCGTCTGCGTAAGACTGGGTTGGATAGAGTGTACTGACTCTGCGCAGCGAGCCGGATCCCATTCTCTTAAAATAAGTATTGAATATATCCTGATGAGCCTGGCGATGGATTTTCAATCGATCTGGATCGATCTTTTCCAGACTCCTGCTGTTAGATTGACTTTGAATGAAAATGCGCACATCAAAATCCTCATTGAGTATTTTCCAGAAGCGGTCTTCATGATTTAACTGGTCCTGATTGGCTTCTTCAAAAAAGATCTGATCCAAATCATCATATCCAGGAGTAGGCAGCGGAAGGCCGTAAGGAAGCAAATAGGGATGTCCACCGCTCCGCAATACCTGACGCAGGATTTCCTGGACAAGGGGAGTTGCCAGGGGCTGGGCTATGATGCCAACAATGTCCTTTTCCCTAACCTCAACAGAATAGTTCACCAATGTTTTTGCCAAATTGATAATCCTGGGGTCATTCATAATGTGCTCCTTATTTTCCTGGATTCGACACTTATCAGCTCCTGATAATTTCCTTGCCAGGATCATTATAAGTCTTTGCCTAGCCTGATACCAGCTTATTAAACAGCTGTTTTCAAGGAAAAGAACCCAGGCTCAGTGATTCTCTGCCTGCTGGATATTGACCGAGCACAAATGATATAATGCCCCCATGCTGCCAGATCTTGAAATGAATGATATTTTAAAATTGCGGAAATTACATCCCTGTGGTGAGGATCGGTGGAAGGTGATCCGCCTGGGTGCGGATATAAAAATTGAATGCCTGGGGTGTAAAAGGCAAATCATGCTACCCCGCCGCAAATTATCTCGCAGTGTCAAAACCAACCTCACTCAGCAGGAAAGATCTGAATGAGCAGACTGTTCCTGGTCGCAACCCCGATTGGTAATTTGGAGGATCTCAGTTTCCGGGCGGTGAGGATCTTGAAAGAAGTCCCGCTGATTGCCGCAGAAGACACCCGGACATCAAAAAACCTGTTAAACCATTACGGGATCGAAACCAGCCTTACCTCTTATCATGACCATAATGAAGAATCAAAAACACAGGTTCTGCTCGATCATTTACGTGAGCTCGACCTGGCATTGATCTCGGATGCTGGAACACCGGGGATCAATGATCCGGGCTATTTTTTGGTCAAGGCAGCCCTGGATGCTGATCATCTAGTAATTCCCATACCCGGACCGAGCGCTCCACTGGCAGCAGTCTCCGTTTCCGGGTTAGCATCAGACCAATTCCTTTACCTTGGTTATTTACCACGAAAATCACAGGCCCGACAAAAATCCCTGGAAAAGATAAAAGATCTGCCATGGACATTGATTTTCCTGGAAACACCACACCGTCTGCTCAAATCCTTACCGGATATAAAATTGGTCCTTGGCAACCGGAATATGGCAGCAGCCCGTGAACTCACCAAGCTGCATGAGGAAATCATCCGCGGTCCTGTCTCTGAAGTATTGGAGTATTTTTCAGCCCATGAACCCAGAGGCGAAATCACTCTGGTGATCGAAGGAAAACCTCCCGGTCAAATTTGGCTGGAAGAGGAGCTTAGAGGAGAAATTCGAAGATTACTCAAATCCCGTCAGTATAGTCCCAGCCAACTCGCTAAAGCTCTGACAGAAGAATCTGGATGGTCCCGGCGTGACATCTATGATTTAATACAGAATCTCGAGGAAGATTAAGTAATTAACAATCAGCAACCATCTCTAAAAAATATTAGCAGCTCGATCAAATCTATCGATCAAAGGTGTTCAGAATGGATTTAAATAATTATCAGGAATTCCTCAGACTTGACAGTCAAAATATGATGGGACAGATGAACAGCCTGCCTGAACAACTGCTCACAGCCTGGAAGGAAGCAGAATCCCTTTCGCTGGGTGATTACAGCCTGGTCCGCCAGGTGATTGTGGCTGGGATGGGCGGCTCTGCGATTGGTGCTGATCTGCTGAAAGCCTATCTTGCACCTCTCTCGACTATTTCAATTGATATTCATCGGGATTATGGCTTACCTGCCTGGGCAGATGGTCCTGAAACCCTGGTGATCGTTTCATCCCATTCTGGAAATACTGAGGAGACTTTATCTGCCATGGATGCGGCCCTAGAACGGGGCTGCAGCCTGCTGGCAATCACCACCGGCGGCAAAATAGCAGAGCTTGCTAAAGAAAATCAAATAGATTTGTGGATATTCAAACATCAAGGACAACCCAGAGCTGCAGTAGGCTATACTTTCTGTTTGCTGCTGAACGTATTCACACGCCTGGGATTCATCATGGACCCGCTCGAAGAATTAAATGACGCGGTAGCCGATATGAAAAATCAACGGAAACTTCTTTCAGTTGACATTCCTGATCATCATAATCCTGCGAAACGCCTGGCAGGTCAGCTGGTAGATCGCTGGGTGAGTGTTTTTGGTGCTGATCTACTGGCTCCCGTAGCAAGAAGATGGAAAGGCCAGATCAGCGAAATAGCCAAAGCCTGGGGACAGTATGAGGATTTGCCGGAAGCCGATCACAACACCTTGGCCGGAGTAATCAATCCTGAGGCACTGCTGGTAAAAACGATCGCCCTCTTCCTGCTAGCGGATGAGAACCACCCTCGAAATCAGCGCCGGATTGAACTCACCAAGAAGAATTTCATGATCGAGGGTATCAGCACAGATCTGATCCAAAGCAGCCGGAAAATCCCGCCTGGCCCAAATGTGGACCTTGATCCAATTTGGGGATTACACGGCCTTTTATCTGGCAATGGCATATGGCGTCGACCCCACACCTGTTGCAGCCATTGAAAATTTGAAACGAGAATTATAAACGGACTGGATCTACCCAAACACAATAAATCGGCCAGGCTCGGTGTTTTGTACTTAACTCTTATGAAGAAACATTTCCTCAGAATCTCGTTGTTAGGGTTGACATTTATATGCACCCTCTTGATCGTCAATTCGATCCAGGCTCAGGGAGACTCCGCCACGACTGTAATCAATACGATCAACCAGCTGCGAGCTCAGCGGGGACTGGCCGCCTTGCAGTCGCATCCGGCGTTGATGGGAATCGCTCAGCAGCACAGCCAGTATCAAGCATCCCTGGGCACCTGGACCCATTACAGCGCCGATGGCTCGCGACCAAAAGATAGGGCTGCTGCCGCAGGATTTGGTTCTGGTGCAACAATTTTTATATCTGAAAATGTTGCCTTTGGATCCAATGCATCGATCATGCAGACCATCAATGGACCCTGGAATGATCCCGACCACCATCACACCATGTACAATCCAAACGCCCAATATATTGGCGCGGGTGTTGCTTATTCCGGGAGTCTGGTATTTTATACAGTAGATACAGGTTACTGGTCAGGAAATCCAGCGCCTACGATAAATCAACCGGTCACCTCCGGCACACCTTCCGGATCGATTATCCCGACAAGTGTTCCGGTAGTGGTTTCCACCCCGCTGGCAGATGGCACTGTAAAACACATTGTCGCCTCCGGTCAATCTCTGTGGACGATTGCCGCAGTCTATGATATCCCCCTCGAAATGCTGCGTGAATTAAATAACCTCGAACCCGACGAAATCCTCAGCCTGGGAGACGAAATAATCATCCAGCCTGCTTACACACCGACCAATACTCCGATCGGAGAAGCCAGCCCAACCGTACCGCCCAGGTTTACCCACACTCCCTCCCCTGTTAATGGTCAAAGTACTGGGGTCAAGATCCTATCTTCCACACCATCACCTACAGATACGACTGTATCTGAACCACGGTTCAGAACCAGCGCAAAAAATCCAACTGTCGTTATCCTGGCAGTGATAATTTCAGGGGGCACATTGCTGACAGCCTTATTGATCAGCGTCAGAAAAAAATAATTACCTCAATCAATTAGCTGCAGATCCCCGTCGTCCCAGATTAATCCCCCAACCAGTGCATCCAGACCGATCAGATTGGAAATATTCCCCCTCAGTTTTTCCGGATCTCCAGTCGTCAAGAATGTTACCGATCCTTTTTTTCTACCAGCCTTAAGATCATATGTCTCGAGCAGCCTTCCAGTTTGCCGGGCAACTGCCGGGGCAGGATCGATCACCCGGACATGATTCCCAACGATTTCCTTGATGATTGGGATCACGAATGGATAATGGGTGCAGCCCATGACAACTTTATCAACATTCTGTTTTAGCATAGGATCCAGGGCTCTTTGGAGAATCTCCCGAGTCAGTGTGCCCTCGATCATTCCTGCTTCAATTTGTTCCACGAGCCCGGGACAGGTATCCTGGAGCACTGTCACTCCCCTGGCAAATTTATCAACGGTTGAGGCATACAACTCGCCCTGGAAAGTTGCTGGTGTTGCCAGTACCCCAACCACACCTGTGCTGGTTTCCTCTGCAGCCGGTTTTACGGCCGGTTCCATGCCGACAAATGGCAGGTCGGGATATTTCTTTCTCAGGTGAGACAAGGCAACTGCTGAGGCGGTATTGCATGCCAGAACAATGATCTTGGCCTGCCGAAGGATCAAATAGCGGATAATCCCTTCAGAAAATTCCCGGACCTGTTCTCTCGAGCGGGGGCCATAGGGGACATGGATCTGATCCGCGATATAAATCAGGTCTTCTCCGGGAAACTGGTTCCGGATTTCCCTCAAAACAGACAATCCCCCTACTCCCGAATCAAATATTCCTATCGGTCCCTGGTGTTTATTTTTTCGATTCATACCAATCCCTCAAGGCAGGTTTTGCAAATATTGACTGGCTTCCATCTGGAATACAGACCAGGCCTCTTTCGGAGTGCCATCATTCTCTCGCAAGCCCATGTAAGTTTAAGAAATCGATGAAACCGGGCATAAAGTCCTCATTCGTGATCAAATCCGGCCGGTCGGTCAGAAAGGTAAGAGCCGCATCGGCAGAGTTTTCCAATTTACTGTCATGTAAACTGAACCATGATAAAAACTCAATTTGGTCCTTGTGTTCTGCCAATAATCCAAACGCATTTGAAAGGAACACAGCCTGATCAGTCTGATTTGCTCCCAGGCTTTCAGCTGTGCTCCAGCCAATCTCAGCAAAAGCGATTGGTTTACCCGCTGCCAGATCAAGAATCCGGCTGAAATAATCATCGAGCTCTGCTGGGTCACGCGTATATTGAAAACCTTGATCGTACAGATAGAGAGTAACCGGTAAGAAGTCTCCCAGATCCAGCTCACGGATGATATCCAGGGCACCCTGGCTCTCGGCATCGTGATAGGCAAAAGTCATAGCAACTTTGAGATCAGGATGTTGAAGCTTGATTGCTTCGTATACTGACTCGAAGAAAACCTTGTAGGCTGGAATTTCATCCCTGTGACCTACAAAATAGTCATTGACTTCGTTTCCTATGCTGAGATACTGCACCGGGTATCGATCCAGCACAGCTAGGATGAAGTCTGTGAAGCGCTGGATGAATTCAGGATCATCAAAATCCCTGTTCTGAAGATCTTCCGGCATTGGTCCTCGGACTGCGGTGTGGATCAGGTTAACAACCAAAGATACTTCAAAACCCTCCAGAAATCGATATCCCATCAGCGCGTCATTCCATTCCCAGGAGCGGGCGCCAGTACTATCCTCCACCTGGCCCCAAAGCATATAGCTGTGCAGCACCTGGACACCATTGGATTTTGCCAATCTGAGCGCTGGATAATAACCTTCCCAAAAATCATCGTGGGCTGGATTGACCATTAAACCGATTTTTCCGGTTTCCAGGCTGGGGACGCTGACCGGGTCCTCACATGATGATGACGAGAGAACTTGCTGGAAGAGATCTGTATTCTCAACTGTATCCCGTCCTCCGGCAATGAGGGCGTAGGTTTGCCCCTGGCAGTAATCCAAAACTGCCTGAAACCGCATGGTTTGATTATTTTCCCGGGTTGTGAATTCAAAAAAGGGTTTCCCAGCCAGTTTTTTTTCCTGGACCAGATATGCGTTTTGATCCTCCTCAATATAATTCAGGAATTGGACCGCAAAAATTTCTGGCAGATTTTGATAACGGTTTACCATGATAAACTGGCCGTCATTTTGAACTGTGAAAATCGAGTCCGGGTCCAGGACCGCACTGGCCTGCCAATCTGGAACAATTACCTGGTAGTAGCCGTCCTGAAAGAATTTAAAGGATGAGATTGTTGCTTCCGGAGCTGCTGGAGTTGATTCTTTTTCACTGCAGGCGCTCAGGAACAGGCCAGCCAGAAACAGGATCAAAAAAGTCCTCTTTGTCATGAATTTCATTATACTCAGCTTTTAATGAGGAATTTCAATCTTTAAAACAAAAAGGGTGCAGTATCTAAGCTGCACCCTGGATCAAATCTCTTGTCTTTCAGGAATTGAATTTTTGGCGAAGTTTTGCTTTTTTTCCACTTCGCTCCCTCAGGAAATATAACCGGGACCGCCGGGTATGACCCTGACTTTGGACTGTTACTTTCTCAACGATCGGGGAGCGGGTCAAAAAGGTCCTCTCAACCCCGATACTATTGCTGGCAACTCTTCTGACCGTAAAGCTTTCACTATTTCCAGAGCCGTGCATCCGTATGATAATGCCTTTAAATTGCTGGATGCGCTCATTATCGCCTTCTTTAATCCGAACAAATACGGTCACTGTGTCCCCTGTACGCAACTCAGGGACATCGGGGTTCTTTGGCGTTTCAAGCGCCTTGATCAGATCAACCATCTTATAATCCTTCTTGTTTTAGCTCTTCATTTTTCGTAATTCAAACACGGCTGGTGATTATATCACGCTGGTTACAATTTGAAAAGGAAACGAATTCATCAAGTCCAAAAGTTCTGCAATATGCCTGTTACCCCTCAGGGAGCTGGAATTACACCCAGCAGCGCATTCAGGGCCTCAGAGGGGTCAACCTGGTCTTTCAATACTGAAACGACCGCAGTCCGGATTTGAGGACCCAGTTTCGTGATCAGGTCATTATCTGGAATCAAAACAGCTGCTGGCAGCAGCTTCTGCAACGTTGGATAATATGTCCTCTCTGACCAGCTCGCCAGTGATGCTGGATGGACAGGAAGGTAACCCGCCTCGAGTCCCCAGATTGAAAGATAAGATTCGGCTGTCAGAAATTCAGCTAATTCAAGGGCTACTTCCTCAGTTTCGAGATCTGAGGGAATCACTGACCAGGCCCATCCATCAGCATAACTAAATGCCTTTCCTTCCTTGGTTGGAATTGCGGCCAATGAGGTATTTGCTGAGTCTGAGCCAAGGATGATCGAACTCCAGGTTAATGACAGCGTTGATTGGCGGTCCAGATAGGACTGCCAGGCTTGCTGTTTGGTCTCAAACTGGGTTAACCAATATGGCATCACATTGAAGGATTGAGCCTGCTGGTAAAACTTGAGAACTTCCAGCATTACGTCTCCCGTGAGCCGATAAGAACTACTATCTGGAATCAGTTCACCACCCAGACTCTGGTAGTAAGCAAGCGTAATAAGACTCTTGATATCAGAAGCCGGGAATGCCAAAGCTTTCTGATAAGACAGGATCGACTCCCAATCTGGAGGTGGCACAAAACCCGGTTCAACCTTGAAAGCCAGGGCCAGCAAATCGCCCGCAAATGGGAGACCGGCGACATTTTCATCCACCAGCGCAAGATCGCGGGCATAACTATATAATTCATCCCCCGGCAGATCGCTCTTGATATCATCCAGGGCGATGACCAATCCCTCCCTGTAAGCCTGCTCCATTAAAGACCTGGGGAGTGCTATCAGATCTGGTTTAAGGATCGGTGCTGCAGTTCCTGTGATCCTCAACGAATCCAGCAGGCCAAATTCTCCAGCCAGGGGTTTGACCCGGACCTCGACATTAATTTGGGGTCTGCGGCTGCTGAATTCATCTAACCGGGACATAAACAAATTCCCGGCTACTGTTCCTGAATCCGGATTGAACTGGGGAGGAACCCAGACGATAATAGTTCTCGACTGCAAAACCTGAACTTCCTCGGTTGGCAAAATATCCGGAGTAGGAAGAATCAATCCTGAATCAGGAAGCTCTGTGGGAGTAGCAGCGTTTAGCAAAAGCCCCAGGTCAGGCAGATTGCAGGACGAGATCCCAAATGCAAACAGAGCCAGGAATCCGATCACAACGATCAGCCTGAAAAAATCCTTCTTTTGACTTTTATTCCTAATTTGTTCCATGTTTTATCTTCCCTATCAAAGAAATCACATTAAACCACAGTTTTTTCACAGGAATAAAACATTAATGGGGTTTTTACAATGTTTTGCAAAGGATCTCCATCAAGTCAAATGATCAGGATCTGGGCTTTTTAAGACTTATGGACCTGATGGCGGGGCAGGCGGCGGTTGGGTTGTAGGAGGTGGTACAGTCGATGTTGATGATGGGGTGAACGTGCTGGTCGTTGTCGACGATGGAGTCAGAGTGAAAGTAGGTGTTGATGTGTCAGTGGGGGTCGGAGTTTCTGTCGCTGTGCTTGTAATAGTAGGGGTCTGAGTTGGCGTAAAGGTCGGGAACCGAGTGGGAATAATCGGCGCCATGGTCTCAGTGAAGATCGGGGTCTGGGTAGATGTTGAGGTCCTAACCAATACCCTGGTTTCAGTAGGCTGGATCCTGCGGCTGACCGACACAAAAGCATAGCCCAGGGCATAACAGGGAATAGTGATCCCTATCAGGGCTGCGAAAATGATCTGAAGACGAATTTGTTTTTGATTTGGAGTGGCCATAAAATCCAGTTATGTCTTAAGCAGGATATGCTCGTTCAGTTCAATTTGATTAGATCGGTCCTGACCCAGATATTATATAATCTAGTATATTATAAGGGAAATCACCGGAAAGATATCCAAGCCAGATAGCCTTTTCTTGATATCAGGGGCTGCCAGATCGTGAATGATTGAAAAAGCACAACCAGGTTGTTTATGACTATCCCACTCCAAATCAATACCATCCTCTTTGACTTTGATGGAACATTGACCTACCAGTCTCCCACCTCGCTGGATATCATGTTCACCCTGCTGGATGAACAAAAGATACCGATAGCAGACACAGCGCAGCGGAGAACGCTCCAGTTTGTCTATCAGTATTGGGCAAATTCCGATGATCTGGTCCAGGATATCGATATGTTCGGGAAATTCTCGCCTGATTACTGGGTCCAATACCTGAGCCGGAAGCTGGTGGCAGCCGGTTTGGCGGAGGAGCAGGCTGCTGACCTGTCTCCTGTCCTTCAACCCCTTTTGGAAGAACGCTACCAGCCGAAAAAAATGGTCCTTGACGACGTTAAACCAACATTAAAGAAGCTCAAGAACCAGGGGTATGTGCTCGGCCTGGTTACCAATCGCTCAGATCCGGTAGATGAAGAACTTGAAGAATACGGTTTTATCCCCTTTTTTGACTTTTATTTCGCTGCAGGAGAGATTGATATCTGGAAACCGGATCCAGGGATCTTTGAACACGCCCTAAATCTGGCGGGAAGCAAATCTGAAGAAAGTACGTATATTGGCGATAATTATTATACAGACGTAATTGGAGCCAGAAATGCCGGAATCTATCCGATTCTCTACGATCCGCGCAGCGTTTTTCCAGATGCCGACTGCCAGGTGATCACCAGGATCAGCAACCTGAGCTCACAGATCTAATGTGAAGGGGAACCTTTAAAGAACATTAACTGTCGCTTAGCCATCAATAAGACCTGATCAGCTCAGTGTGTGGAGTGGCCCAACGACGAAATGGGAAGCCCATTGCCGGAATCGGACTACCACCATTTGATCACACCGATACTGCGGTAGCTTTCCTCAGTGCCTACATGGAATGCCACTGCTGCCGCTGATCCCTGTCATCCCTGATCAGATTTAGAACAAGATTCCCCTGGTTGCTCTTGGGCTTGGCGGGGCGCCTATGCCTGATCAGCTATTATTTTTTTTATTGTTCGATCAGTACAGTTTGGGTCGGGAAGGCAAATTCGAGGCCCAGTTTTTCAAATTTTTCATACAGTGCCAGGTTTATGATCTGCTGGACATCCAAATAGGAAGCATACTCGGGAGCATGGACGTTATAAACCACCGAGTAATTCAGGGAATAATCCCCCAGAGATTTAAAATGAACCCGCTCAAAACTCGCCCTCTCGATGGGTGTAATGATATCTTCTACTATTTGAGGAATCTTCTTCAGCAGCGCCAGATCTGTTCCATATACCACGCCAAATGAAAATGAGATCCTGCGCTTTTCCATTCTTTTGAAGTTGCGGATGCGGCTTTTGAGCAGGTCCGTGTTGGAAAATATCATTTCCTCGCCTGACAGACTGCGGATGCGGGTGCTTTTTAAACCAATATCCTCCACATGGCCCTCAAATGAATCCACCACCACAAAATCTCCAATCACAAAAGGTTTATCAATGGCAATTGACATCGATGCGAACAGGTCTCCAAGGATATTTTGCAGGGCCAGGGCAACAGCTATACCGCCAATACCCAGGCTGGTGACGAGGGTGCTGACCTCGATGCCAATATTATCAAGCAGGATCAATGACAGGATGACCCAGAGCACGATCTTGCCGATCAATCCCAGCGCGTCCAGGGTGGTGGCATCCTCTCCCTGGTCATCTGCAACCTTGGACTCAACCTTCCGGGTGACATAATAGGATATCAATCCCGTTCCCCAGAAGCCGATCTGCAGGATCAGGACCAGCTGGATCGCCTTGCTAAACCATGATGAAACCTCTGGGGGAAGTTCTAAAAATCCGGACCCAATATAAAAACCCAGTGCCAGCATGGAAAACCAATGGGTCTTTTTTACGAGTGGAACCAGAAAATTATCTAAATCTGTCGGAGTTTTTTTAATGATCTTCAGGAGCCGGTTCTTGATAAGCTGTTTAACAAGCCAAAAAACCAAGAAAGCGATCAGGCTCACGCCCAGGGCTGTCAGCCATGACTCCAGACTGTTCTCAAGAAATTGAGTATTAATGAATTCCATCATTTCTCTCCCTGATCTTGCCCGGTTTTATCCCGGCAATCTCGGTTATTTTCCAGCCACGTTACAGCAAAATCAACCAGGTCTCGTTGCGGATACAGCCGTGATTTGGCATTACCAATTTTTCCCCGCTTATATTTACCACCTGACTTTTTATATTCTTTGCCGATCTGATTGAAATCTTCAGTGTGTTCTTCCAGGTCAGTGAAGACTATCCATTCCCTTGCACCATTAATCATCAAAGGGGCACCCTGTTGGATAGTTTTCTTCCCTGGATAATCTGCTCTGCTTTCGGCCAGGTGCAGGCTGGTATTATTATCGTGTTTGACGCCCAGCAGCAGGATCCTGGCATCCAGATCGTACAATCGCGCCAGGGGAGATTTTTCACCCAGGGCAAAATCAAGCGAATGATCTTTTGTTATGGTTTCGGCTTCTTTTCCCCAGGCAGCAAATGACGCCTGAGGGTGATAACTGCGCAGAACGCTGGCCTGTTTCCGGAAATTTTCCGGAACAGCCCCGATTCCCCTGGTTGGCGTCAGATCGGGATCATAAGCTGGCATTGTCTGCCGAATGGTTTCTTTCCATTCTTGCGGGACCGGTGGATTGCTCCATTCTTCCGGGTCCGAGAGTGCTGAGGAATGGGTAGCCATCACCAGTGTGCCATCAGGCCCAAGCACCTCTTCCAGGGCCAGGATGAGAGCGACTGGACCGCCATTGACCCAACCCATTTTACTGAGGGAAGAATGCACGAGCACTACCATCCCGGGTTCGAGACCCAGGGCAAGCAAATCTTGCTTGATGGAATTGATTGTTATTGGTCCGTTTTTAGTCTTCCTGATGACTTCTTTCTCACTCATTTTTATTCCTGCTTGATTACTCAAACATCTTACCAGATTTTTGTCCGCATGCTTTTTCTGTTGATTATCGATCAAACTGTTGATTTGCCCATTCAACGATTTGATATGATAAGATATTTTGGATAATTACTCAATCGTTGATCTGGATGAATTTATGGAATATTCATCAACTACCCTGCTGGTCCTCGGCATTCTCTTTTTATCGACATTAATCCGGTCCGCCCTTGGATTTGGTGATGCTCTGATTGCCATGCCCCTACTTGCCATGGTCGTCGGACTGCAGGTCGCAACACCCCTGACAGCAATGGGTGCTACAACGATCGCCATCACGATTCTCATCCAGGCCTGGAAAAATGTCGATATTAAAGCAGCCTGGCGTTTGGTAGTAACAACCTGGATTGGAATCCCGATCGGGATCTTTTTTTTGAAAGCTGCCCCAGAGATAGTAGTCAAGTCCCTGCTGGGATTTATTATCACTGGCTTTGGTCTCTACAATTTGGTCGTGCCCAAATTGCCCAGACTGCTGAATGAAAATTGGGCCTATTTGACAGGATTGATCGCCGGGATCCTGGGAGGCGCCTACAACACCAACGGACCACCTGTAGTCATTTACGGGATGTTAAGAAGGTGGGATACTGAAAAATTCCGGGCAACCCTGCAGGGATATTTCTTGCCGACCGGTGCTGTGATCCTGATAACTCACGGGATTGCCGGATTGTGGACTGCTCAGGTGGTCCAGCTGTACCTTTACAGCATCCCGGTTATTATCGGGGCTGTATTGATCGGCGGCAAACTCAACCGTCTGATCCCCCAGGGCAAATTCGACAAGATTGTCTATGGTTTCCTGGTCGTGATCGGAATTCTTCTGATCATTAGAGGATAAAAAAAGACCGGGCATAGTCTTGCCCGGTCATCGGTCACAGCCGACCTAGATCGATTTTACCATCCCCAGTCTTCTGTCTTGATTTCTCAGTCCTCGGTCTGCTAATACTAATGCTGCAGAATCTGTGACAGGAACAGCTTAGTCCGGTCTTCTTTGGGATTTTTATAGATATCATTCGGAGTACCGGTTTCAACAATCAAGCCCTCATCAAAAAAGTACATCCGATCGGCTACTTCCCGGGCAAAACCCATTTCGTGTGTGACCACGATCATCGTCATTCCGGATTTTGCCAGGTCGATCATGGTATCGAGGACTTCCTTGATCATTTCAGGATCAAGAGCAGATGTAGGTTCATCAAAGAGCATGATCTTGGGTTCCATTGCCAGGGCCCGGGCGATCGCAACTCGCTGCTGCTGACCGCCGGATAGATTTCCCGGGAATTTATGGGCCTGCTCCGGAATTCCAACCAGTTTCAGCAGTTCGTGGGCTTTTTCTTCGGCTTTTTCTTTTGGCAAATTCCTGACCCAGATCGGTGCCAGGGTAATGTTTTGCAGGACCGTCAGATGGGGGAAGAGATTAAACTGCTGAAAAACCATCCCGGTTTCCATGCGTATGAGTTCAATATTGCGAACATCATGGGATAATTCGATGCCATCAACAATGATCTCTCCCTGCTGATGTTCCTCGAGGCGATTGATGGTCCGGATGAAGGTTGACTTTCCTGAACCCGAAGGGCCAAAGATCACAATCACTTCACCCTCATAAACATCCAGATCAATGCCTTTCAAGGCATGAAAATCGCCAAACCATTTGTGGACACCGGTGCAATGAATAATAGGTTCTTTTGACATCATTTGGTCTCCTAAAGATTACTTTCAATTCCCATCGCTGTTTCAATCCGCCGGCTGGCAAGGGACATCAGATAGCTGAATATCCAATAGACCACGGCCATGAATATATAAACCTCTGTCCGCATTTGCACAAACTCTGGGTCCGAGTTTATGATCGATCTTCCAATACCAAGAAAATCGTTAATGCCAATAATGACTACCAGCGTAGTGTCCTTGAAGAGAGCGATGAACTGACCCACAATCGCTGGCAGAACAGCTCTTAATGCCTGCGGCAAGACAATAAATATAGTGGTCTTGAAATTACCCATTCCCAGGGCTTTGGACGCTTCAATTTGACCCAGGGGTACAGATTGCAGGCCACCGCGGACGTTTTCTGCTGAATATGCCGCACTGAAGACTGTAACGGCCATCAATGCTCTCACCAGGCGGTCGATCCTTGACTCAACAGGTAAAAATAAAGCCAGGATGATAGAAAACATAAACAGGATCGTCACCAGGGGAACTCCCCTGATCACCTCAATAAATACTGTTGAAAACGCGCTGACAACAGGCAGGTCAGACCTCCTGCCAAACGCTAGAGCGACACCGAGCGGGAAGGACAGAATTATTCCCCCCGCGGCAAGCAAGAAAGTTACCAGCAATCCACCCCAGAGTGTCGTCTGAACAGCTGGGATCCATTCACTGGTCTCAAAACCAGCCAGGATGACAACGCCAATGATTGGAATTACTATCCAACCGGCGATAATAATGGAATTCTTGAGGCGGGTTTTCCTTCCGATAAGATATCCAACCAGGGTTATCAGGATTGTTGAACCCAGATATAACCGCATGGTGAGATCCAATTGGGGATGTTGAACTGGCAGGACAACAAACAGCAGCAAGAACCCGCCGGCAGCTAAAGCTATTGATTTTAACAAACCACCCCATCTGCCCCAGCTAACGCCCAACATCAACATCAAGCCAGAGAAGATAAACCCTACCCGCCAGATTTGATCCCTGGGGTACTGACCAATCGCAAATAGCAAGGGGAATTGGGAAACTGCCTGCCAGTTCGCGCCAAACAAAACCCATTTAATAACCTGGTATAGAAGGTATACGATCACAGGAAAAAGCAATACTGTCAGAAGTGAATTTAGGATTCCGTTGAAAAGATTCTCGCGGATCCACTTCACCAAACCGGGTGGTTGGGGAGGTCGAATTGCATCCTGTTCGATTTCTTTGATTGCCATAATTACCTCACCACAAATTGGATTCTGCGGTTATAGATATTCAACACAAAAGAAGTCAGCAGACTTAAGCTGAGGTAGGTGATCATGATCAAGGCAAAAACAGGTACTGCTCGTCCCGCCTGATTGATCGTAATTTTCCCAACCGCAAATACTTCCTGGAAACCAATTGCCAGAGCCAGGCTGGAGTTTTTGGTCAGATTGAGATACTGGCTGATCATGGGCGGGATAATAATCCGCAAAGCCTGGGGCATCACTACCAGACTGAGCACCTGCATTTGGTTTAGCCCAACTGCCCGGGCTGCTTCAATTTGGCCTTTGTTGACAGCCTGGATGCCTCCCCGCACAACTTCAGCAATAAATGCAGCTGTGTACAAACTCAGACTGAGGAACATTCCAGCAAATTCAGGAGTTAATCTCAATCCTCCTTGAAAGTTAAACCCTTCTAGAACGGGAATATCGATCAGGAATGGGCTTCCCCCGGAAAACAGCCAGCCAGCCGCGAAAAATATCACAATCAAAGAAATGCTGACCGGAATATAATAGGTATTTTTTCCGGTGGTCTTCCGCCTTCTGCGGAGAATAATAAACGCGATAAACGCGCAGATAATTCCGATGATAAAAAGGACCACGAATGTTGATCCCGTCTCGGTCAATCGAGGCCAGGAGAGGTAGACACCTCTTTTATTAATGAAGATTGGTCCCGGCCAGACCAAGCTTTCCTTGACAGGGGGAACAAAACTAAAGACCACAAAATACCAGATGAACAACAACACCAGCAGAGGTATGTTGCGGTGGAATTCAATAAACACAAGTGCAATCCGGCTCAGCAACCAGTTTGAGGAGAGCCGCGCCAAGGCGACCAGGGTGCCGATGATCGTGGCAGCTACGATACCAACTCCGGAAATCAACAAGGTATTCGCCAGGCCTACCAAGAATGCCCGGCCATAGGTCATACCTGCTTCATATTCAATAGGTGGATTGCTGATCGGAAAACCTGCAGCTTCCTTTAGGAACCCAAAGGATAACTCCATATTCCGGGCATCAGCTGCATTTAAGAAATTGATGATAGCCCAGATCAGAAAGCCAACAATAATAACAGTTGAGATAATTTGGGCTGTAATATTCAATATGCGTTCATCCCGGTAAAACGGGATTGTTGTCTGATCAGTTTTTTGAGATGTCATCATGTGATCCAATTGATAGAAAGGATGCGGCCCGGGCCGCATCCTTTTTTTGTGATTTTGATGATTAACTCATTATTTAACTGGAGGAGCGTAAATCAAACCGCCCTCATTCCAAAGATTGTTCGGACCACGCGGAAGTGTGAAGGAAATACCTTCTGGACCCATATAGCGGTCATAGACCTCACCATAGTTGCCAACTGCAGCAATGGCATTGGCCAGAGCATCAGCCGACAATCCCAGATCCGTATAACCCCAATCACCCTCAACGCCGAGCAAACGCAGAACATTGATGTTTTCACTGCCCTTCATTTCCTCAACATTTGCCTGAGTAACACCAAGTTCCTCTGCGTTGATCAATGCAAAGGAAACCAATTTGACAATATCAAACCAGGCATCGTCTCCATGGGGTACTGCAGGGGTAAGCGGTTCTTTAGATATGGTTATATCAAGAATGATATGAGCAGTCTGGATCGGCAAAACCACTTCTCACAGAAGCCAGCTGGGATTTATCACTTGTGGTGATATCGCAGCGACCATCTTCATAAGCGCCGTAAACGGCCGGAGTCTCTTCGAAGATCACTGCTTCGTATTCCATCCCTTTCTGGCGGAAAAAGTCGGACAGGTTCTGTTCTGTGGTTGTTCCACTGGTGACACATACTGTCGCACCATCAAACTCATCAGTCGATGTGATGCCGCTGTCGATGCGGATCATAAAACCCTGACCGTCGTAGAACATGACATTGGTGAAATTGCCCCACTGGGCATCTCGGCTTGAGGTCCAGGTGACATTGCGGGACAGAATATCAACTTCAGCGGTCTGCAGGGCAGGACCTCGATCAGCAGCTGTCAGAGGAACAACTTCAACTGCTTCAGGGTCACCGAAGACTGCGGCAGCAACTGCCCGACAGAAATCAATGTCAAAACCAAGATTGCGGCCATTTTCATCCAGCATTCCAAATCCGGCCAGATCTGTCCGGGCGCCGCAGACAACATATCCACGGTCAAGAACACGGGTCAGAATTCCTTCCATTGCGGGGCTGCAACAGCTTCGGCGGCAACCTCTACTTCTACAGGAACTTCCACCTCGACAATCACAGTTTCAACAACCGTTTGGACTTCCCCGGTTGTGGCAGTTCCGCCGCATGCGGATAGAACAGCTACTAGAACACTTATTAATACAAATACTGGGATAAACCTTTTAGACATAATTCTCTCCTTTGGCGTTTGGAATTAAGTACTAAGTGATGGCAGCTTAGATGTCAATAGAACCTCCTTATTTCAGTTCAGATGAAATATCTGTTGATCGGAATCCCCCCGTGAAAAAAAATAGTATTCTAATCATATCTCAAGATTTCATTTTAAAAAAGAGCGAACATTGTGAAACCTGTTTCAATCCACCGGCCCGAAGAGTTAATTTTCAGGGTCCTCAGATCAGCAGCTGGAAATATGAATACCAGGCAGAAATTAATAATCTTTGAGGTATTTATCAATAAATTTCGGTCTCGAGCGCTGTGGTATAACTTGTAAAGATGGAAGAAAAAAGAGCATTTTATCCCCCACGACAAGTGGGGACAGCCGTGCATCTGACCTTGATCCTGTTCTTGACTATTGCCGGGGCTTGGGGCATCTGGGGGGTGAGCAGGGTTCAAGTTGCTCTGCAATTACTACCCTATCTGACCCTGATTTTCCTGTTTTTGTCCTCAGTACCTTTTTTGGTTTATCGGCTGTACGCCTTGCACCGGTCAGAATATATCCTTGAACGGGGTGGGATCAGGCTTCAGTGGGGCTGGAGATCAGAGACGATCCCAATGGAACATGTCAAATGGGTTCATTTTATTGATGATCTGGAAATCCCCCCCGAGTTTCCACTGTTGCGCTTGCCAGGTGCTGTAGTTGGTAAAAGGCGATTTCAGAAAGGACCTGAAGTTGAATTTTTAGCATCCACTCAGAAAAGAATGGTAATTATTTCCACCAGGGATGGTTATTTCGCTGTTTCTCCAACCAGGGCAAATGATTTTATCAGCACCTACCATCAACTCACAGAATTAGGAATCCTGTCACCCCTGCCAATTCAATCAGTTCAACCTTCGCTAATATTCACTGAAGTGACGACCATGAGACCCTTGGTGGTCATCTTAATTTCAGGAGCTCTGCTTAATATAGCCTTGTTGATCTGGGTCCTGCTGATCATCCAGAACCGGGATGTGATCTCAATGGGCTTTGCTCCGGGAGGAAGTCCACGAGAGGCTCTTGGCAGCGTACAATTGATCCTTTTCCCAATCATCAGCACAACCGCCTACCTGGCAAATCTTGGAGTGGGCTTGTTTCTATTTCGCCATCCTGAAAATCGGGGGATGGCATATATTCTCTGGGGAGGAAGCCTGCTGATTGCAGTTTTGTTCCACATCGCAATCGGGTTTACCCTCTACTAATCCCCACCTTATCCACTGTTCTAGTCATTTATCCACAGGTAATGTCACTTTATCCACATTTTTATTCAGACATCGAGCAGTATAAAAAAAACTATCCGTTCAATCAGCAAAAGCTTTGGTACACTAGGACAGTAAAATTAGAGCAGGGATTAATATGTTCTCAGTGGATATCTGGATCGTCCTAGGATTATTAACAGCCGCTATACTTCTATTCATCACCGAATGGCTCTCCCTTGACCTGGTCGCCCTCGGAGTAGTCCTGGGTTTAATGCTGTTTGGAATCCTAACACCTGAAGATGCGTTGGCTGGATTTTCATCTCAGATCGTGATTACAGTTGCTGCCTTGTTCATAGTTGGTGGTGCCGTGATGGAAACCGGACTGGCGGATATTATCAGCAGCAGGATCAGCAAATTTGCAGGAGAAAGCAAAATCCGCTTGCTGGTCCTGATCATGGGATCGGTTGCCTTGTTATCTGGTTTTATCAGCGACACCGGGACAGTTGCGGTTATGGCTCCGGCTATAATCAGCATCAGCCGGAAGAAGAATATCAATCCCTCTAAACTATTAATTCCACTGGCATTTGGATCCCTGCTCGGTGGTGCAATGACATTGATTGGCACGCCCCCAAACCTCGTGGTCAGCAACTTGCTGGTTGAGAATGGATTTACCCCATTCAAATTTTTCGACTTCACACCAATCGGTCTGGTCTTATTGATATCAGGAATAATATTCATCGCTCTGACCAGCCGCTGGCTGCTGCCGGACCATCAAGTCACAACTGAGTTTCAGCGGATAGATTCCCCTGAAAAATTAGTAGAAGTCTATAAACTCCCGGATGATTTGTACCGGTTGCGAGTGCGCCAGGGTTCGCCCTTGCAAGGAAAAAATCTCAACGAAAGTGGCCTGAGAAGTATTTATGAGATAACTGTTCTGGAGATATTAAAAGGAAGTGAACCTTCTCCAAAGAAAACGGGGAGTATCACCAGGTCTGAATTAAATCTACCGCAGAACGCAGTCATCCAGGTCAATGATATTTTGATCTGCCAGGGCAAGGTCAATGATATAACCCATGCAGCCGCTGCTCTTCAACTGGGGGTTCAACCTGCAGAAGCAGAAGACAAAAAATCACTTGTTAATAACGAAGTGGGTGTTGCAGAGGTCGTGCTTCCTCCGCGATCAAGTTTGATCGGGAAGACTTTACAGGACGCCCGGTTCGGCAGCCTGTATCAGCTGACTGTCCTCGGAATCAACCGTCCTGCGCTGGATCAGCCAATCTCATTGAAAGAGACCAAACTCCAGTTCGGGGATACCTTATTCGTCCAGGGACCGTGGAAGAACATTCACGCTCTAACCTATATGCGGAGAGATTTTGTTGTCATAGGACAGCCAGAGACTTTAAAGAGCGCACCTCCCCGTTCAAAAATGATCCTATCCGGGATCATAATGGCGGGCATGATGGTTCTGCTGGTATCTAATCTGCTCCCCCTGGCAACGACAGCGTTGCTGGCAGCATTCTTGATGATCATCAGCGGCTGCCTGGACATGAAAAGCGCTTATAACAGCATTGACTGGAAAAGCATCATCCTGATCGCGGGCATGCTGCCAATGACAACGGCCTTACAGGATGTCGGCCTGGTCGAAATAGGATCCAATTGGATGGCTTCCGGTTTGGGTGGTTTGGGCATTAGTGCCAATCCTGGCCACTCTGTTTTTGATCACATCTGCTTTTACCCAGGTAATGTCCAATACAGCAACCACAGTCCTGATTGCTCCAGTAGCACTATCCTTAGCCCTCAGGCTGGGTTATCAACCCCAAGCCTTCCTGATGGCAGTTGCGCTTGCGGCCTCAACCGCGTTTGCCTCCCCGGTCGCATCACCTGTCAATACCCTGGTGATGGCATCAGGCAACTACCGTTTTAAGGATTTTTTACGGATAGGTCTACCGCTGATATTGATCTCTATGATCATTACCGTGATTCTGCTGCCCCTGCTGTGGCCGGGGAATAACTGATTAAGAATTTTACGGTAAACAAATCGAGAATTACTTTTATATATTCTTTCCAAGCCATACTTCGTTTTTCCACTTTTCTCGAGCATGATGTTTTACTTTCACTTCGACAATTCTCGATCCGACATAGGCTGCATAGGCAGGAATGAAGCGGTGCATTTCACCATATAATCTGAAGCCGGTTAAAGCATCCTTTCGATAGGCTTTTAGAGTACAACCATAATCATGCAGATGTACACCTGTCACCCGGGAGATAATCCAATTGGCAATTCTAGATGGCAAGACACGAGTCATAAAACTTGTCTTTCCGATTTGCTCTCCAGCCGCTGACTACATCATAATCCCTCTTCTATTTTTTTGATTAGGTGTGGAATGTCAGAAGGATCATTTTGCATATCTGCATCCATAAGGACGATAACATCACCCTGGGCATGATCAATTCCAGCAGCAATAGCAGTTGTCTGCCCAAAGTTCCTTCGCAACCCTACTACAACAATTCGGGGTAAATCCTCTTCTGCGATGGATTTTAACTTCAAAAAACTATCATCATCACTGCCATCGTCTACGAAAACAATCTCCCAGGCATCATTATATTCTCCCAAGGCATGGTATATAGAATCAACCAGCTCGGTCAGATTATCTAGCTTCGTTAAAAACCGGGATGATAATGGATATTTTCTTCATATTTTTTGATAACTTTTTTTGACTTCATACAAATCCTAACAACCTCATTTAGATAAAATGGATGTATATATTATAAATTATACTCTTAGACAATTCGTTTAAGCCTGAACCTGTTTCCTGTTATCAATCCTTGTTCATTACTAACCATTAAATATCGATTATGATATAAAGGAAAACAAATTCTGAATTTTAATCAATCAGATCAAGTCCCAATATTATAGTTCTATTCTGGAAATAGCATCAGTGAAGCATATCATTAAGAAATCATTACCTATTCATAGTATTGATTGCTTTTAATCTCCTTTTTGCGTTATTTTTGGGGTATATTAAGAAATAACCGGAGCTAGATTAGCTCCGGTTATTGACGGTTTTTCTTCTTCTTAGTTCTCTCGCAAATGAGGAAATAACAGCACTTCCCTGATGGTTTGCTGATTGGCCAGCAGCATCACCAACCGATCTACTCCCATCCCAAAACCACCGTTTGGCGGCATGCCGTAACGCATCGCCCGCAGATAATCTTCATCCAGGGGATGATGTTCATCGTCAGCTTTCTGGTAGGATTTACCCATCTCAAGGAATCGTTCTTCCTGGTCCAGGGGATCATTGATCTCGGTGAAAGCATTGCAGATCTCCATGCCACCCATGAATCCCTCAAAACGCTCCACGGTGTCCGGATCGTCCGGTTTGGTTTTTGCCAGGGGTGATATTTCCCGCGGGTAATCGTAAACAAAAGCCGGCTGGATATAAGACGGTTCCAGGAAGTTACCCAGAAGATCATCGATCAATTTACCCCTGGAAGCTTTCGGATCGACATCCAGGTCGTGTGATTTCAGAGCTTCTGCCAACTCCCGAGCGGTTCTATGCTGATCAATATCAATCCCAACCTTGTCCAGGATGCCCTGGCGAAGCTCAACCCGCTGCCAGGGTTTATCCAGGTGAATTTCCTGGTCCCTGTAAACAAATGAAGTAGTACCAAGCACTTCCTTAACAACAAATCGGACCATTTCTTCAGTCAAATCCATCACGGCCTGGTAATCAGCATAGGCCCAGTAGAATTCCATCTGGGTGAATTCCGGGTTGTGCTTAAATGACACTCCCTCATTCCGAAAATCCCGGCCAATTTCATATACTTTATCAAAACCACCGACCAAGAGCCTTTTCAGATAGAGCTCGAAAGATATCCTTAAAAAGAGGTCCTGCTTCAACTGATTGTGATGGGTTGTGAATGGCTGAGCGGCCGCTCCACCGTAGATAGGCTGCAGAATCGGGGTTTCAACTTCCAGGAATCCCCTTGAGTCCAAGAAATGCTGGATGGCGCGGATGGTCTTGGTCCTGATCAAGAAGACATCCCGCACGTCCGGGTTGACTGCCAGATCCGCATAGCGCTGGCGATAACGTGTTTCAGGATCAGATAAAGTCGCATGCTGGACAACTTCCCCGTCTACCACGTGTTCTTTTGCTGCCGGCAGAGGAGTGATGGCTTTGGCAGCCATCGAAAATTCAGCGATCCACAAGGATATTTCACCGGTTCGGGTCCTGAATAATTTCCCCTTGGCGTGGATAAAATCACCGAGATCAAAATAATCCTTGAGGAACTCCATTTTTTCATCACCAAGCTCATCTGCTCTGAAAAATAGCTGGATCCTCCCGGTGCCATCTTCAATATGGGCAAAGGTGACTTTGCCCATCTGCCTGATCGAGCGGATCCTGCCAGCCAATGAGGACAGGATCGTTTTTGGTTCTTTCTCAGTCTCACTTTCTAAAAAAGCAGCAGCAGCTTCTTCGATAGTATGGCTTAGATCGATCCTGCGCGGAAATGGATCAATCCCCTGCTCTTTTAATTTCCTGAGTTTTTCCAGGCGTATTTTCTCGAGTTTCGTGTAATCTGCCATGACATCTTCCTCTGTATTAAAAAAACCCCGTGCGATAGATCTGCGCACGGGGGAAAATTCAGTTCAAACGGTTCAGCCAATCTTGAGGATTTTCACTGTGAAAACCCCACCCGGGGCATTTACTTTTACCTCATCCCCTTTAGCATGTCCCATTAATGCGCTTCCCAAAGGAGATTCGTAGGATATCTTACCTTCCACGGGATCTGATTCCGCCCGCCCTACAACGATATAAGTCTCTTTTTCTTTTTCCTCTGTTTCTAATGGTGACCTTGGTGCCGATCTGTACCAGATCGGTTTTGGAAAGATCATCGACGATCTCGGCCTGGGCCAGGATGCTCTGGAGATACTGGATCCTTCCTTCAACAAAAGCCTGGGCGTTTTTTGCAGCTTCAACTTCTACATCCGCATCAACTCCCAGGGGACTGCCATCGAGGGCTTCCCGGAGTCTTTCCGCCACTTCTGATCGGCGTTCAGATTGAAGATATCCTAATTCTGTCTTTAGTTTATCATAGCCCTCTTGGGTTAATAACGATGGAGTCATAATGTTTCCTGCTTTTTTATGAGATTAGCGTCTATTAATAGAAAAAGAGCTTTTATACCAGGTGTTTCACCCTAAAAAGCCCTACCCTCTGAAAAGTGCGGTAATTCTATCATAGGTAATCTTAGCCTGCAAGGTAGAATTAATCCCTTGAAATTTACTCTTCAGGGATTGTTTTCCAGAGTTTGATCCCTCCCATACTTGCTCCAAATTGCCGGATTTCAGTTTCAAGCATTGTTTGATCTTCCCAGAAGGTGAGAATCTGCGACCGATAACAGCGGGATGCCTGGATCCAAGATGAGAATCCCTCCTCAGATACAGGAAAGGTCTCTGCGGACCAGTCAGCCGAGCTGTCCAAGAACCTCAAGATCTCATTACCTTCAGATTCTCTGGCATAGGGGTAATCTGCATAATAATAAACTGGTCTTGCCAATCGATTGGCCGCTTTGCGGGTTAATTCATGGTCGACATGATTCCCAATTCCCAGAGGAGCAACTATCCTGGCCTCAGGAGGCAGATCAGATAATATTTCTGCTTTCAGATCAGCGATGAGACCGATTTCTCTGGCATCCAGGCCCCCAAAAATCGCTGACTCGCTCTCGTAATAATACCCGCCGCCAGGGGATGGACGGTAGATGCAGTCCAGGAAAGATAAATATCTAGGTTCAGCATGGAGGATCTTCAAAGCTGCTCGATCCTCCTGGCGCCTGACCTGATAAACGTTATCATCTAAACCCCATTCAGCATGCAAACGGGCAGCAAATTGGGAGAATGGTCGAGGTGGTGGATCTGTACCACAGATCGTCCAAACCTCAACTTCCTGGCCAGAATTGGTAAGATCCCAGATCAAACCACCACAGGAAAATACCGCGTCATCTAAATGAGGGGAAAGTATGATCCATTTCATATTTATGTTGTAACACAATCAGGGGAGTCTATCTACCTCAAGCCACAATTGATCTCCATCGGATATCAGCTGGATACTCCCGTGCTGATCTGTTCGAAGCAGGGAATATCCAGCCAGGCGGTCGATCATTGACCGGCCCGGCAGCCCCCTGCTGTCCTTGATCCCCACACTCAATAAAACCAGGCGGGGATTAAGGTTATTGATCCATAGAGATGGATTGCTGGATGAATATCCATTATCTGCCAGGAGCAAGACTGTGACCTGCCCCAGATCCAAACCCTGACGCCACTCATCCCGATTCTTTTCCAATAAACCGTATGGTAAAAGTACCCGCAAGGAACCGTATTCAATCAGCAATGTCCCTCCACTTTTACTCTGGGATAGGATTGTGATCATGACCCCATCGCTTACTGTCAGGATCTGCCCTGCTTTTCCATTAACCAGGGGGATAGCATTCTCATCAATAATGGATCTCAAATTCTCGGCTTCCCAGCACAGGGAACCATCACCCATCCAGAGCACAGTTTCCGGTTGAAAGCGGGGAATATTTCCTGCCAGGGAGTCAATTTCCTGCTCTATCGGCGAGGTTATGATCCAATAATCTACGGTTCTCTGAAAGGGCGGGAGCAAGCGTCCCAGATGATCCGATAACCTCCTCGTGCTGGGGCCACCGTTGATAATTACTTTCTGCCCTGAAGGAGTTTGGAGATAAATCCCGCTCCCGGTCCCAACATCCAGGAAATGGATCTGGAAAAAGCCATCCGGAGCGGAGAACACCAGCCGCCAGGTGATCACTACCAGGATAACCAGCCCACCTAGAACTGGACCGGTTTCAAGCAGAGAGCTGAAATAAGCTGTGATAGGTCGACCAAAAGTAAACAGTGCCAGCAGTAGATAAAAACCAGCAATCCAGCCTGGATGTAGTGGACCTGTCCTCCAGGGACGGATAGGGATGGAGCTGAACCACTCTACAACCCTGATCGTATAAAGGACAAAAGGATACACCAGGGGGGCTGTCAGGTTTCCAAGGGGAAACCAGATTAAGCCCAGGATTAACGCCAGTCCTCCCACGATCATTATCGGGGGTTGGACTGGCAGGATAGCTGGATTGGTCAAAAAAGTGTTTAACGAAAAACTTTGAAAGTGATACACCATAACTGGCAGGGTGGTTATCTGGGCGGCGAAGGTAAATAAAACATATTCACTTACTGGCCCAACCAGCATCTGAGCCTTTTCCTGGGGGATGATCCGGGCTGAGAACCTTAAAAACCAGTTTGCCAACGGGTCAGCATATAAGATCAGCCCGAGCGTAGCTGAAAGGGAAAGTTGGAAAGATAGGTCCCAGGGAAGCTGGGGATTGAATAAGACCATAACTAAGCTCGCCAGAGCCGCCGCATTAAGTCCATGCTGGCGGCGACCGATCTGGCCTGCAAAAATGGATAGCCCCCCCATAACTGCTGCCCGAACAACAGCTGCATCCGCTCCAACCAACAGGGTGTAGAATGCAATCCCGATGACAGCTGCCAGAGCTCCCTGCCTCCGATTCAAGATCCGACTAAATAATCGGGAGAACAATCCAGCAACTATGGTGATATTAAATCCTGAAATAGCGATAATGTGGGTTGTACCTGTTTCACGAAATGCGGTCTGGACATTTTCCGATATGCCAGACTCTATTCCGAGCAAGATCCCGGCCAGGAGGGATGCTTCAGGATCCGGCCAGAGCTGATATATTCTTTCCAAACCACGCGACCGCAGACTATAGATTTGCTTGAGAAAAAAACTTCCTCCAGCAGCAGGCTCCACGATTTCGATCTCAGCATTTGGCAGGTAAACATAGATTCCCTGGCGCTCTAAATAGACCCTGTAATTAAAATCTTCTCCTTCTGGTGGCAGTTTCAAATAACCGCTGACCTTTACTCTATCACCATAGGAAATTTTCTTTTCTACTGGGATTTTCGCCAAAACCAAACCCTGAACATTGGCTTTCAAAGTCTTCAAGGGAATTTCAATCTGCTCCACCTCAAGCTTGAGATTGGTGATCTGGTCTCTTGAATCCGGAAAATCAACAACAAGGCCGGTTATTTCTACCCGTTCGGTTTGACCAGCATAATTATCAATATAACTCAGGGTCTCTCTATCAGGAATTTCTGCCTGATAGCGGATTGCACCAATAAAAAATGACGCAATCAGACTCAGGATCAAACTCCTGGCTGGTTTATTTAAACCTGAAATATTTATTTTGAGGATCAATGGCAAAACGAGGGCCAGCCCCACCAAAACCATGCCGGACCAGAACCATTGAAAGACGGTCCAGGGCAGCTTATCGGCTGCCAAAACTCCCCCGAATAAAAAAATAGTTACCCAGATAACCGGCATTCGTTCCCCCTGACCAGTTTAAATCTAAAAATCCCCCTGAAAGCAAAAAAACTTATTCTATTCGATGTTTACAAGGATAAAATTATCGCGGAGGACCCTTTTTTCGTCAAAGGCTTCATTGGCCCGATACATCAACTGTTGAGCAAGGATCGCTGTACCAAAAACAAACAGGCTGCGGGGTGAAGGATCTTCTTCCTGGAGTATGACCTCGTCAGGAATTTTCAACCTTTTGCAGAGATTCCGGATATCCATTTCTGAAAAATCACCCTCTCCCATATCGCCGATAAACCGGTTGCGAATATGCCAGATCAATACCAGGTCATGATATTCAGTCTTGCTGATCAATCCCAGTCCGTAGGATGCCTTGATCCTGGCTTCAAAACTTCCCAGCGGGTTTTCTTCGCTTAAAAGCATTTTGGAGATCTTTTCGTCATCGATGATAAAACACTCCAGCAGCCGGGCCAAGTGAGTATTTAAGTATGTGGTTCCCAGAATTGCGACGGCACGGTCGCTTTTTTTCTGGAATTCATCAACCAGCCGCTTCCATTCCCGGGTCGTTCCAGTACTCTGTTGTTCCATCATGGTCTTCCTCAACATCAGCTTGGAAAATTCAGGTCTTTTTATTATACATGACAACTATCTGAGCATGCTAGACTTGTTAATAAAAATGCAAATTATTGGATCTTTCCCTCTTGAAAGATCCATTCGAATTCTGTCAGAAATATTTCTGCAAGATCACGATCATGGATCACCAGGGTGTTTTCATCATTCTTGATCTCTGCACTGCGGGTCAGGTTATATGATCCTGTGACAACAATTTCTCCATCAATAATGATCACTTTGTGGTGCATTTTTTCAGGATGTCCATCCAGACAGCACATTGCAGACCGGCAGTCCGAAACGTCTGATATTCCCCCCCCAATCCAGCGCTATCCTGGTACGCATCGAGCACACCTCGCACCTGAACTCCCTGATTCGCTTGATAAATCAGCGCATCTGCAATGCCATCTGACGTAAAAGAATAATACAGGAATTCAATTGTTTTTTCTGCCTCTAAGATCAAATTGATCAATCGTTCCGCAGTCGAATCATCCGGAGAAAAATAAGTTTCAATCTGAATGCCATTAATTTCCAGAACTGGATGCGGAGTGTTTTCCAGAGTTATCTCTCCAAAAAAACCATCCAGGTACATTTCCTCAAATTCTTCTGTGATAATTCTCAGCCAGCTGAGTGGAGCGGATATTAATCAGATTGTTCAGATGGCGGTAAGCGCCGTTGACAGTAAAATTCATCGATCCTGTCCAAACTTCACTGTGATCAATGACTAGAAATTTGTGATGCATCAAGCCCTCAGAATTATCAGATACTACAGGAATTCCAGCTGAGATCAGTTCCTGGATTTCGGATCTGTCAAGAGAATCAGTTTCGACAACCAGTCGGACCAAAACACCTCGATCGTGTGCCCTGATCAAAGCATTCCGGATACTCCAGAGGTTGAGATCGTACAAAGCTGCATCAATTTGGGAACGTGCCTGGTCAATGGATTCAACAACATACTGGTCTGGTCCTCCGCGGAAATCATCATTGGCCGGGGCCGTGAAATACAGACTGATACTCTGAGTCGATGGCTGGAAATCAACCCTGGTCGGATCAGGAACCGGTTCCAGCCAGGCAGCTGGTACAGGAGCACAAGCATTCAGGACCAGCGCAATAACTACAGGTATGATAGGGATCAACGACTGATAGCGAAAATGATGATTGATTTGTATTTTTTCCCATTTAAAGGACCTGCAGGTAACGAATTTTTAGATCCTGCGTTGAGGATCGTGCCCTGTGTTCAAAAAGATAAACTCCCTGCCAGGAGCCCAGGGATAGGCTTCCCTCATCAACAGGAATGGTCAAGCTGGTCTGCAGTGAGAATTGCCCTCAGATGGGAAGGAGAGTCATCACTGCCTTCCAGCGTGTGGCGATGCCAGGATTCACCTTCTGGCGCCAGGATCTCGAGGAATTTTTCCATGTCATGCCTGGCAGTCGGATCATAACTTTCATTGATGACCAGTGAGGCGCTGGTATGAGGAATAAACAAATAACACATACCTTCCACTGCACCCCAGGAGCTTAATGCCCGGTTGATCTGATCGGTGATCGGGTAAAGACCCTTTCCCCTGGTATCAACCTGGATGGTTGTCTTTATGCCATTTCATGAGAACTAATTCCTCCTGCATTGTACTGGATTCCGTAAATTAAAAAGAGCAGCGATCTCTCGCTGCCCTTTTTTTGTCTGGTTTGAGTATTCTAGAATAAGCTGTCAGAATCTTCGTCGTCGTCCATATCATCATCATCGTCACTATCATCGTCGCTGAAAATGTCATCGCTGTCTTCAGGCTCGGTGGTGAACGAAGTAACGGTCTCACCCAGAGTTTCAATATCCTGGGCTTGAGGTCCCTTATCGCTTTCTACCACATCAAATTCAACACGCTGACCTTCGTCAAGCGTTTTGAACCCGGATCCATTGATTGCGCTATAGTGGACGAAGACATCGCCTTCACCATTGTCACGCTCAACAAACCCGTAGCCTTTACCTGCGTTAAACCATTTTACAGTACCGGTCTCACGCTCTGCCATAAAAAATCTCCTTCATACTAAATGGTATCAACTCAGCAGAGTGTTCCCCCTCGTTCTAAACAAAAAAAATTGCTCAGGAAACGTACGTTCTGCTAATGAAGTTGGGAATTCCCCACCTCACTAAATTAATATAGCATGAACAGGGTAGAACGTCAACGGAAAATATGACTGGACCTAAATAAGAAATAATTACACAATCTGCATAAATTTGGAAAATCAAACTGGAAATGGATCTTGATCATTGAAGAAAACCTGAGAATCAATCCCAATTAAGGAATTTCCCTTCATCAAAAAAACACCTTTATAATAATAGTACATGTTGTGTTTTGATCTCTCGTGAAATATCAACAAGTAATTAAGAAAAATCCATGACCCTGACAACCATCTTCATCATCAGCATAACTGTTGTTGTTCTCATCCCATTTGCTGCTCTGGCAATAATCTCATTCCAGGAGGGAGAGAAAAAGGCTGCTCTCCGGGCTGCTCTACTAACTATTGTGGGGGCCTGCGCCTTGTTGAGCGGGCTGCTTCTCCCTGAAAACACTCGAATAATTTTGATAGGTATCTATCTGGGAATACTGATCCTGGCTTCGATAGCATTTTTTCTGCCCGTTGGTAAGGTTTCACTGGATGTTCAGTCTCCAGCCAATCCTATTGATGAGAGGGAAATCATCTTCGCCCGGGCAAGGTTAATTCCAGGATCTCAAGCATATCTATCCTATTATCAGGCTCACCCTGACCATCAACCTGTTGACGATAAATCCCGCTCCCAACCTGGCTTGTTCTCTCCGCGAGCGAAATATACGGATCCCCTACACTCTGCAGCCGCGGTTGGCAGTTTCAGCCTCACCGATGCTCTCAGAGAAGGGGTCGATGGAGATATCTCTGCTGCCAAGATCGAGCTGTCTACTGAAAATGCCACAGCTGCGGTGAAATCCCTGGCCAGATTTTATGGTGCCCTGGATTGCGGAATCACTCGACTCAAACCTACCCACATCTATTCCCACATTGGACGCGGAACCGGTACCTATGGTGATCCCGTTGAACTTAACCACCAATTTGGGATAGCGTTTACCGTTGAAATGGATTTTAATATGACCGCATCAGCGCCTTATCCACCAATCACGATGGAATCCGGACGCCAATATGTGGAATCAGCCCGGGTTGCAGTCCAGCTGGCAGCAGCCATCCGGTCTCTGGGATACCCTGCCAGGGCTCATATTGACGGCAATTACCGGGTCATCGCTCCCCTGGTTGCGCGGGATGCCGGACTGGGAGAAATCGGCCGGATGGGCTTATTAATGACCCCCAAACTTGGACCGCGAGTCCGGATCGGCGTGGTCACTACCGACCTCCCCCTGGTTCCAGATCCTTACCAGCCGGATGGATCGATCCTGGATTTTTGTCTGATCTGTAAAAAATGCGCTGAAAACTGTCCCAGCCAATCTATCCCTTCTGGCGACCGTGAGATTAAGGATGGAGTCCTGCGCTGGAAGATCAATCCGGAAACCTGCTACCACTACTGGACTGTTGTTGGAACTGACTGCGGAAAATGCATGGCAGTTTGCCCTTACTCTCACCCAGACAGCTGGATCCATAACCTGGTCCGCTGGGGAAATTCACGATCCGGAACGTTCCGGCGGACCGCCCTGATTCTGGATGATTTCTTTTATGGCAGAAAACCCTCCTCCCGGAACAGGTCAGTCCTACCGGGTAAACTAAAAAAACCTGTTTGACCTGCCCGCGGCTTAGAAACCTCGATGGGGTTTGAGCTTCAGCCCAGTGCAAACCCTCGTCTGATGATTTATTCAGGATGATTGGATGAATAAAATCACTCCCCAAGGCGGGCTGACACAGTACAATAGAGGATGTGATTATTCATTTGCAGGGGGTTTAGGCTTTATTCAGAAAGGAAGGTGGTCATGGATCCTGTCATTATTAGCAAGATGGCAATTTGCTATAACTACAATCTATCATTTCTTGTTTATTCCCATTACATTGGGAACATCGCTATTCCTGGCGGTTTTAGAAACCAGGTATGTCATCACCGGCGATGAAATGTACAAACGCATGGTCAAGTTCTGGAGCAAGATCTTTCTGATCAACTTTGCCATGGGCGTGGTAACAGGTATAGTTCAGGAATTCCATTTCGGTTTGAACTGGTCTGAATACTCCCGTTTTGTGGGAGATGTGATTGGTGTCCCGATTGCCCTGGATTCACTGCTGGCTTTCTTCCTTGAATCCACTTTCATTGGAATCTGGATCTTTGGCTGGGACAAGCTCTCAAAAAAGCGCATGCGGCTTCGATCTGGCTGGTAGCTATCGGAGCCCATATCTCGGCATTCTGGATCCTGGCCGCCAATTCGTTCATGCATAACCCTGTCGGATTCACCCTCCGGAATGGCCGGGCAGAGATGATCGATTTTGGAGCTATCGCTGGAAATCCCTATGTCTGGCATCAATTTCCCCATGTGGTTACGGCAGGTCTCGCCATAGCAGGTTTTTTATACATGTCTTTCAGCGCCTGGCACCTGCTGCGCGACAATCCGAAAACCAAAGAGTTTTTCACCCGGTCCTTTAAGCTTGCATCAGTATTTGCCCTAACAGGCGCGATCCTGGTCGGTTTGATCGGCCACGCACAGGGACAGTTTCTGGCCAAGATCCAGCCCCTCAAGGTGATGGCCATGGAAGGTCACTGGGAAACCGAGCAGCCCGGATCATTTACAGTCATTGCTGCCATCGATCAGAAAAACCAGGAAAACCCCTGGGAGATCAAGATCCCCTACATGCTCTCCTTCCTGCTCTTCAACGATTTCAGCAGTGAAGTGCCGGGATTGAATGATCTTCAGGCAGAAGCTGTTGCCCAATATGGCCCCGGGGATTATATCCCCCAGGTGGCGCTTAGTTTCTGGTCCCTCCGGATCATGATCGGTTTTGGTTTATTGATGATCCTGATAGCCGGTTTGGCAGTTTTCTGGTCCCGAACATGACTCGCTGGAGAAAAGACCCTGGTTCCTGAAACTTCTGATCCTGACCGGTTTGATACCGACAATTTCATCCATTGCTGGCTGGATCGTGGCAGAAACCGGCCGGTATCCCTGGATCGTCCGAGGCTTACAAAAAATCGAGGACGCGGTCTCGCCCAATGTCGGCCCCGGTACGATCATCTTTTCATTATCAAGCCTGACAATTCTTTATGGAATTTTGTTGATTATCGCGGTATCCCTGGCTCTAAAATACGGTAAGAGCGATCCGCCCGCCCCAGAAGTGAAAGGAGAATGATCATGGATCTCAATACAATCTGGTTTATTTTTATCACGATCTTCTTCTGCGGTTTCTTTTTTCTGGAAGGATTTGATTATGGAGTCGGAATCCTTCTACCATTCATCGCCAAGGAAGATCGAGAACGCCGGGCGGTCATTAACAGCATCGGCCCGGTCTGGGATGGCAATGAAGTCTGGATGATCACAGCTGGTGCGGCCCTGTTCGCATCTTTCCCAGAAGTTTACGCTACCCTTTTCAGCGGGTTCTACCTCGCCCTGATCTTGATGGTGTTTGGCCTGATCATCCGCGGCGTTGCGTTTGAATTTCGAAGTAAAAGGGAAGATCCTGCCTGGAGAAACCGCTGGGACTGGATTTTATTCCTGGGAAGCTTGCTGCCCGCCTTCTTGTGGGGCGTGACGGTTGCCAATCTAATGCGCGGATTCGCGATCGATGCCGATAAACATTACTTCGGTGGTTTGCTTCCGCTATTAAATCCGTTTGCCCTTTTCGGTGGAGTAATATTTGTCGGTCTATTCGTCCTCCATGGAGCTGGATTCCTGGGCATTAAGCTGACCGGGGATTTAAAACAAAAAGCCAAAGATACCGGGGGGAAAGATCTGGATCCCGATGGTAGTTCTCGCAGCTGGTTTCCTGGTCTGGACTTACCTTGAGACCGATATCCTCAATAACCCGGGGTTGGATGGGATGCTGCCCGCTGGCTTGGCTGTCGCTGCCTTACTGGCGTATGGCTGGTTTTTAAGAAAAGGAAAAGAGGGCTGGACATTCATAAGTGGTGGATTGGTGGTCCTGCTGGCCACGATCATGGTCTTTGCCGGGCTTTACCCCAGGATCCTGATCTCAACCCTTGAGACAGCTTACAACCTGACCATCTACAACAGCGCTGCCAGTCCGTATTCCCTGCAGATTTTCACAATAGTAGGAGCAATACTGCTGCCGGTTGTAATCCTTTACCAGGCCTGGACCTACTGGATTTTCAAGGAACGGATCAGCCCGGATAGCAGCCAGACTGATCTGCATTACTAAAGAAAAAAGAGGCTGGTGACTCCCAGCCTCTTTTCTGATCAGGATATAATTTTCTGCCTTGGAATCACAATAAGGCCGTGATCTCGGCGCCAACATCAGTGATCGATTGATCCCCATTGACTTCCTGCAGGAGACCCCTGTTTCGATAATATTCAATTAATGGACTGGTCTGCGTCTGGTAAACTGCCAAGCGCTGGCGGACAGTATCTGGCGTATCATCCTCCCGCTGATATAGTTCTCCTCCATCCAGATCACAAATACCTTCCTTGACCGGGGGATTAAATTCCAGGTGATAGGATTGGCCGCAACTGCGGCAAAGCCGCCTGCCGGTGGCCCGGGCAACCAGAACATCTTCCGGGACCGCGATGAAGATCACACTGCTAACAGTCTGGCTCCCAAATCCCTTAAGATCCCGTCCAGGGCTTCTGCCTGGATGCTGGTGCGGGGGAAATCCATCCAGCAAGGCCCCTTTCTGGCAGTCTTGCTGTTTCAATCTGTCAGCAACCATCCCAATAGTAACTTGATCAGGCACCAGATCTCCCCGATCAATATATGATTTCGCTTCCAGTCCCAGTCTGGTCTGGTTTTTGATATTGGATCTGAACAGATCTCCGGAAGAAATCTGGGGGATGCCCAGCATCACTGACAACCTGGCTGCCTGGGTACCTTTGCCAGACATGGGTGGTCCTAGAAGATCAAAAACGGGAGTTTTCTGTCATAGGTCTGTCTCCTGATAAGGCGAGCTTTGCCTGAAAAAAAGTATAGCACGAATATCTTTGCGGATCTTTCTTATCGCTGGTTTCATGAAAACACCAGCAGTTCGCTTATGTTACTATTAGTTGAACTAACCAGGACTTGTTCATGTTTCCAAATTCTAGACTTCTGCAGTTGGCACAAAAAAGCCGTTTCTGGCTGATCTTGACCATCAGCCTGGGTTTTATATCCGGACTGCTGGTGCTTGGACAGGCATGATCTATCAGCCGGATCATCAGCAGGGTTTTCCTGGATGGTGCCGAACTGGATGATGTGTCAAGCCTGCTGGTCATGACCCTGACATTCTTTACTGTGCGGGCGATCCTGGCCTGGCTCAGCAGCCTCAGCGCCAAGACAATCGCTATTCAAGTTAAGAGCAGGGTCCGGGGTCTGCTGCTCGATAAACTGAAAGCACTGGGACCGGCTTATCTGCAGGGAGAAAAAACCGGTGAACTCTCCAGAACAATCATTGAAGGTGTCGAAGCCCTGGACGCCTATTTCAGCCAATACCTTCCCCAGCTGGTACTTTCTGCCCTGGTCCCACTAACCATCCTTGTCTTTGTTTTCCCGGTAGACTCTGTTAACGGCTCTGATCTTGCTGATTACTGCCCCGCTGATCCCTATTTTCATGTATCTGATCGGCAGCAGCGCCCAGGACGATCACTGACCGCCAGTACAGCACCCTCAGCCGCCTGGCTGCCCATTTCCTGGACAGCCTGCAGGGATTAACCACGCTGCGGTTATTCAACCTGGCCAATGAACAGATAGAAAAGATCCGCCAAACCAGCGAAAAGTACAGGTTGACAACCATGCAAGTGCTGCGGGTGACTTTCTTATCTGCCCTGACGCTGGAACTGGTGGCTACCCTCAGCACAGCGGTTGTTGCTGTAGAAATCGGGCTGCGCTTGTTATACTTCAAGGTTTCACTGGAGCAGGCCTTATTCTTACTTATAATCGCGCCTGAATTTTACATCCCGCTCCGGTTGTTGGGTCTGCGGTTTCACGCCAGCATGGAAGGCCAAAGCGCAGCGGAACGGATCTTTGAAATCCTTGATACCAAACCGCCCAGCACTGGCATCCCGGCTGAACCCCAGTCTGCCCCGATTAAATATCCAATGCAAACCATTGAGCTGGATCAGGTCAGCTTTACATATCCGGGAGAAAAGAGCCCGGCGCTCAGCAATCTGGATCTTGCCATCAACCAGGGTGAAAATATAGCCCTGGTCGGGAATCAGTGGATCCGGAAAAAGCACTCTGGCCAACCTGATCCTGGGTTTTTTCCCCCCTGGTGAAGGCAAGATCAGGATCAACGGATCTGACCTGGATGAAAACCAGCTCGAGAATTGGCGGAGGCAGCTTGCCTGGGTTCCCCAGGAACCAACTTTATTCCACGATACGATTGCCGCCAATATCCGCTTGGCCCAACCAGATGCTGACGATCGCGCTGTGGCTTCAGCGGCTTCCGCTGCCCACCTGGCCGATTTTATCGAATCCCTTCCTGAAGGCTACGAAACTCTGATCGGCGAAGGTGGGGCCCGCCTCTCCGGCGGGCAAGCCCAGCGCCTCGCCCTTGCCAGGGCTTTTCTGAAGGATGCGCCGATCCTGCTGCTCGATGAGCCCACCTCTCAGCTCGATCCCCGGACAGAATCCCTGCTGGCCGAGGCCACAGCCAGGTTAATGCAAGGCAGGACCGTGATCACCATTGCCCATCGCTTAAATACGATCTTCCAGGCTGATCGCATCCTGGTCCTTAATGACGGAGCGATTATTGAGACCGGCAGCCACCAGGAATTATTGAACCAGGAAAGTGAATACAAAAAACTGGTCTTAGCCTACACCGGCCTGGTAGAGGATCAGGCTCAAGAATCGCACTCCTCTATCCTCGAGTACGATGATCCCCAAACACTCTCCTCAACCGCAAGTCTCATGATATCGGAGGATCCCGGTACTGAGACAGGATCTGAACCCGGAACATCTGTTCTCCGGCGCTTGCTATCATTTTTCCGACCTTATTGGCCAGAAGTGTTGTTATCAGCCGCCCTCGGATTTACAACGATTTTTTCCAGCCTGGGTTTGATGGGAGCCTCCGCCTGGCTGATCTCGATGGCTGCCCTTCACCCGAATATTGCCGTTCTGCAAATTGCCATAGTGGGGGTGCGCTTTTTTGGCATCAGCCGGGGTATCAGTCGTTATTTTGAGCGGCTGGTATCACATAACCTGACCTTTAAGATCCTGAATGACCTGAGGGTCTGGTTCTATGAATCCCTAGTACCTCTCGCTCCTGCCCGGACCCTGAAGTACAGGGCTGGAGACCTGCTGAGCAGGATCATATCTGATATCAAAACCCTGGAAGATTTTTATGTCCGCGCTCTTGCCCCACCCCTGGTAGCCAGTCTAATCGGGCTCGTCCACCTGCATCTTTCTCTATCCATACCACCCATCACTCGTTCTGATCGCTGGTTGTTTTTACCTGCTGAGCGGTTTCGGGCTGCCGCTGGCGGTACGGTTGCTGGCTCGCCGACCAGGAAATAATTTGGTCAGCGCTCGTTCTGAGCTGACTGCCAATCTGACAGCCTACATCCAGGGATTTCCAGATCTGCTGGTCTTTGGGGCTGCTGATAATAAATCCCGACAAATAACCCAGAACGATCAGCTTTATAATTCCTCCCAATTGCAGCTGGCCCGGATAACTGGTCTTCAGGAAGCCGCCCTGATCCTGTTCAGTAATCTGGCTATGTGGCTGGTCTTGATGTACAGCAATACCCCTGGTCAGCACGGGCTCAATACCAGGTGTGATGCTGGCAGCTCTGGCATTGGTTGTATTGAGCTCTTTTGAGTCTATTCAACCCCTGCCCCAGGCGATGGAAACCCTATCCAGTTCTATCCAGGCTGGGTCTCGCTTATTTGAAATCCTGGATAGCAAGCCCGAGGTCGTCGATCCTGACCTGTCCCCAACCTTCCCGGACCAGCTCTCTTTCCAGACCAAAGAGCTTTACTTCCATTATCCTCAACAGGATCAATATGTCCTGGACGGGCTGAATATTGAATTGAAAGATCATCAAATCACTGCCCTGGTTGGACCCAGCGGAGCTGGAAAATCTACCCTTGCCAATTTGCTGCTTCGGTTTTGGGGAAATTTCCAGGGAGAAATCAATCTCGGTGAAGAGCGAATTCCGCTGGCTTATTTCAGCCAGGACCAGATCCGCCAGCAGATCAGTGTCATCTCACAATCATCCTATCTTTTTAACGATACTGTTCAGGCAAATATTGCCTTGGGATACCCGGGGGCATCACAAGCTGAGATCACCCGGGCTGCCCGACTGGCCCATATCCACCAAAAGATCAGCAGTATGCCAGATGGTTATCAGAGCTGGATCGGAGAACGCGGTGTTAGGTTGAGCGCTGGAGAAAAACAGAGGATCCAGATTGCCAGGGCGGTATTGAAGAACGCCGCTTTTTTTATCCTCGATGAGCCGACCGCCAACCTCGATCCCATCACGGAAAGGGAGATCCTGAATACAATCTTTGAAGTCTGTCAGGATAAAACTGCCCTGCTGATCACTCACAGGCTGGTGGGTCTGGAGAAGGCGGATCAGATCCTGGTCATCAATCAAGGCCAGATCATCGAGTCTGGAACCGAGAGAGAACTTTTAGCAGCACCAAGTTTCTACAGGTATATGTGGAATATGCAAAATCGATTATTGACCTATTAACGGCCGCTGTTCCGGTTCAATTCTCGACCAACCAACAATTTATCCGCAACTTATTGGTAGATTTCACGTATAGTAACATCCTGCAATTTTAAAGCTGGATATTCAATGGAAAATCTGGAAACCAGGAATAACTGTGGGGAGAGCCTAGATGAATTTCAAACCTGAATTAATGGCATTGCTTGTGATCCTGGCCTTCGTTTTTATTCTCTATCTGGTGATCAGAAGCGCCAGGAAAAACACTGCTGAAAAAAACCATCAAGTACAATCCTTGGGTTTTGTGGCGGAAAGTGAATTGCCGCCAAGGCTTGCCAGTCGGGTTGATGACCTTTTTAAGAGACGGGATGGACAAGCCGTCTACATTGACAGCATATTCAGCCGCCGGGAAATGGATCGGGAACTGTTCATTTTTGATATCGGTAATTCCAGCGATGATGAAAATGATATGGGCACTGATGTTTTTGGCATGATCTCCAGCGAATTTGCCCTGCCCCGGTTCACACTGACAACCCTGCCGGGTTTTAACAGCGACTCTATTCTGGGCAGCCTGATGGAATCACTGCTTGATAAAGTTCTCTCACTGGCGGGAAAATCCCAGGATCTGACCAGAATCGAAATCACTGAATCCCGGGAATTCGGATCCCAGGTAATTGTCTTTGGGAGTGATCAATCAGCCGTACAAGAGATGCTGCGGGGAATCCAACTCAGTTCTCTCCTCCAGATTAAATCCCCGATCCATATTGCTGGAATCGGTGATTTCCTGACAGTAGATTTCAGTCTGCCCAGCAGCTATTCTTCTGAAGCGAATGATCTGATCACCCAGTATCAACAATTCACGCAGCTAGCGCGTTATTTTATGAGATAACCCAACCCGGGAGCATGAGCAAAGGCAAAAGAAATATTAAAATCAGACCCAGGAGGAAAATAATGACCAAAAATAAGAAAACTTCCTATCTCGTTTTAGTGATGTCAGTCCTTGCTCTGGCAGCTCTGGCCTGCGGAACAGGATTCACCACAACACACAAAATATCAGGGAATTCCGGTGAAGTCCGGGTCAGGATGAACGAAGCCAACGGCACTGACTCGACCAGCATGGAAATCAATGAAGACTGGTCCCGGGTCAGGGTCAGCACCACAGTAACTTTTAGTGTTGAATCCGGCAGCTGCCTGGCATACCTGACAGGAGAAGATGGAACAGCGATCAGCCTAGACACCTCTGCAGGAAGTCCGACAGAGGTTTATGGCAGCCTGGTAACAGATGGTTTCGGAGAAATAGATCTGCAAACAGATTGTCAGAACGCCCAAAATCTAGATTTGACAGTCTATTTTGCCAGGTAGGGACTGTTTGTGCTGTCATCCAATTTTATTGTTGGGAATTAATGACATTTCCGCAATTTCTACCATGATTTTTTATAATTTTCTAATAAATATTACATTAACCACATGATATAATTGTTACGTTGTGTTTACCAAAGAGATATAAGGAGAACTAATGTCTGAGAAGAAAGGATTGTTCGGTTTATTCGGAAATAAAGACGAAGAGAAAACCAAAGTGGATGCCCGCAAAAAAGATCTGGCGGGAAAATCAACCAAGGCCGATATTGATAAAGCTAAAGCTGATATGCTTCTGAAGCAAAAAGATATGATGAAAAAAGCTAAAGAGGTCAAGAAACATGTCGTCGTCAAAGGCGAGACCCTGAGCGCAATCGCCAAAAAATATTATTCCGATGCTGGAAAATATATGAAGATCTACGAAGCCAATAAAGCTGTGATTGGTGATAACCCCGATCTGATCAAACCAGGCATGGAATTAGTCATTCCAAAACTCTAAAACAAAGATACCCTTCCACAAAATGGAAGGGTTTTTTCGTAGTATTTATCAGTTTAGAACCATAGAAAAGGAGCAAATGATGGCAAAATTGGAACTCGTAGAAGGCATAGGTAACAAGTACGCCAAAGACCTGCGTAAAGCTGGAGTGCGAAGCACTGACAGCCTGCTGATTAAAGGCGGCACAGCCAAAGGGCGGGAAGAGATCGCCAAAGCATCAGGCATCAGTAAATCCCTGATCCTGGAATGGGTCAACCACGTGGATCTGTTCCGCATCAAAGGCGTCAGTGAGGAATATTCCGATCTGCTGGAAGAAGCCGGCGTGGATACTGTAGTGGAATTGGCACAGCGCAATCCCGAAAATCTTTTAGAGACCATTCTAAAAACTAACCTGAAGAAAAAATTGGTCCGCCGCCCACCATCACTCAAGATGGTAAAGAACTGGGTTTCCCAGGCTAAAAAAATGCCCCGCAAAGTTCAATATTAACTTATTATTCAGGGACCAAGTCATTCTAATCGACTTGGCTATTTACAAAAAAAACCCCGCTGTTGCGGGGTTTTTCTTTATAACTGAAGTCAGAACTATTTTAAACCACCGACCAAATTTTGCAGCAGCACATCTGCTACCAGTTTACTGGACTGAGCCCGATGGGGAGATTCACCCATCTTGCTGGCTGAGATTATCGCATCCACAGCAGCTTCCAGGTTGCTGTCACCGGATCCTTTGGACTCCATGAAGGCTGCCCCGGCACTGAGAATATCACCCAGGTCAAGTCCATCATCACCACCAAGGGATCCCACCAGGGAATCCAGCAATCCTCCGGCGCTTTTAGTCACAGAAGCCTCTCCACCGCCGAGCATGGTTTGGAGAAGGGGCAGAATTTGGGACGCATCAAGGTCCTGATCCTGGAAGTATTCCGCAGCCTGGGCCAGGCCTTTGGCATACATATCCGCTGATCCGCTTTTATTACTGGTCAGCAGTTTGCTGGCAGTGCTCAGGCCAGCGGCAAGATTACCCTGGGGAGATTCCTTTAGGGCGCCAGTGACCATGTTAAAGATATCAACCATGTTATCACCATGGTTCTTGTTATATGCATCAGCCTGGTTGAGAGTGGTCTTATTATCAACCATGGTCTGGGCAACTGTCGAAAAGATTTTTACGAGATCCAGATTGCTGGACATTGATTTCCTCCCGGAAAACTATAAATGATATTTAACGGCTTTATTTGGAAGGAATCGTCAGTACCTGGCCAATTTTGATCTTGTTCGGATCAGATCCGATCAGGTCTTGGTTGGCAGCATAAATTTTCTGATAATCAGCATCTTTACCATAGAATTTTTTAGAAATACCCACCAGAGTATCTCCAGCCTTGACAGTATAGGTTTGTCCGGTTTTGATTTTGGGTTTTACGATACCGGGTTTCTTTTCCTTCGCATCCTGCGGTTTAGGGGCTTTTTCCATCATTTTTCTCCTTTATTCGGCTTAAGTGAGGCAGATTATAACAACTGGTGCAAGGGCGGTCAATGAAAGGGGGGAATTTCGCTTTAAGTGATCAGCTCCCGGAAGTTTATTAGCCTCCAGGAGCTGTACCCTGCCCCCCTCTTTGTTAGTAAGGATTGTTAGATCTCTCACGACAGATATTTAGTCATGTCAGTGCAATCACCAGCGATGAAGCCAGTCTATTTACCATCCCAAAAAATGATGCCAGTGGTCACGACCGCTTAATGATCAACATGGTATTTTCCCAGCCCATCAACCTGGTTCACGAATTGATACCTGGTGGTTAATCTAGCGGGAGATCGACCTTGCTCGGCGGGCTGATTTGAACCAGTCTAAAATTGTCGGAGGGATGGGAGTCCCCCTGATTTCCCTCCGACATGACAATCACCGGATTGATCCCGATGATCGCAGGTGCGGCGAAAAGGTCCGCAGGCTGCGGAGTGGGTGAAGCGAGAGGATCCACTCCAGCTGCAGCAATCTCCGGACCAGCTGCCGCTACCAAACCAAAAAAAATACCAGGGTAATGACTTTACTTAACATGATTGACCTTGTTTAATTCAAACCAGTTAATATACAAGCCGATCCATCTTAGAATAAAAATTGGAGGTCACCGAGCCAGGCTCTTAAATCAGGTATCAAAAAAGCACTTCTCAGAGAGAAGTGCTTTTTTGATACCTTAGCGAAGATTTAGCTAATCATCATCTCCCTCATCTTCGTCGTCGTCATTATCATCATCGTCATCGTCATCGTCGTCATCATCGTCATCGTCATCGTCGTCATCATCATCTTCGTCGTCAGAATCGTCATCATAGGAATCATCATCCAGGTCATCATCAGAATCGTCATCATAGAAATCATCATCCAGGTCATCATCAGAATCGTCTTCGAGGTCATCATCAAAGTCATCACTCAAGTCAACATCGGAATCGTCTACCAGACCATCGTCCGGGCTGCGATCGAGAATGAGATCTATTTCCAGAGCAAATAAAGAGCCATCTACTTGAGTGAGCGCTTCAACTTTAACCATGTCACCAAGCAGCGGGAATCCTTTGATTTCCGTCTCAGGTCCAACTGAAACTGTCACACCGCTCACTACCCAGAAGGATTCTCCCATTTCTTCAATGATCCCGAAAAATTCTACGTCTTCCTCACGACCTTCGCTGAGCAGTGATCTCACTTCAGAGAGCCTTTCAGATTCGAATTCCCCTTCAAGTACAGATTTGGTATCATCATTGAAAGTCAGGGCGAGTTGGGCTTGTTCCCAATTCAACTTCACCCTGTAAAGAGCATCTCCCGGTAAACTTGATGCTGATGCGTTCACGGTAAAGAAACCGCCAACCAGGATTGTGATCACCAGATAAAGGGCCAAGCGTGGTAATAATTTCATATCATCAAACTCCTTTACGACTAAAAAAGAACCAATCTTCTTGAACCATTGATTTGAATAACGAAGTTTATTCCCGTTTGTTCCGTTTCTAAGAAAATGATCCTTCTTCCTGAGCTGATCAACTTCTGCCAGAAGTCGTTTCTTTCCCAGGGATGCCGCCGCCACAGAAGCCGCTGGTATTGGTAAGGCCAATGTGGTTAGAATAGATTCCAATAAAGGTTCTAAACGCTCGGCTTCAGCTGGATGCTCAGCTAAAATTCCATCCAGAGACCTTCCAGATTCCAATTGGGCGCGGCAATCTTCCAGTAAATTTTCAAAATCATGTTTTTTCATAGACATTTTTCCTCTTCCAGGGCTCTCTGCAGGGATCTCAATGCCCTGTGCTGCAAAGATCGGATCGCCCGATCACTCTTTTCCAACAGCATCATAATTTTCCCTGTCGAATATCTTTCAATATATCTATAGATCAGGATCGATCTTTGGGATTCGGGCAGTTTGGCCAGAGCCTTACGGAAACAATCCTGAGCCTGATGGTCTTGAAACTGCTGTTCCGGACCGGGTTTCCGATCCTCAATGATCTGCTCCTTGAGAGGCAGTTGATCGATCTTGCCTGCTGATCGATGATGATCCGTGACCAGGTTTCTGGCGATAGTGTACAACCAGGCAAGAAGGGGTTTTCCGTGATCCCGGTAGCCGGGAAGTTTACGGATCAGGCGGATAAATACCTCGGCAGCTAGATCTTCTGCGGCTGCCGGGTCACTAATCCGATAGAAGATATATCTGTAGACTGCCTGGTAATTCTGATCGTATAAAGCAGCTATGGCTTTTTTATCGCCTCCTTTTGCTTTCCGGAGGGTTTGGACTTCTTTTGTGTCATCCATGAATTTCAATCTGATTAACGAAAAAATGCTGATTTTGTTCCGGGGGTGGTATTCAAGTTCCGCTATTGTAGCCTATCAAAAAGTTTTGGTATACCCTCGCCCCAGGGTGCAGGATTTAAATAAAACGATGCGCGACCCAGAGGATCACGCATCAGAGATGGCAAATATTAGATCCTACCTGGTAAAACTGGCAGCAATGATATCGATCAGATCCCTGTAAAGCTGATACTCTTCAATATCCTCACCGGAAAGAAAGAAAAACACATTTGAGTTCCCAGAAACAGTTTCCAGGTCAAGAGCCCAAATATAATATCCTTCCACGTCGGTCCACTCATAAGTCATCAGATAAGCATCATCACCATCAGGTACAAAAAAAGGTGTGCTCTCAATGACATTAAAAGTGCCCTCCTGGGAGTTTTCCTGGAGGGAATCCGCCACAAGCTGGGCTACCTGGCTGGCAGACATGCCTTCATCAATCAGATACTCGCCCACATAAAGGTAGTTGTAAGAATAGGGATCATAAAATGTCACGCTGTACTCTTCGATCTCAATTTCCCAACCGGTCGGATAATCAAAAATTGCCGGAAAGTCACTGGCAATGTAAGTTGAGAGCGGAACTGCCGCAGCCCCAGTTGCTGGGCTGTCATAGCCTGGATCGGCAGGGACTTCCTCAAGCAAACTGTCGAAGCTTTCGTCCAAAATATCAGGCATTCCCGGGATCGCTGAAGGATCCTCAAGGAATTCCTGCCAGGGAATGTACTGCTCAATTCTATTGCGAAAATCTAGACCCAGAGGGTCAAAATCCGTGAACATGGGAAGCAAGATCAATGATCCCAGGCAGCACACGCTCACAAATAATAAAATGATAACTGTCAGGCATCCCCACAGGAAACAATTTCCCTTCTTCTTGGGTGGATCACCTGCGGGAGTGCTGGATTGAGTGGTCATAGTTTTCTCCTTGAATACTATCTGGATTTTAACATCAAAAACCCGCTAAATCCGATTTATTATTGATTTCCTTCCAACTGCCCGGGATAAAACAGGAAACTGTCCTGGAGCTGATCCAGCCAGACCGATCCTGATCGCATCAAGGTAGATTTGCATTCGAAGAAAAATGCAGCCCAAGTTCTGCCAGGCCACAGAGTATGGACCTCGAGTAAAGTTTGACTGATCGGACCTAAACCCGGGTAACCCGGACAGCGTTTCACATTAATCCGCGGTTAAAAAAATTAGTGTAAAATCTATTAGACCTATTAAAACTTTCCGGAGGTCCCATGTCCCCGAGAACAAGACTATTATTAGTTGTAATTCTTTTATTGATAACATCACTGGCCTGCGAATATCTGCCTTCACCGGATCCCGGGCTGCCACCCGGCGATGTGATTGCCACCTCTGTCGCAGCCACTGTGGCGGCGGGTGTTGGTGATCCCACTCCAGAAGACCCTGGTGCCCCTCCGGCTACGCCGGAGCCAGCGCCCTTGTTGAGAATAGTTTATGTCAAAGATGGTGATGTCTGGTATTGGGAGGAAGGTGGTCCCCATCTGGTGCTGACAAGCCTGGGTGATGTGACCAGTGCTTACCTTTCCAGCGATGGACAAATAGCAGCTTTTGTGCGCCAGTTTGATTGGAACAACCTTGAGATCTATGCGGTCAATACCGATGGGACCAATTTGCATCCGCTGGTCACCCTGGCTGATTTCGCGACCATGATCACAATGCCTGATGCCATTTCCGCTGTGCCCTACCGAATTGATTGGGTGCCTGGTACTCATACCCTCGCCTTTAACACCAGACTGACTTTTGAAGGACCGGGCTTGATCCTGCCTGATGAGCTGCGGCTGGTAGATGCCGATAGTTCCGCGCTGAGCCTGCTGCTGGCCCCGGGATCAGCGGGAGATTTTTATTACTCCCCGGACGGCAGCCAGATCGCTCTTGTGAATTCAACTATGATCAGTGTTGTGGATGCGGACGGCAGCAACCGGCGGGACCTGCTGACATTCCCATTCATAATCACCTACAGCGAGTTCGCCTATTATCCCCCGTTAGTCTGGTCCCCTGACAGCACTTTCTTGCGAGCATCGATACCACCAGAAGATCCGCTGATCATTCCCCCAGATCCAACAACCATCTGGCATCTGCCAACAGATGGATCCGGAGCCACGGTTCTTTGGACATTTTCAGCAGCACCTTTTTTTCAAAGTGCATCCTTTATCTCCCCAGATACAAATAAGATTGCTTACATCACGGAGGTCACACCTGGATCTCCCCCTGTCGTCGATCTGCACCTGGCCAACATCGATGGAACAAGCGACGTGATCTATGATTCCGGAGACAGGAAGTTCGATGCCTGGTCAATCGATGGAGAATATTTTATCTACACCGAGGCGGGACACAATCCCAAGATTGGTCGGGTGGGAGATCCACCGCTGACCCTGACCGGGATCACCCTGATGTTGAATACCAGGTGGGTTGACCCTAACCGCTACCTCTACCTCAACCGTCTCAGCGGAAGCTGGGAATTATGGCTGAGGGAAATGGGTTCACCTGGAATCTTGCTGGCGAGCACTACAGGTGACAGGATTTCTTATGACTTTATAGATTGATGATTGTAACGCGGTATCCTCAGGGGATGCTGTGTTCTCAGATCAATATATCTACCAAAAAGCACTCCGGGCGGAGTGCTTTTTTTATGGATCAGGATAGGATAATCAGCATTCGTTATCGCTATCATTATTGGGATTACCTTTTTCTTATCCTTATTTTTTTGGTTTGCCCTTATCATCGGGTTTGCCCTTATCTTCGGGTTTGCCTTTATCTTCGGGTTTGCCCTTATCTTCGGGTTTGCCCTGATCCTTGTCCTTGTCATTTTCTTTGATCTTTTCGTTGGAACTGCCTTGATCTTTATCGTTGGAACCATTTTCTGTGTCAGCAGCTTGATCTTGATCAGCGAATTTTCTCAACTGTGGACCATTTATCTTGTCAACTTCATCCCAGTCCGCGGTATTTCCCTGGTTTTCAAGATCTAATCTTCCAGCACTCTCGAGTGAGCTGTTATGAAGATTCGAATATGATGCCAGCGAGAGATCTGCCCGTAATTCAGCTTCTGCTGCAGCAGCCACGCCAGCGCGTCCATCCTGATTTAATTGGAAAGTAATGCCATTAATAACAAAGCTTGATCGGTCAGCTATTACATTAGATTGCTGACCAGGCTCTACGGCCTGGTAGATATGATCCTGCCGGGATCCAGAATTAAATGGGAACGCTGTTTGAACCCACTCAAGGCCCAATCTGAGAGGATAAAAGACCTCTCCCGGCTGACTGGATGCTGTTACATTCAAAGTCAAAAATCCTCCAGACAGCACCAGAGCCAAGACCAGCATTGCCAGGCGGTAATTAGGAGCCAGCCGGGATACTACGCTGGCTCGATATGTGTTGACCAGGCTGCTAATGAACCGGGCGCGAGCAGGAACCCGGGAAGTCCTTCTAAACGCGCCTTTTGCACCGAGTTTCTCCATTTCAGCCAGCATCTGGTTTTTACCCAGGCGCTGGGCAGTATGGTTAGGTACAGGAACTGGAAAGGATCTGATCGCCATTGCCACCAATAAAAGTGGCTTTAACTGGAGCTGATGCTCAGGATAGACTGCCAGAACATCCATCAGATCATCGCCCTGATCCAAACGAAGCAAACATTTTTCTACAATCTCGGAAAGTGATCGATCTTTCATATACAGTTTTCCTGTGCCAGGGCATCTTCCAAACTCTGCAGGGCTTTGAGCTGGAGAGCTCTGACAGCTTTTTCGCTCTGCTGTTTTAAATCTGCAATGTCTTTGACTGTCCGGCCCTCCACAAAACGGTGAATAACAACCTCTTTTTGAGCTTCCGACAGGTGCTGCAGCGCCCGTTGAAAACAACCCAGCGCTTCCTGTCCTTGATGGCAGTGGGCTTTGCCATTGGAACCATTGCCGGATTTACCCGTTCTCAGCGGATTGTCCGGCTGCCGATTGAAGTCTATAATGGTTTTCCTGGCCAGGATATACAGCCAGGAGATGAATGGTTTGCCTTGTTGCAGATAGGAAGGTAAATGGCGGATCATTCGGACAAAAACCTCGGCGCTGAGATCCTCTGCAGTCACCGAATCATTCACGCGATAAAAGATATAGCTGTATATATCGCGGTAGTAGCGCTCGTATAAAGTTCCTGCTGCCCCCGTATCTCCGGCATGAGCCCGGTACAGCAGCGCCTTCTCATTGATATCCATAGTTGGCAGATATCCTCCAAACGCCAGGATTGATCCTTTGCAGGTGGGCAGCCTGAATGTTGGTTTTCCCATTGTAGCAAAAAAAAGCACCTTTGGGGACTGTTTATAACTATAGTTGCAAGAAAGGTGCAAATTTGATATGAAACTATATTTCAGCCTGGCTTATTCCTGTTTAATGCTAAATTTACCAGCTGGTATCAGCAATTTATTTTTGTCTCGGGAACGCAGAGTGGAGAACGCGGACAATTGGGTTAAGACCTGGATCCAGATCCTTTGGGGCTAATTTAGTTTGGAAAACCGGATTGTGACAGGTCTTCAAGTCATTTTTCCATCGTTCGTCTGCCGTCTTTTTCATTTACAATAAGTACAATCAACGGAGATTTCATGGAAGAACTCAAAAAACAAATCAAGGAATTCATTCGCGTTCGCGATTGGGAGCAATACCATGCTCCCAAGAACCTGGCCATGGCTCTCAGCGCAGAAGCGGCAGAGATCCTGGAAATATTCCAGTGGAAAAAACCTGAGGATGAGCTCACTGAAATGGAACAAACTGCCTTGAGCCAGGAAATCGGTGATGTATTAGTCTACCTGATCGAGCTGGCAGACAAGTTCGGGATCGATATCATAGCTGCTGCCAGAGAAAAAATGGCAATTAATGAAATCAGGTACCCACCGGAAAAAGTGAAAGGGAAATCAAAAAAGTATTCAGAGTATGATTAAACACTGGCTGCTGTTTGGATCAAGCACAAAAAATTCGAAGATCAATATGGCATTATCGATATAACAGTAAACCAAATCTATGATCATCAGGAAGAGAGCTCTCATGAAGCTGAAACTATATTCCCTGATTTTATCCATTCTGATCCTTGTCCCGGGTTGTTCTGGAGCAGAAAAAACGGAAACCTCCAATCCGATCCCGGTGACAGCTGCAGAAACCTCCACCCCGGAATATTTTACCCTCGACCTGAGGACCAACCCCACCCTGGGAGGAGAGGTGCTGCCGGGTGATGGTGAATATCCAGCCGGTTCCAAGGTGGTCCTGAACGCAGTACCAAGCAAAGGATTCGTATTTGGGAGCTGGTCAGGTGATCATTCAGGAAGCGGCAACTCACCCGAGATCACGATCAACAGTGATCTGGTCATCATTGCGAATTTTTCTCAACTGGCAACAGCCACCCCAACACCACCGCCCACGGCAACGCCCATTCCCTGTAGAAATCCTGCCGCAGTCAGGCCGGATGACGCAGGAAAGATCATCGAAGTTTGTGGGGAAGTCACCAATTGGGGCGCTGTTCCCTGTGCGGGCTGTCCCCATGGGGGATATTCGTTCCTGAAACTGAATGGGGAGTTCCTGATCATCTCGTATGACTGGGTCTTCAGCAACGGCTGGATCGGGGGCTGCCTGCTGGCGGCTGATACCGTCGAAATGCTGGGGGCAGCCCCGGTATTCGTATTTGGGGTCAGCGAGGGCTATTCCGGCAGCGAATGCACCACAGCTGAGGATGGCACCCGAACCTGCGAAACCGGAGATTATTTCCAGCAGTGGTACGGGTGTGGTGAAGAAGAGTAAATTGAGGATTGAAAACTGTGTGTCAGGTTGACACTTTCAGCTACCGATTATTACCAGCAATTTTCTGCCTGGATTTTTCCTCATCTTAGATCTAACCCTCAGGTATCATAAAAGACCCTTCCAAAGGATTAGCAGCGCAGGATAGGAATTCTCACCAACTAACGGTAAGATTGGAGAAGAGTATTTAACACCTCAAATCAAATAACCTGATCCAAAAGTCTTCAGGAGGAAGCATGCAGAAGCGAGTTGTTTACACAATATTGATCGTCCTGGTGGTCATTGGCCTGGCGGCAGGTGCCTGGCTCTACTTTGGTCAAGCCCGACCTGCTCTGGAAGTTGAAGAAACAGTGGACTTAGATGGGTATGTCTATCCAGTCTCCTCAAGTGAGATCGATTGGGATAACCGGGAAATCTTTAAATCCGGCCTGGTGCCATCAGCCCAGGGTGCATTAAAAGAACTGCCGCTGGCCAGCAATTATTTTATCTCGCTGGAAATCGCTCCGGATCTGATCTCACCCATTCAAGGTCATCAGATCGTCCGCTACTTCAATGCAGAAAATGAAGCTCTGACCGAGGTCTACTTTCGGCTTTATCCCAACTACCAGGGCGGCAAAGTCGAGGTCTCGCATCTGAGTGTGGATGGGACATCCATGATCCCCTCCCTGGAAAGTTCCAATACCTCCCTGCGGGTGGATCTCTTAAAACCTCTTGAACCAGGAGAAAGCCTGGTCCTGGAAATGGATTTCAGCCTGGTCATTCCGACCGAGATGGGCGGCAATTACGGCCTTTACGGTTTCTTCGAGGATGTGCTGGTGCTGGACACCTTTTATCCCATGGTCCCCGCTTTTGACGAAAATGGGTGGTACAAACAGACTCCCCAGGATAACGGGGATCTGACTTATCAGGATGCCTCCTTTTATATCGTCGAAGTCAAGGCTCCAGCCGACCTGGTCCTGGTATCTTCCGGTGTTGCAGTCGATAAACAGATCGTGGGTGAAAGCCAGACCACGATCTTCGCTGCCGGCCCAGCGCGGGATTTTTATCTGGCTGGAAGCCGGGAATTTGTGGAGATGAAGGATGATGTGGGGGGTACCACCGTGCGGGTCTTGACCCGGCCGGAATACAGCGTCAATCAGGCCCTGGCCCTGGATTTCGCAACCCGGGCAATTGAGATCCTGAGCAGCAGGGTTGGAGAATATCCGTATACTGAATTTGAAGTGCTCAGCTCCCCAATGCGAGCCCTGGGAATAGAGTATCCGGGAATCACAAGCATCGTGGTGGATGAATTTGAGGATGGGGTGGATCTTTACGGCATGCCTTCGGCCGAGCTGCTGGAATCAACCCTGGCCCATGAAGCCGGGCACATGTGGTTTTACAACGCCGTTGGCAATGACCAGCAGAATGAACCCTGGGTGGACGAAAGCCTGACCCAATACATGACCTACATCTATTACCTGGATCGCTACGGGAATGGAGACGGCTATGTCGACTCCTGGAAGTTCCGCTGGAGCCAGGTGGAAAACGCGGATGTTCCGATCGGCCTCCCGGCCGGTGATTATCACGGCGCCGAGTACAGCGGCATTGTCTACGGACGGGGCCCTTTATTCTTCTATGAGCTGGAGAAGGATTTTGGACTGGAGACTGTGATGGCGGCCATAAACAGCTACTACGAAGAGTTTCTATGGGCTAACGCAGACACTGAAGACCTGAGAGCTGCCTTCGAGGAAGCTTGCGATTGCGATCTGGGCGCATACTTCGAAGAATGGATTTACAGCTACTAAGCAGTTGTAACGTGGAAAGCGGAGGGAAAAAAGTAAGTAGCAAGCAGCAAATAGATGGGCAAACTGACCCCAGCGAGAGAAACGCAGCATTCACGCACCTGGGCTTTGACGGGAGCTACCGCTCCCGTCTACTTCAGGGGGAGAGCAGCCTCTTTCACTTGATATATCTAACGGACCAGGCAAACCTTTTTCAATCAAAAGTTTTATAATTCTATATATAATAAAAATTTGCTCCATCGTGGAGGAAAGATGTCGAAAACGACCCAACACCTGCTGTTGGTCTTGATTTTGCTCTGCCTGGCAGGATGTTCCTCAGTACCGGCCATCAGCTCAACTGCTGAAGAGATTGACCCGGATTTAAATGATGCTCAGCAAATCCTGGTCGATTTTTTCCGGCTCCTGCATGAGGGCAGGTACGGGGAAGCCGTGGATTATTATGCTGGATCCTATGAATGGCTGATCGCTGCCAACCCGGATCTTCCTGCCTCGGATTATCCCGCCCTGCTGGAAAGGGGCTGCCGCCAGAACGGCCTGATGTGCCTCGAGGTCCTCCGCGTTGAGCCAACCACTTCTGCCAGCCAGAACCTAATTTCGTTCCAGGTCGAATTCCAGCTGGATGATGGATCACTGTTCATCCTCGGGCCTTGCTGCGGTGCGGACGAAACCGAGATGCCGCCTATCTCCTTATTCCAATACCAGATGGTCCAGGGAGAGAATGGATCCTGGAAGGCGGTCGACCTGCCGCCTTTTGTACCCTGATCATCCCATAGGGATGAATTGGAAGCAGAATTTAGTGAGCAGCAATTAAAAAAAGTCAATTGCCTTCTGCGGACCCTGCTAAACAGGTGGGTAAATAGCAAAAACATCAGGAAAGATAACCTGAGCGATATTATTTCAGACCTGCCCTCTCTCGGACCAATTTGATCCGAGCTTCCCATAATACCGGGACCCGGTCTCCGGTCATTCATCCCTGAAACGCTTTAGAAACGGGCCCTTTACTATACTGCTGGTGTGAGTTGAAACCAAAAGTAGAGCAAAGGAGAAAACCATGTTATCCCATAAAGACGTTTTAGTTCAGGAGCAGGTCCGACAGGACCGCCTGCAAGAATGCGAACACGAAAGATTGGTCAAGCTGGTCAAACAGCAGAATCAATCCAGCCGGCTGAGCGTCCTGGATAAATTGCGAGATCGATCCAGCCAGAGTCGCCGGAGGGAAGTCAATAGATCCTTAGTCCACTGAACCCATGAACAAAATCCAATCGAATAGAGTTCCTCCCGGCTAATCCGGAGTCAGCAATGGCTCCGGGTTTGCTTAAAACTTACCAGCTTCCCCGGATTTCGGTCGTCGGTCGTCGGTCTATAGCTCTGGGTCGATCAATTGACAGCCCTCTCCCCCTCATCTATACTGATTAATAGTTTACTTCCTCAATCTTTAGGAAAGAAGGATGTTTGGCGAAAGTTTTGGAGATCCAGCTCTTAGGTAATTTCCACCTGGTCTACGGTGGAAAACCGGTTTCCGGCCTGGATTCGCCGCGCCTGCAGTCTTTCCTGGCTTATCTGTTATTGAATCGGGATTCCCCTCTCCCCCGCCAGCAGCTTTCCTTTTTATTCTGGCCGGATTCCAGCGAATCCCAATCCCGGACCAATTTACGCAACCTGCTTTACCGCTTGCGGGAAGCCCTCCCCGCTGCGGATGACTATCTGGAGATAGGTACCCAGACCATCGCCTGGAAACATGAATCCCGTTTTTCCCTGGACCTGGATGTTTTTTCTACCGCAGTACAAAAAACGGACGAGACTGGCAGCGGCAAAAACCAGGCCGCTCACCGACAAGCCTTGGAGCAGGCTGTGACAGCGTACGGTGGTGATCTGCTGCCCAGCTGCTACGATGATTGGATTCAGACAGAACGGGAGCGCCAGCGGGATGATTATCACCGCCTGCTGGAAGAGCTGGTTGATTTCCTGGAACTGGATGGGGATTTTCCGCTTGCGATCCGCCACACCCAAGATTTACTCCGGGGGGATCCTCTCGAGGAAAACTCCTACCGGCGTTTGATGGAGCTCTACGCACTCAACAGTCAAAAACCACAGGCAATCCGCACCTACCACCAGTGTGTGGATGTTCTTGAAAAAGAACTGGGAATCGATCCCACTCCTGAAACCATTCAACTTTACCAATCTTTGATGGAGCGGGAGTCAGTTGAGGTTATGCCATCCCGGATCTCTGAGAAAGATTCCAGCCTGGTGGGTCGAGACCAGGTTTGGAAAACCCTCCAAAACACATGGCAGGATCTCGAAAGTGGCGCCCACTTTGTACTGATCATGGGCGAAGCCGGGATCGGGAAGACTTTTCTGGCCGAAGAGTTCATCCGAACTGAACGTCGAGATGGTGTTACAACCCTGATTTCCCACTCATACCCAACGGAAGGCGATTTGGCATACTTTCCCCTGACGACTCTGCTGCGGAACGACAGGATCAAATCCAAATATAACTCTCTGAATAATGTCTGGCTGACCGAACTTTCCCGCCTGCTGCCTGAAATAGAACAGGAATTTCCTGATCTTCCTGAACCAGAACAGCTGACCGAGAATTGGCAGCGGCAGCGTTTATTTGAAGCCAGCACCCGGGCTTTATTGGCAGGTGAAAGCCGCCTGATCCTGGTGCTAGATGATCTGCAGTGGTGCGACCGCGAGACTCTGGACTGGCTGCGTTTTCTCCTGGAGTATGAAACCAGCACCAGGCTGCTGGTGATTGGGGGCGTCCGGACCGAGGATCTGACTGCTGAAAATCCTTTAATTGCTTTGTTCTCGGATCTGGAAAGGAAAGACCTGATCACTGAAGTCCTGCTGGATCGCTTGGACAGGGAGGCCACACGGGTCCTGGCGGCGGACTTGTGGGGGGATGAGCTGGTTGAAAGTGAAATTGAAAAGCTTTTCCAGGAGTCGGAAGGTAATCCATTTTTCGCAGCTGAAATGATCAGAGCTGGCTATTTGAGGGGCGAAGCTGCCGGGAAAACCTTACCCTCCAAGGTCCAGGCAGTGATCAAAACCCGCCTGAGTACCCTGTCAGAAGCTGCCCGGGAAGTAGCTGCTGCTGCAGCCGTGGTTGGCAGATATTTTGATTTTGAACTGCTTTTCCAGGCAGGAGATCTTGGAGAGGATGAATTGATTCAAGCCCTGGATGAACTCTGGGGTAGGCGGTTGATCCGGGATCAAGGTGGGGGATATAATTTCAGCCATGATAAATTTCGTGAGTTTATTTACGATGAACTCAGTTCTCAGCGCAGAAAATTCTATCACGGCAAAATAGGATCTGCTCTCGAAGAGCTTCACAGCAGTAGCCTCGATAGTGCGGCTGCCCAGATGGCGAACCATTTCCATTTAGCAGGAAAAATGAGCCGAGCCGGGGAATATTATTTAAAGGCAGGCGATAGTGCCAGGAGATTATTCGCCCGCCGGGATGCAATAGGGTTTTATAAAAATGCTGCAAAAGTACTTGAAAACGAAAAGGATCCCCGCACAATCAAGGTTTACCAAGGTTGGGGAGATGTGCTATTAAAATTAAACTCAATATGAAGAGTCGGCGGTAGCATATGAACAGATGCTTCTCAGTGCTCAAGACCTGGGTGATTGTGAAAATGAGGCCCGGGCCTGGTTGGCGATTGGCACCATCCAGGACCGGCAGGGTGAGCATGCTAAAGCTCTGAATAGCGCCAATAATGCTCTTGCCCTGGCAGAAGATAACGACTGCGAGATTGAGGCCGCAGAAGCTGTGCTTCTAAAAGCCCAAAGCCATTACCGTCTGGGTGATGTTGAATCAGCGGAACCGATCACCAACGAAGCCCTGGCCCTGTCCCGCGATGCTGAGGATTCATTCACTACTGCCAGATGCTACAGCCAACTGGGGCTGATCCATGACGATCTGGGAAATTTCCAGGACGCCTGGGAATACAAACAAAAAGCCCTTGAGGTAATGGAGGAGATCAAAGGTGGTTGGGCCAGGGAATGGGTTGGCACCATCACCTTGAATCTGGCCAACACTGCAAACCTGCGGGGAGATTATCTGGATGCGATCGCACTTTACCGGAAATCATTGGCTGTCTATCGAGAAACTAAAAACCAGGATATGATCATCGCTTGCCTGGCCAACATGGCAGCTGCCAAGGCGGGTTTGGGTGAATTTGCGGAAGCAGAAGAAGATTTCCGGGAAGTGTTAAAAATAACAGAAAAAATCGAATGGCTCGGGAAATCGTTAACTAATTACCACCTGGCAGAAACCTGCCTAAGTCAGGATAAAACCGAAAAAGCCCGGCAGGCAGCTTTGAATGCATTGGAATTTGCAAAGGAGACCGGGGCTCAGCAAGCCCTGGGAGCAGCCTGGCGTGCTTTAGGAAAAGTTGCGGCCACCACAGGGGACGGCCTTGTGATTGAAGATCAAGAGCTGCAAGCAGGAGATTGTTTTCAAAAAAGTGATGCGATCTTCAGCAGTCTTCATGCAGACGCCGAACGGGCCCAAACTCTCAAAGCCTGGGGAGATTATCTACTTGCAGCTGGTGATAAAAAGCAAGGAACCCGGATCCGGGAAGATGCTCAAGGGATCTTCCTCCGCCTGGGAATGGTTGCGGAGGTCGAGAAGATGGAGAAAAAAACTAAATTGAAATAAATTGTCGATGCTAACCTAAAAAGACCTGTGAAATCACAGGTCTTCTTATTTTAAGGACTGCGTGTTCAACAACCGCCGATCAGGGGGTCGGGCAAATGCCTGTGCCGGATCTTCAACGTGATGTAGGGAGATTTAGATCCATATTCTTCGACCTCTATCTCAACATTCGGGTCTTTCGCATCAAATAAGATCCAGTCACCTACCCAGGTTTTCCTTCTTCTCTCCAGATAGGCAACCTTTGGATAAGGCTCTCCTTTATCGATTGCTAATGCCCAGGCCACACGTGAATACGTAATATCAATCAAGACATCACTATGTCCTTGGGGGTCTTTGTTTACAAGTTTAAAATAGCCCAGGAATTTAGCTATCCTAAATGACGGTTGTGGCCTGAGGAGTGCGTCCTGCAGAGATCCCACTGATTGGACATCGATGGCACTCTCGACCGAAACGTGTTTGGGATCACCAAAACAAGAGACTTTTACGCTGACAGTTCCATTATTATGGGGCGGCAAATCAACATTTAAAAAGTTCAACATCTTACTCTCCTTTTCAGATTGCTTGAGATGGAAAATTCCGGTTAGAGCCACATATGAGAAAGGGAGACAGTGCTAGATCCTTTTCAAACCCCACTTGGATTGGTCTTGTTCAGTGAGTCCAATGTCAAACCAGCATAGCATAATCGTGACCAATGCGCAATACTGCCCCATTTCACCAGCCAATCTTCTCATCTTCTCCTGAAACGCTCTGGAAACGCTATCTTTTGTATACTGCAGGCAGATCGAAATCGCTAACTCAGCACAAAGGAGATCAATATGTACAGCTGGAAAGATTATTACACCCAGGAACAGGTCCGGCAGGACCGCTTAAATGAAGCCAAGCAGGAACGATTGGTGAGAATGCTCAGCCGCAACCTGCGGGATGAGCGCAAGAAAACTCGCGACCAGATGCTGGAGCGGGTTGGATACCGTCTGGTTCAATGGGGCGACGCCCTGCTGCGCCGGGTGGCGGATCGGTCTGCTGCCAGCTGAAGCAGGCAGAGCGGGAACAGAGGTCCTTAGATCTGGCCAGGCCGGGTTATTGAGTTAATAATGGCTGCTCGAGACGGGGACGTGGTCTAGTTGCGGTGCCATTTAAATGGGTTGCAGAACAGGAAAGGTGCAGGGGCTTTTTCTGGATTGGGGCGTCATCCTTTATCATGTGATCCAGATATTGACTAAGATTGAGGATGAAATAGTTCTTCAATCCAGGATCGAGAGAATTCCATGAGCCCAATGATTTACTATGAAACGATCAAGACCCACAGGGAAGATCTGCTGCGAGAAGCAGAAAATGAGCGATTGATCAAGGTCGCCCAGCTCGGCCAGCCTACTTTAACCGGCCGATTCCAGTTAATAGTAGGTGAACTTCTGATCAAAACCGGTGGGCGTCTGCAAATCTTCAGTGATACCAGGGAAGAAGGTCTTCCCGGAAGTTAGGAAATTCGGAACATAAAAACAATTCTTCTACACATCCTCTTCCAGAGCGAAGGCAACGGCTTCGTCGGGAGTCATAGCCTGGCCTTCTGCCCAAGCGCTTTCGTAAATTTCTTCTGTAACCTTTGACCGGGCTAGGGAGTTGATTCTATCGATGTATTTATATTGTGGTGGTTGTGGTCTGGATCCACTATATTTAAAGATTCCATCAGATGCGCTTAGTAAAACAACCGCCTTCCTGATATCTCCGATTTCAATCTCTGTCCATGCTATGTCAATCAAAGTCACGGAACCAAAATATTGGTTAAATCCAATGTTCCGCCTAATTTTCAAACTTTCCTGGTACTGTTTTTTAGCAAGACCAAAATCCCGGACATCACACAGGATATCCCCAAGATTTCCTGTCAGGATGCTTACCCGTAACACATCACCTGCTTCCTCAGCTATAGCCAGTCCTTCAGCATATGCTTTCCGAGCTTCAGAATTACTACCTGTAATATGCTCATGAACACCTAAGACTGTTAATGCATACGCAATTCCGACTTTATCATCAACTTCTCGCAGTAATGATACTCCTTTATTAAAATGATCCAATATCTGTTTACGATACCCTGCAATCATTTCCATGGGATCCAAAAAGCGGATATGAGTCCAGCCTATTTCCCGTTTATTTTCAATTTTTTCCCATATTTTCAAGGATTTTTCAAACATGCTGATGCTTGTATCTCGGTCTATATTAACTAGGTAAGACACCAACCCGGTCACTCCATATACCCCTGCTTGGATTACCTCTGGTACTTGATCGATCACACTCAAAACCTGGGCAGACCATTTTGCAGCCTCATCAAAGGATCCCATCCGCAGCCAGAAAAAATCAAGGCAGCACACAAGTCTTAAGGCAAGCTCATATTCACCTTGTTCCATTGACCAATCAAACATTGACCGGAAATTATCCTGGTCCGCCTTAAAGCGATTTAACCAACGGATCTGATCCGGTCCTCCTCTGCTGGGGTATTTCCCTTTTTCAGCTTGTTCTACAAAGTATAGAGCATGACGCCTTAAGATCTGGTCAACTTCACCACTTTCCTGCAGTTTTTCCCGGGTATACTCATGGATAGTTTCCAGCAAGTAAAATCTTGTCTCGCCATCTAATCCAACTTCCTGTTGGATTAAACTCTTAACGCACAAGGATTCCAACCCATCAAGAACATTCAGAGTCAAACCAAGGCAACAAACAACCTCAACAGCTTCAATGGTTCTGCTTCCCTGGAAAGCAGATAAACGATTGAAAAAGATCTGTTCCTCTTCATCAAGTAAATCGTAGCTCCAATCTATGGCCCGTCTAAGAGTCTCATGGCGTTGCGGGAAATCGCGTGGGCCATCCTTGAGATGGATGAAGCGGTTTTCGATTTGATTGTGTATTTCAGTCAAACTGAAGAATCTGGCGCGCGCAGCAGCCAGCTCAATTGCTAAAGGAAGACCATCCAGCCTGGTGCATATTTCAGCAATTATTGTAAGGTCCTTTTCATCAGGTGTTAATCCGGGTTTGACACCTTGAGTCCGTCGAATAAACAAATCCACAGATTCAAAATCCAATAATTTCTCTGAATACAGTCTTGCACTCAAGTCAGGAAGGGTTAAGGGAGGCACAGGGAAGACCTGCTCACCAGACAGATTAAGGGCTTCCCGACTGGTACATAGTATTTTTAGACCAGGAGATGACTCTAGCATTTCCAATACCAGGGAGGCTGCCTGAAGGATATGTTCAAAATTATCCAAAATCAGCACCGATTTTCTATCCTCAAAAAAGATCTTTAAGGAAGTCGCTAATTTTTGCCCTGCGGTGGCGGTCAAATGTAATCCCTCCAGGATCGCTTCCCCAACACGATCCGGGTTACTTACCGGGGCCAATTCAACAAAATACATTCCATTATCAAAGCTTGTTTGGTCAAGGAGTTGGGCTGCCACCTGGAGAGCTAACCGCGTCTTTCCCACACCACCAGGGCCGGTTAAAGTCAGTAATCTGGAGATATCCAAGAGGTCTTTAATTTCATTGATCTCTTTCTCCCGACCCACAAATGAGGACACCTGGGCCGGCAGGTTGTGGGGGATTCTCCGAGGGACAGGCGTTTGCTCCAGAGTCTGGTCATCCAGAAGCCCTAATTCCCCGGCTGTAGACACCGCTTCTGTCCGGCTGGAGACACCCAGTTTGGCATAGATCTGGCGGTTGTGCCATTTAACGGTGTTGATGCTCAGATAGAGCTTCTGGGAAATTTCACGGTCAGAAGAGCCAGCTCCAATTAAATGCAGGATCTCGAGTTCTCTGCTAGATAGACTTTCACGTATTTTAGTCATTATTTCCCAGGGCATAGGCGACAATCTGCTCGAAATTGAGATCTCGACCTTGCTTCCGGGCCTGCTCACAACTTATTTCATCCAACTGATCAAGAGCTGAAGCGAGCAGCTTTTGAAACATGAGCACATCGTCCGGCAGAAGTCTTTCTCTTGAAGTATAGAGTCCTTCTGCCGCACCGAGCAAAACCAGAGCCCGTTCTGGCTGTTCGAGAGCCAAAGCTGTCTCAGCCAATCCCATTAAAGTCCCTGACAACATAGCTTGATCATGGAGAATGGATAATTCCAGCTGTAAACTATTGAGGAACATCTCGGTTGCTGTATCGGGATCACCTTCATCCAGGCATATATATCCACGATGATATAGATTTACAACTTCTCGGTTGCTATCTCCAATCTCCCGGGCAATGGTCGATGATTTATCCAGGGCAATCCTCGCATCTGAAAGATTTCCAATATCTTTCTCATGAACACCCAAAAAAGTATATGCTTGACAAAGGCCCAATTTATCATCTGAATCTTCCAGGAATGCCACTGCCTTTTCAAAATTCTCCCGCAATTCCTGGTCTTGATCCGGTATGCCATGAGAAAGATACATTAGATAAGTATGCATCCAACCTATTTCCTGCTGGTCTTCCAGTCCTTGATAAAGCTTTAATGCTTCAGTACACATCATTTTACTTTTCGCCAAATCCCCACTCCAATAGCAGGTCACAGCCGCTGAGGCATAAACACTTGCCTGAACATCCAATGGGGCATCATGCATTAAATCCAGCGCATGTTTGGTCCATTCTTTGCCCTCAAAAATGTGATACATCTTTAGCCAGAAGTAATCCAGAGCTCCCACCAGCCTCAATCCAAGGTTAATATCGCCGCCATTCAGAGCCCAATCATAGACAGCCCGCAAATTATCATGATCTGCCTCTAACTTCAGCAGCCAGTCCATTTGATCTGGGCCACCACGGGTGGATTGTTTGCCCCTTTCTGACAATTCAGTGAAATATCGGGCGTGCCGCAAGATAATCTGTTCTTGCTGATTGCTTTCTTTTAGTTTCTCCCGGGCATATTCAAGAATTGTCTCTAACATATTAAACCGCTGGGACCCATTTTGACCTTCAGTCTGTCTGAGTAGACTTTTATCCACTAACGAGCTCAGACCATCCAGTACATCCAGGGATAGATCATGACATCCAACCAGGTCGGCAGCTTCTATGGTAAATCCGCCTCTGAACACGGCTAACCGGCTAAAGAGCAGTTTTTCGTCATTTGATAGCAGATCGTAGCTCCAATCAATCACTCGATACAGTGTTTGGTGGCGGGCCGGAAAATCACGGGAGACTGCTTTCAAGATAGTGAATTTGTCTTTCAAATGTCTGAGCAGAACTGAAAGAGTGAAAATTTTCAATCGGACAGCAGCCAATTCAATTACAAGGGGTAGTCCATCCAATTTCTGGCATATTTCAGCAACAATTAATAAATCATCTTTCGTTGGATTGAAATCTGGCTTGACCTCTTTTGCCCGCTGGATGAAGAGATCGATTGACTCATAGTCCCCCAGGGCCCTGAGAGAATTTTTATCGGCTAAATCAGGCAAATTTAAAGGTGAGACAGGGAAAATCTGCTCCCCGGAGAGGTTTAGCGCTTCCCGGCTGGTGCAGAGAACCTTCAGGTTTGACGCCTCCGAAAGCAAATCCCGAATTTGGGGCGCAGCCGCAAGAACATGTTCAAAATTATCTATCAGGAGCAGAATATTTTTATCTTTCAGGAATTTCTCGATCAGATCTGGACCTGTATCATCAACCGTGGCGACCAAATTGAGGGCATTAAGGATCGTCTCAGTAACTTGCTGAGGATTTTTTATCGGTGCCAACTCTACGAAATAGATCCCATCGAAACAGTTTTCAGCCAGCAGATGATTCCCAACCTGGAGAGCTAATCTGGTCTTACCCACACCTCCCGGCCCAGTGAGAGTCAGCAAACGATTAGATTCCAGCAAGCTTTTTATATCAGCTATTTCTTGCTCTCGGCCCACGAAGGAAGATAGTTTGAGGGGCAAATTATCACGGGTTTTTATTCCTGGAGGTCTCAGGTTTTCAGATTGATCCTCAATCAGACCAGTTCGAGACGCTGCTGCTACTGCTGCTGTCCGGCTGGAGACTCCAAGCTTGGCATAGATCTGGCGGTTGTGCCATTTGACGGTGTTGATGCTCAGATAGAGGTTCTGGGCGATCTCGCGGTCAGAAGAACCCTCCGAAATTAAGCGGAGGATTTCGAGCTCGCGATCTGTGATCTGAGACATATTTTCCCGCATATTCGACCCAGATGGACTAATTTTAGTGTGCTATTTCTTAAAACTCATTCAGGGCGTAATCGATCACTTGATCAAAACTCATTTCCTGTCCAATTTTCCACGCTTGATCATAGGTTCCTCCATCAAGACTTTCCCGAATTTCGGTCTTGATCTTATTCATCTCTTCTATCACAGGTGGAAATGGACCGATACCGCGCCTGTCAAATAATTTGGCTGACGCACTTAGTAAAACCAATGCCTGATCAGGATTACTCAGAGCTAACGCAGTTTGAGCCAAAGCCTTGAGTGTATCCGCTGACCAGACTCTTCTGAGTCCAAGCTTCCGCTCTAGAGCCAATGCGTCTTTAAAGACAAGCCTGGCTGACTCAGGATCACCTTCACTAAGGAGTATATAAGCTCGATTGCAAGTATTGTAACAAACCCGCATCTCATCCCCTATTTCCAGAGCCAGGCGATCTGAATCTGCGATTGCTGTTTTAGCCGATGGATAGTTACCAAGGAGCTCCTGATGGACTCCCATCAGGGCTAGAGCCTGACACATTCCAGCTTTATCACCTACCAGGTTAAAATATTTCATAGCATTGTCATAATATTCTTCCATCAAGTCGTTCTCATTTTCATTCCCCTGGGATGGATACATCAAAAAAGTATAAATCCAGCCCAGTTCCCTCTCATCTGCAAGCTGCTGATAGATCTCTAGCGCTTTTTTGTACATCAATTTACTGCTGGAAGTTTCGTCCAAGTAATATTTCACCATGCCGATGGATGAATAGACACTCGCTCTGATTGCATCTGGCGCTGTTTCAATTCTGTCTCGCACTTGTCTTGTCCAGAGATTACCTTCATCAAAAAAACAAGATCTTAACCAAAAATAATCCAGCGCACCCACCAGGCGCAAGGCAAACATGACATCGCTTCCATTGATTGAGCGATCAAATAAGATATTGAGATTCTCCCGTTCTGCCTCAAGTTTTTTCAACCATTGAACAGTTTCTGATCCCCCCCGGGTATGGCTTTCTGCCTGTTCAGCCAACTCCGTAAAGTAAGTAGCATGATGATTGATAATTTTTTCCCTGTCACCTATCGCTTCGAGGCAATCCCTGGCATATTGGTGAATGGTTTCGAGCATGCTGAATCTGAGCTCACCATCCAATCCTTCTTCGTGGTAAATAAGATTCTCTGGAGTTTAAGGATGCCAGGCCGTCAAACACATCCAGTTTTAAATCAAAACAGCAAATCGCCTTGACTGCTTCGATCGTCCCACCTCGCTGGAAAACAGATAAACGATAAAACAGATGTTTATCTTCCTCCTCAAGGAGATTGCAGCTCCATTCAATAGTATTCCTTAATGTCTGGTGCCTCTCTGGCAAATCCCGGGGACCATCTTTCAACATATCAAGGCGATCGTTGATCTGTTCCAAGATGATACGGACTGGAAAATTCTTCACCAGCGCAGCAGCCAATTCAATTGCCAGTGGCAATCCATCTAGTTTTATGCATAACTCCGCAACTTCTAAAATGGTGGATTGATCTGTTGCAAAATGGGAATTTACTGCCTGAGCACGCTGGCAAAAGAGCTGAATGGATTCAAAATCATCGAAATCCTGATTTTTAGGTGTCCCACTGAGATCCGGCAGGTGCAGGGGATACATTTTGAAAATATGCTCTCCAGAGATATTGAGCGCTTCTCTGCTGGTAGCAAGAATTCTGACCTTTGGAGCAGCTTTGAGAAGATCACTGATAAGTGACGAGGATCTGAGAAGGTGTTCAAAATTATCAACGATGAGCAGTAATTCCTTGTTGGCAAGATAATTTTTCAAGCGCTGGAGATTGTCATCACCAGCATTGAGAATCAGACCGAGGGAATCAATAATTGTGGTTACAACCCGGTCTGGATTCATTACCGGTGCCAGATCGACAAAGCACAGGCCATCTTCGAATTTATTATCAATCAGCATGGCAGCCGCTATTTGGACAGCTATCCTGGTCTTACCTACACCTCCAGGACCTGTGAGAGTAACCAGTCTATTGCGCTCAACCAGATTTCGAATGTCTTCAATATCATTCTTGCGGCCAATAAACGATGAAGTCCAGGTTGGCAGGTTGTGGGCTGTTTCTGTAATATTACTGGATTTAGCGGCTGGTTGATTTTTAAGATAACCCAGGTCCGAACATACTGCAACAGCCTGGGTGCGGCTGCTGACACCAAGCTTGGCGTAGATCTGGCGGTTGTGCCACTTGACTGTGTTGATGCTCAGATAGAGCTTCTGGGCGATCTCGCGGTCAGAAGAGCCTTTTGAGACCAAACGAAGGATTTCTTCCTCCCGGGACGAGAGCTGTTCAAGATCCATGTTCATAAAACCATTCCTGAGCCATTCTTTTGAGTGGTGACAACCATTCCAAGACCAATGTATAGTCAGATCATCGAACTTGAAACCACTAATTGGCAATCATAAATATTTCTAAAGGAGAAATACCATGGCCCCCCTGATCTATTACGAAACCACCAAAATCCGCCGCGAAGAATTGTTACGAGAAGCCGAAAAAGAACGCTTAATCAAAATCGCTCAAGAAAATCAGCCCAAACTAAACGATAAAATTCAAACAAAAATTGGTCAGCTGCTGGTCAACACTGGCAGGAAACTCCGAAACCCTATCGCAATAATCTACTGAATATCACCAATCAAAACAGGTACTTCTTAAAACGAGGGGCGCGATCCAGAATGCGCCCCTTTTTCTATTTTTCATTTTGGTCCGCTCATCCAATCCTGCAGTAGCCTGATCAGCATCCACCAATCAGAGGATCAGGCAGTTCCCAATAGAAGATTTCCAGCAGACGTTCAAAACCTGGGTACGGCAATTCTTCCGGAGCAAATTCTCTGAACGTCCCTCCGAGTTCTACCCAGTTTTCTTTAGCGGGATACCCATCTAAAACCAGAGCAGCAGCTCGCGGAGGATTAAAACCTCGCTCTTTAATCATTTTCAAATCATTTGCTGAATATCCGATGTACAACACAATACCCTTCCGGAATTTGGTGACAACATTCCCATCCAGATCTGTGACTTTAAAACTCGCAATATATTGATTAATTTCGAAGCTGTCGAGTTCACTTTTTCTACCATCAGCAAATTCCCGATCAGCATCTGTAAAATCAATTTCGTCGACGATATATTTGGGATTGCCTTCCTGATCTCTGCCATCCACAATGCAGACCGCGAACTGGGTCCCTTCCTGGATCGTTTCCAATCGAACAAGATAATCAGTATCACCCCCGCAGCTAACCTTTCCGCTGGCAAACAAGTTGGATATAACAATTGTGATCGATATCAAACCTGCAGCTGCTATCTCCTGGATTGATGGTATCTGGAAGGTAGGTTTTATCTTGCCGATTCCTCCGCCATTTTTGCCCATCTTTTCTCCTCGATTATTTCCTTGATGTGACTGCTGAATGTTATTGTGAATCAGGCCTGCTCAATTTTCAAAGCGTCCAGGAAAAACAGGACAGCGTAGACCAGGCACAGCCCGGCTGTGACCCAGCCCAGGAAGTTGTAGCCGCCCTGCAAAGTATGGATCAGGAAAAAGACTGCGATCAGGCCCCACTCGAAGGCGGTAGCCTGACTGTAATTCTTGGCTTCTTTTGACGAGTGAGGCAGATCCCTAAACATATAGGCCAAATACGTCACAGCCAGCATAAAAATCGCCAGGTATCTTCCCAGCCGGATGCCATTCAGGCTGTAAGTATTTCCATACAAGCCATGGAAAAATACTGGGAACAAAAATAATGCGGTCGCAAAAAATACTTTGGCTGCCATATGCAGGATATAGAGTGTTTTGCGGTCCATAGTGCTCTCCTTTTTAGAAATGATGGCTAAAAATAACCGAATATAAGCGCTCTAAGATGATTTGATTGCCGACAAATCGAACAAATATCCACCAAAAAAGAGATCTGATCCCGATCCGAGACCTGTAAATTTTATTCCAGTAAAGGGGAAAAAAAACACCCACGGGTTTGAGGGTGTTGGCGGTGATGAGGGCAGTGGAATCCGCTTTGAATAACTCAATCATAGCAAAAGTATCCTGAAATTGCAATACTTCACTAACCAGACCCGATCAGCCGATCGGGTATATTTTTTTCTGGGTGCAAACCTGGGCAAGAATTTATTTTGCTAACTCAAGCCGTTCTCATTTATTCACCCCCGCTGATATGTTCTGAAGCTATCCTATGCTATACTGCAATCAGGAACATAAATATCAATTTATCCGTATCCAGAATTAGAAGCACAACTTACCGGGGTAGAAATGAATAAGAAAACCAATCCAATTTCATTATTCGTAATGATTGCCATTATTGGTGTTGCAGTCTCATCTCTCAGTGGCGAATTCGAGATCGGGAGCTATTTCGAAGGCATAGAATTCGCAGAAACCGAGGTCCTGCTGGAGTATATCAGCCTCGGGATGGCATTTCTGACACTGGCGATCATTTTTGTCTACCTGATCGTGCGGGCTGCCAACGAGGAAAAAGAACTCTACTGGGATTTCGAAGCCAAAGATATCAAGGCCGAAGATTTCAAAGCAGACGATGACTAGGTCTTGATAGTTTTAGCAAGTTGGCCTCCGGGGTTGTTTTTCTCCCGGAGGTTTTATTTAATCCCGGACCGGATTCTCCAGGGCCCTAATCCCGGATTCCTTTTGGCCAGTGAATGCTGAATGACCTGTTCAGTATCCTGTGAGGCGCGGAAAAAGCAATTGGTGAGCAGCAACCAGTAAAATGAACTGGAGCTGGATATGATTTGGAGAGATCAAAGATGAAACCTCCCGAGCTTGTTAAGACCTCCCGACTGATCCTGCGTCCCCCTACCCTGGATGATGCGGATGATATCTTCAATAAATACGCCCAGGATCCCGAAGTAACCAGGTACCTGCCCTGGCCTGTTCACGAAAGTATAAACAATACCAGAGAATTCCTGACGCGCTGTGTTCAATGCTGGGAAGAGGGAAACTCTTTTCCCTGGGCTATAACACTCAAGAGCGATAACAACTTGCTGGGAATGATAGAAATGCGCATTTCCGGGTTCATGGCAGAACTCGGATTTGTGATTGCCAAACAATACTGGAATCAGGGATACATGACCGAGGCAGTAGATGCCTTGACCCGGTGGGCTTTGGCCCAGGAAAATATCTACCGGGTCTGGGCTGCCTGTGATCTGGATAATATTGGCTCAACAAAAGTGCTGGAGAAAGCCGGCATGCAGCGGGAAGGCATCCTGCGCCGCTATTCAATCCATCCAGTTCTCAGCCCTGAACCCCGGGATTGTTATTGTTATTCAATAGTGAAGTAATCATCCCCCAGATAATCGCCCCCTGCGAGAGTTCAACCGATCCTTGAGCAGCAGCACCTTTTGCGCTGACAGGGCGGAATTCAGCCTGCGGTCAAAGACCGCAGGCACTTCAACTTGCGCTCGGCCCTAACCCGCCTAAGGGAATCTTTCCGCCAACAAATACTCAATCACCTCTTCTGTTTCCTGGTAGGCCCCCTCGCCGATATGCTGATACCGGATCTGGCCCCATTTATCGATCAGATAAAGTGTCGGCCAGTAGCGGTTGTTGTAGGCCCGCCAGGTAGCTCCATCATTATCCTGGGCCACCGGGTAGGCGATCATCCAGATCAACCAGAGCTGCTTTCAGGTTCTCCAGATCCTCTTCATGCTTAAACTCGGGATAATGATTGCCGATAACGACCAATCCCTGGTCCTGATAGGTGCTGTGCCATTCCCTCAACGAGGGAATTACGTCCTTGCAATTAATTCAACCAAAGGTCCACATTTCGAGCAGGACCACCTTGCCGCGCAGGTCCGCCAGCCTGAGTGGACCCGGGCGTATTCAGCCAGACCTGATTGCTAAGTTCCGGAGCCTGGCCGTAATCGCTGCAGCGACGCCGGGGCCGGCGGCAGTTCGACTTCTGATCGGGGGGCGGGTTTGAAGACCCCAGATCTTCGACGCCGTAAACCAGGGTGTTGGGGAAAAACGAGAACCAGCCGAACCAGTAGGCCAGGTGTCCGTTGACCCGGGCGGCAGTCTTCCCATCGGGACCTAGCAGGGCTTCTTCAGTCACCTGCCAGACCTGGCCTTCAGAATCTAGAACAGTATCCGGATCAGGGCCGGGACTGAAGGTTTCATTTCCACGGTCATAGGCCCGGACCTCTCCCCCGGCGCTGTAGATCACAGCGCCAGCCCGCTGCGAGTCTCCCTTGACAAAGACCTCTCCCCTGGCAGCTATCAGGACCAGCGAAGTGCCTGCCAGCTGATCGTTAACCACACCTCTGCTCCAGCAGCAGATCCACTGGATAGGCTTTGGGGATGCCGTCAATTGTCAAAGCATAAATGCGGTCCTTGGTCTCAAGCAGATCGTTTCGCTGCCAGACCGGGAACATGGTGTCCTCATAGGCAAAATAATCCCCATAGGCCGCTCCCGGGAGTATAGGGACGGTTGTAGCCGGTCTCGGGATCCAGCACCACTGTATCCGGATGCTGCTCCAGCCAGGATTCCCAGCTGGTGAGCACAACCGGCAGCAGATCCAGCCTGACGCCCGATCCAACCAGCTCTCCCAGCACCGGTTCGCCAGTCAGCTGGTTCCAGAGGGTGCGGGTCTGGCGGTCATACATCAGCTTATTGCTGCGGAACAAAAACCCTGAGGAGCCAAAGGTATAGGTTTCCCCATTGGAGCCCGGCCATCGTAAGCAACTCCCGCGCCGCACAGGGTGCAGTAGGCCAGGGAGACTGGAACACCTCCCACCACGTCATTGGCCATTTCATGCCAATCGAGGATCCGCAGCGGGTAAGCCCGATGATCACCGTTGATAGATATTCCAAAAACAGGTTCATCTGGTTCCAGATAGTCTGCTCGCTGCTCCGGGAATCATGGTGGCGTTGTCGAGGGCCGGGATGCCATCCACCAGAACCCCGCCCCACATGATCTCTTCGGTCCGGATCGTGGAAGGAAACTCATCCTGCAGGAATTCTGCAAAACCGGGATCGATCTGTCCCAGGAGCTGGCCTTTCCAGCCGGTAAAACCCGGGGGTGGTCACCAGGTCGGTCTTTCCATACCATTCAACCCAGGCCGGCCAATCGTTCCCAAACTCTTGGCCGCTGAGGGATTCCAGGGCTGTCTGATCGCCGTCGCAAAGTCTGTACTGACCGTGAGCCCGATCTGGCTGGCGCGCATCAGCTCCAGGAAGGCTGAGATAAATCGGGTATCGTTTGCTCGCCAAGATGGTGTCCGGCAGTCCTCAATGCTCTCGACAGCCTGTGCCACCTGGAAAGCTGGTACATCAACAAATACGGCAGTTTCCTCGGGCAGGACTGAGCCAGGATCTGATACCGGGATTGCTGGGGTCGGAGCAGATTCCATTTGCAGGGATATTGGATTTACTCCAACAGCCTGGCAGCTGCTCAGGATGATGCTGATACTCAAGATGAAGAACCAGGGAAGAGAAATCTTAATTTACTATTCATCAAATCACCTCTAAAAGAAACCACTAAATTTATTAAACGTACACCGCTTATTTGTCAGCTCCCCGAAATACACTCGACTTGCGGAAGATGTTTCGGTCGTTACGCTTACTCACCAGGAAGTCAAGTATGTCTGGCTCGTTCGGCAAAGTGAACCTGAAAGTCGTCCCCTGGCCCGGTTGCGCTGTCAACCTCGATCTCACCGCCGTGGGCTTCAACCAGCCCCTTAACAATCGCCAGACCGAGGCCGACACCGCCGTCATGGCTTTTATCCCGGACCGGCTTTTTTCTCCCCGGTAGAAACGGTCAAATAAATGGGGCAGATCCTCGGGCTCGATGCCGCTGCCGGAGTCGCGCACCGACAACCGCAGAGTTGATCCAGCGAGTTCTGCCTTGAGTAGAATCGTCCCTCGCCCCTGGATGTGTAGCGTAGGGCATTGCTGAGCAGGTTATCCAGGATGCGGCTGAGTTTTTCCGGGGCAGCCCAGACCAGGTCGATCCCGGGATCGACCGTACCTTCCAGGGTCACACCCTGGGCATCAGCCCGGGCAGCAAAACTTTCCAGGGTATCGGAGATCAGATCCGACAGGTCGATCCATTCATAATCCAGTTTCAAATAACCGGAATCCAGCTGGGCCAGCTCAAAGAGGTCATCGATCAAGCGGCTCAGGCGTTTGATCTCGGCCTGGCTCTGGATTCAGATAGCGGGAGACTGTCTCGGAGTCATCAACCACGCCATCCCTGAGGGCATCGATCATCACCCGCAGCGAAGTCAGGGGTGTGCGCAGATCGTGCGAAGCCCAGGCGACCAGGTTGCGGCGGGCCTCATCGAGGGCTTTTTCATTTTCGGCCGCCCCTTCCAGGCGGGCAGCCATTTCATTAAATGCCAATGAGAGCTGGGCGATCTCATCCTGTCCCTGTACCGGCACCCGGGTCGAAAAATCTCCCCCGCTGAGCTGCTGGGCTCCGCGGGCCAGGGTTTCCAGCTGCTGGCTGATGGTGCTGGACAGGAAATAGCCAAAGGCGATCGAAATGCCGCCCGCAAACAATAAGCAGCAGGCTGCCCAGGGCCAGATCGTGCTGGTTGATGAACATCAGCCGGGCTGTGACCCAGACATTAAAGAAGATCAATCCGCTGGACAGGATGTAGCCCAGGATCAAGGCATAACTGATGCGGGGCAGGCGTCTGCCACCAGCCCAGTTTGTAGGATCCAAAACCGAGGATCGTGGATGCCAGGCTGGTCAGGCTGAGCACGATCAACAGGTACATCAGGTCATCCAGGGAGGGGCTCATGATCACCTGGATCAAGATCAAGGTCAGGATCAAGACGGCCAGCGATACTGAGAACATAAAACTGATCAGCCGGGAAGGTTTCTTTGGTGGAGCCATCTGGTTTTCCCTCCCCGACAAATTTATATCCCACGCCCCAGACCGTGAGGATCAGGGTGGGCTGGCTGGGATCGGTCTCGATCTTCTCCCGCAGGCGCCGGATATGGACCGTGACAGTCGAGGGATCGGTATAGAGCTCATCTCCCCAGACATCGGCCAGGAGCTGGGCTTCGAGTGAATACCCGCTGGGGGTTCTGCGCAAAGTACAGCAGCAGATCAAACTCTTTGGCTGTCAGGGAGATATCCTGCTCCGCGATCTTCACAGTACGCGATGAGGGGTCAATGCTGACCTGTTCAAATTCCAGCCTGGCCTGCGGTTAACGCTGGTCTGATCCTGATTCACCCTCCTTAATACCGCCCGGACCCGGGAAACGATCTCCTGGGGACTGAAAGGTTTGGTGACATAATCATCTGCGCCCAGATCCAGGCCGCGGATGCGGTCACCGGGTTCACTTTTGGCCGTTAACATGATGATCGGGATCTGGCGGTCGTGGCGGATATGCTGGGTCAGGCTCAGTCCGTCAATGCCCGGCAGCATCAAGTCCAAAACGATCAGGTCGGGGGGATCCTTTTTGATCAGGGCCAGGGCATCATAGCCATCGGCAGCCTCCTGCACCTGGAAGCCCTCGCGTTCCAGGTAGCGGCGCACCACCTCCCGGATGGTCTCTTCGTCATCAACAACCAGAATGGAGATTTGTTTTGTCATATTTGCCTGCTTTTCAGATCGGGCCACTATCTCAGCCTGATCATCACCCTAATTGTAGCAGGGGAATATTACAAAAGCATTACATCAGCCAGGACCCTGTAAGAATTCCATAAGATCTGGATAAGATTTGGGTAAGGTTTGGATGGGATGATAGAGGCAATCAAGGTGATTGTTCAATCGTTCAGAATCAAGTTCAGAACGAACAGCACCATAATATTATTCACTGATGGAGGTGAATTCAATGAAAATGAAATGGGTAGGATTAAGTGTGCTCGTGATACTGGTTTTTGTGCTGGCAGCCTGTAGTCCCCGAGTGCGACAGCCACCCCGGTCATGGAAGACGAAATGATGGAAGAAGAGGTCATGGATGAGGAAGAGGCCATGGATGATCAGAGGATGAAATGGCCGAGGACGAAGAGATGGAAGAATCCGAAGACGAGATGATGGAAGAGGAAATGATGGTGACCAACTTCATCGTCCGGATCGAAAATATCGGCGACGCAGAGGGCCTGACCGTTCTGGCTCCTGGAGCTTTCGAGCTGAACGATCATCCCGTTTCCTTCTTTACGCCCGGCGAAGCTGACCGTGGTGAAGGCCTGGAATCCCTGGCCGAAGATGGTGACCCCAGCTGTTTTGGTTGGCACGATCAATCAAATGATGGCCGACATGGATGATGATATGGAAGACGGTATGGACGAAGGCATGATGAGCTTCGTGGCCGATGTCTTCAACACCCCGGTGGGCGCTGATGCTCCCGGTCCAGCCGGACCCGGCGCGGCTTATGAGTTCAGCATTGCCGCCTATCCCGGACAGTACCTGACCTTTGCGACCATGTTTGTGCATTCCAACGACTGGTTCTTCGCTCCTGATCAGGACGGCATCGCGCTCTTTGATGCAGATGGCGTCGCTCTCAGCGGCGATATCACTGAGCAGGTCTATCTGTGGAATGCCGGCACCGAGGTCGACCAGACCCCCGGCGAAGGCGCTGACCAGCCCCCCAGCCAGGCCGGACCCAATACCGGTGAAGCCGAGAACGGCGTGGTTGAACTGGTAGAAGGTTTCAATGACTATCAGATCCTGGTTACTATTACCCCCCAATAGAATTATCTGTTTTCTCCTTCACGAACCCCGCTTTCAGCTGAGAGTGGGGTTCTGTGTTTCCAGGGACAACAAGGCTTAGGGAGGGAGGAGTAAATTGATCAGTTATACGTTTTTCCAATCAGGGGAACATTCTGCCAATCCTGGACGTCCATCAGTTAGATGAACAAATCCAAACCCAGCCTCCCGCTCCAAATAATTTTCCTGGTAAATTTTACTCCTCGTTATTAACTTCCTGCACTTCAGGCCCCACAGAATTCGGGGTTCTGGAAGGCCAGGTCAGGATCGGACCGCTGGTGCCGGTGGTCCAGGAAGGGGAAAAAGAACCCACGCCTGCGCCGGAGGTTTACAGCTCACGAACGATCGTTGTCTTCCAGAAAAAAGGCAGCACAGAGTATATTCAGATCCAGATCGGCCCCGAGGGGAAATACCGGGCCCAACTGCCGGTGGGCATCTACACAGTGGATATCAATCACCTGGGCATTGATACGGCGCAAGGACTTCCCAAACAGGTCGAGATCAAAGCCAACACTGTCACTGTCCTGGATATTGAGATCGATACCGGGATCCGTTAGGCCAGTTTCTGGCAGCGGGATGGCGGGTTTATCCGGGTTTTTGACAGCATAGGATAGAATAGGGGGAAAACGTACCCGAGGATATTAATCGATGAGACCCATTGAACTGACCCTGGTGGTCCTGAGCATACTCTACGCCCTGACCCTGTTTACCCCCAAGATCCCACAGCTCTGGAAGGCCAAGATCCTGCCAATAGTTCTGGGACTGGCAGCCCTGGCCCAAACCACTCTGGAAGGATTCCGCTGGCAGCTCTGGCCTTTGCTGATCGGGGTGATTGTCCTGATCCTGAGCTCCAGACTCGAAGCGGATACCCGGCGCAAAAAATGGATCGGGGGGCTGGCAATCCTGTTCTCTTTGATCTCGCTCGCAGGAGGCGCTTTATTTCCGGTGCCGGATCCTTTTCCGATCACAGGACCTTACCAGGTTGGGACAAGGGTGGTGCACCTGGTCGATCCCGGGCGGCTGGAGATCTATGGCACTGATCCGGATGCTCCCAGGGAATTCATGACCCAGATCTGGTACCCGGCTGACCCAAACCCGGCGGATCAGCGGGCCCAATGGATGCCGGAGATCGAATTTGCCGGCCCCGCGCTGGCGGAGATCCTTGGCTTGCCAGCCTTCACCCTCGGCCATCTTCAATACGTGCAAGCCAACGCATTTTTCGAAGCCCCGCTGGTCAGCGCCAGCGGCGGCTACCCGGTCTTGATCTTTTCCCACGGCTGGGAAGGATTCAAGGAGCAGAATATCTTCCAGGTGGAAGAACTGGCTTCCCAGGGCTACGTGGTGATCGGCATCAATCACACCTACGGGTCTGTGTTAACCGTCTTTCCTGACGGGCGGCAGACCCCTACCAATCGGGAGGCCCTGCCCAGTGGTGTGCCGGATGAGGTTTATGCCGTGGCCTCCAACACCCTGGTCAAGCAGTGGGCGGGTGATATCAGCCTGGTGGTGGACGAACTGGAAAAAACAAACCTGCTGGCAGGGTTCGAGTTTCTTTCCGGCGATTTGGATCTGACCAGGATCGGAATTTTTGGCCATTCTACCGGGGCCGGGGCCACGGTTGAATTTTGCCTGACCGATGACCGCTGCCAGGCAGCCCTGGCGATGGACTTGTGGGCCGAACCGGTCGCTCCCGAGATCAACGAGCTGAGTTTGACCCAACCGCTGATGCTGCTGCACAGCGAGAACTGGGACAGCCTGGATATCCCGGAGAGGAATTACGGCCTGATCGGGGTCCTGGTGGACCGGGCTGTTAATGATGTGATCGAGATCACGCTGAAAGGAACCAAACACTATGATTTCACCAGCCTGCCGCTGCTCTCACCGCTGACCGCCGATCTAGGCTTGAAGGGGCCGATCAATGGCCAGCTGGTGCTGGAGATCATCAACGCTGAGAGCGTGGGCTTCTTCGATCGCTACCTGCTGGGTGATCAGACGGTGGATCTGGAGGAATTATCGGGGCGGTACCCGGATGTCTCTGTGGGGAGTGCGGCCCTGAACCAATCAAATTGACCTAACAAAATTATTATCTGCCCGGGCAGCAAAATTCTCTATAATGAAAATATCACCAAGGGAATTGGGCTATGGTCAACCATCATCCAGACAAACATCTTGAAATCAAGAAAGGCGAGGGCTGGGAGCTGTGGCTGGTCACGCCTCTCAGCGAGTTCATCCTGGGGGCATTTCCAACCCTGGATGAGCTCAATCAGGCCCAGATCGCGCTTTATCACAGCTGGGAAAACTCCCGCTACCCCCAGGAAGTCACCCTCGAGGTTCAATCGCGCTAGTTTGAAGCGGATTCCCAATAAAAATAAAAACTGAAACAGGAAAATTTAAACTCTGGTGGGAATCAAAATCCACCAGAGTTTTTATTGGTTTAAGGCGGGAGATTTGTCTGGCATTGCCCAGGTTTTTTTTTACCCCCCACCCTCCGTCTTCGGACAGGAGCGCAAAAGCCCGTTGGCAAAGGACTGAAGTCCACTTGCCTGGCTTCGCCAAACGTCGGTCCGCACCGACGTGATCAATATTCAATAGTTTTCTAGTTTCCGGTCAGGAGCACAGCGACCTTAAGCAGCTAATCGCTTTGGACGGTCTGCTCTGCAATCACAATCGGCAAATTAGGCGAGGCGTTGTAGTAATCAGTGAAAAGCAGGCTTTGTTCAGTATCGTACTTGCTGAGATCGGCTGCCCAGCGATAGGCAATGGATTGGTAAAGCAGTTCTACCTCAACTGAAAACGGACCAGCGGCTTCTTTAACGTCAATCAGATAGCGGACAGTGTCCATGCCGGCAGTGAAGTTTTCATCAGCAAATGCGGTCCCGGCGGGCTTGATATCAGCGCCGGCCGTGTTCTTATCAAAGCCGATCGGCAGCAGGCGGTTGTCCTTGATATAGGATGAGGCCGCCAGCAGCACGGTTGTCACTTGATCCCCGACATCGGTCATGATCGCTTCGTAGATCTGGACCTGATCGGGTGAGGTGATCTGCGTGTAATGCGGCTCGTATGCCAGGCTGTCCTGGTCATTGGCATTGCCAGCGATTGCGCCATCCTGACCCACAGCTCCAGATTCAAAGACAATCTGGCCGCTGCTGTCCTTGACCGTGACCTGCAGCCAGGCTCTCCGGGAAGGATATCCTGTCGGAAATTTGTGGCCGGTAAGGATCCTGGTGGTGACATCAAAACTTAAGCTGGTCCCTGCCAATTCTGGAGGGGAGATCTCAAGCTGTGCTGTATCATTCTGCAGCTGGGTGAGTGTCCGATCGATCGTTGGCTCAAAGTGCTCAGCCCCCGCCTGGACACCCATTTCGCCGCCAAAATTATTCAGGATGCCCAGCATATAGGCATTGCCGCCGACAAAACTGTGTTTTGCAAAGGGACTGCGCGGGCTGCCGGAGCCCATATTGGACAGAACCACACCACCTTCTGCTTTCGGCATGTGGCAATCCTGGCAGGAGGAGCTGTCAGCAAAATCAGAATGCAGCCACTCGGTGTAGGGGGTTTGCTCCGGGAACCATTCAGCGCTGAGAGTGCCGTCCGCGGTGACATAATTGGTGTACAGATTATGGCAGGTCGCACAGAGTTCCGATTGGACCAGGTGATCACTTTTCAGGGAGATGAACCCGGAGGACTTGGCCATCATAGTTTGACTGGCCTGGTTAAGATCGTAGCTGCCGTATAATACTCTGGCTCCCATCGGCGTCTCGCTGTCAATTGAAAAGCCACCGCTGAAACTTGAAAATTCACCCAATGAGTCATCCTGGATCTGGTGGCAAGCGGTGCAGGAGACCCCATCCACCGCCAATTGATGCAGCGGGTTTTGGGAGTCCAGGTAGCCTCCAGCGCCGAAGATCAGGCTCTCACCCCCAGTAAACAGATCCGTTGTCTGAGCCATGGGCAGGTGGCAGGTGCTGCATTTGGATTCAATCTCCGGGCCCAGCTCAGGAAAACGGTCAACATTCATGCTGACCCCGGCCAGATAGTAAGGATCAAGGGCCGCATTCGCCATCAGCGAACTTCGCCAATATTCACCCAGCGAGACATCAACCCCGGCCTCGTCGATATTCTGATTGTGGCAGACTGCGCACAAACCCGAGGCGGTGAAATATTCATTTTTCGCGATCAGCAGCGGTCCGCCCTGGGCAGGTGAAAAGGCCCGGGGAGTCAGGGTTGGTTGGATTTCGGGTGCTTGGACTGTGGCTGTCGAGGTCGGCAGCAGACTTTCAGGTGTAGTGATGCAGCGGCAGCAGGATTCGACAGGCGCTTCAACGCCGGGTCCACTGCAGGCAGTGGAGAAAACAACCAGGCCGATCAAAGCCATCATCAAGAGGATTTTTTTATTCATATCCGGTTTCCTATTCTAAAACAGACAAAGTATGGATCAATACCAATAATTCAGGATACGACACGCTGACTTATTTTACAGGCATTGTAAAATAAAAACAACTTGTGTTTAAATTCTGATGGTTCCTGCCGGGTGCTGGGGGGCCCTTGTCCCCTGTCTCCGGTCAGGAAGCCAAGTATCCTGATCGCAGTCAGAGCGATTCCACCTAAGATTTCCGCTTCACAGGGCATCAAAGAAGAAAGACAAACCTGAGGTAATTTATGCGAACATTATTAACGATCGGATTAATTGGCACTGTTTTTAGCCGGCTGCGCGGCAGGGCCCAACGCGGAGAACATCCTGACCGGCCTGGAGGAAAATGAAATGAACAAAGAATTGGATAACGGGGATCCCGGCGTCGAAGAGGCTGCCCCTGAAGAAGAGGTTTTACCGGGTGTGCTGCTGTTTGATTTCGAAGCCGGCAGCGAAACCTGGACCAGCGTGGATGACAACGTGATGGGCGGAGTATCCAGCAGCGCCGGCCAGATCCTGGACTCAGGCGCACTGCTGTTTTCAGGCACTATGTCACTGGAGAACAACGGCGGCTTTTCTTCGATCCGCTCACCCTGGAATCCGCTCGACCTGAGCGGGAAAGACGGGCTGCTGATCCGCGTCCTGGGTGATGGCAAGCTCTACCGGCTGCGGATCCGGACCAGCGTCACCGGGAGCGATATCGCTTACAACAGCTTCTTTGAGACCGCGGATGGGGCCTGGCGCACAATTTACATCCCGTTCGAGACCATGGTCCCCTCGCTGCGGGGCATCCGGGTCAGGGCCGGCGAGCTGGATCCCGGGACAGTGAACTCAATAGGGTTCATGCTGAGCGACAAGCAGCCGGGCGAGTTTGCCCTCGAGGTGGATTGGATCCGGGCTGTCAGCGAAGATGAGGTCTGGACCGAGACCTTACCGACAAGAGAAGGCTGAAAAGGCTCCTGGCGGACTGGAGTCCAGAGACGGGGAAAGGAATGACTCCCGAAATGGGGGGGATTTGCTGAAAATTGTCGCAGCCGGTCTCCGGCCGGGAGGGCAGCAATCTCTCAGCGATATTTGCCTAATTCCATCTCTCTGAGCGCTTTATATTCGATTTCCCTGCAGGCCCGGCATTCGTGCAGCTCAACGTAATAGGCGTCGGGATCACAGGTGTGGTTTTCTTCTTTGAGAGAGTCCGGCACCGGGGTATTGGTCATCAAGTACCATTTGCGGTACTGGAGTCGTTTTTCTTTCAGGGTCAGTCTTTTCATGTTAATCTCCGTCTTGAGAATGCTTTGATCAACCAGTAAAAGAGATTAACACAGCTAAAACCAGTTATCAACCTACACTTCCCTGACGGCTTGCTGTTGTTTTCCCTACGCTGGATACTTAAATCCTTCAACCTTGCAGGGCCTGAATTCAGGTCTGGATTGGACGATCCGGAAGGTAGTGGTTTGCTTTAGATCTGAGAACGATCGACTATTTGGCGCTTTTTTTCGAGCCCTGATTGGGCAAGGCAGCCCCGATTAGAATCAGAACGGCAACGGGGCCAAAAACGGCTCCATAGACCTCAACAACTCCGCTCATCATGGTCGGGGACACCACCAATAAAAACAAGAATATCCCAATCAATAAAGCAAGATTCTTGAGGAATTTTTTTAGATAGTCCATTCTGAGCTCTCCAAATGCAAGATAGATGTTGTTCGATTATTCGAATGGATTAAGTATATAACTTTTTCAACAAATATCTCAGCTCCCAACAATATTGTAGGTTGAGAGAGACTCCACCATTTAGAGAATTTCAATAGTCTCCAAAGCTGTTCAGCCTGGCGGGAGAGACAAAGATTAATTGATTATGGGACCGAATTGTCCTGATAGATGCCTGCCGCTGAGGATTAACAGATCCTATTCCGGCCATCCATCTTCAGTCTTCGGACCCTGGTCAGCACGCCTGGACTGGTTGAGGTACAGCATAACCAGGCCGCCCGGGATCAACAGGATCACGATCAGGAACATGGCCAGGGTTGAAATTGCCAGGGGGCTGGATTCAACCTCCACCGCCCCGGGTTGGGGTGTCGGTGTCGCTGATCCAGTTGGGGATGGCGTAGCTGAGGGGAGTGCTGTGGCAGCAGGAGGGGGAACAGTGGCCGTGGGGACTGGCTGGGTGGCAGCCTTTTGAACCAGCAACTGCTGGTTGGGATAGACTTCATCAGCTACAAGATTATTCAGGCGTTTGATGTCCTCGATCTTGAGCCCGTATTCAATGGCGATGCTCCATAAGGTCTGCCCGTACTGGACTTGATGGACCACATCGCCGTCAGGGCGGGCGGTCACCAGCGCAACCGGGATCATGAACTGGGGCACTGTGAGGGCTGCAGCAGCCTGGGTAGAGTCCCCATAGAGGGCTGCCTGGGTCTGGGGCATGGCGGTCAGCCAGAGCTGGGCTTCGTACTGCTGTTCTCCGCTGCTGGTTTGTAAAGCGGTCTCGATCACGTAGATATAAACCGGGCGGCCTTCATCATCCTGGCCAACAGCAACGCCAGCGCCGATGTCGCTGCGCTGGGAAGAGAGCATGGTATTGGTATGGGGCGCGTCGCCCAGCCAGCTGGTGATGGCCTGGTCAACGGTCATTTCCCTTCCCCCGACCCAGTTTTCCGAGCGGTAGCCGTCCTGGGCGATATTTCCTCCCAGGGGGTAGCCATAAGAGATCATCCACTGGCCGAGAGTCAGACCCGGAGGCCGGGTATGGCCCTCAGCCCCGGCCAGGATCGCATCAGCCTCCCACTGGGCGACACGCATCAGCGCCGGGTGGGCAGCCAGAGCATCCTCGCCGTTCGCCAGCCGCAGATCGTTAACCGCCTTGATCAAGTCCGCCGGGCTGTGGCCAGCTGCCTGACCCTGGGCGCTGGACTGGGATGAGGCCAGGATATTCCGGGATGGCAGCAGCAGCAGGACCGCGGCGGCCAGGAGCACCAATAAAAATTTCGGTTTAGTATTCATTTTCAATATTCAGATAGTATCATGAAGTTTAGCTCGAGCAAGGAAAACCAATTTCCCCCTCTTTGGGTTCAAGCTGAGCGTCTCAGCTGCGACCTCTGTTCCGGTCTGCCGTCCTCGATCAGGAGCGCGGCGATATAAAATTGGAGGGAGCAGGATTCACTGCTTGGTGGATAACAACTCGATGACTGTCTTGAGAGCCTGGATTTGGTGGTTGATCTCGATCAGCTGCTGGATGATGGCTTTCTTTTCAGCCATTTCTTCAGCAAATTTTTCCCGGGTATTCAGATATTCCCGCTCCAGGATCAGCTCATTCAGCTTATCCCTTAAAACGGCGCTGGTGGTTTGGATCAGTTTTTTATTTTTTTGTACTTTTCGCCTGTTCATGATCTGTAAGGTAAGAGTCTAATTGACCTCGCCGGGACATCCAACAGAATTATAAACGGCTTTAGCAATTCCGGGGCAGAGATCCCAACCGTTCCGCTGATCAGGATCCGGGGAGGCTCCAACTACCAGAAGATTACCTGCTTGGTCCCCTGTCGGAAGCGCAGCTTCCATCCCGTCTCCGGTCTTCCGTCGGGAGCGAAGCTCGCTCATCCCCCGTCCTGAGCGAAGTCAGGTTAACGAACGATGGTCCTGACCTGCTCCCGCAGATAGCGCTGCAGATAATACGGCCCGCCTGCCCCGACCCCGCTGGAACCGCTGGCTTTCCAGCCCCCAAAAGACTGATAGGAAGGCCAGGCCCCGGTGGTTGATCCCTGGGGCCGATTGACATAGTTCACTCCAGCTTCGCTGGCAGCCAGGAACTTATCCGCCTCCTCTTCGCTGCCGTAAAAACCGGCAGTCAATCCATACTGGGTCTGGTTGGCCAGCTCCAGACCAGCTTCCAGGGAGTCCACCTTATGGACCAGGCTGATGGGCAGGAAGAGCTCCTTTTTCCAGAACGGATGGTCAAGCGGCAGGTTGACCGCCAGGGTTGGTTCCACAAAATAACCCCTTTCGTGGCCGTTGTCTGCCAGCACTTTGCCTCCGGCTGCCAGGTCTCCGGCTGCGGAAATTTCCCGGGAATAATCCTGGTAATCCTGGTAGACATTGGCAGAGATCACCGGGCCCAGATAGGTCTCCCGTTGGGTCGGGTCACCGATCGTTAGCTTTCCTATTTCAGCGACCATGCGCTCCAGGAACTGGTCATAGATCGGGGCTTCGAGGTAGATGCGCGAATTGGCAGAGCATTTCTGCCCCTGCAGCCCATAGGCGGAGCGGACGACCCCGCTCACCGCCCGGTCCAGGTCAGCCTGCTGACTGACAACAACCGGGTTTTTTCCGCCCAGCTCGAGGATCACCGGGTGGACGTAATCCCGCTGGGCGAACTGGCGGTAAATGCCCATGCCCACCGGGTAGGACCCGGTAAAGGTCACCCCGTCCACCCCGGGATGATCGACCAGGGCCTGTCCAATCCCGGAGCCAGTCCCGGTGACAAAGTTGACTGCGCCTGCAGGCAGCCCTGCCTCCAGGAAACACTCGGCCAGCAGACGGACGCTCCAGGGAGTGCGGCCGGCGGGCTTGATCACCACCGTATTGCCGGCGGCCAGGGCAGCGCCCATCGGACCGGCGGTTAAGGCAGTCGGAAAATTAAAGGGGCTGATCACCAGCCAGACCCCGTAAGGCTGCAGGGTGGAAATATTCTGAACCTGGTAGCCCGGGACGGGGTCCACGCCCAGGGTTTTGATAAATCCCTGGTTCGCCTCGAGCTGATCGCAGGTATAACGGATCAGGGCCGGGGCCTCGGAGACATCACCGAGGGCTTCCAGGCGGTTCTTCCCGACCTCGAGGGAGGTAGCCGCCGCAATCTCAAATATTTTCGCTTCGATCAAATCGGCCGCTTTCCTTAATATGGCCAGTCGTTCCTGCCAGGGAGTGGCTCTCCAAACAGGAAAAGCCGCCCGGGCAGCCTGGACTGCCTGGTCAGCAAACGCGGGGGTCCCGAGCTGAAAATAAGCCAGGATCTGCTCCGGGTTGGCCGGATTGGTGATCGGGTACTGCTCCGGGGCAGTGAGATCCTGGCCGCCGATCAGCATCCCGTAGGTTTTTCCGAGATTGGAAAGCTGGCGGGCCAGGGCCGCATCGTATTGATCGTGAAGTTCTGGCGGGGGATCGAACATGGTTGCGTAAGTCAACTGAAAGGACTGCATAGCTAACACCTCAGCGTGGAACAACTAATAATAGAAAGAGACCTTTTAGACCAATCGTGAAGGGATAATCTTTCCTGCTTCAGGGAGGGGTTGGCCTGGGGAGCGACTAGAGTGAGCGCCCGTTGGGGGGTTCAAGATCCAGCCAGGCAAAACCACCTGGCTGGAGATTTTGGTCAATAACAGAATGCGTTAGGCAAGTGAGGAGTAAGGGGGAGGAGTGAAGAGTAATTAGCATTCAAGTTTCAGTCCTCCGGACTCCGGTCTGCTTTTACCCGTCTTCGGGCTTAGGTCTTCTGGCAGGCACGCAGTGCATCCCCCGTCCCCTCTCGGGGAAAATCATGAAAATTAAACCAGATTTTTTCCGGGATTTTTATAGTCAACAGTGGGATCATATACTTTCAAGTCTGCGGGGATCTTAGACCTGTTGCCGGACATCAAATACCATTTGATCCGCTGTCCATACCAATAGCGGTTCAGATCTAACTTCTCTATCCTTCTGCCGCAACCAGCACAAAGATTAAAACCACTATCCGGGTCTGGAGTAAGGAGAACGCTCAGCTTATGACCGCACGTGCATTCATTCCGATCATCATCTATCATTGTAGAAACCTCCCTCGTAAATGCTCACGTTTTTAGTGCCAGGTAAAGGAGATTAACACAGGAATAATACTTTTTCAACCTACGCTTGCCTGATGGTTTTCTGCTGGGTTCCCTACGATATCGTCTCCTGTTCCCGATTAGACCGTTACCCAACAAAATCCCATAAACTAATATTATTGTATGCTATGGTCCATCATGCATATGCTAAACTCACATATGGAAAGATAATATTACAAAAAATCCGTTCATCTCCCCCAAATATGGCAAACCCAATCTCCTTAATTGAACTGAACGACTACTGGCTCTCGATCACCCGCGAGGATTTCGCAAGGCGCGGATACGGTAAATGGATGCTCGCTACCGACGAGCCGCACCAACTTTACATGATCCTGAGAGAAGAGCTGGCAGCGGGAGAGTTGGCGGATGCATCTTCGATCAAAACCAGGCAAGAACCCAAAAAAGGTGCGGTGGGTGAAGTCTATATTTTCACCGCGCCGTATACGGACAAAGAGAAGGTCCTGCGGGTGGCGGAGGATCTGAAAGGGTTAAACGAAAAATACAACTTCGCCCTGATGCGGCCGCTGCTGTTCAAGACCGATCTGCACAACACCTGGTGGCGGAATGTTTCCCGCCCCGGGGACGGCTATCACGAGCTGCTCGAGCAGCAGAACTGGATCTATAAGTATCAAGGTGGCAAACTGGTGGTGAATGCGGCCATCGAAGCCCTGCATAAAATACTCGAAAACCCGCCCCCAGATCTTGATCCAGAGTTTGCCATCATCCGTTCGCTGCTGCCAGAGGAATTATTTGCCGGGGGGGATGTAAGTCGCCAGGCGTAAGAAGTAAGTCGATTAAGCGATAGTAGTTCTGAGGTAATGACGGGTGGTTGAAAGTCAGAAAATCTCAGCAGGGAAAAAAGGCTGGCGGATCATAAAACGCATCCTGGGTTTTATCCTGCCTTTTATTATCCTCGTATCCATCCCGACCATTTTCTCCTATCTTCTCTACAACGTATCATCCCTATTTGGGGCGGAAAATATTAGGCCAGATAATCGCCAAGAAATCCTCCAAAAGAATTGGGATAAGTTCGTCTCGCGGGGAGTCAGATGGATCGATCCTGTTGATGATGAAAATTTTGAACTATCCTTATGCCCTTTCTCTGATGATGAGAATTGGAATAAATCTATATCCCCGGAAGAAGCTGGATTTATCTGTGGTTATGTTACTGTTCCCTTATTTCATGATCTAGCCAGAAGGGGAAACGATCCGGATACCAATCGCTATCTGGCCAGACTATGAAAATCCCCCATATAAAGAACCCTATTCATTACTCACGGAGGACCTGGTGGTTCTGCGCTGACAATGTATCCCCGCATGTTTTATCCCGATCGAATTGGAGGTCAGCGGGATATTGTCATCATCGATCAGCGAGGCACTCGGTATGCAGAACCTTCCCTGGATCTGTCCAGAAGTAACTGAATCTTCAAAAAATGGAGTGGAGGATTATCAGGATTACCTGCGCTACTGCCGGGCCAGATTGACCGGGAAAGGAGTAAATCTGGCTGCGTTCACCACTCCAGAAATCGCAAGGGATTTTGAAGTTGTCCGGCAAGTCCTGGGTTATAAGGAATATAATTTTTACGGCGTGTCCTATGGTACTCATGTTGGTCAGTACCTGGCGGCATATTATCCTGACAGGATACGGTCGCTGATCCTGGATGGGGTTGCACCCATTCCGCTAGATTACCTGAACCGCTCCGTCTCAACCCATAACCGGATATTAAATGAGTTTTTTCTAACTGTGAACAGGATCCATCCTGTTCATGATCAATATCCGGATCTACCAGGAAGTTCAATACAAAACTATCGAACCATCTGAACCAAAATCCAAAAAACATCAGAATCCATGTCCCAGATAGTCTATATTCGTTTGACGATGAGATAGATGGGGAAAGTTTCTATAAACTCATATTATCATCTTCCTACTTAGATAACAACTACGCAGCCGTTCCCGTTATCATTCAGCAAGCAGAGAAGAATCGATTTGATTCATCGATTACCTTTATTGAGTCTTATATAACTCATTTTTTGGGCACATCTGGCGGATTTTATTCCGTGATCTGCGCAGAACATTCCCTGATGGCTCGAACTTCCAGGGATGACCTAATATTAAGTCCTTCTATGATAGGCTGGGAGATTGAAAACCAATCTGAGAATCAGGAAGAATGTGGGACCTGGAATGTGACGCGCTCTCCAGATGTTCTGGATACCATGCCCAAGTCAGATGTGCCAACCTTGTTATTATCTGGTTTTTTTGATCCAGTCACTCCACCTGAGTACGGAGAATTAGCCTTAGAAAGTTTCACGTAACGGCCAGCACTTGATCGATCCAGTTGGATCTCACGGGGTGGCGTTCAATGACGACTGTACTCGAGATATAGTTGAAGAATTTTTGGAAAAACCAACAATATCAGTTACTGCGGATTGTTTAGCTGATCCAAATCGCAGGATCTACCCAGTTCCAAAATCAGCAATATCAATTCCTTTTCTTAGCAGATCAAAAGATATATCTGCTTCGTACATATTTATCCCAGTCATGGTACTTCTATTGATGATATTGAGAAGTATCTCGCGCGGCATCATGAGAATATGGAAAAAATTCAGGGGGACGTGGATAAATAGATCCCCGATTGAATGGAGTTTGCATAGAAGGTTCGAACTTGCCAGTTGGGTTTTTATACTTTCCAGTTTGGGTCTAGGAATTGGCCTTGACCATTTCAGGAGTCAATTATCTCAGTTCCCTGGTTATTGGAATGCCAGCGCACTGCCCGGGGAAGCACGTTGGGTGTTATTAATCCCGATATTGCTGACTCTTATGTTGCCAATTGTAGTGATTCCAAGTTTCAAATTGTGGAAATTCAACAAGATTGTAATAAGACGGACATACTATTTGTTCCAGGCTCTGGTGTGTATGTGTATGGTAGCTTTCCTAATTTACTCAGATATGCTGTTTACCTGGTTGAGATAGGGGAAAGAAATGTATAAAACTAAAATCAACGAACGGGGCCAGATCGAACTCTGGTATGAGGGAGAGAACTCCGGAGTCTTCTGGGTGTGTATGACAGTCAGGAAGAACTGGATAAATCCCGGAAGCGGATCAGAAAGCAGGAGGAACGAGGCCAATTCCTGACCCACACTTACAAAAGGGAAAAAGGCATCATGATGTCGTGAAAGGATCAGAAGATGAACAAAGCTGAGAAAATCTCCGGAACCCTGTTGGGGTTAGCCGCCGGCGACCTGATCGGCGGACCTATCCAGATGGCTCTGGAATTAGCAGAAAGTTTCGAGAATCCGCTGCCAGGGGTTTGAGCAGGATGTTGTGGGAGGGAGCTACCTGCGGTGGTGGAAAATAAGCGGCTTTGATACCGGACCTACAGCAGCTGGTGTATTCAAATTAGTTGACAAGGGGAAATCCTACTCTGAAGCAGCCAAAATCATGCACCATGAGCTAAATGAGATGACTGCAGGCTGTAATCCGATGCACCGCTGCCCTCCTCTGGCATTATGCAGTTATATACCTTCAGTTGATTTAGATGAGGCTGCCAAAGAAGAAGCCCGACTGACCCATTATCATCCACTGGCCGGGGAAGGATCAGCTTTAGCAGTAAGGATCATCCGCTATCTGCTCTCAGGGCACTCGTGGGAAGAAACGCTGCTGGAAGCGGCGAGGGGACAGCCAGATTGGATCTTGAGCATGATCTTCTCTAAGATCTCACCGACATCTCGGAGCGGATATTCTCCTGATGTACTCCGGGCATCCCTGTACTTTATGCATACCTCTGACACTTTCCAGGAAGCGCTGGAACGCTCAATAAAATTTGCCGGACCTGCCAATTACAGCCCGGTGCTGGTTGGTGCCCTGGCAGGGGCCAGGTGGGGTGACAAAGCGATACCTAATAATTTGATCAAACATAACGCTAAACATCTTCCAAGAATTCATCAACTGGCTGAAGAATTAAGCCAGCAGGATGAATGACCCAAACACCAAGAACAAGATTGATTTATTTGAGATACCTGGCAAAATCTTCCGTAGTCGGGGGCTCCTGACGGAACCATGGAAACCTAGCGATTTCATGGAATGATGCACCAGCTTCTAGAGGATCAAACAGATAGCCGATATAAAACCTTTTTAACATCAAAGACGGCAATGACGGGAAGTTATGATCATTGCAGTATTTCTCGACCAACTCCAGGGAGTGAGCCAAGGCATTATAATCACTCCCGGTTATCTCCTGAAGCCTATCCTCATCAGTCCCAATGCAATAGTATGCGCAGGTAAGCAGATACTGCCAAAGAAAAAGGGCTTGCCGGGCAGGCAAAATAAACTTGGCCTCGTTCTTAATGATTTCAATCGGATCATCCAAATTTGGGGTCTGGATCGGCGTTCGATCGTAGAATATATTTCCAGGCAGATAATCCTCCGCCAGGATCTTTTGAAAATCCCTGGATTCCAGAGGAGCAATCCTCCACCAGGGGAACCATAATATCTCTGCGTAAACTCGACTCCTGCTAATAAATTCATATTCAGCCCCGCCAAAAAATAAATTACCATTGACAAACCCAAGCGGAGGGAAGGCATTCAGCTGACAGAATTTTTGGATCAGATTGAGAGGTTCAATAAGCTGATCTTCAGGGATTCCGGTATATCGAGAAAAATCGGCAGAAGAAAGCCAATCCCTAGTGCTTGACAGGCAGAACAGCAACTGCCAGACCTTTACTGCCTGGACTGCCAGAGAGTCTGTGGATGGGGAACTTTTTTTTTCTGCCATTAGAAAACTCAGTATTTAAGCCTTGGTAAATTTTTCCTACAATGTCAGATAACCGGATCAGGGGAGGTTCACAACTACCAGAAG
>CAVVUX010000001.1:0-356316 GCA_963751575.1 uncultured Chloroflexia bacterium | reverse complement strand
GGAACTGACGTTGGTGAAGAGTATTACGAGCGGGGATCCCTACGCCAGCGTGGGGGATGTGATTGCCTACAGTTTCGTGGTGACGAACACGGGCAACGTGAGTTTTACGGGACCGGTGACGATCGATGATGATCAGGCGACCGATGAGAGCTGCCCGGCGGTGACGACGGTGGGCAACTTGGACGGCGACCTGGATCCGGGAGAAAGTCTGACCTGCACGGCCAGCTACACGGTGGATCAGGGTGATCTGATGCGGGCTGTGTGACGAATATTGCGGATGCGAGTGCGGACGGGACGACCAGTCGCAACGGACACCCAGACGGCGATGCGACGCAGAACCCGGAACTGACGTTGGTGAAGAGTATTACGAGCGGGGATCCCTACGCCAGCGTGGGGGATGTGATCGCTTACAGTTTCGTGGTGACGAACACGGGCAACGTGAGTTTGGCGGGCCCGGTGACGATTGATGATGATCAGACGACCGATGAGAGCTGCCCGGCGGTGACGACGGTGGGCAACTTGGACGGCGACCTGGATCCGGGAGAGAGTCTGACCTGCACGGCCAGCTACACGGTGGATCAGGCTGATCTGAATGCGGGCAGTGTGGTGAATATTGCGGATGCGAGTGCGGACGGGACGACCAGTGCAACGGACACCGAGACGGCGACTGCGACGCAGAACCCGGAACTGACGTTGGTGAAGAGTATTACGAGCGGGGATCCCTACGCCAGCGTGGGGGATGTGATCGCTTACAGTTTCGTGGTGACGAACACGGGCAACGTGAGTTTGGCGGGCCCGGTGACGATTGACGATGATCAGGCGACCGATGAGAGCTGCCCGGCGGTGACGACGGTGGGCAACTTGGACGGCGACCTGGATCCGGGAGAGAGTCTGACCTGCACGGCCAGCTACACGGTGGATCAGGCTGATCTGAATGCGGGCAGTGTGGTGAACATTGCGGATGCGAGTGCGGACGGGACGACCAGTGCAACGGACACGCAGACGGCGACGGCGACGCAGAACCCGGAACTTGACGTTGGTGAAGAGTATTACGAGCGGGGATCCCTACGCCAGCGTGGGGGATGTGATCACTTACAGTTTCGTGGTGACGAACACGGGCAACGTGAGTTTGGCGGGCCCGGTGACGATTGATGATGATCAGACGACCGATGAGAGCTGCCCGGCGGTGACGACGGTGGGCAACTTGGACGGCGACCTGGATCCGGGAGAGAGTCTGACCTGCACGGCCAGCTACACGGTGGATCAGGCTGATCTGAATGCGGGCAGTGTGGTGAATATTGCGGCATGCGAGTGCGGACGGGACGACCAGTGCAACGGACACCGCAGACGGCGACGGCGACGCAGAACCCGGAACTGACGTTGGTGAAGAGTATTACGAGCGGGGATCCCTACGCCAGCGTGGGGGATGTGATTGCTTACAGTTTCGTGGTGACGAACACGGGCAACGTGAGTTTGGCGGGCCCGGTGACGATTGATGATGATCAGGCGACCGATGAGAGCTGCCCGGCGGTGACGACGGTGGGCAACTTGGACGGGGACCTGGATCCGGGAGAGAGTCTGACCTGCACGGCCAGCTACACGGTGGATCAGGCTGATCTGAATGCAGGCAGTGTGGTGAATATTGCGGATGCGAGTGCGGACGGGACGACCAGTGCAACGGACACCGCAGACGGCGGACGCGACCCAGAACCCGGAACTTGACGTTGGTGAAGAGTATTACGAGCGGGGATCCCTACGCCAGCGTGGGGGATGTGATCGCTTACAGTTTCGTGGTGACGAACACGGGCAACGTGAGTTTGGCGGGCCCGGTGACGATTGATGATGATCAGGCGACCGATGAGAGCTGCCCGGCGGTGACGACGGTGGGCAACTTGGACGGCGACCTGGATCCGGGAGAGAGTCTGACCTGCACGGCCAGCTACACGGTGGATCAGGCTGATCTGAATGCGGGCAGTGTGGTGAATATTGCGGATGCGAGTGCGGACGGGACGACCAGTGCAACGGACACGCAGACGGCGGACGGCGACCCAGAACCCGGAACTGACGTTGGTGAAGAGTATTACGAGCGGGGATCCCTACGCCAGCGTGGGGGATGTGATCGCTTACAGTTTCGTGGTGACGAACACGGGCAACGTGAGTTTGGCGGGCCCGGTGACGATTGATGATGATCAGGCGACCGATGAGAGCTGCCCGGCGGTGACGACGGTGGGCAACTTGGACGGCAACCTGGATCCGGGAGAGAGTCTGACCTGCACGGCCAGCTACACGGTGGATCAGGCTGATCTGAATGCGGGCAGTGTGGTGAATATTGCGGATGCGAGTGCGGACGGGACGACCAGTGCAACGGACACCGCAGACGGCGGATGCGACCCAGAACCCGGAACTGACGTTGGTGAAGAGTATTACGAGCGGGGATCCCTACGACAGCGTGGGGGATGTGATTGCTTACAGTTTCGTGGTGACGAACACGGGCAACGTGAGTTTGGCGGGCCCGGTGACGATTGATGATGATCAGGCGACCGATGAGAGCTGCCCGGCGGTGACGACGGTGGGCAACTTGGACGGGGACCTGGATCCGGGAGAGAGCCTGACCTGCACGGCCAGCTACACGGTGGATCAGGCTGATCTGAATGCAGGCAGTGTGGTGAATATTGCGGATGCGAGTGCGGACGGGACGACCAGTGCAACGGACACCCAGACGGCGGATGCGACCCAGAACCCGGAACTGACGTTGGTGAAGAGTATTACGAGCGGGGATCCCTACGCCAGCGTGGGGGATGTGATTGCTTACAGTTTCGTGGTGACGAACACGGGCAACGTGAGTTTGACGGGCCCGGTGACGATTGATGATGATCAGGCGACCGATGAGAGCTGCCCGGCGGTGACGACGGTGGGCAACTTGGACGGGGACCTGGATCCGGGAGAGAGCCTGACCTGCACGGCCAGCTACACGGTGGATCAGGCTGATCTGAATGCAGGCAGTGTGGTGAATATTGCGGATGCGAGTGCGGACGGGACGACCAGTGCAACGGACACCCAGACGGCGACGAAAATATTTGACCCCCCGTTTGGTATTAAGGATTTTGATGACTTTGGTTTGCCCGTTTTGCGCTGGACAATGGTCTGGATCAACGATTCCAATACTACAGCTCTTGATGTGGTTGTTAACGATCCCTTACCGGCTGGAACTACATTTGTCAGCTGGGTCTCTGCAGTGTATTCCTCGGGGAAGTTCCACTACAGCGCCAGGTCCGAGCACCTGTGATTTTGATAGTGGTAACAACCGTATCCACTGGGAAGGAACGATTGGTCCTGATCCAGGTGCAACTGGTGAAGCCGACGCAGCAAACGAAGTAGTAATCACATTCCTGGTCAATGTCCCCTCTGGCTTGTCGTCAGCCAGTAATAACGCGGTATTGGATGCTGATCTGAATGGAAATGGCACGATCGATCCTGGTGGGGGCGAAACCACAGCTGCCCAGGCCAGCGCTACCTGGGTCCGCTCCACACTTCCATCCGCACCTGCTACTGGATTTGAACCTGGAGTGGTCACTGAGATTCCCCAGCAAACTCTGGAGAGACAGTTCCAATCCTATGCCGGTGTCTGGTTGGAAATCCCGGCCCTGAATCTGAAAACGACCATCGTGGGAGTTCCCCTGGTAGATGATTTCTGGGATGTGGCCTGGTTATCTAATGACACGGGTTGGCTGGAAGGCTCGGCATTTCCTTCTCATAGTGGAAACAGCATTCTGACCGCCCATGTCTATCTTCCCAGCGGACTGCCGGGACCATTTGTGGATATCCAGAGCTTAAAATGGGATGACCAGATCATAGTCCATGCTTATGGTCAGCAATTTATCTACCAGGTCAGGACAAATAAGATTATCAATCCTGATGATCCAATAGCTTCCCGGCATGAGGAATACCCCTGGATCACCCTGTTAACCTGCAAAGGTTTCAATACCTACACAGATGCTTATGATTTCCGGGTTTTGATCCGGGGAGTTCTGGTGGACGTAAAACCGGATTATTATCACTGATCCGTATTTAATTGATCCTAGGCCATCGATGTTTGCTCGCTTCCAGCAACTCGCTTGGTATCAATCTGGCTAACTGAAAAACCTCCCACTCCTGGGGAGGTTTTTCAGATATGTTATACTAATCTGGAATTATTCTAAACAGGAGTTATTTGTGATGTATAAGATTTCCATCGAATATTGTGTGCCTTGAAAATACATACCTCGAGCCCTCAGTTTAGAGGGAGCACTAATGAAGAAACACAAAGATATTATTGAAGATATCGAGCTAATTCCGGGCGATGGTGGAGCTTTTGAGATCAAGGTAAACGGTGATTTGATCTATTCAAAACTGGAAACAGGCCGTCATGCTGATCCTCCTGAAATCCTTGAGCTGTTCGAAATACATATCAGGAGCGAGCATTAATGGCTGAAAAAATCGGCAGGGTATTTTCGGGCGCCAGGCCAACCGGGCGCCAGCACCTGGGAAATTACCTGGGAGCTATCAAAAATTATGTGGCGCTCCAGCAAGATTATCGCTGCGTTTATTGTGTTGTGGATGTGCATGCATTAACTACTATCGCGACAACCCGGGATTTGAAAGCGAATACCCTGGAAATGGCGCTTGATTGGATGGCTGCGGGGATGGATCCCGGGGAAAGCATCATCTTTGTCCAGTCCCATGTGCCGGAAGTCATGGAACTCCATACTATTCTATCAATGGTGACACCGCTTGGAAAACTAACTGCCCTGCCGACATTTAAAGAAAAGATCCGGGATAATCCGGATAATGTCAACTACGGACTGGTTGGTTATCCCGGTATTAATGTCTGCAGATATTCTGCTGTATAAAGCTGATACAGTTCCTGTAGGCACGGATCAAATTCCCCACCTGGAATTTGCCAGGGAAATGGTCAGGTCATTTAATCATCGCTATCAGACAGATATCTTAATCGAACCGCAAGCCAAGGTGACTCAAATTCCGAAAGTACTGGGTATTGATGGTGAGCGCAAAATGAGCAAAAGCCTCGATAATCATATCGAACTGGCAGCAACACCCGGGGAAACAGAAAAGAGGGTCATGCAAATGGTGACAGACCCTCAGCGCATTAAAAGGACTGATCCTGGAAACCCGGATATCTGCAATGTGTTTACGCTGCACAAGATCTTCTCAAGCCCCGACGAAGTGGAGCAGATCAATACTGAATGCCGGACAGCGGAAATTGGTTGTGTGGATTGCAAACGCATCTTGGCTGCCAACCTAAATCAATACCTCGAACCATTTCGCGCCAAACGTGCGGAGCTGGAAAAAGATCCTGATTTTGTGCGTGATGTTTTATTGGAAGGTGCGGTGCAGGCGCGGTTGATTGCTTCGGAAACCATGGCTGAAGTCCGCGCTGCGATTGGTTTTTATGGGAGCTGAATAGAATGAAAGTGGTCCTTCAACGGGTCACCCGGGGCAGCGTTTCAGTGGGCGGAGAAGAAATAGCTGAAATCTCCCGGGGGCTTGTGATCTTGCTGGGTGTTGGACCTGATGATAGTCGTGAGACAGCCAAAAAATTAGCAGAAAAAATAGCCAGGTTAAGGATCTTCCCCGATGATCAGGGAAAGATGAATTTATCACTGCTTGACATTGGCGGAAGCGCCCTGGTCGTACCGCAATTTACTCTTTTTGCTGACACCAGTCGGGGTCATCGTCCGTCCTTCACGAAAGCCGGTGATCCTGAGATAGCCAATCCACTGACGGCTTATTTTTCCTCCTGTCTCGATCAGCTTGGCGTGCCAACCAGCCAGGGGGAATTTGGCGCCCATATGGTGGTGGAAATCCTTAATGATGGTCCGGTGACGATTGTAATTGAGGGATGAGATACCCATCCACAGGGACTTTGTTTTTCCGTTAATGTTGCCAGCTCTCACAATCTTCCCGGTGGTAAAATCAACCCCATGGCTGTTAAGGTTACAGTTCAAAACGGATCTTTGCCAATCCGGGCCTTTGATGTCAGAACAGATCTGCTTTCAGTTTCCGATCTGGTAGAACTCTGTTTTGCTGATCGCCTGACCCCTGATGGGGAAGCTCTCCTGCGAAAAATGCGTTCTTCTGCCCGAAATCGGCGTTTCCAGGATTGGGCATTTCAAATGGCGGGCCAGGTATCAATGCCATTCACCGGTTATGTTTGGGAAGAACAGGGGGATATTGTTGGAAACTTGAGCCTGATTCCATATCACGTCGGCAGCAAACATTACTACATGATCGCCAACGTAGCTGTCCATCCAGATTTTCAACGTCAAGGAATAGCCCGGTCACTGGTCCGTAAGGCTCTGGATTTCCTTGCCCCGCACAAATTGGACGGTATCTGGCTTCAGGTTGATGAAGGCAACCAGGGGGCAGTTGATCTTTATCTTCGGCACAATTTTCAAGAAATTTCCCGGCGGACTACCTGGATCCTGGATCCCCGTGACATTCCCAGGGAGCTGCTGACCTGGCAGGTGCCGGGTTTTTCTGTAGAACCCCATCGGGCAGGACATTGGTCTCAGCAGAGGAAATGGCTTGAGAATAACTATCCCCCAGAGGTCCGCTGGCACCTCCCTTTCCGACCTGAATATTTAAGAGGGGGCATTCCGGGCAGTCTATCCAGATTCCTCCTGATTGACCCCAAAATTTCCCAATGGTCAGTTGTTGCGGGAAGTGAATTGATAGGGGTGGTTTCCTGGCAGTCATCAAAAACTTTTGCGGATTGGCTCTGGATCGCTTCATCTGCGGAAACAGAAGGTGTCTTGCTGGATGCCTTCCTGCCGGTCTGGATGAAATCTGCTGGTTATAAAAGACCCCTTAGATTGAATTTTCCCAAGCGCAGAACCAATCGCAGCCTGGAGACTCACTGGTTTAAACCAACCCGAACATTGATTTGGATGAAATATACTGTTGGGGAGATGAAAAAAGAAATCTGAAACCAGGCTGGATTTTAAGTCTTATACTTTAGGAATAGATCTGGAGGAAAAAATGAAACTTGATTGGAAAAAAACTTTCATGATTGGTTTTGGTTTCCTGGGCACCATGGTCATCTGGCAGATCTATAATGCTTTTGTGCCGATCTTTCTTCAGACTGGTCATCCCGGGTTTGCCAGCTCGAGGGATGTGTTGGGTTTTGGTTTGAATGCAACAACTACCGGGGCTATCATGGGAATTGATAACCTGGCAGCTATTCTGATCCTGCCGCTGATTGGGATCTGGAGTGACCGCATTCGGACCCGGATTGGCAGACGTTATCCATTTATTCTGACAGCTGCCCCCCTAGCTGCGCTGGCGTTTATTCTGATGCCTTTGGCTGCAGGGATGATCAACCCGGAATTCAATGGAAATATTGCGAAAAATTCTGGAGCTTTCGCCCTGTTCATGATTGCTACAGCAGTAGTTTTGTTAGCTATGGCTGTGCTTCGAACCCCGATTGTTTCTCTGATGCCAGACTTGATCCCCTCACCATTGCGAAGTAAAGCCAATGGTGTGATCAACTTTATGGGAGGAGTTGGTTTTATTATTGGTGCTTTTGGACTGGCCCTATTATTTGATATTAAGCCCCTTTATCCATTTGTCGGTGCTGCTGCCATCCTGATCCTGGCAGTTGTTGTTCTGTTCCTGACTACCAAAGAGCCTCGAGTGGATGAGCTTCCTCATCCTGAAAGTCACGAGCTAAGTCAAGAGGAAAAAGCGCTGGGGGGATTAAAAGGCGTTGCTGTTATTCCTCAAGAATATCGCCGGAGTTTATTTGCCCTGTTGGGAGCGATCTTCCTCCTCTTCATCGCCTATGAAGGTATTGGCACATTCTTTACGTCGTATGCGATCAATGAACTTGGAGTCAGTGAAGGATTTGCACCCACACTGTTTGGCCTGGCAGGCGTCACCTTTATTCTCTTTACGATCCCGGCCGGTTTTATTGGTGCAAAATTCGGACGCCGGAAGACGATCATCGCGGGCATCCTGCTTTTTGGTCTGGATATGCTGCTGGGCTTTTTCGTGACATCTTCTACCCAGATCGGGATTGTGCTGGCGATCAGTGGAATTGGATGGGCTTTGATTAACGTCAATACCTTGCCGATGGTGATTGATACAACGGAAGATCAACGCCTATTGGGGACCTATACAGGCCTCTATTATTTTGCATCTCAGGTAGGTGCTGCATTTGCACCGTTGATGATGGGGGCAGTGATTGACCTTTTTGACAGCAACTTCAAAACCATTTTCCTGTCTGGCCCCGCATTCTTTGTTCTGGGTTTGATAGCCATGACCCTGGTTACCCGGGGAGAGGCTCGCGAGTAAAATTGGATCCAGGTGATGAGGTTGTCATGGAAAAGGTCATTTTTGATTGTGATAATACGCTGGGACTGATGACCAAGGAAATTGATGACGGCCTGACTTTGTTTTATTTGTTAGGCCGGTCTGATATCGATTTAATGGGCATCACTACCACGTTTGGGAACGGGACCATAGATCAGGTTTATAGCCAGACACTCAAGCTGGCTGCAGACCTGGGCTTGACTGGCCTGCCTGTTCTGCGTGGAGCAGGAAGCAGGGGTGGGGATGCAACGAGCGCTGCCCGTTACCTGGCTGAAATGGCTTCAAGTTATCCTGGTGAGATCAATTTACTGGCAACGGGCCCCGTTGGAAATTTAGCGGCAGCGAATAAGCTCGACCCAAATTTTTTCAGCAATCTTAAAAGTATATCCTGTATGGGGGGGTATTTGCGTCCAGTTAAAATGGGTCGGAGAATAGTACACGAACTGAATCTTTCAGCAGATCCGGAAGCAGCGGTCCAGGTATTGAATGCTCCTACAAAGGTCAGCCTGATGACAGCCCAGATTTGTCTGCAGGCCCCGTTTACCTGGAGTGATCTGAAAAGAATATCTTTCTGGAGCCAGAAGACCCGCCAGTCAGTCCGGTTTTGGTTAATATTACATGCGATATTCACAGGCCTCGGAAATTTTTATCTGTGGGACTTGCTGCCTGCGATCTACCTTACAGAGCCAGATCTATTTAACAAATATCAGGTTGATATTGTTTCCACAGCTGCAGATCTTGAGGATGGAACCCTGATCTCGATTGAGAATAGATCTGGGGCGGGTGTGAATATGCCAGCCCTGATACTGGATATCGATCGATTTATGGATGTGCTCTTTTCTGCCTGGAAAAATGTGAATATCTAGTTTGCCGATCAGCTAATTATTGACTTATTTTTGATCTCGGCGTATACTGGTGAAGTATTAAAGGTAGTTCATGATGGGATATGTTAGCCTAAATAGAATAATTGAAGCATAGGAACTAAAGCACGCACCTTCAGGTTGCGTGCTTTTTATATCAAGAACTGGAGGGATAAATATGGATTCTGGAATGATTGGGAAAATTCAAAAATCAAAGCAATATGCCACAGAGAGGGAACGGTTTAAGATCAACTCGTTATCAGTGACAATTCAGGGTCATAATAACCCTCACGAGGTGTCGTTCCAGGATGGAAATTGGACTTGTGATTGTGATTTTTTCCAGACCAGAGACCGCTGCTCCCACACTATGGCCCTTGAACGAATTTTAATCCAGGAAGCAAATTTGACCCTGGATTGACCTGATATTGAATTACCGACAATTACTGTTTTTACGCTCCCCGGGAATCTTTAATCTATCCCGGGGAGCGATTTTTATAATCTGGGACTTTGTCCCTTACTTGACGTTGTCATGCCAACCGATATAATGGCACCCATGAAATACCATATCTGGACTTCCGGATGTCAGATGAACGTGGCCGATTCCAGGCGGGTCTCTTCGGCCCTGGAAGGATTAAATTATCATCCTGCTGATCGGGCAGAAGATGCCGATGTTGTTGTCCTGAATACCTGCGTTGTCCGGCAGAGTGCTGAGGATAGCGCTGTCGGCAGGATATCCTCCCTTAAATACCTCAAGAAGAACCGCCCGGAAGTTGTGATCAATGTGATGGGATGCCTGGTAGGCATCAAGGGCAGCGAGGAAATGGAAGCCCAGTTCCCTCATGTTGATGTCTTTTCGGCACCCTCAGATCCAGGCCCATTAGTTTCTTTTCTTACCCAGCAAGACACAAAAGCTTGGCAGCAGGATGCGACCTCGCGTCGTTTTGCATTTATGGACGGGGAGCTCACATTGCCCGAAGCTGATCAGAATCAGCTGGTCTCTGCATATGTTCCGGTTGTGTTGGGCTGTTCCCACGCCTGTACATACTGCATCATTCCCTACCGCAGAGGGGTCGAACGCAGCCGTCCGGTTGGGGATGTCATCAATGAAGTCCGATCATTGGTCTCCCAGGGAGTAAAGGAAATTACCTTGCTGGGGCAGATTGTCGATCGTTACGGATTGGATCTACCAGAAAAATCATCCCTGTCGGGACTGCTCGAGCTCACCCATGAGATCGAAGGCCTGGAAAGGATTCGCTTCTTAACATCCCATCCCAATTGGTTCAGTCAGGAATTAATGGATACTGTGGCAGCATTGCCTAAAGTGATGCCTCATATTGAAGTTCCCCATCAGGCTGGCCATGACCAGGTTCTAATGAATATGAAGCGGGAGTATGTGGTTGATGATTACCGGAAATTGGTCGCTGATATTCGTGCCAGGATTCCCGGCGCGAGTATTGCCACTGATGTGATTGTGGGTTTCCCTGGTGAGACAGCTTCCCAATTTCAAAGCTCATACGATTTACTCGAGGAGTTACAACTCGACGTTGTCCATTTGGCTCGATATTCTGTCCGCGGAGGAACAGCTGCCGCTCGAAAAATGGAAGATGATGTGAGTGATGAGGAAAAATGGCGCCGGTTCAGGCTGATTGAAGAGCTGCAGGAAAAAATTGCCACCGGGATCAACCAAAGGTATCTCGATCAAACCTTTGAAGTCCTTTTTGAAGGTCAAGGAAAAGGTCGCTGGCGAGGAAGAACCCCGACTAATAAATTAGTCTTCGTCGAGAGCGATCGGGATCTACTGGGCCAGACTTCCGAGGTTCTGATTACCTGGACAGGACCCTGGTCGATGCAGGGAAGCCTGCTCTTGAAATCCAAGTAACTATTGACCACCACACCCTAGAAAAGGGCTAGAATTGGCATGAAAACACCACAGCAATTTCCTGAGCCAACTGTTGGCGCGTTGATAATTAACAAGAATGACCAGCTGTTGCTGGTGAAAACCCATAAATGGAAAGGAAAATACACAATTCCTGGCGGGCATGTTGAGATCGGGGAGAGTTTGTCAGCCGCCCTGGAACGGGAGATCCGGGAAGAAACCGGTTTGGAATTGATCGATGCCGTTTTTTTATGCTTCCAGGAATTTATCTTTGATGAAAGTTTCTGGGAGAAAAAGCATTTTATATTTTTTGATTATGTCTGTCACGTAACCGACAGCGAGGTTATGCTTAATGATGAAGCCCAGGAATATGTTTGGGTTGATCTGGATGCGGTTGACAGCTATCCGATTGATGACTATCTTCGGCACTCACTTGAACTGATCAGGAAAAGAAAATAACAACAGCTTTTCATATCTCAATTCCCGGAGTTCGGTACAATAGGATCACAAATGCATTTTCCAGTGGTATCCAAGATGTTAAGAAAACAGATCCAGATCATATTCCTGACTTTTCTGATGGGGGCTTGTCAGCTTCCCCACAATAATCCTGTGCCGGCAGGTAAACCAGGCGCTTTATATACAGAAGCTGCTCAGACATTATCGATTCAATTGACGGTTTCTGGGATTGGAAAACCCCAGGGCACACCTGGAATTACAGCCGCTCAAGGAACCCCGGAAGCAACGTTCAGCTCTGAGGAGATTCTTTCAACAGAGACTCCTGGTAGTTCGGATACTGACAATTCTAAATTGTGCGACCAGGTGAAATTCATCAAAGATGTGACTATCCCCGATGAAATGGATTTGGCTCCCGGAGAGCGTTTTACAAAAACATGGCGGATCCAGAATTCAGGCTCCTGTCCCTGGACGATCGGATATTTACTTTATTTTGAGAGCGGAGAAATAATGGGCGGTCCATCTTCTCAGGGGTTAACAGGCGAGACGATCCAGCCGGGAGATTCAATGGATGTGTCGGTTGAGCTGACTGCACCCCTGGAAACGGGTTCCTACCAGGGAAATTGGAAGCTCCGGAATGTCAAAGGAGATGGATTCGGTGTTGGAGAATTCTCCAAGGCTTTCTGGGTCAAGATCAATGTGGTGGAGGGGGCAGGCACAATGCTGGAATTTAATTCCCGGGCAGGCGACGCTGCCTGGGGGAGTGGTTCCACCCCGGTCGACTTCATTGATCTGGGGGGTAAGATCTTGAATTTTGACGATCCGGGTGCCCCGGATGATCCTTATGTCGCCTTGCTGGATGAACAATTCCTTGAGGGCGGGCGGGTTTCCGGTATTCTGCTGGTCACCACGCCCCCACAAGGTAAGGGCAAGTACATTATTGGCCGTTTTCCCGACTATAAGGTAAACGGCGGAGATTTGTTATTTGGCAGGATTGGTTTGACCCAGAGGTCCAATGGCACTTGTGGGGATGGTGATGTGGATTACCGGATCCATTTGATGCGGGATGGAGATCCTTCTACCCTGGTATTGCTCGGGGAATGGAATGAAATCTGCGACAGAAGAATGAGATCATTTGAAATTGATTTGGATGATTACAAGGGTGAAACGGTCCAGATTTTCCTGATCGTTGTCGCAAATTCCAGCTCATCGGAGAACCAAGCAGTTTGGGATGCGTTAAGGATCCATCGCTGACCCAGAGCAGATCCTGCCAGTTACCAGCAATTGAAAATAAGGTAGAATGTAATTAATTGACCAACATTCAACCTGCTAGAATGCGTATTGGACCAATAATGCAAAGTGGTACAATGGTGGCTCTATGCAGGAAGGATAAGATCTTATGAGTAAACAAGATTCGACAAAGGATATTATCGACTCCTATCGGAAGCGGAAAAATCAATCCGGGAGTAATGTTGCTCTTTTTGTTGGAACTGCTGTGTTGATCATCCTGGGGGCAGCGCTCCTGATCTTCTGGCTTTCAGGAACACAGGTAAGTTTGGGTTCCATATTCGCCTCAAAAACACCGACGCCAACGATTACGCTCACGCCCAGCCCTGTACCGCCAACAGCAACGGTCACCTTGACGCCTACTGAAGCCCTGCCGACTGATACTCCTGAGCCCAGCCCGACCCCGACTCGGACCGGCGCGGTGATCTATATCGCTGAAGAAAATGATACATTTGCTTCCATCGCCGAGCGATTTGGGATGGATATTTTCACCCTGCTCATCTATAATGCCGGGGAAGATCGCTTAAACCTTGATCTGGCAAACCCGATCCTGTTTGTTGGTGATGAAGTTCTGGTCCCTGCCCCGGGCGCTACAGTGCCCACTCCTACGCCAATTCCATTTGATGTCCTGCCCGGTTTCCGGGTGGAATATATGGTCAGGCCGGGAGATTCAGTAGGATCGATTGCATTTGCGCTGAGAAGCACGGTTGATGACATACTGATCTATAACGACCTAGAAGATCCGGACTCCATATTTCCTGGCCAGATCCTGCTGGTCCGTGTTAATCTGGTTACCCCGGAGCCTACAGAAATAGGCCAGAACCCACCTGCGGGCACGCCGGGTTCGATCTCAACCTTGACTCCCGTGCCACCCGTAGATTAGAAAAGGTCAGGATCAATTACGACAGTGATTTTAGATCATGTAATAGGGCGTCTCTACGAGACGCCCTATTTTTTTTATGACCGAATACTCCAGCAACAGGCCATCTTAGAAATGTTACTTTTTATTTCTCCGGCTTTGGTTTCAGTTCTCAGCGAGTCCCGCTCGCCCAGATCTCTTGACAGAGCCAAGAACGGGTCTATAATTTTATTATCTGATAATGATAATTATTATCAATAAGGAAGTAAATAAATGGCAGCCCCTGCTACTAATCAAATTCTGGAAATCTGGGAGCAATCTCTCAGGCAGCAAGGATACCGGGTTACCCGCCCCCGCTTGTTGGTGATGGAAATAATTGCTTCCACCGAAACTCCCCTGACTCCTCAGGAGATTTACCGAAACACGCTAACGCGGGCTGATCCGCCTGGTATCGCCAGCGTTTACAGAACTCTTGAAATGTTGGATCGGCTGGGTTTAATCCAGCAAATCCATCAGCCCGGAGGCTGCCATGGGATCTGGCCGACACAGGAAGGCCATAAGCATTATTTGATCTGCAATGATTGTGGGCATCTGAGTGTTATTGATGGAAGTGAACAAATCGAGAGTTATATCTCCGCCATTGAGGATCAAACTGGATACCAGGTAGAAGACCACTGGCTGCAATTTTTTGGTTTATGTGAGGGATGTGTAAAATGAACATCATTGGACGCTGGGGATACTTGATAAGGTCACACCGCTCGACATCTGGCCTGCTGCTGATTGTCTTGACCGTGAGTATATTCTTGGCTGCCTGCCAGGCAGTACCCGAAAGTATTCCCCCGGCTGGAGAAGACCCATTGCAGGTTATAGTGACCACTACCTTCCTGGGAGATATTGTCGGAAGGATTGCCGGAGATAAAGTCGATTTGAAAATTTTGCTGGCTCCAGGCCAGAACCCGCACTCTTTTCAAATATCTCCCCGTGACCTGGTTAGTCTGACTGATGCGGAGCTCTTGATTGTGAATGGTTTTGGGCTGGAGGAATTTTTGGACGAGCTTCTGGCAGGATCGAATTATTCTGGCCGCCTGGTAGTTGCATCTGAAGGTATTACGCCGTACATCAGTACTGAAATTGAGGGGGAAATTGATCCTGATCATTCAGGGGCTGACCCCCATGTTTGGTTGAATCCAATCAATATTAAAATCTGGGTTGATAATATTAGCGAGACATTGACGAATATGGATCCGCTGAACAAGGATTATTACCAGGATCAGGCGGGGATATATATTCAGGAAATCGAAAACCTTGACAAGTGGATCCGAAACGAACTCGCCGCTATTCCTGTGGAGAACCGTGAATTGGTCAGTGACCATGGTTCTCTTGGATATTTTGCGCGTGAATATGGTCTCCAGGAAATCGGGGCAGTGATACCTGGATTGACAACCGAAGCTGAAACATCCGGACAGCAGCTGGCCGAACTGATCGATTCTATCCGGTATTATCAGGTCAAGGCTGTTTTTGTTGGCGAGGACTTTAACCCCTCCCTGGCTGAGCGGGTGACAGAGGAAACGGGTACTGCGCTGGTCGTGCTTTATTTGGGCTCTCTTTCGGATGGTCCCCCGGCTGATACCTACTTGAATTTTATGCGTTATAACGTTGAAACCCTGGTAGATGCTTTGAAATAGTTGGAAATATGAAAAATATCATTAATTCATTTCGCAAGGGATCATTCTCCCGCAGATACGTTCCCCATATCTTGAACGCTCCGCTTCTGGAGTTGGAAAACATCACGATTGAGTATGATACGGGCCCAGTCCTGGAGGGGATCAGTTTTAAGTTAACCCCTGGCGAGGGCGTGGCCCTGGTGGGTCCCAACGGGGCCGGGAAAACCACCCTGTTCAAAGTGATTGCAGGGATTATGGACCCTGATTCGGGAACTGTCCGTGTTTCAGGCCATGAACCCGGCGGACATACCTGTATTGCCTACGTTCCTCAGCGCAGCCAGGTAGATTGGTCATTTCCTGCTACTGTTTCAGACGTGGTAATGATGGGGAGGATCAATAAGATGGGTCCATTCTTATGGCCCCAGCGGGAGGATTCGGAGGGAGTGGATCGCGCCCTGGAGCTGGTCGATCTCATTCACCTGAAGGGAAGGCAGATCAGCGAATTATCCGGGGGGGAACAGCAGCGCATGTTCATAGCCCGGGCTCTGGCGCAGGAAGCTGAGCTAATGCTTTTGGATGAGCCCCTTAATGGTCTTGATGTTCCCTCCCAGGAAAAGATCCTGGAAATCCTGGAAATATTACAGGAGGAACAGGTGACATTCATGATCTCAATGCATGATCTCAGGCTGGCAGCAGAACAGTTCGACCAGGTGTTATTGCTGAATAAATCCATGTTGGGTTTTGGTTCTCCGGATGAGGTGTTTACGCGGGATCTCCTTCTGGAAGCGTATCGGGGACACCTGCATTTTGTAGAGGGAGAATTTGATACGCTGGCCGTCGGAGATGATTGTTGTGAAGGAGACCATCATGAATCTCATTGACCTGGTGCTTACGCCTCTTCGGTATGGTTTTATGGTCAGGGGATTATCAGCGGCTATCCTGACTGGAATTGTCTGTGCCGTGGTAGGAGTTTATGTAGTTGTCAGGGGCATGGCATTTTTTGGTGATGCTCTGGCTCATTCAATATTACCCGGAGTAGCTGTAGGATATTTGCTAACGAATGGAGCCCGGGAGCCATTATTCTGGTGGGGAACTGGCACGGCTGTCATCGTCTCCCTGGCTATAGGCGCTGTCAGCAAGGGGGCCAAGATCAAACAGGATACTGCAATTGGGATCATTTTTGCCGGGATGTTTGCCCTTGGAATAGCCATGATATCCACCATGCAAAGCTATACGGTGGACCTGACCCATTTTTTGTTTGGTGATGTGCTGGGAATTTCCGGAAATCAATTATTAATCATTTTTATTTTCAGCGTATTGATCATTTTGTTTGTGATCGCTTTTTATAAAGAATTCCTGGTTTTGACTTTTGATCCAACCCTGGCTGCCACGCTTCGGATTCCTGTCCGTCTATTTGAATATTTGCAGCTGATCCTGATAGCGCTGGCGATCGCAGTTTCTTTCCAGGCAGTGGGGGTGGCCCTGATGGTTGCCATGCTCGTCACCCCGGCGGCATCAGCTTACTTACTGACCAAGCGTCTGCCGATCATGATGATGCTCGCGGCTGTTATAGCCTCGATTTCTGGTGTGGTCGGATTATATCTTTCATACTACATTAACGTGGCCTCCGGTCCAGCGATTGTGCTGGTAGCGACTTTTATATTCCTGGTTTCGTGGATTGCAAAGAGCCTGACAAAAAAATAAACACCAGTATCGAACAGGGCCTTGCTCAGGATTTAACTATAGTGATACCTGACCTGCAGGCGGCAGAAATTTTTTTTATAGCTATTGACTTCAGGCTCCAGTTATCAATCTCCCCCGGCATATAAATTCAGGCAGACTTGGGATCAGACTTAAAAAGTCTCTATTAATCTGAATTAATGCCCGCTGCCCACGACCACATGGCTTGCGGTATCATCTCCGACATTCCCGTTGTAATCTAATTCCAACCCCTGGATCCATGCCAAACTTGCCTGGCTCATGTTCCTCGATGTCACTAGTGACAGCAGGGTGATTCCTTTTTTGATATTAATGACATAAGGGACCAATCGCATCCTGTGCAGGAGGTTGATTGCCATTGCTGCTGCCGGAGCCCGGAGATCTTATCTCAGTAGATAAACCTATTTTGACAGCAATTGTGACTGTTTGGCCTGATTGAGTGTCTAATAACTGTAATATTAAATATTGGAAAAGGAGATTATTTATGTTTGATCAAATTTTGACCCAACTTGCTGGTCTTGTCGGTGAAGATATGCTCTATCTTCTCGGCGGGCTTGGCATCCTGATCGTTGGCTGGATTGTTGCCCGGATCATCAAGGCAGTAATCTACCGTTTATTAAAACGGGCCAATCTTGACAGCCGCCTGGCTGGGGCCGTGGCTGAGGGCGAAGAAATTTCCAAGCTGAATCTTGATAAATGGATTTCGTCAGCTGCCTTTTACCTGGTAATGCTCTTTGTGCTGGTAGCTTTCTTCCAGACGGTCCAGCTTCCAGGCGTTGCTGCTCCGTTGAATGCTATGCTTGAGCAGCTTGCTTTAGCTGTTCCGCAACTGATTGGCGCATTATTGATCTTGTTCCTGGCCTGGCTGGTAGCGACCGTCGCAAAATTTATCATCCAGCGCACTATGCGATTGACCAAATTGGATGAAAGACTTGCTGCCCAGGCTGAGATTGATGAGCCGACAGTCAATGTCTCGGACTCCCTGGCAACTGGAGTTTTCTGGTTGGTTTTCTTGCTCTTTTTACCTGCGGTCTTAAGTGCCCTTGGTATGCAGGGATTGGTTCAGCCAGTCACAGGCGTAGTAGATTCCATCTTAGGTGTGATCCCGAATGTGTTTGCAGCAGCCATTAGTTTGTTTGTTGGCTGGTTGATCGCCCGGATAGTACGACAGATCGTTGTTAATCTGCTGGCAGCCACGAATCTTGACAAATTTGGGGAACGGATTGGTGTAAGTGGTGAAACCCAAACTCAACCATTGTCAAAAATAATTGGCTCTGTCACGTACATTTTGATCTTGATCCCGGCTGTTATTACTGCACTCAACGCCCTGGGAGTAGAGGCTATTTCTTCGCCTGCTATTTCTATGTTGACCGCTGTTATGACTGGGATACCAATGTTCTTCGGTGCAGCGCTGATCATTTTGGTGGCTTATTTTGCTGGTAAACTGGTTTCCGGTTTAGTTAGCAATTTACTTACCGGAATTGGTTTTGACAAAGTTCCCGAAGTATTGGGCTTGCGTGTTGCCCAAGAAAAAGGCCAGCGCACCATATCTGAAGTAGTCGGCTACATAGTTCTGGCTGCAGTTCTCTTGCTGGCTGGCATTGAAGCCGCTGATATGCTCGGATTCGCTTTCCTGGCGGATATCCTTGCCAACTTCATGGCTTTTGGTGGACAGGTACTTCTGGCTTTGGCAGTCTTTGGTGTTGGTTTGTATCTGGCAAATCTTGCCAGCAGCATTATTCAGGCAGCTGGCGGAAAGAACGCGGCGTTCACATCATCGTTGGTTCGGATCGCTGTCCTGGTTTTTGTCTCTGCAATGGCTCTTCAGCAAGTTGGAGTAGCCGGTGAGATTGTCAACATTACATTTGCTGTTCTTCTGGGAACGATCGGTGTAGCTGGCGCTTTGGCCTTTGGCCTGGGTTCCCGTGAAACCGCAGGGACCATAGTAAGCAACTGGATGGATTCTCTCAAAGGTAAAGGCAAAGGAAAATAGTTCAGCTATTTATCCGTAAACCTTAGATTAACATCTATAATTATCAACAAGCCTGCTCGGATTTACATAGGGCAGGCTTGGTGATAAATTATGCTAGATCTTAGCACTTTGACGGACATAGAACTTGTGGAGCTTTGCCTCGAACGCGGCATTAAGGATGAGCGCCCTTATCATGAGTTGTTTCAGCGCCATCATATATTTGTTTCACGAGTGCTGTTTAGTTATTCATTTTCCTCTCAGGATGTTGAAGATCTGACTCAAGACATTTTTTTTAATGCCTACCGGAAACTTAATCAATTTGAGAAACGATCCTCATTCAAAACTTGGATATTCAGCATCAGCAGCAATACCGCAAAAAATGAGCTGAGAAAGCGGTCTATACGACCAAAACTGATAGAGGATTCTATCGATGAATTGGATGAGATTTTGTCTGCTGGGCAGGGCTCTATTGGGCAGCAAATATCAGATCAGCACCATGTCTACAAAAAAGCATTTTCCCTGGTTGATAAAAAAACCCGGGAGATCCTCCTTTTGAAGGAAAGCGAGGAATTGACTTATCGAGAGATTGCCAGCCGCCTGAATATATCTGAAAGTGCAGCAAAGATGAGGGTTCAGCGATCTCGGCTTGCGGTTAGAAAACAATATCTGGAGATTATTGATGAGCATTGAGCATTTACAACCAGGAGAAATTGAAGTCTTATGTAAATGGTGAATTGGGAGAAATCGAGATTGAGCGCGTAATTGAGCACGTGAGCAATTGCGAGATCTGCCTCGAGCTAGTTGATCTTGCTTGGGGAAACCTGGAATTATCCGAAAGTGTTGACAGCAGCAAGATCAAAAATGCGTTTAATGCGAAAAATTCACCGAACTAATTTGATAGGCCATTTTATCAGGCTGAGCGGGAAAGGTTTCCTGGTCACAGTCCTGGGGCTGCTTTATCCCCTGACAGTACAAAACGAGTGTTATCACTCAAACGCGAGAGGAGAAATCATGAACACAGATATTTGGACAACAATCATTGAGCAAATTATCCAGAGGTTCGTGGATAACATGCCAGCGCTTATTACCGTATTTACATTTATCCTCGCTGGTTGGATCCTGGCCTTCGTGGTCTCAAAACTGCTCGTTCGCTTCATCAACCATACAGGACTGAACAAGATCTATGAAAATTCCCGGTTGGCTTTGGAGCTGGATAAATTTGGGCCAGGACGTTCCCTGGCAGATTTGGTAGGAAAGGTGTCATTTTGGCTGCTCTGGCTTTACATAACATTTGCAGGAATTGCTGCCTCGGGACTTAATCTTGAAAAATCTGTCCTGTTGAATATTATGGATTTTATGCCCCGCCTTTTTACTGCATTCCTGATCCTGGTTGGAGGAGTGATGCTGGCCCAGCTTGTTGGCAGGTGGGTGCAGGCAAGTATTGCGGCAACTGGTGTTGAATATGATGAGATTCTTGGCAAAGGCTCTCGCCTGATCCTGATCACAATCGTTGTCATCAGCGCTGTAGCTGAACTCGGTATCAATTTATCCCCGTTTACGAATGCGCTTACAAACATCATTACAATAATTGTGGGAGGGCTTGCCCTCGCTTTTGGTCTGGGAGCAAGAGATGTGGTGAACAATATTCTGGCAGGTTATTATGCCAGGGAATACTTTGAAATCGGAGAAATCATTGAAATAGGCGATATTTCGGGAACATTGAATTCAATCGGAACAGTGAGCGCAGAAATTGATTTTGAAGGAAACAGACTTGTTGTTGCGAATAGTGAATTGAATAGAAAAACAATCAAATTAAACCGATAGACATACTCCAGGGAATATTTTAGAGGATGATCTTTTGAAGTATCACTTGTTCTCAGGGATAACCCTGGGCAGATCGAATTCCAGGCAGAATTAGTTATTTATCTCACCCCGGGGGCAGATCCTATCCGAGCAGTTTCAGGGGACTTTTTTGAGTTTGATGTTGTTTAACAAGGGGCTATTTGTTATCAATCCCGCCTCGTTAGTGGCTTCGAGATAGTATTCAATCACCGCTGAGTTCACGTTTTCATATCCATCGATGCTTCTGGCATTGAAATCAACCTGCCAGATCTCAGCAGCTGTGGTGAACATGGTCAGGTTATACCACTGTGACTTACCTTCCAGGTGGTAGATGAAACGGACTTTGGCCACAGGTGTTTCTCCCGCGACCTGGGCCTTGATGGTGATGGTTTTTAATGGATTATCACCCCAGTAAAATTCCTGGTTTGAGGGGAAGATTCTGGTGATTGAGGGCGGAGACTCCAGATACTCTATTTCGTCAGTGACACACACAGCATCAGAAGTCTGATCAGATATCCAGCAGGGCTGCGCTTCGGTCTCTAGCTGAACTGCCCACCAGGTTGAATCCAGATTCCTGGCCACGATCGGGGCTTGATCTCCTTCAATCAAATAGGCGGTTGCTTCGTGGAATGTTGATGGTCCCGTTCGGCAGGTCGTATTCATGGCAGCAGTTAATGCTGGTTCGCAAGTGCTGAGTTCAAGGTCGGGAGTAACGGTAGGCAGCAGCTCAAGTATTTCTGGCGGAGTATAGCCCTCTTCGACAGTTACCCTGACTATTGCTGCAGAGCTCCAGTTATTGCTGCTGTCCATTGATCTGGTTTGAATTTGGTAATCTCCAGCCGCAGGAGGGGTCCAGTCCTGGTAGGCGGTGAACAGCAAGCCCTCCGGGTTTGGATTGTCAATCACGTGAAATAGGTCGCCATTGATCGTGATCTCGAGGGCTGTAATTGGATCCGAATCACTGCCGTGGGCGACAATTTGATATGGAGCCAGGGGAATGGTGGAACCATCCAGCGGGGCATCGATCCAGGACATCAGGTTTGAAGTAGTTTGCAGACTCACCGGAGCGCAGGCAGAAACCAGCCCTGTCAAGATCATCAATAAACAGTAGATAATAATTGATTTCCTCATAAAGCTGTCTCCTGAAGCTGCGTCCAGCTGGTTTGATTATGGATAACAGGTATTGCTGGTTTCCTGGTAGAGAACAGGCAGAGCTGTTGCCCCACATGGAACAAGCTGGGAGTTTTCGTCCGGTGATGTCGTTCCTATAACACCGGCTGGAACACTCAAGCAAGAGACATCAGCCTCAATTTTGATCATTGCGCCCCTGTACAAACATACCCAATCAAATATTTCGGCACGATTGCCCCCAACGCCTCCCACGTCACTGACTTCCAGGTTTCGGGAGTTGAGCTCGATCATCAGGGAATGGAGATGTTCCGGAATGAAATATGAATGGTATGTGAGGGCAAATGGTATGATCACTTCCTCCCCGGGACTAAGCGGTGGGATTGGGAGGCTCTGGCTGTCAAAAACATCATTCTGGAGTTTTATGATAGGAGCATAGACCGTGAACCTTTTCTTATAACCGCTGTTCCCCTCCCAGTAGCTGTAATCATAGGGGATCGTGGTTCCAGAAAGCTTCGTGTTCTCCGCAGTCACGCGGATATTAACTGTATAAGCAGGCTGGTTGTTGTACTGATACTGGCCTGGCAGCTCCTCTCCCTTCCTTGTTATTTTGATATATGCCCTGGCGGGTTCGGCTATTCCTTCTTTCACCGCTTCAGTTTCCACACCGGGAGGCAGACAAAGACTGTGTTTGCCCAAAACGTTTGCCCAGTTTTCATCAACACAGCCAGGTTGGGAACTGCTGTCTGCAATTGTATTGACAACACTCTTAATCCCCTCCCGGAGTATTTCCTGGCACTCCTCCGGGCAAGGTATGCCAGCTTCAGCTGCAGCCAGTTCGATCATGTATTCAATGCCCTGATCGGCCAGCTGCTCAAATGATGGCAGGCTGGGTGGGATGCCGGTAAAATAGGCGATACCGATTTCCAGGCCAGTCTTCAGGCCGGCTTTGCATTTTGCATCGCAGGGTATGCCAAGTTTGTTGATCGCAGCGGCAGCCACATCAACGATCCCTTCCTTAAGGGAATTAAATGCGCTGACAACTGAATCCCAGAGCGCAGTGACACCCTCGATGAACATCGACCCCCAATCACTGAATACTGAACCGGAATCTGAGGATTTGTTATAGGGAGCCGGGCACACGAGCAGGTTGTTCTCAATGGCATAGTTGAGATCGTTATATAATTTTGTCGTGAGCTGACTGATGTGGTCATCAGGGGCAAGAGGAGAACGTGACCGGAAATAGTTCCAGATCACATCATAATCCAGACCTGTGATTTCCACACACCCCCAGTATTTTGGATCCATATCTTTAATCGGAACAAAGTCAACGATTTCAACCTGATAGATTTCAGGGAGATGATCAACAATTACGGGCTCGATGAATGATTCTCCGGGTTTAGCCAGGATTTCAACGGGATTGGATGGTTTCCCGGCAGGCTGATTACCAGCCATTGGCGTAAAGCGAATAAAATAGCGGATTTCAGAAGCTGGTTTTTGGGTCATTTCCGGGGCAAATTTGGAATACTCGACCCAGGGTTGGGAATAGCCCCCGCAGGAAGATGGCGCAGGCAGGTAATCGTCCAGGGCTTGAAAATCGAGCTGGAACGAACCCATTAACGAACCTTCAGAGCAGCCAGCTCCCACAAGTCCGTAAGGGTGAGGTGAAAATTCTTTCGAGAATGGTGCGATTGAGATTTGCCAGAGAATATCAGTCGTGCCTGGTGCATTCGTGGACCAGTAGAATGCCCTGATCTGTTGATCTTCATCAATTGCCAGTTCTCCATAAGTGGAACGGAATCCACTGGCAACGTCACCATCACAGGCCGTACCGAGGTTGCAGACTGTTAAGCGGGAGTCATCGAGTTCGAGATGGTAAGCCCCTAAATTCACCAGGGCCCCGCCGCTCCAGCCCCAGACTACCAGGTCTGCCGAAGATACGGGGAACGGAAATGACGGGAACAGGGTTTCAACCAGCGCTTTTAAGGATGTAGGGTATTCAGAAGGAGTGAGGAAGCTGCCTGGATCTGAAGGATAGCGGTGATATCCGCTGTTGTTAAAAGAATAATAGAAATATGCCAGCTCCAGGATTTCAAGCTCTTCCTCGGTCAGGTCAGCAGGGGAGCTGCTTACTTTCAGGCTCTGACAGCGTGAATCAGGTTCGTTGATCATGACCGGGGAGCTGGCCGATTCGCCGGCACCGTTAAAGGCAGCCACGTAATAGATCGTTTCGTTGGACAGCTCAGGATCAGTGTAGCTGAAAGTCGTTCCCTGTTCCACAGCCTCTAATCCTGTTATGCGTTCGAAGGAAGGACTTCCCTTTCTCGATCGGTAGACGAAATACCCTAACTCGTTGTCAGCTGAGTCTGTGATCAATAGTTTGACAGAACAATTATCCAAGAAGTATGACAAACCGGGAGCGCTGGGCAGGACCTCCTGAGAACGAAACCGCTGTCCCAGCCAAAGTAGGGGATCGTTATTGATCGGTTTGCCAGGTTGTAGAACAGGATTGGAGCCTGGTGAGGATCCTGGATTTATCAAATCGGATTCGCGGGTTGAGCCCAGGGGGTATCGAGTACTTGGGCGTCCGGGTCATCCGGATTTTCCCTGGAGACAATCCGCAATCCAGCTGGATCGGAAATATTAATTCTGACCAGATTTGAAGTATATGGTCTCACCGGTTTTGGTCAGTGCTCTGACCAGGATCCTGGCGTTATTCTCTGTTGTGGGTGTCCAGAAGAAACTGTGGGTATAGTACTGCTTTTCTGACTCTTCCGCTGGTTGATCTAAAACCAGCCTCCCATTCACCCAGAGTTCAAAGGATGATACCGGGATCTCAGTTGCGGTTGTGGTCCGGATAGGAATGGATGCATCTGCCGGATAGGTGCTCTGATCTGCAGGGGAGATGATATATACAGATGTGTTGACAGAGTTTTGGCTAAATTGTTCAGCGAGTGGGGGTATTCTTGAAATATAGACCCAGCTGCCAAGTGCTATCAGTGTGATTGTGAGGACTATTCCCCCTATCCATACCAAGGTCTGCTTCTGTGATGTTTTCAACGATGACCTCCCCACAAACCAGGTTATTTTTTGATATATATCATTATATATCAGGAAGAATTAATATGGGAAATCTTGTTCCCGTCGATCTGACAGATATTGTCTGGATCAAGCTTTTCTATTTGATGAGGAGATTGAATTATGTGCTTGTGATAACGCCTAATGCCCATGAAGCGGCTCTTCGAACAAGAGATTCCTCGTCCTTGAGGGCTGACTCCAGGGCAGGAAGGGCATCAATATCTCCCTGGTTTCCCAATGCAACCGCCACGTTCCTTAAATAACCCCGCCTTTTAGTTCTCTTGATCGGGCTGCCTTTAAACCGCAGACTGAACTCCTCCTGGCTGAGGCTTAATTCCTCGATCAGGTTGATGTCGATCAATTCCTTCCTGGGAGCCAGTTCCTCGATGACATCCGGGGAGATTGCCCCGGGTTTATTCCAGGGACAGACCACCTGGCAGATATCACAGCCAAAGATCCAATCACCCATCAGGCTGCGAAGCTCAGGGGGGATTTCACCCCGATGCTCAATTGTTAGATAGGAAATGCAGCGATTGGCATCCAGGGTATATGGTTCGATCAGAGCGCCAGTCGGGCAGGTATCCAGGCAGCGGGTGCAGCTGCCGCAAGATGACTCCAGAGACGGTTGATCTGGATCCAGTTCTATGCCCAACAGGATCTCGGCCAGCAGAAAGTAGGATCCCTGCTCACGATTGATCAGGTTGGTGTTCTTCCCGATCCACCCCAGGCCTGCCCGCATGGCCAATTCCTTTTCGAGAATTGGACCTGTATCAACATACCAGCGGTTGGGGAACGAGGATCCATATTAATCCTTCGATAAACTCCACAAGTTGCTTCAGTTTTCCGGGAAGCACATCATGGTAATCCTGGTTCAGGGCATAGGCGGCGATATTGCCTCCATTCAAATTACCGTGTGGTGCTTGATATGGAGCTGCCACAACCAGGATCGATTTGCATTCAGGGAGAATTTTCAGGGGATCCGAACGTCTTTCCAGAGAACGTGCAGTTGCCAGCCAATCCATACTGGCATGATATCCAGCAGATAAGCCATTCCCGGAAATAATCCAGATGATCCGGAGGATCAGGATTTGTCACGCCAACCAGAGAAAAACCCAATTTGCGAGCTTTTTCCTTGACTAACCTGGTGAGTTGATGACTATCCATATCAGGGTATCCAGGACGGTGAAAAACCATTAATGATCAACCGTAAATTGCTGGAGCCGTTTTTATTGATCAACCAAATTTCAGGCGGATCAGAAAGTTTGGCCTGGTTGTAGCGCACATAAGTCAATTGGTCTCCATCAGGATGCCAGGCAAAAGAAGTATGATGATAATCGCCCTGATCGGTTAATTGCTGGTCATTTCCAGAATCGATATCCATCACCCAAAGCTGGCGCCCAGGAGTCCAGAGTTGGGGATCAAGAGACTTACGGCTGTAGGCAACTGATAATCCCAGGGGTGAAAAACTGGGATTGAGATCTTCCAGAAAATCACCCTCTGAGAGATCGAGAGTGGTATCTTCCTGGATATCGTAGAGCAGCAGATGGCGGGGAGCTAGCGTATCACTGGTGAATTGTATAATCGACGATATGAAATACCGCCCGTTTGCTGACCAGCTTGCTCCTCCCCCGGTATCATTCGGCAGAAACCGGGTTTGTTCCAGATCTGGATGCCAGAATTCAAAACCCTGCCTGGTTTGATTGTAGAAAGCCAGCCAGCCTGCGGAGCCCCAGAGTGGTTTTTCGAGATAATCCTCCTCCCTGCCAGGCTTGAAAACGGTTTCTTCCTGGAGCGAGAATACCTGGACCTCAGGGAGGGTTCCGGCTTCCCGGGAAATAAATTCGTATGCTACCAGCGATCCGTCAGCAGATATCTGCGGAGATTGACACAGACCGGTCGTGCAATCCAGCAGCATAGTTGAGAGCCCTGTCTGGCGATCAAGAGTTTTGAGGGAGCTGGTTCCATTTTCGTTCGAGACGCTGTAGATGATGGACATTCCATCGGAATGCACCGTGTAATCCAGGATCCCGGCTGGCTCGTTTGTGATTGACCTGCTGTCACCTGTTTCTGGGTTAGCAAGATAAAGATTGCTGACACCTGAGGCTGGCCACATATAGATCAGCAGATAAGGGCTGATCTGGACCGTGTCTTGAAATCTGCCCAACAGAGGGAGTCCCAATTTAGATCGAGCTCCGGATCCAAGTTCCAGAAGGATTGAATTTCCTGCCGGCCAGGATTGATCTGGAGTAAAGGAAAATTTGTCGATTTCTTCATTCCAGGTTATTTTTCCAGATATGTCAGGCAGTAAAGTGAACTGTTCCTCGACGCTGGCTGTGTTCATAGGACGGCTGAATCTGATCGTGATCGGTTGGCGGGCGTGCAGCTCTGGCTCGTCGAGCTCAAGCACAACAACCCGGGGAGCTAACTGCCAGGCGCTGATCACACCCAGGAGCAGAACAACGACCCCAAATATACCCCATTTCCTCCAGCTCATAATGCCAATTATAATCGAGTTCTATCAGGAACAAAAACCAGCCGCCAGGGCTTAAATTGCTGCCAGAATTTGCTAGTTTTACAGCTTTGAGAGGCAGAATGATCAGCCCAGACTTCATGGTAGAATGAGCCCATGAAACGCTGGCAATTCTGGTTTGGATTGGTTTTGAGTGGGGGATTTTTATACCTGGCATTAAGGGGCTTGGGCTTGTCCGAGATCTGGGAGCCGCTAAAAACAGCCAGGTATTGGTGGCTGCTGCCTGGGGTAGGTGTGTATTTTATTGGCGTCTGGGTCAGATCCTGGCGTTGGCATTACCTGCTGCGGCCGATCAAATCAGTTTCTACGCAGAAGATGTTCCCGATTGTTGCTATTGGGTATATGGGAAATAATATTTATCCTGCCCGGGCTGGTGAAGTATTGCGAGCTGTTGTATTAAAACGAAGAGAAGATATCGCGATCTCGGCCTCATTGGCAACTGTGATCGTTGAACGAATTTTTGATGGGGTAGTCATGCTGGGTTTTGTTTTCCTTAATCTTCCCGAATTAGCAACCTTAACGAGTTCTTCCGGTTTTATTGGCAATATCCAGACCCTGGCTATCTGGGGATCGGCGGCTTTTCTGGGAGCATTAGTTCTTTTTATTCTGGCAGCGATGTTTCCTGCTCCTGCTCAAAAAGTGATCACAAAGCTTACTGCTATCTTCCTCCCGGAAAAAATTCGGGAAAAAGTGGAGGACATTGTTGGAAAATTCATCAGCGGATTGGAATCACTCCGGTCTCCCCGGGAAGCGGTCATGGTGCTGTTGACATCGGTTGTGATCTGGCTGCTGGAAACCGGAAAGTACTGGTTTGTGATGCAAGCCTTTGATTTTGAGGTCAGTTTTTTTGCTTTGATGCTGATGAACGGCATTGTCAACCTGGCAACTACAATCCCTTCAGCGCCAGGTTATGTGGGAACCTTTGATGCCCCGGGAATTGCCGTGCTGACCGCTTTTGGCGTGGACCAGGGCATTGCTGCAGGATACACCCTGGTGTTGCATGCGGCTCTCTGGTTCCCAATCACTTTGCTGGGCGCCTATTATATGATCAGGGAAGGAATTCGCTGGCAGGGAGGTGAAGTGGTCAGCAGGGTGGATATTTCTGGCGAAGAGGTTTGATTTAGGAAGTATAATTACTTCAACACACTTGTCTACCGATTGAGTGCACTTGATGAAGGAGTTAGATCCATGAACCAGGTCCAAAAGAGATCTCCTTACCGGGTTTTGATCGCCGATGATGTCCTGGAAACCCGGCGAAACACCAGGTTAATGCTGGCTGACAACCCGATGGTTGATATCGTTGCTATTGCCCACAATGGGAGAGAGGCGGTTGAGCTGGCAAAAAAACATCAGCCTGATATTGCTTTGCTCGATATCAATATGCCGGAAATGAATGGTTTTGAAGCTTTTCAGGAAATGCACAAGATCTTTCCGACCATGGCATGTGTGATCATATCTGCCGAGGATGACAATCAATCTTTCCGATCGGCGATGAATGTCGGAGCCCGGGAATACCTGGTAAAACCCTTTACAGTCTATCAATTGAACAACGCGGTAAAACGGGTTGGCGATATTGTCAAAACCGAACGGGAAAAAGCAGATGTTGCCGATCGATTACGGGTCCAGCGGGCTTCTTATCTGATCCAGCTAGCTGGTGAATACGCTAAATCCCGCCGGACAGATGATGAGGCGTTGGAAGTCTTTGAACAGCTGGCTGCCAATCCCAATTGTGATCTGCGCTGGCTGCGCACCCTGGCTATGCTGTATGTTATCCGCCAGGATTGGCTCAAGCTCCAGGTACTGGCCGGCCGTCTTGCCAGACAATTTGGCTAACCCCCACATGAAGGAATCTCCATGAAAATTGCTGTAATTGGCGCTGGATATGGTGGTTTATCTGCGGCGTATGACTTCGCTCGCGCTGGACACCAGGTGGTTGTCTTCGAAGCCATTGATCGTCCTGGTGGGCTGGCCCTCGGTTTTAAGGAAGATACCTGGGATTGGTCAGTGGAGGCTTATTACCACCACTGGTTTGCATCTGACACACATATGCTGGGCTTAATCGAGGAATTGGGTTTATCTGAAAAAGTCCTCTTTCCCCGCCCCTATACGGTGATGCTGCACAAGGGGAAATGGCATCCTTTTGATTCTATCGTTCAGGCTCTGCTCTTTCCCGGTCTGGGATGGGGCATTAATAAGATCCGTTTTGGAATGGTAGGCCTCTACCTCCGGCTGACGAACAACTGGCAGGCACTCGAAAAAACCACAGTGGATGCCTGGATGAGGAAATGGGCAGGCAATCAGGTCTACGAAACCATGTGGGAACCGATGATGAAAGGCAAATTCGGCGAGCATTACAAAGAATGTCAACATGGCCTGGATGTGGGCCAGAATTCATGCCAGGACATCAAAGCTCGGAACCTACAAGGGAGGATTCCAGGCATTTGCGGATGACTTTGCCGCGGTCTTGAAAGGCTTGGGCGTTGAGTTTCGTTTTTCAACGCCAGTTGAAGAAATCACATGGAGACCTGAAGATATCCTCCCAGAGTGGATCCGAGAATTTTGACCGGATCCTGGTTACTACATCTCCCGGATTATTATCAAAATTAGTGCCAACGCTCCCAAAATCCTATCAGGCTGGACTGCAGAGACCTTAAGAGTATGGGAGCTGTTGTCCTCACCCTCTCCTTAACTGAACAACTTTCTAAAGAGGGCTATCTACTGGTTTAACATACCAAAAGACCAGGGGTATCCATTCCTGGCAGTTGTCGAGCATACCAACTATCTCTCCCCGGAATATTTTGGAGGAGATCACATTATCTATTGTGGTGATTATCGGGATGCTGATCATAACTATTTCGCGATGACAAAAGAGCAAATTCTGGAGGAGTTTTTACCGCCATTGAAAAAACTCAATCCTGATTTTGATTCTTCCTGGGTCAAGAAATCCTGGCTCTACCGCACAAAATATGCTCAACCAGTCCCTGAATTAAACCATTCTCGAAATATTCCGCCTCTAGAAACACCCATTCCTGGATTGTATTTTGCCAGCATGTCCCAGGTTTATCCCTGGGACAGGGGAACAAATTTTGCTGTTGAAATTGGCCGCCGCGCAGCAGCTTTGATGATGGTTAGCTAATCCAGCAACAATAATCTTAGCAGGAATAAACACCTGGATTCCCAGGTGTTTTTATTTTAAAAGGACCTGACCGGTGAGGGAAATTGACCTGGTTGGTGATAAATGTCTCAACTTAGTGAGTTTTTCCACTAATAAGCAGCCTGCATTTTGAGTATATTTATCACACCAATTGAGAAATTCACCTGCTTCCCCAGGGGAATTCAGGGATATCACGACCGGATATATGAGGGTTTTATGAATATGGATTTGATTGATCAGTTTGCGTTAATAGAGGGTTTTTCAGAGGATCAAATAAGGGTTTTACGTCCTATAATCGACGATGTTCGTTTTGATGAAAACCAGATCATCTTCAGGCAGGGTGATAAAGCTGATTACCTATATTTTGTACTCGATGGCAAAGTATCAATTCAGTTTAATCCTGAGGATGGACCTGTCTTAACTGTTTCCGAGGTTGACCAAGGTGGAGTTTTTGGCTGGTCCTCAGCCCTGGGAAGCACCTGCTATACATCCTCTGCAGTATGCACTGAAACTGGGCATTTTGTCCGGATGGAAGGGGAGGAATTAAAAAACCTCTGTCAGGAACATCCTGAAACGGGTATACTGATACTTAACCGTTTGGCAAGTGTGATAGCTCAGCGTTTGCGGGGCACCCATGAACAAGTAGTTGAATTGCTTCATCGGGGACTGGTCAATGCCTGAACAAGAGGGAGTTGGATATGAAAGAGGTTGATAATAATCTTCGCAGCGAGCAAATGGAAAATTTGATCCAGAGCATAAGCGCTTATATTGAACAATATCATGGCGGTTCAGCGGAGCTGATCTCATTTGAGGGTGATGTTGTCAAAGTAAAACTTGGCGGGGCTTGCACTGGTTGTCCGCTTTCTACTTCAACCCTGAAAGGTTGGGTTCAGGGAACTATCCATCAATTCTTTCCGAAAGTCTCAGTCGAAGCAGCTGAATAACACATCCCTAAAATTCAACCAAGGAGAGCAGGATCCATGAGTACATTTTATTCTGTTGCAGAGGTGCTAGGCATATTTGTTCAAGCTTTAGGCCTGGTGTTGTTTGGAGTTACATCTGGCTGGTTCACACTTCATGTCATCAATCTACCAGAAAAAAATTGGCAGCTGTTAAGCATAGTCTACAGTGTTTTTCTGGTTTTTGTAACCCTGCTGGCGAGATACCTCACCCCGGGAGCATTTGGCGCATTTTTAATCGGTGCTGCTGGAGCAATGATCTACTGGGGTTTGGTTAAGAACCGCGAAAAACCAGCCAAAAAGAAATAACCAACTAATAAAAAAGGGTTCCGGTGTTGGAACCCTTTTTTGATCGGGAAAGGCTTAAAAAAACACGGCTTCCTCAATAGAAGCCGTGTCAGTCTTTAACTCAATAATTGTTCATAAACCCAGGGTTTGATCCAGCATCCCTGAGACTGCCTGGTAGACCGGGGAGGAATTATCCAGGTCAATCAATGGTGTTCCATTAAAGTCATAATTCATGACATTCTCATCCATGGGGATGGGTCCCAGGAATGGAACATCGATCGTATCTATCAATTCCTGCAGGGGAAGTGGGATCTCGCCCGGTACCCGGTTGAGAATAAAGTAGGCATTCTCAACGTTGATCTGAAGTTCATCTTTTAATTCAACAATCCTCTTGGCTGCAACTACCCCCCGTTGAGTGGGATCACTGATGACGAACAGATGCTGCACATCCTGGGTGGTTCTTCGGCTGAGATGTTCCATTCCAGCTTCGTTGTCCATCACGACATATGGATAATTATCGCTGAGTTTGTCGAGAATATCTCTCAAATTGTGGTTGACAGCACAGTAACATCCGGGTCCTTCTGAACGACCCATGGCAATCAAGTCGAAGCGTTCACTTTCTATCATCGATGAATGGATTTCCATATTAAGGTAATCATGTTTAGACATTCCACCCCCAACGCTTCCCCGCGCCGCGCCGGATACATTTTGTGATCCTTTCACCTGTTTTAGCATGTCTTCCCTGATAGCGCCAACTGTCCAATCCAGATCTACACCCAGGACCATATTTAAATTGGCGCTGGGATCAGCATCAATGGCCAGGATGGGAGATGATTGTTTCTGGATCAAATATTTGATTATCATGGCTGAGACGGTTGTTTTTCCTGTCCCGCCTTTTCCAGCCAGAGCGATTGTGGTTGTCATTTGAAGCTTACTCCTCTTGTTAGTCTACCGGATAAGGTACCGCTAATTTATCTGCGATTGCTTTGGTAGCATTTTTTAATGAAGGCACATGATCATAGACCGGTATTCCCAATCGGTCAGCATCAAGAACCAAAAGGTCCATGGGTAATGTGCCAAGCAAAGGCAGTCCGGGCGATTCGTTTTCCAGGAATTCAAGTTCTTCTTGAGTGCGGACTTTATTGCCTACCAACCAGAGATTTTTTAAACCAATATCTTTGGAGAGGTTCTTGATCTGGGCTGCTGTTCCCAGGCTGCGCTGAGTGGGTTCAACGACAACGATCATGGCATCCACAAAATCGACAGTTGCCCTGCCGAGATGTTCGACACCGGCATACATGTCCAGGATCAGAACCTCATCATCCCTGAAAAGCAGATGGGTGAAGAGAGTTTTAACCATGGCGCTTTCAGGACAAATGCAGCCAGAACCGCCTAGATCAACGCTGCCCATTTCGAGCAATCTTACATTCCTGTGGGTTACGCTGAACCTTTCCGGGATATCATCAACGCGGGGGTTGATGGTGAAAAAACCTCCCGATGTCCCAGGTTTGGCTCCCGTCCGTTCTTCAATCAGCTCGTCCATCTCTGCGATTGGCGAAAGCTTGGCGCGCAGCTCGCCTGGTAATCCCAGAGCGCCCGCCAGGCAGGGCGAGGGATCTCCGTCGACCGCAAGCACATCTTTTCCCTGATCCGCATAATATTGGGCCAGCAGTGCCGAAAGCGTTGTTTTCCCGACTCCACCTTTGCCGCTGATTGCTAATTTCATATTCAAACTCCTTGTGCTTTCAGGTCATTTTGCCTGATCAGCTGTATTCTGAGATAAGTTTTCCTGTCAGCATGCTTGCCAGGATGGCACATCCATCAGTGGGTAGATGATAATCAGCTATATCTTCAAATAGCAGTTTATAAGAAGGCGGGAACTCATCATCCCCTTTCCAATACACAGCCAGGATGGCTATCCGGGGAAGGATCTGAAAGCGAAACGCGCCATCGCCAAAACTGGTTTTCTCCCCGCATAATTCAAGGCACCTGTTTTCGAAACTCTCATAATTTGTTTTAAAGTATTGGAGGAGTTTGTTTGCAGTATAACCCTGGAAGGCAGCATTATAAAACTGGCCATCAGCTAGTTCTGAAAATGAGATCCATTTCCCGGGAGGGGATGAAGTTTTCGAAGAACTGAAATAATAGAGGATCATGGCCTGGTGAATAGCTGGTAGCGGCTGCTTTGATCTGGGGTCCCTGGCAATGTGATCATCACTGGACAGCAGGACAGGATTTCCCCAGTATTGAAACTCATACCCCGGTGATCCGTTTCCCTCGGACAATTTCGTGTCTGTCAGTTCAGCCAATAGATTGGGATCAGATGCCAGGACTAAAGTTCTCAGCTCGTCTGCTCTCCGCTCCAGAGGAGTCTGGTCTTCATTCATGATAAATTCACTCATGCTGCAGGTTCCTCAGATAAGGGTTGTTTATCCGCTTTGCTTAAAGTGCCTGTTTTTAATCTAGAGGGGCCTAAACCTCCGGCATAAACCACGACCCCCCCTGGATTACTTAAGTATAATCTGATCGGGTTTTCTCCGTTGATATCTTGCATTTTAAAATCCGGCGCAAAGTCTCTTTCCCTGGGAAGCAGGGCAACATATATCTTCTGTCGGGTGGAAGCTTTCAGCCGATTTTTGATTGTGGTCATGATTGTTTTTGCCTGACTGAACAACTGGTAAAAATGTATCATACCATGACCAGATTACTGAGTAATGAATCCTGGGTGCATATCATAAATTTCTAATATTATGGGAGTTGTTCCGAAGATCGAGCAGGGAATCCCATCGAGCTTGTCCTTGACCATTATTTTTATGAATGATACACTAAGCTTCGTTTGACCAATTAGACCGAGGACTTCATGAATATGCTCAATCAGAAAAAGGGTTTTTCCTGCGCAAATGCAGAATTATCTGGGAGGTTTCCCGTCGCTTGAGCTAGTTAATTATTGACTATGTTTCAGCTCCGGGAGAATATCCAGTCCGGGGCTTTTTTTTTATTCCTGTAAAGAACAGGTCCCGGGTTCACCCGCGACCTGTTTTTTGTTGCGGATTGCTCAACCGGTAGATAGGCAAGGAATCAAAAATGTTATTCAGCAGCACAATGAAAAAAGCAGGATCGATATATCATGAGTACCCCAAGCAGTTTTGGATAGTGGTCGGCTCGAACTTTGTCGACCGGATCGGGGGATCGCTGATCTTTCCCTTTTTTGCCCTTTATATAACAAAGAAGTTCCAGGTCGGCATGACAGAAGTTGGATTGCTGTTTGCTTTGTTTTCTGTGGCTGATATGTTCGGGAACATGATCGGCGGGGCTTTAACCGATTACCTGGGAAGAAAAGGGATGATCATTATGGGCTTAATCGTCAGCGCTGTGACCAGCCTGACAATGGGCCTGGTCCAGCAATTGGAGTGGTTCTATGTCATGGGAGTGGTCAGCGGGTTGTTTGCTACCGCTGCCGGACCTGCTCACCAGGCTATGCTGACAGATATTCTGCCAGACAAGAAGAGGGCGGAAGGGTTTGGGGTGCTGCGCGTAGCTCAAAACCTGGCGGTTGCGATCGGCCCAGCTATCGGCGGGTTCATAGCTTCCTACTCATATCTGATTCTGTTCATAGCAGATACAGTAACAAGTCTGATCACTGCTCTGATTGTCCATCTGACAGTTGAGGAAAGCAAGCCGGAAATCAAAGCCAAAACAGAAATAAAGATCGGTTTTAAGGAGACTTTCAAGGGCTATCGGATAGTACTTCAAGACCAGAAATTTATGCTTTTTGTTCTCATTTCAACCCTGGCGACGATAGTTTATTCCCAGATGTACAGCACGCTGTCGGTCTATCTTCGGGATGTTCATGGAGTCCCCGAAGCAGGTTATGGTTGGTTGATGACTCTAAACGCTGGAATGGTGGTTCTGTTCCAATTTATGATCACCAGGAAGGTCTCCAAACATCCTCCGATGTCGATCCTGGCAATAGGGTCGCTGTTCTATGTGGTTGGATTTGGCATGTATGGATTTGTTTCTGCTTACCTGCTCTTTATGATTGCGATGGTGATCATCACTATGGGAGAGATGGTTGTTATTCCGGTAGCTCAGGCTTATGTCGGGGCCGCAGCCCCAGAAGACATGCGGGGACGGTATTCGGGCGTGATGGGTTTTTCGTGGATGATTCCCTGGATGATAGGACCGCTGCTGGCGGGGCTTATTATGGATAACGGTGATCCCAATTGGGTGTGGTTTGGATGCGCGATTTTGGGCTTGATCTCGACCCTGGGCTTTCTTTGGCTCGGGAAGGACCACGCGCAGGATCAAACCCTGATCGATCCGTTAGCAGATCTTGAAATTGTATAATGTGAGGCAAACATGAAAATGAATCAAGAACTAGCACTTAAATATTCAGCCAGAATGGCCAGGATGGACGATCTGTCAAGCCTCCATCTATTGGAGCAAAAAATATCACTCCATTATCGGGGGGTTCCTGGCTTTTCTTTGGACCGTCTTAGGAATGAATACCTATATCCTGGATTTGATATCACAAAAAGCGTTCACCTGGTAGAAGATCAGCGGGGAGATCTGGTTGGAACGGCGAAGGTTTGGGAAAGGTTCAATCCTCCAGTCCACACTTTTGTCCGGTTTTCCGTTGATCCGGATCTGGAGAACCGGGGATTGGAGGATTACCTGTTAGCGTGGGCCGAAGAGAGCACATCAATCTTTATCCCGAGTAGATCCAGAACTCAGGGTCTCCGTGCGTTCGTCCTGCGATCACGCTGTGGAATCATCCCGAAGGGCAAAACTTGCAGCAGGAATGAAATTAATCCGGCAGAGCTACACGATGCGGATCGAAATGGCAGAACCGCCTGATATCCCTGTTTGGCCGGAAGGGGTTAGCTTGCGGCCTTACGACCCAGACAGGGATGCCAGGACAGTTTACCGGGTGGATGAAGAAGCTTTCCAGGATCATTTTGGATTTATAAAAGAAGATCCCGAAGAGGGATTTAAAAAGTTTCTCCACCATATGACAGGAGATGATTCCTATGATCCATCGATCTGGTACCTGGCTGTGGCAGGAGAAGAGGTTGTTGCGATTTGCATTTGCCGCCGCTATGGAGCTGAGGATAGATCTGTCGGTTACATATCCAGTCTGGGCGTAAAACGCGCCTGGAGGCGCCAGGGGATTGCTCAGGCTTTGCTTCAGCACTCATTCGGGGAATTTTTCAAACGCGGAAAAACAATTGTTGACCTGGGTGTTGATGCTGAATCTTTGACCGGGGCCACAAACCTGTATAATAAAGCTGGTATGTTTGTCCACCGCCAATTTGATATGTATGAAAAAGAACTTAGGCCGGGGAAAGAAGTAAGCGTCACGGGATTGGGATCGTCAGAAGTGTAACCAGCATTCAAAAGGATTTTCCATGATAAAAACTGTTATATTCGACCTTGGCGGAGTATTGGTCCGGACCGAGGACAAAGGACCGCGGACAAAACTGGCTAATAGGTTTGGAATGAGCTATGAAGACCTCAGCGCTCTTGTCTACGGCTGTGAAAGTGCTGAAATGGCAACCCGGGGCGAGATTACTTCTGCAGAGCACAAAGAAACAGTTTTAAGAGAACTTGGCTTGCCGCCAGGGACTTTTCCTGCCTTCGGAGAGGAATTCTGGGCAGGAGATTCATTGGACAAGGAGCTGGTTGAGTTTATAAAAAGCTTGCAGGGAGAATATCAAACAGTTCTCTTGAGCAACGCCTGGGATGATTTAAGGGTGCTCCTGGAAGAACAATGGATGATCGATGGAATATTTGACCAGATCTTCATATCTGCGGAAATGAAAACATATAAACCCGATCCTGATATCTTCCAAATGGTGATCGAATCATTGCAGCAGCACCCTGCCGAACTGGTGTTTATTGATGATTTCACTGAAAATATCATTGCCGCCCGCGAAGCGGGTATAAATGCTGTCCACTTCAAAAATCAAGAACAAACTTTAAGCGAATTGGCAGAGTATCTTGACCTGGATCTATCCCGGCCGGATTAGAAAGAAGATTATTATGGTAGGTAAATTATTCTTCTCAATCCGTTACTGGCTGAGTAATCCACCCTGGGATACTGGTATTACTCCCCCGGAGGTCTATGAATTTGTGGAAAAACATCCCCCCGGAAGGGCGCTGGATCTGGGCTGCGGTACAGGGACAAATGTGCTGACATTAGCCAATCATGGCTGGCAGACGACTGGCGTGGATTATATACCCAAAGCCATCAGGAGCGCGCGCAGGAAAGCCAACCGGGCAGGTATGATGAACGTGGAATTCCTGGTCGCAGATGTGCTGACATTCCAGCCTCAGGGCGTTCAGTATGATCTGATCCTGGATATCGGTTGTTTTCACAGCTTCAGGGGTGAAGAAGTCGAACAATATGTCAGAAATGTTTCTGGATTGCTTGCGCCTGGTGGATGCTTGTTATTATATGTGCATTTAAATCTGGACTCAGTCGCAGGGCATGGAACCAGGCCATCAGATTTAGCGGTACTGGAAAATGGACTCGCGCTGGTCAAACGGCAGGACGGTCAGGAATCCTCCCGGCCTTCAGCCTGGTTGGAGTATAGCAAGCCGATTGGGTCACCAGGTCCTGGTCTTCCGGGTTCATAGTTATAAACTATATCTTGCCTGATCGACGAGCTTCGAAACTTCGCCAGGTTGTGAATTATTCCAGGTTGTTGAAAATCTTATCGATCATCACTTTGAACTGATCGGGAGCAGTTTCCGTCAGCAGCTCTTTCCTGGTACTCTGCTCGAGACCATAGGGCTTTAGATAGCCGGCCGCGAATTTCCGGAACAGAACCAGTCCTTCCTCTTTTCCATAAAACGACAGTGAACGATCCAGGTGGTCCAGCATAAGCTCCTGAACCTCGCCGGGCCCAACATCCTCCCGCATCCGCCTTGAAAAAATCCAGGGATTTAGCACGGCAGCCCGTCCGATCATAACTCCTTCGCAGCCGGTGGATTCCCGCATGACTCGGATATCCCTTAAATGACGAATGCCGCCATTTCCCAGCACAGGTATTTTCAACTTATCTTTGATTGCTGCCAGTGAGATCAGGTCAGGGTCACCATGATGGCCCTGTTCCTTGGAACGGGCATGAACCGCCAGCAGAGATCCGCCAAATTCTTCAACTATCCGGGCTAAAAGCATCCCGTTTTGGCAATCCTTCCAACCCAATCTAATTTTTGCCGTAATCGGGACCTTAAGGGTAGATTTGAGAGACTGGAAGATCCGGGCGACTTTTTTAGGAGTTCGCATTAACCCAGCCCCGGCACCCCTGTTGGTAATCGACCGATTTGGACAGCCCAGATTGATATCAATTGCGTCCGGTCCGGTCTCCTGGAGCTGGAGAGCAGCTTTCAGGATAGTTTCGGGATCATGCCCGTAGAGCTGGATGAATAATGGCCTTTCATCCTCTGTAAAATGGATCTTGTTCTGAATGTAATTAGGACGCTGCAGCACATCCTCGGCTTTTACGAATTCGGTATAGCTGATAGCCGAACCGAGTTCTCTGCAGATTGAACGAAAGGGCCAGCTGGTATATCCGTCCATAGGTGCGAGAACCAGGTCACCGGAAATATTTAGAGGCCCCACGTGAAAATCTGGCAATATACCACTCATGATTATTTCTTGACCAGAACTTCTTTGAGCGCCTGGCTTAAAGACCTAACCTCAATAACCTGGAGTTCTTTCGGCCAGTTTATTCCCCCGCTTCTGAGCCGTTTGGGTATTACGGCGGTTTTAAAGCCCAACTTGGCAGCTTCTCCTAACCGATCACTCATTCGGCTGGCCATCCGCAGTTCTCCCGATAGTCCAATTTCCCCAATTAGATACCGAGTCAGCCTTGACCGGGATATCGCGCACAGAGCTGGCAATGGCTGCCGCTACAGCCAGATCAGCTGCAGGCTCGCTGATTTTTAATCCACCGACAACATTTACGAATATATCTTGATCGGCCAGCGAGATCCCGGCTCTGCGCGTCAATACGGCAGAGATCAGCAGCAGGCGATTGAACTCGATCCCATTTGGAGTTCTGCGGGGATTGCCAAAAGTAGTGGGATTGGTTAATCCCTGGATTTCTACCAGGATCGGTCGCGTGCCTTCCATGGTGACCACAATCGCTGAGCCCGGGGTATTTACCATCCGTTCGGCCAGAAAAGCTTCTGAGGGATTGGTTATTTCGATCATGCCGGTCTCGCGCATCTCGAATACGCCAACTTCAGATGTTGCTCCAAAGCGATTTTTTATCGTGCGCAGCAGGCGATATGCCTGGTAGCGATCACCTTCCAGGAAAAGCACGGTATCAACGATATGCTCCAGTACCCTGGGTCCAGCAATGGTCCCTTCTTTAGTGACATGGCCTATCAAAAAAACGCTGGTTCCGGTTCTCTTGGCGTATTCTCGCAGCTGGGAAGCGCTTTCCCGGACCTGGGAAACAGACCCAGCCGATGACACCAGGTGCGGCAGATAACTGGTTTGGATTGAATCAATGATCAACAGGGTGGGTTTCAGGTCTGCAGCGTGATCAAGGATCAGATCCAGGTTTGTTTCCGTGAGCAGCAGCAGATCTTCAGGCAATCCGAGTGGGTTGCCATCCTGATCACGGTGCAGTCTGTCAGCCCTCATTTTGATCTGCCTTTCCGATTCCTCCCCAGATACATAGAGGATTTTGATCTTTTCAGCCAGCTCGAGGGCTACTTGCAGTAGAAGAGTAGACTTGCCGATTCCTGGATCACCACCAATTAAATTGATCGATCCTGGAACCAATCCTCCACCCAAAACACGGGAAAATTCCTGGTGGTTTAATGTGATCCTGGAGTCATGATCTGAATTGATATCAGGAATGGGCTGCGGCACAGATGTTGCAGTAAAACGGGTAGATGCCGCAGATCCGGTGGGAGGGCTTTTGTCAATGCGTTCTTCGATCATCGTGTCCCAATTTCCGCAATTCGGACACCGGCCCAGATATCTTGGATTTTTATAACCGCAATCCTGACAGGAATATTGTGCATAAGATTTTGCCATGCAACCATTATAAACTGTTTGAATTAGAGGTTAGCTAGATTGGGCTTGAAAAATCAATTTGTGGCACCGCTCTTGCAAAATATAAATTAACGGCTATAATCAAAACAGAACAAACGTTCTATTTACTGAAGTAAGTATATTTATTACTGAATTGATGATCGCTTGCTGGGAGGATTTAATGGATATTGGCATGTTGTGGTTTGATAATGATCAAAAAACCAGCATCCCCACCAAGGTTGAACGGGCTGCCCTGTATTACCAGAAAAAATATGGAATCATTCCGGATCTTTGTTATGTGCATCCCAAAATGGTGAATGGTGAGAAAGGGACAAAAAAAGAATCCCTGATTGCGCCTGATCAGGATCAATTAAAAATTGGAAAGATCTTAGTCTTGATCAATGAGATGGTACTGCCTGACCATTTTTGGATAGGACTAAAAACTGTGGAAGATCGACTTAATTTGGATGGGTGATATATATTTCCCAACTGCCCCAGTAGGAATCACCTGATTCGGTCTGACAGGTAGGAACCTCAATATCGGTAATAATTAAACCGCTTTCAGGAATCTCCACCTGGTAAGTCAAACCAGGTTCAGCTGAAAAATCCGCATACCCCAAACCTAATTCTGGTTTCAGTCCAGTGTAGAAGATCTCAGTAGGATCTGATCCTAAAGAAATTTCCAGGGTAACCCCGGGAATGCCTTCCCCAGCGCCATCTGTAGCAATCACCTGGATCAATGACTCGCCCAATGTCGGGTCACAGATCGGAGAAGAATCCTGCAGTATGAAAGGGGGAGAATCAGTTGGCGATGGTGTGGGTGATCTATTTGCCATGTTTGTTGCCGATGGTGTGGAATTGCTGGAGCTTTGCTCGCTGCTGCCGTTCGAATTTTCAGGAGCTGGGGTGTCTGTGGGCTGGGATGAAGTTGGCAAAGGTTTGTTGGCTGACTGCAGCACAGATGATAAATTTGCCAGGATCAATGCCATCTCATTGTCTCCGCCTTCCGCCAGGAAACGCTGGGCCTGGGCTGCCAGTGCCAGGGCTGGTTCATCGTCTCCAATCAATTCCAGTCTGGCTTCTGCCCGGGGCAGATTATTATTTGCCCGGTAGGCTCTGGCGATCAAAGAACGGTAGATATCCTTATAATCATTCCGTAACAGATTCGGGTGAGTATCAACCTGGGAGGTAGGTGAAATCGACCAGGAGTAAACTAGTCCAATGATCAAACCGAGGATAAGCCCTGTCAGTAAATACCAGTTGCTGCGTTTTTGTTCCATCGATTTAATTGACCTCCTTGAGGGCATTCAGGAGATCCCGCAGTAAAAACATATCAGGTAGTGTATATTCAGCTTGAGAGGCGAATTTTAAGGCATTTTCGAGGCTGGCCTGGGGAGAAGAGTCCTCCAATAAAGTCAGGCGATTTAGCGCCCATTCCAGGTTTTTTTCGTGATGATAAACCTCTGCTACCATTAGCGCATAATCTGTTTTGTAGTCAATTCTCAGATTTTGCAGTGTTGTATCCTGATAGCTGACCGGATTGATGACCCAGCCATACAGCAGTCCCAAACCCAGACCAACAACCATGATAATGAGAAATAGTGTCCAGCGAGACATAACTTGCCTTTTTTAGTTTGTCTTCCTAATTGTGCCACAGGGGGAAGATTCGGACAAGCCATCAGGGAAAATTTGCCAGTTTTCCAGGGGCAATTTTACCGGTTTTGGGGCCTGTTAAGGAATTATTAGAACAGACAGCGTTTTCTTGACGGCTATCAACGCTGATGATATAGTAACCGCGGAGGTTGGTCCCCTATGGATAATAATCACTCGGATACCGAGCCAAATGAATCTTTCAAACCAGGAATTTCTGGTATTTGGAAACAATTTACTCAATTTTGGACTGATTTATTTAACGGTGAAAATGGCCGCCGGATCCTTACTATTGCTGGAGTAATAATCTTGGTCGTTGTTGTTGTAGCTGGGGTCCGGGCATTTTATCCTGGATCTGGCTCACAAGGAAATATCATTCCGCTATTAAATAGCAGTGCTGAAACTGATGGTCCAGAAGAGGAAGAGCAGGTATTTGACAGCTCATTGGAAATGCCCAGTTTTGTGGAAGATCTTTCAGGTTTGACGAAAGGTATTCACCGGGCGGCAGTCATCCATACCACGATCCCGACCAGACCTCGCGTAGATGTACTGACCTATGTAGTCGAGCAGGGAGACTCCTTATTTGCCATCGCTGAGACTTATGGTTTGAAACCTGAAACGGTTTTGTGGGGTAACTTTGAGACCCTGGCTGATAATCCCCATACTCTTCAGCCCGGACAGCAACTGCAAATACTTCCCGTGAATGGGACATATCATCAATGGCGAGAGGGCGAAAACCTATTAAAAGTCGCCAATTATTATGGTGTAGAGCCTCTTGATATTGTCCAATATCCTGGAAACAAGATTGATATCTATGATTTTGATCTGGATAATCCTACCTTTAAATCCGGCCAGATGTTGATCGTGCCGGGTGGTGAAAGGGAACTGGTCGATTATGGACCCCCTGCCATCACGCGTGATAATCCTGCGGCCGCAGCCACTTATGGCCCGGGACATTGCGGAACAGTATATACAGGATCAGTTGGCGTGGGTGTGTTTATCTGGCCCACCACCGAACGATGGGTAGTAGGGTATGATTACAATCCAGGCGCAAACCATCCAGCAATAGATATTGCTGGCAGTATCGGCAATCCAGTTTGGGCTGCGGATAATGGGGTGATCGTGTACGCCGGCTGGAGCAATTATGGATACGGAAACCTGATCGTTGTCGATCATGGCAATGGTTGGCAGACTCTCTATGCCCACCTGAACTCGATCAATGTTGGCTGTGGCCAGAGCGTTAACCAGGGTCAGGGTATTGGCGGACTCGGAAGTACCGGAAATTCATCCGGCGCCCACCTGCATTTTGAGATGATCTATGTCGGGAGCAAAGTCAATCCCTGGAATTTCCTTCAATAATCTATTAGCGAAACGCTGGCTATTAAAGCAAGGTACAGTACTGTACCTTGCTTTTTGTTACAATAGGATGGGAATGATTAGGTTTCCAGGCCAAAAACTATCATGAAACCACGCCGAATTTATTTAATACCTGTCCTGGCTCTATTTGCAGCTATTTTGATTCTAGCTTCCTGTGACTCTGGATTAAATGATAGCTTGCTGACTGAATCCTCTGGAAGGCCAATTCAAACCATTCACCCGGCGACATTGACAGCAATCAGTGCTGAAACGGAAGGAAAATCTACCTCTGAACCAGATCCGCTCGGTATTCCCTGGGAAGAGCTACGAGGTTTGGAAATTGATTTCTGGTATATCTGGGACTTGAACGAACCTGGAAAGGGGATGAACGCTATTGTTGATCGGTTCAACCTTGAGAATGAATGGGGCATCAGGGTGGTACCTTATGATCAGGGATTAACCCACGATCCTCTGGAGTCAATTGGAAATGCTATCCAGGAAGGATTGGTCCCTCATGTCATGGTTAGTGATAGTCCAGTTATAACCGCCTGGTACCTGGCAGGATTAACAGCTGATCTGGATCCTTACCTGTCTGACCCGGTGGCCGGCTTATCATTGAAAGATCAACAGGATTATTATCCAGGGATATTCGAACCTTATTTCGCGCCAGGTGATGGTCGCTCTGGATTGCCATTTACTCAATCAATTCAGGTTCTGTTCTACAACCAGACCTGGGCAGGAGAGCTTGGTTTTTCCAGGGAACCGATTGATTCAATAGAGCTGGTCGATCAGGTTTGTGAAGCTGCTGCAGAATTCGATCGCGAGCCCGGGGGAATTGGAGGGATTATCCTTTATCCGGATGCAGCCAATATCACAGGCTGGGTTTATGGCTTTGGGGGAAATTTGCAGGATCTGGCCGACGGAACATATCAGTTCTCTTCTGCCGAGATAATCAATGTTGCCCGATATTGGCAGGAATTATCACGGGAGAAATGCGGTTTTATCACCTCTCAATACCCTGATCCAATGGCCAGAGAAAGTGAATTTGAAAAATTCAATCAACGGCTAGCGCTGGTCACCATGAATGCTGCCCAGGATCTGGACCAGATCCATCTGCAAGCCAACCAGACAGGCCGGGCTGATGAATGGACAATGCTGCCATTTACTGGTCCTGATGGAAAAAAAGCAGTTCCAGCAGTGGTCCAATCTGGAGCCATATTTTTAACAACGCCAGAGGAGCAGCTAGCTGCCTGGTTGTTTCTAAAATATCTTACCTCACCTGAAATTCAGGCGGAGTGGGTTGAGTACAGCCGCTTATACCCGACCAGGAAGGATAGCCTGCGATTATTAAGGGATTTTCGAACTGATAATCCTGATTGGGCAAAAGGATTAAATATCCTTAAATATGTTCAAACTCAGCCAATCGATCCCTCCTGGGAAGTAGTCCAACAGGCTGTTGGGGATGCTTTTGAGTCATTATTGGCAGAAGACCCTCCAGGATTATTTGACCTTATGGCCACATTGGATCTAACGGCTGAAGAATTAAGGATATTGATGTGGGAGGATTTTGATTCGGAATAATTTGGATAGGATTTGGATTTTTAAGTCATAATAAAGGTTCTATGGGAAATAAACCGCGAGTTATTATCTTTACTGATGGAGCGTGTTCCGGAAATCCAGGTCCTGGAGGTTGGGGAGCGCTGTTGCGATTCGGAAAAACCGAAAAAGAACTTTCAGGTTTTGAAGCATCTACGACCAATAACAGGATGGAGTTGACTGCAGCGGTCAAGGCTTTCCAAGCGCTGAAAGAACCCTGCCAGGTTGAGATCTATACTGACTCGGAATATTTAAAGAAAGGAATTACCGATTGGATCAATAACTGGAAAAAACTGGGCTGGAAACGGGGTTCACCTGGAAAAACCAGACCGCTTGCAAACGCAGATTTATGGAAGGAACTCGATCGAGTTATCAGCAAGCATATTGTAAATTGGCACTGGGTTAGGGGCCATGCCGGTCATCCCGAGAATGAGCGGGTGGATAAATTAGCGGCAGCAGCAATCAAAAAAAGGTAAACACCTGTCGGTTTGCTGGAAATCATTACCCTGCTACCTGCGGTATAATCACAGATATGGATCTTAAAAAAGCCCAGATTCAAGTTCGGGAAGAACTGCTTCTGGCAAAACAATCCCGCCTGGAAGGTAATGAAGGCAGAGCACGCGTTTGTGCCCGCAGAGCTGCAGGCACGGCGGTTAAGATGTACCTTGGAAAAATGGGTTTATTGATCGGATCAGAGAATGCAATGCAATCCCTCGATAAATTAAGTAATGACCCAGAGCTCCCAACCCGGGTCAGGTCAGCCATTGACCGCCTGGGCCAGCGGGTGGATCAGAACAACAACATTCCCGGGGACATAGATTTGATTAGCGAAGCCAAGATCATCCTCGAGTACCTGGATCGGCAAGATCCATCCATTAGTGATGGATCCTGGAATTAGGGCCGGATGAAAGCAAAGTCGATCAGATCCCTCTGTATTGCCCTGTTTCTGATTCCAGCTCTGGTGGGGGCCTGTAAAGCAAATCCACCAGTCTTTGACCCAACCTTGACACTTCACCCCGGAAACTCACTTCCAACTGCAACCCAACCGGTACCAACTGTCGAACAACCCTCAACACAAACGGGCACTACCTCGCCAACCGAATCTCCTGTTCTTGAAACGAATGAAACGATTCAATACCAGTTTCTGGCCGAGCTGGATTATCCAAATCACATCTTGTTGGTTGATGAAACGATTCTAATCCCGCATCCAGCTGACCATCAGCTGAATGAGCTGGTCCTTGTCGTCCCTCCCAATGCCTGGAGTGGGGTCTTTCAGATATTGGACATTGCCTGGGCTGATGGGGAACGGATCGAGACCTTCATTCTCGATGGCGTTCAGCTAACTATACCCCTGGTAGAACCCTGGCAGCCTGGAGAATCCTTGAGCTTGAATATCCATTACCAGCTGGATCTGCCTGCCCAGAATGCCCGGGAGGGGTATGGTCCTTCACCCTTCGGGTACACAGATATCCAAACGAATTTGGTTGATTGGTATCCTATGGTACCTCCCTACCAGGCTGATGGCGGTTGGATAGTCCATCCACCCTGGTTATTTGGGGAATACCTGGTTTATCCCTCCGCTGAGTTCGAAATTATGCTGGATGTTGAAAATCCGGACCTGGTTGTTGCTGCAAGTTCAGTCGCAGACCAGGATGGGGATCGTTTTTATTATTCTCTTCAAGAGGCCAGGAATTTTGTTTTTTCCATCAGTTCCGATTATGTCGTTATAGAAGATGAAGTAAACGGCACGGCTGTGTATGGATATGTGTTCCCATCTTATATGATTCCGGGGCTGGCAGCTTTTAATGCGACAGTCGAATCCCTAAAGCTATACAGTGATCTTTTTGGTCCCTATCTGCAGCCAAGCTTGACGATGGTGCAGGCAGACTTTAACCATGGTATGGAGTATGAGGGGCTCTATTTCCAGAGCAGAGGTTTTTTTGATACATATAATGGGACTGTACAAAATTACCTGATCGCGATAGCCGTCCATGAAACAGCCCATCAATGGTGGTTTGGCCAGGTGACTAATGATCAAGCGCTTGAGCCCTGGCTTGATGAAGCTTTATGCACTTTCTCTGAATTGCTTTTTTATGAGCGTTTGTATCCCGATTCCGTAAATTGGTGGTGGGCAACGAGAGTAAATTATTACCAGCCCACTGGTGTGATCGATCGTTCTATCTATGAGTACGTTGATTTTGTCGACCAGTATCTAAATTACAGGAACGCAACCTATTTGCAGGGCGCAAAATTCCTCGACGCGCTGCGAAGAACCCTGGGGGATGCAGAGATGATCCGTTTTCTGAGTGAGTACGCTGCTGTAAACCAGAACAGGATTGTAACCGGGGAAGATTTCTTCGCTCTCCTTGATCAATATCTTGAGGTCGAATCCATCGCCTGGTTGGGGGAGTACTTCAGGCAGTAGCATCAAGAAGCTTGACCCGATTTGCCCTTGATTTTATTCTAGCTCGGGCTAACGGAACTGTTAACTATGCCTGGGTGTATTTACGTTATTATATGGTTAAGAAACTAAAGTACTTTGGCTTTACTTGGGGAAAAACCCCATTTCTTCTCCTCCTTAGATATGCAAACACCTCACCGCGGGCAGCCGGTGAGGTGTTTGCCATTAAAGATAAAGAGGCGACGATGGGAATCGAACCCATGATAAAGGTTTTGCAGACCTCTGCCTTACCACTTGGCTACGTCGCCTTGATATAAAGAAGCTGATGGTAGTCTGGCTGTTTGTGTCAGCCTGCTACCACCAGCCATTTATTTATCAGAGCGGGCGACGAGATTCGAACTCGTGACCTTCTCCTTGGCAAGGAGACGTTCTACCGCTGAACTACGCCCGCTAGAGAGTGCCGAGAGCCAGACTCGAACTGGCGACCCTTTGATTTTCAGTCAAATGCTCTACCAACTGAGCTATCTCGGCCTGTTGTCAATTGTTGGTAACGCAACGCAATTTTACTCGCTCGATATAGCCTTGTCAAGCTTCAGGACCGTTGAGGTAAAGAATGGCATATAAAGCAAGAAACCAATCGCGATGATAATTTCTCCAACAATCACGCCAGAAGCCTGTCTGGGGCCAAAAAATGGTAGTGACGGCCAGGCCTGGGTGCCAAATCCGAATACATCAGCCATTCCAGATACCAGGGCGATCAAATAACCGGTTGCGACCAACCGGATACCGATATCCTGGGCGAGGGATTGATTGGAACCTTGCCTGCTGGCAGACTTTAAAGCTGATAAATCCTCCCAGGCAGATCAGTGCCAAACCGATGGAAAAGGTAGCGGTTTGGACAAAACCAATATACGGACTGCGATCCAGGTCGACCAAGCCAGGGTCGGCACCCAGAAGAAAGACAAAAAAACCGAGAATGGTTAATCCAAGACCAAGATTGGACTCGGGATTAGAGATATCTTCTGTTTGGACTGACGGTAGTTTTTGAATCCATCATGGAATAGAGATTATAACTGAAAACCTGTTCTGGCTGAAATGATTTTATAGGAGAAATTTTCCACGAACTGGAGCAGGTTATCCAGCAGTCTCTGCCATTCCTTGGATGCCATGGCCACGTTCAGGGCTGCCTGGCTTTGTGTTTTCGCAGCGACCATGATCTGTGGTTGTTCACCATACATGGTATACCAGGCATCGACAGGCCGGATACCAAGCTGTTTTATCTCCGGGAGGAAATCACTGATGACAAACTCGAAATATTCCTGTTCCTGATTAGGTAGAATATCCCAGGTCATGAGTAGTTTAACAGTCATGCAGGCTGCCTTTTATTCGGATTCCTGCGGCATATTCCAGGACGACTACATTGGTTTCACTGCTGGAGCGGCTGCTGGTGATGCTGAGGTCAGGGCGGGGTTCCACTTTATCCAACCCCATTTCCTTGATGAATTTTTCCAGCGGGTCCAAGTTCTAATTTGGATCCTTCTGTTTGGTAATACATCGGGATCGCATAACTGGGTTCGAGGATGCGAATAGCTTCAACTGCTTTGGATGCGGTTAGGCTGCTGCCGCCGCCAACGGGTACCAGGGCAACATGAATATCACCAGCAATCGATTTGACATCGGATTGGCTGGGTACTCGGCTTATAGTTTCCCAGGTGGGCGATCAGAATGCCGTTGTAATCGAAGATATACATGATATTCCGGGGATCATCTTCCTTTCCTCTTCTGATTAGTGCGGATACCAGTGATAAATACTTCACCGATCTCGTATTCTCCTGGTCCGGTGAGAATGTGCTGGTTATTTTTTCTTTTCCGGATCACTTTGGTGTGATTATGTCCGGGAGCATCATGACTGACAGTGACAATATCTGCCGATAAATTTAATTCGTCCAAAACCGATTTTTTTATGATTATAGGGGTCAGTCACTACTGTTGCCATTCCCCGTTCAGTCAATCGAAAACATGAATGTCCATGCCATGTGATATTCATTAAGCCTCCTGCTGGCTCTGTGTATTCTCAGTAAAAATAGCTTCGCTGCAAAATGTGATTATACTTCAATCCATCCAAATCTCATAGTTTGGGATGCTATCAGACCTGCCTGGTAGAAACCGATCTACTGGCGAGCATTCATAGTAAGCCATGGCTGACTTCTCTATCCCCTATTGGGGTAGATTCTATTGGATATTCATAAGTTTTTTGCCCTGAATAACACAGCTGAAATGCCTGAGTTGGTATAATTTCTGAAGCTGGAAATCGTTAATTATCCTCAAGCTTGAATTAAACATCCAAAGTCCTATGGAAAAATAGATCAAAGTTGTTGGCGCAAAGGTTCATAATCTAAAAAATATCACCGTTGAAATTCCCCGGGATAAATTTGTGGTGATCACCGGGTTATCCGGATCTGGAAAATCTTCTCTGGCGTTTGATACTATATTTGCAGAAGGTCAGCGAAGATATGTTGAGTCTCTTTCTTCTTATGCCCGCCAGTTCCTGGGGCAGATGGATAAACCTGATGTGGAATATATTGAAGGTTTATCTCCTGCGGTTTCAATCGATCAGCGGGGAACATCTCAAAATCCGCGCTCGACCGTCGGTACAGTTACAGAAATTTATGATTATTTGCGTCTCTTGTATGCCAGGGCTGGAATACCACACTGCCCTGAATGCGGCAGAGAGGTATCAGCTCAATCAGCCCAGGAAATAGTTGATCAGATTGAATCATTTTCTCCAGGAAGCACAGGTTTAATATCCTGGCTCCAGTAATCAAGGGAAGAAAAGGCGAACACCAGGGCATCCTGGAAGAGATCGAAAAATCCGGATTTGTCCGGGCCAGAATTAATGGTGAGATCCGCCGGCTGGAAGAAGATATCTCCCTGGAACGCTATCAGCAGCACACCATCGAAGCAGTCGTTGACCGATTGGTGGTTGATGAATTTGAAACCGATGAGGAAAAGAATAATTTCCGCTCCCGTTTGACAGATTCGGTTGAAACTGCCCTGAAATATGGTGATGGATATTTGACCATCCTTGATGTCACTGATCCCAAAAATCCCAGTGAACATCAATTATTCAGAACACCTGGCCTGCCCGGTCTGTGAACTGAGTTTCCCGGAAATCGAACCCAGAACATTTTCATTTAATACACCACATGGCGCTTGTCCAACTTGTGAAGGCATCGGCACCATGCTTGAAGTCGATGTGAATTTATTGATTCCAGATAAATCTCTCTCGATCAATGAAGGTGCAATCGATGCCCAGGAATGGGGAGGTCCCAAAGCCCAGGGCGGCTACTACTGGAAATCCCTGGTAGGCGCTGCAAATAAACACAACATTGATCTTGATCAGCCCTATAAGAAACTTCTCCGATGATGATCGAAATGTCCTGTTATATGGAACCAGAGGGGAAGAAGTTCCAATTGATTATGTAGATAAAGAAGGTCGCGAATATGAGTTTTTCAGGGCTTTTGAAGGTGCAATAATCAATCTGGAGCGGCGTTTCAAGGAAACCCAATCTGAATATATGCGGAACAGGATCATGGGCTATATGAATGATCATCCCTGCCCGGCCTGTAATGGTGCCAGGTTGAGACCAGAAGCCCTGGCTGTGACCATTGATGACTTTAATATTGTTGAAATCTCCATCTGGCCGATCCAGAAAGTGCTTGCCTGGGTCGATCGCCTAAAAAATTCTGAGGCAGCTCTCTGAGTGAAAGGCAGCAAATCATTGCCGACAGGGTCTTGCGTGAGCTCACTGAACGACTGGGTTTCCTGGTTGATGTAGGCCTGGATTATTTGACCCTCAACCGCTCATCCGGAACGCTGTCAGGTGGAGAGGCTCAACGCATCCGCCTTGCCACTCAGATCGGATCTCATTTGATGGGTGTTTTGTATGTGCTGGATGAACCCTCGATCGGATTGCATCCCCGCGATAATGGACGCCTGTTGAGGACACTGGAAGGGCTGCGTGATATGGGCAACACAGTAATGGTTGTTGAGCACGATGCCGAAACCATTGAAACGGCTGACTGGGTGCTTGATTTGGGTCCTGGAGCAGGTGAACATGGTGGCGAGGTGGTTGTTGCCGGCACGATCAAGGACATCTTAGCGCATCCGCAATCATTAACTGGTGCCTATCTTTCCGGGAGGCTCCAGGTACCTGTTCCAGAAAAAAGACGGACAGGTAATGGCAAGGAAATTAAAATTCTTGGTGCCCGGGAGCATAACCTGAAGAATATCGATGTAGCGATCCCTCTCGGTCGCCTGGTTTGCATTACCGGAGTTTCAGGATCTGGAAAATCAACCTTGATGATCGAGATCCTTTACAAAGCGCTGGCCAGAGAGTTAAACAGGGCCAAAACCAAACCAGGTGACCACGATGCAATCATCGGACTTGAGCAGATTGATAAAATAGTCAACATTGATCAATCCCCGATTGGCAGAACACCCAGATCAAATCCAGGGACCTATACCAAGCTGTTCGATCATATCCGTGATCTGTTTGCTGATCTACCTGAGAGTAAAATCCGGGGCTATGAAAAGGGACGCTTCTCATTTAACGTAAAAGGTGGCCGATGTGAAGCCTGCCGGGGACACGGGCAGCTGGAGATCGAAATGCAGTTCCTGCCGGATGTGTATGTGCCTTGTGATGTTTGCCACGGCGCCAGATATAATCGGGAGACTCTTCAGGTTCGATTTAAGGGTGAATACAATATTGCTGACGTGCTTGAGATGACGATAGATAAAGCCATGGAACTATTTGAAGCTTTCCCGGCCATGATCAGCAGACTAAAAACCCTCCAGGATGTTGGATTGGGTTATATCCGGATTGGCCAGGCATCACCAACTCTCTCGGGGGGAGAGGCACAGCGGATAAAACTTTCCCGCGAGCTTTCCAAACGATCAACCGGTGCTACGCTCTATGTTCTTGATGAACCATCAGTTGGACTGCATGCAGCGGATGTTCATAAATTGGTCGAAGTCCTGCAGCGTCTGGTTGATGAGGGAAACACTGTCTTGATCATTGAACATAATCTCGACATCATCAAAGTTTCCGATTACATTATCGATCTGGGTCCAGAGGGTGGGGATGCGGGTGGAGAGGTGATCGCGGCCGGTGTTCCGGACGAAATATGTAAAAATAAAACTTCCTATACAGGTCAATATCTAAAGTCCTATCTCAAGAAGAACCATTCCAAATAGCCGATTAGTTATTAAAAATGAATCCGGGTCCAGTAAAATCTAGGACCCGGCTTTCTTTGAATACTCTATTCAATATACTCTTAGTTTGATCTGGAGGTATTATCGAGGCGGATCCGCACATCCACTGCTGAGACCCCCTTCCCGTCTGGAAATACCTGCAGCGGATTGATTTCAATTTCTGCTATCCGGGGGAAGTCATCAACGAGTTGAGCCAGCCGGATCAGCACATCCCTCACGGCAGTGATGTCACCGGGTGGTATATTTCTAAACCCGCGCAATTTTTGACCTGCCCAAGTTTTGGACAGCATATAATCAATTTCCAATTCAGTTATTGGAGCCAGGCCGAAAGCAAGGTCTTTTAACCCTTCAACCTCGGTGCCCCCTGATCCGAACATCATAACAGGACCAAATTGGGGATCCTGGACCGCCCCAATAATCACTTCCTGCCCTGTTGATACCATTTCCTGCACATAAACTCCGGTAATTTTCGCTTTTGGCAGGGCAGTTCTGGCCTGCTCCAAGATGGAGCGATATCCACTTCGGACGGAACTTTCATCAGCGAGATTCAAGACGCACTCCGCCAACATCGGTTTTGTGACTGATATCCGGTGAGGCGATCTTTAACACTACAGGCTTTCCGAACTCAGATGCAAGAGCGGCTGCTTGATCTTCGCTTTCCGCCAGCTGCATCCTGGCGACGGGGATCCCGTAAACTTTCAGGAGCTGCCCGGTTTCCAGCGCAGTTAGCCGGGATGGATCTTTTGCGGCTGAAAATATCCTCTGGGCTTTTTTTGAATCAATATTATTTCTATGGACGGGTTTTGCTGCCGCAAATTTCAGCAAATTGACTCTTTTTACGAGAGCAGCCAGGGCAGCAGCAGCCCGTTCAGGGAATCGGTATTCAGGTATGCGGGCAGCCCTCAGATGTTCTACAGCTTCCTGGATCAGGCGTTCTCCCATGACAGAAACTACCACGGGTTTTTCGGCCGAGTGAATGATGGGTATGAGGGCTTTGGCAACCGCTCCAGCAGTAAACATGGGAGGAGTTGGGAAGATCACCATCACGCTGTCAGTGCCTGGATCGGATAACAAGATTCGTAAACAGGCTGCAAATTCGTCTGGTCCTGCCCCGGCAAGCATATCTACAGGGTTTTGGGTGCTGGCGGCTGTGGGAAGGATCGCGGCAAGATCTCGCCGGGTTTTATCGTTGAAATCTGCCATCACCAGACCTCTTTCTTCCAGAGCATCGGCAGCAGTTACACCCGGACCACCAGCATTTGTTAGTACTGCTACCTTGTTTCCAGCTGGCAGGGGACACCAGGCTAAAGCCCGGGCCTGGTCAAAAATCTCCTCACTGGTATCAGCTCGTACTACCCCTGCCCGGCGAAAGGCAGCATTATAGGCACTTTCGGAACCTGCCAGGGCACCTGTATGAGAGGCAGCTGCTCGCCGGCCGGAGGCGAATTTTCCCACCTTGAGGGCAATGATCGGCTTATATTGAACTACTTCCCTGGCTTCGGTAATAAATCGCCGGCCGTCCTTAATGCCTTCCAGGTACAGAGCCATCACATTGGTATATTCATCTGAAGCAACGGGTTTCAGCAGGTCAGTTTCAGAGACATCTGCCTGGTTTCCCAGGCTGATCAATCTTGATATGCCGTACCCTTGACCGCGGGCCCAGTCAATCGCAGCTGCACAGATCGCTCCGGAATGGGATAAAAAGGCCACGTCCCCCGGTGTAGGTCCAGGGGGAGGAAGAAATGTAGTATCAATGGGCAGGTGGGTGTCTAATAGTCCTATACAGTTTGGACCGATCAGCCGGATTCCATATTCTCTGGCAACCTGGAGCATTTCCTGCTCGAGTTCCAAACCTGCAGGTCCAATTTCCCGGAAACCACCGGCACCAATAATGGCTGCCCGGATTCCCCTTTCCCCGCATTCCTTCAAGATAGAGGAAACGAACTGAGCCGGGATCAGTACAGCAGCCAGATCAACCGGATCTGGAACATCAAGTACATTTTGATAGATAGGCTTCCCGAGCAGGGTGCCGCCCTTAAGATTGACAAAGTGGACAGCGCCTTTGTATCCGCTTCGGTGGAGGTTATTGGCTAATCCATAACCGAGCTTGGTGGGGTCCTGGGAGGCACCGATCACCACCACGCCTTTTGGATTGAAAAAAGGAATCAGGGATTTGGAATCAGTCATAATTGAGATTGTATCTTATTATGATTTTATTTTTCCGGGGAGACTGAATTTCCAGCAGAGAAACTCTGGTGAGAGATGCTATTGTGTGATTGTTCTGCAGAATACATCAACGATTTCTGGATCAAATTGGGTGCCGCTGAAGCGGCGAATCTCAGCCACTGCTTCTTCATGAGGGTGGGCTTCGCTGTACACCCGCTTGTCACGGATAGCAACATAGGCATCCACAACAGCCAGGATCCGGGAGCCGAGGGGGATCTCCTCACCCGCCAATCCGTAGGGATAACCAGAACCGTCATACTTTTCATGGTGAGCCCGGATGAGAGGAGAAACTGCAGAGAGGTATCTCACCGGCTCAACTATCTGAGCTCCGATCTCGGGGTGTTTTCTCATGATCACCCATTCTTCTTCGGAAAGCGGTCCTTCCTTGTTCAGGATGCCATCCGGGACGCCAATCTTCCCAATATCGTGCAAGATCCCGGCCCAGTGGAGATTTTCTATCTCACCGGGAGGGAGGTTCATTTCTTGTCCGACTCGGGCAGCCATATCGGCCATTCTTTGGCTGTGATCGCCGGTGTAGCTATCCCGGGCATCCATCGCGTTCGCCAGCGAAATCACAGTCTGCAGAAAGTTTTCTTCCAATTGCGTATGGAGCAGTGCTCGTTGGATTGAACTCGAAGCATAATCAGAAATTGCACTGATCAAGCGTATTTGAGCGGGCGTAAATGGGGAAGACTTCCTGCTGTGGAATTCTCCCAGGATGAGGAGACCGATCTTGCCATCAGTACTGATTAGAGGGGAAATGCACAAGGTTCTGGCAAAATTAATAAAAAGGGCTTGTTTTTCTTCTGGCTGCCAACCGGAATTGTCGTTATCTATCACAACTGTCTTGCCATCCTGAAGGACCGTTTCGTAATAATATTCAGCGACAAGCGGCTCAATTTTTCCAAGCCGCAGCGGTTCAGCGAGGTTTTTTACAGGATATATCGCCCGACAATAATAACCTCCGTTTTCTTCTCTGAGTATGATCCTGGCATAGGTGACTTGAACGCTTTCAACGGCGTGCTTGGTGACACTGTTTAATACGGTTTCTAAATCATCTGTGCCAACAAGCTGATTTGACAAGTTGTAGAGGGCGTCGATTTCTTTTCGTCTACTGCTTTCAGCATTGTACAAGCGAGCATTTTCTATAGCAGCAGCCGTTTGATTTGCGACTGTGGAAAGAGTTATTTTTTCCTCAGAGTCATAAGGTTGTTCAGAACGTTTTAACCCCAAAGTAAAAACACCAACCAATTGTGTTTGCACTTTGATAGGAATGAATAATTCTGCATTCATTGCATCCAAAACCTGTCGTTCGCTCTTCCAAAGGGACTGAAATTGGGGTAGGACTTCAATTTCTTGGCGACCGAGAGGCTGATTTTGTGACGAAAGCCAGAGGACAAGAGGGTGTCCTTGTCTGAACGACTGATTTCCCAGATCGTCCAGTCCGATTTGGTTTGTAAGTTGGAATGCACCCGTTTCTACGTCGCGGAGAAAAAAAGCCGCTCTCGGGATCTGAAGAGTTGTCGTAACTTCTTCAAGGATCATATCAGTGACTTGATACAGATCTAGCATTGATATAGCCCGGCTGCTCAGTGTCTGCAGCATGACTTGAGAATCGTATTTCTCCCGAAAAAACATTCTATTGATCAGGGATTGAGCCTGGAGCCGGAATGGTTCAGCCAGTAATGCTGTGATAATGGCGACTACTAGAGATAATAAGAAAATCTGGACTTCTGCATAAATGTCCAAAAGTCTAATCGATAGATTGATGATCAGGAAATATGCTGCACCTATGATGATAGTTGGGATCGAATAAAGTAATCCTTGTCGGATTACAACACGAATATCCAGAAGTTGATAGCGCAAGATTGCGTAGACAAACAGGATTGCTGCCACTCCATTAGCAGCAATATCCAGTGGATATTTACCAAGAGGGGTGAAGTTAATGCTGGAACCAATAATCATCACCCCTATTCCGAGGATCAGATAGACAAGGCGGTTCTTTTGTACAGGATCGATTGTTTTCCTGTGAGCGCGAAACAGCGTAAACAGACTTAATACTACAAGAATGTATCCAGGACCAGCGATAAAGTATGTGTAAATAGTAAACTCATAGATTATTACTCCAGCCTCTACAGCAGCAAAATCTATTGCCAAATCTGAGAAGATGCTGAAAACGATCATAATCACACCAAAGACAAGGACATAAACATCCGATCGGCCCTTGTCTTTGGTGAATGAGCGGGCTAATCTATAAATACTTATCATCGTACCCATTCCGCTGCTGATCATTAACCGGAACCACAATGAAGCCCTGCTCTGGTCCATATAGATCAAGAATGCGAATAAAGACCAGAGGCTCATCGCCAGCAGGTACCATCGGAAAGCCCGCTTCAAGTCATTCTGGGGCTGCGAGAGAGCTACAGTGATATAGAGCCCAGTATAGAGCAGGAATGCGAGCGTAGTGATAATGGTATTGATGACAAGGATCATCTTAACCCTTTACTTTCTTGTCTCCTAATAATTTTTTCAACTGCTCCTGGGTGGGTTTCATGTGGGGCGGTTTTGTGTGGGCGAGATCAGCACCCTGGCTTTGCTGGTAATCCATGTAAAGACCAAACGCTCCAGGGTTGAGCATGGATATATTTATCGCTGAATACTGAAGCATGTTAACTAAATCGTTATAATCGGAATTTACTTCCATTAAGGCAGTATTGATCCGATCTTCTATTTGACTAGTATCTAAATCAGTCACAGTCTTTAACTCAATAAAGAGATGCAAGTATGATTTGTCATCTTTAATCTCTTTCCTGGCTATCCATTCGTAGTAGTCAAGGTCGGATTTTTCTAAAGCTTGCCAGATATCTTTTTCAGTTATCAAAGCAAACCCGGCAAGATTTATAATATCGCTATCTCTGGAATAGAAACGGACCTGGGGAAGGTCAATGTCCAACTCCTCGTCTCTCAAAGATAAGACTTCAAAGAGGTCGCCAACTCGGTACCGCGTAAAGATCCCTCCATGGAAATTTGTGAATACGAGTTCATAGATACCAATTTCTAATTCACTATAAAGAACTGTTTTTGGCTGATATGTTGGATCCTCTTTGCTTTTTTTGTGTTCTTCATGAGGAATGAACTCCAAAAAGTCGTTTTCAGGGAAAAAGGTCATTCCCTGGTAATTCCATGACTGCATGCATAATGAACCACCTTCTGTGCAGGCATAACCTTCAAGTGGTTTTTTACCCCAATAATGTTCGATTTGCTTGGCATAAACCGATGCATCAACACCACCAGTCATGATGCCTTTCAATTTCCAGACATCTTTTGGAAGCATGTTTCTTTTTTTAATTTTCGCTGTCAGAAAACTTTTGAGCAATCTCCAAATCACGCTTGGTTTAAGCATATCGGCTGAGAATTTTGTCGTACTGGTACCTTTTTCAAATTGTTCGCCTATCCCGACCAGGATGCTGCCTAAGCCGTAGAAAAAATCTAAACCATCTATCATGGCCATTTTAAATCCAAGTTGAATCCGGTCCCGAAAACCCATATCATCCCCTACGTCGAGGGGAGGGAGGAATTTAAGATCCATCTGATCGTTTGCAGATTTTGTGATTTCTCCTGAGACATAGGGGGTTGGAGCGGTGGCCAATAAAACGGTATCAAAAGGTTCTAAGAGCACTTCCCCTTTTTTTGAACATGAAGCCAAGATCATTGACCCTGTAACAGAATCCCCTAAGCGGTCATACATCTTTTTAGTGTACGGTGCCCATTTATATCGAAAAGTACCACTTCTGCCCGAGGTATGCGCCCAGGTAACTGGTTCGCGGGGAAGCACATCAGTTCTTTTTGCGTCAAGGTGTTCATGGTAATCAATATATGTAGTCAGGGGCACATTTTTACGAAATTCATCTATGGTTTTTGGGATCTTATCACCCATCAACATGCGGCCCATCATGCAGTTTCCCAATAAATCGATCTGTTCCAGGAGGAGGCGCTCCTGAATTTCCATGAATTCACCGATACTCAAATCCAGGAAACCCAAATATTTCATCCAAATTTCCTTCTGACGTCCTTGTTCGATTAGAGTACTCAACGATGTCATCCTTCCTCCTATTTATATGTGCTTTGGATAGTCAAAGGCTCAGGTACCCAGCGATATTTTGAGGACAATTTGGTTATTTTGATGTCCTCAAAACCTGCCTTTAATAATTCCTCGTGCCATCCATCAGGAGTTCTTGTGTTGCTGATCGCAGCAGCTTCTGCCCAGGCACGAGCGGGATTTTTTTGGAATAGAAAATACAAGAATACAAGAACTCTCGTGATTCCCCGAATTACCGGAAGTTCCCAGAATGGAGACATACCTACATCAATAAAGGATAATAATCCGCCAGGTTTTAATACCCGCTTTTTTTCGGATAACATCAGGGGGATATTCATGTGGTGAGATGCTAAACCTGAAATCACGACATCGAATGAGTCCAGTGAAAAAGGAAGAGCCATTGCATCACCACAAACCAAACTAATTCCTTTTTGGTTTTCTTCCTTTTGCATTTCCCTCTTTCCTTGTCTGAGCATTGATTCAGTGATATCAAGTCCTGCGATATGGATACCAGGGATATTAGCTGAGGAAATTTTTCTGGGTATCACTGATGTTCCAGTTGCAATATCAAGGATTTTTTGACCTTCTTTGATTGGAGTAATTTTTACAAGTTCATCTAAAAATCGCTGGTAGCTCCAACCCCAGAATTTGTTCAATTCCCAATCAATTGCATCTTCATAGTGGGATGATAGTTCAGTAAATGTTTGTTTGATAGCCTGTTTTTCTTTCATAAGTTATCAACCGTATAATTTCTAACCATAATATTGTGATTGATTTCACGAACTTGATTTAGATTATACTCTTGATTTATATACTAAATCACCGCAGCGTGTTAGATATAAAATTTATCTTTGTCTACCTCCTCTCTTAAAATTCGCAGTTCTTCAGAACTGGGAGGATCGTTGACAGTGACTTCATCGGCTATCAGAAGTTCGAAGCCGGTGTTTTCAATAACCTGATCAACGCTGATCTCAGGCTGAAGCGATAGCAATTTCATGCGCTTGGTGTGATCGTCATACCCCAGAATGCCCAGGGTGGTCACAACCCGGTAAGGTCCGGTTCCAGGCGGCAAGCCGGCTTTTTCCCTGGCTCCAGGACCGGTCAGATAGCCGGGAGTGGTAATGAAATCGATCTTTTCCATAAATCTCAGTTTATCGTGTTTCATAATGGCAATCGTCCGCCAGCAGTGGGAGCCAACATCATTGCCGCCTCCGCTGCCGGGCAGACGGACTTTGGGGTGATCGTGGTCCCCGATCACAGTAGAGTTCAGATTGCCGTAAGGGTCAATTTGAGCTCCACCCAGAAATCCGTAGTCTACGAAGCCCCGCTGGGCTGTCTCCACCACATCCAGGATTCCGGAGGCAGCCAGCGCTTTGTGGAAGGACCGTCGTTCACCAACTGCCAGCGGCAAATCTTCCAGGATAGCCCCGGTTCCTCCAAACTCAAAGATGCTGATCAGGTTAGGAGCATGCATTTTTTGTGCCAAAGCTCCAGCCAGCATGGGCAGCCCGGTCCCGATAAATACCGTAGAATTATCTTCCATTAACCGGGATGCACTGCAGATCATCAATTCGCTGGGGTTGTATTTTGAATTTGTCATCCCAAAACCTCCGGCACCAGATCTTTCAGTTCTTGGAGTCGTTTCTGCCCTATCAGGTCCAGATACGCCTGGTGATCAGGCAGGTCATAGATATATCTTTGCAGATACTCCTGAGTGGTTTCGGGGGTTTTGGACGCTTCAACCCAGGATTTGATCTGGGATTCATCCCGTTCATATTCGTAGCACATTTCACCCGGGTGAGAACCATAGGGAGCGTGAATGACAGCGTCTGTCAGGTAATAAGGGATAATTGTCCGGTCTGGATGCCGGCGGATCTCCTCGGTGGGAATGATTTCCTCAGCGCTGATCAATAACCGGCGTGAGGCACGCGAAAGTTCAAAGGCAAAACCTGTGATCCCGTCGATCTGGGCATTGCCGTATTTATCAGCTCTGTGAACATGAATTAATCCCACATCAAGGATTAATGCCGGCAGCAGTGCGATCGGATCTCCCCCAAAGGGATCTTCAACAACCTTGGCTGAGCTGTATTCCAGTGTATCAGTCCCCAGCATGGACCGGGTGGGAATAAAAGGAACTCCCATGGCCGCAGCTTTAAAACGCCAGGCGATCGCGGCATTGCTCCATTCCACACAGTGTTCCACCCGGCCGCTTTCGACTTCTCTTCTGAGGCAATTGGAGATGCCGTAAACCTCCATTCCGATATAGGTATGATCCAGAGCCTTGATCAGTCCCGCCCCCAGCAGCAGATCCAGCTCATAGACACCCTGGCCGGCGACCCGGAGGTCTTTTTTGCCCTGGCGGATAACTTCGTTGACCAAAGATTGAGGGCAGCGGACTGTGCCGTAAAGTTCGGTGCCAATGTAATCTCCATCCTGGATGAATTGGCTCACGGCTTCTTTTTCAGTCATCCGTTTATCGATTAATCCCCGGGGTTTGGAGCGGTTATGTTCCCGGAAAGCATTCAAATCAGGAGGTTGCAGCAACTTGCCCCGACCGCTTTTGATCACCTTCATGATATGCCTCCTGAAGCTTTGCTAATTGAAATTATTTGTGCAAATTTTCCGCAGCCAGGAAAGACAGCCCGTTCTCGGTCAAGGCCCGGGCTGTTGCATTCAATGCCAGGAATTTGTCCATGAAATTCCCCGTCAACGCATCCCAATCACCACTATCCAGCACTTCCTCTTTGTCCCGGAAATAATCCAGGATATCGGAGGGATGATCCCTTGTAGCGTCTATCTCGGGATCTCCGCCCTCGTGTTTGGCTGAGATATTGGCGACATGATCTGCGATCTCCACCAGTTCATCACGCCGATTGTATGGCTGGACGACGATGCTTTTGTAAGTTTCTGTAATATGATGTTCAAAACGGACGATATCTTCAAAACCCAGATCCTTTCTGAATTGAGCAGATATTTCCATAGTTTGGTTATCAACCGAGTTGCTCCAGTTGAACCCGATCAGCGGAGTGGTCCCATCGTCCCGGGTGAATAATTTAGCCCCGATCAGGGTCCAAAGAGCGGCATAGGGATTGTCATTGCCCATAAATACTGAAATCTTAAATTCATTATTCACGCCCAGACGGTGGAGCATATACCCCAGCAGAACAGTTCCTGGATTGATGTTTAAGACCTGGCGGACACCAAAATTTGTATAGTAGTAGAGAAATTCATCCAGCCATTTCAGGGCATGTTGATTGGGTTGTCCAACACCTCCAAAATAGCCTGTGATGGTAGCCGGTCCTCCCAGATGCACATTGGAGCCGTCAGTTCCTTTGGTGTCCAGGGTTTCCACATAACTGGCGCCGATGATCTGCATCGCTGCTGCAAATGCGGCCAGATCACCATCATCTTCCTGCTCTTTCATCTTCCGGACCCGGATAAACCTGGATGGCATCAATAATCTGTCCTGGATGGATTTTTCCGCGATCATCCGCACCCAGGGAAAGTATTGGCAGGCACTGATTTCAAGGGTGACTGCAAACTCATCATTAAAATCTTTATCGACTGCATAACCCTCAAGAACTTTTGCGCGATATTCATCCACCGGGACAAAAGCACCCTGGTCGGTTTGTTTCTGCAGCCATTCCAGGTCTGCCAGGTATTCCGGTTTGGTCTCCTTTACCTTGGCGAGCAGATTATCAAGCTTGCGAGCTTCCTCCGCCTTGGCATTGATCTCCTCAGGAGTGCCATATTTTTCCACTACTTTCAGGAAATCACTGATCACATCCAGGTCAGGGTTGAGAAGGATGCTGTTGATAGCGTCGAGTTTGTCAGGTGAAATTTTCAGTCGTTCATGTAATTTCATTCTAATCTCCAATTATTGGGTGCATAAGTGAGTAAAAAATAGTAATCAGCCTTGATAATTGATAAATTGTTGGCGATTGTACACAGTTAGATAGAGATGCGAAAATATTTCATTATTTGCTTAACTCTTCAGATTTATTATTCATCCCAGATAGCATTCTGCTAATCTCCAGATTTGATTAGGAAGAGAAGATATCTTCTCTTCTGGAAATCATAATGTCATAAGGCAAATCGCTCTTGCCGGTTTAATGACTTCATGTTTACCGATAAATCCTGAAACACATTTACTGGTGGCAAACGCTCAGTCATGCTGTTCCCCCTTAATGATCTGTCACACGACTGCAAACTACGCTCTTTTTACTGGCTTCCATTTAGTAGTGTAATTCTGTTTGATATCGGTTACAACAACTTCAGTAAATCCTCAAACTCCTCGTCGCTGATCCCGAACCAATTTTCTTTTTTCGGGAAGGTTTTATCCTTGACTTCCTGATTGTATTGGATCAGTCCGTTTTGAAGGACCTCACCAGCGTTGCCATACACTTTCGCCATTTTGGGAGTGAATTTGGGATATAAACCAAACATATCATGGAAGATCAACAGCTGTCCATGGGCATCAGGTCCGGAGCCGAGGCTCATGATCAGGCAGTCCTCAGCCCGTTCGGTGATGATTTTAGTGACCCGATCTGGAACCATCTCAAGCAGGATGCAGAACGCACCAGCCTCTTCAAGAGCTTTGGCGTCATCAATGATCTCTTTGGCCTGGACAGCCCCCTTACCCTGGACCCGGAAGCCTCCCAGGGCAGCTACACTCTGGGGAGTTAAACCGAGGTGGCCAATGGCAGGAATTCCGGCATTGACAATGGCCCGCATCCGATCAGCCATGACGTGTCCGCCTTCCAATTTGATCGCGTCACAGCTGGCTTCTGCCATAAAACGGCCAGCATTCAGGACCGCAGATTCAACGCTTGCCTGATAGGACATATAGGGCATATCACCTACCAGGAAAGCTGTTGGAGCTCCCCTGCGCACCGCCTGTGTATGGCGGATCATATCATTCATGGTTACAGGCAGAGTTCCATCATATCCGAGCATGGTCATACCCAGGCTGTCACCAACCAGAAGCATATCCATCTCAGCCTGTTCCTGAAAATAGGCAGTCGGGTAATCATAACAAGTCAGCCAGGAGATCGGCTCACCCTTGGCGGCCTTGTCAAACAGTGTGCGGATGGTGACTTTTTTTCGATCGGTCATGTAAAATCCTCCAGAAGATTATTCAGGTTGCTGCAGATAGCGCTGAGCTAAGATAGGATCGCAGGCTGAGCTGGGTAAATTTTGATCTGTAAAATGAGGTAATCGGAGTTTAGAATATAATGAACAGCCCCGCTGGTTGGTGTGGGAGTTTCGAGTGACGGGGTGATTTGCCTGCTCCAGCGACATATAAATATCCTGGTCAAACAATTTAGGATTGAACAACTGTATTTTACGCTAAATCTGCTCTGACAACAATCAAATCGAGTTTCTGGTCAAAATATTTGCCTCAGTAAATATTCCTAAATTAGCCAGGCTTCATCATTGAAGAAGAGGATTTCAGATCTGATTATTGTGATGAATATAACTTGCTAAGGATTAGCATTTTAGTCATAATGTTTTTTAGAGTGGCGCAATGTGCCAGACGAGGATTTCCGCGTCTTTATTATATTCTCTGCCAGGTTGTATTTCTCACTAACAAAGGAAGAATTTTATGACTGCAAAAATCATTGATGGCCGAGCTGTAGCCAAGGAAGTTCGAGACGCCGTTGCAGCCGATGTTGCTGCCATGGTCGCGGAAGGAAAGAGACCTCCCGGCTTGGCAACTGTTCTGGTTGGTGAAAATCCTGCCTCTGAGGTTTATGTCAGCATGAAACATAAAGCCTGTGAAAAAGCCGGTATCATTTCGATCGGTCATGTGCTGCCTGCAACCGCCACTCAGGAAGAAGTTGAAAAGCTGGTCAAGGATCTGAACGATGATCCTGAGGTGCACGGCATCCTGGTTCAGCTTCCCCTTCCGGATGGGCTGGATGACGAAAGTGTGCTTCGCACAATCAGCATCGACAAGGATGTGGATGGTTTTCACCCCCTGAACATCGGCAGGTTGGCTCAAAAGGGCAGGGAACCTAAATTTGTCCCGGCTACCCCAGATGGCGTTCTCTATCTGTTGAAGAACGCTGGAGTTGAGCTGGAGGGTGCCAATGCCGTCGTGTTGGGACGATCATTTATTGTTGGAATGCCAGCCGCCCTGCTGCTGGTGAAAGAAAATGCCACGGTTACGATCTGTCATTCCCGGACCAAGAACCTGAAGGAAAAATGTGCTGAGGCTGATGTTCTGATCGCAGCGGTTGGACGGGCTGAGATGATCAAGGGTGACTGGATCAAACCCGGAGCGGCGGTGATCGATGTTGGTACCAATCGGGTCGATGATGAAAGTGTAGAACGGGGATACCGATTGACAGGCGATGTGGATTTTGATGAAGCGCTGGAAGTTGCTGGATATCTTACACCGGTCCCCGGAGGTGTTGGGCCGATGACGATTGCCATGCTGCTGCGCAATACAGTCCGGGCAGCTAAAGCTGCCAATGGGCAATAAGGCGAATAATCTGTGTAATTGTTGATAGCTAAACTCAAAGGAGAGAACTGATGACTTTTGTGAAGAAACCCGTAACCCCATCTCCGCTGACACTGTTGGATCCAGTTCCATCGGATATCAATATCGCGAAGGCGGCAGTGATCAAACCAATCAAGGAACTGGCCGATGAGATCGGACTCCTGGAAGATGAGCTCGAATTGTACGGCAAGTATAAAGCCAAGGTGACTCTCGATGTCCTCGAGCGTCTCAAAGATGTTCCTGACGGAAAATATATCGACGTTACTGCCATTACCCCCACACCCCTGGGTGAAGGCAAAACCACCACCACTGTTGGTTTAAGCCAGGCCCTGGGAGCACACCTGGGGAAAAGCCTGTTCACCTGCATCCGGCAACCCAGCCAGGGACCAACCTTTGGTATCAAGGGAGGAGCGGCAGGAGGCGGATACAGCCAGGTAATTCCTATGGAAGATTTTAACCTGCACCTGACAGGTGATATCCATGCCATCACTGCGGCCAACAACCTGGTCGCTGCTGCCCTCGAAACCCGGATGTATCATGAGAGCAGGCAGTCAGACGAAGCGCTGTTCAGCCGGCTGTGCCCACCTGACAAGGCTGGCAAGCGAAAATTCGCTCCCATAATGTTCAGCCGCTTAAAGAAATTGGGTATCGACAAGACCGATCCAGATGATCTGACCCCGGAAGAATATGGCAAATTTGTCCGACTGGACGTGGACCCCGATGCAATCACCTGGCGCAGGATCGTGGATACGAACGATCGCCATTTGCGTGAGATCGAGATTGGAATCGGCCCCAAGGAAGGCGGACATTCCCGCAAGACAGGATTTGACATTGCCGTTGCCAGTGAGATCATGGCCATCCTGGCCCTGACCACCAGCCTGGCTGACATGCGGGAACGATTTGGAAAAGCAGTCGTTGCCACCAGCAAAGCTGGAGATCCGGTCACCATGGATGATCTTGGGATCTCGGGTGCGGTTACTGTCTTGATGAAAGATGCCATTAAACCAACCCTGATGCAGACCGTTGAAGGCACACCTGCTCTGGTTCATGCAGGTCCATTTGCCAATATCGCTCACGGAAACAGCTCCATCATTGCTGACAAGATCGCGCTCAAACTGGCCGACTATGTTTTGACGGAATCCGGATTTGGGGCGGATATCGGCATGGAAAAATTCTTTAATATCAAATGCCGCTATTCAGGATTGGTTCCCGACTGTGTGGTCCTGGTCGCCACGGTACGCGCCCTGAAGATGCATGGTGGCGGACCAACGGTTACCGCAGGCGCGCCCCTTGACCCCGCATACGTTACAGAAAATCTGGAACTGCTGGAAAAAGGACTGGCAAACCTGGAAGTCCATATCGAAAATGCGCTCAAGTTCGGAATTCCAACAGTTGTAGCGGTCAACAGCTTTAAAGATGACACACCGGCCGAAGTTGAATTGGTCCGGAAGGCTGCCATAAAAGCAGGGGCTTATAATGCGGTTGTCACCCGCCACTGGATGGAGGGTGGTAAAGGTGCTGTTGACCTGGCAAAGGCGGTTGTGGAGGCTTGTGAGCAGCCCAGCGATTTCAAATTCCTCTACCCGTTAAAAGGCACAACGATCAAAGAAAAAATCGAGATCATCTGCAAAGAGATCTACGGAGCTGATGGTGTTACATATGAACCCCTGGCTGAAAAGAAGATCGAACTTTACACCAGACTCGGATTTGATGAACTTCCTATGTGCATGGCTAAGACCCACTTGAGCATGAGCCATGATGGGACATTAAAGGGCAGACCGACAGGATTTACTGTCCCGATCCGGGATATCCGGGCCTCAGTCGGCGCGGGATTCCTGTATCCCCTGCTGGGAACAATGAGCACCATGCCTGGACTTCCCACCAGACCAGCTTATTATGAAATTGACATCGATCTGGAAACCGGAGAGGTGCTGGGTTTGTCATAAGCTGAAGTTCAGTTACAATGGATGGATGAAGTATCGTCTGGGGCGGCAGATCAGAAACATAGCCGCCCCGGATTCACTTATAATTTGATTACCGTGTTTAATGGTTGAAATTTGGTTTCTACGAGGATGCGATGAACAGTCGCGGAGCGAAGAATAAGAACTGGTGGGATTTTCATCATGACTGGCAGGAAAAACAAGGGGAAGTCATTGAAGAAATTGCTCTCACAATTTACGTTAATGGACAGGAACTTGTGTCTATTATGGGGACTCCGCTTAACCAGGACTGGTTAGCTGTGGGTTTCCTTTTCAATGAAAGGATAATTTCAAGCCTGGATGAAATATTAGATATCAGGATCACCGTAGATGGCTGCTGTATAGATGTCTGGTTGACCCATAGCATTGAAAAACCCTCCAAAATGTACCTGACCTCAGGCTGTGGTGGTGGGACGACTTTTGATGATCCAAGTATTGGGGTTGAGCCTTTTGATTTTGACATCAGTACTACCCCGGAAGTGATACTTCAAGCATTTAATACGCTCCAGACCAAAGAGAGCTTGTATGTCAGAGCCCGGGGTGTTCATGCAGCAGGATTGCTCGATCTTGGAGCTGGAAAACTGGTCAAGGTTGCTGAAGATATCGGACGGCATAACACAATAGACAAACTGCAGGGGAGCTTGTTTGCTGGAGGGCATTCCTACCGAAAACCGGGCTTTGCTTACTACCGGGAGAATATCGTCTGAAATGCTCCGCAAAGGGGCTTTAATGGGATGCCAGGTGATTGCTTCCCGCACATCTCCAACATCATTTGCTTTGGAGTTAGCTGAAAACTGGAATATCACACTGATCGGCTACGCCCGTCATGGAAAATTACGTGTATACTGTCATCCAGAGAGACTCGGTCTTAGACAGAATAAGGATCTTAGCTAGCAGGAATTTGTTTTATGGCTGTGTATTGAGGAGAGATCATGGAGAATAGCTTGGAAACCATCTTTTCCAAATATGAGGGCAAACGGGAAAATGTCATTCCCATTCTGCAAAAAGTTCAGGAAGAATATACGTATCTCCCGGAAGATTTGATGGCAGAAATTGCGAAGTATACTCGGGTTCCGGCCAGTGACATTTACGGCGTGGCCACTTTTTATGCCCAGTTTCGCTTTACTCCCACAGGAGAAAATTTAATCTCGGTCTGCAGGGGTACAGCCTGCCATGTCCGGGGTGCTCCGAGGATTTTCGAAGAAATCACAGATCAGCTTGGTCTGGAAGGTGAAGGCACCACTGAAGATCAGAAATATACAGTTGAAACAGTTGCCTGTGTCGGTTGCTGTGCCCTGGCACCGGTGATGACGATCAATGAAGAAGTTCATGGTGATTTGACCAAACAAAAGGTCAGAAAATTGGTCCAGGCCAAAGGGGATCAGAATGGAGAATAATAATCGAACAATCCTGATTTGCAGGGGAACAGGGTGCGAATCATCCAAATCACCTGATATTCAGGCTGCATTGCAGGAAAGCCTGGAAGGGACAGATGTCGAAGTAAAATTCACCGGCTGCCACGGCATGTGTCAGCAAGGCCCTATTGTGATTATTGAACCCGAAGATGTTTTTTATGCGAAAGTAAAAACCAGGGATGTGGCGAAGATTGTGGAACAACACATCCATCAGGGTGAAACAGTCGAGAAGCTTTTTTACCAGGACCCGACAAGCAAAGAGCGGATTTCGACCTATCATGAAATACCCTTTTATTCCCGCCAGAAGCGGTTGGTGCTGCGGAACTGTGGAAAGATCAACCCGGAAGAGATCGATGATTCCCTGGCGGTTGGAGTTTACCAGGGACTGGAAAAAGCCCTTGGGATGTCACCGGTGGATATCGTAGCTGAAGTTAAAGAATCTGGACTGAGGGGGCGTGGGGGCGGCGGTTTTTCGACTGGCATGAAATGGCAGTTCTGCCAGGATGCCGCGGGAGATCCCAAATATGTTCTCTGTAATGCTGACGAAGGTGATCCGGGTGCCTTCATGGACCGTTCGGTCCTGGAGGGAGATCCTCATTCTGTCCTGGAAGGCATGATCATAGCAGCGTATGCGATCGGGGCTAAACAAGGATACATTTACTGCCGGGCGGAATATCCCCTGGCAATCAAAAGACTGCAGATCGCTATTGAGCAGGCACGGGAAAAAGGTTTCCTGGGCAAGAAGATCTTGGGCAGTAAATTCGATTTTGATATTGAGATCTTCCATGGAGCAGGGGCTTTTGTATGTGGAGAAGAAACTGCCCTGATCACATCGATCGAGGGAAATCGGGGAATGCCTCGCTCAAGACCTCCTTATCCTGCCAATTCTGGTCTCATACGGAAAACCTACTCTGCTGAATAATGTCAAAACCTATGCCAATATTCCCCTGATCATCAGCAATGGCTCGAAATGGTTCGCGGATATTGGGACAGAGAAAAGCAAAGGGACAGCAGTATTTGCCTTAACAGGAAAGATTGCCAACAGCGGTTTGATCGAAGTCCCCATGGGTGTAACCCTGCGGGAAATCATTTATGAGATCGGCGGTGGAGTTCTGGATGGGAAAAAATTCAAAGCTGTCCAGACCGGGGGTCCTTCCGGTGGCTGCCTGCCGGAATCTTTCCTGGATACACCGGTTGATTATGACTCACTGATTGAAGCAGGTTCGATGATGGGATCGGGCGGCATGGTTGTCCTCGACGAAGATACCTGCATGGTTGATGTTGCCCGCTACTTCCTGGATTTTACGGAAATGGAATCCTGCGGAAAATGTGTTCCCTGCCGCCTGGGAACCAAACAGATGTTGAATATCCTGGAAGATATCGTGGAAGGAAGGGGACAACCAGGAGATATTGAGCGCCTGGAGGAAATTGCCCGCGGTGTGAAATTGGGGTCACTTTGCGGTTTGGGTCAAACGGCTCCAAATCCGGTCTTGACCACCCTGCGATACTTCAGGGATGAATACGAAGCCCACATCCACGGAAATGCCTGTCCGGCAAAACAATGCAAGGCATTCATCACGTTTCCATATTCTGGACAGCTGTGTTGGATGCGGCTTGTGCCGCAAGAATTGTCCTGTGGAAGCGATCACTGGAGAACAAAAAGAACTCCACACGATCGACCAGGATATTTGTATCCAATGTGGTGTTTGCTACGAAGTATGTCCGCCCAAGGTGTTCTCCGTCGAAATCCGAACCGGCGCAGAAAACCGGATAGAAGAACCGGTCTGAATAATTCATCGCGCATAAATGGAGATATTTATGAGGGACAAAATTAATTTCAAGATTGATGGGCAAGTAGTCCAGGCTGAAGAAGGGATGAGTATCCTGGAAGCTGCCCAGGCCAACGATATTTACATCCCCCATCTCTGTCATCATCCTGACCTGGTTCCTGTTGGTGCCTGCCGCATGTGCGGGGTTGAAGTGGACGGGGGCAAGATGGTTATGTCCTGCATGACCCCGGCCCGGGAAGGCATTGAGGTGATAACAGACAGCCCGGATATTTACGCAGCCCGCAAGGTAACCATGGATCTGCTGATTGCTGATCACCATATGGACTGCCTGGCCTGCGAAGCTGCTGATGATTGTGAACTGCTGACAGTGTCAGCGTATCTGGGTATCAGGCCTGACCAGCAATCCGGACTCCGGAAAATGGGCCGCGATCTGCCGCTTGATACATCAAATCCCTTTTTCCAATTTGATCCGAATAAATGTATTTTGTGCGGGATCTGTGTCCGGACCTGTGAGGAAATTGTTGGTTTAGGTGCCCTGGGCTACATCAACCGGGGATTTAAGACTGTTGTTGGCACATTTGGCGATAAAGGTTTTGTGGATTCGATCTGTGAATCCTGCGGGGAATGTATCACCCGCTGCCCGGTGGGAGCCCTCGTTCCCAAGAAACCCCAATTAGCTGCCCGGGAAGTTCGGACAACCTGTGCCTATTGTGGTGTTGGCTGTGGAATATATTTTGGCGTGAGGGGTGACCGGATTGTCAGCGCCAGGGCTGATTACGAAAGCCCGCCCAATCAGGGCAGCCTGTGCGTCAAGGGACGCTATGGTTTTAATTTTGTGAATCACCCCGATCGGCTGACAACTCCGTTGATCAAAAAAGACGGCGAATTTGAAGAAGCAACCTGGGATGAAGCCTTTGAGCTGATCGCGAAAAAATTCAAGAAAAGCAAAGGTAAGAAATTTGCTGCCCTAACCTCAGCCAAATGCACCAACGAAGATAATTACCTGGTTCAGAAATTCACCCGCGCGGTGATGGGTACGAATACCATAGACCACTGCGCCAGGCTTTGACACTCTCCTACTGTGGCCGGTCTGGTCACAACTTTTGGTTCAGGAGCAATGACCAATTCAATTGGAGAGATCGATAACGCTGGCACGATGTTTGTGATCGGGTCCAACACAACTGCGGCTCACCCTGTGATCAGCCACCGGATGAGAAGAGCTGCCCAGAAATGGAGCAACCCTGATCGTTGTTAATCCCAAGGAAATTGACCTGGTCAAATCGGCAGATTATTTCGTCCAGCCGAAACCAGGCTCGGATACTGCCTTGTTAATGGGCATGTGCCGTTATATCATTGAAAATGATCTGCATGATAAAAAGTTCATTGAAGAAAAGCACAGAGGATTTTGAAGAATTTGAAAAATCCCTGGAGGAATTTACTCCGGAATTTGTAGAAGAGATCACTGGTGTGCCCTGGGAACAAATTGCCCTGATTGCCAGGGTCTTATGCCACGAAAAAACCAGCTTCGATCTTTTACGCCATGGGCATAACCCAGCACTCGCACGGAACCGATAATGTCATGGCAGTTGCCAATCTGGCCATGCTGACAGGATCGGTTGGAAAACCATCTACTGGTGTGAATCCGCTCCGGGGACAGAATAATGTTCAGGGAGCCTGTGATCTGGGCGGCCTGCCCAATGTCTATCCTGGTTATCAGCGGGTAGACGATCAAGACAACCAGGAAAAATTTGAAAAAGCCTGGGGCAGAAAGCTATCGGCAGATGTCGGGCTTGACCCATACAGAGATCTTCGATGGAATTCTTGCCGGGGAAATCAAAGCGATGTATATGGTTGGTGAAAACCCGGTTCTGACCGAAGCTGATGCCAAACACGCCCGGAAAGCCCTTGAAGAACTGGATTTCCTGGTCAGCCAGGATATTTTCCTGACTGAAAGCGGGCAGTATGCAGATGTGGTGCTGCCAGCGGCTTCTTTTGCGGAAAAAGAAGGTACCTTCACCAATACCGAGCGCCGGGTCCAGCGAGTGCGCCAGGTTATCCCTCCCCGGGGAGATTCCAAACCGGATTGGTGGATCACCTCCCAGATCGCTAAGGCCATGGGTGAAGATGGTTTTGATTACCAATCTCCAGAAGAGATCATGGATGAGATCAACCAGGTTTCCCCCATTTATGGTGGCATCACCTATAAACGGATCGAAAAGACAGGATTGCAATGGCCCTGCAAGGATCAAGAAGATCCCGGAACGCAATATCTTCACAAAGGAAAATTTTCCCGGGGAAAGGGAAAATTTGTGCCCCTGGAATATAAACCGTCGGCTGAAATTGCCGATAAGACCTATCCGCTGATCCTGACCACGGATCGCAGTCTGTATCATTACCATACCGTGATGACCCGCCGGGCTGAAGGATTGGATGAATTGGACAGTGAGGAACTGATCAAGACTCCATCCGGTTGATGCGGAACAGTTTGGCGTCGAGGATGGTCAGTGGGTTGAAATCTCCTCCCGCCGGGGAAAGATCAAAGCCAGAGCCAAGGTGACTAGATATCTGCCAGCCGGGCATGGTATCAATGACTTTCCATTTTGTGGAAGCTCCGACCAATGAGATCACCAATCCTGCCCTGGATCCGATTGCCAAGATCCCGGAGACCAAGGTGAGTGCTGTCAAGATCACCGCTCTCTCTGAATAAAAAATTTGTCCCAAAAATAGGGCTGTCAATTATGGCCAGCCCTGTTTTATTTTAAGTTCCTGGATTTATAATAGATATAAGATCTGCTTCCTAAGAAAACTAGAAACGAGCAAGCTGAATGACTGAAAATAAAATACCATCGAATAATTATCAAAAAATTGATCCGGATGATTATCGAAAATTATGATGAGCAATTTGTTGATAAGGGTGGTGGCGGCGGAAAGACTTCTGGCCACAAAGGAATAAAAACCATTCGCGCGTTGAAAAAACAGCACAGGAATCAATCTGTGGAGCAGCGCAGGAAAGATCTTGAAGAATCCCTTAAACAGGTTTTAATTAATCTTCCAACCTCTGACAACCTGGAAATTCAGGAAAAGAATATTATTAGCTATTGTGCCTGGATTGAAAATAATATCAATAAATTGACTGTTCTGGATCCATCAGAATGCGTTATCACATTCACTAAATCTGGAGGCCCTGGGGGACAGAATGTCAATAAGAGGGAAACCAAAGTGATGATAGTCCATCAGCAAACCAATCTGCGGGTGGAGAGCGATCAGACTCGAAGTCAGATGCAGAATAAAAAACTGGCCCTGGAACTGCTCCTGGAGCGCTTGCAGGACCACCTGGGTTTTTGGAAGGAGTATCTGCACCCTGATCAGGCTGTTGACATCGACCTGGTGAAGCTATTGCAGGATTGAATTGATTTGATTCCTGTGATCGCCGGCATTCATCTTTTTTTGATGATCTTTATTGTCCCCGCCATTAGGAAGCAGGCGGCTCGCAGGCCTGGAATAGACCCAAAATAGAGCGTTTATCTACGATTCCACTTGAATAATCTATGAATTTCACCTGGCCGGTTTGAAAGGAAGGACAATTCTTGCGTGTCGAAAGATTGGAATAGTCCCGCTGATTTAGATCGGTTTCCAGGAGTTGGGGGATTAGACCCTCTCCCGGGGTTGATACTGAAGTGCTTCTGCTATTTGGGAGGGGAGGATCTTTTCCTCTCCGGCCAGGTCCGCAATCGTGCGAGCGAGTTTCAGCACCTTGTGGTAAGCCCGGGCCGACAATCCCAGCTGCCGGGCGGCGCTCCTCAACAAAGACAGGCAATTATTGTCCAGGGCACAATACTGGCGGATATCTCTCGGAGATAATTCCCCGTTGCTGGTGCGGGGAGAATCCACCAGTCGTTCCAGCTGGATTTTGCGGGCGTTTTCGACCCGTTCTCTGACCAGGGTGGAAGGCTCTCCCTGCCGGGTGGAGCTGAGCTTTTCAAACTCGACCCGGGGCACTTCAACCTGGATATCGATTCTGTCCAGTAAGGGACCGGAGAGGCGTTTCTGGTAGCGAGTGATGGTAGATGCAGAACAGCTGCAGGCTTTGATTGGGTCCCCGAAATAGCCGCAGGGACAGGGATTCATGGCTGCGACCAGCATGAAAGTTGGAAGGAAAAGTCAGAGATCCCTGGGCCCGGCTGATGGTGACAAACTTATCTTCCAGGGGTTGGCGCAGTACCTCCAGCACCCGGCGGCCGAACTCAGGAAATTCATCCAGGAACAATACTCCCCGATGGGCCAGGGAGATCTCGCCCGGCTGGGGCCAGGTGCCGCCGCCCACCAGACCAGCGTGGGAGATGGTATGGTGGGGCGCCCGGAACGGGCGGTGCTGGAGCAGTGGGGTGTTGTCGAGGGCAGCTGGTCCAGGATGGAGTAGATCCTGGTCACATCCAGGGCCTCGTCCAGCGACATGCCTGGGCATAATGCCGGGCAGGGAGCGGGCTAATAGGGTTTTGCCCGACCCAGGAGGACCATTCATGAGTAAATTGTGATTTCCGGCAGCCGCTACTTCCAGAGTTCTTTTGACATGTTCCTGGCCTTTGATATCCTGAAAATCAGTTTGAATTTCCAGGTGGAGGAAATCAAATCAAGAACAGAACTCTGGTATGGAGTAATCGGAACTGCCCCGGTCAAATGCTGGGACAGATCTGCCAGGCACCGAACTGGAAAGATCTGGAGATCGGGAATTAGAGCGGCTTCCGGAGCATCTTCCGCCGGAACGCAGATGCTCTTAAACCCTTCATCCCGGGCCATGGCGGCCATGGGCAGCAAGCCGGGTGTGTGGCGGACTGTGCCATCCAGGGAGAGTTCACCAATGATCAGAGTATCGTCCACAGCTGGTTGGGGGATGCTTCCAGAGGCGATTAATATCCCAACCGCCATCGGCAGGTCATAGGCAGGACCTTCTTTGCGCACATTGGCCGGCGCTAGATTGATCACAATCGATCGGCGGGGGAAATTAACTGGAATATTCTTGATAGCAGCCCGGACACGCTCCCGGCTTTCTTTGACTGCAGTGTCAGGGAGACCGACAACAAAGATGTGGCCGAAACCGCTCGTGAAGTCAACTTCGACTTCAACTAAAACCCCCTCCAGCCCCAGCACAGCGCAGGAAAAAACGCGTGCAGGCATGGTTCCAGTGTAGTAAAAACACGACTAAAAGTCAACGCTGCCCTGATTTAGCGTCGGATCTAGCTCTGGGGAGAAATCAATAATCCCGACCAGTTTCTTTTTTTGCTAACTCAGCCCTGGACTTTAGAAGCAATCCAAACTTAGCTAGAAGTTTCTCAGAATTTCCAGCCTTAAATGCTTTCAGCAGGTCTCCTTCCAGCTCAGCGACCTCCAGGCGTGTGTAATAATCCAGCATTTCTTTCAGGTGGGCCAGAACGATCATGCCAGTTAGGATCGGGTGATTGTTGGTCACATTGGCATCTGGAAACTGGGTGCCATGTTCCAGCTCGACTTCCAGACCCTGTTTAAACTCTGGGGTGGGAATCAGGTCAGCCTCGGATCCGACAGCATTTTGGATGATTTTTGCTTCCTCGAGCGTGATTTTGGCTTCAGTCAGTCCTGTCCAATCCCGCAGTCCAAGCTCCTGGCAAACGCGCTGGACTTCTTCTGTTGTTATATAAGTTGAAATTTTCATTTGCTTCCTTTTGAAAATAGGTCTGCTTTCTAAGGGTTTTCCGGGCTGGTTTCATCCAGGTGCAAGCTGTGAATAATTCTGTGGGCTACAGGAGTTATGAATATGCCAGCTCCCACAAGGAAGATCACGCCGGAGAAAATTGCGTAAAAGGATGCGAATAATTTCCCGCCCACTGTCACCAACGGATTTACCGGGCCCATACCACCCAGGATCATGGAGGCATTCAGCAGGGCATCGATCCAGGAAAAACCTTCCAGGATCCGATAGCCTGCTATGCCAAGTCCCAGCGAGAGAAATAACAGGCTAAACGAGACTGCCGCGTGTTTCAGAAGCCGGGCATAGAATAGTTTTCTTGGCAGTAATGGCTGGGTGCGGCGTTCATAGATCATAGGAATCCTGTGTTATGTTGTTTATATTTATTCGTGCTGATAATGCCCCTGTTCATAATACAGATCACAGCCATTTTTTACGGCGGAAATAGGCAATCATTCCAGAGACTGTCAGGATAATAACACCCCAGACCATCGGATAACCCCAGGGCCAATTCAATTCTGGCATGTATTTGAAATTCATGCCGTACAAACCAACCACGAAGGAAAGGGGAATAAAGATCGTGGAAATGATCGTCAGCACTTTCATGACCTCATTCATCCGGTTGCTGACACTGGAAAGATAAATATCCAGCATCCCGGAGGCCATTTCCCGGAAGGTCTCAACGGTATCAATGATCTGGATCACGTGCTCGTAAACATCCCGCAGGTACACCATGGTTGCAGGCTGGAATATCTGTGATTCCCCCCTTTCCAGGACGCTGATCGCCTCGCGCAGCGGCCAGACTGATTTCCTGATGAATATCAATTCCCGTTTTAAATCATGAATTGCATGCAGGGTCTCTGGAGTCGGGTCAGTCACGAGTTCTTCCTCAAGAACTTCAATTTGCTCTCCCAGATTTTCCAGGACGATAAAATAGTAGTCCACAACAGCATCGATTAAAGAGTATGCCAGATAATCCGTCCCCCCATTGATCAGCCTGCTTTTGCCTTCCCGAATCCGTTTCCTGATTGGATCGAACACATCCTGTTCAAGGTCTTGAAATGTGACCAGGTAATTTTCTCCTAATAGTAAACTGATCTGTTCTGCTTCAACACGGGAGAGTTCTTCATTCCAGGTCAGCATATTTAACTCGATGAATATGTAATCATCATAATCTTCTACCTGGGGACGCTGATTGGTATTGTATATATCCTCCAGCACCAGGGGATGGATTGTTAGATGACGGCCGATATTCTCTAAAAGTTCGATCTGGTGGCTGCCGTTGATATTAAGCCAGGTCACAGGGATCTGGGGGCTGATAGGAAAACATTCAGTGAGGTCGGACACTTTTTTTTCTACCAGGGCCATCTCCGGACCATATTCAAAGAGGGTCAGATGCACCGGCCTTTGTTCCTGTTCTTCTCTGGGCACAAGAGTACCCGGAGCATGACCTACAGTTCTGGGTTTTCGAAAGAATCTATTCATATCCATTCCTCTTTATCCTGGCACTTGACCTGAAATGCTGGCGAACAATTGTTCATGATCAGCCTGTTTTCAATCAGAGAGATCATTGATCCACTGAAAACTGAGAGAATCCAGCCCGGTGAGAGTGGTTGGGCGGATATGTGGAGGGGATTATTGTCGATCATGATTTAATTCTAATCTAAAAATAAGGAGCAGGTTATTCCCATCAATCCACTATAATATCTAAACTAAACACAGGAATTAACTGCCAATTTTCTTTGTTGCATTAAGAAAAACCTCACGATAATTAGACCGGTGCAATTGAACAACCGGGACTGGATTCAAATAATTGGAAAATCATGGGGAATGGACATTTAGCGTTCTTGACTAAACTTTAAACCAATACCCTCTTCCAGGAGTACACAATGCTTGATTTTGAGACTATTCTAATCAAAGATCTTCTCAACCCAGCCACATTTCCAGGTGCCATTTTTTATGCAGTCTTATTCTTTATTTTGGCGTTAATTGCCTCGACGATTGTGAAAAGGATCATTTTTCGATTGATCGATCCTGATCACAAACCGTCCGCTGATCGGACTGCAGTCATCTTTCTATCTCAATTTGCTCGAGCAGCATCTTTCCTGATCGCTGTTATCATGTATCTGCACCTTGTTCCAGGATTGAGATCACTGGGTACAGCAATCCTTACCACTGCCAGCGTTGGATCAATAGTCCTCGGGCTGGCTGCTCAAAACACGCTGGGAAACATTATCGTCAGGTATCACTTTAATTACCTACCAGCCATTAAGGATTGGTGATCTGGTGCGGATTGATGCGCCAAACGGGAACGAGAGTGGAGTGGTTGATGCAATCACCCTTGGATATACTACTCTGATAGGCTCGGACTCTCAGAAGATCGTCATCCCGAACAGTGTCGTGATCAGCAATGTATTAGTTCATCTTGGCCAGAATCAACCAGCTTAGTTTTTTGGGTAGATTAGATCAAGCTTGCTCTCCAGCGATCACCCCACTGGTGGAAACCTTTACTACTGCTTAGACTAGACAAGTGAGTTCTGGATTTCTAAGCAGGAATCTCTACATGGAAACTCTAACTATGTTAATAAAGAGTATCAATCGGGGGTTTATGAAATAGCCTGGTATTCACTGCCAGTTGAAAATCAACACAGCAGCAATCTGCCTTGCCAAGGGTTGGAATAACTACCTGAAAAATGAGAGGATAATCATCTAAATATGAATCAAAAAGACTTATCAAAATCGGATCCTTTTGGAAAAGCCAGTAAAGAGTACGATGGCACTGTGGCATCCCCAGAGCGAACTGCAGTTGCCAGAGGACAAGTATCTATGGAGCGGGATACACTCAAACTGATCAAAGCTGGTGATCTGAAATTTGGAGATGCCTTGATCGTCGCCGAGGCAGCCGGCATTAGTGCTGCCAGCAAGACCTCAGCCTTGGTCCCAGATTGTGATCCAAGGGAGCTGTCCTTGATTAAGATCGATTTTGAATTGGATGATGGTCTTCCCGGAATTATCATCAGGGCTGAAGTAACTACCAGTTCCACTACAGCTGGGGAAATGGAAGCGCTCACTGCAGTGTCAGTGGCTGCCTTGACCATTTTCGCTCTGGCAAAGTCAACAGATAGGGCACTGCGCATCGAGGATGTTCGTTTGGTTGAGAAAAAGAGCGGCAAGTATAGCGACCTCTATAAAAAATGGGGCGGAAAAAAATGAATCCATTGCAGGCCTATTTCTCCACTACGGATTCGAAGTATTTTTATCAACCAGGAATTTGAGGGGTAGGGACCCTCGTCGATTTTTTTTATATATGTTTGTATTTGGCAAATTCACAGCCAGTACCCGATCATTGTCTCTTCTGGATGAATTCAAGAAAGGGCTCGCATAGATATCCGGAAACACCCCAATTTGCAATCAACTGTCCCAGGATCAAATCCCAAGCATCCATTGATATCATAATTAGGAAAACTTACCTTAATTGGAATCCGGGAGAAATCGCAAACAGTTACTATACCATGGTGAGCGTTCAAGGATTATTCCGTGCTACAATATCGGTATCATGACAGAGAAATCAAGGGCTTCGAAGGGTTCAGAATTCTGGCAGATCTTTTTTCCGGCGCTGGTCGGATTGATCCTGGTGGGTCTGCTTTGTGCCTGGATTGTGGTCAGTGTCAGTCCGGGTACCCTGACGCGCTTTGCTGAAATCTCAACAGTGCTGCTGGTGATCCCGGTGATCTTCTTTTCGTTATTCTCATTCCTGCTGCTGGGTTTATTAATTTACCTGGTCCAGCGGCTGATCCAGATCATTCCGCCCTTTACTGGCAGGGTTGTGGAATATCTGGAGCGGGTTCAAGAAATCGTTCAAAAAATTTCAGCGATGCTTGTCAAGCCAGTTATTCGCCCAACCTCCGTGGTGCTGGGAATCAAAAACATATTTTCTAAAAGGAACAACCGCTATCGCATCGAGTGATCAGCCGGAAAGGTGGTACCTCTTATGAATTCTGAAACACAAGATCAACAATCCAACTTCAGTCTCTACATTCTCCTTGGCGCTATTATCGGTGCCATCACCGGGGCAGGGGCCGGATACTTGTTATCCCGCCGCATTGAAGAAGGGGAAGACTTCCAGTTGTCGGCAGGCGACGGGATTAAACTGGGCGGATCGATCGTCACTCTCCTGCGCCAGGTATCTTCCCTGGGCAAGTAAATTGGTTTATCTGGCCTGTTTTTCTGGATGACCCATAACACTCCTCCCCCCCGCGATATATTCGTGGGAGAATTGCGGCGCGAATTTTCATTATCCCTGGATGACAAATGGATCCTTGACGCCCCTGGCGGTAACTCCCTCTATTCTGCTTGTGGCTATCTGGTCTGGGAGAAAGAGCAATCTCCTGGGATCTGTACTCGAATTGGCGAGAATTTCCATCAGGACTGGCTGGAAGAATTCTGGGAGCAGGGAATTAATACAGATGGTGTAGTTGTCCTTCCCGGAGCTCTTGATCTAAGAACATGCTATGTCCAGGAGGGGGATAGCGTTCAGATGGTTGCTGACCCGGTCTCTTATTTCTCGCAGGCTGGTGTCTCTGTACCCCCAGCTCTGATCGGTTATTCTGGCCAGGACGGGAAAGTTCAGAACCGAATGACATCCAGTGAAACATCGATCAAGGAAAGTGATCTCCCCCCGGATTATTTAACCGCAACAGGCGCGCATTTGTGTCCCCTCGATTATTTGTCTCATAATCTGCTGCCAGCTGTCTTGAGAAAGCATGGTTTTTCAACTATTACCCTCGATCCTGGTTCATCATACATGGATTCAAACTACCTGGGAGATGTTCCAGCCCTGATGCCGGGTTTAACTGCCTTTCTGCCCTCCGAGGATGAACTCAAAAATCTGTTCAAGGGCGTCAAGGCTGATATCTGGGAGATGGCCGCTGATCTAGGGCGTTATGGCTGTGAACTGATTATCATTAAAAGAGGTGCAGCTGGACAATATCTTTATGAGTCTGCCACTGGCAAGAAGTGGTCTGTTCCAGCTTACCCGGCCAGGGTCAAAAACCCTATCGGTGCAGGGGATGCTTTCTGTGGTGGGTTTCTGGCAGGTTATCGGGCTGCTTTTGATCCAGTACGGGCGGTTTTGTACGGCAGCGTTTCGTCTTCCCTGGCAATCGAAGGCAGTGGTCCTTTTTACCCACTGCAAGCTCTACCGGGATTAGCTGCTGCCAGGCTTGAGTACCTGCAGGGAGCTGTCCGGGAATTATAGATCAAAGCAACCGGCTTCCAGCCCATCTGGCCGATTAAGGAAATTTCTTCTTAAGATCCAGGTAGCCTTTGTCCAGAAAGAAATTTGACAGGGCCTCTGCTTCTAATTCCATTACCCTGCTGTTGGCAAAGAATGGAAAATCAAAACTGGTCTGATCACCGGCTTTTTTCCCGGGGATTGGCATCAACCGGGCTGTTAATGGTTTATCGAGCCGAAGAGACAAGGCCCCCAGGTCAAAAAGTACTGCGCTGATCTGTCCTGGAGTGGCATCCCCGGGCAGGGGAATGGTATCAAGACCGGTGCCGCAAACCGCTGAGTACAAAAGCATATCTTTCAAATCCAATCTTCCAGCCGCGGCGCGTTTGGCCAGGATCGGGTCCTCCAGGATGGGAAGCATCAGACCGCTGAATCCCGATCTGGGAAAATTTGCTCTGTCGAGTGTATCGGCCAGAAAAGCAGCGGAAGCCAGTGATCCATGGTCTCCTAATCCCTCCAAACCGGATTGTTCAAGTGCAGCTCCGATAGATTGTTTATTATCAGGGTATGGAGCCAGGGAAAAATCTATCCCGCCAAACTTTATTCCGGTGAGTTTGGACAGGTCATAAGAAACAGAACTGATCTCCCTGCCAAAATTCTCAACCAGGTTTATCAATCTGCTGCGGGCATCCGCAAAAGAGGTTGCGCTTCCAAAGGATTGAACTGCCAGATCAGCAGCTTCGACTGCGACCGAATATTTTGGCTGGTTTCCAAAATGGTATGCTGCCGGAAAGAATGGCCCACCTGGTGGAACATTTCCTAGAGCAGCAAAATACAAGTTCGCAAACCCATTTTCGTCCAGTGGAGCCAACTGACAAATGATCTCTCCACATGCCCTCACAGCTGAGAGTGATAAGCCTTTTTGGGATTCTGTCATCAATCCAGAACAAAATGTCCTCTCAGTGCTCCGGATCAGTTCTGGGACTATAGGGAAACTTTCAGGAATATCAGGCAGGGCAGGGCCCAGGGAAATATAATCAAATTCCAGCTGTGATAATGTCTTTTCGAGACCAATCGCAAATTCTACTACCTGGTCAGGTGTCAGACCAGATAAAAAAACAGGGAATGGCGGCGATGCAAAACGGACAGTTTGCAGTTCTATTCCAGCTGCTTTGAAAAGCCTCCTTGTTTCCCTGGCGAATCTCCCGGAGAGCGCAGTAAAGTCGCTGCTGATCAGATCTCCCGGGTCATTGAAATATGTAACTGATCGAATTTTCATTTATGCACCAGTCCTGGATCAATCGAGGAATTGCTATCGTCAGCTTGACCTTGCTCTTTCCGGAAAATCTCCCTGATCTCATCGATTGATTGGAATTTATTCCGCCCATTTTTCACATGCCAGTATAACCAGCCGTTGGCAGGTTTCCCGCCGAGCAGGTATTTTGTGGTTTGATGTATTGAACCTTCAAAATTATCCAAAACCAACACGCCGTTCGGTTTCACAGCAGCCGATTTTTCCAAGTCCTGATTAAAATAGAGTTTCTGGCCGGGTTTAATATAACCGTTTTCTACCAGGCGTGAGAAGGCAACCCTGGGAGCAAGTCTTTTATCGTCCTTGATGTCAAAAACCTCAGGTTGGTATTCTTCAGTCTGGAGTTTGTCGATCCTGTCCTGCGCAGCGGAAATATAGGCCGGATCCTGTTCGACCCCTATCCAATTCCGGTGAAGGATTTTTGCCGCAGCCCCGGTCGTTCCTGTTCCAAAGAATGGATCGAGGATGACGTCATCCGGATTTGTTGATGAGAGGATGATCCTGTACAGCAAGGCCAGGGGTTTTTGAGTAGAGTGGACCCGTTCTCCATTCAGCCGGATCCGTTCTTCGCCTTTGCAGATTGGCAGCTTCCAGGTGCTGCGCATCTGTTTGCCATCGTTGAAAGGTTTCATGGCATGATAATTAATCGTGTACTTGCTTGTAGAAGTTTTTTTAGCCCAGATCAATGTTTCATGAGCGTTGGTAAATCGCACTCCCATAAAATTGGGCATAGGATTGGTTTTTTCCCAGATAATCTCGTTGATAACCCAGAAACCTAGATCCTGAAGCAATTTGCCCACCCGGTAAATATTATGGTATGTGCCAATGACCCAGATCGCTCCATCTGGTTTAAGCAGTCTGCGCGCTGCCTTTAACCAGGCCTCGGTGAAATCATCATAAGATCCATAATCTTTAAATTTGTCCCAGTCATCATCCACGCCTTCCACTTTGCTGAAATCTGGCCGCCAGAGATTGCCTTTGATCTGCATATTGTAGGGAGGATCGGCAAAGATCAGATCTATCGATCCTTCCGGAAGCGATTGCATGACTTGAACAGCATCCCCGGCAATGATCTGGTTTAGCGGAAGTTTGGGTTTAGGCATAGGGATAAATCTTTTAGGTGATTCTAATTAAATGCCGGCAATTGAACGCTGCCGGCGGATCTCAAATAGAAGGACAGCTCCGGCTGCGGCTGCATTGATTGATTCAGATTTTTCATTGATAGGAATATGGATATTATGATTTGCCAGCTCACGGGCGGATTTTCCCGGTCCGTGGGCCTCGCTGCCGATAATGATAGCCAGGGGATCTCTCAGATTCGACTGCCAGAGATTAACACCCTCGTTCGTATCAGCGAGGAATATTGTCAGGCCCCGGGTCATTGTTTTGATTCCCGTCCAGGATGTGGTCAGGATTGGCAGGTGAAAATGGGATCCCATGGCAGCCCGGACTACTTTGGGTGAAAATGGATCCACAGTTCCCGGAGATAAGACCACACCTTGAGCGCCTGCAGCCAGAGCAGACCTGAGTAATGTGCCCAGATTTCCTGGATCCCGGATCTGATCTGCAATTAATAGGAAATCAGCTGGATCAGGAAATGGCAGAGAAAACAGGGGATAAACGGCCAGGATGCCCTGGGGTGTTTCTGTATCGCTGACTGAACCAAGCACGTCCGGAAGTGTTTCTTCGCTGACCACACCGCGGGTTTCAAAATCCTGTACCAGCTGCCGCCCACGTTGATCAAGGTCGCTCGTGTACAGCAGCATTTGAGGTGCAAATTGTGTGTTGACCGCTTCTTCCAAAAGCCGGATCCCCTCGAGGACAAATGCCCCCTTTTTTTTCCGGGCTTTTGACTGGTTCAATAGCTGCCTAATCAGCTTGATCTTTGGGTTTTGAGGTGATGTGATCATGATGCCTTTGGATATCAGCGAATAAACACACCTCGATGGGAAACACCATCAGAATCGATTGTAGCATTAAAAAGAAAAGGACAGGTTTCCCTGTCCTTGTCATTGGTTGTGGGAGTCTTATTTTACAGCTGCTTTTGCTTTCTCAACTACCTGGGCAAAAGCTTCCGGGTGGCGAACTGCCATATCAGCCAACATCTTTCGATTTAAAGTGATCTTGGCTTCTTTTAGACCATAGATCAACCGGCTGTAAGGAAGACCATTTAACCGCGAAGCGGCGTTAATTCTGGTGATCCAGAGACGTCGGAGATCCCGTCTTCCTTGTTCGGCGGTCCCGGTACTCATACCAGAGGCTTTTTAACATGGCTTCATTTGCCCGGCGGTATAAACGGCTTCTTGTGCCGTAATTACCCTTGGCCATGTTAAGGATTTTTTTGTGCCGTCGCCGGCGATTTGTACCTGTTTTTACTCTTGCCATTCTATACTCTCCTGCAGTCCCCTGGGCGCCGGTTGCATCTTGTCGATCTGCACCTGTTGCTGCACCCAGCAGCTGCGATACTTATTTCCAACCAGGTTAATATACCATATCTTGTTTTGCAACCCAGAGATGGAGCTTTTGGTTGGCTAAAGCCGCCTCTCACACGCTGGGTGTTTGCTATTGGGATTTTTATTCTTTTGCCGGGGCGATGACCATCAGCATGGAATAACCTTCCCGGGATGGTCTTTGCTCTACAACGCCTACGTCACTGAGTTCTGTGGCGATCTCTTCCAGCATTTTCAGGGCAATTTCTGGATAATGCGCTTCCCTACCCCGGAATTGAACCCGGACATTGACTTTTTTATTACTTTCCAGCCACCTTCGGGCGTCACGCACTTTGAAAGTCGTGTGGTGGTCTTGGTCTTTGGCCTGAGGCGAATTTCCTTTACCTCGACATTCTTTTGTGACTTGCGGGCTTTTTGGCGCTTTTTTTCCTGTTCGTAGAGGAATTTCCCCAGATCCATCACCTTGCATACAGGTGGATTGGCATTGGGCGCAACCTCTACCAGGTCCAGTTCAGCTTCTCTGGCGATTTTCGGGCTTCTTCTATTGGAACTACGCCTATGTTTTCCCCGCTAGGCCGTCAATAAGGCGAACTTCGCGAGCCCTGATCCGATCATTTGCCCGGTAGTTAATGTCTCCTATTGTGCTCTCCTTTTATTGCTCATTTCAAACTTCGATAATACCATAGATACGGGACTAACGTCAACGAGAAAAGGGGGCAGAGAGACTAGCGTGTACCAGATCTGCCTCCAGTTTTTTTAGACCTGGGCGTGATTCTTGATCTCTTCCTGCATGCTGTTCATAAGATCATCAATGCTGAGTGGATCCAGTTGATCGCCGGAACGCAGCCGGGGAGCCACGGTGCCTGCTTCCTCTTCACGGTCACCCACGACCAGCATGTAGGGGATTTTCTAGTTTTTCCGCATCCCGGATTTTTGCGCCCATCCGGTCACTGCTGTCATTGACCTTGACCCGGATCCCTTCCGCTTTCATTTTCTCTGCCGCAGCATTGACGTAATCCAGATTGCGGTCAGTGATCGGGATCAGGACAGCCTGGGTAGGCGCCAGCCAGAGCGGGAAAGCCCCGCCATAATGCTCGACCAGAACGCCGATAAATCGTTCGATCGATCCCAACAAAGCCCTGTGGATCATATAGGGACGATGCTGTTTTCCGTCCTCGGCAATATAGTTCAAATCAAAGCGATCTGGAAGATTGAAATCAAACTGGATCGTGCTTAGCTGCCACTCTCGATCAAGGGCATCGATCATTTTCAGGTCGATCTTCGGACCATAAAAAGCAGCGCCACCCTCATCGATATCATAAGTCAGCTCTGCTCGATCCAGGGCTGCCCGCAGAGCTTCCGTTGCATCATCCCAGCGATCGGCATCACCAGCTGATTTGTTTGGATCCCTGGTGGCCAGGTAGGCATGAAAATCTTCGATCCCAAACCCGCGCAGGATATGCAGGCAGAAATTCAGCACCCGGTCGATCTCTTCCGGCATTTGTTCAGGGCTGCAGAAGATATGAGCATCATCCTGGGTGAATCCGCGCACCCGCATCATGCCGTGCAGAACGCCGCTGCGTTCATAACGGTAAACTGTGCCCCATTCTGCCCAGCGCAACGGAAGATCCCGGTAGCTGTGCAGGGAGCTTTTATAGATCATGATGTGGAAAGGACAGTTCATCGGTTTCAGATAATAGGATTCCTGGTCAATATCCAGCGAAGAATACATAAGATCCTCATACCAGTTCAGGTGCCCGCTGGTATCCCAGAGATGGGATTTTCCGATATGGGGAGAATAGACAAACTCATATCCATTCTTGAGATGTTCTTCCTGGCAGTATTGTTCTGCTTTGTAGCGCACATAAGCCCCATTGGGATGCCAGAGAACCAGACCGCTGCCCACATCCGGATTGGTGCTGTACAGGTCAAGGTCCTTGCCAATCCGGCGGTGATCGCGTTTTTTGGCTTCTTCCAGTTTTTCTAGATATGCTTCCAGTTCGGCTTCATTTTCCCAGGCTGTGCCGTAAATGCGCTGCAGCATGGCATTATGCTCATCACCGCGCCAGTAAGCTCCGGCCACATTAAGAAGTTTGATTGCCTTGGGATTGATGACCTTTGTGCTCTCGACATGGGGTCCCCGGCAGAAGTCCTCAAAATCATCGTGGGTGTAGGTGGAGATCACAGTTTCTTCTTCCAGCGGTTCTCCATACTCATCCACGCCACCGGCTTCAAGCCCAGCAATCAGGTCCATCTTGTAGGGCTGGTCTTTAAATAGTTCCCTCGCTTCATCAGCGGAAAGCTCCCGGCGGACAAACTGATGGTCTTCTGCCAGGACCTTGGCCATTTTCTGCTCGATTTCTTCCAGATCTTCCGGGGTTAAGGCCCGGGGGAGATCAAAATCATAATAAAAACCATCAGCTATGGGAGGACCAATCGCGATCTTGGCAGTCCCTTCGGGAAATAGATCCCGAACTGCCTGGGCCATGACATGGGCAGTTGAATGCCTGATCTTCCACAGCTCTGATTCCAAATAATTATCTTTTGCCATATTACACCTCCAAAAAATAAAACTCTCGCCAACTGGGGCAAGAGTTTCTCACGGTTCCACCCAGATTTAAGTTCGTTGTTGTTTAATCGAACTTATCTCATTGGGCCGGTAACGGGGCCAATCGTGTCACCTTATTCTCAGAACTGATTTCAGGTCTCCGCTCGCGGGGGGTTTTCGGGGATATTTCTCAAGAAAGCTCTCAGTCGCTGGCTTTCAGTCCCTGTTGAGGTCTTATTCTCCTACTCGTCCCGGTCATCGCGTTTTAATAATTGCTGGTTATTATAGCGGTTTTTGGCAGAAAATCAAGGCGACCCCTATTTATCCTTCGATTTTTTCCAGGTATTCTTTGATTTCAGGGATCGTAGTCAGTTTTTCGTAAAAGAAGTTATTGACAATATTGATCACTTCATCCCGGGCCGCTGCGACTGTTTGGGGAAGATCATTTCCCTGCTGCTGATCTTCCAGGCCGGATCTCAATTTCAGCAAATGCTTAACCACCAGGGTTTCATCATCGCCTTCGAGTGTTTTGACAACTTCCATTATCAACTGATCAGCCTGGGCTTGAACGCTTTTAGGAGATATGCTGGAGCCAGGCTGACTGCAATCATCCATGGTTCGGATCAAGGCCCAGACCTGATAGAGCATTGAGGCCGGTTCATCAAATAACTCCCGGATCAGGGCAGCTTCATTGTATTGACCTGTTAAGCGGAAGATGTTGTACATCCTTTTTGCTGCTTTCCCGTAATTGATATCTTTGGTGATGTATTTATTGACTTCTTTTTCCAGCTGCCCTACATACTGATCAAGGGCATTGGCAGAAACATGCTGGGATAATTTCGAAAAGATCGGGATCGATTCTCCATCCAGGTATATCTCCTGGAAATAGGGATCCAAAAATCCATCGAGGGGTGTAATAGAACCGTCTGGGGCTTCCCAGGTCACATCGAGCATATTGCTGGCGTTGACCAATTCATTGCGGATCGGATCTGCAACAACCCAATCCAGTTTCACCCAGCCCGGATCCTGGGCAACTTCATTCCAGTTTAGAATAATTGATGAACCTGCTGCAGACTTAGCCTTGATCTGGGATGCCAAAACCTGGTCTGGTGTCCAGCCGATAGACGCTCCCGCAGGATATGTTTTCCCGCCGAGGACCACATCAACTGGAAAGGACCCGAATCGAACTTCCATTAATTGATAGGTTGGACCCGAATGAGCTGATCGGGTTTTATCCTGGATGATCTCCGCTAATATTTGACAGGCTTGCTCCCGTGTGTCGGCAATTATATTCACCCGCTCAAAATAATCTGCATCACCAGGATAGGTCTGGACCTTGGATTGGGCTGCTGACCCGGAGAGGGCCAGGGCAGTTTCAACTTTTCCCGGAATATCGAGAAATTCAACCAGTTTTCCCAATTTCCTGAAGTGGGACAGGTCGGTCGGGCTGAAATCCAGCATGGATACTTTATGCCCAAAGACACCGGTCCGTTCATCAAATACCACATCGCCTTCAGCTTTGGAGCTGGTGATGGCTGTGAGCCAATGCTTGAGATCTGTTTCATTGAGCTCAATGCCCAGTCGCTGGGCTGATTTCTTGATGCGGTCCAGATTCTGTTCCAATTCAGGATTATTTGAGGTCATATTGGCATCCACCTTTAAGTGTTGGAAATGTAGGATAGTGATCCGGCCCAATTGAATAGTTGACAGTTGTGCCAGGCTGATCTTTTGACCGATTGGTGGGTTTATTCAGATGCCAGGCACTCACCAATAAAGTAATCATATTCTGGACAAGAGGAGCCGTTTGAGAACGTACAGGTACCCATTTCTTCACCTGCCCTGATATTGGAGCCCTGTCGCTGGCAGAATGTCCATTCAATGGCACATCCTCCAGCCAGGAAATCCCACTGCTCACATTCTTTACCATCAGGCAGGATGCAGATTCCTTCAGTACCGGCTTCGGTATCTCTCAGCTCCAATTCGTACCCCATTTCCTGGCAGTAAAATGAGGCTGGATTCGGGACGCCAATGAATAAATCATTACCTTCCACGAAAGGTGTTTGAGTAGGGTCTGGAGCCGCTGAATTGCAGGCTTGGGTAAACATGCTTATCAGAGTGATTAAACCTATCAGTAGTAATTTTCTTATCATGTAGGAGTCCAATTTTATAGTTGTCTGAATCTGTAATTCTTATACCACAATCCATGCATCCCTGATAAATGATTCCAGGTTCATTCCGGCTCTAAGGCTGAAATGGTTGAGGGTTGGTAGAAATAACTTGAGACCAGCTATCTATTTTGGATAAATCCCCCTTTTTTACTTAACAGAACGGTAAACTTCTATGGGCAATATAGCTGTCTCCATCCATTACAATCAGAGGACATAAATACCTGTGCGTAGTCTGGCATTGTTAAGTGAGAGATATGTTTGGAAGGACATGGGCATGAAAATTGATTTTCGGTGGAATTTAATCGATCAAATCGCAGCGCCAGTCCTGGTTCTGGATCAGCTTGGCGCGATCCAATATTTAAATGATGATGCCTGTGCTTTGCTGGATTTTGCTGATAAGGAAAATATCATCGGCCAGGATTTCATTCATAATATCTCGAATGATGATCAAACTTTATATCAGGAGATCCTTGCAGTTGTATCTAACGGGGGACAGGTAGAGGATCAAGAGTTATTTTTATGCGCTCAAGACGGATCCGTGTTTTCAGGATATCTGACAGGAAGATCACTTGAAAACACTAGCGAGAATCAAGAATGTTCAATTTGGACTATCAGGCTTACACCAGTCATTGATGACAATCTGACGGCGTTGTCTCAACAGCAAGAAGTGGAGGATCTGCAATGGCTTGCAGATCAGGGAAGAATTCTATTGTCGCTGGACGATTGGTCCGAAATTCTTGATCAAGGCAGCCGAGCATTACAGGAAAAGTTGGGTGATTGTTATGTCGTCTCACTGACCAAGATCGATGAGAATACCCTTAAAATGGAGCAGATTCACGGGATTGAGAATCGGTTGATCAACCGGGTTTGGAAGATGATCGGACGGGATTTTCACAATCGGGTGTTTCCCATCGATGACCGCTTTCGTGAAGTTTATGGGAAAAGAAAACTGTACCAACATCCAGGCGGTTTAGAAGATTTTGCCATCAGCCAGGTCCCAGAAAAAATCAGCCGGAAACTTTCCCAAATGGTCGGCTTAAAAAATATTTATGCGATTGGACTGGAAGGTAATCAGGCTGTATTGGGTTGTTTTTATATCTTTACATTTGGTTCAGGCAAGCCCATCAATGGTGAATTAGTGGAATCTTTCACTTTCCAGGTTGCATTGGCCCTTGAAAAATCAAAATATTCCCAGGAATTGGAACTTAGTGAGGAGCAATTCCAAACAATTTTTGAATTTGCTCCTGATGGATACTTTATCAGCGACTTGAAAGGAAATTTTATTAATGGGAACAGAGCATCTGAAAGAATAACCGGCTACTCTCGGCAAGAACTGATTGGAAAGAACTTTTTGAAAGTTGGACTGATCTCTAAAGCCCAACTACCCCTAGTTGCTAAACTGTTAGCTGAAGGGGTTAGCGGAAAACCAACTGGACCGACAGAATTTGATCTTTCAAAAAAGGATGGATCTGTTGCCAATTTAGAGATCTCATCATATCCAGTTATGCTGGGGGAAAAAGCGGTGGTGCTGGGGATAGCAAGGGATATCACGGACAGAAAACAGAACGAAGAGAAATTAAATTATGCTTATGAATCTCTGACGCGCGTGCTGGAGGGGATTGACGCCCATGTTTATGTGGCGGATATTGAGACTTACGAATTGCTGTACATGAACAAAAGGATGATCGAGGATTATGGAGGAAACTTTGTAGGAAAATTATGTCACCAGATTTTCCGGGATAGCAATACTCCCTGCCCAGAGTGTTCCAATAGCCATCTGGTGAATAATATGGGAGAACCTGGTGATGTTTATGTCTGGGATGGCCAAAACAAGAAAAACCATCAATGGTATCGAAATTATGATAGGGCTATCTATTGGATAGATCAACGGTTGGTTAGATTACAAATCGCTGTTGATATCACATCTAACAAGTTAGCGGGAAATTATTTGGAGCAAAGCGAGCAGCGGTATCGAAAATTGTTTGAGACATCACATAATGCTTTGATGACAATATCCCCTCCAGACTGGCGTTTTTCATCCGGCAATCCAGCTATGATCAAAGTCTTTGGCCTTGAAAATGAAAAACAGTTTGTAGAACTCCAACCCTGGCAGTTATCTCCGGAATATCAGCCTGACGGCCAGTTATCCGGGGGTAAGGCTCAGGAAATGATCAGGATTGCTGTGGATAAAGGCTCAAATTTTTTCCACTGGACTCATAAAAAAATCACAGGCGAAGAATTTCCTGCAACGGTTCAATTAACTCGGGTGGATACGAATGACAGCTATTTCCTTCAGGCAACTGTTAGAGACATAACGGATGAAATCAGGGCTGAAGAAAAATTGAACCAGCAAATGGGCGATCTGGCATTATTAAATGATCTCAACGTTGGCGCAAATCAAGGAAAGGACCTGGATGAGATCACTGCGCATGTTTCTCGCGAAACCGAACGGCTGTTTTCAAGTAGAAGTACAACGGTATATCTCTTGAGCGATGATGGAAAATTCTTATACGTGAATCTCTTCAATGAAAAAAGGTCGTTGTTAAATCAAATAGAAGAATTATTAGGCTTAACCATGCCTGAGCAATTAGAGATTCCGGTTAATGCGGATGGAATATTCCAAAAATTGCTCACCTCAGGCGAAGTAAAAATATTGTCCACCAAGGAAGAGGTTCTTGAATTGGTAATTGAATATCTGAATTCCACTTTCTTGTCTGAGAGAATGAGAAAGGGATTAAGAAAAATGATCCCGGCCATTTACCGATTAATTGATATTAAATCGATCATTATTGCCCCATTAATATCCGAAGGCAAACCATTCGGTTTTATTGATATGTCCAGCAGTCAGGTTTTTTCTGATGACGAAAAAAGCCGATTTGTAACTATTGCCGATCAGCTTAGCGGCATAATCCAAAAGAATAGAGCAGAAAAAGAACGGCTGGAGAAGCTCACCGAGTTGGAGATCATCTATAACACTGTTGTTGATGGTAGTCGACTGGAATCTGTCGACGAGATCTGCCAGCACCTGGCAGCAACGATCCAGGATGTGAATCCTGATTGTTATGTGATGGTAACCCTCTACGATCCAGAAGTGAAAGCAATTAGGGTGAAAGCTTTAACGGGGATAGGAAATAAAGCTGAGGGATTATTCAAATTAATTGGTAAGAATCCGGAAGATATCTTGATTGATACCCATAACAACAATATCGACCCAGAATTAAATGAGATATTCACAAGCGGCACCTTGAAATTAGTCCCAGACGGGATGTATGATCTGTCAAGGAGAACAATCCCTCGAGCTGTCTGTAAATCAGCTGAAAGATTTATGGGAGTTGGGGAGATCTACATTGCTGGATTTGGGTTGGAAAACGATTCTTCTGGCGGGTTGATCTTGTTTGTTAAGGAGGGCAAAAAGGTCAGGTATCCTGAAGCCATAGAAACTATCGCAAATCATTTTGCAATCCTGTTTGGACGCAGACAGGTCCAGTCCGAAATTATTAATCGTCAGGACCAGCTGGTAGCATTAAGAGATGTTGGGCTTGATATCGCAGCAGAGTTGGATTTGAATGAGCTGCTTCATTCTTTAGCAGAAAAATCAAAAAATATAGTTAATGCTTCTGCAAGTGGTTTCAGTATTGTCAATCAGGAAAGAAATATCCTGGAATATTTAGGATATACAGGTTTTGATGAGCTGCCTGATGATACAGACTTGAAGATTGGGGAAGGCCTGTCGGGGAAGGTTTGGGAAACCCGGGAAACGATTATTGTTGAGAATTATGTTGAGTGGGAAGGTAGATCAGAACCCTGGGTACCGGTCAGCAATTATTATCTGGCTGGCATTCCGGTCTGCTGGGGGGATGAGTTCTTGGCTGTCCTTGAAATCGCATTGGAAATTGGCGATTATTTAACAGCAAGCGATATTGAGATGCTGGAGCTATTTGCTGCCCAGGCGGCGATCGCAATCAAGAATGCCCGCCTCTTTAATGATGAAAGATTACGCAGGACAGAAGCGGACACGTTGAGAGAAGTTGGTGTTTTGATAAATAAGTTGGTTGATCGTCCGGAACTTATGGATATGATTTTAACTTCATTGCAAAAGGTTGTCCCTTACAGCAGCGCATCAGTTCAGTTGGTAAAGGGATCTGAAATAGTGATTGAAGCCTACCTTGGTCATAAACCCCAGAATGCCATTGTTGGAACTAAGTATAAAATTCAAGAAAATGATGCCGCACGACAGATCTTGATTGAAGGTAAAAATATCATTCTTGACAATGAGACAGATGTGGAAAACTTCCTCGAGGGACCCAACCTGGATAAAGTGAAGTCCTGGCTTGGTGTTCCCCTGGAGAGTAAAGGAAACAGGATTGGTATTCTTACGTTGGATCATATATCCCCTAAACAATTCAATTCTAGGGATGCTGATCTTGTGAAAGATTTTGCAGCCCAGGCTGTAGTAGCCCTTGAGAATAACCGTCTCTTTGATGAGATCAGGCGCAGAACAAAAGAAATCGAAGCTGTTTATGATTCTGCCTTATCTCTGACAAAAGAACTCCAGCCAGAGATGCTTTTTGAGAACCTTTTTCAGCAGATCGATCCGTTATTCTCCCCCGATGCTTATATTTTGGCCCTCTATGACCAGAATACAGATATGATTAGCATAGCTTATGCAACGGAGTCTGGGGTCAGGCAATCTGAAGCTGAAACTTTATTAATTTCAACAGAAGAAAAGAACTCACTTTTGGGTTGGATTGTGCGGAAAAAAACACCCCTCTTGATAGGAAATGTAGAGACAGACTCGATTCCAATTCAGCCAATGCAAAAGGGACGCGTCGTGCGGTCGTTATTGGGAGTGCCGATATTGATCGGAGACCGGATTACAGGAGCCATGGTTGTGCAATCGTATCAACCCAACGTTTATTCCAAAGATGATCAGCGCCTGATCCAATTGTTGGCTAATCAGGTCGCCATAGCCCTGGAAAACAGCCGCTTATTTGATGACGCTCAGCGCAGACTTACCAGATTATCCTCCTTGAGAGAAATCGACCAGGCTATCTCAGGAGGAACTGATCTTGAGCCGACAATGGATGTGCTGGTAAACCAGCTAATCTATACCCTCGGCGTTGATGCAGCTTGTGTCCTGGCCTATAGGCCATCCAGTCAAATGCTTGAATATGTGGATGCCAAAGGCTTTAGGGGCAAATCTCTGCATCATACAGCCTTAAAGTTGGGCAGTGGTTTGGCAGGTAAAGCAGCTCTGGAGCAAAACCTGGTATTCATTCCCGATCTGAAAAAGCAATCCACAAGTTTCCAGCAATCCCCCTTGTTCAGAAAGGAAGATTTTGTGACTTATGTGGCCCAACCACTGATCACCAAGGGAGGTCTGGTAGGTGTTCTGGAAGTATTCCATCGAACAGCTCTGACACCTGATCCAGAGTGGTTCACATTCCTGGATGCGATCTCGCGCTTGGCTGCAATAGCGATCGACAGATTGAATTTATACGAGAATTTGGAAAAGTCCAACATCGAACTCACCCAGGCATATGAGGCGACCATCGAGGGTTGGGCGAAAGCAATCGAACTTCGAGACGGAGAAACAGAAGGTCACAGCAGGCGTGTTGAAGCACTGACCATGAATCTAGCCCGAAAAATGGGGGTTTCTGAACAAGAGTTAGTCCATATGCGGCGTGGTGCGCTTCTTCATGATATTGGGAAGATGGCAATCCCTGACGAGATTCTGTTAAAAACCGGTAAGCTGTCTGATGAAGAATGGTTGGTTATGAAAAAGCATCCTATCTATGCTTTTGAAATGTTATCCAAGATTGAATATTTGAAACAAGCCCTGGATATTCCTACCTGTCACCATGAGCGCTGGGATGGGTCCGGATACCCTGCAGGATTGGCGGGCGAGAATATTCCTCTCCAGGCCCGAATATTTGCTGTTGTTGACGTTTGGGACGCGCTCCAGGCGGACCGTCCTTATCGAAAGGCCTGGTCAGAGGAGAAAACGATCCAATATCTGATTGATCAGTCGGAAAAAGAATTTGATCCACAGGTCGTGATTGAATTTCTGGATCTAATCGGGAAAGGCTAATCTTTCCTGCCTGAATGACCCTGAATTAATCCCACAATACCCGATTCCCTGAACTGTATGTAGCAGCCGCGATCAGCCGGACCACCGCTGCTGGAATTTGTTGGGCACCGTATCTTCCCGACAGATCAGCTGTTATATACTGGCTGGGCTAAACTGATAAACATTGAACGCAAATCTTGGCAATGATAGTTAATTTGAAAAGACAGGGGCATTATCCGTTCAGACAGGTAACCCGAATAAGCAGTCAATAGCAGGTATAATGCCCAGTCCAGATACAATTGTCCTGCCGGATGTGACCACGATCACCAGCAAGGTGATCTTGGTCAGAAGTGAAAAACTTTACGGATTAAATCCCTGGAATTGTGAAACTGCGCGATCGCTTACTTCAGAAACGGTGCCGAGCACTGCTTGGTGATGATTGGTTTTCATTATGCTGTCAAGTCGACCAGATTCTGGAAGGATTTTCCTGCTTTCTTATCATGTCTGGAAATGCCGATCCGGTTTTATTGCGGCCTTAGCAGTATTTTTTATGAGTGTAATATCCGATTTGGAGGTGGAATATGGAGAGGACAAACTAAACATTACCAGTCAGACAAGCAGTCCAGAAGAAAAGAAAACAAAGAGCTATTAGGAGAAAGATCATGCTTACCTGGAATACTTATTATGTGGAATATCTAAGGCGGCAGACTGAAATAGATTTAGCGGCTCAGGCCCGGATCATTAATTCAGTCGAAGCTGTTTGTGAAACAGGACTAACCAAGCTAAGCATCAGGATGTTGGACAGCGTTGGTTCGAAACTGGTTCAATGGGGAAGTCAATTGCAGTGCCGTTGTGCTGAATTGTCCCTGACCAGAACCGAACGCGCGATTTACTGAAACCCAAACGTATAAATCAAAATCATCCTCTTAGCTAAACCGGAGTCAGCCCAAGGCTGCTCCGGTTTTTTCATATCTAAAAATAGGAACCGGATCCCTTAAAGGGATCCGGTCCCTATTTGATACCAAGTTAGTCCGGTCAATCTTTTTTCTGAGCGGGTTTTGTTTTTTTGACTGGCTTTTCAGGGGTAATTCCCTGCTGCATTAATACAAAAATCATCATCAGTCCCAGTCCAAAAGCCAGGGGCAGTAATCCGAGTAAGAACAAGATCCAAATGTTGTTCCAGGCAAAAGGAACCATGACCATGAGCAAGATCAATCCCAGAATGCTGAAGATCATACCCCAACGCTGGATTGGAAAACCCTTGATCCCCGAGTTCTGATCCGGTAGCAATCCTTGATCTGCCAGGGCCATTGTTTCCTTGTGCTGCAGATAGCGTGTATACGCGGCAAACCCAAAAACCACCGCAAAAACCACAATTGACCCAATGATTGTAAAAATTATATTCATCTGAAATCCTCCAAAATATGCCTAGTTTCCTACCGGTTCAGAATCTCGAAGGAGATATCACCGCTGTTGGTAGTGGCTGATAACACAGCTCCACCATCATTCAGTGTGCCCCGCCAATGATCCTGCTTGACATCTCCTTCCAAAGTGATGGGAAACTCGGTTTTCAATTTTCCAAAATCTGTTTCCAGATCAAAGGTAATGGCTGTATCATTGGGAAGATTTAAATTAATGTCTCCAAAGTCTGTTACCAGGCTGTGTGGACCCAAACCCAACGGACCGGTGTATGTAACTGATCCGCTGTTGGTGTAGAGGTCAATGGTTGCCGGTTTACTTGAAGCAACATTTATATTCCCAAACTTGCTGGAAGCTTTGATGATTCCTCCCTCAACGCTCAAAGCGATTTTTCCACTGCTGGTATCCACGTCATAAAGGTCTGCCGTTGTTTTTTCGAGCTCGATATCACCGAAATCAGTGTGAACCAGCAAATTGGAATCAACTACGACGTTTGAGATCAGGATCTTGCCGCTGTTAGCTGTCATATTCAGAATGTCTGCCGATCCTTTGGAAAATTCCAGCTTGCCAAAATCAGATGAAATCATGATATTGTCAGTGGCGTCGACTTCGCTCAGGTATATCGATCCGCTGTTTGAGTGGATGACAACAGAGGTTCCCTGAGTCTTTGATAAGGAGATATCGCCAAAATCAGAAGACAGGTCGATTTTTATATCATCCCCTGTGATGGCAGCAGCAGTGATATCACCGCTATTGCTCTTGGCTTCCAGGTTACCCACAATGCCCGAGAGGTCCAGATTACCAAAATTTGTTGTTACGGTTGAAGTTCCTAATTTTCCTGTCAGGGTGACATCGCCATAATCGGTTTGGGCATTGACGATAAATCCTTCCGGGACCGAGATGATAAAATCAACACTGTCCGTTTGCTGGGATCCGACAAAGAACATCGTTGGATCGCGCCGATACTTAACGACGATCCTGCCTCCAGCCTGGGTGACAGTGACCGATAGGTCCTCGAGTTCTGATTGGGCTTTAGCCTTGCTCGAGTGCCAGGCTGTTTTTTGGGCGGTAACCAGGATTTCATTTCGATTGGTCGCTTCAATGATGACATCACCCCCGCTGGAATCCAGTGATATCTCGGTTATATCCCCGGCTTCAAACTGCCAATCTTCTTCTGATTCGGCAGAAAATAGATCCGGGTTGCTTAAGCGGAATCCGAATGCTCCCAGGTTGGTTTCGGTAACTCCCTGCCAGACAACCATGACAATAGCAGCCAGGACCATAATTTCGGCTACAATCAAAATGCTGAAAAAGAACCATTTGTTTTTCATAAATACCTCCAAGGTAGATTTCACTTACTTAGACCTGAATATCTTAAAAAAGTTTCAATATCTTGGCGGCAATCATCTGAATCCTGAAGACTGAAACTTTTTTCCAGGTTTTTGGTCTAAAGATTAGGAGAATATATTTTGAATTTAGCGGCAGAACGAGATCTTGTGCAGAGGGCACAGGAAGGTGACAGTGGAGCTTTTTCTGAATTGGTCCTGTCCCATCAACAATTTGCCTACAACGTGGCTTTGCGGGCAGTGAACAACAGCCAGGATGCGGAAGACATTGTCCAGGAGGCATTTGTGAGAGCCTGGAAATCCCTCTCTCGTTTCAGGGCAGATGCCCGTTTCAGAACCTGGTTGTACAGGATTGTCATCAATCTTTGTTATAACCAGCTGCCCAAGTTGCAAAAAGAACCGGAATTGCTGAACGATGACCAGGATGGACAATGGAACAAAGTCAATCAAAGAAATGGGGATCCAGTAGGCAGCCTGGAGCAGAAAGAGGTCCTGGATTTGATCAAGCGCCAGATCAAGACCCTTCCAGCATCATATCAGATTATGCTCCTGCTCCGCGTCCAGGAGGATTGCAGCTATGCCGAGATCTCCGAAATAATGGATCTGCCGCTGGGGACAGTAAAAACTGGGATCTTCAGAGCCCGCGAACGATTAAAGGAAGCCCTTGCAAAGGTTCATGATGATAAGGTGAGACTATGATCGATAAGAATAAGTATCTGGATCGCCTGATAGATCAGGCAGTCAGGGAATATGAGCTTGATCCGGTTCCCCCGGGATTTCATGCGGGGGTCATGGCCAGAGTTGAGAAACGAACGGTCAAGCCGGTATTCAGGTTCTCCTGGGTTGATTTTTCACTCTCCGCCCTCATGGCAGCTTTTATTGGTGTTTTCCTGGAACTGATTCAAATCTTTACCAGATCTCCTTACTGGTCTGCCTGGATCCAAGTTGAATTTCAGCTTTTGGGTCGGGATTTGAGGATGTTTTTTCTGCACAATGCGAATATTCTTCTGGTCAGTTTTATCAGCTTGATCACCGTGGCCAGTCTTTTATCTCTCTTAACCGGTGTCTACCGGCGCTGGGTATTGGATGTGGATCGCATTCCTGTTTAGTAAGATCAGGAAATAGTACAACCATCAAAAACCGCTCTGTTGAGGAGCGGTTTTTGATGGTTTTGATAACCAATGTCCTTTAGAAATAAGTTATGGTATATTCCTTGAGGTTATTTTCCCGGTCAGAGTCTAGGAAGGAGACAGGATGGATAGTTCTGCAAGCATAATAATAACAGCAGCATTGATTTTTTACTCCATCGGAGTCTGGAGCGAACGCATCCAGGGCCAGTTAAAATCCTGGCATTTAGCCTTTTTTGTGCTGGGACTGATCTTCGATACCTGGGGAACAGGCCTGATGTTCGAGTATGTGGGCGGGATGAGTTTTGATTTGCACGGCATTTCTGGGCTGCTGGCGATTATCCTGATGTTCATCCATGCCGTTTGGGCAGCCGTGGTATTGATCCGCAAAGATGAAAATGCCATCAATAATTTTCATAAATTCAGCGTGATAGTCTGGATGATCTGGTTGATCCCGTATTTCAGCCCCATGATCTTTGGATTAGCTGGAAGCTAGGGGGATAAGATTGTTTCTATTAAAAATCATCATAGTGATCTTCATTATCATGGAAACCGGAAATGTGGCTGCCCTCTACTTTTTCCCGGAATCTAAGTTTGCAAACAGTGTGGGAGTTTTTAACGCCTGGGAAAGTTCCAAATCAGATCCGGGAATCCATGATCTGGTTAAATATCTGGTCAATTGGGTTGCTGGCACAAAGTTGATCTTGATCCTCTTGCTGGGAATACTATTTTTCTCGGCAGATGACAAAATCCTGATCTTGACAAGTGGAGCCCTGATCCTGTCGATCTCAACTTTCTTCTGGCGGTTATACCCTCAGATCAAGAGTATGGATCAACAAGGTCAAATTGAACCGAAAAATTATTCCAGGGTATTATGGTGGATGATCCTGGGTATGATCGCGGCATTTTTGATTTCTGCTCTGGTCGCGATATTCACTTAAGCGCCTGCGATATTAATCACCGATCGGATCGGAATCTAACCGAAACTCGGCATGCTGTGCGGGGTTGTATTGTTAGCTGATAAAATTAAATTAGAAATGGAGAAAAAATGAAACTGACTCCCCCAACCAAGAATGTGTTCTGGATATCAGTTGCTCTGGTTGTATTGGGTCTGGTCGGCCGTTATGCGGATGTGGCCTTCCTGTCGGACTATTATTTCTACCTTGTGTTGGTCGGTTATGGGCTTTTGGCGCTGGGCAACACAATGAAAGGTTTCTAAGAATTTTTCTTGCTCCTTTTTCATGAAGCCCCGGTACTTTCGGGGCTTCATGGCTTAATCGGAAAAATGATGTTCACCAACCTGACCAGTGAAGTTTAATTTTAATCTCAATCCACTGAATAGGTTCCGGAAATTTCTCACCACACAACGCGCCTAATCTCTCAGAATACCGTCCTGGAGCGAGGTTGATTAACCTTCACCAATTAAATAAATTAATATTTTGTCCCTACTGCTGCCCGGCAGGATTTTCTTAATATACAAATTTGTCTCGGCGGCAGTTTGTTTGAATACTATTTGGGGATCAGGTCCCTTACAGATGAAATGAGCGTCCAGTAAAATAGAATTAGATCGTTTTCTTCGTTCTGGCTGGTAAAATAATCAACGGTATATCCTGGCTGGAGTTTGACAAATCAAGGAATGAAAAGGACAATTCGATAAGATATGAAACGTTTTGGAATTGGCTTAATGTTTTTATTGATCGGATCGCTGCTGGTGCTGATATTGTTGATCACACTCAGAGCGCTGAATGTCACGCTCCCTAAAATTATCTGGGATCAAAACAACAGCACAGAAAACATAACCCAGGTGATCGAGCCAACTGACCCTGCCCAATCACCAACTCCAACTGATACTCCCACTCCAGAGCCAACAGCGACTCTTCCTGAATTCACTGACACTCCCCAGCCAACTGCTACTGAGGAACTCCTTCCAACCCCTGATGAGGGTTGTGATCGGGCTTTGTTTCTCCTCGATGTGACAGTGCCGGATAAAACGATCTTTAATCCGGATACGAAATTCACCAAAACCTGGCGGCTGCAAAATGATGGATCATGCACCTGGTCAACAAAATATAAACTGTATTTCTATTCCGGGGATATTATGTCTGGTGTTGAAAGCCAGCCTTTGACAAGTGTTCCAGTACCTCCGGGAACTGCCATTGACGTATCCATCGTCCTGCGGGCTCCCATTAATCTGGGAACGTATAAGGGATTCTGGGCGATTAAAAATGAATCGGGCCAGCATTTTGGCTTGGGCTCCCTGAATAAACCTTTTTATGTCGAAATAGTTGTAGCGGGAGATCAGGTACCTACCGAGACAGCTCCTTAGCGATTCATGCTCGCCAGGCAGACCCCTAGATTTCTTGTTCGGCCAGACCAAAGATCAGGGGGATAATCAAGCAAGGTCCAATCTGGCTGAAAGGTTGATTTCCCCATTCCTGGCCGATCAGGAGCGATGAGCCGGTGACCATGATTGAGAGCCTTATCGTGGAAAAGGGAGCACTCAAGACGTGATCCCGGGTCGCCGTGGGCATAAAAAACAGGTACCCCATCAGGGGCACCATATTCACAATAAGCCAGGGTTCTGCCGTCTTTGAGAAGCAGGGTGTTGGTGTCAGCTTTAAACATAGTATATATTCAGGATGTGCTAACAGGGAAGACTTATTTGACTGCTCTGGCGATGTTAATTGAAACTTGAGCCCAATCCAGAAGGGTCTGATCGTGTTCCAGCACAGGATCAGGCACCCGATAATAGGGCATGCGACCGTGTTTTATTGCTCCTGATTCTTGATAACGATTGAGATTACTGTCATCAACCTTGAAATAAATATCCCCATTCTTGTCGATCAATGAAAACATGGAGTCACTTGCGAATACGCCGTGGCCGCCAAACATCTTTTTCAACCGAATTTCACCCAGAGACTGCAGTCTTGTCCTGGAATTCCTCTGCGGCTATCACAGAAGCGTTGGTCATTTGGTCACCTTGATTGCCCATAATAGATACCTCACTGGAAACGAATAGGGATTTGGATTAATTATCATATCGGACACAGGGAGGGAAGAACGAATTTGGTCCTCCCGATAAAAAACAAGGCTGCAGTTTCCTTCAAGGAAACCGCAGCCTCAGCGTTAGGTGATTATTCAAGCGCCTCAATCACTTCCAGCCTGATCAGTTCATCCACGATATCCTGGATCTCTGTCGAATATTCCTTGTCATTCTGAGCTTTTTCCATGATGTCAGAGATCGTCATGGGCCGGGCCTGGGGAAATGGCAGATGGAAGAGGAATTTTCCCTGGGGTGTGGTCAGGCTGATCTTGTGTTCCTGGCGTTCCCGGCCCTCTCCTTCCCAGATCGTCACAGCGCTGAAAGCTGTCCCCTGTTCTGCTGACCGAGAAATTAGCACCATTTTCCTTCTTTTCCCGCGATCAGGCGGGAAAGACCTTCGCCGGGATTTTCCTTTTCATAAACTGGACAGGTCTAATTCCAGCTTAAGCTTTGGTTTGGATCAGATGTATAGCGGTAATAGGGTCTTTTCTTCTCAAAAACCTCTGTCTTCTTGACTAGTTCGAGCTCTGTCAAGCTGTCCAGGAAATCCTGGGCTGTTCGGATATGCAAACTGAGTCTGGAAGCTGCTTCCGATGCTGATATATCCTGGTAGTTCACAAGAAGTTTGAAGAAATCCTCCGCATAATCCTTAGAGATGATTGCCCCCAAACGGGCAGCAGTTTCGAATTTCATTTTTGCTCCCGTTATTAGCCAATAGGATTTAAGCGCAAGGCGTTCATGCGATCAATGATCTTGGTTTCCTGGCCGTTCTTCGATAGCTCCAGGAACTCGCTGAAAACATTTCCCAGGGACTGGCAGATCTGGTCAAAATCAAGGTCCATCTTGAACAACAGGTAGTCTTGTTCAGTGATGTTGACCGTGATATTCCCGTCGTAATCGACTGCCACCCAGGTGTCTTCAAGGTAATCCTTTTTAATTCCAAAAAGATACGGGAAGGTCATTGCCAGGCAAGGTCAGCACAAAAACCACCCGGTTTTCCTCCTTGAAGGGGAAAGCGATCAGATTGCGGGAAATAAAGTCCACAAAGCGGATCATTTCAGTCTTGCTGACCGGCACTTGTCCAGCGGGTCGGGGGCGGGCGGTGAAGCTGTCGCCAATATCTTCTACGGGTAAAGCTGCCAACTCAAAGATTTCTTCTCCCCGCCAACGCAGTTTTCGGTTAAAAGCCTGATAGCAACAATCATCATTAGCCCGTACATAATAGACGATGAATAATGGGAACCAGGCCATGCTCGTTTTTGTTGTTCAATGGCTGATGGCGCGCTGATGCAAACCAGCCCGGCGAAAACCTGGAATAATGCCACTGCCAGGTAGCCATTGTTGCGGGTTTTCAGGACATGTTGACAAAGGAAATATCGAAGCCAGGAAGTAGATCCCGCCCAATGTGTAAAATGCTGGTCCTGGCCCAAACAGGCCAAGGATGCTGAAGAAATACTATCAGTGCCAGGAATGGAAACCAGATGGACTTGAGAATATTTTGTGTTTTCATCTTTCGCTCGAATAACATTTGTACCTCGCATATTTCTAAGGTTGATACTTCAATTAATGTGAAGTATAACAAAATAATACTATAAATCAATAGTACTTAAGGAGGTTTATTATACTACTTTTGACGTAGATTAATCCTATGGATTTAACCAAGTGAAATCGGAACACCTCCGGGGGATCCAAGATCAGGTGATCGATCTAAAGCACTTTGTCTCTTAGGGTTTTTATGATTCCCGGTGTTTGAATTATGTTACACTGAGATTGTTGATAATAATTGAAATCTGCCAATTTCTATTGACAGTCTGGATCATAAATCCGATCAAGAACATATCCATATTGAACCATGAGTTTATTCTGTTGTAACATTTTCCTGCCGGATTCCGTTCATATAAGTAAGGAACATTATGGCTCAACCAATCAATCCAGATCTGCAGTTGGTCCAAAAAGCTATTAACGGCAATCGGAAAGCATTTACTGCATTATTCAACGAGTATTTTCAATCCGTCTATAACTTTGCCCTGATGCTTTCACGTGATCCTGCCCTGGCGGAGGACCTAACCCAGGAGGCCTTTATCCGGGCCCATGCCAACCTGGAAAGATTAGGTCCACCCTGGAATTTCCGGGCCTGGATCTTCCGACTGACCCGCAATTATTTTATCGATCTCACCAGGAAGGACCGTGATGTTGATCCGCTGGAGGAAGACATCCCACGTAAGATCAACTGGTCCAGGTCCTGAAAAAGAAACCATGTCGAGAGAAACGGCAGACCGAGTTCAATTTACACTGAACAAGCTGAATATCCAGCAGAGAGAAATCCTCGTCCTGCGTGAATTGAATCAATTCAGTTATGCGGAAATCGGCGAAATCCTGGACATGCAAGATTCGAATGTCAAAGTTTCCCTGCACCGGGCCAGGGCAGCTTTCCAGGAGAGTTATGGAATCCAACTTCTGTTGGAAGATCCTGAAGGTGAATGCGAGGAAGTTGCCGGACTGCTGGGATGCACTCCATGATAATGAAAAACTACTCGATCAAGACCACTTTGTCACGGGAGCACCTCAAAGACTGTCTGGAATGCCAGGAACGCAGGCAGCTGCTGATCGATCAATCGGTGGTATTTGGTGCTTTCATCCCGGTTACACCTCCCAGAGCTCTGGCTGAGCGTATTCTTGAGAAGACCGCGAATCCAATCCTGGGACAACGGCTCAAAAACCGAATCTGATCAAGGGATTTATGGGTTATGGGGGTGCCGCTGCTGTGCTGGGGGTGATGGTCTGGATCGTGTTTTCTCTGATATTTAATCCGCAGAGGATCCTGCCTAATTTTCCCGGGAGTGGTGCTGATAACTCCGGCACCCTGAGGTTCTGGCACCAGCTGCTCCCACCGAAGCGGCCGCCGAGGTGCCCCCTCCACCACCGCCTCCGCCACCTACAGCCAACCGAAGATGAGCGCTGTACCCTTTTTGAGGAAATCGAGATTTCCCTGGTGATGCTGAATATCATCGACGGCACCTACAATATTCCAGTTTATCTTAAAGATGGAAGATGGGGTCCTCGGGCGGCCCTGCGAGAAGGAATGGCAGCGGTGAACCGCTCTGGCCTTATCGGGCCTGGTTGGGGGAGATCCCGGCCTATAAATGTGATCTGCAGGGATTTCCGGACCGGCTCTACTGCATGTTCACCCTGAAACCCGAGATGCCCGGAACAGAGCAGTTCTTCCAACTTAAAATGGAGAATTGTGAGCACCCGCTCTATTCCCTGGGTGTGGTGCTGCCGGAAATTCAACAGGCCGATGAAGGGAGCAGTGAGCCCGTTGGCTGCCATGCCGGATTGGACGCCCGGACCTGTAAAAGTTGTGGGCGGAGAATACAGGAAGATCAACGATACCACGTCTTTGTGTTTTTGTCCCTAATCAACTGAAATAAATAATCCCTCTGGACATGTATAATCTATTGTATGACTATACTTGTTGAAGGTTATAAAACCCTCAATGAGATCGCTTCAGTTGTCAGCCAATCCCTCGATCTGGATGAGGTGCTGTGCAGCGCCCTGGATAAGGTCCTGCAGGCTACTTGCCTCGAGATCGGGGGTATTTACCTTTTAAACGAAGAATCCCAGATCCTTTCCATCCATGCCCAAAGAGGGTTTTCAGCGGAATTTGCCAGGGCCATCGATCACCTGGAAATCGGGGAAGGTTTTTCCGGTAGGGTGGTTAAATCCGGTGAGCCTTTGGTGATCCGGGATATCACTAAAGATAATCGTCTGTCCCGGAGAATTGTCTTCAAGAAGGATTTAAATCGCTCCTGGTTGTCCCCTTATGTTCCAAAAGCAGAACACTGGGAACGATATTTCTGATCTCCAAGGAAGTGCGGGATTTCAGCGATGATGAAATTGGTTTATTGATCTCGGCTGGTCAGCAAATTGGCGTGGCGGTTGATAACGCCTTCATGTTCCTGGCTCAACAGCGCCGGGCTGAGCAGTTCCGGGTGATTGCAGAAGTTGGACGGCAGATCACCTCGATCATGGAAGTCGACCAGCTGCTCAACCAGATTGTTCACTTGATCCATAAGACTTTTGGATATGACCATGTGGCCATAGCCACCCTCGAAGAGGGATATGCTGTCTACCGGGTTGGATCCGGGCGTTTATGGGAAAATCCTGAATTCAATTTCAATCCCTCCAGATTAAAGATTGGAGACGAAGGAGTGACCGGAAGGGTGGCAGCCAGCGGGGAATTGGTTTATCTTCCCGATGTCCGTAAAGACCCGGGTTATGTGGAAATGAAGGGCAGCGGGACATTATCCGAACTGACAGTACCGATAAAGGTCAAAGGCAAAGTGATCGGTGTTCTGGATGCCCAGAGTGACAGGGTAGAATGCTTTTGATGAAAGCGATCAGGTAGTACTGCAATCCCTGGCTGACCAGGCTGCGGTGGCGATCGAGAATGCCCAGCTTTATAAACAGGCCCAACAGCTAGCAGTTGTTGAAGAAAGAAACCGCCTGGCCCGGGAACTGCACGACTCCGTGACCCAGGCCCTGTATGGCATCACCCTGCATGCTGAAGCCGCCTTTCCGCCAATTTCAAGCCGAATCAGCCGGAACTGGCTAACGAACAGCTGGCAGAACTGCGGAACACTGCCCAGGAAGCCTTGCGTGAAATGCGGCTTTTGATCTTTGAACTGCGCCCCTCCGTGGTGGAACTGCAGGGCTTGGTGCCTGCCCTGCGAGCCAGACTGGAAGCCGTCGAAGAGCGGGCAGGTCTTGAAGTAGAGATCAACCTCGATGAGAGCCTGGAGCTTTCTGATCGAAGTTCAGGATGGTTTGTACCGGATTGCCCAGGAAGCACTCAATAATGCCCTGAAACATGCCAAGGCCAATCAAATCACTCTCAACCTGAAAGGCACTCTTGTCCAGGGTCACACTGGAGATCATCGATGATGGGCTTGGGTTTTCACCCGATGAAGCCGTCGAGGGGGGAGGGTTGGGCTTGGACGGCATCATTGAAAGGGCAGAACTGCTGGATGGAGAGTTGACGATGGACAGTTGGCCTGGAAAAGGAACAACCATAAGGATCGAGGTACCTTATGAATGATAAAATCATTCAGCATTTTGATTGTTGATGATCATGCAGTGGTCCGAAAAGGCATTCGGGCTTTACTGGCGACCGAAGCCGGGCTGGAAATGTGATCGGTGAGGCGGAAGATGGGTCCCGAGGCGGTTGAGATGTATGCAGAATTGACTCCTGATCTGCTTGCTATCTGGACCTACTGATGCCCAAAATGACTGGCATTGAAGTCATCCAAGAGCTCAAGGAAAAACATCCTGATGTCAAGATCCTGGTCCTAACCAGTTTTGCCGCGGATGACCAGGTCTTTCCAGCCATCAAAGCCGGAGCCCTGGGATACTTTCTTGAAAGACACTCGACCCTGAAGACCTGATAACGCCATTAATCAGGTCTATCAAGGAGAGTCCTTCCTATCCCCGCCATAGCCCGAAAGGTGCTGGAAGAGGTCTTTCAATCCTCAGGGAAACCCCTTTCTCCCGACCCCTTACGAAACGGGAGATCGAAGTCCTCCAGGTGCTGGCGAAGGGAAAAAGCAATCGGGACATTGGCTTCCTTTCTCTCCATCAGCGAAACCACGGTCAGGACCCACGTCAGCAATATCCTGTCCAAACTGCACCTGGCCAGCAGAACCGAGGCCGCCCTCTATGCTTTAAAAGAAGGTGTGGCGGTCCTGGATGACGATATCTCGGCTGAACAGAACTGTTAAAATTCAGCCTCACAATCCGATCTCGCTACAACATTTGGATGAGATGACTTCCTCCGAATTACCTGCGAATTATCCTAATAAATAAGCTGAATTGACTGTGTAAAATCCCCTCTTTATCCGATGTGATTTAGAGGGGATTTTTGTATTATTTGGTCAGATCAATTAGTTCTTCAAGATGGAGATGATGAACCGAATGTCAGGCCATAACAAACATATTATTCAGGCAGCTGTTCTGGCTTATCCCCGGCAGATAACGCTGTTTGATCGGATGAAACCAAGGAGTGCCATCTTGTACAAAGTACTGATCACCGACGACCGGCTGGCATCTCGCAAAGGGTTGAGAGCCCTGATGCTCACCCAACCCGATATCCAGATCATTGGAGAAGCAAATAATGGAGAGAAGGCTATCCAGTTCATTGAAAAGAACAAACCAGACGTTGTGTTGATGGATGCTTTTATGCCCAAGATGAACGGCCTGGAAGCAACCAGGGTCATTAAAAAAAGATGGCGGAATATCCGGGTGGTGATCCTGACTTTACATGATGACATTCGAGAGGAAGCCCTGGCGGCAGGCGCGGATGCTTTTCTGGTCAAAGGCTGCTCGCCTGACCATTTGATCCAGGAGATCAAGAATGAAAGGAGATCCAAAAATGACATTTAATCCCTTTTACGCCGATCTAATTGGCCGGGAACTTATCAAATCCCGGATGCAGGAAGCTGAGCAGGAGCGTTTGATCAAACAGGCAGCCGGATGGGATCCCGGATGGGCCGGAAAACTCCTGATCATCCTCCAAGCCCGCTGGAATAAATTCTGGCCCAGGCCTAGCCGGATAAAGGAATTTATCCCTATTTCCCAGGTGCCCAGAAAATCAACCAGCCTCTAAGGATTCCTCATTCTTCCCTTCTCCTTCTGCCGGGGGGAACTGCCTTAGTTTTGGCAGTCCCCTCCCCGGCGGCGGCATGTGTCGGGGTTTAGTCCTCGGGTCGGTGCTTGAAAAACGCAAGCGTTCCTCAAAGCTAACTATTGGATGAGTGGGAACAGGATAATCCTGGATTACCTGTTCCAATTTAGCAAGGATTCAAGAGATATATGGATAAAACAAATTCCAAAACCAGCATCATTCTCCGGATCACTCTGGCTGTGATCCTGTTCTCGCTATTTATCAAGTTCGATTCCTTGATGCAGTTCGCGGATCTCCTGGCTGATCGGGGTTGGTCGCTGCTCTGGATCCTCGTGGTCCTCACAGGCATCAGATTAATCCTGGCAGGGCTGGCGGTTGTTTTTGTGATGCCCCTGATACTGGGAGAAAAAAATGTCAAGGAAAGTCTAGCGCGATTTTTACTGACTGACTCGAAGGTGCTTCTGGCCGGGTTCCTGTCTTTTGTCTTATTTTGTGTTTTGGCTGCAGTTTTATCCCTGGCATTTGGAATATTTAGGGGAGATCTGGCAGCTGCTTTTGCCTTCCCGGATCTAAAATCCGATCCAGATGTGATCGGCTGGGGGTATTTCCTGTTGGCGTTGGTTCCCGGCATCTGGGAAGAGCTAGCCTTTCGGGGTTGGATCCAAACCTCGCTGCTGAAGAAATTCAGACCCTGGATCTCGGTCTTGCTCAGCGCGCTGTTTTTTTCCTTATTCCATTTTTCAAATTTAATTCACCAGGATCTCACCCAGGTGATCTTTGGTGTCATCATGGCTTTTTTCTTTGGGATAGGCTGGGGTTGGCTGGTTTACAAGTCAGGGAGTGTGGTTCCAGCGATCATTTCCCATTACCTGGTAGATTCAATGGGACAGATTTTCCTGAATGTGAATGACTCAAATCCAATCCTGACGTCACAATTTTTCCTGTCCCTGACCTTGTTGTATCCAGTTTTGACAATACTCCTGGCGAATTTTATGTACCCGAAGAAGGAAAAAATTCAATAAGGACGATTAAATCAACCCCCAGAAAGGATTCTCCCATGAAAGGTGCCACAGCTTTTTTATGGATACTGTCGATAGCAATTGCGTTGTTAATGACCTTAATTTCCGGTTTGGGTTTCATCTTACCCGACCTGTTTTATCCAGACCCCGGGCTGCTGGAGCAATACCTGGCCAATGACCTTGTTAATATCACGCTCGGGCTGCCGTTGTTCATAGCCGCGCTGGTTTTAATGAGAAGGGGAAAGCTGCTGGGTGCCCTGCTGCTTCCGGGCGCCCTGGTTTACGTGATCTATAACTATATCGCCTACTTACTTGGCAGAGGCTGGTCCTGGATTTCCTTGATTAACCTCCTCCTGGTGGTACTAAGTATTATCGCCCTGATCCTTCATCTGAGATCCATGGACCATCGGGCAGTAATGGAAAAACTGGAAGGCAGGGTAGGAGAAAAAGTATCCGGCTGGGTCCTGGTGGTCTTTGGCCTGGCTTTTATCGGACTCGCGGTGTCTACCATTGCCACTGGAATTCAAGAAGGTACCATCCCCCCCCTGGGCGAAAACGCTGTATCCGTTGCTGATATCGTGGTATCGCTGGGCTGGGTGAGCGGCGGGATCACCCTGCTCAGGAAAAAGCCCCTGGGATTTTCAATGGGACTGGGACTGCTGGTTGCGGCTAGCTTCCTGTTTTTGGGTTTGATCCTGTTCTTTTTTATTGCGCCGCTGGTTGCTGAACGGGCCTTTGACTGGATCGAGGTCATCACCGTTCTGGTGATGGGACTGATTTGTTTTATCCCCACAGGGATTTTCTGGCGTGGGGTTGTGAGTTGCGAATGATCTGGATAGATTAGGAAGGATCGATGAAGAAATTATTGAGGGAATATCAAAGGAATGTTATCTGGCTTCAGGCCCTGATCATCCTGATCCTGACCCTGGTGATCTTTTTCGCGGCCTATTATCAGCCGGGAAAATCCTGCACGATCTTTACCGCGAAGCAGGGCGAGACTGTCCTATTCGGCAACAGCGAGGATTACCATGAGCCAGATCCGGTGATCGGATTTTTTCCACCTTCTTCAGAGGGGTATGGATCTGTCCATTTTGGGTTTATGGGACCAGATGGCCAATTTAACTACGAGGGGGCGGTAAATGACCAAGGACTGGCCTGGGACATGAACAGCACACCCCGCGCCAAACTGGATCCGGACCCCAATCCAGGTATGCCCAACTGCTGGGATGATAACTTCCTTTACCGGATCACCAAAGAGGCTGGCACCGTGGATCAAGCTATCCGGATTGTGAAACGCTGTCATTTCGGAGGAGCACTGCACGGTCAATACCACATTGCCGATGCCAATGGTGAGGCAGTGGTGATCAGCGGTGGGCCGGATGGAAAGGTCGCCTTCACCCGTAAGGAACCTGGTGATGGTTACCTGCTTTCCACCAACTTCAATCTTGCCCAGCAGGAAAAAGGCCCGGTGGATTTCCGATGGCACACAGCTACAGAAAGGTTGGATGCCCTTGGTGATGAATGGACCTTAACCCCGGATTACGCTGTTGCGCTGATGGAAGCCATCCACTTGAAAACCCTGACTACATTTACACTGTACCAGAATGTACATGACCTGAATGAGAATCAAATATACCTATCGTACATGTCCCAGTTCGATGATATCGCTGTGATCGATATGGAAGAGGAATTTGATAAGGGGAAGCGAGAACTGGAAATGCGGGAGCTCTTCAGTCCGGAAACTGCTGCGGCAGGCGACGCTGCCTACCAGCGGTTCGCAGCGCGTTTCCAGCTGGCCAAGATCGGTGTGATCACAGTGGGTATCTTGCTGATCCTGGGGTTGGTGTTCTTGATTGCCAGAAAAGTCCAGAAGAAAAAAGCAAATTCAACCTGATCGAATTCGAGGTAAGACAACCAGGCGAGATTTAGGACACTGATCTAATAAATAAAACCATCGAGGAGAAGAAGATGAGATCGGAAAGGGAAATAAAAATTATTGGACTGACCATCAAAACCATTGTTGTCCATACTATCACCTATATGGCTGTAGGTTTGTTTGCTCTGTTGTTTTTGAATTATTCTGAGGGTTTTGCCGCGCCTGAAATGGCCTGCTGGATGCGGCAGACCAACGATCCGGTCGTGACAGCCGGTCCGTTGATCCAGCCCATTCGGGGGATTATTTTCGGATTGGCTTTTTTTCCCATCCGAGAGGTTCTATTCCGCAAGAAATACGGCTGGCTGATCACCTGGTGGCTTTTAGTTGCCCTGGGCATCCTGTCCACCTTCGGCCCTGCGCCGGGATCGGTGGAAGGTTTGTTATATACCATCCTGCCTGTCTCCGTTAAAACCTATCTTGAAATTGGCTTGCAGTCCTTCCTGCTTTCTGGTTTGCTTTTTATCTGGGTCAACAATCCAGATAAAAAATGGCTCAGCTGGGTGTTGGGTATCCTGTTTGGCTTGACGATCTTTCTCTCCGTCATGGGAGTGATCACCAGCGGTTTGATCTGATATCCTCCTCCATCTTTGTCAAAGGGTTCTTTGCTGATATCAAGGAGAACGATATCCTGAGGAACATATTTTGGAATCAAACTGAAGATCGGATCAGGGCAGGCTGGCGGATCCTGATCCAGATCCTGCTCACTGCCGTTCCCCTGACAGTCTTGGGTTTGAGCGGGTACTATTCAGCAGGCAATCAAAACTTGAGAGTAGCCCTCACAGCCGGGCCAATCACAGTATTAAGCGTGCTCCTCTGCAGCCGATGGATCGATAAAAGGAATATTTCCGATCTGGGTATTCGCCTGGGTGAAAAGGCCTGGTGGTCTGATTTTGGTTTTGGGATCCTGGCGGGATTCCTGTCGGCATGCGCCTATGTTCTGCTGCTCAAGGTCTGTGGTTGGGGGGAAGTGATCATTTCTTATCAATGGAAAAGGAATTTCCTGTCATTTTCCGGTTCAATCCTGGTAGGGATAGGCACTTATCTGATCGTTGGGATATTTGAGGAGCTGATGCGTACTTATCAGATCAGGAATGCACTGGAAGGAATGGCTGGAAAAAAAATAGCCCTTACCAGAGCCGGGCTGCTGGCTGTTCTCCTGGGAGCAGCCTGGTCAATTGTTGGTCATCTTGCCAGCTGGGATTTTTCTTTCCTGGTATATGTCCTGGTGACGGCAGCGATCTATGGCCTGTATTTCCTGTGGACCGGGAGAGCTGCCCTGGCGATAGCATTCCATTTTGCTTGGGATCTCACCCTTTCATCAATTTTCCAGTTGGGCGCGACATCTGAAACCTCACTTTTTTATGTACGTATCAGCAGGATGCCTGATTTCCCGTTTGAGTTGAGTTCTCTGCTGGGGATCGCCGCCAAAATAATTGGTTTACTGCTGGTGTTGTTCTGGATACAGAGGAGGGTAGGCAGGATCAAGGTACAACCCCGGATTGCTACACCATCACTCCGAGATTAATATGATCTCCCGGAAAAATCAATCCTGGATTTGGGATGAGGGCATTAACACAACCTTCTCGAGCCCTGCCCGGCGAATTTTCGCCGCACTTTGAGGGGTGTTGGTCATTAACCGCAAGAAACTTCCCCGGTTGGGGTAATAAACCAGGGCGAAATCATGCCACCTGATGAAAAGGGGGTCTTTTTGATCGCCAATGAAACTCCCCAGCACTTCCCCATAGAGTTCGGGATATCCTCCTACGCTGATCAGGTAGGGCAGGATCTGAAGGGAGTATTGGTTATAAGCGCTTTTCCCGCTCTCTCCCCGTTTTTCTTGGGGGGAAAACCGATTCAAATTCATCATAAAAAAAGGCTGGTCCTGATTCGCTGAAGAAAAAACCTTAATCTTCTCACGCACCGGATCCGTTTCAGGATCAGGATCATACGATGTATCTCTGTCCAACTTGATGTCTTTTGTGCCCAACCAGCTTGATAAAATCGGAGCCATAAAACCGAGGCCTATACTTACTTTTTTGATCACAGGATTGGGCCTGATGAGAAATCCATATACCTCCCGCAGGAAGGATTGGCGAACCTGACGGGTATTTTCATGGGCCATCAACAGCGCCTGGCTGGAAGGAAAATTATCCACGGTGAGGTATTGATAGGGCATCTCATCCTCGGTCAGGACCTGGTCGATCTTTAATTGATGACTGCGTGAGCCACCTTCTGTTTCAACAAACCGCTGCGTCTCAATCAGATATTCTTTGATGGTCTGGGGATGATCAGGTACCAGGAATTCAACCAATGACAGTTTGGATTTTCCCTGGGCTAACATTTTGTCGCGCTGGACGCTGGTCGGTTCAATGGCCATAATTCTTTATTTTTCCCTAAAATGATCGATCATCAACTGGCTGACCTGCCCGGCCTGATCATGCTGGACCCAGTGGGTGGCATCATCAAAAAAGCACCAGCTGCCATCCTGGCAGAATTCCAGGCTCAGATTCAGCCATCTGACAGCTGAGGTAGGGATCTTTTTTTCCCCAGATGATCAAGGTTTCTGGCTGACATGGATCGATTGCTGCTGGTTGATCTAGTTATTCTGAGACTGTTGCCCGATACCAGTTGATCATCGCCGTGATCGCACCTGGTTGATCCCAGGCTTCCCGGTAGCGGTTCAGAGTAGCATCTGAAAACGAACTGGGCATGGCTGAGGTCATGAATTTCCAGTTCCCTGCTCTTACAAATATCTCCGGGATTCCAGGCAGCTGAAAGAAAAGGGCATACCAGCTTTTCACCATCTGGGCAGGGTGGGACCGCAAATAGGACTTGAAGACCGCTGGATGCGGGACATTGGCAATTACCAGGCGTTTAACTCTCTCCGGCACCCTGGCAGCCAGGCTCCAGCTGACCATGGCGCCAAAATCATGACCTGCCAGGTAAAACTTTTCGTAACCCAGGCTGTCTGCCAGCCCCAGGATATCATTAACCAGGATATCCATCTGATATTTATCAACGCCGCCTGGTTTGTCGCTCAGATTGTATCCCCGCTGATCGGGAACAATGACCCGGAATCCGGCCTTTGCCAGGGGCTCGATCTGGTTTTCCCATCCAAACCACGCTTCAGGGAACCCATGCAGCAGAAAAACAGGCTCTCCATTTTCTGGCCCTGCCAGGGCTGTGTGGAGCTGAATGCCATTGGTCTGGACTCGTTCGAAAATTATCTTCCTGGTGTTAGATTCCATTTATCCCTACCAGAAGGTGATCAAGCTGACAGTTTGTTGACCAGCAGCGGAGTACATCCTTGGTGTTTCTTTGGTTGTTCATCTCCTTATCATACCGCGTCTTTGCAGCAATTATCCACCTCTCCCCAAAGACTGATCTCCTTATTATTTAATGGACTGAAGAGTGAAATTTTTCCCAAATGTTCAATTCCTTGCCAGTCAAAAGAATCCACTGTATATTGGTTTATCGAGTATATTTTTTTAAAAGAGTAATTCAGGGTCAGGGAGTGTGATACCTTGAACGGTTTCGAACGCATTCAGAGAAAGATCACCTGGACTTTATTCCTGGCCCAGAGTGTTGTTTCAGCTGCCATGATCACAACCGGCACTGTCAATTCCATAGTAGGAGCGGAACTGAGCGGCAGGATTGCCCTGGCGGGATTGCCGGTTACTGTCCAGCTCATATCTGCTGCCCTGGGTGCTTATACCTGGGGCTATATCAACGAAAAGATTGGCCGCAGAAACGGTCTCGCATTTGGCATGATCCTGGGTCTCCTGGCAGGTTTGTTTTCTGCCCTGGCGATCTGGCAAAGATATTATTCGATCTACCTGGTTGGCATGGGATTGTTTGGATTGGCCAATTCTGCTATGCAGTTGGGACGTTTTGCAGCCGCTGAGGTTAATCCCCCTCAGAAACGGGGCAAAGCCATCGCGACTGTTGTTTTAGGAGGGACAGTAGGTTCGATCGTGGGACCCCTCCTGGTTGGCCCTTCTGGTGACCTTGCTAAGCGGTTTAGCTTAAATGAATTAGTAGGGCCGTTTGGCATAGCGTTAATCTTATTTGCGATTGCAGCAGTCATTGTACTTGTTTGGCTGCGACCCGAACCAACTGAGTTCGCGAAAAAAATGGCCCAGGTCACCCAGTCAGATCAGCCTGTGGATCTTCCCCCCCGACCGGTTTCAGAGATCCTGAAACAGCCTGGAGTGCTGGTGGCAATCATATCCATGGTCGTCGGGCAGGCAGTAATGGTGATGATCATGGTTATCACTGGTTTGCACATGAAAGCATTAACTCATCCTCTTACCAGTATTTCTCTGGTGATTTCTGCCCACACGTTCGGCATGTTTGCTTTTTCTGTTGTATCTGGACGTTTGGCAGATCGATTTGGCAGAGAGCCAGTGATCGTGCTCGGTTCAGTAATTTTGATCCTGGCGGGGTTAAGCGCAGGTTTATCACCTGACCTAGTTCCACTTGCGATCTCTCTCTTCCTGTTAGGGTTGGGGTGGAATTTATGCTATGTGGGCGGGTCTACTTTGCTGTCTGATCAGCTCTCACAGAGTGAGGGCTCCCGCATGCAGGGCGTGAATGATTTGCTGGTCGGTTTGGCTTCAGCCATAGGCAGCCTGGGAAGCGGCTTTGTCTTTGCCGCTGTAGGTTTCCAAATCATGGGATTTGTCGGGGCTGGTTTATCATTGATTCCTGTGGCAGTTATTTTGTGGTGGCGAAAGCGTGCGGGCAGCCAGATCAACTCAGCCTAAGAAATTAATAAATCAAGCCCAAACCATGGCCATCACAGCAGCAATCGCAGTGATGATCAGGGAGATCACAAAAGTGACCCGGATTACCTGGCTTTCTTCGCCTATCCGGTCAATGCTGGCAGCAGCATTCTGAAGTTTAGCCGGGGAGATCACACTGGCCAACCCGCCGCCAATCCCGCTGGCTGCTGCAACCAGCAGTCCTGCTGCTCCGATTTTTTCTGCGGTACTCAGATGAATCCCGGTTAGCATTGCAATCGATGAAGTTTCTGACCCGCTTATAAACCCTGACAGCAGCCCCAGAAATGGGGCAACAGCTGGATAGAATTTTCCAAAGGCGGTACTCGCCGCGTTGGCTATGACCTGGACCATGTTGTTGGCTGGATTTACCAGTTCCCAGGCGGCGTTCTTCCCCGAGTGATTAATGATAAAAGCGATAGCAAAAAAGACTGCTGAGGCCAACATGGGCCTGGGAGCTCTCCTGAGCCATTTTTTAAGGCTGGATTTTAGAATAATTTTATCGACCTTCAAGAAAGGAAGTGCGGCCAGAGTGCTGATCAGGATCCAGAAATAAGCCTGCCACAAGAGACGGATTTTCTCAGGCGCTCCAGGGATGATTTCCACGGGCATGCTCCAGCGATTGAATACCAGGTCAAAGAACGGCAAAAAAGGAGCATTAATGATCAAGGCCAGGACAGTCAGGATGACCCAGGGCGAGATTGCTGCCAAAAGCGAAATCTTGTTTTCAGCCTGAAAATCTGTTTCTGATAACGAACTTCGATCGACAAGAATTTGGCCGGTTATTTTCAGGTAAATTAACATGATCAGGATCACACCCAGTCCGGCAGCGATACCTGTCAGGGTCACTAATCCCAGCGCATTCATTCCGATAGCGATATAGCCGGCAGTCACCCCGGCCAGGATAGTGGGGATCAGTCCCCGCCAGAGCAGCTTCCACCCTCCTGCCAACCAGAGCATTGCCAGGGCGATGCAGGTGCTGATCACAGGCATGAAACGGGCAAAATACCCCCCGACCTCATTCACAGGCAATCCTACAAAATTGGCAAAGACAACCACAGGAATGCCGAGAAGGGCGTAGGTGCATAGGGCATCATAACCCAGTGATGGCAGGGCGATGGCGACGAAAGATGAGTAGCCCAGGGCAATCATGATCGGGGGCAGGATCGAGACCGGTGTCGCTCCCAGGGCAGCCAGGGTTGTGCCGAATCCGATGTTGAGGATCAGGATTTGAGCTGTCTGATTGCCAGGAGCAATGGTTTTAATGAAAGCCACCACCCGATCAATGGCGCTGCTTTCTTTCATGAGAGTGATCTGAAAGAGCGAGGTTGCCACCATCAATGTGATCGGCAGGGATGCTGCGACTCCAGAGATGCTGATCAACAGGGTATTGATCAGGGGGGTTTTAAAATACAGCCAGGCGACAAATACTGCACTGACCCAGCCAGCCACCCCGGCAAGATCGGCTGGTGTCTGGCGCCAGACCAGGAGGACCAGGATCAACAGGATGGGAATGAGTGCCAGGAGAAGGCTAAGCCATGTCATGGATGCTCCAGGGAATTGACCGGAAACTATGATGATATCTAGATCTAAATATACCCGAAAGCTGCCTCAAAATCGGGTATGATTCGAATTATTGGATGTCCATAGTCTGTTTCGTGAGGTTAAGCATAACTGAACCGCGAGGAGAATTTGTCTATGATCAAAAAAAATCAATTAACCCTTCTCCTGCTAGTTCTTTCCGTGCTTGTGATCCTCTCCTGCAATATTCCGGTAGATATTTTGAATTTTGTCAATGGTGATATAGACGTCATCCACTACAGAACCGTCGCCGAATATGATGCAACTCTTGTGTCTTCCGAAGGAGACGTCATCGGACTTCCGCTTTTGCAAAGGCAAGAATGGACCTGTAAGGATGTCAATGGTGAAATTTCCTCTCTGCTCCGATCAGAAGAAATTGAGGTAAATGGAATCCATGTCCATAAATACAACAAAGCAATATTGAAATGGAAATTTCTGTATGACCAGGGTACGGGAATAGAGATTTCTTATCAGATGGATGTCGACCGGGATTATGCGGTTCTGGGTGCTGATAATATTGTTGATTCCTGGGAAAATGATAAATGGTCGGGCACATCAGAAGTAGGGGGCTTAAAGCTAGGGAAGAACTGGACCTTTCAAGGTGTTCTTGAGGTGCAGATCACCCAACAAGATTCTTTTCCTTATCCCAATACATCGGAACGAATCGCAACTCATAATATCTTTGGCTTAATCAACCAGGGTGTGCCCCAACAAGCATTCTTGTGTGATTATCTAGTCAATCCCCTGCCAGCAGGTATCGAACTCTTAACAGCAGAAAATTTCCAAGACCACTGCCAATTCTATTACTATGAATGCAGCTCGAATTAGACTGTAAATCACGAAAAGTCACAACTATTCCTTGGGTCTTTTTCTGAGATAAGTAGCATAGAGAATGCCCGGAGCACAGGGATCACAGCCCAGGCAGGAATGGATTTCAGACTTGTCAGGTAGGTAATCCTGGAGGAATTGTTTTGCTCCAGGGCCGGAATCGATCACTATCTGGGCAACATAGCCCAGATAACACTCACAGGTGGCGCAATCCTCGTGCCGGAAAGTACCCTCTGCTTTGGCAATCAAACTCTTCGCTTCTGAAGCGGATAATGGATCCTTCATACTTATTTTCCGAAACCGGTAAATAAAAAATTACTTAATTCTATGGATAGCTGGGTAATAGATTTGATTGAGCAGAATGATCAATATACAGCCGACTCCAGAGATCAAGGCAGCAGTAGAAGCACCGATCTGATCGCCCAGGGCTCCCATCATCAGGGAACCCAGGGGGTAGAAACCACCCAGAGCCCAGGTATAGGTGCTCAGCACCCTGCCCCTGAGAATATCCGGGACAATAGTCTGGATCATAGTATTTGTGATCACCAATTGAGTAATGAACGAGAAACCAAGGACTGCCATGATCGCCATGCTGAGCCAGGGAATCCGTGACAAAGAGAGGCCAATAATGGCTGGTCCGAGCAGGATCCGGCTGATCAACAGTAGTTTGCCTTTCTGGAAGTAATCGCCGAAAAAGACCAGAAGCCCGCCGCCGATCAATGCGCCAACACCCTGCCAGGATAATAACTGACCGTAGCCGGTAACCCCGATCTGGAGGATATCTTTGGCAAAAACCGGGATCAGGGTCAGCGCACCAAATCCGATCATGCTGAAAGCAGCCACCAGGATTACCAGGGCCAGGATGTTCTTTTCGGACAGGATGTACTGGAATCCCTCCCGCACTCCACCCTGGGTTTTGTCTTTTGCAGCTGGTTGGACCGAAGGAGTCAATTTCATTAATGACAAGGCGAGGATCACTGCCAGGTAGGAAACGCCGTTGATGAAAAAGGTCGGTGCCTCGCCAATGGATGCCACTATGACACCCCCGATGGCCGGGCCAATAATGCGGGCGATATTGAATAACATCGAATTTATCCCGATAGCATTCATCAGGTCATCTTTTTCATCATCCACCAATTCAACTACAAAAGCCTGGCGAGCGGGCATGTCCAGAGCGTTGCCAATCCCTAATAGAAAGGATAGAACTAGAATGTGCCAGTATTGGACCAGGCCGATCCAGGTCAAGGCTGCCAGGCAGATCGCCAGGATCGCGAACCAGCTCTGGGTCAGAAGGATTAAGGTGCGCCGCGACACTCTGTCCACTACTACACCCATAGAGAGGGAAAGCAGCAGGACTGGCAGAAAGTTGATGAATGTGACCAACCCCAGGCTGGTCTGGGAACCGGTGATGCGGTAGACCAGCCACTGCAGGGCAGTGGACTGCATCCAGACACCAATCACAGAGATCAGCTGACCCCAGAAAAAAAGCCGGAAATTCGGATGATTAAGGGCACGCAAAGACCCTCTAATCGTGAAAGACTTTTTTGGATTTATCATAGTTTAGCGGGGATCCTCTCTGGGTTACTCGCTGATGCAGGGATCGATTTCCATTAAATAGTAAACCAGACCGGGTTATCTGGGTAGGCTCAAGTTAAATCGCTGGTTTGCCCCGCCGCCAGCTCTCCCGCGTGATAGGCTTCGTGGATTCCGTAACCCGCCAGCTGCTCTCCGATAGTTTGCCCTTCAGCCAATTTAAGGAGTCCCTGATCGGTGATATTGTCAAAAGCTTCCAATAACATCTCCTGGGTTTTATTCAGGGCGGCTGCCATGTTTTCAAATAATTCGATCTTCCCTTGTTCGGGTAAGGGCTCAGAGCCGGGGAGATAGGGCTGGCAGCGGGATAATTCCCACACGGGAGGTAGATCAAGCATGGCCAGAACGTTGCAGCGGGATGTAATGATGTGGCCCAGGATCCAGTTTGCCGGATTGCTGGAACCGGCAGATTTCGCTAAACTTTGCTCGTGAGTGATACCTTCAATAGCACGGCAGAGCAGGTCGTATGAATATTCATACATTGTGCAGACCATTTTTTGACTGATCATGCTGCTCCTTTAACGTCCCTTAGAAGAATCGGGATGTTTTTTCTAGATAGTTTTGATAATCCTCCCCGTATAGATTCCTCAGCCAATCCTCCTCTGCCAGGGGGGTGATCATCAAGACCAGGATCAATAAAAGATGGGTTATCCACAGATACTGGGAATTTGCCGCTACACTCAGCCCCAGGAACAAGAGTATATCCCCCAGGTATTGGGGATTCCGGGTAAAGCGGTATGGTCCTGAAATTACAAATCCATCGGGGATCCCGGAGGTATTGATCTTGCCAAGGTGGCGTATGCCCCAGATTAAGAGCGCTGAACCAACCAAACCAAGGGGGATTCCCAGAACATACCGTACCGTTCCGGAAAGGATCCAGTTATTCCAGTCGAGGATCAGGAGCAGGCTGTTCAATCCAAAAACCAGGTAAAAGAGGCTCCAGGTAAGTTTGTACTGCCAGCTGGATTTTCCGGGCGGGGGCCAGATTCGCTGCTCCGGTCGGGCGACAGACCAGATGATCCCTGACAGCAGGATCAGCAAAGCAGCAGCATCAATACTGAAAAGGATGATACCGATTCTATTCATTGCGGTGTCCAATTCCGTCATTCAGAGATAACAACCTGAGCGCCGGATGTAATTTCTCCTCCAATTAATATACGGGCAAACATACCAGCCCGATACACTTCACCCTCAGCTGTCTTGATTATCACAGATTCCAATACATCGGGGTGGGCATAGTTAAGCTGATGGCAGGGATGGCGAATTTCCGAAATCTCCAACAGCGCCTGACCGATTTTTAGTTTTGTTCCCAGATCCAGAGACATTAGATCGATCCCATTCAGGATGATGTTTTCGCCCAATTCTCCTGGCAGGAGGTTAATTCCCTGATCGGATAACCTTCCCAGGATCAGATTGTCGATCAGCAGCACGTGGCGGACATTTAATTGCTGGGGATCTTTTTTGGCCAAATAGCGGTGGCGGACATATTTCCCTGCATGATAATCGCCCTCGACTCCGAGTTTTTTTAGAAGCTGGATGCTGTCTACAGGTATTTTAGGGATTCCAGGATCCGCTTTCAGGCAGACAGCCAAGACTGTTCCGCTCCCGAAATGAGAGGTTGTTTTTTTATCCATTGTCAATTCCATTCCTGCCGGTAGGATTGGAGTTTATTTTGAGCTGATCTGTCTGAGTGTGCATCTCATTGAAAATAATAGCATTAAAGCTGGACCCTGCCCGTCCACTCGGGTATGGCGGGCTGAATTGAGGGGACCAGTCTGAATGGATTTTGATTATAATGGGGAGAAATTGTCGTGCTGGATAAGGAATACAGATGAGCCTGACCAAACAGATCAGCAAAACCCGTTTATTCACTGATGTCGATCATCTGGAGCATCAACTGGCAGCCAGACCGGATGTGGTTCATCCCTCGGAGTTGTCCCCGGTCAGGTTTGATATCCTCAAGGGACGCCTGGAAAGCACTGAAAGCGGACCACCTGTCCGATTTCTGCCCACCATGCTGCAGTGCCTGGCGGGGATCAAACGATCCCTGCGAAGTCTGGATCAGAATCCAATAATTACAATAACCGAGACAGATCAAGCTTTGTTATCTGAAATCAAAGAAACAGCACTTGGCCTGGGTGCGAGCAGCGTTGGATTTACTAAACTCCCTGCCCGCTGGGTATTCAAGGATAAAGCTGTAGTCTATGAGAATGCCATTGTGCTCTCGATGGAGATGGACAAGGATGGTATCGACAGCGCTCCCAGCCTGGCTTGCATGAAAACGGTGATGGAGACATACCGGGACCTGGGCCGGGTGGCCAATCAGCTGGCTGATTTCTTAAGGAGTAAAGGATATGGAGCACATGCCGGACATCCACTAAATGGCTTGGCTCTTTACCCTCCCCTGGCTCAGCTGGCGGGTTTGGGCTGGATTGGGTCAAACGGCATTATTATCACCCCGGAGCACGGACCACGGGTGCGCCTGGCTGCTGTATTTACCAGCATCGAGAATTTACCCTTCAATGAAGGGAACGCTCATTCCTGGGTGGCTGAGTTTTGTCAGAGCTGTAAAATTTGTATTAGGAAGTGTCCGCCAGAGGCTTTGTTTGGCGTTCCCATCGATCATGGGGATGGCAGCCTTACGTATGTGGAAAACAAACTTTGTTTCCCTTACTTCAATAAATATCACGGCTGTTCGGTCTGTGTTGCCGTTTGTCCTTTCAACCATCTTCCTTATCAAAAGATCAAAGCAGGATTTCTGGAGAGAGCGGCTATTTGAGATATCTTGTCTGGGGCTGTGTCTTTTAGGGGACACAGCCCCAGATTTTAATTTACTGGCACATCGCTGCCAGGTCGATTTCAAGCATATCGGTTGAGGAATTCACCTGGCTGGTAATACCTACCAGGTTGCCATCGGGGTCAAGCATTTCGATCGTGCCATAGAGTGTTCCTTGCAGATCGCTGGGAATGGCTGTGCGGTAAAAGAGTTCGCCGTGGCAGTCCACCGGACCGACCGCGGGGTCATCGGTCAGAGTAGGGAATCCTTCGCAGGCGCCTTCTTCGGTGGGAGCGTTGGAGATGTGGATCCAGCCACTGGCATCAGTGAAGATCGAGTTGCCGGGACAGAGCGCGCCAGCAGTTTCAAGATCCACCCCGTAATAGGCGACAACATAGAATCCACCTGATGTGAACCAGTTTGCTGTGACTGTCCCTGGGGGTGCGGGCAGCTCGCTGACATCAAATTCCAGAGGTGCGAAGCTTGGAAAGGATACCTTGTATTGGTTGTAATCCACATCACCGACAGGGGCGGATACCATTGAGACCGGCAGCATCACCATTTGTTCGGTTGCGGTGGGTTCTGGTGTTGGAGGAACATCGGTATCTTCTGGTTCCTCAGCCATAACCGTGTTTACTATTTCAACGTTGGTTTCAGCATTGCCGGTGCAGGCAGCCAGGATTATGATCGCTGACACCAAAATTAAATAAAATTTAGTTCTGTTCATTTCTATCTCCTTTGGTTCCTTCGTTGACACCATTAAAAGGGTTTCTATTAGTCTACCAGTTAAAAAATGGGCCAATATTTATCATCAAAAATTAGCAGAAATTCAGAAACCAGTTGATTAGCACGGATAAGTAATGAGTCGGGAAGACATGAATTTGGCTGCCCCGGCAGCTTATTAAGTTTTTCTGTGTTCTGGCGGGTTTTTCACACGAGAGTGACAGACCATCGATCAGTTCCTCGATTGAATGCCGCAATCTAGCCTGGGTTTTTTAGAATGCCCAGGTAATATTCTTTCCCGATCTTGATTTGAGCCTGGGTCATGGGATTTGAAGATTTGGTATTTCGACGATACAGATCTATTTTTTGATAAAGGTTCTGTGCAGGCCCGCCTGTTTGAGATCTGGTCTGCTGAAGACTTCTGCGCCTTTTTCTTTCATGGCATCGATCATTGGTTGGGGATGGAAATTAGTTGTGAGCAGGATCACTTCGCCGGTTGAGAGCTCGTCTAATCTGGATTTGATCAACTCCAGGGGGTGTTCTCCTTTGGAAAGCAGGGCGACTCCGTCGACCACGAATGATGGATCTGCCTGAATCCAATCAGGATCGGAAGCGTCAAAGGAAAGAGTGTCCTCAGAACTCATATCCTCACCGGATAAACCACATACCTCGGCTAATTGCTTGATCAATTGAGATGGTTCGATCCCTGCTTTAAGAGCGATATGTTCAACTGTGGTAATTTTTAGGACCGGGCTTTTAAGCTGTTCCTGAACTATATTATTAAAGTCGGGCAGATGTTTTGTGATGATACCTTCCGCCTGGGGGTATTCACTTAGAAGTGTTTGGAGAGTGGTACTGTTTTTTATTTTCATGATTAACCTCATCAAGGATTAGTTTAATGGTCGTATTCCAACAGCCGGCGTTCCCCTTCCAGGGCTTGAATGCCGGTCACATCCTGGGTGACTTCCAGGGTGCCTTGATAATTCCCCTCGTTATCGCGTAGGGCATAATAAACGATATAGACCAGGCGGGGACCCATCTGAATCCAGAATCGGGCTTGATCTTGAGCGCCAGATTTAAAATCTGCCAGGATCTGGTTGACAATATGCACACTCTTGGGGGGGTGGCAGTACTGAACTTTGCGCCCGAGGATCGTTCGGGAGCGTTCGAAGATGCGATCTTTGCCCGGCGAAAAATAACGGACGGTATCATCCTGATCGACAAAAGTGAAGTCCAGAGGCAAAGTTGAAAAAGCCATGATCAGTTCTTCCAAACCAAATGACCCTGTTGGCATTTGGATCCGCCCCGTGCTTAGAGATGATCCGGTTATTTCCTGTATGTTTTCGCCTTCCGGGATCCAATCAAACTCCGGTAGATAGAGACAGTAGCCAATTTCTGCCGTCTCGCGGTAAATCAAATACCATTCTTCTTCCGTCAGAAGATCGAGGGCGGTTGGGAGCAGGATCTTCTCTTCCTTGTAGATCATATCTTCAACAGCATCCATGGCTGTGCTGACAGCAAATCGATTAAAGGCTTTTGCTTCCCTGCCTTTTAATTTCCCCGGTTTGCTGCAGGCCAGTTATGGTAGCTTTTAGCATTTCCCTGATCTGGTCGTGTTTGCCCCACATCACGGCCGGAGGACCAGGTATATTTTTCTTCTCAAAAAAAGGAAAAAGCAAATTCTCTTTCCGTTTGTAGTGTTTATCCACGTCCATGATCTCATTCAAATGTCCCTGGATCTCCTGCATGAGTGGTAAAGCGTTTTCTTCATCAGCAAGAAGGTCGATCTTCTGAAATAACAGCCGGACCATTTGGGTAGTCCTGGTCAGGGCTTTGTTCTCTTCGATCAGGGTATGAACTGGATGCCCTGGGCTGGACTGGGGGGTTTCCTGCAGGTCCAGATGCGATGAAAGCACTCGTGTATGGGTATCGCACAGTTCCTGGATGCTTTCTTCCGGGATGCCCTCTTCGATCAGCTGAACTTCCATCACAAAAACGTCAGAATAATCAGCTTCGTCTAGCATGGTTTCAAGCTGTTTCTTGATCTTGTCTTCACCAGACCCTTCGTGCAGCTGGCGGACCAGTGCTTTCATGATCTCGATGCGCTGCTGGCGATTGTTGATGATTTCGGTCATTATCTAATTCCTCCCAATCTGATTTTGCCTGATCCCACGGGCCTTGATGCCTGGCTAGTTCCCCAGGTCTTCCAGGGTTGTTTCAAACAGCATGGACTTAATATCGTCTCGGCGAGCTGCCCAGATGTCATGCAGCGAGCAGGAATTCTCATTTGAGCATTCGGGAAATCCCAGGATGCAGCGTTCATAATCCTCGAGGCCTTCCACGGTGTCAGCGATGTGGTAGAGATAGATCGAATCGAGTGTTTTTTTGATCTGGTATCCACCAAATACTCCTTGTTCGACATTTACTAATCCCGCTCCTGCTAATTTGCTCATCAAGCGGCTGAGATATTTATACGGAATATCAAGCTGTTCGGATAGAGTCCGGGCAGAGATTCGTTCATCCAGGTGTTTTGAAAGATGAACCATGACCCGGATCGCATATTCAGTAGTCTTTTGAAATCGCATAACTCCTACCTCTGGGTAGTATATAGTGATAGTATACAATGAATCATAGATTTTGACAAGCCTGGTTGGGTGGTTTTTTGGAAATCGGGCAGGGTAAGAATGTTTTCAGGAGATGGGTGGCCAGATCAGGTCGATTAGACCTCCGAGGTCTAATCGACCTCGGGATATTATTTTAATTGTGGCAGGAACCCCGAAACTTGAACTTCCTAGATCAGCAGCAAAACTGAGAAATAATGGAAAATGCTGCCGCCCAGTACAAACAGATGCCAAACCGCGTGCCCGTAGGGCAGTTTTTTCCAGCGGTAGAATACCACTCCAGCTGTGTAAAAAAGCCCACCAACCAGTAAAAATATCAGGGAGATCCTGCCCAGCTGGGTTCCAGCCTGGAAAAAGATCACCAATCCAGCCCAGCCCATCAACAAATACAACCAGACAGTTGGTTTTTCAAACTTATTCGTGAAGGCAAGTTTAAGGATCAGTCCCATGATAGCCAAGCCCCAGATGACCCCAAATATACTCCAGCCCAGCCCGGTTCTGCCCGCGGTCAGCAGGAATGGCGTATAAGTGCCTGCGATCAGGAAATAGATTGCCGCATGATCCAGTCTCTGGAAGATTGCTTTCCAGGGTTTGTTAGCAAAAGAATGATAGATTGTGGAGGACAGGTATAACAGCAGCAGTGAAATCCCAAAAACCAGAAAACCTGCCAGGTGCCATCCGCTTCCATACTTAACAGCCCTGACGATCAGAATCACCAGGCCGGCAATGCTTAATCCGGCACCAATGCCGTGAGTGATGCTGTTGGCAATCATCTCGCCGGGAGAGTTTGAATCTAGGCTGCTGTCTGGTTTGTACGACAAAATTTACGCTCCTTGATGTGATTAACCCTGATTACAATTAAAATATTCTGGATTTAGAAATCCAGGTCCTGGCTTACTGCAATTGTCCAAACAGATCAAAGCCGTAAAAAATCAGCACCAGGACAGTGATCGAGATTGACATAACAGCTCCAGTCACGAGCTGCCAGAGATCGTGTCCCTTGGCTGCTATTCTGGCGAAGATAGTCAGCGGGATCAGAGCTGCCAATGGAACGGCCGGGAACCCGAAGAAAAAAAACATGGCAGCCACCGGTCCGGCAACACCAGCCGCATGGCCGCTGGCTTTGTAGCGCAGGATCAGATTAAAGATGATCAGGCCCAGGGTGATCAGGGTGTAATTTACTGCGATCGCTTCAAAAACACGGGGCGCGCCGGTCAGCTTCAAGACCAGGAACCCGATCGGGTAGCTGATGATCATTAATACAAAACTTGCGGTCCGCTGCCTGTGAATGATTGCAGACCAATCCTTTACCTTGCCAGGGATATAAAATAATAAGCTGCCTAATGGGATCAGGCTGATGAAAAGCAGAGCCCAGCCAAATCCTCCCAGCCGGTTTGGAATATCCGACGGGATTTGAAAGAAAACAAAGGTCACCAGGGCACCCGAGAGCAGAGGAACATTCAACAGCTGTGAAAGAACTTCACCCAGGACCCGCTTGAACCGGGAACCGCTATTCTTGATCTTGATGTAGGGGGATTTCATCTGACTTTTTCTCCTGCTAAACAGCTATCAGCGTTTTTCTGGGGATCGAGCCAATTACTTAGCTTTCTTATTCTTTTTATCTTTATCCTTCTCTTGCGTTTTTCCACTTGTTTTCTGTTTGATCTCTTTTGGCTTATCTAAAACATCTTTCTGATATTGTTCGATGGTGATGTTTTTCCAGAATTCAGCTGTGCTGGCCACAAAACCAAAAACCAGCTCAGATGCAGTCTCAGTATCCAAAGACTCAACTGCGGGAGTCAAAGCAGACCAGAGATCCCGGGCTAAACCCCGGTGGTCAGATGTGCTGTAATAATAGACTGCCAGTTGTCGGTAAAAATCCTGGAAGGTGTTAAAGATCAAACCATAAACGAGATTGTCGCAGTAGGCAATCAGCATGTGGTGCAGCTGCCACATACTGCTCGCAAAAGCCTCAGCCTGATCCGGGGTTTTTTCCAAACTTTCAAGCAGATCCAGGATTAATCCCGGAGCCCGGCGCACGGAAGAGGCCGTATATTGGGGCGCAAGCAGCTGCCACATATCGAGCAGATCAGGCACCAGGTTGGGGACCAGGTCAGGATCCGCTTTCAACAATCCTGCCAGGATATTGAGATTGCCATCCTTAAGATAATCCCGGACCCGGGTGGGTTTTCCCTGCTGGATATCCAGCCAGCCGTCGCGGCTGAGCCGCTGCATGGCTTCCCGCAAAGCGGGACGGGCAATATCGATCTCTTTACTGATCGTGCGTTCACCGGGTAGATCGGAATGGGGTGGGTATACTCCACTGACAATACTTTCAATCAGGTGGCGCTCAGCCCAATCAGTAGCACGTTCTTCTGGTTGATCGCTCATGCTTTTAACTCCTTAATTAAATACTGGTAATACCAGTATTATGTCAAAATCATAACACTGGTATTACCAGTTGTCAACTTATTTTTGTGGTTAATCTTTGGGTAATCAAATTAAGAATTTGATCAGTGAATTCTTATTAGTTCAGGAGGTTTTTTTGTCCTCAGGTAGCCCTCCCGTTTTCTTGCTGCCAGAGCAACTTTCCCGCCAGGCCCATCACTTCTGACTATAGAAATTGCTATATTATCTCCCGCAATTGCTGTAATTTCTGTTGTATCGCTGTAAGTGAATCCGGGGCAGAGCATAAATGAATCGATCTTTTCCGAAGAAACAAACTCCCTGCATATCTCGTTCGCTTCCACCTGGTCCCTCACTATAACTGGGAAGAGTTTATCCAGGCCGATATCGATTTTGGATCTATGGATCTCGTTAGCTGCATCAGGCGCACGGGAAAGGAGAAGCACAGTGAAAGCAATCTTAACATTCGATTTGAAATAAACGAGGATCCGAAATAAGTACCCGGGGGAACGAAGTTACTCCCCCCGTGCTTTCTGCAATCTTTTCCAGAAACTTTTATACAAAAAACTGTCTTCACTTAATTCGCATAATTGTCTGAACAGAGGTTTGTTAACAGTAAATGCCAGGATATCGGGAGGGAAATGTTCCCGCATGGCTATATCGGTGGCACCGATCACAGCATGTGGTGTATCCGTATCAATTTCATTGAAGAGAGCAGCCATTTGTCCACAGCCAGACCCGAATGGGATAATGACAGGGTGATTTTCCGCTGAAGAGTTATTGTATTCCGCGCCAAGGATCAGCAGACTTAATTGGTCAGGATTGACATAAAAAGTCACGGTTTTCAGATCTTCATATTGATCCGACACCAGGGGGCCGATGACAACAAAACCATTCTCGATCAAATATGGTTTTTGATTATCAAACCAGAGGCACATCAACTCATCAGAGGATTTGAATCCTTCCCGCTGATTCAAGCCTTTGGCGAAAGATTCCAGGGGGTCTTGATCTGATCCAGCGGCCTTAGTTGCCCAGGTTGGTAAGACGCCCCCAACCCAATAACCACCTCCCTGGCAGCTGGCATTTCCTTCTGAGATGCAGATGCTACCCCCTTTCAACCAGATCTCGTAAGAAGAAAAAAAGCAGCGTTCAGGTGTTGAAAAAGGTTCGAAGGGTTTGGTATCAGCCACATCGTAGAAACCGATCAGGGGTGTGTTTATTCCGGCTGTTCTAACTAAGTTCTCGGGGTTTGGCTGCATGTAATAACCTCATTATTATTAACAACCCTGATTATGTACAAATCTCAGTTTCCACTTCCCTGGCTGGTTCTCTTTAGGATTCAGGGCAGTCGAAGCTTCCTTTAGAATAATATTTTTCTGGAGAGCTCTGAGGTAATTTTATCAGGCATTTACAGCCTCTCCAAATGTAATTTCTACCTGTCGGGCCCGGTAGTCAAATATGGTCTTTAAGCGGGGACCGATCCAAATTTTGTGCAGCAAGTCACCGAGCAGCCCAAATGGCAGCTGGTATGTGACCAGATCCATCATCCTGGTCCCGCTTGATGTTTGTTCAAAGTGGTGCTGATGATGCCAGAACCGGTAGGGTCCAACCCGCTGTTCATCAATGAAGTAGCTTTGATCTTTGACCAGGGTTATTTCAGTCAGCCAGCGGGTTTTCAAGAGCGGAAAAAATTGAATCCGGTATTCAATGATTTGTCCCTGATACATCAATTCCTCCCCCCCGGCAATGATTTGAAACTTCATATCTGGCGGAGTGAGGTCATTGAGGTTCAGTGGTGTGGAAAAATAATCCCAGACCTGGTTTAGGGAAGCAGGTATGATTTGTTGATATGTCAATCGCTGGATCATGATTTACCTCACAATAAGCAAAGCTTTGTAACTGTTCCCACATATTTCCTAAAAATCGAGGTTAAATGCTCTCAAATAACCTGTTAATTCAACATAACCATTTCCAGTGACCGGGATTTCACCGCTAAAGCCAGTTATTTTGACTGCGCCTTCCCAATAGGTGAATGATAATAGCAGTTCCTGGTCATTGAAATAGGGTTGAACTTCCAGGTTGATCTTAAGCTCAGGAATATCAATTTTCCAAGCAGATGGGTAGACTGCTCCAGAGCGGGGGCTTTCCCAACTCTGCTGGATTTCAATATTAAACTGATCCTTACTGAGTGAAAATGTTTTTCCCTCAGCAGTGATAAAAGTACCACTGGAATAAGGATCGATCGAGCCATCTTCCTGGCGTATTTGATAAACCATTAATTCGCTGCCATCACTTAATTGGATTGAAAACCAATCCCAACCGACTTGACCCGCAGCTAAGGCGCTGGTGCTGAACTCATGATCCATCCAGCTTTGTCCGGTAACCGCTATCCGCTCACTACCATTCCTGATAAAACCTTCCGCTGATAACCGTGTTTGGCTGAAATAATAGGATGCATTTCCGGGGTCCGATCCCTTTCTGCTGTAACCCTGATCTCCATGGAACGTTTTTCCTTTGATATCACTCAGAACCAGATCAACTTCAACTCCATCCTTGGCAGCTTTGATCTGGAATTGATTGTCTTCGATCTCTTTAACCATCCAATTTTCTGTCCATACCTGGAATGGATTTGAGGTGGCTCCAGCCAACCCCGCTGAACCCCTGGAAAAGATCTCAAAGCTGGAGTGCTCCTTTTTTGATTGATCCGCGAGAGCAAAATGGGCCATGAAGATATCCGTTGTCCGCCAGGCTGAAAGATTTTCACCCTTAACCTGCTGTGGTGTTAGTCCTCGCCGAAAGAAAGTCAGCTGGTATCCGTACTGGCTTCCATCAGAACTCTGTAATGTACCTGTGTAGTACCACCACTCCGTCTGAAATTCCGGATGAGGTCCAAAATCTTCAGGGAAGGACCACTCTCGAGGCCCTTCGGCCCGCAGAAATCCATCAATTGATCCAGTTTGGAATCCCGGCTGCCCGGGGCTGATTTCATCAGGAGGTATGGAACAAGAACTCAAGATTGGGAACGCTATCAGCAGGAGCAGCGCGAGGACTTTAAAAGACTTAGACATATTATTCATACCTGATCACATCGGCAGGACTCTGTTTCAAAGTTTGCCGGGTGGGTAATATTCCTGCCAGGAGTGATGCCGTAATTGCCAGCAGAACCGCCTGGATAAAGGGGATAATGCTTAAATTCATTTGAAGGGTCCAGCCAAAAGAGCGCTGATTAATGATATAGATCAAGATCAGTGAGAGGATATACCCGGTCGGTAAGGCTGTTAATCCAGCCACCGTCCCCATTAATCCGGTTTCCAGCAATACCAGAGTCCATAATTGTTTACCTGTCAGCCCCAGGGCCCTGAGAACACCAAGCTGACGTTTTTTATCCATCTGCAAGGTCATCAAAGCGCTCAGGATTCCAATAAATGCCACCAAAGTGGTCATGATCTGCAGGCTGGCAGTGATTGTAAATGTCCGTTCAAAGATATCAAGTGTTTCCTGACGGATCGACTGGTTGGGGCGGATTAATAGGTTTTGTCCCCCGGCCAAATCTTCTCTTAATTTTTGAGCTGTGTGTTCGACATCTATCCCCGGTTCAAGGATCAGAGACAAAGCAGCTATATTTGTATCAGGCCAGTAATCCTGGTATACAGCTTGGGCAAAAAGAGCACTTCCCTGGGAGGAGGAATAATCGTAAAAAACGCCTGCGACAGGGAATGAAATCAGTCCTTGATCTGTATAAAGTTCAAGCGCACCACCCTGTTGAGGCAATTGCAGTCGATTCATTAGTGGTTCAGAAATCAAGACCGAGCCACTTTCAAGTTCGCTCCAAATCTGTTCCGGGGGAACCAGATTGGATAGGTAGATCTGCTCCAGTCCATCATTTGGATTATTATTGGCGGCTATCTGGATTGGTCCCTTGGGGGAATCAACCTGGGAAGTTTGCAGGGTAAAGATATTGTTGATCCCTGCCTGGTCTTCGAGGCTCTTAATAATGTCAGGATCAATAGCAGAGGTTGGCTGGCCGGATGGAGCTCCGGCGACTGAGATGTAGATATCGCCTTGAAGAATCTGGTCAAGCCATGTGACCACCGTTAAGCGAAAACTATTGATCATCACGGTCACTCCGATAGTTACTGCGACTGAGATCATCAGGGCTGCGACTGCAAGCGCGGTCCGGCTGAGAGAATTGATCACTTCCCTGGGAGCGATCCTGCCCAGGCTTCCCCAGATACGCTCTGTGAATTTAGCTATTCCATTCATGAAAAAAATGATCACTAGGGGGATCAGCATGGCAATCCCAACAACTATCAGGAAAGTTCCGCCAAAACTGACAACCAGGTTCCTGGTAGGGATGACCAGGATTCCTGCGCCGATGAGAATGCTGATCAATCCCGACAGGCTGATTCCAGGAATATTTTTGTTCACACCAGATTCTTGATTCGATCTGCTAATTGCAGAAAGGGGAGGAATGCGGACAGCTTCAAGGGCGGGGAAAGCGGCAGTGAGCATAGTAGCTGTAATACCGATAAAGATTCCTTTGATGATGCTGCTGACAGGTATTGGAAGATCACGGACAGTAGAGACAAAAAACAAATCATTGATGGTTTGGGTCACCAGTCCAACTGTTCCCCGTCCTAAAATAAGGCCCAGGATTGTACCCAGCAGCGCGCCAGCTGCTCCGACAAAAAATGCCTCAATGATAACCAACAGGAATATATTGGTACGCGTCATTCCCAGGCTGCGCAGGATGCCAAACATCGAGCGGCGCTGTAAGACAGAAAAAGTCATTGTATTGTAGATCAGGAATAAGGCAACCAGCAAGGCAAGTAAACTTAATGCTGTTAAATTGACCTGAAACGCGTTGGTTAACTCTTTAACTACACCAGTCCGGCTATCAATCGCAAGCAGAAGGACATTCTCAGGAAGAGATCTTTGGATGGAAGCGTACAATTCCGGTTGGTCATTCGGCAGAATTAACTCTATTCGGTCAAGCACTCCCAACTTCCCGGATATCTCCTGGGCTGTTGAGATATCCATGATTAGTAATTCGTTCAGCGCTCGCTGGTCCAGTTTTTCAGCGGCAGTGAGCAACCCGGCCACACTAACAGTTTGAGAATTACCGCCGACAATGATTTCAAATCTTGATCCGAGTTCAAGCTGGTATTTATCAGCCTGGAATTGGGAGATCAGCACGCTGTTGGGAGTAGTAATAAATGAGGGTGAGATTCCAGCCTGACCCATATTCTCCTGATTAACAAAATCCCTGAAAGATCCTTCTGCAAAGGCATCTATGCCAATCGCCTGCAATGTCACCCCGCCTAATTGGGGAGAAGTTAAATAAAAGGAAATGATTGGAGCGGCAGGGTGATTAAATCCATTCCTTTTTAAGTTGCTGTAAACCTCTTCAGAAAGGCCTGCTGATCCTGCAGAAAGGTAGTGCGTAGCCCGCCCGGTGATTGCATTCGTGCTTAATTCAAAAGCCCGGCTGGCGCTTTGGTTGGCAAGATCGACTCCAATGATCACAGCAACGCCGAGCATGATTCCTGTCACCATCAAAATGGTCTGCCAAATGTGGCGCTGAATAAAACGCAGCGATACCTTAATATGGGTTCGGAGAAGATTTAGTGACCGGATTTTCATATATCCTGTGTAAAACATCCATCACGGAGTTCGATAATTCGATCAGCAGATGCTACATTTTCCCTGCTGTGAGATACCATGAGGAGGTTTTTACCAATTTTACGGGTCATCTGTTCAAGTAGATTCAGGACCTGCTGACCGGTATCTTCATCCAGGTTGCCAGTCGGCTCATCTGCCAGCACCAAAAGAGGATCATGAACAAGGGCCCGGGCAATAGCCACGCGCTGTTGTTCTCCGCCAGATAACCGGTCCGGGAAAGTATCCAGGCGATCTATTAAACCAACCTCTTCAAGCAGCCGGGAGGCATTTACCCGGGATTGCTTGAGATCCCTGCCAGCTAATTCTAGGGGAAGGGTGACATTTTCCAAGACTGTCAGGGTTGGGATAAGATTAAAAAACTGAAAAACAAAACCGATATTCACGCGGCGGTATAATGTTCTTTCATATTCGTCCAAAGCAGTCAGATTCAGGTTATTAATGTAGATCTCTCCCTGGTCAGCTTGATCAATGCCGCTGATCAAATTCAGCAGGGTGCTTTTCCCCGTGCCGCTTTTTCCTATAATGGCCACAAACTCGCCTTGCTGGATGCTCAAACTGCATCCAGTTAAAACCTGCCGGATCTGATCTCCCTCTTGATATGTCTTGGAGAGGTTTTTGATTTGCAGGAATACCCCGGAGGGATCATATACTGTCATTCTTAGAGCTCCACTTATCAAATAATAAGCATCAGATAAAGCTTGAGCTTACCTTTACAGCAATCAGTTAGTAGATTATTTTGATGAGATATTATAGGACTTTTTGATTTTTTGTTTATAAAAAGAGTATAGGAATTATTCCCAACCAGAAAATAGCTGCCGATATTAAAGATCAATCCCGGTTTTCAGGAGCAATCCAGAGCATAACAGACCACTGATTCTGTGAGGGCAAATCCTTCAGATTCATAAAGGTGAAAGGCGGTGTGATTTTCTCCGTTGACCGAGAGTGTGATCGGGTTTAACCCTTCGCCGATTAGAAAGTTTACGCCGTACCTGAAGAGATTGCGTCCCAAATTCTGGCCCCGAAATATATTGAGGATCCCAAATGCCGCGATTTCCCCGGCTTCCAGGTTCTCGAGATCTTTCATCATGCTGATTGTGCCAACTGGCTCCTGGCCTTTTTTCAGCAGGCAGAGTCCACCTTCCAGGAAACCTGGAGCATCGAACCAGGTTTGAATATCCTCAGGCGTTGATGGTGTATGGCCGGCAAGTTCCTTAAATTCTTGATTGATGCACGCCGCGAATTGGCTGATTCCAACCTTGTCAGCGGGAGTGAGCTGCTGGACAGCAAAATTATCCGGGAATTCAACCTCATATAGCTCTTTTTCTTTTCGCTCGAGAATAAATGAATAACGCTCAATTTGAAAATTTAGCCCGGAGAGGAAGGCAGCCATTTCCGCTTTTTCCTCAGGGATAAATAGGTAGACACTTTGCAGATCCTGGAAATGGGGCTCTATAGCATGCAGGAGTTTTAGGTATGCCTCCCTGGTATTGAGGATGGAATGGAAGATTGAGAACCGCCCTTTATTAATGCTCAAAAAACGTTTGGTCCTCATCAAGCCGACCGCTCCAACCAGTTGATTGTCCTGCCAAAGCAAATAAGAAGGATGGTCTGCTGAGATCTGAAAATCCCGTCCGGGCAAATAGGATCCGTCGTGCTCAGGGCCGTATTGTCCAGCATAGATAACAAGATCTTGTTCTGTAAGATCGGTAACCTGTTCAATTTTCAAACTCATATTTTTATTCCTTGAGCTTTTCATCGAAATAGCGCCAGCCGCTTAATCCCGGCGGGTCAAGCCCGAGCTGGCCGAACATGGATTCTATTTGGGTCCGATGTTCATGGGCGTGATGGATGACCTGAAGCAAGAGGGCTTCGATGGGCAGCCATTCAGAATAATCATCCCCTTGAATAAGAACTTTCGTTTTCCCATCCAAAGAAGTTGCCAGGTCAAGCAGGGTCTCACCGCTGGATTTGACTCGATCTCGAAGCTTATCAAGGGGAGTCTTAGCGGTAAGTTTTTCCAGCTCGCCAGGAAGTTTTCCGCTGGTGATGTGGAAAATGTATCGTTCTTCAGCAGCTGTGAGATGGTGCAGGGTTGCCCTGATACTGCCAAAACTACCGGCTGAGCCTTGGTCTAGCTGCTCACCAGTAAGCTCGAGGCAGGCATCAAATAAACGCAAGTTTGACCACAGATTGTGGCGAAAAAAGATCTCAAGCGGATGGCTGGAGGTTGACCTTTCTGTGTCCATAAAGTTCTCCAATTACCTGATCTGCTTAATTAAAATACTTCTTCTGGAACCATAAGGCTACATTGACCAACCCGATCATCACCGGGACCTCGATCAACGGGCCGATGACGGCTGCGAAGGCCGCTCCGGAATTAATGCCGAAGACTGCCACCGAGACAGCGATAGCGAGCTCGAAGTTATTGCTGGCAGCGGTGAAAGCCAGGGTGGTGGTTTTGGAATAATCAGCCCCAACCCGGCGGCCCATCCAGAAACTGACCAGGAACATAATTACAAAATAGATCAGAAGCGGGATCGCGATCCTCACTACATCAAGAGGGATGCTGACGATCAGGTCTCCCTTCAGGCTGAACATGACCACGATGGTAAAGAGCAGGGCTATCAGGGTCAGGGGACTGATCTTGGGGATGAATTGATCGTGATACCACTCTTTGCTCTTAACCCGGATCAACACGTAGCGGGTCAGGAAGCCGGCCAGAAAAGGAATACCCAGGTAGATAAGAACTGATTTGGCGATTTCCCCGATGGTGATCTCGACCAGGCTGCCTGCCATGCCAAACCAGGTTGGCAGCACGGTGATAAAAATGTAGGCATAAACGCTGTAAAACAGGACCTGGAAAATGCTGTTGAAGGCAACCAATCCTGCAGCGTATTCATTGTCCCCTGATGCTAATTCGTTCCAGACGATGACCATGGCAATGCAGCGCGCCAGGCCGATCATGATCAAGCCGACCATATACTCAGGATATCCCCGCAGGAAGACAATCGCCAGCAGGAACATTAATGTGGGACCGATGACCCAGTTTTGAACCAGCGAAAGCGCGAGCACTTTCCAATTGCGGAAGACCTCTCCCAGTTCATCGTAATGGACTTTTGCCAGGGGGGGATACATCATCAGGATCAGGCCAAGAGCGATAGGAATATTTGTTGTGCCAATGGAAACGGCAGTGTTAAAGTTCTTAACTTCAGCTGGGAAGAGGTAACCGATCCCGACACCAATTGCCATGGACAGGAAGATCCACAATGTCAGGTAGCGGTCCAGAAATGAGAGGCCTTTATTACTAAAAATTTTCATTTCTTTCTCCTTGAACTATTTATTGATCTAATTTGAAGTTCTCCAAATACTTTAGGATATGTGCCTCAATTGCATCTCGAGCAGTCCTGAAAGCCAGCAATATTTGATCCTGGGATCCCGTGGCTTCCGACGGATCATGAATTCCAATGTGGACAAGATTGCCCTTCCGAAGCCATAACGGGCAGTTTTCGTCTGCATCTCCGCAGACAGTGATTACCAGATCGAATTCCTTGATAGGCAAATCATTGATTTGTTTTGGTTGACCTTGATGGTCAATCCCAATTTCATTTAAGGCAATCAGCGCAGTCGGATGTACGCTGCCCGCAGGTGTGGTTCCTGCGCTGTATGCTTTCCAGGTATCTGCAAGTTTGGCGTTAATCATTGCCTCAGCCATTTGAGAGCGGCATGAATTTTCGGTGCAGAGGATCAATACTTGTTGCTTTTTTTCATATCCCATCAGATATTACCTGATCCTAAGAACGCTGGCTATTTTATTTTAGGCCTCTGCAACTACCTTATTCCCATTCTGACGTTCAATAACCCAGACCACAAGCGCAAGTATACCCAGGAATACAACCAGGTAAAGCGATACCAGACCAAGGCTGGCTCCATCTACCCAGGCCCCGTATAATAACCCCGCTATTGTGCTGAAGAGGGAGACCCAGGCGACATAGACCCAGGCTTTTAGTTTGCCAATAATGGAAGCAGTAATCAGGATGCTCTGCAAGCTGAGTTCCGGATCGGAAATCAAATATGCTAGCAGTGGACCCCGGTGCATACCGAGACGGAGGAACATCTGGGCGATCGGCACTTCGACCAGGGTGGGGAAATACATAAATACACCAAAGATCACACCAACAAAATTACCCATGATGGTATTTTTTCCAGCAATCGCCTGGATCCACTCTGGTTTGATCAACTCGCGGATCACTCCCACTGCAAAAACACCGACGATCAGCAGTGGAAAGATCTGTTTAATAAATCGCCAGGTTTCCCACAGGAAATCACGGATTTCATCTTCCTTCATTTGGGTCTTAAGCATCCAGCCCAGAACAATGGTGCTAAGCAGAACACCGAAGAATTTTCCGGTAAATGCCAATGTAACCCCTCCAGGATAGGGATTCACACCTATTGATGCAATGAGTAAAGTTAATCCAACCAGTCCGGTCGAAATCCAGGTCCAGAGATTAAACCCGTCGTGGATCTTCTCCATTCCTTTCCAGGAAGCCAGGCCGATCAGGACCAACATACCAATCAGCAATGCTCCCTGGGCGGTGACGCCTTCCTCTCCTTTGGCGGGGTCAAACGGCACCAGTGAAAATAAAATGTCTTGGAAACGACTTATACCGGCAAAAGATGGGCTCCACTGGATGTAAGTAGTCTTTAGCAGATCAATTTGGAATGTACCGACCACAAGCAGCAGCACCAATACCAGCAAGAATATTACTGACGTTCTCCGCATGGATGCCTGTCCTGCAAACAGGGCATCCGTTTTTTTGTCATGTTCAGCGTCTTCTTTCCGGAAGATCAATGCCATAATTATCCCCACTCCAATACCAAAAGCAATCGATAAGACCAGCCTGGCTATCGCCAGATCGATTCCAATAACCGCTCCCGTATAGGTCAGGGCAAGGATATTAACTGCTGGTGCCACAAAAAGGAAAGTAATTGCAGGGCCCAAACCGGCACCTTTCTTATGAATTCCTGCAAAAAGGGGGATTACAGTACAAGAGCAGACTGCCAAAAGGAAACCGGCAGCGGCGGCAGCAGGGTAGGAGATAAACTTGGGAGTATTACGCCCTAAATAACGGGTAATGGTTTCCTTGGGTATCAGCGCTGTCATTGCGCCAGCTATGTAAAAAGCAGGCAGCAAACACAAGAGCACATGGGCTGCCAGGTAGGATGCCAGGTTTCCTAGACCGCTATAAAACAGATTGGAGATAATCCCTAGGGCATCATTCATAGTTTGTGATTCCTTCAATATATTCGTTTAGGTGAATGTTTACTTATAAAAAAACGGTTTTATTGGATCAGCAATTACCTTGTTAGCTGCCATCAAAACTGCTGGCAAGCATTGAAACCAGCTCTGCCTGGGAGGGGATTTTCCCACTGGAGACAACTTGTTCATTGATCACCAAGCCTGGAGTGCTCAGAATATCATAATCCATGATTTTCTGGTAATCGGTGACTTTTTCAAACTCAGCCTCAAGGCCTAGATTAGTGACAGCTTTTTTGGCTTCTTCTTCCAGTTTTTTGCAGTTGGGACAACCAGTTCCCAGGATTTTGATTTTTAACATCGTGCGCTCCTTATATTTCCGAGTAGGTAAGACTAGGAATCATGCTGGCATTTGGGACATTCACAGCTTGAATGCTGGATTGAATTTGAATATTCAGGCATGTTGTCAGCGGGTAATTTCAAGATATCGGATGTGGATTTGAATAAATCGAATAAATTTTTATCAGCGACACGGTAGTAAATATATTTGCCATCTCTTCGTGTATCCAGTATTCCAGCATCACGCATGATCATTAAGTGTTGCGAAATATAAGCTTGGCGTTTTTTGAGCATAGCTTCCAGGTGGCAGACGCAGGCTTCCCCAAAGCCAATACTGAAAAGTATTTGAAGCCTGAAAGGAGATCCAAGCACCTTAAGGTATTTTGCAATTCGGATTTCAGCACTCTTGGTTTTCATATTCATAATTACGAATATATTACTCCCATCTCAATTTGATGTCAAGTTTTACGGGTGTGGAAAATGACATTTATCCCGTTTATCAACGACAATCTCCCCGTGTAAATGCAAAAACACTTGAGAATGTTTTCAAGTGTTTTTTAATCCCCCTGTTTAATATTTGTCAGCTGGTAAAAGGGCGTTAATCAGATACTTTCAACTCATGCCTCAACTACTCCCCGCTGCCAGGGCCAGGAACCGACAGTGAGTTTTCGAATTTGGAAGAATACCAGGGCCAGAATGAAGGCAGCTAAACCAACTCCAAGCAGTACCAATATATCGCCTGTCGCCTGGCCATCGGTGATGGCTTTCCCAGTCCCATCCAGGTAGGAATTTAAAAAGATTGGCTCAAAGGGTTCCAGTAAGGGTGAGGACCCTGCCAGATTGCTGCCAAAATAACTGACTACCAAAATAGTGGTCGCGATCATGGTCGCAAAACGCCGAGTAGAGCAGAAGGCAGCCAGGAAGATCGCCAGCATCCCCATTGCAAAAACCAGGGGCCAGGAGGCCATCACAGCGCTGAACATATCCAGAGCAACCAGATCGGTTTCGATCTGATTTTCGATTCCCAGGAAAACCAGCCAGGAAGCGGCTCCAACTATCAGATAGATCAAAACAGAGGATATTGCCAGGGCCAGGGATTTGGCGGTGAGGATCTGCCAGCGAGGCAGGGGCAGGGTCACCAGCATTTCCAGCCGCCCGTCCTCTTCTTCGCCAGCCAGGGTACCAGTGCCGTTGCCGATCATGTAGATCGAAGCAACCAGCGGCAGCATGACCACCAGGATTGACCCGATCCAATCTCCGAAAGTGCCAAGATTTACACCCATAGCTGCATAGATCTCCAGGTCAGCCAAGCCAGCCATCTCTTCAGCAACTGAGGGATAGATTCCAATATATACCAGTGGAAAGAAACATAGTCCCAAACCCCACCCAAGTATGGCGCTGCGGCGAAATTTTAATTCCTGGATCAATAATCTAAACATGGCTGCCTCCTTCTTCCTTGCTGTAGTAAGCCAGGAAGATCTCTTCGAGGCTGATGTTGTGGGTTTCAATGTCCATCACCTTATGTTTGGCGGCAGCTTCCAAAACCAGGGGAAGATTTTCTCTAACTTCCAGGGTTATGCTCTGGCGAGTGACGTCCAGCACTGATACACCTTCGATGTTGAAGTTTCCAGCAGGAGGAGGACCCTCAAAAATCAATGTCATCCTGTTCATGCGCTGGGCGAATAATTCTTCTACCCGTTGGGTTGCCACCAATTGACCATCCCGGATAATGCCGACCCGGTCGCAAACTGCCTGGACCTCGGATAGGATATGGGAGGAAAAGAAGACTGTCCGTCCATCTGCTTTAGTTTCCCGGACCAACTCAAGGACAGTTTTTTGGACCAGGGGGTCCAGGCCGCCAGTGGGTTCGTCGAGGATTAACAAATCAGCCCTGTTCATGAAGGCAGCAACAACGCCAACTTTCTGTTTGTTGCCGCGTGAAAACTGGCTGATCTTGCGGCTGGTATCCAGATCTAGCCGGGAGGCCAGTTCCTGCCAATATCCGTTCGTACCCTGATCTTTTCGTAGGTATTCGTACATCTTGAAAAAATCCCGGGCTTTCATATTGGCATATAGTGCCAATTCGCCGGGCAGATAACCGATGTGCTTGCGGATCTCAACACCATCTTTCTGGCAATCCTTTCCGAAGACACTCGCTGTTCCTTTTGTGGCCGGGAATACATCCAGCAGCACCCGCTGGGTGGTGGTTTTACCGGCCCCGTTCGGACCCAGGAATCCAAAGACCTCGCCTTTTTCAACTGTCAGGTTGACATCTTTGATGCCCCGTTGTTTTCCATAATATACGGTCAAGTCCCGGGTTTCGATGACATTTATGCTCATAATTCTCTCCCTTCTTTCGCGATCAATCCTGGCGACCTGATCAGGGCGCTTAAGTCGAACTGAATGAAAATGATATCACAATCAGGTTGGATATCTTTTTAAACAGGTTTTAATAATCAATGGATAACTATTCCACTGAGTTTATTTAGATTCACAGATTATTTGGAGGATAAACGGTGGAAGAAAATTTTCGCGTTGCAGAGATTCAACCGCTTCAGAATTTTTTCAGAAAAAGGTCACAACGAGGTTGGCGTTGAACTGGCTGCGTCCTTATCTTTCTTCTGTTTACGCTTTTCCTTGATGGTCAGTTTTGCTTTCTTTTTGGTTTCCCGGCCGCCTTTATCCTTCTTGCCTTTGTCACCCATACCAGAATACCCTCCTGATTAGATAATTCGATCTATTATCAATCATAGCATGAAAATAACCTGCCAGGATCCCTTCCTCTCCCTCCAGACCTGTAATATATGTTTGCCCAGGCCAATCATGGTTCGAATTGTCGGTAGGAATCCATCAGGTTGAGAAAATGGATTCTGCCTGGAATTGCCTGGTTCTTGAACGTTTTCCTGCCTCTTTTGTACTATAATATCTTCTCAAACCAGGGCAAAAATATCAGAATCAAGAAACATTGAGGAGAAGAAAGTATGAAGCCAGGTGATGTTTACAAAACGATCTCTCGAAATATGATAGGGGATGGAAAACCAATCGTTTTTGATATGGAAAAATCCCACGATACTTATTTTGTAGATGAGGTCACCGGTCGTGAATATCTTGATTTCTTTACTTTTTTCGCGAGCAACGCAGTTGGATATAATCATCCCAAACTCATAGACCCTGCTTTTTTAGAAAAGTTAACTATCGCTGCCATTCATAAACCATCCAACAGTGATATCTACACCACATATATGGCTGAGTTTGTTAAGAAATTCAACCAGGTGGTCATGCCTGAATCAATGCCGCATCTGTTTTTGGTGAGCGGAGGTGCCCTGGCAGTTGAAAATGCATTAAAAACAGCTTTTGATTGGAAAGTCCGCAAAAATCTGGAGCGGATCAATAAAACTTCAGGACCAGACTCGGATTTCCTCCATGGCCTTGGTTCAAAGGTAATTCATTTCCAGGAAGCATTCCATGGCCGCTCGGGCTATACTCTTTCATTGACGAACACGAGCGATCCCCGCAAACACATGTATTTTCCAAAATTTGACTGGCCCAGAATCATCAATCCCAAGCTGAGTTTTCCGATCACTGAGCAGGTCATCGCTCAGGTCAAGAAGATCGAAGAGATCGCCATTACTCAGATCGAGCTGGCAGCAAAGCAATTCAAGGGTGATATCGCAGCCCTGATCCTCGAACCTATCCAGGGAGAGGGTGGTGACAACCACTTCCGGCCGGAATTCATCCAAAGTTTGCGCAGGCTAGCAGATAAATATGAATTTCTGCTGATCTTTGATGAGATCCAAAGCGGCATCGGGCTCACAGGGAAAATGTGGGCTTATGAACATTATGGCGTTGAGCCTGATATTATTGTTTTTGGAAAGAAAACCCATATCTGTGGGATTATTGCAGGCAAACGGATCGATGAGATTGAAGACAATGTTTTCGTAGAATCAAGCCGCATCAACTCAACATTCGGCGGAAACCTGGTTGATATGGTTCGCTGCACAAGAATCCTGGAAATAATTGAAGAAGAGAACTTGATCGAGAATGCGGCCCGGATGGGTGAAAAATTACAGAATGGACTGCAATCGATTGCAGACGAATCAAGAGGAGTCATGAATAATGTCAGGGGTAAGGGATTGATGATCGCCTTTGATCTGCCAGATCCCGGAAAACGCAACCTGATGACTGAAAATATGTTTAATAACGGTCTGCTGGGGATGAAATCCGGGGAGCGATCGATCCGTTTCAGGGGAATGTTGGATACACCACAGGATGCAATCGATCAGGCATTAGAAATAGTTGCTCAAAGCATCCCGGCAGTGTAATTATTTGGATGCAATATAGTATCATATACGGCCTGGCAGGGGTGATAAATCCCGGAACAGGTCCGGTTTACGAGGTACGAATTTTAATTGGAGGATTTAATGTCAAAACGAAAAGTGATCATCATTGGTGCCGCGGGTAGAGATTTTCATAACTTTAACACTTATTTCCGTGGAAACGAAGATTTTGAGGTCGTGGCTTTTACTGCGGCCCAGATACCTGATATCGATGGCAGGAAATACCCTGCTGAATTGGCGGGGAAACTGTATCCTGCTGGAATCCCCATTTATGCAGAAGAAGATCTGCCTAAATTGATCAAAGATTTGCAGGTTGACGAATGTGTCTTCGCTTACAGTGATGTCACCTATCAGCATGTGATGGCGGTCAGCGCTATTGTCAATACAGCAGGCGCTACTTTTACCCTGCTTGGCCCCAAAGACACCATGGTCAAGAGCACCAAGCCCCTGGTTTCGATTGGCGCTGTCCGGACAGGAGCCGGCAAAAGTCAGACCTCCCGGCGGGTGATCGAAATATTAATGGCCCAGGGATTAAAAGTAGTTGCTATCCGGCATCCGATGCCGTACGGCGACCTTGTAGCCCAAAAAGTGCAGCGTTTTGCTACCCTGGATGATCTTGAACTGCATAAATGTACAATCGAAGAAATGGAAGAATATGAACCCCATGTGGTGCGCGGGAACGTGATCTATGCCGGTGTTGATTATGAAGCGATCCTTAGAGCAGCGGAACAGGACCCGGCTGGCTGTGACGTGATCGTCTGGGACGGAGGAAATAATGATTTCCCCTTTTACAACTCCGATCTTCATATAACTGTTGTGGATCCTCACCGTCCGGGACATGAATTAACTTATTATCCCGGGGAAGTGACTCTGCGGATGGCAGACGTCGTTGTCATCAACAAAATGGACAGCGCGGCAGCTGCGGGCATTCAAGCAGTCCGCGAGAATATCGCCAGGTTAGCTCCAAAAGCTGTGGTAGTGGATGCTGAGTCCGCGCTTGATATCGATGATCCTGCTCTGATCAAGGGCAAGAAAGTTCTGGTGGTTGAAGATGGACCGACACTGACCCACGGTGAGATGAAAATCGGGGCGGGTACAGTCGCAGCTCAAAAATTTGGCGCTGCCGGATTTGTTGATCCCCGACCTTTCACTGTCGGAAAATTGAAAGACACCTTTGAAAAATATCCCAACATCGGAATTTTGCTTCCGGCCATGGGATATGGAGAGCAACAATTAAAAGATCTGGAGACCACGATCAATAATACTGAATGTGACTCAGTAGTGATAGGAACCCCGATTGATCTCAACAGGATCATTGAGATCAAAAAACCATCCACGCGGGTTTACTATAACTTGAAGGAAATTGGCACTCCGAACTTGACAGAGATCCTGGGTGGTTTTGTTAAAAAACAGAAATTAGGTTAAATTGGGATTTTAATAATAGATGTACCTGAGCTAGAAATAAGCCTGGTACATCTATTTATTTAATTTGTGATTGTGACAGCTTTATGAGAGTAGGCGTTGTTATCCAATTCCTTGATGATAAAATCTGCGATATCTGCCCGGGCTATTTGAGAGGTTCGAGCGAGTATATTTTCGCCTACAGCGTACTTTCCAGTGCGGGGCGAATCGGTCAACCCGCTCGGCCGGATGATCGTCCACTCTAAACCGCACTCTTTTATATAAGCTTCCTGCTTTTCATGATCCTGGCGTGCGCTCCATAACAAGGTAGCAAAGAACAGCTTGTTGATGAATGAGAGGGTTGACCAACTTTCACCTATCCCCATCGCGCTGATCACAAAAAGCCGCTTAACACCGGTCGTCTCCATAGCCTGGATGATATTGGCAGTGCCTTCGGAGCGCACGGTTGTTTTTCCCAGGCTGCTGGATCCTAATGAACAGATCACGGCATCCTGTCCTACAATAGCCCGCTCAACCGCCGAGCTGTCAAAGACATCACCTTCGATCAGATGGACTGATTTATTTTCAGGGATCATCCTGGCTGGATCTCGAACCAGCGCTGTTACTTGATGCCCTTCAGCCAGAGCTTGCTTGACAAGTTCGGATCCCGTTTTTCCAGTAGCTCCAAATATACTCAAGTTCATGAATTATTCTCCTGTTCTGATTAAGGGGGAAGATCAAAGGGAATATTTATCCCTCAGGGCGGAAATTTTATAATGTGGTTCTCCACGACCAGATTTATTGGCAGACTGGCTCAGGCCCGATGTCCATCAGGTCTGGTTATTGATTGCTTTTCTTCCACCAAATCAAACCAGCCATCCGTTCTTCCGGTTTAAATCCAATCGACTCGTAGATCCTGGCAGCGTGATAGTTTTCATCTGCGACCATGACCAGAGTCTCAGTTTGCATATGTTCAAAAGCATAAAGGCAGGCCTGGTATACCAGTGCTCCACAGATCCCTCGGCGGCGATAATCAGGGTGAGTGCCTACCTGCTGGAAACGACCAGTATTTTCGGATGAGAAAACACCCAGATCGGCAACTAATTGTTGGCCGTAAAATGCTCCAAACCAGTGGCCTAGGCCGGCTTCGGCCATCTTTCGATAACGCTGCATCTGGTCTTTCTTAAATCCTGTATAATCCTCCAGGCTGTGTCCGGGCTCGCGGCAGGCAATCTGGTTCTGAGTGGCTTGGTCCCATTCCCAATCCTCTGTCAATGGTCGTATGGCAACTTCCCGGTTGTACTTAGGCGGGATTGATACCTGACTTGCGGCTAAAACGACCGATTGTTCCAGGTCAAAGCCATCATCAAGAAAAGGTTTTATTTGCCCCAACTCACCCTTGACAGTATCCCAACCAAAAGCAAAGTGTTTGACGGCCAGCCGGGAGCCAATCTCCGTTGAAAAAATCTCCTTCCAGGTGGTGAGGTCCCCTTCCTGCGGCGGATCCGGAAAGATCAGAAAATTACCCCAGTAATAGGTTGGATTAGTTGGGGTCAGGATCACAAGGTAGGATCCTCGGTCCAATATTTGACCGTCAAATTTTGGAAAGATCAGATCGGTCTGGTAGCCTAATGATTTTATTTTCATGACTTTCTTTTTCCGAATCGATGATTCTTTTCTGTCGCAGCTGACCTGGGGTTCAATTCCAGGGGGTGAAAATTTTAGCTCTGAAGGTTTGGACCCCAATTCAGATGTATCCTCCTAGGATTGTAACGTGTTAATTATGATGTTCACCCTCATTTGTCCGGGATCACGGATTATCTTCGATGATTAGGATCCTGTTTTGATTAACTGGATCTGAGTTAGAATAATGCCATCCTATGCCTGTGGAAAATTAAGCAAGGTTAAGATCAGGCGAAGTAACAGGTCCGCAAACGGTTGTGGAGCAAATATGTTGAATCGGATCCAGTCAATTTACAATGATTTTCCGCGAAGATTCTGGATAGTTGTCGCCGTGTCGTTTATAGACCGAATAGGCGGCACAATTCTGTGGCCGTTCTTCTCCCTGTACATCACGGGAAAATTTAACGTTGGCATGACCCAGGCAGGCCTTGTGCTGGGAGTATTATCAGCTTTTGGCTTGATCGGGTCCATGATCGGCGGCGGACTGACAGATAAGTTCGGACGTAAAAGCATCATCGTGGGGGGATTAGTATTCAGCGCATTAAGCACCTTGACATTGGGTTCAGTCAAAGAATTCTCGATGTTAATTCCACTGGCTGTCTTTATCGGCCTGCTCTCCAGGATATCCGGCCCTGCCCACGATGCCATGGTGGCAGATATCCTTCCCGAGGAAAAACGGCAGGAAGGATTCGGGATCCTGCGGGTAGTGGCAAATATGTCCTGGATCATCGGACCGATCATAGGCGGATTTATAGCCAACCGGAGTTATTTCATGCTTTTTGTGATAGACGCGGTAATCAGCTGCCTTGTTGCAATCCTGGTCTTGATCAAGATCCCGGAAACCAAACCTGAATCGAGCCAGGAACCAGAAAGCATTCTGAGCACATTCAAGGGTTACGGGACCGTTGTCAAGGATAATGCCTACATAGCATTCCTGATGGTATCGATGTTGATGCTGATCGTCTATCAGCAGATGTATAATTCCCTGTCCGTTTTTCTGCGGGATACCCATGGAATTCCTCCCCAGGTATTCGGAATCCTGATGATAGCCAGCCCGGTGACAGTGATCCTGTTCCAGTTCTATACGACCCGGGTCATTAAAAATCGCCCGCCTTTCCTGATGATGGCTCTGGGCACCTTCTTTTACATGATTGGTTTCGGCATGTATGGATTCGTTGCCACAACCTGGTTGTTCGCGGCAGCCCTGGTGATCATCACCATCGGAGAGATGATCATAATTCCTACATCCAGCACACTGGCAGCCAATTTTGCCCCCGAGCAAATGCGGGGGCGCTATATGGCGGTATTTGGCCTTTCCTGGGGGATCCCCGCCATTGTTGGTCCCAGCGCAGCTGGTGTGATCATGGATAACTACAATCCCTTCCTGCTCTGGTATGTCGCGGCAGGCATTTCAGCTGTGGCAATCGGCGGATTTTACCTGCTGCACTTATGGCTGGGGAAACGAGAACTCTTTAGTCTCCCGCAACTGGAAGAATAGTCATTTTTGAGAAAAAATGGTTTCGAGTCTCGAAAAAGATCAGCTTTGTTTCAATCGTCTGACGGCAGTCCCTCCCAGATATGAGAAAAGAAGGGCTGAGATCAGCATCCCGGCTGGAACCCAAAGCACGGCGGGAAAAACCACATAGAAAGTATACAAAGCCCAGAGGGAAAGGAAGGATCCGGTCAAGCTTGCTGCCAGGATCCTGCTGGTCTTATCTATGCCAGCAGCGACCGCTCCCCCGGCAAAAGCACCCACAGCGAGGCCAAACATTGTTAAGAGCCAGGTGGCTGTTGATGTAAAAGCTACCCGAAGTTCAACAGCTTCCGGGGTTGCAGGGTCCATCAACTCGGGTGGCGTGGGGCTGATCAGGTTGGCAATGAATCCGAACCCAAAAAAGATCAGTGAGCCAACAACCGCACCTGAGATAACAGCTAAGATCATTCGCATTTGTTTCAACCTTGATTGGAAATAATATTTACTGCTGGATAAACACTAATGCTTAACTTTGATCATAGGCCTGTTTTAGCCATAATACAACATCAGTATCCACGTCAGATGGAGAAGACAGGCGCACGCGGTGCGTGCACATGCCGCTGAATACATTCCCGCCTTCCAAGCGAGCTGTAGGATCGACACCTTTCAGGTTTAATCCCAGATCGACCCGGGTTTTCGTGGATGGTTGGACGATCGCAAATTGTTTATTTCGCCTTAAGCTGACATAGGCTTTTTTGGGAGCGATCTCAAGATCTGGTCCAAATTGTTGGACTGCGGCCAATACGGCATCATAAACCGGCCTTAATCCGGATTTGGGTCCTTGATATTGAGCCTCGATCAGCTCCTGGTCAGAACTTGGACCCCCTGCAAGCTGCTGCCGGAACATGATCGAGATGGTATTGGAAAAACCATGGGTCACCCCATACTCCCCTTTGAGCAAATTCATGATTTCACCATGTTTTTCCAAATTTGCAGCCGTGATGATACTGAACCAACCTGCAAGTGAATTCCCTGTTTTTTCAGGCATGTTGTCAAGCATGGTTTGCAGCTGGGGATCTATCGGAGGTTTCATGTCTCTCTCCTATTTACTCACCTCTTTGAGCTAAGTTTCCACTGTTCGACTTGTATATTTCTAGATTCTCTCTTGTTGATATTTCTTACATATCTATCCTGATTCTTCGTTTGAACTACTCTGGCAGGGATCCGGATGGGTATGATGGCCGGCGTGGTTTAAAACCGGCTATTAACTTTCCCCGAATAGTCCGGTAAAAAGAAACCAGCAAGTTGCTGGTGAGGTAGGTCAGGACGAATAACAGGGGGTACTTAACCCAACCGGGTAGATCCAGCCCCAACAACAAGGTACCGTACACGCCAATCAGGATTACATGGGTGATGTACACACCGTAAGAGTTGCTATTAAGCCATCTCCATCCTTTGTCAGTCTTATCGAGGTAGCGCCAGAAACTTTCTATCAGCACGTAGACCATGACCAGGGTAGAAAGGTGAAAGCTTGCAAACCACAGGATCCGGTAAACGGGGGTGACGGAAAACTCTGCCACTAAGAACGGCCACAGGCGGACGAAGATATGCCCGGTCAGCGGCAGCCAGGCTGCAGAGTTGGCAATTGTATAGAGGGTTTTCTTCTCGGGAAGCTTAGCAAAGACGTTTTGCTGATAGCATGCTGCACCTAGCAGGTAGATCAGGAAGTGTGCCACTACCCGTTCATTCTCAAAGTCGATCAGCGGGGTCAGAGTCCATGATCGGAATCCTAACCAGGTGCCGATTAAATAACTGGCAGCGATACTGATCAATACTGTGGCTGTTATTGCTGATGGCAAGGAGATCCTATCAAATTTAATCCTGGCTTTTGAGATCAGCAGGAAGACCATATTGAATGTGAATAACAGCGGAAGGAACCAGAGCCAGTTTTGGCTGTTGGGATTGGTGATGTGGAAGTAGGTGATCCAGTTCTCCTGGGGCAGGCCCCGGGAATAAAGGAAGATCATTTTATAGAGGGGGATCAGGGCAACCACAGCTAAAATCCAGGGAACCAGCAGGCGCTTGGCTTTGCTGACAACAAACTGCAAGTCGGTCTTGTTTTTCAGGGAACTCGTGACCAGGTATCCTGCAATAAAAAAGATGGCTGGCATCACAAATGTGTCAAACATGATGCCTATGATTCCGGACGCCAGCCAAATATCGGGATCGTCCACGATCCAAAACCAGCCCCAGAGGCCGGCTGATTCGTACACGCCACCAACATGGTAGAGCACCACCAGGGCAATGATCACTGTCCTGAGGTTATCCATCCAGTGCAGGCGCAGATTTTGATTTGGACTGTCATTTTGAGCAGGCATGAAGAAATCTCCATCTATAATTTTGTTTTTTTTCTTTGATAAGGAATGCTGGCTAGATTTATTTCCAATAGTTTTGATTGTGGGTATGCATTATTGGGATCAATTACTGGCCCGGATCTTTAGCAAGTACTATTTTTACCTAGACCGAAGTATAGCATACTCAAAATTCACCTCACCAGGGAGACTTGTTCTGGATAGGATTAGCTCGCTCTGAATATTCTATTGGGTAAACTGTTCCGCCTGGCTTGTTCTCGGGGATAGACCCAATTGATACCGCCCTAATTAATTAGAACAAATGTGCTATAATTGACCTGGTAGCCGATTTATATGTCTGGCTTACCGATCAAGGTTGCCATGTCCGATTCCCCGATTAAGATCCTGTTTTTCTCTGATACCCATCTTGGTTATGACCTCCCGCTGCATCCCCGGGTCCAAAGAAGGCGGCGGGGAGAGGACTTTTTCTCAAACTACAAGTACATACTTGATACAGTTCTGACCCAGGATGTAAAGCTTGTCATTCATGGCGGAGACCTGTTTTTCAGGAGCAAAGTATCACCTGCAGTCATTAATAGAGCTTTCGATCCTCTATTAAACATTGCTGTAGCGGGAATCCCTGTTTATCTCGTCCCGGGCAATCATGAACGATCCCAACTGCCTGGACATCTCTGGTCTGCTCATGAAAATATCAGGATCTTTGACAAGCCGAAAACGTACTGGCCATAAAGAAGGCGATCTGACATTTGCCTTATCCGGGTTCCCCTTTGCCAGGAAAGTTAAGCACCATTTTAAGAACTTGCTCTGGCAAACCAATTATCATCAGTACAAACCGGATCTTCATTTCCTCTGCCTCCATCAAACCTTCGAAGGGGCCAAGGTCGGACCAAATAATTTCACTTTCAGGGCCGCCGCTGATAACATCCCGGGCTCAGAGATCCCGAGTCAATTTGACCTGGTCCTGTCTGGCCATATTCACAGGGGTCAACAATTAACCCATGATCTGGACCAGCAAACCCTGCCGGCTCCTGTGGTCTATTCAGGTTCAATTGAGAGGACTTCATTTGCAGAAAGGTATGAAGAGAAATTCTATGTAATGATCAAGATCTTCCCTGCTAGGCAGAAACCAAAATCTGTGATCGAGTATCATCAGCTTCCCAGCAGGCCCATGAAAAAGATCGGCCTCTCGACTTATAAGCTGAAATTGGAAGATCTGAAAGCCATTATTCAAAAAAGCTTGGCAGCGCTCGATCCGGACAGTGTTGTCCAGATTAAGATTGATGGGCCAAATGCGGAAACATACCAAAGAACCCTTTCAGCTGCTTATTTGCGCTCGATTGCACCCCCCAGCATGAATATATCACTTGGCAATCACTGGAAAAGACCCGACCATAGAAACACTCCCGGCATCTCAGATTGATACACCTTCAGGTGTATCAAGTGCTAGTGGTTGATCCTGGCATTAAGGCATGATTTTGGGGGAGTCTAGAGCTGTGGATTGAGTTGTCTACCAGACCCAGTCCTAGATTTTCCCCCAACCAGGATGGTTTGGAAGGAAATCCAGGATATCCACATCACCCAGTACAAGCGCTGGAATAAACCTCCCAGACCGAGATCAACAAGGCTGGTGTTGAAAAAGAACATCAGGTCCAGTGCTATTAAACCCATCAGCGTCCATTTGAAATCAAGGATCCTGATTTGGGAATTGGGCGATTTTTTCAGATCAGATAGCTCGAGCAGAAATAGACAGGGCAGAGCGAGGATGACATTTCTGCCTGCGATATTGTGAATCATTCCAAATATGGTTGGGTCTGCTCCAACTGGATCCAAAGGAAATATCCCCGCCAGGATCGAACCCAACCCCCAGAAGGCGAGACACAAGGATCCCAGGCGGTTAAGAAGAGAGGAATTCTGGATCCAAATGGCCCGACTGATACTCAGCGCAGATACACCGATAGCAGTTAGGCTCAGACACAGCAGAACTGGGAAATTCCCGAAAGCATAATAGCTTATATAATCTACCAGCGGATTTATTTCCGGTGACAGGACGTGGAGGGATAAAAGGGAAATTACCCAAATGATTATGCCAAGAAGCGAAATTGTCTGGGTAGGGAGTCTTGTCTTCATAACAATATGAGTAATCAAAGGCTGAGTGGACTGGAGCTTGTCATCAATTGTAGTCCTGGCAGCCAAATATCCTGAGACCAGTCCTGCGGATTCGTCCCAGATAAACCGCCTAGCGGACGAGCAGGCTGACAATCCCCAGGAAAAAAAGGAAACCAAATGTGTCGGTGAACCCGGTCACAAAGGCAGCGGAGGCCAGGGCCGGGTCAACATTCGCCTTCTTCAATCCCAGGGGAATCAGTACGCCAGTCGCGGCAGCCATCAGGAAATTAAGGATCATAGCCAGGCAAATGCCCGCGGAAATTCTCCAATCCCCTTTCCAGACGTAGGCCATTGCCCCAGTGCCGAGCCCGATCAGCGCGCCATTTACCAGGGCTACTCGCAGCTCTTTAACCAGGTAGGTAGTGATCTCGCTGGGGGAGACTTCGCCGAGGGCAATGCCTCGCACGATGACTGTTGCGGTCTGGCTGCCAGCATTCCCGCCTTCACCTGAGACCAGCGGCAGGAAGACAGCCAGCGCTACCATCCCGGCGATAACTTCCTCGAAAATATCCACAACTGAAATGGCAATAAAAAGGGTCAAAATGTTGATCGCCAACCAGGGCAGTCGCTTGAGAATCGATTCTCCCACCGAGCCGAGGACTCTTTCTTCTCCTGTGATACCTACCATGCGGTACATATCCTCGGTTGCTTCGTCTTCAGCAACTTCGATCAGATCATCGGCAGTGATAACACCCATGAAGCGCCCGATCTCATCCACAACAGGCAGGACCAGGTAGCCGTGACGCGAGAGCGTCCGGGCACATTCTTCCTGATCTGTCGTGACAGGCACTGAGACAACGTCTGTCTTCATCCGTTCAACGATTGGTTGACCAACTGGTGCAGTGACCAAATCCCTCAGGCTGATCACGCCTAATAAGCGCTTCTGTTCATCCAGGACAAATAGATAATAAATGCTCTCTGCATCCGGTTCCAGCCGACGCAGTTCGGCCAGGGCTTTCTCTGCTGTCCAGCCTTGATTCAGAGTGATCACAGCCTGGGTCATGAGTCCACCGGCAGTATCATCGGGATACCGAAGCAGCGAGATCACATCTCCCGGATCATCCATCTCCAGCAAGGTTTCAGATACCTTACCTTGAGTTAAATCACCAAGAACATCGGCAGCTTCGTCGGTTTTCATCTCATCCAGGATATCTGCCAGCTGATCTGATGGAAGCATTTCTGCCAACTCGGCTGCGTCCTCGTCTTCCATCTCTTCAAGCACATCAGCTGAGTCTGTCGGCTTTAAGCGGGAGAGCAAGGCAACCTGATCCGGCATATCGAGTCCCTGAACCAGGTCAGCCTGGTCAGCGGGGCGCAGGGCATCGATCATTTTGATCGCTCCCCGATAATCGTCATTTTCCAAAGCGATTTGCAGCTCGGCTAAGACTTCGGTCAGTGTTTTCTCTTTCATGATCATGCCTCCTGCCAGAATGATTCCTGGATTGTCGATCCTCCGTGATAAGTAGCACATTGTATGTTAGTCCAGGTTGAGAAAAATGGGAAGTGGGAATCAATCGGGCAGCAGATTTGCTATTTTGGATTCTGCTGGTCGATGCGCCAAAAATGGACTATCTTGCGGGACTTGCCATCCCCTTAGCAGCCCCAGCTGGTTTTCATCGCAACAGATTGAATGTCATCATCCCCTGGAATGGATTTTTTGTTTTCCAACCAAGATCGTTGATTTACAATGATCGAGATTATTTCGTTGAGGTCTCAAGCTTTTATCGAGTATATTATTGATAAGGGACAATTCAATCTATTTTCCAATTAAATGCCTTTGCAGGATCTGAAATATCATGGATCGGGAGCCAGTCCCAGGCGAGATCTATTTCATTAATCTGATCGACCTGTCCGGGAGGATGGGAAATGACTCTTGAGATCATCACCGTTCTAACCATCCTGGCATTTGCCATCATCTTATTTATTACGGAATGGCTGCCAATGGATGTGGTCGCTTTGCTGGTTCTGAGCAGCCTGGTTGTTGCCGGCCTGGTCACACCTATAGAAGGGCTCTCTGGATTCAGCAACCCGGCCGTGGTTACAGTCTGGGCTGTGCTGATTCTTAGCGGGGGATTAGCACGGACAGGAGTTGCCAGCCTGATCGGCCGCCGATTGATGAAATTGGCAGGAGAGAGTGAAATCCGCTTGCTGATCATAATCATGCTCACAGTTGGGATCCTGTCAGGTTTCATGAATGATATTGGTGTGGCATCACTATTTTTGCCTGTTGTGATCGATATTGCTCGGCGAACAAATCAACCACCTTCCAAACTTCTCATGCCCCTGGCCTTTGCTGCCCTGTTAGGCGGGTTAAACACCTTGATTGGAACGCCACCTAATATTCTGATCAGTGAAGCGCTCTCGAATGCTGGTCTGCGCGCGTTCCAGATGTTCGATTACACCCCGGTAGGTATCTCTGTTCTCCTGGCCGGGACTGCATTTATGGCCCTGGTTGGCAGGCGTCTACTGCCAAGCCGGGATCCTGCCCGCGAGTTTTCATCAGCGCGTGAGAGAGATATCAAGTCTATCTATGAATTACACGATCGCATGGTGCTCTTGCATTTACCGGAAGGATCAATCTTGCATGGCAAAACTCTGGCTGAAAGCCGCCTGGGATCTGTGCTCGGATTGAATGTGGTGGCCGTGATCCGCAAGGGTCGCACAGTCCTCTCACCCGAGTCTGCATTTTCACTGCAGTCAGATGACCGGTTGATGGTTGAAGGTCGTCTTGAGCAGTTATCCGATTTGCATAACAAAAACCACTTGATTTTGGAAAAGGAAGGCTTTAGTGTCGAGCGTTTGGTTTCTGCCGATGTCGAACTTATCGAAGCCCGCCTTTCACCCGGTTCCATCCTGATCGGACAGACTCTGCGCCAGGCAGGATTTCGCCATAACTATGCTGTAGTCGTGCTGGCGATCCTGCGCGAGGGAATTCCGTTCCGCACAAATTTGGAAGCCATCCCTCTCCTGGGAGATGATACTTTACTGATCCAGGGTCGGAGGCAGCACCTGGATATCCTCCGCGATGATCCTGATCTGACTGTATCAGCACCGGTTTCTGTGGCAGATTATCAGCTTGAGGACCGTTTTATGGTGGTTCAGGTACCAATGAATTCGATCCTTGTCGGCAAATCCCTGCTCGAGAGCCATCTGGGTGATTCATTTGGACTGGGTGTGTTGGGCATCATCCGGGAAGGTAAGACTCAATTAATGCCTTCACCAGAAGAGGAATTGCAGGCGGAAGATACCCTTCTGGTCAAGGGAAAGCAAAGCGATTTATTGATGGTGGAGGGACTGCAGAGCCTGGAAATCGAAACTCAACCCCTGCCAGATTTAGGTGAATTGGAATCAGAGGAGATTGGTTTGGTGGAAACAGTCCTGTCGCCTCATTCCACATTGGTTGGAAAGACGCTTCGCGAACTAAATTTCCGTTTCAAGTTTGGCTTGAGTGTCTTAGCCATCTGGCGTGAAGGACGCGCTTACCGATCAAATTTGCGTGACAACCCGCTGCGTTTTGGCGATGCGCTCCTGCTATATGGCCCCCGGAAACGCCTGCGCATGTTGGGCCGCGAACCAGATTTCCTGGTCCTGACCGAAGGGGCTCAGGAACCACCGCGGCAGGAAAAAACCCTGGTAGCGATATTGATCATGGCCATTGTCCTGGTTCCAGCAATTTTTGATTGGCTTCCGATTGCCATCTCCGCTATAATTGGCGTTGTGTTGATGATCGTGACGAAGTGTTTAACAATGGACGAGGCTTACCGCTCCATCAACTGGAAGGCGATTTTTCTGATCGCGGGCATGCTGCCCATGGGTATTGCCATGGAGCAAACAGGCGCAGCCCAGTTCCTGGCGAATGGGATGGTCGGGTTGATCGGTGGACTTGGTCCGCTGGCAGTGATGGCAGGATTTTTCATCCTGGCGGCCCTGACTTCCCAATTCATGCCTAATCCAGCAGTAGCTGTCTTGTTAGCGCCGATTGCCTTGAGTACGGCCAGCGATCTGGGCATCTCACCCTATCCGCTGATGATGACTGTGGCAGTCTCGGCCTCAGCTGCATTCCTGAGCCCGGTTGGGCACTCCGCCAATGTGCTGGTGATGGGACCAGGCGGATACCGTTTTTCTGATTACCTCAAAGTTGGCATCCCCCTCACACTGGTGGTGCTGGCGGTCGTGCTGCTTGTTATGCCAGTGTTCTGGCCATTTTAGGAATAGTTTCTAGTTGGAGGAAGTCTAAATGACCCAAGAAAACCTGCTTGTACTCGGAATCCTGGCTGTCGCCGTAGTTTTATTTGTGAGCGAACGCCTGCGGGTTGATTTGATTGCCATGATGGTATTGATCACCCTTAGTTTGACCGGATTGGTGACAATCGAAGAAGCTTTCTCAGGCTTTGCCAGCCCGGCAGTTATCACTGTTTGGTCGGTGTACATAGTCAGTGGAGCGCTCTTCCGCAGCGGTGTAGCTGATATCCTGGCCAACTTCATGCTGAAGTTGGCGGGAGAAAGCTACCTTAGGCTGTTGTTTGTGATCATGGCAACAGTCGGTATCATGTCATCCTTCATGAATAACATCGGCGCTGTGGCTATCCTGCTGCCGGCTGTGGTCAGCGTGGGTCGCAAAATCAATGTCGCGCCATCGAAACTCCTGATCCCGATGGCATTCACGTCCCTGTTGGGTGGAAAAATGACCCTGATCGGAACCCCGCCAAATATTCTTGGCCACCAGCATCATGGAAACTTACGGCGGCATGGAGCCGTTTGGATTTTTTGACTTCACACCGATGGGAGCAATTGTCCTGGTTACCGGAATCCTGTATTTTCTGCTGATTGGACACCGTTTGCTGCCAAACCGCACGCCAGGTGGACAGCTCTCCGAAGCCTATCACATTCGGGATTACCTCAGCGAAGTCCGTGTAGGTGAGAAATCATCCCTGGCTGGAAAATCTTTGGCTGAATCGAACCTGGGCCAGGAATTCAAACTGAATGTGGTTCAGATCCAGCGCAGATAAAAATCTTGTGATTGTGCCATCACAAGATCCCGTTTTGATGGTAGGTGATATTCTCCTCGTTCAGGGCAATTCGCAAAATATCTTGAAGGTCAGTGAAGAGCTGGGTTTGGAAGCGATTCCCGAATGGAAGTTTGATGAACTCAACCAGGGATCCCAAACTTTGGTTGAAGTCACCCTTTCCCCGAAATCGTCCATCCAATGTCAAACTTTGAAAGAAACCGATTTTCAGAGCTCGCTACGGTTTGACGGTGCTGGCAATTCAGCATCGGGGCGAATCGATCTCCTCGAATTTAGCTGATATTCCACTTGATTTTGGGGATGCGCTGCTGATCCAGGGCCCAGCTGAAAAGATTGCCCACTTACGGCGCAATGAAGATTTTCTGATCCTGGAAACTCCGCCGATCGAAGCGAAGCGCACCAAAAAAGCACCCCTGGCTGTCCTGATCCTGGTTGGAGTGCTGCTGGTGGTCAGTTTGCGTTTCCTGCATGTCTCAACTGCGATGCTGATCGGTGCAGTGCTGATGATCTTAACTGGCGTTCTCACGATGGACGAAGCATACCAGTCCATTGAATGGAAGTCAGTCTTCCTGATCGCGGGGATGCTCCCGATGGGCATCGCCATGCAAAATAGCGGCACAGCACTTCTTCTCGCCGAAAAAATAGTCGAGCTAGTGGGAAACTGGGGGACGGTAGCTGTGATGATGGGGATCTTCCTGATGACAGCCCTGATCACTGAAGTGATGTCCAATGCCGCGGCTACTGTTTTAGTGACACCGATTGCGATCGATGCTGCCCGCAGCCTGGGCGCCAATCCGCAAACCTTTGTCATGGCCGTAGTGATTGCTGCCGCCACATCTTTCTTGATGCCGATTGGTCATCAGGCCAATGTTCTTGTTTTCGGTCCCGGCGGTTACAAATTTGGGGATTATACCAAGGTAGGAGTTTGGCTGAATATCATTATCTTTTTCATTGTATTGATATTTCTGCCCCTTGTCTGGCCGCTATAGGATAACCATGGACCAGCTAAGATCTATCTCAACCAGAGAAGATATTCCGCCAGAATACCAGGCGACCCCGATCGGCCTGCTGCTGGAATAGCACAATCTCAACTGGATACCCGATCCGTACACCTCGGCGCATTTGTTGATTGGCATGTGCATGGATAACCGGTAACCGCTCTTGATACCTGACAATTTTGCCTTTGTCATTCAGCTCGCTGGTCGGCGATCCATTGGATGAGATCCATTTCGACCCCAGCCCCGCCAAGGCCGGGAAGCAACATCGAGATGTCAGCCCGGTGCTTGTGGGAGTGGGTCAGCGGCTGCAGGATTCCTTCCAGGAGGCTGATCTCAAATCCGAACCACGGCACAAGGAAGCTCCCCGTCTTGACCGCACTTGATTCCAGGGAACTAATGTATTCGATATAGGCCTGGTCGATCCTGGTGCATTCTATCTGAAGCTCGGTAAGGTGATCGAGGTCGATTCTCCGGGGTTCGCGCCCTGAGGCGAGCTCAAGAAAAGAAAGTTCGACCTGGACAAGATGATTAAGGATTCCGATTACAGATTCATAACCATCAGTGACTGAGTTTAGCTTGACCGGGCTGATTTCGGAGCAAGCATCGAAGATCTTCTGATTTGCCCATTTGTTATGGGCTGCAAGCATAGTCAAGATTTCAATCGAACCTGTTAATTCCATTTAATCCTCCCAATCTAAATATTTCGGTGTGCTTAACTATCTGGAGCAATGACCAGAGAATCATTATCCTGCTGACGGAATACCGCATACAGGCGATCGGGGTGCTTGTATCCTGGCAGCATGACGTTTTTTTCATAAACCATTCCTATCTTCTCAACGACCCGAAGAGAGGCAGTATTGCCGGGGTCTACGAGGGCGACCAACCGGGGTATAGAAAGCGTATCAAAAGCATAGTCTCTCACTGCCAGGGCTGCTTCCGTGGCGTAACCTTGACTCCAGGAACTCCGTTGGAAACGAAATCCAATTTCATGCTCTGTTTTCCCAGAGAGTTCTGGAAAATGGATCAGGCCGCAGTAGCCAACTAAGGATCTTGTGGATTTCTCAATCACCGCCCAAAGCCAGTAGCCAAATTTGGAATAGCTCTCGATACAATCCTCCAGCCATTTTGCTGCCTCAGTGGGTGTCTTAACGCCATTACTGAACAGCATGACTTCGGGATCACAAATGATCCGGCAGATAGCATCAATGTCGGGAATTTCAAGATGTCTGAGAAGCAGGCGATCCGTTTCAGTAACAATTATATTCTTCATAGGTAACGGACTAATAATGTGATGTATTTATTCTACGGGTATAAGTCCATCCCCAGAATGCAATTTTTGGGATTTCAGACCCCTGTCCCCGGTCGTTCGTGCAGGTCATACCCAGCCTGTCGGGGAGAGCGGTGGTTTGGGGATCTAATATCAAAATAGCAATCCTAAGTTTGTTCTTCTGACCTGGCATTGGCGCGTCCGATCAAGAAAAGTGCGGGAGATAGAAGAATACCTGATGTAAAAATGGCCCCGATAACTGATCCGAATTTTGCTATCAATCCTACACCCGGACCCCCGGCGATTTGCCCGATAGCATCCACTTGGCTGGAAATCGAGATCACGGTTGCGCGTGTTCCGGAATCCAACTTCTGGTTTACCCAGGATGTATAAAGCGGGGCCGCAATTTTGCGCAATATTGTAATCATCAAAAATATGCTGATGGTTAGTCCCAGAATGGGTGATATTGCAAAGCCAATCAGACCCGCTGATATTCCGCCAGTTACGAGCAGCATAGCCTTTCCTATATCTTGGGGTTGGCTGGTGTCAATGTGTTTTCTGATAGGACGCAAGGCGATGATGGTGGCGATCGCGCCTACAGCCCTAAGCGCACCAAAAAATGCAACCTGGGAACCCCCAAAGAATCCTGGTAATTCGAATGTATCAACGATATGTTTAACCCAGAGACGATCAAATCCTTCGCTGTAAAGCCCATAGATGAGGCCGATACCAAGAATCGAGATTAAACGGGGGCGGGAACGAACTGCCGCGAAACCATCCTTAAAAGTGTGGATCATCTGTTCCCATGTGTTGCGATCTTCACGGGGTGTTGGTTTAAAGCCGGTTTCCGGCATGGTTAAGATCAGAACAATGCCTAGTAAAACCATGCCTAAACCACCCCAGCGAATAGGGAACGATGTATCTGCACCTCCGACAAGGACAGCCAAACCCATCCCAAGCAAGGAGGCATAGAGACCGGCGCTTGTAGCACGCAAGAATAATTGATTGGCTTTGTCCTCACCGATCTCGTCACTAATCCAGGCCTGTTCCGCGCCGCTGGTAAAGGTGTAACCCAATCCCCTGACTACCTGGGCAATTAAAATAGGGAGAAAGGCAGGAAAGAAACCCTCTATCAGGAATCCCAACCCCATCAAAATATACCCAATAATGATTGAAAGCCTGCGTGAGTAGATATCAGCGATGATACCTGTCGGAATTTCAAAAACAAAAGCGGCTACTTCCAGAGTTGTTCCAATCAAGACCAGCTGCAGTGGCGTTAATCCCGCAACTGTTACTTGATAAAGAGAAGAAGCCACAAAAATCATTGAATAGAAAGTTGATGCAGCGACTGCAATGAAGAGATAGATATTGGTTGGTTTAAAGTTTGATTTCATATAAACACATGGTGGATGAATTTTGTGGAGGGTCTTTAGTCCATATGGTGCCGGATAGCTGTTCCTGTCCTCCACCTCTGGACCCCGGGCTTCAATTCCTGGTGATTGAAGCGTCGGTTCATGTTGAGATAGTCATTACTTCATTTTCTGTTTATTATTCTAATGATCAGGCTGGATACAGCAAGGATAGTTATCCGGCCGATAATTATTAAATCTCTAACTTTAAGATCGAAAGAATGGGTTGCCCCGAGATAGATGAAGATTAGAAAATAATTCAAATGATTGTGGGCTGATCTCCACTAATATTAGCACCATTGTCCAAAACGCGAAACGCATCGTCTTGAACCTGAGCTTATCTAGGGTTCTTGATCTCGTTTCCAGACTATATCGCGGATTGCTTTATCTTTCCCAACAGCAATCAATCCGATGCCGATCGTATCAATAAACCCATGCGTAAAGAGAGCTATCCAGATATTAAAATCGCTTGCAACAAAGATAATCCCCAAGAGTGCTCCTACAAATCCTGTGCTTACAATCCCGCTCCGACTCTGATAGCCATGTGAAAGACCGAATACGAGGGAGGTCAGCAGGATAGCAGCGATGATGCCAATTGGCCCCCTGCCCAGGATCTTGGTAATCTCGGTCATCAAGAACCCACGATAAATTCCTTCCTCAAGAAACGCTACGAAAACCCACACGATCAGCATCCACTGCAAAAACGCCAGCCAGCTGTCTTTCACGCCCTCAACGATACTATGATCATGGTGTGTTTTGGTGATCTTTTCACTAAGCGGTTCAATCAAGACAACAGTGATGATCTGAATAATGAATCCGAGCCCCAGCCCAGCTATGATAGCAGTCAACCAGCTGTCAGGTTGAGAAAAACCGATAGATCTCAAGCCCTCTTTTCTTAACCATAAGGTCAACCCGATGATTACAACGGCCCCTATCACACCAATACCTGGCTGTTTCTTAAGACCGGTTAATACGAGCAGAATCGAAATCACAAGAATAATCAATAATGAGATAAAGATTTGGGAGTATTCCATTTCAGGTCCTTTGCCTATTTATTTCAGCCCGACTCGAGGCCCCACCAGCCCTCAGGTAGGGCGAGTAATTATGTCTCCCCCTTATAATTGTCATAAATCAAAAACCTTTAACATGGCAGAATTTCTGTGTCCTCCGATCATAACCGAAGTGAAGCCTGCAGATCGTGATGATGCTACTCCAGCCAATCAAATGATTCGTCAAACAATTTTTGATCCGAGAGATGGTCCGACAGCAGGGAAGAAACATCGTTCAAAAATGGCAGCGCTTCGAAAGCTTTTTCTGCGGTGATGACTCCGCGCTTCTTGATGTCACCGCGCAGGACCATCTGAGCAGCAGCAGCCAACGACACACTCGTCAGGAAATATCCTCCCACATCCCACATCGGCGCTGTGAACCAGCATCTGCAGCTAGCTGCCCTGTCATCCTTGAGACCCAGGGCTTGCACCCAAACTTTTGAGATCGGAGGAATGTCCCTCTGCAATGTTAACCAGTGGTCAGGATCACTACCAATAGCATCATAAAATGCAGCTGTTGCTATCTCGGAGTCGATTTCTCCCTCAGCGACGCGCGAAGAATAAGCGCGAAGCAGATCGTGGAGCTGCAGTGGAAATGAGCTGAATAAAATCTCAACTGGAGGAACCCGTGAGAGGTCAACAGGGAGGGAGGGGAAAAGTAGATCTCCACAGTAATAAGGAAAATAAGATACTTGGCCGCCGGATGTCAGCGGTACTTCAATACCATTTATTGTCGGATCACTCTCCCCCCATTGACCCTTGTTGAATGTGCTGACAGGCCGAAAACCATTCTCCTGGATGACCGCAAAAACCCAGGCGATGAAATCCCTGAAATCAAGCAAATTTATCTGCCCCTTCTGGAGCTGATTCCGCCAATCTCCCGGCGTCAGTTCCTCCCCGGTCTGGAAGTTGAAAATATCGGCTCTGCCTAACTGAAGCTGCTCAACCTGGTCCAGCTTCTGGGTCAGGTATATTCCCATCAGGTTGCTGATACAAGGAGTTATTCCACCGGCGATGATGGTGGTTATCCCGGCTGATTTGGCTTGCGGATCAAGCAACAGGGCTTCGTTGATCTTAAATACATTTACATCGCAGTAATGGACACCAGCCTTGATTGCCGCCCGGATTGCGGGAAGAACTGTATCGTCTGTCGCCGAATTGATGATGATATCGTAAGAGCCTAAAAGCGAAGATAGCTTTTCCACATCAGTGCCATCAGTGTGGACGGCTAGAGCCTTTTTGCCTACGTTACTGGCAGCAGCTTCTGCGAGGTCTGAATTCCTGCCACAAATCGCTATCTCTGTTACCAGATCACGCTCTGCCAGTAATTTAATCGCTGGTAAGCCAACTTTTCCATAACCTCCCAATGCAAAGACTCGCATATTTTTTCCTCCATATTTAGGGAACTATGATGCTCAATCTGGAGACTAAATGGCAAAGGACGAATAATTCATGACCAGCCTAATTAGCTTGTGTCCGGTTTAAGCAGCTGTTCTTTCAGCTAATAACTCTGACCATGATGGCTATAGTTCAAACATTCTTTCCCTCTTCACAGCTGAAATTACCACCAGATTTTTTTTATCACTCCCAGATTATTTCAGTCCAGTGAACAGGGTGATCGGTAGCAGATTCAGGGGGCAAAATATACTCAGGATTCCGTGCCGCAAGTGGGCTGGAAAAGAATATGTGATCGATCCGGTTATTGCCAGACATATCCATTCCAGTCGGGCTGATTTTGGTTGGATATACACTTTCCCAGGCATTGGTATATACGTTTGAAATCAAATGATAGGGCTCCTCATAATCCCGCAAGTTGTAATCCCCCACGGCGATCACGTTGATCTTACCTTTGGAGCGTTCCAGAAGCGATTCAGCCCAAACCAGCATGGCAGTGTCTGAGCCATCAGGATGGACGTTGTAGATTGTGAACAGCTGACCACTTATTTCAATCTCAGCTTCTGATGTTCCAATTTCGTCCTGGTCGCTAAAAGTGAAAATAGTTCCAGTATTTTTAAGAGGGTATTTGGATAAAATGGCCGTCCCGTAGGTGCCGGTGATCGTAGTCGGTCCATAATAGGAATGGTAGCCCAGCTTGCCTGCATAATAACGGACAAAATCATTGTTATTCAGAGAGATCCGGCTTGAGTCTGATTCCTGAAGAACAAGGATATCTGGCTTAACCTGCCTGATCAGAGCAAGCTGCTCGGGATAAGACCTCTCGCCAAAATCATCATTCGCCTGCTGGATGTTGTATGTCATCACGATCAGCGTGTTGTTTTGGGGTTCAAATGACTGGACCCGGGTGCTGAGCAGAACACTTCCACCAGTTCCTAAAAACAAGGTCCCAAGCAGTGCTGCCCATCCCCAGTGCAGTTTGCTTTCTGGTTCCGGTTGGTGGTTGAACATGCTATGTCCCTTCCGTCCGATCAGCAGCGTGACCAGCCCGGCCATTAACAGGTATGGAAGCCAGAACTTATTCCTGAACCAGGGACTGACCGGCTCGACGTAGCCCCAGACATTGGTGAATATATGGGTGAAGACCAACATAACGAGAGAAAAGCTTCCCAAGAGCATGCCCGGGGATAAAGTCACGGGGACTGGGTTGGATTTGCTTGATACGGCTTGAGAAGACACCCAGGTCGATAAAAATGACCGGGAAGAGCAGCAGCAGAATTACCAATGGTACCTGCTGGGTCCAGGTCGGAGAGCCAACCATTACGCTTGGAGTGGTCGGTGTCTGAGGGAAGGAAACCCGATGGGCCAGGATAGTCAGCAGCAAGGATATGCTGAACAGCAGGTTCCAAATGACTAAAAATGTTGGGGAAATTTTGTTGAACCAGCTCGATTTGCCCAGCGTTAATCCTACCCAGGCAAGAGCCAGCAGGCTGACCGTGATGACGATCAATCTATAATCGCCTTCTGTCCAGCGAGAGATCACCGACGGTGCGGAAAAGGCAAACCAGACCAAGCCAATTACCAAGAAAATTCCTGTGATATCCAGTGTTATCGATCTGGATTTGGATTGGGCTTGATCAATGGTATTCCAGTCAAACAAAGTCATTAACAACCCGAGTGCTGTTGCCAATCCCCAGCCGACCCAACTGCCTTCCGGATGAAGGGAATAATCCAGACCGTAATTGACGGTCCTCAGGAAAACAGATAACCCAACCGCCAATGCGAGTCCGGCAGAGATCCTCAGGCCGGGAGAACCACTGTCCTCATCTTCTACTTTGGTGGAGATCAGGAAGGGAAACAGCATCAAAGCAGAACCTGTGCCGATCCCGGCAGCCAGCATCCGTCCCAGGGTATCGAGATATGGAATGAATCCTCGGGACAGGAAAAGAAGCCCGAATAAGATCCATGCTGTTAGCCCCGGTCGTTTTTTGGGATAGAACAACAATAAGACAGGTGTAAAGAAGAACAGCAAACCCAGCGCTTTCTCGTCCAGGGAGGTGTTCATCAAGTCGAGGATGTAGATAGATTCGACCAGTGTGCCAGCCAATTGGATGAAGAAGAGAAAGAAGATTGCGAAGGCAATAATTCCTAAATTTTGTTTTTTCATATCTGGGAACTCCTATTAATCTGAGTCAGATCAATTTAACCGAATTTTATCCTAACGATTGCTCTACAGGCAGGGCGGGATGAGCAAGGCCTAGAAAGCCCTCTCTTATTCATCCCGCTCTAATAAGTAATCATTAAAAAACCCGATGACCTGGTCCTCGTACATCTCAGGGAGCGCAGTATACATCCCGACATGGCTCACACCTGCTTCCGTCCACAAAAAACGGGGTTCACCCGCTGCATCATACAAGCGCGTGGCAGAATCCGCGGGAATCATGCTGTCTGCTTCTCCCTGGATGATCAATACTGGCCGAGGACTTATCTCTCCAATGCGATCTACCGGACGCAGCAGATCTATATCAAAACCGGCTTGAGTCTCTGCGATAAGTCGAATGAATGGCAGGAAAACCCTGCTGGTTACCGCCCATCTCATTTCATCATCCAACGTCGCAAAGGCGCTGTCTACCACGACAGCCTCTATCTCAATGCGCCTTGACGCTAATTCAAGCACTGCTGCTCCCCCCATCGAACCACCCCAGGCTCCGATATGTTCCACTCCTTCCTGTCGCAGAGCAAAATCCAGCGCTGCTTCCACATCCAGAGCTTCCTGAAAACCAATTGTGCTCAGATCCCCACCACTCTCGCCATGCGCGCGAAAGTCCCAGGCCAGCACTCCATACCCATTCTGGGCATACAAGAGATATTGATCGACAGATCGTCTATCCCCATGGCCGTGCGCTACCAGGATCAGGGCCCCGTTTTCTGGAGGTGTGTACCACGCTGCCAATTCGATCCCATCGCTTGTAACCAGGCGAATGTCTTGAAAGGCAACCCCAGCCATCCCCGGGTTTTCATTTTCTCCAACGACTTGTCGTTCCGGATGCAGGTATCTAAGAGTGCTCCTGTATGATACATAGGCTGCTAATGCAGCAAACAACAAACTTAATAGACTGATTCCAAAGGCCGAAAGGTTGAACCAATAACGCCAACTTTTTTTTCTCATCCTTATCTCGTTTCTATTTTTATAGCTCCTGCCGATGACATCACATGTGGTCTGAATTGGCTCTGCGGCCTGATGAGCTCAAGACGATCTGCTTCCAAATCGGACAGCTTTCCGAGTTGCCAGCACAGTCAAGTGTTTGTGAGGTTGTTTGGCTTCCATGAGTATCTGTTCTCATTCTAAACTGACTTCCTGCATCTGTGCTGGATTTCTGGACCACCTTATTAATCATTGGTATTAAAGCGGAATCAAAGTTATACCTTCAAAGGAGGTCCAACTAATTCCATCCCATGTGCACGCCATAATTCAGGGTCTTGGGGCGGCATGGCATTGGCTTTTGTTACTTCTCGAAAGAAAGCTTCCATTTTTCCAGCTGGCAGAAAGGCAATCAGCATTCTGCCGCGCCCGCCACCCAGAAACGCCCACACATGGGCTATTCTGCGCGGTGCAAGGATAGAATCACCCGGTTTCATCTTGAACTGCTCGCTGCCAACTTCGAGCAAGAAATCACCTTCAAGAGCGTAAAACCACTCGTCCTGTTCGTAATGGAGGTGTTTTGCGGGGCCGCCTTTTGTGTGGAAAGTATTCTCAATGATAAATATCCCGTTGCTCCCTTTTGGCGTTACCTTAAATGTGATTTGACTGACACCAAGGCCGCGCACCTCTCCAAATTGGTCTTCGTCCGCTCCAACGCGAAGCAGACCAGCTGCATTATGCTGAAATTGATTTGATTCCATACCTGACTCCTGTCTATTTCACTCTAATTTTACCTGTAATGGATGTATGTTGATATAGATGTTAGCGGACAAGAACGACTGATATCTTCTGTTCTGAAACATAAATAAAAACCGCTATCCTGATTGAATAGCGGTCCATAGACAGTGGGCGGTAATGGACTCGAATCGAACCGGAATTATTTACCCGGCAGGATTCGAACCTGCCCTACAGTGGCGGATAAAGCAGGTGAGGCGTAAATCATTAGCCGTAAACCGATTTGAGATCAGGGCTATGGATGTTATCATTCAATATTCTGGCGCTGAATCGACTTACGATTTACGAAACCACAATTTGCGCTTCCCTTATACTCAGTCTCTTATCAACAAAAAATGCCTGTGATTATCGCTAGCACCTTCCACAAATATGGGCTCGGTACCTGTGGCCTGGTGGATCAAATGTTGGTTTTGTAGCATGCAGCCCTATTGGAAGAATACTCAATCCGGGGGTTTTATTCTTTCAGGCTGCCGAGGGTAATACCAGCTACAAAGGTCTTTTGCGTCAGGAAAAACATCACAATTACCGGTGCTGCCACAGCCAACGAGGCAGCCATCAAGTATGCAAAGTTAACTTCGAAGGAGCTCCGGAAAAAGGATAAACCCAGCATAAGTGTATAGTGGGACTGGTCCTGGAGATAAATCAGCGGTGCAAGAAAATCATTCCAGGCGAATTGGAAGGTAAACAAAGCCACCGTGGCTATCGCCGGCCTGGCAATGGGCAGGATGATGTAGCGGATGATCTGGAGCGTATTTGCACCATCCAGGCGGGCCGCATCTTCAAGGTTAACTGGAATCTGTAGGAAGAACTGACGAAGCAGGAAGATAAAAAATGCATTACCAAAAAAAGTGGGGACGATCAATGGCTTAAAAGTGTTGACCCAATTCAGCCGGGAAAAAATGATGTACTGGGGAATCATCACTACCGGGTAGGGCAGCATGAGTGTTGCTAACAGAATGATGAACAAGACGCGTTTGCCCGGTGCCCGTAAACGAGCAAAACCGTATGCCACCAACGTGCAGGATAGAACATGTCCGATCACTGCTCCACTGGCAATGATCAGAGTGTTAAGGGCATATCTGTCAAAAGGCAGTTCTGTCAACGCTTCGGTATAATTGCTCCAGCGGGGTGGGTTTGGCCACCACACCGGAGGTCGGGCAAATACCTCATATTCCGGTTTAAGGGATGAGGCGATCATCCAGTAAAGCGGTAGCAGAAAAAGCACTGCTACCAAACCCAGCATAAGATACCGGAAAACAAGCTTCCAACCCCGAAGCTGTATGATCGGAACTTCATTTGATTGGCTTTCAGTCATCTTTTTTTTCTCCTGCGTAAAAGACCCAGAAATTTTGGGTTCGGAAGATCAGCAATGTCAAACCCAGGATGATCAGGAACAGAATCCAGGCCAGGGCAGAGGCATAGCCCATATTCAGCAGCTGAAAAGCTTGTTTATAAAGATATAGCACGTAGAACAAGGTGGAATCGAGTGGTCCACCGTTGGTGGCGATAAAAGCATTCGTGAATGTTTGAAATGTGCCGATCACGCTTAGAATTAAGTTAAAAAAGATCGTGGGTGAAAGCATGGGAATCGTGATATGACGGAAGCGTGACCACAGATTCGCCCCATCTATCGCAGCGGATTCATAAAGTTGGCCCGGGATAGCCTGGAGTCCAGCCAGGTAGATGATCATAGCCCTGCCCCAGCCCCAGAAACTCATCATCACTAGAGCGGATAAGGACCAATCAGGATCGAGCAGCCAGCGAGGCCCTAGAATACCGATCTGCGCCAGCGCCAAATTTACTAGACCGCCTCTTGGGTTAAGCATCCAGAGCCAAACAACAGCAAAGGCAACTCCTGCCAGCATAGTGGGTAAATAAAAGATTGTCCGGAAAACCCGAATACCCTTGATTTGGTTTCTCACCAAGACTGCCAGAACCAGCCCTCCAATCAGCTCTAAGGGCACATATGCAGCTGTGTAAACCAAGGTTACCTTTAGGGATTGCCAGAAGCGAGGATCGTTTGGCATCTTTGAGATGTAATTTTCAAAACCGATCCAGGCTGGATTCGTAAGCAGATCCCAGTCGGTGAAACTGATATATAAAGAATACAACATCGGGCCTGCTGTCAAAAGCACAAATCCCAGCAGCCAGGGAGAGATAGTCAGATAGAAAGCTAGAGCTTCCCTCCGGCGGGAGGGCGACAGGCGACGCTTCTTTGGTTTATTGTTCACCAGGTCCCCAGGTATGGAGCTACGAAGATCCATTTATAAAAGGAAGGCTCATCTCAGTCCAGGAGGAAGACCCGGACTGAGATGTTAGAAGATTTGCGATTGCTAACGGAGATCAGGAACGGCTTCATTGCCCGGTTCCAGGATTATTACTCAGCTAACAAATCATCGAGGGCGGCCTGCGCTTCTGCCGCAGCTTGCTGCATAACTGCTGCCACATCCGCATTCGGATCAAGCAAAACCGTTTCCAGGGCTTTGCGCAGTGCTGGATCAGCACTTTCATTCCAATAAGGAGTAAAAGTATATGCGCGGGGTTTGAGATTGGTCAGCTCATCGATCCAGACACTATTAAGGGGGTCATCAGAAACCTCGGGCATTTCTGCGACTGAGCTTACTGCCGGGAGAGCCCAATCCTTCCAGGTTTTGGCTGCTTCCGGTCCAGCATAATAACTCAAGAATCGGCAAGCTTCTTCTAGATTATCCGTTGTGGAGGAAATACCGAATCCTCCCCAGAAGAGGATATTGGCTTCTACAGCATCGGCAGGCATGCCTGCAACACCCAGATCAATATTCGGATTGGAAACCATCCCGGCCTGGGGCCAGCGGCCAAAGACTCGCATCGCTGCCTGGCCGTTGTCAAATTCGCTGTTTCCACCACCAAAAGCACTGAAATCAGCAGGGGGAGCGGCGACTTGGTAAGTATTGTACAGGTCAGCATAGAACTGGACAGCACGGATAGATTCAGCGGAGTCCATAAAACCAATAAAAGATGATCCATCCTCACTGATCAGGCTTCCACCTGCAGCGGCAACCCAATACTCAAATCCTGTGGTCCAGTTAGCCGGGAGTTGAATGCCATAGATATCAGTCTGGCCATCATCATCCAAATCCTGGGTCAGAGCTTGTGAGATTTCCAGCAGGTCATCCCAGGTCCAGTCTGCCTCAGGGTAGCCAACACCTGCAGCATCGAAGATTGACTTGTTATAGTAAACAGCCAATGTGGAATAATCCTTGGGCAGGAAGTACAATTCACCATCCACCATACCTGGATCCAGCAATCCTGGGAGGTAAACCGAAAGATCAAACTCCAGGTCTGCCAGGCACTGGTCCAATGAAAGGAAGGCACCCTTTTCAACAAAGGATGGGACAGCATCGTCACCAATATTCATCACGTCTGGGGCCCGGTCTGCAGCAATCTGGGTCAGAATCCTGGTGTAATAGTCCCGCCCAGCAATGGCCTCCAGCTGGATCAGGACATTTTCATTCAGGTCCTCATAATCAGCGATGATGCTCTGGTGAGGGCTTAGGCCTTCACCGCTATCTCCAGTTCCAGCACGGAGCACGATCACATCACTTTCGGGCGCATCAGCCGGAGCATCGGCAGGACTTGCCTGGCAGGCGCTTAGAACTAAGGCCAAGATCAGGCAAAGAAAAAGAACTAGATTATGTGTGACTTTCTTAATCATAATTACTCTCCTATCAAAAAATAAACTGTAAAAAAAAGGGTTTTCAGATCTGATACTTATGAAAAATTATATCAAATCCTTCCGTAACCCGACCCCCATCATACCAGATTGCCCAGAATGATCGGATCTTTTGGGTACAACTTATTGAAAATACACAGAGTTTATTGTGATTTGGCAGCGGACAGAATAGGCCTTGGTGTTTAATTCCACGCCAGGAACGCTGAAAGATCCAAGAAAAAATATTAAGAAAAGAAACGAAAAAGCCCTCTGAAAAGGTGGTGTTTTACTCGATGAGCGAAGGATCTACCTGCGACCTGGCGGATAACGGCTTTATTCCTGTGGGGCTATGATATTTTCTCAAAAAGGTATAAAGGTGCTGTTTTTGAATAACCAACACCTTTTTGTGTATCATAAAGTAATTCTTTTGTGACTTTAATATCCTTTTTGGGAATAAAATATTTTTCAAGTGATGCTTCGGAAATTCTATATTTTCCTTTTGATTTATGAGCTGTCGCAATAAGTCGATAATCTTTATCTATTGAGGCAAGACCCGCATCTCCATGGCTGTTGTTTACTAGTAGAATCCCACCAATCTTTAAATATTCCTTGCATGTGTCAGATATGAATCCAGCATATTGAGAGATCAGCAAATCAAATTGGTTGCGTAAATCGTCAATCGTATTTATATAGTTGATCCCATAAAATGAGATGTTTGGGTCTTCAGAATATTCTTTCCGCTTGTTTATGAATACATCCAAATTGTCGTTTTTGAAGAACTTCTTTGCATTCTTGTCAGAGTCAATGTATGTGACATTAGGAAACACAAATGATGGAGAGATTTGTACAAAACTACCAGGATAGATAACCATTGTTATTTGGTATTTTTCTTTTATCAAACGAAATAAATCTACTTGTTCATAGTCTCTGTCAGAATAATATTCTTTATACGTTTGATCTACAAAATTTGGTGATTGCATTAAACCTCTTAATGTCTAAATTTTTTTCTCCAGCATGCGAGAAATTGAGAATTTTAAAAAATGGGTCTTAGTTTCAGATAACTACATTAATAGCAATCATCACTAGTTTGATTAACAACTAAAACCCCCTGTAATCATAAGTATGGCATGAGGTTTTCACAGTCTGGTAATCACCCAAGGAATCCGCCTTGATATTAAACGAAGAACCCATCCCAACCTCACTTGAGGACTTCCGAGAGCCATTCTGCCTGGTGTTTCTGCTCAAATCTGAGCATGGCCAGGAATTGCTCTACAGCCTCACTATGAGGTTCGAGATGGGTCCAAGACAGTGGGCGGTATTGGACTCGAACCAACGACCTTTGCGATGTCAACGCAACGCTCTAACCAGCTGAGCTAACCGCCCATCGAAAAAACATTATACAACCTCAAACCTGATTAGGCAATACTTTGATGATTCCGAACCCCGGTCATAAATCCCACCACCTGCTTTGCAACATCCCCGGGTTTTTCCAGTGGCAGCATATGACCTGCCCCCGGGATCACTGCTAATTGCGAGGTCTTGATCCCATCCCGCAGCTCTTCTGAAAAACGCAGCGGGGTCATCTTGTCCTGATCTCCTACCAGCACCAGGGTGGGGGTGATCACCTTCCTGAGTTCTTCCTTCAGGTTAAAAGCATCACAGGCTCGAAAATCCGCTCCCAATACCGAGGGACGGGTACTCAGCATTTGTTTTCTGACACCATCCACTATCCGTTTATCTGCCCCGGGGCTGAAGGACCAGCGGCAAATGCTGTCCACTGCAGCCGAAAAACTATGGGGAGTGGCCAGATCATCGATCAACGAGAGGTTGACTGGCAGCTGACTCCCGGTGCTGATCAATACCAGTCCATGCAGCATCTCAGGCTGGTGGATCGCGATCCAGAGCGCAACGGCGCCCCCCATTGAGTGTCCACCAAGGAACAGCTTTGGCAGCTCCAGCTTGTAAAGCCAGCTGAGGATTTCCCCGGCATAAGCGGAGATACGCTGTAGTCCGGGTCCTTTACTCTTGCCGTGGCCTGGCAGATCGGGGGCAAATACCCTGTACCCCGCCATCCGGCGCAGCTCGCTGGGCCAGGAAAGATGTTCTCCTCCGGCTCCATGGATCAGTACCAGCGGTATCCTTCCAAGATCATCCGCCTGATAAGCTTGATAGTAGATCTGCTCAGAATAAGGCATGGTTTGATTATACGTGTTTTGGGATTTTTAGATCAGGCGCAGCCGATCGGCGGCATCGGGGGTCAGGGGTAAAACGACCTGGATCTGGGTGCCTGATCCTGGTCTTGATTTAACGTGGAACACACCCTGAACCAGTTCAGCCCGTTCGCGCATATTTAACATACCCAGGCTGCCCCGGTCATCATAGTTATCCATCACATCTTCGACCAGGAACCCTTTGCCGTCATCCTCGATTTCCAGGAAGGCCAGATCATCCTGCAGGCTCTGGACTTTAACCCAGATATGTTCGGCTTTGGCATGTTTGCGGGCGTTGTTAACTGCTTCTTCAGCGATAGTGAAGATCACTGTCTGACTGTTCATGTCAAGTTGTTCAACGAGGGCAGCATCTGTTTCAACGATCACGTTTTGACCAAATGTGTCACGAGTCCTTTCCGACATTGTATTTAGAGCGGCGATTAATCCTTCGGATTCCAGCACCAGCGGGCGCAGGGTAAAGAGCATATGGCGGATCTGCTGGGATGCCCTGCGGGCTAACTCTTCTGTCTGATAGAGTGCTTCGGCAGCTGCGTTAACATCCCGGTTCAGCAGGTGACGTGCCCGGCTGATCTGCATTGGGATCGCTGCCACAGTCTGGGTTGGACCGTCGTGCAGGGACCTGGCCAGCCGGCGTTGGGCTTCGCTCTGGACCTTGATGATCTGATCCCTTTCAGTTTTTAGCTCCTGGAACAGATGAGCATTTGCCATGGCCATTTGAGCCTGGTGGCCCACTGTGCCGAGCAATTCCTGGGCATCGGAAGTGAAATAATCCAGGTCTGGATGGCCAAATAAAAGAACACCAAATGTATCCAGCCCGGCCCGCAGCGGAAGGCAGTAGCCCGAAGCGCAAGCCCGGAAGGATATGAATTGTTTGAGTTCAGGATCGATGCCCATTTCATTGGTGATATGGGGATCTCCGCTTTCAATGACGCGTTCCAGCAATCCCGAAACACCGGGCACCCGGGCGCTCAGGTCAGGACGCGGTAAACCTCTGCCATAAGCTACCACTAGGTCTGGCACAGACATATCTTCTTCAGAAAACAGAAGCACGGCACTGATCAAACGATCGGTGGAAAGATCTGATAGTCGGAGGGCCAGGACCGAGGCGTCAAGGCTTTTTTCAAGAACACGGGAATAATTCAAGGTCACAGTAAGATCCGTGATCAACTGGAACATTTTTCGGATCCGCTCAGTGGTTTGCTTGTTTTCCTTTTTCTTGGGTTTGGGAGCATCCTCTTCTGATTTATTGTCAACCATGGGCAGCAGGAAATAGACAGCACCGCCGCCGAGAAGCAGAGAGATCACAATTGCTAAGATCAGGATAATCCAAAACTCTTGTGCTGATACCATCTTTTACTTTGACCTCGAGTTAATACTTTATATGATAACTTAAAAAGGTTTTCTTATCATCCTGACAACGGCCTCCAGGGTTTTTTATCTCAACCGCTGATCTCCTCTGCCAGCAAGCCCTGCAGGACAGGGATTATTTTTTTGACAGCCAATGCCCGATGACTGATGGTGTTCTTTTGTTCTTCTGTCAGTTCAGCCATCGTGTATTCTGAATCTTCCAGTTGGAAAATTCGGTCGTACCCAAATCCGCCCACTCCCCTTCCTTCCGGGATGATCTCTCCCCGGCAGGTGCCCTGGGTGACTATCGGGGAGCCTTCAGGGCCGACCAGGGCAACCACAGACTGGAAGCAAGCTTTCCAGGGGCGGGGATATTCTTCCAAATTAGCCACCAGGTAGCGGCGTCGGTCTTGGTCAGTCGCTTCCGGATGTGGTGCGTAGCGGGCAGAAATAATACCGGGAGCTCCACTCAAGGCTTCGACTTCTAAACCGCTGTCATCCGCCATGGTCCAGGTTTTGGATGCCTGGCCAAAAATTGCTGCTTTGAGGACCGCGTTTTCCAGGTAGTTGGTTCCGCGTTCCATCACCTGGATTTCAAAACCCAGATCAGCAGGGGATACCAGCCCAATCTTGAGTCCGTCTAAGAGCGACCGCAGCTCTGCCAGCTTCCCGCGATTGTTGGTCGCCAGTAATAACTGAATCATAAGTCCATTCTAATCTGACTTAACCTAACTAACATGATTTTAGATGATTATTACGGCTGGTGCTTAAGAAAATAGTAAGGTTTGCAGAGCAGTAAGGTCTGGCTTGCGGTAAAATTGAACTAGCATTCCGGGCTGAAAACCTATGCCAACCAATTTACCCGCTGATTATTTTAATGCCGAAGAGCGTTTTCGCTCAGCGACTACGCCTGAGGATAAAATAAAATTCCTGGAAGAGATGATGGGAACTATTCCCAAGCACAAAGGGACAGATCATCTCAGGGCAGATCTGCGAAAAAAGCTCTCCAAACTCAAAACTGCCAGCACTTCAAAAAAAACCTCCAAAAAACAGTTTTCTCCCTACCACATCAACCGGGAAGGCGCGGGCCAGCTGATCATCATCGGCTGCACAAATGCAGGAAAATCATCCCTGGTGGCCAACCAGACTAATGCCAGCCCGGAGGTTTCAGAAATTCCCTTCACAACCTGGACACCTTCTCCGGGCATGATGTCAATCGATAACATCCAGGTCCAGCTGATTGATACTCCGCCCTTTAGCGAGGATTATATCGACCCTGAATTCCTGAATCTGATCCGCCGGGTGGACCTGGTGCTGATCATGATCGATCTGCACGCAGATCCTGTTCAGCAGCTGCATTTTATCTACCAGAAATTGCAGGAAAACCGGATCGCACCTGATTATCTTGCGGGCCAGATTGAATCAGACGGATTTCTGCTTCATGTGCCCAGCTTGGTAGTCGTGAATAAATATGACAGCGAGGATTTCGAGGAGCACTACCACATATTTAAGGAACTGCTGGAAGTTGATTATCCAATGGTTCCAATATCAGCTGAAACCGGACATAATCTGGAACAATTAAAGGCAAAGATCTTTGATATGTTGGGGGTGATCAGGGTTTATTCCAAGGCTCCCGGTAAGAGTGTTGATAAAACCTCGCCTTTTGTGGTTGATAAAGGCATTAAGCTGGCTGAGTTCGCCGGAAAGGTTCATAACGATTTCAAGGATAATCTGAAAAGCGCCAAGATCTGGGGGACGAGCGCAGATTTTCCGGGCCAGATGGTCAGCCGGGACCATATTCTTGAGGATGAGGATGTGGTGGAGCTCCAGATCTAGGGAGCCTTGCAGAGGCAATTCATTGGCCTCTAGGGGCTGGCTTTTCGGAGCAAAGAACCGCTCCAGCTGAAGATATTGATGGCCGAATAAAATATTCCTTGGCAGCTGATATTAAATAATCGCTTAAGAATGAGCGCCAGCTCTCCCGTCTCGGAGGACTGCAGGAGCCTGGATGATGCGCGGAGATATCCAGACCTGTCTTGAGCTTTCTGACGGATCGGTCAGCGGCCTGCTCGCAGGGGAAGGATAACTGGTACTATATAAAGATTATGGATATCAACCGCAAATCCTGGCTGCAAATATTCAGCACAACCTTGATCCGGACAGTATTCAATACCGGGTTCCGAATGATCTTTCCCCTTCAGCCGATATTTATGACTGGTTTTGGCCTAAGCTTGAGCCAGATCAGCCGCATGGTTGCTGGCCAATCGCTGGTCGGCCTGATCGGACCGGTTCTGGCATCGATTGCTGATTCTCGGGGCCGGCGGACCGGGATGCTGGCGGGGATGTCACTTTTTACGCTGGGCGCGCTGCTGATTATTTTCTATCCGACCCAGCTGGGTTTCTTCATCTTCCTGGTATTTTCCATGCTGGGCAAATCGGTTTTTGATCCAGCCCTGCAGGCTTTTTTTGGAGACACGATTCCATTTCAGCGGCGGGGATTCGTAATTGGCCTCACTGAGATCAGCTGGTCGCTGGCATTTTTTCTAGGTGTGCCGACTGTGGCTTATCTGATCAACCGGTCTGGATTATTGTCTCCCTTCACGCTCATGGCGAGCCTGGGTGCAGTCTCATTTCTGGTAATTCTGCTGTTGATCCCGGCGGATGGATCAAAACCAAAAATACAACCCGGAATCCGGGCCAACTTCAAGCTGGCTCTGAGTTCGCCTTCAGCCCTTGCCGGACTGGCCGTGACCATACTGATCTGTGGGGCTAACCAGCTGGTGAATGGTGTATTCGGGGTCTGGTTGAATGAATCCTTTGGCATGCAGCTAGCTGCCCTGGGAGGAGCTTCTGCTGTGATTGGATTAGCGGAGTTGATCGGAGAGGGTGGTGTCAGCGCCTTTGCGGACCGGATCAGCGCCCGCCGGGCTGTCTGGTTGGGTTTGGTTGCAAGTGTCGTGGCGTCTCTGACTCTGCCAGTACTGGGAGGCACATCCCTGGGAGCATTTCTGGGATTGTTTTTGTTTTTCCTGGCATTCGAATTTTCAATCGTCAGCCTGATCCCGCTGTTGGCGGGCGTTCTACCAGAAGCCAGGGCGACTATTATGGCATTAAATATCGCCAGCGCAATCCTCGGTCGAGGCTTGGGTTCACTCTTTGTGGCTCCTCTTTATCAGGGAGGATTCTGGCTGAATGCCATATTTGCCGCATTTGCGAACCTGCTGGCGATACTTGCTTTACGTTATGTGGTTGTCCGGGAAGATAGCTGATCTATTCGATCGGCAGGTCCTCCAATTCTTTGACCATTCCACTGATCACATCAAAACCGCCCTGCCAGAACTCCTGGCTGGAAATATCGATGCCTGATTCTTTCAGGATTGCAGCCGGAGCCTTGGATCCCCCGGCTTCCAGGATCTTGATATAGCCCGGTTTGAAAGAATCTCCTTCTTTCTGGTAGCGCTGATACAGGGACAGAACCAGCAGCTGGCCAAAGGCATAGGCATAAACATAAAATGGAGTATTGTAGAAGTGGGGTATGGAGACCCATTCCCAGCGGAATTCATCGCTGAGGGAAACTGCCTTGCCAAACTGGGTCTGGAGGTTTTTCAGGTACATGTCTGAAACCTCATCAACGATCCCCCCATCCCGGATCATTTGGTGGGCATCTCGCTCAAACATGGCAAAGAATGCCTGGCGCATGATGGTCGCATAGGCGTCATCTACCTGTTTAAACAGGATATCCCGCCTGACAGCAGGATCAGATTCCTGGCTGAGAAGCTTGTCGATCAGCAGCATTTCCCCGAAGGTAGAAGCATTTTCCGCCAGGGGCAATGAAGATCCATACGTGAATACGCTGTGATCGGCTGCTAACAGCGCGTGGATGCCGTGTCCCAGTTCGTGGGCCATCGTCGCAACCGCATCAGCAGTTCCCTGGAAATTCAGCATCACCCAGGGAGATAAATCCTTGTCAACCGACCAGCAGAATGCCCCACCACGTTTACCCTTGCGGACCTCACTATCGACATGTCCATCAGCGAAGATCTTCTCTGCCAGATCAGCTACCCTGGGGTCAAATGTCTGGAACGCATCCAGCACCATTGCTACACTTTCCTGGTATGTGTAGGTTTTGTCAGATTTGGCAACTGGAGCGTAGATATCGTACCGCCGCAGTTGGTCTGTTTTCAACCAGCGTGCTTTAAGGTCAAAGAAACGCTGAAATGTAGGCGCATTATTTTTGCAGACATCAAGCAAGGCTGTGACAGCTTTGTCAGGCACATCATTGCGCAGGTTGCGGACAGATATTGGGCTGCCATAAGACCGAAGGTCGATGTTTTCATTATGCCAATCCCGCACTACGGTCTGGTAGATCTGTCCTAAAATAGGACCATCGTCACCATACACCTTGTAAAGCTCCTGGTAAATCGCAGCTCGCAGGTCTGGGTCGTGATGGCGGGCGAAAACCATCAGCTCACCTCGGGTCAGGTCCTTGACCTCACCCTCAACTTCCACTTTGAAACTGTAGCGATTGGTAATTGAGTCATAGAGGGTGACCAGGGCGCTGAATCCGGTCACATTTTTGATATTAAGGATCTTTTCTTCTGGCTCGGAGAGCGTGTGGGGAGTGAAGTGGCGCATTTCCTCCAGCCAGTAGGACAGATCTCCGGCCTTGGCCATCAAGCGATCTGCGTCTTTTTGACCGAGCTCCTTCCACCACAAATCAAAGAATAAAACCCGGTTCTGCAATCCCGCCAGGAACTGTTCAATCCTGGCCTGCAAGGCCTGGGCATCCTGGTCCTGGGTGTTCTCTGTAAACCATAAACCGGCAAATCCATAGAGACGGTTGCTCTGAATTGTGATCTTTTCCAGTTTTGAGATGATCTTTTTGAATGTATCCTGATCGATATCATCCTTGAGCTGGGGACGGACTTCTTCAAATTCGGCAACAGATTTTTCCAGAGTTTCCATGGCGCTTTTATATTCTGGCGTATCATGGCCTGGAAAAAGGGCGGCCAGGCTCCAGCGTTCCTGTTTATATTCTGCAGTCATAATTCTCTCTCTTTTCTAGGTGTCTTTTGATAAATACGGACGGACTAGTTTTGCGATTATACTTCAAGAGAGCATCCCTGTGGGATGAAAGGGTCCTTGAGAAGGGCATATCCCGAGGTCGTTTAGACCTCGGAGGTCTAAACGACCTCCGAGGTGCGTTCAAAACAGTCACCATGTTATAATTTTCGGATAGTTTTTGTTGAATAAATGATCAATATTTCAATAAGATGGATATCATCCTGAATTTGGTCAGGAGAGCAGGAGATGTTATGACAGAAGCGCTTGATTTCCAATCCCTGATTATGGTCCTGGAAAAATTTTGGGCAGATAATGGATGCCTGATCTGGCAGCCTTATCACACGGAGGTCGGCGCAGGTACCATGAATCCCGCCACCTCGCTGCGAGTTTTAGGTCCCGAGCCCTGGAGTGTTGGCTACGTGGAACCATCCATCAGGCCTGATGACGGGCGTTACGGAGAGAATCCCAATCGTTTTTACCAGCATACCCAGTACCAGGTAATCTTAAAACCAGATCCCGGAAATCCTCAAGAACTGTATTTGAATTCCCTCGAAGCAATGGGAATCGATCCTGCGGTCCATGACATTCGATTTGTAGAAGATAACTGGAGATCACCTGCCCTCGGCGCCTGGGGTTTGGGCTGGGAAGTCTGGTTAAATGGCCTGGAAATCACCCAGTTCACCTATTTCCAGCAATCTGGTGGCCAGTCGCTGGATCCCGTTTCGATCGAGCTTACCTATGGATTGGAGCGCATTGCCATGGCGCTCCAGGATGTGCGTGATTTTAAAAATATTCGCTGGAATGACCGCTACACCTACGGTGATGTTCAGCTGCAGAGTGAGCAGCAGTTCAGCAAATATGCCTTTGAACTGGCTGATGTCGACAATATGCGGGAACTTTATCGCCTTTACGAAGAGGAAGCCAAACGCTGCCTCGATGCACAGCAGGTTCTTCCGGCGCATGATTTTGTATTGAAATGCTCCCATACTTTCAATCTCCTTGATACCAGGGGAGCAGTGGGTGTCACAGAGCGGCAGGGTTTTTTCCACCGCATGCGGGATCTATCCCGCCGGGTGGCGGATGCCTATCTGGAGGAGCGCCAGAGACTGGAATTTCCCTGGCTGAAGGGTGGCGGATCAGGGACAGTCGAGGCTGTCGAGACATCCTTCCCTGCTTATCCTAAACAACCAGCGCCCTTCCTGCTGGAGATTGGCACAGAAGAGCTTCCTTCCGGTGATGTTGTTGACGCAATCAGCCAGTTGGAGCAAGCCATTCCAGCGCTGCTGGACGGTCTTCGACTGGAGTATAAAGGACTGGAAGTTCTGGCAACCCCCAGGCGGTTGGTGGTCTACCTTGCTGAACTGGCTGATCGCCAACAGGATCTTGAACAGTTGGTTAAGGGCCCTCCGAGTGAGCGAGCCTTTGATCAGAATGGAACTGCTACCAAGGCAGCGAGTGGATTTGCTTCATCGAAAGGTGTTACCGTAGATGATCTCGAAGTCCGGGAAATTGATGGTGGAAAATACGTAGTGGCGATCGAACGTAAAACCGGTTTACCCACCCATCAGGTCCTGGCTGACTCGATTCCGGAGTTGATCGGATCAATCCGCTTTGGCCAATCCATGCGCTGGAATGATCCTTCCCTGGCATTTTCCAGACCAATCCGCTGGCTGTTGGCACTGCATGGAGAAAGCTGGATTCCTTTTTCTTTTGCGGGTCTGACCTCCAGCCCCCACACACGAGGTTTAAGGTTTATCGCTGGGGGAGAGAACCTGCCGGTTAAGAATCCAAAAGACTATTTTAAAGTTATCGGCAAGACAGGGCATTATTCTTGATCAGAAACTTCGCCAGCAGCGAATAACCAGTGATCTGTCCTACCTGGCGGCTAAGGTCGGGGGAGAGGTTGCACCTGATCATGATTTATTAACAGAAGTCACCCACCTGGTGGAGGCTCCGACAGCTTTATTGGGAGATTTTGATCAAGCCTTCCTGGAGCTGCCTCGCGAGGTGTTGATTTCGGTCATGAAGAAACACCAGCGTTATTTCCCGGTCGAGAAAGCTGGCGTACTGCTGCCCCATTTCATAACTATAGCCAACAAACCCTCCCCGGCTGGTGAATACCCCGAATTGCCCCTCATCACCCAGGGTAATGCTGATGTGATCCTGGCCCGTTTTGCTGATGCCAAGTATTTTGTGAAAGAAGATCAGGAAAAGAACCTGGCTGATTATGTGCCAGCCCTTGATTTCTTGACTTTCCAGGTCGACCTGGGATCCATGGGAGATAAAACAACCAGGATCCGAAGTTTGGTGGATGAGATTGCACCTTTGCTTGGATTGTCTGCAGACTGAGCTGGTGGATACCCGCCGGGCTGCAGAGCTATGCCAAAGCTGATCTGGCCAGCCAGATGGTAGTGGAAATGACTTCTCTCCAGGGCGTGATGGGATATTATTATGCCCTTAATTCCGGAGAGAGTGATTCTGTTGCAGTTGCGATCAAGGAGCATTATGCACCTGCCTCAGCAGGTGATCCGGGACCGAAGACCAAGCCTGGCCTGGTGGTTGGCCTGGCAGATCGCCTGGATTCATTGGCTGGTTTATTTGCCGCCGGATTAGCGCCGACCGGCAGCAAGGATCCCTTTGCCCAGCGCAGGGCTGCCCTGGGTTTGGTCAGCAACCTGATCGACTGGAGTATTAATCTGGACCTGGAAACCTGTCTCGACTTTGCGATTAACAGAGCTGCCCATCAAAATGGCACCAGAAGCCCGGGAGGCCTGTCTGAACTTCATCTATGACAGATTGCATCATTACCTGCGGGAGCAGGGTTTTTCCCATGATGTCGTAGATGCGGTAGTTTCCGCTCAGGGAAATGATCCTGCGGGAGCTTTCCGGGCAGTGAGCATTCTGGCAGAAACTGATCAAAAGAGAGGATTGGGACCTGACCCTGGACTCTTTTGCGCGCTGTGTTCGCATTACCCGGGATCTGGAACAAAACTACCAGGTATCGGCAGGCTTGTTAAAGGAAGCTGCAGAAAAAGACCTTTATCAAGCGCTGGAAAAATCAATTTCCACAGATCTGCAGGCTGGCGACCTGGAAGCTTTTTTGAATGTCTTTATTCCCCTGATCCCAGCTATCACTGCCTTCTTTGATAATGTCCTGGTCATGGATGAGGATCAGCGAGTGCGTGAAAACCGGTTGGGTATTCTGCAGTCCATAACCAGGCTGGCAGATGGCACATTGGATCTGACCCGGCTGGAAGGCTTTTAATCTCCAGCATAAAAACCAATTTATACTTAACCAACCCTCGATAACTTTGCATCGAGGGTTGGATTTTATTCTGAACTTCCAGGTGCTTGGTATAATCGGTTCTGTACCCATTAAACCAAGCGGTGACATCTATGAGCGTGACAGACGAAATCAAAGACAGGATTGATATCGTTGACCTTGTGTCTGAAAGCGTTGAACTGCGCCGGGCAGGGCGGAACTATACCGGTTTTTGCCCCTTTCATCATAATGTAAATACGCCATCATTTGTTGTGTTTCCAGATACACAGACCTGGAAATGTTTTGGGGAATGTGATCAGGGTGGAGATCTTTACAGCTTTGTGATGAAGCGGGAGGGATGGGAATTCTCCGAAGCTTTGCGTATGCTGGCTGATAGGGCGGGTGTAGTCTTAACGCCTCTCACTCCCGAAGCGATCGAGGAAAAAGAAGAGGGTGATCGCCTCCGGAATCTATTGGAAGAAGCGGTCGTTTTTTACCGCCATCAAATGGCACATACCGAAGCTGGTAAAGCAGCCGCTGCATATCTTGACAAGAGGGGGTTGGATCAAGAAACCAGAGCTGCCTTTGGCCTGGGTTATGCTCCCAAATCCTGGGATGCTGTGTTGAACTATTTTCAAAACAAAGATTATACCCAAACAGAATTAATGGATGCGGGACTGATATCAGAAAAAGATGATGGCAAGGTTTATGACCGGTTTCGACACCGTTTGATGATCCCGATCCGCGGTCGGAATGGAAACATGGCCGGCTTTGGCGCCAGGGTCCTGGATCCGGATGACGTTCCAAAATATTTGAATTCACCCCAAACATCGATCTTTGATAAAAGCCGGCTGCTTTTTGGATTGGATTCCGCCAGGAAGCAGATCAGGGATTTGGACCAGGCTGTGATCGTGGAAGGTTATATGGGTGTCATTGGACCCTATCAGCATGGATTCCGCAATATTGTAGCCCAGATGGGAACTGCCCTGACCGAATACCAACTTCAGATCCTGAAGAAATATACAGACAAAATTATCCTCGCCCTCGACAGCGATGCTGCCGGGCAGAAGGCCACCCTGCGCGGGCTTCAGCTTGCCAGGCAGTCATTGCCCAGGACTCCAGAAATGCTATTTGACGCCAGGGGCTTGCTGCACCAGGAAGGACGGTTGAAGGCGGATATTCGGGTGCTGACTCTTCCCGCGGGAATGGATCCTGATGACGTCACCCACCAGGACCCCGATCTCTGGAAGCAATTGATCCAATCAGCCCAACCGGTGGTCGCTCATGTGATGAACACACTGGCGGGTGGTCAGGATCTGAACGATCCCAAAGTGAAGAGTGATATTGCTACCCAGGTCCTGCCTCTGATCGATGACCTGCCAGATCCAATCGAGAGGGATGCATACTTGCAGCGCTTATCCAGGATGCTGGAAATAAACGAAAACACATTGCAGGGATTTCGACCGGAACGAAAGGGAAGGCCAGCTGTCCAGCCCCGGATAGAACCACAGAAACATATAGGCCAGCCGCAGCGCCAAACTGGCCGCCGGGAGGGAGAATTGTATGAAGCTCATTGTGTGGGCATCTTGCTGCGGGAACCGGAACTTGTCTACAGGTAGATCGGGAATTGAGCCGGGAAGGTTTGGAACGATTTGCCCCCACGGATTTCCTGAATACAGATTATCAGATCCTGGTCAGCTATATTAAGGAATCTCTGGTGCAGGGGGATGAGGAACCACGTGATTACGTGATCAATCACATTCCTGAAGATTTTATGGCGACAGTAGATGAATTGCTGGTGATGACCGGAGACTTAAAACCAAAATCTGATAAAGTGCTGGAAGACCTGATGCGGGCTTTCTTGAACCTGAGGAAGTGGCAAATTGTCAAAAATAACGATCACTACCGCTATTTGCAGGAATCCAATCATGAAAATGGTGATTATAAATCAACAGAATTTCAGATCAATATCTCCCAAAATCTCAAAGAAAAGCATAAAATAGATAAAGCAATGAAACGTTATACCAGCCGGACCGCAGCCTTAGATTCCTGAATTTGATCAGGCCCATTATTTGTATGTTTATGTCCCTGCCAAAACTGACCGTGTAAAGGTTATGTCCAATGGAGAGCGAACATACGATTCCTGAAACAGAAGGCGCAAATATCAGAGCAGCATTGCGCGATGATCCCGTCCAGATGTACCTCAATGATATAGGTACGATTGATCTGCTGGATGTTCACCAGGAATTCTGGCTGGGAGCCCGATTATTATCCACCCGCCGGATGGACCGATTGAAGCGGGAACACCCTCTGGTTGACACAAATAACCCCTCCGAAAAGGACGTTTACATTGCCATCTATGATGATCTGAGGGTGATGTACCGCCGCATTGATGAAGATGTCAAACGGTTAAAAATGGTCTGTCCGGATTGGGAGATGATCATCATCGAGGCCCGGGCTCTGCGCCATACCTGGTTTCTTGAGCCGCCATCCTATACCCGGGATTATTTAGACAATGGGCTGTGGGGAGAAAATGAAGAATGGGGCAGTGTTGCCCGGAGTATCTTCCATTTTTTTGTGGCCTTCTATTCTTTCCCAGATTCAATGGCAGATTGGCTGACAAGTTATTTTGTGGCCGGCAAGAACCTTCCTTCTGTTAAGAAATTCCAGGATAAGCTGCCATCGGATGAAGAAATCCAGATCGAGGTTGAAAATCTTTGGAGCAGGTATTACGAAGCTCATCAGGCGTTGATCCGTCGGAATTTAAAGCTGGTTGTCAGTGTTGCCAAGCATTATATTGGCCGGGGGAACTCATTCCTGGATCTGATCCAGGAGGGAAATGTGGGGCTGTTACGGGCTGTCTCAAAATTTGATCCCACCCGCGGCTTTAAATTCAGCACCTACGCAACCTGGTGGATACGTCAATCAGTCAGCCGGTCTATTGCTGACCAGGCCCGAACTATACGGATTCCGGTCCATGTTTTTGAAACAGTGACCCAGCTCCTGAGAATTCGGCGCCGGCTGACCCAGGAATTGGAGCATGAACCAACTTTGAAGGAAATTGCTCTCGAGACCGAATACTTGGATACTGAAGATAAGAGAGCTATAAAGGATCATCTAAAAAGGGAGGATTGCCTACCGCCAGATCTCCTGCGCAAATGGCGGGAAGCAACGAGCAAGGTTCACACATACCTGCGGGCTGCTGAAGATCCCATGTCACTTGACCGTCCGGTTGGTGATGAGGAGGATAATCAACTGGAGGATTTTATCCAGGATGAAGATGCCGCATCTCCTATCGAAGCTACTGCCCAGGAGATGATGAGAGAACAACTCGGCAAAGCTCTTGATAATTTATCAGTTCGTGAGCGACAGGTTCTGGAACTGAGATTCGGCTTGATGGATGGCAAAGTCCATACTCTGGAAGAAGTGGGGGCCTACTTTGATGTTACCAGGGAGCGGATCCGCCAAATTGAGGCCACCGCGCTCAGAAAACTGCGCAGCCCCAATGTCTCATATAAGCTGGAGGATTATGTAGAGTGAGATTTCAGGCTGCCTGACTGGCTTGCTTCTCTAAGATAAACCCATGAGAAAACGCCTGGGAAATTTTTTATTGTTATGCGGATTGATCAGCCTGGTGATCTTCTTCACCTCGAACGCCTATTTCCTGGATGAAGCGGTGTTCTTCTTTGGAGGAGTGAGTTTGATCTCACTGGGGTTGCTCTTAAAGCGGGGGGCTCGTCGAAAAAAACAGGAAAAAACATCCCGCCGAAGGCGCAGGGACAAAAATGACCTTAATCAAGACAATGATTGATCCCCTCGTCCTCAGCCAGGGGGATCAGCCTTTCATTTTTCTTCACGCCAATGGATATCCCCCGCAAGCATATCAATCTTTTCTGACACAATTTCTGGGTTCATTCCAGGTTGAGGCATTCTATCAGCGGCCTTTCTGGCCTGGATCCAATCCATCAACTTGCCGGGATTGGATCATTTTCAGGGATGATTATTTAGGATATCTTGAGGGAAGATTTGGTCCTGCACCCGCGTTCCCAAACAACCCAGCTTTCCAGGGGATCATCGGCGTAGGTCACTCTTTGGGTGCGATGGCTTCCCTGATGGCAGCCATCATAGAACCTGCTTATTTTCGCTGCCTGGTGGTCATTGAGCCGGTATTGTTTTCAGCGTTGAGAGGATCTATCTTGAGCCTGCTTTCTCCGTTGGGGCTAGTTCCGCGAGTTTTGCCGCTGATTGGCCAAACACTTAACAGGAAAAGATCTTTTTCAAGTCGAGAGTCGATGTTTGAGAACTACCGTTCTAAATCCGTCTTTGAGAAGTTCTCTGATCAGGTTCTGATGGATTATGTTCAGGGCCTGGCGGAAGATACAGAGAATGGCAGGATTGTTCTCCGTTACAGTCCTGATTGGGAAGCCAGGATCTATGAGACAGCAGGAGTCGCGGATAAATTTGTGTGGAAGAACCTGGACAAAATCGACTTTCCTGTGCTGGTGATCCGGGGAGCAGAAAGCGATACATTCCAGGCTTCAGCGCTGGATCGACTGGTCAAAGAACTGCCCAGGGGAAAAGCCTTCACTATGAAAGGAGCCGGCCACCTGGTTCCGCTTGAATACCCCCGGGAAGTTTCCAATCTGATCGTTGATTTTATTCAAACTGCAATCTGATCTTTGCTGCCGGCCAGGGTCTAAATTTCCACTGACCAGCTTACCACCAGATTATATTCCTTGACTGCTTCAAATAGATCTAGCGGCAGAGCATAAGTTTGCGATCTCACCTGAGCTGATATCCATGCTTTGGTTAATGTCCTGATGTTTGGAGGACGAATCTTGCTGTGGGGGAGAATTAAAGTATCTAATCACCCCATAGAATGAAATCAACCGCTTTCAAGAACCGGGCTGCCCGGGTATCCATGCTACAATTAGAAAGTTGAGAAAAGAGATAATAAATTGATGTTTTTTCTGGCAATACTTCCCATATTGATCATTCTGGTCCTGATGATGGCTTTTCGCTGGAAAGCATCCCGGGCGGGAGCCGTGGGCTATCTGGCCGCGGTCCTGATCGCTTGGATCTGGTTTGGTATCGATATTGAGACCCTCTCCTATGCCCATGCAAAATCAGTATTTTTAATTATGGATGTATTGTTGATCATCTGGACAGCCTTCGCTCTGTTCAGGGTGGTCGATGAAGCTGGAGGAATTAAGGTTCTAAGTGAAACTTTGCCATACCTGACTGCGAATAAAGGATTGCAGGCTTTATTGATTGGCTGGATTTTTGCATCATTTCTTCAAGGAGTTGGAGGTTTTGGGGTTCCGACAGCTGTGATTGCTCCCATTTTGATCGGTCTGGGATTCTCTCCATTAAATGCGGTTGTGATTCCTTCCCTCGGACATACCTGGGCTGTGACATTTGGTTCCCTGGGGGCTTCGTTTAACGCGATGATGGCCGCTACAGGCTTGGGCTGGCAGGTATTGGCGGGACCGGCAGCTGTACTACTTGGAATTACCTGTTTGCTGGTTGGTGTCTCGGTCAGCTTGGTTGTGGGGGGATGGAAAACTGTTCGCGAGACCTGGCTGCCTCTGTTGTTGATTGGGTCTGCTATGGCGGCCGCTCAATATTTTACTGTTACTCAGGGTTTTTGGAATATTGGAGGTCTGGTTGGTGGTGTAGTCGGCCTGCTGGTCGGAATTCCTATTATATGGCAGTCCAAAGGAAGGTCCCCAATCTCACAAAAAATTCCCTGGCGTGATCTTCTGATCTCCTTGGCTGGATATGGAGTTTTAATCAGCCTGACTCTGATCATTCAGCTCATTCCCCCAATTAAGGATTTCCTGGGTTTGTTGAAATTGGGCTTCGTGTTTCCGGAAACCATCACGTCTGCTGGCTATGCTGTGCCTGCTGGCCCGGGTCGTCAGTTATATATCCTGCGTCATGCAGGTATGATTCTGTTCCTTTCTTCAATTGCCGCTTACGCCATATTTAAGAAGGCTGGTTGGTATCAGGAAGGAGCTTTGGGCAGAATAATGCAGAGCACAGTGAATACTGTATCATCCTCCAGTTTGGGAATTACATCGATTGTGATGATGGCTGTCATTATGCAGCATGCCGGTATGACTGATACACTCGCCAGAGGTTTTTCAGCTGCTATTGGATGGTTTTATCCTGCTGTAGCTCCCTGGCTGGGTGCCCTGGGAGCAGTGATGACTGGCAGCAATGCCAATTCAAACCTGGTTTTTTCAGCTCTGCAGCATCGAACAGCTGAAATTCTGGGTTTGCCGGCAGCCCTGATCCTGGCTGCTCAAACCACGGGCGGTGCCCTTGGATCAGTCGCTGCTCCTACCAAGATCATCGTCGGTGCCAGCACCGCGGGAATGGAAGGTCAAGAAGGTTTGATCTTGAGGAAGCTTTTGCCCATAATTTGTGGATTGCTGCTGATCATTAGCTTGCTGACATTCCTCTGGGTTTATTTATCATGAAAAATATTATTAATCTGCTGCGTGAAAAATCCTCTCAAGTTGACGGTATTTTATTTGTCCTGATCATCATATCTTCATTAGGATTATTCTTTCTGGCGCAAGCAGGGTCAACATTTTTTCTGGGAGTTGTCCTGGTTATTATTGTCCTGGCAAATCTGCTGGTGATATTGATCAGGTAGTTTGTATATATCCTGTAAATTCGGTTTCAAATCTGATTTGATTCCCCTTTACTGACATACAATAGCTGATTGGTTGGAGCAGTTGATCATTGTTGACTTGATAGATGAGAGGAGTATTTAATGGTTGAAATAATAAATAATCCCTGGAAGTCGATCTTTTTTGTACTCGTGCAATTTCTTAGCCTGGGTTTAATTGGATTGACTGGACCAATTGTTCCAGGATCTCGGGTATTGGTATTAATTGAATTGGTTGGGATTGGCCTGGGAGTCTGGGCAGTGTTGGTAATGAAAATTGGGAAATTTAATATCACACCGGATCCCCAGCCAAAAAGCACTCTTGTCCGCCGAGGTCCCTATCAACTGGTCAGGCACCCTATGTATCTTGCCCTGTTGGTGGCTACTTTTCCCCTGATCCTCAATCATTTCAGCCTGTTCAGATTGTTATTGTGGATCATATTGCTCATTAATCTGGTGTTCAAGCTGAATTATGAAGAAGGATTGCTGTCAGAAAAAGTGGATGGGTACCGGGATTATGCTGTGGATTCATACAAATTGATTCCATTAATATACTAATGAAATTAATTCGGTGATTATTGCTTGATTTAATCCTGATAGAAATTGAGAGCAGAGATAAACATAATTATAATTGCAGGCTTTAAGTGCCAGATCATGAAGTTGTAAAATTCGCCAAGAGTTGATAGTTAAGGAAAAAGGAATTATGCGGGATGTAGCGATTTTGGGAATTGGCCAGGTACCTGTCGGGGAACACTGGGGAAAACGGCTGGTGGAATTAGCAGGTGACGCAGTGTTTGCTGCCCTCGAGGATGCCGGTATCAAACGTGTGGAAGCCCTTTATGTTGGCAATATGATGGCTGGTCAGCTCGACAAACAAACCCATCTTGGCGCACTGATATCAGACTGGGTCGGACTTCGGGGTATAGAAGCCATGTCAGTTGAAGCTGCCTGCGGGTCAGGAGCCCTGGCATTGCGAACCGCCATGATTGCTGTCAGCTCGGGACTGATCTCCAGTGCTCTGGCAATCGGGGTTGAAAAGATGACGGACACATCACCGATTGAAACTACCTCTGCCCTGGCAACAGCTGCCAGCGCTGATTGGGAAGCCATTCACGGAGTGACCTTTGTGGGTTTAAATGCCCTGATTATGCGCCGTTATATGTATGAGTATGGTTGGAAGCATGAAGATTTTGCTTCTTTTTCTATCAATGCCCACGCTAATGGCGCGCATAACCCCAATGCCCGTTTTCAAGCGCCAATAAACAATCAGATCTACAAAAACGCAGCCATGATCGCTGATCCCATCAATCTGATGGACGCATCTCCCATTGGAGATGGTGCCGCGGCTGTGGTTGTTGTACCAGCTGATCTGATAAAAGGGGACAAAAGCAGACCCTTGATCAGAATTGCTGGATCAGCTGTGGCTACAGACAGTCTGGCAGTGCATGATCGCCATGATCCCTTGTGGCTGGCAGCTGCTGAAAAATCAGCCCAGGAAGCTTATCGGCAGGCTGGAGTTGGTCCTGAAGGAATCGATTTCTTTGAGATCCATGACGCGTTCTCTATCATGTCTGCCCTCTCCCTGGAAGCATGCGGATTTGCTGAAAGGGGCCAGGGACCGCGGCTGGCACTAGATGGAGAGATCACTCCTGTGGGCAAGATTCCCCTCTCGACCATGGGTGGTTTAAAAGCCCGCGGCCATCCTGTGGGGGCAACCGGAATGTACCAGGTTGTGGAGTCAGTCCTGCAGCTCCGTGGCGAGGCGGGACCGGCCCAGATCAAAGACGCCAGAGTGGGAATGACCCAGAATATTGGCGGCAGTGGTGCGACGATCATCACCCACATCCTTAAGGCTGAATAGGGTTTAGTCATCCAGCTGGAGGTCAGATATTAAGGCGGTATTCCTCTTGCATTACTCCATCAAGCCCCTTACTCCAGAAAATGCCCAACAGATAATTAATTGGAAGTATGATCCTCCCTACGATCTTTATGATCTGGATCAGGAACATATTTCTGGTCTTTTATATCCAGCCTACCGCTACCATCAGGTCCTGGATGAATTGGGAGTGCTGATAGGTTCTTGCTGTTTTGGTGATGATGCCCGCGTGCCTGGAGGGTATTATCCTGTTGGCGAGCCCAAAATACTTGACGTCGGAGTGGGCTTAAAACCTGATCTGACAGGCCTGGGACGGGGCAATGGATTTGTCAGTGCAGTCCTGAATTTTGCTGATGAGACATTCCAACCGGAAATCTTCCGGGTGACAGTTGCCAATTTTAACCAGCGTTCGATGAGAACATTCCTCAATCTTGGCTTTATTATTTGCCATCAGTTCACTCGGGAATTAGTGGATATAAATTTTACTCAGCTGGAACTACCAGTTACAAAGGAATAGAAATGAAAAATTTAGCACAACGGGATATCCTTCCCTACAAGAAGAATGATCAGCCGTTAACGGATGCAGAGATCGAAAGATTTCTTGAGATCCTGCCTGGTTGGAATATTGTCGAAAGAGAACAGATCCCACGTCTTGAAAAGGGCTTTGTGACGGATAATTTTCGATCCTCGCTGGAATTTACAAACCTGGTAGCGAACCTGGCAGAGGAAGCAGATCATCACCCAGCTATCCTGGTCAGCTCAAAGCGCTGTGCTGTCAGCTGGTGGACCCATATTTTTAAAAGATTGCACCTGAATGATTTCATCATGGCAGCCCGAACAGAATTGTTGTACCAGGATTTTATTGAGTAAATTATATTTTCAAGGATCAAACATGAAAATCACAGACTGGACGGAAATTCAACAACCTCTGGTTACAGACACCGGCGAGATAGTTTACGAGCTGATCGGCAGTGCAAATAACGATGGAACCAGACCCAATCACAGCCTGGCTCGGATTGTTATTCCTCCGGGGAAGTCCAGCACCAACCATCACCACAGGGTGTCAGAAGAAACGTACTATATCCTGGAAGGGGAAGGTCAGATGCAGGTGAATGGGAAGGACTTTACCCTGAAATCAGGTCAGACCTGTTTCCTGTCAGCGGGGGATATTCACCAAATAGAAAATCGGGGAGCTGAGGATCTGGTGTTTCTGGCTGTCTGCGTCCCCGCCTGGGTCCCAGGAGATTCTTTTGTTGTTTAAATAGGGATCCGGTCCCTTTAAGGGACCGGATCCCTATTAAGTAAATTTAGACGAGTGATCGCTTGCTGGATGCTCTTTTCACCCTCAATTGTCAGCAATATGGCGTCTTCGGGGCAGACCTCTACACAGCGTCCGCAGCCCCGGCATTCCAGCGAAATTTCAGCTTTTCCGTTTTCTACCAGGATTGCCTCAGCAAAACAGATTCCCTCAGCACAGGTTCCGCATCCTTGACAGTCGTCAGTCACTTCAACCAGGACCCCGGGCATGGCAGTGATCTTGTGGCTGATCTTAGGCGTCAGATCTGTTACTAATCCCCACAAACAGCAGCAGGGACAGCAGTTGCAGATGGTCATCAATCCATCCACAGGGGATGTGCCCAACCAGATCGAGTCCAGTCTATTACGCCCAATGGTGTGAACGAGCCCGGCTTCCCGGCAGGATCGCGCATGCTCAAGGGCTTCTTGTTTTGTGACCCTGCGGCCAAGTTTGGAATTGATCTGCAGGACAGGCTTGCCCAAAAAAAGGCAGCCTAATTTCTGGGGATAATCCTGACAACCATCACCTTCGCGGCAAATGCAGAAATCCATCACCCAGTGGTATTCAGCCTGGTTGATAAAATGTTCAACTACCTGGGAGGGGAGAATGGTGCTCTCGGGAATGTCAAGGGAGGCGTTGACCTGTATGGTTTGGTCAAGAGGTAGAACAACCACATCATCTCCCCTGAACACAAAGTAATCGACCACCTCCCCGATTAAGGGTAGATTGGTTAGCTTTGCGAGAACACGGCGGCTGGGATAGATCTTTTTAAGGAAGTTTACAAACCAGACAGGACGGCTCATTAATGGGATTCCCGGTGAAATACTGATAATATGTAGGGATTATACTCGAGGTTAGTGATCTTCTTTCAGATCCAAGCAAGGCTGACAAATTTCCTGGCAGATTATATTTCTAGCTATCGATTTCTATACCGGATTGATAAATTAACTCTGCCTGATTTATGATTATGGTACACTGACACCGATGGACGGAAAAACACTTAATACCCTGGAATATCCCCGCATTTTGGCTGCTTTGGCAGATTGCTGCCATTTTAATCCAGCCCGTGAAAGAGCGTACGAACTTGAACCCCTGACTGACCTTGATCAGGTTCGATCGCTCCAGCGGGAGACTGCAGAAGCACAGGAATTATTAAGATTGCATCCTGGGACCACAATCGGTGGTGCCCGGGATCTCAGGCCGATCCTTACCGACGCCTTAAAGGGCGTGATCCTTGATCCATCCCGATTGCTCCAGGTGAAAGATACCCTGGTAGCTTCCCGCAATTTAACCCGGCTAATGACTAAAGTGGAGGCTGAATACCCCAGCCTGGCTGTAATATCCAGGCAGCTTCCTGTGTCATTGGGATTGGTCAGCGCTATTACTCTGGTAATTTCCGACCAGGGCGAAGTTCAGGATTCGGCCTCTCCGAAGCTGGCTCAAATCCGCAAAGATCTGGTGGTCACTCACGGGCGGTTAAAAAACCGCATGGATCAAATGCTAAAAAAACCGGAAGTGGCAAAACACCTGCAGGAAGCAATCATTACCCAGCGCAATGGCCGGTATGTGCTGCCGCTCAAAGCAGAGGCCAGATCCTCTCTGCCGGGTATTGTCCATGACCAGTCCACCTCAGGGGCAACCATCTATGTTGAACCCCAGGCTTTGGTGGAGGCAAATAATCTTTTCCGCAAACTGGAATTGGATGAGCGGGATGAAATCCAGAGGATCCTCCTCGAATTGAGTTACAAAGTTGCCGAACATGCGCCCATCCTCGAGGATTTGGTAGAGACCCTGACCTGCCTGGACCTGGCATTTGCGCGGGGCCGGTATGCAGCAGCTCTTAATGCTGTTGAACCGATCCTGCACCCTTTCCCGAAAAAAGAAAAATCCGGTCATCCCGGTGTAATCCTGCGTCTATTTGGTGCCCGCCATCCACTGCTGGACCCTGCCACTGTTGTCCCAATTGATATCGCCCTGGATAAAGTCACTTATGCGATAATCATTACAGGCCCCAATACCGGCGGAAAAACCGTCACACTAAAGACGGTAGGTTTGTTGGCATTGATGGCTCAAACCGGCCTGCATATCCCGGCAGCTGCAACCTCCGAATTAAGTCTATTTTCCAGCGTGTATGCAGATATCGGGGATGAACAATCCCTGGAACAGTCGCTGTCCACGTTTTCTGGGCACATCACCAATATCATCAAGATCCTGAGAAAAATGGACCGTCGATCCCTGGTCATCCTGGATGAACTTGGCGCTGGAACTGATCCACAGGAAGGAGCTGCCCTGGCTCGATCCCTGATGACGAATTTACTTGAGAGAGGTGTGACAACCCTGGTGACAACTCATCATCCTGACCTGAAGGCTTATGCTCATTCCACTCCGGGTGTTATGAACGCCTCTGTAGAATTTGACCTGGAAAGCCTTAAACCAACCTATCACCTGACAGTAGGTTTGCCAGGACGCTCCAACGCCCTGGCAATAGCCAGTCGTCTGGGCCTTCCGGATGAGATCGTTCAAAATGCCCGCGGCACTCTCGATCCTGCTGACCTTAAGGTGGATGATTTGCTGGATGATATTCACCGTCAACGCAGGTTGGCCGATGAGGCTCGCCAGGCAGCTGAACACGCTCACCGCGAGGCGGAAAGCCTGAGGGTGCAGCTGGCAGACCGCCTGATCGAAGTTGAAGAGGAAAGAATTGACGCGCTGGACAAAGCCCGCCGGGAAAACAGAACTGCTGTGCGGAAAGTTCAAGACCAATTAAGAACCATTAAAAAAGAACTGAAAAAAGGTGCCGACCAAAAAGACCAAATCCAAGAAATTGAAGCAAAGGTTGAGGAAGTATCCACTATAATCTCCGAAACCGGGCCCACAAAAAGATCCAAACTGAATTTACCTAAGCCCAGTGGACCCATTAAAGAAGGTGACAAGGTATATCTTAGATCCCTGGGAAAGAATGGAAAGGTTTTATCCATCAGCGGGGATGATGTAGAAATTCAAGTGGGTGTGATCCGCGTTCGAGCCCAAAAGGCCGATCTGGAACACAGTCCGGAGGCAGACGCTCCGGAACTTGTAGTTAAGCCTCAGGCAGTGGTCAGGACTCCTAAAGAAATTGAATCTCCGGGAACAGAACTCGATCTGCGGGGGCAGCAGGTGGATGAAGCCCTGGAAAACCTGGGTTATTTCCTGGATAAGGCATTCCTGGTCGGTTTGCCCTGGGCCCGGATCATTCATGGAGTTGGGACAGGTAAATTGCGGTCGGCTGTCCGGAAAACCCTGCGCAGTCACCCGCAGGTAATAAATTTTGAATCTGGAAAAGAAAATGAAGGGGGAGATGGCGTAACCGTGATCAGCTTCCAGGAATAAGGGTTTCGGGAACAAATCTAATTCCCTTTCCGTCATAAGGGTGGAAATCAATACCAATTAAGGGAGAAAGATATGAGATTCACTCTGAATAAAACCCATGCCATCCTTTTGCTGGTGGTGCTTGCTGGGTGTTCTGGTAATTATTTTAATTCCCAGGTAGGGAATAAATCCCAGGTTCTGGAATCAAAAGTACCCAGGGATATCATCTCCCAGCTGCCTGAAGAGAGTCTGGGCTCTGTGGTTTCAGGAAACAACGCTTTTGCTCTGGATCTTTACCACCAGCTCCAGGATCTCACCGGAAACCTGTTCTTTTCGCCCTACAGCATATCTTCTGCCCTGGCAATGACTTATGCCGGAGCGGTCGAGGATACAGCAGCAGAGATGTCCCAGACCCTTCATTTCAGAGAGGATCAAGATCAGTTCCATGCATCTTTTAACGCGCTGGATCAATACCTGGCGGCCCTGGCTGACCGGGATATTCCTGATGAAGAGGGCGAACCCTTCCAGCTAGATATTGCTAATGCGATCTGGGGTCAGAAGAATTTCCACTTTGAAGATGATTTCCTGGACACTTTAGCCCAAAATTATGGAGCTGGATTGCGATTGCTCGACTATATCGAGGAACCCGAAGAATCCCGGCTGACAATCAATGATTGGGTGAGTGATCAGACCGGAGAGAAAATCCGTGACCTGGTACCGCAGGGAGCGATAAACTCGGATACCAGACTGGTGCTCAGTAATGCGATTTACTTTAAAGCGACCTGGCTGGAGCCATTTGAGGAGGTCTTTACAGATGCAGGTCTGTTCACTGGCCTTGGTGGAGAAAAGATTCCGGTGGCGATGATGCACAATGGATCAAGTCCAAGTTTTTTATACTTCCGGGGAGATGATTTTCAAACTCTGGATCTTCCTTACGTGGGGGGAGACACATCTATGCTGATCCTGGTTCCAGATCGGGGTGCTTTTGAAGGGTTTGAACGGGATTTGACCAGTGATGTCCTTAATCAAGTGTTTGAAGAGCAGCATTACAGACCGGTTTCTTTGACATTCCCGAAATTTGAATTTGAATCAGAGGTTAGCCTGGCCCAGGTATTGGCTTCAATGGGTATGCCCAGCGCATTCAATGAAGATGCCGACTTTTCAGGCATGACCGGCAGGAAGGAACTATTCATTTCCGATGTTTTCCACAAGGCTTATATTAATGTGGACGAGGATGGTACTGAAGCGGCAGCTGCTACCGCCGTTGTGATGAGCACAACATCGATGCCGGCAGACCCTGTGACCATGGTAGTGGATCGGCCGTTCCTGTTCCTGATCCGGGAGCACCAGACCAACACTATCCTGTTTATGGGCAGAGTTGTCAGCCCGTAATCAATCTAATAAAAAAAGGACACGGATTCCAGATCAGAAACCGTGTCCTTAACATGATCTGGTCTTGACATATCTTATTCTGGCAAGAAAGTCAGCTCTACAGTCATTCCCCAGCGCAGAGCGGGATCGGTTTTATCCAGTCGGATAGTGACTGTGTAGATGATATCGCCTGCCTGGGTTGTAAATGATTGGCTGATCCTTTCCACTATCCCTGTCAGTACCAGATCTGGCAGAGCATCAGGAATTATTTCTACAACTTGTCCCTCGCTGATCTTGACCACTTCCAGCTCTGTCAGATCACTGGTTTTTATGATGAAATCACTTAAATCTGCCAGCTGTGCCGCCCGAGTTTCCGGTCCGACAAATTGTCCTAGATCGAGATAGATATCGGTCACTGTTCCATCGAAAGGAGCAGTTAGTGCGTAATTATCGAGTCTCGATTGAGCCGCAACCCGGCCGGCATCAGTGGCGCTGACTCGAGATTCCAGCAAAGTTAATTGGTCGAGGTTAAATCCTTCTTGGGCCCACATTTCAAATTCACGCCTGGCCTCGATTTCAACAGCCAGGGCAGAGTCCAGTTCGGCCCGTGGTCCATCTATCTTGCGGATGGCTTCTTCCAGATCACGCAATGCTTCGTTATAGTCATCCTGGGTATCCTCTAGATTATCTTGAGCTGTCTGTCTGGCGTAATTGTTCTCGTCAACATCTTGATATTTGTCGACTTCTTCCTGGTCATCACTCAGGTCAGTCTCGAGATCCCGGACCTTTACCCGAGCGTCATCGATCCTGTCTTCCAGATAATCAAGGTCCAGGTCTTCCCACTCGCGTTCAGCTTCTGCCCGCAGCTCTTGGGCAACCAGATAGGCCTGCCAGGCCTGGGCTGAGCTCAGATCCGAAGTTCGGAGGAAATCATCATAATTTTGGTTGGCGACGATTGATTCCAATTCCGCCGCAAGCAAACCAGCCACAGCTTCCTCGCTGTCAGCCAGGCGTATCAGAATCTGCCCTTGAGAGACTTTTTCGCCTTCCTTGACCAGGATTTCGGCGACTTTACCCTGGGCCGAGAAATTGAGCCAGCTGTCAAAAGCAGGTAATATCCGGCCTTCCGCAACGACGTGATCAAGGCCGATGGTTACCACTGGTTCTGGATTGGGGGTTTCCTGGCCCCCGCATGAACTTAAAGTCAGCAGCAGGACCAGGCTCAAGAATAAGATCAAATGTGATTTATGTGTGTTCATGTGGATATCCTTTTTTTAACTCAATCAATAATCAATCGGCTTTTATTATTCGTACGCTAAGACCTCGCGAATGGTCAGCCTGGCCGCATTTCGGGCAGGCAGAACGCTGGCGAGGGATGAGAGAACAACCACCAATCCCAACCAGATCAAATAGCCCATTGGCGTGAAGACCACGGCGATAGGAGTGGCAAATACAGCATCACTGACAATATTGGAGAGTAAATAAGTAAAGGGAACTGCCAGGATAATGCCGATTCCGAATGAGATCAATCCAATCAGCAAACCTTCCACGATAACCATCCGGATGATCTCCAGGTCTGTGGCACCTATGGCACGCATGATGCCGATCTCCCGGGTCCGCTCCAATACGTTCATGCTCATTGTGCCAGCCAAACCCATTGATCCGACCATGGCTGTCAGCAGAGCCATAATCAGCAGAAAAGTGATCAAAATATCGAGGCTTTCGGCAGCGCTGTCCAGGGTTGAGAGCCCTGGAGTGGCTTCCTGGACCTGGAATCCCTCAGCCCTGAAAAATGCATCCAGGTCCTTGGCCATCAGCTGCTGGTAAGCCCGGTCATGCTGCTGGGTCACGATCCGGTAGGAAAATGAGCGGTTGGCAAAATTCTGTTCGCGGGAAATATATTCATAGGGAGCATAGCCGATCACACCTTCCAGGCCAATGAACTTGAAGACACCGACTACCTGCCAGTTTTCCTCCTTGCCGTGAATCCTGAGAGGAATCTGATCACCGACTTCGAGATCTGGATAATAATCATAAATACCCTCGCTGATATCCAGTTTTTTCTGGTCTGTCGGTTGGATCCAGCGCCCATCGACCATCATGGGTGATACCAGGCCGCTATCAGCCGGCGGTGCCAGGATGCTGATATTCTCAGCAGTGGAGCCATCGGGAAAGAGGATTTCGGCTGTACTGTAAGACCAACCTTCTACATGGGTCACCCGGGAATCCTGATATGCATACTGCTTGATCTCTTCCAGCCTGTAGGGACGTTCAAAATCAAGAGTGACATCTGCCAGGAAATAGTTGCCGATATTTTCCACATAATTGTTCAAGGTGACCTGGACATTAAAGACAGAGATGAAGATTGCTCCACCCATTGTGAGGGTGAACAGAGTCAGCAGCAATCGGCCACGCTGACGGAATGTGTTGCGCAGGGAGATCAGAAGCTGGCGGGGGATGCGGATGCCGCGATCAGCCAGCAGGCGGGTGGTATTGAGCTGGAATCGTTCCCAGGGTGATTCTCTTTCCAATCCAGCAGAGATCTTTAGCGCCAGAACCACGCGTTTGATCTCCATCAAGGGCTTGCTGAACGGTGACTTTTGATCCCTTGATGACAGGCACAAAACCGGCTATCAGGGGAACCAGAATACCTACCGCCACCTGCAGGATCAAGGCCAGCGGTACAATCCGATATCCCAACAAGGAAAAACCCATCTCGTCGGCAATAAATCGAGCTAGCTCATATGCTCCCTGGCCGCCAGCAGGAACAGCGATCAGGAGGGCTAGCAACCCAAATACCAGCAGCAGCACCAGATACATCCTGAATATGATTTGATCCTGGCCGCCGATTAATTTCATGACCCCAATATGACGCAGGTGCTGGTTTAGCAGCGCGCTGAGAGTATTGGCGATTAATGAGCTGGATAGGAAAACGATCAATACACCAAGAGCCATCAGGATGCCCAGTACTGCGTTGATGGTGGACTCGAGGGGATGCTGATGTGTTTTGGATATGAATGTACGACCAATCACGTAGTTGTTTTTTTCGATCTTCTCTTTCAAATCAGCCAGTACAGAGCGGATCCAGGCGTCGTCATCCTGACCGTTTTCAAGGGTGACAAAGAGGCGATTGAACTGGTCGGGCTCGGCAGCGAATTTCAGGGTGTCAGAGGTGATGTAGGCCAAGGGAGGCGAGAGAAAATCAATTGCTCCAGTGGAGGAATCCTGCACGATGCCTGCCACAGGGATCTGCTTAATCGTCCCATCGCGGAGCTGGATTTCAAGTTTCTCCCCGGGAGAGATATCGAGATCTTCCAGAACGTCCCTTTCGAGCAGGATCTGATTTTTTCCGGGCATTACTGCCCCGCTGACTGATTGAAGGAGGTTGATCTTGTTATCCTCGAAATCCTCCATGGCTACCACGTCAACCGTGATCCATTTGGTCTCTCCCGGCAAGCGTACCTTGAGATTGAATACCCGGCGGGCTTCAGCATCCTGGATGCCTTCAAAATTCCGAACTGTATGGAGCAGATCCTGATCGAACTCCTCCATCCGGATCTCGATGTTGGAGGGGTTATTGGAAGCATAACTGACGCCCATATCTTCGGAAATGATCACGTAGGTTCCAGCGATGACACCAATTGCAAAGACACCCACGGCGATTGAAAAAACCACCAGGATGGTCCGGGCTTTGTTATCGATCAGATCTGAGAGGACTTTTCGCCAGCGGGGGCGCATTCTTATCTCCTGTTTGTTTTTCCTCTAAATAGTCCCCGGGAATTTTTTCTCCGGTCAGCCATTTTTCTGGCTGCAAGTCTTTCCTGAACCACGCCTGTGATGGCATCTTCGGTGAGTGGTGATACTTCTCTTAGCCAATCAAAATCCTTCCTGGAAAGGGCTAAGAGATCGACCGGCCCTTCCAATGATGCCCGCACACTCGCGATCGATTTTCCTCCTTGAAGCAGTTCGATCTCGCCAAAGATATCATTCCTGCGCAGCGTGGATATAATAACTTCTCCAGTTCGGCTCTCTTTTAATACAATATCAACCGCGCCATTCTGAATCAGGTACAGGTTATCAACTTCCTTTTTTTGTTCCAGGATGATCGCCCCGGGCTGAAAATGGAGCGGGGTGACCCGCTGGGCCAATTCCATCATGACCGGATGGGACAGCAATGGTAGGGATTGGGCAATGGTCTCGTTTACCAGCTCACCGTCGGAGATGAAGACAGTCCGGGAGGTCCTGCTGGTCAGCGATGGATCGTGAGTGACCATAATGATTGTTTTGCCCTGATTGGAGAGAAGTTCAAATAAATCGTAGATCTTAGCGGCGGAAAGGGAGTCCAAATTTCCGGTAGGTTCATCGGCTACCAGGATGGGGGCGTCGTTGGCCAGGGCCCGGGCAATAGCTGCACTCTGCTGCTGCCCGCGGGAAACAGCCCGGGGAAGCTGCTGGGCCTGTTTGTCCAAACCAACCAATGCCAGCAGCTCCAGGGCTCTTTTGGGCCGCTGGTTGATATCGTATTTTCCTACATAATCCATCGGCAGCATCACGTTCTCCATCAAATTGAGCATGGGCAGGAGCTGGAAGAATTGAAAAACCACTCCCAGATTATTACCCCGCCACAGGGAGCGTTTGCTTTCGCTCATGGCATGCAGATCCACTCCTTTGACGAGGACCTGGCCGCTGGTAGGATGATCGATGCCTGTCAGCATGTTGAGCAGGGTCGATTTTCCGCTGCCAGATTTGCCGATCACGGCTATGAAATCACCTTCGTTCAAATTGAGGTTGATACCGCGCAGGGCGGTGAATTTCCCCGCCGCACTGGAGAAGGTCTTGACCACATCCCGCATCTGGATCAGGTCGGATGAACTTTCGGTAAAGTTCTGATTCTGATCAATCACGGCTGCTCCCTTCATCCACCAGCTCTCCATCAGTGATACTGAGATGACGGGTAAACCTTGGCAGCAGTCCCTGATCGTGGGTTACCATTACAATCGTGTGTCCCGCGCTGATCAATCCCTCAAAGATCTCAAAAATTGCCTCCGCGGTGATCGAATCAAGGCTGCCTGTAGGCTCATCAGCAATCAATAGGGGAGGGTCGTTGGCCAGGGCCCGGGCAATGGCCACCCGCTGCTGCTGTCCCCCTGAAATCTGGGAGGGATATTTGGACACATGGTCAGAGAGTTCGACCATCTCCAGCAGTTCCAGGGCGCGTTCTTTGCTCTGGCGGGGCTGATAAAGCCCGCTCATATCCATGGGCATCATCACATTCTGGACCAGGCTGAGCATGGGCAGCAATTGAAAGCTCTGGTAGATCACTCCCATGGTCCGTCCCCGCCAGAGGGTGAGCTCGTTTTCACTCAGTTGAGCGAGGTTGAGGTTGGTTCCGTTTGTCCGGACCCGGATCTCCCCCGAGCTGAGCTGGTCCACACCGCTGATCATATTCAGCAGGGTTGATTTTCCAGCGCCTGATTTTCCGACCACACCCAGGAATTCGCCGGGATAAATATCCAGATTAATACCTTTTAAGGCAGGGAAAGCTCCGGCTTTGGTGTGATAATTCTTGGTTACGCCTACCAGTTCGATCAAAGGGAGAGTTGGTGTCAGTCATTAGTAAATAAGATCCAATATGGTTATGCTTTCCTGGTCATCAACAGCCAGATGGGTTTGATGACCAGATCAGTAAATATATCTCCCATTTCCAGGGAGGATGGCTGGGTGTCATTTTCCAGCCACCAGCGTATCAGCGAAAAAACTGAAGAGATGATATGGTTGGCTGCCAGGGTAGGGGGAATATTCTCCTGGGGCAGTCTGGATAAGAAAACCTCGAGTCTCTCAGTGGCCCGGGTCATGACGGGTATGAAAACAAAGCCCATGCTTGTCATCTAAAAGCAAAAAGCGAATATTGACCTGGTTCTCCTCGATGTGCTGGAAGATCTTGTGCCCGATCCCCTGGAAATACTCGACCGGGTCTCTCAGATAGATTTCCCAGCTGGGGCAAGTTCAGGATCTCGTAAATTTCATCCAGTCTGTCCTGGGCGATGCTGATCAACAGCTCATCCAAACCGTTGTAATGCCGGAAATAAGTCCGGTAGCCGACATCGGCCCGTTTGGTGACATCCTGGATGGTGATATTTTTGTAGCCTTTTTCCAGGGCTTCGGCGATCAAAGCCTCACCCGAGTAATTTTTGGGTCCTGCGGACCCGCCGATCCTCACTCATGTATGACACCTTATATGTTTTATGGCATATAGTGGGTCATAATTCTATCAGTTGAAGGGGGAGGTGGTCAAGACCAGATCGGTTACAGGTTTGTTAGCAAGATATTCGAAGCCAGTTTCCTATCTTAAACTAAGACACGGTTTCCATTTAGGAAACCGTGTCTTAAGTAGAATTTTTGATATTTATCCCAATCTGTTCAGTTCTTCCTCAGCGACCTCAGGTTCGAGTTTCTTGAAAAGCGGTTGGGGTTTGTTAAAGGATCTGCCAGCCTGGATGGCGCTGGGCTGCCAGTCGCAGCAGACCTCACCTTCCCGATACCGCAGAACAGTATGAGTGCCCAGATTATCTGACACGTCTTCTGTATACTGCTCTCCAAAGAGCGGTTTGTCGTAACCCAGGGTCTGGTGCAGCTGTTCGCAAGTGAAGGGCAGGACCGGAGAAAAGAGGATTTTCAGGGAATCGATAGCCCTGATAGCTGTGATAAATTGTTTTTCCTGCATTTTCCCGATCATCCTTGATCTCAAACCAGGGTGCTTTATCATCGAGGTATTTATTGACTTCTCCAGATAGGCGCAGAGTTTCAGTTAACGCTGCCCGGAGTTTGACCCGGTCATAGAGATCAGCGACTGTATCAAATCCCTTCTCGATCACCAGCAGAATTTCCTGATCCTCTGGTCGCAGCTCACCCGGGTCAGGGATCACACCCTCCCAACTCTTGTGGGCAAAGGCCAGGACACGGTTGACCAGGTTGCCCCAGTTAGCGACCAACTCATTATTGTTGCGGGTCACAAATTCCTCCCAGGCCCAATCGGCGTCCCGGGATTCGGGCATATTGGCAGTCAGGTAATAGCGCAGGGGATCGGGATCATAGCGGGACAGGAAATCCAGTCCGTCCACAACCCAGTTCCGGCTGCCAGAGATCTTTTTTCCTTCCATGTTAAGGAATTCATTGGCAGGAACATCATAGGGAAGCACCGGGGTGCCTGAATCGTCTTCATCAAAAAAGGCTCCGAAGGTGGTTCCCACTCCAGCCAGCTCCGCCGGCCAGATCACAGCGTGGAAGGGAATATTATCCTTGCCAATAAAATAATAGGAGCGGGCCTCCGGGTTGTACCACCAGTCCTTCCAGGCTTCTGGTTCGCCGGTAAGCTGGGCCCATTCGATGGCTGCTGATAGGTAGCCGATCACAGCTTCAAACCAGACATACAAGCGTTTGTCATCCCAGCCCTCAACCGGAACAGGCACGCCCCAGGTCAGGTCCCGGGTGATAGCCCGGCCGTGCAGGTCATTGGCCAGGATCTGTCCCAGAGATTGCCTGATAACATTTGGACGCCAGTAATCTTCCCGGGCTTTCAAGAATTCCACGATCCGGGGTTGGAGTTTGCCGAGATCAATAAAAAAGTGTTCGGTTTCCCGAAGCTCAGGTGTGGAGCCGTCCATCTTCGAGCGGGGATTGATCAGGCCATTGGCTTCCAGCAGATTGCCGCACTGGTCACATTGGTCTCCCCTGGCATTCTCATATCCACAAATATAGCAGGTTCCTTCTACGTAGCGATCAGGCAGGAATCTTTCCTGGGATGTTGAATACCACTGCTTTTGGGTTTCAGTGTACAGGTAGCCTTGATCTTTCAGGGCACTGAACATAGTCTGAGAAACCCGGAAATGGTTCTGGGTGTGGGTGCTGGTGAACAGGTCATAACTGAGGCCGATTTTTTGAAACAGATCCAGGAATTTGGCATGGTATTTCTGATAGACTTCCTCCGGTGTGCTGTTCTCCTGGTCGGCCCGAACCAGTGATCGGTGTCCCGTGGGAATCAGATCCTGAAACCATTAATACGCGGTTTCCCTGCAGGCGGTGGAAGCGGGCATAGATATCAGCCGGAAGATAGGAACCGGTGATATTCCCAACATGGATGTCAGCGCTGGCATAAGGCCAGGCAACTGCGACAAGGATATTTCTGTTCATAATTTACTCCGCTGCAGAATATTTTTCAATAAAAAAGGCTGTCCAATCTGGACAGCCTGAGTTTTGAGGATTCGCTTTGATTTTAATGGTCTTTTCGTAAACGAATGGCTGCCAGAATCAAGGAAGGTCGGGACATGCCCTTGAGCATGACCATAAACATCACCACTGCCACCACTGCAATCAGGATTAAATTGATCATCATTCACCACCTTTAAGTATTCCCCTAGTCTATATGGGGAGTGGACATTTGTCAACCCTCAGCATGACCTGGATCCAGGCCGGACATTATGTCATTGATCAGACTGGATCAATCAATTAAGCTGATTATGTTGCTCTTGATCTTTCAAGCTGGTCCCTAATCAGCTGGCCTCCCATCTACTTCTCAGCAGGGTTGAGATAGGAGGGCAGGGACACGCTCACTTCTCCAGAAGGGTCTAATGTGACATATACAAAGGATATGCTTTCCCCGAACGGATCCACATAAATCGAACCGTCCGAAGCTGTGAAACGGACCATTAGTTCGTAACCATTTTGATTAGCAATACCCAGGTAAGGAATATCTTTGATCTGCAAACATGATTGGCTGGCCTGGGTGCAGATCACCTCAAGAAAGGCTGGAATATCAGCTGTGTCCATACCAATTGAATCAAAGTATGCTAAGTCATCCTCATTTGGGTTAAAAAGAGCTGCCGCGCTGAGATAATCCCCCTGGTTGAGAGCATCGAGAAAATCGACTACCGTCTGGCGGATGGCCAGTATCTCCGCGTCCGGTAGGCTCCACAGATATACGATTGGGAAATAATAATCATTTGTCAGGAATGAGGACCCATCCGCTGAAAAGATAAACCCGCCAAGAGAGAAATATGATGCGATGTAACCCAATTGGCGACGCTCCTGGTAATCCCAAACACTAACCCCTTCATTTATATTAGTAGCAACGCCAGCGATCAGCAGCAGCTGACCATCTGGTGTGAAGGTCAGGGTTTCAACATACTTTAAGGTATCTGACAGGGCTGCCACCTGAGCACCGCTATCAACATCCCACAGCAATATTTCTGAATATTCCTCAAATCCTGCGGTAGCTATGGTCTTCCCATCCGGTGAAAACGCCACGATCTCGGTTTGGTTGCCGGGAGGTTGGATTGAGGAGATCTTATCCCAGGTAGTTGTTTCGTAGACTGTGATCTCAGTCCCATACTTCGCGGAAAATACAGCCAGGCGGGTGCCATCCATGCTGAATTTGGGGAAGGTGCTGGCGATGCGTACAGCTGGCTTCTCAGAAATTAACTCTCCACTAAGCCCATCCCAGACCAGCAGCCTGTTCAAGTAAGCTGCCGCAATCATGCTTCCGTCAGAACTGACAGCAATTTTCGGAAAGTCTTTATTGTCACCTTCGTCCCACAGCACCCGTTCGATCTGCCCTGCAGCCACGTCCCAGATCATTACCCGGGCGGGGAAAACAGCGTAAATGAGTTTTTCGCCATTGGAAGTGAATGCTAGGCTGGTGATTGTGTCATCCTTTGTTGGTATCCTGCTAACAATTTTTGTTGTCTGAGCGTCCAATATAATCAGGAAGGATTCACCTGAATCCGTATCATTACATGGACCACTCGCGACCTGAGTGCATCCGCCTAGGGCAATGTACCTGCCGTCAGGGCTGTATGCCAGGGCGGACATACTCATATCAAGAAGATCTCCCTCCAATTCTTGATTTAACTCGGAGCTATAATAGGAACGAAGCTGGACAAACTGCGAAAAATTGTCAGAGTTGAAGTTTTTAGGAGCTGGGGTGGGGCTTGGGGTTGGCTCCAATTCGGGTGTCGCGGTTGGTGTTTCAGTCTCATTTTCCGTGCCAGCGGAAAATTCTTGTGTTAGGTCAACGGCATTATTATCAGGGTTGCTTAGACCTTCTGATGCTGTTTGAACCGGCCCAGGAGAACAGGACACAGCGAATATTAACAAGATCGATGTTACAAAAATCATTTTGGCTCGTTTCATAATATATCCTTCGCAACTAATAAATATAATGGGTGGTTCACTTTAGCTGAAATCAGTGCTGCTGATATGATCTTAAAAAAATGTGTTCCTGAAATCTAACATAATCAAGCACTCAAACATTCTCATCCAAGCCGGATAACTAAAGACTAGCATCCTCTATACCAAACGATTAACATTAATAAAAAAAACAAAGGATGATTATTCACCTTTGCCTTTTGGGGCGTCCGGCTGATTCTGGTCTGCCGGACCTTTATATTTATTTTCCTTATTATACTACTAATATCGGGGATAGAAAACCGGGGATGATCAAATTATCCAAGAAGTATAGGGTGTAATTATTGATTGGCCGACTTGGCAAATCTGAGATTAAAAAGCGGAAATAAATCAGACGCCTGGCTGTCAAGCCATTTCACTGCGGGAGGGAGTATTTGGATAGGAACAAGAAGGTTTTTCTTCAGGTTGAAAGGGTGTGGATATTCTGCCAAATGGTCTCTTAGCTGAATGATTAAGGTATACTATTTTTATTCCTCCTGAGTGGTTTTTTAGCTTAGTTGGCCTAGATTTTCTGGGAACATATAACAATTGGGGATTTAGTTCTAATCTGAGGAGAAACCCGTGGCTGCCTTACAGGATATCCGGATAGTCGACATTACCCGGGCCATGGCCGGGCCTTACTGCACCATGATGCTGGGAGATTTTGGCGCTGATGTGATCAAGGTTGAACGACCCGGATCCGGGGACGAAAGCCGGGGTTGGGGTCCTCCTTTTGTTGGGGATCCATATGGACCTTATCCCGGGGAATCTGCCTATTATCTCTCTGCGAACCGCAACAAACGCAGTCTAACCGTGAATCTCAAGGATCCGGAAGGACAGCAGATCATTCATGAACTGGTAAAGGTTTCTGATGTGTTCATTGAAAACTACCGGACCGGTGTCCTGGATGAGATGGGCCTCGGTTTTTCCGACCTTGCGCTCCTTAACCCGGGATTGATCTACTGCTCGATCAGCGGCTATGGCAGGACAGGCCCCGATCAAGATCGACCGGGTTATGATGCCATTATTCAGGCTGAAGGCGGATTAATGAGCATCACTGGTCCGGTTGAAGGACCGCCTTCCCGGACAGGAATTCCCATTACTGATATCACGTCCGGTATGTTCGCCGCCTCAGCGATCATGGCAGCTCTTTTCGAACGGGTTCAATCCGGACAGGGCCAGCAGATCGATATTTCACTGCTGGATACCCAGGTCGCCCTGCTGGCGAATGTTGCCTCAAATTATCTGCTCAGCAATACTGCGCCTGAACGGCAGGGAAACGCGCACCCCAATATTGCTCCCTATGAGGCTTTTCAAGCCAAAGACAAAGGATTTGTAGTGGGAGCAGCAAATCAACGGCAATGGGAAAAACTGGCTGAAACAGTCAGTGATGGATCCCTCAAAACGGATCCCCGATTTTTAACCAACCAGGATAGGGTAAAAAATCGGACGGAACTGGTAGAGACCCTGAATACCCTTTTTTCGCAGAAGAACGCCAGGGATTGGTTGGAGATTTTTCAAGAGGCAGGTTTGCCCTGCGGCCCGATCAATACCCTGCCAGACGTGTTTGTGCATCCCCAGATCCAGCCCCGGGAGCTGGTTATAAACACCAATCACAAATCAGCTGGCTCAATTCCACTGACAGGATTTCCTTATAAATTATCCCGCACCCCGGCTGAGATCCAGCATGCTCCACCTTTATTGGGAGAACACAACCTGGATATCCTGACCGGAGTTCTTGGTTATACTGTTGATGAAGTGAATGATCTTCAGGATCGGGGAATTATCTAAATCATCTTAGGAAGGACTGATGGCAATTATAAAAACTGAAATCCGCTCTGGTGCCTATTTCGATTCAGTTATTTTAATGCAGCTGCAGCGCTCCCTGGCTGACCTGCCTGGAGTGCTCGATGCCGGAGTGGTAATGGGTACGAGTGCCAACCTCGAATTGCTTGCTCAAAGCGGGTTGCTGGTGGATGATATCAAAACCGCCAAAGCTGATGACCTGGTCCTGGTAGTAAAAGCGGATCAGGAAAAGATCGCCCGCGATGCTCTTGACCAGGTTGATCAGTTAGTTGCTGCCAGACGCAGCCGGGATACAGGTGACCAGGATTACCTGCCCAAAAGCCTGGAATCGGCAGCCGAAATGCTGCCTGAAGCAGGCTGGACCCTGATATCGGTCCCAGGCAGATACGCGGCCGGTGTTGCCCGGGACGCCCTCATGCTGGGAAAACATGTTTTCCTCTACAGTGATAATGTCAGCCTGGAAGAGGAGATCGAATTAAAGAAAATGGCTGCGGAATCAGGATTGCTGGTTATGGGTCCAGATTGTGGAACAGCCATCATCGGGGGAATCGGGTTGGGTTTCGCCAATCAGGTTCGTCGGGGTTCGATCGGCATGGTGGCTGCTTCAGGTACTGGACTTCAGCAGGTATCGGTCAGAATTCACCAGATGGGTGGCGGGATGACCCATGCTATTGGAACCGGCGGAAGGGATATCTCATCCCGGGTTGGCGGGATTACGGCCAGAATGGCTTTGGATTTATTGGATAGAGACCCTGACACCAATGTGATTGTCCTGGTATCCAAACCGCCTGATAAAGAAGCTGCTGATTCAATCCTGGACTACGCCCGAACCCTGAGCAAACCAGTAGTGGTCAATTTTATCGGCTATGCCGTGACATTAAGGGAGCTCGATAATTTGACTTTTACTACTACTTTTGATGACACAGCCCGGACACGCTGTTGAACTTGCCAGTTCATCAGATCTGAAAAATCAAGCTGAAGCTCCCGTTCCGGATCAATTTGCTGCCGGTCAGCGCTATCTGCGGGGTTTGTTCTCTGGAGGCACCCTGGCGTATGAAGCGTTATTGATCCTTGATCATTACCTTCCTGCGGTGTATTCCAATGTGCCGCTGAATAAGGAATTTCTCCTGGAAAATTCCCTGGTCAGCCGGGAACATACAATTGTTGACCTCGGAGAAGATGAGTTCACGGTAGGCCGTTTACATCCCATGATGGATCATGAACTGCGGATAAAACGCCTTGAAGTTGAAGCAAATGACCCTGAAACAGCATTGATCCTGCTCGATGTTGTTTTAGGACATGGTTCTCATCCTGATCCGGCTTCGGAACTGGGACCAGCTATCCAGGCTGCTATCCAGACCGCCCGGAAATCGAAGCGTTACCTGGAAATAGTGGCAATCCTCTCTGGTACGGACGAGGATCCCCAGGACATGGCTGACCAGCAGAAGAGATTAACTGCCGCAGGAGCCCGGGTGTTCAAGAGCAGTGATGCCGCAGTCCGCTTCGCGGCTCTTCAGCTCCGTAAAGTTAACCAAAAATCTGCTCCAAAGGATCAGACCTTGTTCCAGGAAGTGGATTTAGCTCGATTGGCGAGCGCTTTTGCTGCGATCAATCTGGGTCTGGAATCTTTTACCGAAAGTCTGAAAGGCCAGGATGCGAAGGTAATCCAGGTTGATTGGAAACCAGCTGCCGGGGGCAACCCAAACCTGATGGCACTCCTGGAAAAAATGAAAGGCTAAAGGAGGTATTTTCTCATGAAAGAATTTACAGCTGCCTGTGTCCAAATATCGATTACTCCCAACCAGCCCCAGAAAAACATTACCAAATGTTTGAAGTGGGTGAAAAAAGCGGTTGATGAACACAGAGCTGATCTGATCGTCTTTCCGGAAACTGTCACAACTGGATTTGATACCGGTCTTGCGCCGGCTGACCTGTGGGAGCTGGTGGATGAGGTGCCCGGAAAATTGTCTGAAGCAGATCCAGGCTGCAGCCAAAGAATTTGGAGTTCATGTGGTCTGGCCGACATATCGTCGGGCAGACAAGCCGGGCAGGGTCTGGAATTCATCAGTCCTGATCGGTCCGGATGGTGAGATCATTGGCATTTATGATAAGACCCACCCATTTCCTGGCGAGAGGCGGGATTCAGGAGGTTGGACCGAGGTTGGTAAAGCAGCTGAAGTTTATGAGACTGAACTGGGTACGATTGGTATGATCATTTGTTATGACGGCGATTTCCCGGAATTGTCCCGTCTGCTGGCTGTGAAAGGCGCAGAAATCATTGTCCGGCCTTCTGCTTTGCTGCGTTCCTATGATATCTGGTACATCACTAACTGTGCCCGGGCGTATGATAATCATGTCTATATGGTCAGCACAAATATGGTTGGACCTGATGCGGCTGAGAACTATTATTTTGGACACAGTATGATTGTCAATCCGATTGCCTGGCGATTGGCCCAGGCCCGGGGCACGGAAGAGATCATTTCAGCCAAACTTGACCCTGATCCCCTGAGATATATAACATGGGGAAGTAAAAGCATTCAACCTTTTGATCACCTGGAAGATCGAAACCTGGCTCTTTATGAAGAGATATTAAAAGAAGCCCGTTCAAAATTTGAACCGGGAAAACGCTACCCTCGCCAAGGAGTCCTGATATTATTTACACCTGAACCTGAATTGAAAGGAGCTGGGAGAATGGATATTGAAAAAGCAAATCAAGAAGCTGTTGAACGAATGATGGAAGCCAGGCCGGTACTGGTAGGATTGGGAAAAGCCATTGATGTTATACCAGGTATGAAGGAAAACCTGCTGTCTGCATGCTGGTCCGCCAATTACCTGGGAACGGGCCTCCGGTCCGATGAGGGGAGCGATCACTGGGGCTTTGATCTTTGAGGGCAAAGCCAAGGATATGAAAGAGCGCTCAGAAATTGGTGGAATCCGGAGAGATCGAGCTGGATCCCTGCCACCATCATCAGGCTGTTGGTCCGATGGCTGGTGTGACCTGCCCCTCGATGTCGGTCTATATCCTGGAGAATACAACCCACGGCAATATTTACGTTTTCCAACCTCAATGAAGGCTACGGCAAAGTACTGCGGTATGGGGCTTACAGCGATGAAGTGATTGCCAAGCTGCGCTGGATGGAAGATGTCATGGCTCCTTTATTGAAGCAAGCCATTGAATCCAGTGATGGCATTGATATCCGGGCTTTATTGGCTGAATCCCTGCACATGGGTGATGAAGGCCATAATCGAAATAAGGCGGGCTCGATCCTGTTCACGGCCAAACTGGCACCCTTGATCACTGCAGTTGCCAAGGATAACAAAGCCGCCTCCGAGGTGCTCGCATTCCTGGGAGAAAATGCGCTCAGCGTGCTGAACCCGGTGATGGCAGCCTGTAAAGCCATGTCCGATGCCGCTCACGGCATTGAGGGCAGCACGATCGTCAGCGTGATGGCCCGTAATGGAACTGATTTTGGCATCCGCATCAGCGGCCTGGGAGACCGCTGGTTCACTGCTCCAGTCCCGACACCCAAAGGATTGTACTTTCCCGGGTTTTACGGAAGAAGATTCCAGCGGTGATATTGGTGACAGCACCATTACAGAATCAGCTGGAATTGGTGGTTTTGCCATGGCGATCTGCTCCAGCAATCGTGAACTTTGTCAGCGGTACTCCCAAGGATGCTATCAATACCACCCTGGAAATGTACGAGATCACTTATACAGAGCATAAATATTTCACCATCCCGCCCCTGGATTTTCGCGGAACTCCCACCGGAATGGATCTGCGCAAGATCGTTGAAAAGGGGATCACCCCCCGGATCAATACCGGTATTGCCCATAAAGATGCCGGCATCGGTCAGGTGGGTGCGGGATTGGTTCGTCCTCCTATCAGCCTTTTCCAGGAAGCACTGGTGGCATTTGCAGAGCATTATAAAATTGGGTAACTAATCCAGAGATCATTGAGGTCGGGAGAAATAATATGGAAAGAGAAAAAGTAATAAAATTCCTCTACTGAAGCCAGGATGTTTGATTTGACCCAGGCATTAAGTATCTTCACTCCACCTTTTCCCGGGGAAATGCCGCTCCAGGTTCACTTCTTTAAGCGCCTGACCGGTTCATTTGGTGGAGGTCAAGGTGCCAATGGGCAGCTGATCGAATGGAGCAATAATACCGGCACTCATTTAGTGGGGCCGCGGGCATTCCATTCTGGCGCTCGGGCAATCGCAGATATTCCATTGACGGATCTGTCGGGCGAAGGTGTGGTGGTGGATATCTCTGAGGATGTGTCTGATTACAGTCTCTATACACCTGAAATGATCACCAGCAAGGTCGATGTCAAAGAAGGTGATATCCTGATCATCAATACTGGCTATCATAAATATGGCTGGGATCAGCCCGATATCCCCAATCCGGATGCCCAGGGAGGGATCGAGAACAAAGAATTTGGTTATTATTTACGCCATCCTGGTCCGTCACCGGAATTCTTCCAGTGGGCTCTGGATCTTAAACTTAAAACTGATTGGTGTTGATTGCGGCTGCGCTGAACACCCGATGAATACCAATTTGCGCTATATGCATGCCCAGAGAATTTGAAAAAGCCGAAGCCAAACTGAAAGAAACTCATGGTAAGAGCTGGGATGAACTCTTCCCGCCTGAGGAATATCATCAAATTGACTCATATCACCATGCCAAAAAGTGGACTGCTGCTGGCAGAATCCCTGGGTGGTGAAATTGACCAGCTCAATAATCAGCGGGCCTGGATCATGATCTTCCCGATCCCTTTTATGGAAGTTGAATCTTCCTGGTGCCGGGCGGTTGCTCTGCAAGCGTCCTGAAGGCCTGGATGAAGATGAATTCTTCACCATGATGGCTGAGATCGAAATGCTGGATATGACCCTGCCTTTCAGCGTACAGACCCCGCAATGGGCGAATTATGTTCCGCTGACCGTCAATTACACCAAGCGAGTGGGAGGACAGTATTTTGGCCTGGGGCGCAACAATGCCCACTGCCGGGCCAGCTTCCACCTGGCAACCCATATGGATGGTGAAAAACACTTCCATGCCGCAGGATCTACCATCGGTGAAACGCCATTTGAAAAATGGTTTGGTCCCGGTGTTGTGGCAGATATATCTGAATTTGTCTCAGATACGAGTGTCTACACACCGGAAATGGTCGAAAAAGTTGTTGAAGTGAGAAAAGGCGATATCCTGGTCATCAAAACCGGATACCACAAATATGGCTGGAACAGCCCGGATTCAGATGAGTTCCGCTACATGATCAGGCATCCAGGTCCATCACCTGATTTTGCTGATTGGTGTATTGAAGATGGAGATCAAATGGCTGGCTGTTGACTGTGTGGCCATGGAACATCCCATGAACACCATTCAGCGCCTCTGGCATCCAAAAACATTTGAAGAAGCCAATCAAAAATTGATCGAGCAGTACGGCGCTGGATGGGATGAGATCTATCCCCTGGATAAGTATTACCAGGATATGCACTTGAACCTGTTCCCGAAAGGCATCATCCACGCTGAAAATTTGGGTGGAGACCTGGCCGAGATGGAAAGCGGCCGTTATTATATTGGCTGTTTTATTCAGAAGGGCATGGAACTGGCATCCTGCTGGGCCAGATTTGTCGCCTTTAAGGAACTTGAATAGAAAGACCGATAAATATGATCCTGGTAACTGGAGCAGCAGGAAAAACTGGTCTGGCAGTCACCCGGGCACTGGTCAGGGATGGTGCGTCCGTGCGGGCCCTGGTCCACAAAGAAGAATCCCAGGATCTGGTCTGAATCAGCTGGAGCAGGTGAAATTTACCTGGGTGATCTGCTGCATAAGGATGATCTTCAACAGATCATGGAAGGTGTCGAGGCTGTTTACCATATTTGCTCCCAATGTGCATCCCAGGAGAAGTGGAAATTGGTGACAGGGTAATCCGGGCCGCCAAAGAGGCGGGAGTAAACCATTTTGTCTATCATTCTGTTCTTCACCCCCAGATTGAAGCCATGCCTCACCACTGGCTGAAACTGCGGGTGGAAGAGCATTTAATTGAATCCGGGCTACCGTTATACAATCCTGCAGCCGACAGCCTATATGCAGAATATTACCTCCCTGCTCCCCAAAATCCTTGAGGAGGGTGTATATCGGGTGCCTTATCCCATTCAAACAGGGATCTGCCTGGTAGACCTGGAGGATGTGGCCCAAGTTGCTGCAATTGTTCTCACTGAACCTGACCATCATGGGAGCCATCTATGAATTGGTTGGAACTGAGCCGATAACTCAATCCCAGGTGGCAGCGGTCTTAAGTGTTGTCCTTGGGAAAGAGATCCAGGCTCAAAGGATTCCCTTGGAAAACCTGGGAAAATCAGGCGTTTAAAAACTGGCCTGGGATCCTATCAGAGGTATACACTGGTGAAAATGTTTCTGCATTATCATGAAATTTGGTTTGAGCGGCAATTCCCGGTGTCCTCAGCTGGCTGCTAGGTCGTCAACCAACATCTCTGGAAACTTGTCTGCGCCGGAGACCTGGAATAATGCCTGACAGGATAGATTATTAGACCTTATAATAAACTGACACGGTGGCAAATTTACTGGAGAGACATCTATGAAACCAGCACCCTTTAAGTATTACGCTCCTACTTCAATTCCTGAAGTTCTTGGAACTTGTTGAATGAACATGGTTATGATGCCAAGATCCTGGCAGGTGGACAAAGCCTGGTTCCGATGATGAATTTCCGGCTGGTACAGCCAGATGTCGTGGTGGATATCAACAATATCCCCGAACTTGACCGTGATCAAGGCTGATGGCAGCGGAGGTATCAAAATTGGTGCGATGGTGCGCCACAGCCAGGTGGAACGTGATCCTCTCATCAAAGACCTGGCCCCCCTGATCCATGAAACCATGCCGAAGATTGCCACTGTCCAGATCCGGAACCGGGGCACGATTGGCGGCAGTCTGGCCCATGCTGATCCATCGGCTGAATTGGTGGTGGTATCCACAGCCCTTGAAGCTGAATTTAAAATTCAAAAGCCAGAAAGGGGAACGGATAGTTCCTGCCAGGGATTTTTTTGTTGGTTTGTTAATGACAGTCATGGAACCCCAGGAACTGCTGGTCGAAATATCGATTCCACCCTTTCCTGCCCGTTCAGGCTGGTCGCTGCAAGGAAGTTGCCCGCCGACCTCATGACTTTGCCCTGGTGGGTGTGGCTGCAGTCCTGACCCTGGACAAAAAGGACCGCTGCCAGGAAGCCCGATCTGGTCTATCTCAGCGCGGGGGATGGTCCGATTTCAGCTCCTGAGGCAGCTGGAATGCTGATGGGAGAAGAAATCACCCCGGAATTGATTACAGCGGCTGCCGAAAAAGCTGCCGCGGATGAAATTGATCCAGGCAGCGATATTCATGCGACAGCTGATTTCCGCCGACACCTGGCAAATGTGCTCACCCGGCAGAGCCCTTGAAGAAGCTTATCAACGAGCCAGGCAAGGATAATAGGAGATCATCATGGAAAACACATTTGAACTTTCCCTCACCGTTAATGGAACATCCTATCAAAAAGATGTAGATCCCCGGATCTTGTTAAGCGATTTTCTGCGGCATGAACTGGGATTGACCGGAACCCATGTTGGTTGTGAGCATGGTGTTTGCGGTGCCTGTACAATTTTGCTGGATGGGGAAGCTGTCCGCTCCTGTTTGATCTTTGCGCCCCAGGCCCATCAACAGGAGATTATCACTGTAGAGGGATTGGGAACAGTTGATGATCTGCATCCCCTCCAGGAAGCGTTCCGGGAAGCACATGCCCTGCAGTGTGGTTTCTGCACACCGGGTTTCCTGACCACTCTGGTGCCCTACCTGGAGGAAAACCCCAATCCAACCGAAGAAGAGATCCGGGAAGCGATTTCCGGCAATCTTTGCCGCTGCACAGGTTATCAGCATATTGTTGATGCTGTAAAAATCGCAGCGGAAAATATGAAATCATAAATTAATCGGTATTCTTGGACCAGCATGAGCACTGCATAATTAGATATGAGGTGGACCTGTGACTTATAAAGTAATTGGAAAACGAGTAAAAAGAGTTGAAGATCCCCGTTTACTGACAGGGGGAGCCTTGTTTGTGGATGATATCAATCTGCCCAATATGCTGCATGCAGCTTTTGTGCGCAGTGATTATGCTCATGCCAGGATTCTCAGCATTGATACCAGCCAGGCGAAGGAAATTCCCGGTGTGGTTGGTGTCTATACTGCTGATGATATGGGCGATGACTGGGAACCGGGACCGCCCCTGGTCTCTCCACCTCCTACCCTGGAAGATGTGATCTTTAATTCCAGACGCCAGGTTCCACTGGTGAAGGACAAGGTAAAACACGCTGGTGAGATCATCGCAGTTGTAGTGGCAGAAAGCCGTTATATCGCAGAGGATGCTGTTGAAGAAGTTTTTGTAGATTTTGAACCGCTGCCGGCTGTGGTGGATCTGGAAAAATGCCTTGATCCTGGACAGCCCTCTGGTCCATGATGATCTTGAATCCAATCTGGCTGCCCACCTGGTACAGAAAAAGGTGATTACGAAGGACTGCAAAAAAGAAGCAGATCTGGTTATTAAAAGAAAATTCCACCTTGACCGGGGTGCAGCAGCGGCCATGGAAAACCGCGGGACTGGTAGTTGATTGGGATCAAAAGAATCAGCACTTGATGGTCTGGGATGCTACTCAATCTCCGATTCCGATCCGTAATGGAATGGCCGCCCGTCTGGGCTTGCGCACTCACCAGGTTCGGGTTGTGGCACCGTTTGTGGGTGGAGGTTTTGGGCCCAAGATCATGATGTTCTATGCCGAGGAGATGGTCCTGCCCTGGTTGACAATGAAACTGAATCGACCTGTGAAATGGATCGAGGACCGCAGCGAGAATTTTTACGCCACAACCCAGGAACGGGAGCAGATCCAGGAAGTTGAGATGGCCCTATCCAAAGAGGGACGGATCCTGGGCATCAAACAATCCATCATTCATGATACCGGGGCATTTAATCCCTATGGGTTGACGACCCCGCTTAATACCCAATCTCATTCCATGGGTGGATATGATGTCAAAAATTACTCCAGTGAAGTTTCCGTGGTCTTTACCAATAAAACTATCGTCACCCCCGTGCGTGGAGCTGGACGGCCCCAGGGCATTTATATTGTGGAACGCATGCTGGATATCGCCTGCAGGGAACTGGACCTGAATCCACTCGAGGTGCGGCGCTTGAACTTCATCAAGCCTGATGCTTTCCCATACGATCATGAGATCATTGACCAGGCATTTACATCCCTGGTCTTTGATTCCGGCAATTATCAAGCCGCCTATGATAAAGCAGTTGAGATGATGGGATATGAAAAATTCATCAATGAAGAACAGCCCCGCTTAAGAGCCGAAGGAAAACATGTCGGTATTGGCCTGGTTCCTTTTATTGAGACCACTGGTGTTGGTCCCTATGAGGGAGCCCGGGTAGCCATCGAACCCAGCGGAAAAATGAGCGCTGCGACCGGTGTCGGTACCCAGGGACAGAGCCACATGACGTCGTTTGCCCAGATCATCGCTGAACAACTGAGTGTTGAGGTGAACGATGTCAGCCTGGTAACCGGTGATACGGCCGAGATCCACTGGGGAACTGGCACTTTTGCCAGCCGGGGAGCGGTTGTTGCGGGAAATGCGGTCCTGGCGGCTGCCAAAGACGTCCGGGCGAAAGTGCTTAAACTGGCCAGCTCAGATCTTGGAAACCCCTGAAGAGGAATTGGAACTGGAGAGCGGCCTGGTTCGGGTTGCCGATATGCCTGATCAATCGATCAGTTTGGGAGAATTGGCGCTCTTGGCGAATCCTTTCCGGGGAGCTGTCGAACCGGGCACAGAGCCTGGCCTGGAATCCACGAAATATTTTGGCCCTGCCTATGGAGCGACAGCATTTGGCGTCCACGGTATGATCCTGGAAGTTGATCCGGAGACAATGATGATCAAGTTCCTGAAATATGTCACTGTCGAAGATTGCGGGACCATGCTTAATCCGATGGTGGTAGAAGGTCAGATCCACGGAGGCGTGTCGATGGGGATTGGCAATGCCTACTATGAAAAATTGCATTATGATGAAAATGGTCAGCTCTTGAACGCCAGCCTGGCTGATTACCTGATCCCTGGATCGACAGAGATGCCTGCCCGGATTGAAACCTATCACCTCAATACGCCGGCGCCAAATAACGAGCTGGGCACCAAGGGTGTTGGGGAGGCTGGGACGATTCCAGTCCCAGCGGCTTTTGCTCAGGCATTGGAAAATGCTCTGTCAGAATTTAATCTTGAAATTCTTGAGACACCATTAAGTCCAAATCGTCTGTTTGAACTACTGCACCAGAGGGAGAATCAATCATGAAAGCTAGCAGGAGAACATATCTTTAATGGGACGCCTCAGCAGGTCTGGGATCTGTTCAGGGATACTGAAGTTATGGCAGCGGCTCTACCCGGAACTCGCAAGATGGAATATCTGGGCGATAATAAATATGAAGCTGTGATGAATGTGAGAGTGGGACCGGTCGCAGGCGAATTTTCTGGTGAGCTGGTGATCTCAAATGAAATTCATCCAGTGAGCTATACAATGACTGTCGATGGCCGTGGGAAACCTGGTTTTCTGAAAGGATCAGGTGATATTATTCTGGTAGATCAAGGGGAACAGGGAACTGCCATGCAGTATACAGGCGAAGTACAGATAGGTGGCAAACTGGCCGCTGTTGGACAGCGCTTGATCGATACGGTAAGCAAAAGCATCATCAGCCAGGCCTTTGAAACCCTGGATAAATCACTGGTAGAACGGGTAAACGCAGAAGTGGAAGGCAGGAAAGCGGATTATCAACAAAGTTCTCAAGGTGATTATGCCGCATCTGTTGCCAAAGATTTAATTAAGAATGTTCTGAATCGTTCTGAAAATGAAGATTCCTGACTAGAAAACAGATTGAGATGGATTTTGATGATCACCTAGATCTGGTTCTGCCCCTTTCCGGACCTCAGCTGCAAACCTGGGCGAGGGAGTTCAATGATTGACAAAATTGCAGGATTGATTAGAATAAAATAGGCTATGAAAATAACCAGCATTCTATTGCGGGGATCCAAATGATCAGGGGCAGCGCTGCTCGATCTATGGTGTCTGAACAGCAGGAGTCACTTTGTGGCTCCTGTTTTTAATTGCCAGGCACTGACCCTGGATCGACAACCCAATGCATCACTTTTGATCGGTAAGTGAGTTATATATATCAGGTGGGAAAGTAGATCAGCATCCTTGGCCTGGGAGAAGGAGGTGGGCGGAAAGACTTGTATATTTCGACTAAAAATTATCTCTATAATAGAACGTTGACAAGATATAAAGGAGAGAATTAATGGCAATTAGTGAAAGAAAAATACCAGGTTATCTTCCCAATGAAGTTCCCCCGATTGGGAGGATGATCGTCTTGGGCTTTCAGCATGTGTTGACCATGTTCCCGGCAACCGCATTTTGTGCCTTGTTAACCGGGTTCCATCTCTCAACAGTGCTGTTCGTGGCCGGCATGGCGACAATTGTTGCTTTAATCCTTTCGAAATGGAGAATTGGGAAATTCATTCCCCTGTTCTATGGATCAAGCTTCAGTTATCTGACCGCGTACCTGGCCATCACCAACGCCGAGTGGGGTGTTCCAGCCAGTGATGAGTTGATCAGCATGATGCAGGCCGGAATTCTCGTAACAGGAGTTATCAATATTATTATAGGCTTTATCATCAAAGCTGTTGGTAAAGAAGCGATTGACAAAGTCCTGCCTCCGATAATCACTGGCTCTGTAGCATGCATCATCGGTTTTGGACTGGGATTTGCTGCCCTTGATATGGCTGGCGCAAACTGGCTGGTAGCCATGACCACTCTGGTTGTCACTATTCTGTTTTCAGTTTATCTGCGTGGAAAAGGATTTATTGGCATGATCCCGATCCTGCTGGGTGCCATTGTCGGTTACCTGGTATCCATCCCCTTTGGCCAGATCGATCTTTCAGGTGTTGGCGCTGCCAGCTGGCTGGTAGTGCCCCATTTCACCTTCCCGACCTTCACAGGTGCCATGGTTGTTACAGCAATCTTCAGCATCAGCATCATGGCTATTGCTACGATACCAGAATCTACAGCTCACCTGTACCAGATCAGTCTTTATGTTGATCGGTATGCTGAGAAGATTGGTGAAGAACCGTATGAACTAGATCAATATATCGGTTTTAACCTGATCCTCGATGGTATCGGTGACTTCATCAATGGTATGTTCGGTTCTACAGCAGGCACCAATTATGGTGAAAATAACTCGTTGATGGCCATTACACTGAACTATTCTGGTCCAGTGTTGATCATGGCAGGCGCTATCTCCATGCTGCTGGGATTCATCGGAAAGCTGGAAGCGCTGGTTGCAACTGTTCCGCTGGCTGTCAGCGGCGGCCTGGCGATCTACCTCTTTGGTGTGATCGGCATGCAGGGTATTGCCCTGATGGTCGAAAACAAGGTCAGCCTGTTCAGTTCCCGCAATCTGGCTGTTGGAGCCGTGATCATGGTGATTGGCATCGGTGGCAATATCGGTTATCCGGGCGGTTTCCTGCCGATTCCGATTTTCCAGGGTGTCTTCCCGAGTGGATTACCGGCTATCGCAACCGCTGCTGTTTTGGGAATTTTGATCAACGCAATATTCTTGATCTTTAAACCATCAGCGGAAGTAGAAATCTAGATCCACGAACAATTAATAAAAAAAGGGCATCCCACCCAGGCGGATGCCCTTTTTATATTGACAAGGCACACCAAAATACAGGAAATATATAACCCACGAACTCAAATTGAGCGGTGTATAATCATAAAATCAGTATTTTATTTCCTTTGGCAGTAATATATTTTCGATTAAATGGTTGTTAAAGTTCGGCATTAATCGGCCGTTTTGGGACAAGCATCAACAAGATTTATGATATCGGTCAGGCAGGAGGAAACTACCATGCTGGCAAGACCTGGATTACCAGAGTTTGACTACATCAAGGCAACATCGCCTCAGCAAGTCTTTGATTTGTTGGCTGAAAAGAAACCGGATCTGAAGTTAATGATGGGTGGTACAGATCTGTTTGTTCAGCTGCAGGCATAGTGGCATCAGCCCCGGTATTTTGTTAGATATAAAAGATCTTCCTGGTATGCAGGAAATCAGCTTTGATCAGGTAACAGGCTTACGTGTCGGCGCTGCAGTTTCCTTCAATGATTTATCCAGCCATCCAGCAGTCCAAAAATATTATTGGGCTCTTGGCCAGGCTGCAGATACCGTGGGAAATTATCAGCTGCGGAACCGGGCCACACTGGGAGGTAATATATGCAATGCATCTCCCAGCGCTGACCTGTCTCCGGCGGCTCTGGTGTATGACGGCCGGGTAGTGCTCGAAAGCCCGCGGGGTGAGAGGTTAATTAGCCTGCTAGATTTCTGGCATGGCCCAGGCAAGACCGATCTGGCACCCGATGAGTATCTGAAAGCCGTCAAGTTTGAAATGCCTCCAGCAGGATCAGAAAGCATCTATATCAAATTGGGCAGATCAAAGATGGGCGATCTGGCTATTGTTGGCGTTTCAGTCCTTGGTTTTCCGGATCAAGAAGTACCGGCTGGAATACGCTTTCGGATCGGGATTAATTCTACTGCTCCCACAGCGTATCGGCTGCCCGAAGTTGAAGAAAGATTATCCGGCAAGCTGATCACTGAAAAAACCCTTCAGCAGGCAGCTGAAGAAGCAATGGATATTTCTTCCCCGATTGAAGACGTCAGGGCAACAGCCAGTTATCAGAAAAAAATGGTCAGGAATCTAACTTATAAAGCCCTGAATGAGATTTGGGACAAACTAAAGTAAATCAACTCCAATAATAGAGAACCCTTATGGCTAAACACACAATATCATTGATAATCAACGGCTCTGAAGAACATCTTGATGTGCCATCTCAGATGACTCTGCTGCATGCATTGCGCGAGCAGCTCGGTTTCACCGGCACTAAAAATGGCTGTGAAGCAGGCGAATGTGGGGCCTGCACGGTCCTGGTAAATGGAGATCCTGTCAATTCCTGCCTGATCCTGGCAGTTGAATGTGATGGCAAAGAGATTACTACTATGGAGGGTTTGACCGCCCCTGGTGGCCTGACACCTCTGCAGCAGGCATTTGTGGACTTGAATGCTGTCCAGTGTGGATTCTGCACTCCCGGCATGCTGATCGCTGCAACTGCATTGTTGGCAAGGAATCCGGATCCAACGGAAGAAGAGATCCAGGCTGCCCTGGTGGGAAATCTTTGCCGCTGCACCGGATACCAAAGAATAATCGATGCTGTCCAGAAAGCAGCCAGCAACGGAGGTGCCCGATGACTCTGACCGAATCAGGCTTGATAGGCAAGAGTGTCACCCGGACTGATAGTTGCCGATAAGGTCACTGGCAGTGCGGTTTTTGTGGATGATATTCAATTTGGCCCCAACCTGCTGCACAGCAGATTGGTTCGCAGTCCGTATCCCCACGCTTTGATCAAGAAGATCAACACCAAAAAAGCTCTCAAACTTCCCGGGGTCCGGGCTGTAGTCACGGGAAAGGACCTCAGCGCAAAATTGGGACTGTACCTGATCGACAGACCGATCTTCGCGTCTGACAGAGTGAGATATTATGGGGAACCAGTAGCCGGGGTGGTAGCGAATCAGTGAGGATATTGCAGTCGAAGCAGCAAAATTGATTGAAATTGAGTATGAGGTTTTACCAGCTATCTATGATCCTGTCGAAGCAGCTCAACCTGATGCGCCATTGCTGCACCCAGATCTGGGTGATTATACAGTTGCTAATTTTATCTTCCCAAAACCGGGAACGAACATATCCGAACATTTTAAGATCCGGAAAGGTGACGTGGATCAAGTCTGGGATAAGTGTGCCGCCATTTCAGAAGGAACTTTCCGCCTTCCTCCCATTGAGCATGTACCGATCGAAACCCATACATCGGTCGCATTAAGTGAAAAATCCGGCCAGGTCACATTATGGGCCAGCTCCCAATCTCCATTTGCGATGAGGGATATGATCGCCCAGGGCCTGGATATTCCACACAACAAACTGCGGGTGATTGCCCCGCTGGTTGGTGGTGGATTTGGAGGTAAAGCCGGTGTCACCATGGAAGCCTGTGCCGTGGTCATGGCCCAGGCTGTTGAAGGCCGACCGGTCAAACTTCGCCTGACCAGGGAAGAGGAATTTGTTGGCACATCGGTCCGCCAATCCCTGGTGTCAAATATCAAGGTCGGCTGTGACCAGGATGGAAACCTGCTGGCCATGGAGCTGACCTATTATTTTGGCGGTGGTGCCTACAACGATTATGGAGTGAATATCGCCCGGGCGGCCGGCTATTCCTGCACAGGTCCCTATGATGTGCCCAACGTAAAAGCAGACTCGCTCTGTGTCTATACCAATCACCCTGTTGGAAGCGCTATGCGCGGTTTTGGCATGCCAGAGATCCACTGGGGCTTGGAGCAGATCATGGACCATCTGGCGGAAGAAGTCAAACTGGATCCGTTAGAATTCCGCAGGATCAATTGTGTCCGGACAGATGATGAGATTGTCTCTGGGATGAAGATGACACCGATCGATCTGGAAGCCTTGCATTGACAAAGCCGCCAAGGCTATCAAATGGGGTAAAAAAGAAAAGCCCACCGGGCCCAACAAAAAACGCGGCAAAGGTATCGCAATTATGTGGAAAGCCCCAGCTATGCCGCCTAATCCGGGCAGTGCCGCGGTTGTCAGATTTAATGAGGACGCCACCATCAATGTCGAGGTTGGTGGACAGGAAATAGGCCAGGGAGCATTTACAGTCGCAGCCCAGATCGCTGCTGATGTCCTGGGGTTGCCCTATGAGAATGTGACGGTTTCCACGCCACTGGATACAAAATACAGCCCTTATGAATGGCAAACGGTTGCCAGCAGGCTGACCTGGTCGATGGGCAATGCTGTTAAAGCTGCTGCCGAGGATGCCAGGACTCAAATCCTTGATACCGTGGCAGCCCATTGGGATGAAGACCCGGAAGACCTGACTATTAAGGATGGTTTGGTCATCTCATTTAAATCTGAGCGGGAACAGCCTCTGGAAAAAATGGTTATCTATGGCCTTCCCAACGAGAATTATGAAGGTTGGAAAGGCGGCCCGGTGGTTGGCCGGGGTCATTTTATGCCCACCTATGTCACCAATTTGGATCCGGAAACCGGTCAGGGAACCCGGGCTGTGGTCCATTATACTGTGGGAGCCCAGGCCGTGGACCTGGAAGTGGATCTGGAGACCGGCCAGTTGGAAGTTCTGAATATTGCCAGCGTTTATGATGTTGGCAGGGCAATCAACCCGGACCTGATCATGACCCAGATCGAAGGCGGCGCTGTGCACGGCATGAGTTCTGCGTATGAGGCCATTAAGTTCAATGCAGGATGGAGTGGTCCTTAATCCGAGTTTTGTGGATTACCGGATCGCAACGATCGCAGATATTCCCGGCAAGATCCATGGGGATTATGTCGAAACGCCGATCGATGATGGTCCCTGGGGCGCGAGGGGTGTTGGGGAACATGTGATGGTCCAGACCGCACCCGCTATTGCCAATGCCCTCTATGATGCTGTAGGGATCCGTTTCTCAGATTTACCGCTTTCTGCTGACAAGATCTTCCTGGCCCTGGAGGATCAGGCGGAAAATGATTAGGCACCAACTATTATTCAGCTGATATTTAGATTTGGAGGAAGTCAGGCATGGCTTCAAAATCAAAAAAAGATTCCAAGGAACTGATCCAAAAACTGGAACAGACCAGGAAAACAGCTCAATTGGGAGGGGGAGAGGACCGGATCCAGGCTCAGCACGAGAAAGGAAAAATGACAGCCCGGGAACGGATCCTGACTCTGCTGGATAAGGACTCGTTCCAGGAAGTTGACGGTTTAATGACCCTGCGCCAGGAAGATTTTGGCCTGGCAGATAAAAAGACTCCCGGTGACAGTGTTGTGGTCGGTTTTGGAAAGATCTCCGGGAGAATGGTCGGGGTCTTTTCCCAGGATTTCACTGTGATGGGGGGATCATTCTCCGAAGTCCAGGGCCAGAAAGTAGCCAAAATCCTGGATCTGGCGCTGGATGCCGGTGTCCCGGTGATCGGCTTGATGGATTCTGTTGGAGCCCGCATCCAGGAGGGAGTTTACAGCCTGGCCGCCTATTCGGAACTTTTCTGGCGCAATACCCAGGCCAGCGGTGTGATTCCCCAGATCAGCGTCATGCTAGGCCCTTGTGCTGGAGGATCGGTCTACTCTCCCGGATTGACAGATTTTGTGATCATGACCCGGGGATCCAGTCACATGTTCATTACCGGTCCGAAAGTGATCAAAGCAGTAACCAAGGAAGAGGTTGATTTTGAATCCCTGGGCGGAGCGGGAGTCCACAGTTCGAAAAGCGGAGTGGCTCATTTTGCGGTTGATTCGGAAGATGAAGCCCTGGGATTGACCCGGAATTTGCTAAGTTATTTACCTTCCAATAATGCTGAACCACCGCCTTATAAAAAAACGACTGATGACCCCTATCACCAGGACAAGGAACTGAATACACTGGTCCCAACTGATTCGGAAGAAGCCTATGATATGAACCGGGTGATTGAAAGAGTGGTTGATAAGGGCAGTTTCCTGGCAGTCCAGAAGGATTTTGCTCCCAATGCCCTGGTCGGGTTTGCCAGAATGCACGGTCAGGCAGTGGGTATAGTCGCCAATCAGCCCAATGCCCTGGCTGGTGTGCTTGATATCGATTCATCGGATAAGATTTCCCGTTTCATCCGTTTTTGTGATGCCTTTAATTTCCCCTTGATCACATTCGTAGATACACCGGGTTTTCTCCCGGGTGTCAAACAGGAACACGGGGGCATTATCCGTCACGGAGCAAAAATTGTTTATGCCTATTCAGAGGCTACCGTGCCCAAAATAGCGGTCATCGTCCGCAAAGCGTACGGGGGTGCCTACATTGTTTTGAGCAGCAAACACATCCGGACAGACCTGGTATATGCCTGGCCGACTGCAGAAATTGCCGTGATGGGAGCTGATGGAGCAGTTGATATTCTATATTCCAAACAGCTGAAGGATGCTGAAGATCCCAAATCTGCTCGGTTGGATTTCATCAACGAATATCAAGATCAATTTTCAAACCCGTATCGGGCAGCGGCCAGCGGGCATGTGGATGAGATCATCATGCCCTCTGAGACCCGGCCGCGATTAATTGCTGCTCTGGAACTATTAAAGAACAAACAAGGTGAATCACGCCCTAAAAAACACGGCAATATGCCGCTTTAAGTCAGGAGAATATCAATTTTGAACGAACTTGGTCAGGGTTTAACGCTCAGCGGGATTGGAATCCTGATCACCTTTTCTGCCCTGGGTATTTTGATATTATTGATCCTGGTCCTGAAAGTATTTTTTCCTGCCAAACAAGCTGAACTGGATCAATCTGGACCGCGATTTAAGATAGATGACCGAGAAAGTCTTAAAGAACAAGCTGCAGCTGTGGCAGTGGCTGCTCTTCTGGATCGGAATCAGGAATCCAGGATGAGCCAGCTTGGTTCACTTCTTGAAGATCCAGTAGGAAATTGGTGGCAAAGAGGAATAGACCGGAATCACCAGAAGGAGCGAGAATGAGCGAAAACGCTCACAAGATCTGGGTCAAAGTCAGAGGAGAACGATTCCTGGTTGAGGTCAGCGATTTAGACCAGAGACCGATCATTGCTGTCGTGGAAGGAAGCCGGTTTGAAGTGTATCCTGAGCTGGAAACTGATCAGGCAGCAGCTGACGATAATCCCCAGGAAACACTGTTTAATCCCGAAAAGCATACCCATTCTATTCCAGCTGAAACAATCTGTGAGGTGATTTCACCGATGCCGGGAGATATAACCAGAATTCATGTTAGCGCAGGTCAATCTGTCCAACCGGGCGATCCGCTCTGCGTTCTGGATGCCATGAAGATGAAGAATACCATCCATGCCCCTCAGGCAGGTGTGATCGAGGAGATCAGGGTGCAGGAAGGCCAGGCTGTTGAGCATGGTGTAGTTTTATTCCGGTTCTCATAAAAATATGGACATTTCCGATATTTCAACCCTCTTTGAAGCCTTGCAGGTCTTCAGCTGGAAAAACCTGGTCATGATCCTGGTTGGCGGGATTTTGATCTATCTTGCCATTAAGAAGAATTTTGAGCCGATCCTGCTGCTGCCGATCGGTTTTGGAGCTATCCTGGCTAATCTGCCTCTAACCGGGATCACTAATGCGGCTGAGGGTGGTTTTCTGGGTGTATTGTATGAAGCAGGCATAAGGACTGAATTATTTCCCCTGTTGATATTTATTGGCATCGGTGCCATGACAGACTTTGGCCCCCTGCTGGAGAATCCCCGCATGGCACTGCTGGGAGCTGCCGGACAGGTAGGGATTTTTGGAACCCTGATCCTGGCCCTAAAACTTGGTTTTGATCTGAATGAAGCAGCCTCGATTGGCATCATCGGGGCCATTGATGGACCAACCGCAATCTATGTCTCGAGCCGGCTGGCTCCGCATCTGCTGGGTCCGATCGCTGTGACAGCCTATAGCTACATGTCCCTGGTGCCGATCATCCAGCCGCCAGTCATGCGCTTCTTGACCACGAATAAAGAACGCAAAGTCCGCATGCCCTATACTGAAAAACCAGTCTCGAAAACTGTCAAGATCCTGTTCCCGATCCTGGTCACAGTGATCATTTCCTTGTTATCCCCCAAGGCTTCACCGCTGATCGCCACCCTGATGTTTGGCAACCTGATGCGGGAATCCGGTGTGGTTGAAGCGCTCAAGTAAAACTGCTCAGAATGAACTCGCCAATATCACCACCATCTTCCTGGGTTTGACAGTCGGCAGCACCATGGCGGGAGAGAATTTTATCCAGGCAGATACGATATTGATCCTGGGGATGGGCCTGCTGGCTTTTGTGCTGGATACAGTCGGGGGAGTTTTGGTCGGAAAATTGATGTACATCTTATCCGGGAAGAAATTCAATCCCCTGATCGGAGCAGCCGGGATCAGCGCTTTTCCGATGTCTGCCCGCATTGTTCAGAAAGTTGGCCAGGAGTATGATCTGGATAACTTCCTGTTAATGCATGCCATGGGCGCCAATACCGCCGGTCAGCTGGGAAGTGTTGTGGCTGGCGGCGTGGTATTGATGCTGCTTTCCGGATCGTTTTAAACCTTTAGGGATTGGATCCCTTTAGATCTCTATCAGACAAAGGAGCAAATAATGAAATTAATCGATTTGACCATTCCCTTTGGTGTCGGTACTCCCCCCTGGCCAACCTATATTCCCCTCGAAGTAAAGTATTTTAAACGACTAGCTCCCAATGGCGCTAACGGACAGGTCTTGACCCATTCCAACCATGTCGGCACCCACCTGGATGGAGAGATCCATTTCTATACCCCGGGCAAGGATATCGCTGAGCTCGAGCTGGATTTTCTGGTGAACGAGGGAGTGATCGTTGACCTGAGCGATGCGGTGGGAGACTACCAGGTCTACACCAGTAAAATGGTCGAAGAGCGGGTGGAAGTCAAGGAGGGAGATATTCTGATCATCCATACCGGCTACCATCACTTTGGCTGGGATCAACCGACCGCAGATGAGATCCGCTACATGGTCAAACATCCTGGACCAGATCGGGAATTTGCTGAATGGGCCAAAAAGAAAAAACTGCGCTGGATCGGTGTGGATTGCGGCAGCGCGGATCATCCCATGAATACCATTATCCGGGATTGGATGCCCCGCCAGGCGCGGGAAGCGGAAGCTGTCTTCCAGAAGAAATATGGCAAACCGCTGGCGGAATTCTATGACGACAGTAAATATCAGCTGATGCATATTGAAATGTTCCCGCACGGCATCATCCACGCAGAATGCATCGGCGGTGACATTGACCTGCTGCTAAATCAACGGGTCAAGGTCGGATTTTTCCCCTGGCGTTTTGTGGATGGAGAAGCCAGCATCGGGCGCTGTGTGGCTTTTGTGGAAGATGATCAATACGCCGAGTTGATGAAAAAGAAAGCAAGCCATGAATAAAACCAAACATGGTGATGCTATTGACCCGGCCCACGTTAAGAGTCTGGATGATTTGAGCAAGTAGATAAGAATTGGAAGAAGGCAAGCATAGGACACGGTTTCCTGATAGGAAACCGTGTCTTTCTTTATCCCGGGAAACCGTTACCTTGGATTATTTTAATACCATGATCATCCCGGCCAGGACAGCAAACCCCGAGGTGCTTCCCCAGGCTAACATCTGAGAAAGATCCCCATCTTTAAGATCTTTTCCTGCCAGAAGATTATCCAATACATTTATCAGGCGTTCATCAGCACTGCCATCTGACCCGCACACCAGCAGACTGAAGCTTAATCGGGTGGTCTTGTCCAGTGCCAGCTCAATGGTTGTTTGATTCAACTGCTCAAGGTATTCTCCCGGAAAACCAGGTTTAGTGCCCCTGTTGATGGCCAGCAGTATACCGAGGATCAGATCATCTCCGAGAGGTGTCAGCCCCGGACCCGCTCCGAGAAGTTTTTCAATTTCCCAGCCAAGCTTAGAAGTAGACCCGGTTTTTAGGGAGCGGGAGATATAAACCATGCGCTGGAAGAAATCCGGAAAACCGGGCAGGGGGACAGCATTTGCGGTCAGAGCAATTTCCAGGAGGGGGAAAAAAGGGTCAGCACCTGCCAGTGACTTAATTTGATGATAGAAGTCAATCCAATAATTATTCCGCGGCCTGATAGATTCCGGAGGATCTGTCGGGATCCAGGGGTTGATCCTGTCAAATAATAGTTCCAGTCTGGCTGTAGGAAAGATGATTCTTCCAGTTCCGATATTAAGATTTCCCCCGGTTTGACTGCAGCAAAAAGGCCAGGATCACCAGAAAAATTCAGGGTGAGCGGACCCTTGAAATTTTCAAAGGATAGAAAGAGGGTCACGTCATTAGGTGTTTGAAGATAGATGCCTCTCCTGGAAGTTCCATAGACTTCAGCTGAGGAATTTCGAGTGAGCACCTGGCTGGCTTGAAATCCAATAGATTCTAGATCGTGTTTAGCAGTATTCATCATTTACATGAGATTATAACCAGTCCTTTTGAACCAGGCACGGATCTTGGACCAGATGGTTCCGGGAAAAAAGGAATACGATATAATAAGGAAAGAAAAAATCCAAAAACGGGACGGGATTTTTCTTTGTTTAAGGGAAGAATTTCGTCAGTGGGAATTTATCATGGTCTTAAAAAAGAATGATCCCCTGCGGCTGGATGTCAGTTATTTGGCGAAAGGTTCACCGGGAACTTATAAAGAATTTGATTTTAATTTCACCCAGCTGACCCTGTCGCCTGAGCTGACCCTGGTTGATATTCACGGCGCAATTGCGATTTCAACAACCGAGGATGGGGTTGTCGCAGACGGGAAATTAACAGCGCTGACCCAGCTATCCTGCAGCCGCTGCCTGGATGATTATTGGCAGCCGATCAATGTTGATTTCACTGAGGTCTTTTCAATCCGACCTCTGGAAAATGAAGTCAATGACTTGGGGATCCAGCAGCTGCCGTCAGATGGATCGATTGACCTGTCTCCGATTTTGCATGATTATGCTTCCCTTGATATACCGATCCGTCAAGTTTGCCGCGAGGATTGTAAGGGATTTTGCCCAACATGTGGTCAGAATTTGAATGAAAAGGATTGCGGTCATCGCCAGGTAAGTATTGATCCGCGCCTGGAAGGTTTGAGGCAGCTGCTTGATAAAGAGGATTAGAGGTTAATATCGATAAATAATCAGTCACTGGCCCAGTTTCCTAACAGGAAACTGGGCTGTTTTTGTTAAAGTTGATAGTTTTAGGGTCTTTTTCATCGGGGACAGCTTTCCATTCCTGCTCATCATAATCAAAATCAGCGATATCATCGATCGGGAGCTTGATGTACTTTCCAGAGCCCTCAACTGCGATTTCACCTGAAGGAAGCAGGATTTCCCCCGTACCCTCAAAGATCCTGCGGGAATCCCTGATGATCCGGCCCACGACTTTCAGTTCTTGTCCGAGGGGAACGGGTTTTTTGTAGCGGACTGAGAATTCAACGGTTACTCCCCAGGCTTCATCGGTGGAGATCATCAGTGCCCTGCCGATCGTCTCATCGAGGATGGTAGCTGCCAGACCGCCATGCAAGCGTTCGGGGTAGCCTTGATGTTCATCACAGGGAGTGAACAGAGCTACCAGCTGATTTCCTTCTATCTCGTAAAATGAAGCGTGCAATCCAAAGCTGTTTTTTAGGCCGCAGACAAAGCACATCTTTGAACTGTGCTGTTTGGCGATCACCTGGTATTCCATCCTGCCTCCCGTAGATTTAGACCTGCTGTTGGTATTCTAACAGGGTTAGAAATGAACTGAGGCTTAGATCTGGATCTGCGCTTTCAAATCGTTGACGGGCACAGTTGGGCGTGTTAAAATAATCATCGCTTTGCCCCCATCGTCTAGTGGCCTAGGACATAGCCCTCTCAAGGCTAAAACCGGGGTTCGAGTCCCCGTGGGGGCACCACAAAAGAGGAGACCTCCTGCTAGGAGGTCTCCTTTTTTACATTAATGAAAAACTTATCCTGATCCTAACAAACATATCTGGCAAATCCAAACCAGGCGATCAGCTTGGCCTCGCCAGGCCCTAAAGTGACGGTTCGCTGGGTGGCTGTGGTTGGCAGCCAACCCCCGCAGGAAGGATTTGGATTAACCACGGTTACACAGTAAGTCCCCGGTACGACATCTCCAAAATAAAAACTTCCATCGCTGGCTGTTGATGCATTATCCAGGCCTGTTGATCCGCAGGCACCCTTGCCGAGCCTGACGGTAACACCGGCCATGCCAGGCTCGCTTCCGGATTTACTTTGGTTGCCGTTCATGTCATTCCAGACCCCGCCAGAGATCGAGCCAGGCGGCACAGGGGTGGCTGGTAATGGGCAAAGCCCCGGGAAGGCTTCGGTGGGTGTGTAGCCGTAAGCCCAGCGGCAGGTAGAGTCCAGCGAAGCCAGCTCCTTGATGGGGTATCTGTTGTTTGCCGCAAAGGCAGAACCGGCTTGATCGAAGGTCATAAAATCGTTATAGTCATAAGCCCCCGGATTTTTCAACCCCTCATCAGCCCAGCCGCCAAATGCGAAGGTAGGATCGCTTCCGATTAAGCTGTACTTAAATGCCAGCTGGACGTTACTTGGATTGGCTGGATCGCGGCGGATCCAGACTGCGTCAGGGTCGGCTCCGATCCCTTCGTCAAATGCCAGGGTCTCATATCCATCCCGACTGGAAGTAGGAGGATCGGCGTTCATCGGAGCAGGGCCTCCCACATCGCCGTTCAGGTCTTGATAAGCTTTGGCTCCGTCGGTTGTCCATTCATTATCAGCAGGTACCTGACCCAGGATCAGCCAATCACCCCGACCGTCACTGTTGAGGTCAAGCTCCAGGGCGTAGGTGGCTGTGGAATCTGAGGGCGGAGGTCCTTCCAGATTAAATGTGACATAGACCCAGGGGGATGAGAAATTCAGGTTGACACGGGTTAAGTCGATATGGGGCTGATAATCCATCACCTGAGACGTAAAAGGCCGCTCGTACTGGTTGGTGTGAAAAAGGTCAGCGCCGGACTCCCGGGTATGTGCGATAGCTTTGGTTGAGGTATCGGTAACCCAGGTATTGGCAGCACCAGGTTCTCCTGGCCGAACCAGGTGTTCAATTGTAGGCTGGAGTGTTGGGGTGGGTGTGGGCACTGGATCGGATCCGGCATCTGCTTCAGCGTCGGAATCTGTTTCCTGATCAGCTTCCTGGGCTTGATCAGAATCGCTCTGCAGCCGGGCTACTTCTGTTTCCAGGGCCTGGATGGTTCCTGTTGCTCCTGTATCGCCTGATTGGGCTGTGTTGAAGATATTCCCCGGCAGGGAACAGGCTGCAATGGAAAGAAAGATCATTACCAGGACCAGAATGAGGGATTTTGATTGATTGCGGGTCATGTGTTGCCTCCTATAAAGTGAACATGCTCTTATTATACATATCAGTTTTCCAAATATTGATTGGATTACTTATCTAACGGATTTTAAGTAGATTATGTTACAGAGACCTCGGAGGTCGATACGACCTCCGAGGTCTCCAAACAAAGCTGTAATTTTTGATCTCTATCTCCGCCTGTATAATCAAACAAGGGGTGTTTTTGTTTTTTTGGTACTGAAGGAGAACCTCATGAAGCGATTATTTTTTCTGGCACTTGTGATCTCCCTCTGTCTATCAGCCTGCGTCCTTGATAGACAGCTCCTGACACCGATCACGATAGGATCTGTCACCCATCTGGATGGTGGATTGCTCGTCCCTTGTCCTCGAAAATGCCCTCAAGAACTATAAAGTGTTCGTTAACGGGGTGGAATTTTCCTGTGAATTCCTGGCGTCAAATCCAGAGCTGTTGAGGTGTATCGGCCCTGACATTGCTCCGGGTGAAGAAATTGTGATTGAAATTTATCAGCCCGGTGAAGGCGGAGAACTCGTTGCTGCGCTGAAGGGCACCCTCCCGGGTGATCCGTCTAGATCCCGCTGATTCCGATCAAGACGGTGTGCTGGATTCTGAAGATGAGTGTCCTCTGGATCCGGCGAAAATCTGATCCAGGCTCATGCGGCTGTGGTTTACCGGATGACTGACAGCGATGGCGATGGAGAACCGAATTGTGATCTAGCCTGCCAGGATGGCAGGACAGATGGTGTAGGAAATCCCTGCGATCATGATGAGGACAGGGATGGAATTGATGACTTTGGGGATGAATGTCCCTTTGACCCGTCGAAATCTGATCCAGGCGAATGCGGATGTGGGAATAGCCGACGTTGATAGAGACCAGGATGGCACTCTCAGACTGCGATGACCAATGCCCTGAGAACCCTGAAAAGATCAAACCTGGCGAATGCGGCTGCAGCGAGGTAGATGTTGACAGCGATGGCGATGGAAAATTGGACTGCGAAGATGCCTGTCCTTTTAATTCCGGTCCATCCTCAAATGGCGGCTGTCCAGAAGTGGCAGATGAAGATGAAGATGGGGTGCCAGACCATGAAGATGACTGCCCCGAAGTGTGGGGATCCCGTCCAAACGGCTGCCCGGTGGAAGACAGTGATGAAGATGGCGTGCCAGACCATAAAGATGACTGCCCCGAAGTGTGGGGATCCCGTCCAAACGGCTGCCCGGTGGAGGACAGCGACGAAGATGGAGTGCCGGACCATGAAGATGACTGCCCCGAAGTGTGGGGATCCCTTCCGAACGGTTGTCCTGTAGAGGACACCGATGAAGATGGTTTTCCAGACCATGAAGATGAGTGTCCCACAATACCTGGCCCCGTTGAGGGGTGCCCGGATGCAGATGGGGATGGTGTGATGGATTGCGAGGATGACTGCCCGGAAGAGTGGGGTGAACTGCCGAATGGCTGTCCGGAAGAGCCAGAATAAGTTAGAGAAAACAGATAAAACCAAAGAGTCCCGGATTCCCCGGGACTCTTTTTTGATCGGATGACCTCGGAGGTCTCTTATTGTTATTAATCAAAAACACCGTCAAGGACGGTGTTTTTGGAGTTGTAATCAGATCCTATTCTATAGGTCTAGGGGCAGGTAAGATCACCGCTAGCATCCCAATAATAGGTGTATTTTGTGGGCAGATCACGCAGATACTCGTCTGCAAAAGCTGCATCTAGATCACCAGACGCGATTACGGCCACATCAACCACATCACGGGCCACGAGAACATTGCTGGTGCTGGCTGCAGTCCAGATATCGATTGCTGATTGAACCACGGCACATTCGGCAATTTTAACAGTTGCTTCAGCATTGGAGCCTACACCGCTGAGGGTCAGGGTAACGATGCCGAATAAGACTGCCAGAATTGCGATGGTGACCAGCAATTCGACCAGGGTGAAACCACCTTCGGATTTGAATAATTTGCTAAACATTGGATATTGCCTCCTTCAAAAGCTTTTAATAAGTTTGACTGCAAATATTTTTGTTGTAGCTGGGAGGTTTTTTGGTCCTCCTGGTTCTACGCTTTAAGTAAAGCATAAAATCAAGAATCTCACCTTACAGGCAACTTACAAGGTAAACTAATTTGCGGTTTTTAGAGGGCTTTTGGGGGTAAAAACAAGGCTAAAACCTGAAGATTTGGACTTGACAAACCAAATCAAATCCGGCCTTAAAGCACACCCAGGGAGGCCTGGAGGGCTTTTTTATCATTGGCATGGGCCAGGGCAGCATCGAGGGAGATCTGGCCGGCTTGATAGCTAATCTGAAGCGCCCGTTCCATGGTTTGCATGCCCAGGTCAGTGCCGGTTTGGATCGAACTCATCATCTGGTGTGTTTTGCCTTCCCGGATCAAATTCCTGATCGCGTTATTGGCGATCATGACTTCTACGATCGCAACCCTTCCCGAACCGTCGACTTTGGGAAGCAAGCGCTGAGCGAGGATGCCCAGCAGGGTCAGGGAGAGCTGCATCCGGATCTGGGTCTGCTGATAGGGCGGAAAAGAATCCACGATCCTGTCGATCGATTGGGGAGCACTATTGGTGTGCAGGGTCGACATCACCAGGTGCCCGGTTTCTGCAGCGGTAATACAGGCAGCCATGGTTTCCGGGTCGCGCATCTCACCAACCAGGATCACATCAGGATCCTGGCGCAGCGTTTGCCTGGCGGCGGTCGCAAAGGACCCGGTATCTGAGCCAAGCTCGCGCTGGGTGATAAAAGATCGTTTGTCCTGATAGAGGTATTCGATTGGATCCTCGATTGTGATGATCCGCCTCGCTTCGCGCTGATTGAGGTGATCGATCATGGCAGCCAGGGTGGTGGATTTACCGCTTCCAGTCGGTCCTGTTACCAGGACCAAACCCTGTTTTTTTAGAGCCAGTTCACCGCAGATCGCTGGCAAACCCAGCGATTCGATCGCGGGGATCTCCTGGGCGACCCGCCTCAGAGCCAGGCAGAGCTCACCTTTCTGAAGGCTGGCATTGACCCGGAACCTGATACCCTGATCTGTCTGGTAGGAAAAATCCAGTTCTTTCCTTGCCTGGAATTCCGCTTGCTGCTCTGGGGATGACATGGCATCAAAAGCATATTTCAGGTCCTTGCTGGTCAGAGGCTCGGGATCACCAATCGGCAACAATCCACCATGCACCCTGATCATGGGGTATGCCCCTGTTTTCAAATGCAGATCCGATGCCTGCCGCTCTTCCAGATATGGGAAAAGATCGAGAATATTCATCAGCCAAGTCTCCTTACCCACCAATCCAGGATCTGGGATCCATAGAGCATGGTTATAAATCCTGCCAAGCTGAGAAAAGGACCAAAAGCAATTTGATCTTTTTTTCCTACCTTCTTCAAAGCCAGTAATATACCTGCAATCAAACCACCCAGTACAAATGCCAGGAATAGCACCAGCACGATCTCGGGGAATCCAATCGCAAAACCCAGGAACAGCACCAGCTTTACATCACCCATGCCCATCGCTCCCGGCGCAATCACCGCTATCAAGAATAAAACTCCAAATCCCAGCAATCCGCCCCCCAGCATGGTCCAGATTGCATTCATGTGAAAGACCGGGATCATCACCAGGGAGATGGCAATCAGCGGATAGATGATCAGATTGGGAATTTTCTTGTGCTCCAGATCAATTCCGGCTAAAGCAATCAGGCCAGATCCATACAGGCTGAAGAGCAGTGTCTCCCAGCTCTGTCCAAATCTAACCCAGGCCAAGAGGAACACGGCTCCAGCCGCGATCTCTACAACCAGGACCCTGAGGGGAATTATTTCTCCGCAGGTCCGGCACTTTCCCTTTAAGACAATATAGCTGAGAATTGGAATCAGTTCCAAGGCGGTGAGCCGTCTTTGACACTTGTCACATTGTGAGGGAGGTGAAATGATCGAACCTCCGGTGGGAACCCGATCGATCACCACGTTCAGAAAACTGCCAACAGCGAGGCCGAGGAGTGTGAAGAATAGCGGCAGTAAAATCATCTTGATTTCAGGGCCAGCCCCAGGTTGACTGCATAGGTTGCCAGGGGAAATTCTTTGGGGAACGGGTAAGGCGCGTCTGGCATCTTTACTGCATAAGGTGTCCGGGTTTGTAAGCGAGCTGCAAGATTTGGAGCCTCGGCGAGGCGAGCATCAAGTTGAGAGGAATCAAATAATTCGCCCGAGAGATACACCGTAGTATCTTCGGGCAGGCGGTTCGTCTTGTTGCTCTCGTTGTAATATTTTACTGTCCTGGCTAATTCCTGACCCAGCAGATCGACTTTGGCTTCGGGGGTCAGGTCGCCGCTTTCCAGGGGAACTGACCTGACCAGGATCGGGACCTGATTAACGATCAGGTACACATCCAGGTTGGAAGCATTGAGGTTAACAATTATACAGGTTGACTTGTTGACCAGACGCTGCAGTGCCAGGGGTTTGATATCCATTACTTTGGGCTTGATCTTGGCGATTTTTAAGGCTTCGACCTGCTTGTCAACAATAACAGCTGGAACAGCCAAAACATAGAGGCTGATCTGGCTCCCGGTTCTGGACAATACTCTCCAATGGATATCGGATTCGTCGATCGGGATCGCGAACTCCTGCCTGGCTTTGCGCCGAATGGTTTCTTCCAGCAGGTTATCATGAATGGGGGGGAGATGCATGATGCGATGCACAGAACGCTGACCGGTTACTGAGGTGACCACGTTCTTTCTGGAGCCATTCAGATCCTTGATGGTTGCTGCCAGGGCATTTCCAATCGCGTGAGTATTGTGGATCTGTCCTTGACTCATCAGGTCCGGAGGGATCTTCCTGGTTCGCCATCCGAGGATTTTCTCATCCTTGGATATCAGGAAGCGGATTTGATTACCCTCAAAATTCAATGTTGTCAGTTTTCTTTTAAACAAGGTTCACTCTCACTTGCTAGACTAACCCAACTTATCCGTCAGTCGAGCTGATTGGCTGGGATACCGAATGTCTTAAAATCCAGGAAACACTGCTGTTCTTCAATCAAAATATTGACGCTGTTCATGATAACTGTGTCATTCGCCGCCAGTTCAAGTTCCTGGATGAATTGGATGCAGCTCAGTAATCTGCCGCCTAGTTCAATGTCGTAATCAACGAAGAGAATCGATCCGGTACTGGTTTCCAGAACCTCGGTATAGATCGTGGCGATCGACCTCAGATCTGTCTGGCTCCGATCCGCAAGGTCGATGGCTCGGCGATAAACGGCAAAAGGAGACCCCAACTCGGGAAAGGAAGCTGTCAATTCGTTCACTTCCCGGTTGATCTGATCCAATTCAGATTGGAGTTCGGCTACCTGTTCAAAGTTTATTTTTTCCAGCTCCGCATAATTTTCCTCCAGAACGAGGCGGTCAGCTTCCAGCTGATCAATTGCTGTGCTGCGTTGATAAGTTGCACCTAGCAGATGATCTGCAGGACAGCCAGGATCAAACTGGCGGTAATCCCTATTCGGAGTGCAGAGAATAATCTTGGTTTTCTATTCATTTCACACCCCCCTCGTTAACAGCTATCAGGACTGAGAACAGATATGGTTGGGATTGCCCCGGATTGCCATCGCCGGTGTCGGTGTCAGGGGGAGCAGCCGAGGAAGTATCTGAGATAAATTGTTCCACAGATTCGATCGAAACACTGTAGATGCCGTCGAGCTCAGCCAAAGAGTCCTGCAGGATCAGGATGTTCAAATAGTTGCTGGCAATGCCCTCGAGGCTGATCTGGTCTTCAACCTGTGTTATCTGTGTCCAGCTGATTCCGGTAGGTGCCTTGCTATTGATTTGAAATAGCAATTCGCTCCAGTTAGTACCGTTGAAATCAATACCTTGATAGGAATCCTGGATCTGGTCCCTGGTTTCAAGCCGGGCATCGATCTCGGACTGGATCCTGGCCATCTCGTCAGCGGCTATCTGATTATTAGAGAGGGCTAATTGCAGATCTGTCAGCTCGGTTTGCTTGCGCCGGAAATCCGCCTCGGCTTCGATCGCTGAGAGTGCGGCGGGGTACAGGGTTCCCAGCAGGACAATCAAGACCAGCCAGGGCAGGGCGTTGATCAGTCGGAATTTTCTGCGGCGGTAGCGGTCTGGCAGGATGTTGATATCGAAGAGTTTTAATGTTCCTGCCAGGGGTTTGGGGCGGGGAGCTTGATCGCCCAGGAGTTGTTTTGGATCATCCATAGTACCTTCTATATTTATTGCATAGGTTTAGTCAATATCCCAGAACAGGATCTCTTTGGAAGATCCTTCGAGTTCTATCCGGGTGTTCGTGGTCACATCACCCGCCTGGGAGGAGATGTCAAATCTGGGTGGAGTGACTTCAAATTCCCAGAAACCATTCATATTCCCACCCTGGAAAGCAAACCCACCCTCGGAATGGGTGAAGGCCAAATCACCACCCGCACCGACTGGGAAGGGAGAACTCGTCAATATGGTCCAGGTGTCGGTTGAAATAGTATACCTCCAGAAGTCTGCCGAATTATTACCTCGCAGGGCGTAGATGTAGCTTCCGCTGTGGTAAGCCAGAGCCCCTCCATCGCTTACGTTGGCAGGTGCATCCTGAAGTGTGGTCCAGGAATCAGCCGAAATACTGTAACGCCAAAAACCAGTCTTATTATTTCCTTCAAAAGCGTAGATAAAATTCCCGCCTGGATAGACAAGATCCGCTCCAAAACCCGTTTTTTCAGGAGCAGCGGCCAGATCATCTTTCCAGCTGTCATTAGTTATGTTATAGCGCCAAAATTCATCTTTATTACCTTTGAAAGCATAAAGGTAATTTCCTCCATCATAGACCAGGGCACCCCCCCGGGTAACCTTGTCGGGGGCAACATCCATTGCTATCCAGGTATTGCTCCCAATATTGTAGCGCCAGAAATCATCCTTGTTATCGCCGCGAAAGGCAAAGAGGAAATTTCCACCACCATAGGTAAGTGATCCGCCTTGATCCACATTGTTAATGGTAGGCGCCAGAGGGAACCAATCGTCCCCGGAAATGCTGTAATAACCAAAGTCATTTTCCTTTCCGCCCCTTAGATAATAGACGCGGTCTCCACCGGCATAGGCAAGGGATCCACCCTCGTCAATTCCATCCGGAGCATCCTCTGGGGTGGTATCCCAGAAGCCAAGAGGAATCCCAGTCACAGAGATGGTGGGTGTGTAGCCATTTAAAGTCCCAGGAAAGCTCAGGGCTTGTGGTACACCCGCGTTATTATCAACCTGTGTTCTGAAAGCAGGGCTGTAAAGCAGGCTCCAGATGCCGAATTCTATCCCTGCATCAGCGGCATACTGTTCATTAAATGTCTCACCGGCAGAGACCGCTCCCAGGGATCGGGAGCTGACAAAGGCCAGGAACGGGGTTAACAGAATTGAGCCAACAGCCAGGGTGATCAGCGCGGCAGGTAAAGACCTTCCGGGGCTTGAATCCCTGAGCCGATGTTTGATCTGGATTGCCTGGAAGGACCACCAGCTTTTCTGGATAAATCCAGCGCTGATGAGCTCCTTCAGTACGTTCTTGATTTGATCGATCATAATCCCTGCTTAACGTGTCCTGAGAGCCAGTTGGACATCGACGCTTTCTGCTTCTTCACCGCTGGTTGAAGTGATCGAGACTGTCAATAATTTGTCCGCTGATTGTGAAGACAATATCATTTTGGACCGCTATGTTCCTGGCAATGGTATTGGTTGACTGCAATACTCCGCTATCGAAGTGTTCCCGGATCAATTCGGCCTCAGCTGGATCGTAGGAATAGCGGAATTGATTTGATGAATCCGCCCAGTTCAACGTCCCGTAAACAGTTCCCGACCCGGGGCTGAAACTCGCCGCTTCCAGGGCGTCTCTTCCCAACCAAAGCGATGCTACCTGGATATCGCTGGAAATTTGCAGCTGGCTGTTTCCCCAGCGTGTGACCAGCATGAACTGGACCAGGGCGGTGGAGATGATGCCAAAAACCAGTACGCTGATCGACATTGCAACCAGCATTTCCACCAGAGTGGCTCCTTTTTCACCCTGGATACGTTCCTGAAATTGTTTCCATCTCCGTTTAATTGCCATTACCGATCAACCTTAAAAGCAGCTGTCTGGGCCAGGGTGTCTGCCCCGGATGTGACTGTGACTGTGATCCGCTGCAGCCCATCATTTCGTTGAGCAGCAGAAAATGAGCTCGACGTGGAATTCCAGTATTCAATTCCAACAACGACTGTATATCCCGGAACAGCCGTAACTGATGGATAGGGAGTAGTGCCGGGATTGGCTTGATAGACACTGTCCTTGATGAGTTCCAGCTGGGAGCGCGCCAGTGTCTCGGCTTTTACCTGGTCATCTACCTGTCTGACCCCGACCACGCCGGTTGTGATCATTGCTACCAGGACCACGATGCCAATGGCAATGATCGCCACTGTAACCAGTTCTTCGACCAGTGTGGCTCCATGATCAGCTGAGATCTTCAACCTCGACATCCTCAGTTTAAAAGTTGACATTATTTGATCTGTCCCAGTAAGGAGTACATAGGCATAATCACTGAGATCGCAACAAATGCGACAATAACGCCGACAAAGATCACCATCCCAGGTTCGAGCAGGGCTGTCATGTTTGCCAGAGAGCGGTCAACCTCCTCTTCGTAGTATCCGGCCAATGTGAGCAGCTGATTATCAAGTGATCCGGTTTCTTCGCCAACCCTGACTACCTGGGCCAGCATTTTGGGAAAATATTTCGATTGGGAAAGGGGGATCGCAATCCCCCTGCCCTGGAGGGCTTCCTGCCTGAGATCCTCGATCTCCTGGTGCAGGACAACATTTTGGATGGTTTCCCCTGTGAGCTCCATGGATTCTGTCAGCTGCAAGCCGGCAGAAAGCAATGTGGCCAGGGTTCTGCTGAACCGGGCGCTGTTCCCATTGGTGTTGATCTGCCCCAGTACCGGGGCTTTTAAGGCCAGGTGTGCCAGCTGTTTTTTACCTTTTGGCTGCCTGAAATATAGAGATCCGCCCAATACCAGGACCAATAAACCAGCAAGCAGAACAAATCGGTAAGTTAGGAAAAAATCTGAAGCACCCATCACGACTCGGGTAGGCCAGGGCAGCTGGGCGTCAAATTCACTGTAAAGAGCCAACAGGGGAGGAAGTGTGAAATTCAACATGATCAAAACAACTATAAATGCCAGCGCGAGCACAACAGCCGGATACGTCATAGCGCCCTTGATCTTTGACTTAATATAATGTTCTTTTTCCAGATGGATCCCCAGCTGTCTCAGCACCTCTCCTAAATTGCCAGTTCGCTCTCCAACACTGATCATGCTCTGATAGATCGGGGGAAAAACAAATGGGTGTTTGCTCAGGGAGCTCGATATTGCGCTTCCCTGGCGGATATCTTCCACAACCTGGTGCAGGACCTTCTGGAGGGGTTTGCTGGTTACTTCCTCTGCCATCAGGTTTAACCCGGTCAATAAAGCAACACCAGATTCAACCAGGTTGGCAAGCTGATTCGAAAAAACGATCACATCTCTCAGCTTTGGGCCAAAATAGGTGGGAAACCAGGTGGCTAAGTCAAAACCTGACCTGATCCTGGTCAATTGAGCAACCGTTAATCCCCGTTGATAGAGGATCTGTTCGGCGGTTTCTTCCAGTTCGACCTGCAGATTGCCTTTCTTTTCTGCACCGGTTGAATCATAAGCTACATAACGAAACGGCATTTCTGCTCCTTCTCAAAAAGGTTCCAAAAAACTCCAGGACCAGAACTCAATCCACTGAATAAACTGTCCTGATGACCTCTTCTGGAGTCGTTAACCCTTGTTTTACTTTCATCATCCCGTCTTTGACCATCGATACCATGCCCTCTTCAACAGCAGCTGCTTTGATCTCGTTAGAGCTTGCACCGGAAGCAAACATTTTCCTGATCTTGGTTGTGACCAGCAAAAGTTCATAAACTCCCGTCCGGCCCAGGTAGCCTGTTTGATGGCAGTAGCTGCAGCCTTCGCCCTTTGTGTAATCTTTGAGAACCGTGCCCATCTCTTTATGATAGACCCTGTTAATTGCTTCCGGGGGTGCTGTCTTGACCTTGCAGTGGGGACAGGTAAGCCTGATCAAACGCTGTGACACAATGCCGAGCACAGAAGAATTGATCAAATAGTGGTCAATGCCGAGATGGACCAGGCGGAAAAAAGTCCCAGCCGCATCATTGGCGTGGATTGAAGATAAAACCAGGTGGCCGGTTAACGAGGCTTGCACCGCAGCATTCGCCGTCTCGGTATCGCGAATTTCGCCAACCATGATCTTGTCCGGGTCCAGTCGCATCACTCCCCGCAGCCCGGAGGCAAAAGTGATATCTGCCGCCCGATTGACCTGAATCTGGTTGATTCCCTGGAAATTGTATTCAACCGGATCCTCGATCGTAAGGATGTTGTGCTGTTTGCGGTCGAGCTGGTTGAGGGCTGCATAGAGCGTGGTGGTTTTACCTGATCCAGTAGGACCTGCCACAAGAACCATGCCGAATGGTGAATGGATCACCTCCCGGAATTTTTCGATCACGTCCGGCTGCATGCCCAAGCCATCTAAATACAAGATCGATTCTGTTCTGCCCAGGATCCTGATCGTAGCCATTTCACCCCAGGTAGTATCGCTGGTTGCTACCCGGAAGAAAGTTTCTTCACCGCTGATTTGATCTGAAAATTGTCCATCTTGAGGACGCCGCCTCTCCGCTATGTTCATGCCAGCCAGAACCTTGATCCTCGAAAGGAGCTGGTAGTGGCTGCCGTGTGGCAGGGTGATCGCGTCAGTCAGGATGCCGTCGACCCTGTACCGGACCCGGACCGAATCGTGGTCCGGAACGATGTGGATATCCGATGCCCGGTCCCGGACAGCCTGTTCAAGGATCATATCCACAGCCCGGACGACAGGATCTTCTAAGATGGCGCTGGCATCCAGGTCAGCATCGGTTGGTAAAAGTGATGCCGAAAATTCAGCCACTTCACGCTCTATTTCTTTGTTAGCTTTGTAATATAAGTCGATGGCAGACTTAATATCAAGCCCCACTCCGACAGAAGGAGTGATATTCATGCCAGTCAGGGCCGAGATTTCTCCGATCACAGCGATATCCGTTGGATCTTCCATGACGACAACTAGAGAGCCATTATTGATATCGACTGGAATCAGCTGGTATCTTCGGGCTACATTCTCGGGGATGATCCTGGTCAATTCTGGACTCACGGATTGGCGGCTCAGGTCTGCATGCGGAAGATTAAGGTGGATGCTTAATGCGATAGCCAGAGATTCTTCTGTGATCCACCCCTGTTCAATTAACATAGCTCCCAGGCGTCGTGTATCACCAGCTTCCTGCATGGCCAGGACCTGATCCAGCTGCTTTTGGGAAATGAGTTTTGAATCAAGCAGTGCCTGACCAAGCGAGGGCCGGCTTCCTGAGAATTCCTGAGAGTCTTTTTTAGCTATGATTGTCTCCTTCCAAGGCAAATATTGAGGTACGCACCTTTGCCCTAAGTGTAGTATATATTCTTAAACACCCATTTACAGTTCTGTTATAATACCCGCGATTAATCTGGTCGGTGTTTGCAATTTCTTTAGGTATTTTACCTGCTAAATTGATCCCTGTCTGTCAGAGTGGTCTGCAATCGTGAGCTAAGCAAAGCAGGAACACTAAAATAATAAAAAAATCCCCAAACAATAATTATTTGGGGATTTTTAACGATAGTTACCTTAATTTATTTTGGTACCTGAACCACTTTTTCGCCCGAAGCATGGTATTCGTAAGTCTCGCCACCGGCAATCAGAATTATTATGTAGCCCGGCGTAATGACAGCATCGTAGGTAGCGCCAGGCTGCGGGACACCCAGGCTGGAATCATCAAAAAGCGTTTCTTCCAGGCTCTCAGTGATGATCTCAGCGATATCCACCCCAGTTTTGAGGGTCAAATCAAATTTCGCCAAAGTCACCAGAGACTCTGCATCCTCAGGGAGGTCTGGCGGTATCAGAACCTCTTCTGTTGTCTTACCGCCGCAAGCGCTTGTCAGAAAAACCAGGCTGAGCAGCAGGACTGTGATAGCTCTTCTTGATTTGGTTGTTTCCATATTTATCTCTCCCAATTATTTGATCCCGCACTAACAGTCTAGGGTATTTTCCAATAAGCGGCCCTGGTCAGGTATGATGTAAAACCCGGTGTATTGGCTGCTGCCACCAGGATGCCAAAACGTCCTTCCGAAAAAGTCGAATCGCTAAGTTCAAAAACCTGCTGACCGTTGATATATCCTGTCAGGTTGGAATTCTTGGCTTTGATTCCCAGGCGGTTGACTCCCCCCGGACCGCTGTTAATCAGCGGGGTAGAGGTCCATTGTTTGATAGTAGTATACACTTCGTCATCACTTTCCCAGCTGCTGAGCCGATAGGAACCATCACACGCGATGCTGATCAGATAACCTTCACTGGTGTCTGGTGCCCGGAAGATCATCCCATACCGATCCTTTCCGCTGCAGTTTTCACCAAAAATCCCGGTTATCTCAAGGTAAAAATTGATCAGATCGCCCCAGGCTAGGCTCCAGGTCTCATAATTATTGGCTTTTTTTGCTATCAAAACCATCTGGTTGTCGTCTACCTGAAAACTGGCTTGAGAATCGTCATAAAGATAAAAATTTCCCCCATCTCCAAAATTATCCTGAAATGAAGGAGCTCCCAGCGAAAGAGCTGGATCACCTGGTACCTGGGTTGGCGTTGCTGTCAATGTCGGTGTCGGTGTCAGGGTCGGCGTTGGAGTTTCGGTCGGATCAATCTCGGGTTGGGAAGTTTCTTCTGTCCGGGATGGTGAGGTTTCGGTATGTTGAATTGACTGATCACTACTTTCCGTTCCTGCGGTTCGGGTTGCCGCAACGTAAGTTGAAATTTTATCAGCATCAGTTATCGCTGGACCATCCTGGCGGGGGAGACAGCCCGAGAGCAGGATGATAATGAGAATTATTAAAGCCCCTCGTTTCATGCCAAATCTCCTTTTGTTCTATCACTTTCTAACTCTGAATGATTACCTTAAGTGTACCCGTTTCGCTAGCTTCGTCAACAGTCGAGATGTTACATAAGAGGTCAAGACCCCTGCCTAGCCTTGAGATTAGATCGATCCGGATATTGATCCGATTTCAATTCTAAAAAGACTATTTTATCTTTACAACTCCGGGGACAATATAGCGTATATCTCATTGATATCAACAATTATGGGTTTGTAGAAAGACAAATCCCGGGAGCGAACAGGATGGAATATAGATCAAGGCAATTATTTGTACTTTTAGGTGTCCTAGCGCTATTAGCAGTCAGCTGTGCGGTAAATCCGGTTAATGGGCCGGTCCGCACCCGTTCTGACCAGGTCAGTTTGGATGGAGCGGAAACAGTTCAAGCTGAAATCCTGATGGGTGCTGGGAAATTAGTGATCGATGCTGGAGCAAAACAGCTGTTGGAGGGATTATTTACCTACAGCAATCGGGAGTTCGCCCCCGAGATTAATTATCGGGTCCAAAGCAGCGCTGTAGGGCTGCTTGAGATCAAGCAGCCAGAAAAACCTGGAAATTATATCAGTCCCAATTTCAGGAATGACTGGGAAATCAAATTTAATCAGGATGTACCGCTGGAGCTGGAAGTTACCCTGGGCGCAGGTGAGACCATGCTCGATTTGAGTCAGCTAAACCTGGTATCGTTTACCCTTCAAATGGGTGCCGGAGAAGCCTCAGTTGATCTGGACGGCCAATACAAAGATGACCTTAATATTGATATCCAGGGGGGTGTGGGAGAATTGACAGTTGTATTGCCTGACGATATGATGATTGAGGTTCAAGTTCAAGGAGGATTAGGCGATATCAATACCAGTGGTCTTTACCGGGATGGCGATTTTTATCGAGGGAATTACTCAGGACAAGGTCCTGTTCTCTATCTGTCAATCTCAGCTGGAATTGGTGAGCTTAATCTGCTGGTTGAATAAGGACTGAAACCTGAAAATTGTGAGTGAAAAGGAGCAACAATGGACTATGGAAAATTATTTTCAAGAGCCTGGGAAATCATATGGGAGAACAAATTCTTAATCCTGCTGGGGGCTCTGGTAGCCCTGAGTGGAGGTGGAAGCGGTAGCGGAAATCAAGCTCAGTTCGCATTCACTGAGAATGATTTCCAATGGGGAGATTTGCCTTCTTTCAATTTCGGCACTCCCTTCCAGGATCTCGATCTGCCAATGATCGCTGTGGTCGGGATCTTTGTTCTGGTTGGCCTCTTATTCCTGCTTGGTTTAGCTTTCTGGGCTGTTGGCACTATCTCGCGGGGTGGTCTGATCGATGCGGTCAATCAAATTGATTCTGGTAATTCGAGCAGTTTTTCAAAGGCATTTATGGCAGGTTGGGAAAAGGGTTGGCGGTTGATCGGGATCAGCCTCATCCCATCGATCCCAATTTTTGTCTTGCTGATCATGGGCATTGGAATGTTTGTTGGCTATGGAGGATTTGATGCCCTGAGTAATGGATCAAGTCCCATGCCGGGTGCAGGCACTTTCCTGCCGGTTATCGTGCTGGCCTGCTTGCTTGTGCCGACAGCCATGATCCTTGGCTTGTTAAGGAATTTTGCCAATCGGGCCTGCATGCTGGAAGAGCAGGGCGTGATCAGTTCTTACAAACGAGGGTTTGAAGTCCTCGGTGACAATCTTGGTCCAGCACTGCTTTTGTTTTTAATCCAGGTTGCCCTCAGCATTGGAATCTGGATGATGATGCTGATTCCCGGGATCCTGATCGCCCTTTGCTGCCTGCTCTGGCCGCTGCTGATCTTGATCCAGGGTGCATTCTCAGCTTATTATTCAGCTTTGTGGACCTTGGCCTGGAACGAATGGGTCAGGGACCAGGGTGAGCTGCCAGTGCCTGCCAGTGACTAGATCGGTGCAAAATGTCTTAAAAAGCCAGGTAGAATCTGATCTGGCTTTTTTTGGTTAATCATTGATATGATATATAAGTGTTATGTAAAATTATAAAATTATCGTGTCAAAAATCTTTAGAGAAGGTATGATAGGGGAGAGATCCAAATAAAGTAGTAAAGAGGAGAATCATGAACCTGAAAATTGGCGATCTGGCGCCAGATTTTACCGTAGACAGTCACCTTGATAAAAAAGTGACATTGAGCGAATACCGGGGCAAGACCACCGTGCTGGTCTTTTTCCCTCAGGCATTTACTCCTGTTTGAACGGCTCAAATTCCGTCATATGAAGCAGAATATGCTTCATTTGCGGAATTAAATGTCCAGGTTCTGGGCATCAGTGTTGACCATATCCCGGTTTTAAAAGCCTGGGCGGAAAGCCTCGGCGGCATTTCCTATCCGTTGATCAGTGATTTCTGGCCCCATGGCGAGATCGCCCGAACCTACGGAGTTTTCAGGGAAGATGAAGGACGTTCCGAGAGAGCGATCTTTATTATTGATAAACACGGGGTTCTGCAGTATATCGATATCCATGATATCGATGAACAGCCCGACAACGAGGTTTTGTTCCAGGAGATCCGCCGCATTCAGCCTGAAGTGAAGGTAGTTCCCCGCGTTCAGGACCAAGCAGAAGATGATATAGCGCTGGATGGCGTGGTTCTGTTCTGCAATAAATGGTGCCCCGGCTGCCGGAGGGCGCGGATGTGGTTTGAGGATCACAAGATCGCTTATACAGAATATGATGTCACCCGCAATCCGGCTGCTTCCAGGCAGGTGAAAGAATGGACCGGTGGCAATTTGACCACACCAACATTTTATGTTAATGGTGAGGTTATCGTCGATTGGAAAGTTGACGAAGTATCCCGGGCTCTGGGGATATAGCTCCCAGAAAATCAAATCATTGGGATTATGATCTCAAGACTTGTTTTCCCGGCTCCTTGACAGGAGCCGGGATCAGGGTTACATTACTCAGTATCTGTATAGTCAATATCTGAATAGTATGGCAAAAAAATCGTCTGCACACACGTTGGAATACATCCTGCTGGGCTTGATCCGGGAAGAACCAGCGCACGGCTATGCCCTCTTTGATAAACTGCGGAACACGGCTGAACTATCCCTGATCTGGCAGGTAAAAAGGAGCAAGCTCTATTACCTGCTTGATAAGCTGGAATCTGATCAGTACCTGACTTCCTTTCAAAGTAAACAGGGTCCTTATCCAGAACGGAATGTGTATCAGATTACGCCTGACGGGAAAGATATTCTGGAGCAGTGGATGTACTCTCCAGTTTTGAGCAGCCGTTATGTTCGCCTGGCTTTTTTGTCAAAGCTGTATTTTGCCATCCGGGAAAACAAGGAAAGAGCAGTTGACCTGGTTGAAGCCCAGATCATCGTTTGCCAGGATTGGCTCTCAAAACTGGAGGACCAATATTCAACCCTTGATAAAAATCAGTTCATTAATTCCCAGGTTTTCCAGTTCCGGATGGGTCAGATCAAAGCCATGATTTCCTGGCTGGAGGATTGTCGAAGATCACTGCCGGTTTAACCAATGATTCCTATCAAATTATCAGGAGAAGTAGAAATGAAACTTAGAATATTATTATTGACTGGATGCTTAATATTCCTTTCAGCTTGCAGCGCGTTGCCTGTACTGTCACAACCGCTGGAAATCACCGATTCAAGCGGCCACATAGCGGTTTTGGATGGGCTTCCAACCCGGGTGGCAATTGCCGGAAAAGCAACCATTATGGTTCAGGATGCAATTTATTTGTTCCCAGATGCTGTTGATAAGGTTATTGCGCTTGAGAATCGAAACCAGTCTGCATTCAGCTTTTTGCCGGTTATTGATCCAGGATTAGATGAAAAGGATATTTTTGAAAAAAATGTTGGTCCGGAGCAAATTGCTGCAGTCCAGCCCGATCTCATTTTACTGAAAAACTCTATGGCTCAAGAGCTGGGTGCACCGCTGGAGCAGCTGAATTTGCCTGTGATTTATTTGGATCTTGAAACCCCGGAGGCATTTTATGCTGACCTTGAGGTCCTGGGCCAGGTTTTTGGACATCCGGAGCGAGCTGCAGAATTGGTGAGTTTTTACCAAAGCCGGGTATCTAAAGTTGAGGGGTTGGTGGCTGATGCGGCTGGAGCCCAGAGACCGACTGTCCTGCTCCTGGAATATTCTGAAGATGGCGGCGAGGTCGCGTTCAGCGTGCCGCCTGCAGGGTGGCTTCAAACCATGCTGGTTGAAATCGCTGGGGGAAACCCGGTCTGGAAAGACCTGGAATTCGGGGGCGGCTGGATGGTTGTCAATCTTGAACAGATCGCAGCCTGGGATCCAGAAATTGTTTTTCTGATCGATTATTCCGGCAACGCCTCTGCAATTACCAATTCCCTGGCTGCCAACCCGATCTTTAGTAATTTCAAGGCAGTCAAAGAAGGCAAATTATTCGCCTTCCCTTACGATTTTTACAGCTGGGACCAGCCGGATACTCGCTGGATCCTTGGTTTGCAGTGGCTGGCAACCAAGATCCATCCGGAATTGACCGGTGAGATCGATATCCTGGCAGAAGTTAATTCCTTTTATCAGGATCTGTATGGCATGGATCAGGAAACGATCGATCGAGAGGTTATTCCGCTCTTAACCGGCGACCTTCCCTGACCGTAAATTTATGAAAAGAGCTGAGTACAAACGTTTTCTCCTCTACCTGGGGATTGGGATAGCGGCCATTTTGCTGGTTTCAGTATTTATTGGCCGGTATCCCAAACCTCCCTGGTTGCCGCTGAGTTTGCTGAAGACTGATCTCCTGGCCAGGCAGCTGGTGCTGAATTTGCGGCTGCCTCGCATCCTGGTTGCCTTTCTGCTGGGCATGGTGCTGTCGGCCGCAGGAACCGTTCTGCAAATGGTCTTCCGGAACCCTCTGGTCGAACCTGGATTTTTGGGTGTTTCTCAGGGAGCCGCATTCGGGGCTGCAATCAGCATTCTCTGGCTGCACAACCATCCCCTGGTCATCGAACTCAGCGCTACTTTTTTTGGATTGTTAGCGCTGGGCTTATCATATTTAATTTCAACCAGGATCCGGTATGGCGGATGGGTCTTGCGCTTAATACTCTCGGGCGTTGCTGTCTCGGCCTTGTTCTCAGCTGGAGTTGGGGTTCTGAAATATATAGCGGACCCGCTGACTCAGCTGCCTGAGATCACTTTCTGGCTGCTGGGCGGTTTATACAGTGTGACCTGGCAGGATTTCCTCTACGTTTTGCCTTTTGCTCTGGTGGGGATCAGCGTTGTCCTGGCCATGCGCTGGAGGATCAATCTGCTCTCATTGAACGATGATACAGCATTTTCATTAGGAGCATCCCTGACCCGCGAGAGGATGATATTGCTGGTCAGCATTATCTCAGCGGCAGCTGCCCTGACCGCGATCAGCGGTGTGATCGGCTGGGTGGGATTAATTGTCCCGCACATCGCCCGGCGTATATTTGGCGCAAGCGCAGAGAAATCCCTCCCTGCTGCCATGCTGCTTGGTGGGGGTTTTACAGTGCTGGCTGATGATCTGGCCAGGACCCTGCTTGCAGGTGAGATCCCCCTGGGTATATTGACATCTGCTATCGGCGCGGGTTTGTTCATCTATTTAATGGTCAGTATGGGATTGAAGGTCAGGCGGGATGGATAAGATACTTTCACTGGATGGGGTTTATTTTCAATACGCGCCAAACGATCATATCGTTCTCGATAATTTGGACCTGGAGATACCAGCCGGGAAGATCACTGCCATTCTGGGCCCTAACGGTACAGGCAAGACGACTCTGCTCCACCTGCTGCTGGGTTTATTAAAACCCACCCGGGGGGTTGTGAATGTTGCCGGAAAACCGCACCGGGAATATTCCAAACAGGCGCTGAGTCAGCTGATTGGATTGGTCCCTCAATTTGAGAGCGTGCCATTTAATTTTTCAGTTTTTGAATATGTCTTATTGGGAAGATCACCCTACCTCAAACCTTTTCAACTGCCCGGTGATGATGACCTGAAAATTACTGGACAAGCCCTGGAGCAGGCAGGGATCAGCAAACTGGCTGATAAACCTGTCACTGAGATCAGCGGCGGTGAGCGGCAGCTGGTGAATATAGCCAGGGCGCTTGCTCAACAAACCAGGATTCTGCTGCTGGATGAACCTACCGCGCACCTCGATCTGGAGAACCAGAGCCGGATCCTGTCACTTCTAAAAAAGATGAGTGGTTCCGGGATCACGGCAGTTTTAACTACCCATGATCCTAACGCGGCTATTTATGCAGCCGATCAATATGTCCTAATGAATAAAGGAAATATAGCAGCTCAAGGATCCTTGAGTGATGTTATCACTCCTGAAAATTTATCCGAGATTTACCGGACACCTATCCGGGTAGAAAAAACCAATGGGTACACCATGGTTGTGATGGACAGGCACAAATGACCGATCCCTATTTCATGATCATTACCGGAGAAATTGAAACTGGAAAGACCAATCTGTGCCTGAAAGTGGCAGACCTCGCAGATCAGGCCGGGATCAAGACTATGGGCCTGGTTTCACCGGCGGTATTTGAAAGCGGATCAAAAATTGCTATCGATATCCAGGACCTGAGCACAGGCGAGAAACGCCGACTGGCGAGGTTGAGGGATTTGGAAGAAACAGATTTGGGAACCAAACGCTGGTCGTTCTTCTCAGATGCGGTCAGGTGGGGAAACCAGGTTCTCAGGGAAGTAACACCCTGCGACTTGCTGATCATAGATGAACTGGGTCCCCTCGAGTTTGATCGGTCCCAGGGTTGGGTTGAAGCATTTGACCTGTTGGACCGGGGAGAATTCCAGGCGGTGATCCTGGTCATCCGGCCTGTGCTGGTTCAGCAGGCATCCCGTCGGTGGCAGATCAGCAGAATTGTAGATTTATCGAGTTCAGACTTTGACCAACATTCCATTCAGGATTTATTGGACAGGATTGCTCCGGGCGACTAAAAAACGGTCTCAGCTTTGGTAATAAAGCCGAACAAGGTATAATTAATAGATCAAATTTAAGATTTGGAGGATTGATATGTTTGGACTAGGTGCCCCGGAGTTGATCCTGATCCTGGTAATAGTTGTCATCATTTTCGGCGTCGGTCGAATTGGAAAAATTGGCGGCGAACTTGGCAGCGGAATTAGAGCTTTCAAAGAGGGTTTGGGGGGAGATGAGGAAGAAGAATCTGATCAGGAAGAAGTTTAGATCAGCTCTTGAACAGATCAGGAGCAGCACTCTCATGTTCATGGTCCGAATGGTAGATTATCCAATGGCCGCTGAACAAGCGGTCATTTAATTCCTGGCTAAAAAGGTTTCTCAGCATTTTTACCGGGGTGGCAAGGTAAGGAATTTGTGAAGCGTATCAAGGTATTTTTAGTCTGGATCACCACTCCAGTTCGAGCGATAGGCAGGTTCTTCGCGAAGCCTGCCGGGAAGATCGGCGATTTCTTCAACGTGGAGCCTGATGATGCATCCATGGTAGACAGCCTCCAGCTGGCTTTTGAAGAGCCCGCCAGCTTCCTGGAACACATCGGCGCCCTCCGAAACCATCTGCTGCGCGCATTTGTTGCCCTCTTGATCTGTGCCGTGGCGGCGTTTGTGTTCCTGCCCGAAATGCTGGATTTTATTGCCCAACCGATAGGCGGCATGCAGGAACTGAATGCGGTTGAAGTCACTGAACCGATTGGTGTCGCCATGCGGGTAGTATTGCTGGCGGCTTTTGCGGTCGCGCTGCCTTATATCGTTTTTGAATTATTCCTGTTTGTCGCTCCGGCTCTTTCGCGACGGGCCAGGATCATCGGGTTGATAGCTCTTCCATTTGTGGTTATTTTTTTCTTTGGAGGCATGGCATTCGCTTTCTATTTGATTCTACCGACCGGTTTGCCTGTTCTGTTAAATTTCCTCGATGTTCCCACTCAAATTCGGCCCTCTTCTTATATTCGTTTCGTGACCGGATTGATGTTCTGGTTTGGCGCTTTATTTGAATTCCCCCTGCTGGCTTATTTGCTGACAGTGATGCGGATCCTATCTGCAAGTATGCTGCTCAAAAACTGGCGTATTGCAGTTGTTGTGATTGCTGTGCTGTCTGCTGTTATCACTCCCACGATTGATCCTATCAACATGATGCTGGTCATGGTTCCGCTGATTTTGCTCTATACCCTGAGCATTTTGCTTTCTTTCCTGGCTGGCGGCGGCAAGAAAAAAATGGCTGCTGTCGAAGAAAAGATCTAAGTATTTTTATTTCCCGCACTCTGCTGTTTGGCACAGCTCTCCCCAATAATTTGAATGTTATTCTGGTGTTTAGTAATCATGAGTGACCTTAAGTAGATCGCTTTGTGTGTTTCGCATCCGCGCATTCACATCACACCAAAAAAGGCGACCCAATTGGGCCGCCCTTCTGAATAATTAATACCTTGATCGGGCTTCTATTATTGAAGCTTAATCACTGCCCTCGCCTTTTGGGACCCAGGTCTTTACCCTGGTTCCTTGTCCCGGAGATGAAATTATTTCTAACTCACCGCTGGCCTTGCGGGATCTGCGCTGCATATTGGCCAGACCGTGCCCCAGAGTGGCATCAGTTTTATCGATATTGAAACCCACTCCGTCATCTATGATTTCAAGGTAGATCCGGCCATCCTCATCCCAGATCCGGAGAGTGGATTTCTTGGCTCTGGAATGCCTGGCAGTATTCGAAAGGGATTCCTGGGCAATCCTGAAAAGTGTGAGGGTATTCTGATAGTTCAGTTTCAACGGGTCTGAGGTTTCGTTCTTAAAGACTGTCTTGATGTTGGCGTTTTTTTCCAATTCCTCAAGCAGGATCTTCAGGTTCTCTTTGAATGAGATATTTTCCTTCATCTGCCTGGGGCGCAGGTCCGAGATATATGTCCTGATATCAACGATAGTGCTGTTGATGCCCCCGGTAGCCTGATCCAATTTCTCACGGATTTCCTCGGGATTTTCATTCAGAATGGCTTTGACATAATCCAGGGTCAATCCCAATGAGTAAAGTGATTGAATAACCCCGTCATGCAGATCCATCCCGATCCGCTCGCGTTCTTCAAGAACAGCCAGGTGTTTGGTTTGCTGCTGGAGCAGGGCATTCTGGATTGCGGTTCCGGTCCACATGCCTATGGTTGTCAGCAGGTCCAACTCTCTGGTCGAAAAGATCCTTTCCTTTTTGCTGGAGAGGGTCATGACCCCGACAACCTCTCTGGCCGCCTGGAGGGGGATTACTGCCTGGCAGGTGAATCCTGCCTTGGCAATTTCTGGTCTCAGGATGCGGGAATCAGAATCAAGGTTATAGACCACCAGGGCTTTATTTAACCCGGCAACTTTGCCTACAACATCATCGCCAATTCTGAATACACTCTTGGTATAAAAGGCTTCAAAATCATCGCCGCGCAGGAGTGACAATCTTAATTCTTTTGTGCCGCGATCCTTTAGAAAAATTTCCCCGGTTTCGATCTCCAGGTAATTCAGCACATTTTTTAATGTCCGGCTCATGATCTCTCTGACATCCAGTGAGGTGGCAATTCCCTGGGCCAGGTCGTTGATCAGCGAAAGATCCTCATTGCGCTGATTGAGCGTCTCCTCCCGATCCAGGATGTTCTCGTACAGCTGGGTATTTGTGATGGCAACTGCCGCATAAGCAGCCAGCGTTTTCATCAAACGCTCGTCATCAAGGGAAAATTCCTCCCCGCCGATCTTGTTGGTGAGGTAGATTTGCCCCAGGATCTTGTCCCCGGAGATGATCGGAACACCCAACATGGAAGTCATCGCTGGATGATACGGCGGGAAACCGACTGAGCGGGGGTCTTTTGTAATCTCGGGAATGCGGATCACTTCATGTTTGAGCTGGAGTTCTCCCAATAAGCCCTTACCTTCTGGCGGGTGGGGCATAAGATGCAGTTCTTCCTCGGACACTCCGGAATGGATGAATTTGGATACTTTACCGTCATCATCCCGGATCGCCAGAGCTGCGTATTCGGCCTGGACCTGGGCTTGGGCAAGCCGAACAATCCTGGTTAACAGGGTTTCCAGCGAAAAATCACCAACCAGGTCTTTGCTTGCCTGGTACAGCGATCCGATTTGTTCTTCTAGTTCCTTTTTAGATTTTCTGGCCATAGTAGGTCAAAACATTTTACCTTATCCAGCTCGATTTTGATAGTTTTTGCTAGTCAGGATGGCTTATCTTTAGTAACGGTCCAAGATTTAAGCTCCAAAACAGGGTTGGCAGGAAGGTATGGAAAAGAAAATAAAAAATTCCCGTATTGAAGGATTTTATAAGCTCAGCCTGGATGACAAACGTCAGGAAATAATCAAGCGAGGATATCTTGATCCTGATGATCTTGGCATTCTGGACGCAGGATTGCCTTCCGAAACTGCCGAAAATATGATCGAGAACGTAATTGGTACTTACAGTTTACCGCTGGGTATCGCATTGAATTTCCAAATAAACAGAACTGATGTACTGGTTCCGATGGTTGTGGAAGAGCCATCTGTGGTAGCCGGGGCATCCTTTATGGCAAAACTTGCCAGGGAGGGAGGAGGTTTTACAGCATCAGCTGATGATCCTGTGATGATCGGACAGCTGCAAATCCTCGACCTGCAGGATCCCGAGAGCGCCAGAGAAATAATTCAAACCAACAAGGCTCAGCTATTGGCAGGGCTGGAGGATGTGGATCCGGTTTTAACTGACCTGGGAGGCGGCCCTCGTGAGATCGAAGTCAGAAAGATCACAACCTCGCCTATTGGAGCGTTCTTAATTGTTCATTTATTGTTCGATGTCAGGGATGCGATGGGCGCTAATGCAGTAAACACAGCTTGTGAAAGGCTGGCCCCGGCACTTGAAGAGCTTACTGGCGGCAGGGTTCACTTACGGATCTTATCGAACCTGGCCGATCATCGCCTGGCCAGAGCTTCCTGCACGATTCCCTGCCAGGCCCTGGCTTTTGATGACTATACCGGTGAGGAAGTTCGGGATGGAATAATCGAGGCCTGGGCATTTGCTGATTCGGATACCTATCGGGCAGCGACCCATAATAAAGGGATCATGAATGGTATCGACGCAGTGCTGCTGGCAACAGGCAATGATTGGCGGGCCGTCGAGGCAGGCGCCCATGCCTATGCCGCCCGCTTTGGTTTTTATCGTTCCCTTTCAATTTGGTCCCGTGATCCTGACGGAAATTTACGGGGAGAGCTTGAGATGCCGCTGGCAGCTGGAATTATCGGGGGTGCTACCAGGGTACATCCGGGTGCAAAGTTATGCTTGAAGCTTATGGGAGTAGAGAGTGCCCAGGACCTTGCTCAAATAATGGTTTCAGTGGGCTTGGCTCAGAATCTGGCAGCTTTACGAGCACTGGCTACGGACGGCATCCAGCAGGGACATATGAGATTACATGCCAGACAGGTTGCGATTGCCGCAGGAGCATCAGGTGAAGAAATAAACCGGCTAACCGAAGCTATGATCAAGGAAAAGAAAGTCCGGATCGACCATGCGGAAGTTTTACTTAGGGAATGGAAATCCAGAAAAAAATAATGAGGAAGAAATATGGCAGCTGACGAAGGTCCAATCAAAAGAGCCATGCACCCGGCCAGGGAAGTTGGTGTGATCGGATACGGTTCTTATGTTCCGCGTTATCGCCTTCCGGCGACGGAGATCTCCAGGATCTGGCGAGGTGGTTTGAATCTCGAACCTGTGCTCGAAAAGTCAGTCCCGGGTGTCGATGAAGATGTGGTCACGATGTCAGTCGAAGCGGCCCGGAATGCGCTGTCTCGGGCTGAGGTAGATCCATCGGATATCAGAGCAGTTTGGGTGGGATCGGAATCACATCCTTATGCTGTGAAACCAACATCGACCATTGTTGCCGAAGCCCTGGGAATTACGCCCTACACCCAGGCAGCTGACTGGGAATTTGCCTGCAAGGCAGGAACCGAGGCAATGGTCGCGGCAATGGCCCTGGTGGGATCTGAAATGGGAGATTATGCTCTGGCAGCAGGAATGGACACTGCCCAGGGAAAACCCGGTGATGCTCTGGAATACACCGCTGCAGCTGGTGGTGCAGCCTTCATTATTGGACCGGCTGATCGATCCCTGGCAAAGATCGAAGGAGCCCTTTCTTACGTGACAGATACACCGGATTTTTGGCGCAGGGAAGGCCAAAAATATCCAGAACATGGTGGTCGCTTCACAGGCCAGCCTGCCTATTTTAAGCATATCAAGAACGCTGTGTCCGGGTTGCTCGACGACCTGGGAACTTCTCCCTCCGACTATGACTTCGTAGTTTTCCACCAGCCCAATACCAAGTTTCCCCGCCAGGCAGCCAAAGACCTGGGCTTCACCCCCGAGCAGCTTGAGATCGGTTTATTGTCACCCAGGATTGGAAACACGTACGCTGGGTCTGCCTTAATCGGATTGACCGCTATCCTCGACCGCGCTGAACCCGGTCAGCGGATATTGATGACATCCTTCGGGTCAGGGGCTGGTTCGGATGCGATTTCATTTCTGGTAACTGACAGGATCACATCCCGAAAAGGAAAAGCCTTGACTACAGAGGACTACATCAACCGCCGGACAGTAGTTGATTACGCTGAATATCTCAGAATGAGAGGAAAAATAGCACTGAAATGACCGGCGAGTGAGCTCTTGACTATGAGATCCCTCGAATATTGATAGTTCCTGATAGTTTGGGTGATTTATACTGATGCCGGTGAATAATGCAGATCCACCGCTTTCAGGAGAAAATGAGAATGGATATACCACGCCATTGGCGATTAAATAAACAACGCTATGCATTGACGGGAGAAGTCTGCCCGCATTGTGATGCCAAGATTTTCCCTCCCAGGGATATATGCCCGGAATGTGGCGATGAAGCCAAAACCGAGTTTGAATTCAGCGGTAGAGGGGAAGTGTATTCCTTTACTGATATCTATAACGCTCCGGAAGGGTATGAAGAGACCATACCGTATACCGTCGCTTTGATCAAACTGGATGAAGGCCCTATGGTCACTGCCCAACTGACAGATCTGGGAGATGATGGCGTTGAAATTGGGATGCCGGTAGAAATGATCACCCGCAAGATCCGTTCTGATGGAGACGAACGGGGCTTACTGGTGTATGGGTATAAATTCCGACCCATGGTTAGTGCGTAGCACATTAAACCTGTTCTGATTTTTCCAGGGACGAAATCCTTACGAAGGATTTCGTCCCTGATTTATTTAATCAAGGGATCAAATACGTATCGTGGACTTCTCCCTCAGGATCGATCAAAGATACGGTTTCGCCAGGTGACCAGATAGGATCATCCAGGCCCAGATAAAGCTCAATGGGATTGCTGCTCCCTTCTTTGGTGTAGATATTGACCGCACCCTGGCTGTGAAGTTCGAGGCTGGCCAGCCCTGATTGTTCAAGGATATTAAAATCAAGATTGTTTTCATCCCTGATGCGCCAATTTTGGAGTGAAATTGTCTCCTCGGAACCGGTTCCCGATCGAATTAATCGCAAGTATTCAGTTGCCAGATTTCCAACTCCGCCAACTTCTCCGATCTCGATTAGTAGACTGCTGTTAAGAACATCAGATGGGTTCAATCCATCACTGGATACAGCTTCTGTTGGTCCAGGATCAGAATTGAACAGGACCTGTTTCAAGCGGGTGTTTTCCCACAGGAACAGGACAGCGATGATTGTAAGCGCAGAAACAATGATGTTTATAACCAGGTAAATCAGCAGTTTTTTGGCTTGATTCATGACAAGAATCACCTTTGGTATAATGGATTGAACTGTACTTCATCATAGCATACTATCAATTAATCGACAGCATTTTTTAACTGTCAAATCTCTGCTCCCTATGCCATATATCATTGACGGCCATAATCTTGTTCCCCGTATCCCGGGCCTGAGTCTGGAGGATATTGAAGATGAGAATACGCTCATCGAGATCCTGCAAAAATTTGCCAGCCAGCGGCGGACGAAGGTAGAGGTCTTTTTTGACCGCGCTCCTGCTGCCAGGGCCGGAAGCCAGACTCACGGGTTGGTAAAAGCCCATTTCATCACCAGGGAATCTACTGCAGACCAGGCAATCAAGAATAGGCTTTCCCGCCTTGGGAACAGCGCCAGAAATTGGACAGTGGTCAGTTCTGACCGCGATATTCTGGCAGAAGCCCGCAGTTTCCACTGCCAGATCCTGAAAAATACCGAATTCGCAGAATTGCTGGGGTCAGCATCATCCCCAAAGAAGCCCACAAGTGAAAAGACCGAACAGCCGGAGATCTCCCCCGGCGAGGTTGATTACTGGCTGAACCAATTTGATGGCGATTGAGATCTATTGCCAGAACTCATAAAAAAACTGCAACTGCATAGGAATTCCTTATCTAGAATCTACCTATTTAGCAATTGTGATATACTTCTCAAATCTAAACCTACCAGGTATTTTTATTGGTGATAACCTCATGCTGAACGAATATCTTCCGATAGCCGTATTGATCTTGTTGAGCTCTGTTCTGGCGGTGCTGGTGATTGCACTGGGTCATTTTTTTGGACCCAGAAAACCCACTGAAGCTAAAGGGATGCCGTATGAATCTGGCATGGATCCCATTGGTCCCGGTACCCGCCAGATGCCGGTGCATTTTTACCTGGTGGCAGTCCTGTTCATCCTTTTTGATATCGAAGTGATCTTTTTCCTTCCCTGGGCAGTAGTATTCGACCGCCTGGGTGTTTTTGGTTTGATCGAAATGCTGGTTTTCATCCTGATCTTGCTGGTTGGATATGTGTACGCCTGGAAAAAAGGAGCCCTGGAATGGGATTAGAGGAAAAGGCTGGAAATCTGGGCTTTGTCACTACCACGCTTGAAAAAGTGGTCAATTGGAGCCGGACAAGGGCAATGTGGCCCTTATTGTCAGGATTGGCCTGCTGTGCGATCGAAATGATGGCTGCCCAGTCATCCCATTATGATATGAGCCGTTTCGGCATGGAACTGATGCGGGCCAGTCCCCGTCAATCGGACCTGCTGATCGTAGCCGGCCGGGTGACCAATAAGATGGCTCCTGTGCTGGTGCGGTTATACGATCAAATGCCCCTGCCAAAATGGGTCATCGCCATGGGCGACTGTGCTTCCAATGGCGGGGTCTTCAACAATTACGCCATTCTGCAGGGGGTCGATGAGATCCTCCCGGTTGATGTCTACGTAGCCGGCTGTCCTCCCCGCCCGGAAGCCCTGATCAACGGTATCCTGGTTCTTTATGATAAAGTCCAGCAGGAAAGGATCACTGCCTGGTCATGACCAGGCAGGTCTCGGAGCAAGTATGAATCGACATCTTAAGACTGCAGTTGATGCCATTGAAAATAGATTTCAAACTGAACCCAACTTTTTTCGGGATCATGTGACGCTTACAGTCAAGCCCGATCAGATCATTGAGGCCTGCCGGATGCTCCGGGATGAGTTTTCTTTTAAAGTCCTGACAGATCAAACGGCAGTGGATTATTGGGAAAGGAAAACTCCTCGCTACGAGGTTGTCTACCAGCTGCACGCCAGAGAATTCGATGCCAGGCTTTTCTTGCGAACTACAGCAGCTGAAGATGATCCATCTCTGCCATCCATGACCGCTGTATTTCCAAACGCCAACTGGTACGAACGGGAGATCTGGGATTTATTTGGGATCCGATTTGATGGTCATCCTGACTTGAGGCGCCTGCTGTTGCCCAAGGACTGGGAAGGGCATCCGCTGCGCAAAGACCAACCTATCAAAATGGAAGAAACACGTTTTTCATTTAACTACAAGGATGTTGATCCGGGAAAGCCCAGGGTCAAAAGATAAGCCCGCAAGGCAGCAATTCTTATGGCAATCCACACAAATGTAACCTCCGTTCCTTTGGACGAGATCAAACACCTGGTTTCAGAGCGGGCTCTGACCGGAGAGACCATGCTCCTGAATATGGGACCCCAGCACCCCAGCACCCACGGTGTGCTGCGCTTGCTGCTCGAACTGGATGGGGAGACCATCATCAACTGCATCCCTGATATCGGATACCTGCATACTGGGATTGAAAAATCAATGGAGGGTAAATCCTATCAGCTGGTTGAGGTGATGACCGACAGAATTGATTACCTGAACACTGTAGGAAACAATTTGGCTTACTGCCTGGCTGTTGAGAAGCTGGTGGAGCTCGACGTACCCGCCAGGGCGCAAGCTATCCGGGTGATCCTGGCCGAACTGCAGCGCATTGCATCCCACCTGATCTGGCTGGCAACTCAGGCCCTTGACCTGGCAGCTCAATCAGTATTCCTGTACTGCTTCAGGGAGCGGGAACAGATCCTGGATATGTTCGAACTGGTTTCAGGCCAGCGGATGATGACAACTTATATTCGACCCGGTGGAGTCTGGCGGGACATACCGGAAGAATTTGAACCTGCTGTGAGAGATTTTTTAAAGTCATTCCCAAAGCGGATCAAGATGTATGAGGAACTTCTGACCAAGAATCCTCTCTTTATCGACCGCACCAGGGGTATCGCCGCCATCAGCGGGGAAGAAGCCACCCTTTGGGGCATGACTGGCCCCAGTTTGCGGGGTTCCGGAGTGGATTATGACCTGCGTAAGGTAAGCCCTTATTCCGGTTATGAGCAGTATGATTTTGAAGTGCCCCTTGGAGAGGATGGCGACGTTTTCAGCCGTTATGTGATCAGGATCCAGGAGATGTATCAATCCCTCAGGATCATTGAACAGGCCCTCAACAAACTGCCGGGAGGTCCTTTCCGGAGCGACAACCGGAAATTTGTTCCTCCTCCCCGTTCTGAGCTGGGTACAAGCATGGAAGCCCTGATCCATCATTTCAAACTCTGGACTGATGGTTTTGATGCCCCGGAAGGCGCTGTTTATGTGCCTGTATCCTCACCGCGCGGTGAACTTGGCGTCTACCTGGAATCCGATGGGGGCCCCAATCCATACCGGGTCCATTGGCGGACACCATCCTACGGAAATTTGCAGGCTATGCCGATCCTTGCCAAAGGACATTTGGTGGCAGACCTGGTGGCAATTATTGGAAGCATTGATATTGTCTTAGGAGATATTGATAGGTGAACGATTTCTTAGCCGATTACCCCCGGGAGATTAAAGCAATCCTGGATAAATATCCTGCAGGCCATCAGCGATCTGCTGTGATGCCGCTGCTTTTCCTTGCGCAGCGCAAAGAGGGTTATATCCGGGATCAGGCTTTAACTGAAATCAGCCAGATCCTCGATATCCAAAAAACAGAAGTGGCCACCCTGGTTGGTTTTTATACATTATTCCATGATCAAGAAGCCGGAAGCTACCGCATCCAGGTTTGTACCGATCTCTGCTGCGCCTTGAGGGGAGCGGAAGAGTTCCTGGAAGCTTTATGCACAAACCTTGAAATTGAACCAGGCGAGACCACCAAAGACGGAATGGTGACAATCGAAGCTGTCAAATGCCTGGCAGCCTGCGATAAAGCACCTATGTTCCAGGTCCAGGGCGAAAACGGCATCTCCTATCACGAAAACTGCGATCTGGGGCAGGCTGTGGAATTGATCGCGAGCTGGCGGAATAAAGAAACTACAGCTGGAGAGGATGCAGCATGAGCAGTTATGTGCTCCTCCGCCACCGGGAGATCCCGGATATCAAGGAATTAAAAGTCTACCAGGCTGCTGGTGGCTTTGAAGCGTTCCAGAAGGCTGTTACCAAACAGCAGCCAGCTGAGATCACTGATATTGTCAAAGCTTCCGGTTTGCGCGGACGTGGCGGGGCCGGGTTCCCGACGGGCTTGAAGTGGTCGTTCATAGATCAGAAGAGCTGGCCCCATTATGTGGTCGCCAACGCTGATGAGTCTGAGCCTGGCACATTCAAAGACCGGGAAATCATGGAAGGAAACCCCTTCCAGTTCCTGGAAGGATTGGCACTGGCCAGCTACGCAGTTGGCGCAGAGACAGCCTATATTTACCTTAGAGGAGAGTTCTGGCAGCTAGCGGAATTCCTGGATCGCAAGATCACTGAGCTGGAAAAAGCCAAGCTGCTGGGTAAAGAATTGTTTGGCACTGATTACAGCCTGAAGATCTATACCCATCTGGGAGCCGGAGCATATATCTGCGGTGAGGAAACCGCTCTGCTGGAGTCCCTGGAAGGAAAACGTGGCCAGCCTCGCTTGCGCCCACCCTTCCCCCCCTCAGTTGGTTTATACGGGAAGCCGACAGTGGTGAACAATGTGGAAACCCTCACCAATGTGCCGCAGATCCTGGAGCACGGGGCTGAATGGTACCAATCCCTGGGCACAGAAGAATCTGCCGGTGTCAAGATCTTTTCCCTTTCAGGACGGATCAAAAACCCAGGAAATTATGAGCTGCCTTTTGGATCAACCTACCGGGACCTGATCTTCGATCTCGGGGGAGGAATCCTGGAAGATGCAGCAATAAAAGCAATTTTGCCAGCTGGCGCGTCCTCCGCTATTTTGCGCGCGTCTGATAAAGTCCTCGACACCCCATTGGAATACGCTTCGATCAAGAAACTGGGATCAGATCTTGGTTCCGGTTCGGTGATCGTGATTGATGACACCATCAGCATGGATTGGGTGATCAAAAAAACGATTGATTTCTTTAAACATGAATCTTGCGGAAAATGCACACCCTGCCGGGAAGGAACTTTCTGGATGTCATACCTCACCAAGGACATCGCCTCCGGGGTTAGGCAGGACTCTCAGGTAGACCTGTTGCTGGATGTTGCCTCCAATATCCGCGGCAAGTGTCTTTGTGCCCTGGGTGAGTTCTCCATTATGGGAGTTCTGACCAGTATCGAACGGTTCCCGGAAGACTTTGGCAAAACGTCCAAGGTTAAGGACTCTAAACAGGTATGAGCGATAAAGTTACATTAACGATTGATAATAAGCAGGTCACCGCAGACAGCGGTCTGAAGATCGTTGATGCTGCCAAATCTGCTGGAATTGATATATCTGTCTTCTGCTACCATCCCAAGCTGAAACCGGTTGGAGCCTGCCGATTATGCCTGGTTGAAATAGGGCGTCCGCAGCGCGACCGGACAACAGGCGAACTGCTGCTCGAGGCTGATGGCTCCCCGCAGATTTATTTTTCCGGAAATCTGGAAACAGCCTGCACTGTTCCTGTTGCAGATGGATTAGTGGTCAATACTTCCTGTGACGAGGTGATCAAAGCCCGGGAAACTATCCTGGAATTTATTCTTTCATCACACCCGCTGGACTGTCCGGTATGTGATAAGGGGGGCGAGTGTTCACTCCAGGAACTATCATTTGGGTCTGGAACTCCTAAGAGCCGCTTCCCACTTGATCAAAAAATCCGCCTGGGCAAATTCATGCCGCTGGGAGATCTGATCTTGCTGGATCAGGAACGCTGCATCCACTGCGACCGCTGTATCCGCTTCCAGCGCGATATCGCCGGGGATCCGGTGCTTGCTTTTTATAACAGGGGTCGAAAGACTGAAATTGTCTCCTATTCAGATCCTCAATTTGACAGCTACTGGTCCGGGAATACGACTGATATCTGCCCGGTCGGCGCTTTGACCACGCGAGACTTCCGGTTCGAAGCCAGGATTTGGGAAATGGACGCTGCACCATCGATCTGTTCTCATTGCCCGGTGGGATGTAATCTGACCGTAAATACCCGGTTGGATCCAAAAACTGGCAAGAAGAAGATCCAGCGGGTGATGCCCCGCCAAAATGAATGGGTCAATGAACTCTGGATTTGTGACAAAGGGCGCTTCGCCCATCAATTCACATCGAGTCCAGATCGATTGACCAGGCCTTTAGCACGGAATGATGCAGGTGATCTGAAGCCAATCTCGTGGGCAAAAGCTCTTAAGTTGGCTGCCGATCAGCTTAAAACTGATCCTGGAGGGCTGCTGACATTGGTGGGAGGGCGCTTGTCAAATGAGGACTATTACCAGCTGAAATCCCTGACCTCCGCTTTGGCAGGACAAGCAGTTTTGAACACAAATATGGCGGGTGGTGATTTGGCACAGAGTCTGAGCCCGGCTGCTGATTTTAACCTGCTCGAAGCTGGATCAGGGACAACGATCCTGGTGGCAGCCTGCGACCTTGAAGAAGAAGCCCCGGTTTGGTGGCTGCGGGTTAAAGCTGCTGCTGAACGCGGAGCTTCATTGATAGTCCTTAATCCACGCGAAACAAAACTTGATAGATATGCTGACCAGGCCATCCGTTATCCTTACGGAAGTGAAACCAGGTCCGTGCTGGAGTTATATGAGCAGGAAAAAGATGCCTTCCAATTAATTAAGAACGCTGATCAGGTGCTGATCTATTACGGCTCTGAAGGCATGGATCTGGAAGCTTCTGAATCTTTTTCTCAAGCCTGTGCTAACTTGTTGATCCAGACCGGTCATGGTGAAAAAAATAACTGCGGCTTGATCCCTGTATGGAGCTCCGCCAATACCCAGGGTGCTCTCGAAATGGGTTTCAAACCCTCCCGGAAAATCGCTGCAAAGCTCGCATCTGCATCCACATTATTAATTGCCGGTGCTGATCCCATCGGTGAGGGGTTGATCTCTGATCTGAGCGGAAAATTTATGATTGTCCAGGAGCTGTTTCTAACTGAAACGGCTTCCCGGGCAGACCTGGTGCTTCCGGCTGCAGCACCGACAGAAAAATCTGGCACATTTACAACCGGCGACAGACGGCTGCAGCGCTTTGAGGCTGCATTGTCTCCCAGGGGTGAAAGTATGGCGGACCACGAAATTACTGCGAAAATTGCCCAAAAGCTTGCTCTGGATCTGGTCCAGGGGGATTCCCTTAAAGTCCTGGAAGCTATTATTCGGAACCAGCCCGGTTATGAAAACGTATCACTTGCCGGGCTCAAGCATGCTCCTAAGCAGTGGCCGTTCGTGGCTAAAGAAGCTTTGTCTTTCACCGGGACAGTTTTCAAAAATACTGCTGGGATTGGGATGCAGCTTCCCCGATTTGGTGATGGGTCAAAACTAAAGCACATCCAAAAATCTCAACTTAACGCGAAAGTCTCTCAAGGCACTTTGGCTGTTCCCATTACTCGCCTGTATGACCGGGGAGTGATGATCCGCACCTCAGAAATCTTAGGTCCCCGTCTCGAAAAATATTCTTTGATGCTCCACCCTGCAGATGGAGAAAAGCACAGTTTATCGCAGGGAGACCGGGCCGAGGTTATCATCGGGAAAAGAACATTTACCGGGTTGGTAAAACTGGATCAGAAAGTTCCGCAGGGGGTGGTGCTGATTCCCAGGAGCATGGGTATTCCCATTTCAGCTGCGCATCAGACCAAGTTAAAGAAACTGGAGTAGAACTATCCAGCTGGAATTAAAGGTTAGGTTTATGGATTGGATTCTTGTTTTGGAATGGGTGCTCAAATCAATCGTGCTGATCCTGTTCGGGTTGGTCGGTTTTGCCTATACCACCTATTTTGAACGTCGGGCATTGGCCCGCATCCAAACCAGGATAGGTCCGAACCGGGCAGGTCCCGCGGGACTGCTGCAGCCAGTGGCGGATGGAATCAAATTGATCTTTAAAGAGGAATTAATTCCTGACAGGGCTGATAAATTCCTGTTTTTATTGGCTCCGATCCTGACAGTTCTGCCATCCCTGATCATTTGGGCTGTGATCCCCTGGGGCACCACGATCTCTCTGTTTGGAAGGGAGATCCCTCTCTACCTGGCTGATATCAACGTAGGTGTTTTGTATATCATGGCTGTCGCTTCGATAGCTGTATATGGAATTGTGATTGCTGGCTGGGCTTCTAACAGCAAATATCCACTCTTGGGCAGTCTGCGCTCGACTGCTCAAATTATCAGCTATGAGCTGACGCTGGGTTTGGCCTTCGTGGGACCGATCCTGATCGCTAATTCGATGAGTATGGTGGAAATTGTCCAGAAGCAGCAGGAAACGACCTGGTTCTACATCCTGCAGCCGGTCGGTTTCGTGATCTTTTTCCTGACAGTTCTGGCCGAGGTCAACCGGGCGCCCTTTGATATGCCGGAAGCCGAACAAGAGTTGGTTGGCGGCTACCACACTGAATATTCCGGGATGAAATTTGCCTTGTTCTTCATGGCTGAGTACATCAAAATGATCGCAGTCAGCGCGATTTCGGCAACAGTATTCCTGGGAGGTTATGACGGGCCCTGGATTGAAAGTCAACCTTGGCTGGGTCCGATCTATCTGCTGTTGAAGATCATATATTTTATTATTTGTCATGATCTGGGTCAGAGGCACCCTGCCGCGCTTCCGGTATGATCGATTAATGTCCTTTGGATGGAAGATCATGCTGCCAGCGGCTTTAATTAATGTCTTTGTAACTGCTGTTGTGCTTACTCTGCTCAAATAACGACCCGCAGGGGTCGGAGATGCTATGAAAATACCAGAGTTAATGAAGGTGAACGAAATATTAAGGGGATTGTGGATCACATTCCGGTCCATGTTTGAAAAGCCGGTTACGATCCAATACCCGGAGCAGAATAAAGTGCTCAAGCCGCGCTTTAAAGGCCGGCATGCCCTTAAAAGGTACGAGAACGGACTCGAAAAATGCATCGGCTGTGCTCTATGTGCGTCTGCATGTCCCTCAGATGCTATTTTTGTTGAACCTGCCGAGAATACCGACCAGGAACGCTACTCACCCGGTGAGCGTTATGCAGCAACCTATGAAATTAACCTGTTGCGCTGCATTTACTGCGGATTTTGTGCAGACGCCTGCCCCACAGAGGCCATCGTCCTGGAGCATATTTACGAACTGGCTTATGAAGACCGGAATGAAGCTTTCTTTTCCAAGGAAAAATTACTTGATCCGGCACCTGGACCGAAGTACAAAACTCCCCGAAAAGTTAAACCAGGTACTCTATACGCGATCAATCCCGGAGATGAAAGATCCGGTTTAAGGAAGAACTGGCAAGATTGCTTAATGATGGTGAAATATTATGACTGTTGAAATGGTATTTTTTCTAATCCTCGCCCTGATAGCCGTTGGCGCTGCCCTGGGTTTGTTGTTCAGCCGCGATGCTGTTTATGCGTGCCCTGTTCCTGGTTCTGAATTTCATTACAGTTGCAGGATTTTATTTGATGCTGAACGCTCCATTCCTGGCCATGGCGCAGGTGACAGTCTATGCTGGGGCGATCATGGTCTTGTACCTGTTTGTGATCATGCTGCTGGGTACAAGCAAGCGTGCCCGCGGTGCTGAAACCCGCTGGCAGCAAATCCTGGCCCTGGTGTTGGGTGGAGGATTACTGCTAGAAATAGGAGTTCTATATATCCTCGGGAACAGGGGGGTAGAGGTAATAGGCAGGATCGGAAGCCAGTTTGGCAGTCCGGAGAGTATTGGATTAGAGCTTTTTCGACAATACCTGCTGCCGTTTGAAATTACATCGATCCTGCTGCTGGTGGGCATGATCGGTGCCATCTGTATTAACCAAGGATGACTGATATTTCAGGAGATTTAGAATGATCCCGGTTTCTTATTACATCATCCTGTCGGCAATCCTATTCACAATCGGAGTGATCTGTGTTTTGATCCGCCGCAACGCGATCGTGATCTTCATGGGAATCGAGCTGATGCTGAACGCTGCCAACCTGGCTTTTGTGGCATTTGCCAATCAGTACCAGGTTCTCAGCGGGCAGATCTTTGTCTTTTTTGTGATGGCCGTCGCGGCCGCGGAAGTTGCTGTTGGATTAGCCCTGATCGTGACCATCTTCCGTACCAAACATAGTATTGATGTGGATCAATTGAGCAGTCTGAAAGGCTGAGATTAATCGAGAGATGCTTATGCTGTTGAGTGAAGCCGTCCAAAACGGACCTGAATTCTTCTTCCTGGCTCCCTGGATCATCATCTTTCCGGTGATCGGCCTGCTGATCAATATGTCCCTGGGAGGGAAATTTAAAGAGCGGATGATAGGCACCATAGCCGCCTCTGCTTCTGGCTTGTCCTTTGTGGTGGCTGTCCTGCTGGCTGTATCCTTATCTTCTCATCCCGAGGGAGTTGTCCTTCCTCTGGCTGAATGGATCCATATCGGGGAACTTCAACTGGATTGGACCATCCGGGTGGATACCCTATCTTCGACCATGATGCTGGTGGTCTCCGGGGTCGGCACTCTGATCCATATCTATGCTATTGGCTACATGCATGAGGATGTTCGTTTTAAGGATGACCTGGGCCGCTATCAGCGCTTCTTTGTTTTCTTTAATTTGTTTATCGCCGCCATGATGATCCTGGTCACAGCTAATAATTATCTGATGCTCTTTGTGGGCTGGGAAGGGGTCGGTTTGTGTTCCTTCCTGCTGATCGGATTCTGGTATGACAAGGACTTGCTGGGCCGACCCGGACGAGAAAACGCCCTGGCAGGCAGCAAAGCTTTCATCGCCAACCGTGTCGGTGACTTTGGGTTCCTGATGGCTGGTTTTATCATGTTCTGGACCTTCAAGACTGTGACCTTCAGCGGAGTTTTTGAGCAGGTCCATCAGATAGCTGAAGCTGCAACCAGGCGCAATCCTGGCCATTACCCTGTTCATGCTGTTGGGCGTCACAGGAAAATCTGCCCAGCTGCCCTTATTTGTCTGGCTGCCAGATGCCATGGCAGGACCAACCCCGGTCTCAGCTTTGATCCATGCCGCAACCATGGTTACCGCCGGTGTCTACCTGGTTGCCCGATCAGCGCCTTTATTCAGCGCGGTTCCAGAAGCCCAGGGAGCTGTAGCCCTGGTTGGTGGCATCACAGCTTTATTTGCAGCCACGATTGCAGTCGCTCAGTACGACCTCAAGAAAGTGCTGGCTTATTCTACCATCAGCCAGCTGGGATTTATGGTGGCCGCAGTCGGTATGGGAGCCTATGTGGCAGGCATGTTCCACCTGGTCACGCATGCCTTCTTCAAAGCCTTGTTATTCCTGTCTGCCGGCTCGGTCATCCTGGGTGTTGAGCGCGGACATCATCATCTGGCCCATGGCGGGGATGATCACGACGGGGAAGTATTTGACCCCGGCGATATGCGCTTGATGGGCGGTTTGCGGAAACGCATGCCGGTAACTTTCTGGGTCTTTCCTGGTTGGGGCAGTTGCCCTGGCAGGTATTCCGCCCCTGGCGGGATTCTTCTCCAAGGATGAGATTCTGGCGGAAGCATTCCTTCTGAACCAGCCCGTTTACTACCTGCTGGCAGGGGCAGCTTTTCTGACAGCATTTTATATGGGACGGCAGATCTGGCTGGTATTTTTTGGAAAACCCCGTCACGAAGCGGCCGAACATGCCCAGGAATCTCCTCCTGTGATTACCATCCCCTTAATAGCCCTGGCAGTCCTGTCGGCCCTGGGCGGAACTCTGAATTTGCCCTCGGTTCATACTTTCACACACTGGCTGGAGCATACTTTTGAGAATTTCGAGATCCATCTCCATGCCGGTGAATTTAACGTATTGGTCGCCCTGATCTCAACTGGTCTGGCCCTGCTGGCGATCTTCTTATCCTGGACCCTCTATGGCCGGAAACCACTGCAAAAGGGTCAGAACGATCCACTTCAAAAAGGGCTGGGACCGATCTTCACAGGCATGAATCGAAAATGGTATGTGGACGAGATCTACCAGGAATTATTTATCAAGCGCTATGTTGACCTGGCAAAATTCCTCTCCATAAAGGTGGATTGGGAGTTCTGGCATGACTGGTTCCACGACAAAGTCATTGGCAAACTCTACCACGAGGGAGCCCGGATTCTGGCAGAACCGATCGACCTGGGTATCATCGATGGTGTTTCAAAAGGCCTGACGAAGCTGTTCAATTATCTTGCCGAGACCTCCCGGAAACTTCAAACCGGGTATGTGCGAAATTACGCTCTGGCAGTTTTTGCAGGTGTTGTGATATTAGTGGGTTATTTGCTATTGGCTTAATCGTTGGCTGATCCAGGGTCAACGAATATTGGAGTAAGTTATGACATTTTTTACAAATCCACTGAATTTGGTCACCCTTTTTCCCCTGGTCGGGGTGCTGGTGCTCCTGTTTCTGAAGCAGGAACAAAAAAAGGCTATCCGCTGGACAGCATTGATCGCATCATTGATCACCTTTGGACTCTCGATCTGGGTCCTCTCCCTGTTTGACGCCAGCAATCCCGGTCTTCAGATGGTCATCAATTTGCCCTGGATAGAAATTGCCGGGTGGCAGATCAACTATCAGCTGGGCATCGATGGGTTGAGCATCCTGCTGGTGCTGCTGACAACATTCCTGACTCCGATTGCCTTGCTTTCCACCTGGTCGGCTGTCGAAGACCGGGTCAAGGATTTCATGATCTTTTTCCTGCTGCTGGAAGTGGGTATGCTGGGAGTGTTCCTGGCCCAGGATCTATTCCTGTTCTATGTCTTCTGGGAGTTCACCCTGGTGCCGATGTATTTCCTGATCGGGATCTGGGGAGGAGCTGAGCGTATGTACGCGGCAGTCAAGTTCTTCCTTTACACCATGGCTGGTTCAGTCTTGATGCTGCTGGCGATCCTGTGGCTGGGAATCTACCAGGGATCCTTCTCGGTGCCCGACCTGGTGCAGCTGGGCGGAATACCGGCCCAGACCCAGATCTGGCTTTTCCTGGCCTTTGCAGCCGCTTTTGCCATTAAAGTGCCGATGTGGCCGCTGCATTCCTGGCTGCCCGATGCTCATGTCCAGGCGCCAACAGCAGGGTCGGTGATCCTGGCCGGCGTGCTGCTGAAAATGGGCACCTATGGTTTTCTGCGATTTAATATCCCGTTATTCCCACAGGCGGCGGTCAAGCTTGCTCCCTGGATGGCGCTGTTCTCAGTGATTGGCATCCTCTATGGCGCAGCTGTCTCGTATTACCAACAGGATGTCAAGAAGCTGGTTGCCTATTCCTCTGTCAGCCACCTGGGTTTTGTGATGCTGGGACTATTTGCGCTCAATCAGCAGGGCATCCAGGGCGGCATTCTGCAGATGATCAATCACGGCATCAGCACCGGGGCTTTGTTCCTCCTGGTCGGCATGATCTATGAGCGGCGCCATACCAGGGAAATGGATGATTTTGGCGGTCTCTGGAAAGTGATGCCCGTCTATGGCGCCATCACCCTTGTCGTCACTCTTTCCTCGATGGGACTGCCCGGTCTGAACGGGTTTGCAGGGGAGTTCCCCATTCTGCTGGGTGCTTTTGGTTCAGAAGCGATTGGATCCCCCTGGTATGCCGGATTGGCTGCCCTAGGTGTGATCCTGGCTGCGGTCTACCTGCTGTTTATGTTCCAGAAATTATTCCTGGGCCCGCTGGATAAAGAAGAAAACATGTCCCTGAAAGACCTCTCATTCCGGGAGCTGGTCAGTAATTGTTCCTCTGGTAGTGTTAATCTTCTGGATCGGCTTGTATCCGAAACCATTTTTTAACCTGATGGCGCCGGCAGTTGAAAACCTGATCTCCCTTGTCCAGGCAGCGTCGGTGGCGATGCCCTGACCTTGCAGGGCAGATATTATTGAAACTTTTGGTGACAGAACCCTTCGGGGATAACATATGACGAATTTAGAGCTATTATCCATTCTTCCCTTGATCATCCTGGTTGGCTGGGCCAGTATTTTACTGCTGCTGGATGCCTTTATTGGCAATCGGGTCAAAGGATTAACAGCATCCCTGGCTGCGCTGGGATTGATCATTGTCCTGGTGATCTCATTACTGGATCTGGGTGGATCAAGCGAATCCTTCAGTGGGATGATCCGCCAGGATGGATTTTCCTCTTTCCTGCAAATCCTGTTTGCTGGAAGCGGCTTGATCGCAGTTGCCCTGGGGCACTCTTACCTGGAAAGAATGGGAATTAATCGAAGAGAGTTTTTCCCTCTGCTGATGTTTTCCGTCAGCGGGATGATCCTGATGGCCCAGGCGGCAGATCTGATCGTTGTTTTCCTGGCCCTGGAACTGCTTTCGATACCGCTTTATATCCTGTCCGGAATCGCCCGTCCTGATCCGGCATCAGAGGAAGCTTCGTTGAAATATTTCCTTTTAGGCGCGTTTGCAGGCGGATTTGTTGTCTACGGTGTCGCGTTAGCTTTTGGTGCTACCGGAACGACATCACTGACAGGCATAGTTGATGCTGTCGCAGCAGGAGCCGCAGACATGACCTTGCTTTTGGTTGGCTCAGGCATGATCTTGATCGGGCTGGGATTTAAAGTAGCCCTGGTTCCGTTCCACATGTGGACCCCTGATGTGTATCAGGGCGCTCCATCACCTGTCACAGCCTTCATGGCAGTTGGTGCCAAAGCGGCCGGCTTCGCAGCCCTGTTGAGGATCTTTCTGGCAGCCCTGCCAGTCTTGTCTGAAAACCTGGTCCCGGTCTTCTGGGTTCTAGCGGCACTGACCATGTTCGCTGGAAACCTGACAGCAATCGCCCAGACCAATATCAAACGCATGCTGGCTTATTCCAGCATTGCCCATGCAGGTTATATTCTGATGGCTCTGGTGACTTTTAATCAGAAATCTTTTGCTGCTGATATTGTGGGAGCGACTTTGTTTTACCTGCTGGCCTATGCGGTGACCAATTTCGGAGTCTGGGCTGTTGTGATCAGCCTGGAGAAAAGAGAAGCCCGGGGTTTGGAGCTGGTGGATTATTACGGCCTGGGAAAAAAATATCCAATGCAGGCCGCTGCCATGCTGGTATTTATGCTTTCGTTGATAGGTGTACCGCCCACGTTGGGTTTTGTAGGAAAGTTCTATTTGTTCCGTATGGTACTCTCGGGTGGATATATTTGGCTGGCGGTGATAGGTGTTTTGACATCCTTGCTTTCAGCTTTCTACTACCTGCGGCTGGTTGTCAACATGTACATGCAGGAAGGAGACCCGGTTTTATCAACTGATCGCTGGTTGACTGTTATAACCCTGGCCGCAGCCCTGGCGGTAGTCTTGCTTAGTTTCTTCGCCAGTCCGTTGTTCCGCTGGGTCAGCCAGGCCTTGCTGTCTTCTTTCTAAGTTGATTTTCTTTTATAATCTCCAGACCTTCTTGAGATACTATCAGGGAGGTCTTTTTAATTTCAGATTTCTTGAGACCTCGGAGATCTGATCAACCTCGGAGGTCTCTAGGAGCTAAAGGGGACCGTACAGACCTCTTCTCGGTGGAAAGCAGGACCTCGGAGGTCATAACGACCTCCGAGGTCCTGAATGGAACGCATAATTTGTACTATACTATGTCTCATAATCAGGCAGGAGAATGATGAAAATCTTAACAGTGGATATCGGTACCGGAACCCAGGATATTTTTCTATATCAATCAGGTTTGGAAATCGAAAACGGCTTCAAGTTGGTTGTGCCGTCTCCCACGATGATGGTCTTCCAGGAGATCAAAAAGGCTACCAGCCAGGGGAAGTCCCTGGCTCTGACAGGAGTTACGATGGGGGGTGGTCCAAGCCACTGGGCTGCCCGGGATCACGTTAAGGCTGGCTATGAAGTTTATGCCACTGCAGACGCAGCCAGAAGTTTTGATGACGACCTGGATCAAATCAGGGACAGCGGAATCATCATTATCGGGGAGGACGAAATTAAATCGCTGCCTGGCGAAGTGGTCAGGCTGGAACTGAAAGATTTCGATTTTTCTGCCATAGCCAGGGCTCTGGGGGAATTTGGAGTCTCCCTGGCTGACCTGGATGCGGCAGCCCTGGCAGTATTCGATCACGGTGCTGCACCTCCCGGCTACTCTGACCGCCAATTTCGTTTTGATTACCTGGCAGAACGCCTTCAGCCAGGACTGCCAGGCCCTGCATTAAGCCGCCTGGCATTCAAGCGCGGAGAGATCCCAGCAAGGATGACCCGGCTGCAGGCTGTGGAAAGTTCTGCAGCAGGAATCGATGCACCGCTGCTGGTTATGGACACAGCTCCGGCTGCTGTCCTGGGAGCAACTCTAGATCCAGTGGTCAGAGACCGGGAAAGGATCCTGGCGGCCAACATTGGTAATTTCCATTCCCTGGCCTTCAGGTTAAAAGGCGACCAGGTCGAAGGAGTTTTTGAACATCATACCGGATTGATCGACCGGGAAAAAATGGAAAGCATGCTGAGAAAATTTGCTGCCGGCAGTTTGACCCATGAGGAGATCTTCGGGGATCACGGCCATGGGGCTTTAATTCATGCGCCCGATCCATTTGATCTTGAAGAGGGGACTTTTAACATTGTTGTTACCGGCCCGCGGCGAAATTTAATGCGTGGATCAGCCCTGAGGCCGTATTATGCCGCTCCGTTCGGAGACATGATGCTGACGGGGTGTTTCGGCCTCTTAGCCGCCTCCGCGGATGCTTTCCCGGAGTTGGGAGACCAGATTCGAAATTCGATTAACAGGGAGCAAGGCCAGGAATCTGGCAAACCACCCTGGGAGCTGACTTAAATTATTTAAAAAAGTTCCGGGTATCGCTCAAGCAGTCTTCTGAACCCAACACCGTTAGATGATCTCCCCGCCTTAAGATAGTATTCCCCCGGGGAACGATCAGCTCCCCATCCTTGCGCACCGCAACCACAAGCAGATCATTTGGAAACACAATATCTTTCAGCGGTTTATCCAGGTAATCTGGGTTGCTGATAACGATCTCGCATAGGTCGCGGGTATCATCTGTCCTGGTCAGCAGTTCATAAATGGTTGGATTGCGGGTGACCATTCCCAGCAGGACAGCCTGATCTGTAGCAGGATTCAGGGGCGTGACACCGATCTTTTCGAAGCGGCTGATCTCTCCCGGAGAGGTTAGGCGGGCAACCACATGATTGATTCCGTAGGTCGTCCTGGCCCGGGAGCAGATGCGGAAATTCTTTTCAGGATCACTGAAGGTGACCACCATGCGTTGAGCCAGGTTCAACAGTTCTTCGGCAGCTGGGTCATAGCGATCTGTTGCTGCCTGGATAGCTTCCAGGCCGGCCCTTTTTGCCCGTTCCACCCGGGCGGGATCCTCATCAATCAAGACCACCCGATCCCCATGCTTTTGAATGTATTGGGCGACCTGAAAACCGATTGGTCCACCGCCCATCACAAGAGTGGTGTACTGCTCATCCAGATCTTCGGCAGGGATCAACCTGGTAAATATGGGAGGTCCGAGGACAATCGTGATGATCGCCACCAGGATAATTGCAGCGTTAAAAGGTTCGCTGATAACACCAATCCGGAGCCCAATTGCCGAAGCAGCGATGATCAGGGATAATCGACTGGATAACAGGGTGCCAGCTCCCAGGGTTTGCTTCCAGTTGAAGTTGATCTTAAAAAGAAGCATGGGCAGGAACTTGACTGCAGCGGCAGAAGCCAGCAGCAGCGGTACCAGCAGCATCGCACTGGATGAGCTGACCAGGGATGATAAATTGAAATCAACGCCGACCATGATGAAAAAGATCGGGATGAAAAAACCATACCCGATGGCGTCGAGCTGATGAACGAGTTCGGAGTCTTCGGGTCGCTTGAGCAGCGAAACGATCGCTCCGGCCAGGAACGCACCGAGGATGATCTCCGTTCCCAGCATTTCTGCCAGGACGACAAAGACAAGCATCATTGTGAATGCTGCCCGGACCTTGATCTGGGAGGTGGCGGAGCTTAATTCTTCCAGGACCCTGCGGATACCGGGTATACGATTAAAAAACATACCCCCGAAGTAATACACCAGGAAAAAGGCAACAAATAACAGACCGATCAGAAGAATATCGAGGGTCAATCCATGGGATAAGGCGGCCACGACCACAGTGATCAGCAGCATGGTCACAAAATCTGCGATGAGGGCTGCGATCAGGAGGGATTGCCCGTAGCGGCCGCTGGAAAGTCCTTGTTCTTTTAATACCGGCACTACAACTCCCAGCGAAGTGGTGGAAAGGATGAGGGCGATCATCCAGGGACTGGACGCCAACCCGCTGCTGGTAAAGGCAAATCCGATCAGGGTTGAGAGAATGAGAGTGAGCAAAAAACTTAATCCACCCAGGCGAAGCGGACTTAAGGGCTGCTCCTTCCCTTCCCCCTTGGTTTGGAACGATCCCAGGTTTGAGAAATCAATCTCCATTCCGGAAAGGAACATCAGGAATACGAAACCCAATTCCGCTAATAGATCCAGGACAACTTCATGATGCTGCACCCACCCGAATCCACTCCGGCCGATGATTATACCGGCAATGATCTCGCCGACTACGATCGGCAATCGAAAGCGCTTAAACCGGGAAAGGGTGATCGGGACCAGGAACGCTAAAAAAATAACAATTAATAAAGGTAGAAACGAGAGAGACTCTTCCATGAAAATTCCTGACTATTTTGGGGGTTTGTTCAATTCTCAGCCCGGCGGGATTGATAAGTCTTGCTTAACGCCCGGGCCTGATCGGCAGCGTGATAGGATGAGCGCACCAGGGGAGCGCTTTCGACCCACTTGAATCCCAGATCGAGGCTGAACTCTTTAAGGTCTTCAAATTCCTGCGGGGTGTAAAATCGGTCCACGGGAAGGTGCTGTTTGCTGGGCTGGAGGTATTGTCCCACGGTGAGGATATCAACATCCCAGCTGCGGACCTCCCTGATGGTTTGTCTGATCTGATCCAGGTTTTCTCCCAAACCAACCATTAATCCGGATTTTGTCAGCGTTTCTGGATCCAGCTTTTTGGCATTAATGAGGGTATCCCGCGACACCTGATAGGAGCTCTGGGGCTGGATCGTTTTAAAGAGCTGGGGGACAGTTTCCAGGTTGTGGTTGAGGATATCCGGCCTGGCATCCAGGACGATTTTCAGGGCTTCCATGCTGCCTTTAAAATCCGGGATCAATACTTCCACGGAACATCCGGGTTGGAGATCACGGATGCGGCGGATCAACATGGCAAAGATCGGAGCACCGCCATCACGGCGCTCGTCCCGGTTGACACTTGTGACAACAGCATGGTCCAAATTCATCAGCTGGATCGAGCGGGCGACCCGGTCGGGCTCATTCCAGTCCAGCGCGTCAGGGCGGCCGTGTTTCACATCACAGAATTTGCAGGCCCTGGTGCAGACATCTCCCAGCAGCAGGAAAGTAGCAGTTCCATCTCCCCAGCATTCTCCCCGGTTGGGGCAGAGGGCTTCCTGGCAAACCGTATGCAGGCCTTCGGACTGCATCAATCGTTCCACTTCCCGGAAAGCTTGATTGTTGTTGAATTTGACGCGCAGCCAGGGCGGCAGCCGTTTATGTGTCTGGTCCTCGAGCTGGTTTCAGACGATCTCGAGTAGGTGTTGAAGCCATAATTTTTCCAATAAAAACTAGTCAAGTTGGGATGTGCAGTGGGCACATTTGCTGGCATTGATCGGAATTGTGCTGCAGCAGTAGGGGCAGTCCTTGGTTTTAGGTGCTGCTTTGCCTTTTTCTTTATCTACTCTGGCTTGCAGGCGGTTGATGGCCCGGATCACTAAGAACATAGCCAGGGCAACAATCAGAAAGCTGATCATAGCGTTGATAAAAAGGCCAAAATTCATTGTCACAGCGCCGGCGGTTTGAGCATCTGCGAGGGAAGAATAGGGCCCGGCAGGTGAGCCTGATTTAAGCGTCAGGTAATAATTGCTGAAGTCCACGCCACCAATCAGCCAACCAACCGGAGGCATCAGGATATCATCGACCAGCGAATTGATAATGGATCCGAATGAGGCTCCGATGATAATACCTACTGCCGTACCGAAAGCGTTGCCCCGTAAAACAAATTCCCGGAATTCTTTTAACATGAGGCCTCCAAATATGACCACTGTCGCGCAAAACGCAATTATATCTTAATCTAAAGCTGGTTTTTAGGCTGTGAGGGATCTTTTAATGATCTTATAGAGCGGGTTTACAGCGCTGTTAGAAGACCAATCTAGAGAAAAAATGGTCGATTTTGAATGTTATAATCAAAAAAATCAGGGGTTTGATCCAGATTTAAGCTTCAAAAAGAGGTCCGATGAAGAAAATCTCCATATTTTTATTGCTAACAATGGTCATTGTGATTTGCGTCTCAGCCTGTGTGCCCGTCACCCCGGCTGCCCAGGGAGCTGTATCAGAGGCTTACATCCAGACTGCAGTGGCATCCACCCTGGCCGCAGAGAGAGCTCTGGCTGCCGGAGCTGCCTTATCTTTCACCGCAACACCTTCAGGGGAAACTTCTACAACCCCGGGTACTGCTGAATCAGACGATCCGGAAGCGACCCTGGAACCCCAGCCTACCCTCGAAAATCCCTGGATGCTGCAGAGCTGGTGTGTCGATCATCCGACCAGCTGTTTAAAATATGATTTGAACAACAGGACAGACTCCTGGCTGCAGGTCGAGTTAAAGGAGTCTGATACCGGTGTCACAGGATTTTTTACTGTCCGGAGCAAAACTATTGGCCAGATCACTCTAATACCTGGTCAATACTCGGTCAAATACACCTGGTGGTGTGATGAGGAAGCCTACGGATTCTCGGAGGTTAAGTCGTTAGGGGCCTGGATAGACATGTTCGACTGCCCCCGGGGTTTTAGTGGATCGATCCCGAAATAGTAAAGCGGATTTTCTATCTGTCATGATACCGAATCGCCCCCAAAATTATTGATCAGGACAATTTACAATTAGCTGACAAATTATTTATTAGCTAAAATAGTCTGCTATGATGAAGTCTAAACCGGATTAAATATTATTTGAGGAGAGATTTCCATGAAAAAAATCATCACTCTCATCTGCCTGTTATTTTTAGTGGGCTGTTCAGCAGCGCCCCAGACGGAGGCAGCCCCAGCCGAAGATTTTCAGGCCCAGCTCGCTGAAAAGGAATCCATGATTTCAACTCTTGAAGGCCAGGTCGATGACCTAACCGGCATGTTAAGCAGCCTTCAGGGCGATTATGATGAGCTCCAGGCTGGCTCTTCTGACGGGGAAACCATGGCGAGTGAATATCTTTGCCCGGTTCAGCTGGCCAATATGAGATATCAGAACCCGGTCAGCGCGATCGCTATCGTAGAAGGCTGGTTTGCCCTTCAGCCCCAGGTTCAGGAACTGCAGGGAACCTATTCAACAACGTTCTGGACTGGTGTAGAATCCAGAATTCATACGGTCCGGTATATCAACGCGGATACCGGCCTGTCCACCACGTCAAGCTTCCTGATCTTCTTTGAAGAGGCTGATTGGTCGGAAGGTTTGTTGTGGATGACTGAACAGTGCTGGCTGGATTTCCCCGGATAATTCCCTGGTCTGATTTGACTGAAAATCCCCTGTTTGATATAATCTGAACGCTTTGGAAATCAAGGCGTTCAGATCAGCGGGTGTGGCCAAGTGGTAAGGCATCAGCCTTCCAAGCTGACATTCACGGGTTCGAATCCCGTCACCCGCTCTATTATTCCCCGGCAGCTGAATACCGGGCCCGTAGCTCAGCGGTCAGAGCGAGCGGCTCATAACCGCCAGGTCGCAGGTTCGAATCCTGCCGGGCCCACCTTTCCTTCTAACCTCTCCCCAAAAAACACCCAATAATGCGTATCCGACTTGGAACCGAACTCTTAACCTGTAAATCGCAGGTTCGAAACCTACACGGATTAATAAGATTTTTCTATTGACAAGCTTCCTTAGTACTTTGGGGGCTTATATTTTTGTTTTAGACTAATCTCTGGTTTCAATTTTGGATTATGATTGATGTAGTTAACAGTTCTAATGAGAATTATTTAATATTTATGATCCTTAAATTGCAAGACTATTAATAATAAGCATGTTCTCTGTGCCTTTGTTCATACAACAACACGATAACTCAATCAGGAGTAAGTAATGAAGAAATGGTTTTTGCAACCCCAATCGAGGCTCATCATTGTATCTTTCCTCACAGCAATCCTCTTGTTGGTTGTCTGGAAATCTCTCTTTGGGGGTTGGGTATTAGATGATTCTTATATTGCCTTTCGGTTCTCTGACAATTGGGCAGCTGGTAACGGTTTGACATGGAATCCAGGAGAAGACCCTGTAGAAGGTTTCACTAGTTTTGCATGGGTTTTGATAGGCGCAATCATCCAACGTTTTATTGGTATACCTCCGCACGTATCAATGATTTATGTAGGAATTGGTTCTTGGTTTGTTTTAATAGCTATTCTGCTTCCCAAGATAATAAATCTGATCAGCCCCTCACCTAATGAAAAAAATGTAGTTTCATCTAGTTTAGTCGCCCTCATGACAGTGGTGACATTATCGCTGAATCCTTACTTGGGTTTAAATGCATTCCATGGTCTTGAAACAGCCTTACATGGCCTAATTTTCGTTGTCTTAATTTATTTCGCACTCCGAAAGCCAACCACAAAGAACGAAGTTGCATTAGTCATAGCGTCTCTATTTTCTGTCATGGTACGACCTGATGCTATAGCTTTTGTATTTCCCCTGTGGGGGATTCGATTTGTTTATAGCAGATCTAACGATCAAAGGCGAAATATCTTCATGGGATTTATAGGCCTGGTAACTGCCATTGGCATCTACTCACTTATCAAGTGGCAGTGGTTCGGTTATCCATTTCCCAATACGTTTTACATCAAGCAGGGTGGAAGTCTATTATCTAACTTAGATTATGTCGCAAGCTATCTTCTCACATTGAGTACAGTCTGGATAATCTTCTCATTTACAGCTGGTCGCGCAGGTATCATCAAACTTCTGAGAGATAAAACGTTCATATTATTATCGCTACCAGCATTTGTTTTTTGCTTGGCATATATCAAATTTACACCCACTATGGGTCAGGGCTATCGTTTCCTTATACCAACACTGCCAGTAATAATCTTGGCATGTCTGCAAGCTTACACTTTATCTGAATCAAACTCAAACCCTGCGAGCATCGGAAAATGGGTAATGCCGAGATTTCTTACTGGATCTTTTACTGTTTATTCTCTCGTAATGTTCTCTATAGTTTCTATTTTTGGTTTTCAAATGTACAGGGAGTACGGTGGATTAAAGTCCTACTTCAGTAGAATTGAAGATACTCTTGTTTCTGCTGGACATCATCTCAAGAATGCGAACGTATTGTCACCCCCTCCACTCCTGGGAACAGGAGACATCGGAGCGATCCCTTACTTCTCCAAGTTACCTACGTTGGATATCATCGGATTGGCTGATGAAATAGTAGCTCATGATGGACTGACTCACGAGTATATTTTGAGACGTTACCCCGATTTGCTAATATTGCAGGACCTCTATCTCATACGAATTCCTAAAGGAGAAGAAGGCAAACCTGGGGACGATACAAAGATTCTTACATACATTGATGGATTTTCGTATGCATTAGATATTAGCAAGTACAGAGGAATTCGCGATGAACCAGAAAAAGCCCATAATGGTGCTGGTTCCACCTTTCAAGTCGTCACAACACCGTTGTTTAGCCATAACTATATATATGTTACAGACTGGGATTTCGGCCCAGACCGTTACTTTGTTTTTATCAGCAAGGATTATTCACAAATTGATGAACTTATCAGAATCCTACATAGGGTCAGATAAATAATTAATCTAATCAACAGATAGTCCAACTACAATTGGTAAAAATGCTTGGCGTGTCTTGCACCGGTTGACGAAGACAGAACAGCTTGCTGTAACGATATATAGCCGCCTTGGAACAATGCCGTAATCCCCCACTGAAGGGCAGGTTCGAATTATCCCCTCGGTCCTTAACCTCGGGGTTCAAGCCGAAGAGCAATCCAATGGCGATATCGGCTGATCCATGTGCAGGAGCACATGGTTGCGTGATGGGTGGTCTGATACCACCCTCCCGCTGATGCCGGGCCCACCTTTTAGCACATTCTTCCCCAAAAACAAATGCAAATTGATACCGTACTGGATCCGGGGTCCTAATCCGAGGGTCAAATGCCCTTAGGAAAAGAATGCTTACTATTAGCATATCTTCGGGACAAGTCACGCCCACCTTAGGGTTGATCGAATAAAACAGGCAGAAAGGCATCTATATTTATTCCTGAATTGATAGATAATACACGATTGTGCCTATTGACGTTACTTATAAGGAATATATGAATGAATAATCTTCGGAAGAATAGAAATCCCTGGAAATTTTTCGGTCTAACTTTTGCCTATTCTTGGCTGATCTGGATCCCATCAGTCCTGGCGGGACTGGGAGTGGATTTGCCGTTCGATGTGGCCGGGTATTCCACGATTGTTGTGATCATTGGAGCATTTGCCCCCTTGCTGGCAGCAATGACGCTTGTGAGTCGCGAGGAGGGTAAACGAGGAATCAAGTTATTCTTCACAAAGGCATTTGATTTCCAGATCAAGCCGCTCTATTTGATCCTGGCGATATTCCTGCCATTGGTAATTCATTGGCTCAGCCATTATTTGGCGATTGTTGTTGGACTGGATGTTGCTCAAACCTTATTCCCGGCAGAGATATCCGTCTCACCAGTATTATTGGCGGTTCCCTACTTCATTCTGATGCTGATCATTGGCGGTGGTCAGGAAGAATTTGGTTGGCGAGGTTATGCCCAGGAACCTTTACAGGAACGATTTGGGGTCATTCCAGCTAGTTTGATTATTGGTGTAGTTTGGGGATTATGGCATTTGCCTTTATGGTTCATGCCAGGCGATCTGCACAGCGCTTACTCATTTTTCGCTTTCGTAATGATGACGACCAGCATTTCGCTTATTTACGGCTGGCTCTATAACTCAAGTGGGAAAAAGTTGATCGTGGTCCTGTTTTTCCATGCCATGAACAATACAGCTGCACCATTGATACCTTTTCTACATGGCATTGAAGGAAAATCGGAAACAGCCTATTGGGTCTACGCAGGCATCAATCTGGTTATTAGTGTCCTTTTTGCAGTTTTGCTTGCCAAACAATCCCAGCCAATAGAGGAGGAAATACTCGTGAGCTAGTTTTTGTTATGAAGGATTTTTTGTAGTAATAATGTTCTTCCAGCTGGAGGAGTAAGCCAAGTTTAAACCATTCAAAAGTACTACTTGTTTTCGTGGATTATTGCTATTAATCAGTTTTCTAGTTGAGTTACTATCAAATCTAAGAGGGAGGAACAAATGAAGGTGTTGGTGCTTGGCGCAAGTGGCGCCACTGGAAAATTAGTATTGATGCAATTGGTAAGAAGAAATATAAACACACGGATTCTCATCAGGGGTAGTGCTGTTATTCCAGAGGAGTTCCTTGATAACCCACTCGTTGAAATCGTCAAGGGAAATATCAATGAATTGGATCAATCTGATCTGGATCATCTTCTGGAAGATTGTAAAGTTGTGATTTCCTGTCTGGGTCACAATATTTCTCTCCAAGGGATGTTTGGACAACCACGTTATTTGGTATTGAATGCAATTCGAAATCTAAGTCAAACAATTCAATACACAACAAAAGAGAAAATCAAAATCATTCTTATGAGTACAACAGCTTATACTAACAGGCTTGCTGGGGAAAAAAATTCCCTTGGTGAACGGATAATATTCTCATTGTTAATGGGGTTGCTTCCTCCTCATCGAGATAATGTCAAGGCAGCAGATTTCCTGATCAAAAATATTGGTGACCAGGATGTATACATAGAATGGGTTGTGGTGCGTCCTGACACATTGATTGATAATGATTTGATGAGTGACTATGATATTTGTGGATCCCCATTAAGATCCCCCATCTTTGATGCTGGCGAGATCAGCAGGATCAATGTCAGTCATTTTATGGCTGAATTGGTAACGGACGAAAATCTCTGGAAAGAGTGGATATCAAAAACCCCGGTTTTATATAACCAATGATGTGGGTCTGACCATGACGTTCTGATCACTAGGAGAGTCTTACCAGATGTCATGGAGAAGGAGTAGAATGAAAGAAATCGATTGTCTTGAACACTCAGAGCAAATCTCCAGACGCAATTTCCTCGGAATAACAGTAGTCGGTCTGTTAGCTGCCTGCAGTCCCAAGCGCTTAGCGGATATCCCACCGGCAGAAACGCTGTTACCTCCAACAACCTTACCAACAAAAGAACCGACTCCAATCGTGGATGTATCCTGGTCAGATATCGCCTCTATGCCGCAACCTCGCCGCAATCTGAAGGCGGCAGCAACCGCGGACAAGATTTATGCAATCGGGGGATACGATTCGGCCGGAAACTATACCAATTCTAACTACGAGTATGATCCGGCCACGGACACCTGGCAGGTCAGGGCAAGCCTGCCGACAGCTCGCTCGAACCCGGCTTTAGGATCAGTTGCCGATAAAGTATATGCCATAGGGGGAGATCCATTCCAAGATACAAACGAAGTGTATGATCCTGAGTTTGATGTCTGGACCACGCTCGCTCCTATGCTGACGCCACGCCAGCATATCAATTGTGATGTGTTGAATGGAAAGCTATATGTAATCGGAGGACTGAGCCAGGGGGGTGTAACGGATAAGAATGAGGTGTATGATCCCGAATCGGACACCTGGGGCGAACTGTCCCGTCTGCCCAAACCCAGACATGGTTGTGGTGTTGCGGCAGTGAATGGGACAGTCTATGTCTTGGGTGGCGCGGAGGAGGAGGCCACAGTAGGGACCGTGGAGGCTTACGATCCGGCGGCTGATGTTTGGGAAGCCAAAGCCCCTATGCCCCTTCCTATTCTAGAGCCCGGTATCGCAGTGATTGACGGCAGAATATTCGTTGTTGGAGGACAGAGCAAAACGGCGTATGCTCTTGCGGAAGTTCTTGTCTATGACCCTGATCAAGACCGGTGGAGTAAAGCCCTGGCGTTGCCCCGGCCTACTCAATTTGCGGGCGTTGCCGCACTCGCCGGAAGCTTGTATATCGTGGGAGGGTGCAACACCGTCTTCAAGCCATTTTCAGGCGGCTTGGTCGGCTCCCTGGGATAATGAAGATCATTGCTTTCCATTTAACCTGCACTTGAAGTACAATCAGCCATTGAACCCATGTAGAAATGGAGAAGTATGACGAATCAACAATCAATTAAAAACCATACAATACTACAATCCATCATTTTGCATTTGCTTCCTGGCATCTTAATGGGAATATTTTATTTTCTAATTCGTCATCCTTTGCAAAAATTTGGATATCCTTCGATTTTTGCGCTTATACTCGCAATTATTTTTGTTCTTGTACCAGTGGAGCTTGGGTATTTGCTTTTTATGGGTAAACAAACCACTGGACGCTATACGTTAGATGGGCTTATTAGCTACCGCACATCCATTCCTTGGTGGCAATCCATCTTATGGATACTGATCGTATTAGCACTGATGGGAGCCATATTTACGGTAATGAGACCCGTTGATAAACTATTGATGGAAAATCTGTTTTTCTGGATGCCAACTCTTGATAGCGGATTAGATGGGAGTTACTCAAAAACTGCTCTTATCTTAACCTATAGTATTTTTGTAATCTTCGGTGTAATTGTGGGGCCGGCAGTTGAAGAGCTATATTTCCGGGGATATTTGATGCCCCGTATACCCATTAAGAATTCGGAACTATTTCATAGTTTCTTATTTGCTGCCTATCATGTTTGGACTCCATGGATGTTTATCACAAGAATAATCGGAATGCTGCCTTTGATCATTGCTGTGAAAAAAAAGAATATATACGTTGGAATCATCGCTCACATTCTTCTGAACTCACTAGATGTCATCGTAGGCTTTGTTTTTATTATTAGTCTTGTATAAATAATATTTAAATCTGAACCCCATATCATTGACTGCTGGTTGCGGGCAGGGGATCGAAGACGAAGTAACCGATAGGACTAACCCGGCTTCAAGTGAACTCTACTGTTATTTTTTAATTCTAAATGTATCCGCGTAGGAATAATGCCCTTATCCCGCAGGTCGCAGGTTCATACCCTGTAGGGTATAGGGATTCTTTTTAAGCTATGATAAAAATAGTTATCAGGACCAGTGGAAGATACCTAATTATCCATTCTTCCCGCATTGGTGAGAAAATTAACTATAAGCGCCCCCTGGCGTTTAAGAGATTCTGAATCCAGTTCGGAGGCATTTACCACAAAATAGGAGTTTGTTTATGAACCAACCATACGCACCAGATGGGTTCTCTCAAGTGACCCCCTACCTCACTGTCAAGGGCGCAGCGGGTCTACTCGACTTCTTGGTTCGTGTCTTTGAAGCAGAGGAGATCACCCGCTTCGAGAACCCTGATGGAACCGTTGTGAATGCCGCAGTCCGGATTGGCGACTCAACCATCGAGGTGGCGGAAGCGACCGACCGATTTGGACCCATGCCGGGCGCGATTCACATCTACGTCGCTGATGTTGACCTGACACATCAACGAGCCATCCAACAAGGAGCCCAGATCATCCACGAGCCGATGGACATGGAGTACGGTGAACGCGCCTCTGCGGTGAAAGACACTGCCGGCAACCATTGGTATATCGCCACTTATGCGCGATGAAGAGTTCAGATCGGTGCCTAACCCCTCGCTGAACGGACGCCGCCGCAGGGGGAATTCACGATCGAAGTAGCTCAGCGGCGGCGCTCAGCTCACGACCATTGGTTTTTGTTTTTCAATTAGTATCCGAATAGGAATAAAGCCGTTATCCGCCAGGTCGCAGGTTCGCCCCTCGGCTCGTGAACCTCGGGGTTCAAGCCGAAGAGCATTCCAATGGCGATATCGGCTGATCCAAATGCAGGAGCATTTGGTAGCGCGATGGGCGATATGAATCCGCCTTCGCGCTGACCCCTCAGCTCTTGGCTTCGGGGTTGAGTGATGGGTGGTCTGATGCCACCCTCACTCTGATGTCTGTCCCACCTTCTCCACCCCTTGTTTTGAAGTCTAACAGCTCATATACAATGCAGCATGCCATTTGAGGTTGATATCCAAATATGTTAATGCTATATTCAGATAATAATTGTTAGTTATACCTTTGGCTGACAAACAAGAGGTTAAATTAGCAATCTGACATGAAATATTTTCTAAAAATGGATGATATTTGGATATCCATTCCAGTTTTGAAGATTGTTTTCGATAAGATTGGTTATTGCTCCTAATCCAAAATTTACCACCTTATCATAAAGAAAAATCCCAGGAGGAAACATGATCAGATCCCGATCACTTTTTATTCTTCTCCTTCCTGTCATCTTATGTGCATGCTCCGCAGCAATCCCCGAACCTACCCCTTCCGCCACACCTGAACCAGCCACTTGTGCTGATGTGACTGATCCATGTCTGGAAGTGATATTTACAGAAGACAAATGTTCCTATTATGGACCCTCGGAGCTATCTCCAGGCACCGCATACATTCAATTCCATAATCAAAGAGAAGGTAGGGCCAGAATGGGGCTCTGGAAATTAGGTGAAGGAAGAACCATTCAAATATTTCAAGAATATGTGGGAACGGAACCCTCCACAGTCCATCATAATCCCCCGATGACGACTGGAATGGGGACGGCCAGCTTAGCTGGTCCGGATAGAATAATCCTCAGGCGTGAAAACTATCTTCCAGGAGTCTATGTGGTGGATTGTTTCACGGAAGATCCCTACCAGTTGTGGTTTGGAGGTGGCTTTGTCGTTGAATGAAACTGCTTGAGATAAGAGTCCTGATCGATGCCGTTGTCACGGTTTTGAATTTTTTTTAATGTTCTACCGCGGGGATTAGTTGAGATTGAACTTCCATGGTGATTTTGTACGAATACTCGGCCAAGTCAATCTGGAATAGCTCAAATATCACCGCTAATCCCCTGATGCAGATGACTTTGCTGCGCTCAGAGCTAATTTTAGAATCATCAGACCTGCTTTAGGAGCTAATAATGATTGGATCTCCAGCACGAAATGCGAAAATTATTCATAGCAAGAACCACCGCCTGATAGCAGCAGGATTGGTGTTGATCCTGTTCTCTACCCTGGCTTGCAATTTGCCGTTTAGTTTTTATTTCTGCGGTTTGAACTTAGGTCTATGGCAGGCTTTTTCTCGGGAGGGATGTCCGGTTGATTCTGGTGATCTCGAAAATGAGGGAATAAACTCCCTGGAATCTGCATCAGCTGATAATGATTCGATTAATTCTGATCTGGCAGCATGTTTGCCAAATCCTTCCAATTATTCCCTGGAGATCACAAATCTTCGAGATGGGACCACGGACACGAAACGATCCTGTAATGCCCGTGGGAGCATAACTAATCTTGGAGACCAGGAGTTAATGTTCGCAGTCTACTGGATCAATCACCAAGGCGCGGAGGAGAATTTCGGCGAGAAATGGTTGGGTGCTGGTTATTCGATCCTTGCTCCTGGTGTGACAGCAGAATATGGGCGTTTCCACCGCTGCACGGGTGGTCTTTGTGGAGAAGGTGAATGGCATTACATCCAACACTTGAGCATCTTGTATAATACGCCAGTCTGTTCAGAATTTGCATTTGGTACAGATGGTAAACCACCTGAATCATTTGTTCAAATCGATAATCCATGTGATTGGTAATATTCACTTCGTTGATCTGGCAGCGATTGCATTTAAAAATTTATTCATTTCCATTAATTACTTTCTCGATATCCGACCAGGAAGAAAGCTGTTATCCGCCACCGGAGGTTTTCCCCTCGGCTCTAGGGCTAAGGATCCTATCCCACCCGCACCAACCCGATCTTTTGAAGCAAATCGAAATGCAGTGAATGAGATGAATTCATCTTAACGATACCAGGTAAGAGTGAGGTGAACGAGCGCATCAAAAAGCGGATCTGCAATACTGCCATCTCCAGGGCAAGATAGTTTTTGCCCGTTCTAATAGAAAGTATGATTTGCAAATTAAGAAATTGGAGTTAATAAACTCGGAGGAGATATGATCTGGAAAAAAGGGAGGGGAAAGTTAGGAATATTTGATCCTCTGATTGGAATATGGCTTACTGAAGCAGATTCTGAGATGGGTCCGGTGAAATGCCGGCGTGAATTCAGGAAAGTTTTATCAGGAAAATATATCCAACTAGCAGCAGATTGGGAATTTTCAGACAACAAATATGCTGAAATCGCGTTGATCGGGGTGAATCAAGAAAAGGAGATCCGTTTTTGGTCTTTTACGTCGGATGGTAAACAGTCGACGGGTAAAGTAGCAGATGTAACCGACATTCACCCGGAAGCAATTGGTTTTGAAGCCCAGATGCCAGCAGGGATAGCAAGAATGGTATATTGGCCGGATGGAAGTGATGGATTTCATTGGGTTGTTGAATCAAAGACGAAGAAAGGCTGGAACAGGTTTACGGAGCATCACTATATTTCGGAGTGAACCTTTTGTGATTATTAATCAATAGAAGGGTTTAAAACACCTTTTCAATGGCAGATCGGGTAAAGAAGAATTTAAGGTGAGGTGGTAAATGGTCAAAAATATGGAAAACCCAAATCGAAAAACTCGGAAAGTCTTATCTATACTATCTGGAAATATTATTCAAATCGCAGGAATAGGTTTGGGCTGGATCTTTCTATCACTGAGCACACTGCCGAATGCTGTTCTGATCCGTGTCATTGAGATGATCCTGGGTTATCTGCTGATATATTTCTCTTCCCATTCTATAGCTCATTATTTGGCAGGAAGAATGGGCGGAATTGTTTTTTCTCATTACTCTGTGGGAGGATCATCCCATGCTTCAACGTATCCTCCAGGCATGAGGCAATTATTTGAACGCCTGCCTTTCTTTGCAGCCCACACCGACCCCCAATCCTTAAGGACTGCTCACCCGCCCGCAAAAGGCCTGATGTTCGGGGCCGGCATTATGAGTACCATTCTGGTTAGCACACTCGGGGCAGTATATGTATTTCGAGCAAATGTCCCCGGTGGATCGATCTTGCTGGTTTTTAATATCATCTGGATGATCAGTTCCCTGATCGCGGAAATGCGTTTGGGTGGTGACCTGGCTAAAGCACTTAAAGCATTTCGAAATTGATAGTTGGGACAGCGCTGATTGAGCCTGATTAAAAGGGAAATTTATAAGTCATCCAGCAAAATAGTTCGAAACCCAAGTGAAAAGTCAATTCCAGAGCAAACCTAATTGGTGCTCCGGTCTATAGACAATCGCACTCAGGGTGACCTGACAGAACAGGTGGCTCAAATCACCTCTGCAGGTTACCCAGAATATTCATAATAAATCAAGGACTCCCTATTAATACCAGGTTGGCAGATTGCCGTTATCCGCCACGAAATAGTTGAATTCCAGTGTTTATTATGCTAGTATGCAATTAGGCATCACACAATCCTGAATAAGATTAAACACTAGCAGAAAGAAGAGCAATGCCGATGATGTCAGGCATTGCTCTTTTATTTATCAGGCATCTCATCCCAAGGAGGATTGATAATAATTATTCCATAAGATCATTAAGATTTGGAAAGGAGCAAGCCATGAAAAAACGATCGATAGTAGTCATATTCTTGCTGTCTTTGCTGTTGGTCTGGGGTTGTTCTAAATCCGATGAACCAGTCACCACGGGGGTATCTCGGATCGAAATCGTATTTGATGGAGAAACCTGCCTGGTGGCAGGAAATGAGTCTGGTCCATTTCGGGGACTGATCATGGAGTTTGATAATCAAAGCGATTCCGCTGCAAATCTGATTACTCTCCGGATCAAGGAAAACCATTCGGCTGATGAGATTTTCCTAAACTTTCTGCCAGGGTCAACTGAATTGCCGGAAGGAACGATGCTTCATTTCACATCCCGCAGCGTTCAGGGTGGATCCAAAAACAACGATCTCTCAACTAAATTCTATGAAGGTACTTATGCTGTTTTGTGTAAGATAACGGCCACTCAAGGACATTACTTTGGGGGTTTGATTTCCATCAATAGGTAGTTGTTGGGGATAAAACTTGGCAGCTGATTGAGTGATTCAGAATCAGGTCGGCTTATGGGTCACCTGTCATGTATCTATTCCCTGGTCGACCTGACGATTATCTGCTGCCAGGGATGACATTGAAATGAATTTCAAACCTAGTTGGTATATTATCAAAAACCAAATAATATTTTGTTAGTTAAATTAGCAGCATTAATTTCAGGAATGCATCAAGCTGTTATCAGCCCCTTGCGTCGGGAATAAAGGCTATCGCGGTCCAAACCAAACACCCTCCATTTTTCTTGGTTATTGGGTTATATTATTGATTAGAGTTGATCGCAGCCTATTGAAATCGCCGATGAGAATCCATGAACAGCACAGATTATGACCGGATCATCGCCCAGGAACGCAGGATCCTTGCTTCTATTAAAGAACAGGGCGAAAATATCATTCCCGAGTTTAAAAGAACAGCGACTTCATATGTCCGCGAGTTGTCAATCACTCTCCTCAAGAGTTATTTTAAGCATAGACCAGACGCAGCCAAACGCCTTGGCACCGAAAAGCAAGCGGAAATGAAAAAAGAATTTACAGGAATTCTCGATTCCTTACCGGAGCGTGCCAGTCAGCGGCTCGATGACAAACAGATCTGGCTTCACCGGCTTGAAATACCTGATCGAGCTTTATCCGATATGACCTATTCCTATCAATTAGAAAAGCGATCAAACAAATCCATGGATGATGCGGTCAGAGAATTAATAGGTGTGGTTGGCTCAATGTTGATGAAATATGGGTTCGTTGAGACTGGCAATGATATAACATGGAAAATGACAGCAGGTGGAATTCCTCATTATGCCAACGACCTCCCGTCCAAAGGTATGGACCATCACGCGGCGTTAACCAAACTCATGGAACAATATAAGAATCTCCTGATTGAATACGTTTATACAACCCAGAACCTCTGGAAAACAGAACAAAACAAGAAATCAGCCCAGTCAGATGGATTTCTGGATTAAATCTACGAATCTCCCCTGATAAATTCCCCCATCAACTAGATCTTGCATTACACCAGCCTCTTGTGTTAAACGCGGGGAGCCCTTTTGGGTATAATTTCAGACGGAAGCAGGTAGGTAAATAACAGCAAGTACAGAGATCAAATCTCTCTAACCCTGACGATTTACGGCATACGTTCTTCCCGCCAGGCCGCAGGCTCGCCATTGGGATGCAAGATTGTGGTTTGAGATAGGTGCTCAATGGTAATATTCAATCACTGGGCGATGAAATTGTGGTCTAATTCCTGACAAAGATCAATAAATTATCAATCTCTTGCTTGAAAAATGGAGCTGACAAATGGAAGATCAAAAATATGTTTCCCCTAACCTGAAACGGATCGTATTTCTATCCATTCTCTTGATTTTTTTCACGATTCCGCATACGCTGGAAGATTTTGCTACCGGGGAACCAGCCCAGGCAGGCATCCCGGCCCCACTGCTGGCCTTTGTGGTATCAGTGATTTTTGCTCTCCAGGCCCTGGGCCTCTACTGGCTGGGTCAAAAAAAGCGCCGCGGGATCTGGGTCCATATGATAATAGGTGTTTTCTGGCCGCTGGCTTCTGGCTTTGCCCAGCTTCCCGCTATTCTTAGCGAACCTGTCTATCGATCCGGGATCGTCTCGGTTGCCTATGTGGTAGGAATAATACTGGTGGGATTTACTGTGTTTGTTTTAGCTGCTCTCGCCCTACGGGAGCAGAAAATTTGAAATTAAACCCCATTTTTCCCCATTGGATCTGGCGCTCTGGCAAAACAGATTGCTCGCTATTCGATAATTAAAAGAGCGCTTGGTTTATACAGAAGGACTTTTGATTTATTGTTATTCAGAATCAGCAAGCAGTGGCAAAGATTTGTATTGCTTCAGCAATAAGCGCTGGTATAGGAGGTTAGATATGTCCAATTGGTTTGAAGGCTATCAGGAATTAGACTGTCAATTAGAACAGGTCAAGCAATCACTGGAGGATACTGGTGAGTACTTTCTCGGTGTGACCAAAAATATGCCTGGATTGACGCTTGTTGAACTGGTTGATCAGGGCAGCGACTTTGTGACCATCAGGACCAATGAAGGGCTCATGAAACGAACTAATATTTCCAAGAAGTTTGACACTGGGTCTGTGAGTGTTGAATATGACGAGGAATACCAGGCAGGATCGATGGTCACTGCCAGGACCCACTTCCGGGACGAATTTACTGCCGGGGACAGTGGTGTCAACCATCGTCTGATAATAAGCAGCGTTATAGCCTCTGGATTACTGGGTTTCTTATACCGGACATTCGCCAAATCCAGCACGGGAAATGCCTTGTTGAATTCTACTAAAACCTATTTCGAGGCCCTTAATACTTGAAAATCCCTGGCTGACAGCCTACAACGCAAACCTCTGGCTGTAGCGGATGGAATTATTTAATCCTCGAAGATCAAATATCCTGTGTTTTATGACCCTCCGCAGGTGCTTCAACTGGCCGGGTTCTCATCAAATAAAACTGCCCTGGTTGGATCTCACCCATCAACTGGCAGGTCAGGGACTGGAGGCCTGCTGGCTTCATCAATCCATGCTGGAAATACTTTCTTGTTCGGATAAAACCCTACTTTTCATACCACATCCGGCTCAGCAGGTTGTCTTTCCGGATCAGTTGATGATAAAAAGCTGCACCGATGTGGAGGGTGATCAAACCTGCCAGACCAAATGCAATCAATCGATGGAACGGAGCCAGGAAACCGAGCAGGTTTGCAGCCGGGGCCATATAATCCTGCAGCAGGTTGTACTTGCCTGCCACTCCCAGTCCCGATAGCGGCATCAGGAACGCGAAAATGTACAGCAAGTAGTGGGTTATCACGCCTACCTTGTCCAGCAAGGGGTTGCCCGCTGTTGCAGGTTCTGGGTGGGGTGATCGAGAACGGACGATAACTCGGACAATCATCAAGAGCAAAATAAGTATCCCAAGCGGCATATGCCAGCGCACAATCATAGGCCAGAGTTCAGCCGACACATATCGGGTAGCGAGGCCGAGGGATAGAACAGCCAGGATGAGCAGGGCAATAACCCAGTGCAGGGTCACCCAGATTGCAGAATAACGCTGGGGGGTATCATTCGTCATCATCAATTCTCCTTGATTTTAAGGCACAGGATCAGTCTAATTTTCTGTGCCATTCTCAATTCACATCCAAGATCAAGACGCGATATAGAGATGAATTCATACCAAATTATACTGTTTCTTGAATTCTCACGCTCCACCCCTGGGATATTTAGCAATGCTTCCTGATTAATGTAAATCTTCAGATCCCACTTGTTACCGAATATATTCTTCTTCGTTGATATAGTCCGGGAGACTGACATTTATCTGGATCTGTTTTTGATCATCCTCGGGTGACGAGTTTGGTAATACCTTTTGTTTATCCGGGTGGATTTGATGGTCTCTGGGAATGAATCGCTTTCCACCTCATGCTTGACGCCTTCAGAATTACAGCTTTTGGTTTATGATAGGATTAGGTATCATTGACCTGGAATCTCAACCCTGATTAGTTTATCTAGCCAGTGATCGATACTTCACCTTAACTGTAGAAACCCGAAATTGAAAGGAGATAAAGATGAGTCAAGAAAGCAAGTGCCCGGTAACAGGCAATTCCAGCAAACCCGCAGCCGGCAGCGGCATGACGAACAGGGACTGGTGGCCAAATCAATTGAATCTCAAGATCCTGCACCAGCACACTGCCTTGAGCAACCCGCTGGGCGAGGATTTCAATTATGCTGAAGAATTTAAAACCATTGATTTCGCAGCTCTCAAGCAGGACCTCACAGCCTTGATGACGGACTCGCAGGACTGGTGGCCGGCAGATTACGGTCACTACGGTGGGCTTTTCATCAGGATGGCCTGGCACAGCGCCGGCACCTACCGCCTGGGTGACGGGCGGGGCGGGGCGGGGTCTGGCAATCAGCGCCTGGCGCCGCTCAACAGCTGGCCCGACAATGTCAATCTAGACAAAGCCCGCAGGTTGCTGTGGCCGATCAAGCAAAAATACGGCAGGAAGATCTCCTGGGCTGACCTGATGATCCTGGCTGGTAACGTTGCCCTGGAGTCGATGGGATTTAAGACTTTTGGCTTCGCAGGCGGGCGCGAGGATTATTGGGAGCCGGAGGAGGATATCTATTGGGGGTCTGAGGAAGAATGGCTGGCCACAAGCGACAAACCCAAAAGCCGCTACAGCGGCGAGCGGGATCTCGAAAATCCGCTGGCGGCTGTCCAGATGGGTTTGATCTATGTCAATCCGGAAGGCCCTGACGGCAATCCAGACCCGGTCGCCTCTGGCATTGATGTCCGGGAAACCTTTGCTCGCATGGCAATGAATGATGAAGAAACGGTTGCCCTGGTTGCTGGCGGGCACACTTTTGGCAAAAGCCATGGTGCTGGTGATGCAGCGCTGGTTGGTCCTGTGCCCGAGGCTGCCGGCCTCGAAGAGCAGGGCCTGGGCTGGAAAAGCAGCTTTGGCAGTGGAAAAGGTGGCGACACCATCAGCAGCGGCATCGAAGGCGCCTGGAAACCCAACCCGACTACCTGGGATATGGGTTATTTTAAAGTGCTGTTTAAATATGACTGGGAGCTGGTCAAAAGCCCTGCCGGAGCCCATCAGTGGCTGGCCAAGGACGTGGAAGATGAGGATATGGTGGTTGACGCCCACGATCCTTCCCAGAAGCACCGGCCGATGATGACCACAGCAGACCTTTCCCTGCGCTACGACCCGATCTATGAGCCGATCGCGCGGGATTTCCAGCAAAACCCCGAGAAATTCGCGGATGCCTTTGCCAGGGCCTGGTTCAAGCTGACCCACCGCGACATGGGACCGCGCGCGCGTTATCTCGGCCCCGAAGTTCCGGCAGAGGACCTGATCTGGCAGGACCCGGTGCCCGCAGTCGATCATGAACTGATCGATGACAAGGATACGAAAGTCCTCAAGGACAAGATCATTGCCTCCGGCCTGACAGTCTCCCAGCTGGTTGCGACCGCCTGGGCATCTGCCTCAACCTTTCGCGGCTCGGATAAACGCGGCGGTGCTAATGGAGCCCGGATCCGGCTTGATCCGCAGCTGGATTGGGAGGTCAATCAGCCAAAGCAGCTCAAGAAAGTGCTGAAGACCCTGGAAGCGATCCAGCAGGATTTCAACAGCGGGAAGTCAGGCGGAAAGAAGGTTTCGCTGGCTGACCTGATCGTCCTCGGCGGATGCGCCGGTGTTGAACTGGCTGCCAAGAATGGTGGTCATAAACTTAGTGTTCCCTTCAAACCAGGTCGGACTGATGCGTCGCAGGATCAAACAGATGCGGAATCTTTCCAGGTCCTGGAACCGGCAGCAGACGGGTTCCGGAATTACCAGAAATCAAAGTATGCTGTTAAAGCAGAAGACATGCTTGTTGATAAAGCCCAGCTGCTGACGCTAACAGCTCCTGAGCTGACAGTCCTGCTGGGTGGACTGCGGGTATTGAATGTCAATTTTGGAGGATCCCAGCACGGGGTCTTCACCAAGCAGCCAGAGACATTGTCCAATGATTTCTTCCTGAATTTACTGGATATGAACACGGTCTGGAAACCAAGCTCCAAAGACGAAGACGTGTTCGAGGGCAGTGATCGCAAAACAGGCAAAATCAAGTGGACTGCCACCCGGGTCGACCTGATCTTTGGATCGAATTCCCAGCTGCGAGCTCTGGCGGAAGTCTATGGATCCAGGGACTCCCTGGAAAAATTCCTGGACGACTTTTCGGCTGTGTGGAATAAGGTCATAAATCTTGACCGCTTTGACCTCGCCTGATCGCAGTTTTTGCATCTTCAGGAATATCAGATCCGTTGGCAATCAAGACCAGCTGTCATCCAGTTCGGGCGGAGGATGAATTTCCGACGCTCGAACTGGAAATGAATGCTGGGAACTTGTTAATTTTTAAAGTCGATCAATATCAGGCTGATATTATTTCCAGGAAAATCAGTAGCAGAAAAAATCCAGGCGGGGACCAGGTATCAGGAGGAGATATCCTTATGTATGAAGAAAAGCTGAAGCTTTATGATGAATTGGTTGCCAAATGTCCCAGGATTGAGCGGAAAGGGAAAACCATGCCGTATACTTCTGCCAATGGCTATATGTTTTCTCTGCTCAACAAAGCCGGAGAGATCGGCATCAGGTTTTCTAAAAAGGTCCAGGAAAAATATCTCGCAGAATTTGATACGACAATCTTCAAATCCTATAATGCCGTCATGCGCGGTTATGTATTAATTCCTGATCATATGCTTGAAGACCTGGATCAAGTCGCGAAATACCTAAACGAAAGTTACGATTATGTGATGACGCTCGAACCCAAATAAGCCGCAGTCCAATTATTTGCCAGCAGTAGGTTTGCTGGATCTGGCAGAATGGGAAGGAGTCAATCTTAGATTCCTGTAAAATCCGGTTTCGGAATATTTAAGTAAAATTACCCTGGTGTACAATCGTTCTATATTGGACTTTGAGAAAATGGAGTAAAGATGGTATTTATCAATCAATATTCAATGGTCTGGAGTGGGGTGCTGATCCTGGGCGTGGCGGCCTATTTTTTACTGCGCAGGGGTTATAAGCCTGAAAGCGGCCTGAAACTGGTCGGGATCGCCGCGGTCTTGGTGGTGGGCTGGCTGATACTTCGGCCCCAGCAGGCCTCAACAACCGGATTGACCCAGTTCAAGGCAGAATTAGGACAGGGTCAGAGCGTGCTCCTTGAACTGCAGTCTCCTTATTGATATGCCTGTGCAGCAGCAAAGCCTATCGTGAATAGGCTTCAGGCAGATTTCCCGGATCAATTACGCGTCATCAGCGTGGATGTTCAATCCCCGCTGGGGAATGAATTAACTCAAGATTACGGCTCATTTACGCCAACATTTGTATTCTTCGATCTTGAGGGAGTTGAGCAGTGGCGGATGATCGGGACGATCGATCCCGATCGTGTTCGCCAATCACTTCCCTGATCGATCATCAGCGACCGACCTGGAACGCGGGAGGGATCCGAATTTTCCAGAAAATGGATCCAGCTATCTGGCCAAGTCTTTTCCGGCAGCTGGATCAGCAATCGCGACACAACACATCCTTGCATTCAGGTGATTTATATACTATCTCAGGGTCCTGAAATTTCAGGCTGATTGTTGAAGTGGATCTAGATATCAATTCAGCTGACCTGGGTGATAAGTTCACCTTCAGGATCTGCGGTTCCGGGATATATATCGGATCCAGGCCCAAAACCCCAATAAACCCTGAAATCATCCTAAATCATCCAGTAACTATCTTTCGAATATTCTGTTAATAATATTAATGTAAAATATCAATATATTCATAATTATTAGGATCGGAGGTATCAAATGGTTTCTTTTTCATCTGTGAACTGGCTGGCCGTCCTGGTCGGCACCGTTTTATCCATGGCCCTGGGTGCCCTGTGGTACGGCCCATTATTTGGCCAGACCTGGTTAAAGCTGATCGGAAAAACTGAAGAGGAGCTGGAATCCAGCCCTGTGATGTACCTTAAAACAGCTGTAGCAGCCTTGATCGGCATGCTTGCTTTAAACCTGGTTGTTGTTTCTTTTGGCGCGACAGACATCCTGTCGGGACTGGTCGCAGGAGCATTTATCTTCCTTGGTATCGGAGCGACGACAACATTCGTCTATACCAATTTTGAAGGACCCTCAGAAAAAGTCTGGCTGCTGTACGTTGCCTATCACCTGGTGGTCTACTTGATCATGGGCGCGGTCTTCGCGATCTGGTAGCGGGCGGATAGTCCAGATGGCTGAATTAAAGACACAGCAGAATGATGCCAGCATCGATGATTTCCTGGCGGGAGTAGATCATCAAACCCGCCGGGAGAACAGTTTTGAGATCCTGGAATTGATGCGGGAAATAACCGGCGATCAGGGATCGATGTGGGGAACCAGCATCATAGGTTTTGGCGATTTTAGCTATACCAACACCACGAACAAAGAATACAAGTGGTTCAAAACAGGTTTCTCACCCCGCAAACAGAACCTCACCCTCTACATCATGGACGGTTTTGATTCTTATCCCGAGATCCTCTCCAGGCTCGGGAAACATAAAATCGGCAAATCCTGTCTCTACATCAACAAACTTGAGGATGTCGACCTGGCAGTGCTGCGAGAGCTGATTGAAGCATCACTCGATCATATGGAGAGGTGATCGCCGGCAGTGGCAGGCAGGGAATAATAAAAGAAAAGACACGGTTCCGGGAAGGAGCCGTGTCTTTTTTTACCTTTGATCCGTTTATTTACCTGCGAACGATTCCCTGCTGCCAGGCATAGACAGCAGCCTGGGTCCGGTCAGCCAGGTGCAGTTTGCTGAGAATGTTGCTGACATGCCCCTTCACCGTGTTGACGCTGATGACCAGATCCTCAGCTATTTCACTGTTCGATAATCCTTTGGCGATCAGCTTGAGGACCTCCATCTCGCGTTCCGTAAGTTCCGTGTAGGGGTTAAGGTCTTCACGGTTGGCACCATGAAGTTCTTGAATGACCCTTGAAGCGACCCGGGGATGCAGGGTGGCTTCCCCCTGGGCGGCCCGGCGCAGGGCATCGGCGAGTTCATCCATTTTCACATCCTTGAGAATATATGAAATCGCTCCGGCCTGCAAAGCAGGGAAAATATACTCGTCCTGGTGATATGAGGTCAGGACCACGACCTTGGTCCTGGGGCTGACATTTTTGACCTGGCGGGTGGCTTCAACTCCATCCATTTTCGCCATCACCAGGTCCATCAGCACTACATCGGGCACATGTTTCAGGGCCAGATTTACGGCTTCGGTCCCGGATTTAGCTTCTCCGACGACATCAAAATCGGGCTGCGATGCAAGGAACGCGCTGACGCCACTCCGGACAACTTCGTGATCATCTACCAACAAGACTGTGATTGGAACGGTCATGATTATGCCTCCTCTCAGGGAAGAGAATTAATGGGTGCTCGCAATGTTAATTTTGTTCCAGCACCCGGATGACTGCTTATTTCAAGGGTACCATCGATCAGGTCCGCCCGTTCCTGAATTGATTTCAGGCCAATCCCGTAAGATTGTTCGGCAGGGGTGAATCCGATCCCATCATCAGCAATAGATATCAGGATTTCATTACGTGTATAGGTCAGGTGGATTTCAATTTGTTTCGCGAAACTATGCCTGGCCACATTGGACAGGGCTCCCTGCAGGATCCGGTATAAAGTTTGCTCAATATCCAGTGAGACAGCTCGTTCACCCTGGACCCGGACATAAATGGGGATGTCCAGCAGATTTTCTGTTTCCGATGCCAGGAGCCGGACAGCTCTTACCAGGCCTTCTCCCTTCAGCGCAGCCGGTCTGAGTTCGTAGATCAAATCGGTCAGTTCCCGCCGAACATCATCAACAAGTTTCTCCGCCTCAGTCAGGTTATTTGCTGCTTCATCGGGTTTCTGGCGGAAGAGAGAATGGGCGGCAGCTAACTGGGCAGAGGCTGCAAATGCCTGTTGTTTAACGCTGTCATGCAGTTCCCTGGCCAACCGGTTGCGTTCTTCCATGACGGATATTTCCTGGCGCTCATCCAGCAAGTTATCCATCTGGACAGCCATATTATTAAGGGTATGGCCTAGCTGGCTCAGCTCATCTTTATTCTTATCATCGACCAGGACTGTGAAATTCCCCTGGCTCCAGGCCCGGGCTGAGGTGGTGACCTTGTCCAGGCGGGAGGTCAACATCTTTGCGGTCAAGAACCCAAAAATAATTCCAAATAGTCCCGCCAATCCTGTGATAAGGATCAAACTGAGTCCGATCTGGCGTGAGATCGTATCCCACTGCAGGATCTCGGTAATGGTGGATTTATGTTCAAACGCCAGAATCCCCACAGATTTAATGGGGTTGTTAACATCGGGGATCGGGACAGCTCCAACGATAACATTATCTCCCATGCGCTGGATGAGCTCCTGGAAATCTTTTGATCCATCCATAGCTGCCTGGAGAGGTGCAGCCAGGCCCGGGATTAGGTCGGGATCTATTATTTTGCCGCTTGAAGTGTTGGCTACACTGTGAGGAATTGAACTGATAAATCGACCTTCATTATCCAGGTAGATTATCGATAGGATGTTGGTATTGCTGGCATTGATCACGAAACCGCCGATCTCGATCGGTTTGATATTGACGACGGTGGATGAAAAATGTTCCCAGGAACTGGGCCAGGCCGAGATTATCTGGGGGGAGGGTGGATAAAAATCGGCTGCCAACAGAAATATATTCACCGAGAGTTATATCCAATCGCGTGATATCAAGCTTTTCTGCCAGGCGCTGGTCATCAAAGTTTAACACCTGGGTGGTGGATAGATCCTGGATGATCTCTTCCTTGGATACCCGGGCTTCGGTGACGACCCAGATCGAGATGCCTAGAATTCCGATCAGCTCGAGCCATCAGTAAGGCGAAAATGGTCACACCGAAGTAGCTCAAGGTGAGCTTCCAGCGCAGTCGGCTGAATTGATCCAGAAAAGTTGTCCAGAATTTGACCATAGCTATACTATACGCCATGCACCCCTGGGGTGCAAGAATTATTGAGATGTTACATAATCATAGCGTAACTAACTCTGGAGGACAATCTCAGCAGGTGTCGTCTTGTCCCCTTCTTGAGTATGGGGTAAAGATCATCCGTCAGGGGCTCCAGATATAAACCAATTTCATCTATCATGGCAATCAGAAAAGTAACCTACTCAATCTTTTCTTCTTCCTGAAATGAGCTGGACTGACTTGATGTCAATCCAGCTCATTTTTTATTGGATCAATCCTGTCCTGTAGGTTCCTAGATCCCCGTTAGTGGCCCTGGTGTTGTCAAGAATCTCCTGCCAGATATAATAAGTAATTGAGATAGCCGAAGATCCGATCTGCCAGTTCATCACAATCTAGGATGAAAACAACCCGATGGTCTAATCAATTTTCTACTTTCCTTTCTCAAGATCCTTTTGACATCCAGTCAGATGATTTCCTCTTTACTCCCTGGTTTAGAGATCTGTCCTGATCCTGGAATTTTGCCTTGACCGCCCACCATTAAATATCCCTGCCCGTTACAGAGTTGTTAACTTGTAGTTAATGAGATCTCCAGACCCTTAATGGTTCTGTTAGGAGGGCTTATTTTTAAACCCGGTCAAATCAGGGGAGAGTATAATGATTTAAACAAGAAAAACTGAGAAGCAGGCGGATCGTGTTCTCAACTATCTGTCCGCGTCCGCAATGGATAAAGCAATCCTGGATCGGCGGGAAATAGCGGGAACATGTTAGAATAAACAAACAAGTAATTTAGCAGGTAAATTTACCGATATTTTAGAATTAATGGCCGTGATGATGAGAGATGAAATTCCTCATCTGGTGCCTGCTGTTTCAATAACGATATGGATCAGGAGATTTATTCTGTGGTTCAGTATTCGATTTTAATCGCTGATGGTGATCCGGATATCATCCAATATCTATCCGGCACGTTGAAGGCCAATGGTTTTAATTCTTACGGAACATCGTCTGGAATCAATGCGCTCGAGCTTTATAAAAAGGATTCACCAGACCTGGTGGTGGCCGATCTCGATCTTTCCGAAATGGACGGGTTGCAGCTGCTGGAAGAACTCAGGGCTTATGATCCCAGATCGAAAGTGATCCTCACTGCTGCTTCTGCCACAAAAGAGATCATTGCCCGGGTATTTCGCCTGGGTGCCCTCGATATCCTGGAAAAACCACTTGAGCCTGAATTCTTGATTTCCAAGATCCGGGAACTGCTGGCCAGAGAGGATCCGCGCCTTGGAAGGAAATTTACAGATGATGAGCCTGGCAAGCATCATCCAGATCAATTGTGAGGAACGAAACCAGGCTGAGCTGATCTTGAATCACCTGGGACAAATCGGGCAGGATATTTTTCAAAGATGGTGAGATGATCCATGCCGAGCACGCTGGGTTGACCGGAGATGATGCAGTTTATGCGTTACTGGGTTGGGATAATGGTTCATTTCAATTAAAAATGGGCGCTGAACCCCGCCAGAGGACCATCAACCAAGCCATGGTCTGGTGTTCTGCTGGAAGGAATGAGACGGATCGATGAATCAACCGCTGGTTGGAGCCCGGATTGGGATGATGAGGAACCAGGAGATCCAGCTGGTTCAATCCTGACCAGGATCCTGCCATTAATCTGCAGGATAAGGATTGTCAAAGCGCTGGGCAATATCAGGGAAGTCGAAGGGGCCTTGATCTGCGCCCTGGACGGCACCGTGATTGCGCAAGACAAGAACATTGACCCAGAAGGTGAAGCAAATTTGGGAGCGGCATTGAGGGAGAGGCGAATACGATCGGTGGATTTTTGAATGGTGGAGAATTTGAGCGGGCAGTTGTTACAGGAGCCCAGAACAGGTTTTATGTTCAAAAACATGAAGGGCAATTGATCTTTCTGAGATTGTCCAAGCGTTCATCTGCGGAATCAGTTTTTGAAGCAGTTCAAACCATTCACAAACGGTATCGATCAAACTGATTGAGGAAGGCAGCCATGATATTTCCTAAAAAAGATCCGATTTATCAAAACCTGAACACCTCCTTCACGAATTTTGGCGAACTGTTGGTAGATTTGAAAGAAAACAGCTTCACAGGCGTGGTCCAGGTCAGCTACTGGGAGTATGAAGGAATTTTGCTGCTGGATACAGGAAATATCATCAATGCGATCGAAGAGATCAATGCCGAGGTGATCACGGGTCAAACCGCAGTCCAGCGAGTGACAGTAAAAGCGGTTGAAAAAGATGGCGCGATCAGTGTCTTCCCCCAAAACGGGGAAATGATCACCATGTTAGCCAGTGTGGCCAATAAGGAAGTGGTCTATAAGGACCTCAGCACGGATTTTACCAGTCTAAATGCTTTGATCTCCAAGCTTCAGGCAGAAAAACATACAGGATTCATTGAAGTATCCTTCGAAGCGAATCAACAGCTCGGTTATATATTCCTGCTGGATGGAAAGGTAATTGATACGCTGCTGACTGCCAGGGGTGAAGAAATCTCCGGTCCGGCAGTTCTTAACCGGGTCCTTGAAATTACGTCATCGCTGACAGCTACCTTCAGTGTCTACAAAGCCGCCCTGGAGGAAGCCCTGACCGAAAGTGAGATGATCAAGGTCAGTTTTGACCTGCCCCAACTGCTCGAAGTTTGGGGGGTAGTGATCGGTTCTGTGGAATCTGCAGCCGACAAGATGTTTAGACCGGGAGAATTTACAAACGCCTTCAAAGATACCTTGATCGCCAATGCTGACGAATATCCTTTTTTAGACCCCTTTGCAGCGAAATTCCAATACAGGAATGGAGAAGTAAAATTTTCTGGTGAAGTAACCAAAAATTTCAGCAGGGCGATTGGCAAGAGTCTTTGGGACACGGTTGAGACCCTGGCAGAAAAAGCGGCCCTTGAGGACAAAGATTTTCTGAGTGCAATCAATCAATCATTGGAACCGATCAAGGTTAAATATCAGGACAAGATCGATCGATTTAACTTCCCGGGGATATTGCCAGATTTATTCTGAGATCGGTAGAAGATTATGAAAGCAGGTTTACAGGAAATCAACACGGTAGCAGGAATCTGGGGAAGTCTGATCATCAACAATCAGGGTGATATCGTGTTAAATGTTACTCCACCCGGGATCAATGACGCAGCCTTGGGAAATATTTCTAACCATGTCATTGAATTGCTTAATACATCCAATAAATCCATGCCGGGAGTCAACGAAGCGGTGCTTCATTATGCCCAAAGGAAGTTATTTGTCCTTGATCTTGAACAGGCTATACTTGTAGTGATCTGCACACCGAGTGTGGATATTTCTATCCTGCGCATGACATCAAATGTGGTTGTAACCAACTGGCGGTCAGATCCAAAAATTCAAAAACAGCTCAAAAGAAATTATGTGGAACGATAGCGAAGCCGAATTTGACCTGCAAAGGTTATTCAATTGATTTAGGAGATTTATTATGACAGATGTTTTACGGGGTAATCTTTCTCAACTCTCGTTGCTGGATATTCTGAGAATGCTCAGCTTTGGGAAACGGTCGGGCCGCCTGGATATTCGCCAGGGTGGAAAAGCGGGAGAGATCTACCTGGAGAGGGGATTGATCGTACATGCTGTGACCGGGACCCAGATAGGAGAAAAGGGAGTTTATACACTGATGGGATGGCTGGAAGGTGATTTCAGCTTTACCCCGGACATCCCTGCGCCTGAACTGTCCATTAATACCACCACCGAGCAATTAATGCTGGAAGCATCCCGCCAGGCTGAACAATGGGAGGATATAAAGGATGTCTTATCTTCAACGGATGCAGTTTTTAATCTCTCCCCTTCTGGTTCAACCAATACGGTCAGCCTGAAGCCGATTGAATGGCAGGTGCTGGCCCAGGTGAATGGAGAGCGCTCTGTGGTCGAGATTGGGGAAATTCTGAATTTGCATGAATTTGAAGTGGCGCGGATCATTTACAGTTTGACCACAGCAGGGCTGCTGCATGAGATCACTGATGCAAAATCAACGTTCCGGGAAATTGTCGACGAATCGTTTTTTACTCAATTGGCTGATATATTTACAGATGTCATGGGTCCAATTGGACCCATCATCATTGAAGATGAAATTAGATTACTGGGTGAAGATCGATCAGCTTTCCCTCAGGATAAAGCGTCCGAACTGGTTGAACGGATCAGCCTTGAAATCAGCGATAGCGCCAAGCGGGCACATTTCCAAAAACAAATGGTTCTAGTCTTAAGAGGATGATATTGGACCTTGGTTGTTAAGTTGGATCGGGTTAAGTAAATCAAGGGAACATATAATACCCGAAGGAGTTGATGGGATGACGCTTCGACAAGTAAGAAACTATATTATTATTTTTGGTGTCGTTGTGCTGGGATTGGTCGGACTGAATTATTATTCAAATCAGACCATGAACGACACAATGGAGATCACGATCGAACTGACCAGTCTCCAGGATGTTGTCCAATCGGTTGAAAAGATCAGAGATGCACTTGAGGAAGAACGAATTGCTATTGGTCAATATCCGCTGAGCGGTAATCAAGAATTGATAACCCGGATCGAGAACGCCCAGGTGGAATACGACCAGGGTTGGAGCGTGGTTGTGGCAAATCGTGGTGAGACGCTGGCGACCCAGATTGCAGCAATTGAAGCCGACCGGGAAACCTACAACGACATGTTGGCCGCGGTGATCACTGAGTATCAGAGAAATCCTTCCAATAATAATTCATCGGCCAGATTGTCGGAAGCTATCAATTTCTATCTTCAGAACCTCGACCCCAAAATTTCTGGATTGGCTGAACCAGAGATCGCGAAATTAAGCCAGCGGGTCGAAGTTGAAAAGGAACGGGCGGTCACGCTGCTCAGAAACTCCCAGGCAGCCAACCTGTTTGGTTTTTTGATCAGTGGAGCCGCGCTGATCATGACAATCCTGGTGGTATTCAGCACCCAGAGAATGGTGCGGTCTATCAACAAGATCGTAGATGCAGCCAACTCAATCAGCAGGGGTGACCTTGATGTGCCGATCGATGTAGATCTCAGCGGAGAAATTGGCGAAATGGCAACCGCCATTGAAAGAATGCGCACCAGCCTGAAGGCAGCCATTGTCAGGCTCAGGCGCTAAGGAACTGCCAGACAGAGGCCCAGCTCTCAGCAATATTGACCGTGAAAGATTTTCTAACAGGTCAGGAATTTAGAGGCAGATATCGAGGAACAAGATATGAATCAAGGAATGCACGTACCAGAAGAATTATTGGACAGGATTGATTATGTCCTGTCACACCTGGCAGAGAAAGCTCATACTGACAGCATCGTGCTGGCTGATATCAGCGGCCAGGTTGTCTCAATTCAAGGGATTATGGATGAAGGCACTCCAGCGGTGGTGGCTGCCCTGGCTGCAGGCGATGTGGCTGCAATGTCAGAGCTTTCGAAACGAATTGGTGAAAACGATCCCCACGGATCCTTTTTCCATGAAGGGGAAACAAAAAGCATTTATCTGCATAATATTGCCGGGAGTTTCATTTTGATTGTGATCTTCCGGGCAGAGACTCCGATCGGGCTGGTCAGGCTATTTGCCAAAAGGGCTGTCGAGCAGCTGCTGCCGATCACAAAGGAGTTTGAAGAAGTGATGGGGCCGCCAGCGGGATTCAACGCAAATGATTTTAATGAAGGTATAACCCAGGAGTTTGAGGATACTTTTCAGTAGCAGATGAGGTCTAAATATTTGCATGTTTATTAATTGGAAATTACGAGAAATTAACCTAAAGATCGTTTATTACGGACCCTCGTTAAGCGGAAAAACATCCTCCCTGCAGTATATCCATTCCCGCACCAGGCCAGAACGGCGGGGTGAATTAATCTCGCTGAAAACCCGGGAAGACCGAACGCTGTATTTTGATTATATGCAATTTGAGATGGGTGAGATCAGCGGACTTAAGCCCCGTTTTAATATTTATACTGTTCCCGGGCAGGTTTATTACCGGGGGACCCGGAAGCTTGTTCTTAAGGGTGTTGATGGCATAGTGTTTGTAGCTGACTCTCAAATAAAGCGGCTGGAAGATAACATCAATGCTATCAAAGATCTCTTTGAAGATCTCAAGGATCTGGGGTTTAACCCCGCAGAAGTTCCCCTGATCCTGCAGTGCAATAAGCGGGATTTGCCGCAAATTGTCGCCGTGCCTACACTTAAGGAAAGTCTGGGACTGAATGGGGTTCCAACCTATGAAAGCGTTGCTATTGATGGAGTTGGTGTGCTTGATGGCTTAAAATCCATAGTTAATCAAGTTGTCACCAGGGCCAGGGGAAATATCGATCCGTCCCCTGCCTAGGAGAACATCTGTGAGCGATAATTCACTTCAATCAACCTTGACCACAGCTATCTCGCTGACTGAAATCCTGGAGGATATGAACCTCGAGGGTGGTTTTTCCAGATCTGTTCTGGCGTCATCTGAAGGGCTGCCAATTGCCTCTGCCCCGATGAGCCCGGATCATGAACTGGCCAGTGCGATGATCGCCATGCTCCAGCAAGTTAGCCTGGAAACCCAGGATCACCTCAATCTGGCACCAGTGGATGAAGTTACGATCCGGACTGCAGAGAGTGTCCACCTGGTCTGCCGGACGATAAAATCAGGGACCGACTGGATATGTTTATGCGCCCAGGTGCCCCCGGGTAAAGTTTACCGGCGCGCTACCAACCGGGCCCTGCGTCGCATCAAGGATATGATAGAGAATTGACCTAATTTCCAACTCCAGGCAAAGCCTGGAGTTTTTTATTTGCCAGCTAACTACCACCAACAGCGCTCGTTACATGGTGGGTCAGATCCAGCGCTAGCCAAGCTCACTTGAAATGAAAACAATGGCGGTGCTGAAAATGACAATAGCCTGCTGAATTGTCTGGTTTTATTCTGGAACTAATTTCCGATCCAACCTATGATTATGTTATGGAAACCCAGCTCGGCTGACGGTAATATTGGTACCGTTTTTCCCTGATTTTTGATACCAGTCATTCCAGACCAGATATCCCATCAGGGCCACTTATGTTATAAATATCCACACAGAAAAGATTCCATACATCCAGGTATTCAGGAATTATTAAAAGTAGAACAGCAGGGAGGAAGTTATGACGGCCGATAAATATAACGAGATCAAGGACTTATTGAATAGTGTCAGCTCAGAGAAAATCCACCAGGGATTGGTGATGATCCGGGAGGAGCTGCCCAATATCTCTGATGAGGATTCAAAATCCCTTTTTGACATGGTCTCAGCCTTGTTTTATATTGATTTGCTCGATCATCCGGAACATGCCTATGTGCTCGATGAGGCTGTGAGCCTGGTCGCAGATTTTGGCGAATTCGTAGTTCCGATCCTGTTGAACAACCTGGATGCAGGCGATATGAAAGCCCAATTGACCATCGGTCATGCTTTTGGCCGGGTCGGAGAAGTTGGTATTGAACCACTGCTGGAATCTTATAAATGTGAAGAAAGCGAGGAATGCAGGATATTCCTGGTTTATGCCCTTGGTAAAATACGCTCACCCAAAGTGCTGGATGCTTTTGAACAGGTGCTGGGAGCTGCTAAATCCAAAAATCTGGAATTGAGGGATACGGCAGTCAGGGCCCTGGGAAATTTTGTCCAGGATATCTCTCCAGCAGTTTTACCTGCTGAATATAAATCTGCCATGCTGGATGCCATCAAGGCGAGTCTGGCCGATTCAAGCGCTGGTGTCAGAGCTAAAGCCATCCGCAGCTATGGAAAATTGGCCCGCTACGGGCATCTGACCGAAAAAGAAAAACAAACTTGCAAAGAGACCTGCGAATTATTGCTGGGCGTTGATGGAAAATACGATTGGGATCGAGCGTATATTGTCCGGAAGGAAGCCCAGGAAGCCCTTGACTGCCTGGAGGGATGCGACTAGGACTGAAAGCAATCTATGGCTAATAGTTTAGGGGCGACCCCCGGGGTCGCCCTTCGTTTTTATCTTAGCGAGCAGGGCTCGCAGGATCTTGACGAGGCAATCTCCTCGGTTGTTAAGATTTGGACTGGGAACCAAATGCTCCGATCCGTTATTAAGAATTCCAATAAGCGCAGAAATTAATCCCTCTTAATGGATGATGGCAAACTCTCGCATCTGGGGTCCAATTCGATTAAAATTATTTCAATCACCAATCTCCTGGAGGTATTTTCCAATGCGGACTAAACGCCCACCCATATTTATGATCACGATTCTGATAGCTCTCTCCCTGGCTTGTTCTCTGACCGGCAGCGAGACAAAACCGGAAATTCCCCCGGAGGATTCTTCCCAGGATGCCATCGCCACCGCAGTCGCTGCCACAATTGCGGCTGCCGAAGCTGAGGCTACCCTGACTGTGCACCCGACAGTGACCGCTGACACTCCCCCGCTGCCTGAACCAAATTTCAACTATAACGGAATCAGTTTTTATTTCCACTCCAGCCTGGCGGATAATATCACAGCCGGGACCTCCCCGGCAGACCTGCTGGAAGGAAATGAGTTCTGGAACACACCTGAACATCGAGAGTACATTTTCAACAACTGGGCTCTTCCAGGTGGCTTTCATGTACCGACGCTCCGGGTCTACTCAGTGGCGGAATTTTCCGCTGTCAATCCCAGCATTGGAGATCGCTTAAATGCTCTCCAGGCTGCCCTGGCTGCGCAGTCACCTGATGGGGCGGGCCTGGATGTGCCCAGTATTTATAATGCCGGACAGTTTTTCCAGAGCAATCCCAAATACCTGGAATTCCAGAATGGGAGCGGCGCCCGCTGGCTGAGCCAGTACGGCCAGGCTTTATTTCCGATCGGGCTGCCCAATCTGTTCTATACCTTCCAGGGTTTTACAGCCGATGGGGCTTACTACATCAGCTTGCTGCTGCCGGTTGACCATTCGATCCTTCCCCCCACATCCAGCGTTTCCCTGGATGATGCTTTCTACAATAATTACGAGGCCTATGTTGCAGAAAATACTCAGATTCTCAACGCCCAGGCCGATGCCAGCTTTACTCCCTCGCTGGAGCTGCTGGACCAGCTGGTACAGACCTTGCTGGTGCTGGGTCCCGGGCAGTGACCAGGTAAGTTTAATGAGTGAGCAAGGGCGACCCTCAGGGTCGCCCTTTTTGATATTATGGTTCTCAAGCAAGTTTGAGATTGGGGATCTGCTTCAAGGCCAAATACCGAGCGCAATTTCTTTCCTGATCAACTCAGCTGGGATCCTTCCCCTGCGCTGGGGGTCAGGATGACAGGCTGGCGGCTCGCGGTAAACAGTGAGGGAGCCTATTCAAACTCTGGAGGCCCCAGGCCATCCAGGCAGGACGATTCCGGTTCTGCCCCGGGATCGTCCAGAAAATTCAGAGCTATCGATAGGGCACAGTCTTCGTACCAGACAGTTCCATGAGCCATGTTCGGGAACTCATAATAGAACGAGTTCTCCAGGTATCCAGTGGTTTCCTGGCCCCAGGCGGGTGAGGTGATCGGGTCAAAGGTTCCGGTCAGCACCAGCGTGGGTACGCTGCTGACCACCGGGGTGTTTTCGATCGCGTCACCAGGCTCATCGATCCATGACCGGCAGGTATCAAAATAGGTAGATAGCTCAAAGTAATCCGACCAGGCCTGATGATATAAGGCAGCTGTGGACTGGCTGTTCTCCAAACTGTCAAAGTTGACCTCATCCCTGCAGATCGAGGAGTAATGCGCTCCCGTGGCAGTAAAGTCTGAGTAGCTTCTGACACTCCGGAGTGGGTCTTCCAGCAGGGAGTAATCTCCCACTGAGGCACTGTGAATCGCCCGGGGAACAGCCGGGATGCCGGAAGCTGAATGCAGCAGCTGATAGATCGCATCCAGGAATAGAGTCTGGTTCAGTACAACTTCTTTGCCATCAACCTGAACCAGAGCCGGTTCAGCTTTAAGTGATTCCAGAGCTGAGTAGAATTCACTTTCCAGGTCAGGGTATTTTTCCGCGCAGCCCGGTTGGGAGGAGCAGGCCTGGAACAATTTATCAACCGAGACCACATAGCTGGTGATGGCATCGCTGGGAAAATCCACCTGGGGCGGCAGGACGCCATCCAGGACTGCGGAGCGGATGACTTCAGGGTGGTAGCGCATCAGCGTCAATCCCAGTCGGGTGCCGTAAGATGCCCCGAAGATGTTAGCCTGCTGGTAGCCCAGGACCTGGATCAGGTCTTTTAAGTCAGCGGCATGGCTGGGACTGTCATAAAACTCGAGGTTCACACCCTGACCTCGGAGGTAATCCCGGCAGCCGAGCAAGAATTCGTATTCCAGCTGATCTTGTTCTGTTTGAGCTGGATTGCTGGAGAAGATCTCTTCTCGGAATTCCCCTTCGCCCGGACAGGCCAGGTAGGGATCGCTGCGCTTGACACCGCGCTGGTTGTAAAGGATGAAATCCCGTTCGGTCCGGATCAGGTCGCCGGCCGGGCCCAGGAAAAAATCGGCTGCACCCAGGACATCGTTTCCACCACCTCCTACCAGGAAGATCACTGGATCCGGCAGCGGGTTGGCTGAATTACTGGGAAAAATCGCTGCGTGGAGAGACACCACAGACCCCTCGGGATTTTCCCGGTCTTCGAGCACAAGCAGGTCTCCGCAGATCACGCTGCCGGGCGGCGGATCGAAGCGGCACTCGCTTTCGACGAATCGGGGGAAGTCATTCACAACAGAGGTGGCGCGGAGCTGTGACTTTGAGATGTTTGTTGTTTGAGTTCGGGCGAGACTGCATCCAGATAGAGAAACGAGGGCAAAAAGGAAAACAATAGAAGTTAATCTTGAGGAAGGCGGGATCGATGTCATTAACCACCATTAAACAACTCTTTTTTGCCTATGTAAATACCGAATCCAAAATAATCTTCCAGGTGGCGGGGTTTAATGCCATCTTCGCGGATCGATCCAACGAATTCCCGGTAGGTGCGAGAGCGCAGGTATAGAACGGCGGCCTTCCCCATTGAGCCCACGAAACCGTCCCAGCCGTAGCGGTCAATGAGGCCCCGGGATTCCTCCCTGGTGCTGAATGTGCTGGTCCGGTAATAGATATCTTTCAGGCCGGCTTCCTGCAAGAGTTGGACCCATCCCTCGGGAAGCAGGGGAGAGACATTGGCTCCCAGGTCCTGGGCTGCCCAAACCTTGATCCGGTCCGGGACAGGTATTTGCAGCCAGGTCGCTTCGTTAAGGCCGATGAATCCACCCGGCCTACTGACCCTGGCATATTCCCTGACAGCCAGGTTTTTGTCAGCCAGGAAGGCGGTCGCAGATTCGCTGAGCACGACATTGAAAGTATCATCCGGGAAGGGCAGGTCCTGCGCATCTGCGGTTTGAAATTCCACCAGATCGTCCAATTTCATTTTTCGGGCGCGTTCGCGGGCCTGTTCGACCATCAGGGGATTGAGGTCCACCCCCATGACCCGGCACCCGAGGTTTTCGGCCAGGAAGCAGGCTGTAGCCCCGACACCTGATCCGACATCGAGCACATAACTGAGAGCAGTGACCCGGGTGCGGTCGATCAGCTCGTTGGTGGCATCCTGACCGCCAAGGTGTTTGGTGAGCCCGATCCGGGCCGCAAAATCAAAGAAGGATTCTGAGTGCTTCATCTGGTTCCATGATAGAAGATCAGGGAGTTTGGGGCAAGGTGCGTCAGGGGGGTTTTGGGATAGTCAGGGAGTAGTATGCCAGCAGGACTGATCAATTTTTTACTGGTTTGTGTTGTAGACTGGCTGTCATGATATCCCACATCTGAATTGAGCTGTCAAACAAATGATGCCTTAGAAGGGAAACCGAATTAAACCTGGAGGAGAAAGTCCTTAAAACTTTGCTAGATGGGATAAGATAGTAAATACAAGCCAGGAATTATAAAATGTCTAAAAAACTTATCTACTTGGAGTCCCTGTTGCTCTTCATATTCGGCCTTGCAGGGTGCACTGCCTGGGAGTCCCTGGATCCAGCTAGGGTTGATCCCACCGCGATAACCCCAATTTCCAGTTTTTCCACTACAACACCGAATCCGAAGAAAGATCCGTTGGAAACAGCAGGGACAATTATGGGCCTGACTTACGTATCCGGGGACGGTAGCCGGACAACTACCGGAAGGGGCAATATTACAACTACCCAACCCCTGATGATCGAGCTCAAAAGGGAGATTACCTGGTTGGTAGGAGTACCCTATCAGAATGGGAGCTTGTGGACAGCTGCCCTGAGTAATGGGGAACTGGATCATTTCCTGGTCCGCGAAGGTGCTGTGGAAGGAATTGATCTGGGTCAGGACACATTACCGGTGGGATCCCCTCCCGTGCTGGTGGTCAAGGATGATCAGGTTATTTTTAGCTCACCTACCATCCCGGAGTCCTCCCCCCTTTCCCATCCGGTCAGCCTCCAATCGGAGACGGGCAGGTTGATTTTTATCACCAGCAGCGGCGATCTGGTACTCTGGGAACAAGGGGAAGAAATCACCCGACTGGCGGTCAATGCCCTGCCTGATGCGCGCTTGATCCTGGACGACCGGGGACGGGTGGTTTTCCTTTCCGATCCCACTGACCGTTATGACCACGGAGTTCTGGGTGATAGGCTGGAAGCAGCATCGATCACTTTGGTCGAGACAGATCCTCTATTAACGGTGATCACAAAAATCGAGATCCCGGCGCCAACAGTGATCGAAGGCATCGCTCCAATCTGGGTAGATCTGAATGGGGATGGCAGCCGGGAGATCCTGGTAACGCTGAGTGATTTTCGAGAGGGTGCCCGCCTGGTCCTCTTTGGGGAAACTGGAGAAATTCTGGCCCAGGGACCGCCCGCGGGACAGGGCTACCGCTGGAGGCACCAACTCAGTGCCGCACCGCTTGGCCTGGATGGCGAGATCCTGATCGTGGATGTGCTTCGACCCCATCTTGATGCCACCCTGGAATTCTTCCGCTGGGAGGGAGACCAATTGGTTTTGCTTGCCAGCCTGCCTGGTTTCAGCACCCACGGAATCGGCTCCCGGAATCTGGATATGACCCTGGTGGGGGACCTGGATGGTGACGAGGTTCCTGAAGTGGTTGTGCCTGGTGACCAGAATCAAAGCTTGAACGGGATTGGCTACCGGTTAGAGAAGGCCGTCCTGCTCTGGACGATACCTCTGGAGGGAATCTTGACCAGCAACCTGGCAGCAGTCGGACTGGAAGATGGGTCACTTATCCTGGGAGCAGGTGTGGGAAACCGCCTGCTGATCTGGGAGTAAGACGCCCGTGGTGTTGTGCAGCAGTATTTGAAACCCAAGATCGATCACCAGACTTTCTGAGCAAAGCAAAGCAATCTGCCCTGAGCAGCTCCTGCTTTCAGGGATCACGGGAGGATTTATTTGGCAGGAATCTGTTCTTCCCCACCGTTTCCTGTCAGTTGGGCACTTTCACTGAATTAATTTTCAATCTTACTTAAATCTGTCTTCTTTTTTCTTTGGAGCAGGATCACTCCACCGGCAAACAGAACCAGCAGCAGCCCGCCTCCGCAGACACCTCCGATAATCAGAGCTGTCAGGGACAGGTTGAAGCGCTCTGCCAGGGACGACGGATCACTCGCTGTCCCGGTGTCTTCTTCCAGATCTAAGCCATAATCAGCAATTAGATCCTTCCAATCCCGGCTGCTCATCCTTTCCACTGATCCAATCGATCCTGGAGAGGATTGAAGCTGTTCTCCATCTGTCAGCAGCAGGCTGTCGCCGCTGGTGATATCTGTGATCTCCACGTTGCCCTCGTTGACATACGAGCTTAACAGATCGCTCTCAGGGTCGTATTCCAGGACCACATCGGAAGCGACTATCACTGCCGCTTTGACTGAGACATTGACCCCAAACCCACTGCCGGGATTCCAGCCATCGGTAATAACCCGAATAGTGCCTTTTAAGAAATCGATCAGGCCGGGTTTGCCGTCGTCGCGATGCACAGAAAAACTGTTGAAGCACATCAGGCTGTTGGTGCTCATGTTGAGGTGGGAAGGACCAGCCTTGGTGGTGGTATCCATGTCATTCATCTGGATCCTCATCCGTCCCCTGTCGCCTGTTTGCAGGCAGTCACCGATCCTGATCGGCGTACCTCTTTCAGCAGCACCTCCACCGCCTTCGCAGTAGTCGATCCGGGAATCCCCATATTGACCAACCACGTAGCCAATGATGCCCAATTCCAGGTCGGCGATGTCAGCCCCGCGGGCGATAGGTACCTTTGATGCCACATCCCGCTGTTTCTCCCGGCACTGCTCCGGCGTATAACGGCGGTCCAGGGCAGGTATGATTTCCGATCCTGTTTGGGCAGGGGCATTTTCATTTGCCAGGGCCTGGTAGGTCCAGATCGTGTGACAGGGAGGGACGTTCCACAGCCCGGCGGTGACTGAAAATTCCCCACCCTCGCTGGCTCCTGGCGCACTGAAGCTCCAGGTCCCGGTTGAGGTGCCTTCAGAGTTGGCAGCCCAGGGAAAATAGCCCAGGATGGGTTCTAAAGTATTATTGTTCAGACTGTATTGGAATCTAACACCGGAGCCAACACCCCCTTCGTTGACGGTGCCCGAAGAGCTGGCGAACGCTTTCAATTCTACTTCCTGGCCGGGATCCAAGCGCGCTGGCGGACTGTCAAAGTCTACGCCCACCGTAACGTTATGATATTCATATTCGTGATCGACATCCACATCGTGGACCGTGAAGTTATTGGCCGAACAGCCAAAGACCACTGATTTCCCTGCAAAACGCGGTTCCGCGAAGTATGTCGGATCCTGCCCTCCACCATAGAATGCTGTTTTCTCATTCGTGGGGTTGGTATCTGTGCTGGTCAGAACCCAGATATATTCAGCGGTGGAGGTAAAGGGCTCGGAGTCAGATGTGTCAGAGCTCGGATCCGGGGGTGGGGAGGTATCCGTCTGACCGGACTGGCTGGGCTGAGAAGGTTCCGGATCTGTCGCAGGCGATTCCTCATCCCCGGCATTAGTTTCTGAAGCGGCAACCTCTTCCACAAGGGCCGTAAGATCTATCGCCTCGCAGGTGGGGAAGTCATCCAGATCTGAGGAATCCTCCGCGGCGGGTTCGAATTCGAGCTTGTAAAGCACCGCGCGGATCTGCTCGACTTTAGCAGTGCAGCGGGCCGAGGCATTGCCTAACATGATATCTCGCGCCCGGTCCCTAAAATCACCACCCTTGCCATGTTTGGCGACCAGCATGTCTACGATGGCCGCGATGGCCGGGTCGCCTTGCTCGCCAGTGACCAGGGAGATAACGACATCCTTCGTGGTCCGGCTGACTCTCGGTGACATGCCCTGGTTTTCAAGGTCTGTAAAATAGTCACCCATCTCCCCCAATTCTCCCTGGACTTTGATCAACCCGGCTTCTATCTCACCGATGGGTCTGTTGACCAGACCGACCACATCACCGCCCATTTTTTGGATGGCTTTCCCGAAATTGCCGCCAATCAGTCCTCCAGCGATAGTCATGCGCTCGGCTATCTTCTTTACTTTTTGGATTTCTCCCAGAACGCCACCGCCTCCGCCGTTAATTTTATCCAGGGCTGTACCGATCAGTCCCTGGGATGAGTTGATACTATTGGTGAGGGCACCCAGCAGCTGGGTGGCCGGTGTGGAGGCTAGCAAGCGGCCTTTGATCTCTTCCTGGAGCGTATGAATGAATTCATCCCGGGCAGCTTTCTTTTCCGATTCCGCAAAACCGTACATCGCCTGCCGTTCATTTTCGATCAGTTCGACGACTTTTATGTAGGCAGCCACCTGGCTGTCCCGCAGTCCGACTATACTTCTGTCGAGGAGCTGCTGCCTGGCAGTATCCCTTAAACCATCATAATACTCGGTTTTTTCCTTGATGAATGAATTGGCAGTCCTATAAACCTTATTGCGTTTATCAACGCCGAGGATCAGACCAATAATGGGGATTGGCCCTCCACCGCCGGCTTTCACATCTGTAGCTGCTGTGGTAAATGCAGCCGGCAGGGCGATCGCCAAAGCCAAAAGCAAACGCCAGATAATATTTGTGAGGGAAATTTGTTTTCTAGGCATGGAATTTCCTTTTTAATCAGGGATGCTCAGTAATGACCAGGTTGTCAAAGAGGGCAGTTTCACCGGGATCGGGTGAGACGATGATCAATCCAAAATTGCCGGGATCCCCGATCAGGTCGTTGCTGAATTCAGCTGCCAGTTGATTGCTCAGATAAACCTTGATAGACTCCCCCTGGCAGTCTATTTTTAAGTTATAGATGCCGTACTGCGGGACCAGGTCATTCGGGATCTCCTGATATTCCCAGACTGAGAACTCACCTCCATACCAGGCTTCTAAGCGGATCTGCTGCTGGGAGGGCATAACTGCGATCAGGTAGTAATATTCTGATCCAATTGTCGGGTTCTCCGAGCGGAACATCACCCCGGCTTTGGCCCCTTCTGCGAAGCTCAGGGGATGGATCTCGACTTCCAGGATGAAGTCACCCAAAATAGGTTCTGTGTAATAGGCCGGCATTACCGCCAGTTCATAATGTGTTGTGAGCACACCCTTGCCATCGATGTTTTCATATTCCATGAAGCTGGAATCGAAAACAGGCTTAGCCAGGGATATTTCGGATTCAAAATCATCCACGAATCGAACCGGAGCTAGATCGTCGGCCGCACCAGGAGTGGATCCCAGATCCCCGAGGGTCTGACCATCAGGATCCGGGCTGAGGATGACGGTTTCGACATAAACCAGCTGGTCATTCTCAAACCCGAGCATGATCTGATCTCCAGCCAGGGCAAAACTGTCTTCCAGATCGAGGGATGCCAGATCGATCTCCAGCAGCTCCTGGTCAGCCAGCAGAGTTTTTATCTCCGTGGGACTCATGCCGGCCTGGAACTGGCCCGGTTCGTAAAAGAAGGCATAGATCGAGCCGTCCGGGACAGGTTCGAGCTCGATTGTCCAGAGCAGCTCCCCGTCGATGAATTCGAACATGGTTGTGAAATCAAAATAAGACCAGGATTCCCAACGCACGACCTGGCCATCCAGGTCCTGGAAAGTGATCTTAAAGGCATCAGGCAGGCCCATTTCTTCCAAAACTGTTGGCCTGCTGTCAAGAGGCGGTACCTCGAGAGCTTCTTCGAGAGTCATGGCATCAGTGCTGGATACCTGGTCACCAAAGAGGTTGGTCAGGTTACAGCCGAGGAGAGGGATGATGATCAATATCAGCAGGAAAGGAAGGTATTTCTGGACAGGGGGTGGGGAAGACGTGGGTGTCACAGGGGCCTCCGGAGTATGTTATAAGGATTTATACCATTTTTTTTAGAGTACATTAGCCAAGGTGATGAGACCGGGAAAGGTGAGACTGGGGTACCGGAATGGATATAGAGCTGGTGATAGACGATCTGTTACCTGACCTCCGGGAAGCGATCCCGGTCTTCTGTCGCCGGTCTGTCAGCTTCGTTTATAATTATTTATTAAAATAAGCAAAGGATGAAAGTAGATGTCTGACACTATCAGCCGCGAGGAACACGAAAAGAAGCTGGTTCAAGAAGTCCGCAAGGCGATCGAACACCGGGCTGCCTGGATGTATCTGCTCTTGAAAGAGGCCCGGGACCGGGGCCTGGATTGGGACGAGTTCGCCCGCCCTGCGATCCGGAACACGGGCTGTCTGGGCGGCCAAAAGAGGCGGGAGAAGATGGTCGATCCCTCCAGTCTGGAGGAGTTTGCGACCGTTTTTGCGGGGGAAACCAGCCGGGGTGTGTTCGAGATGGAGCTGGTGAAGCAGGACAGCGAAGGCTACTACCTGGATTTCCACTACTGCCCGCTGGTCAAGGCCTGGCAGGAGCTGGGGGCTTCCCAGGAGGAGATCGAGCAGCTGTGTGACATTGCCATGGATGGGGACCGGGGAGTGGCGGATCAGTTCCCGTCTTTTGAGTTCAGTTTAGGCAGGACCATCGCCCAGGGGAGCGAGGTGTGCCAGATCAGGTTTGATAAGGTTGAGGGATAGTAAGGAGTAAGCAGGGCAGGGGCAGCCCAGCGGGTCGCCCCTGATGGTTTAGTTGGCTGATTGATGTTTCTATGATCCTGCCCGGGCCGGATAGCCGATACTGTCCAGATGGGTTTCGATTTCTGAGCGGCCGGGGGGGTTGATCAAAGTTACCTCAGCCTGTTGTTTTTCAACATCCACAGATACAGAGGCAACGCCGGGCATCAAGCCGAGCTCGGATTCGATCCTGGTCTTGCAGCCATCGCAGTTAATATTGGGGATGGTAAAAGTCAGCGTGGTTGTATGTTGAGATTCCCCTTCCTGGCCGTTCTGACCTGGAATCGATTCCCTGTCCGGCAGCAGGCCCATGCGTCTGGCCACCCAGCGCAGTATTAAAAACATCATCCCGCCCAATACGAGGAGCGCCAGGGCTTCCATACTCATCAGCTGCCCCATGCCCCCGGAGGCACCAAATACCATACCGATCACCACCATCAGGGCGATCATGCCCAGGGCCATGACAGCGATCATCACCAGCGGCATCCAGGGTTTCATTTTCATCGTCTAACTCCTTTAATTCAGTTCCAGCTTCGTTTAAGGTCGGGCATCCTCGCCGCTGTTAAAGCGAACCTGATAGTGCGATTATCCCACGTTTTGCTCCCTGAGCCCAACCAGACTCGCCCCCTGCTAAAGCCTGAAGAATGGGGAGATGTCTTTGCTTCCCTGATGCCGGCGGACCGGGGACGATCATAAATAATACCCCCCGAACCCAGGAAGGATCCAGGGGGATTGATTGCGCATGGTGGATCAAGCCCAGATCAAGATGGTCAGGGCAGAGTCGTCAGCGATGTATCGTAATGCGGGCCGCCGGTAAAATAGCCTCCGTGGTCCATTTCCTGGTGCTTGACCCAGTCGCCGTTCCAGTCGTGGGCTAAACCCGGGATGTCGCACAGGTCTGCCACATATTCCGGATTCAAAAACCTAGCTGGAATCGACTTTTCAAAACCCACCAGATTACAGGGGAAGCTGCCCAGCAGGGTGTAAACATAGCGGCCGGTGAACCTGGCTTCGGAATCACAATCTTTGGAGAGTGAGATCAGCAATCCGGGAATCCCTTGAAGTTCTGGATTTTCAACTGCCTGAGTTGTTCCTCCGGGATAGGTGAACATAATGTTTGAATCTAAAATTTCGATCGCCGTTATTTTCCAGCCATTGAAGGTGCTGACGCTAAGGCCTTGAACAATGTTGTTCAAGAAAATACCCTCGGCATTCTTGAAATTATCTAGATTGAAAATAAAGATTTGCTGCCAATTGGCTTGGATCGAAATATTGCTATCTGAATAATCACTGTAGGCCTGGATCTCATAGTCGCCGCATTTGGGCCAATCAGTCTTTTCTTTAGTAATAACAGATGGGGCTGCTGATACCGCAGCTGTGTTCCCAAACAGCAGCAGGGAAATTACAAATAACAAAACCAGTTTTTTTGTATTCAATTCTTCTCCTCTTTGTATATTGAAATAAACTATTCATTACCCGATTAATAATCTACTTTTCTTATCATTGGACTAACAATCCTGTTAACCAGGGCCGTATTCTCTCGTCCAAGGGCATACCGGCTCCATTTCCTGGCAGAGATCCAGCTATCATTCTTGAAAGCTGCTGAAATTTGCTCCGCTTGTGACCGACGACGATGAGGCACTGTCTGCCTGACCGATGAGGGAGGACAGGAGACCGGAAACCTGGGATGGGAATGTTCTGGCTCTGGCCATGATTGGCTGGCCAGGCCGAATTTAGGCATCAGGTAGGTTACAATATCCTCCAACCAGATGTCCACAATTAGAAAAACCCCTCAGACTGAACAAATCTCCCGCAGGCAAGCCTGGTGGCTGGCGATCCGTCCCCAGACTTTGCCGGCTGCTGTTTCGCCGGTGATAGTTGGCTGGAGCATCGCTGCCCAGCAGGGAGCGTTCCTGCTGCTGCCGGCCCTGGCAGCCCTGACCTGCGCCCTGCTGCTGCAAATCACCAGCAACCTGGCCAATGACGTGATGGACTTCAGCCGGGGAGCGGATACCTCCAGCCGGGAGGGCTTCCAGCGGGCAACTCAGTCGGGTTTATTATCTTCCCGCGAGGTCTGGGGCGGCACCCTGGTAACCATCGGCCTGACGATCGCCGCCGGCTCCTACCTGATCTGGCTGCGGGGTTTCTGGGTCCTGCTGATCGGTCTGCTCTCGATCATTTTTGCCCTGGCCTACAGCGCCGGCCCTTTCCCGCTCTCCTATCACGGCCTGGGGGGAATCTTTGTCCTGATCTTCTTTGGCCTGGCGGGAGTTTGCGGCACAGTTTACGTGATGATGGGTGAGATTCCGCTGATCAGCTGGGTGCTGGCTGGAAGCATCGGCATGCTGATCACTGCCATCCTGGTTGTCAATAATATCCGCGATGTGGAAAGCGACCGGGCAGCCGGCCGGAAGAATGTTCCCGTGAGCCTGGGCTTGAAGGCAGCTTACCTGGAGTACCGGATCCTGCTCGGCATTCCCTATCTGGCGGTCATGCTGACTGCGGCAGCGGACCGGGCTCCTGCCCTGCTCTTACCGGTCCTGAGCCTTCCCGCGGCAGTGAAACTGATGATCGCTATCCGGCACAAGACCGGGGCAGATTTGAACCCGATGCTGAGCCGCACCGCCCAATTGACTCTCTGGTTTTCTGTTTTACTGGCAGGGGGAATGGTCTTGAGTTAATCTTTCCTGGCCCAGTGGGCGGCCATGGTCCTGAACATTAATTTTTGAAAGCGAACTGTCCTGAACCCTGCCTGGCGGTACCTGGCAGCGAGCTGGTTGGCATCCAGGAATTTTCGGGTGGAATCTGACAGGTAGCGGTAGGCTGTCGGATCTCCCAGCAGCAGCTTGCCCAGCAGGGGGATGACCCGGGTCAAATGGATCTCGATCAGCGGGCGCAGCCAATTATCCTCCGGCGGGGTGGTGTCGAGCGCAGCTGCCTGAGCTCCGGTCCGGCTGACGCGGTGCTGTTCAGCCAGGGTTTGGTCCAGGTCAGGGACATTCCTTAATAGATAACCGCAAACCACTGCCTCAAAGGCTTCCGCTTGGAAAGGAAGCTGGCCGGCGTCGGCAATCACCCACAGCAGGCCTGGATCCGGGTTTTTCCGGGCGCCCAGCTCAACCATCTCAGGAGTGAAATCAGCCGCCACCACCAGGGCATCTGGATATTGCTGACGGACTTCCCGGGCCAGGTCGCCGGTCCCGCAGCCGATATCGAGCACAAGGGAGTTCCCTGTCAGGTCTAAGCTCCCGGACCAGGATCCTGCGCCAGCGCAGATCCTGACCGAAGGTCATCAGCCGGTTGAGCAGATCGTAGCGGGGGGCGATAGCCCCGAACATGTCCCGGACCCCGCTCTTATCTTCAACCATCTGCCCCTCCCTGCCCTTGAATGAGATCAGGGTCCTGCCAGGGCACGAGGATTTTCTGGAGCAGATCGATCAGCAGGTACATGCCCAGCCCCATCGTGCCCATCAAGGCCACGCCGGCATACATTTTGGGATAGTTGAAGAGGGTGCTGCCCTGCAGGTAGATATAATAGCCCAGCCCGCGCTGGGTGGCGATCAGCTCTGCGATATAAAGCACGGCCACAGCGGTGCCAACCGATTGGCGCAGGGCGGTCAGGATGCCAGGGATGCTGAGCGGCAGATAGACAAATCGGAACAGGCCTTTGCGTCCGGCCCCCAGGCTGCGGACTGAAATGATCAATTCGGGCCGGACCGAGCGGGCTTGATCCCTGACCAGCACCAGGATCTGGAAGAAAAGGATCACAAAGATGATCACGATCTTGGAGAGGTCTGTCACGCCCAGGAAGAGGATGATGATCGGCATAAAAACCACTTTGGGAATCGGATACAGCAGGTAGATCAGGGGCGAGAAGAATTCATCCAGCTGGCGGGATTGGCCCAGGATCAGCCCGGCGGGGGCTGCCAGGGAAACAGCCAGCAGCATGGAAAGCACCACCCGGCTCAGGCTGGCCAGGAAATGGCCGCCCAGCTCACCGAACAGCTCCCGGAACAGAGTCTGATAGACCAGGATCGGTGAAGGCAGGATGGGCAGGTCGATCAGCAGGGATCCGATCTGCCAGGCCAGGATCAAGAGCAGTGACATCAGTACGATCTGGCGGGCTTTCACAGGCTGCCCTCCAGCTTCTGGCGCAAGGACTGACTGAGCTGCTGATAATTCTGGGAATCGCGATATTCTTCAGTTCCTGCTTGAGGATTATCGATCATCTCCGGCTCCCGATTGGGCGGCTGGCCCAGCAGCAGGATCTTCTGGCCCAGGAAGATAGCCGTATCCACCGAATGGGTGACCATCACCATCGCCAGGTCATTCTTGAGATTGAGCTCAACCAGCAGGCGCTGCAAACTGGCGGATGTTGGAGCGTCGAGCGATCCGAGCGGTTCATCCATCAGCAGCAGGTTGGGGTCAAGCGTGAGGCTGCGGGCAATGGCTGTCCGCTGCTGCTGACCGCCGGAGATCTGGCCAGGGTACTGCTTCCGGATCCCATCCAGTCCCAGCCGCTCCAGCCAGTAGTCGACCCGTTCTTCGAGGTTCTCAACCGTATCTTCTGCAGGCGCGTGTTTGCCATCGGGACCGTAGAATTTGTGCAGCTTTAAACCCAGGGCGGCATTAGCCTCCACCGTGGCCCAGGGCATTAACCCGTAATCCTGCAGGATCAGGCCGGTCTGCGGACGGGGTCGATTGAGCGGGGTACCCTCGATCAGGATCTGGCCGGAAGTTGGCTTGAGGATCCCTGCCAGCAAAAGCAGCAGGCTGCTTTTACCGCACCCCGAAGGGCCGAGGACTGCCCAGCGCTCACCGTCAGCAATACTCCAGTTGAAATCCTGAAACAGGGGCTGGTCCGGGGTATAGGCAAAGCTGAGGGAGTTAAGGGTAGCGATCGGCATCGGTTTAGGGTAGAAAATCCGGGTTAACTGAGCTGCTGTATTCGACCGGGTTGGAGATCAGGTCGAGGTCAAGGGCCCACTGCATAGCATCGTCAAACTGGGCCAGGCTGGGCACCGATGCGGTTGGGAAGTCCGGGATGCTGTAGTTGTCCCGCAGAGGTGGGGGCAGCAGACCCAGCTCAACTATCTGGTCCAGATAGGCTCCTTTATCGCGATTGATATCAGTCACGGCCAGCTCGACAGCAGCCAGGAAACGCCTGACAGTCTCAGGATGCTCCCGAGCCAGGGCGGCGTCAACTGATAACACGCTGGAGCTGATTCCAGGCAGGGTGGTATCGTCGATCACCAGGACCGCTCCCTGGAGCAGGGCCACCGAGGCAGCCGGATCGGGCAGGTTGGCCGCGGCCAATTCCCCGGAAGCCAGGAGGGCGATGCGGTCGGGGATCTTGGGAATGGCAATGGTGAGGATCTCGTCCGCTGCCAGGCCGGCGTTTTGCAGCAGGCGCTGGGTGGTGTAATGGATCACCGTGCCTTCTGAGATCCCGATCTCAACCCCTTTCAAGTCAGCGGCCGAGCTGATCCCGCTCCCGGGGGCAGCCAGGATGCGGAACAGCGGGTATTCCGGGGTGGCAACCCGCAGGAAGCGGACGATCACAACCCGGGTTTCGGATTGATTATAAAAGATGGTTGAGACTATTTCGTTCAGGATCATATCAGCCTGGCCGGACTGCATCAAAGCATCCCGCTCCGGGGCGGAGGAGACCGGGATCAGCTCAACGTCCAGCCCCTGGTCAGCGAAGTAGCCTTCGGCCAGGGCCAGGTGCAGCGGCAGCGCGTCCAGGACCGGCAGGACAGCCACCCTTACCGTATTCTGCTCCCTGCCTGGTCTGCAGCTGGCAGCCAGGAAAATCAGCAGGATGAATACCATCAAGGATTTGAACTTCATTTCAGTCATCTCCAACACTAAGAGGCAATATTGTAGCCGATAAGCGCCTGTTGGGGGAGGGGGATCGTGATGCTTCGCTTCGCTCAGGACGGAAGACGGAGGACAGATGACGGGAGACCGAAGACTGAATCTCGGCAGGGGGGCTAAAAAAAAAGGAAAATAATCACTCTACCAGAGTTTGAGAACATCCTCTATACTATCTGAGACACAGTCTTCCCGCCTCTACCTTACGGAGGGTCCATGGATTTAACAACAAGCCGATCAAAGAGTATCCCAACCCGCGGAGGTCGCTGGCGGTCCCGCTATCCCTTGCTTGCTATCTTAACCCTGGTGCTGGCCAGCCTGGCCTGCATCAGCGCTGAACTTAACCTGGAAGTGGTCCAGCAAGAAGGCCAGGTTGATAAGCTGGTGGTCCAGATCCGGCGCACCATACTTGAGTCGTGGGTGGCGGCTGCCGAACAGGTCAACCAGGAAAGGAAGGCGGATTTCACGGCTGCAGGAAGATCAACTGATATAGAAGATCTGCTCCCGGTTACCCCCGAAGATTTTGGGGAAACACTGGATGGCAGTATCTACCAGGACCAGGGATATTCTGTCACAACAACCGACCGGGGATTCTCCGCTGAAAAAACGATCTCAATCGATCAAACCGCGTCCTCGGATGAATGGAGCGTGCAAATCATTCAGGACCCGGAGCATCCGGAACAGACTCTTTACCGGGCAAAGATCTTCCTGGACCTGACTGACTTTGAAGGTTCCACGACTGACCTGCGAAATCAGCCCCTGCCTGCCAAACCCAATCTGAATCCTGGTTCGTCTTCCGGCTCTGTGGGGGGAGGATTGAGTGGTTTGGGCGGCCTATTTGATGGCTTGTCTGAAGCTTTGCAGCAGGAGCTGGCTGTCGAGTTATGGTATGTCCAGAAAGCGATGCAGATCAGCGATCCGCTAGAATTCAGATTCTCGATTGAGCTGCCGGGTACGGTTCGCCTGCATCAACTCAATGGACAGACCGCGGGGACCGTCAGCGGCAATAAGGTGACGGTGGTCCTGGATGAGACGGCACTGATGGCCTATGCCGGGCAGAAAGTGGTCTTTCAGGTCGAATCTGTGGTGCTGGACTGCAGCCAGGCCTGCAGCGATGTGCCCCACCTGCTGTGGGATGGGGAGGAAGATGCCACGGAGTGCAACTGCGTTTGCGAGAAGGGATTCGAGGTAATTGAGGGGGAGAAAGCCTGTGTTAACTGCGACATGGTTTGCAGCTGGTCTGACCCCAATTTGGCTACCAACCTGGCCGCCTGTGAGGTCAATAATTGCGGATGCCAATGTAAGGAAGGATATCAGATCAACAACGCCGGTACAAAATGCATCACAACAGCTGAAGCGCAGGCTGAGGACAACCAACGGACTGAGAATGGCGGTCCTTCAAAGACCGAGATCAGTGAGGTAGTGACCAATTTAATCCTGGGAATGGATGTCAGTCAGCTTCCCGGGTGGTTCTTATTAACATCAAATCAAAGAGAAGACTTGGTGGGACTGGTGGAGATGATGGGGGTTGCTGTGGATCGCAGCAACTTGCCGACCACAGCTGAGGAAGAATCCTTAACCGATCTTTTGATTCGTCAAAATGAAGAGGAACAGAAACGCTTGACCCGTCTGGAGGAGATCGCGATTGGCCAGCTAGAGGATGCAATCGATGACAGGCGCAGAATTCAGCAGGTGATCATCGATGAGATCGGCGGGTTCTATTGGGTAGGTGATCACATCACCCGCATCCCGGATTACATCACAAAATTTTTCCAAAGCTCGGCTGAATTGGCAGAAGGATACGTCAAAGGGGAACTGGAAGGAGCCGTCAAGGACCGGATCCTGGAGCAAACCCACGGCGGATCTCCGGCGACGATGGAAGACGCGGCAGCAGAGCTGGTAAAGCAGCTTCCATTTCTGGCCACCCGATTCACAGTAGATGATTATTATCTCTATAAGGGGTTATACCAGAAAGAATGCCCGGCCGGCTGTCAGGGGGAGCAGGCCACGGAAGCGCATCAGAAAGCGCTGGAAGAGCTCCAACTCCAATTAAAAGGCAGCTACTATGGCACGGGCAGGGCCGGTTGGGCTAAGCCCGGGGAAGCCTATGACCGCGCTTTTCCAACCCTGATCAAGCTGGGGAAATAAGGGGAGATGACGATGAAAAATTTATCTGCAGCTAGAAGAAATCAACTATTCCTGGCCCTGGTCGTCCTCCTGGTGACGAGTTTAAATTGCAATTTACCATTCCTGGCTGAGAGCAGTGCCAGCAGCGAAGAGAACCTGGCGGAATCGATCGCAGCCAGCGGCCTGGTATATGTGGATCAGATCGAAGCCGGCGAGGATCAACTGCTGATCGAATATTCGGTGTTCCCGGAGGACAGCCCGGAGATGATAGTCTCCGGCTGGTTGACTGTCCTGATCGCGGCCTTCGATGAGATCCCGGAGATCGGGCAGTATGTCCTTTCAACTTCCTTGAACGGAAAACCTTATCTTGAGGTCACAGCCCAGGGGATCGATCTGGAAGGTTTTGTAAATGAAGAATTGACCCCGGATGAGTTTCTTTCCCGCCTGGAGATCACAGACAAGCGTCCAGCAGATGACCGGGCCCGGGATCTGCTGGCGGAGATTGGCTTTGATGATTGACAGGGTAAGTTTAAGCCGGGGGGTCCTGACCATCAACTACTGGCCGGCGCCGGCAGAAAGCCAGGCGGCACTGCTGGGTGAATGGTGGATTATTTATGACGCCCTGGGGGAGATCTGGGGCAGGGTTCAAGCCATCGAAATCGAAAACCAGATGCTGGATGGCAGCAAGATCACTGTCCAGGCAGCGGTGATAGACCTGGAGGCCTACCGGGACGGGGATCTGACTGCGGTGGAGTTCCTGGCCGCCCTGGATCTGGAACTGGAGGAGACAGCAGGAGAAGAGTAAGGGGGTTGGTAGGCCTAAATCCTCATAGCAATCGATTTGGGGCTCATATCCTGGCGGATAAAGGCTTAGTTCCTGTACGGATACACTTTCGAATTAAGTTTTTATACCAATAGCTTATAAGTCCTTCTATGGGATATATTTTCCTCTCGGATCTACTGAAATCATTGATTTTAGAGGGGAATTCGTAGTGTATCTAGAATATTGTTTATATTGCTTCTAGGTTATTTGCACCAGAATAGCACCAGGAAACTATTAAGTGAGCAAAGTTAATAAAATCTGGTTCGAGTTAAATTCCTTGGGACCGGCAGGATTCGGACATGAGACATGGTGGATAAAGGCTACCTTCCTGTCGTGCAAAATCAAGACCCTATATCTTATTGAGTTATTGCTCTATAGCGTACGCTATCGCACAACAAAACCATCAATCAAATATATCTCAATTGGATCGTTTTGGGCACAGATAAACGTATATAATCCTGGGTCCAGTTCAAATTCAAATGCCTTCGTCTCACCAGCATGGAGCCTGGCATTGGCATAATTATATTCATTCGCCCAACTCGGCCAGTGACCTGAATCAGGATCATTAAAATAATCGATAAACTCTTGTGTTATCTTTCCCTCATCAAAATAAGCAAATTCAAATACTGACTCTGTATCATTTTCATTGTAGAAGGTCAGTATTACCGGCCCAGCTTTAAATTCATCTGGACCTTCATATATGCAATCATTGCCATTGACGGTAACGTTCAGTTCAAATATTTTCGGCTCACGACTTATAAGACTGCAGGAATTCATGAGTGATGTGAGTATAAGAATAAGGCATAAGATTAATCTTATGTTACGTTTCATGGGTTGCCTCCAATTGTTGAGTATGATTGGGGGAAATATTAGTCGAAACAATTAAAGTGGGAAATTACAAAAAAAAGACAACGCCGTAAATCAATAGCATTGTCAAATTTCATTGTTAGTGATTTTAATATGTAACCATGTTCAGAATAACATAATCAGGATGAAATATCAAGCTGACGATAATTGTGACTTTCGATCGAGAGAAAAACAAAGTAAGTAAAAAAAAGAATAGGCCCTTTCCTAATAAGAAAAGACCTATTCCTCGCGGTTTTGGTGGGCCCGGCAGGATTCGAACCTGCGACCTGGCGGATAACGGCTTTATTCCTGCTTGGCTATTATTTGTTTTTTATGTAACAGCAAAAGTTAGGGTTACCTGTGTGTGAGAGGGTGCCTAAGATATGTTTAAACCAAAAGCCAGATCTAGAGACCATAAAATGCGACGCATCCCACTAGACTGGTGCCCACTTTGTTCGCCGGCAATCCTATTGCGACAACCGGATGAAGACTGGGTAGTCTTTAAGCAGGAAATCGCGGATGACCAAATCTCCATTTTCGTTCATTGAGACAAGTTCTTGTTCAAAGTCGTGAAGAGCATCAATCCCTGTTGCCTTTAGACCTGAAAAACCAGGAATGATGAGAGTAGACGGCACTCCAGGATCGTTATCAACTGCCACACCGTCTGTCCACAAAACAATCAGTGTCTCATCATCAGGCAGGGAAAAGCCATAGCTTTTAATGGTAGGGTACTCGCTTTGGATTCTGATCGGAAAATCTACGACGCTGGCGCCAGCCATAATATCGCTCAGATTTCGAATTGCACGAGTAATAAATGGAGTACCTACCGGATATTCACTGTCTACGTCACTTTCATTTATTACGTTAGTGAACCCCGCAATTACGTTCAGGCCAAGATTCATCACAATTCCTCGGGCATAATACTTTGCAGCAACTGTATAGGTATAATCCCACCCGAATAAAGAGGGGTTGTCAAGAGTTCCCCAGGTCATTTCCTTAGCTATGTAATCCCCCCCAAAACCGTGTGCGGCGGCGGTATCTTTAATCTCTTGCACCAGAGATGGGTAATAATAGTAATACTCTCTGGTTTCGTCATATTGTGGTGATTCTCCCCACATAGGGTGCATGGCAATTGCGTCAACAAGTGGCATTATGTCTGACCGGAGAATCTCGAATAAATACTCGCGGTTATCTATATCCTTGATAAGGGTGACTGATCCAACAACTATCTTCGCGTCCGGATCCTCCTCACGGATAACTGGTATCACCTGGCGGACAAGATTGATGTAATCATCAACCTCAACGTAATTATTTGGTTCATTCAAAATCTCATAATACTGGATACGGCCCTTGAAATGATTGACAAGGAAACGGTTGTGCTCGAGAAATTGTTGAACTAGTTTTTCGTCACCATAATCCGGCTGATTCTCAGCATGCAGAACCTCGTCCCAATAATTCAAACTGTTAACAACAGTAACGCCATTTTCAACCAATAACGAGATAGTACAATCCTGGTATTCGGTAATCTCGGAACTGGAATACCATCTATTTTCCAATGCCACCGTTTCATCCAATTCCCTCATATCCAGTCCAGTAAAAAACCATTTTGTTCCCCATTCCAAATGCTCCAAAAACCGATTATTATCCTCCACGGGAGGGCAAGAGCCATCACCTTCAGGCGCGACTGGATTCAGGTGTCCGATGCGATTATCCGCAAGGTCCTCAAAAGGTGTTAGCACGATCTTTGTTTTGGGCAGGGCGTTTCCTTCTTGAAGAATCGATAATCCTCTAAGGCCAACTGAACGTAGTGAAAAATCGCTGCTGTTGCCATTGGTATCTGTAGCTATAGTGGTCAGATACGGGCCACTAAATGCAGTCTGGTTATTTAAGCTAAACAAGCCGTTCTCGTCAGCCTCAGTCTGCCCTTCGTACATTGCACCTTGACGTCCTGTGTCTGAGAAGATCTCAACAATGCAGTTCGCACAGGCAGAGCCAATCACAGTGCCGGCTTCCAAGTCGAAATCAATTATTAGGGGTGGTCTCAAGTTGTGATTGCTTTCGAATATACTTATCCCCCCCCAAACGTTATCATGAATACTGTTTTGAATAATGGTGTTGCCAAGGTTATTGGAATCACCAAGGAGAATACCAAATTGATCATTGAAGGCAATCACGTTATCCGGGCCAATTTGATTATCATGGGCCCCCTCTCCAATTGTTACTCCATTATTACTATTAGGTAAGGGCGTTTTTCCGTCCGCCGATATCCCGATATAGTTTCCACTTATTGTGTTGTTAGAAGTTGTCGTGCCCCCTAGAGAAACACCATCTGCAACACCGCCAAAAACATTATCCTGTATGAGATTATTATGACCACTACTGATCATAATCGCTGAACCGTGAAGATTACTCACTTGAATACCACGAATTGTATTATTATCTGTAAAAACTTGGATGGCGCTGAAACCATCAGGGACTTCGCTTCCATCGAGGATCACTCCAGCATGAGAGGCATTAATAGTTAAATTTTCCTGTTCCAGTGACAGCATTGACTGTAGATAAATGATCCCTGGCTGATCCGGAGAAAAAACAGCACTATCAAATTCGATTATGTCACCGGCAGCTGCCTCCTGGAGTGCCTGGCGAAGTGTGCCGGGGCCGCTGTCATCGACTTTGTTGACGATAATTGTTTTCCCTGTGGATATCGGTGTTGGGGTGGACGACACGGATTCCTCTGTAAGCATGGAAGAAACAGGAGGTCCCGTTCGACAACTATTCAAGGCAAACAAAATGATGATCATAATCAAGAAGAGATTTATTTTATTTCGCATTGTTTCCTCTCATGATGCCGTATAGGTAAATTATGTTTCAAATGCGGCGAAAAATGATAATCAATTACTTTTGCAGAGCAAAATAATTTTTAGATAAGTATTTGTAATCTCCGGTTATGAATACCATTCTTATCATAAACTAAAATTAAATCTACAACAAAAAAATACGCCCCTTTGTTATAAGGAAGCTTGATATTTGGATCTTTTTAATAAGCCCGGCAGGATTTAAGAGCGAGGAAGATTTCCAACCGACCATCGCTCCATCCTAAGGAAAAAGATCGAAGGGCGAACCTGCCCTCGGTGGCGGATATCGGCTTTATTCCAGCCTGGCAGCCCTGGAGATCGAGGAGAATTAACTCGCTGGTCCTGTCTCCCGTCCCCCGTCTGAATCCCAACCTCCGACCAGTCGCGCTGGCTGCGAGCCCCTGGTAACAAAACCCTGCTATCTTCCGTTATACTGATAGAGGTCTTCATTTACCCGATTAGGAGGCAGCCCATGTCCTTCCCCAAAAGTATTTTATTTCTCAGCCTGATTGTGATCCTGCTGGTGGGTTTAAGTGCCTGTGTCCCGGACCTGGGTGGATCTTCACCAGACCCGGAAGGTGATCAGGGTGATGTAGCTGATCAGGACCAACCCCCGCCCGATCCCGCCAGCGCCTCATTAGAGGGCAATGCGGCCTTGTACTACCAGTACAGTGTCGAGACCGATATTCTGGTCTTTGATTTGAAGCCGGTGATCGGCCTCACCATGGTCAAAAACGCTGATGGCCTGACCTATGATGTCGATGGGATTGGAGAGATACCCGTCCATTTCTATATGGAAGCTTCAGGCGGGGAGAGCGGCCGCTGCAGCGTAATCTGTGATGTCGAGGTGAAGTTTTTAGCCACCGGGGGTATCTACCGGGATGATAACAATCGCTGCGAGATGCGGGTTGATATCACTCTTGTTCCTGATCAGGACAATTGGGAAATCGGGGGAGACTGTCCCCCGGAAGGCCTGGCGGTGATGGACTGCGCTGCTCTGACCCTGTTGATGGCCGATCCAGGCCCCTATGTCTTTGCCGGGAATGGATTCGAAACACTGAGTTTGCCCTCGGGGAATGGTGCCACAAGAAAGGCGGAGCTGAAACAGCTTCAGCTCCCGAACGGGCTTGAGAGCTACTGCAAGTGGTCAGATTAACCAGGCAGCTGTGATGTGCAAGGCCAGATTAGAATAGTCTGCGACGAGCTGCTTTTCCCGGTCAGGCGCTTCAGCGCCGTCCCGTCCTCCGTCGGATGGGCAGCATCCACGCGTCAGCAGGCTGAGCGTGCTTTTAAGGACAGCTCTCGCGGAAGGCGTCCAGATCCCGGTTCTTGAGGATGGCGTTAATGCCCAGTTCCCTGGCCAGGGGACAAAAATCTTCCAGATCGGCCCCTGTGTCTGTGTATTCTGCGGCGAAGACCGCCTTGCCAGCCTCAACAAAGGGCAGGGTATCTTCACACCAGCCCTGGTCAAAACAATCTTCAGTCAAAGCCCAATCATAATAGGGAAATAAATCCAGGACCTGATCAGGATCGTTTTTGAGTCCGATCGACAGCCCGCGGAGATGGGCTTCCCGGGCCAGCCAGATATTAAACGCCAATTGGTCCTGATAGGTGAGATCAAAACCAGTCCGATTGCTGTAGCCGTCGATATTGTCCGGTTCGACGCCGTCAAATCCTTTTGCGGCACACAGGTCCAGACGGGCCTTCAGGATGGGGGCTAGAGCAGCGATCTGGCGGATATCGAGCCATTTTTCGCCCGGCCAGCCGGTGTAATTTCTGCCCAGGACCCGGGGGGAAACTGATCGGCATCGGGACGCCAGTCCTCCCAGCTGCCGGCACTGAGGTAGCAGACCAGGTAGCGGCCTTCAGCTTTTAGCTCCTGGATCAGGGCAGGGTCAGTTTCAAATAAATCAAGATCATACAGGTCGACATCGTAGGAAGTCTCGATCTCCCCGGTTAACTGCCACTGCCAGGTGGAGTCAGCCGCGGGCTGCCGCCAGATATTTTTGAGGGAAGCCGGAGGAGTCTGGGAGGGTTCGCTCCCAAATTCCGATTCCGGGGGAGAAATCGAGTCCTGATCCAGATTATCCAGTGCTTTTGGGTTGGCTCCCAGGCTGCAGCTGGCACCGAAAAGAATCATCAGCAGAGTCAGAAGAACAAATTTCCAATTCATGATGATTAGTTTACCCGGATTAAGCGTAGGGATAAAGAGCTGGGTTGTCTGCTGAGCTCGGAAGGGAATAGGCGCTTTGCGCCCTCCGGTACTCAGTCAAGCCTGGAGGGCTTGATGAGGGCAGGGTTCTGGACTTTGATAGGCCGAAATCCTCATAGCAATCGATCTGGGGCTCATAACGTGGAGGATAAAGATAGAAAACCTACTCGGCTATATTGTTGCTCAAATGTAAATCAACAACTGGACAAAGATCAGGAGCAACAATTTATATCTGCACGATATGCATTCTTATCACGCGTTTTCGAATAATTAAAATTCATATACCAATAAACATTGTTCAGCCCGGTGAGAAATCACTCAAATTTCACTCGCACAATTTCAAATTTGCTTTGATCTAACCCTTCATAATACTGATCCATATGTGAGTAAATCACGTAAACCTCTTCTCCACGTAATGCAATTGTGGATCCATTTCCATCAGCATGCCCCACTGATTTTCCTATAACCTGGGCTGTTTCCCAGTCATCCTCACTCTGTAAGCGACCAATATCACTGCGGGGATATGTAACCATGATCACGGTTCCATCAGGATCCATTATCATGCCATCCGTTAGAATAAAACCCCAATACCCATCGGTAATTTCTACCTCGATAACTTCCGGGTTATCCAGCGGGATCTTTAACAATATGAATTCGCCAAGGAATGAGCCAGGATATGATCCAAGCAGCAAGAAGCCATTGGGGTGATACACTATACCGTTTAAAGTTGCAAATTGTGTATGCTCCATAAATAAAATTGGGTTTCCTTCCATGTCAACTCGATAAATCGCGTCAGAAGCCCAATCAGTTACGTAAGCATTTCCATCTGCATCAACAGCGACGTCATTCGCGCTGTGGGGTAGATCAGGCTTAATACTGGAAATCTCAGATCTAAAGATCCTTTCGCCAGTAGAAAGATCGTATGAGTTGAGATAGGATTTGCCATCGCTTTCAATATTATTAACTACAAGGAGCCTGTTGTTATTTCGATCAATCTCCAGTCCATAACACTCGATCAAATCAGGATCTTCGATGAATGGTTCAAAAGTACCATCATCAAAAACCTGGAAGATTGATCGTTGACTCATGGATCCCAACAGGAAACGTCCTCCATTCTCGTCATATTCAAGCCCTTCTGGAAAGAGGTTATCAAAAACGATGATGATCTCATCAAGAGTTGATGTTTCAATATCAAAAACGACGATGATCTCCTCAAGAGTTGATGGTTCTAGTGTTGGGGTATCCGTCGCTATTGGTTCTGGTGTTGGCGTATCTGGAGGAATGGTATCCTCCGGCGGAGAAGAGCAGCCAGAAAAACAAATCGCGATAATTACAAATAGGACAATTTTCCTAGACATAATTCCTCCGAGATTTGAATAGATATTCAAGAACAAAAAACACCGCATCTGGTTGATTGCGGTGTTCAACGATTACGGTGATGAAAAGAAGATAATGAACAACAAGACTATTTAGCTATAAATAACCTCACAATTCAATATAACTTAAAAAGATCAAAAACACAAACTTCACCAGTCTGATTAATCGCATTCTAACATACGAACCTACACCTTACGTTACGCAACCTCCATCCCAAATAACAACAGATCGCCTGGGTATATCCCAAGCACCAGTTCTCCAAAGATATGGGCATGGCAGGATTTGAACCTGCCCTACGGTGGCGGATAACGGCTTTATTCCAGCTCGGCTGTATTTTCACAACTGATTGTAGCTTTCTTAATATTCTCGTCTAGTTTTATCCACTACAAAGATATTTTTATTCACTAATTAAAATCGATTTGATTGAAATTGAATTTCTATTATGCTATGATCAATCCAGACCCACGATTTTAATCCACTCCCTGTACAATAACCTTCCAGAGAGCATTGATTTGGGCCCGATGTGTGATCCTGTTCTATTTATCCCTGGAGGGAACCATGAAAAACTTTCTGAAAGTCCTAATACCCATATTATTTCTGATCATGCTGGCAGCCTGCGCTGCTCAGCAATCCGAACCCATCCCCACTGAAACTCCTCAGCTCCCCGAAAAAGCTGAAATAGTCGCTGCTTTTTTTAGAGCAATCAGTGAGCTTGATGAAGAAAAGGCATTAAGCTATCTGGCAGAAGATGTCAGACTTGATTACGGTGATTTTTGTTTTTCCGGGAAAACTGCCCGGGTGGCCTTTGCAGATGGGAATTTGAGAGGCCTCAAAAAGGAGTGGATCGGTGAGAACTATCGAGTAGATGGGGATATAGTCCATGTGGATTTGAAAATCATCAATCCAGATGGAAGTAAATACGAGGGGGGATCTCTAGCATATTCTGTCTCTGACGGATTGATACAGTGGGATGGAGACTGTGGACCATAGCTTAAGTTGGTGATCGTTAGTAATCAGTCTTCTTCAGATTTGTTGTTGAAATCTATTTAGGAGGGTTGACCTGCCCTCCTATAATTGATTAAGAAGTTATGATCAGTTTTTTTGGGGACAATTGGTAAAAAAGTGAGCCCGCCAAAATTCGTACCTGCCCTTCGGTGGCGGATATCGGCTAAAGTCCTGCTTGGCAACATTTCTATTTAATATAGAATAAAAAAATATTGAACAAAGTCGTATGTGTTATGCGTTCTGCAACCAACCTAACTCTACTGCTTTATCTATCTCTCTTTCCATCCAATGGTATATTGCAGGCGCCTCGTCCGCAACCACTCTATTGATCTCAATAACTTGGGTCTTCCTTATGGCCTGTTCTTGCCAAGTCCTTCCTTCGGTAGCCAAATTAATCAAGAATGGCAAGAGCCTGTCTACCACCTTTACCCAACGGCTTTCGGGGGATTCCTGTTCCTCAAACTCGTGCCACAATTTCTCCACTACAGGACCAAAGTCAGTATGCTCAGATGCGAATTTGGACATGTACTCGCTCTCCAACGCCCCTTTTCCTGTTCGGTCAGGAGAATAAACGGAAACATCCCCCACTCCTATTTCACAAACATCATGAACCAAAGCAAGTTTTATAGCGTGGTCTAAACTAACCTCTGGTGGCATTACCTCCTTTAGAGCAAGAAGTGCGATAGCAATATGCCAACTGTGTTCTGCAGCGTTTTCATTTCTAGAATGGTTTGACAGGTAAGTCCTGCGATACACACTCTTGAGTCGATCCAAATCTATCATGAGATCTTGAAAATTTTCCATAAATGAACTCTTTCTGCATCCGCATAGTGATCATCATTTTTCAACCGCAGGATATTTAATTTGGATGAAATCATCAAAGGATGCGATTAGATTTCTACATAAATTAAATTGATATTATTATTCTAAACAATTATTGAGGAATAAACTAGCAGATGTGAAAAGCAAAGATCAAACCGATAGCTTAATGGGCCTTGTTTGGGACTGTTTTTCCTCTCAGATTTACTGGTCTTCCTATTTTTAGAGAGGAAATTATGTTAACCTGGATTATTCTTGATATTGCTTCTAAGTTATTTGCACCAGAATAGCACCAGGAATAGATTATTTCGGACTTGGATTCAAACCTGCCTATCGCTGGCGGATAACAGCTTAATTCGACTTCCGTCTCAGGTGGCCCGGTCGGAAGCGCAGCTTCCATTCCATTTCTGATACAATCCAGAGACTCAGACCAACAATAATCTGCGGGAGAAACCATGTGGTACCTGAAACTGCTTTACGCCAATTTGATCCCTGACCCTGTGCTGCGCCGGGTCTTAACCTGGACCACGCGCCACAAGATCCGCCAGCTCGAGCGCCAGCCCCAGGAAATCCAGGAAAAAACGCGCCGGGACCTGCTGGACAAGTTCGATCAAAGCCCGATCGCGATCGTCCCCCGGCTCCCTAACGTGCAGCATTACGAGGTGCCGCCGGGATTCTTTGAGCTGGTGCTGGGCAAAAGATTGAAATACAGCTGCTGCCTGTGGCCGGACCCAGACACCACCCTTGATCAGGCCGAGGAGCACATGCTGGACTTGGTCTGCCGGCGGGCAGGGCTGGAGGACGGCATGCGTGTTCTTGATCTGGGCTGCGGCTGGGGTTCGTTGAGCCTGTGGGTGGCTGAAAAATATCCCCGCTGCCAGATCAGTGCCCTTTCCAACTCCCGGGACCAGATCGAATTCATCACCAGTCAGGCTCAACAGAGAGGGTTTCAGAACCTCACGGCCAGGGTGGTGGATGTCAACCACCTGGAAGAAAATGTCGGGGAAAAATTCGACCGGGTATTTTCGATCGAAATGTTCGAGCACATGAAGAACTACCGCCGGCTGATGAAGGTCATCAGCGGATTATTGGAGCCCGGCGGGCGCTTGTTCGTGCACTATTTCAGCCACCGCCAGTTTGCCTACGAGTTTGAGCAAGAGGACAGGGGGAGCTGGATGGCCCAGACCTTTTTCACCGGTGGGACCATGCCTTCGGATGACCTGCTGCTGCACTACCAGCAGGACCTGAAGCTGCTGGATCACTGGCGGATCAGCGGGGAACAGTATCAGAAGACCTTGCGGGCCTGGCTGAAAAAAATGGACCGCCAGGAAGCGGAGGTCAAAAAAGTGCTGGCAGATACCTACGGCCCTGAGAACGTCAGGCAGTGGTGGGTCAACTGGCGCCTGTTTTTCCTGGCCTGCGAAATGACCTGGGCTCTGCGGGGCGGCAGGGAGTACCTGGTCTCGCATTATTTATTTGAGAAATGAGAGCAGAGGGCACTGCGCGGCCGGCAGATGACAGCAAACCGCTGCCGGAGATAACGGGATCGGTCTGGTCCAGAACTTGCATAATTGTATGTCAGCCCATATTGTACTCAGGATGGTTATTGATTATGATAGGGGCAATTATCCAGTACGCACCCGCGTACACCGACATATTCCAATTTTGGAAAGGAGAAACGCCATGTTATTCGCACCTAAAGAGAAGGGACAGGGATTGGTAGAATATGCATTGATCCTGGTTCTGGTCGCCGTAGTAGTGATCGTTATTTTGTCCCTGCTTGGCCCCGCCATCGGTAATATCTTCAGCAATATTGTTGGCAACATCTAAACAGACCAGATTGTTCCCAGGAAAGTGACACCTGAAATGTCACAAATGCTGAGCCCCGCCTTCCGGGTGGGGCTCAGTTTATTTAACAGAGTTAACTGAGCTCAGGATGGGGAAGGATCCCGAGCAGGGGATTCCGTTGTCGTAAGGTGGAAATCAGACCCGCTCACTCCCCCCGTCTTCCGTCTTCCGTCGGAAGCGCAGCTTCCATCCCGTCCTCCGTCCCCGGTCAGGCGCGAAGCGCCTTTCTCAATCTTCACCCTTAGAAATCAGCCAGGAGTAAGAATAATCCGTCTGCTCTCGTCTGCATTAATGTTCGAATTAGACTGAAATTTAATCAATAATCGCGTGAGGTAGATCAGGATGAGAAAGGCATTCATTAAACTGTTTATCAATCTGCACAGCTTCTTTTACAAACTGACTGGCGGTAGGTTTGGGGCCCAAATGGGTGATTATAAGATCCTGCTGCTGACCACCAGGGGCCGTAAAAGCGGCCGGGAATTCACCACCCCGCTGGGATATTTTGATCATGACGGCGGCTATCTGATCATTGCCTCGAATGGGGGAAATACCCATCATCCAGACTGGTACTTCAACCTGACCAGTGATCCCCGGGTCAGGATTCAGATCAAGGACCAGACCTTCAACGCCCAGGCCCAGGTATTGGATGGCGAAACCCGGACCCCGGTCTGGGACCGGATCGTTGCCGAGGCTCCCCAGTATGGGCAGTATGAAAAAAGAACCGACCGCCTGATCCCGGTGGTCTGGCTCCAGCCCAGCCTTTAACATCAACGTCGATCCTGCCCAGAGCGTAGGACTACGATGAAGAATCTGAGGAATATGATATGTCCCTAACCAAACGAAACTTCCTAGTGATGATCCTCCTGGTGGCTGTAAGCTCTGCCCTCCTGGGCGGCCTGGCGGGAGGATGGCTGATCGCTTTACGGCAGCCGGTCTCCCTCGAGGAATCCGGGGATTTAATCGCCGTTGAGGCAGCTGAGCCTTCAACCCTGGCTGCTGATCAAAACACCCTGGTGGTGGTTGATACCAAGATCGAGACTTCGATCACGGGTGTGGTCGAGCAGATAGGCCCGGCTGTGGTCACAGTGCTGGGAACTGTCGATGTGCCCGTAGAAGGCGGGGGAACTACGCCGTCTGAGGTCAGCGGCAGCGGGGTGTTCATCAGCGGGGACGGCTTTCTGATCACCAATCAACACGTGATTGACGGCGCCCGGGATTTCCAGGTTATCCTCCAGGATGGCCGGGTGCTGGATTCCAGCCTGATTGGCAGCGATGTTTTTTCCGACCTGGCGGTGCTGAAAATAGAAGAATCCTCCCCCGCATTTGCGGCTCTGGGCAATTCCGACCTGCTGGATCCCGGTGAAACCGTGGTCGCCATCGGATCCCCCCTGGGGATGTTCATGAATTCGGTGACATCAGGTGTGGTCAGCGGCGTGGGCAGATCGATCAACAGCGGTCGGGGCTATGTGATCGAAGACCTGATCCAGACCGACGCGGCCATCAACCAGGGCAACTCAGGCGGCCCGCTGGTCAATCTGGCCGGGGAAGTGATCGGGATCAACAACCTTGTTGTCCGCGGCAGCGGCAGGGGTGCCGTCGCGGAAGGATTGGGATTTGCCATCCCTTCAAATACAGTCCGGGCAGTTGCCAACCAGATCATCGAGACCGGAGATTTTCTGCGTCCTTTTATCGGTGTTCAGTGGCAGCCCATCAGTCCCGGTATCTCCCGCATGTACAACCTGCCAGTGGAGTGGGGGGTCTATGTGTTTGGGGTGCAGGGTGGCGGGCCGGCGGCAGAGGCTGGCGTCCTGGAAAATGACATCATCATCCGCGTCGGAGATATCCTATTGGGCGCAGAGGATCCCTTCATCAATGTGCTCTATGAATACCATCCCGGTGATAACCTTCAGATCGGTTTATTAAGGGATGGCGAAGAGATCAATCTTGAGCTGGTGGCCGGCGGTTCGTGAGATTAAGCGCCTGCGGCCCTGGCGGAGACGGACGGTGGAAGATCGGAAAACCCGTGGAGCGTGCTTAAGGGGGACAGAGGACGGAAGATGGAATAGAGCTTCGGTCATCAGTCCTCCGTCATTTGTTATGCCATTCTTGCAGACCAACTTATTTGAACCATCCCCCAAATCATAGGACATCCAATATGAAAAAAACAACCCTGATAGAAAAGTTCCAGTACTGGTTTGACCGGACCATGACCAAAGGGGCTTTGTCCCAGATCAGCTGGCTGGCATTGATCGCCCTGGTGATCACCTTGATCTCCGCCTTGACAGTCTGGATGGTCGGGCTTGGAAGCCAGGCCAATCTGACCGAGCAGTTCTGGGAATTTTTAATGTTAATGCTCGAGACAGGTGATTTTAACGTGGGGCATTGGATTTATCGCCTGGCGAACCTGGGGATCGTTTTCACCAGTATCTTTGTGTTAAGCAGCTTGATCGGTATTATCACAACCGGAATTGGTGTCAAACTGGAAGAGCTTCGCAAAGGCAGGTCAAAAGTGATCGAACGGAACCACACGGTGATCCTGGGATGGTCCCCGCAGATCTTTCAGGTCATCTCCGAGCTGGTAGCGGGCAACCAGAATCAAAAGGGAGCCTGTATTGTGGTCCTGGCTGACCGGGATAAGGTCGAGATGGAAGATCAAATAGGCCCTACCGGAAAGACCCGCCTGGTTTGCCGGCGGGGGAACCCGATGAATATGAGTGACCTGGAGCTGGTCAATTTAAACGATAGCAAATCAGTCATCATCCTTTCACCTCAGATTAAGAATCCGGATATTGCGGTCATTAAAATACTGCTGGCAATCACCAAACATCAGAAAAGAAGGACAAAACCCTACCATATTGTGACCGAGATCATTGAGGAAAAGAATTATGAGGTGGCCAGGGTAATCGCCGGCGCCGAAGTTGAGCTGGTCAGCGCCAGAAGTTTTATCGGACGGATCGCCGCCCAGGCCTGCAGGCAGTCCGGGTTGTCCATCGTCTATCAGGAACTGCTGAATTTTTCCGGGGACGAGATCTATTTGCACGAAGAGGCTGCCCTGGTAGGAAAAACCTATCGTGAAACCCTGTTCATGTATCAGGATTCGGCCGTGATCGGGTACAAACCCCTGGATGGAGATCCGATCATTAACCCCAGGATGGAGACAATTATCCAGGGGGGAGATCAGCTGATCTTCATCTCAAAGGACGATGACACCATCAGAACCAGCCCTCCCAGCGGCTATGCTCTTCAGTCTGACCTGATCAAAAAAAGTGCTGTTTCCCAGACCGAGAGTGAAAATACCCTGATCCTGGGCTGGAACAGCATGGCCTGGACCATTATCAGCCAGCTGGACCACTATGTCACCAGCGGTTCAAGAGTGGATTTGTTCGCCCGGGAGGATATTCCTTCAATATATCTGGAGAAATTCAAGGATCTGGAGCGGTTAACCTGTTCCTTTACCAGGGCTGATACATCCGATCGGGCAACCCTGGAACAGCTGGACCTGGAGGGTTATGACCATGTCATCCTGCTGCCCTATTCAGATTCTCTGCCGGCGGAGGAAGCAGACGCCATCACCCTCATCAGCCTGCTGCATTTAAGGGACCTGGCTACCAGCCACGGATATTCATTCTCTATTGTCAGTGAGCTGCTGGATATCCAGAACCAGGAACTTGCTGAATCGGCCCAGGCGGATGATTTTATTGTCAGTGACCGCTTGATCAGCCTGGTTCTGGTGCAGATCTCTGAAAACAAGGATCTCAGCCCGGTATTTAAGAGTCTGTTCGCCCCTAAGGGATCAGAGATCTATCTGAAACCGGTCACTGATTACCTGGAGAGCGGGGATCAAAAAGGGCAGGTAGATTTTTATACCCTGCTGGAGGCTGCCAGCACCAGGGGCGAGACGGCGATCGGTTATCGAAAGAACAGGATAGCTTTTAGCCCGGAACAGGCCTACGGCATAAAGATCAATCCCCGGAAATCAGAAAAAATCGAGTTTGGCGAGGCTGATCACTTAATTGTGCTGGCTGAAGGGTAGCAGACGGATCGGTCCTTCACTTCGTTCCTGACCGGAGTGAAGGGACGGGAATAACCTCACTGTGTTCGGGACAGGATGTTCGCTGCGCTCACGACGGGCATGGAGAGATGGGTTGCTGCGCTCACGACGGGCATGGAGAGACCGGTTGTTCGCTGCGCTCACGACGGGCATGGAGAGACCGGTTGTTCGCTGCGCTCACGACGGGCATGGAGAGACCGGTTGTTCGCTGCGCTCACGACGGGATGAAGAGACCGGATGTTCGCTGCGCTCACGACGGGCGTGAAGAGACCGGTTGTTCGCTGCGCTCACGACGGGCGGAAGAATAATTTCTTCTTTGCGATCAAATCCAGACACGCTACCGTGTTCAAGATAAGATCGCAGGGCAAGGCTGAGAAACCTGCCTTGCTCTTTATTCGATTGTCCGGTTGATCCCTCAGCTATGTTAAGTGCGATCGAAGTGGCAGACCGGACCAATTGTGTGTTTAAGTTATATTTTTCTCCTTCGGGTAGTTCTTTGACAAGTTCATATCCCTCATACTTATCAATTTTGTTAATCGAATCTCACCCCTCCTGAGTAGCTATTCACTGGCTTAGGTCGTTATAATAAGGGAACATCATCAGCCAGATTGTGTGTTCATCAACCAGCAAGCTGGATGGTCTGTTTAACAATCAATCTTAATGGGACAATGGACAAAATCAAGTTCAAGGCAGTAGTTTTCATTCTTCTTTCGATCACATTGCTAATGGCAGCCTGTGATCAGGTTCAACTGCCTCAACAGTATCTTCAGGGACCTCAAAAATTTGCCTTGCAAGGCACGTCTACAAAAACACCCTTTCAGATCAAATCCACCTACACATTAACAAGTGAGCCACCCCCTACACTGACCGCATTTATCACACCTACAGAAACACCCTTCCTTGCAAACACTGAAGTGATCACAGAAACTCCTCAGCTTGAAGCAACCGGTCTGGAGACAGCTACGATAGAAATCGCTTCTGCGACCGCATCACCTATTCCAAGTAAAACCAGTCTCCCAAAAACGAGCAAGCCTGGAGATCCAACGGTGAGGGTTTCGATAACAACGAATTGCAGAACAGGTCCCGGTGTGGAATATTCAAAACTCACGCCTTTACAAGCAGGTATAGTAAGTCCCGCTAATTGGAAGAACGAAATATAACCCCTATTGGATCATCAAGGATCCAGGAAAGACTGGTCGGGATTGCTGGTTGTGGTCGTATTATGCAACAACTACAGGTGATGTAAACTCCTTACCAATCTATGATATTCCGGAGCAGGATACTGCAACACCAAAACCAAGTGGTCCAACCAACACACCAACTGACACCAAAACTCCGCGTCCAACATACACACCTAATCTCACACCGGCGACAGTTACGAATACTCCCCTGCCGCCTACAATCACGCTTACACCGAGCAAGACACCTACACCGAGTGATACGCCAACAGCGAGTAACACGCCAATCCCCAGCAATACGCCACCGCCTACCAACACCCCCCTGCCGAAATACTGCCCTTATACTTCACCTTCAACATCTGAAGAGCAGCAGATCTTCGACATGATAAATCAAGCTCGCAGGGATGCTGGATTGAATACTCTCGGGTCTCTTAATTCCCTGGTATCAGCGGCCAGGGATCACGGACAAGACATGACTTGCAATGGTATGGGTGGACACAATTCCTCTGACGGTACCCGGGCCTGGGAAAGGATCGGCCTCTATGCCCATGGGCGATCCAATTGGTGCGATAACAATTGTTGTTGCGGGGAAATCGTATACGGGGGAGGAAGATCTCTTTCTTCAACACATGTCTTTGATTGGTGGATGAACCACCCCCAAGATGTTTTGCCCTTCTGGTGCGATGAAGGCAATGATCACAGATGCACCATCCTCGGAGAATGGTACACCCATATGGGAGTGGGTGTGATCATATACGAACATAATGGAGTTACCCGAAAATCCTTCACTGTCGACTTCACCAGGCGCTGAACCCCGAATCAAAGCATCAGCAATCTAAGCGTTTCTGAAATAAACTTAAAGAGTATTAAAATACCACAGCGCATTTACTTGCTGATTGGTGAAGGTCGTGATTAATGGAAATAACAATTAATAGATGAGCTTATAGATTGCCAGATCGTTTTGGTAGAGTTCTCATAAAAGTCTGTTTAAATCTACCTCAATCCCCACTGCCTTAATTTCCCTGGCCAGCTTCAGCTGCCAGGCACCTTCAGTGTCCATCCCGATCCAGAGCACACCCGAAAAATCAGACGGGATCTCGACCTCACCCTTGTGCAGGGCGCAGACCCGCTCCCGCCCCAGTGCCCCAATCATAAAGCCCAGCTCAAAAACCACGTTCTGCCTGGCCCTGGGCTGCAGGTCCTCCGGGTCGTTTACTCTCCCTCCTACGTCATCCGGGGTTAACAAGACCACGGCATAAGCCGCATTGGAATGGTCTTCAAACTTATTGATGATAGTTCTGCCCTGGTTGGGGTGTTCGTGGAGGATGACGGGTTCCAGATCTATTTTTTCCAGAAAGCGGGCCAGGTCTAATTTGGCACCTTGATCATGGCCATGGACAATAAAAATCTTCTTTGAAACATCGAGAAGATTTTCCGGCTCGTTGATTTTCTGCTCCCTGAGCAGATCTAATTCATAGATCAGTACCAGGCGGTCCCTGATCGAAGAGAGTTTATCAATACAACCCTTTACTTCCGCCTGGTATTCCTCTTTCTGGACGTCAAAACTTGTCCCTCCCGGGGATATAAAACCAAACGGTTGGTAATACTCGGCCAGGAACTGCTCCGGGTCGGCTATTCTCTTCAATAGTTCAATGTTGTATTGATCCCAGCGTTTTTTGCCCTGCCTGGCTGCTTGCAGGTCAGAAACGCTGTGAATATCCCAGGTGAGCAGGTTAATACCCTGCTTGATCTGGGCTGTGATTCGTTTTTCAGCTTCTTCTTGAGGAATTTGCAACCCCGAACGGCGATCCGGATTTGTTCCTGTTATTTCCCCCATGGTTTTCCCCCAACTGTATTATATAACGGAGGATACTCTCCAAGCAATGGTTTTGTATAATTCCCCAATTACGAATGATTTCTAAGTTTATCTGATCAATTTAATAATAGTTCGATTTGCTTCCAGACATTCAGAAATTCTGTGAGATCTCGTTTTTTGTCAGATACTTGGTCAAGGACCATAAGTGCTTGGTCGTCTATCTTCGGTCTCCGGTCGCGGGCGAAGCCCGCATCCCGTCATCGGTCAGGCTTCGTAGAAGCCGCCCCGTCGCGCGCACTGCGCGCTCCTCCCTTACACCTTCGATAGGCGGCTTATTAAAAGTTTGACATGCCCAAGATTGGCTCTATACTGATATTGTCAATAAATTAACAAACACCCGGGGAAATCGGCTATGTTTAGGAATAAATTCAACCCTGAGCCTGAAGAACTTTTGCCCAACGGCCGCACCCGTCAGGAATATTACGACGCCGGCATCTCGGACCAGGAGATCGAGTTCTGGGGCCTGGACCAGCCCGGCGCGCCGGGCCCGCAGGCGGCTGGGTTTGTGATCATGGACATGCTCGATGGCGACTGGGATGGCGATGGGGAGCCGGATTTCTAACGCGAAAAGAGTAATTACGATTACGGTCAGAATATACTGTACCCGACAAATAATAAGCTAGTATACGAGAATTTCGACAGGGAACTGACCAGTAGATGTACTCCACTTTAACAAAATCAATGCTGGCCAAGGATACATTATGGGAAATCTATTTAGTCTTTACTGCCGGGACTGCGGCTTCAGCCAGGAGCTGAGATTGGGTGTTGGTATGCTCTTCTTCGGTTCCGAAAATCTAATTCAAATGCTGCCACAGGGAAAACGAGAACAAGCTCCAGGACCTGCTAACGCGGCCAAACGCCAGCCTGGACCTCTTCCAATATGATTTATTCCTCTGCCCAAAATGTGATCTGCAGACTTCAAGATTAAATTTCCAGATCAACTATGGCGAAGGGCAAGTTTATCAGCCCCGCTTCAGGTGCTCAATCTGCCGGACCCAGCTGGTAAAGGACGATTATCCGCGCCTGATGGATCACTGTCCCAGCTGCGGATCAACAAATCTGATGACTGGATCAGGAAGCTGGGATTAACAGTCAGATGATTGGATTAGAGGGACTCTCTATGGTGAAGAAAGCAGGGGAAAAAACAGGACAATTTGGCTTATGGCTCACTGAGGCGCTGAAGGATTATCCCCAATATCAGGTTTATTATGATCACGGAAATCCCGAGCAGCAGTCCAACGTGGCTGTGATCAAAGCTTTTCTGGGTGATGAAGTCACCAAGGATAACAAACTGGCTGATATCGATCTGATGGTCACGAATCAAGCTGGGGAGATCCTGCTGCTGATTGAAATCGAGGAAAGCCCGATTTCTCCCAAAACCCTGCTGGGGGATGTCTTTGCGGGCTTGCTCAGTACGGGATTTGCAGCCAACATCGGTGGAAAACAAACTTATTTTCGGGCTACACCTCAAACGCAGTTGTGGGTAGCTGGATATGTTAGGAGTAAGAAACCCGAGAAAATCAATTTGATTCAAGAGATCCAAGGGAAAATAAATCAACTTGATACTCGGAAAACGAGGGTAAATCAATTCATAAAGTGAAACTGATCATTAAGAATGAACTGAGCCTTTGTTTGGAAGAACTTCAGAAATTATGCCTCGATTATATGATTAGCAGCTAAGGGAAATTAGTGGTAGTGACGGCAACTATCTGGGACTTGAAAAGGATTTAAAGGGATGAAGGGCAATGTCTGACGAACCCTATGGCTACGACTACAATAATGATGGCTGGATTGATGGCGAAGACCAAGGTTCTTTCTTTGGTTTCGATTTTGACGGTGATGGTGATATCGACACCGACGATGATCTGATCGGAGGCTTCCTGGCCTACGAAGCTCACCAGGCGGGTCACTGCTATATTGCTACCGCGATCTATGGTGACTATGACCATCCTCAAGTCCGAGTCCTGCGGAAGTTCAGGGATCAGACCCTGGCCCAGAGCCAGGCTGGCCGGCGCTTGATACAGAGTTACTACTGGCATGGGCCGGATTTGGCGGCTTGGATGGAGCCCAGACCTGCTGTCAAAAAGATCACTCGCTGTATGCTGAACTGGATGGTTTTTTTCCTGCGGAGATCGCAGCCTAGAGAATAAACTATATTACTAACCAGCAGAATTTAATCACGGATCCTGCCAAGTTTTTGGAAAAATTCGATCAATCAACTGAAACGCGCGAGGACTCTTTATGAAACATCCTGAAATATTCCTGATCCCGATTTTTGGTTTGGCAGATTATTACTTGACCCTGGCAGGCTTGGTCCTGCGAGAGAAGAAATATGGGGACCACTTCCAAAGCGATCATTATGAATTGAATCCAGTCTGGCAAAAAACCATTGCCAGAAAAGAATGGTTTAATCCTTTTCATCTCTTCTTAACAGCTGGCCAGACCCTGATGATTTATTATGTGGTCGAGATCATGGGCATGCCGGAGGATCTTGTTGCGGTGTTATTCGGATTTTATTTTGTAGGATCCGGGATGATCATTGGCTCTCACCTGGAACACATCCTGACCTATTGGCAGGTGATCAGAAAACCTTCTCACCTCTCCGGCCAGGTTTATACCTCCCACAGTCTCTCGCTCTTGGAGTCCATGCACCGCAGCCTGGTTTTGCTCGTTCCAATGTCGCTGATCTTGTGGTTTGCGCCCAGCCCTTTTGTTCTGGGAGGAACCTTGTTTGCCGGGCTGCTGATCGTGACCCATGGGGTGTGGATCTTTTTGGATTGGAGGAAAAGGAGGATTTGATTTGACCGAGATCGAGGTGGCCTGGAAAACAATTGACATGCCCAAGATCGGCTCTATACTGATATTGTCAGTTAATTAACAAACTCCCGGGGAAATCGGCTATGTTTAGTTATAAATTTAATCCTGACCCTGAAGAACTTCTGCCCAACGGCCGCACCCGCCAGGAATATTACGACGCCGGCATCTCTGATCAGGAGATCGAGTTCTGGGGACTGGACCAGCCCGGCGCGCCGGGGCCGCAGGCGGCCGGCTTTGTGATCATGGACATGCTCGATCGCGACTGGAATGGAGATGGAGAGCCGGATTTCTAAAAAGATTATTCAGGCAGAACTATAAACCCGACAAATAAAAGTGATTCGACTTTCGATGGGAAGACAGTAGCTCAACTATAACAAAATCAAAGCTGGCCAAGGATACATTATGGGAAATCTATTCAGTCTTTACTGCCAGGACTGCGGCTTCAGCCAGGAGCTGAGATTGGGTGTTGGTATGCTCTTCTTCGGTTCCGACAATCTAATTCAAATGCTGCCACAGGGAAAACGAGAAAAGGTTCAGGAGCTGCTAAAGCGGCCAAACGCCAGCCTGGACCTCTTCCAATATGATTTATTCCTCTGCCCAAAATGTGATCTGCAGACTTCAAGATTAAATTTCCAGATCA